>CBDHFH010000001.1:0-30465 GCA_965262455.1 Gammaproteobacteria bacterium
CAACAGTTTTAATGAGGCTAAAAATTGTTTGAAAAAATCGATCGATATGACAACGTTACCAGATATTAAAGCTGAATTAACTTCATAGTGCTTAATGGGCGGTGGTTGCTTTAATGTGACAAGTGGGAGTTTAAGTAGCTCAGTTTCTCGATCAATGATCGATTGGTAATGTTTGCTTTCAGCGCGCCGACCAAAAAAATAGCCCAACGCAAGTAATGTGACGAGAATTATAATATCTAGCATTATTCGACTCTCACTGCGGTGCCATAAGCATACAGCTCTGCAGCCCCTTGTGCTACGGAAGAGGTGCTGTAACGAACGTTGATAATCGCATTCGCACCCATCGATTCAGCTTGTTGAATCATTCTATTGGTAGCTTCCTTGCGAGATTCTGACAGCAGCTCAGTATATGCGCCCAATTCGCCACCGAAGATATTTTTAAAGCCCGCTAAGATATCTTTGCCAACATGTTTTGCACGTATTGTATTGCCTTGAACTAAGCCATAATGTTCAATAATTTTCTTACCCGGGACTTCTTCAATATTAGTTAAAATCATTATATCTATCCTAAATTAAACCACACAATTTTTTAACGTATATAATTCTCATTAGCAAGTATAATGTCGCACATTACATATAGTGTAAATATAGTAATTCATACTCATGAAAGTGCTTGTAACGTGATGCTAAGTTCATACATTATTTTGTAAACTTCCCTTGATTTATAAAATTCTGCCCAAATATATTGAAAAGCTATAGACTTAATAAAGGCGATGCAATGGACGAAGATTATTTGATGATTGAACAAGGAGAAGGCGTTGACACATATTATTTTGCCTGCACAAAAAGTGGGGCGATATATTATGGTGCGGCTAATGAGAATATGGAGCTAACCAGTGAATGGAAGCTGGTCAGTGTCGACGCTGATACGATGGAAACAATTCACTGAGAATAATTAAATTTTAAAAATTGTTTGTCATGAGTCAATTTCAATTTGAGAAGCATGTTGAGCAAAAAATGATTGATCATATGAATGAAGATCATATTGATGCGCTGCATGATTATTGTCGAGTAAAAAATATTGATACTAACGACTCGCAACCGACTATGGTGGCCATTGACTATGAGGGTTTTGATATTGAGGTAAATAACATCTGTCATCGATTTGAATTTATGTCGCCATGCACGACTGCCGAAGATGTTAGGCATGCGCTAGTCGAACTAGCAAAACAAGCACGTAAAAAGCTAACAGTTCTGAATTAGCTTCATCACATGAAATAGTTGCACTATTTTGTAACTACCCAGCTTGCTTATGCACTATGAGCAAACTTTTTTTCTAATAATAAAAATTCTTTATCGCAATGATGAATTAAATGCATTTATTTTTTGTTAAATCAAATTCTATACTAAAGACTTCATAACAACTTGTAATAAATCGTGTGGTTCACGGAGGTCTAGTGATGAAATCCATACATAATAAATTTGAAGAGATACTCGCTCTCGCTGATATTAAAGTATCCGGTAATCGTCCTTGGGACATTAAAATTCACAACGAGCAATTTTATAACCGGGTTTTTTCTGATGGCACATTAGCATTAGGTGAAGGCTATATGGATGGCTGGTGGGACACTGAAAGTGTCGATCAGTTTATATGTAACCTGCTTAAATTTGATATTGAGTCGAAAGTTGAGCCTTATAAAATGTTGGCGTTAGCAATACGCGCCAAGTTTACTAATCTGCAAAGTATCTCGCGTGCCTTTCAGGTAGGAAATACCCATTATAATTTGGGCAATCGTTTATTTGAAATCATGTTGGATAAACGTATGACCTATACATGTGGCTACTGGAAACAAGCAACTGATCTTGATGCGGCTCAAGAAGCCAAGCTAGATCTTATCTGTAAGAAAATCCAGTTACAGCCCGGGCAGCATGTGCTTGATATTGGTTGTGGCTGGGGAAGCTTTGCTAAGTTTGCCGCTGAAAATTATGCTGCTAAAGTGACTGGAATCACCATATCAACAGAGCAAGCGGAGTATGCGAAAAATTTATGCCAAGGGCTGCCCATTGAGATAAGAGTGCAAGACTATCGACTGTTAGATGAAAAATTCGATCATATAATTTCAATAGGTATGTTTGAACATGTAGGTAGTAAAAACTATCGGTCGTATTTTGAAGTTGCAAATAAATGCTTAGCAGATGAAGGTTTGTTTTTACTGCATACCATTGGTGGGCTAGTGACTAAGCCAACTCCTGACCCTTGGATACACAAGTATATTTTCCCTAATGGTCAGATTCCGTCTTTGACAGAAATAGCCGGTGCCAGTGAGAAACTTTTTGTCATTGAAGACTTGCATAACTTTGGTGCTTATTATGATAAGACGTTGATGACATGGTTTAAAAACTTCGACCAAGGTTGGTCTGAATTGAAGCCTGATTATGGTGAGCGCTTTTACCGTATGTGGAAATACTATTTGCAATCGTGTGCAGGCGCTTTTCGAGCGCGTGATATTCAATTATGGCAGCTTGTATTGTCTAAGAGTGGCGTGCAAGGCGTCTATGACCGCTGTGATAATTTATCTTCATTTCAAGCTGGCAGATAGAAAATACGCCGCGAGAATTTTGCGGCGTTACTAATCTCTGAATTAATGGTTATTAGATCGTTGTGAAACATGCATGCCAACTAATCTCGCTATCATTACTACCAGATAGATTTGTCCAAAAAATCCCTCGATAATTGTTGTTAGTTTTGCAGGATGGCTGGCGGGAACAACGTCGCCATAACCCACAGTTAATAATGTGATAAAGCTAAAGTAAATCTTTTCCAGGCCTGATTTGCTCTCTGAAAAAACGACAAAATCATTGGTAAGTGACGACACGAATGAATTGGGATAAACGATATCTATAAGTGTGTATATGTAAGCGAATGCAAACCCTAACAGCAAATAGACACATAGTGACTCAGCGATAGTATCTATTGTGACAATATCATTGGCAAAAATATTTTTTAATATTAATGCCATGGCAAGTAACAGTGTCAGAAAAGAAGACGTTTGGCTAATAAGCATAGTTGCGGTATTAGCGCTATTAACAATATGTAACCATGATGAAGCAAGTGCAATGGATGCAATAAGTATGTAAATAATCAAAACATTTCTTTTTGTCCCAATCACAAGCATTATTACAAACAGCAGTAATGTAAATGCCAACAATGAGGGGATGGGACCCAACATCGGCGCAAGCAAGATATTTCCCACCAGGGCTAATAGCAAAAGGCTGAATTGCCATTTGGACAAAAAATTAATCACGTTCAAAGTATATGTCGAGTAAGAACGTGATTGTTGACAGGCATACTAATCAGCGCTGTTATTGCCCGGGGTCGATGTATTGACTTTGAGGGTAGTCGGGCTGGTAGGTTTTTGAAGAAGACGTGTCTTTTACTGTTTCCAGAATGTCTGACTCATTGGATTGAGGCTGTTTGTCCTCAAAGTTATCCGTGGAGTCTTCTTGATTAACATTCGTTTGATCATTGTTAGAGTTGCTTTCGTTGGCTGCTTGTTTGCCGTTGCCATTCGATTGCGATTTTTTATTGCTACGACGCTTGTTTTGCTTGTTACTTTGATTTGCCTGTTTGGGGGAATAAGTAAACCAATCATCCTCATTGATACGATAATGATGGTCGCATTCTTCTTTAATAATATGCGCGGTAGTCGCATCAACAGAAGCGATCTCAACGCGTACACCTTCTGATTTTAAGTGACGTACCAGTTCTATATAGTCTGAGTCACCAGACATAATCACAATTGTATCCACCTTGCTGGCCAACTGCATGGCATTAATTGACAGCGGGATATCTGCAGATTTATGGCAGGGGCGTACCGAACCATGAAAGAATTCATGCAATCGGTCTTTTAATTTTTGTGAGATTTGCTTACCTTCGCGAAAGTAAATAAGGCGATTAAGGCCACGGTTACCTAATAGCTTGGGAATTAATTTATCAAAGTTGAGCATTGTATTCGCGTCTTTAGTTTGATCATGAATACTGCGTTCAATATTATTGCCATCAATAAGGATAGCGACTGTCTGACTGATGCTGACATCTTCAGGCTTTTGTTCACTCATGAATAGTCCTTTAAGGCTGAATATAATCTAGCCAATTATTATTTTAGGAATGTGTATAAAAAATAAATACGAAGGTGGGTATATATATAAAGCCGCACGCTCCGTGTAATGCTTATGTAGGTATAAACAATAAGCACTATTATAGGGGTTTCTATGAGTAAGGTAAAATCATTTTTAAAAAACGCGCTTATCTCACCGATTAACTGCGTCATTTAGCTGTTAGCTACAAAATTTAATACGTAAGAGCTAGCAACCATGCCGAAGCTGGCAGTGACAGCTGTCAACGAGCCAAAGCCATTTGCGCAGTTTAAACCGCTGAGATTGGTGCAGGCTGATTTTTGTTTACTGACTTCTTGTTCGTCTGTTGGGTAGCGCAATTGTTCGTTGGAGTATACGCAAGGAATATCAAAACGGCGTTGTTTATTTCTTGGGAAGCCATGATGTACGCGCAATTGCTTGCGTGTTTTTGCTAACAGTGAATCGCCCTCGGAGCGTGATAAATCTGCGACGTTGATGCGGGTAGGGTCCACTCTGCCACCTGCACCACCTATAGTGAGTAGTTTCTTTTTATTGCTGCGGCAATAATGGATCAAGGCGGCTTTAATGCGAAACTGGTCGATACAATCAATAATATAATCAAAGTCTTGGTTTAAATAGGTTTCAATATTGTCAAACGTGATGTGATCATCAATTAATGTTGTTTCACACTGGGGGTTGATCAATGCAATACGATCACTCATTGCCTGTATTTTGGCTTGCCCCAATGTTGTGTCGAGAGCGTGTATTTGTCGATTAATATTCGATTCGGCGATATGGTCTAAATCGATTAACGTTAGCTTGCCCACAGCACTGCGAGCTAATGATTCAACGACCCACGAACCAACCCCGCCAATGCCAATGGTGCAAATGTGGCAATTGATGATTTTTTGATAAGCTACCTGACCATAAAGTCTTTGAATGCCTACAAAACGACGTGATTGTACAAGTTCCATAGGAGTGTAATGATTGAATATATTAGTGCGTATAGCAATAATCTAGTCGGACTTTATCTGTTATGTCTGTATGAAAATTATTGATACTCACTGTCACCTTGATTTTGACGCATATGCCAAGGATCGAGACGAGGTGTTGTCACGCGCCAGGGAAAATGGTTTGTGTGCATTCGTAGTGCCTGCAGTGAAGATGTCCACTTGGGATAGTTTGCTTTCCTTTTGCAATCAACACGACGATATTTACTATGCATTGGGGTTACACCCCATGTTTATTGAAAGTCATTGCCAAACGCATGTGGAGTCATTACGCAGGTATGTACAGTCATCTCAGCCCGTGGCTATCGGTGAGATTGGACTCGATTTCTTTGATCGATCACGTTCAATTGAGAAACAACATGAGATATTTAAACAACAGTTAATCGTTGCTGGCGAGATGGATCTACCGGTAATTTTGCATGTGAGAAAAGCTCATGAAGAAGTGCTGGCTTGTTTGGCAAAGTATCCTGTCAAAGGCGGAGTGGCGCATGCATTCAATGGTAGCCTGCAGCAGGCAGAGCGGTATATGCAGTATGGGTTTAAATTTGGGTTTGGCGGCATGCTAACGTACGAGCGATCGAGTAAGCTCCGATTGCTTGCCAAGCAATTACCCATTACCTCAATCGTGCTAGAAACCGATTCGCCAGATATGACGGTGCAAGCACATCGAGGTGAGCGCAATAATCCTGAATATATTATTGATTGCTTACAGGCACTGGCGGATGTGCGAGAAATGAAGGTGGAAGACGTTGCACGTTACACAACCAATAATGCGCATGAACTATTTGCGCCGATCAAGGTGTGAAATATGACGTTGGCTTATTATCGTCGCTTTAATAAAACGCAAAAAACAATTGCGCGTAAAAGTGATGCCTTAAACCCGATCGCTATAAAAAACAGGCAAGATTTTCCCGTCTGCTTACAACAACTTGAAGCCCATCTTAAGATGGGCAATGTTGCGCTAGTTGAAAGGAGTAGTCAGCAGATAGTTGATGCGATTTGCCAACCATTGAGATGTGGCAATATGCGTGTATCCAGTGCGCGTGTCCATGTGCTGGAGCAACGTCCTCATGATGATTACGGTGAATTGCATGGTCTCTATGAGCCAGTAGATCATGCTCGCATCAGAGCGCGTTTATATGTCTGGATGAAAACAGCCAAACGCCAGCAAGTTGTGGCGTACAAGACATTTTTAAGAACGTTGATACACGAACTGTGTCATCATTTAGATTATGAATATTATCAGCTTGATGATTCGCTACACACACAAGGGTTTTTTCAACGTGAGTCAAGTTTATTTAAACAGCTGCAAAATTGTAGATTTGTAGATAAGGATGTAATTAAATAATTTATGTTTGGATTATCACCCATCAAAGACAGGCTGCCGACAGCACAAGAAGCACTGCCTGGTAGAGACGCTGTGATGCAAGTATCGACAGACCATTATGTTAATGGCAATAGGATCACTGCGCCATTTCCACAAAACATCCAAATGATCATGTTTGGTTTGGGTTGTTTTTGGGGTGCTGAGAGAAAATTTTGGCAAACACCCGGCGTGTATTCGACTGCGGTGGGTTATGCTGGCGGACTGACGCCCAATGCAACGTATGAAGAAGTTTGCACAGGGCTGACAGGGCATAATGAAGTCGTGTTGGTTATGTTTGATCCCGCGGAAATTATTGTTGAGACACTGCTTAAAGTATTTTGGCAGTCGCACAATCCCACTCAAGGTATGCGACAAGGCAATGATAAAGGCACGCAATATCGCTCCGGAATTTATACTTTCACTGATGATCAATTAGAACTGGCAAATCAGTCCAAACAGTCATATGCACGCAAATTACAGCAAGCAGGTTACGGCAGTATAACTACCGAGATTATGTCTGCTCCAGAATTTTATTATGCAGAAGACTATCACCAACAATATCTCGCAAAAAATCCCAATGGCTATTGTGGTCTTGGTGGGTTGGATATTTCATACGACTGAAAAGCCGTACGATTTAATTCATACTCACGTTTGACTCTGGGTTAAACGTCATTTTCTCAATATGGTTATAGATTACATAGGCAAGAGGGACATACATTGCCCATTGCACGAAATAAATACCTACACTGAAAAGTAGTGGATCAGACAGGGTGATCGCTCCAAGCTTGTGCCCCAACCAGTAGCTACTGGCGCCACCGACGGCGCCTAGTGCTGAAGCAAGTAATGGTCTTTTTCTCAACCAATGCAAGCTGTGGGGTATCATCAAACTAAACACACACCATAAAAATACCAGCCATAAAGGAATAAATGCGTGTTGTGCATTCACTGGGTTGAACGTCACAATATCAAGAAGCATGTTTACATAGTCCAATAGTATGCCAATGCTGGCCAGTGCGCAGAGAGTTAATATATCTCTCAAGCGTGTAGGCGTCAGTATCATGTGCACGACGATATAGACACTGCCTACAATCACGCCCAACAGTGGGAATTCATTTAACTCGCCATAAGCGCATGCTGCCCAGGTGATTTCTAATCCTAAGACGTTAAAAATTAGAAACGCAAGTCGCTTATTCATTCAGTAACTACTTGGTTAAATGATTAAAGCGATTGTCGGGCTTTTTAAACACTAAGTGATGAACGTCTATCACGCGATTCTCAAAGCCGGCTTGGCAATATTTCATATAATATTCCCAAAGACGAATGAAAGCAGGTGGGTAGCCCAATTCAAGTACTTTATCTTTGTTGCGAATAAAATTTTGATACCAAAGTTTAAGCGTGAGGGCATAACTTTGTGCAAAACACTCACTATGATAAAGCGTCAAGTCAGTATGTGTCGCGGTAGAATGTAACATCGAAGACATGCTTGTTAAGCAGCCGCCAGGGAAAACGTATTTTTTGATAAAGTCAGTTGAGTTGACATAGTGCTTGAAGAGAAAATCAGAAATGGTAATTGACTGAATTAACATCGCACCTGATGGTTTGAGTAGTTGAGAACACGTTTTAAAGTAGCCATCAATATACTGATGCCCAACAGACTCAATCATTTCAATTGAAACCAATTTATCGTAAGTACCGGTTAGTTCGCGGTAATCTTTTTTAAGAACGATTATACGGTCCTGCAACCCATATTCATGTACTTTATCTAGTGTAAGTTTATATTGTTCGTCTGAAATAGTTGTTGTCGTTACATGGCAGCCATAATGTTGAGCGGCATATATAGCGAATCCACCCCAGCCGCTACCTATTTCAATAACATCATCATTGCTGTTCAGATCTAACTTGTCACAGATAATCTTGAGTTTATATTCTGCTGCGCTATCGAGTGTTTGTGTCTCATCGATAAAATAGGCAGATGAATACATCATTTTATTATCAAGAAACAGCTCATATAAATCGTTGCCTATGTCGTAGTGCGCTTTAATGTTTCGTTTAGAGCCGCTGACTGTATTGCGTAGAGCATTATTAATAACGCGATTGATGTTTTTTGAAAGGGACGCAATACCATGTTTGAATCCAAATAAAGTATGGCGATTGATAGTGAATATCCTAAGCACTTCAATTAAGTCATCTGACGTCCATAACTGATCAATGTATGTCTTGCCTGCAGCAGGCTCGCCACCAAATACAATTTCACGAAACGCGCGTATATCCTGAACGCGTATGACTGCATGAATGCGACTCTCACAGTCGATCTTTCCAAATTCATAAATCATGTCATTGACATATAATTGCAAGAAACCAATTTCAATATTGTCTAATTTCTTAAGCAGCAATGACATGCATGCTTGATCAAGCCAATTGGATGATCGTTCTTCTTGAAGTGTTTTGTTCTGGTTGGGAATAATTGACATAACTCTACCTTGTTAATTATTTTTTGGGTGGGGAACATAATCAATGCCTTTGAGCCAAAGTTTTAGGGCTTGAATATGAATTGCACTCACAACCTTTAAAGTCATGAATGGGTAATTAACCAATGTTGATATAAGATTTTTATTGTTTAGTTCTATTCTTTTTAAACTCATTGATGCATCAAATAGTTTGTCGTTATCGGATATGTTTTCTATTTTTAATTTGAGTTGCTCACTCGGTATTTGGATATTCCATTGATAGTTCATGTCCATATTCATAAACGGGGAGACATGAAATTCTTTTCGTTGGGCGTGGGCAATGAAACGGTCTTGCTGGATCTCGCCAGACAGAACATAACAATGTTGTTCTTTCCAGGGAGTATTAGTGACTTCTGCGACTACATGAGTGAGATGTGTATCGGTATGGTCATAACAGTAATAAACACTGATGGGGTTAAACACATGACCAAGGTATCTAAAATGTGTTAACAGGCGAATAGGACCATTAACAACATCGCCGGTATGTTTATATACAATGTCATGGATCATGGTCGACAAGTCTTGCCCGGCATCGCCATAATGGTCTTTTCTATAAAATGAGGCGAGGCCAGCTTTTTCAACTTGCCAGTATCGATTGTTACTAAATAGATTTGGAAGTTCTTCCAGATCGACATACATCATGAACAGTGAGTAAGTAAATTCATGAGCACGCGGTTTAAAGCGCCGATGATTAACTTGCCCTTTGTATATGCAACTGTTCATTGCAGACCTCTTGATTGAATTGTTCAATAGTCTTTACTGCGCTCCAAACACCGTCCTCATGAAAACCGTGTCTCCAGTAAGCACCGCAATACCAGGTATTTTGTTTGCCATTTAATAGGTGTTTGTTTTCTTGCGCTCGTATTGCTGCTAAATCAAATACCGGGTGTTGATAGTCAATTTTGCGAATAATCTTATTTTTATCGATATGATCCGTTAGGTTGAGTGTGACAAAATAATCTTGTTGTGTGTTTAGCGGTTGCAAGCGATTCATGTAGTACGTGACTTTGGCAACATTGGCATTATCTTTTGGCAACAAATAGTTCCATGATGACCAAGCATTACTGTCATTTGGCATTAGGCTAGCGTCAGTATGCAGCACTGCTTCATTCAACTGATATCTAATGTTCCCAAGGGTATTTTTTTCTTCATTTGATGGATGTGATAACAACTGTAATGCCTGATCGCTATGGCATGCCATGATCAAATGATCATAGATTTCACTAACATTGTTATCTAGATGGATTGCAATTTTATTGTTATGTCTATCTATGGTTTTGATTTTGCTGTTTAGCCTAATATGGTCTGCGAATGGCTTGCTTAATTCTTTAACATACTGCCTTGATCCACCGACAATGGTTTTCCATTGTGGTCGATGATTAATATTCAGTAGGCCATGGTTGTTAAAGAAAGATAAGAAGCTATGTGCGGGATATGCATGGATATCCTCCATTGACGATGACCATATGGCAGCACCCATCGGAAGAATATAGTAGTTAATAAATGTGTTCGTAAACTTATGTTGTGCTAGGAACTCGCCTAAAGTGATATCCGTTTTTGATTTATTTATAAGTAATTTGGCCAGACGATTAAAACGCAAGAAGTCAAATAAAATTTGATAAGACTTGGTTTGGTGCCAGTTA
Organism: Gammaproteobacteria bacterium; assembly: GCA_965262455.1. GTDB lineage: Bacteria > Pseudomonadota > Gammaproteobacteria > UBA4575 > UBA4575 > UBA1858. The sequence continues at coordinate 10,664 of CBDHFH010000001.1, forward strand.
TTTTTATTGAATGCCAAACCTTGAATGCCTTTGCCGCACCATGAAAAATTTGTGTTTTCACATTTAGCTGAGAAACTCATTTCTGAATTTTCAACTTGAACGTTTAGCTCGCTGATAAGCTTCTCATAGTGAGGGTATGTCCAGTCATTAAATACTATAAAACCTGTATCAATGGGAATGACACGACCATTTTCTTGCGCATCGATAGTATTTGAATGACCACCGACATAGGCATTTTTTTCATACACAGTAATATCATGAACCTTGTGTAAATAATGTGCGGCTGTTAATCCAGAGATTCCAGAACCGATGATAGCAATTTTCATGATGCTTTAACCGTTTTTGATAAAAGTCTAAATTGAATCGCATCAGGCAATAGTGAAATTAGTTTCAAGGTTAAGCTGAAGCGTCGAGGGAAATGTATTTCATGTTTGTTGTTAGCGATGCCTTGTAATATGTATTCACTTGCGCGCTTTGCGCTGATTAAACAAGGCATTGAAAAATCGTTTTTATCTGTCAGTTCTGTTTTAACAAACCCTGGGCATATGACAGATACATCTATTTTTTTTGAACTTAAACTAACTTTAAGTGAACGTAATAAATTACGAATTGCTGCTTTAGTTGATCCGTAGGCCTCTGATCGAGGCAGGCCGAGATAGGCGGCTGTGCTACTCATACCAACTAGCTGAGCGTTGTTGGATTGTTTTAGTAACGGGAGGCTGGCTTCTATTCCATAGATCATAGATAAGTAGTTGCTTTGAATCAGTCGTTCAAATAATTCGCTTTGGAAATTATCTATATCGACGTACTCACATGTGCCGGCGTTGAAAATGGCAATGTCTAATCGTCCGCTGTGTTGACGTATTGTTTCGCATATATCTTGGTTGGCTTGCTTATTGGTTAGGTCAGCCTCAGCTATATGAATCTTGCTTGGATCTGCACACATCGATACAGTTTCTCTGAGTCGTTCAATTGAGCGTGATGAGATATATAATTCGCAATCAAGGTGCGAAAGCATAATAGTTAATGCGCGACCTATGCCTGAGGATGCGCCAGTGATCCAAATCACTTTATCTCTATAGTGCTCAGTTGTTTTTTTAGAAAGCATTTCTTACTGTCTTAACTGCTGAGCCAAGTATGGGTAAACGTTCATAAACAAGTGCGCCCATATCATAGTAGTCGCGGTGATAGCATACTTTGTCGTTGTCAAAGCGCATAAAGGAAGCACCTTCAAGTATGATTTCATTCTTCTTATCCAGCTTTTGGTGCTTTAATTTCATCTGCCACTCAATGGAATGGAGGTTATCGCTTTGTATATGATTGGTAATTGTGAAATGACAATGTTCAACACTCTTGTATAAATTAGAAAAATACTCGGTAAGATTATCAAGGCCATTAATATCTTTAACTGGGTCAATAAACTCAATTTCATTAGTATATATCTCACCTAACTTTTGATTGATATTCTGGCTAGATAATGAATTCATGTTGCTAACAAAATGGTCAATTAAGTGGTTATCCATGTGGTGTTTCCTGTTTGACGATAAAACGAGAACTTCACCTACGTTAATACCAAATTTCTTGATTTGGGCTTCACTAAGTAACGCTTCGTTGTTGATTTGATAGAGCCAGTCGTTAAGCGTGACATTGACCGTGCCATCATTGGTTTCAATAATTAGTTCATACGTCCAGTTGAAAGCAAATCCTGATTGTGTGCCAATAGCATGGCCAACAACATCATCAGCGCGGCCAATACTGGTACCGTCCGTTTGTTTTTCTAGGTGCCAAATTCGTTCTTGTGTTCTGCCATCTGCATAGGTGAATAATTCATATAAACGACCTTTATTATTCTCCCATTTGCCATTAAGGTCGACGCTGAATCTCTCGGTGACTTCGCCTTTCCAGTTTTTAACTAATCCCCAGCCTTTCAGGTCACCCGTGAAATATGTTTGTAGATCAAATTCTGGGGCAGTGCCTTGGTAGTCCTCTAATGTCGTGCTGCACCCGGCAATGCTTAGCGCTAGTAATAAGAGAAGTGATGTTCTGATAATCTTGTTAGGTTTCACCGAGTAATTCCTTTCTATGTTTTTGGTACTTTGCATCTGGACTTAGCCAAATGTCGAGAAAAGCCGAACTAAATCTTGTATCACTGATACTGCCAAGATATTTGTCGCGTGAGTAAAAACGATTAATTCCATCGGTTGAAGCTATAAAAATCAGGTTATCTCCTGGTTTTACATTGGGCCACAACTTCTCAAGCGTCTGCAACCATGCATCTAGCGGATATTGATCGGCAAATCCAAGGTGCAACCATTGTTTATATGTACTGGACAATAGTTTGTCTGCGCTGATGTTGCGTGCGTATTGAATACAAAGTGCGGTTGCGCGGCCTAATTTTGAATCTTCAGAGACATCATCTGACACTGGGTCAGCAATACTCCACAGACTTGCATCGTAAATGTGAATGCCGAATCGTTTGAACTTAGTCGTTCCCAGCATTTCTACTTTTTGCCACTCAGTTGTGATGATGCTGGGCATTGTCGGCGCAGCAAAATCAGCATGTGCATGGCTTATCTGGAGTAACATCATGATTAAAATATAACGGTTTAACTTCATGCGGTTTTGGGTCATTGGTAATTGTTAATTTATGTTGCCATAACCACGTTACACATCATGTGTCGAGAAAATTAAAATAATTTAATGTTGGCTTGAGCTATAATTTAACTTCTTACAGTAAACTAGAAAGCCATTGAAATCACAGCAATATTGGAATTTTAGCTATGCATATTTTATGTATCGAAGATGACCAGGAACTAATGGACTTCGTGCACAAAGGGTTGTCCGAGCAAGGGCATGTGGTGGATAGTTCATTAAATGGCAAGGATGGTCTGTTTCTCGCGATGACAGAAAAATATGATGTCATGTTAGTAGATCGAATGTTGCCTGAAATGGATGGGCTCACCATCATTAAAACGTTGCGTGCTGCCGGCAATCATACGCCAATTCTTATATTCAGTGCATTGGGTGAGGTGGATGATAGAGTCAAAGGCTTGCGAAGTGGTGGTGATGATTACTTGGTTAAACCATTTGCATTTTCAGAATTGTCGGCTCGTATCGAAGCGCTCTACCGGCGAGTAAAGCAACCAGGTGAAACTGAGACGTGTTTGCATGCGCGTGATGTAGAATTAGACTTATTAAAACGAGAAGCAAGAAGAGGCGATAGAGATATTCCCCTGCAGGCCACAGAATTTCGATTGCTCGAATATCTGCTAAGAAATAAAGGCCAAGTTGTCACACGCACTATGCTGTTGGAATATGTTTGGGATTATCATTTTGATCCGCAAACTAATGTAATCGATGTGCATGTAAGTCGATTGAGACAGAAAATTGATGACCAAGATGCGCAATACCTCATCAAGACCAAGCGCGGGTCTGGTTATATCATTGAGGATAACTGAGTATAACGGTGCCTAGACAATACACGCGCAGCTCAAGCTTTAAAGCAGCAAATCTTTTTTTGTTGTTATTAATATTTTCAACACTTTGTCTAAGTATTGCCTTGTATTTGTACTTGCAAGAAGACAGTCGTGAGTCTAAATCAATGATTATTTTATTAGTGGTTGCCGGTGTGCTGCCATTAATTATGTTGGTTGCTGTCAGCTATCTAATTAGTATTTTTGTTGTTACACGCATTAATCGAATTGCTGACACTGCGAATGAGATAATGTCAACAGGCGACTTAACAAAGCGTTTAAAAATCGACTCTCGTTGGGATGACTTAAGTTTTCTTGCGCGAGTACTGAATAGTATGCTGGATAAGATTGAACAGTTGATGTCTGGCGTACAACATATTACAGACACCATTGCGCATGACTTGCGTACTCCATTAGCACGCTTGCGCAATAAGCTAGACGCGGAAAAAGATGACAAGCTCGTACACGAGGTTGACGGATTGCTCAAGACATTTAATTCGCTTTTAAGTTTGTCGAGTATTGAGTCGGGTCGCCAACAGCTGAAGTTTGTAGAGTTTGATTTACAAGCACTTATTGAAGATGCGGTCGGGCTATATGATCCGCTGGCGCATGATAAGAATCAGACTATTACTGTTGAAACTGTGCCAATGAAATATTTAGGTGATCGTGATTTAATGTTCCAAGTGATTGCTAATCTACTTGATAACGCAATTAAATTTACCCCGCAAGGTGGTGAGGTTAAGGTGCAGCTAGAAGTGGATAAAGGTCAGTGTAAAGTACATATCGACGACAATGGACCTGGCATTCCGTTAATATCAAGAGATAAAGTGTTTGAACGATTCTATCGTGATCCTGAGCAGCAAACTTTGCATGGTGCCGGGTTAGGGTTGAGTTTGGTCAACGCTGTTTTAAATTTACATAACGCCAGTATCTTGCTCACTCATAAGCAGTATGGTCTGCGTGTGACACTGGAATTATAGAAGTAACAGGATAGTACGATGCATTCACAACCTCATATCGTTTTTTATGATGATGCCTGCCCATTATGTGATGCAGAAATCGAACATTATAAAAAATGCTCGGCAATTCATACGATTGACTGGCTGGGTATTCATTCGCGTTGGGATGAAATACAACATTATGGCTTCAGTAAAGAAACATTGTTACGTCGCATACACGCGGTAAAAAGTGATGGTGGAGTTGTCACTGGTGCTGCTGCCTTCGTGTTGATATGGAATTCACTCAAGTATTACTCATTGTTAGGCCGTATTGTGACATTGTGTCGGCTGGTGCCAGTGCTTGATTACTTTTATAAGTATTTTGCCGATTGGCGTTATAAAAAGAATCGGTCTTGTAAAATCAAGAAAACTTAATTGTTTAAGCAGATCAATATAGTGCTTGCCTTTCAAACTAGCTGTGTTGAACAATTTTGATTAGCTTATTATTTTCAGAGAAATGTATTTCGAAATCACCATATATACCATTGTGGGTCACAAACTGAATCAGGTGAGTGGCAGGGAACTGAACGGTACGCCCGTCATTGGCTGTACAAATTACATCGCGCGCTTCGCCGCGATATAATCGAGTAAATTCCTCCTTACTGATTGCTAGAGATACTCTCACTGAGTTCATAACAATTTATAATAATCCAACAGATACAGTGAATAATAACAATAACATTTCTAAGCAAAGAAAAGATTATCACAATGGGAAACTAATCATGTCAGAGTTAAATGCTGATCCTATTCTTCAATTCCAAACGTGGCTGGATGAAGCACTGGCTTGCAAAGAAATTTTAGAGCCAACCGCAATGAATCTGGCCACTTATTCTCATGACCTGGGGCTCTCATCGCGCATGGTGTTACTGAAGGGTGTAGATCAGCGCGGATTTGTATTTTTCACTAATTACGATAGCCGCAAAGCGCATGACCTTACCGACAATGCTAATGCTGCACTGTGTTTTTGGTGGGGCAAGTTTGAAAGACAAGTAAGAATTGAGGGTGAAGTGGTTAAAGTCAGCGAGAATGAAAGTGATGACTATTTTCAATCACGACCGCGAGGCAGCCAGATTGGGGCCATTGCTTCTAAGCAAAGTCGGGTAATGGATTCTTATCAAGCGTTACGTGATCAAGTGCAAGATACTGAAGAGAAATATAAAGATCTAGTTGTGATTCCGCGCCCGGGTTTTTGGGGCGGTTATCGAGTAATTCCCAATGCCATCGAATTTTGGCAGGGCAGACCCAGCCGTTTACATGATCGGCTTAAATATAATAAAGGCTCTGACGGAGACTGGGTGATTGAAAGATTGTCTCCGTAATGAATTTAGTAAGCAGGAAGATTTAACTGTAAATAATATGCCACTCTGGCGCAGGTTTGGCTTTTTGAGGCCAAAATGTTTTTTCTGGATCACCCGCAATTAGCTCTTCGCATTTTTTACAGGCTTCTCCGTAAGTCATTTGCTCGTCAAACTGACCCGTTTCGAAGTCATATTTGTGCTTCCAAGCGATGATATAACCTGTGTCATTATCACGCTTGATGAGGTTTTCATTCGTCATTGATGCTCCCTTTCATTCCTTGGACTTCCACGAAGAATTATCGTTTTTTTTGGCTTCGCTGAAAAGATTGGTCATTTTAGACATCTAACGGCTCTTGTCTAGTATAAATTTCTCATATATTTATCATCCTTATATTAGTGCAACAAAGAAAAATCATATATGGAACAATCAGTTATTGAATAAGCGATACAATCATCAGTAATTTATTTGGCGTGTAGACTAAAAATTCGACTAATCGTACAGTTTAATTACAAATGCATACATTAAGGCAACCTCTTTGAGGCTATCGAAACGTCCCGAGGCCCCGGCATGTCCCGCGTCCATAATAGTCTTAAGCAGTAAGATGTTGTCGTCAGTTTTCATGCTGCGTAGTTTTGCTGCCCACTTTGCAGGTTCCCAGTAAGTCACCCGCGGATCAGTCAGGCCGGCGGTAATCAACAGGTGTGGGTAGTCTTGAGCAGCAACGTTGTCATAGGGGGAATAACTTTTAATAAAGAAATAGTCTTCCTTTGATTGAATGGGATTGCCCCATTCTGGCCACTCTGGTGGTGTCAGTGGTAGTGAGTCATCACACATAGTGTTAAGCACATCAACAAAAGGGACGTCTGCAATCGCTGCGCGGAATAATTCGGGTCTTAAATTTATTACTGCGCCTACTAACATGCCGCCAGCGGATCCTCCATGAATAGTAATGTTGCCGGCGGATGTGTAATTTGACTCAATTAAATGTTCCGCTGCGCAAATGAAATCGTTGAAGGTATTTTTCTTGTGCCGTAACTTGCCTTGTGTGTACCAGTCATAACCTAGCTCCATGCCGCCTCGAATATGGGCTATGGCATAAATAAATCCACGTTTAACTAAGCTTAGTCGTGTAGTGGAAAAGCTGGCTGGCATACTGCTGCCATAAGAGCCATAACCGTATAACAACAAGGGCGTATGTGAATTCACTTCAGTGTCACGGTGATAGAGGATTGAAATGGGAATGGAGGTGCCATCTTTAGCAGCAGCAAAGATGCGCTGAGTAATAAAATCATGACTGTCATGCCCAGAGGGGACTTCTTGTTGCTTGCGTAATTCACGTTCACGCGTTTTCATGTTGAAATCAAATATCTGAGTGGGTGTCGTCATGGATGAATAAGAAAAACGTAAATTATCGGTGATAAATTCAAATCCTCCATACATGCCCAGTTCATAAGCCTCCTCATCAAAAGCAATAGCGTACTCTTCATGAATAGTGTCAAACGGTGCTATGACTATTTTGGGTAAACTTTGAATACGTTCAAATCTAACCAGGTAGTTTTGGAATAGATAAATGCCTTTTAATAGGGTGCCTGACGCAGGTAGATAATGATTTTTCCAATGAGCACGCTGTGTAGTAGCAAGGTCTGTAGACATGATTTTATAATCTTTACAGTTGCCTGCATTGGTAGTGATATACCATGTGTCGGCATGATCACTAATCGCGTATTCAATATCAGTTTCACGTGCTTGAAACAATGTTGCTGCTTGTGAAGGATGATGTGCATCTAAATAGTATATTTCTGTGGTTGTATGATCATGCGCAGAGATTAAGATAAATCGATTCGACTCAGTGCGATCTAAGCCAACAAAAAATCCTGCATCGTGTTCTTGGTAAACTAATTCATCCTCTTCAACATCTGTATTTAAACGATGCCGATAGACTTTATCTGGGCGATGATTGCTATCTAGTGTTGTGTAAAAAATCGTATTGCTGTCCATTGCCCAAACAAAATTACCTTGTATGTTGCTAATAGACTCAGGCAGGTATTCCCCACTTTTTAAATCAAGTATGCGTAACGTATAAAACTCAGAGCCCTTAGTATCGATGCAATATGCTAGGTAGCGATGATTAGGGCTGTGCTCACATTCACCAATATCAAAATAGTCATATTGCTTTGCAAGTGCATCAGCATCCAATAATACTTCTTCTGGCGCGGCACCATCTTGGTCTAATTGATAGCGGCAATATAAAGAATGCTGTGCTCCCACTTCATAGCGGTCATAATAAAAGTAGTCTCCGTCTTTACTTGGCACTGATGAGTCATCTTCTTTTATGCGCGCTTTCATTTCTTCAAACAAAGTTGTTTGAAGTTGCTCAGTGTCTTGCATCCATGCGTGAGTAAATGCATTCTCTTGTTCTAGATAATGTCGAATATCTTCTCGCAGTACGCTTGGATCTTGCATGACTTGCTGCCAGTTCGGGTCACGCAGCCAAGCATATTCATCATTTCTAACGTCACCATGCATGTCGATATGGTGAGATTTTTTCTTCGCAATCGGTGGATTCATTTATTAGATAATTGTTTGCAGTAGGTGAAATTGGTATGAGCCACATAAAGTCGCCGCAAATTGTTAGTAGCCAGACGCGGCCACATAAAAATTTGAGTAAGCTGGTTGCACGCTATCAGCAGTCTGAATGGCAAGAGTCTATACCTAAGCATGCCTACGATGCATTCGCAATAGCAAGTCGTTTTGTTGCCGGTGACCCGGTTATTTTAGACAGTGGATGTGGAGTGGGCGAGAGTAGCTATCGATTGGCTAGGCATTACCCAGATAAAAAAGTGTTGGCGATTGATAAATCTGCGCGACGACTTGCACGTAGCCATAAGCATGGAGAGTGCCCTGATAATTTGTTAATTCTACAGGCCGACTGTGTCCACCTGTGGCGATTAATCCACGAGGCGGAATGGGCTGTGCTGCGTCATTATTTATTTTATCCCAACCCTTGGCCCAAGCCAGGGCAATTGCAAAGAAGGTGGCACGCACATCCAATATTCCCAACATTGGTGGCATTAGGCGGCGTATTAACAATGCGTACAAATTGGCTCATCTACGCGCAAGAGTTTGCACAGGCATTGGCTCAGGTGAAAAATACTGATGTAACTGTCGAGCTACTAATGCTATCAGATGCGATAACACCTTTTGAGCGCAAATATATCAACAGTCAACATGATCTCTATCAAGTACACATGACCTTATCTAGTTAATCATGCCAAGCTTGCTTCTATAGCTCGCTCGCTTCCAGGGAGATTTGCCATTGGGCGCGAATCACATTATTTGTAGCAATGCTTGCTCCTTTGGGTCCGCTATGGCTGATGGTGCTTGCCTGTGGGCCGAGCGCATATTCATAATATTGAAGCGCTGCCTGAGAAAATTGTTCGCATTTAAACGGCAGTTTTGCACGCACTTCAAATTCGCCTTGCTCTTCGAATAACTCTATATCGGCAAGTAAGTGAGAATGGAATTGATCTAAAAAGTTAACATCAAATAGCACTTTAATCATTTGCTTGGGAGGATTCTGAGATCTAAGCACATCTGGGAATATGCCATGAAAGACAAAATCTGCTTTGCTCATTGTAATTTAGCTCCCAAGCTCGCATATAATTAAGTAGAGCTGATTAACAAAATAGTTGCAGCATATCTCAGCTCTATATATGCGACTAAACTCTCATGTAATGGATAATAATGGAATACATTTTAGAAACAAACATAGCTAAATTTGAGATACGTCAAGAGCCTATGGGATTGTGGGATTTGTGGGTGGACGGTATGCCAACGTTAGCATTTGAAACACCACAAGATGCCGCACGATCAGTCTTCAATCAGCACACTGGGTATGTTGTTTGGGATCAGCTGGAGCAACATGAAGCGCCCGAAGATATTGATGGCTGGACCGTAAAGAATACATAGTTCATGGGTCGATATCGTCCACCAGCGCCTCCCAAGTCAAAATATATTACTGCTGCAGGTAAACAGCGTCTTCAGCAAGAGTATGATTATCTATGGACCGTGAAGCGTCCTAAAGTCACGCGCTCCGTGCAAGAAGCGGCAGCCCAGGGGGACCGCTCTGAAAATGCAGAATATATTTATGGCAAAAAACAGCTCAGAGAAATTGATTCACGCGTGCGTTATTTGCAAAAACGCTTGTCTGATATCACCGTTGTAGACGCCGTCCCTAGCGATCAAGAATGTGTATATTTTGGTGCCTGGGTAACACTAGAGAACGAGCATGGTGAGGTATCGAATTTCCGCATCGTCGGGCCAGATGAATTCGATGATGCGCCGGAATATATCAGCATGGATTCGCCACTAGCCAAAGCGTTAATGAAAAAAAGAATTAATGAAGAAGTCGATGTAAGATTACCCAAAGGTAAGCAGGTCTACTGTATAATAGACGTGCAATATAACAAAACCACCTGATATGTGATGAAACTAAAACTGTTACTAACACTATGGTTATACGGGCTGCTTGCGACCATAAATGTGCAAGCTCAGGAATTATATAAATGGGTTGATGATGAAGGTGTCACTCATTACGGCGATGCCTTACCTGGACATCAGGTCGATCACGAGTCATTTGTATTCTCTGAATATCAAGCGCAATCTCTTCCTGCTGATGATTATTACTCTATACAAAATCAACTGCAGCGCTTGCAAGATCGTCGTGCTGATGATCTCAAGCGAAAGCAGCAGTTGGCGGAGATTAACGCTGCCAAAAATCCTCCAGTGCAGGAAGTCTATATCGCGCCTCAAGAATCTGAGCGCGGTTATTATCGTCCAGCCTACCTGCCGTATGGATTTGGCCGTTCACATAAAGGTGTGATTGCCGGACACTATAGCAAGCCATACAAGCATCATGTGCCACATGCGAAAAAACATCATGCACCTGTTGAACAGGTACGCAGTGGGTTAGTTTCTCATACGCGTAATCACTCCAATAAAGCCGCTTTTTCTGCATCTAAATAGCAACTGCACTAACGAATTACATTAATCCTCGATTAAGCGGGTTTGTTAGCTGTGGCTTTTTGTTAATGTACTTCGCCTTATCGCTCAAAACAGTAATTAGATATTTAGGACGCTTTGCATGAGTCAGGTTGTTTTACACCTTGCAGATGAATACATTGAAGAAGACCTTGAGTATTATTTTTCCGCAGAACGGGATAAAAATAATCAAGTCAGGCCCGATGAAAAAATCTATAGCATGACGCCATTCAGCGAGCATATCGATATGGATTTCGCAGATGGTAAGGTGGGTAATTTCTTTTACCCGTTGCTACCTGAAGCATTAGATAAAATTTATATTGGTATTAGTGTGTCACTGTTTGCCAATTATTGGGGAGCATCGTTTTTATTGGAACTGCTCAAGCATGTGAAGCCTGGAGGCGCGGTGGTGCTACCTGTCTATCCTGAAGGTCAGGCGCATGAAAAGGATTTCTGGTCACGTAGTTTTTTAGAAAATATATTTCTTAGTCGAGAGCGGTGGACAGGCTCAAGTAATATCACTGCAGAGAATGATGGTGTGATGTCTTTACGTGTTGGTAGAAAGTGGCCAACACCGATGCCAAGTAGTGCCGCATGGTTCTTTAAAGAACGGGGCAACTTGCTGCTCGCCAGTGTGCAGAAACAAGCAAACACAAATGATGTAAGTGCTCATCTGAAGCAGGTATTTACGCCGCTATGTCAAATAATCTGGCAGGAATATAAAACCAGTGCGGTCATTGAGAGAATTATTAAAGATTATATAGGCAAAAATAAAGGCCTTCGTTTACATTATATCGGTCATGACTATGGGTTATTGGCGCATGATGTATTGTTGTCATCATTTGTTAATGTAGAGAGTGCGAGTACAACACATGTGGGTGAATGTTATAGCAACCTGCAAAGTAGCATTGATCGATATTTCTCAGCACATACATGCGATAGGCATGTTATGCAGCATGTGAGCGAGATGGATAAAGCCCTGTGCGAGAATTCATGTGATATTGTCGTGATCAGTCAACTGCTGGTTGATGCAGGTAATGAATGCTATCAACAGTTGTTAAAACAAGCATTTAAGCAACTGTCAGCAAATGGGGTGTTAGTAGTATATGAAGACTTAACGCAGCACCCAAGCTACATTGATGCTTTAGATAATGTGTTAAATTCAATGGGTACAGTGAACACTCATTCCGCGATAGCTACTCGCGTAATTGAGCCTGCGGTGGAGATAAGCCAGTATTCGTTGGGGGTTGAGGAAGATTTGCGTCAAGAAAAATCAACACGCGAAAATGTATTTCGCGTTATTCAAAAGGTATAGCAATACAAGTACTACGCGATCACATTAGTTTATATTCAGAGTGCTCCGCCCAACCATTTACTTTACGTCTATCTGTACCGGATCTGCGAGGCGCTTTATTGATTTCGTAGCGGACTAGTTCACGCCGTTCGCTCGCATTGATTCGACGCTCTTCTAAGCGACGTTCTTTACCGATATAAGCGTTATTCATTTCGCTGATTCCTTTTCCTGATACTTTGAGGTTGTTTTGTAGCGTACTGATAGGATCATTATCCAATAAATATATTCCAGTATCCATGCACGAGGTTGCGCTGTTGTTTTTTGGCAAATTTCTATCCATTTTTCACCTCTCCTTGTATAAACTAGGGAAAATGAATATGTGGGCTAATTCACTTATTCACTTCACTAACTAATATTTTAAGGCTTGGTTGAGAGTAAATGTTTGAAGAACAGCGCAATTTTTAACTAAACAAGGGCGTATAACGTACTTTATCCTATCACTATGAAAATTCTTCCCATGAATTGGCCAGCGTTTAGCTTAACTAGTCTGTTTTTATCTATTCTGGCAATCACGCTGATTGTGAATAATGCAGAGGCGGCAAGCTTAACGCAACAAAGGCAGATATACATGGAGGCGCGTCATGCATTGGCTTCAGAGGATAGCAAGCAGTTTGCTATGTTAGCCAGCCAGTTGTCGGATTATCCTTTGTATCCCTACTTGCAATATGAAGAGCTACGTCGTCGCATAGATACTGCACCTGAGAAAGATGTACGTCACTTCTTAGACAATTATTCCTATATTCCTGCTGCTAAAACTATTCGTCAGGCATGGCTAGACGCACTCATGAGGCGTGGCCAACATGCAAAATTTCGACAGTATTATGTTGCTAACAATAATGTCGCGCATCAGTGTTTTGATATGCGCACACGAATGAAATCGGGAGATGTGTCTGATGCTAGCAATGAAATCAAGAAATTATGGTTAGTGGGACACTCGCAACCTGATGAGTGTGATGCGCTATTTTCCTGGCTAGAAAAGCAAGAACAGTTTGATGAGGATCTCATCTGGCAGCGTATAGATCTTGCAATGGCAAACAACAATATGAAGCTGGCGAAATATTTGGCCGGCAAACTCAGTACCGAACAAGTGCATTGGTTTGCTTTACTCAATAGCGTGCATAACACACCGACAAAAATATTAAATGACCCTGATCTGCAGCAAGATCAACCCGTCGTACGTAAAATAATTGCATATGGCGTACGCCGTTTAGCACGACAAGATGTGGCTATGGCTGCAAAAGCCTGGCAGCAATTGAGTGCTAAATACCAATTTAGCCAACAGCAACATAATCAAACGCTAGCTAATATCGCCTTAGTCGCTGCTTGGCGCCATAATCCGTTGGCTGCTGATTTAATGGCGACATTACCAGACGATATCGCTGATGTGGAAGTGCAGCAATGGCGGGCACGTGCTGCCATGCGAGCGAATGACTGGCCGGCCGTGCTCAGAAGTATTGTGCTAATGGATATTGAAACCAAGCAAGCACTGGAGTGGAAATACTGGCGGGCGCGTGCGTTAGAAGAAATGGGTATCCACGCCGACGCTAAATATATCTATGATCAAATAGCACGTGAGCGAGATTATTATGGTTTTCTCGCCGCAGACCGTGTGCAAAAACCTTATGAGATGAATGACGCACCTCTGCAGTTTACTGATTTTGAAATAGGCCGGGTGATTGATTACCCGCCTTTGATTCGTGCACGTGAACTGCTTGAAGCTGGGCAAACCTATCATGCTTATCAGGAGTGGAAATATCTCACTGCAGGGTTTACTCAAAAGCAATTACAAATCGCAGCCTACATTGCGCATCAATGGGATTGGCATCATACGGCGATATTTACCGTCGCAAGAGGGCGACACTATGATGACTTGCAGCTTCGTTTTCCGCAGCCTTATGATGACATCGTTAAACAAAATGCTCAGCGATTCTCTTTGCGTCCGGAGTATGTGTATGGTGTGATGCGTCAAGAAAGCGCGATGAATAGCTTAGCCAAGTCTCATGCAGGGGCGAGGGGATTAATGCAACTGATGCCAGCAACTGCAAAAGATGTCGCAAAATCATTAAAATTAAAATCACCCAGTCGTGCGGCATTAATGCAACCCAAGTTAAACGTGCAACTTGGCAGTAAATATTTACGTGCTATGCTTGATAAATATGACAACCAACAAGTACTTGCGACTGCGTCATATAATGCTGGACCGCATCGAGTAAAACGCTGGTTGCCTGAGCAGAGAAATATGTCTGCCGATATCTGGGTAGATACAATCCCTTATGACGAAACACGTAAATATGTTCGTCGCGTCATGGCATACTCAACTGTTTACGAATGGAAAATGGCAAATAAAACCACTCGATTGCAGTCGCGCATGCCACCGGTGCCAATTAAGTAAGTTGAACGCATTACTTATGCTGTGAATAGTGACGCAGATAGTGTTTTAGATTTTTGGTTTGGCAGGCTAGAAAACCCAACCGATTTTCCCACCGATAAAGCATCTATGTGGTTTGGTAATGGTGCTGCCTATGATGAAATTATTAAGCAAAGATTTTCATCTCTATATGAAAAAGCCTGCAATGATGAGCTAACAGAGTGGCAGTCAACTCCAGACACCTTGCTGGCCTTAGTCATCTTGCTTGATCAATTTTCTCGACATATACATCGCAATACTGCACGTAGTTTTGCACAAGATAGAAAAGCTGTTGCGTTAGTACAGTTAGCGATTGAACAGAGATTTGATCGGTCGTTATATTTTATCCATAGAAAATTTCTATACATGCCATTAATGCATGCTGAGGATTTATCAATTCAAGACCTTTGCGTCGAAAAATTTACTGGCCTGCTAAATGAAGTCCCTGACGAGTTAAAAGAACTTTATGCTAAATCACTTAGCTTTGCACAAAGTCATCACTACGTTATCTCTAGATTTGGCAGATTCCCTGAGCTAAATCAGATTTTAAATAGGCAAAGTACCGAAGAAGAAAAAAGTTTTCTTGACTCGGGTAAATACCAGTTTCTTTAATACTATGTAAATTTAGTAGGTTATACTTGTAGTGATTGTTTGTGTTGCAGTATTCTTTTTTTTATTCGTATGGCTTCATTTTATTGTCATTTATAAGTGCTCTTATATGCTTATGTTATAGGCATAATATTCCTATAATTAAAAAAAGTGATGCCTGTCACTAATAATACTAATACCTATAAATTAGAGCGGGGAAAGCTAATGAAAATAATAAATAAGCTCATTACTGTGCTGTTGTTTTCACTATTTATAAATACTCAATCTTATGCAATGCAAGTCGATCTTCAATTGCAGTTGATGATTGATGTCTCCAATAGTATTAGTCAATCCGAGTTTGAGTTACAACGGCAAGGTTATGCCAATGCATTTAAAAGTACATCCGTACAAAATGCTATTACGAGTCTAACCAATGGTATTGCTGTGTCGGTTGCCTATTTTTCGACGACTGCGAGTGGGGCTACGGTAAGCTTCAATAATCCCAAGCTGTCTTGGGTACAACTTAGCACGGCACTGGATGCTGATAATTTTGGGACCTCAATACTCTCGCTAACAGAGCCTGATCCAATGGGAGGGGGTGATGGCAAAACAAATATTGCTGATGCAATTCAATTTGGTATTGGAGCATTTAATAATAATGGTTTTGATAGTGCGCGCCGCGTCATTGATGTGTCAACTGATGGCGTACAAAATGTGGATTTAATTGGTGTTACAGATAATTGCTTGTCAACAGCTCAATTATGTACAGATGTAGTCGTTGCCCAAAGAGCTGCTGCAGAAACAGCAGGTATTACTGTGAATGGGCTTGCTATTTTAGGCGCCGAGGATACATCGCCTTTTGCTGCACTAGGCACAATTGATCAATATCTTGCAGCATTTGCTATAACGTCAGATGGGTTTGTGGTAAGTGCAGACAATCTGACTGACTTGGCTGCTTTTGAGGCTGCTATTACAGAGAAACTCACGCGTGAAATTTCTGGCACAATTATTCCCCTACCCGCAGCCGTTTGGTTGTTTGGGTCATCGCTGATTGCATTGCTTGGTTTGACGAGACGTCGGACTGCCTGATTGAATTAAGTAATTAACAAAGATATGACAGCAAGTTTCTGTTTGTTTATTTGGCTTTAATTATGTAATCAGATTAGCCGTTGGATAATTTACTCAGCATAATATCCAGCTGACCTTGTGTCTCCAGTTTTTCTAATGAATCGTAATCTCCGATCGCAGTTTTGTTGATAACAATCTGTGGCACAGTGCGTTGATTAAAAATACGCATCACTTTCAGTGCTAGTGTTTCATTGTAATCGAGATTAATTTCATTGTATGTCACGCCTTTGGCATCAAGTAATGACTTTGCGAGTTGGCAGTTGGGACATGATTCCCGCGAGTATATTTCAATGTGATTCATGATTTTGTTTAGTATTTTGCTGGTTTAGTTGTAGGATTTCATCTACCAGTGCATCTTTATGTACTGAATTATCAGAAAAATTTAATTGTGAAAAATGAATACGGCGATCAGTGCCGATTAAATACATCGCATTGACATGCTGGCGATTCGTGTAACGAGCTACATGTTTATTTTCAAATAGTTCAAAGGGTGTATTAATTTCACTGTTAACCAGACCATAGTTGAAAAAAATTCTTAAGTTTTGATCGTGCAGTAGATCAATATTTAATTGTTTGGTTACAGATGCGACTTGGCTTAAGTAATATTGATCTTGGCTGATTAAGTAATGCTTGATATTTAGATCCGAAAGCACTTTGTTCAAGCTAATCATTTCACTCAAATTAACTTGTGAATTATCAGCAGGTGAGTAAAAGTTGATAACCACTGAGTGCTGTTCTAGTGAATCATAGAGGTTGATAAATTTTCCATGCTGGTTCACAAGTGTAAAATCTTGCGCAATAGCCTCCAGGCGTGCAAAGGAATGGCGGACCTTGCCAATGCTTACATCACGGCTAATTTCTTTTTCAACGTTATGCAAGAGATCGTTTGATTGTGTTGCTATTGTGTGTGAAGCATGCATAGTTATCTCGTTTAGTTAATTTTCTGGTTAAAAAGAACGTCCTTGTTCGTAGCTCATCCTTGACTCAGATCGCTGCGTCAGCGATTATGACTGAGTCTTATCGTGACGAAACGCATTCGTATCAACTACGGTTTTATTATTTCTGTTATACGCATAGAACTTGTCTACTGGCGCATGAGCAGAAATCTGTGTGTTTGCAGATATCACTCGTAGCTGTTCATCATTAATCGTTTGTGATGAAAATTTATTGATGCTTAGTCCGCCATTTGCAGAAGCGATTGATGGTGCAGTCATTACTGCCAACACTACTATTGGATTCATTTTCATTGTCTTAGTGTTCTAAGGATTAAATGTTCATTGCTTATGGATACTTAGACCAAGATCACATAGAATTTATTACTGAAAAAAATCGATCGTCATGATCGATTTTATGCATGACTACTAAATTGCTAGAGAGAATTATCGCAAACTGTTACTGACATGAAATAATGAGTAATCATTTACCCATGGGCTGGTAAGTCCAGGCTCTAAAAAGCCACAATGTCCGCCATGTTCGGTAAGCAAAATGTTTAAATAGTGGTTTTCATCTAGCTTATTGCAATCTTGCCAAGGAATTATTGGATCATCTTTAGCAAGCACTACGTTGGCCATAGAATTTAAAGTGCTAAGTCGTTTGCCAGAGATAGCATAGCCATTCAGATATGACTCTAAGCTTTCAAATCCGGCGTGTTTGGTCGCGAGATTTTCTGTTGCATCTCTAAGGGATTTGCATTCATCAAATGTTTTTTTCGTGTAAATATGTGGAAATGCATCCACTTTTTTATAATATGAAGAACGCCAGCGCTGCATAAAATAGTTTCTGTAAACTAAAAATGAAGTTTCTAATGCGTGTAAAGTATTACTTGGGTCTATGACAGGACAAATAGCGATGGTTTGAACAAGCTTAAGTTGTTGCGGGGTAGTGAATGCGTTAATGCGTAAAGCAAAATTTGCACCGAGTGAAAAGCCAATTAATGACAATTCGCTGTCAAACTCGTTCTGGATATTTATGCAGGCGTTAATCACTTCTTGAATTCGGCAGGAATGAAATAACTTTTCATTCAGATGGTATGAGTCACCATGATCGCGCAAGTTTAATCTTACGACATTGAAGCCATGTCTATATAGAAAGTCGCCTAAAGTAACGATATATAATGAATCGGAACAACCCAGCCAGCCATGTAATAAAACTATCGTGTGTGCTGGCTGTTGGGGTTGAACGTTATAGTGTGCAGAAAGTTGAATATTATTTTTAGCAGGGATGATTTTTAATTCTGCCTGCTTGCGAAAGCGTTTGCTAATCTTGTGAGCAACCAGTTTACGTGCAGGTGATCCAGCTAAAATGCTATTGGTATGGCCATTGCGAAAAATCCCTTTAGCCACATACGCGTCCATTGTGCTGATAAAGAAGCGGGGTGCTAGCTTGCTTTGTCTAATGCTTGCTTTAAGTCAGCCATAATATCATCTATATGTTCTATACCGATCGACAATCTGACTAAATCCTCACTAACGCCTGCTTTTTCTAATTCATCTGTGGAGAGCTGTCTGTGTGTGGTTGAGGCAGGGTGACAGGCCAGTGATTTTGCATCACCAATATTAACTAACCTGACAATCAAGTTGAGTGCATCGATAAATTTAGCGCCGGCCTGAGCATCGCCTTTAATGCCGAAACTTAATATCGCAGAAGCTCGACCACCCATGTATTTGTCAGCCAGTGGCTTATCAATATGATTATCCAGTCCCGCATAACGAACCCAGCTGACTTGCTCGTGGTCTTGGAGATACTCCGCGACTGACAGTGCATTTTCACAATGCCTATCCATGCGCACAGCCAAAGTTTCAATCCCTTGCAGAATCTGAAAACTATTGAACGGTGAAATGGCAGCGCCCATATTACGTAATGGCACAACACGCACACGTCCAATAAAAGCCGCTTCGCCCATCGCGTCTGTGTAGACCACACCATGATATGAAGCATCCGGTTGCGTTAACAGCGGGAAACGTTTGGCGTGTCGTGCCCATGGGAATTTACCCGAGTCGACAACAATTCCTCCAATTGATGTGCCGTGTCCACCCATATATTTAGTTAATGCGTGCACCACAATATCAGCACCATGATCAAAGGGTCTGCATAAATAGGGTGAAGGAACAGTATTATCAACAATCAACGGCACGCCATGTTGATGGGCCATGTCAGCCACTGCCTGAATATCGAGAACATTGCCTGCGGGATTACCAATAGTTTCAGCAAATATGGCTTTAGTATTGTCATCAATCAATGTCGCCATGCCGTCGATGTCATGCTGGTCAACGAAACGAACTTCAATACCCAAGCGCGGCAAGGTATGGGCAAATAAATTATATGTGCCGCCATATAGAGTTGATGTGGAGACTATATTATCTCCCTGCTGTGCGATGGCTAAAATTGCATAGGTGATAGCAGACATTCCCGAGGCCAGTGCCAAGGCGCCAACACCGCCCTCCATCGCAGTAATGCGTTGTTCCAACACTGAAGAGGTAGGGTTCATAATACGTGTATAAATGTTCCCTTCTACT
>CBDHFH010000002.1:0-22500 GCA_965262455.1 Gammaproteobacteria bacterium
CAGAATGGAATCCCGCAATCCATACAGCGTGCGGCTTGGTCATTCAATTGATCAGAAGGCCATGCATCCATGACCTGATTCCAATCGTGCAGTCTTTCCTCTACCGGACGATATGGCTGTTTAAGTCGTTTAAACTCTATGAATCCATCCACTCTAGCCATGTGCAGCCTCCATTACCGCTTCATCTACAGAAGTGCCTTGCGCTTTGGCGCGCTTAATTGCTTCCAACACACGCTTATAGTCTTTCGGCATTACTTTAATAAATTGTGATTGGTAACTTGACCAATCAGATAATATTTTTTCTGCCACTGTACTCTTGGTGTATTCAGCGTGCTTGGTTAGCAACTCTTTAACCGCATCAACATCATCATCGTCTAATGACTCTAGTAGCACCATATCCTGGTTACAGTTGATGGCAAACTTGTCTTTATCTTCTAGCACATAGGCAATGCCACCTGACATGCCTGCAGCAAAATTCCTGCCGGTAGAACCAATCACAACAACGCGACCACCCGTCATATATTCACAACAATGATCACCGACACCTTCAACCACAGCACTGACTCCGCTATTACGGACGGCGAAACGCTCACCGGCAATGCCGCGAATATAGGCTTCACCTGAAGTGGCTCCGTAAAAACATACATTCCCTACAATGATATTTTGTTCAGGTACAAAGCTGGAGTGCTTGGAGGAAATACTATAATTTTCGCTCCTGATAGGCCTTTACCCAGGTAATCATTAGCATCACCTTCTAACGTCATGGTGACGCCTCGCGGCACAAAGGCACCAAAACTCATGCCTGCCGAGCCATTGAAATGTAAGCGCACCGTGTTATCAGGCAACCCTGTTCCACCATATCGCTTGGTAATGTTGTATCCAAGGATGGTGCCAACACTGCGATTAATATTTTGCACCGGCACAATCAAATCAACGGGTTGTTGATTTTCCAGCGCGTCTTTACATTGTGGCACAAGTGTCGTGACATCCAGTGATTTTTCTAAGCCGTGGTCTTGCTCTCGAATACAGTACAATTCTGTGCCTGCATGCGGTGTGGGCTTGTGCAAAATTTGCGAAAAGTCCAAACCTTTTGCTTTCCAATGATCAAGCGCTTTGCGCACATTTAATTTTTCTACTTGGCCGATCATTTCATCCATGGTTCTAAAACCTAAACTCGCCATGTATTCGCGAATTTCATCGGCGATAAACTTGAAGAAGTTTTCTACAAACTCAGGTTGGCCGGTAAATTTCTTGCGTAACTCAGGATTTTGAGTAGCAACGCCCACTGGACAAGTATTGAGGTGGCATACACGCATCATGATGCAGCCCATAACAACAAGTGGCGCAGTTGAGAAACCATATTCCTCTGCACCGAGCAACGCTGCAATAACAACATCACGCCCCGTTTTCATTTGCCCATCTGCTTGCACAACAATGCGGTCACGCAAGCCATTTTGCACTAACACTTGTTGCGTCTCCGCGATACCTAACTCCCAAGGCAATCCAGCATGTTTTAGTGAATTCATTGGCGAGGCGCCGGTACCGCCATCATAACCAGAAACAAGCACTACATCAGAATGCGCTTTTGCGACACCAGCAGCGACTGTGCCCACGCCAACTTCGGCAACCAACTTGACATGTATTCGCGCTTCAGGATTTGAATTCTTTAAGTCATGAATCAGCTGCGCTAAATCTTCAATCGAATAAATATCATGATGTGGTGGTGGAGAGATCAAGCCCACGCCCGCAGTTGAATGACGAACTTTAGCTATCCATGGGTACACTTTAGTGCCGGGCAATTGTCCACCCTCACCTGGCTTGGCACCCTGAGCCATTTTAATCTGTATGTCATCCGCATTCACCAGATATTCACTGGTGACACCAAAACGTCCGGACGCGACTTGCTTAATGGCACTTCGTCGCGAGTCACCATTTGCATCTGGAGTGAAACGATCAGGGTCCTCACCGCCTTCACCGGTATTTGAACGACCTCCGATGCGATTCATTGCAATAGCAAGTGTTTCATGTGCTTCCTTACTAATCGAACCGTATGACATTGCCCCAGTGGAAAAACGCTTCATGATTTTTTCAATCGGCTCAACTTCATCAATCGAGATTGGCTCTTTTGCAAAGTTAAATTCAAACAGACCGCGCAAGGTAGCAAGATGCTCGCTCTGATTATCAACTCGGTCCGTGTATTCTTTAAATATTTCATACTGGCCAGAACGCGTTGCGTGCTGTAATTTGAATACTGTCTCAGGATTAAACAAGTGATATTCACCATCGCGCCGCCACTGATACTCACCACCCCACTCAAGATCTGGCTTTTTAGCAGGACGCTCTGGAAATGCATTGTGGTGGCGCACACTGATTTCAGCAGCAATTTCTTCCAAACCTATGCCGCCGATACGCGATGCCGTCCAGGTAAAATATTTATCTACGAAGGCTTTGTTTAAACCAATGGCTTCAAAAATTTGCGCACCTCGATATGACTGCACGCTTGAAATGCCCATTTTAGCCATAATTTTAATTAGCGATTTGCTCACACCTTTAATGAAATTCTTCACAGCAACATCATGTTCCATTTCAGGAACATAACCTTTACCGATCAGATCACCTAATGATTCAAAAGCAAGATAAGGATTGACTGCACCCACACCATAACCAAGTAGTACAGCGAAATGGTGTACTTCTCTCGGCTCTCCTGATTCCAAAATGATACTTACGTGCGTGCGCATTCCATTGCGAATTAAATGATGATGCACACCCGCTGTCGCAAGCAGTGCAGGAATAGGCGCGAGCGTGGCATCAACGCCACGGTCAGACAAAATTATGTAGGTATAACCATCCGCAATTGCCTGATCAACTTGCTTACAAACTTTTTGTAAAGCAGCATCCAGGCCGGCCCCGTCTTCTGCCACCGGGTAAAGAATAGGCACCACCGCCGACTTAAAGCCTGGCATGTCCATATCACGTACACGGGCTAGCTCTTCGTTGGTTAGTACGGGAGTTGATAACGAAATTTGACGGCAACTGTCTGGAGTTGGGTTTAATAAATTCTTTTCCGGGCCTATCGCCGTAGCGACTTGCGTGACAAGTTCTTCGCGGATGCCGTCTAAAGGCGGGTTAGTAACTTGTGCAAATAACTGCTTGAAATAGTCATATAACAAACGAGAACGATTAGATAACACTGCCAGTGAGGCATCAACACCCATCGAGCCAATGGGTTCAGCACCTTTCGCGGCTTTCGGCGCCATTAACACGCGCAAATCTTCATGCGTATAACCAAATGCTTGTTGACGCTGCAACAATGTATCGCTGTCAGTACCGTGAATTTGTTTTGCATTAGGCAATTTATCAATCGGCACTAAATTTTCATTCAGCCAATCGCGGTAAGGATGCTGAGATGAAAATTCTTTTTTCAATTCTTCGTCGTCAATAATTCTTCCCTGTTTCATATCGACGAGAAAAATACGCCCAGGGTGTAAGCGATCTTTTATTACTACATCTTCAGGCGGAATTTCCAGCACGCCGACTTCAGATGCCATCACGACCATGTCATCTTTGGTGACATAGTAGCGTGAAGGTCGCAGTCCATTCCGATCTAGTACCGCGCCAATCACTTCACCATCAGTGAATGCTACTGATGCTGGTCCGTCCCATGGTTCCATTAAGCATTCATGATATTCATAAAATGCTTTGCGCTCATCACTCATTGTTTGATGTGCACTCCAGGCTTCTGGAATCATCATTAACACTGCATGAGATAATGGTCGTCCACCCATATGTAGAAATTCAATGACGTTATCAAATGTGGCTGAGTCACTGCCTCCATCAACACAGATAGGAAATATTTTATTTAGATCATCGCCAAATAATTCTGACTCACATAATGATTCTCTGGCGTGCATCCAGTTGGCATTACCTCGTACGGTATTTATTTCACCATTGTGTGCAACGTAGCGAAACGGATGCGCCAAACGCCATGCCGGAAATGTATTGGTAGAAAAACGCTGGTGAACTAATGCCAGCGCCGAGTCGAAATCGGGATCCAAGATATCTGGATACATCAACTCCAGCTGCGAAACAGTCAACATGCCTTTATATATAAAAGTACGCGAGGATAGTGAAGGTATATAAAAACGATCACGCTCGGATAAATCTGAATTCCAGATTTCGTTCTCAATCAACTTGCGAATGACATACAGTTTTCTTTCAAAGGCTTGTGCATCTTTAATATCTTCACTGCGCGCAATGAATAGTTGCCTGAATGTTGGTTCGCCCAATTTTGCGGTCGGCCCTAGACTAGAATCATCAGTCGGCACTTCACGCCAGCCAAGTACAGCCTGACCTTCATCAGCTATGGTACGTTCAATAATGTCTTGGCAATGTTTTGATTGCTTGGCATCGTTGGGCAGGAATACCAATGCCGCGCCATAGTGACCTAACTGCGGTAAATTAATACCTACGCTAGGGCAAATTTTCTGGAAAAATTTATCCGGCATTTGCACTAACATACCTACGCCGTCGCCAGTATTTTCTTCACACCCACATGCACCTCGATGAACCAGACGCTTAAGGATGGTTAAACCATTTTCGATAATGGCATGTGACTTGCGACCTTTTATGTCTGCAACAAAACCAACACCACAGGAGTCATGTTCGTAATCAGGATCATATAGGCCTTTTGCAGGCGGGTAAGTATTCTGCATAGAGGTTCCGCGTTAATGTTAAATTGATAAATAGGGAAGCTAAATTTCTTTATAAAATCACTACTTAGCAGCTCCAGCTCAAGTAGCCAAAGGGCCGCAAATTATAATGCAGTCGAGTTTACACTAGCAAGCATACTAGAGAGCTATACACACGATGTATATCAGTTGAGTGGCAATCAAACACAATAACTTGAAAGTAATTAGTCATTTAAAATCATGCAGTTAAAGTAAAAAGTTAAATTATAACTTTGTATTTATCTATAACTAATGGGCTTTAACTTTCTGCTTACCACAATTCAAACACTTATAAACTGTGACTAATTTACCCTGCTTTGAGTCAAATTGACTGTCTTTGACCACATGCCATTTGTGGTGACCGTGTTGACACAAACCGAGTTTTTTAACGCGACGTTTTTTAAACGGAATAATATTCGACATTCGTCTTTCTGGTTATCGCCAAGTATAAATAGTTAACATCATCATAAGTCACTCATGTGTCATTCTTTTTTTGTGATTGTTTTTTCTGTTGCTATTAATACTGAATCACATCTTTGTGGCAAACAACAGTCCTACAAGAAGAAAAACTACCGACACGACTAAAAAAATAACGTAACGCAATGCGATCGTTCTATAGATTGTCTTTGGATTGTCGTGCCATAACTGTTTGACGCTATTGAGACGATCCAGCAAGTAACCTGACACAAAGCCAATCGGCACGAGCAAAATAAGATAAATGCTCAACTGTTCGGATGAACCAATCAGAAATGCAATATAAGCCGAGAGCATGTAAAACATTGTTGTAGCAAGCGAAAACATTTATCAAGAATAACATGCGCAGTGAGCTTTTGAGCGTAGTAATTTTTCAAATGTAATGTTTAAAAAATTAATTAGCCAGCAAGGTAGAAGAAAAAGTTATTCTAGATTAGTATGTCAAAAGAAACACTCGGATAGCAGCATGCTTACTAAAGATAACTTATACATATTAGTAACTTACGCAGGCGCATTGCCCTTTATTGCTTGCGCGATGATGCTATATTCAGGGATTGAAACTCTGGAAGGACTGGGTTCTGTCAGCAATATTTCTGCTGTACTCGCACTTATTATTGTTTCTTTTATCGCGGGAGTGCACCTCGGCACGTCTATATTTTATCGCACCCAAACACCCAAACCGCTCTTTATTATTAGTAATGTGATTGCAATATTCGCATGGCTATCATTGCTCATCGCTAATGTGAATGTCGCGATTGCGGTATTAATATTTGCCTTTATTTATTTGCTCGTGGTTGATTACTTACTTAAACGCGAACTGTTTATCTCTAAAAGCTATTTCAACACGAGACTCATCGTAACACTCATAACTACAGGCTCGTTACTCATCACTACAAGTATAAGTTAATTCACTAAGCCGCTTGTTGTTCAGCCAAATCAGCGATACCTTCAATGACTTGCTCAGCAACTTCTGAACTTTGTTCAAATACTAATTGCGCATAGCGCTCATCCCTTATAGCGATTTGCTTGAATAGTTCTGTCGCCACCGGCACTGGGTCTGCCACCACCTCTGTGACGGCTTGGTCATTTGCCACCTCTGCAACATTTGCAACAAATTCGCCTAACGACTCCACTGGAGATGGTGTTTGTTGGGACGCAGGAATACCCTGCACTTCCTGATAGGTCTTAGCCACTTGAACTGTGCGAATTGATTGCAAGTTCAATGAAAAGTTAGCTAGCTGTTCTGCATCAATTCCTATGCGAGATGCTTTCTGGAAAGCCGCAGCAAAATCCCCGCGATAAAATTTATCTGCAAGACGATCAATCTTATTCACCAGAGTATCTATAGCAGCCTGTTCTTGAGCATTAATATCGCCAGACACTTGATATGTGACTTGTTTGTTGCGCTGAATTTGTTTATCGATATTTACTGAGATGCCTTCGTCATTGAGCGTCGCTTGTTTTTGCACTTGCTTAGTGAATGATTTCTCTATGTTGAAATTGACGGTATCACCCTCTTGTGTTTGGATACTGAGTTGAAAACTACGCGTGCGTTCAACATTTCTTGTTTTTATAAATTCAATCTGTGTTGATGGTGTATTTGTGGCTGGTACTGGCGATGAAGTCTTTTCATCAGCATTATTGCCTACGATTGGATTAGTATTTAATTGCTTAGTGCTTGCACTATCAGGGCGTGATGTTTGTTGCGCGACAACTTCATCAACATTGGGCGCAAACCGATTATCTAATCGCTGCAATCCGCGCTGAATCCGATTAAATGCTCTTTCAATTTGTCGCTCCAATCTTGGGTTAGACTCAAATCTGGCTTGTAAAATATCTTTGGCCTCATTGAAGCCTTTTTCAATACCCTCGCTCGCTTGGTTGATAATAGCTTGTAATTGTTGCTCACTGGCACCAGCATTGCGCGCTTCTCTTAATTCTTGACGCACAAAAGACAATACATTCTTAGCAATTGTAAGCACTGGGGAATCATAGCGTTGCTCATTGCCCAATTCGACGCGTTTACCCAAGCTGTCAGTCAGCGTTCTCTCAAGTAAAGTAAACGCATTCGCCCGAGAGTAATTGCTCTCCCCAGTAGATTCTATGCGTGTCGGTTGTGTGTTCGCAGTGTAATTCGTCTGCGTTGTGACAGAACGTGAGAACCTTGCTGTTAGATCGAAATAAAATTTATTACCCACACCATTAGTATCTATAGTCATATAAGCCACTCAAAACATTGCGTTATCAATCAGGCTCTATAGTCGGCGGGACTGATCAATCCTCTAATTTTTTACGGTGATAGCCAATGATTTCTGGATGGACGGGAAATTTACTTCTCAATAAGATGCATATCATTAACATTATAATTTATATGGGTATATCGAGATGACAATTTTCCATACCACGCCCTCGAATAAGGGAGTAAGTAAGTCTATTAGACAGTACATATACGTATTTATACGTAAAGTTCGAACAAAATAAGACTTTCTTCGCATCAATACGTAAGTAATCTATCAATAATTTGGTCTATGTTTAAAGAATAGAAATTTCCACTTCATGCAGTCAGCAATTCATCCAGCCAACGAGCAAGAACGCATTGAGGCGTTAAATGATACCGGGCTTCTGGATACGCCTGCTGAGCAACTGTTCGACAGCATTACCGATACCCTCGCTGCATTACTGGACATGCCGATATCGCTAGTCTGCTTGGTCGATAGTGAACGCGTATGGTTAAAATCATCATTTGGTTTAGACGGGGTCAGTGATATCCAACGCGATATTGGATTTTGTCCTCACACCATCACCCAAAAAGATATTTTTGAAATTAAAGACGCATCTTTAGACAACAGATTTCATGATAGTCCTGTGGTAGCAGGGGAGCCTCATTTGCGTTACTACGCTGGTGCACCCCTGATAACAAGCGATGGTTATGCACTTGGTACTTTGTGCGTTATGGATTATCAAGCCAGAGAGCTCACTCAGCAACAACGCATACAATTAAAAAATCTGGCCACCACCACGACAGCACTTATCGAAGCTAGACGACAGTTAAATATTTATCAAGCATCGAAAGAGTTTCAACTTGGCAGCGCAATCGAAATGTCTCCTGATGAAACTTATTTAGTAGATAGATCCACGGGCAAAATTAAGTATGCAAACCGAGCTGCCTTGTTAAGTATCGGCATCAGTCTGCAAAAACTAACAGAGCTATTATGGAGTGAGGTTCTTATCCAGTTACCTGGTGAGTTAATAGAAAGTTATTTAAATACTGACAAATCATTTTTTTCCACGCCAATTAATTTTACCGGCACTCATCAACGCAGTGATGGCTCAACCTACCCTGTTGATTGTCAGATCCAGTCGAATGGACCACATAGCAATACGTTCTTGATAATCTGCAGAGATATCTCTGATCGAGTCGAAGCCGAAGACAGAGAGAAGTCACTACAAAATAGTGTTGCGCATATGGGTCGTATCAATACTGCCAGCATGCTTTCTTCTGGACTTGCACATGAGCTTAATCAGCCACTTACTGCAATTAGCCAGTACTGTGACACTGCCCTATCAGCGATCGAAAAAGATAATATACATTCCTCACTAATTTATGATTCTCTGCAAAAAGCCACCACCCAAGCGTTACGTGCAGGAGAGATTATTAAGCGTTATCGCGCATTTACACAGAAGCGACTTCCGACACGCACTTTCGTTGATATAAATAAACTGATCGAAGACACCGTTAATTTATTGAGCCATGACATAACCAAGAAAAACATTATTTTAAACGTCAATATCAGCAATAATCTTCCACCGGCAAATATAGACCCTATCCAAATACAACAGGTACTTCTAAATTTAGCGACTAATTGTATCGAAGCATTGAGTGAATTTAATCAAGGTGAAATTGATATTGATTGCAACAAGACTGACAATGAGATGATTAAGTTTGCCATTACCGACAATGGCCCTGGCATTGATCATGCGTTACTCGATAATTTACTAATGCCTAAGACCTCCTCAAAACCTAATGGAACTGGGCTTGGACTCAACATATGTAACTATATTGTTAACTTGCATGCAGGAAAGATCTGGCACGACACTGCACACACCAATGGAACACGCATCGTATTTACTATTCCGCTACACACAGACATCCATGAATAGTGCTCCCAATAAACCCACTGTGCATATTATTGATGATGATGATGCTGTGAGAAATTCAATTTCCATGTCGCTGGCAATTGAAGGCCTGAAAACACAAGAGTTCGCATCTGCTGTTGCATTCTTAAGCCATTATAAAGATCAGCCAGGCTGTATTGTTACTGACATTGAGATGCCTGAAATGTCCGGCATCGAGCTTCAGCGTACACTCAAAGAAAGAAACATAGATACACCTATCATCTTCATTACTGGTGAAGGTAATATACCAATGTCTGTACAGGCTATGAAATCTGGGGCAATTGATTTCATTGAAAAGCCCTTTGTGAAAAAAGATTTATTACACAGTATACACAGCGCATTAGCTGTTGATACTTATACCCGTGAATTAAAACATTCACACGAAGAAATAAATTGTCGTTGTGAACTGCTTACAACACGTGAAAAGCAAATAATGTTTATGCTGGTAAAAGATCACGCCAAGTTAACTAACAAAGACATTGCTAAGCTGCTAAACATTAGCAAGAGAACTGTAGAAGTTCACAGAAGCAGCGTAATGTCAAAAATGCATGCCAAAACACGTTCAGAACTTGTTGAATTATCTAAGTCCTGTGATCTTGAGGAATTTCAAGATCACATCTAAAGCAACTAGCCTGTTACACTAATTGCAGATCCAATATTCCTTCCATTTTTTCTGCCGTTTCTGACTTGCCCGTGCGACTATCTCCGACGAGCGCAATCGTGACACTTTCAGACTTGCTCTTGCCGCCATTTCTTGCGCGCTTTTCATTGGCAATGTCTTTAATCATATCAATCATATGTTGTGCAAGACGTACAGGCCCTTCCTGCTCAATTTCTTCGCGACTGGAAAATCCACATCTGGCAACATCTTCATCTGAGACATGTTCATAACAACCAGCCATCATTTGGCTATTCACAACACCAACACGCATCTCTTTTTTGCTGACTAACTTTTCCATGGTATTGATGAAATCTTTTTCAAGAACAATGAATTTCTCATGCAGATCGGGATGTAACACTTTTCCTTCTTTATCTTCTAACATTGGGAAAGGATTTGCCCAATAACTGATTTCCTTTTTTCCACGGTGGGTCTGAGTACTACCCGCTGCGACACGTTCACCTTTACGGAATTGTTCAATTGCATCCATGATAGGCATATCTGTAAAAATGGTTTGCTCCCCTTCCGCGATGATATTGAAGTTGTTGTTATACATAAGACCGTCAAGCGCATGGCCAGTCATGACCTCATCAACAGTTGCTACTGGCACAATTTGTCTCGCGTTTGATCCGGATTCTTTGTTGTAGCCTACCTCTCTACCCAACATTTGCATTTTGGCATGCTCACTAAAACCATCAAGACAAGCGAATGCACCCGTTTCAGTACCATAAAATATTGGTCGCTCTACACCATCTTCACCTTTTTCTAGCACTGCACGCCCCATATCATCTGCTTTGACTAACATCTCAGTGATGTATGGCTCATTTGTTTCATCATCGAAATGACAAACATAGCGTGTGCAACCACAATGTAGTGGTAGGTCGCCAGCACGTATTGCTAGTACATTGTGTAATGTAAGAATTGGCTTTTTGCCGTAACCAAAGTATTGGCATTCATCAAGACCGGGCACCAAACCAACAAGCAAATCATTTTGTTCATCCCAGTAATATCCCAAATCATTCATATCTGAGGAAGGACAGCCAAATATAAACACTCCATCAGGTTTCCTATTACTTAGAATGTCTTCAGCTTCTGCAAATGGGAATAAATTCAATAAACCTGCTTCGATTTCAATAAAGCCATTGGACTTATGTAAATACGCAACAATTAACCAAGCACCCACTCTTAGCGGCACCGCAACCCAGTCCTCAGCGACAAATTCATCATGCTTAAATGGAT
The DNA here is from genome assembly GCA_965262455.1 of Gammaproteobacteria bacterium. Taxonomy (GTDB): domain Bacteria; phylum Pseudomonadota; class Gammaproteobacteria; order UBA4575; family UBA4575; genus UBA1858. The sequence continues at coordinate 11,275 of CBDHFH010000002.1, forward strand.
TATGATCCAACTCAAAAAATGGATAAGCACGTCGATTGGCGGCAGTATGGTAATCAACACCTGTACGAATATCGGCAGCGATGGTCAAAGGCACAGAAGAAAGTGATACGTAGTCTGAAGGTAAATTTAAATAATGCCCCGAAATTTCTCCCGCTGTCACACTAGGATGAGCGTCCATACCGGCAGTACGACGCACACCTGTCTCAAGGCCAACATTCTTCATTAATAAACGACGAGTTTCGATAATTAATTCAGACAGCTTGGCTGCTTTATCGGTCACAAGATCTTTAATTGAGTCTGGCGTCTCTGAGCCGTCTGTGACTACTTCATTATGTAATCGCACTAGTCGCGAGTAAGTAATATTTCTAAAATGATGAAAACCACCATCAAAAAATTTAACCACGGCAATATTTCTTTCTGCAACGCTCTCATCAAGTGCATTGTCCGCTTCTAGAACTTTTAGAAAATCTCTGGCACTGATTTGTTGAATAAACTTAATCTTGCTTTGTGCTTCTAATTGATTTTCTTTGCGTGCTCTGAGTTCGCTAATAAATTCAAGTTTGTATTTTTTTAAGAAACGCGCAAACACAATGCTTTTAAGCAAATGTTCAGGAGTGTTGCAACCTTCTCGAATTTCCAAAACATTTTGTGGATTAAATTGCAATGAAACACTTGATTCCAGTAACTGAGGATTGTTTGTCATAAGATTATTCACTTTATTTTATCGTTTTTATTTATTATCAATCTCTCAGACTATACACAAAGCCGGCTAATTTTCCCCTAAAAATATCTTATATAAGATTGCAGTGATCTTATGCGAAAATTAATAATTCTGAAATGATTAGCAATAAAATGCTGATTTATATCTAATTATGTTGCTATATAAATAAAACAGCATTTAACTATATTAAGATATGGTTATATATTATTTTGCATGTAACAGTTTGTTGACATCTTGGCTTTATTATTTGCCAGAAGACTATTTGACAGCAATGGGCAATGTCTCATGCAAACTAAACTACAAATCCATTAGACATTGAATACAGCGATAAAGATTTTTCTAGATAGTTAATTATCGTGCGTCAGTACTATCCGCTAAGTACACCCATGTATCGATGACTGAATCAGGATTCAAGGAAATACTTTCAATCCCTTCTTCTAACAACCACTTTGCCATATCGGGATGATCTGAAGGACCTTGCCCACACAAACCGACATACTTATTCGCTTTTGCGCATGCTTTAATTGCGCGGGATAACATAAACTTCACGGCGTCATCACGTTCGTCAAATATATCTGATACCAAACCAGAATCGCGATCAAGGCCAAGTGTAAGTTGTGTCATATCATTTGAACCGATAGAAAATCCATCGAAAAACTCTAGAAACTGGTCTGCTAGAATTGCATTACTAGGTACTTCGCACATCATTATCAACTTTAAACCATTCTTGCCTCGCTCCAAGCCATATTTTGCCAACAAATTAACCACCGCTTTTGCTTGACTTAATGTTCTTACAAATGGAACCATCACCCAAATGTTATGTAACTCCATAGTATCTCTGACATAACGCAATGCACGGCATTCAAGCTCAAAACAAGGCTCAAAATCATCAGACAAATAACGTGAAGCACCTCTATATCCAATCATAGGATTTTCTTCGCTGGGCTCGAAATCGGGTCCACCGATTAATTTACGGTACTCATTTGATTTAAAGTCTGACAGACGCACAATAACTGGATTAGGGGCAAATGCTGCACCCAAGGTTGCAACGCCCTCGATAATTTTCTTTACATAAAAATCAACTGGATCTGCATAGGCACTAATGCGTGCTGCAATTTGTTTTTTTAGTTCTGGGCTAATATTTTCAGATTCAATCAGTGCGCGCGGGTGTATGCCAATTTTGTTATTAATGATAAATTCTAAACGTGCTAATCCAACCCCGTCATTTGGTAGCTGAGCAAATGACATTGCTTTAGTTGGATTTCCGACATTCATCATAATTTTTAGCGGTGCTGGTGGCATAGCATCGAGTTCAATACGCTTGATGTTAAATGCTAATTCACCATCATAGATATAACCCACCTCACCTTCTGCGCATGACACTGTTACCTGCTGATTGTCTTGAATAGTCTGCATGGCATCACCACAACCCACCACTGCTGGCACGCCAAGCTCACGTGCAATAATCGCTGCATGACATGTGCGTCCACCTCTATCAGTCACAATCGCAGACGCGCGTTTCATCACTGGCTCCCAATCGGGATCCGTCATATCTGCAACCAGTACATCACCATCCTGCAAGTGGTTCATATCTTCTAGCCGACTGATTACTTTTGCTTTTCCAACTCCTATCTTTTGACCAATGGCAGCACCTTGAGTCATCACTTTACCAGAACTGTTGCGACCAGTTTGTTTAAGCTCATAGCGTTCAATCACATTCACATTGCTGCGACTATGGATCGTCTCGGGACGAGCTTGCACGATGTATAATTTGTTTTCCTCCCCATCCAGGGCCCACTCGATATCCATTGGACAGTTATAATGGCGCTCAATTATTAACGCTTGTTTAGCTAAGGTATCTAAGTAGTCATCAGTTAAACAAAATCGCGCTGAATCTTTGGCATCAACATTCACAGTTTTAATTTCGTTGCCAGACGTATCAGTGTTGTAAATCATTTTGATGCGTTTGCTACCAAGCGATCTACTTAAAACAGCAGGAAGGCCTTTTTCAACATTGGCTTTATAGAGATAATACTCATCTGGATTAACTGCACCTTGAACGATTGTCTCTCCTAAGCCATAACTCGCAGTAATAAAAATAACACTATCAAAACCAGATTCCGTATCGAGTGTAAACATGATGCCGCTGGCACCCTTATCACTCCTTACCATGCGCTGCAGTCCAGCTGATAGCGCTACTTCATCATGCACAAAATTATGATGTACTCGATATGCAATTGCTCGATCATTGTATAAAGAAGCATAGACTTCCTTTACCCGCAACAATACCTGCTCAATGCCGCTAACATTTAGAAATGTTTCTTGCTGTCCGGCAAATGATGCGTCAGGTAAATCTTCAGCAGTGGCAGACGATCGCACTGCAATTGCAATATGCTCATCATGTCGATGAGACATACTTAAATATGCGTCTGAAATTGAATCTTTTAATGCTTGTTGGAACGGGGCATCAATTATCCACTGGCGAATTTCTCTACCAGCTTGATTCAGCTGGGTAACATTATCAATGTCTAACCCATCAAGTCGTTGTTGTATACGTTCACGCAAATTTTCATGTGCGAGAAAATCCCAAAAAGCTTGTGCTGTCGTTGCATAGCCATCAGGGACACTTACACCAGCATGCGCTAAATTTTTAATCATTTCACCTAACGATGCATTCTTTCCTCCCACTAATGCAACGTCGCTTAACCCCAACTCATGAAATGGTTTAATGTATTTATTTGAGACTAATTCATGCATGAAATAGTAACAGTTTTTTTAAATTTAGAAGTCTGTAAATATTAAGAGTCAGCACCTTGAAGCAAAAATATACTTGCACCACGGTCTGCCGAAGTAATATTGTTACGTTGCGCAGCAAATAACTCTCGCCCATAACCTGTAGTATTTTGCTGATCATCACTTGTTGCATTTTGTCTGTTATCAAGATCGACATTAAGCACATCAAGTGTTCCATCTTTTGCATCAAGTCGAATTAAATCACCTTCTTGCAAGCACGATATTGGGCCACCTTGAGCCGCTTCTGGAACCAGATGAATTGCCGCTGGCACTTTCCCTGACGCGCCAGACATGCGGCCATCAGTAATTAAAGCCACTTTATATCCACGATCTTGAAGACTGCCTAATAATGGAGTGAGCTTATGAAGCTCAGGCATACCATTAGCACTGGGACCTTGAAAACGCACCACGGCAATAAAGTCACAATCAAGCTTGCCTTCCTTATATGCTGCCGCGAGTTGGGCTTGATCACTAAAAATTTTAGCAGGCGCTTCAACACATAAATGCTCATCAGCAACTGCCGATGTTTTTATAATGCATTTGCCTAGATTGCCATGCAGCAACTTTAGACCACCTTCAGAGGCAAACGGTGAATCAACAGGACGAATTACATCGTGATCACCACTGTTATTATTAGCCTCATCTGCGTAGGTGAGTTGGTCCCCATGCAGTTTAGGCTCATGTGAATATTGATTTAATCCCCGGCCCATCACGGTTAATACATCTTCATGCATCAAGCCATGTTCTAGTAATGTATGAATAATAAAGGCAGGCCCGCCCGCCGCCTGAAAGTGATTCACGTCTGCAGAGCCATTAGGGTACACACGCGCAAGCAAAGGCGTAATCTCAGAGAGGTCGTTAAAGTCATCCCAGGTTAAAATTATCCCTGCTGCTTGCGCGATAGCAATCCAGTGAATGGTATGATTTGTTGAGCCCCCTGTGGCCAGCAATGCCACTATCGCATTAACTAAACACTTCGCATCTACTATTTCACCAATAGAAATATAATCATCACCTAAATCAGTAATTTCACACGCACGTGTTGCCGCACGTTGAGTGAGTGCATGACGTAATGGTTGATCTGGATGCACAAATGCCGCACCAGGTACGTGCATCCCCATGGCCTCAAGTAACATTTGATTACTATTCGCTGTGCCATAAAACGTGCATGTGCCATGACTATGATAAGCTTGTGATTCAGCAACTAATAATTCCTCGCGACTCACTTTGCCTTCCGCGTATTGTTGTCTAATACGCGCTTTCTCTTTATTTGGCATCCCCGAGCTCATTGGGCCTGCCGGCGCAAAAATTACCGGTAAATGGCCAAAACTTAAAGCACCGATTAATAAACCGGGGACAATTTTATCGCATACGCCTAAACACAATGCAGCATCAAACATATTATGTGACAGCGCAATGGCCGTTGACATTGCAATCACATCACGTGAGAACAAACTCAATTCCATGCCAGCAAAGCCTTGTGTCACACCATCACACATCGCTGGAGTTGCACCTGCTACCTGTGCTGTACCCCCGGCGGTGTTAGCCGCGGCCTTGATAATTTCAGGATAATTCTGCAAAGGTTGATGAGCTGATAACATGTCATTATAAGCAGTGACGATGCCGATATTTGGTGATTGCGTTTGGCGTAATGCCAATTTGTCGTTGGTGTTTGAAGCGGCAAATCCATGTGCTAAGTTACTACAAGAAAGTCGCCCTCGATGTGGACCTTGCTGACGCATACTATTACAACGCTCAAGATAATCAGCACGCGTTTTTGCACTGCGCTGATTAATCCTGTCAGTGATTTCTTGTAACCTCGTATGTTTACTTTGAGAATTTCCTGTACTCATTTGGACGTCCAATATATTTCTAATGGAGAGGCATCATTCAATAACACATGAATGGGCAGCGCAGCTCTCGAACTAACATTACACGCAGCATCATATACTGACTTTTTCTCACTACCCTTTATTTGCAAATACATTGATTTAGTTTGCATAACAGCAGAATAATTAAGTGTTACGCGCGTATGTGGCGCTGACGTCGGATGGCATAAACACACTGCAGGGCTTGCAGCGGGATCAATCAGATCATTGAACTCTGGCGCATCAGCAAACCATGAAGCGGTATGACCGTCATTTCCCATGCCTAAAATAACACACGAAAAAGGCAATGATAGATGCTCAAACTTTTCATTTGCTTGACTGATAATATGTTGCAAGTCATTTGTATCAGCTGTCCAGCCGATAAAATTTGCTTGCGACGCAGCATTTTTCAATAGATATTTACGCACCATCGATTCGTTACTGTCTTCATGGCTTGGCGGCACACATCTTTCATCAACCAAGACAATTGTTACTTTCTGCCATGCGAGTGTTTGACTATTTAAATGGGCAAATAACTCTTTGGGCGAATTACCTCCCGACACAGCCAGCAATGCATGACCACTTTGTTCAATATTCGTTAATAAATTCTTGGCAATATGATCACTTAACTGTTTAACGAGGTGTTGATTGTTTGCGAATTCATAGAACTTACTCATACCAATTGCGACCATCTCGTACAATCATTGCGGTTGCCTTACTCGGCCCCATTGTTCCAGCATGGTAAGGTTGCGCTTGCATGTCTGTCGCATGCCATGCATCAATGATTGAATCAACCCACTGCCAGGCGGTCTCCACCTCATCACGGCGCATGAATAATGCCTGATCCCCACTCATAGCATCTAATAACAAACGCTCGTAAGCATCGTAGTGGTCATCAGGATCTGGATCATCATCCGTAAGTTGTAATTCAACACTATGTAGTCGTAAGCGCTCAGTTAATCCCGGTTTTTTATTTAATGTATGTAAAACAATATTTTCTTCTGGTTGCAGGCGTATGACTAATTTATTAGTGAGCTCTTTATTAGTATTTGGAAATAAAAAGAACGGCTGACGCTTGAATTCAATAACAATCTCAGAGTGCCTCGACGTCAGACGTTTACCTGTTCTTATATAAAAAGGCACGCCAGTCCAACGCCAGTTGTCTACCATCACTCGCAGCGCGACGAATGTTTCTGTATCAACACCTTCTTTATTTTCCAACTCATCATGAAAACCAGGCACTACTTCATCATTTATTGCTCCTGAAGAATAATACCCTCTGACTGTATGTTGAGTAACTGAGTCTTCATCTATTTTGCGCAAACTTCTTAATACTTTGACTTTTTCATCGCGCAGATCATTTGGGTCAAGAGAGGCGGGTGGTTCCATGGCAACTAACGAAAGTACTTGTAGCAAATGATTTTGCACCATATCCCTTAGCGCACCCACTTTAACAAAAAAATCTGCACGACCTTCAACACCGATCGTTTCCGCTGCAGTAATTTGTACGTTATCAATCCATTGGTTATTCCAAACGGGTCTAAATAATGGATTGCCAAAACGAACTGCTAACAAATTTTGCACCGTTTCTTTGCCGAGATAGTGGTCGATGCGAAAACATGCATGTTCAGGAAATACTTCTGAAACTTTGTCATTAATTTCATGACAACTCGCCAAATCATTTCCTATGGGTTTCTCTAACACGACACGGCTAGTGTCATTGACTGCTCCAGCAAGTTTCAGCTGATGACAAATTTCACCATATAGAGAAGGCAGTGTGGCTAAATAATAAAGTTGTATTTCAGAGCCAGACGCATGTAGTTTGTCATGCAATTGTGAGTAGTGATCACTTATATCAGCCTCTAGCATCTGATATTTCAATTTACTTGAGAATTTAGACCATAGTTCATCAGACCAATGTTTCTGTGGCAAAAACTGTTGCAGTTTTTGATGTACTATTTGCTTGTAAGCTTCCTGCTCATGGTCACTTCTACCTGTTGCTATGATATTTTTTAAGTCATCGGCCATCCCATGGCGATGTAACTGATATAGAGCAGGCAGCAACTTGCGTAAGGATAAATCCCCAGTGCCGCCAAATATAACAATATCTGTAGATTGATTCATACTATCTCTCTGCAACATTCCTGCCATTAACAAACAGGAGACTAAATAGACTCATACTCAATAAGCAGTAGTGATTATGTTTTAATATAAGACTCAATGCGAACTAGACAATATACCAGCGCATACTATGATTAATAGTTAAATTATTATTTCAGATATTTTTTAAGGATAAAAATGAACTGCAAACAGATACTAAAACAAGCCTACCCGGTAATGCCAGTGGTAGAGATTAGTAACGCAAATCTGGCAAAACCATTGGCCGATGCACTGATTTCAAGCGGCGTTAGCAGTATAGAGATTACACTTCGCACTAGCGAAGGGCAAAAAGCTATTGCTGCATTATGTGACTATAGTGACAAGTTAATGGTGGGAGCAGGCACGGTAGTCAATCGTGAACAATTGCAGCGCGTTGCAGATCTTGGCGTGACATTTATCATCAGTCCAGGATTTAGCCCATCGCTTGCAGAAGAAGCTGCTCGTCTTAACGTCAGTTGGATACCCGGTGTCACAACCGGTAGTGAAATCATGCAAGCCATGGAATTTGGCTTAGAGGCCTTCAAGCTTTTTCCAGCAGAATCTGTCGGCGGAATAAAAACATTAAACGCCTTGCGTGGTCCATTCGCCGATATCGCATTTTGCCCCACTGGTGGTGTTAATAAAGACAATATGAAAAGTTATCTTGACTTGCAAAACGTTCTTTGTGTAGGCGGGAGCTGGATTGCGCCAAGCAAATATATTGAAAATGAAAATTGGACCGAAATAATTAAACGCTCAAAAGAAGCAATAGAGAGTATTTCTGAATAAAAATACTCAGCTACGATGGATTCCATTAGCTGAGTTAGCTAACTGCTACAAATGAAACAGTGTTAATCCTTTAGCTATTAACACCCCACCATCTAAGCAAGCTCACCTCGTGAGAGCATGCGCATTAAACTTCCAATAGGTTGCATATCGAAAGTATTTACTCGTAAGTTTCGGAATAAAATCATTCGTCCAAACATCTATTAGCTAGAGAGCAGTTTGTTATGAGATTGTTACTAGGGCCACTTTATATCAATTAATAATATTGCTCTCTATCGGCTTTAGAAAGGGGCCGTCACTGACTATGCGATTACTGCCGATTTATCTACTTAAGCAAGATAATGAAATATCGCGTTAAATTTAGTCATAAATATTTTATTTATCTGAAACTAAAATTTCATATAAGCCGTCGTCATGAAATATAAATTTTTAGTCATCACTAAAGGAACATAAAAGTGAAAAATATTTCAACCATTGTTGTAACTCTATTATTCATAGCCACTCATAGCGTGTACGCTGCCGAAGTGTGGACAGCAGCTCCGATAAATTTCAGCAAAATCGGCCTACCCACACTAGAAGAAAATCAAGACCGTATTACCTCTAATGTATGGATTACTCGAGGATTCACTCGCGGCATTTATAACATCGCACCAGGCAAAGAAACGGGTTATGTAAGTAACATGAGCCCGATCGACACACAGTGGGCATTTGCTGGACTCAATGGTAACCCCACATCGAATTTTGATGCCACAAACTACACCAACCTAACCTTCTCATCTTGGGAGAATGCGCTATTAGGCAGTGGAAACTTACAAGACAACATTCTTGACAGGGCGGGTGTTGTTCATTTAATTAGTGATGATATCTACATAAATATAGAATTTACTCAATGGGAAACAGGTAGTTCGATGGCATATACACGTGCGACTCAAGTGGCTCAAGAGAATGTACCAATGACTGCCGTGTTTGTAGTAATCCTAGCCTTACTTCTCTCAAGTGTCGGTTATCGATTATCTCTAAATCGACCTAAACAATCATGACATTTTGAGGCCTCACAAATTGGCATCACAGCATATGTAGCTATTACAAAATAGCATTAGCCTAGTTAACGAGATACACAATATTGGCTTTGGGTCCCACCCATAAAAAACCCTGTTACTAAAACTAGCAACAGGGTTTTGAATTAATGCCTGGCAATGTCCTACTCTCACATGGGGAGGCCCCACACTACCATCGGCGCAGAACGGTTTCACTTCCGAGTTCGAGATGGGATCGGGTGGGTCACATTCGCTATGGTCACCAAGCAAACTGGCTTGCGTAACTAGGTTCTAGTCTAGTTACACAAATTCTGGAAATGCAATCAATCAAGTGTATGTTGTGTGAAATGTTACTTCACAACACTCAATGTGCTTGAGTGTTATATGGTCAAGCCGCACGGTCAATTAGTACAAGTTAGCTTCACCCATTACTGAGCTTCCACACCTTGCCTATCAACGTCGTAGTCTTCGACGGACCTTTAGAGACTTCAAGAGTCTAGTGAAACCTAATCTTGGGAGAGGCTTCCCGCTTAGATGCTTTCAGCGGTTATCCCTTCCGAACATAGCTACCCGGCAATGCAACTGGCGTTACAACCGGCACACCAGAGGTTCGTCCACTCCGGTCCTCTCGTACTAGGAGCAGCTTCCCTCAAGTTTCAAACGCACACGGTAGATAGGGACCGAACTGTCTCACGACGTTCTAAACCCAGCTCGCGTACCACTTTAAATGGCGAACAGCCATACCCTTGGGACCTGCTTCAGCCCCAGGATGTGATGAGCCGACATCGAGGTGCCAAACACTGCCGTCGATATGGACTCTTGGGCAGTATCAGCCTGTTATCCCCGGCGTACCTTTTATCCGTTGAGCGATGGCCCTTCCATACAGAACCACCGGATCACTAAGACCTGGTTTCCCACCTGCTCGACGTGTCTGTCTCGCAGTCAAGCATCCTTATGCCTTTGCACAAACCGCACGATTTCCGACCGTACTTAGGATACCTTCGCGCTCCTCCGTTACTCTTTGGGAGGAGACCGCCCCAGTCAAACTACCCACCATACACTGTCCCTAACCCAGATAATGGGTCGAGGTTAGAACTCCAAACATACCAGGGTGGTATTTCAAGGTTGGCTCCACGCAATCTAGCGATCACGTTTCAAAGCCTCCCACCTATCCTACACAAGTAGGTTCAAAGTTCAGTGTAAAGCTGTAGTAAAGGTGCACGGGGTCTTTCCGTCTAGCCGCGTGTACACTGCATCTTAACAGCGATTTCAATTTCACTGAGTCTCGGGTGGAGACAGTGTGGCCATCGTTACGCCATTCGTGCAGGTCGGAACTTACCCGACAAGGAATTTCGCTACCTTAGGACCGTTATAGTTACGGCCGCCGTTTACCGGGGCTTCGATCAAGAGCTTCGACAAAAGTCTAACCCCATCAATTAACCTTCCGGCACCGGGCAGGCGTCACACCCTATACGTCCTCTTACGAGTTTGCAGAGTGCTGTGTTTTTAGTAAACAGTCGCAGCCACCTATTCACTGCGGCCCCCACCAGCTTAGAGAGCAAGTCTCATCACCAGCAAGGGCGCACCTTCTCCCGAAGTTACGGTGCAATTTTGCCTAGTTCCTTCACCCGAGTTCTCTCAAGCGCCTTAGAATTCTCATCCCACCCACCTGTGTCGGTTTGGGGTACGGACCAACAGTACCTGAAGCTTAGAGGATTTTCCTGGAAGCATGGCATCAACCACTTCACTCCATAAAGGAGCTCGTCATCACATCTCAGCATTAAGGACCCGGATTTGCCTAAGTCCTCTGCCTACTTGCTTAAACCGGCAACCAACAGCCGGCTGATTTAGCCTTCTCCGTCCCCCCATCGCAGTACTGCCG
>CBDHFH010000002.1:27500-180967 GCA_965262455.1 Gammaproteobacteria bacterium
CATGCAATGAAATGGAAATATTGCCGATTTGCAACTTAATTGAATCTAAATAGGCAGTGACATCATCCAGCCAGCCAAATACATGTAGAAGTGCAATGGGAATAGCAACCCACTTAACGAACTTCTTAATCGGCTCAGATTGAATGTATTGCGTGATAACCGCATAAATAAACCCAACCACTGCCAGACTTTGGGCGATGCGCACTAACCACGATTGCTGCACGGCTGCAGATACTATTTCAACCCCTACTCCCAGAAACAACAGCAGGAATAATGAAAACAGCACGCCTTTAAATTTATATAACACCTCGCGCCACTTGCCCATTGAACCCGCTTGAGGTGGCACAGCGGGTGGCTTGAGATATTTACCAATGACTTTACTAGCGAACCAGGCGAGCAAGAAAGCGGTAACAATTATCCCTAGCTGGGCATAGAATTTCGGGCTTTGCGCCCATTCAATGATTTGCTGGACAACCTGTATGGCTTGAATTTTGAGATCAGCAAAATCGATCTTAAGTGCTGGGGCTTCTAGGCCAATGTCACCCTCTTCAGATGCACCATTGATTTCTATGACTGCATTTTCTTCAGTGTCGACTACGTTATCACTGGGTTCTGTATCACTCATATGTAATATCTATTCCTATTTATTGATCACTGCACATCAGATTCTTAGTTGGATATTTTTAGTTGTAAGTTGTTAGTTGGGAATTCTTATTTGGCCAATGACACTTTGGCAACTTTACGTTTGCCGACTTGAAGCACTAATGTTTCAGTTAAGTCCAGTTCAAGTTTAGCATTTTCAATTTTCTCCCCATTCACTTTGACTGCCCCTTGCTTAATCATGCGAATCGCTTCAGAAGTGCTTGCCACCAGACCCGCATCTTTCAGTGCCGCGCCGACCATCCAAGGCACTCCATTCGCACTTAGCGTATGTTCTGGAATCTCTTCTGGAAGTTGGTTTTTTTGGAAACGTTGAATGAAATCTTGTTCCGCATCTGCAGCCGCTTGTGAACTGTGAAATCTTTCCACAATCTCTTTAGCTAGTTTGAATTTTACATCTCTAGGATTTAACCCTTGAGAAATGCTTTCTTTATAAGACTCTATTTCGTCTAAAGGTTTAAAACTTAATAATTCAAAGTAGCGCCACATTAACTCATCAGAAATTGACATTATTTTGCCAAACATGTCATTTGGTGCATCGTTGACACCAATATAATTATCCAGCGACTTAGACATCTTCTGCACACCATCCAATCCTTCCAAAATCGGTAACATCATAATCACTTGCGGCGCTTGACCGGCATTTTTTTGTAATTCTCTGCCCATGAGTAAATTGAATTTCTGGTCAGTGCCACCCAGTTCAATATCTGCCTTTAACGCCACAGAGTCATAACCCTGAACAAGCGGATATAAAAACTCATGAATCGCAATCGGCTGGTTACTAGAATAACGCTTTTGGAAGTCATCCCTCTCCAACATCCGCGCCACGGTATGCTGGGCAGCGAGTTTAACCATATCGGCTGCAGACATAGCCCCCATCCACTCAGAGTTAAAACACACAGTGGTTTTGTCCGGGTCTAAAATCTTAAACACCTGCTGCTTGTATGTTTCAGCGTTGGCCAGCACTTGCTCGCTGGTTAGTGGCTTGCGCGTGACATTTTTCCCGGTCGGATCTCCGATCATGCCAGTGAAGTCACCAATCAAGAACAGCACCTCATGGCCCAGGTCTTGAAATTGGCGCAGCTTATTAATCAGCACGGTATGGCCGAGGTGAAGATCGGGGGCAGTCGGATCAAATCCCGCTTTTATTCTCAGCGGCCGCTTTAGAGCAAGCTTCTCCTTAAGCTCATTTTCAAGCAAAATCTCCTCGCATCCCCGCATTATCTCTTCCAGCACTGTAGGATTCTCCATTATCTGCCTCTTTTATAAGCAAAAACTATAGTTTTTGTTCGTTCAGTAGGTTATCTTTCACGTCTGCACACTTAGAGAATTGACGACCCACATAGGGGCGTCTATTTTCAAGTAAAAATACCATGTAATAAACCTAAGTAATTAACTGGGAAGAGTTCTGTGCAATATCGATCAAAACTAGGTATGGATTATAAGCAATCTTTACCTTCTAAGCCGCGTAAACTGAAAAATCAACATCATTACGTGATGATCGCAGTTTTATCAGTTGTCGTACTCACTATCATGGGCGCAGTGGTTGCAAAAGTGAGTCCGTTAGATGAGCAAGCTGAGACAGCAGTTGCGAGCATTGACAAAGACACCGATACCATACAACTCCCACTAGAAGTTAAGCCAGTCACAAGCCAACAAGTTAAATACACGGCCGCTGTTGATACTAACAACATAGCAGGAAAAACACCTGTTCCAGTTACTGCTGCCGACACGCCCGACATCATTGAGCATGTTGCGCAGTCCTCCACACCAAATTTTAATTCTGCCTCTAATGATATTCGCGAGACAATCACGATTAAAAAAGGTGACACCCTCTCGAGTATCTTCAGCAAGAAAAAACTCAATACCGAACTGCATAAAATTATGCAGCTGGGAGACAAAGTAAAAGAATTAAAATCTGTCTACCCAGGCCAAAAAATCCATTTCCACATCAGCGATGAAAATCTGGTTGGTATTGAACTTGAAACAAACATAAACCGCCGTCTCAAGGTAGTTAAAAATGAGAATGATTACTTTGTAGATGAAATTGTGCGTGATTTTGAAGTTCGCACTCAAGTCGCATCATCAACAATTGAAAATTCATTGTTCCTCGCTGGCCAAAGCGCAGGCCTGTCTGACGCTGTCATCATGGAGCTGGCGAATATATTCGGCTGGGACATAGACTTCGCACTCGATATTAGAACAGGTGATCAATTCAGTGTTGTGTATGAAGAAAAATATCTAGATGGTGAAAAAATTAAAGATGGCGCCATCATTGCTGCAGAATTCATTAATGCTGGCGAAAACTACCGAGCCGTTCGTTATACCGACAGCAAAGGGAACACCGATTACTACTCTAAAGACGGACGCAGCATGCGTAAACCTTTCTTGCGTACCCCTGTCGACTTTGCCCGCATCAGCTCGCGTTTCAATCTTAAACGTAAACATCCTATTCTAAACAAGATTCGCGCTCACAAAGGTGTCGACTATGCAGCATCTACTGGTACACCAATAAAATCATCCGGCACTGGCAAAATTGTTCACCGCGGCAATAAAGGTGGCTACGGACGAACCATTATCGTGAAGCATGGTACCCAATACAGCACTTTATATGCCCACATGCATAAATATGCGAAAAACACACAAGTCGGTAAACGCGTCAAGCAAGGTCAAATTATTGGATATGTAGGTAAAAGCGGACTCGCGACCGGCCCACATCTGCATTACGAGTTTCGTGTAAATGGTGTGCACCGTAATCCACTGACAGTGAAATTACCTGATGCCCGTCCTTTACCTGAAAGCGAGATGCAGAGATTCAAGCTAACTACTGCAGATCAATTCGCTCGTCTTGATTTGTACTCTTCAACTGTTCTTGCCCAGAATCAACAATAGTATTTAGACATTTGAACGGGACCTACATAGGACTCATATCTGGTACCAGCACTGATGCGATTGATGCAGTTGCAGTAGAAATCAATAACCAGGGTAACATAACGCAAAATGCAGGTTTGGCTTATCCTATCGATGAGAAGACTAGAAACGAAATTTTTTCCATTCAAAGCAATCCCACAAGTTTAGAAAATATTGGCCAATTAGATTCTAAGTTAGGTGCTATTTTTGCTGCGGCCACTTTGGAATTAATCAATACAGCTAAGCTCGACAAGAAACAAATCATCGCTATTGGCAGTCACGGCCAAACTATCAAGCACGATCCAAATTGTGATCATCCTTATACCATTCAAATTGGTAACCCCGCGATCATCGCAGAAAAATCTGACATTACGACGGTGGCAGATTTTCGTAGACGTGATATCGCCGCAGGTGGACAAGGGGCACCATTAGTTCTTGCTTTTCATCAGGCGTGGTTAGGCAAGCAAGCAAATTCAGTGGTACTGAATATGGGTGGAATTGCCAATATAACGGTGTTAGCAGAACAGTCTAATCAACCTCGGATGGGTTTTGATACGGGACCAGCAAATACGCTCATCGATGTCTGGACACGTAAACATTTACACAAAGCCTTTGATGACAATGGACAGTGGGCCAAAAGTGGCACTGTTAACCAACAGCTACTCTCGAGCTTATTGAAACATCCTTACTTTCGCAAAGTCCCCCCCAAATCGGCCGATATCAGCCAATTTAATTTAGCCTGGTTAGAAAATTTTGTGCAAATGTTCACCGACATTGCTGCTGAAGACGTTGCAGCTACCTTAATCGAATTAACTGTGATGAGTATTAAAGATGCGCTTACCGCATGGGCTCATGGCACCGAACAGGTCATTGCCTGCGGCGGTGGCTGCCGCAATGAACACCTAATGAATCAACTGGCCAAACGCCTATACCCGATTCGATTAACCACGAGTGCAGAATTTGGTATCGACCCTGACTGGGTTGAAGCGACAGCGTTTGCATGGTTAGCCCGCCAAACACTATTAAAGAAACCTGGTAATGCCTATCACTCAACCGGGGCGAGTCATCCATGCATTTTAGGTGCGATATACCACGCATAAAAAAAGCCCGCAAATGCGGGCTTTTTTACTTACAATCAATTAACAGTTAGGTCGAGAAGGATGAACCACAACCGCATGTTGTTTTAGCATTTGGGTTGCGGATCACAAACTGTGCACCTTCCAATCCCTCTGTGTAGTCAATTTCTGCACCAACTAGGTATTGATAACTCATGGGGTCAATGAGTAATGTGACGCCACCATTCATTACTGACGTATCACCATCCTGCAATTCTTCATCAAAGGTAAAGCCGTATTGGAATCCTGAACAACCGCCGCCTGAGACAAATACGCGTAGTTTCAAGTTATCGTTTTTTTCTTCTTCAATGAGTTGTTTTACTTTTCCGGCCGCTGCATCTGTGAAAATCAATGGTGCGGGCATCCCTGAATCTGCAGCAGGTTGATTTGAAGCCATGTGGGCATCTCCATATAAATTACATACTGGCAGAAAAGACTACAGAACCCGACTAATTTGGTCAACTACTCCAATCGGAGAGTCACTATTCATATTGAGATATTAACTGTTGCCGGTGGTTAGATTGACTTCATCTGTTCTGGATGGCGAGACTTTTGTGTCTTTGGCTGAGACTGGCTTATCATTCATTTGTTTCTCTTTAATTGTGCTGGGAGACACAGACTGATGGATCAAACTACCATTTACTTCAGCACCCACTTCCATCTCTAATAATTTGTAATAGACATTGCCTTTAACTTTGGCATGTTGAGCAAGCTCAAGGGTCACTGTTGAATAAACATCACCTTCAATCATGCCATTTAGTATCACCACAGGGCCTTTTACATCCCCTTCAACACAACCTTTTTCACTCACGATAAGTACAGTTTTTTCATTACTCTCGGCAATCAGATTGCCCTGTACTTTACCCTCAATATGCAAGCCTCCTCGGTAATGAATATCACCTTTCACAACGGTATTCTTACCAATCAATGTGTCTATTTGTGCTGCTTTAATTTTCTTTTTACCGAACATGTTAACTCCCGCTAATGAGTTCATTCCAAGAATAGCTAATCTGGATGGGTTCCTTCGACTTAGTTGCCGGCTTAACTTCTACCAGAAGATTCTTAGGTTGGAAATTCTTTGGTAACTCAAACGCACCATTCAGGCGCTGAAAATATTTAAATGAATAATTCATAGCGTCACCCGTCGCCGAAGCAATGTCTAATAACTCAATCCGATGCATCACGCCGTCTCGCTTACCATCAATGACCAGATTGACTTTGCCCTTTGCTACTCGCTTACTGAGGCTCGACTGAGTTAACAAGAAATCATAGTAATATTCACTTTGACCGGCCGTACGTAAATTAAAATCCCGCACCTCAACACCTGCATTAACTTTTTCTGGTGCTAATAAGCTTCGATAAAAAACTAATTCTTCGGTCAACTTCAATATTTCTAATTCTTTTTCACGCAGTGTCTGCTTAATCTGTTCGGCCGCTTGTAATTCAACCTGAGTTGAACGTGTCAAACGAGCGACTTCTTTACGCAAATGTTTAATATCTTTATTTGCTTTGCCAAGGTCTATACGCATTTCAGCCATACTTTTTTGATTATCCTCAAATGGAAAATCGATACCTGAGGCACCAAGTTCGTAAAATGCCCATGCAACAGACACCGCAGCCAGGATTGACACAAGTATCTGAATCCTTTTTAAGCCTGGGTTGTATACGCTCATAGAGAGTTTCTCTAATTGCGGCACATTGACTTTTACTTTTTTCACAATGGTTCCAAAACCAAGCTAGGGTAATAAGCCTGTCGCTTCGATGCCCAATGTTTCAGGTAAGCTATACATTAAGTTCATATTTTGAATCGCTTGGCCTGCGGCTCCTTTAACTAAATTATCAATCACTGAAAGGACAACAATCTGTTTATCAGAAACACGATTGACCGACATGACACAATGATTTGTCCCTCTTACTGCGCGCGTTTCTGGATGCATCCCCTCATCTAACACAGTGACAAATGGTTCATTACGATAATGCTCTCGATACAGCTGTGTTAAGTTTTTCTCGTCTTCGTTAGCCAAGGCATATAGTGTGGCATGAATTCCGCGATTCATTGGCAATAAATGAGGAACAAAGGTTACTTGCACAGGTTCAGCGGGAGTCAATGTACTCAATATGGAACTAATCTCTGGCTGATGACGATGCCCGCCAACACCATAGGCTTTGAAATTCTCACTCACTTCGGCGTGCAAAGTGCCAACTTTAGCTCCTCTACCCGCACCACTGACACCTGACTTGGTGTCTGCAATAAGCTGGCTGGGATCTACCAGCTGGTTCTTTAATAAAGGTGCTAATCCCAGAATCACTGAGGTTGGGTAACAGCCCGGATTAGCCACCAGCTGTGCAGATTTGATCAGCTCGCGATTTAATTCTGGTAAACCGTACACGGCCTGTGCGACCAACTCTGGACATGCATGTTTTTGCTTATACCATTGTTCCCAAAGAGCAACATCTTTAATACGAAAATCTGCCGCCAGATCAATTACACGTGTCCCTGAAGACAGCAAGTCTGGAGTCATTTTCATTGCGGTACCATTAGGCGTCGCAAAGAAAACTAAGTCACACTGCGCTAACACTTGCGTGCTTGGTTCCTGGAAATGTAAGTGCGACAAGGTGAAAAAGTTAGGCACTAAAGATGCAAGCGAACGACCGGCTTCACTGCGTGAAGTAATGGTATTTATCTCTATTTCTGGGTGTGCACTGAGCAATCTAATTAATTCGATGCCGGTATACCCGGTAGCACCAACAATTCCAACGCTGATCATTTAATCAATTTCCAACAAGTCAATTCAATATTTGGTCGTAACGAACTTAACGTCCGCAAATAAAGTTAGCGTGGCATAATACACCGATGAAGCCCAAGCTGCCGCTAAGCCACAGAATCGTAGACAGTTTAGACGAATTTCGCCTGCAAACTGCCAAACCTGATGCATTAATTCAACTATCGCTGTTAGCTTTGCTGGTTGGATTGATCACAGGCGTGACAATTGTTGCATTCATACGACTTATAGACAGCACATTAAGCTTCTGGTTGCCTGATAACTCGACAGAAAACTTTGAAGCACTCGCAGAAAGCACAAGATTCATCGCACCTGTGATAGGTGCGATTTTGCTGGGACTGTTATTCAAACTGGTAGCCAAGCCCGACCATTCAGTCGGCGTGGTAAATGTGATTGAACGTCTGCGATACCACGAGGGCTATCTGCGTTTACGCGGCTTTATCCTGCAATTTTTTGGCGCCACAATCGCTCTAGCCAGCGGGCATTCCATGGGGCGTGAGGGACCATCAATTCACTTGGGCGCTTTTGTCGGCAGCTATCTGCCACAGCTCATAGGCTTGCCAAATAACGCCATTCGCACGTTAGTGGCCTGCGGCGTTGCTGCGGGAATATCCGCAGCATTTAATACGCCATTGGCTGGGGTTATCTTTGCCATGGAAGTGATTATTTTAGAATATACATTCTCCAGTTTTATTCCAATCATCATTGCTGCAGTGGCTGCGACAGGCGTCTCGCGCAGCCTGTTAGGCGATGACTTAGTATTTGTTACTGGCAATATTCCCTCACTTTCATTAATTGAACTGCCATATGTAATCTTACTGGGCATACTGGTTGGTATTGCTTCTACCATTTTCACAAAGATTATTCGCATCACTACTCAACTCACACAATCATTGCATTTAATGCTGCGTTTTACGCTTGCAGGTGTGATTACCGGGTCGGTGGCTGTGTTTATTCCACAAGTCATGGGGCTTGGCTATGACACATTGAATGCAGCAATCTTAGGCGAGTTATCGTTAGCCGTTTTATTCGCTATTCTTATCGCAAAACTATTTACTACGGCTATTTCGGTTGGCTGTAGTATTCCTGCCGGACTAATCGGACCGAGTTTAGTTATTGGTGCAGTTGGCGGTGCTTTCATGGCGACATTTTTGCATCAAACCCTTGACATGCCGATTGAGAATACAACGCTCTATGCGTTAATTGGCATGAGCGCCATGATGGGTGCATGCCTGCAAGCACCATTAGCCGCATTAACTGCAGTCTTTGAAATAACCGCCAATCACGCGGTGATTTGGCCAAGCATGTTAGCGATTGTGGTTGCCCAATTGATTTGTCGCCAGCTGTTCAAACAACCTCCCGTGTTTGATTTGTTACTCCAGGTACGTGGTTTAGATTTTCGTGAAGACCCTATTAATCAATCGTTGCAAAGAAGTGGTGTTGCGAAAGTCATGAATAGAAACTTTCACTTACTCCCTCAACTCACCTCACTTGAAGAGATACGTCGAGCCATTAATGACAGCCCACAATGGATTTGTATTATGCAAGATAAACAACCCGCAGCACTGATACGAGGCATAGATTTAATTCAGTATGCAGAGAAATGCCAGGACAATAGTGCCATCGATTTACTAGAGATACCCGCCAAGCGTCTACAGGTTGACACTATTGATATGCGCGCAACGCTCGCAAAAACCAGACAATTATTTAATTCAAATAATGCTGAAGCGCTATGTGTTACGCATTGGAATAAAAATGCGGCCCGTTATATCTACGGCGTGCTAACACGTGATCAATTTGAACAACTTTATATGAGATAACAATGCTTTGGATTAAATCTTTTCACATTATATTTATGGTGACGTGGTTTGCAGGTCTTTTTTACTTGCCAAGGTTGTTCGTCTACCACGCAATGTCTGAAGACGACGTTAGTAATGAACGATTTAAAGTGATGGAAAGAAAATTATTCTTCGGCATTATGACGCCTGGCGCAGTGATCACTATCGCATTAGGTTTGTGGTTACTAATTCCAAACTGGGATGGCTACATGGGAGCTGGCTTATGGATGCATTTCAAGCTTGGTTTAGTTTGGTTACTGATTTTTTACCATATTTGGTGCGGCAAACTTGTCAAAGACTTCAAATACGAACGCAATACAAAATCCCATGTATGGTTTCGTTGGTTTAACGAAGCGCCTGTGCTTGCTTTGATTGCGATTATTATACTGGTGATTGTCAGGCCTGTTTAAACCCGGCAAATTTTTTAAGCAACTGCAGGTGAATCAGCCAGATAACTATCCCAGTCAGCAACAGCATGATACTGATTGGCGCAAACAAATCTGGCGCTTTCATTAAAGTGCTCATCAGGGATTCCTCATAATAAAAAAACCATTGGTGTTCACTTGGAAAAATTACCGTATGCAACCAATAGAAAAACTTTTTCGCGCCAGACAAGAGAATCACAAATATCACAATTCCGATACAGGCAATGATTACAGCGCTGAGCATTTTCACAGAAGGCATATTGACCCTAAAAAAAATGATTGCCGCCAATATCATTAAACAGAATATTAATAACACCAACGCAAACCACGTCAAAATATCAACTAAATTTGCAACATCTTGCAAATGAATGATCTCACTTTGAGTTAATAATTGACCCAATTTCTCACCTGTGGGAGTGTAAAACTCAATTTGCTCAAGACCCTGCCCGCTATTTTGGATGCTGCTGACAATCTCAGAAAATAAGCGATGATGCTCATCTGTATTAGTAGCAATAAATTCCTTCTTGTATAGATGCTGAGGCATGGTTTGATCAATCGTTTGATCAATTTTCAGCAAGGAATACCA
The DNA here is from genome assembly GCA_965262455.1 of Gammaproteobacteria bacterium. GTDB lineage: Bacteria > Pseudomonadota > Gammaproteobacteria > UBA4575 > UBA4575 > UBA1858. Next base: position 37,818 of record CBDHFH010000002.1, read on the forward strand.
GACGGGATACATAAAATTAAAATGAGCAGATAGCTGCCATGCTAGCCAAATACACAGCAATAACGTGCCCACGCTGTAAGCGGCCCATAAAGAATAAGTACGTATCAATTTGAACATAGATTGTATAAGTATCTAATTTATATACATTTTTAAATATAAAAAGGATGCAGTTTAATCATTTATAAAATATCTCTTTAGAGATGCTGTTGACAATCATTCTCATTTGCATTACCTTTACATCATGTTCATATGTATCTGCAAACAGGTTACAGACCGCCAAATAAAAGAAGCAGTCTCTAATGGTGCTGCCTCGTTCACTGATGTCCAATCTGAATTGGGTGTCGCTACTCAGTGTGGTGAATGTAAGAATCACGCTCGCCAATGTATGCGTCAATGTAAAAATGACTGCTCGCACGATCATACTCTAGAAGTAAAAGCATCAAATCAAATTCTAGTCGGCGTTGCTTAAGCCACTCTGATAACACCAAGTAAATCTCTCAGTCGCTCGTTTTCAAGTAAATGATAATCAATCGCTCCTGCGATTACGTTTCCAAATGCATATCAATTGTTTAGCGAATTATAGTTTATAATTCTCCGCACTACTTCTTATCAAACAAGGATGATCAAAAATGAAAGGTGACGCTAAAGTTATCGAATTTCTTAATAAAGTGTTAATGAATGAGTTAACTGCTATTAACCAATATTTCCTGCATGCACGCATGTATAAAAATTGGGGCCTGCATAAATTAAATGAGTACGAATATCACGAATCTATTGATGAAATGAAACATGCAGATATGTTGATTGAGCGTATCTTGTTTTTAGAAGGCTTGCCTAACTTACAACAATTGGGAAAACTTTTAATTGGTGAATCTCCTGAAGAGATGCTTAAGTGTGATTTACAATTAGAAATGATAGCAGTGCCAGATTTAAAAGATGCCATCGCTTATTGTGAAACTGTCGGCGACTATACTTCAAGAGAATTGTTTGAAGACATTCTTGAGAGTGAAGAAGAACATATTGATTGGATTGAAGAACAGTTTGATCGCATTAAGTTTGCTGGCTTAGAAAATTATTTACAAGAAATGATGATCGAAGAAAGCAGCAGTTAAATTTCAAGAAAAATTCTATCGGGTCTTCTATTATTCACATCAACACTGGAGACCCGATAAAACAATTAAAAATATTACACATCCACAACACACTCTTATCGTTTTATTACACATACCACACACTAAACAATTAACTCATATTACACTTTAACTGTAGTAATAAAACTGACATTTAAATTTTATTCCCGTGTCATTCAAAGTAAATATCATATAGCTGAGGAATTGTAGTCGGCTAAGCATCATCTGATATTTTAACGGCCATTAAAATTGATCTCCGGCTACTTAGACTTTTATTTAGTTTTACTTAAACACATAACACATTATGTTACGGGAGAGATCTTAATGAATCGTATTTTTAAAAATGCATTGGGGGTGTTAGCAACAACACTAATGCTGGTTAGCACACCAAGTGCTTTTGCGGCATTTGCTGGATCACTTGCAGACGTCTCAAGTATTACCATCACAGAGACTGGTTCTGTATCTATACTATCTACAACTGATTTCCTAGGATCAAGCAGTTTCGCTACAGATGGAATAGCTGATGTTGCAAATAATGGTATGACATTTGACTCTTTCCTAGGCCCTATGGCTGAAGGCACTGCAACTAACTCAGGTTTATTCGGTGCATCATCATTTGCAGAAGCTTCAGCTGATCCAGTTAGCAGTAACGTTGGATCTGCCAGCACTATTGGTGAGTTTGTTCTTGATGTGGAAGGCTCAGGTTCTATTATTGTTGAAGTTGATTATGTATTAGACGTTGAATCATTTGATAACTTACTACTACCAGACGGCGAGGCCTACGCCAAAGTTGATTTATTTGATTCTTTTATTGGTGATTTTGATGAGATAGGTGTCGATGGTTTTCTAGCAGATTTTGTTGCCGGAACATTAAGCATTGAAATACCCGTGTTTGGACCTGAGACATTATCATTCTTCGTAACAACTGAAGCAGTTGCTCTAGCCGCAGCAGTTCCAGTACCAGCGGCTGTCTGGTTATTTGGCTCTGCATTAGCTGGCATGATGGCATTCCGTCGCAAACAACAGCTCAGCGCTGTTTAAACAATGATGTCATTAATCTAACATCAAAAGCACTCAGTATTAATTTCAAGCTGATCCTGCTCTGTCATAGCAAAAAGCCCCAATTTATAATTGGGGCTTTTTTATTTGGGTTTAACAAACATATTTATCGATCGGCTTGATTGAAGTAGACAATAATATGTACTAGCTTCTAACTAGCTAGCAACCATTTCAACAACATATTCAGAAGTGTGGGCAGAATAATGTTTGCCTCTCTTTTTTACCTCTCTTAAGAGACATTTTTTCGGCTCGTATGTAACACTAGTTTAATTTCAGTGCTACAAAATGAGCGTTATAGCTTACCATCGTGACCTGCTGGTTGGTTACTCACTAATTATAATTTAATAAATAGCCGGATCTTTGAAAATGAAAATCTTACCCACAGCAATTTTTTCAGTCATATTATTTACTACCACTTTTGCTGCAGCGATAGGTTTACTTTATTGGAATCAGCATAATGCTGATGTATCGGCAAGCAACACACTTAGTCCAGCTTCAAATAATACCGTTGCACTGCTTGATGATCCGAACTCAGACAGCATTGATAACTACAGTACTGATATTGAAACTGATAGCAGAGAAATTAACGCCTTCGATGAAGATAACCACGATCAAGATAGCGACTTCACTCATAACCACACAGAACCTGACAATTCATTCTCAGACAGCGCATCCTATGACGATACTTATGATTATGAAGCTGGCAAGAATAACAATGCGTACTATGGCAATAGTCCTGACATTTATTCAAGCACGCAAATGAGCAGTGATGACTTTAATCAACCAGATTACGGCTCAGACAATCAGGTACGCACAATTAATCTATCAAGCGGAACTAATAATACTAGTACCAACAATAATACAAGCCAAAACGCAGCAAATAGCGTCATTAGCCAAGTCAATTCTAGTGAAATCACTATTATTGGCACACCTGAGATTGAAACTGAACGAACATATGAAAAGACAATAACTAGTGAGTCTAAAATTGAATGCAGTGCAGCGGATCAAAATTGTTAATTTCGTTGACTTGAACTAACAGCGACACACCAACCTTTTCCATTTAAACACAAGCAGCATACTGACTTATTAGCTTAGTCACACTCTTTTGTATTCCACACAGCATACCTCAGTCACCCGTTGCTTAAACTAAACAAGCACAGCAGCGTTAAAGCTGTAGTTATTGATAGCGTGTCAACACAGCATATTACGAATTATTGTTAATAGCATGCTAACCCAGTATCAGCCACTATTTAATTAATCGATGCTAACTAATTCAATGATGCTGTTTGGCTAAAGCTTTATCCCTCTCGCGACAATCTTAAGTTGTAATTGTGTATTTATAATAGCAACACTCTGAGCGAGACAAAGACTCTATACTTTGCAGACCGATAAACAACTTAACGCTATTCGCTGATAAAATTGAATGCCATACTCCCAGATCTATATTTATTAAGCTTGCAATGACTTAACCCAGGTCATTATTTATGAAGTTATCAAACTACGTTGCCAGTGAGTTTATGTTTTCCAAAAAAAAGCCCCACTCAACGAGTGGGGCTTTTATGCTTCAGTGAAGCTTTAGACTAACTTACTAACCAAATCTATGGTGTAGGGAAGTCATTCGGATCTTCACTTTCAACTAACTGCTCATCAGCATTGTAGTCACGCTGTGATGAACATGCACGCACCCAGCGATTTGTTGCAGGGTTAAACGTCATCCATGCACTGCGTGGACCGACACACTCAGGAGGTGCAATTTGAGTCAAGTCAATCTCCCAGATTGCATCACCAAATCCATCAGATGAACGTTCGCCGTCCCCAGAAGGACTACTTGACTCATACTGACTACCCAAATCATCATCGGTTGTCAGATCATTATCCCAATCAGATATGACTGTGGATCTAGGATGCTGAACTGCAATAATGAACTTAGTAGGATCAACAGGGTTAAAGATCATACCAGTAGACTCTGCACCTGATACTCCCATTGAAATGAAGTGATCTATTGATTCTGCTACACCGTCATTGTCAGTGTCACGAAGGAACCAAACATCACCACCACCTGAACCAACTTGCGCATTACTATCAGAAGGAATAGAACTACCTGGGCCATTGTTAGGGCCATCTTCAATCGCGTAGATATTACCTAGAGAGTCTATCGCTAGGTTATCTGGAGCATTCATAACTGCAGAAGTTGAAGGGAAGCCTACGTTATTAGGGGTCGCAGTTGCGTCAACACTATTTGCACCTTTCGCCATGACGAAGATGTTACAAGTTCCACCATTACTAGAATTAACTGGAGTTAGTTCTTCAATAGTGTAAATTGCGTTTTCAGATGTCGCAGCAAACATAATTGCTTCATTACCATTTGCAAGGGTAGTCGTTGTAGTATCTTCTGGACGCCCGTAAGGAGTTCCATTAACGTCATCTGCAGCAACAAGACCCGCATCACCCGTACCACCGTTAAGTGCTGGTACTCGAGGATCTTGAATACCTGGTAATGGATCACCATTTTCATCAGTGATTTGCACCCAAGTACATGCGCCTGTTCTGTCAGCTGTTACATTGCCATCACGATCCCATCGTTTTTCGGGCTCTCCACCAGATGAAATGAAAGTGTCCACAGAAAGCACATATGTTGCACCCCCCGCCTCATAGTCACCTGGAGTTTTTAAGTCAGTCTTGTAGATAGACCCTGAACGATCTTCATCAACGAAATAAATAATGTCATTGAATTTTGCTGGCACTTCACTGAACTGGATACCTTCTTGACTCACTAATGGCATTTGCTCCAATATGCTGTAGTCATTGCCGGCAACCTGACAATCACCTTCTGTCAGTGCAGGTGCATTTGGATCAGTCGGTGCCGCACCCAATGGGTTACACACTTCAACCATGCGACCAGTTCCGGCCCATTCTTCAGCAACGATGACTGTTTCATTGGGTGTCCAACGTGCTGGATCAAATGCACCATAATCATCACCACTGACGTAGTTTCGAGTCTCATCACCTTTGAAAAGAACTTCAGTCACACCAGTTGATACTTTATGACGTGATAAGCCTGCGCCTTGAGTAGTTTCATGTGGAATGAAGATATAGTCGCCTGTTGGATCATAAGCCAACATATCAAACATTGATGAGTTTTGGCCATTGTCAACGCGAACAATAGATTCACCTACTGTGTTTTCAACATCTTCCATGTTCAACACATTTGACTGAGTTGCACCCAATGGAAGTTTATAAGGCCCTGTACGCTCTGAAAGTATGGTTTGTGAGACACAGTTAATTCCATCGTTACATACTTTATTTCCATCTGGATAATCGATCAACTGCGACGATGTCAAAGGAATAAAGTATGGCGCTGTACCAGCGTGCAGTGATGAAGACACTGCCAATGCGACTGCGCTAGCAACTGCACATTTCGTTATCTTTTGCATGATTAAGGATTCCTCCCCTAAAAGTTTTTTAGGATGATTAAATTAATAAGAACTTATCGAAAGTTACTTACTAGTAGTAAGCAAGAGGAAGGGTCGCAATTATCTATTTCACAGTGATAACAGAAAAATTGCATATTCGATGAAGAATCTGTGACTTATTGCAACACGTATTATGACTGATTGTTAATTTAAATTAACATGACTGACAAGAAATATATGCCATTACATTTTGTTATTTAGAAGCCTTTATAGTTTTCGAATTTGCATTCCAATCTAAACGGATATCCCAATCAAAAAATAACGCTTCATCCAATGTAGGCGCGGTTTCATTGTCAATGCGTTCAAATACATTATGCGGCGGGACAACGGTTGCATCTCTGCCATAAATATAATCTTGTTGATGAACAATCACCTTGTAAGCTTTGTTTAATTCGCGAGCTCTTTGCACCGAAGGTGTAATCAAAGTGTAAACATCAGGCGCATTTTTAACCGCTTGTTTATTGACAGTGCCATCATCATTAAACCAGCGCTGATACATCTCAGGATTACTTCGAAACTCACCTCCACCGCCAACACGTTGTAAGTAAGTTAGGATTTCTCCCTCTGTCTCGCCCATGTTAGGCGCATCAGGCATACCTTTTAGGTTAATGTATCCCCAACCTTTGGCGCCATCGACTTTACGTGGGAAACTAAACGTTTTATCAATGGTTGATCCAATGGATGAATGACATCCCATACAAAATAGATTTTCTTCGTATGATAATTCACGCAACTCGCCATCATGCCCTTCAATAAACCCATGGACAGACCAGGCAAAATCATTATCTAAACCCCAGTCATCCAGAATCTGGTACCAGGGTAAGCGACCTTGTTCTTTATGAATTGCTTCCAAATCATATTTGCGCGCATAAACATCTTTGTGCATATCAGCCCATTTTTTCATGTAACGCACCTCTTTCATGCGCGTGGAGTGAGTTATTTCACCCTCTTTGGTATGACCGACATAGCGAACTGTATGTAAAAATTCTGTTCTGTCCGGATACACATAGGTGTAGATAACTCGATCTTTAGCGGCCCCGACGTATTGGCTGACATCAGTGATTGTATCTATTGTGGTTAATTGTTTATCCTGATTAAGATCCTTGCCAACTTTATTTTCATCAACAGGTAAACAAGAAATAGAATCAAAGCCTTTAACCTTGGCTTCGAGTATTGCTAGATTTGCTTTGTAAATATCCCGCGAATAGTTTCCTTCATCATTTGTTCTAAACTCATCAGATAAACGAATCATTACGTCATCAGTTGAACCATTGGTGGGCCAGAATGTACTCGGGAAGGGTTTGTAATTAAATGCCACCCAATGACTGCCATCTTTGGCGAAGCCTTCCTCATCAAACGCTTCTGCGCCTAACTGTAGATCTTTAAGATCAGGGCGCCAGGCCTTGAATCTCGCCTGTTCTAAACGTGGGGCAAGCGCAGAGTAATTGTCCTGATTAATCCAATCGTCTATTTCTTCGTCGCTGATTTTTGCGACTTCTTCGGTGCGATCCTCAAATAAATTTTTATAGTGGTTGTTCATACCTACGTCGCTGAAACTGTATTCCAGTTGCAACTCACCATCATTCATTAAATTTTCACGCCCTTCGATGGGGTTCTGATGGCAGACATAGCAAGGATTGAATTCCCCAGCAGTTTTTGTATAACACTGTGGCGGAATTATTGCTTCAGCGTTATAAACCGTTGCTCGTGGGTCAATATTTGGTAATGGATTGGTCGTAACAGCTGTTTGCTGACGAAGCTCTTGCAAAATTAATTCATAGACAGGTAGCTGTTCTTCAGTCTCAGATTTTTCAGGAAGGTCAGCAAACTTTATAGAACCAAATAGTGTTATCGCTATAATTGATAGTAAGCCTATAACTTTTACTCTTTTCATTAACATTACCCCAAATATTGTAATCAAGAACCCTAACACTATTAAGAATCATTATCATTCAATTCTTGGGAGATTAAAAGACCATCTTTTGTAGGTAATTCGATTATGCTTATGCAGCGTAATGCTGCGGTTGCCATTGCCATTCAGGTGAACGTACTAACTTTAATGCCTCCGGCACGGTCAAGCCATTTGCAGAATACTCAGTTATCGCATGTTGTAATTTGCTCCAAGCCGCTCGCTCGCGAGTGGTCGGACTATCCATTTTTGCATGCGGTACTTTTTGCCCGAGTAGCAACGTGTAGTAACCATCTAACTTGAAACGGCAGACGGGATCTTCAAGGTTTAATTTCCATAACTGACCTGGGCCATTTTGTTGATAATATTCAACAATCGGTTGCGCTCCTCGTAAATCGACATGCTCGACACATTCGCGCCAAAATTGGGTATCTTTCTTGTTGTTGAATTTGTAATGAATCGCTAGAAAATCAGCAATCGTATCCCAGCTTCGTGCATTGTAACGATTAAACTCATTAACTAATGACTCTGTGACATAACCATCGCATTCCGAAAGGGTCTCAGCTAATGCTCTTGCAGCAGAACAAATTGCCGCAATCGCGGTGGCTTCTAATGGTTCAACAAATCCAGCAGAGTTACCAATGGCAACAACATTTTTCACCCACGCATTTTCGAACCGACCACTGCGGAATTTAACTAATGCTGTATTATCGATTTTGTCATTTTGATGACGAAATTCTTGCTCAGCCTGATCATCAGAAATGAAATCAGAAGAAAATACATAGCCACGATTAATACGTTCCTCATGTTCTATTTGCCAACACCAACCCGCATCCATTGTTTCACTGGTTGTATAAGGATGCACGGGTTCATCAGAACGTTCCCATCCTCCGATGATGGCACGATCACAATACAGTGATGATTTGTAACTTATAAAAGGCTCTTGCAGTTTCTTGCCCAACAGAATTGATGCGAACCCTGAACAATCAACAAATAAATCCGCTTCTATGAGATTGCCAGACTCGAGGTTAAGCGTACTGACACCTTTTTCCGACATGATGACTTCTGTCACGAGGTCATCAATAATTTCGATTCCCTGCTCTAGCGTGTACTTTTCCAGAAATGCAGCAAATCGCTTGTTATCAAGATGATAACCAACATTTTCACCTAATGTAGTACGGCCCTGATTATCGCGCAGACATACATAATCATTGCTCATCAATTCAGAAGCAACACAGTGGTGTTGCATTTCATCAAAACAGTAATAACCTATAGGTCGCGATAAATCTGGATGGCTATGGACCATATCCACCTGTGGTGCAAAGGTATAATTGAATGCACCACGCTCACCCCACAAAAAACGAATACCTAACTTCCATGTCGGCCCGACTTCAGCAAAAAAACGTTTAGGATCAATGCCAAGATACTCGTGCAAGAAATTAGGTAATTGCCTCAAACTACCCTCACCAACACCAATAATACCCAGCTTAGAAGACTGCAGCACCGAAATATTTGCTTGTGGCAAACGCCGTTTAAGCGATAGTGCTGATAGGAATCCTGCCGTGCCCCCTCCGAGCACTAATATGTTTGTTACTTTATCTGTATTCATGTTGTTATGGATTTACTGAGTTGATGACAATTTTTTTCTGATAATTACTTAACAATCTTAAACGAGTATTACCAATTAGTTTGCTGCTATATCTTTGCACTATCCTTAATGATTATTATGAAATTTTTATTACAAATAAGTGCATCAACCAAACTTCGCTTATGATGAGCACATAAATTTTAACCATAACAAATGCTAGACCCATGCCTGTATATACAAAAATAAAAAAACAACTTTTGATATTTTTTCTATTTGCGTGCTTTTTCTTTTTATCAAGCTCACTGATAGCCAATGAAAATAAAGCAAAGATTATTTACTTTCCTGAAGATGTGAATTCACCTGCCTGGGTTGAGCAACGCATGCAAGATCAGCTGGCAACTAAAAATCAATTTAATGTTTTTCATGACTTTACCTTTACCGATCATCAGCCTTCGAGTGGTATCACTTTTCTGCATCGCATCGTCGATGACGCAGGTAAATTTTATAAAGCAGTACACTACGATCATGGCAACGGCATCGCGATTGCTGATATTAATAATGATAATTTAATTGATGTCTATCTCGTTTCCCAGGCCGGCCCTAATGGGCTATACAAAAATCTTGGTGATGGCAAATTTGAAGATATTACTCAGCAGGCTGGCGTCGCGATTGATGATGCAATTGGTGTGACCGCAAGTTTTGCCGATATCGATAACGACGGCGATCCCGACCTTTATGTAACCAATGTTCGCAGCGCCAATCGCTTATTTGAAAACTTGGGCAATGGAAACTTTAAAGATATCTCTGCTCAATCAGGCTTAGACTATAATGAGCATAGCTCTGCAGCGGTATTTTTTGACTACGATAATGATGGGTTACTCGACGTATTCTTATCAGTGATTGGGCAATACACGACAGATGAATTACTCGAAATCACTGGCACACCAAGCGAAGAGAAAGCTTACCTGCTCGGCAAAAAATATTACATTGGTTACAAAGATGCATTTGCAGGACACCTGCATGAATCACGCACTCGAGCAAGTCGACTGTTTCGAAATCAAGGTAACAATAAATTCATCGATGTCACAGAAAAAACCGGCTTGATCGATTTGGGGTGGACTGGTGACGCCACACCTACTGACTTTAACAATGATGGGTGGATAGATTTATATACACTTAACATGCAAGGCCATGACCAGTATTGGATTAATAACAAAGGTAAAAACTTTACCAATACCGCAAGAAAAATATTTGAAAAAACACCTTGGGGTGCGATGGGCGTTAAAAGTTTTGATTATGACAATGACGGCGATATGGATCTCATAATTACTGATATGCATTCTGATATGTCAGAAAAAATACCTCAAGATAAAGAAAAACTTAAAGCCAACTGGATAGAAAAAAATTGGTCCGAGTCGTTTTTGAATAGCTCAGGAAACAGCATTTATGGGAACGCATTGTATAGAAACGATGGAGATAAAAAATTTGTAGAAATTTCTGACGCTATGAACGTAGAAAATTATTGGCCATGGGGACTCAGCATAGGGGATTTAAACGCCGATGGATGGCAGGATATGTTGCTGACATCCAGTATGAATTATCCATTCAAATATTCACCTAACACGTTATTAATCAATAATAAAGGCAATAAGTTTCTTGATGCCGAATATATCCTCGGACTAGAACCCAGACGTGAAAATAGAACATCTAAACCATGGGTACAACTTAACTGCAGCGGCGTCGATAAAATTCATCCTAATTGTAAAAATCACAAAGGCGACATCGTCATGCATGGGGCTTTGGGAACGCGCGCTTCTGCTATTTTTGATTTAGACAATGATGGTGACCTCGATATTGTCACTAATGAATTCGGCGATGTATCACAAGTACTATTGAGTGACTTATCCAACAAACTTGACAGTCATTTGAATTTCATCAAGCTAAAATTAATAGGTAGCAAATCAAACCGTGACGGTTTAGGCGCTAAAGTCGTGGTAAAAGCTAGCGATATGACGCTTACACAAGTCAATGATGGACAGAGCGGCTACTTAAGTCAAAGCACGTCACCACTTTATTTTGGATTAGGCGATAATAAATCTATTGAATACGTTGAAATACACTGGCCAAGCGGTATCACACAACGTATCACAGACAAGTTAGCACTTAATAAACTCAATGAAATCACAGAAACCGAATAATCAAACTTGCCTGGTTGCAGGTTTAATTTGTGTAATCATTTTATCAATGAATGCTTGCAGCTCAGATAATTACACAAAGGTTCGCGCAGAAGGAAAAGATTTCTACTGGCACTTCACCTACCCCGGTCCTGATAAAAAATTTGATACGGCAGATGACGTGAAAAGCGCACAATTACTTCATCTGCCCAACAAAAAGAAAACCATCATTGAAGTCACTAGTCATGATTATATATACATGTTTCGCTCGGAGGCGTTAAACATTAAAGAAGTCGCCGTCCCTGGTATGACTTTCAGTATAGAGTTCACACCTTCGGAAGTAGGCAAATTTGAACTTGTAGTCGACCCGATGTGCGGCTTTAACTTCATGCATGACAATGACTACATGGGGTTCATTTATTTAACTTCAAGCCAAGAATTCACCCAGTGGATATCCTCTAAAAGTTGATCTGCCGCCCTCGCCCTTAACCGAGTAAAATATTAATGCTATGAGTAGTAACGAAGACAACTTGCAAATGCTCTTTCCTACAGTCGTTCAAGTGAGTCAACTATCTAATCATCAGGGAATTCAAAAAAACCTTGACTGAAGCAGTCAATACATTGCGCGAGAAAGAAAAGAATTCTAAACCGCAATCCTGGGCATGCGATGTGTATACAACAATAGGTAGCCCGCGCGCATTGCTTGAATACCCCGGTATTGAGGACTTTCTTAATACAGCAAAAGAAAAGTTACTTAACTATGCCAATTCATTTGGCTACGACACCTCACATAGTCAACCTAAAATAACAGAGTGCTGGCTGAATGTTTATGGATCCGGGCACTCACAGGAAATCCATTTACATCGCAATAGCATGTTCAGCGGAATTTATTATTTACAAGCTCCCGAGGGTAGTGGTCCGACATTATTTTACTCGCCATTTTCAGATGTCATGCTCGAACCCAAAGCCAATGAGGGGAATAATTTAAATGCTAAAGTAACTGGCTTTCCTCCTATAGAAGGCCGCATGTTGATCTTCCGCAGTTCACTCAGACACAGCGTTCTGCCTGGAGAAATCAAGGGAGAACGTATCACCATTGCCTTCAATGCGGTCATGTAGCATGTTTGAAGAACCTTACAAAAATTTTATTTAATCCAGCTATATCCAAGATGACTCCATAATGATGGAATAAAATTTCTTCATCCAGCATCTTTAAATACATAGCACTTACCGCCGTGCAGCGCTCACAATCAGAATTTGAAAATCTCATGTTGCCGCACCTTGATGCAGCCTATAACTTGTCATTCTGGTTGTTACGTAATAAACATGATGCAGAAGATGCTGTGCAGGAGAGTTATTTAAATGCGTTCAAATCTTTCCAACAATACAATGGGGGCAATAGCAAGGCATGGTTACTCAAGATTGTGAGAAATGCCTGTTTGGCCAGGCTAAGAAAACAATCGAGAGAGTCGCAGTTTATTGACTATAAAGAATTTGAAGAGATTGAAAAACATTGCAATCACGCTTTCATTGATAAACAAATGTCTCCTGAGAAAATCGCACATTCAGCGGCGAATCAAACCATCATATGGAAATGCATCTTACAGTTATCCACTGATCATCGAAGCATACTGGTGTTAAGACAAATTCTAGAACTTAGCTATCAAGAAATTGCCACCATTGCCGACGTCCCCATTGGGACGGTTATGTCCCGATTAGCACGTGCTAGAGAAGAATTGCGCAACCTCTTGTTGCAGCAAAGGAATAAGGACGACATATGAACTGCACAGAAGCAAGGGAGCTTATTAACAATCTCGATCAGCTAGCTCAAGACAGCGCACAATACAGCAACTTGGAAAAGCATATAATTGAATGCGCATCATGCAAGACTTATCACAATGACATCAGTGACATAATCACTATGGTAGATCATCAAGCCAAGCTTAGTGCACCGGAGTATTTAACAGAAAAAATAGTCGATGCACTTAATCAAGAGCATGCACATTCAGCGCGCAAAACTACTAACACCTGGCTAAAACCTCTAATCACACATACATTCGCGCTTGCGGCAGGCGCAGCGATTGCGATGTTATTTGCAGGTCAACTATTTTTTGTTAAGCCATCACTGCATGAATTGGTAGATTTACATAGCGATGCACTTACAAACACTCTATATCACATTGAGAGCAATGAACGACATACAATTAAGCCATGGCTGGCAAAAAATTTAGGCTTATCGCCTAACGTGAAAGATTTTAGCGAATTAGGCTTCCCTCTGACAGGCGCCAGGATCGAACAACATCACAGTCATCTTGCAGCATTAGTCTATAAACGAAGAAAACATATCATTAATTTATTCATTACGACTAAAAACTACAATCAATTTAAAACAAAGCAGCACTTCAGTCAGAATGGCTTCAATGTTATCGAATTACAACACAATGACTTTATCTACTGGGCGGTCTCTGACCTGAACAAAAAAGAACTTAACGAATTTTTGAATATCGTTAAACAATCAAATATGCAATGAGTACTAAATCACTTTCAGTAAAGACCCAAAGATTACTAAATCTAATTGTTGCGAATCGAATACCTGCAACCAAATACAGCCAACATTATGCCCATCAATAATAGTGCAGGAATTGGCATTGGCACATTGACCGGGTCTGGTGTGGCCGGCGCATCACCTGTGGCAAAGGCGAACGCAGTGTTGCCTCCAACAGGGTCAATAAAAATTGCATCATTTTCAAACAATGTCACAGTTGTTGCTGATAATGTGAATGTCTCACAATAGCTATCCACACTAGGCATAGTGATACATCCATCTAAGTCATCACCTGATAAATTGAACGCCGCAAAGTCACCTGACGTAGAACTAACAGTAATATTGGACGAAGCTGATGCATCATCACCTACAACACCATCAGTTGTTGCTGAACCGGTAATACTTGCGACAATGGCGAATGTAACATCAACATTAAATGCATTTTCATTGACGATATCTATCACTGCATTGATATTATTCGCTGCATCCGCGTCATAACTTCCACCTGGTATGGTTGCATCTGAAATTAGCTTGAAAGTATCAGCTACAGTTGCTGGATCAACATTAGGCGTCGAAAATGCAACACCAGATGGGCCGACAATTTCCCGCGGGATTACAGATGATGATGCTGAACCACGTAATGTTGCCATCTGAGTTTGTGTGATATCACCAGTGCCACTAGTGACCTCAGTTGCAGGACTGTAAAAAAAGCTTGCTCCCAGCACGACATCAACAGGATTACTGGTACCGCTCTCAACCGCATTGACCACATAAAGTTCAAATGTCACTTGCGCTTGACCAGAGGCAGTTCCCGCCACGGCTAGCTGCATAAAGACAAAATACGATAATGTTAACGGAATTGACCTCGCGAATATTTTTTTTACGCTTTGAGTAAATTTAGAGATTGCCACGACAAAACCCTGTTCTTGTAATTTTTTCGCAACTTAACAAGTTAAGATTTCATTTCAGTGAATGAATGTCATTTAATATATTTGTAATAATTTAAGCGTGCATACTTGATTAGATATTATTAAAAATTGAATGGATTCATTTACATGAAACTCAATGAGTTGTGAGACCAAGCTGTTACTGCGCCTAAAAAAAGATCACAAAAAAAACCGCACTCTTAAAGAATGCGACGATAATTTTCTCATCTTGTGCAACGATTTCTTTCTAGCTAAATGAAACACTGGAGCATTAACAGGATCAATCATTCCCTTATTAAGGACCATCTAATAACAATAAAGTAATTATTAACAATTTAAATACTTAACATATATTTCAGTCGGCCTGCGTTTATGCCTGCAATCTGGCAACTATGTCAGCACTCCTTCTGCTTACTTAAAAAAAGAATAATATATTATGAATCTAAATAAGAATGAGTTGCATTTGCACTAGTGTTAATATAAGCTTCTCACACTAACTATTCATGCTAATAGATATTTTATCTAATTATTACAGTTACTTAGGGAGCACGTTATGAAAATCAAACCATTTTCATTTGGCATTCTCATAGGTTTGGCTGTTATTTTTGCTGGCAACGTCTCTGCAAGTGAAAAAATAATGGTCGACAAGGAAGAATATGAGCAGCTAAAAGCCGCAGTAAAATTCCTCATGTCTGAACGAGAAGCCAACCAACAGGCTGTTGAAGACGCGAAAGCCGCCGCCGAAGAAGCAGCTGCATCGGCACAAGTCGCTAGTGAAACGGCTGAAGAAGCCACTGAAGTCGCAGAAGCAGCCGCAGAAGCGATAGATGATCAAAGTGGTGTCAATCGCTGGTTTGAGAAAACACAAATTGGTGGTTATGCCGAAGTGCTCTATAACAATGGCACACAAAACAGTGACAACAGTGACAACATCAGCAATGAACTCGACGTACAAAGATTCATTTTTTACATCGGACATCAATTCACAGATAACTTGAGATTTTTCTCAGAAACGGAGTTAGAGCATTCTCGTGCCGGACGCGCAGATGACGATCCCGGCCATGTTGAGTTAGAACAAGCCTATGTTGAATGGGACTATGCACAAAACCATAGTGTGCTTGCTGGCTTACACTTGCCCCCTATCGGTATTATTAACGAGACTCATGAGCCAGAAACATTTTACGGCGTGGAGCGTCCACGAGTGGAGTCACGCATTATCCCAACTACATATCGCGTGATTGGCATTAAAGGTCATGGTCAGTTTGCAGATGGTTTCAGTTATGATTTAGGCATTCATGAAGGATTACAGTTTGATGATGGTGATCTGGATATTCGTGATTCCCGCCAAAGTGGTGCGCGCGCTAATGCTGATTCACTTGCCGGGACCGGACGTATCAAATATACAGGCATGCCAGGATTAGAAGTCGCTGCTAGTTTGCAGTATCAATCTGACATGGTGCAAGATGGAATCTCCAATGATAATTTAGAACGTGATGCTATTGATGCAGATGGTTCTGTCGATGGCATATTATCGTCTGTCCATGCTATCTATGAAAACGGACCATTTGGATTGCGTGCATTGTATAGCCGCTGGGACATTGACGATGCCATTGAAGACTTAGATGATGGCGATGGTCGCGATGAAATGGAAGGCTGGTATATTGAACCTTCATGGCGTCTCACCGACAACTTGGGTGTCTTTGCACGCTATAACTTTATTGATGAGCGTGCAGGCAGTAATGATGGTGAAGCCGAGGATTCGGAAGAGAGACGTTGGCTATTAGGTATGAATTACTGGCTACATCCTAATGTGGTATTTAAAGCGGATGTACAATTTGAAGACGACCAAGATCGCGATGACGAAAATGACCTTGATGGATTCAATCTTGGTGTTGGTTGGAGCTTCTAGGCAACCCTTAAACTCATAGAGTCTTTAATGTACAAAAACAAAATCAAACTGACTTTTTTTGTTTCTCTGCTCGCACTGGTCATTTTTAATTTGGTCAGTGCGAAAGGAGTGTACCTTGAACCAGAGGCTTTTCTTTCAGACATTTTTGATCAGGCAACGCCTGAACCTTCACGCTTATTAATTAAAGGAGAATTAAAAAAAGAGATTAAGAATATTCTCGGACACCGTTACAAATCAATTCGTGTTCCCTACTGGCAAAAAGATGGGCGCACAGTATGGATTCTTGAAGAGATCGGCAAAGAACTGCCCATCACAGCCGCCTTTGCTGTGTCGAACAATAAGATTGAAGAGTTTAAAGTTCTGATCTTTCGTGAAAGTCGTGGCTGGGAGATCCGCCATGATTTTTTCACCCAACAATTCTACGGTGCACATCTGCTACCAAAACAAAAACTAAGCCACCACATTGACAACATTACGGGTGCAACCATGTCTGTTGATGCTATGAAGAAACTATCGCGTATGGCTCTATATCTGCACGAGCAAGTAACTACTCAAGAATAGTAATTTTGCAGAAAACGAAGCTATTGCCTCCAAAGGTAATATAGCATTTCATGCTAACGATATTACACTGCTGTGCCAGTACTACATTTGCACCTCACTCATAGCACCGCAGAATAATAAAAATTTATGGCTAAGTTACATATATGGCACCGTTACATAGGCATAGCAATTTCTGTGCTGGTAATTATATTATCGGTAACCGGCTTGTTATTAAATTTTACCGATACACTTAAACTCAATCGCAGTTATACCAGCGCCAATTGGTTGCTCGACCACTACAATATCGGCGAATTTCAGGTTAACTCATTTGATACTGAAGAACATATAGTTTCTCAAGCCAGCGACTTTATTTATCTAGACGGTCGCTATGTGTTTAACTTATCGGACTCGTTAGTCGGAGCAATCACTCAGGCGTCCAATATTTTATTAGCGACGCAATCAAGTTTATTACTGATAGATAAACAAGGTCAGATGGTTGACGAGATCGGCAGTTATTCTGGTTTACCGGAAAGCCCGCTAGGAATAGCCAAAACATCTCAAGGCCATGCTGTTATACGCGGTGTGAATACTTACTGGAAAGGCAGCGCTGAACTGTCTGCATGGCAGCCATTACAAGGTCCGCATCCTAAATGGGTCGCTCCTGTGACTACACCCGATGAGATAAACAACCAGATACAACAACATGCACGTAGTCATGAAATAAATTATGAGCGTGTATTACTGGACTTGCACAGTGGCAGACTACTCGGTACCTGGGGACAAAATATAATGTCGTTGTCTGCGGCATTATTATTAATACTGGCAGCGACTGGAATTATTATCTGGCTGAGAAAAAAGCCAAATTAATTAGCGCTCATTCGACGGCAATATTTATTATCGGTGCAAACTCCGTTAATGCGCGCTGATATACTTTACGTTTAAAGAAAACAACATCATTAATGGGTTGCCAATAGTCTACCCAAGCCCAGCCGTCAAATTCAGGGATATCTGAATTCTGTAAATCGATACGACTTTCATCCGAGACCATACGCAACAGAAACCAGCGCTGTTTTTGACCGATACATTTAGGGAAGCAGCGTCGTCTGATTAAATGAGGGGGTAATCGATATCTGAGCCAGTCTTTGGAAATTGCAACTACTTCAACATCGTTGCGCGTTAAGCCTGTTTCTTCTTTAAGCTCTCGATAGAGTGCTTGTTCGGGAGATTCGTTTTCGCTGATTCCGCCTTGTGGGAATTGCCAGGCATCCTGGCCATGACGCTTACACCATAATAAGCGACCAGAATCGTTATATAAAACGATGCCTACATTTGCTCGATACCCCTGTGAATCTATCATTTGTTATATTGTTAGATTTAATAGACTTAAGCTATTCTTTCACATGCACCGAATTGGCGCAAATGCACCTCTAATTTAGCCTAACGTCGTCGATATGGACGGCAAATTACAATATTTCATATAGATTACACAGGAGGCCCTTTGGCACTGGCACTTTTTGATCTCGACGAGACACTGCTCGCGGGCGATAGCGATTACTTATGGGGACAACATCTGGTAGAACAAGGGGCGGTCGATCGAGAATACTACGAACGCACCAACCGTGAGTTTTATGATCAATATAAACAAGGCACGCTCGATATCTATGAGTTTTCCCGCTTTGCATTCAAACCACTTAGTGAACACCCACTGGATACACTTAAACAGTGGCGGGCAGATTTTGTGAACCAAAAAATCAAACCCATCATTACCGACAAAGGCATTGCTGCCATTGAAAAGCATCGTCAAGCAGGTGACCACTTAATTATTATCACATCGACGAATCAGTTTATCACTCAGCCCATTGCTGAAATATTTGGAGTACATCAACTGATTGCCGCTCAACTCAAGACGCTAGATGGAAAATATACTGGCGAACTTGATGTGCCTTGTTTTGCTCACCACAAGATTGATCGTTTGAACGATTGGCTAAAAGACAGCGGACTTAATTTACAAGGAAGTTATGCTTATAGCGATTCACATAACGACTTGCCTTTGCTCAATGCTGTGGATCATCCTTATGCTGTCGACCCAGATGAAAAATTGCGTGCACATGCTATGCAGAATAATTGGGAGATTATTTCCTTTAGGTAAAGTCACTCACAGACATTATTACTAACTCGTTGAAAGTCACTCAAGTGCTTTTCAACTTCTACTTGTTCACGTTTAGTTAATGCCTGGTACTTGCGTTCATAAGGCCAACCGTATCCCCAACGATACCAGTTGTAAAAATAGGGACTGCCACCAACGCGAACACCTTCATACATTATTTTAGCGAGAACTGCATCTTGTGTTTTTTCCAGCACGCAGTTTTTGAGTGCCATATCTGCAGTTAGACGCTGTTGTTGCGTCCCTCCTTGCCAATAGGCAATATCATGCTCTAGACAACAAGCGCACCAATTATGATGGCTAATTAAAGACTCATCAGGAAACAATGAGCAGCCATCACTACTAAATTGGCTCAATTGTTCGTTACTATCGCAGCCTGCTGTAAGTAGCAGCATTAACAAACTAACAACTTTTTTATCGCAATTCATGAACACTAATGAGTATTCATGTTTTTTAAGACTGATACTTCCAGCAAATATTTACTTTTCGCTTACCCCATTGCAGAGCCGCTTTACGGTCATTACCCATATAAATATCTATTTTCTTTTTCCATCGTTTATTCATTTTATCGAGCACAATAAAGTCATCATTAAACCCCTCTACACTTATTAAGGTGCCCACAGTTAATCCCATCGCTAATAAATCTCTCGACACTGCAACCACACGCATCCCAGGCTTTAATTTATTGCCCCAGGCAGTAATGGTCGGCGTTGAGTCGGTTTCCTCAACTGAAGAGGTGTAAGCGGTAGCTGTTACTGACATTTGTCGTGATTTATCCTCGCATGCATGTACATTTGGAAATGTAGACAGCAACGTAATGACAGTAATAATAGATATTTTTAGTGTTTTCATAAATATACTCAAACAATACTGAATCATATTTCAATAAAATAAATGATAAGAGAATAAGGCGGCTTATTAATTCAATGCGCCAAATTTGACAAGCAAAGCATAAATTGATTCAGCCAAAACACGGTAACCTTTTTGATTTAAATGCACGGCATCTGATTTATAGTTGTTATCTCGCAATAAATCGGACAACACATCTTCCATCAACACTAATTGATATTCATCTGCCAGTTCTGCATAGAATGGTGCGGCATCAGAAAACAGCTTTTTTTCCGGCACCCCGACTAATATGACATCAATTCCGCGCGCTTGCATGAGCTCAATCATACTAGCAATATTATTTTTTATTTGGTGCTTATTTCTATTACGCAAGATATCGTTACCGCCTTCTAACAACACCACCAAGGTCGGCTGCACATCATCTAGCACTTGAGGTAAACGCAGTAATCCTTGCGCTGTTTCTTCTCCGGACACACCTGATGCAATCACTTCAAGGCCGCTTAGCTGTGCTAATACGACTGGATAACTATAGCTCTCAGAGGCACCCACACCCACTGTTAAACTATCACCAAACGCAAGAATGACATCATCCTGTGAGAGTGGGGTTAATGAAAGACTTTCAGAACAGGCATACAAAAAGATGCAACTAGCTAGTAAAAACAGTGAGCAATATCTACGCATTAATATGCAACCGACATTGATTATTAGGTTGTGAATTACTTGCCATTAAAAAGACAATGCTTCGCATAATCTTTTGCTTCATTGATGGTCCATTCACCTTTTACTTTGGCATCAAGTTGTGCACACCACTTTTCACTGCCCACATCAGGAGCACAAGCAGTTAAACTCACACTTGTTAATAGAAGAGCACAGACAAATCCAGCAACTGTGAGTGTAACTTTCGGCATAATTTGGTACGGATTAAAATTCGCGAGAAAATTCAGCTTTGAATTGTTGCTTAAACTCAGCTAATGAGAAAGCGTGATTCTGTGTACCATGATGTTGGATTTTGATAGCACCCATGAGAGAAGCTATTCGACACGTGGTTTCCCAGTCCATGTCATGCATTAAGCCATAAATTAATCCAGCGCGGTAGGCATCTCCACAGCCCGTTGGATCCATCAGATCGTTAACAGCAACCACAGGAATGGCTATTTCTTTACCCGTAGAATAGACGACTGATCCCTCTGCGCCGCGCGTAACAATTAGTGCTTCAACTCTTTGCGCGATTTCATTTTCTGACAGTCCAGTACGCTCTTGCATCATTTGAGACTCATAATCATTGACTGTCACATACGTGGCTTGTTCTAAAAAAGTAGTTAGCTCTTCAGCACCAAACATAGGCAGCCCTTGCCCAGGATCAAAAATAAATGGGATGTCAGCGTTAGCAAATTGCTCTGCATGTTCTATCATGCCATCACGTCCATCCGGTGATATTAAACCAAGGCTAATGCCATCATCGGTTGGCACTTTATTTTCATGTGAACAATTCATCGCGCCAGGGTGAAATGCAGTGATTTGATTGTCATCTAAATCTGTCGTTATGAATGCTTGTGCAGTAAAACTATTATCAATTTGCTTAATGTAGTCTTGGCTCACACCGGACTCATCCATCCACTGATAATAGGGGTTGAAGTCCATACCCACTGTACCCATAGGCTTACCTTGCCCTTCGAGCAGATTTAAATTGTAGGCAATATTGCCTGCACAACCACCAAATTCTCGACGCATATCAGGCACTAAAAAACAGACATTAAGAATATGCACCTTGTCTGGCAGAATATGATTTTTAAAGTGGTCCTGAAACACCATAATATTGTCATATGCAAATGAACCACAGATGAGTGCTGTCATGTTTATTTCCTATCGCTATTTTAAGTTGAAAGATTTTTCTATCAGATAATTTGTCGCGCCTGGCCGCAGACACTGCACCCAGTGAGATAAGCCTTGATAGCTTTTCTAGGCTATCTCAACCATTTCGAAATCGTCTTTAATTGCACCACATTCAGGGCATTGCCAATTCATGGGAATATCTTCCCATTTTGTTCCCGGTTGAATACCGTCCTCTGGTAATCCCTTTTCTTCATCGTAAATCCAGCCACAGATGACACACATATATTTCTTATACACGGCTTCCCTCGCTGCCTAGTCCATTTAATGATTATCCATTTGTTTACATTTACCCCATGCTACACTGGATAAATACAATTTCGCCATTATACCTATGCCAACGAAAAATTCTCGTCCTACAGTATTGTGTTTTGCCGGTTTGGACCCCTCAGGAGGAGCAGGTTTACAGGCAGATATAGAGGCGATTGCCAGTTGTGGCAGCCATGCACTTCCCATCACCACCTGTTTAACAGTACAGAATACAATTGAAACAATATCGGTGACTGCAATAGATACCGGTACTATCAGTCAACAAGTCAACGCGTTGCTTGAGGACATGCAAATATGTGCTTGCAAGATTGGCGTCATACCTAACAAAGACATCGCCAAATGTATTGCAACACTGATACAAAAGCTTGATGACGTTTCGGTGATCTATGACCCAGTGCTTGCGCCCAGCTACGGCACGCAATTTAGCAATGCAGAAACATTAGACGCCATCAAGTCAGACTTATTACCCCATGTGTCTGTGATAACACCCAACGCAGGTGAATTGACTGCGCTACTTGGTAATGAGCCTGACGATATTACACAAGCAAGCAAACTATGCGACTATGGGATTGAAAATGTATTAGCGACCGACGTAGGTAACAACACAGACACTGTCAGGAATATATTACTCAATCAAGACGGAATACAAAAAGAATATTCATACACACGTTTAATGCATGAATACCATGGCAGTGGCTGCACTTTAAGCAGCGCACTGGCAAGCTATCTTGCAAATAAAATTAATATTGAGCAAGCAAGTTTATTAGCACAACAATATACTTATCATAGCTTACAAAATGCTTATTCAATCGGCCAGGGTCAATTGATTCCTGCTCGCTACACCAGCCAATAAATCGCTTATGTTAAACGGTTTATACGTCCTCACAGACAACCAATTCTATGCTCACCATGAATGGTTAGCGCGTATAGAAAAAATAATTTTAGCTGGTGCCACACTTATTCAGTTAAGAGAAAAATTATTAAGCGAAGAACAATTACTCCCTTATGCTCTACAAATTCGTGATATTTGCCGACACTATGGGGTGATTTTTATTATTAATGATCATATTACGCTTGCAAAAAAGGCGCATGCAGACGGCGTGCATATTGGGCGCGACGACCAATCATTACGAGACACGCGCCACTATCTTGGCAATGATTATTTAATTGGCGTGTCCTGTTATCGCAATTTGTACAGGGCCATAAAAGCTCAAACAATGGGAGCAGACTATGTCGCATTTGGTAGTGTATTTTCTTCACATACCAAGGTAAACGCGCGTCGCTGCCCACTATCGGTCATTTATCAATCAAAACAATGTTTGACGATTCCAGTATGTGCTATTGGTGGCATTGATCATAAAAATGTTCGTCATGTGATTAAGGCAGGCGCAGATATGATTGCGACTTCTCATGCCGTGTTTAATGCAGACAGTCCTGGGCAAGCCGCGAACAATATTAATCAACAGGTTATAATGTCGCGCTAGTAAAAATCACAGTTAGGCAAACCCGCCTATAGTTATATTAAATATCAAGGTCATTACCCATGGAATCCATGCAATCTCTATTTGAAGAAGCCCAACAATATATCCCTGGAGGTGTAAATTCTCCGGTACGCGCCTTTAAAGCAGTCGGCGGAAATCCAATTTATATTAATCGAGCTTCAGGCGCTTATGTTTTCAGCGCGCTAGGAAAACAATATATTGACTATGTTGGCTCATGGGGACCAATGATATTGGGTCATGCGCATCCGACTGTAGTAAAAGCCGTGCAGGAAGCGGCGGTGGATGGATTAAGTTTTGGCGCACCCACTACATTAGAAACCGAAATGGCTAAAACGGTATGTGAAATCGTGCCTTCCATTGAACAAGTTCGCATGGTGAGTTCTGGCACCGAAGCGACGATGAGCGCAATTCGTTTAGCGCGAGGTTACACAGGAAGATCCAAAATCGTCAAATTTGAAGGCTGTTATCATGGACATGCGGATTCGTTACTTGTGAAAGCAGGTTCAGGTGCACTGACATTTGGCACACCCAGCTCCCCAGGAGTACCCCCAGAACTTGCGGAACATACGATTACCCTGCCGTTCAATGATAGTGAAGCCATTGAAAATCTTTTTACTGAGTGCGGTGAAGACATCGCGTGCGTCATTGTTGAACCCATCGCTGGCAATATGAATTGTGTACTACCCATCAATGGTTATCTGCAAACCTTACGTACCATTACTCAGCGTTACGAAAGTGTTTTAATCTTTGATGAAGTGATGACAGGCTTTCGTGTTGCCCTGGGTGGAGCACAAGAACTTTATAAAGTTGTGCCGGACTTAACCACACTGGGCAAAGTGATTGGTGGTGGCATGCCAGTGGGTGCATTTGGAGGCAGCAAAAAAATTATGGATCACTTGGCCCCCAACGGCCCTGTCTACCAAGCAGGTACCCTGTCTGGTAATCCTATTGCAATGACGGCGGGATTAATTACGCTTAATTTAATTCGCACTCCCGGCTTCTATGAGCGGCTAAGCAAAATTACTAAACAACTTGCACAAGGGTTAGTTGTTCGCGCAGATCAACAAGGTATACCGCTGAGCGTGAACTGTGCTGGCGGCATGTTTGGTTTCTTCTTTACTAAAGAAAAGAAAGTGACTCGATTTGAACAAGTCACACAATGCAATTTAGATCAGTTCAATCAATTTTTTAATACCATGCTTGATCAAGGGGTCTACTTCGCACCATCCGCTTACGAAGCTGGATTTGTTTCTGCTGCACATACCCTCGACGATATTAATGTCACTTTAGATAAAGCAGAAAACGCTTTTGCTGCGCTATAAAGAAGATTGTTTAAACGAGCAGTCGAACAACACGCCTTGTTCTACCTAGATATCGACTGCTATTCCATTTACATAACGACGCACGGGTGTTTGTCCTTCATATAATTTAGGCAAATCACGGAATAATTCTTTGTCATAAGGCGCCTGGTAAATAATTTCAATTGTGTCAGTCTCCTCATTAAGCATGCGTAATAGCGCAGCGGCATCACTTTGGATTGAGCAATAGCGACCGCCAATTATTTTCAACCTATTTTGCGCAACTAATTGAGAATGACTCAAAGAGATATCCAGCTAGGAAAAATAATCACGCATATCATTTAATGAAGTAGCCGCTACTTCTAATGGCGTCATCTTTAAATGTTTATACACCACCTCCTCAGCAATTAATTCCATCACATCCATATCATTATTTTGTAAGCCTAACCCCCAAAACACACTGGTGATGATCGCTACTAGACATAAGGCAACGGCTATGTTCAATCTATGTTAGTGTTTTGTTACAAATTGACTTTGTGAATCTGACTGGATGAGCCTGAGTAGCAGCAAATACACCTACAGATAGAATAGTCGCGATAGCAGAATCAACAACAATTTTTTTACTCATTTTCCGTCCTCCGGAAGTAGTCAAATTTCACAAACAAACGAATTTTGTTTGCACTCGACCTTACAGACGAAATGAAACCTGTTTTGATTGCATGAAAATACTCTGGCTACTGGCCTTTTGAGGAGGTCAACCACTATCTGAATTACAAAAAGTGTCTTGGCCCTGGCTTGAGTACCTCACTTAAGCAACGGAGTCAGAGTTGCTTAATAACGGGAAGTCAGTCTACGTATTACTTAGTTAGTAGTAGCTTATTTGATTTGGTCAACTGCAATAAATAAGTCTCACCTGCATGGCTAATCCATGCATATCGCTTACCTTTCAATAAGTTAGCTACAGACAGCGTGGCTGTTTGAGAGTCTTTTTCACTGGTTATAGAGAGTGTATTTGACATGATAACTACCTCAATGGGAGCAATGATTTTGAATATCATTAATGATAATCATTCTCATTCGTAATTGCAAGTAGTTTTTGCTTATGTCATCAATTGCGCTAGGTTTAACCCTTCTCTACCTAGTGGTGGACACCAATAATAATTACCGGTAATAGGCTTAGAAAACGAAAACAGCGCATCGGTAACTCCATCATCATTGCCGACCATTCTGGATAATTGCATTTCAAATGCGTCAAATGAGTGGCCGAAAGATAAAAACATCAGACCGGATTGCTGATTTTCAATCCACGGTGAAGAACGTCGAACAACATAGGCAGGTGGGTCAAAGTCATCTTGTTCGACCCTTTTTACATGCGCACTGCTTGGTGCATCTGCAATTTCTTCATTGGTCGCTTTCGTTCTGCCAATGACATTGTCTTGTTCATTGGCAGAAAGTTTTTCAAACTGATTTAGATCATGCAGCCACTGTTGCACTGCAACAAAACTTGAGCCATCCATTTTTTCACTTTCGCCTGTCATCAGTGCCGCGTGTTGAGCGTCATCCCCTTGAGGATTTTCCGTGCCATCTTCATATCCTGTTAAATCCATACCATGCCCATATTTAAAGCCATCGACAACGTGATGAATTTCTAATGCAGGCTTGGCAATCACCTCAATGGCACGACCACGATGTAGCAATTCACCAATATCATCACCACGTAACCAAAACCACAGATCACCTGGTGTCGCTATAATGGGTTGCGGCGCATGGCTCAGCTCAGGGAATAGCTGCAAGCCAGGCACTTCTTTCTGCATTGTGGTGACAACTTTAATGCCTATACCCATTAACACGCTGGTACCGTCGACCATATGTGACAGTGAAGAAAGTACATTTTTTAACTCAGCAGGCTTTTTAATGACAAATGTGAGGTAGCGCGAACGCGCTGGTACATCTAAAAAAATGGCTGGTTGTCCTTGATGCATAGAAGTTACTCGTTAATTTAATCAGCCTATTATAGTCACGAACATGTTTCAGAATGAACAATCAACTGACCAACTTAAGCGCTTTGCTGGCGGCCGTACAATTTACTATACAATCCATTTGAAGTAATCAGGTCGTCATGACTGCCGTGTTCGGTAATGATCCCATCATCAAATACAAACACACGATCCGCTTGTTTCACCGCGCTCAAGCGATGCGCAACAATAATTGTAGTGCGATCCTGCAAAAATGATTGCAATGACTGATGCACACGCGCCTCAGTATCAGCATCCAAAGCAGACGTTGCCTCATCCAGGATAACAACATTGGGATTCGTTAATGCCATTCGCGCAATGGCAATGCGCTGCCGTTGGCCACCTGACAAGCGAATACCATCCATGCCAATTAAACTATCTAAACCACGTGGCATATCTTCCACAACATCGCGAATTTGCGCGACGTCTAGTACCTGCCATAGCTGATCATCAGGCACATCACGACCTAAGGTTAAATTCATGCGTAGCGTGTCATTAAATAAGGCCGGATGTTGTAATACGCATGCTACATGCTCTCGCACTACATCCATGCCCACTTTAGTCACCGAGACATGATTAAATTTAACATCCCCAAATAAGGGTGGATATAAACCCAGCAGCACTTGAACCAAAGTTGATTTACCACCACCGCTGGCACCAACTAACGCCACTTTCTCTCCTGCGCCAATAGACAAATTCACCCCGTTCAATACATAAGGGCCGTCACCGTAAGCAAACTTAATTTGCTCGATATCAATTGATACCCCTTTTTGATCCGCAAATGGGTTCACTTGATGTTCATACACGGGTTCTTTTGGCAGATACATTAATTCATTAATGCGTCCAAGCGCGGCCTTCGCACTGAAATAAGAGTATTGAATATTCAGCACATCTTGCACGGGCCCCATCATAAACCATAAATAGCCAAACACTGCGATCATTTCGCCAATGGATAAACCAGCGAACAACACCATCAACATACCTACCGCACGAAATACATCGAAGCCGACTAAAAATATAACAAATGATAATCTTGTAGCGGCATCACTCTTCCAAGAATATGCGGCTGAGTGATCTCTGACATTTTTTGCCAACCTATCAACACGGGACAAATAAAATTTCTCTCGGTTACTTGCTCTTATTTGCTGGATAGCATCCAGCGTCTCTGTTAAAGCTTGCTGAAACACTTCAAACGCTTTATTTTCATTTTTCTTTAGATGCTTAACACGCTTACCCATCACCATAGTGAAATAAATCACAACTGGATTCATTAGTAATATGAATAATGCCAGCTGCCAATGCAGCCATAACAAAATAATGGCGACACCGATGATGGTCAGCATAGATACAATTACTTTACTTACCGTTTCACCTGCAAACGTATCCACTGTATTGAGATCGGTAACAAATAAAGAAGAAACCGTTCCACTCCCTGCAGTTTCGTATTCAGACATAGCAATAGACTGCAAGCGCTCAAGTAATTGAGAACGTATTTTGTAAATAATATCTTTGGAGATAGAGACAAACTTTTTCGTTTGCCAGAGATTCAATGCAACAGACGCGACTCGCAGAATTACTGTAAATAACAACACTCCGCCAATATAGACTATCGGGGAATAAGACTCACCCGGTAGCAATGAGTTAATAGTGGTGACTACTTTACCTGGCTGGTCCAGTAGTACTTCGTCAACCAGTAATGGAATTAATAATGGAATGGGTACACTTGCAATAACTGCGAATACTGCAATGATATTTGCAGCAATAAGTGTTCGTCGATGCTGAAGCGCTAATTGAGCAATGTATTTAAACGTATATGTCGCTGGCACTTTAACGCCTTGTCAAGAAAATAAGAGCAACAAATTAGTTACCCTTCCTGTGTTTGTTCTTCATCCATTGAAGCACGCACCTGATCCATATCCAACTCTTTAACCTTCTCGATAACGTCTTCTAACTGTGCTGGCGCTAAGGCGCCAGCTTGGTTGAATAGTAAGATTTGTTCGCGGAAAATCATTAAGGTTGGAATTGAACGAATTTGACATGCTTGCGCAAGTTCAGTTTGTTCTTCTGTATTCACTTTAGCAAAAATTATATCTTGATGATTATCTGATGCCAGTTCAAATGTTGGTGCAAAGGATTTACAAGGACCACACCACTCAGCCCAGAAATCGATAATGACAATATCGTTCTCATGAATCGTCGCATTGAAATTATCAGAATTTAGCTCTGTAGTTGCCATAATGTCTCCTAGTTATTAAAGTTTCCCTGCGAGTAGTAATACTCAATGTCTCTTAATACATCTTGCAAATGTTCCAGCCGAATCAAAGGATGATCAATTTCAAGAATGCGTTGCTTTTGATCTAACTCAAATGGTAAATATTCTGTTAGCCGTGCGCCTACCCATCGCGCACTATTCAGCTCTTGGGATTGCTCGTCAAATGGCTTACCTAATTCACCAATAATAACTGAAATTAAGTGTGCCCACTCATCAAATTTAGCCGGAAGTAGCTCATCATCGAACTCACTCAAATAGTCAATATCCCCTACCAATAATTGATTAGATCGCACTTCTGTTTGCTTAATTTCGACTCTTTTTACCCCTTGAGCAGTGACCCCTAATAGACCATCAGGCAATGTCTCCCAATCAACAATTTGACACGCAGTCCCAATCGTTCGCACTTTTGCAGGCACACCAGTTTCACTACCATCTTTAATTAAGCAAATGGCAAATTCACTTTGATTACGCACACACTCCTTGACCATATCCAAATAGCGAGGTTCAAAAATCCTCAGCGGCAACACGCCATCCGGGAAAATCACAGAATTCAAGGGAAATAATGGCAGATTCATTTTTCTTGCGGGATAAAAATACGGTCAAGTGCAAATCTAAAAAAATAAGCTTGTGTTGCCAGCGAGCTTTCCAACAAATTTGACTTTGAAACTCGCAATAACAGAGAGCTTGTAAGTGCTTTACAACTAAAATCGCTAGCACCTTTAAGTAATGTATTCTCACTTAACCATTTACCAGCTGGCACTATAATATGCTTATCAGCACGAACTAACAATGCCTTGCCTTGTACTAGACAAATATATTCGTCCAGCATGTCTTCACTAATAATTATTTCACCCGCAGATACTTTTTCAAATATCAAACAGGCAGCCAACTCATGTAATACATCAGCACTGCACTGTTCAAATATTTGCATTTGTTTTAACTGCGAAGTGTCGAGTATTGAATTGTAGTGCTGCTTATCAATCTCATCGTGAAGTAAATTCAGCGCTTCCTCAAATTGAGCACACGAACCAATACGCGCCTTAGGGTCTTTACTTAATGCTTGCTGCAAGAATTGTTTAATTGATTGTGGAATATCTTCCTCTATCGGCTGCATCTGTTCGTTAACTACTTTAAACAATACCGCATGCGCGTCATCACCTGAATAAGGCACTCGACCCAAAATTATTTCATATAAAAGCACTGCAAGTGAGTAAAGATCTGTCTCAATGCTAGCCGGCGCACCATCAACAAGTTCTGGCGCCATATATGATGGCGTACCGACCAATTCTGCTGAATTATTCTGATTGGGTGTAGTCAAGATAGAAATTCCGAAATCGACTACCTTTACCCTATTATCGGGCATGATCATTATGTTACTCGGTTTGATGTCACGATGAATGACACCTTTATCATGGGCATAATCAAGCGCATGACAAACTTGTTGCGAAATCTCAAGCGCCTGTTTTAGTGATAATGTTTTTTCATTATTTAACTTCTGCAGCAAACTCTCTCCTGCAGCAAATTCCATTACGATGTAACCTTCATAGTCGCCTACACCAGCATCGTAAACAGAAATAATATTTTGATGTTGCAGTTGGCCAATCGCCCTTGCTTCAGAAAAAAAAGCTTCGTTAGCATAATCCACCTGCTCTCTATCCGGGTCGAATAACTGAATAACTTTGATTGCCACTTTACGATCCAAAAAGGGATCATAGGCACGATATAAAGAACGTGTAGGCTGCGTGCGTAGCGACTCTTCTAAAACATACTTACCGATCTTTCCTGCAGAACTTAGATCTCTTCTTCTGCGTTGTCGCCTCTCTATCAATCAAATTCTCCAGTTATGCTTAACGCTGGCTCAAACCATCAATCAGTTTGTTACAGAAACCACCAAAGCCACCATTGCTAAGAATGAGCACATTATCTTTCGGTTCAAGCACACCAACCAGGTACTCGACCAATCGATCAATATCAGTAAATATATTACTGCGTAGGCCTTTAAGTGCGTCTTTTAAAGACCAATCAAGTTCACCGCTATCGTACACACATAACTCATCAGCTGCAGTAAACGCGGCATGTAACTTGTCAGCATGCACGCCCATTTGCATAGTGTTTGATCTCGGTTCAAACACTACCACCATACGTTGATTATGGTTCTGTTGCTTGAACGCCTGCAGCGTACATTCAATTTCTGTAGGATGATGCGCGAAATCATCATACACAGTTACTCCCGAGTACACGCCTTTATTTTCCAGGCGTCGCTTAACTCCATCAAATTCCGCCAACGCCTTCAAGGATTGTTCTACACTAACACCCGCATGTCTGGCCGCGGCAATCGCAGCTAAAGAGTTTAATGCGTTATGTTCACCTGGTAATGCCAGGCGTCCTTCATAATGTTTGCTCTCACGTAACAAAAACTGCAGAGACTTATTCCTGTCATGACAGCTTTTTAATTGCCAGTCAGATTTTTTCAATACACCAAATGACTCATGTTCTGACCAAAGCCCTTGTGTTATCACGCATTCAACATTGTCATCATCACCATTGAAAATTAATTTTCCTTTATCTGGAAGTATCTTTAATAGATGGTGAAACTGTCTCTGAACATCTGTTAAATCTCTGAAGATATCGGCATGATCAAATTCAATATTATTTATGATTAACGTACGCGGCTGGTAGTGAATAAACTTGGCGCGCTTATCAAAAAAGGCCGTATCGTATTCATCCGCTTCAATCACAAAAAATGGTTTATTGCCGACTCGTGCTGACACTTGAAAATTTTGTGCAACACCGCCGATTAAAAATCCAGGTTCCAGTCCGGCATGATCAAGTATCCATGCCAGCATGCTTGCGGTAGTTGTCTTTCCATGTGTACCTGACACCGCTAACACCCAACGGCTCTTTAATAAATGTTCACTTAACCATTGCGGGCCAGAAACCATCGGCCACTGCTCGCTAAGCATGCGTTCGATGACGTCATGCCCTCTTGTCATGACATTACCCACTACGACTTGATCGGGCCTATCGTCAAGTTGTGAAGCGTGAAACCCTTCAATCAAATCAATGCCTACTGTCTCTAACTGTGTACTCATCGGTGGATACACTGCTTGATCTGAGCCAGTCACTTTATACCCCAGCTCTTTAGCCAGTAACGCCAAGCCACCCATGAATGTGCCACAGATACCTAGAAAGTGAATATGCATATTAGGAGGCCTTTAAAAATTCTGCTATTGATACCAACACCATTACATTAAGAACGATATAGATGAGACTTATCGAACAAGCCACTACCATATTAGTCTCTGTGGCGTGCCGAATGATATGCCCATAAACGACAACCACCCAGATAAATATGATAAAGAATATTAATTGTGTGATCGCAGATAAATCTTGTGGATCTTGAGAGGAAGGTAGCAATACTGAACTTACTGTATGTATCACGCCGATGATGAGACCAACCCCAATAAATGCGTTTAGGGTTTGGTTGATACGCTGTTTTTTATCGCGTAACAACACATGCGCAAAGAGGAACAACATAGCAAGATCAACAATACTATGAATCATGCTATTTGAGAGATTATTAATTGAGGATGTATTGATTAATGCGAGAATAAAGTAGAGCGTGATTAATATTAATTGCAATACAGAAGATGCTGGCAAATCCTGAGGCGCAGATTTTAGTATGCTCATTTTTAAGTAGTGCTGAATTAAGGTAGACATATTAATTAGCGAATAAATTTGTGAATACCACGTTTAGATTTTGCTGCAAGCCAGGTTTTAAGCAATTCTAATTCTGGTGTTTCCGCATTTTGTATTTCTTTATTCCCTTGGCGCAATTCGCGAAATTTATTTTCTAACGCATGATAGCGCTCACCGGTGATACCCGCTCGGCGTAAACCAATGCTATTTAGTCGATAATGTCCGACAGGCTCTCTGCCTAACAGCGCATAAGGCAACACATCTTTTGTTACCGCGGTCGCACCAGCAACCATAGAGTATGCACCGATACGACAAAACTGATGCACACCAGCTTTTGCACCGATTATTGCTTTATCACCTACTTCAACATGACCACTTAAGCCAGCATATGCAGTGATAATCACTTGATTACCGATGACACAATTATGCCCCACATGAGCGTTACACATGATGTAACAGCCATTGCCTATGCTTGTCACTTCGGCATCGTTATTCGAGCGATGTGCCGAGGAGAATTCTCTGAAGATATTATTACTGCCTATTTCAAGCCATGTCTCCTGACCATGATAAGTTATATCTTGGGCCGCACCTCCCAGCACTACATGGTCTGCAATTACATTACTTACATCCATGCGCACATAAGAATGCACCACACTATGAGCACCAATTTTTGTTCCTGAAGCTATATACACATGATCATGAATGACAGAATAAGGCCCAACTTCAACATCATCAGCCAATTCTGCAGTGCGCGATATAATGGCAGTGGTGTGAATCTTAGTCATACAGAATATTATTTCTGATTTGAGAAGTTAAAGATAGCGAAAACATAAATAATTCTCATAACACATGCGTTAATAGCATCGTGATTAATAAGCTGCCATAAACAAGTAATAACTGTAAAGCGTATACGATTAGGCAAGTATGATGAATTATTTTTTATAACTGTATGCGAGTAAATCAGCGCTTGATTGCTTATTTATTCAATAAGCGTTGCAGCTGATCTTGTTGAGGCTCATTGATGTCGACAAAGCTTAAACGGATTGAAAATTGACTCTCAGCAAGTCGCAGTACACCCATGACGTGACACGCAACTGTAATTTCTTCATTAGTTTTGGCATTGGTGAATTTTGCAGTGAGAATAACCAAGTCACCCGGAGCCGTTTGAATACCCTCTGGTAATATCTGATGAAATAATATGGCGTCACATTCGATACACATGCCACCTAATGAAATATCGCGTGTAGAGACTTTATATTCACGTTCGTCTTGGTCAATTAACACGACCGGGACACTGACGTTATATCTTAAATAGGCTCTACGTTCGATCGAAGACACAAGTGGATCCGTTATTGTAAATTCACTAAGGTTAAAAATTCATTCTCATCCAGCACCGGGATGCCAAGCTTTTCAGCTTTTTGCAATTTCGAGCCGGCTTTCTCGCCAGCAATTAGTGCCGATGTATTCTTAGATATACTACTGACTACTTTAGCACCCTTTGCACGCAGCAGCTGACTGGCCTCCTCCCTGGACATACTTGATAAGGTCCCTGTCAACACATAGCTATTTCCTGATAGCTTACTTTCTGTACTATTACCCCTAGATCGCGGCGCTGTCCAGTGAATTCCGATTTGCTCGCATAAAGCGCTTACCAACTGCTGGTTCTTGGTATGTGAGAAGTATTGTTGAATGTGTTTGGCCACCACAGGCCCCACATCAGGGACTTCCTGCAAACTGAGTTCATCCGCCTGCATCAGCTTTGCCAAATCATATTCAAAGTGTTCCGCCAATGCTAACGCCGTTGCTTCTCCGACTTCACGAATACCAAGCCCGTAAATAAATTTAGCAAACTCGGTTGATTTACTTTTATCTATCGCGGCCAGTAGATTTTGCGCCGACTTTTTACCCATGCGCTCTAGATCACTTAGCGTTTGTTCGTCAAGCTTATATAAATCTATCAAGTTTTTAACAATGTTCAGATCGACCAGTTGATCAATTAACTTATCACCCAAGCCTTCAATATCCATTGCATTGCGTGACGCATAATGTTTTAACGCACCTTTTTGTTGCGCAGGACAGCTGAATCCGGCGATACAGCGCGCCACCGCTTCACCTTCCACTCTGACAATCTCACTGCCACATTGTGGGCACTTTTTAGGTAACGTTATTTTTCGCGAACCTTTAACACGACGCTCTTTAACAACTTTTACTACTTCAGGTATAACATCACCCGCACGTCTGATAATCACCGTATCACCCACACGTACATCTTTGCGTTGTACTTCATCCATATTATGTAACGTCGCATTACTCACTGTCGCACCACCAACAAATACCGGCTGCAATTTTGCTACCGGTGTTATGGCACCGGTACGTCCAACCTGAAATTCAACATCATTAATCAATGTAATTTCTTCTTGCGCAGGAAATTTATGCGCCGTTGCCCAACGTGGAGCACGCGACACATAACCCAGCTGTTTTTGATACTGCAAGTTATTGACTTTGTAGACTATGCCATCTATTTCATAATCTAACTGGTCCCGAAGTTGTAAAGTTTTTTCATAGTAGTTCCAACAACCCTCTACGCCCTTTACTAACTCAACTAATGGGCTAACACGCAAACCCCAACGCTTGAGCTGAGTGAGCATCGCGTTGTGGTTATCTGCCAGCTCATCACCTTGTACCTGGGCGACACCATAGCAAAACATCTCCAATGGTCGTTGCGCCGTTAACTTTGCATCCAGTTGCCTTAAACTACCAGCCGCGGCATTACGGGGATTAACAAACTCTTTTTGCCCATGTTCGCGCGCAAATTGATTCATGCTGGTAAAGCCATGCTTAGAAATAAATACTTCGCCACGAATCTCAAGCAAGGAGGGCGGTGCTTTAGCGGTTAACCTTAGTGGCACAGAACGGATAGTGCGCACATTTTCTGTGATGTCTTCTCCAGTAGACCCGTCACCGCGAGTCGCTGCTTGCACTAATTGCCCTTTCTCGTAAATTACACTGACTGCTAGGCCATCAAGTTTAGGTTCAGCATTGTATTCAATCTGTTTGGCAACACCGAGCTTATCAAGCACACGTTTATTAAATGCTTCGAGCTCTTCAAAAGTAAATACATTACTTAATGACAGCATGGGCACGGCATGTTTGACTTGTTTAAACGCATCAAGTGGCGCGCCTGAGACACGTTGTGTTGGCGAATCTGAAGTGATTAACTCAGGTGATTGCTCTTCCAGGGATATCAACTCACGCATTAGCCGATCATACTCAGCATCTGGGATCGATGGATCATCTAACACATAATATGAATAATCATGTTTGCGTATTTGGCTACGCAAATGTTCAATTTTTTTTGCCCGGGTAGTCATAATGAATGGTTAACTAGCGGTGAATTTGCTAGCTTGTGCTATTAATTAAGCTGACGCGCTATGACGAGTCGCTCGTAATCCGAATAACTGAACTTGCTCTTTATAAGAAGTAATGGATTGTTTGCTCACTGGGTTACGACTCTCATCAAGCAAATCACCATTGAGAAATGCTGCCAGTCTTTGCGCATGTTCTGCCATGATATTAAACGACTTTAATTCATCTTCTGGACCAGGCAACTGCAATATAAATGTCAGCCCAGGCGTGGTAAAGGAATCCATTGTCTCTGGCTCAAACGTACCGGGCTTAAGCATGTTTGCGACACAATAAACACTTTGTTTTTTATCCAGTCGCTCAATATTATAGTGATACACCCCCATCTCACCATGCTCCAATTCCAGCTCAGCCATCATCTGTTCTATCATTGGTCCTGTAAACAACTCTGGCTCTCGCGCAACCACGTGAAAGACAACAATCATTTGCTTGCTATCTTGGGTGACTATGGCTGAATTGGCTTTCGTGCTTGTCGCCTCTTGATGCAGACGCTTAGCTTCTTGCACGCGTTTAGATATTGTCTCTTCTCTTAATTCTTTACTGACACCCTGGAATTCAGAACGCAAATCATCAGGCAAGCCTAATGCCTCATCAACATCCGCCAAAGAAGGAATATCGTCTAGCTCTTCGGTCAAATCCAGGTCATTGACACCAAGATCATCTAACATTCTGTCTTTGCTATTGGCGCGATACCAGATGTAGATCGCAGCAATAATGATTACCGCAATAATCGCCAGGGCAATTCTTAGCTCAAAAGCAGAAACCATCTCACCACCTATTTAATAACAACCACGAAAAAGTGCTTTGATTATGCACTTGCAAGCTTCACCGCCTCTTCAATATCTACTGAGACAAGACGTGATACTCCTGGTTCATTCATTGTCACGCCCAGCATATGCTCTGCATAGCCCATGGTGCTCTTGTTATGTGTGATAAATACAAACTGCACACGTTTACTCATGTCTTTGATCAATTCACAGAAGCGGCCTACATTGGCATCATCTAACGGCGCATCAACCTCATCCAGCAAACAGAATGGCGCAGGATTCAATTCAAAAATTGCCAGCACTAACGCGACTGCAGTGAGAGCTTTTTCACCACCGGATAATAGCTGGATTGAAGACACACGCTTACCAGGCGGGCGAGCCATTATGGTTACACCAGCCGTTAACAAGTCATCACCTGTCATTTCTAAATATGCTTTTCCCCCGGGGAATAAGCGTGGATACATTTCTTGAATATGTGCATTGACGCGATCAAATGTATCGCGGAAGCGTTCTTTTGTTTCCCGATCAATTTTACGGATCGCTGTTTCCAGAGTTTCGAGTGCTTTACTTAAATCATCGTGTTGCGAATCAAGGTACTCTTTACGCTCACTTTGTTCTTTGAACTCTTCAATCGCCGCCAAATTAATTGAACCAAGTCGCTTGATTTTATCTTCTAACTGTTTAACTAGCTCTTCCCACCTAGTTAATGACGCATCTTCTGGCAGCTGATTATCAAGCTCTTCAACAGACCAATCATACTGTTCTAATTGTTCCTTTATGGTTTGCGCGCGTACTTTTAACTCTTGCCATTTCATGCGTTGCAGATTTAAATCTTCGCGCTGTTCAGCAATGTCATTATCGATTTTGACCCGGGCTTCATCTTTGTCACGAATGGAAGCTTCAACAGTCTCCAGGTGCTTGCGTGACTCTGTTAATTTTTCTTCAACCTGCAAACGTATCTCGAGTTTTTCTTTTAAAGACAAGGAAAAGTCCTCAATTGGACGCTGACTCTCAGCAATGGCCTCCTCAAGATGTTCAAGACGCAAATTGCCTTCTGACTGCTCCATTTGCAAGCGACTGAATATTGATTTTGAGGTCGCAGAGCGCGTGCGCAAAGCTTCTATTTCTAGCTGTAACGCATGCTTACGTTCTTGTAGTTCGCTCGCTTGTTCTTTACGCTCATTAAATTCAAAGACTACTTCTTCTTTGCGTCCAATGAGTTCATCTTTACGTAACTGTAAAGCATCAAGGTTCTTCTGCGCTGCGTCATGACTTTCAGCCGCTACTTGTTCTTGTTGTGTGTAATCATGTATTTGCGTTGCAACCTCTTCCAGCGCGGTGCGTAATTGGGAATCACGTTGCTGCCAGTGTTCCACGGCTGCCTGACGGCGAGACAATTCAGATTGTATTTCGGCATGTTGCTGGAAAGCTAAATTATATGCTTGCTGGGAATCGTCACGCTGTTGTTCTTGTTCTGTTAGCAAATCAACCGCTGTTTGATGTTGTTGCGATAGTTGCGTGATGACTTGATCCAACTGCTGAAGTTGATCGGTCAGTTGCGCAATATCTGCTTTACGACTCAACACCCCGTCGCTCGCATCGGTCGGATTGCAGTAACGCACCCATGATTTGCTTAACCACAACCCTTCTGCAGTAATAACCGATTCACCTTCATTAAGTTGCTTACGTATCGCTAATGCTTGATTGACATTATCGGCTACCAGCACTTTTTCCAGCTCACTCTTAATCGCCAGGTCAGTAGTGATTTTACTGGCCAGTGTATTCTCTGACACCGCCTTGGAATGTGTATTGCTTTGCTGATAAAACATGACATGACCTTCTTCAAGGCCGTCAAGTTGACGTGCAACAGTATCTAATTTTTCAGTACATATAGCTTCTAGATAGCCGTCTAATACAGTTTCTACAGCACGCTCCCAACCCGCTTGAACTTCGACTCGATCAGCCAATCGGTCAGCATTATCTAACTGATGCTCGCTGATCCATTGCTGAAGCACCTGCTGCTCACCTTTCAGTGCGGCATCTTGCAATGCTTTAAGCGCAGTTAATTCACTTTTAATCTGTTGAAATTCCGCTTTTTTATCATCTAATTCAACTGACAATTCTTCGATAGTGTCACGCGCATGAGAAATGCTTTGCACAGATTGATCAAGTAAGCGTTGGCATTCACTGACTGCAGACGCGCGCGTAGTCAAACGATCCTGGATGGGTTGGAGATCAAATTCATTTTCGCTCGCAAGCAGTTGTTCATGTTCTATTTGATATTTTTCTTGTCTTTCATGCAGACGTGCTATTTCTTCACGGAGAAATTCTCTTCTTTGTGCATGTGTCTGCACTTGGTGACTAGGTTCATTTGCCTCATGTATTAACTCATCCCATGCTTCACGCCATAAGAGCTCTGCTGCTTCTGCACTTGTGACGGCCTCTCCGACCTGAGCATATTGCTCGGTTAAATGCTCAAGCTCAGATTGCATGGTTTGCATTTGCTGTTCAAATTCTTGTTGACTCGCCTCTTGCTTGGCAAGCTCGTCCACCAAGGCATCAAGATTACTCTTGGTTTTTTCTAAATCACTTTCATGGCGTTGCTTTGTTTCAGTGGCATGCTGAATGGACTGTTCCAAACGCGAGATATCGGCACCTATTTGATAATACTCACCCTGAACTTTATTCAGGCTGTCATTTGCCGCAGAATGATCTTGACGAAATTGTTCCAGCTCAGCTTCCAGTGCACGTAACTGAGCAATTGTTTGCTCTAGCTTGGTGTCTTGGTGTTCAACACTTTTATGCTGCGCCTCCAGCTCGTCATACATGGAATGCATGCGCAACAACAATAACTCAGCATTTGAACGACGTTCTTCAGCTTTAAGCTCTTTATACTTTTCCGCGGCAGCGGCTTGACGTTTAAGCTTGGCAATTTGTTTGGCAACTTCTTCGATAAGGTCATTGAGTCGATCAAGATTCTCACGCGTATGACGAATACGGTTTTCTGTTTCACGGCGGCGTTCTTTATATTTGGAAATACCTGCGGCTTCTTCCAAATGACCACGCATTTCTTCAGGTTTGGCGTCGATCAGACGAGATATGGTGCCTTGTTCAATAATTGAGTAACTGCGCGGCCCGAGGCCGGTGCCCAAGAAAATATCAGCAATATCACGACGACGGCATACCGTACCATTTAAATAATATTTTGATTGCCCATCGCGAGTGACTTGCCGTCGAATAGCGATTTCATTGTAAGAAGCGTATTGCCCCCCTGCCTTACCTTGTGAGTTATCGAAAACTAACTCCACACTGGCTTGACCAACAGGTTT
Organism: Gammaproteobacteria bacterium; assembly: GCA_965262455.1. Lineage (GTDB taxonomy): Bacteria > Pseudomonadota > Gammaproteobacteria > UBA4575 > UBA4575 > UBA1858. The sequence continues at coordinate 78,549 of CBDHFH010000002.1, forward strand.
ACGGCTACTCGAGCCTTTGAATATGACGTCCTCTAGCGTTTCACCACGTATATTTTTTGAGCTAGCGCCCATTACCCAGCGAATAGCATCGACAATATTGGATTTGCCACAACCATTCGGCCCGACAATACCAACCATATCGCTTGGGAATAAGAAATTTGTAGGGTCGACAAATGACTTAAAACCAGCCATTTTTATTTTACGAAGACGCATAGATTAATATCCAGTAAAATTACAGCTAGTTATAACAAGTTGTTGATACACTAATGTCAAAAGATTCTGTAAATATGTCAAATATATTAGATACGTTTCAAAACCCTGAACCAGGTAATGATTATACCATTCGAATCACTACACCTGAATTTACTTGTTTGTGCCCGCTTACAGGCCAACCTGATTTCGCTCAACTACACTTGGAGTATATACCTGACCAAGTTTGTATTGAACTGAAGTCTTACAAATTATACATGGTGTCGTTCAGGGATACAGCAGCATTTCATGAAGCGGTAACTAATCAAATATTAAACACTCTTGCCGAATTAACCCAACCACGCTTTATGCGCTTACGTGCAGAATGGAATGTACGTGGTGGTATTTACACACAAGTCATCGTTGAGTTTAGAAAACCCGGTTGGCAGGCGCCCAGCAAAGTAGATCTTGCATAAAGCAACACGCATTAACATACATGTTTAAAGGTATCGGATATTTTTTTGCAGGGTGTAAGTTAATTTTAAAGCCAGGAGTGAAACGTTTTGTTGTCGTTCCGCTAATTATTAATATTATTATTTTTTCTCTTGGATTCTGGCTAGGGATAGTTTGGTTCGAACAGTTTATTGCAAATGTTTTACCCACTTGGCTGGCTTGGGCTGAATATATACTCGCACCTTTATTCGCTATTAGTTATTTGCTTATAGTGTTTTATATTTTTGCATTGTTAGCGAATATTATTGCCGCACCGTTTAATGGACTACTCGCTGAGCGAGTCGAACAACTTTTACGTACCAAACAGAATAAACCAGCAGGCCGATCACCACCACCATTACACAATGTTTCATTTAAACATATCATTAACGAAATTCCACGCACCATCGGAAGCGAAATAAATAAATTGTTTTATTTTTTATTGCGCTCACTGCCATTGCTTTTGCTTTTTGTCATACCCGGAATTAATGTGTTTGCGCCATTTATCTGGTTTATTTTTTCCGCCTGGATGCTAAGTCTTGAGTATTTAGATTATCCGTTGGGCAACCACAATATTTTATTCAAACAAACACGCAAACTCATGAAGTCACAACGCAGCAAATGCCTTAGTTTTGGCGGATTAGTCAGCGCATGCACAATGATTCCTGTAGTTAATTTTATTGTTATGCCGGTTGCCGTAGCTGGTGCCACAGCTTTTTATGTTGATTCAATAAAATTAGAGAATCAATCTCAAACCTAGGCATGGCGATTAAGAAATTTTTCTAGGCGCGCCATTCCTTGTAAAATTTTTTCTTCGCTGGTGGTATAGGCAAATCTTACAAAACGGTTGGCTTGATAATCACCAAAATCGCACCCAGGTGTAATTGCTAGCGCTTGCTCTTCTAACAGCTCGCGACAAAAAATAAAACTATCTTGACTATATTCAGATATGTCCGCATATACATAAAAGGCACCTTGCGGAATCACAGGCAAGCTTATTCCGATGCTTGCCAGCGATTGACATAACAAATCACGTCGCTGCTCGAAAGTACTGCGGCGGGCTTCAAGTATCTGTCTTGTGTCAGGCATAAATGCGGCTAGCGCAGCATGTTGTGCAATTGTAGAAGTTGCCAAATAGGTGTTTTGCGCAATTGCATCTAAGGCACCAATCATAGAGTGTGGCGCAACCAGCCAGCCCGCTCGCCAACCTGTCATGCCGAAATATTTAGAAAAACTATTCAGTACGATAATATTATTCTGCAAGGACGCAACTGTTTCACTCTCCACACCATAAGTTAATCCCTGGTATATCTCGTCGACAATTAAATAGCGATCGTGATGTTGCAAAAACTCGGCAATTTCCAGTAATGTCTGTTTTGAGCATATAGTCCCGGTAGGATTAGAAGGACTAGCAATTAATACTGCTGCTATATCATCATCCCAATACTGACTAACAAGTGAAGCAGTTAACTGAAATTGCACATCCTCAGTGACTGGCACTGCCAATACTTTACCTCCAACCAATTGTGCAACATTTCGGTTACATGGATAACTTGGGTCAGAGATCATTAAAGTACGTTTGTTACTTAATAAGTAACTTAATATTAACTGCAACGCACCAGACGCACCGGGAGTAATAATAATCTGCTCGCTGTCCACAGTCGCTTTAAATCTATCTTGGTAATATTGACCAATTGCGCAACGCAATTCAGCGAGACCCTGAGCAGAGGTATAGTGAGTGAGATTTGATTGCAGCGCGTCAATCCCTGCCTGAGTAATGGTGGCAGGCGTATCGAAATCGGGCTCGCCAATTTCCATATGAATCACATCAATACCACGCGCTTCCATTTGCTTGCATCGTGCAAGTATGTCCATGACATGAAATGGGGCTATGTTAATTTCATTCATTTCATCATTACTTACTGCGCTTATGAAATTTCATCATTCGCTCACGCTTGCGCTGTTGGCGCGGTGTCAACGTATTATATTTGCCTGCATAGGGATTCTCAGGCGTACGCAAAAGGAAACGTATGGGCGTGCCCACAAGTTTTAATTTATTCCTGAAAAAATTTTCTAAATAACGAATATATGCTTTTGGTAGCTTGCTTGTTTGAGAGCCATATAATACAAATGTTGGTGGATGCGAACCACCTTGGTGAGTATACCTAAGCTTGATACGACGCCCCTTAACTAATGGTGGCACATTTGCCTCTACGGCCATTTCTAATAACTGATTCGCCTCAGATGTAGACAAGTCAACTGCAGCAGATTTATTCGCCGCCACTACTGCATTCATTAATTTTTTTAGACCTACTTTTTTTTCAGTAGATATTTTTATTTTCTCTACAAACGACAAATACTGATAGCGCGTGTCTAATGCATAATTTAATTGCATATAGTCATCCTGACTTGCATTGTCAGTTTTATTTATTGCCAGCACTAGCGCACGACCTTCACGTAAAACTATCTCGAGCAACGTGCTGTCTTGATCCGCTAATCCCTGGGTTACATCTACCATACAAATAACGACATGCGCAGAAGAAATCGCATCTAATGTTTGTACGATGCTGTACTTTTCAATTGCCTCGCGTACTTTGCTTTTGCGTCGCACTCCGGCTGTATCAATTAATGTGAATGAATGTTTATTATATTCAAAAGGAATTTTTACACTATCTCGAGTGGTGCCTGGTACAGAGGATGTGACCAAGCGTTGCTCTTTAAGTAGCGCATTAATTAGTGTTGATTTACCTGCGTTTGGTCGACCTATAATGGCAATACGTGTTGTATCATCCTGTTGAGCGTCATGAACCGGTTCTAGCTCTGGCAATTCTGCAAATAACTCTTCAATCATCGACTCAACACCGCGTCCTTGCTTTGCTGCAATTGGATATAGTTTACGTGCGCCGACTTGATGAAAGTCACTAATAGCTATATCAGCATCAATGCCATCGATTTTGTTCACCACCATAACGAATTCGATATTACGTTTACGCAACATTGCAACAATGGCCTGATCTTCTGGCAGCAAACCTTCATGCGCATCAACCAGATGCAAAACAAAGTCAGCTTCGTCAATGGCATAATCGGTTTGTGACTGCATACCAGCTTCAATTTCATCCTGCTCATCAACAATGCCGCCCGTATCAATCAGTACAAAGGGTTTATCATAGCGCTCACATACACCGTATTTTCGATCACGCGTTAACCCTGGATAATCCGCAACTAGCGCATCTCTCGACTTGGTTAAAAAATTAAATAAGGTGGACTTGCCGACATTAGGCCGACCAATCAGAGCTACAACAGGACGCATGATAAGAAATACATTGCTAACCGAGAAATCGGTTGGTATGAATTATCGGTTGATCGAAACAACTGTATATGATGCAAGCCGACCATTTGCATCGATGACATAGGCAATACTATTGGTAGATAACGAAGAGGTATAAATTGAGTCTTTACCCAACTTGCTGCGTCCCACTAAACTGCCATCTTGTTTAGATAAGGCATGTAAATAGCCTTCTACATCGCCCACAAGTATTGTGTCATTTTGCACTACAGGAGCGGATAATTGACGATACAAAAGATCTTCTTGCTTCCAAACACTTATGCCAGTGTCCTTTTCTAATGCCCATACATTATCATCACGATCGGTGACATAGACCATGGTGTCATCAGCCGACACACCAGCGATAGATGCGATATCACGTGCCCAACGTATGCGCCCATTTATTCGGCTAATTGCTGCAACACGACCATGGTAACTTGCTGCATAAATAAATTCCTCGTCGGCAGCCAACTGACCATCAATATCAACTAACCTATCTAACTCACTTCGACCCGAAGGAATAGATACGCGCGCCTCCCAAATCATATTGCCGGCATCGAGCGAGATGGCAATCACCTTACCATTATCCATACCAGCATAAATGACCCCATCCTTTACTAGTGGCACACTCGCGCCACGCAAGGTTAATGCAGGTGACGTCTGGCTGACTGTCCAAAGTTTTTCACCTGTACCCATGGATAACGCGACTATGCGATTATCATTGGTGCGAATAACTGCCAACTCACCTTGCGCATGGGCAATTGCCACGACTTCACTGGCAATATTTACCGACCATGCTTGAGTACCATCAGACTGATTGATAGCGATCACATCACCATTTAATGTGCCTAGCAGTAACATTTCATTATTACCACCCACACCTGCGGACACCGCTTTGCTGGCATTGGTTGAATAAACTGAGCGCCCACTCGAGGCATCGTAGACGGCTAAGGTGCCATTACTAGATGTAAAGGCAATCTTGTCTGCGTAGACATGTGGATGCAAAAGAATTCTTGTTTCTTCAATATTACCACCAATGGATACCTGCCAATTTTGTTCAACACGCACCTCTGGTACTAATTCTGTTAGCTCAACTGGCTCGCGCAACTCAATTTCGACTTCTTCTTCATCGTCACCAAACCAAGGGATATAACTACACGCGTTAACAATAGTGAGTAGCAACGATAAAAGTAATAGACGCATTAACAAAATATAGTTTGTCATTGATTTATGCATTTGCGTTGTTTGATAGTCCCAAGTTATCGCGTTTCATTTTAAGAAATTCAATGTCTGTCGATTCTGCAGCACTAATCGCAGCATCATAAGCCTCGCGCGCTTGTTGTAGATTTCCACGTTGGGCATGCAAATCTCCCCAGATCTCCTGGTATAAAGATGTATAGGCTTGCGCATAAGACTGATCGAGCATAGCTTCGGCATTTGCAAAGTCACCGCTTGCAACATACAAACGTGCCAAACGTAATTGAGCTAAACTTTTTACTGTGTCTTGTTTAGCATTATCGACTGTCCAAAGTAAGTTTTCGATAGCTTCAGCAGTGTCACCTTTGGCTTCATAGGCTTTGGCCAATAATAATGCTCCCCATGCAGCGTAAGGAGTAGACGTGTAATTCTCTTTTAATTCTTGTGCCTGCACAGTCACACTATTGATATCTTGCGCCAATATAGATGTACGCATATTGTTATAGCGATCAGATGCTTCTACCGCTTGTTGTTCTTGATATACCCCCCAACCTTTCCATCCAATCAACGTGCCGACACCAATCACGACACCGGCAATAACAGAACGCCCATTTTCATTCCACCAGTCTTTTATGGCTTGAATTTGTTGTTCTTCTGTTTCATGTTCAGCCATCAGTCCTCCTAATACTAAAAACTATTTGATTTTATGTTTGCTTAAATAAGTCGATTAGCTGCTGCTCTGACAATACCTTTTGATCCTCTTCACCATGGAGGAATTTCACAGTCACAGTTTGATTGTTAATTTCGTCAGCGCCAGCAATCAGCGCCAATCTTGCACCCGAACGATCAGCTCGTTTCATTTGGGTCTTGATACTACCACCTCCACAATTCATCTGGATAGCACATTGCGGGCATTGTTGGCGAATTTTGGCCAATAACTGAAAGCCATAATCCACTGCCGCATCACCCAAGGCCACAAAGTATGCATCGATTGTTTTTACTTGTTGTGACATCTGATCTTCTACCAGGCTGTGCAACCTTTCCAAACCAATAGCAAAGCCTGCGGCCGTCGTTTTGCGCCCACCCATTTGCTCAACTAAATTATCGTAACGACCGCCCGCACAAATAGTCCCTTGGGCCCCGAGCTCTGTAGTGACCCATTCAAACACGGTTCGATTATAGTAATCCAACCCTCTTACTAACGTGGGATTGACGATAAATGCGATTCCCAGTTGTGTTAGCGCCGTTTGCAAATGATCAAAATGCTGCTTTGCTGGCTCATCCAGATAATCAATTAATTTGGGGGCATCGCCAACGATCTCTTGCACTGCTGGGTTTTTACTGTCTAGTACTCTTAATGGATTGGTATGCAGTCGACGCTTACCCTCTTCATCTAACTTATCAGCATGAGATGATAAGTATTCAATAAGCACTTCTCGATGCTGTGCACGTGCCTCTGAATCACCCAGTGAGTTAATCTGCAACTGTAAATGTTCACTACGCAGACCCACCGCTTGCCACATAGCTTGAGTAATAAGGATGAGCTCGACATCGACATCAGGGCCAGGCATACCAAAGGTTTCTACACCGAGCTGATGAAATTGACGATAACGACCTTTTTGTGGACGCTCACGGCGAAAAAACGGGCCTAAGTACCAATAACGTTGTTGTTGGTTATGCAACCATCCATTTTGAACGCCTGCTCGCACCACACTGGCTGTGCCTTCAGGTCTTAATCCCAACCAGTCGCCGCCGCGATCTTCAAACGCGTACATTTCTTTTTCAACAATATCGGTGACTTCTCCAATGGAGCGCTTAAATAGTTCCAGCTTCTCAACGATGGGTGTACGAATTTCTTGGTAAGTATATTGATGCAATACTTGTATCAATAATGTTTCAAGCAAGCGCATAGACATTGCTTCATACGGGGCAACATCATGCATTCCACGAATGGATTGGATATTTTTACTCATACTCGAAACTACAGAACCAGTTTAATTGACAGGCTAATTTGAATTAGATTATGAATTGATATCGTCTATCAAGAATCTAGCGGTGTTATTGCGACGCATATAAACAGAATGGTCAAAAGGTTTACCATTAATTTCAAGTTCCACACCAGGTGAATTACCCAAGAAGACATTAAAAGGAGCTTGGCCCGAAATAACGCGTGTTGCACCTGGCTTGATTAGTCCATGCAACAATCTGCGTTTGCGCGCATCGAAAATTTCTGTCCAGCTTTCCTGAGTATAGCGCACAGTGATTCTTACTTTATCGATATCACCTCCACTCACGGGTGATTCAATTACGCTGGTAGATTCGGTAATGTTCTGAGGCTGCACGCTGTTTGCTTGTTGTTGCGTCAATGGCGCATCAACAGCTGAATTCTCATCCTGTACTTGTGAAATATTTTTAGGATCAATACTACCAAGTCCAACCTGTGGCGATGTCGTTTGATTATCGTTATTCGACTCGCTTGCCGCCTGATCTTGCTGAGCAGAGTCAATCTCATCAAATTGTTCTACAACAGACGCAAGCTCAACAGGGTTTGCTTCATCACGATGTAACCACCAGGTGGTTAACAAGCCAACCAACAAGGCAACCACGGTGACTGAACTCCAGATCACCACGGGATCAGCGCCTGAAGATCTTACTTTCTTTGGTCGCTTAACTTCAGGGATGACATATTCTACCGGGCCAGGTTGACTGTATTCTCCCAACAGCGCCTCAGCATCAATATCCAATAATTTTGCAACGCTACGTATATAGCCTTTTGTGAACACAGCACTGGGCAGCGCTTCATGATCATCATTTTCAAGCGCGCGGATTACTTCTTCATTTAAATGTGTATGTGCGGCAACATAAGCAATACTGTAAGAGCACTTTTCACGCGCAGCACGCAATGTTTCTCCGACAGAAACATCTTGTGTGTGCTTTTGATTACTTTCTGTTGATTGCTCAGTCACTAGTTCATCCTAGCAAGTAGTTGTGCTTCTTTTGATCCAGGAAATTGCTTGCTAAGTAATTTTGCATAACTTTGAGCTATACGCGTATTACCTAGCCCACGTTCGGTTTGATAAGCCAACCATAATGATTCAGGCGTATGGTTTGATACTTCTTCAAAGTCTCGCAGATAACTTTGCGATACCGCATAATTTTTTTGTTTAAAGTGCAACTTAGCCAATTGATACAACGCGACTCGATTACGCTGATTAACCCTTAATACTTCCGCGAGATGATTCTCTGCAGCAGGATAATTTGGTATTTCCATCGCGCATACACCAGCTGTCAAACTGGTGGCCTCACGATTAGCAAATAAAGGGTCAGCTAACGCTTTGGTAAAATGCACATTCGCTTCTTCATAGCGTTGATTGCGACACAAAAAAGAAGCATAGTTTTGCTGGCCACGCGAATCTTTCGCGTTTATTTTTAGTGCTTCTTTATAATAGTATTCTGCTGCTTTTGGTTGGTTTAATTTTTCTTGCAAGATAGCGTAAGTCCAGCGTGCAACCGATGATTGCGGGTCTTGCTTAAAAGCTTTCTTGAGTTTGTCATCTGCCAGCTGATATTCACCGTTAGCAATATAACTCGCCCCTAGTTGAATGTTGAGCTCGGCCGCCTCTTGGTTTTGACCTGATCTCTGAGTACTTGTTGAACTAGAATCGACAACCGGCTGCGTGGTACAGGCGCCAACCAACAAGTAAATTGCAATAATTCCTATGAAGCGCATTGTGTTTCAATTCTCCTACTGAGCAATGAGCGCTCATACATCCTAATATAGTGATTTGCGCGCGACGCACGATCTGCCACTTGCCCAGCTAGCTGGCCACATGCGGCAGCAATATCTTCACCGCGGGGACGCCGTGTGATCACAACAATACCATGGCTTATCAGTATCTGGCTAAATTGATCAATGCGCGCCTGACTTGAGCGTTGGTATCCAGCATTCTCGAAAGAGTTAAACGGAATCAAATTGACTTTTGCACGGATGCCTTTGAGTATTTTCACCAGCTCAAGCGCCTGTGATTCACTATCATTGACACCATTTAACATTACATATTCGAAAGTAATACTCTCTTTGCGATTTTTGTTATTTAAATAGCGTTTACATGCAGCAGAGTAATTCCCCAATCGGGTACTTTCTATTGATTGGTACCAGTTCATTACGTATCTCATCTGTTGGCGCATGCAAAGAAATCGCCAAACTAACGTCTAGCAAGTTTGATAACTCGTCAATCTTGGGCACAACACCGGACGTGCTCACAGTGACTTTGCGTTTCCCCATGCCATAAGCGTAATCGTCTAGTAGTAATTTCACTGCCGGTATCACATTGTTGAAATTTAACAGTGGCTCTCCCATGCCCATGAACACCACATTGGTCAGCAGTGACTGACCTTCATGCAATGCTCGCAGTCTTTGGTCGGCTACCCATACTTGGCCAATAATTTCTTCTGCGGTGAGATTACGGTTGAACCCCTGTCGAGCAGTTGCGCAGAATGTGCAATCCAGAGCACAACCGACTTGTGATGATATGCATAGGGTGCCGCGATTCGTTTCAGGAATAAAGACAGTTTCTATCGCGTTGGCTTTACCATCATGATCATTGCCCACGTTGAGCAACCATTTAATAGTACCGTCGGTTGAGAAATGCTCAGACTCAATACTTGGAAAGCTAATGCACGTATGCGCTTGTAATGTATTACGCAGAGATAAACTTAAATCTGTCATTTTCGACATATCAGTCACGCCACGCTGGTACAACCACTGCATGATTTGTTGAGCACGGAATTTTTTTTCTCCATGCTCAACAAATAACTGCTCCAGTGAACTGCGGTCGACACCGACCAAGTTGACTGGCTGATCTGCTGTGGTTAGCTTCGAGGACAAATCTCATCCTCAGAGAAAAAATGTGCGATTTCTACCGCAGCCGTTTCAGGTGCATCTGATCCATGCACAGCATTGGCATCAATACTGTCAGCAAAATCAGCACGGATAGTGCCGGGGGCAGCTTCTTTAGGGTTAGTGGCACCCATCACTTCACGATTTTTCTTAATCGCACTCTCGCCTTCAAGCACTTGCACGAAAACTGGACCGGAAGTCATAAACGCGACTAAGTCATTAAAAAATGGTCGTTCTTTATGGACTGCATAGAAGCCTTCGGCTTGCTCTTTTGATAGGTGCAACATTTTCGCTGCGACAATTTGCAAGCCAGCCTGCTCAAATCTGCTATAAATTTCGCCAATTACGTTTTTTGCAACGGCGTCAGGTTTGATTATGGAACACGTGCGCTCCTTTGCCATTTTCATGCTCTCCCAGTTAATTATTAAGGTTAATTATTTTGTAAGAAATAAGCTCTAATCGATTAATTCTACTCGGATATCGCCCACGTGTGAACGCCTAGCACAGGGAAACAGCCAGGTTGACAATATAATGGGAGTTACTGAGGTTTGAGGGAAAGTGCTGTAATTGACTAAATTATTGAGAAATCAGCTTCAGTCACGCTCATCTAGCCAGGCCATTTGGATAGCTTCTAGAATCTTCTCGCTCGATTTTTCAGGATCATCCTCAAAATCGGGCAACTCACATACCCAGGCATGCAAATCGGTAAAACGAATATATTGCGGATCAACATCTGCATGACGCTCATCTAATTCTATCGCGATATCAATAGAATCAGTCCATCTTAAGCCCATAGCGCCTCCTCGAAGTGTCTCTGGTTAATGTGACTCTGAAACAAGGTTAATTGTATATTTAGGAATCTCTATTGTAATATCGTCATCACCGACAATGGCTTGACAACTCAGGCGTGAATCCGGGTCCAGGCCCCAGGCCTTATCCAAGTAATCCTCTTCATTTTCACTCGCATCATTGAGTGAATCCATTCCCTGTCTGACATGCACGTGACATGTAGTGCAAGCACACGATTTCTCACACGCATGCTCAATTTCGATGCCATTTTTTAACGCGGCATCACATATACTAATGCCAGCGTTGACTTCAATAACCGCACCATCGGGACAAATTTGTTCATGGGGTAGAAATGTGATTTTAGGCATACGTTTATCTTTGTAAAATTTTACGATTCAAACTCTTCAACTTTATGACCCTGCATCATTGAACGCACGCTACTATTCATGCGCCGCGCAACATAATCTTCACTTACACGCTCAAGAGATTTAATTGCTTGCTTTATTTCATCAGGGTTGTCAGTTGTATTTCTTATCTCTATGAGCGCATCTCGCTGAGAAGTAATTACTTTCATTTCACCAGCAGAGAGAAGTTGTTCGCCATCTTTAATTAAGGCTGCATTGAGCGCTTCAACTACTCGATCTGCTTCAACTTGTTCTTCACGCAGACTACGCGCAACCATATCCTGCTGTGCATTTTCCATGGACGCCTTTAGCATATTTTCAATTTCTGAATCACTCAAGCCATATGAAGGCTTCACTTCAATACTGGCAGAAACACCTGTATTGACCTCTTTCGCACTCACACTTAGTAATCCATCCGCATCGACCTGAAAGGTCACTTTTATTTTTGCAGCACCCGCGACTAGTGGCGGCAGGCCGGTTAGATCGAAAGTGGCTAATGATCGACAATCAGCAACCAGCTCACGTTCCCCTTGCAACACATGCACACGCATGGCTGTTTGGCCATCTTTATAGGTAGTAAATTCCTGTGCACGTGCGACCGGGATTGTTGTATTTCGATCGATAATTTTTTCCACTAAACCACCCATCGTTTCTATCCCTAGCGATAACGGGATGACATCCAATAGCAACATTTCATCACCAGGCTTATTGCCCGCTAAGATATCTGCTTGTATTGCGGCACCAATAGCAACGACGCGATCCGGATCAATATCTGCATGTGGTGATTTAGCAAAAAACGTTTCAACTTGTTTACGCACCATGGGCACACGCGTAGAGCCACCCACCATCACCACGGCAGAAACGTCATGTTTATCTATATCTGCGTCACGCAATGCACGACGACACGCCATAATCGTTTTTTTGATGTCGGCCTCAATCAGCTGTTCAAATGTGTCAACGTCCAACTCAACCGCATCATAACCTTCAATATTAATAATAGCCTTGGCTTGATGTGTTAATGTCTCTTTTGCCTGTCTTGCAGCAAACATGACGTGGCTCATAAGCAGCGGGTTTGCGACAATATCTTTGCCAGAGCTGGAAGCTTCTAATTTTTCAATTAACCAGTGTGCGATTGCCTGATCAAAATCATCACCGCCAAGCGCAGAATCACCACCGGTAGACATGACCTCAAAGACACCTTTGCGCAGTCGCAATATAGATACATCAAATGTCCCGCCACCGAGATCATAAACCGCGATGACACCTTCCGCCTCTTGATCCAACCCATACGCTATTGCTGCGGCAGTGGGCTCGTTTAACAAGCGAAAAATATTAAGGCCGGCTAATTTAGCCGCATCTTTAGTGGCTTGACGCTGAGCGTCATCAAAATATGCCGGCACAGTAATGACCGCGCCAATTAAATCACCACCCAACGTTTTTTCAGCGCGATCTTTTAAGTTAGTAAGAATATCGGCAGAGATCTCTACTGCTGTTTTTGCACCGTGCGCTGTGTCAATACGGGGAACATGATGTTCAGAACCTGAAAATGTAAATGGGTTATATTCATTTGAGGCTTGAATATCTTCAACGGAGCGGCCTAACACCCGCTTTATAGAGGCAATCGTGTTGGCGGGATCTTTTGTGGCGCAATCAAGTGCTTTAGCACCCACTAATGGCGCTTGACCTGTTTGATAACAAACCACCGAAGGTAACAAGGTCGCACCCTCGCTATCGGATAATGTTTCAGCCACGCCACTACGCACACTGGCAACTAGGGAGTTGGTTGTTCCTAGGTCAATACCCACTGCTAAGCGATGCTGATGCGGCGCAGTTGACATGCCTGGTTCTGATATTTGAAGTAACGCCATTGTCTTATATTAATTGATCTTCAAGCGTTTCTTGCTTTTGTTTGATTTGTTCTTGTAGGCGAGCAAAAAATTGTAGTTTAAGTACTACTTCTTTAGCTTCAGGCCAACGTTGTTTAATATAATATTCCTGAAAAGCATCAATCAGTTTTGATTTATCACTTTTTGACTGACTGTTCAGCTCATCAAGACAATCAAGAGGGTCAGCCTGCGCATCCACTTCATCAATTTTTTCGCGCAAACTCATTTGCGACATTAGAAACTCCATATCTTGAGTAGTATCTTTTTTCTGCATTGAAAGGCACATTTTGCAATTCCAACATATAGCGCGCTCGGGCCTGCTCATCACGCAGTGTCTTATAAGCTTCGTTGATAAAAGTTGTTGCTTGCATGGCGATACGTTTTTGCTGTTCATCACTATCGACAAAGCGATCAGGGTGATATTCAGACTGCAATTGCTGATAGCGACGCACTAACTGGTCATCATCTATGATAAACAATGCTTCGAGTCCGAATAGCTCAAAGTAATTACGCGAGAAGTCAAACGTCATAGTGAAAAAATATATTTTTGAATAATGAGGAGAAAGTTATGCACGCATTATGTGGGAGCTTGGCTTGTAAGATGAAGCATGATTGCATCTAGCAAATGCGTTTGATGTCACTATTATTTACAATATTGCAGCGAACAAGTCAGTTTTCACATGCTACACAGTGAAACTTTCACCACACCCACATCTGTCTTTCTCATTAGGATTGTTAAATTTAAAGCCTTCATTAAGCCCTTCTTTAGCGAAATCTAACTCAGTGCCATCCAAATAAACAAGACTCTTGGGGTTGATTAACACTTTCACCCCATCTTGTTCAAATACTTCGTCCATGTCTTCAATTTCATCGGCGAACTCAATGGTATATGCCATTCCGGAACATCCGGTTGTTTTAACACCCAAGCGCACACCCACGCCTTTCCCGCGTTTTGCGAGAAAGTTTTTTACACGCTGCACAGCGCTATCTGTCAGTGAAATGGTCATATAAATTTGTTAAGCAGATTTCTTTTCGGCAACACTTTGTTTACTTTGGTAATCAGTTATTGCTGCACGTATGGCGTCTTCAGCTAACACAGAACAATGAATTTTCACTGGCGGCAGGGCAAGCTCTTCAGCAATATCTGAGTTTTTAATTTCACTCGCCTCATCAAGTGTCTTTCCTTTAACCCATTCTGTTAACAAGCTAGATGATGCAATCGCTGAACCACATCCATAGGTTTTAAATTTTGCATCTTCAATTACGCCACTGTCGTTAACTTGAATTTGCAATTTCATTACATCGCCACATGCAGGTGCACCCACCATGCCAGTACCTACACTTGTTGAATCTTTATCCAATGTACCAACGTTACGTGGATTCTCGTAGTGATCTAGGACTTTTTCTCCGTATGACATTTTATTTGACTCCTTATATTAAATGCTCAATATAAATTATTTACTTAATGTGCGGCCCATTCGATAGACTTCAAGTCCACACCCTCTTTATACATATCCCATAGCGGTGACAAATCTCGTAATTTACTTACTGCCTTACGAATCACCTCAATTGCATGATCAACATCTTTTTCAGTTGTAAAGCGACCAATACTGAAACGTAGTGAGCTATGCGCTAGCTCATCATCACGGCCTAAAGCTCTTAGAACATAACTTGGTTCCAAAGAAGCACTGGTGCAAGCCGAACCTGAGGAGATGGCAATATCTTTCAGCGCCATAATCAGGCTTTCACCTTCAACGAAGTTAAAACTCATATTTAAGTTATGTGGAACGCGCTGCTCTATATCACCATTAATGTAGACTTCTTCAATGTCTTTTAGACCCTCTAACAAGCGGTCACGCAACATGCGAATACGCTCATTTTCAGTTGCCATTTCTTCTTTAGCAATCCTAAATGCCTCCCCCATACCAACGATTTGATGTGTTGGTAATGTGCCGGACCGCATACCACGCTCATGTCCACCACCATGCATTTGCGCTTCAATTCTTACTCGCGGCTTGCGACAAACATAAAGCGCGCCAATCCCTTTGGGACCATATGTCTTATGAGCTGAAAAACTCATTAGATCTACTTGCATGTCTTTAACATCAATAGGCACTTTACCTGGGCTCTGTGCGGCATCTACATGAAAAATAATTTTCTTCTCGCGGGCAATTGCACCTATTGCTTTAATATCTTGGACCACGCCGATTTCGTTATTCACATGCATAACTGATATAAGCACGGTATCGTCACGAATAGCGGCCTTGAGCTTGTCTAAATCAACCAAACCATTTGACTCAGGCTCAAGATAGGTGACTTCAAACCCTTCTCGCTCTAATTGACGACAGGTATCGAGTACTGCTTTGTGCTCTGTTTTAAGAGTAATAATATGCTTGCCATTTTTACTGTAAAAATGTGCGGCACCTTTAATGGCAAGATTATTAGATTCGGTTGCACCGCTTGTCCAAATAATCTCTTTTGGATCTGCGTTAACTAAAGCAGCAACATTCGCTCTGGCATTTTCAACCGCTTCTTCCGCTTTCCAACCAAATTCATGACTGCGTGAAGCAGGATTACCGAAATTACCCTCATTGGTTAAGCACTCCATCATTGCAGAAGCAACTCGTGGGTCTACGGGCGTTGTTGCACTGTAATCTAGATAGATTGGTAGTTTTAAATTACTCACAGATACGTTCCTTTAAATGTTATTCATCACAATAAAACAAAGCACTTATGCATTTTCATTAGCAGTTTGAAAATCTACACGTTGCTCTGTATTAAGCATGCGATCTTGGCGCTCGGCCACTTCAACCACACGCTGTTTATTAATTGCATCTTCCAATGTAATACCTGATAGAAATACATGTATTTGTGAACTCAGTTCTTCCCACAACTCATGAGTTAGACAGCGTTGTTGATTTTGGCAGTCAGCATTTCCACCGCAGCGAGTGGCATCAACATTCTCATCGACCGATGTGATAATATCTGCAATCACTATCTGACTAGCATCACGTGCCAGTTTATAGCCTCCACCTGGCCCACGTGTACTGGCAACTAACTCTTTACGACGCATGCGGCCAAAAAGTTGCTCGAGGTACGATAGTGATATACCTTGTCGTTCAGAGATATCACTGAGTGATACTGGTCCACTCGATTGATGTATTGCTACATCGAACATTGCAGTCACTGCATATCTGCCTTTGGTACTGAGTTTCATTATTTATCATCCGTTACTTGATGGTCAGTAGAATACCAATACCCGACTAATTTTATCAAGTATTTCTAACGGGTTACATGTACACCCCCAAGATGATTGATTTCTTAATGAAAATTTATATAACCTACTGTTTTATAACAGATTTTAATATACCTCTCATAATATTGATTTCTTCTTTACTTAACTGCGCCCGGTCAAATAAGCGTCTAAGCTTTCTCTGTACAGGGACCGGATTGGCCGCATCAAGAAACTCTATTTTGTTCAATGCCTGCCATAAATGATCATAAAAGCCTTCTCTCTCAGCCACGGGCGCAAGTGCATGTGACTGGTCTGGCTGCTTGCTGGCAAGCGCATCGCCCGTAACTGACGCGCTGTACCACTCATAACACAGCACTTGGATCGCGGCAGCGATATTCAGTGATCCATAATCAGGATTAGAAGGAATCGTGCACACTGCGTTGCACAGGTCGAGTTCTTCATTGCTCAGCCCATTACGTTCGCGTCCAAACACCCAGGCGACTTGTAGCCCACGGTACTCGTTCATCATCTGCGCAACCAATTGTTTAGGATTGACCACAGGTGCGGACAATTTCCTTGATCGCGCTGTAATGCCAACAACAATTTGGCAGTCAGTGATTGCTTCAGTTAAGACTTCATGTAGCTGTGCCTTTTCGAGCAGATCGGCAGCACCCGATGAACGCGCAAATGCGACAGGGTCAGGAAAGGTCTGCGGAGCGACCAACATTAGCTCACTTAGACCCATGGTTTTCATCGCACGTGCCGCCGCACCAATGTTGCCAGGGTGCGAAGTTTCCACCATGATTATTCTGGGTGGCAAAATTTCATTAGGTATATTATTCATAGCAAAGATTATAAAGCTTACAAATTCATTGGCGTCTGCTACTCTTTGCCGCCAATCTTAACCGCATTAACTAATTATTATGAAACCTGCGTTAAACATTGCAGTCAGCGCTGCGCGTGCTGCTGGCCAAGTGATTCTGCGTAATATGAATCGTCTGCCTAATCTTAAAATTCATACTAAGAGTACTAATGACTTTGTTAGCGAGGTAGACCATCAAGCTGAACAATCAATTATAGCTACTATACAAAAAGCTTACCCTAGTCACGCAATCCTTGCTGAGGAATCCGGTGCGCATGCAGGCGATGAATGCGAATGGATCATCGACCCACTTGATGGAACCACAAATTATTTACATGGGATCCCACAGTTTAGTGTGTCAATCGCAATGCGAGAGAAAAACAAATTGCAACTGGCTGTTGTGTATGACCCATTAAAAGAAGAACTATTTTGCGCAACACGTGGGGATGGCGCAACTCTGAATAACCGCCGTATACGCGTGAGTAAACAGCGCGAATTAAGCGGAAGTTTAATTGGCACAGGTTTACCCTATCGCGCCGACCAACAATTAGACATTTATCTTGCCACCTTAAAAGCGTTACTAGAAAAAACATCTGGCATACGCCGCGCAGGCTCGGCTGCCCTTGATCTCGCCTATGTCGCTGCTGGCCGTTTTGATGGTTTCTGGGAATTTGGTTTAAATCAGTGGGATATTGCTGCTGGTATTTTATTGATTCAAGAAGCTGGCGGCATAGTGAGTGATCCGGAGGGTGGACATGACTATCTAGAATCTGGCGATCTAGTGGCAGCAAATTCTCTGTTATACAAGCCCCTAATTACCACTTTAAATACTGCCATGAAGTCAGTTTAATTAACTAAGGCATTTCATCCAGTTCTGCAGTATCTTTTTCATCTGGAATCATATCTTGTACGGTCACGTTAAGTAGCACTAACATCGAGCTTGCGATATAAATTGAAGAATACGTACCGACAATCACCCCAACAATTAATGCCAGCGCGAACGAATGTATTACTTCACCGCCGATAAAAAATAACGCAAACAACACAAGCAAGGTTGTTAATGATGTCACTAAGGTGCGCGAAATGGTTTGATTAATTGACCCATTGATGACTTCCAACGGAGTGGCTTTGCGCATTCGCCTGAAGTTTTCTCTGATGCGGTCGAACACAACAATAGTGTCATTCAAGCTATAACCGATCACTGCTAATACAGCAGCCAATACTGTCAAATCAAACGGAGCCTGGGTAACAGAGAAAAAACCCACAGTAACAATTACATCGTGCACTAACGCAGCAACCGCGCCAAAAGAAAAGCGATATTCAAAGCGCAATGCAACGTAAATAAGAATTCCAAACAAGGCATATAGAACTGCTAAGCCACCATCATCGCGCAGTTCCTCACCCACTTGTGGGCCGACAAATTCTACTCGACGCATATCGGGCTCACCAGTCACGCTGAGCGCGGCCAATACCTGGTTACTTAACTCTGATGCATTTTCATTATCCGTGGATGGCAAGCGGATTAACACATCTTTAGCGGTACCAAAATGTTGCACGATTGCATCATTGAATGACTCAATTTCTAATGCAGTGCGTATTGCATCTAGCTCTACCGCTTCGGGGAAGCCGACTTCAACTAGTGTTCCGCCGGTAAAATCAATACCGAGATTAAGTCCGCGCGTGGCGAGTGATGCGATAGAAACAATTATTAGAATTGCAGATATAACCCATGCAATCTTGCTTTTACCAAGAAAGTTAATATTTAAAGAAGAGCTAATTAGTTGCATAGTCTATATCGCCAATTGTGGCGCCTTTTTATTTCCATAGATCAAATTGATGATTGCGCGTGTACCCATGATCGCGGTTAACATTGAGCACGCAATACCGATAGACAAGGTGACAGCAAATCCCTTGATTGGACCAGTACCAAATGTAAATAGTACAACTGCGGCGATCAAGGTCGTCACGTTGGCATCTGCGATTGTGCTGAGGGCTTTGGCATAACCCGAGTGAATGCTTGCTTGCGGTGAATTACCATTGCGCAATTCTTCTCTGATACGCTCAAATATGAGTACATTTGCATCCACCGCCATACCCACGGTTAAAACTATGCCGGCAATACCAGGCAATGTCAGAGTAGCGCCAGGGATCATTGATAAAATAGCAATGATCATTACCAGATTCACAATTAAGGCAATATCAGCAACGATACCAAACACACGATAGTAGACCACCATAAATATCATTACTAAAATCATACCGAGTATGACTGAACGCTTGCCTTGATCAATATTTTGTTGTCCAAGACTTGGCCCAACCGTTCTTTCCTCAATAATGCTCATTGGCGCAGCTAGCGCACCAGCTCGCAATAAAAGCGCTAGATTTCGCGCTTCTCGTGTTGAGTCTAACCCGGTAATTTGGAAACGATGACTAAGTTCGTCTTGAATACGCGCAATGTTAATGACTTCTTCAATTTTGCGTGTACGCGACTTTAATTCACCATTTTCATCTTTATAGTATTCAGTTTTATTTTCAATGAATACTACCGCCATCAGACGCTTAATGTTATCACCAGTGATTTTCCTGAATTTCCTCGCCCCTTCACCATCGAGGTTGATAAACACTGCAGGGCCGGCAGTATCTTGATCTATTCCGGACGCGGCGTCAGTGATGTATTCGCCTTCGAGTTTGGGTTTTCTCTTGAGTAACACAGGCGTGCCATTACGCTCGAAATAGAGTTTATCGCCAATGGGGATTTGACCACTTTGCTGCGC
The DNA here is from genome assembly GCA_965262455.1 of Gammaproteobacteria bacterium. GTDB lineage: Bacteria > Pseudomonadota > Gammaproteobacteria > UBA4575 > UBA4575 > UBA1858. The sequence continues at coordinate 98,602 of CBDHFH010000002.1, forward strand.
TGCAAAGGCATCTTCTTGTTCATCAACAATGCGAAACTCAAGTGTCGCAGTTGCACCTAATATATTCTTTGCCTGCGTGGTATCTTGCACACCGGGAAGTTGAACAACAATTCGATCAATGCCTTGACGTTGAATGACTGGCTCTGCAACACCTAATTCATTCACTCGCTTACGTAACGTGGTTGTGTTTTGTTGAACAGCAAAGGTTTGTAATTCCTGTTTTGCCGCATCTTTAAAGACTGCATTTAATGCGAAGCCTTTATCGGCATTCACTTCTACAAAGTCTAAGTCCGCACGGAAGGTATCTTTTAACTCGTTTAGTCCTAGCTGAAAATTTTCTTGATCACGGAATTTAACTGTAATCAGCTCACCATTATGGTCAACTGAGATATAGCGAACTTTGTTTTCTCGCAACAGCGTTCGAAATTCACCTTCATAACGATCAAGCGCTTTTTGCACGGCCGCATTCATATCAACTTGCAAGAGAAAATGAACGCCACCACGTAAATCTAAACCTAAGCTCATTGGGCTTGCATTTAACGCTCTCAACCAACCGGGCACTGCAGGTGCCAGGTTAAGTGCGACAATATGTTGTGAATCTAATGAACCCTTGAGTTCATCTACAGCAATTAGTTGCGTGTCTGTGTCGTTAAATCGAATCAGCATTTGTCCTGATTCGTCCACTTCAATTGATTTACTAGACAGCTCTTTTTCACTTAATAATGTTTCAATTTGCGTTTGCAAGCCAGCAGGCAATTCACCGCTATCATGAGAAATTTGAACTGATGGGTCTTCTGGAAATAAATTTGGTAACGCGTAGATAATTGCAATCAGCAAAATGCCTAGCAACATTGCATTTTTCCAAAATGGATAATGATTTAGCATGTGAATTTCTCAGTACGTACGTGATAGATCGAGAAGAAAGTTTAAATGTTATTGAGTGAGCTTCGACTTTGAATTAAATGAATTTGTCGGGTGTTAATCATCCTGGTTGAGTGTCCCTTTGGGTAATACACTCGCGATGGCATGCTTTTGCACTTTGATTACCACATTCTCAGTCAACTCAATGCGTACCACGTCGTCACTAACACCTTTAATTTTGCCCATCATGCCGCCGTTGGTAACAACCTCGTCACCCTTATTCAGGGAGTTCATTAAAGCCGTATGTTCTTTCTGGCGTTTTTGTTGAGGACGAATAATCATGAAGTACATAATCGCAAAAAAGATGCCGATCATGATAAGCATCTCGGTACCGCCTCCAGAGGGGGGTGGCGCAGTTTCCGCGTGTGCGTTACTTATAAATAGCATTGAGTTAATTCCTGGATTCCTTACAAGGCCGCGTATTATGCCATAGAAGACTCATTTGTCTTCCTTGCCATATAAAATTCATCGTAAAAACGATTAAAATTACCATTCATGATTGATTCCCGCATTTCCTTCATCAGCTGATGGAAGTAATGCAGGTTGTGGATCGTATTAAGACGCCCCGCCAGCATTTCCCCACACTTATCCAGGTGCTTCAAATAAGCACGGGAGTAATGTTGACAGGTATAACAAGAACAATTTTCATCAATCGGCCGTGCGTCGTTCTGGTATTGCTGGTTGCGAATGCGGATCACTCCACTGCTGGTATATAAATAACCATTGCGTGCATTTCTAGTCGGAATCACGCAGTCAAACATATCGATACCGCGCGCCACCGCTTCAACCAGATCTTCGGGTTTACCCACCCCCATCAAATATCGCGCACGCTCAGATGGCAGTTTAGGTTGCAAGAAATCAAGAATACGCAGTCGCTCTTCAGCTGTCTCGCCTACGGACAAACCCCCAATCGCGTAGCCATCAAATCCTATCTCGACAAGTGCATTAAGCGACTCTTCTCTGAGGTCCTCGTACATTCCGCCCTGCACAATTCCAAATAGTGCCGCATCACTTTGCCCATGCGCCTGCTTGCTGCGTAATGCCCAGCGTGCAGATAAGCGCATCGAGTCGCGCGCTTGCTGGTGACTCGCTGGATAAGGTGTACATTCATCAAAAATCATTACAATGTCTGCACCTAACGCCCGTTGAACTTGCATTGAAATCTCCGGATCAAGGTTGACTGTCGCACCATCAATCGGAGATTGAAATTGCACCCCCTGCTCGCTAATTTTCCTGCGTGCCGCCAAGCTAAATACCTGGAAACCACCAGAGTCAGTTAAAATAGGACGTGACCAATTGATGAAGTCATGCAAACCACCGAATTGCTTAATTACATCTACACCCGGCCTCAGCATGAGATGAAACGTATTGCCTAAGATTATCTGACTACCGCAGGCCTCTAGCTCTTCCGCAGTGACGCCTTTGACAGCCCCATAAGTACCCACTGGCATAAACATGGGCGTGGTCAATTCGCCTCGGCGCGTGAGTAGTTTACCTGTGCGTGCATTTGCGCATGTCGCCTCAAGAGTGAAATTAGCGATTCCCATCGTAATCTTTATTGCGATTCTAATTAATGATTAACATGGCATCGCCATAGCTAAAAAAGCGATAACGTTGCTGAATGGCGTGTTGGTATGCCGCTATAATTTTTTCACGGCCGGCTAACGCACTAATAAGCATAAGTAATGTCGAGCGGGGTAAATGAAAGTTAGTAATTAATGCATCTATGACTTGAAAATTAAAGCCAGGGTAAATGAAAATTTCTGTTTCACCCACATACTCACTAAACTCTCTTTTATATGCTGCAGATTCCAATGCCCGAACACAGGTCGTGCCAACCGCTATCACTTTATTACCGCGCTGTTTAGTTTCAAGGACTCGCTGACATATATTTGCTGGCACATGCGCGAACTCTGCATGCATTTTATGTTGAGTGGGATCTTCTACCTTTACCGGTTGAAATGTCCCTGCGCCTACATGCAGTGTAATCATACCTATTGATACACCTTTTTGCTCTATCTCATCTAACAACGCCTGCGTGAAATGAAGGCCAGCAGTCGGTGCAGCCACCGCACCTGATTTCTGTGCATACACTGTTTGATAGCGTGCTTTATCTTGTTGTGACTGTTGACGATTTATATAAGGAGGTAAGGGAATATTGCCAAAGCGCTCGAATATTTCTAACACCGATAAATCAGATACAAACTCAAGCAGAAAAAAATCATCCTCTCTACCAACCACTTGAGCATTGATATCTTGGTTGATAATAATTTGATTACCCACCTTTGGCGAACGACTCGATTTTATTTGAGCTTTTAGTAAATTTTCAGATAACACCCTTTCCGCTAATATTTCAATTTTACCGCCCGTAGACTTTGCGCCAAACAACCTTGCCGGGAAGACTTTAGTATCATTTAATATCAGTAAATCACCCGGCATCAAGTAATTGATCACATCAGTAAATGTATGATCGGTAAATTCATGCTTAGATTTAGTCACAACTAACAAACGACTGGAATCTCTTTGCGGCTCCGGTTGCAAGGCAATGAGTTCTTGTGGCAACTCATAATCAAAGTCTTGCGTGGTTAAATTCCCTGGGAAGTCATTCATAAACTGTCGAGTGTGCTATTAACGTATCTTGAGAAGACAATCTCGATTAAAGCAAATGGGCAATAGTTGATGTTATTGGCGTTTAAGTTACACTGCACCCACCTTATCATATGCCGGGGTGGCGGAATTGGTAGACGCGCCGGATTCAAAATCCGGTTTCTTCGGAAGTGCGAGTTCGATTCTCGCCCTCGGCACCAGATTATGTCCTTGTGATGGGCATATACTTCAGCGTGCACATCTGTCTTACTCTCTCCAATTCGAACATTGTGTGTAATCAGCAGCATTTAATGACCACAACATTAATGAACTCCTGCCAGACAAAAATTACAGTTTTAAAACAATTACATTACTAACATATCACCTCTAGTCTAATGCTTGATTAGAAATATAATGCACCTCTAGCACATCTATTTGCCTGCCCCGGTAGCTCAGCTGGATAGAGCGTCCCCCTCCTAAGGGGAAGGTCTGAGGTTCGAATCCTCATCGGGGCGCCAGCCAACTCAAGTCGTGTCTTTTGTGCTCTTGCCCTGAGAATACAACATATTATTTCGCAATCATGCACTGCTACGCAGATAAAATTTCTTTAAATTAACCTAAGAAATTTAGTTAACAATTATTATCAATTGGCTAAAATTGGATGAAATATGATCTAATACGTCAATTAAATGACTAACAAGAATGAATATAAATAACTGTAACTTCATGATTTATCTGTAATAAATATTTCTGCACAATTAATTTACAGCAAACCACCTGATCCCTCTAAGTATTGCTATTTTATCCTGTCTAATATCCGTACTATTGTAACTTTCAACAATTGCTTTGCTTTAAAAAAAAGAATGCTATAAAGCCCAACTTTATACAAAAATAAACGGTAAGTTTGGGCTGGAACTGTCCGTAAAGTACTAAAACAAATTACGTTTTCTTACATAAGGCCTAACTGTAAATAATGAGCAAATCAAAAAAACTTTCTTCCACTGACCTAAAGACATTAACAAGAACTATTCTTCAATGTAGCGACCAATTACATACACTGTGTCGATTAGAAATTAACAACAGACTTGCCAAATATGACGTCAAATACAGTCAGTGGCTTATCTTAGATTGCCTGACTCAAGCTGAGGTCGACAATCCCTCAAAAGTCGCTAGTCAACTCGGAATGGAGCGTGCGACCGTCAGCCGCAGTCTCGATATCCTGGAATCCAGGAATCTCGTTAGCCGAACCCATAACCTCACTGATCGGCGCGTAGTTGAAATACAAGTAACCGCCCAAGGCAAGAAAATTGCGCAACAAGGGGTGCAACGTCTTGAACAAGTCATTCAGCAAGTAACCGCGGATATTCACCATTTGCAAATAAGCGATACCATCGCTTTGCTTGACACAATCAAAGAAAACCTCAATCAAAAAATCGGACGTTAAAGCCAATCTTACCCAGATTTTATAGAGCAATTAATAACCAATCTGGCTCACCAAATAGTCCTACCATCCCAGCCTAAATGTTTGGCTAGAATGGTACGAGAACATTGCTTCTTGTCCCCAAGCAAGCAATACTTACGCTGTAAGTAAATAATAAAATTAACGCCATAACTTGCGTCTCAAGTTAAGTGATTCTTATGTCAGAAAATACTGAACAACGACAAAGTGCTTGTCCTGTGTGGATTTGGTTCGTCCTGCTTTTGGGGCTCGTCCTGCTATATTTACTTTATCAGCACGCCATTACTAAAAAGTCACTTTGGATTCAAGAAGATATACAAACTCGTGCCATGCAAAATCTGCATATAGAGAACGACCTGAAAAGTGTCATAACAGTGGCTGATGGACGAGATATTACCCTGTCTGGCGATGTCACAACTCAAACAGCATTGACTAAAGCCGAACAAATTGCACAGCAAACACCCGGTGTGAGACTTGTGAATAATCAACTCGTGTTACAGACCCAGCCCGCTGAACCCGCAACTGAAGAAACACCGACACCCGCACTAGACAATGCGGTTGATGAACCATCTTCCGAACAAACCATTCAGACGACAGTAACATCTTCAGCCAAAGTCGAACCAATGCCTGAAGAATTTGCCCCCCTTGAGGAAACAGTCGAAGTTGTAACAACTCAAGTTCAGCAAGTCACAGACAAAATTCCCTCAGAAATCACTCAAGCAAAAAATACTCAACAAAGACTCAGTCAACTTGACTTCAGTAATATAACTTTTGAAAAGAATTCTGCCGCGCTGACTGAACATGCACGCACCACACTGGATGAAGTAACGAGCGCATTACTCGAAAATCCTAAAGTGCATATTCGAGTGGAAGGCCACACAGATACTTCCGGAAACCCTGATCTAAATTTAAAACTCAGTAAACAACGTGCAAATTCTGTTTTAGATTATTTTGTCAATGCCGGAATTGATAATGCACGTATCGAAGCAGATGGTTACGGCGATCAATTTCCAATAGCACCCAATGATACAAAAGCTGGTCGAATTAAGAATCGGCGCATAGAAATTAAAGTTAAAAATGGAGAGTAACACTATGTCTTACCTTGTAGGCGAAATCGGCGTCTACTTATTAGTCGCAGCACTTATTGGCGGACTAATAGGTTGGTTCTTATATCGTTGCAAATGCAATAAAGCAATTGCTGAAGTGGAGGAGCAAAAACAAGTCCTTAATTCAGAATTGGATGCAACTAGAGGAAAGCTATCCTCAACACAACAGGAGCTCGCCACCACACAAGAACAATTAATGGCTGCTAACAACACCAGTAAACATCTACGTGGAGATCTGGCCCAGGCAGAGGGTAATGCTCTGCTAATGCAATCTCGCTGGCAGAGCACACTGAAACAAGCACGCCAAGCACCAAACCAGCTGAAATGGATTCAATCACTTCAGACCAAACTAGCAAGCAAAAATGTTCAATTACAACAAAATAGACAGTATGCAGATGCTCAAGCCCAGCTAGCCAAAGCGAACAAAGAAAATCTTGCTCGTGTACACACTCGACTCACACAAGTCGACGCGAAGGTGAATAACCTAAAAGACTGGGTATCAGTTTTCCAAAACAAATTAGTGAATACTAAAACTAACTATGCTCAATTGCGCAGTTATGCGGATAATACTCAGCTTGCGCTTAATGCAAATAAAGAAAATTTGTCACGTGCGCACAAACGCCTGACAGAAATTGAGTTCAAGCAACAACCTTTGCGTACTTGGATTCGTGTTTTCCAGACCAAACTCATGAAAACAAAAGCGGATTATGAACAACTTCGTAGTTATGCCGATAATGTGCAAACCGCGTTAAGTGCAAATGAAGATAATTTATCACGCACTCATACCCGACTATCTGAGATAAGCAAAGAATTACAAGACCTAAAAGACCGCAGAGCCAACCCCATGCCACCATTACCACCTGCGGTGGAGGTCAGCGATAATAAAACACTGCGTTTGGTTGATCGAATTCGCTTGCTAGGCACATCAAAAAATAGTGTTTATGGACGCATGCACAATCAAATTCGTGAAGCAAAACTAGAAACGATTGAAACAGAACGAGTGCTGACCGACAGTTGTGAAGAGAAAGATGCCATTATTAATGATCTTCGTGCGCAATTGAGGATAGCCGAAAATCGTGCTCAAAAGGCACCCGTGGTTCAACTTGATCAAAGTGTGAAAATTAAAGAACTTGAGGCAGAACTCGCGCAAGCACAGTTAGATTCAAAAGGGAATGCATCAATTCAAGATCAAGTACGTGAACACGAACTCACTATCGATGCTTATCGCAGTAAACTGCAAGCAACAAAAAACCAATTGCTGACACTTAGTGTGCAACAACCCAGTGCAGGCAGCGCCGTTGAAAAGAACGCTCAAACTGCAGCGGCAGATAATGGCCCTGATGACTTAAAATTAATTAAGGGTATCGGTCCTAAATTAGAGAGTATGCTGCACGATTTAGGCATTCATAGTTTTGCCCAGATTGCCGCGTGGACCCAAGCCGATATTGATGAAATGTCGGAAAAACTGGGCAGCTTCAGAGATCGAATCACGCGAGATGACTGGGTCAAAAAAGCACGTAAATTAGATAAAAACAGGTAAATGCTGTACTCACTTACTCAGAAGTACCCTCTTCTGAGTAAGTCGCCTCATACAACTCCACACCCTTGTCGTTCAACACCATTTTGGGTGACGGGTTCACTCTTCCGCTGCTGAGCTTGACGCCATCAGCTGTCACAGTTATCAAATTGCCTTCACTATTTTGAATCACCAGTCCGGCGTTTTTATTTTCACTCTCCAGCACTTTCCAGCTGCTATAGACCGTACCTTGGCCATCGATTAACTCAAACTCTCTGGCTTTTACTTTGTGTGAAAAGATGATTTCTGACCCGCTATCAACAGAAATCACATCATATATAGAATATCCAACCAATATAATGATTGCGATACGGGTATTTCTTTGCAGGGTTTCCAGGCGTTTCAATCGCTCTTCTAAAGTCCTCGACCCTTGATTATCTTGTGTCATGCTGTCTCCTGATAAGGAATAGAAACTATGTTTTATGGTTATATTTCAGTACTTGCGGTAACTCACTTAAGCAATGCACGACTTTATCGGGCGTCTGGCCACCTGGCCATACAAGTCGTTTTTGATTAAACCAGATTGCCTTGTATCCGGCCTTTAATGCGCCGAGTACATCTGTCTGAGGCGAATCCCCAATATGTACCATTTCGTCGACATCAACACCGGCTTGCCTGGCGGCATGAACAAAGATTCGATGATGCGGCTTACTTACTCCAACCTGCTCAGCCGTGACAACAAAATCAAAAAATTGTCCCAATGAAATATTATCTAACTGGGCATTCCCGTTAGTGATCGCACCTAAGATATAGCCTTGCTGCAAATATGACAAAACGGATTCACTATGTGGGTATGGTTGTACCTGATTCCTATGATGTCGAAATAGTGCCAGCGCACTTTCGGCAAAAGCAGAATCATAATTGAACTCTTCTGCCAATTCTTGCAGCGCACAATATCTTAGCTCAGTCACGTTATGTGCAATATCCTCACGTTGCTGACCTAGTGCGACGCGTTTGTCCAAGAGCTGATTGGCAGTATATTTGTCAGTAATTGCAGGAAAATTCTGTTGCATCCAGTCATAAACTGCATGCTCTGCACGTATAAGCGTTGGCTCAACCGGCCATAAGGTATCATCCAAGTCTAGGGTGACACACTTAATTCCATCGAAATGATAATCTATGGAATTCATGACACTTCTTGCCCATGCACAGTCACGGTAAGTCGTCGAAGATGAGCGTGATGACGATGTTCCCATATATAGACGCCTTGCCATGTCCCCAGCGCCAAGGCGGCATCCGCTACCGGCACGGTTAATTCACTATGCGTGATGACTGAGCGAACATGTGCGGGCATGTCATCATCACCTTCATCAGTATGGATAAACATGGGACTTCCATCAGGGATTAACTGAGACATGAATGTTTCGAGATCAGTACGCACATCAGGATCGGCATTCTCACAAATTATTAATGAGGCACTGGTATGTTGAATAAACACATGACAAAGCCCCAACTGAATACCTGAGGCCTCTACGATAGCCTCAATGTTAGCGGTTATATTTTGCGATCCCCGGCCTTTAGTCGGCATTTCAATAGTCTGTTGAAAATATTTCGAATGACGATTCTTCATGTAAAATTGCAATTTCGTATCAGAGACAAATGTTAGCTACACTAACAAATGTTTTCTAACCCTGATGCGGTTGACTCTTGCTCATATGGCACTGTGATAAATACAACGAACTACATTGAATATAACCTTCATATTCATAGTGAAACTAATTACTCGATTCGTATTGACACGCCATAAGACTGCACCAGATCATACTTTGAATTTTAACAAAATGTACTTAGACCTATGCAATCAAATACTCAACAAGTATTAAGACGTCGTTCGCTTGGCGTGAAAATTGGTCATGTACAAATGGGGGGTGATGCGCCGATTGTTGTTCAATCCATGACGAATACGGACACTAGTGACATCATTCGCACCACTGCACAAGTTGCAGATCTCGCCAAAGCCGGCTCGGAACTGGTACGGCTGACAATTAACAACATTGAGGCCGCACGTGCCGTGCCTGAAATAAAAGAACGGCTTGCACGCATGAATATCGATGTCCCTTTGGTGGGCGATTTTCACTTCAATGGGCATAAACTTCTTACTGAGGCCCCAGAATGCGCTGAACACCTTGATAAATATCGTATCAACCCAGGAAATGTAGGCCGTGGCAAAAAAAGGGATACACAGTTTGCCTCTATGATTGAATCGGCGTGTAAATATCAAAAACCTGTGCGTATTGGAGTGAATTGGGGGAGCCTTGATCAACAAGTCTTAGCTGAGCATATGGACCTGAATCAGCAACTAAGTGAGCCCAAATCTGCAGAAGAGGTGATGCAAGAAGCATTGATTGCGTCTGCTCTAGACAGCGCTCGTTACGCACAACGCTTGGGTTTAAACGAAGATAAAATCGTCATTTCATGCAAAATCAGTCAGGCACCCAAATTAATTCAAGTCTATCAGGTACTCGCTGAACGCTGCTCCTATGCCCTGCATGTCGGCCTCACCGAAGCAGGGATGGGAATTAAGGGCACGGTGGCTTCTGCAACAGCGTTAGGTGTACTCCTTCAACAAGGAATAGGCGACACTATTCGAGTATCACTGACACCTCAACCGGGAGGCTCGCGAACGGAAGAGGTCCTTGTCGCGCAAGAGATTTTACAATCCCTGGAGTTGCGCGCCTTCTCTCCCGCCGTGACCTCATGCCCTGGATGTGGACGCACGACTAGCGACTACTTCCAGCAACTCGCCGATGATATTCAGGGATATCTACGCGCTTCGATGCCAGAATGGAAACAGGTTTACCCGGGTGTGGAAGAATTATCTGTTGCCGTCATGGGTTGTGTGGTTAATGGCCCCGGGGAAAGCAAACATGCCAATATCGGTATTAGCTTGCCCGGCAGCGGAGAAGCACCTGTGGCACCCGTTTATATTGATGGCGAGAAATCATATACCTTACGTGGGGACCAGATCGCCGAAGAATTTAAACAAATAGTGTCCCGTTATATCCACGATAATTATCAAATTAAATAGCAATAATTTGTTTAAAATCGACGAGAAATTGTCACGACTGCAACAGTAAAACTTATTAACAGTAAGTTACTTATATTTATTAAACTATTTTTATAAGTTTAATAAAATTTTTGTTTTAAGCGTTATTTTAGGGAACTCAGCGCGTATGTTAGTATCCAACATACAGAGGATAATTTGAGAAAACTACACACTGTATGGAAGTCTTATCTAGCAAAGTTGAATCTGGCCTTTCTACTCACAACATATCATTATCAGTTTTATTTGCTCTATGGCTGATACTTGGACTTGCAACCTATGCGTTTGCATTATTCACAGTTTGGTTACCAGAGATTGAAAGCCTGACCATAATCTAGTTTAATCGTTGTACTGATTATCTAAATCAAAGAGAGTCAACAATGATTACACAAGAGCGCCGAAGCGTGGAAGATCGTCGCAAGATGATATCCACACCCTTGTACCCGTTTTTTGACTCTGAAGATACCCTGGTTCGCCAAGATAGGCGCCATATTCCGGAACGTCGAGTCAATAATATTCAAATTGAAGAGTCTGATAACAACGTATTAGATGTTGAGTTATCCGACATTGGTAATAAACGCCTATTCATCTGGTTTGAAGACGAAATCCATGAAGTCAGACGCGAGGGAGAAGGCGTATGGGTGGGACGCTCAAGTGATTGCTTAGCAACTTTTTCCTCTAGATTTATCTCCAGGAAACATTCACGTCTATGTTTCGAGGATAATGCATATTATTTGATCGATGACAGTGTCAATGGGACATATATCAAAAATGATGATGGTGAAGTATTTGTCACCAAAGATAAGATCATGGTCAAAGGCAGTGGCATTATTAGCCTTGGGGTGCCATTTGATCATTCAGAGAGCGATGTGATTCATTACTTTATTGGTTAGACAACTCCCACAGCATCACTCTTTAAGTTCTCTATATAGCAAAATTTGTCGGCTACATTTTACCGTTCTTCGGCTTTTTGTTTTTTGATCATGCAGATTTATCTTGCTTGATTCATACTTCTGCCCATGTCTCAAAAACGCCTCAAATCAGAAGAAAAGCCAGTTGAACGACGCAAATGGGGTAAGCGCCCAACATATCCTTTTGTGGATAGCACAGGTGTGCTTGTTACCGGTAACCGTCGTCGTTCTATAGATATCCGCGAGCAGGAAGAGGATCAGAGCGCTGGTCGTCGTGCAAGCGACAAACAAACAATAGATAATTCTGATACAGCTCCTGAACTGCCATCAATACTGCATGATAAAGATTTTACGAACGTGGCTGTGCCGACGTTAGAGACGACTTCAAACGTTGCACAGGCGATGGAAGTATCCTTTCAAAAGTGGAGAATCAATCTCTCACAACAAGAAAAGCGTTGCAGTCTGGGACGCGACCAAAACTGTGATTTAGTTGTTCTTAATCGGTTTTCATCCCGTCGCCATGGACGCATTGAATGGCGTAATGGCCAATTCTATTTCTGTGATCACAGCTTCAACGGCACCTATATCGATTTTGATGATGGCCGCACAACACATATCTGTCGAGACGAGATCATTCTTAGCGGCTCAGGCATCCTCAGCCTTGGCAAGCCATCAAACGTAGACAAAGACTTTGTATTGCGTTTTATTATTAGTTGATTCTGACTAATTTCATATCAAACCACTCGCTCAATCGATGCATCACCTTCGAGCAGTCCCGGTGCAGCAGATAAATATAATTAGCAACAATACTGAACCCACAATAAATCAGTAATCTATGTCGCTCATGTGGCGCTCAATGTCAATTGAGAAAAACATAATACGATTATTTATACCAATGTCATGCATCACACTTCACCATAATGACGACTACTGCTTAGAAGCCATCTTTCAACAAGAATAAACTTGCAAAGCTGAGTAACACTATTGATATAGAAAAAGCATAGAAATCAAAGCTTCATACAGTTCACATTTATTAACAGAAACCTCACTTCAGAGCTATTTAGCTACCGTCTATTCGTGAAATTATGACATTCATCACGGGAGTAAACAGTAGAGACCAATAATATAGTCACTAACAGATTCAGAGAAACTACGCTCTTACATTAGAGAGCCTAACCTTGAAGTGAACGACTATGCGACGTAAACAATTAATAGATACTACTTACAAGATCCAACAGGCCATTTCTGAAAGCGAACTGCTTGAACGTTTGCATATCCGCATACTCGCGTTGAGCAAACAAGGGAAGAAGGTGCCAAATGTTGGAGACCTATTAGCCGCCCTAAATAAATTTTCAATATCTACCAGCAAATTATCGGATGCAGAAAAAGAGGTTCTCAAGCAGCTGGACCTTCACTATCTGAATGACCCGAAAAACTGGCCAAAATTAATTTCTACTGACCAGCCTGATTTACTCAAGAGCATATTTAGCAATCTCAGAAGACTGCGCTCAAGCTTGGGATATTTCCAAAAAGTAATTTGCATTGGTCACGATGAGTTAAAAAACAAAACTGATGATGATGAAACAATTTCAATATTATTATTACCAGACGAGAACACAAAAGACACACCAAAGAAAATCGCCTCAACACTTGAGAGCGTGCAACAACTCTATAATTGTTTTGTCACTTTAGAACACATTGAAAACCCGTCTGAATTAACTATCGTTGGCATGGACTCTGGCAACGAAAAATCAATTGAGTTAACAGGCGAAAGCATTGTGTTAGAAAAAATGAAGGAGCTTCTGTATGGCGTATGGATGCAAGTGCTGCCTTCTCATAATCAATACTTAAGTGAGCAGCTCAAGTTAATCTTAAAATCACTTCCAATTCTTGAAAGAATCGAAGAACTTTCTACATTAGGTCGTCTGGAAAAAGAAAAAGCTGCACTTGTTAAACGCCAGCTAACTACCAGCCTAGAAGATTTAATTCGCTCAAATACAATTATTGAAGAAATGTATGATCATTGGGAGAAAGACCCACGCGTTGCCATGCAGCTTACTCCGCGCTTAACTACACAGAATATAGAGGAAAGCACGAAGACTGAAGAACCCGAGTTTGCTACTCAGCAACGTGAAAATCCATTTCTGAAAAACCAGGAAGAAGAATTGATTGTGACTTCAGCAACCAGTAGCGCCCAAACTAAAGTAACAAGCCTGAATGATGCAGATAAATTACGCTTTATCCGCTCCAAGAAGGCCGAAGGCAGCGAATAGTCATATCACTTTAATCTTTACCCATCATTTTCCTGATCTTTTGACGCTCATGCTTGCCAGGTTTTTTAGCAGACCTCGGCAAGCATTGCGTTAATATTTTTCTCTGCTCTGAAAGCAATTCCCGCTGAGCAATACTGGTATCTGATTCTGTATACAACGCTTGCGCTTCTGGCGCCGATCTACGCTGACTCTGTAATGCAGTAACTTCGATTTCTTGTCTAAATGAAGGACGAGAAATTAATATATTGTCACCCACTTTAACGCGATAAGACGGCTTCACACGTTGCTGGTTAACATGAACCTTGCCGCCGTCAACTGAATTAGCCGCCATACTGCGTGTTTTATAAAATCTCGCAGCCCATAACCACTTGTCAATTCTTACTTCTTCATCCATGTAAATCATTCATCTTGATTTATCTACCAGTCATCGACTTACTATTATTTGAAATATTTTTGAAAGACTTACTCACTACTGTGCGCGACAAATTTATTGGCTTGAAATTAAACTTTTATGGAGCGATTTAATATGTCTATGCTAGCATCTTCATCACAACAGCTACTTTGCCCTTACTGGCAAGAATGTATTGTATTCACACTTTTTTTGGTTTGCTCATTTGCTATTGGTTTAATAATTTTCTAGCAGACGCTTAAGTCAAATAGGCTATGTCACTGCCAATCTACCAAGTGATACTCTAGATTGTCAGCTCCACAAGCACTGATAGTTTTATTTTGAACTGAGGCGTTTGCTTCGTGCGTGCTATTATCATTGCCTGTAATTAATGGATGCCACTGTGGTAAAGGTTTGCTATTGATACGCAAACGATACGCACATGTTTGTGGCAACCAATCAAACTCGTCAGGTCGATCTAGAGATAGCGCGATACAGTCAGCCACTTTTTCATGGCGATTGTCATAATCCTGGCAGCGACATTTTTGTGCATCAAATAATTCACATGCGACATTTGTATAATAGACCTTAAGTGTTTCTTCGTCTTGTAATTTAGCCATGCAGCACTTACCACAACCATCACAAAGCGCTTCCCACTGATCATTAGTTAAATCGACTAGTGGTTTTTCGATCCATTCTGGTGATGTATATGCCACGCTAATTTACTAGCCCCGGGCTAAATTCAGCATGATTTTATTTAAGCGAGTTACAAAGTCCGCTGGATTTTCTAATTGCCCACCTTCAGCGAGAATGGCCTGCTCAAACAATAACATTGACCACTCTTTGACTTGATCAAGGTCGCTTTCATTATTCATTTTAACTAGCATAGGGTGACCTGGATTTATTTCCAAAGTGGGTTTATTGCTTGGCATCTCCTGACCCGCTTGCTTAAGCAGGTTCTGCATGTATAAAGCCATATCGTGTTCATTTAACACAATACATGCCGGTGAAGTTGTCAGTCGATGAGATACACGTACATCTTCAACCTTATCCTCTAAATTATCTTTAATTAGATTGACAATATCTGCTGACTCTTGCTCAACTTTTTTCTGTTGTTGCTTTTCATCTTCATCAGATAACTTATCCAGGTCTAATTGCCCTTTGGCAATCGATACAAACGACTTACCTTCATATTCATTTAAAGACCCCATTAACCATTCGTCAACGCGGTCATACATCAATATCACTTCAATACCTTTTTTGCGGAAAATCTCTAAATGCGGACTGTTCTTAGCCGCGTTATAGTTATCCGCAGTGATGTAGTAAATGGCTTCCTGCTCATTTTTCATGCGTGAGATATAATCATCAAGTGACACTGTCTGGTCTTGCTTGTCATTATCTGTAGTAGCAAAGCGCAGTAACTTGGCTATTTGTTCTCGATTGGCAAAATCTTCACCAGGGCCCTCTTTAATTACTCGACCAAATTCATTCCAAAAGGATTGATACTTTTCACTTTCATTTTTCGCAATGTTCTCGAGCAATCCCAATACTTTTTTAGTTGAACCGGAACGAATCGAGTCGATTACTTTATTGTCCTGTAAAATTTCTCGCGAGACATTCAATGGCAGATCACTTGAGTCAATCACACCACGGGTAAAGCGTAAATAACACGGCAATAGCTTTTCCGCATCCTCCATAATAAATACACGCTGAACATATAACTTCAATCCATGCGTTTGATTAGTCTCATATAAGTCATAGGGCGCTTTACTCGGGATGTATAACAGGGAAATATATTCTGTTTTTCCCTCCACTCGGTTATGTGTCCAGGCGAGTGGATCGGCAAAATCATGGCCTACATGCTTGTAAAATTCCTTATACTCATCGTCTTTAATATCTGCCTTGGCTCGCGTCCACAATGATGATGCTTTGTTTACTACTTCCCATTGAATATCATTATCTGTAGACTCCTGTGATTCATCATCTGCAGATTTCTCTTGCAACATTTCTATTGGAAGCGGCACATGATCGGAATACTTACCAATAATTGAGCGCAGTCGCCAACCTGACAACAATTCGGTTTCTTCATTTTTTAGATGCAAAGTAATCTCTGTGCCACGTGCAGGCTTATCTATTTGTTGTAACTGATACTCACCTGTTCCTTGAGACTCCCAATGCACACCTTGATCAGCATCGACCGTTGCGCTGCGTGTCTTCATTTCAACTTTATCTGCGACAATAAATGCGGAGTAGAATCCCACACCAAATTGGCCAATTAAATTAGAATCCTTAGCTTGGTCGCCAGTTAAGCTTTGCAGAAATTCTTTGGTTCCCGATTTTGCAATCGTACCAATATTATTAATGACCTCTTCACGCGTCATACCGATGCCATTATCACGCACAGTAATTGTTTTGAGTTCTTCACTAAACTCTACTTGGATTTTTAAATCTGTGTCATTCGCCAATAATTCAGCATTGGATAAAGACTCAAATCTTAATTTGTCACAGGCATCAGACGCATTGGAAATGAGCTCGCGTAGAAATATTTCTTTATTGGAATATAGCGAGTGAATCATTAACTGGAGGATCTGACTGACCTCTGACTCAAATTTCATTGTTTCTTTATTATCTACATCATCTACTTTTGCTTGCTCGCTCATTACTGCTTATCACTCCTAGGTATATCGATATCTCTATAAATAGTGGCGTATTATTTCAATTTCAATAGGTTAATTTTATTTATTCAACATCATCAACATCTGCCTGTCCGGTAATGCGACGGCGTATGTGGGACCAGCATATTCCAGTCGTCAGTATTCCTGAAAATACAATCAACACTAGATCAATTAGTATGGTCATGTCCTCGGCTAGTGAAGGAATAAAATCTATCGCCAGCCACAGCAGTACAGCAAAAAATGCTACCGCCAGGATAAGCCCAAACATGCCTAATGAACGCATTGTGGCGCGGATATAAATGGTCCATACGATCAACAACACAATCCCGGCAAACAACATTAAAGGCAGGCTAGTATTGCTATCACCAACTGGATTGAGATATGTCTGTACCCAGTCAAAATAGGACCAGCCATGCGGATTGTATGTGCAAAAAACCAAGGCAAGAGCAATCACAAATCGAATCAACACACCTTGCCAACTGAGAGTATGAATTACCATAAATTCTCCTTAAAAAATTCTTTTGTTCAGCCACGAGATACCAGCAACTAGCGAGATTAAATAGGCCTGTCTAATACTATGAGCGAAAGTAGTTGTAACCAGGCAATTACAGGAAAATAAAATTTTTTAACCTTCTAAACGGCAAACGCCTCATATAAATGAGGCGCTCATAATCATGTATGTGTGCTTACCTGTTTAGCCAAGCTTTTCTTTAATACGTGCCGCCTTACCGGTACGACCTCGCAAGTAATAGAGTTTTGCACGTCGAACATCACCTCGACGCTTAACTTTAACTGAAGCGATAAGCGGGCTATGTGTTTGAAAAACCCTTTCAACGCCCTCTCCATGAGATATTTTTCTAACCGTGAATGCTGAATTCAGGCCACGATTACGTTTTGCTATCACCACACCTTCGAACGCCTGTAAACGCTCTCGCTCACCCTCTTTAACTCTTACTTGCACAACGATGGTGTCACCTGCAGAGAACTCAGGAAGATCTGATTTGATCTGTTCGGCTTCCAATTCACTAATTATATTGCTCATGGTTTTATCTCTCGTGTTCTATTTCCTACTTTCTTGGACTTCTGCTAAATATTCATCCAGCAGCTGTTGTTCCTGTTCAGTTAATTTTAGCCGACCAATCATATCAGGTCGGCGTTGATATGTCCGACCGAGCATTTGTTTCAGTCTCCAAATAGCAATTTTTTCATGATCACCACTCATTAGCTCATCGGGTACGGAGTATCCATCAATGGATTCGGGCCGTGAGTAATGAGGGCAATCTAGTAAACCCCGCTCAAAAGAGTCTTGCTGTGCAGACTGCTCGTCACCGAGTACCCCTGGCATCGTCCTGACAATGGCATCTATCACCACCATGGCCGCAAGCTCGCCACCGCTTATGACGTAATCACCAATCGACCACTCTTCATCGACATGCGCTTCAATGATACGCTCATCAATGCCTTCATAGCGCCCGCATAGCAGAACCAGATGTTCAAGTTTACTAAAGCGCTTGACTGCCGCTTGATCTAATTTTCTACCTTGTGGACTTAGGTAAATTACTTTCGTATCTGCCGTTGTCCTAGAGGTGAGATCACTCAATGCACGAGACAAAGGAGCAAACTGCATCACCATACCTGGGCCGCCACCATAAGGACGGTCATCCACACGTGCATTCGCATCTTGCGCATAATCTCGTGGATTAGTCAGACCAAAATCAACTTGTTTAGCACGTAATGCTCGACCAACAACACCGTAATCCTGCAAGCCAGTGACTAATTCTGGGAACAAAGTGATGACATCTATGCGCATGTCATTACCTCTCAATATACTGGTAAGTTAGCCTAAACCAGCACACAATTAAAAATTAATGTCCCAATCAACTACCATCTTGTTATTTTGTAAATCGATGGTTTTTACTACTTGTTCTCTTATATATGGAATGAGGTGTTCAGATTTTGCAGTATCACTGACAACAATCACATCATTAGCACCTGTTTCCATTAACTCTTTAATCTTTCCAATACGCTTGTTTTCACAATCGTATACGTCCATACCAATCAACTGATACCAGTAATATTCATTGTCTGGTAACGTGTCTAACTGATCAGCAGACACCCATATGTTCTTATTCAGCAGCAACACTGCCGCATCTCGACTATCGATGCCTTTTAGCTTCGCAATTACACCAGATTTGTGTGCCTGGCCAAGCTCTACTTCTAGCGGACGATTTTGTTCGTCTCCTAACAACCAATTTTTATATTCAAGGATGTTGTGTCTGGGTTGTGTATATGAAAATACCTTAACCCAACCTTTTACTCCAAACAGGCCATTTATTGTGCCTAATAATACTTTCTCATCTTTCAAGCTTGAGACGTACCTTCAGTCATTCAAGCATTACACTATTAAACACGTGCACCACTTTGTGGTGTTTAAGCAGCTGTATCGACGTCTTTTAGTAATGATTCCACTCGCTCTGAAGGCTTTGCGCCAACGCCTCGCCAGTAGCCTACGCGCTCCATATCAACATGAAGTCGGACTTCCTGGCCGGTAGCACGTGGGTTGAAATATCCAAGGCGCTCAATATATCCGCTGTCACGTCGCTTACGTGAGTCTGTTACGACAATGTGATAGAAAGGACGCTTCTTCGCGCCACCGCGAGCTAATCTTATAGTAACCATAATTTTTGCTTAATTTGCTAGTGTAATGAACCGCTTATATCAACGGCGAACCGCGCATTGTACGGATATTGCAATAAATTTAAAGCATAAATTTTAGTCTGGCATACCTTCCTATGCAATTGCCCAGTGATAGAGATTTTTGCCTTGAATCGAAACGATTATTTCAGTCTTCTTGGTCTTTCCCTGCCCAATAACCGCAATAAGGGCAATCCTGATCAATGCCATAGTCTTCGCCACGATAGTGCGGACAACCGATAATTCTTTTTTCCATTGAGATTGTAGGGATATTTTCTTCAACAATCAGTTTATCAATATGCTCGAGAATCTCGCTATCATTACGTACATCTTTATCACTCTCCCATTCCGATATCAGCCTCAGCGGGTCATCATCTGACATAGATGCTTTGAGTTTAATCTTAGTAGCTTTTTTGTTATCCGGTCCGTAGAAACCAATCTTTACAAGCGGATAACCACAAAACCCTCGATTAGACTTTTTATTCAGCCTTTTCAGTATGCGTTCAGCTTTAACATTGGCCATCAATGAACTTCGTCGAAGATCTAATAGCTGTAAGCAGCTAAATGTGAGCCTGTGATGGCTATATCGACATCGTAACCTGCAACCGGCTCGAATGTTTGCGCATCAATCATACCCAATTTACTGTTGGGTTTATCATAGCTAAAAATATAATTTTTCTTATCGAGTGTCATAGTGACACCTCGAGGATGAGTCACTTTTATTGTGTGTACCATCTCTTTAGTATTCAAATCCCAAAAGGTTATCCGGCCTGCATCGGGTGTGGTCGCGGCTGCAATGCTTCTTGTGTCATCAATGCACACACTTAAGGTCTCACCAACCATTTTGTTTAAAATATTACTTGGGCCTTTAGCCGTACTTAGTTTTTTATTTAGGCCGCCTATAGTCACTCCACCATTTTTCTTTGCGGGCGAACCTTCACGTGGTGCAGAAACCACGACAATATCACCATTGTCTGCTACAGCTACATGCCCAGCGTTAAATCGCTTGTTATCTATAGGTAGTTTCTGAATTAGCTTTTGGGAGGTAAGATCGACATATGTCACACTGCCAAGTTCTTTTTCTCCCAGCAAACCACCTCCATTAGTGATGATCATGGTTTTACCATCGTTTAAGATTTGGCAATCATGAGGCCTTGGACCATAGCTGGGGAATTCTCCTATCTCTTCCAGTGTCGCAGCATCTCGCATAACAATCAGGCCCTTATAATCTCCCTTGGTAATTGTTTCTGCAGAATACAAAATTTTACCATCAGGTGAATATGCACCATGCCCATAAAATTGCCGCTCTTGCTCACATGGTATGTCTCGCAAAACTTGTCCAGTAGATAGATCAAGCTCGCATGCTCCCGGACCACGTTTCTCAAACACAGCGGCTATATTTGGCTTGACCGGGTTGAAAGTTATACCGTGCCCAAGAAAAGAAGTTTTCACTACTCCACAATTGAAATTAGGATCATCCAAATCTACAGTGAGTTGGAAGTACTCAAGCTTGCCTTCTGCATTGGGCCGCCCAGTGTAGCCAATCACAAAACCTAAATTAGGATTGTTATTTGCGCCTATACCTACGCCACCATATGCATTTAGCGCTTTTACACTCGGTGGTTTTAACGCTGCTCCTGAAAGAGTCCCGCTTTTTACGATCTGATTTGAAACCATATTTTCACTGACTAGATTTTAGCTTTATGTCTCTACAACCTAGCAATGATTTATTACGGTTTTGTTACTTTAAGAGATGAGTAAGAAAGAAATGTTAAGCGTGATAGTGCAGCAAGTTTTAGAGGATTACATTGGCATATTAGGGGGCATTTTGCCTTGCATGGCGCGCATCATATTTTTCATGCCGCCTTTTTTAGAGAATTTTTTCATCATTTTGCGCATTTGAGTATATTGCTTGAGAAGACGATTCACATCTTGAACCTGCATGCCAGAACCGGCAGCTATGCGCTGTTTTCGAGTTGCTTTAATGATATCCGGGAAACGACGTTCTTTGGGGGTCATTGAGTCAATCATGGCCACCATATGAATGACTGATTTATCGCTCGCCTGAGCCTTCATGGCATCTGTGAGGTTACCTGCACCGGGAAGTTTATCAATCAGACCGTCCACTCCACCCATTTTTTGCATTTGTAACAATTGAGAGCGCAGATCATTTAAGCTAAATCCTTTACCGCTTTTAAGTTTTTTAGCGAGACGATCCGCCTCTTTATGATCTACTTTTTGTTGTGCTTCTTCGACCAGTGAGACGACATCACCCATGCCTAAAATACGAGAGGCAACTCGATCTGGATGGAAGGGTTCTATACCATCCACTTTTTCACCGGTACCTAAAAACTTAATCGGTTTGCCAGTGATCTCGCGTACCGATAATGCCGCCCCGCCACGCGCATCCCCATCGGTTTTTGTCAGAACGACGCCCGTTAGAGGTAGCGCATCATTAAACGCTTGCGCTGACAAAGCCGCATCTTGTCCACTCATGCTGTCGACGACAAATAGTGTCTCAACTGGATTGATTGCCGTATGCAGTAATTTAATTTCATCCATCATGTCTGCATCAACATGCAAACGACCTGCTGTGTCGACAAATAAAATATCGAAATGATTTATTTGGGCATAATTAATCGCATTGTTGGCAATATCTAGTGGCGACTGCTCGATATTACTGGGAATGAATTGCACCCCTACTTGATTGGCTAATGTTTCTAGTTGTTTGATCGCAGCCGGGCGGTAGATATCACAACTCACGACACTGATTTTTTTATTCTCAGTCTCTGCTAAGCGCTTAGCTAATTTTGCAATGGTTGTTGTTTTACCAGCACCTTGCAAGCCTGCCACCAACACAATTGCCGGGGGTTGCGTATTTAGCTGTAACTGCTCGTTAGCATCTCCCATTAAGTGTACAAGTTCATCTTGCACAACTTTAATAAATGCTTGGCCAGGAGTGATATTTTCAATCACCTCTTGCCCAATAGCAGCTTGACGCACACGCTCTATGAATGACTTAACCACCGGTAAAGCAACATCCGCTTCCAGCAATGCCATGCGTACTTCACGCAATGCTTCCTGGATGTTGTCTTCAGTGAGGCGCGCTTGTCCGCGCAACTTACCAACTGTGTCAGACAGACGTTTGGTTAAATTATCAAACATATTGGATTTCTCAATAAAAAAACGAATTAACTAAGGGCATTTAGTTTAACCGCAACGCACTGATACAGCCATTGTTTTAACAATTAGCATAACAAATACCAGAAAAACCCAATGATAAATGGGCAATTAACGGACTAGCTTCAAGCAGCTAAAGTGATAGGGTCTCTCCACAGGAGATCGATCTAAGATTACGTTGCGGCATCGCAGCATGAAGTTCTTGCATAATTTTTTCTTCTTCACCAGGTTGCAAATGCGACACACAAATCTGCGGGTCATGAGTTAACACTTGTAATTCTTGTGCAAGTGATTGTGGTGAAAAATGTTTGGCTTGATTTGCGATTTCCGATCTTTCATCAGCAAACGCACATTCAACAATCAATAAATCAACATTTTTTTGCTGATTCAATGCACGCCATAATTTCGGTGCAGAGGCAGTATCACCACTGAACGCAAAGCTGCTCGAGGTATTCTGGACGATATAGCCCACTGCTGGAACGGTGTGCTCCACTTCAATCATAGTAAACTGGTTGCTATCAATGCTAATGGTTTGTTCAGGCTCCATGGCAACAAACTGTACAACTGCTTTATCTTCGCTAGGCAATGAAAAGAAATTTGGCCAAATCTTCCAGTTAAAAATATGTTCCATCAGTACCTGGTAAGTGTTTGGCTGACAGTACACCTTAAGCGGCTCTTCAAGTAATTGCTCATATATGGTGTCCACCAGAAGAGGTAACCCTGCAATATGATCAAGATGACTATGTGTAATGAACACATGTTTGATCTGAAATAGCTCATCTAGAGGGAGATCACCCACGCCAGTTCCACAATCTAATAACGTATTGGCATTAACGCGCAACGCTGTGGTCCTTAAACCACTTCCAATACCGCCGCTGCAACCCAAAACATTTATTTTCATGTGGCTATTATAATCGTAATTTGTGAGCTCTTAGTGCCTGCTGATCCTAGCACCCGGAATTCAGTTGAAATGTCTAATACATCGCAATGTACTGAATTCACTCAGATAATTAGTTTAGATTACCGACAGATGATAATTCGATTGACATTACATGTCATCAAGGCTAATTAATAGCATGATGATCGGAATACTCTCAGTAATACTCTGCGCACTGACTACTCTAGGGATCTGGATACACATCCAAGCACTCGCTATTGGTGACGCCTCGGCAAGAATCAAATTCCTTGCTCCCTGGGGACTTGCGCTAGTGACTATGGCAGTAATGGCCTCTAGCAGAATATTTACCGAGCAGGGTATTGATTTTGATTTCTATAACTCATTGTTCGTTGCAGCGTTCGTCATATCTGCACTGCTATTTTTAGTCAGTATTTTTAAACAAGTTGAGCACCTAGGACTGATTGTTCTTCCAATTGCCTTAATTACAATCACACTAAACTTAATTTTTCTCAAACCAGGGAGTGAAGAGTCTTACAGCACCGGGATACAAATGCATATAATTTTCTCAATTATAGCTTTCAGTATCTTAGGTCTCGCGGCCGTACAAGCAATTTTGCTTTTTTTTCAGGATAAAGCACTCAAGCAACATAGCAATGTAAAAATGTTGCGCGGCATTCCCTCCTTACATGAGAGTGAAACACTATTATTTCAATCCATCACCCTGGGCGTGACTGTGCTAACAGTCGCATTAGTATCAGGCTTTATTTATCTGGAAGATATGTTTGCACAACACTTAGCACACAAAACCATACTATCTTCACTCGCCTGGGTTGTATTCGTTGTCCTGTTATGGGGAAGAGCCCAGTTTGGCTGGCGTGGTAGCACTGCAATACGCTGGTCGCTGTCTGGCTTTACATTCTTAATCCTGGCCTATTTTGGCAGCAAGTTCGTCTTGGAATTGGTTCTTTATAACACTTAGACATCTAAGTGCGCTTGACAAGCCGGGACATTATTACGTACAACAGTAGCGTGATTGACTACGGGAGGAGCACACAAGCTCTTGGACGACTACTCGATAAGTACCTTATTTATCATACTTGGGGTACTGCTATTTTTATCAGCATTCTTTTCCGGATCAGAAACAGCTTTAATGGCCTTAAACCGTTATCGCTTAAGACATCTTGCCAACAAAGGCCATCGTGGTGCACATCTAGCACAAAACCTTCTTAAGAAACCTGATCGGTTGATTGGATTAATCTTATTAGGCAATAACATTGTTAACTTAGTCGCGTCGCCTTTAGCTGCTTACCTGGGTTATCGTCTATATGGTGATGTAGGCGTATTCGCTGCAACCGTGATGTTTATTATTGCCGTATTGATATTTGCTGAAGTCACACCTAAAACTCTGGCCGCACTACACCCTGAAAAGTTTGCCTTCCCAGCCTCATATATTTATACCCCATTACAATATGTCACCTACCCTGCTGTGCTGCTAATTAATGCTATTGCTAACGGCATACTTAAGGTGTTTGGGTTTAATGTTAAAAGCGAAGGGCTTAGCTCACTTAGTCGCGAGGAATTACGTACCGTCGTAAAAGAAGCAGGCAGCTTAATTCCCAGCGCTCACCAGGACATGTTAATAAGCATTTTAGATTTAGAATCAATTACCGTGGAAGACATTATGATCCCACGAAATGATGTCATGGGTGTTGATCTAGATAAGGATTGGGAATCAATTCGCTCACAAATAGTTAATGCCCCTTTTACACGTATGCCTGTTTATCAGGAAAACTTGGATAATATTATTGGGTTTATCCACATGCGGAAAATATTTCCACGCATTGTAGAAGATAAAATTACCCTTGAAGAACTGAAAGAAAATTTACGCGAACCCTATTTCATACCTGAAAGCACGAGTCTAAATCGGCAATTACTCAACTTCCAACGCGAAAAAAGACGTATTGCACTTGCAGTCGATGAATATGGCGATATCCAGGGCCTGGTAACGTTGGAAGACTTGCTTGAGGAAATCGTCGGTGAATTCACCAATGACCCCTCCTCTTTGATGACTGATATCCATCCGCAGGAAGATGGCAGTTATGTCATCGATGGAAGCACACACGTGCGTGATGTCAACAAGGCTTTGCAATGGAATTTACATGATGATGGCCCTCGCACTATTAACGGATTAGTACTAGAGCACTTAGAAACAATTCCAGAAACCGGAACCTCGGTACTTATTGACGGTCACCCGATAGAAATTGTGCGCATGCTGAATAATTCAATTCGTACTGTGCGCATCCAGCCGTCTGTTAACTCCATTAAAAAATCTGTAAATAGTTAATTATCTATGTTGCGATGAAGCTCTACGAATAGACGTCCAATAACAAACTCGCAGTCTTTTTATTGCATTGGTACACAGGCGCCTAAGGTCAATACGACAGAATCTCTATTCCTTCGTGTGCTGTGCACATAAGAGCGAGTATCCGTGATTGAAAACTTCATTGTATTGATGTCCATTATAAAATTTCCACCAAGATCGCAATTGAGTACATTTTCTTGCAGTGTTGAACATGATGTATGTTCAAGCTCAAGATCATAGTCATACACTGTCCAGGATGCATCATTTAATTTAACCAGATATCTTGCGTCTGCCCTGAATCGCTCGCGTAACCAACGACCATTAGTATAGTCATAGCCAGTAGACTCTTCTGCGGAGCATAAATAGGATTGCTGATCGGCAAATGCCGATGGAGAGTTACCAAGCGTTAGTACAAACACCAGCGTTACAAGGAGTAAATGAAGCTTCATTTTAAGTGATTATTTTTTGCCTAAATTATTTTCAGGTTAATGTGCAGCCATGATTCAAACGCACTTACTAGTTACATCATGGTCTATTAATGCTGATTATATTCGCATTTGTGACGCAAAGTGAACCAGCATAAAAATGTAGCATAAAGTCTCATTCTTAATTTGTTATACAAAGCGTATATCTCTCGGTGATTGACTACACTTGCACTTCACTTTACAAAATCGCGAATATATCCAATTAATTGAGGTACACTAAAGTGTGATAGTGATGAACTCAGTTATGGCGCTTAGGAACTAGTAGTAATGGCGAAGTTACAATACCAATGCGATGCGTGTGGACATGCATTCAACAAGTGGAGCGGACAATGCCCCGAATGTAATGCATGGAACACACTTGAAGAAGCGCGCACCATTCAAACGGGTGGCAAACTGCACGCGATTAATGCTAAACGTGAAAGCCGTGTAGTGCCTCTGGCAGAAATTGAAACGGTTTCCGAACCAAGATTAAACACGCATATTGGTGAACTTGATCGAGTGCTCGGCGGCGGTATTGTGCACGGTTCAGTGGTACTCCTCGGCGGCAGCCCGGGAATTGGTAAATCGACGTTACTAATTCAAATGCTGGCTGCTCTGGAACAATATCAAACCTTGTACATTAGCGGGGAAGAGTCCGCCCAACAAATTTCACTACGCGCAGAACGATTGGCGCTAAACAAAGATAATATCCGACTGCTGAGCAGCGTATCTTTGGAAGAAATCCTCGCTACTTTGCAATCCACCAAACCAAAATTAGTCATCGTCGACTCGATTCAAACTCTTGCCAGCGAACAGCTAAATTCAGCAGCAGGTTCAGTGTCTCAAGTGCGTGAATGCGCTGGACAACTCGTGCAATTTGCAAAGAACAGCAACACGACTCTATTTTTAGTTGGACACATTACGAAGGAAGGAACACTTGCCGGCCCCAGAGTGTTAGAACATATGGTCGACACCGTGTTGTATTTTGAAGGTGATAGCAGCGAACGTTTCCGCCTGTTACGTGCAACCAAAAATCGTTTTGGCGCAGTCAATGAACTGGGTATTTTTGTCATGCAGGAAACAGGCTTAAAGGGCGTAAAAAACCCCTCCGCATTATTCCTCTCGCACCACCAAAACCCGACTGCAGGAAGTGTGGTAATGGTGACACGAGAAGGCACTCGTCCACTGATGGTGGAAATACAAGCCCTTGTAGATAACAATCCTTCCAATCACCCACGACGACTTGTGCAAGGCATCGAACAGAACAGACTATCTATGTTACTAGCAGTAATGAATAGACACGCGGGTATTTCGCTGCATAACGATGATGTATTTGTAAATGTCGTTGGCGGTGTGCGTGTGCAAGAGCCTGCGGTTGACTTGCCTGTTTTAATGGCCACTCTCTCAAGCTTCAGAGACTTTATCTTGCCCAGAGAATTAGTTGTTTTTGGAGAAGTAGGATTGGCTGGAGAAATTCGCCCTGTGCCAAATGGACAAGAACGCTTACGCGAAGCCGCTAAGCATGGTTTTAAGTACGCAATTATTCCCTCTGCAAATCAACCTAAAGAGACTATCAATGATTTGCAAATTGTGGCGGTAGCAAGATTGTCTGACGCCATTGATTGGGTGTTGAATCACTATGGCAAATAATACCACTAACGATAAATTCGTTGACGCTAGGCCGACACTTTCAAATGCGGGGTTAGCGCCCACACATGCAGTGACTGCTACAGATCAATATGGTGACGCTAGAGATGTAAAAGTCTCCGGGGAATCACCGCTCACACTTAAAGTGGATGATAGAGAAGTCGTTACACTTATGACACTAGGCACACATCCCGAGTTACTTGCACTCGGCTACTTGCGCAACCAGCGTCTGATTGAAAACATATCTGACATCAAATCTGTGAATATCGATTGGGATAAAGAACACGCACTAGTCACAACAGTCACTGGCCAAGGGATTAGTCATTGGCAAGAAAAACTAAGCAAACGCACAGTCACAACCGGTTGCGGTCAAGGCACGGTCTTCAGTTGCACATTAGATAAACTTTATGATTACAAGTTACAGCAGGTAACACTCAAACAAAGTTTAATCTACGAGTTATTACATTCAATCAGCCAATACAATGAAATATATAAACAAGCAGGTGCGGTACATGGATGCGCGCTTTGTCACGGTAGCAACATAATAGACTTCGTTGAAGACGTGGGTAGACATAATGCAGCCGATGCTATCTCTGGCAAAATGTGGCTGGAAGACATTGATGGGCAAGATAAGATTTTTTACACCACGGGACGTCTGACATCAGAGATTGTAATGAAAGTGACTCACATGGGGATCCCCATTGTGTTATCGCGTTCAGGTATCACGCACATGGGGCTGGAGCTTGCGCGCGACCTCGGTGTTACCTTGATCGCGCGCGCCAAAGGTAAAGCGTTCTTAATTTATAACGGTAAAGAAAATATTATTTTTGACAGCAAGCCCGATAAGCCCGTGCGCTAAAGTCTAATTAATCCAAATCTTCAATTAATGAATTGCGCATGCCTTCAGATACCGAGTTTACTGAGACCGAATAACGCTCGTGGTCTATGCCTGCCGAGATTGAAGCACCATTTTTTGCCGCACTCACCATTTCTGCTGTAAGTTCAAAACGCAAGAAATGTACTGAAGACGTTTTGTCTTCTGTTTCTCGCTCTAAATCTTCATTACATATTGGGTTAACTTTTTCAAACCCATCAACTGCTATCCAAACTGTATTCTCAACTCCTTTCAATTCTGCCAGGCGTTCGCGACGAACTTTTTCATCATCATATTCTAACATGAAAGTTGCTTTCCAATTACTGCCATCAGGGATGAGCGGGTTGTAAGCATCTATTTCTTCTTGAATACCTTCAGCATCAAATATTTTTTCCGCACGCAACATTTCTTGTATTTGATATTGCATCAACATGCGATCTTCAAAATGCAAAGTAGCATGCTCACCTAGGCGCAGCACACGATTTTTTTTATGCGCTATCATTTGCTGTCGGTATTCAGCGCGTTTTACCGAATACTCTTCTAACGAATAAAGGTCTTCACGAGTTAACTTATCCATATTCATAGTCCTTTTATAGTCCATACGCGATTCGAAGTAATGTCATTGGGTGTTTGGGCTCGGATTGATCGTTTAATCCATTAGCTATTTGATGTCCCGCCATTGGACAGTCACTACTGTAGTGATCTGCTTCTGATTTCTTAACTTTATTAACCACAGGTCGGCATATCTTCATAGAAATTTCGTGGAATTCTTTTTTCACTGCATAAGTCCCGTCATGCCCAGAACATCTCTCCAGCACCTCCAGCTCAGTATCCGGGATGAGGTTCAACACATCTCGTGTTTTCAAACCAATTCTCTGAACACGCAAATGGCATGACGCATGGTAAAACACTTTGCCTAATGAATTCGGGAATTCAATATTTAGCTGGTCATTTTTATGTTTTGCATATAGATATTCGAAAGGATCAAAGATATGTTCTTTAACACGCTGAACATCCGGGTCCTCAGGAAACATTAATGGTAATTCTTGCTTAAACATCAACACACACGATGGCACGGGGGCCACGATATCCCAGCCCGCATCAATCCATTTCAGCATTGTAGGAATATTGACATTTTTTAGTTTTTCTACGCTTTTTAAATCACCTAGTTCTAACTTAGGCATACCACAACAGTTCTCCTTTTCCATGATAGAGATAGCAATTTTGTTGTGTTGAAATACTTTTACCAGGTCATCGGCAATGTCTGGTTCATTAAAATTGTTGTAACAGGTAATGAATAGTGCGACTTTACTGTCGGCTTGCGTTTGTATTGGAAGTGCTTGTTTAGACAATGTCTTACGCGCTGTTTTAGTATGGTATTTAGGTATCTTGGCATCGGCATGCACACCCAAGGCTTTCTCGAGTGCTTTTCTGCCTACACCACTAGCGTTAGCACGATTGACTATTTGTGATACCACCGGAACACCAGCAAGCTTACCTACCTTGTCTGTACCACTAAGAATTTTATCGCGCTGTTTAACCTCACCTTTATTAAACTTTACGGCTTTAGCGCGTAACATTAAATGTGGAAAATCTACATTCCACTCATGCGGTGGCACATATGGGCATTTAGTGAGATAACACAGATCGCACAAGTAACATTGATCGACAACTTTTACGTAATCTTTTTTATCAACACCATCGACTTCCATGGTGTCTGACTCATCAACTAGATCAAATAATGTCGGAAAAGAGTTACATAGACTGACACAGCGACGGCAACCGTGACAAATATCGAATACCCGCTCAAGTTCCTGATTAAGAGACTCTTCGTTGTAAAACTCAGGATTATTCCAATCAATGGGGTGTCTGGTTGGGGCTTCTAAGCTGCCCTCACGCGAGTTTGTCGACACGTGTCTTTTCCTTAACAAATGATTAAAATGAACAGGCAACGATGAATACCGTTGCCTGTCAGTTGATGGCTGTTAACCGTCCAGGTTATCCAATGCTTTTTGGAAACGATTAGCATGTGAGCGCTCAGCTTTTGCTAGCGTCTCAAACCAGTCGGCGATTTCTTCAAAATCTTCATCACGAGCTGATTTAGCCATGCCTGGGTACATATCAGTGTACTCATGTGTTTCACCAGCAATGGCTGTTTTCAAGTTATCGCTTGTGCCGCCAAATGGCATACCAGTGGCTGGGTCGCCACACTCTTCTAGATACTCGAGGTGTCCATGTGCATGACCTGTTTCACCTTCAGCCGTTGAACGAAACACAGTTGCCACATCGTTGTATCCTTCGACATCCGCTTTTGCTGCAAAATAAAGATAGCGGCGGTTTGCTTGCGACTCACCAGCAAATGCAGCCTTAAGATTTTCTTCAGTTTTTGTGCCTTTAAGAGACATTGGGTTGTCCTCCCGTTAATATATTAAATGAGAAACGTTCTGATTTAGAATCATTCTAAAAACGGCGAAAGACTAGAATAAGTCTAAATGCTTGTCAACATCGTTGCACAGCGCAAGCACCCGATTAACAATAGCGCCAATTTTAATGGAGACAAACACCGTGCCAGCAAAAAAAATGGCTAAAAAAATTGATTTTGAAAAATCACTGGCGAAGCTAGAACAAGTCGTCGAAAAACTTGAGGCGGGCGATCAATCTCTGGAAGAGGCACTAAAACTTTTCGAAGAAGGCATACAGCTCACACGAGGCTGCCAACACGCACTCAAACAAGCAGAAGAACGTATCAATATACTTACCCAACAAAATGAAGAATGGCTGAATGAATCTGAGCAGTCAGTAGGAGATTTTCTTGACGGATCTAGCTAGTTTTTTAGGATCGTGCAGCCAACGTGTAGAAACATTTTTTGATAATCACCTCCCCTCAAAAAACCAAGCGCCAACCACCTTGCATGGAGCGATTCGCTACTCTGCATTGAATGGTGGTAAGCGAATTCGCCCTGCCTTGGTTTATGCGACTGCAGAAGCCGTTGAACTATCGGCCGCAAAAGTCGATTGTATCGCTGCGGCAATCGAATTGATGCATTGCTATTCATTAATTCATGATGACCTACCGTCAATGGATGATGATGACCTACGCAGAGGGATGCCCACCTGTCATCGTGCGTTTGATGAAGCGACAGCAATTCTGGCCGGCGATGCGATGCAAGCCTTGGCGTTTTCGATACTAACTGATGGCACGATCGAGGGCCCCGAGTTACACGTCAGAGCCAGCCTCACCTACCAATTAGCCACTGCGGTTGGATCTGAGGGAATGGCAGGCGGCCAAGCTATGGATCTAGCTGCCGTAGATAAAAAAATCTCGATTGAATCGCTGGAGTTTATCCATCGACAAAAGACCGGATGTCTAATACAGGCCTGCGTTAATATGACTCAGAGCTGTTGTACATCACTGTCTGAACAACAGCGTTCAAGTTTGATAGAGTTTAGTAATCACCTTGGAATCGCATTTCAAATTCGCGACGACATACTTGATGAAATTAGCGATACCGATACATTAGGTAAGCCACAAGGCTCTGACCGGGAGCAAAACAAACCTACATATGTAAGTATCCTCGGTTTAGAAGAATCGGAACGTCGTTGTAATGCGTATTATGCCGAGTCAATCGCGTGCCTAGAAAATTTTGATAATTCGGCAGATTGGTTGAGATTACTTGCGCAACATATTGTCTGTCGCAAACACTGACTTAATATGTAAAGAATGGATACGAATAACACATACGAATACCTTGATAACATCGAACTGCCCGAGGATTTGCGTAAACTCACGCTTATGCAAACACCCTCAGTTTGTGACGAATTAAGGTCTTTCTTACTTCACTCCGTGGCAAAAAGTGGTGGCCACTTCGCTGCAGGCCTGGGTGTCATTGAGCTCACCATCGCGCTGCATTATGTGTTCAATACCCCTGCAGACAAACTCTTGTGGGATGTCGGTCATCAGAGTTATCCGCATAAAATTATCACCGGCAGAAAGCACAAAATGGCTACCATACGCATGCGCGATGGTCTTGGGCCATTCCCATGCCCTGATGAGAGTGAATATGATTGCTTCACAGTTGGACATTCAAGCACATCCATTGGCGCCGCGCTGGGAATGAATTTATCTTACCAATTAGAAAAACAAACTCACCAAGCTGTGCCTATCATTGGTGACGGCGGACTCACCGCAGGCATGGCCTATGAGGCGCTGAATCATTTAGGTGACATTCGCGCCAACATGCTGATTATCTTAAATGATAATGAAATGTCTATTTCACCAAATGTTGGCGCCATGACGAATTACTTGACTCGCATGTTATCTGGGCGCGTATTCTCGTCTATGCGCGAAGGAAGCAAACGTTTACTTAAGCCAATGCCACCCATGTGGGAGCTTGCACGACGCACAGAAGAACATGTCAAAG
This sequence comes from Gammaproteobacteria bacterium, assembly GCA_965262455.1. Taxonomy (GTDB): domain Bacteria; phylum Pseudomonadota; class Gammaproteobacteria; order UBA4575; family UBA4575; genus UBA1858. The sequence continues at coordinate 132,080 of CBDHFH010000002.1, forward strand.
GTATGTTTGCACCCGGCACCTTGTTTGAGGAAATGGGTATTCGATATTTTGGTCCTGTAGACGGACATGATGTCGTTTCATTAATCAAAGCCCTGCGCAACATTAAACAATTGCAGGGGCCTAAGCTGCTTCATGTCATTACCAAAAAAGGCAAAGGCTATTCACCCGCAGAGCAGGACCCTGTTGGCTACCATGCTGTCTCCGCGTTTAACCCACAACATGGAGTTAAGAAAAAGTCTGCTTCAAACCAGCCGCTTACTTATACACAAGTATTTAGTGATTGGATTTGTGATGCTGCCAAGCAAGAACCTAAACTTGTAGCTATCACACCTGCAATGCGTGAAGGGTCTGGTCTTGTTAAATTTGAACAAGAATTTCCAGAACGTTATTACGATGTCGCAATTGCTGAGCAACATGCAGTGACCCTGGGCGCCGGCCTCGCAAGCGCCGGACACAAACCTGTTGTTGCGATTTACTCAACATTTTTGCAGCGTGCTTATGATCAATTAATTCATGATGTTGCGGTGCAAAATTTACCAGTGATGTTTGCTATCGATCGTGCCGGCGTGGTGGGCCCAGATGGTAAGACACATACAGGCAGTTACGACCTAAGTTTTTTACGCTGCATTCCGAACATGCTAATCATGGCACCGGCAAATGAATGTGAGACACGTTTGATGTTACAAACGGGATTACAACACAATGGGCCAAGTGCAGTACGTTACCCTCGCGGATCAGGCCCGGGAAGTGATGTGCTACCAACATTAGAGACACTTGAAGTTGGTCGCGCAGAACAGACACGTACAGGCGAAGGTGTGGCAATATTATCGTTTGGCAGCCTGCTTAAGACAGCAGAACAAGTTGCAGAGCAACTGAATGCCAGTGTGATCAATATGCGTTTCATTAAACCTATTGACGAAGCGATGATTTTACAAGTTGCTTCGCAACATGATCTGCTAGTAACGCTTGAAGATAATGTAGTTATGGGTGGTGCGGGTTCTGCAGTGTGCGAAGTATTATCCAAACATAATATCCTCATAAAAACATTGCAGCTTGGCCTGCCTGATCATTATCAAGAACATGGTACACGTGAAGAATTGCTGGCTGATGCCGGCTTGGACAACACCTCTATACTAGAGAAGATTAAGCACATATACCCCCTTAGGGATTGCGATCGTAAAAGTGCTCACGTAGTATCAGGTTAGTTATTAAAAAAAACCCACAAAATATCTACATATTTATCAAGAGGTTAGAAACATGAGCGCCAGCGCTGAAAATGTTGTTACCAACATACCAGATACACAAAATAAAGCGGATACGCGCCAGATTCCTATTGATAAAGTAGGCATCAAAGGCATCAAGCACCCTGTTCGCGTCCTTGATCGTTCCGGCGGTGAGCAAAACACAATTGCTGAATTCAACATGTATGTGAATTTACCGCATAATTTCAAGGGCACACACATGTCTCGTTTTGTAGAAATTCTCAACGAGTATGAACGTGAGATATCGGTTAAATCATTCAATGATATGCTAGAAAAAATGGCCGAAAGACTAGAAGCAGATTCTGGCCACATTGAAATGACATTCCCTTATTTCGTTAAAAAAACCGCTCCAGTGAGCGGGGTAGAAAGCTTGCTGGATTATCAAGTTTGTTTTCGCGGAGAAATAAATGGTAATGAAGCGCGTACTGACGTGGTGGTACTCGTTCCCGTTACCAGTTTATGCCCATGTTCGAAAAGCATTTCTGATTACGGCGCTCACAACCAGCGTTCGCACATTACGATTTCGGTCCGCATTAAAGATTTCGTATGGGTAGAAGAACTGATTGAAATGGTCGAACAACAAGCCTCGTGTGAACTATACGGTTTGCTTAAACGTCCTGATGAAAAATATGTCACAGAACGCGCTTATGATAATCCGAAATTTGTTGAAGACTTAGTTCGTGATATTGCAACTGAACTCAACAATGATGATCGCGTTGTCGCATACACAGTTGAGTCAGAAAATTTTGAGTCGATACATAATCACTCAGCATATGCTTACATAGAAAAAGACAAAACTGCCTAACTGGTTTTGTCATCTCAATCAAGCTTAGGCTAGCCGCAATTTATCCCGTTGTTCTGAATACTTGGTAGGCACTTAGAATTTGATTCAATATCAAACGTGCGTCCTGTTCGGAAACAACCGAACTGTCACTGCTCTCAGGGAAATGTACGGTAATTAAAGTCTGCGCATTTTGTGGCAGTAAATGTACTTGATAGCGCGAACGCTCAAGTGATAATCCCTCTGGTAACTCTAGATTTCTTGCGTCGATTAGATATATCCCTTTACTGCGGTTCTGTTCAAATATAGACATACCCGATCTATCGATAGCAATACCTGTTCGACGCCAAACACGACTATATTGGTCACCCACAAACAACACAGGGATACCATCAATGTCCTGCAAATCAATATAAAGACGCGACCCTTCTGTATTAGCCACTTCAAATAATGCTTCTTCTCGTGACTTGCCTAAGTGTTCCATCAAGTTGACAATTATCTCTGCTTCTTCCTCGGGATCACTTTGCGCTGACACCCATACACCGCCATCATCGGTGATCGCTTGTAATTCTGACTTGCGCTGACTAACAAATATATTTGTCACAGCATTGGGTTCACGCTCTACACGCATTTTATATTTACTGCGCGTCGCCGTCACTTCACGCCCCCCTGTCACACCACTACGAGTTGAATCAATCTGTTCAATCCAATCTGTTTCCATAATACCGGTGGAAGGGATATCTTTATCCAGAATCACGCCTTGATTGGCCCAAAATGATCGCAGTAACGGCCACACATTAACTGGGTCGACTTCGGCTTCAAGCCAACGCAGGTCACCTTCACGTCGCATCGACACATCCACAAATTCTGGTGCAACACTCGCATCCAGTGCTTTACCGTAGGTTTCGACTGCACTGACACGATCATTAGCAGTTTGGGGGATGGTTAAACTCTCATCCCACTCCGGTGTGACTAATTCTGGTGGTGCTTCTAAACCACCAATGCTGCCTGCTTCACCATAATTGGTTCCGGCAAATCTATTCACAAACGCACATGATTGCAAAAACAATAATGTGCAGATTAATAAACATATGATTCTTGTTTTTGTATTCATTTAATTTTTTTGATTAAAGGCTACCTGCTTTTTTCAACGCTGCGCGCATATCTTCATGATATTTTGCATCCAAAGGCGTCAATGGCAGTCTCAAGCCTGCGGGAATTAATCCCATCTCATGTAATGACCATTTAGTAGGAATTGGGTTCGATTCGATAAACAATACGCGATGTAAGTCCTCAAGCTTTGCATTTAACGTTTCCGCTTTCTCACGATCTCCCGCGAGTGCCGCCTGACACATATCATGCATTAAACGCGGTGCCACATTTGCAGTGACCGAAATCACTCCTTGACCGCCCGCTAAAATTGATTCCATTGCTTGATTATCCTCACCACTGACAATCATGAAATCATTGCCACATAGTTCTCGAATTTTTGGTGCACGAGACATATCTCCTGATGCTTCTTTGATGCCAACAATGTTATTAATTTTGGATAAGCGTCCAACAGTTTCTGGCAACATATCGCATGCTGTTCGACCTGGCACATTATATAGAATTTGCGGGATATCCACCTCTTCTGCAATCTTCTTATAGTGCTGATACAAACCTTCCTGGGTGGGTTTATTGTAGTAAGGCGTGACTAATAAACATGCATCAACACCCGCTTCGGCTGCACAGCGGGTAAGTGAAATCGCTTCCCAAGTTGAATTTGCACCCGTGCCTCCAATCACAGGCACGCGCTTGTTCACTCGATTAACAACGCGCTTAATCACCTCGCTATGCTCATCGTGATCTAATGTCGCCGATTCACCGGTTGTGCCGGCAGGAATAATCACGTCGGTTTTGTTTTCCAGATGAAAATCCACCAATTTATCTAACGCTTCATAATTAACTGAACCGTCTTCATTCATTGGTGTGGCTATTGCGACCATACTGCCTGTAAACATTCATCTCTCCATGGAATTTCAAATAGCAGGGAATAGTAATCGGCCAACTGTACCTTTACAAGCGGATCTTAGTCATTTGCTAACCATAATTGCCAGCAATATCACTGATTTAGGCCAGCACACGAATGCTGGCTATCGAGCTAGCCAGGTGATGAAGTTGCCTCGGGCCGAGCAACTTTGGGCCACGCATTGATGATGGCATTGACCAATGTGGCTAACGGGATAGCAAAAAATACTCCCCATATGCCCCATATACCACCAAAAAATAATACCGCTGCAATAATTGCAACGGGATGTAAATTAACAACTTCAGAGAATAATAATGGCACCAAGATATTACCGTCCAAGAACTGAATTACGCCATAAGCAAGTAGCACATATGCAAATTCACTGCTGATTCCCCATTGCGCATACGCAACGAACATAACTGGCAATGTGACAACAGCAGCGCCTGCATAGGGAATAATGACTGACAAGCCAACCAGCACTGATAACAGCATGGCATAATTTAAACCTAAAAAAGTAAATGTCACGTAGGTCACTGACATGACAATGAAGATTTCAATAAACTTGCCGCGCACATAACTTGCAATTTTTTGGTTTACTTCAAACCAAACTTCATTCGTTAAGTCGCGCTCACCAGGTAAAAACCCTTCGATCCAATATAAAATTTGTTTTTTGTCTTTTAACAAAAAAAACACCAATAAAGGCATTAAAATTAAATACACAAGAATAGTAATTAACCCAACCACCGATGCTAACGGTTTTGAAATTAGCATGTGCCCAAAACCAAGCAACTCGCCGCGGATAAATGCCATCATTTCATCCACTTGTTGTTCATTAATTAAATTTGGAAATCTCTCAGGTAACTGCATTAAGAGCTGCTGACCTTGACTCACCATGGTGGGTAAATCTTTAAAAAATTCTGATAGTTGTTTAGATAGTACGGGGATAAAAACAAATAAAATCAATAGCAACATTGCCATAAAAATACTGAACACAATCAGTAACGCAACAATCCTGGGGGTTTTACTTCGCTGCAGTAATGACACCGCACCCTCAAGTAAATATGCAATCACAACACTTGCCAGTAGCGGGGCTAGAATACCGCCAGCAAATATGACGATAGCAAAACCACCAATCAGGAACAGTAGCAGCGTGACAACTTGCGGATCAGAGAAGTGGCGTGTGTACCAACTACGTAGATACTCAAACATTTAATTCGTTATTAATGGTAATAGCGCCAGAAATCACTGGCATGTGTTTGAGTCGTTATTGGTTGCCTCACTGCAATACGCGCGCGCATAATCCAATAACTTTTCCATCGCTCTGAGTCTGAACTTTTGCCTTTGACGAACAAACGAAAATGAACGTTGCATAGGGGGATCTAGCGGTACAGCCACAAGTGTGCCTAACTTCAATTCTTTTTCTAAGGTGGCGATGGATGTAATAGAAATACCCATACCCGCTTCGACCGCACCTTTAATAGACTCGGGACTACCCAGCTCAAGAGAAACATTTAGATTATTTCGATCAAGTCCTAACTCCACCATGTGATCCATAATCACTTCGCGTGTTCCTGACCCTTCCTCGCGACAAATAAACGGGTAATCCATTACTTCCTCTAGTGACACGCTAGCACGTTGTGCAATTTCATGATTGGGCGGCACTACCACCACTAATTGATCCACACGGCATACTTCAACTAATAAATTTTTATTCGCAACAGGGCCCTCTACGACACCAAGATCAATCATACTATTCTCGACCATGGAGACGATGCCTTCAGTGTTTGACACTTTAAGTCGTAGGTTGATATCAGGAAATTCTACAGTGAAACCTCTTAACAATGCCGGCAACATATATTCAGCAATGGTGGTGCTTGCACCAAGTGTCAGAGCGCCGCTGACATCTCCAGTGAGCTCTTTAACTGTATTCTCCATTTCAGCGTAGAGAGAAAAAATCTCTTCTGCATACTCATACGCTTTACGCCCTGCTTCTGTTAGTGCGACACGATTATGCGTTCTATCAAACAAACGTGTATCAAAATGATCTTCTAATTGCCTGACTTGAAATGTCACAGCTGGCTGAGTCATATGCAAAGTTTCCGCGGCCTTAGTGAAGCTCAACAACCTTGCCACTGTATAGAAAACTTGAAGCCGGCGATCAGCCATAGCAAATACCCTTCTACGATCATTGTATATTGCGACAGTATATCACTGTCTTTCGGCCTCAGGATGCTTGAAATTTATACATGCGGCTGGTCTTGTGGCCTTGCTCTTATCACAAATATGAACGGCTTTGTCGAAACATAGTCAATTTATGGGCTATGTGCTTATCGGCTTCGATGAAGACTCTGCTACAATTTTCCTCAGTAGGTATATGGAGCTTTTACAATGTGGAAACATATAACAGTCGCTGGACTATCAATCACTTTCGCTTGCATGGCGTCTCTCGCCCTTGCTCAAGCATATAAGTGGACGGATACAAGTGGGAATGTCATTTATAGTCAAACACCACCACCACTGGGCACCCCTTATGAGCTCGTCGACGATGCCAGTATTGCCGCCACAAGTTTTGGCGTTGCCGGTAATAAAAATCTACAAGAGCAAGTAGACGCATCTAATAAAGCACGTGATGAGAAAAAAGCTCAAGAACAATTAGTCGCTGAGAGCGAACAAATTAAGCAAGAAAATTGCAAACAAGCTCAAACCAATCTCACCGCGTTGACAAGCCGCGGCCAGGTAACAATCAAAGAAGGTGACCTTTACCGCAAGCTCACTGAAGAAGAGCGTCAAGCACGTATTCAACAAGCCAACAGTAGCATTGAAGAATTTTGTAACTAAGTCTTCTTAACTAGACGTTACTGCAATCCATCCTAGAATCTGCCAGCGCCCGATTTAATCTGGGCGCTTGCTTAGCTATTAAATCTGTTATTTACTTGGCGCGCTTTACTGTATTAATCACCTCTACATAACAGACATACACAAACACTATGCGCGTCTCACAATTCCCTCTGTCCACACTTAAAGAAGTCCCAACCGATGCAGAAATAATTAGCCATCAGCTAATGCTAAGAGCCGGGCTTATTCGCAAATTAGCCTCCGGTTTATATGCCTGGTTACCTTTGGGTCTGCGCACCCTGCGCAAAGTCGAATCTATTATCCGCGAAGAAATGAACAACGCTGGCGCAATAGAATTATTGATGCCTGCTGTGCAACCGGCAGAACTATGGCAAGAATCAAAACGCTGGGATCAATACGGCCCCGAATTGTTACGCATTCATGATCGACATGGCAGAGAGTTTTGTTATGGGCCAACCCATGAAGAAGTAATCACAGATATCGCTCGGCGCGAATTGCGTTCATATAAACAACTGCCAATAAATTATTATCAAATTCAAACTAAATTTCGCGATGAAATACGCCCTCGGTTTGGCGTCATGCGAGCGCGTGAATTTATTATGAAAGATGCGTATTCATTTCATCTCTCGCAAGCGTGTTTAGAAGCAACCTATCAAAAAATGCATCAGGCATACTGCAGAATCTTTACTCGCTTGGGATTAGAATTTCGCCCTGTGGAGGCAGACTCAGGTTCCATTGGCGGCAATCGTTCACACGAATTTCATGTGCTTGCACAATCAGGTGAAGATGCCATCGCTTTTTCTGATAGCAGCGATTATGCCGCGAATGTCGAACATGCGCCGATTGCATTTCAAGAAAACACTCAAGCCGACTCACCATTAGAATGTGAAAAGGTATCGACACCTACACAAAAAACTATCGATGAAGTCGCAAGCTCACTTGGTGTATCAACCAATCAATGCATAAAAATGTTGATTGTCAAAGCCAAACAAGGTGGTGTTATCGCTCTTGCGCTGCGCGGCGACCATGAACTCAACGCCATCAAGGCAGAAAAGGTTAATGGTGTATTAACGCCTTTAACTTTCGCCACTGAAGAAGATCTAGATACTGCCTCATTAGCAGCCGGCTTTATCGGCCCATTAGGATTAAATTGTCGTATTGTCGCCGATCACGCTGCTGTGATAATGCAAAACTTCGTCTGCGGTGCGAATGAAGCTGGTTTTCACTATAAAAATGCTAACTGGCCTGACAATGTGAAACTAGAACACGCAGATATAAGAAATATTCAAGAAGGCGACGCGAGCCCAGACCAAAATGGACGCATCCAAATTAAGCGTGGCATTGAAGTTGGCCACATATTTCAACTTGGTGAGAAATATAGTCAGGAATTAAACGCAGCAGTGCTTAATCAGCATGGTAAAGAACAAATTATGACGATGGGTTGTTATGGTATTGGCGTATCCAGAGTAGTTGCTGCGGCAATTGAGCAGAATAATGATGCTCAAGGCATTATCTGGCCACTCTCAATTGCGCCTTTCCAATTATCATTAATACCTATCAATATGAGCAAGTCTGAAGCAGTAAAACAATTTTGTGAAGATCTCTACCAACGTTTATGCGCAGTGGGTATTGAAGTGTTATTTGATGATCGTAATCTGCGACCGGGTATGATGTTCGCTGATCATGAATTGATTGGCATCCCGCACCGCTTAGTCGTTAGTGATAAAGGCCTCACTTCTGGCATTCTGGAATACAAGTCACGCACAGGGGAAAATTCGCAGTCAATAGCCGTTGAACAAGTAGAAGAATATTTAACAACAGCGATAACCATTTAGAAATTAACAAATTTCATTTTATTGATTTTAAAAAAGTTCATTTTTGGTGCATGTTTAAAACACTCGCGTCCACTTCACTATACTCTAATGTACTAATATACAAGGAATTTTATGTTGGCATTCCTTTCGTTTTATGCATAAACTGCCAACTATGACGTCTGCTGTTCTATTGCAGCATGCGTTCAATAATACTAAGTAATAAACTTTGCAAAACAACAATAATTAATTTTAGCAAGCAAATACTTAACTTCCATTTTTTAACAGGAGTAAAAATATGAAGACGAGAGTAATGTTACTGGCAGCTGCATTGATGTCGATGGTAGGCATGAGCAGTGTGGTCAGTGCAGAAGAGACCATGTATGTACCGATTCCGAGTTATCGAGTAGGTCCATATGCGGCCGGTGGCACAGGCTACTTTGGCGGGATTTTGGATTACTACAATCTACTCAACTCACGTGGTGGCTTAAACGGCGTCAAGCTAATTTGGTCAGAGTGTGAGACAGAGTATTCGGTTGAACGTGGTGTAGAGTGCTACAAGCGATTAAAAGATCGTGAAGGTGGCGCCGTATTTTTTGATCCACTATCTGTTGGTATTTCAACAGCATTGATTGAAACCGGTCGTGCTGACAAGATGCCAATCATCGCCGTCAACCACGGTAAGACAGCCGGACAACGTGGCGATATTTTCCCTTATTACTTTATGCCAGGCATTAACACCTATGACGAGCACTCTATTATGGTGCATTACATTGGTGGGCTAGAAGGTGGCATGAGCAATTTGCAGGGCAAGAAGATTGCGATGTTATTCCACGGATCACCGTACGGTCGTGAAGCGATTGAGTTCATGGACAGCATGTGTGAGAAGCACGGGTGTTCACATGAAGCGATCGAAGTCCCGCATCCTGGTAACGAGCAGCAGTCACAGTGGCTGAAGATTCGTAAGTCCAAGCCTGATTACGTATTACTACGTGGTTGGGGGGTGATGAATCCAGTAGCGATGCAGACTGCGAAGCGTATGGGTTACCCAGTGAGCCGCTTAATCGGCAACATTTGGTCAAACTCAGATGAAGACGTGATTCCAGCGGGTTCTGCGGCTGATGGCTATCAGGCGATTACTACACACCCTGCGGGCACTGACTTCAAAGTGGTGCAGGACATCATTGGTGAAGTGTATGGCTCAGGCAAAGGTGACTTACAAGATAAGTCACGTTTAGGCTCAGTGTACTGGAACTTAGGTGTATTGGCAGGTGTGGTGCACACAGAAGCGCTACGTATTGCTCAAGAGCGTTTTGGCAATCGTCCATTGACCAGTGCAGAAGCACGTTGGGGCTTTGAGAACTTGACGTTGACAGCGGCACGCATTGAAGAGTTAGGCGCAACTGGGTTAGTACCTGAGTTGAACCTGAACTGCATGGACCATGTGGGCGGTCACTTGGCGAAGTTCCAGCAATGGGATGCGAGTGCACGTCAGTGGAACATTGTGTCTGACTGGATTGAAGGTGATGTCCCATTATCACAGGCGATCATTGATGCAGGTGCTGAGAAGTACGCAGCGGACAATGGCATTGAGCGTCGTCCGTGTGATGCCAACAACAATGATGATGACTTCGACCTTTAAGTTATTATCAGTGTAATTGTTTTATTGAACCGGGCTCTCAGAGCCCGGTTTTTTTTCGTCTTAAGATTTTAATTTTACCAATTAACTGCAATCTTTAGGGTACTATCTACCTGCACTCACTCACCTAAGATATTGCCTGATGCTAATAAAAACTCCATGCTTCATACAATGAGCATAGTGTTTAATGGCAGACCGTTTAAAAGTACAAATACAACATATCCTTGAACACCAACAAATCAATTCTAATCACCGGTTGCTCATCAGGAATAGGTTATCAGGCTGCAAAAGACTTACGTGCCGCTGGCTACCAGGTGATTACCACGGCGCGTAAAATGGCAGATGTTAACGTTTTACGCCAGCAAGGATTCATTAGTTTCCAACTCGATTTAGAGGACTCTGACAGCATCTCAAATGCGTTCAATGCCACTTTGGAACATACTGATGGCAAATTATATGGATTATTTAATAATGGCGCTTATGGCCAAGCTGGCGCGGTGGAAGACTTATCTCGAGAGGCGTTAAGCAAACAATTTGAAACCAATGTCATTGGTACCATTGAGTTAACCAATTTAGCTATCGCATTGATGCGGCAACATAACCAGGGACGTATTATTTTTAATAGTTCGATTCTTGGCTTTATCGCCCTTAAATTCAGAGGCGCTTACACTGCTAGCAAATATGCCATCGAAGGATTTGCCGACACCTTAAGACTTGAACTCATGAACAGTAAAATTTATGTGAGTTTAATCCAGCCCGGTCCTATCGAATCCAAGTTCCGCGCTAACAGCTATTTGATGTATCAAAAGTATATTGATCGAGACACAAGTGTGTTCAAAGATGAATACATCGCTACCGAACAACGCTTATTGAAAAAAGGCGCCGCGGCTCCTTTTACCCTAGCAGCAAGCAGTATAACACCCAAACTAAAACATGCTCTTGAGGCTAAAACACCGAAAGCAAGATACTATGTCACCACACCAACTTACTTGTTCGGCTATATGAAGAGAATTTTAAGTCAACATCGATTAGATAAAATACTATACAAAATTTCTAACAGCTAACGTTATATTTAACGCTTGGCAAAACTCAACTCGCCATTCACAAGCTCAGCATTAATCGTATCTCCATTCACGTACTCACCTTCCAACAAAGCTTTAGCCAGTGGGTCTTCAATATATTGTTGGATCGCGCGTTTCAACGGTCGTGCTCCATAGATAGGATCAAATCCAGCATTTGCCAAAAATGCTAAGGCCTCACTGGATAATTCAATTTCTATCTCACGCTCAGCAAGTCGTGCGCGTAAGCGGTTTAATTGAATCTGAGCAATTTCTTGAATCTGCTGTTTTGTTAATGGTCGGAATACAATCGTATCGTCAATACGATTAATAAATTCCGGACGGAAATGTTGACCTACTACTTGCATGACGACGGCTTTAATTTCGTCATAGTTTTGCGACGCAGCCAGCTCCTGAATACGATCACTGCCTAAATTCGAAGTCATGACAATCACCGTATTGCGAAAATCAACTGTACGTCCATGTCCATCTGTTAAGCGTCCGTCATCTAATACTTGTAACAAAATATTAAACACATCTGGATGCGCTTTTTCAACCTCATCAAGTAATACTACACTGTAGGGTTTACGACGTACTGCTTCAGTTAAATACCCACCTTCTTCATAGCCGACATATCCTGGGGGTGCGCCCACTAGCCGTGCTACTGAATGTTTCTCCATGAATTCCGACATATCGATGCGCACTATCGCTTCTTCAGTATCAAATAAAAATTCCGTCAGTGCTTTTGTCAATTCTGTCTTACCAACTCCTGTCGGACCCAACATTAAAAATGATCCATTGGGACGATTTGGATCTGCCAGACCAGCACGTGATCGTCTCACGGCATTAGACACAGCAGTAATTGCTTCTTGTTGCCCAACAACACGTTTTTGCAAATGACTCTCCATGTCCAATAATTTCTGTTGTTCTCCAGAGAGCATTTTTGTCACCGGAATGCCTGTCCATTTGGACACTACTTCGGCAATTTCATTATCACTGACATGGTTGCGTAGCAACTGTGTTTGACGTTTTTCATTGCCAGATGTACTGGCAATTTTTTTCTCTAGCTCAGGAATGATTCCGTATTGCAGCTCTGACATTTTCGCTAAGTCACCCGCACGTCGCGCGGCATCTAGTTGTATACGTGCCTGATCTAACTCCTCCTTGATATGGTGAGTACCTTGCAATGTCGCTTTATCCGCCTTCCACACCTCTTCTAAGTCAGAGTAATTTTTAGATAATTGACTAATCTCATCCTCTAGCAACTCCAGTCGCTTTAACGACGCATCATCCGATTCTTTCTTTAATGCTTCGCGTTCTATTTTTAATTGAATCAGCCGACGATCTAACCGGTCCATTTCTTCCGGCTTGGAATCAATTTCCATACGAATTTTTGATGCCGCCTCATCTACCAGGTCAATTGCTTTATCTGGCAACTGTCGACCGGAGATATAACGATGTGAAAGTGTTGCCGCTGCGACAATCGCCGGATCAGTAATTTCTACCCCATGATGCAGTTCGTAGCGTTCTTTTAAGCCACGTAAAATAGCAATCGTATCTTCTACTGAGGGTTCATCAACCAACACTTGCTGAAAACGCCTCTCAAGTGCGGCGTCTTTTTCAATATATTCCCGGTATTCATCAAGGGTTGTAGCGCCCAAGCAATGCAGCTCACCGCGTGCAAGTGCGGGTTTCAGCATATTCCCAGCATCCATTGCTCCTTCTGCCTTGCCCGCACCCACCATGGTATGCAATTCATCAATAAATAAAATTATTTGTCCTTCTTGTTTGGCTAAGTCATTCAATACCGCTTTAAGGCGTTCTTCAAATTCACCGCGAAACTTTGCTCCCGCAATCAAGGCGCTTAAATCGAGCGATAATAAGCGTTTGTTTTTGATTCCATCAGGCACCTCTCCATCCACAATTCTTTGCGCAAGCCCTTCCACTATCGCAGTCTTACCGACACCCGGCTCACCAATTAATACAGGATTATTTTTCGTCCGTCTTTGTAATACTTGGATAGAGCGTCGTATCTCATCATCACGACCAATGACAGGGTCAAGTTTTCCTTGTTCAGCTCGCTCAGTTAGATCGACAGTATATTTATTTAGTGCATCTCGTTGCTCTTCCTGGTTGGGACTTTGTACGGATTCGCCTTTGCGTAAGTTTTTAATTGCTTTTTGCACATTAGATTTTTTAGCACCTAAGCTCTTTAGTAGCTCGCCTAATGCTTGCTTGTCATCTAATACGGCTTCGGCAAACGCCTCACATGCAATATACTCATCACCCCAGTCATGGGCTATTTTTTCAGTCAGATTAAGCAACCCACTCAATATTGCTGATACATGTACTTCACCCGCTGTACCACTTACTTGAGGCAGAGCATCAATCTGTTGTAACAGCTGTGTGCTGAGCTTCTCTACATCAACGCCCGCATTACTATAAACACTGTAAACACCACTGCCTTGATGTTGCAACATTGCCAACAAGACGTGTGCAGGCTCCATCATTTGATGGCCTTTTTGTACCGCTAATGACTGCGCATCTTGCAGGACCGTTTGGAAGGTTGTTGTAAGTTTATCTGTTCTCATTGGTTAATCATTTTCTTCAATTTGTTAGATTCTGCCCATGTATTTGGGGGCAACCACTCACAACTTCAAGGTTAGATTTAACGCTTCGAGATAATTGTAGCCATTCTTCCAGTGGTTGCATGACGCCGGAAAGAGAAGAATTGATCTGTATCACTATAAGTACAGAATTCACCACCAAACACTTGTGTTATATCGGCAGCATTGAGAACAAGTTTGGCTGCTTGATAGATATTAAGCGTCCACTTGCCAGAATTATGCGGGTTAAAGCACTGTGAAAAATCATCATTGCACTGCAAATATTCATCATAAACATCAGTACCAACTTCGAACACATCCGGTCCAATGGCCGGCCCTAACCATGCGTAGTCAGGCTTGATATAGTCACTCATTGCAGTAATAGTATTTTGAATAACACCATTGATTATCCCACGCCAACCAGCATGTACGGCAGCGAGGCACTGTCCATTCTTATCAGCGAGCAATATCGGTAAACAATCTGCCGTTAACACCGCACAGGCAATAGACTTATCAATTGTGAACGCTGCATCAGCTTCTACTTTATCAGCCTCAATTTCTGCGGCATTCACGACGTTATTACTATGTATTTGCTTAAGCCATTTAACTTGTTTACCCATTAATACTTGTGTTTGCAATCGATGACGATTCTCACATACATCAGTCTCATCATCGTTGACATGGCGGGCTAGATTGAAAGTATTATAGGGCTGCTTACTCACTCCTCCCATGCGTGTTGTTGTGAAGGCTCTTACCTTATTACTTAAAGGCCACTGAGGTGATATTAGCGATAAGCTCATAAAGAAGAATATTGTCTAAGAGTTTCTAATAATACTTGCATGTCTTCTGGCATTGTTACTTGCCAACTAATCGGTGTTTGCGAAACAGGGTGATCAAATGCTAATTGATATGCATGCAAGGCTTGTCGAGGAAAATTACACAAACATTGATTTAATTCTTCAGGCACATTTGCAACCCGTTGAACTCTTGGTGCATAGACATTATCGCCGACTAAAGGAAATTTATTGGCAGAAAAGTGCACCCTAATTTGATGCGTTCTTCCAGTATCGAGTTTTACATCTAGCCAAGTATGCCGTAAAAACTTTTCTTGGATTTTATAATGTGTACATGCGGGTTTACCACGTTCATTGATAGCCATTTTTGTTCTATCGTGCGCGTGACGCCCTATCGGCGCATCAATTTTACCGCCTGATATTAATTGGCTACGCACAATGGCATAGTAACGACGTTCAACGCGTCGCTGTTGCAACAAATCTGTTAGCACGGTGTGTGCGTTCACTGATTTGGCGACGACCATAATGCCACTCGTGTCTTTATCTAACCGATGCACGATGCCTGCTCGAGGCAACACAGATTGATTTGGGTCGTGGTACAAAAGCGCATTCAATAATGTTCCTTGATGATTGCCTGCACCTGGGTGGACGACCAAGCCGACCGGCTTATTTATCACTAATAGATGCTCATCTTCGAAAATAATATCAAGAGGAATATTCTCTGCATGATGCGCTTCGTTTTGATCATCATTTGTCGCATTCAGGATAACTTTTTCACCACCAGAGACACTGTAACGTGATGCCTGAATTTGCCCATCGATGCGAACTTGCTGCATATTTATCCAAGATTGTATTTTGGCGCGCGAATACTGTGGAAACAATGTCGCAAGCGACTTATCCAACCTTAAGCCCGCATGCTCAAGGGGGATAATCACTTCATGATTATTTTCATCATGCATATGCGCGTAATCTTCCAGCTTATGTATAATTGCCGTTAGTATAGATAATAATAAAACAGACCCTCTGGAATTATGCTCGAATTTTTACCAAGAAATCTCATATTATTAATTTGCGTACTTGCTTTGACCAGCTGCTCAACAGTGAAAGGCTTGTTTGGCGATGATGATGACGAAGAGCCTACAATAAGCGAGGACATATCAGCGAGACAACTCTACCAAAAAGCCAATGGCGAAATGCAGGGTAATCGTTTTGCAGATGCCATCGAAAGTTACACGTTACTGGAGTCACGCTATCCTTTTGGTCGTTATGCGCAACAGGCGCAGTTAGAGCTGGCATTTCTCTATTATCGTCAAAATAATATGGATAGCGCCATTAGTAGTGCGGACCGTTTTATCAGATTAAACCCTCAGCACCCGCATGTCGACTATGCCTATTATATGAAAGGGCTGGCCAACTTTGATAAAAGCAAAACATTCCTTAATTTTATTTTGCCACGAAACCCGTCTGACAAAGATCCCGCGCCGTTATTTGCTGCATTCGAAGTGTTTAATACACTCATCCAGAAATTTCCCGACAGTGATTATGCTGACGATGCAAAACAACGCATGATCTATTTACGTAACGAACTCGCTGAGCATGAGCTCACTGTGGCAGACTTCTACATGCGTCGTGGCGCATATGTCGCTGCCGCCAATCGAGCGCAATATGTCATGGAAAAATATCAAGGTGCGCCCGCCATGCCACAGGCGGTTTATACATTAGAGCTTGCCTATCGCCAGCTGGGCATCAACGATCTCGCTTTTGATACACATAAAGTCTATGCCAGAAACTTTCTAAGCGAAGATGGCAGCCTGCTAGACCCCGAGTATGCAACGACAAGAATTAGCTGCGCAACCAATGTGTGGGACAGGGTATTGGAAAGACTCAGACTGAAAACATTTTATTGTAATTAGCTATAGTTAATAATCTTTTAAGTACTTAATCACACCAGAAGTAATTGGATAGCGGCGATCTTTACCAAAGGCACGCTGTGTTATTTTAATTCCCGGTGGCGCTTGCCGACGTTTATATTCATTCTGGAAGACCATTTTTATGACTTTCGATACGTCTTCTTCATTGAAACCACGCGCGATAATTTCATCGCGACTGACATCGTCTTCAATGAAAAGCGCTAGTATTTCATCTAGTACTTCATAGGGCGGAAGGCTATCTTGATCTAATTGATCTGGTGCTAATTCTGCACTCGGTGGCCGCTCTATAATTCTCTCTGGGATAACCTTGTTTAGTGAGTTTCTATAACGTGATAGTTGATAGACTAATAGCTTGGGAACATCTTTAAGCGGCGCAAAACCACCTGCCATATCACCATATAATGTAGCATAACCAACAGCCATTTCGCTTTTATTGCCTGTCGATATCACCATGTTGCCGAACTTATTTGACATCGCCATGAGCAATACACCGCGAATACGTGCCTGGATATTTTCTTCTGTGGTGTCTTTTTTATAGCCATCAAATGAAGGCGATAGAGCACGCTCAAATGCTGACACTAAAGGATCTATTTCAATCACAGTATATTTAACACCAAGATTTTTTGCTAATTGCGCGGCGTCATCAAGACTCATTTGCGAGGTATATTTTGAGGGCATCATCACAGCATTAACATTAGATGCGCCTAGCGCGTCTACCGCCAACACTAACACTAACGCAGAATCAATCCCGCCCGACAGCCCAACCAGCCCACCATTAAAAGAATTTTTTTCTATGTACTCTTTTAGTCCGTACTCAAGAACATTATAGATAGAAGCTATTTCATCAACATATCTAATTTGACTCTTTAAAAGCGAGGATAACTTTTTGTTTTTCTGATCTACTCCTATTAATAGCTTGTCTTGTTGGCAAAATTTTGCCTGAGAAACTTTTTCTCCATCGCTTTGAACAACAAAAGAAGAACCGTCAAATACTAGCTCATCTTGGCCACCCACTTGATTTAAATATAAAATAGGTACTTTATTCTCACTAACACGTGAAAGAACTTCTTGCTCTCGCTGCTGTATTTTGTTTACATGAAAAGGGCTGGCATTAATATTGATTATCACCTCAGCACCCGCTTGCTTGGATAACTTAACTGGTTCTTCGCTCCATACATCCTCACATATCGTGACACCACATTTTACCCCTTGCACATCAAATACACATGGATGAGCACCGGCTGAGAAATACCTTTTTTCATCGAATACATTGTAATTAGGCAGTTTCATCTTGTTGTACTTACTGATTAAACAGCCATTTTGAATAACCAAAGCCGCATTATAAAGTTGCTCATCTTCAAGCCAAGGCACACCAACAATGACAGAGATTTCACGTGATGCATCCTTTATTCGATCCACCGCCTGAATTATTCGTGCGTTAATTTTTTCCCTGAACAAAAGATCCTCAGGGGGATAGCCAATCAACGCTAATTCAGAAAAAACAACACAATCAGCAGCATAATCATCCTTTGCTAAATTGATATATTGCAATATTTTTTCACAGTTTCCTTCAATATCGCCGACGAAAAAATTTAATTGGGCAAGCAGTATTTTTACCATAAGTATAATTATCGATGTCGATCTAAATTATTATAAGTGCGGCCATTTAAAAAGATTGATACTATATGAGTGTCGCTAAATTCTCTAGCTGAACACTCTTTGTAATGAGCCAATCCAAACCATTTAGCCGCAGAAAAGGTGATCAAAAAGAATCTCATCAACTACGTTCCCTGCAGTTATTAAATGTCTATCGGCTTATTATTGCCATTTTGTTATTTAGTTTTAATTTTATAGAGATTACATTTATTGGGCGCGTACAGCCTGGCTCTTTATTTTTCGCGCTCAGCACTTTCTACCTGATCTTTGCACTATTATGTTTTTTCATAAGCGCTTTCAAGGCGCTTAAATTAAATACTCAAGTTCATATAAATGTATTAACTGATGTCATATCTATAGCAATTTTTACATTAATGTCAGGCGGCATTAGTAGTGGCCTTGGCACACTTATTCTCGCTCCCATTGCCGGCGCATCTTTACTGATTCCCGGCCAAACTGCATTACTTTTTGCTTCCTACGGAACAGTTGTGCTGATATTACAAGAATTATATGGCGATATTAGCGGTTATATTGATGACACCTCTTACAGTCAAACAGGATTAATCGGCATAGCATTATTCGCGACTGCATTTTTAGCAATTACCTTAGCCAGAAGAGTATCTGAAAGCACTGCACTCGCTGAAAAACGCGGTATAGATTTGGCCAATTTATCCCAGCTTAATGATCACCTGATTAATCGTATTGACTCAGGCATCATCGTTGTTGATGAAGATGATTCTATAAGGCTAATGAATCGATCCGCATCTACTATATTAAATATAGATGAGGAAAGACTCGATACAAAGCTGCAAAGTATTTTTCCTGAGCTTTACCTTGTACATAAAAGGTGGTTAAAGTCACTTAGCAACAACAATGAGACAAAAGTTTACGATATACCACGTGCTAACCAGTCTGCTCTAAAAGCACGTATTACCAAAGTAGGCGCACGCGCAGAGGATAAAGGTTCAGTGATATATCTATCAGATACATCTGAATTAAATCGCCACATTCAGGAGACCAAACTTGCTTCACTAGGCCGTTTAACCGCGAGCATTGCGCACGAAATCCGCAACCCGCTTGGCGCCATTAGTCATGCCGCACAACTGTTAGATGAGTCGGAAAATATATCTACCGATAACAAACGACTCACTAATATCATTTACGAACAGACAAATCGACTCAACACCATCATTGAAAGTGTGTTGGGTTTATCGCGCAAACAGGATGCTAATCTTGAGCCAATTCCTCTTGCTAAATGGACTGAAAATTTTATTAAAGAGTTTGGCGAATTTAACCAATTACCCAAAAATTGGTATATATCCAATATTAAAAACGACTTGCTTATTTTGAGTGATTCGAATCATCTGCATCAAGTGTTATGGAATATCTGCACCAATGCAATTAAATATGCCAATAATAAAAGTAAAAAAGGCATTGTCACCTTTAATGGATACACAAACCCCTCAACTCTTATTAATTATTTAGATATAATTGATAGCGGATCGGGTGTCAGCCTTGAAGAACAAGAGAAACTGTTTGAGCCATTCTACACTACCAGCAGCAGCGGCACCGGCTTGGGCTTATACATATCAAGAGAATTATGTCTAAGTCTTGGGGGCGACCTTACATACTCTAATACTAAACAAAGTGGCAGTTGTTTTAGAATACGCTTTGCTAAAAGTAATCAAAGATAGTCCTTATGGTTAAACATGTCTTAATCGTTGATGATGAACCTGACATCAGAGAATTACTCGAAATAACGTTAAGCCGTATGGACTTAGAGCCATATTCTGCTGCCAATCTCAATGAGGCTAAGACTATCCTGTGTGACCATCCTATAGATTTATGTCTGACCGACATGAAGTTACCAGATGGTGATGGAATCGACTTTGTTACCCATATACAAGATGCTTATCCGGACATACCGGTAGCGGTGATTACTGCCTATGGCAGTATGGATGCTGCAATCAAAGCCCTCAAAGCAGGTGCCTTCGACTTCGTTTCAAAGCCAATTGATTTGAAGATATTGCGTAAATTAATTTCAGGCGCACTTAAGGTATCACCCGTTAAGCAAGAAGCCAATCATAGCGACAACAAACAGCTGAATAGTCGCCTGATAGGCACTTCAGAAGCGATGCAAAAACTGAATAAAACGATCTATAAACTTGCTCGCAGCCAAGCTCCCGTTTATATCCATGGCGAATCAGGCGTAGGCAAAGAGCTTGTTGCCAAAGAAATTCACCTTCAGGGACCTCGACATGAGCAGCCATTTATTCCTGTCAATTGTGGCGCTATCCCAACCGAGCTCATGGAGAGTGAATTTTTTGGCCATCTTAAAGGCAGCTTTACTGGTGCAACCGCAGACAAGCAAGGCTTATTTGAAGCTGCTCAAGGAGGAACGTTATTTCTCGATGAAATTGCGGAACTGCCACTGCATATGCAAGTGAAATTATTACGCGCAATACAAGAACGAGCGATTAAACCCATAGGCAGGCAAGAAGAGGTTAACGTTGATGTGCGAATTTTAAGTGCCACACATAAAGACCTGTCTCAAGAAGTAGAAGCGGGCAACTTCAGACAAGACTTATTTTATCGCATCAATGTGATTGAATTGCCAGTACCACCCTTACGAGACAGAGCAGAAGATATTGAAATTTTATCGAAACATCTATTGGAAAAAATACGTGAAAATTACCAATTAGACTCTTTAACAATACATGAATCCGCGCTTGTTAAATTAGCTGATTATACTTTTCCAGGCAACATACGTGAACTGGAGAATATTCTCGAACGTGCAGCAACATTATGTGACGATAACGACATTCAG
This sequence comes from Gammaproteobacteria bacterium, assembly GCA_965262455.1. Lineage (GTDB taxonomy): Bacteria > Pseudomonadota > Gammaproteobacteria > UBA4575 > UBA4575 > UBA1858. The sequence goes on from CBDHFH010000002.1 coordinate 153,312, forward strand.
TCAGATGACATTCAGTTACCCGAAGAACAGGAATCACATTCCGAAACACATCTTGATGAAAACTTCTCTGATCAATCAAGTATCACTCTTAGCAAAGATCAATTAGAGGATTATCTAGAGCAAAAAGAGAAAAAAGCAATAACTGCCGCTTTAGAGCAAACTCGCTGGAACAAAACAGCAGCCGCTAAATTACTCGGCATATCATTCCGGCAGTTGCGCTATAGGCTTAAAAAACTCGGCCTGGAGTGACAATCAGTGTCACTTATTGCCCATATTACCCTTAGGACAGCCTAATATTTCCATTCGTCACTTTCTATTGACAAGTATGGAGTATTATAAAGTATTGTTTCGCCTGAAATAATTCAGAGTGTCAACTGTTGGCATGATATCTGAATAATATTTTGCAACGACTGCTGACAGTCGGCCAGTTTCCAGGGGTTCGGGGTAAACCTAAGAGCGCAAGGAAGCGTAGGTATGAAAACTTACTTAACCAATACTCTTAAACTAGAGGAGCTTTAAAATGAAAAAAGTACAACAAGGTTTTACCTTGATCGAATTAATGATCGTAGTTGCAATTATCGGTATTCTTGCTGCCGTAGCATTACCTGCATATCAAGACTACACAATCCGCGCACGCATGGCTGAGCCACTAGGTTTTATCGCACAAATGAAAACATCAGTGTCTGAGTGCTTACTGAGCACAGGTTCTGTTGGTCGCTGTAATACATCAACACTAGCAGGCATTGACCCAACTCAAATTGCAAATGGTTCTTCTTATATTTCTGCTGTAAGCGTATCAGGTCAATCAGTGATTACTCTTACTCCTAATTGGAACAATTTAGGTGTAAATGGAGCAGTTACCGGTAACATTACGTTTACACCAGATACTGCCAATCTTACTGGTGGCGTATCTTGGGAGTGCACCTTATCTAATGCGGACGCAAGTAAGTACGTACCTGCTGAATGTCGAGGCTAAACGCTTAGCATAGCTTTAAACCATAAGCATAGATTAAAAGGCGTAGTATTCACTACGCCTTTTCTTTTATCCATATCAAGCGATTAGTAATGGGTATCTCTTATCTTAAAATTATTTTACTGCTGTTCGCTTTTTCACTATTAACTACTCTTGTCTACTACCCATCATTAAGCGGTGGCTTCATTCATGACGATCAGCCCAATCTTGTCTCTAATGATGCTGTCAAGATTGAAACACTGTCTCTAGAGTCAATAAAAAATGCATCTATCTCGTCCAGCGCAGGCAAGCTGAAACGACCTATTAGCATGGGCTCATTTGCCCTAAATTATTATTTTTTTGGCGAAGACCCCTTTTCATTCAAAGTCACCAATCTTATTTTACACATCGCCACAGGGTGCCTAATATTTTTCCTTACACTTAAAATTATATATGCGCTTGGCAAAAGGGAAACGATTGACTCAGCATACATTGTTGCCAGCATTGTTACTCTTTTATGGCTGATACATCCGTTGCATGTCAGCACAGTCGCCTACATTGTGCAACGCATGGCGATTTTATCTACATTGTTCAGCATTCTTGCAATTCTTTTTTATATTATTGGCAGACTAAACTCACTATCGAAAAAAGCTAGTTACAGATACTATACTTTAAGTATCTGTTCGTTGATTGCAGGCCTATACTCCAAAGAGAACGCCATCCTGATTCCTATTTTCATACTGCTAATCGAAGCCGTTATTTTTTACCCACTAATACATTCCATCAGCTATAGAAAATTATTTAGGTATTCAGTTTACAGTGGAATCATACTCTCAATTGTATTTCTAATTGTTTTTAGAAATGACCTGCACGCGTATCTGCATGACTGGTATCTTCGGTCACGAGAGTTCACTATAAGCGAGCGGCTTTATACTCAATTCAGGATTATTGTTCATTATATCAAGTGGCTAATTTTCCCCAACATTCAGGAACTTGGCCTCTTCCATGATGATATCCCCAATTCCCAGTCTCTTTTTTCTCCAATAACGACCTTACTTAGCGCCTTATTTATTTTGTGTCTTTTCTTGCTAGCAGCATACATTAGAAATAAGCAACCTTTGGTCACACTTGGTATATTTTGGTTCTTCATAGGTCATTCACTGGAATCGACAATCATTCCCTTAGAGATGGTTTACGAACATAGAAATTATCTTTCTTCAGTTGGACTGATATTAGCAATCACGAGTTTAATAATTCATCTTTTTAAAAAATATACAAAATTAGCACGATATACTGCTTACTTATTTGGCCTGATCGCTATGGTATTCAGCTACACAACATTTACACGCGCTAGCCAATGGTCAGACCCCATTAATTTTGCTTATTTTGAAGTTCTCCATCACCCAGAATCACTTAGAGCGAATCATACGCTGGGAATGCAATATAAAGGCATGGTAGAAGCAGGCCATAGTGAATACAAAGAAAAAGCCTATAAGCATCTCGAAAAAGCATCAAAAATTGGTCAAAAAAGACTTTTTTCAGAGGCTGCTTTGATTGCACTAGCAGACAACCTAAATGAACCGGCTAAACCTGAATGGATCGACAGGTTAGCTTATAAACTTTCCACCCCCGCCCCAAGAATTGATGACATACAGCTTCTTAGGGAGTTAACTGCCTGTACAAGTGACGCGTGTATACTTCCTACAGATGCAGGAGAGCTATTGTTGGACGCTCTGGCCAACAACCCTAGATTAGAAACGCGCATATTGAATCATTCTGCTTATCATTCTGCACGGGCAAATTTTATATTACAGCGTGGGAAAGATCCTCTAGTGGCAGAAAAACATTTCATTCAAGCGATAGAAATTAACCCCAATAATATTCAAAACTATGTAGATTATGTTAATTTGCTAGTATTATTAAATCGCACCGAGGAAGCAATCGAACATATAAATGAAGCCAGGAAAAGAAACAGAATATACGAAAACATACAACTATTAGATGCCTTGGAAGATAAGGTCAAATAAAAGCTCTGTTTTATAAAGGCTTCACTTTACTAACCCACACATTACAAAAATATAACTATGACCAGTGACATCACCATAGTAATTCCAGCCAAAAACGAAGAAGATAATTTACCGTTATTACTATCTGAGCTGAATAAAACACTACCCGATTGTAAAATCATACTAGTCGATGATGGTTCTTCGGATGAAACTAAAGCCATCGCTGTGTCACATGGCTGTCAAGTAGTTTCACACCCTTACAGCTTAGGCAATGGTGCTGCTATTAAAACTGGCGCAAGAGCCGCCAAGACTAAGTACGTTCTATTTATGGATGCAGACGGACAACATGATACAAAAGATATATCTAAGCTACTAACTAAAGTAAATGAAGGCTATAGTATGGTAGTAGGAGCAAGAGATAATAAATCACAAGCAAATATATTAAGGAAATTTGCAAATGCTCTTTATAACTATATCGCATCAAAAGTGACTGGCCATAAAATTTATGATTTAACATCAGGTTTTCGCATTGTAGACAGAGAATTATTTTGTAAATTCTTATTTTTGCTGCCTAACGGATTTTCATATCCAACAACAATTACCATGGCATTCTTTAGAAGTGGCTACACTGTTGCATACTCTGAAATCAGGGCAAAAAAAAGAAAAGGTAAAAGTCATATTAACCCTTTAGTTGACGGCATGCGTTTTTTAGTTATTATTATAAAAGTAGGTTCACTTTATTCACCGCTCAAGTTTTTCACTCCAGCTAGTGCTGTATTTTTTCTATTAGGCTTAATTAATTACATATACACATATACAACCGATGGCACATTTACCAATATGAGTGCCCTTTTATTAATTTTTGCTTTTTTTATATTTTTATTTGGATTACTAGCAGAAATGATTACCGTTTTAACTTACGCTTCAATGAATAATGATAGGAAAGAATGAAGGTAATAATGGTATCAACATTTGGCCCCAACATAAGGGGTATAAGTCCATATGCAGATAATCTTGCTGAAGCATTAAACAAGTATGAGCTTATCAAGCTAAAACAGGTTGATTATAAATCACCTTTTCCCTCCTTTCTCCTTCCAAAAGGGACAAATTATAAAGCTGATAATTCTTTTGCTAGTGTTAATTATAAAAATCCAAAAACTTGGCGGCTAGATAAAGACAGCAATTGGGATATAGTACATCTACAATATTGGAGCCCTGCGTTTTTACCAATATTACTTATACTTATCAACAGGATTAAAAACAAAACAACTAAAGTGATCATCACTTGGCATAACCCCAAACCACATGAGAGTATCCCACTAATCAAATTCATAGAAAATATTATTGCGAAAATGGCAGATGGAATCATATTTCATAATAATAATTATATGTTAGATAGAGCTCGTGCCGAGACTAAAAAAAAATGCACAATAATTCATCACGGCTGCAATATAGAAGATACAAATCATGCAAGCAGTAAAGACTACCAACGTTGCAGTCTTAAAGATGATAGACAATATATTTTATTTTTTGGAAATATAAGGCCGTATAAAGGACTAGAATATCTAATCGATGCATGGCAATTGATCAAGCATAAATTTCCTGATGTTGATTTAATAATAGCAGGTAAACTTTGGGAACATAACGACTCTGTCCTCTCTAAAATTGTTAACAAAGTTGCCAAGACCACAAATTACTCGGATAAAATTAGGGGCGTTCTATCAAAAAATGACAATAAGCAAGTATTAACTGACTTTGAGTTTATAGAAGAAGAAAAACTTATCTCATATATTAAAATATCTAAACTAGCCATTTTCCCATACTCAGAGTTCGAATCTCAATCTGGCGCTGCCATGAAAGCAATTAGCAATAAAACACCTATAATAACCACAAATATAGGCGGATTAACCGAACTTGTGATAGATAACTCATATGTATCACAATCATGCTCATCAGTATCTTTAGCTAATACAATAGAAAACTCTTTAACTAACTACAATGTTGAACTCAGAGCTTTGCAGTTCAATAAAGCCAAAGAGTATTCATGGGATTCTGCGGCGACTAAACATATAAAATTTTATAATCAAATCATAGATGTTTAATTGGCTTTAATATAAAACAGTGGCCCGGATACCAGCTTTTAAATAATCTTATAAACATAGCCGGTATGTACCTACCAATACTTAACTCGCAATGATACTTACTGGGCTCTGCTAACAGTTTTGTGTAGCAATCTGTATATTGAAATTTTGCCAAGCTCATAAGATCCTTAATTTCACGTGAATTAGGGACCATTTTATTACCTTTATGACCCGCCATAAAAGGAGATCCGCCATTAGGACAACCTATATATGCCACTCCATCCTTTTTCAGCACTCTATAGATTTCATTAAGATGCAAGATTTGGTTGCTAACATGCTCAATTACATGGTGTGATATTACAATATCAAATTCATTATCTTCAAAGGGTAAATTTTCATTACTTAAAAGTATGAATTTATATTTTTTATTTTCATCAGCGTCTTTTTCTTCAACGTCTACTCCCGTAACAATATTTTTATCCACAAAATAACTGGATATCTGTCCATTACCTGAGCCAACATCAAGTATTTTATTTCCAGTTATATCTTGTCCTAGTGCATCTCTCAAAAATGCTTCAATCATCCTAGCCTTGCGCGAACGATTCAAATACTCTACTGGACCCTTACCCTTTAGCGTCATAATATTCTGCTTTTCATAACGATTTTTTATCAAAAAATGTATTCACCTCAACCAACATACCAACCAATCCAATTATTAACTGCACTACCAGAGCTAATAACGCGTAACTAATGATATAGTCACTCGCATATCCATATATACCAAATAGACTTATAAATGATATTTCTCTAACCCCTATACCAGCAAGACTTATTGGCACACTGACAAGAATAAATACGAATGACCTTATCCATGCAAGAACATAAAATTCTACTTCTATCCCCATAGCAAGAAATAGAAAATAACCACCTAGTAAAAAAGCAATATGACCAACAATGCTTGATAATACTACAATTGACAATATATTTGATTTTCTTAACTTTAATAGTTCCGCGGATTCTTTCCACTTATTAATTAAATTTTTAACATTAACGAAAAATAGTATTCTTTCTAGAACCTTGCTAGCTATAATAAATAGGTTTCCATTTATCGAAATAAAAAAAATATAAATGATAGCTGCAAGTGCAACGAGCACAGAAATAGATACCCAAATCACCCAATGAGGTACTAACGAACTGGCGTCTATGAAAATGAAGACTAGCGTCATCAAGGCCGCAAAGAATAATGCCACCATTGCTTCAAATGAAACTAGTAAAAATGCATATTTTGGATCGGATATAAGCCTATATTTATTCCATCTAATGACCGCCACAGCAGCTTTAGGCAATAACATGGTATAAAATCTCATTGCCAAGTTAATTGCAACTACTTTATTCAGTGCTACATTATTTTTACTTATCAAGATACTCCATATCATATATGACTTACATATAACAGTTCCTATTGTCACCAGCATGACGCATAGTAAAAATAGAAATTTATCAGTGGTCATCAATATAGAATACACATCATTCAGATCAACCAACGACAAACAGTAATAAAATAGAGCCAAAGATACTATAAGTTTAATTAAAAACTTAGCATATGAGCTATCAAAAATCTTATTTAAAAAAACTAGCATAAGTGACCAATAAAGATATAGCTATACTTACCACACCATCATTTGAAAAATTATTTTTATATAGCTTCTCAAAATACTTCTCTTCTAACAATGAAGATATATATTTTTGATTGTACGAAAAAGGCAAATCACTAATTTTTTCTAAAATAAAGCATTTTAGTTCATCCGCTAACCATTTATCGATTGGTGATTTGATGGCTGCAATTTTAGGCTGGTATATGATTTCTCTCGGCAGTAATTTATACCCTTGCGCCATTGTCATCAGTAAATGCTTTCCTTCTTTTGGAGCTTCATTATTTATTGGTCTAAACTTATCATCCGGTATATTTTTTGCGAAATTAATCAGATCTGGATCTAGATATGGAGAAAATATATTTATGCCTGTTATGTCAGAAGAACTTACAATTTTAGCGCGATTTGGAGAAATTAAAGATTTGCAATAGTAAATCTTTCTTTCAAAAGTTAAGGCTTTTATTTGATCTTGCAACTTTCCAAGGTATGTTTCTTGTTCATTTATATACTTCATTTCAGCATGCGTTAATTCCTTATAGGATAATTGCCCAAACACTTGAAATGTTCTTAATGGCCTACTTTCCTCACTAAATCTTGCTGCATCAATCATTGACAACATGACCCGTGCGATATGGCCAAATATATATTCAATTCGTAGCTGCTTAAGAAATGTATATAATGTAGAGGAAGTCTTTTTTCCTATCACTGGTAATTTCTTATAAATATTGCCCCTTCTATGTGTATTTGGATACCCCAAAAATAACGAATCACAACCATCTCCACTAAAAATAACCTGAACTCCATCTCTCAACATTTGTTTACATACATGTTGCGTTTGACAGACATAGTTCATCCATAATGTAGGTTTGCTTGCATAAACCTCATATTGTTCTAATCCTTCTTTAATGACTTCAGGCGTTATCTTTACCCACTCATGCTCTATTTCTAGCTTTGACGCTAACTCTTCTACAAATGGTTGGTTCAAGCTTGAGTCTTCATATGAAAAAGAATAAGTTTTAACTTCAACATTAAAGCGGCATAGAATGCTTGCAATTAAAGCCGAATCAAAACCTCCAAGTAACACACCTACTCTAGTCGCACTGCCTAGCTGTTTCTTACAAGACAATAGGAGTCTTTCGTATAGCTCGTTCTCAAGAGAACCCTCATAATTTTTAATTCCTTTTATCAGCGGCTCAGCTCGATCATAGGACTTTAATTTATTAGAATTTAAAATATTCCCAACGAATATTTTTCTATCGGCAAATTCAATTACATCCTCATATACTGTAGCTCCAGAAATTGGATAGCCATATCGTAATATATATTCTTTATTTACTTTATCAGCTCTTAGGTAGTCGTTAGGGAATAGTTTTTTTATCCCAAATAGACTAGATGATAAGCACATGAAATTCTTTACTTCATATTTGAATATTGAGTGCAAGCGACACGGATCAGTTACTACTAGAATTTTACCTGTGCTTAAATTCAGTGCTATATAGCTGTACTGCCCATTTATCGATGAAAGAGCATGAATTAAATTATTATCTTCAAAATGTAGATGTTTGATTATTTCTTTATGCGGTGATTCATTATCGTAAAACCAACCTTTAGAAACTATTAGCCAATCCCCACTTACACTATGATGAATATAGTCATTTGTCTGCTTATTTATTACAAGTACCGCTTCACCATTCGCATTCATGGGAAACTCTTTCACAATAGACTCAGAAGCTGAAGCAAGCTCTTGATGAGAATTATTATTCCTATTAGGATAAATTAGCAGCGTAAATCCATATACCATCAGTTTGACATACTAAGAATAATATCTTTGTTGATTGCTGCCTGTTTCCTCACACTAGGCAGCTTACGTTTTAGATGAGCGCAAATATCTGGCGCATTTATAATTAATTGTTTCAACCTTGATTTAAAACTAACAATAAATTTTTTATCATTATGTACAATATATTCAAGCATACCAATTTTCGCAAAAAGTCCATCAGCTTTATGGCTATATGAGACTAACAGCGTTGGTATATAACTATCTATTCCCGCAATAGCGCCATGCATTCTAAAAGAAGCTAATGCATATAGGTGAGATATTAAGTATTTCATTGATGCAGGACTTAAAGAAGAATCTATTACAATTGATTGTGCATTCAGCTTCTCATCGATTAATTTTGAGAACTTGCAGTCGTCCAGCTTACCAGTAGGGGTTGACACATGGGGTATCAACACATATGCCAAATTATTTTCTTCGGCTAACTCATCTAACATGCGACAAAACATGTCTAGATCAATATTAGATTTTTTAAACTTATTAAAAAACAATGCGCTTGGGCATATCCCTATAATTTTATTCTCAGTGTTGGTTGTTAAATTTTGCAAATAATCAATATTAGTTTTCTTAGATTTCAATAAAAATCCTAGATCAGCCACATTTTTTAAATTTTGAAATTTATATTTATTAAGATAGTTAAACGTGACATCATCTCTAGTGCTAACCACATTGGCTTTATTAAGTACATATTTAAACATCAATGCAAGTTGTTTAAACGGACCAATTGACTGGGCTAAAACTATAAATGGCTTATTAAGAAGTACACAATAAATTAGTGGCACAAGATGAGATAATGCAACATGAATACCATAATCTTCAGTCAGCATATCCCCACTAGTATCTACAATGTATTTTGCATTTAAAAAAAGCTTCAACTCGCTACTATGAACAGCAACTTTTTCACGCAACTTTGGAGGTGTAAATAGAAGCACAACACATTTGATAAGCGACACGGGTAAATTTCTTCTATGAGATTTTTCTACTAAAAATCCATCATAAATCTGCTTATCGATGTTTGGGAATGGAGAAGATAACACTGGATCACCTCCAGCCTCTGCAATCAGATTTGCAGTAACTTCCTGCATCAACCTATCACCCTTATTTAGTCCACAATAAGTACCAACAATTAGGACTGTAAATTCTTTTTTCTCCATAAATAGCTATAGTCTTCTGTGGAACTGTCTAGCTCAATCTATCAACAGTTCACGCTTCGTCGGGCACTTGGTGCAAATTATTGAAATATATATAAAAATCTGCAAAATTAATATCTGCTCTTAATAGGCACTATTTTGTTAAATAAATCTTGTGTTATCAGTAAAGGTCTCTGGATAAATTTTTCTTCTTTCTGGAGTATAAAAATGTGCGTTCATCACTGTTTTTGCAATTAAATTTCTTAAATTTGCTAATATAACACACTGTATATAAATAAATTTCGGTAAATAATAATACTTGTGGCAACCCCTGCATCATCAGTTAGAATCGGTGGCCTAGCTCTACGTCTCATTAATGACGGACTAATCTCCGAAGAAGTCGCTTCACAAGCCCAACAACAGGCCCGTGATGACCAGATTTCACTTGCCAGTCACCTAGTTAAGAATGGACTCGTAGAAGCAAGTGCACTAGCAAATTGTGCTTCGATGGAATTTGGCATTCCGCTACTGGATCTAGATTCCCTGGATTTAGACTCTATCCCTATTTCGCTTGTACCAGAAAAACTAATTCGTCAACATCACGCACTTCCAATACAAAAGCGTGGAAATCGACTGTTCGTCGCCATTTCTGACCCTATGAACTTGGTGGCATTAGATGAATTCAAATTCAACACTGGTATTTCAACTGAGCCTGTCCTCGTAGAAGAAGACAAATTAGGCCAGATTCTCGATAAAGCTCTAGAGATGGGCGATACCTCCATGTCTATGGATGGGCTGCTAGACGACGATCTCGATAACATCGAGTTTTCCGCTGAAGAGGATGGCGCTGGTGAAGATGTCTCAGATTCAGATGTAGACGATACTCCAATCGTACGTTTCGTACATAAAGTACTTCTAGACGCTATTAACAAAAAAGCTTCTGATATTCATTTTGAACCCTACGAACGCACCTTTAGAGTGAGATTCCGCATTGATGGCGTCTTGCAAGAAATAGCTAGCCCTCCCATCACTCTTGGGCCCCGAATCAGTGCAAGACTTAAAGTGATGTCTCGATTAGACATCTCAGAACGACGCGTCCCTCAAGACGGCCGCATCAAAATGCAGCTATCTAAGAAACGAGCGATTGATTTTCGTGTTAATACATGTCCAACGTTATTTGGTGAAAAAATAGTTCTACGTATACTCGATCCTAGTAGCGCGATGCTAGGTATTGATGTGCTTGGCTACGAAGAGGAACAAAAACAGCTTTATCTGGATGCACTTGCGAAACCATATGGCATGATACTAGTAACTGGCCCTACTGGATCCGGTAAAACAGTGTCTCTATACACAGGCCTTAATATTCTAAATACACCAGACAGAAATATATCAACCGCTGAAGACCCTGCTGAAATCAATATGCCAGGCATTAACCAAGTTAATGTAAGGCCTAAAGTAGGGCTTACATTTGCATCTGCACTACGTGCATTCCTGCGTCAAGATCCAGACGTGATTATGGTGGGGGAGATACGCGACCTGGAAACGGCGGAAATCGCTATCAAAGCCGCACAGACAGGACACTTGGTGCTATCAACCTTGCATACGAATGATGCGCCGCAGACATTAACGCGTTTAGCGAACATGGGCGTGCCACCATACAATATTGCATCTGCAGTATCATTAATTATTGCTCAACGACTTGCTAGGAAATTGTGCGAACATTGTAAAGTGGTTGATGATGTCCCAGAAGAAGCGCTTCTAGAAGAAGGTTTTAAGAAAGCAGATCTGAAAAAATTGACCATTTATAAAGCCACTGGTTGTGATCAATGCTCTAGTGGGTATAAAGGACGAGTCGGGATCTATCAAGTTATGCCCGTATCCGAAGAGATGGGAAGAATCATTATGGAAGGTGGAAATGCAATGCAATTAGCAGATCAAGCGGCTAAAGAGAGTGTTGCTGATCTACGTCTATCTGGCTTACAGAAAGTAAAAGATGGAATAATCAGCTTAGAAGAAGTGAACAGAGTTACCAAGGATTAATATATGGCCACTGCAGCAAATAATCCAATTACATTTACCTGGGAAGGACTCGACCGCAAAGGGTCTAAAGTTAAAGGGGAGACTCAGGCTGCTAGCGAAATTCTGTTAAAAGCAGACTTGCGTCGACAAGGCATCAATCCAACCAAAGTAAAGAAAAAACCCAAAGCCTTATTTGGCGGCAATGGTAAAAAGATCGTTCCAAAAGATATTGCAATCTTCGCGCGACAACTTGCAACTATGATGACTGCAGGTGTTCCACTAGTTCAGTCATTTGAGATCATCGGTCGTGGCCATGAAAAACCCGCCATGCAGGACTTAGTTTTAGCAATTAAAAATGATGTTGAGGGTGGCACTAATTTAGCTGATGCATTAGAAAAGCAACCTAAGTATTTTGATGCATTATTTTGCAATTTAGTCAATGCCGGCGAACAGTCTGGTGCTCTAGAAGCTTTATTAGATAAAATTGCCACCTACAAGGAAAAAACTGAAGAGCTAAAAGGCAAAGTTAAGAAAGCGCTTTTCTATCCTGCTGCAGTACTTGTAGTAGCGTTTATAGTAATGGCCATCCTACTAATTTTTGTAGTTCCACAGTTTGAAACAATATTCAAAGGGTTTGGTGCTGATCTACCAGCATTTACAAAAATGGTAATTAACCTATCTAACTTCTTTCAGCAATATTGGTATTTGATATTTTTTGGAATTGGATTATCAATCTTTGCATTTATTCAGGCTAAACAACGCTCACCGAATCTACGCCGTGCTCTAGATATTATCTCTCTAAAAGTACCCGTTGTAGGTGGAATTTTAGAAAAATCAGCAATTGCACGTTTTGCACGTACATTGGCGACCATGTTTGCTGCAGGTGTACCACTTGTTGAAGCCATGGAGTCAGTCGCTGGCGCAACGGGTAACGCGCTTTATTATGAAGCGACTATGAAAATGAAAGATGATGTTGCTACAGGAACGCAACTCCAACAGAGCATGAAACAAACAGGCATCTTCCCAAATATGATGGTGCAAATGGTTGCCATTGGAGAAGAATCAGGTTCTCTCGATGAAATGCTAAGCAAAGTAGCTGATTTCTATGAAGAAGAAGTTGACAATCTTGTAGACGGATTAAGCAGCCTACTAGAGCCATTAATTATGGCTGTACTAGGCGTGCTAGTCGGTGGGCTTGTTATTGCTATGTACTTACCGATATTCAAGATGGGTGCTGTCGTCTAATAACAGTAACCCATAGTGCAAATACTCACTCTTCTAGAAAACAACTTAGTCTTTCTTGCTAGTTGTAGCTTAGTACTTGGTTTGCTGGTTGGAAGCTTTCTTAATGTTGTCATAACCAGACTACCGATAATGCTTGAGCGAAGCTGGAAAAGTGAGTGTCGGGAACTATTAGACATTGAAGGTGAAGATAACAACTCAACATTCAATCTCGTCTCGCCACGGTCACAATGTCCTTCCTGCAAACATCAAATTAGTAGCCTAGAGAATATCCCACTAATTAGCTATTTGATGCAAAGAGGCAAATGTCGTCATTGCGGTGTTGCTATATCAATTCAATACCCATTGGTTGAACTATTTACTGGCCTAGTGACAGCATACATTGCATTAAAGTTTGATTTCGAATGGAAAACATTATTGGCCATGTTACTCGCATGGGGCCTAATTACATTAGCCATGATCGACTTCAAAACCACATTATTACCAGACAATATTACCCTACCCCTATTATGGCTGGGTATCATTGCAAACTATTTCAATTTATTTTGCTCACTAGATGATAGTGTATTAGGTGCTATTTTTGGCTATTTGTCTCTCTGGTCAGTATTTCAGGTGTTTAAGTTAATTACTGGTAAAGAGGGCATGGGTTTTGGTGATTTCAAGCTACTTGCATTACTTGGTGCCTGGTTAGGATGGCAGTATTTAATTGCCATTATTTTAATTTCATCAGTAGTAGGCAGTATTATTGGTGTTTTTCTCATCCTGACTAAGGTGTTAGGAAAAGGTGTACCCACACCATTTGGGCCTTACTTGGCACTTGGTGGTATTATATGTCTGTTATGGGGGGATAAAGTAACATCTTTACTCGGTACTTTCTAAAACATCAATAATGCTGCGAATAGGTTTAACTGGAGGAATTGGCTCTGGCAAAACAACAGTTAGTGACTACTTCAAGTCGCTATATGACATTACGATTATTGACGCCGACGAGATAAGTCATCAATTAATTAGCCCAGAGGGTGATGCATATAACGATGTGATTAGTCTATTTGGTGAAACTATACTTGAGCATAACATCATTAATCGCAAGAAAATTCGAGATGGCATATTTAGTAAGCCCTCATTACGCAAAGCATTAGAAAATATTATTCATCCAAAAGTTAAACAGGCTATTCTCAAGCAGACTGAGGGCATGTCTGGCCATTACTGCTTAATAGTCATTCCGTTATTATTCGAATCAAATATGCAACCAATTGTAGATAGAGTGTTAGTCGTACACACTGAAAAAAAATTACAAATTTCCAGAGTAGCGCTCAGAGACAACTGCACTGAAATTCATGTGGAAGATATCATTGACAGCCAGTTATCTAGTGAACAAAAGCTAGCATTTGCAGACGATGTCATTATTAATAACGACACACAAGAGAGATTAATCCCCCAAATTGAACTGCTACACAAAAAATACTTGGCTTTGAGTGGTTAGTGCCCGCATAATCAACTATGTCCCGTCAAATATATTTCGAACAACCTTTAAATGAACGCATACGCACGTTTATGCGCATTGAAGAACTGTTCGCACGATGCAATTACTACATTAATAAAGATGAGGCATTTGATAGCCACTCTGCATTATCTACACTTTTTGAATTAATGGGTTTAGCTTCGCGTGGCGATTTAAAACGCGAGTTGATGAAGGAGATAAAACGCCAATTAACTAATTTGCAACAGCTACACAGTATTCCTAGTTTGGACCAAAAAAAATTAGATCAGTTAATCTCCAGCCATAACAATTTAATCAATCAGCTTGATTCACTATCAGGTCAGCTGGTCGGTCATCTAAAAGATAACGATTTTATTAACAGTATAAAACAACGTTCGACCATACCAGGTGGCACATGTGATTTTGACTTGCCTGCATATCATTACTGGTTAACTCAAGCGCCAAAAGAGAGAAAACAAACGATTGAGGCTTGGTTGCAGCCATTTGTTTTAATTAACAACACCGTAATGCACTGTCTCGAACTCATTAGAAGTAGTGCGGAAATAGAAGACTGTGTTGGTAAAAAAGGTTTTTATCAACGCAACCTGGATCAAAACCAACCTAATCAACTAATACGTGTAATTATTGATGATACTGAAAAATGTTTCCCTGAAATTAGCGCAGGCAAGCATAGATTTTCTATACGCTTTTTACAACAACCAGACCCCAACCATTACCCTAAACAAATAGAGCGTAATATTTCATTCAAAATTTCATGCTGTGCTTTTTAATTATATAAATGCCCGTATTGCTGCGATACCCTGGGCCCCATATATTTGAGCAACTTTATAGTCGTTATTGTGCATCCCACCAAGAGCATAAACAGGCATATTTGCCATAAAACATAATTCACTGAATTTTTTCCATCCAAGTGCCGCCTGAGTGGGATGGCTCTTTGTTACATTGACTGGCCCTATTAATACACATGACACACCCAGTCGATTCGCCAAATCAACCTCTTGCTCATCATGACATGAGGCTGAGAAATACTCATAGCCAATCTCACGTGAATCATCAAATTTAATGTCATTTAAACATCGACTGTTTAGATGAATTGCATCAGGCTTGATATCATCAAGCCAGTCCAACGGACAATTAACAATATATTTTGCATTATATTGCGCACATAAACTTTTTATTTGTCTGGCGTGTTGCAAATAATCATTTTTATAAGCATCTGTTCCTGCACGATGTTGAATGAGTTTAATACCTTGTTTAAGCTGTTGGTCAACATGAGTAAATAAATTACTACCAGAAACATGTTCATCTGCGATCATATATTGATATGGCAACAAGATTGCATTAATTACCGCTTGATTTGCAGCAGGGAATTTAATTGAATTCAGTTCATCACAGCTAGCCCAACGAATTTGCTGCCGCTCCTTAGCCACTACTTCACCAGAGTAATGAGTGATCTTATAAAACTGAAAGTGCAGCTCTAAGTCAGGATACTGATAATGTGTCTCAATCAGTTTAATTGCGCTGCCAAGTTTAATACCAATTTCTTCGGCTAACTCACGACGTAACGCACGTTTAAAAGACTCACCTGGTTCTACTTTTCCTCCAGGAAACTCCCAATAACCAGTAAGACTTTGTTTACCATCTCTTTTCGAAATAAGTACCTGTTGATGCTCATTGAAAACTATACCAACTGCAATTGACTGCTGTTGCATCTTTTTATTTTTAGCTAGCTACGATAATCAGCATTAATTGTAATGTACTCGTGCGTCAAATCAGTTGTCCATACCGTGAATGCACATGCCCCCTGATTTAATTCTATTAGCAGTTCAATTTCATAATGTGAAACTGCATCCTTACCTGCTTGTTCAGAGTAGCTAGCTGCTAATTCGCCTTGCTCAAGTACCAATGTTTGATTTAAATATAAACTTGCTTGCGATAAATCTAATTGAGAATCATTGATTTTCCCAGCCGCTGCCATAATTCGACCCCAATTAGGATCACTTGCTGAGAGCGCAGTTTTAACTAATGGTGAATTTGCTATCGAATAAGCAATATCCTTAGCTTGTTGTATTGTTGATGCAGACAAAACGTTCACTTTAACAAACTTTGACGCTCCCTCACCATCTCGCACAATGGCATGTGCAAGCCTTTGCATTAATTGCTTAAGTACCTCATGAAACGTTTGTTTATCATTTTGCGACAATGCAGCATAGCTGAGCTGAGATTCTCCTGTTGCTATCAGTACACAGGCATCGTTTGTCGACGTGTCACTGTCAACCGTAATCGCGTTAAATGATTCATCGACACATGAGGCCAAAAGATAGTGTAAATTTTGTTTACTTATTTCTAGATCTGTTGCTATGTAAGCAAGCATGGTTGCCATGTTGGGCTGTATCATCCCAGAGCCTTTACTTATTCCAGAAATAAATATTTCTTTTCCAGACAAAATAATTTTTTCACTAAAGGCTTTTGGCACAGTATCGGTAGTCATTATGGCTTTGGCTGCATGCAACCAGTTTTGCTCTGAGAGATTTTTTTCGAGCAATGGCAATTGAAATTTTATTTTATCTACTTCAAGTGGTTCGCCAATCACGCCGGTAGAAAATGGTAATACTTCAAATTCTGAAACATCCATTTGATCCGCAATATGCTGGACTGTAGCTTGTGCGGCATTCATGCCTAGCTGCCCCGTGCCGGCATTCGCATTCCCGGCGTTAATAATCAGATACTTTGGTTTTACTTTTTTCAAATGCTCCCTGCATAGTTGAACAGGCGCGGCGCAGAACTTGTTATTTGTAAATACTGCAGCGGTTTCTGCCTGATCATTAAGCTCGATAAGCACAAGGTCGTCACGTCCTTGGTATTTAATCCCTGCACTTGCTGTAGCAAGTCTCACACCATGTATTGGATAAATTGATGTAGGCTCTGTAAGATTAACCGCCATTGATTATCTTTTAACGCTTAAGTTAATTTTCCATGGCAGTGCTTGAATTTCTTACCCGAACCACACGGACAAGGCTCATTGCGGCCAACTTTTTTATCGGTACGTTTAACTTGCTCCGGCTTTATTGCTTGTGCAGCAGATCTTTCGGGCGGCTGTTCTGTGTCTAATTCCCCAGGATGCAATACATCTGCTGCCTGTTCATGCTGCATTTGTAATTCACTGGCTTCAGGCTCTCTTGACTCGGCAAGTGGCGCCACCTCCTCGGGTGACTGGAATTTAACGTGACACAAGAATGATATGGTGTCTTGTTTAATTTCTTCTAACATTTGTTGAAACATTTGAAATGCTTCTCGCTTATACTCCTGCTTCGGATTCTTTTGGGCGTAACCTCTTAACCCAATACTTTGACGTAGATAGTCCATTGCTGCCAAATGCTCTTTCCATTTAGAATCCAACACTTGCAACATGACATCTTTTTGCAGCGATTTCATCATGTCAATTCCAAGCAATTGTTTCTTTTCTTCGAACAAGCTATTCACCGCAGCATGAATACGTTCGCGTAACGGCTCTTCATAAAGTTTATCGTCCTTATCCAACCAGTCTTGTAACGGCAGTTCCACGTTGACTTCTTTATGTAAGGCTTTTGTCAAACCCTCAACATCCCATTGCTCCTCCATGCTACCAGGAGCAATATATGAGTCTATGATATTAGTTACGACATCAAAACGAATATCCTCTATGTTTTCTGAAATATCTTCAGTGCTCATGAGCTCATTACGCTGCTCATAAATAACTTTACGTTGATCATTGGCAACATCATCATATTCTAGAAGATTCTTACGAATATCAAAGTTGTGCGATTCAACTTTTCGTTGAGCATTTTCAATCGCTTTTGATACCCATGGATGTTCTATAGATTCCCCTTCTTCCATGCCAAGCTTTTGCATCATTGTTCTGACACGGTCAGATGCAAAAATTCGCATCAGATTATCCTCGAGAGATAAATAAAAGCGTGTCGAACCTGGATCACCCTGTCTACCAGAACGTCCACGTAATTGATTATCTATGCGGCGAGATTCATGGCGCTCTGTGCCAATTATGTGCAAGCCTCCTGCACTTAATACTTCATCATGGTGTGTTTGCCAATGAGCTTTCACTTCATTGATTTTATTTGGCTCTGCTTGCTCACCAAGCTCTGCAATTTGCGCATCTAGGTTACCTCCTAATACAATGTCAGTTCCACGCCCGGCCATATTCGTTGCGATTGTGACTGCACCTGCCTTGCCCGCTTGCTGAATTATTTGAGATTCCGATGCATGATGCTTGGCGTTCAACACCTGGTGTTCAATATTTGCATCCGTCAGCAGTTTAGATAAAAGCTCTGAGGCTTCTATGGACGCAGTACCGACAAGCACAGGTTGCCCGCGCTGTATGCAGTCTTTAATATCTTCTATAATCGCATCATATTTTTCTTGCAGTGTTAGATAAACTAGATCTCCTAAATCTTCTCGTAACATTTCTTTATGAGTTGGAATCACTACAACTTCAAGACCATAGATAGACTGAAATTCAAACGCTTCTGTGTCCGCCGTACCTGTCATTCCACTCAGTTTTTCGTACAAACGAAAATAATTTTGAAATGTAATTGAAGCCAGTGTCTGATTTTCATTTTGTATCTTTACACCCTCTTTGGCCTCTACTGCTTGATGCAACCCCTCAGACCAACGTCGTCCTGGCATTGTGCGCCCAGTAAACTCATCAACAATAATAACTTCACCATTGCGTACGATGTAATCCACATTTTTCTGAAATAAGACATTCGCACGCAGCGAAGCGTTTATATGATGCAGTAAACTTATGTTGGCGACATCATATAAAGAATCTTCTTCACTAAGTAAGCCTTCTTCAATTAGCAAGTCTTCAATGTGTTGGTGCCCTTGCTCACTAAGAAACACTTGTTTAGATTTTTCATCCACATAGTAATCACCCTCGCTTTCTTCGGATGCTTGTTGCTCCAAATGCGGCACTAACTTGTCTACTTTCAAATAAAGTTCTGAATTATCATCGGTTGGGCCAGAGATAATTAAAGGGGTACGCGCTTCGTCAATAAGAATCGAATCGACTTCATCAACCACTGCAAAATATAAATCTCTTTGCACACGCTGGTCGGCGGAGAATTTCATGTTGTCACGCAAATAATCAAAACCAAATTCATTATTCGTGCCATAGGTAATGTCAGCCTCATAAGCTTGTTTGCGTTCCGCATCACCCAACCCACCAACAATCACACCCACAGTTAAACCGAGGAAGGTATATAACTTACCCATCCACTCTGCATCACGTTTGGCCAAATAATCATTAACTGTAATGACGTGGACACTTTTGCCTGTCAGTGCATTTAAATAAACAGGTAGCGTTGCAACCAATGTCTTACCTTCACCGGTCCGCATTTCTGCAATATTGCCATTATTTAGTACTATGCCACCCACTAGCTGGACATCGAAATGTCGCATGTTTAATACGCGCTGACCTGCTTCTCTAACAACCGCGAAGGCTTCTGGCAATATGGCTTCTAAAGTTTCACCCGATAAGAGACGCTGTTTAAACGCTTGTGTTTTGTCAGCGAGCTGTTCGTCTGACAAGCTTTGCATGGAATCTTCTAGCTGATTAATTTGCGTCACTATTTTTTTATAGCGAGACAATACGCGTTGGTTACGACTACCAAATATTTTATTTGCAATCTTTCCGATCATTTCAAGGTATAAGATATGGATTTATCGATATTAATTTAAACAAATGTGAGCTGAGCCTTAGACGGTGAATGCACAGTGTGAGTATCACGCACGGCTTGACACTAAGGAGTGTATATTGAATAGATTGGATGTGTTTAGCAACTACTAAGAGTACGTCGGTATAGTTAAGGCCGATTAATTGCTATTTAGTTTCTTTAGAGCGAATAAATTTCATTGGGTCGACACGAACCCCATTTTTTAATACTTCGAAATGAACGTGTGGACCAGTTGAGCGACCAGTGCTACCCATTTTGGCAATAACTTCACCTTTCTTTACGGTTTGCCCGACTTTAACAGTCATTTTGTCATTATGGCCATAACGTGTGACATAGCCATTACCGTGATCAATTTCTACAAGATAACCATAACCAGAGCGATCATCCGCTTCAGTCACCACACCGCCTGCTACCGAGATTACATTAGAATGATATTTGCCCGCAAAATCGACACCACGATGGAATTCCTGTTTACCAGAGAAGGGATCTGCACGTTTACCGAAATGAGAGGATATCCAACCTTTCTCTACCGGCCGACCTTGTGGGTATATTTCTTTCTGCAAATTTCTATCGGTAAGCATGACATCCAGTGTATGTAGCTTGTTTTCTTGGCTTTGCAGTTGAGAAGCAATGGTGCCCAGAGTCTGCTCCATATCTGCCAGAATATCTTGGTTGGCCTCATCCCCATAAGAATCCGGGCCACCAAATCCGGGAGGCTGGGTAAAATCAATTTCCTCATCACCCAGGTCAGCCATGTTCATTAACTTATTACCAAGTGCGTCCAGACGATTTATATGTGCTTGAAAATAAGCGATTTTTTGTGTTAAGGCTTCCAGGTTAGCCTGGCTTTCGGAGCGCACTTGTTCAAGTTTGCTATGTTGCTCTTGGATATCATATTTCCAATCTGCCACGATGTTTTCATGGCCAAATTTCACACCCAGCCAGTAGCCAGCAAACATCAGAGTGATACCAAGGAAAACACCCACTGTGATTCCAATGAGGTACTGATGAGGACTATAGTAACGCACGCTATATAAACGGCGCCCTGATCTTGGCAAAATAGAAAATTTCATTCCGTATTTAGTTATATTTATACTTATGAATATACCTGTTTATAATTATACCTTGCATCACCCTAGGTAGATATTGGATAAACATGATGAACTCCACAATGCGGCCGATACTTTCCCTGATTGACTCAAAAATACTCACTAGAGCACAAAATATACAATCATTAACCACCAGCCTGCACAGTCGACTGCCCTCAAACTTGAGGCAACACTGTTGGGTGGTCGATATTACCGACCAGACGTTAGTAATACTGACCAATAATGCCGAAAGAGCCACTATATTGCGCTATCAGCAGCATGAATTACTAAAGCAGATCAACGAGGAATTTGGCCAGACCATGACGAAACCTGTTCGTCGCGTAAAAGTAAAAGTGGACTATCATTTGTCTAAATTGTCTGCGCATGACAATAATCCG
The DNA here is from genome assembly GCA_965262455.1 of Gammaproteobacteria bacterium. Taxonomy (GTDB): domain Bacteria; phylum Pseudomonadota; class Gammaproteobacteria; order UBA4575; family UBA4575; genus UBA1858. Next base: position 174,950 of record CBDHFH010000002.1, read on the forward strand.
CCAGCCAGAACCATCGATGCACTTCATTTAGCCAGAGAATCCTGTAGAAATATGATGAAGCTTCTTGATTAAGCCGCTGATGCCGTTGCAGATGTTTCTGCGTATAAAATTGGTACATCATGGGCATGCTTTTCAAACGTCACTTCTTCCCATGCTGAATGGTCATTCAGTAGCGTAGTGAGTAATATGTTATTCAGTTCATGGCCTGATTTATAGCCCTTAAACGAGCCAATCAAGCTGTGCCCTAACAAGTATAGATCACCTATGGCATCTAAGATTTTATGCTTCACAAACTCATCTTCATAGCGCAAGCCATCTTCATTAAGTATCTTCTGGTCATCCACTGCGATGGCATTATCCAGACTTCCACCTAATGCCAGGTTGTGAGCTCTAAGATATTCAAAGTCTCGCAAAAAGCCGAATGTACGTGAGCGACTGACTTCTTTTACAAACGAGGTAGATGAAAAATCGATTTCCGCAAATTGCGGTCCCGCTTGAAATACTGGGTGATCAAAGTCGATTGTAAATGCCACTTTAAAACCATCATAAGGTTGAAATTCAGCCCATCTATCTTTGTCAGTGACTCTTACTGGCTTCTTAATCCGAACAAATTTTTTCGCCCGTTGTTGTTCCTGGATACCTGCTGATTGAAGCAAAAATACAAACGGGCCGGCACTTCCATCCATAATTGGTACTTCAGGGCCAGACAATTCCACCATCAGATTATCAATACCAAGGCCAGCGATCGCAGATAGTAGATGTTCAACAGTAGAGATTCGAATGCCATCTTTTTGTAAAGTTGTCGACAGCTGGGTATCCCCGACGTTATCGATACAGGCTTGAATCACGGGTGCATCTTCAATATCAGTGCGCTTGAAAGCGATACCCGCATCAGCTTTCGCAGGGCGTAAGGTCAAGTGAATTTTCTCACCTGTATGGAGGCCAACACCACTTGCTCGAATTACATTTTTTAATGTTCTTTGCCGTATCATTATTATTCCCAGTGTTAATATGGCTAATGCATAGCCTTTTGGCCCCTCTCTTATTGAGAACCATTATCAATTAGATCATGGGGCTTGAATACCCCCCAAAGGTCGTATGGATATACGACCGGACCACACCCCAATAATTCCCATCATGGCCAAAATTGGACTTAAAAGCAGACTAATCAGCCTGTTTGCGCAAAAAAGCGGGGATATCTAACAGATCCTCATTATAAGACCCGTCATTTGCAAAATTCTCACCGCTATCGCCTCCTGACACTGCTGCCGCGGGCCGATTGATCTCATGAATCTCAACATCAGCTTCAGCTGGAGAAATACTTGCTTCTACCAGAGTGACTTTTGTCGGCGCTGAGCTGGTCACTTGATTTCCAAGCCCGGTGGCAACGAGAGTAACACGTAGCTTCTCTTCCATAGACTCATCGATTGCGGTTCCAACAACAACAGTGGCATCTTCTGAGGCAATTGCCTCAATATGAGAACCTACCTCGGCAATTTCATTCATGCCGATATTAGGACCGGCCGTGATATTCACTAATATACCCCGCGCGCCCATAATATTGACATCCTCCAATAGAGGACTATGAATTGCTGCTTCGGCCGCTTCACGCGCGCGCTCCACACCGATACCAGTGCCAGAACCCATCATGGCCATTCCCATTTCAGACATGACTGTTCGCACATCGGCAAAGTCGACATTAATCAAGCCTGGGCAGGTAATGAGCTCCGCTATCCCTTGCACCGCACCAAGTAACACGTCATTAGCTGCGCGAAATGCTTCCAGCATACTTGTGTCATCAGGTAACACTGTTAGCAACTTTTCATTCGGTATGGTAATCAGTGAATCCACTTGATTCGCTAACTCTTCAATGCCTCGATTTGCAATTTGCGAACGCTTTGTGCCTTCGAATGGAAATGGCTTTGTGACCACAGCGACGGTCAATATACCCAGCTCTTTAGCCACCTCAGCAACTATAGGTGCTGCGCCTGTGCCAGTGCCTCCGCCCATGCCTGCGGTAATGAACAACATATCCGCTCCGGCAATGACATCATGAATACGATCTCTATCTTCTATTGCAGACTGACGACCTATTTCAGGATTGGCACCCGCACCCAGCCCTTTAGTAATTTCTGTGCCTAATTGTAATGTGGTTTTTGCATTGGTTCGTTGAAGTGCTTGCGAATCAGTGTTCGCACAAATGAAATCGACTCCATCAATGTCTGCATTCACCATGTGTTGCACGGCATTACCGCCACCACCGCCAACACCTAGTACTTTAATTACTGCACTTTGACCATATGCATCTACTAATTCAAACATGTTAAATCTCCTCTAGTCACGCTGTTACTATTCAAAAAATCAATTTAAAAATTACCTTGAAGCCAATTTTTTACTCGACCAAACACTGCTGATAATCCCGCATTATTATTTTTCCGAAATTCATCCGACTGCTCACTTAAGTGACCAAACAACAACAACCCAACACCTGTTGCATGGATTGGATTTCTGACAACATCAATTAATCCACTCACATACTGAGGTACACCTAAACGCACTGGCATATGAAACACTTCTTCTGCCAACTCAATCACTCCTTCCATTTTTGAACTACCGCCGGTCAAAACAATGCCGGCAGCAATTAAATTTTCATACCCGCTACGCCTTAATTCAGCTTGCACAAGCGACAACAGTTCTTCATAGCGCGGCTCTACTACTTCAGCCAAGGTCTGTCTGGCTAAACGACGAGGTGCTCGATCACCTACACTTGGCACCTCAATCACTTCATCTGGATTAGTTAGTTGCCTTAACGCGCATGCATATTTAATTTTGATTTCTTCCGCGTATTGAGTAGGTGTGCGCATTGCAATCGCAATATCATTTGTCACCTGATCTCCTGCGATTGGTATCACCGCGGTATGCTTGATAGCGCCCTCACTAAACACTGCAATATCAGTCGTCCCACCACCTATATCAATCAAACAGATTCCCAGTTCTTTTTCATCTTCTGTTAGTACGGAATAACTTGATGCCAATTGTTCCAATATAATGTCATCTGCTTGTAAGCCACATCGTTCAATACACTTCACAATATTTTGCGCAGCTGACACCGCACCGGTGACCAGATGTACTTTTGCTTCCATACGCACACCAGACATTCCAATGGGCTCTCGAATACCCTCCTGTTGATCGATAATGAATTCTTGTGGCAATACATGTAATACTTTTTGATCCGCCGGGATGGCTAATGCGCGCGCCGCATCAATGACACGTTCTACATCGGTATCCTGCACCTCACCATCTTTAATAGCGACAATGCCGTGTGAGTTCATACTTTTTACATGACTTCCTGCAATGCCTGCATATACCGAATGAATTTGACAACCCGCCATCAACTCCGCCTCTTCTACTGCACGTTGGATGGATTGCACAGTGGACTCAATATTCACAACCACACCTTTTTTTAAACCACGTGAAGGGTGTGAACCGACACCTATAATTTCAAGTTCGTTGTCATCATTGATCTCAGCGACGATGGCAACAATTTTTGAAGTGCCAATATCTAATCCTACAATCATGCCGTTATCAGTTTTTTTACTCATAGCCTATTAAATAATTAATCGTTAACTATTCCAGCGCACAGCAAAGCCATTACTATGGCGCAAGTCAATACTGACTATCGCATTGCGCTCTGCTTTACTAAACATTGCAAACGAATCCAAGCAACGCTGAATTTGTTTATCTGAATGTTCACGCCCTAAACTAATAATAATTCCGTTAGCTAGTTGAATCTCTTTATCGTAGCGCGCATCTTCTTTAAAGCTGATAATCGCCCCACCCATCTGTTTAAAACCATCGCTGTATTTATAGTAAAGATCTATCAATTGTTTCTCGCGTCCAGCAACACCCTTCAACAACGGCATATGTGAGTAATCACTGACATCATCAACAAAAAACGTCTCGCCATACTTATTGATGAGATGCTTATCGCCCCAGCGAAAATATGGCTGCTGTTCAGTGATTGTTATCACCACCTTACTGGGCCATTGACGTTTGATAGATGCTCGATATACCCAGGGGATATCATTTAACTGGCGCTCAAAAGCAGATAAATTAACCGTGAAGAACCCATCATGCATATAATTCATTGCGATTGTTTTAATATCAGATTTATTGACTTTTTCTAACTCTGACTGAATTTCAATGGTTTTAATTGGAATGTCATCCACTTTTTTACTCACCCAAATGAGCACAATCACTACCATAGAGACTGCCACTAGCTTACCCACTTCTCGTAAATCTATTCTTATCGCATCACTTTGCTTGACTGCTTTTCTGCGATTCTTTTTTGTATTTCTTGCCATTTAGTAACGCCCTTAAAAACTGGTATCAAGTATGTTTAATACAAGCTCATCAAAGCTGATATCTTGATGTGCTGCCGCCATCGGCACCAGACTATGATCGGTCATCCCAGGGACTGTGTTTATTTCTAAAAACCAGGCTTGCTGTTGTTGATCCATCATCACATCCACTCTCCCCCAGCCTGAGGCAGCGGTAGCTTTAAACGCTTTGAGTGCTAGTTGCTTTAATTCACTCTCTCGCTGCTCTGCTAAACCACAAGGCAAAAGATACTGAGTGTCGTCAGAACGATACTTCGCTTCGTAATCATAAAATTCATGCGAGGTTTGCAGTTTAATAACAGGTAGTGCCTCACCATTGATGATGCCTACCGTGTACTCATCTCCTTCCACCCAACGCTCTGCCATTAGCTGGCCCTGAAATTGTTTGGCATCATTGACTGCCGATTCAAATTCTTCTTGGTTGGAGATTTTATGAATCCCCAAACTTGAGCCCTCGTTTGATGGTTTAATTGCAAATGTGTTACCCAGTTGAGACTGAATAGACTTATAGCTCGCGTTATCCTGTAGAAACAAATAATCAGGTGTTGCTATTTTTTCGCTTTGCCAAACTTGCTTTGTCATCAGTTTATTCATGCAAATTGCAGAAGCCATCACTCCACTTCCTGTATACGGCAGCTTGATCATCTCAAGCCCACCCTGAATAGCGCCATCCTCACCACCACAACCATGCAAGGCGATAAATACTCGATCATATTTACCATCAATCAAGGTAGCGAAGATTGCTTCATCCACATCTATTCCCGTGGCGTTTACGCCTGAGTTTTGTAATGCCGCTAGTACCGCGGCACCACTTTTAAGCGAAATTTCTCGCTCACCTGAGTCTCCCCCCATGAGGACGGCAACTTTTCCATATCTGTTTACATCTGTTTCGCTCATGCAGATTTACCTAAAAATCTGACTTCTGTAATCAGTTCCACCTGACATCTTTGGTGAACTATCTTTTGCACATGGGCTATTAATTGTTCTATATCATTCGCCGTGGCATGTTCTTCATTAAGAATAAAGTTTGCATGCTTCTCTGAGACACAGGCACCTCCAATGCGATAGCCTTTTAACCCACACTCCTCAATTAGCTTGGCGGCATAGTTATTTTTGGGATTTTTAAATACAGAACCACAATTCTTTTTACCAATGGGTTGTGATGCCGCTCTTTGCGCAAGCAAGTCTTTTATTGAAACGACATTCGATGCTTCAGTGTGTGTAGAAAGTTTGAATGTTGCACTTACAAACCACTCATTGATAAAGTTTTTAACATATCGATAACCATACTCATATTCACTTGCATCCCGCGTTATCACATCACCGCGTCTGTTAATACTGCCTACTTCAGTGACATGTTCCCATGTCTGCCCACCAAATGCGCCTGCATTCATTGCCAGTGCACCACCTATAGTTCCTGGAATACCAGCAAGAAATTCAACTCCTTCAAAGCCATTTGCGACACTCTGTCGGGCCAGTTTTGCACATGCCGCTCCTGCCTGAACATGTGCAGATGAGCCAACGAAACGAATGTCTTTCAAGCCGGTTTGGGTAATAATTACAACCCCATCGATTCCACCATCGCGGATTAATACATTGGAACCCAAGCCTAGCCACG
>CBDHFH010000003.1:0-533853 GCA_965262455.1 Gammaproteobacteria bacterium
GTTTACTATCTCCATCAACGATGACAGCAACGAATTTAATGTTAGTGCTGTCACTGATACCGATGTTGCAAGTAACGAAGTCAGTGAAAGTGCCTCTGTTGGAGCGACAGTAGGCGTCACAGCCTTCGCCAGTGATGCTGATGGGGATGCGGTGACTTATAGTTTAACAAGTAATCCAAACAACGCGTTTGCCATTGACCCTAATACCGGTGAAGTCACGGTGGCGGATCCTAGTGGCTTGAACTTCGAAGATGCGACAAGCATGCAGATCGAAGTCACGGCCACCACCGATGACAGTACATCATCACAAACATTCACTATTGCGATTAACGACGACACCAATGAGTTTGCCGTCTCGGCAGTGACCGATACCGATGCAGCGAGTAATGAAGTCAGTGAATCCGCAAGTGTGGGTGCCAGTGTTGGCGTGACCGCGTTTGCCAGTGATGCTGATGGGGATGCGGTGACTTATAGTTTAACAAGTAATCCAAACAATGCGTTTGCCATTGACCCTAATACCGGTGAAGTCACGGTGGCGGATCCTAGTGGCTTGAACTTCGAAGATGCGACAAGCATGCAGATCGAAGTCACGGCGACCACCGATGACAGTACATCATCACAAACATTCACTATTGCGATCAACAATGACACCAATGAGTTTGCCGTCTCGGCAGTGACTGATACCGATGTTGCAAGTAACGAAGTCAGTGAAAGTGCCTCTGTTGGAGCGACAGTAGGCGTGACCGCGTTTGCCAGTGATGCTGATGGGGATGCGGTGACTTATAGTTTAACAAGTAATCCAAACAATGCGTTTGCCATTGACCCCAATACCGGTGAAGTCACGGTGGCGGATCCTAGTGGCTTGAACTTCGAAGATGCGACAAGCATGCAGATCGAAGTCACGGCCACCACCGATGACAGCAGTAGTAGTGAAACGTTTACTATCTCCATCAACGATGACAGCAACGAATTTAATGTCAGTGCAGTGACCGATACCGATGTCGCAAGTAATGAAGTCAGTGAGTCCGCGAGTGTCGGTGCCACGGTCGGCGTCACGGCGTTTGCCTCGGATGCTGATGGGGATGCGGTGACTTATAGTTTAACAAGTAATCCAAACAATGCGTTTGCCATTGACCCCAATACCGGTGAAGTCACGGTGGCGGATCCTAGTGGCTTGAACTTCGAAGATGCGACAAGCATGCAGATCGAAGTCACGGCCACCACCGATGACAGCAGTAGTAGTGAAACGTTTACTATCTCCATCAACGATGACAGCAACGAATTTAATGTTAGTGCTGTCACTGATACCGATGTTGCAAGTAACGAAGTCAGTGAAAGTGCCTCTGTTGGAGCGACAGTAGGCGTGACCGCGTTTGCCAGTGATGCTGATGGGGATGCGGTGACTTATAGTTTAACAAGTAATCCAAACAATGCGTTTGCCATTGACCCCAATACCGGTGAAGTCACTGTGGCGGATCCTAGTGGCTTGAACTTCGAAGATGCGACAAGCATGCAAATCGAAGTCACGGCCACCACCGATGACAGCAGTAGTAGTGAAACGTTTACTATCTCCATCAACGATGACAGCAACGAATTTAATGTCAGTGCAGTGACCGATACCGATGTCGCAAGTAATGAAGTCAGTGAGTCCGCGAGTGTCGGTGCCACGGTCGGCGTCACGGCGTTTGCCTCGGATGCTGATGGGGATGCGGTGACTTATAGTTTAACAAGTAATCCAAACAATGCGTTTGCCATTGACCCCAATACCGGTGAAGTCACGGTGGCGGATCCTAGTGGCTTGAACTTCGAAGATGCGACAAGCATGCAGATCGAAGTCACGGCCACCACCGATGACAGCAGTAGTAGTGAAACGTTTACTATCTCCATCAACGATGACAGCAACGAATTTAATGTTAGTGCTGTCACTGATACCGATGTTGCAAGTAACGAAGTCAGTGAAAGTGCCTCTGTTGGAGCGACAGTAGGCGTCACAGCCTTCGCCAGTGATGCTGATGGGGATGCGGTGACTTATAGTTTAACAAGTAATCCAAACAACGCGTTTGCCATTGACCCTAATACCGGTGAAGTCACGGTGGCGGATCCTAGTGGCTTGAACTTCGAAGATGCGACAAGCATGCAGATCGAAGTCACGGCCACCACCGATGACAGTACATCATCACAAACATTCACTATTGCGATTAACGACGACACCAATGAGTTTGCCGTCTCGGCAGTGACCGATACCGATGCAGCGAGTAATGAAGTCAGTGAATCCGCAAGTGTGGGTGCCAGTGTTGGCGTGACCGCGTTTGCCAGTGATGCTGATGGGGATGCGGTGACTTATAGTTTAACAAGTAATCCAAACAATGCGTTTGCCATTGACCCTAATACCGGTGAAGTCACGGTGGCGGATCCTAGTGGCTTGAACTTCGAAGATGCGACAAGCATGCAGATCGAAGTCACGGCGACCACCGATGACAGTACATCATCACAAACATTCACTATTGCGATCAACAATGACACCAATGAGTTTGCCGTCTCGGCAGTGACTGATACCGATGTTGCAAGTAACGAAGTCAGTGAAAGTGCCTCTGTTGGAGCGACAGTAGGCGTGACCGCGTTTGCCAGTGATGCTGATGGGGATGCGGTGACTTATAGTTTAACAAGTAATCCAAACAATGCGTTTGCCATTGACCCCAATACCGGTGAAGTCACGGTGGCGGATCCTAGTGGCTTGAACTTCGAAGATGCGACAAGCATGCAGATCGAAGTCACGGCCACCACCGATGACAGCAGTAGTAGTGAAACGTTTACTATCTCCATCAACGATGACAGCAACGAATTTAATGTTAGTGCTGTCACTGATACCGATGTTGCAAGTAACGAAGTCAGTGAAAGTGCCTCTGTTGGAGCGACAGTAGGCGTGACCGCGTTTGCCAGTGATGCTGATGGGGATGCGGTGACTTATAGTTTAACAAGTAATCCAAACAATGCGTTTGCCATTGACCCCAATACCGGTGAAGTCACGGTGGCGGATCCTAGTGGCTTGAACTTCGAAGATGCGACAAGCATGCAAATCGAAGTCACGGCCACCACCGATGACAGCAGTAGTAGTGAAACGTTTACTATCTCCATCGTTTCACTACTACTGCTGTCATCGGTGGTCGCCGTGACTTCGATCTGCATGCTTGTCGCATCTTCGAAGTTCAAGCCACTAGGATCCGCCACCGTGACTTCACCGGTATTGGGGTCAATGGCAAACGCATTGTTTGGATTACTTGTTAAACTATAAGTCACCGCATCCCCATCAGCATCACTGGCAAACGCGGTGACACCGACACGTGGCACCGACACTCGCGGATTCGCTCACTTCATTACTCGCTGCATCGGTATCAGTGACAGCACTAGACATTAAATTCGTTGGTGTCATCGTTGATCGGAGATAGTAAACGTTTCACTGACTGACTGTACTGTCATCGGTGGTGGCCGTGACTTCGATTTGCATGCTTGTCGCATCTTCGAAGTTAAGACCGGATGGGTCTGCGACGGTCACCTCACCTGTGGTCGGATCAATGGCAAACGCATTGTTTGGATTACTTGTTAAACTATAAGTCACCGCATCCCCATCAGCATCACGAGGCAAACGCGGTGACACCGACCGTGGCTCCGACACTCGAGGCACTTTCAGACTGACCTCATTACTCGCTGACATCGGTATCAGTGACAGCACTAACATTAAATTCGTTGGTGTCATCGTTGATCGGAGATAGTAAACGTTTCACTGACTGAACTGCTGTCATCGGTGGTGGCCGTGACTTCGATTTGCATGCGATGTCGCATCTTCGAAGTTCAAGCCACTAGGATCCGCCACCGTGACTTCACCGGTATTGGGGTCAATGGCAAACGCATTGTTTGGATTACTTGTTAAACTATAAGTCACCGCATCCCCATCAGCATCACTGGCAAACGCGGTGACACCGACCGTGGCACCGACACTCGCGGATTCGCTCACTTCATTACTCGCTGCATCGGTATCAGTAACAGCACTAACATTAAATTCGTTGGTGTCATCGTTGACTGTAAGCGTATAGTTATGAATATGTGATTCGCTGTTATTGTCAGTGACAGTCACAGCTAACGCAATCATGCTATCAACTTCATAATCTATGCTTTGTCCATCAACTAACTTTAATGTAGGAGTGCCGGAAATATTCAACACCTCAAAGCGCGGGTCATCCACGGTAAATATATGCGTGTCATTAATATCTATATCTGTAACAGAAAGCTCGCCAATAATTGCGCCTGCAGAATTTTCATCTACATCTATACTAGTTAAAACAATACCGACTGGCGCATCATTGTTTCCTTGTACTGTAATCGTGACATCTTGGGTATCAACCGCCCCTGTTTCATCTTCAACTTGATAAGTAAATGTGACGTCGCGTGTCTCGCCTGCGGCTAGATCTTGAAATTCATCACCGGGAGTGAATGTGAAGCTTCCATCAGTATTTAAAGCAATATCACCTTGGCCGGTGTCAGCTAGCAACGTATAAGTTAACGCTGCTGAATCAGTATCTGTCGCATTTAATTGACCATTATAAACAGTATCTTCATCAGCAAATTGATTCGGTGTTGATGCTATTGGTCCATCGTTACTGCCTGTGACGACAATTGTCATCACTGCTGTATCGGTAGCACCCGCTTGATCACTCACTTGATAACTAAATGTCACATCTCTGGATTCACCGACTGCTAGATCTTGGAAATCATCACCTGGATTGAAGCTATAGCCTCCATCGGCATCTACTGTCACAGAACCTTGAGAGGGCGGTGTTAGCAAACTGAATGTCAGCACATCTCCGGCATCAGGATCAGTTGCACTTAAAGTGCCACTAAAAACTATATCTTCATTAGCAGTAGCACTTGAATCAGATGCATCTGGTGCATTATTTGCAGTGGTTACATCATCAGTTGAACTATCATCTTCATCTTGTTCTGGTGTGAATAGTATAGCTTCTTCAATTTCTTGATCGACACTTAGTGTTTGAAAAGCACTGTCTGCGTTTGCAGTATTTTGAATATTATTTTGTTCTGCAGGAATTAAATCTGGCGTAGGCTCTACCGCTAATTGGGGATCCACACTATTCTGCGGCGATTTTGCACCATACTCACGAGCATTAGACTTTTCACTATCATTTTCTTGCTCAGCCAAATAAACAGCTGACTCATCAATAATTATGTTTTCAACGGATTCACTGGCAGTCGACTCATCAATAATTTCCTCAGATACTTTTGTTTGCTGTTGATCCTCTACTTGTTGTTTGCCATCTTCGTCTTGAGGAAACTCAGCGACGTCCATTAAGATGTTTTGCTTAAAATGTTCTTCACGCACACCCGGATCTTGTAAAGATTCTTGTGCATTCACTTTTTTTAGAGAGGCTTCCTCATCAACATGATTGATTGAGTCTAAATTCTTGCCTTTATCGTCAGCCATTATCCGTTCCTCAAGATTACAATATTTTTGGGTATAGGCACCCAATAACTGTATCGGCCAGGGAAATGAATACTTAATTCGCTTTTTGAGAAAGCTAAACGGCTAAATTTAAATATGTGAAGTGCATCACAAACAAAACAGTGTGATTAATGAGCAATACTTGATATCCATCACACTATGGAGCTCAGCGTTGATCCATATGCTAATTTTGGTTGGTTAATTTATTTACTTAAATTGCCCAAATTAGTTGGATTAAGTGTATACCTTATTACATCAGCGGATAAAATCTGGTTAAGTTATTGTTCGAGTGAGTAGTATAAACCTGATAATCATGCGCATGTCTGATGTTTCATAAAGCTTTTATGCACCATGTGTCTGCTAGCACATATGACAGATAATGCTTAATTAATTTATTAAAGCTACATGATAAATATTTAAACCAGCTTAAACAGCTTTATAGATCGAAGCACCTTGTTGTTTGAATTGTTCTGATTTTTCTTTCATGCCTGATTCAATAGCGACTTTTATATCACCAATACCATTTTTCATCGCATATTCACGCACGTCTTGTGTAATTTTCATTGAGCAGAATTGTGGCCCGCACATAGAACAGAAATGAGCGACTTTCGCTGAATCCTTGGGCAGTGTTTTATCGTGAAATTCACGTGCACGTTCGGGATCTAAACTGAGATTAAATTGATCTTCCCAGCGAAATTCAAAACGCGCTTTGGATAGCGCATTGTCTCGTAACTGTGCACCTGGGTGACCTTTTGCTAAGTCCGCTGCATGGGCAGCAATTTTATAACTAATAATTCCATCGCGAACATCTTCTCGGTCTGGTAAGCCTAAATGTTCCTTTGGTGTGACATAGCAAAGCATCGCAGTACCGTACCAGCCAATTTGTGCCGCACCAATCGCAGAAGTAATGTGATCATATGCAGGTGCAATATCCGTCGTTAAAGGCCCCAAGGTATAAAATGGCGCTTCTAAACAATCGACCAATTCTTTCTCCATATTTTGTTTAATCATTTGCATTGGTACATGCCCGGGCCCTTCAATCATTACTTGCACATCATGCTGCCAAGCGAGTTGAGTTAACTCTCCTAACGTTTCAAGTTCTGCAAATTGTGCTTGATCATTTGCATCTGCCACACACCCCGGGACGCAAACCATCTCCAAGTGAAAACGCCACGTCATACGCTTGCATGATTTCACAGATTTCTTCGAAATGCGTATATAAGAAATTTTCTTGGTGATGGGCCAGGCACCATTTGGCCATAATAGATCCGCCTCGCGAAACGATCCCTGTTAGACGTTGTGCGGTAAGTGGAACATATGCCAAACGAACACCTGCGTGGACAGTAAAATAATCAACACCTTGTTCAGCTTGTTCAATGAGCGTGTCTTTAAATAACTCCCATGTAAGGTCCTCTGCTTTGCCATTAACTTTTTCCAGCGCTTGATAGATCGGCACAGTTCCGACTGGTACTGGGCTGTTACGCAAGATCCACTCGCGCGTTTCATGGATGTGTTTACCGGTACTTAGGTCCATGATGGTGTCACCACCCCAGCGCACGGACCATGCCATCTTTTCCACTTCTTCTACCACGGAAGATGTCACGGCGGAATTACCGATATTTGTGTTGACCTTAACCAAGAAATTACGCCCAATTATCATCGGCTCAGATTCGGGATGATTAATATTGTTGGGAATAATCGCGCGCCCTCGCGCAACTTCTTCGCGCACAAATTCTGGCGTGATGTCCTGATTTAAGTTAGCACCAAAAGATTCACCAGGATGCTGTTTAAGTAATTTGTGATAACGATCATCTGCACGCAACTCATTTAGGCGCATTGACTCTCTTATAGCAATATATTCCATTTCTGGTGTGATAATGCCTTTTTTAGCATAATGCATTTGTGTGACATTACGACCTGGCTTTGCTTTTCTTGGCGCATGCTTGACCGGAAAGCGGATATGCTGAGTGGAAGCATCATGTAAACGTTGCTGACCATAGAGTGATGATAGTTGTTGTAGTTGTATCGTATCATCACGCGCCGCGATCCATTGATCACGAAGACGAGGAATACCTTTAGCCAAATCGATTTCAACATCGGGATCGGTTAATGGGCCAGAAGTATCATATATAGGTATTTCCGGGTTGCGCTCAATGCCAGAACTGGTAGTAGTATCATCACAACTCACTTCACGCATTGCGACTTGTATAGAATCATCAGACCCTTGCACAAAAATTTTCTTTGAACGTGGGAAAGGACGAGTAACTTCCTCACCAAGTTTTTTAGTCTGCGAAATCAGTTCTGCTTTTTCAATTACACTCATGAAACACCAAACATTCAGATTAGTTAGCGACGACTTATTTTGAATATAAACTGTATTGACCACATTGCAATACTTTTAACTGGCCTAATAATGGACACACAAAACATAGGGAGCATTATTTAATGGGCAAAGAGCTTGCTATCATCGATATAAGCACCGTAGAGTATGTGCAATTCAGCGACTTTGATAGACACTTATTGATTTAACCGGATTATTTAGCATGGATATTGAACAAGCTAGATTCAACATGATTGAGCAGCAAATCCGCCCCTGGGATGTGCTCGATACAGAAGTACTCGATATCTTTCAGACGGTGCCGCGTGAAGCGTTTGTTAAGCCTGATCAAACCGCTTTGGCCTTTGCCGACATCGAACTGCCCTTGGCGCATTCGCAGGTGATGATGTCACCGAAAGTTGAGGGCCGAATGTTGCAGGCACTGAATCTTTCAAGTGATGATGACATCCTGGAGATTGGCACAGGTAGCGGCTTTATCTCTGCATGTTTGGCGAAAATCGGCAAACATGTCACCACTTATGAATATTATGACGACCTCTCTCAAGCGGCCAATCAACGTCTCGACAAGCTTGACTACCGTAATATCGACTGTATAGCAGGAGATATTTTTCATCATCTGGATTCGCTTGGGACATATGATGTCATTGCATTAACCGGTTCTTTACCTCAAGACGCTGCAATGTTCACTCGGCACTTGAAATTAAATGGGCGTTTGTTTTGTGTCATTGGGGAGCGCCCAGTAATGACTGCAAAACTATTTACGTGTGTGGCTGAAAATAGCTATCGCGAGGAAGACCTATTTGAAACCGATCTAGCACCATTGCTATCGATTCATAAAAAACAGGAATTTTCGTTTTGAGTTTTAAAGAAATTTCCGCCATAGAGCTTGATCAGTATTTAAAAACCACCAGTAATAACCCTTTATTGCTTGATGTTAGGGAGCCCTGGGAATACGAAAAGTGCAATTTGGATAATTCGTTGCTTGTTCCTATGCGTCAGATCCCCACCGCAATGAATGAATTAGATCCAGATCGTGAGACGATTGTCATATGCCATCACGGCATTCGCAGCCGATCAGTGGCTTCCTATCTTACACACAATGAATTTACTAACGTTATTAACCTCACAGGCGGTATTGATGCCTGGGCTAAAACCGTTGACCTTTCTATGGAGACTTATTAACTTACTGCTTCCTAATGCTATTTCTGCTGTGGCCGATATATACATCAGGAATTATAACTCCACTACTGACCAGAAAAATGAAGCATACCCTGACCAGATTCGCCTCTTTATCCATAATAATTTTAAGTTTTATACCACTAACTTCTCTGGCGAATGGACTCATCGATATCTATGCGATTGCAAAAGCCCAAGATACTGATATTCGTCAGGCGGAAGCAAATTACAATGCAACAATCCAAGCAAGACCGATTGCACGCGCTTCGCTGCTGCCTCAAATTAGTCTCTCAGCTGAAACATCGGATAACAAACTCGAAACCGAAGGCCAAACCTTTGGCGTATCGGGTGCCGATGTCGACTTTAACTCGCATGGCTATAGTCTTCGCTTAACTCAGTCACTATATAACCATGAGTTTTACGTTCAGCTAAGACAGGCGAAAAACACCGTTGCAAAAGCTCAGGTAGAGCTGGATAACTCCAAACAAGATTTAATTCTTCGTGTCACTGAGTTGTACTTTGGAGTATTAGCCGCACAAGATGACTTGAAATTTGCCACTGCGGAAAAAGACGCCATCAATCGTCAACGCGAACAAGCAGAAAATCGTTTTGAAGTCGGTTTAATCCCAATTACCGATGTCAAAGAAGCTCAATCATCTTATGACCGGGCCGTTGCGAGAGAGATTGATGCACAAATTGCCTTAGAGTTGGCCGTGGACGCACTGGCTGTTGTTACAGGAGAAAGACTAAGCGAACTTAAAATATTATCTTCACGCATGCAGTTACTGCGTCCGGAACCTGACAGTGTAGCGGAATGGATAAACACAGCACTTAATCAAAATCTTGCGTTATTAATCAATGAATATGACACTAAGATTGCTAAACAGGAGATTAAGCGCAATCAGTCCCAACACTTACCCACCTTAGATGTTGTCGCATCTTACAATGACTCTGATAGCGGTGGGTTAACCGGTTCTCGTTCTACAGAAGATTCCAGAATCGGACTGGAATTAAATTTTCCTATTTTCGAGGGTGGCCGCACTTACTATCAAACCAAAGAAAGTGAATATTTGTATCAAGCAGCTTTGCAAGCTAATGAAAAAATTCGTCGTGAAACAACGCGCGATACACGAGATGCATACCATAATGTTGTCGCTGGCGTCAGTCGTGTAAATGCTTTTAGCAAAGCCGTTGAATCTGCTGAAGTTGCTGCGGACGCTACCCAAGCAGGCTTTGAAGTAGGCACACGAACATCCGTTGATGTATTACTCGCACTACGCACTGTGTTCGAAGCGCAGCGCGACTATTCACGCTCACGCTATGATTACTTGCTTGATACATTGCGTTTAAAGCGCTCTGCAGGCGCTTTAAGTGCTGATGATCTACTACAAATCGATGGCTGGTTAGAGTAGTCTTGGCCGAATGGCCACCGCACAATCTTCTACCCTTATATATCGACTAATTACCTGGGCACTCTCCCCAGTTGCATTCATTCATACCGCATACGTCGCATTTAAAAATAAGCGACTGGGATATTTGTTGAATCGCTATGCTTTTTACAAGAGCAACCCTAAGCTGAATCAACCAATCTGGTGCCACTGTGCATCAGTGGGCGAGATAAACACCGCACTACCATTATTAAAGGCACTAACAATGCAAGGTGAAACATTGGTAATTACCACTAACACAGTGACTGGCCATGACACACTCGCCCAAGCCAAACTGAATAACTCTGCACATGCTTATTTGCCTTTAGACTATGCATCATTCGCCAAGCGTTTTATTCGCAATTTTCAACCCAAGCATTGCTTAGTGTTTGAAACTGAATTATGGCCAAATATTTTACTCACCACGATGCGCCATGATATTAATGTAGCAATAGTTAATGGCCGCATTAGCGCAAAAACATTAAATGCACCTGTATTTATATTAAAAAACTACTCCAGAATACTATCTAACATACAAAGAGTCATAAGCAGCAGTGAAGAAAACACATCTCGGTTTATATCACTGGGCGCCAAACATCAGTCCATCACTACCCTAGATAATTTAAAGTTTGCACAATCAAACTCACCTGACATACAACACCATGAGGCGCCATTAACCTTTCCTTTTTTACTTTGTGCATCAACACATGAGGGCGAAGAACAACGCATCATTAATGCCTGGAGAAAAATTCCACATGCACAGCTTGGTTTGGTCATTGCCCTGCGCCATCCTCAACGTATCAATGAAGTCACGCGTATCCTGGAGCATTACAAGCTGGATTATTGCTTACATTCAAACAGCACATCAACGCCCAACAAAGATACGATCTACGTGATTGACACTTTAGGTGACCTACAACCTTTTATTGCGCACGCCAACATTGTTTTTATGGGTGGGTCACTGGTGCCCATTGGTGGTCATAATATTATTGAACCGGCTTGCTATAAGCGCTGCATTCTCATTGGCCCACACCATGCCAATTTCCAAACTATTGTAGACGACTTAATCGCACATCAAGCAATAGAGATTGTCAACACTGCAGAAGAATTAATAGACAAATCGTATAGTTACTTATCCAACGATAGGAAACGTAATGCCATAGGTGAAAATGCATATCACTATTTGCAATCAAAAAAGCAAATCCTAAGTGCATTCGAAAAGGAAATCTCAGACCTTATTCAGCCCAATAATTGATAGCCTTCCCGCAGTTGCAAAAACATGGCTGGCTGATAATTGAATGCTTGTAGTTTGGATTTTTCTTTTTCTAATGATCTTTCTAAACGCTGCAATCCTCTCTCAGCCCAACTAGCCGAATAAGGGGTTCGTTTGCAGCGATCAAAGTCGATAAGAAATATATCCTCACTAGCATCAATTAAAATATTATGCACATTCAAATCGACATGCTGAATACCAAAGGCATGAAAGCGCTGAATTGTTTGTCCTATTTTTTGCCATATGCGCTCACTAAGCGTTCCCTTTATTAACATTTCAGCTAAAGTATGAGCATCAACAATCTCTTGCATTAATATCTCTGCTTGATAAGTAATTCCTTCACGCTTACATTTCGCTGCCACCGGTTTAGGCACGGGCAATTGCTCAGTCCACATCAGATTTAATAAATTTATTTCAAGAAATGAGCGGCTATGTTGATAACCAGTAAACAAGAAACGATCTTTACTAAAGCGTGCCGGCACGCCTCCACGAAAATAGTGTCGCAATATCATAGGCGTATTTAATACGGTCAGCCGTGTCACTGCTTGCCGCCCACCAATACGTTGTGGCATGTTGGGTAAGTGTTGAGTAGGCACATAGCCAAACCAATTTGGATTAAAATCAGCATAAACATCATCAGACACCCAAAATTTTGTGTTATGTTGACTTATCTCATGTAGTTGCATAGCACCAGCTTTTATCGCGAATTTCAGAATGAGTTCAAACCGACAACATCAAGACAACCAATCGATTTGTATTGTCCGGCTATCCGCCATTGGTGATGTTACTCATATGTTGCCTATCATACACAGCATTCAAAAATTTCGCCCTTCTGCTCGCATTACATGGGTGATTGGCAAACTTGAATATAAACTGGTTGGTGATTTAGCTAATGTAGAATTCATACAATTCGATAAACAATTAGGCTTACGCGCTTACAAGCAGGTGTTAACACAACTTGAGGGCCGCTCATTTGACATTTTATTAGCGTGTCAGGTATCCCTAAGAGCCAATATACTCAGTGCATTAATCCCGGCCAAACGCAAAATTGGTTACGATAAACAACGCGCTAAAGATTTACATAGTCTGATGATAAATGAGCATATCCCTACTGCCGATGTTCATGTGTTGGATTCTTTTTTCCAGTTTATTGAACACATTGGGATTCCACATAAAAAATTAGACTGGTCTGTACCAATACCTGAAGATGCCCATGAATTCGCTAAAACACATATCCCCAAACATTATCCTATCGTCGCCATTAGTCCATGCTCAAGTCACCCTCTAAGAAACTGGCATGCAGAAGGTTATGCAGCTGTGGCCAATCATGCGATGAAAAAACATCATGCAAAAATCATTTTATTAGGCGGCCCTAGCAAACTTGAGAGAGACTATGGAGAAAAAATCTCAGCCTTGTTGGATCAACCTGCAATCAACCTAATTGGCAAAGATACATTAAAAAAGCTGCTGGCAATTTTGCAGCGCTGCACAGTATTATTGACGCCAGACTCGGGCCCAGCGCATATGGCGACATGTGTTAACATCCCGGTGATTGGATTACATGCTGCGAGCAATAGTCATAGAAGCGGCCCCTATCTGAGCCAAAATTGGTGTGTAGACAAATATGATAGTGCAGCTTTACGCTACTTAGGCAAACCTGCCGATCAAATTCGTTGGGGGACAAAAATAGAAAAACCCGGTGTAATGCAATTAATTCAAGCTGAAGACGTCATAATCAAGTTAGATCATTTACTCAAACAATAGGTACCTACAATTGCAACTACTTGCTCCCATCTCGGTTGGTGAACTGATCGATAAAATTACTATTTTAAAAATCAAACAAAGCAAGGCCACCAACACGGAAAAACTCAAGAATATTGAGCATGAACTGGAACAATTAACCAGCACATGGAATCAGGCTAAAGCGCCCGGGTTGGATATTAGCGATCTGTTCAACCAGCTCACCGAGGTTAATCAGACATTGTGGGATATCGAAGATGATATTCGTGCGAAAGAAGCCGCACAGATATTTGATGATGAATTCATTCAGCTAGCACGTTCCGTTTACATACAAAATGATTTGCGCGCAGAACTTAAAAAACAAATCAACTTGCACTCAGGGTCAACCTTAGTTGAAGAAAAACTGTATCAAGAGTACTAGTGTTAGACGGCTAGCTTAATATGTTTGCTGTTCGACTCTAAACTAAAGCAGATCTAAAAAATTAGCGCTTCATGATACTAGGATGCATGTGCATTTATAAGCATGTGTAGTCGTTAAAATACATCTTATCAGCATCGATTAATGTTTCACGTCACTTGTTTTAGACGCTTATAAAAAGAGGCAATATACATAAACAAAAACATCGCTAATAAACACTCTTTGGTTTCTCCCGCTCTAATATCCAGTATATGCGGCACTGTCGTGTCAAATAATTTATATGCTTTCTCATGCAGGCTTACTAACACAGCTAATAAACAAGTGGGTATGTTGACGTATGTTGGCCATAACCAGGTATAAAATGAATCTGCTGATAACTGATTATTGCGTAATAAAAAATAGCACGGCACAAGTACGCCACCCACGACAGCAGCAATCGTTAACAGCATCCGTGGCACCTGGTCCAACAGTGCGCTGGTATTATGCAAGTTTGTTTCGCCTTGATCGTTGACATCCATCCAACCTTCGGGGGTTGCCCATCCAAACCAGTGTTGACCCCAGCTGATTTCCTCCCCCGCGTAATAAATACAGCCCACTACAAGTAACGTTAGCCATAACTTGAAAAACGGGAACTGAAACGATTTCATGTTCGTGATAGATAAAATGCCTAAAACAATCGCGATGGCTAATACTACAAATGTATAGTTCTCAATTATGCCTAACTCACCATAGACGTATTGATCAGAATCAATGCTTATAATTCGCATCACATAGGGAAATAACGCCACCAACAAGGGTAGCCATAACCATAGCCACTTAGGCAAATCCAACAGAGGTTGATGTTGCATCATATGCATTTACTCGCTTGTTTTGATAAATATTCCCAGTGTCTAAGACTGCGGTAGTCACGATGATTTTTACTTCTTAAGCCTAACTTAAAGCCAATTGCCATAAAAGGATTGGGTGGACATAGATGCTGAGGCATTAAATTAAAGTCATATAATTTTGGCACCCAAACCCCCTTGGTGTCTTTGACTAAACGAATATTACCAGGGGGTATGTCCAAGTCATACAATCCCACCTTAGCCGCATGCTTAACAATATCATAACCGGCACGCAATACTTCCTTAGGTAATCCGCGACATTGTTGCATTAAATCTTCCAGCCAAATGCCTTCAATATATTCCTGCACAAACGCCAACACATAACCCTGTTCCGGTTTAATTAGTTGATATGGCTTAGCGACATATTGTTTCAACATATCAGTTTGATAGGCAAGCATATTCCGAGAAAATTCAAACTCTCCTATATTGACTTTATATTGTGATTGATATTTTTCAATATACGCTTGCTTATAGACTTTAACTACAACTTGCTGCTCAAGATAATCTGCAAGAAACACTTGCGAGCGCCTTCCCTCACCTAATGAATTTTTTATATTAATCTCTTTCGGCAGTGGTAATTGGGCCATGTTAGAATAGCTACTTAAGCGCTTGGAATGGCGCGCAAGTATATACAATTATCACCCATCTAAGTTATTTTTCTTTATGTCTTATAATGTCGGAATCATAGGCGCTGCTAGAAGACATCAAGGCACTGGGCCGTATATTGCGAGAAAATTCGCCCAGCTTGGACATAACATCGTAGGTATAGTGGGTACAAGCGAACAATCCACGCAACAAGCTGCGCAACATCTGCTTGAAAATTACGCCATAAAGACAGATGCCCACAGCAGCTTTGATCAGTTATGCCAGCAACAATCACTGGATATATTAGTCATTGCTTCACCGCCAAATACTCACTTAAGCTATTTAGAACAAGCGCTTGAATATGGCTGTCATATTTTTTGCGAAAAACCACTCTGGTGGCCTAGCAATCAAATAAGCAAAGAAAATTATTTATTAAAAATACAGCACATAATTGATCGTGCCCGAGAACAACACTGTCTGGTGCATTTAAATACTCAATGGCCTTATACTTTAAAGGATTTTAACCAGCTATACCCAACAGCTATTAGCAATAATCAGATTCATCAATTTGCCATGTGGCTCAGCCCCCAAAGTAGTGGTTCAAACATGCTAATTGATGCTGCCTCACATGGACTGAGTATGCTTTATCAATTAGTCGGCAGTGGAGAATTAGACGATATCCAGGTCACTTCTAATGACAACAGTACTCGAATAAATTTTAGTTATAGGCATCAAGCTGGGCTGACAAACTGCGAATTGCTTTTTATACAATCCAATGAAACTCCCAAGCCCGCCAGCTATCAAATAAACGGCTGCTCAGTTAAACGTATTGTTGCGTTACCCGAGTACCAAATTCAGTTACAATCCGAGCAACAGATAACTACGATACATGATCCACTGGACGCATCCATTGAAGACTTTTTGGCGTCTATCGATGCCAGCATAGAAATTGATGACATTGCATTAAGTCTCGGTGCCAGGCATCTGTATAAATTGATCGAATATTTTAACAAGAGCTAACCATGGAAAAAATTCACTCAGCTGATGGCGAAGTGCTAATGGAGATTTCTCCATTAATAGACTTCCGCAAGAAAAATAACATTAAGTCTAGTTTGTCTGTTATTGAGGCTCCCTTGCATGCGAAAAACAATCAAGATGCACACAAAGATAAGCAGGTCGAGTTATCGCCTATTCATGATTTTTCTGCCAAATTGCGTCAACCCTCTATTATAAATACTTTAAAAGAATATGTGTTATGGCAAGCCAAGTGGCGCAATGCCTATTCTGCAGGGCAATCAATTGATGAAATACTGGAACAAGTACCCAATCATGCTCCGCTGTCTATCAATTTAGATGTCACTACCGCATGTAATTATCGTTGCGATCACTGCGTTGATATGGATATTTTGAACACTGGCATTCGTTATGATCATGAGCAGTTAAAAGATTCACTGACGACACTAATCAATAGAGGTTTACGTTCCGTGATTATTATCGGTGGCGGCGAGCCCACCGTGTATCCGGGTTTTGCTGACATCGTTCGACACCTGAAAGCACACGATATACAAATAGGTGTGGTCACGAATGGCAGTCGTATGGATCGAGTTGCTGAGGTTGCAGATGTGCTTACCAAAGGCGACTGGGTGAGGTTATCGTTAGACTCAGGCGATAACGAGACCTTCCGAGCTATGCATAAGCCTGTCAGCAAAAAAGTCACGCTAGACTGGATTTGCTCACATATACCTGACATTAAAAAAATAAATGCAGATTTTCAAATTGGTTATAGTTTTATTGTCGTATGGAAAGACTGCGAAGCTAACGACACTGAAATTATTGATAACACTGACGAAATTGTTGAAGCGGCTGAACGTGCTAAACAATATCAATTTGATTATATCTCCTATAAACCTTTCCTAACACGCGCAGAAGAAAATAACGCTGAAGTTGTCAACCTCACTCAGGAAGAAAATTCGATTGATAGCATATTGAAGAAGATACGCACCGCAATCGATGCAACAAAATCGCTAGCAAGTGATGACTTTGCTGTCATTGAGAGTACAAATCTTCGCGTGTTAGAAAATGGCAGTTATAAAGACTTTATTGACCAGCCTAGCACTTGTCATATGCAGTATTTCCGCCAGGTGCTCAGCCCATTAGGTGTATTCAACTGTCCGGTTTACCGCCATGTCCCGCAAGCATTACTTGGTGGCAAACATGAATACCAAAACGAAGACAGCTTCAAAGAAACACAAAAAAATACTTTAAGACTTATAGAAGCGTTTGATGCTAATTACGAATGCCGTAATGTCACATGCTTATATAATCATGCCAATTGGTTGATTGAAGACTTAATTCGTCATCCAGAAAAACTGGACTCGCTGACACCCTCTGAAGAACGCCACGATTACTTTCTCTAATCAATGCGACTTATATTCATCAATTATGTAGTAATCGTAGCGATTTAACTTAGCAGTTAAAATTCTTCCCAATCATCATCAACAACATCGCTGCCGGCAGCCATCTGCACTTCAGCAGGATTTGCTTGCTCAGCACGATTGTTAGACCAAGGGCGATCGCTTGAACGGCGCTCTACACCTTTATTAGCAGGTGCAGCTTGGGACATTTCCATATGAGCTTTCATCTTAAAGAAACTCACAATGCGATTTAGCTCACTACTTTGCTCTGACATAGATTCGGCGGCGGCCGCGGCTTCTTCTACCATTGCGGTATTCTGCTGGGTGGCTGTATCCATTTCAATAATGGCTTTATTGACCTGCTCGATGCCTTGGGCTTGCTCCTGAGTTGCTGATGAAATATCACCGACAATTTCAGCCACTTGACGCACACTCTGCATAATTTCTTCCAACGTTTCGCCAGATTGATTGACTAATTGGCTGCCATCAGTGACTTTTTGCACACTGTCTTCAATCAGCTCTTTAATTTCTTTAGCGGCTGTTGCACTTCGTCCAGCAAGATTACGCACCTCAGTAGCGACGACTGCAAATCCACGTCCCTGCTCCCCAGCGCGTGCCGCTTCAACTGCTGCGTTTAATGCTAGCAAGTTAGTTTGGAAAGCTATTTCATCTATCACACCTATGATATCTGAGATCTTATTACTCGATTGGTTAATCTCATGCATTGCCGAGATTGCTTTGTTTACCACATCTCCGCCAGTAGATGCCTGGTCACGTGCATCAATCGCAAGTTGATTGGCCTCTTTAGCATTATCAGCATTTTGTTTTACGGTGCTGGTCATTTGCTCCATGCTGGCTGAGGTCTCTTCTAGGCTTGCGGCCTGAGATTCAGTACGACGACTTAAATCTAAATTACCCCGTGATATCTCTTCAGCACCTGCATTGACAAGTTGGCTGGATTCTCTAATTTGTAAAACAATATCACTAATTTTTTCACAATAACTATTGACGACATTCTTAAGCTTATCAAATTGCCCTACATAATTACCATCGACACGCTGATCAGTGTTACCTTCAGCTAAGCTCAACATAACAGAGCTGACTTCTTTTAAGATTGACTCAACAGAAATCTGCATTTGTTTTTGTTGCGTTATATCGCTGGCAAATTTGATGACCTTGTATGGGTTACCATCAAGATCCAATACTGGGTTATAGGACGCTTGAATCCAAATTTCATTACCTCCTTTGGCGACCCGCATAAATTCACCGGCCTGATATTCGCCAGCATTCAAACTTGCCCAGAACTCTCTGTACTCATTACTATTTGCAGTTTCTTGATCTACAAACATTCTGTGATGCTTGCCTTTAATTTCATTTAACTGATAACCCATGGCACCGAGAAAGTTATCATTCGCGGTTATTATTGTGCCATCCAAGTTAAACTCAATAACTGCTTGCGATCTGTAAATTGCATCAATTTTGGAAGAGTTGTTTAAGTTTTCAAATTTTCTTTGTGTCACATCAGTGGCGTATTTAACCACCTTGTAAGGTTGACCATTCTCATCAAAAATAGGGTTGTAGCTCGCTTGAATCCAAATTTCGTTACCACTTTTAGTAATGCGTTTAAATTGCTTCGAAGAAAATTCACCAAGATTAAGGGAAGCCCAAAATTCTTTATACTCATTGCTATTTGCAGTGTCTCTGTCTACAAACATTGAGTGATGTTGTCCTTGAATTTCATCTAAGCGGTAGCCCATGGCACTCAGAAAATTTTCATTCGCATTAATAATAGTGCCATCCATATTGAATTCTATGACTGCTTGTGACCGCCCGATAGCTTCAACTTGGCCTTTGTAATCAATCAATTCTCGTTTCAATTGATCAATTTCACTTTTATGACTTGTTCTCATTAATGCGTTCATCATAGCGCCCATCATCCCTTGTATTTTATTCGTAAAAATCTGTTTATTTAATTATGAATGGGTGTTTCTCAAGCTCAGCCCGCACTCAGATTCACTATTATTCATGCCTTTTAAGCGGCTTAAAAGAATGCTTCTTTAGCTAAATTTATCGGGGAATACTACCGTCTATGCAGTATTTTGTTACGTCTAAATATTGTTCAATCGATAAGTTGAATTTCTAATCGAATCGTCAGAGTTTTTCTTAATAATAATTCTTAAAGTATATTTACACTCTATCAATCACTGCCTTAAATACTTGCTCTGGTAGTATATCTTTAAGACAACGATAGTGATTATAACGACACGTACGCTGCCAACATGGACTGCATTCCAATTTCATATAAAACGTTTTCGCCTGCGCATGTAATGGCGGCGTATACACTGGCGTAGTCGCTCCATACATGGCAACCACAGGCACATCCACAGCAGCAGCAATATGCATCAGTCCCGAATCATTACTCACTGCAACACTACAACTTGCCAATATATCAATGACATCCAGCAAACTGGTCTTACCGCATAAATTCATCACCGGTTGGCGGCATAACTTCTGTATCTGATCTCCTATTGCGGCATCTTTTTGTGAGCCGAGAATACAAACTTCCAGACCTTGTTCAACCAGCTTATCTATTAACTTAACAAAGTGCTCAATTGGCCATTGTTTGGAAGGTCCGAATTCCGCGCCAACCATACAAGCAATCAGTGGGGCCTGCTGTGGAATGTTATGGTAAGCAATTAACTTGCGTTGATTTTGACTGTCAATTATCAGTTCGGGCGCGTATGTTTTTTTTTACCTCGGTGATATCTACTTCGATACCTGCATGACGCAAATAATTACACACCGTTGGGATGCTTTTACTTTTGTTAGAACTCAGCACATGATTAATTAATCCATGTCGGAACTCTCCCAGTTCACCCACTCGTCGGGGGATGCCAGCCAGCACTGGCACCAGCGCTGATTTATATGACCTAGGCAGCACCAGTGCTTGAGTAAATGATTCAGCACGTAATGTTACCCCCAGTCGATAACGTTTACTCAAGCCAAACTCCCCATGAGCAACTTCTAACGCATGCACTTTAGTGATCTCAGGCATACGTTCGAGTAAAGCGCGAGACCATGCAGGCGCTACCACATGTATTTGGGCTGAGTTAGAATGAGCGGCAAGCGCTTTATATAGTGCTTGCGCCATAACCATATCACCCACCCATGCTGGACCGATTACTAAACTTTTATTATTAATATATCACTCCAGATAAAAATTATTGTGTTTATACCTAGCCATCTTCAGCAATCAGCTAAACCCTATGCATTAGGCAAGTACGTGATTCACCCTGCGCATACAAACAACGCCAAACTGGAACAGTGGATTAATGATATCCAGTTTGAATATTGTGAAACTCCAGCAAATCGCATGCAATTACATAGCCGCAAAAGAAATAATTTATATTCATTTCATCTTGATGCAATAGATAAACCTGTGGTACTCAAAGTCTCGCAAATTTCCGCACATTATCGCTGGTACCGAAAGTTAAATTTAATGCTGGTTGGTTTATTTAAAAATTATAGCTTAAATGCCTATTATGGTGGCATCGCATTAGAAAAAATAAATATAGATAGTATAAAAGTGATTGCACATTGGACATGTAAACACCTGGCTGAAAGTGAAAAATCTTATTTGCTGTATGAAAAGGTACCGGCTTCTATGTCAGTGTTCGATTTATGCCATGAATTAACTGAGAAAAATCCTAATGCTAAAGAG
This sequence comes from Gammaproteobacteria bacterium, assembly GCA_965262455.1. GTDB lineage: Bacteria > Pseudomonadota > Gammaproteobacteria > UBA4575 > UBA4575 > UBA1858. The sequence continues at coordinate 21,489 of CBDHFH010000003.1, forward strand.
ATCATTCGTCGTATTGCATTATCACTTGCGAATATCATTAAAACATTACACCAACATAATATCCGCCATGGTGACCCTCATGCAGGTAATTTTCTGCTCCGCTCATCTGTTACTGAGCTAGGTCAACTCACACCCGAGGCAGTGACTGATATGAAGTTTACATTAATCGATTTAGATAAAGTGCACTACGCTGACAAAGAAAAGCCCTGGCGCAAGAAAATTTATGATATTCGCTGCATACGACGATTTTATGTGCATGACTTAAATAGCCAGCAATGCTTACACTACTATTTAGGCAGAAAACCTAAATTAAGCGAAAAGTTGATTTTATGGTTTTGGCTTAAAGGCGGGTTTAATATCTACAAATGGCTTAAGAGCAGTAAAAAAAGAAATTAACAGTTGCTCGCAGCAGTAGGATTAGTATTACTTTTCAGCATAGCCGAAACTATTCAGCCATGATTTATCTGTCTTTCTTCTACCGCTGGATTTTCTTCGTGCAGAGTCGGGATTTTTAGCTCGCACAGACTCTAGGGTGCACATATTATCCTTCAGGAAATAGGTGCATATAGGCTCGCTTATTTTTTTAGCTTGCTCATAATCCTCAGCAAGCAAGTTGAATGTGACTATAAATTCTTTCATCGACTAAAAAAGTGAATTCTCTCCATCTGACGGCAATATAACCCATCTGCGCATCAGATAATCGTACGTCTTTCACATTACGACCGACAAACGCGTCTGATCTGAGCTAAAAACGTGGCTCACTTGTGAGCCATGCGCCGCCAGCCAAGACATTAGTTTAATGTTTATCTACAATCGATGAAATAATATTACTGGTTGAGTAGCCCTCAACAAACCGAATAATCTTAACCTCTCCACCACGCTGCATGACATATTCCGCGCCGACCACTTGATCCGGCGTATAATCACCACCTTTCACTAACACATCGGGATTCAACTCGCGAATTAACTTTTCTGGCGTGTTTTCATCAAAACTGACTATCCAGTCGACACTAGAAAAATAAGATAACATCTCTGCGCGATCATGTAGTGTATTTATTGGTCGTCCTTCACCTTTAAGTTGCTGAACAGATTGATCTGAGTTCAATGCCAAAACCAACATGTCACCCATGGACGCGGCCTCACGTAGTAAATGTGCATGCCCTTTATGCAGCACATCAAAACAGCCATTTGTAAACACCACCGTATGTTGCTTTGCATGAGCATCCAAGATGCGTTTAGTTAAAAAGTCACGACTCACCAATTTGCTATTCGGCGATTCATAGCTGAGCATACCGTGTGCAAGTTCTTCGGCTGATAAGGTTGCCGCACCAAATTTACCCACGACAATACTTGCAGCCACATTGGCAACATAAGCCGCCTGTTTAAAATCGCCATCAGAGGCAAGACTCATGGCAAATGCAGAAATAACTGTGTCGCCTGCACCTGTGACATCATAGACTTCACGCATTTGTGCTGGGAAATTTGTCACCGCACCATCTTGCATGATCAATGTCATGCCTTTTTCGCTGCGCGTGATTAACAATGCTTCAAAATTATATTGTTGACATAAATGTTGTGCTTTTTGATAAATGTCTTGTTCCGACTCACACTCTCCAACCACTGCACAAAACTCAGAATAATTTGGCGTCACTACTGATGCATTTTTATATTTGGCAAAATCAGTGCCTTTTGGATCAACAATAACTCTTTTATTATGTTTAAGTGCATTTTGAATAACTGCTTGCGCATCATCAAGCACACCTTTGCCGTAATCAGATAATATAACAATCGCACAATTTTCAACGACAGCAGAAAATCTTTGCTGAATATCCGGCAAACTAACGTGGGCTTGATCATCAAAATCCAAGCGGATAAGTTGTTGGTTGCGACTAACTATCCTGATTTTCGAGGTTGTACGAATATCAGGATGAGAACATAACTTGCATTCAATATTTTCTTTATCCAATAATTTTTGTAAGGCGACACCCTCTTGGTCTTCACCAATCGCACCGAGCAACGTTACTTTAGATCCCAGTGCACTTATATTCTGCGCAACATTTGCCGCACCACCGGCTCTATCATGTGTCTCATTAATTCTTGCCACGGGCACGGGTGCCTCAGGCGAAATTCGATCAGCATCCGCATGCCAATATCGATCCAACATGACATCACCAACAACTAGTACATGAACATCCATTAGTGTTTAGCAATGGCCCATGAGTTAGACAGCCGGAGTAAGCCAGTGCGTATAGTTGTCTATTTCACCATGCACAATCTGAAAATATTTGGCTTGTAGCTTTTCCGTAATCGGCCCGCGCGAGCCAGAACCAATTGGACGGTTATCTAATTCTCGGATAGGTGTTACTTCAGCGGCCGTACCGGTAAAGAATGCCTCATCAGCAATATATACCTCATCGCGTGAAATTTGCTTCTCAACAACAGGTATTTGCATTTCTGTCGCTAATCCGATAATTGTCTTACGTGTAATGCCATCTAAGGCCGAGCTTAATTCAGGCGTATAAAGTACATCATCACGAACAATAAAAACATTTTCACCACTGCCTTCTGCAACGAACCCCTGGGGATCAAGTAATAACGCTTCATCGTAGCCATCTTGAGCTGCTTCTTGTAGAGCTAACATGGAATTAACGTAATGACCATTGACTTTGGCTTTACACATTGTCGCATTCACATGATGTCGCGTATATGAAGATGTCTTAACGCGAATGCCATTTTCCAGGCATTCTTTGCCCATGTATGCACCCCATTCCCATGCAGCAATAATACAATGCACTTTAAGATTATCTGCGCGCAAGCCCATCGCTTCTGAGCCATAGAAACACATCGGGCGTATGTAGCCATATTTCATATCATTAGCTTTTACCACATCAACTTGTGCCTGATTCAGCTGTTCAGTGGTAAATGGAACATCCATACCAATAATCTTGGCAGAATTTAACAAGCGTTTAGTATGATCTTGCAATCGAAAGATAGAAGTGCCTTGCTTCGCATCATATGCACGTACACCTTCGAATACGCCTGCACCATAATGCAATGTATGCGTTAATACATGTGTTTCTGCTTGCCGCCAATCAATCATTTCCCCATCACGCCATATAATTCCATCGCGATCTGACATGGACATAACTCGACTCCTATTCCTTTTTATTCTTAGTTTGCAAAAAACTTATTCCAGCACTCTCTTACTATACGCCTTTCATTCTGGTACTCACTGACAGGCACTTCGGGCGTATTCGCTTGCAATGCAATGCGGTGCATAATGTTACGAAATTGGCAATATATATCTGTGATTTCTGTCGCCATCGAACTTGCGATAAACCCACTATCAGCTAATCGTTCGAGCAAGCGCACATTATCTGAATACTCACATAAATCTATACCCTTGTTTGCATGTGCTTCATGCGCATAAGCAAGAACAGCATATTGCACCATAAATTCGATATCGGTGATACCTCCTTCGTCGTTTTTAAGGTGAAATACGCCCGCCGTTTTGCTTGCTTTTGTTTCTAACATTTTCGCGCGCATATTAACCACTTCTTGTGCAAGTCTATTGGCCTCCCGCGGTTGACAAATTATTTGTTGGCGCATTAGTTGAAATTTCTTTTTAAGATCGCTAGCACCAGCGATACAACGCGCGCGCACCAGGGCTTGTATTTCCCATGTCCATGCACGTGTTTGATAATAATCATGTACAAATGAGAAAAAAGGCATGATTGGACCCGACTCACCATCGGGTCTTAAACGTGTATCAACATCATATAATTTGCCAGACACGGTTTGCAGAGTGAGCATTTGTGTCAGTCGCTGCGCAAATCGAGTCGCTTTGACAATATAAGGCACATTCATATCGGAAGGATAATCTATTTCGTTTTCATTCTTACATATGTACACCAGATCCAAATCCGAGCCATAACTTAATTCGATACCACCTAATTTACCGAAAGCAATCACAGCGACGTTATCCTGCATGACCAGATCAAATTGCTGTTCTAGATATTTTACACAGCCATCGACCACCACTTCTGCGGTCCAACTCAGCTGATCGCTCACTTTCATCAGCGGGATTTTACCCAGCACATCCGCGCATGCGACACGCAACTCACGCGCATGTTTGAATAACCTCACCCGATTCAGTACTGCGTCATATTCGTACTCCTTACTTAACAACACTTCTTCTTTAAAACGCTGGGCTGTCTGTTGTTTTGTCAACAACAAATCTTGATCTGCACGGACAACAATATCATCCAACAACAAAGGATATGAAGAAATATGACTTGCTATCCATGGACTGGCTGAAGCCACTGCAATTAATTGTTTCAATACTTCATGATTTTCATACAACAAAACCAGATAGACGGAACGTCGTAGAATATTTTGTAGTAGTAAAAATATGCGCCCTATGACCAACGCGGGAGACTCGACCTTTTTGAGCTCTAATAAAAAACGTGGAATAAATCTGGTTAAGCGCTGTCGTCCCTCTTGGTCTTGATGACGATAAGCATTACTTTGTATGAGCTGTTTGAGTTTTTCTACCACCTGACTAATTTCTTTATAGTCATCTAACTGAAATTCATCAATGGAATCGTCCTGATTAGGATCAGCTAATTTCTCCCATAATGAGGCATAGATTTTCTCATCGCTCGAAGTATCCGCATCACTGTGTATTTGGTTAAATATGCGATTGACATTACTTCTGTGTTGTTCAAGCTCGGCATCAAAGTGATCAATATCAACATAACCCATCGACTGCGCTAACAATAAATGTGACAATTGATCGTCTGGTACCGTATGCGTCTGCATATCATTCGCCATCTGCAAACGATTTTCGACACGACGCAAAAACTTATAGGCATTTAAAAGTATTTCAGATTCGCTAGCATCCAGGTAACCGGCGAGTTGAATTTGCTCTATGCCTTGCAAGATTTCACACGTTTGCAGTGCCGCATTACGCCCGCCGTGAACCAACTGAAAAAATTGCACTATAAATTCAATTTCTCTTATTCCGCCCACGCCGAGCTTAATATTATCGACGTTACCTTTTTTAACAACTTGCTGGGCAATTAAGTTTTTCATTTCGCGCAAGGTACTGATCACACCAAAGTCGATATACTTTCTGTATACGAACGAAGTCACCATTTGATTAAAACGCTGTTGATCTTCTGTTACTCCATAGATGACACGTGCTTTGACATAAGCGTATCGTTCCCACTCGCGCCCATGTGTATAAAGATAATCTTCAATATGATTGAAATTGACCACCAATGGACCTGAGTCACCAAACGGTCGCAGGCGGCAATCGACACGATAGACAAAACTATCCACCGTGATTTCTGACAACACACGAATAATGATTTGTACTAATTGGGTAAAAAACTCTTGATTTGAAATTGAATTAGTACCATCAGTGTGACCACTGTCGGAAAAGCAGAATATGACATCAATATCAGAAGAAAAATTTAGCTCATAGCCACCCAACTTGCCCATGCCTATAACTACAAGTTCAATCGGTTCACCTTGATCATTGCGTGGCACACCATACCTGTTAATTAATTTTGTTTGCGACCAACGTACTGCAATATCCATACAGGCATCGGCTAAATCACTTTGTTGCTTGAGTACAGCAAATATATCTTGCTGCTGAATTAAGTCATTCCAACAAATATGTAAATGCCCATGATGGCGTAGTTCGCGCAGGCGCTGTTTGAATTCATTTTCATCTTCAATAGTTATTAAGGCGTCACTTTGTTTATCTATTATCAAGCGCAAATAATCAGGCGACTGATTCTCAATAACTGCTTGCAACCAGTGCGGATACTTATGACAGATACGCACTGCATAGGCACTTTGTTGCCATAACATCTGTATGGCTTGCTTGTGATTAAGCATTTCGCTCGGATTAATTTGAGCAACAAATTGCTGCCATAGTGATTCAGTTTCTTGACTTATATCAACGGGAAGCATCATCAACACACGCTTAATGAATAGAGAAGCAAGAATTTCCCGGGTAATATAGAAAACACCACACACAAATGAGAATACATCTCATTTGTGTTAATATCACTGTCGGCATGGACCATTTTATGACCTTCGAAACGGATTAAAACTAATGAAACTTTATTTTAAATCAATACTTTATATTTTTCTTTGTAGCATTCTCGCACAATTTTCCTATGCTCAAGAACAAGACGAGTTAAATGTCTATTCTGCTCGTAAAGAGGCTCTTATCAAACCTTTGTTGGATAAATTTGCCAACCAACACAACGTTAAAGTTAATTTAGTCACAAGCAAAGCTGACGCACTCATTCAACGTCTTAGCAGCGAAGGTAAACACTCACCCGCGGATATATTCATCACGACAGATGCCGGCCGATTGCATCGTGCAAAGCAAGCTGGCTTACTGCAAGCAATAACTGATAGTGAGGTGCTATCGCTGGCACCCACTCAATACCGCGATCCGAATGGTTATTGGCTGGGTCTGTCGTTACGTGCTCGTGCCATTGTTTACAACCCGGAACACATCAAGCCAAGCGAACTATCAACTTATGAAAATTTAGCTGACCCAATGTGGAAGCAACAAATATGCATTCGCTCCTCCAATAATATTTACAATCAATCATTAGTCGCCTCGCTTATTGCTCATCACGGCATTGAAACGACTCAAGACTGGGCAAATAAATTCGTGGAAAACTTTGCACGTAAACCACAAGGCGGTGATCGAGATCAAGTCAAAGCATTGGCTGCCGGTCAGTGCAACCTTGCCGTCGTCAATACTTACTATTTGGGCAATATGATGGTGGGCAGTGAAGAAGAACAAGCTGCAGCTGCCAAAGCAAAATTATTCTGGCCCAATCAGGATGACCGTGGTGCGCACGTCAACGTCAGCGGAGTGGGTATTGCAAAACACTCTAAAAATAAGTCTTTTGCGATGGAATTAATAAAATTTTTATTCACACCAGAAGCACAAGCCTGGTATGCGGATGTCAATCTAGAATACCCTGTGATTGATAATGTGAGTTCCAACGATATTCTCAACAGTTGGGGAGCATTCAAAGCTGATACACTCAACCTAAGTCAGCTTGGCGAACTGAACACTAAAGCCGTTCAGATCATGGATAAAGCTCATTGGAGATAATGCTCCACGACTACCACTATTAGTGCTTACAGTATTCCATCATGCTCACCGCAGTCTCTCGACGCAATCTATTCACACTGGGTGGGAATATCACATGGCAATGGTTTGTTACCATTTTAGTGATAACGTTGATAATCGTTTTACCGCTACTGGTGGTACTACAATTCAACTTTCATGCACGCACTGATACATGGCAACATTTGGTAGATCATGTATTACTAGAGTATGTTAAAAACTCTATTTTTTTAGCCATTGGCGTTGCTTTTGGCACATTTATTATTGGCGTCCCGACGGCATGCTTATGTGCACTTTACTCATTTCCCGGTAGACGCATACTCGAATTATTACTGTTGCTGCCATTGGCAATGCCTGCTTATATTATTGCCTATACGTATACTGGCATACTCGACTACAGCGGTCCCGTACAGACTTATTTGCGCAGTGTATTTGATTGGGGTTATGGCGATTACTGGTTTCCTGAAATACGCTCATTGGGTGGAGCAATTGCTATGTTTTCTTTCGTTCTTTACCCCTATGTATTTTTACTGACTCGTTCAACATTAATTAATCAATCCAACAATGTGATAGATGCTGCGCGCTCGCTTGGCGCCACTGGTGTTGAGAGGTTGTTTAATATTATTTTGCCACTAGCTCGTCCGGCAGTTGCGGCGGGCATTACACTCGCTTTGATGGAAACACTAGCTGATTACGGCACAGTACAATACTTTGGTGTTGATACGTTTACTACAGGGATATTTCGTACTTGGTTTGGTTTCGGCGAACCCGCGACAGCAGCACAACTCTCTAGCATATTAATGCTGACTGTCTTTATATTATTTATCCTGGAGCAAAGTCAGCGCAAAAGAATTCGCTACCATAACCCAAGTCATGCTGTTAAAAACCATCATCCAAGAAAGCTGATAGGTTCTCATGCGTTGCTGGCAATCATAATTTGCATGATTCCACCGCTATTTGGTTTTATTATTCCGCTGTTACAACTCAGTGCTTGGGCAATTAAAACTGCTGCTGACATGGTCAATAGTGAATTCTATTCACTGGCATTCAATAGCTTGTTATTAGCCGCTTGTGCAGCTATTACAACCTTAGTGATTGCAACTATCCTTGCTTATGCTAAGCGTGCAAGCAACAACACTTTGCTACATGGCATGATAAATTTAAGCGCGATGGGTTATGCAGTCCCTGGCACAATTATCGCGGTAGGCACATTAATTGTTTTTGGCAGTCTAGATAATTGGCTAATCACACTGCTAGATAATCAATTCAATATTAACAGCCAATTAATTTTTACTGGTACCATAGCAGCATTAGTGTTTGCGCATACGGTTCGCTTCTTATCGTTGGGCTTGCAAACTGTCAGCGCCAGCTTAACTAAAATTAATCATTCTATCGATGAAGCCTCTCACTTACTTGGTAGCAGTTTGTTTGCCACTTTGCGTAATATTCATCTACCTTTAATACGTAGCGGATTGCTCACCGCCGCGTTACTGGTGTTTGTCGAGGTCATGAAAGAATTACCCGCCACTTTAATTATGCGCCCATTCAACTTTAATACTTTAGCGGTACGCGCGTATGAATTGGCATCCGATGAGCGCTTGGCGGATGCTTCGACGGCAGCACTCGCAATTGTTTTAACTGGTATTATCCCTGTGCTGCTGTTAAATATTGCAATAAAAGCCAATGCCAGATAAGAATGACATACGTGATGTATTGCTGAATGTAAATGAGGTCTCTGCTCATTATGAACAGACAGTCATACTCGACAAAACATCATTACAAGTTAACGCCCACGATATTGTTTGTTTACTCGGTCCAAGTGGCTGTGGCAAAACGACTCTGTTGAGAACAATTGCTGGCTTACATGAAATAGATCATGGCAGCATTGAAGTCAAGCATGCCGTCATCAGTACACCGGAAATGATGGTAGCGCCAGAGACTCGTAATATTGGCATGATGTTCCAGGATCTTGCTTTATTCCCGCACTTAACTGTTTACGACAATGTTGCCTATGGCATCCGCAAACACAGTAAACAACATATTCAACAACAGTCGAAACACGTATTAGATTTAGTCGATATAAGCTCAAGTCAATTTCAGAAATATCCTCATGAGCTATCTGGAGGTCAACAACAACGTGTCGCGTTGGCACGCGCTCTAGCACCAAAGCCTGCCATATTATTACTTGATGAACCGTTCTCCAGCCTTGACCCTGATTTAAGAGAACAGTTAGCCACACAAGTGAGAGACATTCTTAAGCTGGAACAGATGACCGCTGTCTTGGTCACACATGATCAACACGAAGCATTTGCAGTCGCGGACTTAGTTGGCGTCATGCAGCAAGGTGAAATTGTTCAGTTTGATACGCCTTATAACATTTACCATGAACCTAACTCCCGCTTTGTGGCCGACTTTGTTGGCTTAGGTAATTTAATCCCTGCGACAGTTATAGATAAGCACCGCATTGAAACTGTGTTCGGTGAGTTGCATGGCACAATTGACCCGTCATTTGAGCCTGGCGATCAAGTTGACTTATTGGTTCGACCGGACGATATCCCGCATGATGATTCCAGCCAGGTATCTGCCATTGTGGAACAGAAACGTTTTCTTGGCGCAGAATTTCTTTACACATTGCGCCTACCCAATGGGCATAGTGTGTTGTGTTATGCCCCCAGTCACCATGACCATGTCATAGGAAAACCACTTGGCATCGGGCTTGATTTAGAACATTTGGTACTGTTCCGCCGATAAGCTGGAGTGATTCCATAAAAACTTGACGTAACCTATTAAAAGTACAAGAATTATCTAAATTTGAGCTTTTAATTTGAAATCCATGGCAGATTGGTTCCAACGTTACTTGTCCCGCATCATATTAAGTTGTTGCTTTGTGCTTCACGGCGCTAATGCCGGCATGCTCTCAACACAGCAGATTGAGGTCAGCATGAGTACATCGAGTCAACATCAAATGGTCATGACAACATTACAACGTGATGATGTGCGTAACGCATTAATCAAACATGGCGTAGATCCCGCACATGTTCAGCAACGTATTGACCAACTAACAGATCAAGAATTACAGCAGCTTGCTGAGCAATTTGATACCTTGCCTGCCGCTAGCGGTGTTGGACTGGTGTTATTTGCCACGGGGCCTATTGTATTTATGTTAGAACTCATGGGTTACACTGATTTAACAACAACATTTTAATGCGCTCGCCATTATTCTCTTTCGCACTCGCTATTGGTTTACTTAACTTGCAATTGTATTTGTCAGGCTGTACTGCTATCGCCGTTGCGGATCGCATCATTCCCAAACAGCCACAGTATTTAGCTTCGGATATAAAAATTGACGTTCCTTTTATAGAACAAACTGACCATCATTGCGGCCCCGCTGCACTTGCCATGGTTGCAAATTACTATGGCAATACAGTCACCGCAGAACAAGTCGCGCAACTTATTTATTTGCCTGAAAAGAAAGGCAGCCTACAAATTGAAATGCAGGCCGCAGCACGCAGTTTAGATTTGGTCGCATACAAAACTCAGCTGGATTTTGCTTCTTTACGCGCTGAAATAAATGCCGAACGCCCTGTGATTATTTTACAGAACCTTGCATTGAGTCTTTACCCAATCTGGCATTACTCAGTGGTTACTGGACGTTCTGCCAATAACGACTCTTTCTTATTACATAGCGGCCGTCATGAATATTACAGAAGTGCTTGGACGACACTAGAAAATACCTGGCGCCGAGGGAAATATTGGGCGCTTATTGCTGTACCTGCAGGTGACCTTCCAGGCAGCATTAACATAAATGATGCCACTAAAGCGGCGATGGATTTAGAAAAAGTCGGCAAATACCGTGCTGCCCAATTGACTTATGCTGCTATAGCACAACGATGGCCTGATAAATTTATCGCTCATGTAGGTTTAGCTAACACCCATATGCAACTCAAAGAACCATTAGCTGCTAGCCAAGCTTATAAACATGCATTACAACTTAACGCTCAATCTGCAGAGGCTCTCAATAATTTCGCTTATAGCGCATTTGAATTGGGTTGCGAGGTTACTGCTATAGAAGCAGCTAATTGCGCCATCCGCATCGAAGGTGCTAATCATAAGACGCTTTCTGCCACACTCAGTGAACTTAAAAGTCTTACCGCAAGCCCAACTAATCATGCAACTTGCCCAAAAATACAATGCAACAGTCGATCTTTTGCAGCAGTTAAAACTACGCAAAACTAATCAAGCATAATGTATTTAATTTAGCTATCATTGCACCCCAAAATTATCAGCACACCCCACTTTATTAAAGCAAGGCGCTTTTTATATTCTCAATGACACATATCACTGCACTTTAACTATCAGAGTATTATTTCTAAGGAGAGAACTAAATGTCATCATTTAATCGTTGGCGGCCCCACCCTTGGCATGGTATAGATGTCGGGCCCAGGCCTCCCAAAGTTGTTCATGCTTATATTGAAAGTACTCCTTTCAACCATATTAAATACGAAGTAGATAAACAAACAGGCTATTTAAGAGTCGATCGGCCTCACCGCACCTCTTCACTACCGCCCACACTGTATGGATTCATTCCACAAACATATTGCGGTCGCCGCGTTGGCGCAAACATGGAAGGCGCCACTCAGGGTGATGATGATCCATTGGATATTTGTGTTGTCAGCGATCGTCCAATCGATCGCGCAGAATTGATTTTAAATGCACGCGTGGTTGGTGGCCTACCTATGCTTGATGATGGTGAAGCTGATGACAAAATTATTGCCGTGCTTGAAAAAGATCACGTCTGGTCAAATGTGCATGATATCTCTGAGCTTCCTCACTCCATAGTAGAACGTTTGCGCCATTACTTTAGCACTTATAAATCTTTACCCGGAGAAGAATCTAAAGTACATGTTGGTGACGCATATGGCAGCGAACATGCACAAAAAGTTGTTCAGTTATCTATTGATGACTATCTAGATAAATTTGAACGCCTCTCTTCGAGTAACTAGCGTCATAATAATATTGCATGCTTAGGGACAACATATCTTTTTGGCTACTAAAGGCAACACCATCAAGCTTTGATTTACTAAACAGCATCTCAAACAATTGGTGATGTGACGCAGCAATCAAACAAACAATCAGCTCACTATGCTGCCTCGTACACGAGCACAGTTGGGCTGATTCGCATCAAAGGCACAGCCAATCAAAATTTGCTTAAACCGTCTTACGATGTCCAAACGGCTTCCATGCTGGCGCAATCACATTAGGCATTTCTGAACGATTAATTAAATTAGCAGGCGCAAGAGTAAATTCACCGTAACGTTGATTAATCTTGTCCATAGCTAAATTGATCTGATCGCGTTGAGTATCATGAGTTTCAAACAGGCACAGTTGGCGACCTGCAAAGCTAGGATCTAATGCCGTAATCTGCACTTGTGAACAACCTTGCTTGCGCCATTCATTACGCAAAAATGCATTCGCCAGTTTTTTTATATGCTGACTATCATTAGTCGGTATGTAGTTTTGTGTTTTTTGCGTTATCCAGCCTTGATTTGTTTTCACACCAATAAAATATGTTTGTGCTTCCAATTGATGTTTGCGCAGCCTGGCAGCAACTTTTTCTGCCATATGATGAAGATACATTTTTATTGTTGTTATGCTCTTGGTATTAGGCGGCATCACTTTGCCATGCCCGATAGATTTTGGCGCTGCCACACTTTGCTTTACTGGGTCAGGGTCTTGACCTTGCGCCATATACCAAATGCGCCTGCCTAAGTTACCAAATCTATTTGCCAATTCACCAATTGGCAAGCGCTGCATATCTCCACATACATGCACGCCTCGATCATTTAGAAAATTACCAATGCCTGACGCAATACCACTCAGCTCCGTTACGGGTAATGCACTTAGATACTCACGTGCCTGTTTGGGAGGGACTACAAACAATCCATTCGGTTTTCTTTTTTTTGCGGCATGCTTAGCTGTGGTTTTATCTCCACTCACACCTACACTACACGTTACTCCACTCGCTTCATGGACTAACTGTTTGGCCATCTCTCCTGCTTCTACAGGGCTGGCATAAATTTTTTGACAACGCGTCACATCCAGGAATGCTTCATCCACGGAAAACACCTCAACATCAGGCGTTACTGTTTGCAGCACAGACATAATCTCTGTAGATACTTGCGCATAACGATAGGGCCTCGCTGGCACTTGAATTACATCAGGGCAAAGTTGTCGTGCTTGTTTAATATGCATGCCTGTTTGAATGCCGTACTTTCTTGCTTCGTAAGAACAAGTAATAAAGCATGTGCCAATTTCGCCATTAGTAATACCAATCGGTTTGCCGCGTAATTCAGGACGATCAAATTGCTCAATACTGGCAAAGAAAGCATCCATATCAATAAATACTATGGCCCGCTCCCAATGCATTTCAATCGTACACTCTCACTTGCCCCACCAATACACCTTGAATAGTGACGCGTTTAGCTGCGTATTCTTTTGCTTGCATATTTTTATTGGCAGGAATTAACCGCACCGTATTTTTATTCGGGTACTGAATACGTTTAAGCGTAACGTCCTGGGCATCAATTAATGCCACTACAATTTGATTACTGCGCGCGCTGCTGGCATGTTCAATAATCACCATGTCACCATGACGAATGCCCTCATCCACCATCGACTGCCCTTTTACTTCCAGCACATAACGGTTAGGTCCATTTAATAAATGAGTAAAATTTATTGTTTGTTTATCTTCAATCGCCTCAATAGGCTTGCCTGCGGCAATACAACCCAACAAGGGCAAATCGTCAATATCTGGGTGATCGGCTAACTCAATACCACGCGTTTTAGGATTGCGAATAATATAGCCTTTGTCTTCCAGCGCTGATACATAGCGGTGTACCACCCCTTTAGACTGAATCCCCAAGCCCGTAGCAATTTCAGTCAATAGCGGCGCTTTGCGCTGTTTAACATAGTAATTAACAATAAAATCGAAGGTGTCTTGTTCGCGTTTGGTTAGCATATAAGTTCTCATAAAGTTCTCGATAATGAGAACATAGTGAGAACCTTGATGTCAATGTAAAAATTTTTTCCTGAAATACACTGCATAATCAGTAAATTTCACATTCATTAGCATGCAAAACGAGAGTATGCTTCATTAAATCAGCCATACAACACATCATGCTCATAAATATGCGAACAACATTACAATGCTTAGCATTTATTTTGCTAATAGTTTTTTCATTCAATAGTCTGGCAGAAAAAATTATTATGCATACAGTGATGGACACAAAGCGCAATATGCCTATGCATCACATTCCATTGCCTGCGGACTGGAAAATAATTACACCTCAATCAACAGAAGAGCCCAACATCACGGGCCCAAATGGAATCAAAATATATTATCGCGCGGGTGGCTCTTATGTATTTAGCCAAGACCCTTACATGCAGCAGATTTATGCGCAAAGCGGACAAGCGATGCGTCCACCAATTAATGCACAACAAATAGTAGAGCAGGATTTAAAACCAACACTTAGTCAACATGGCTTTAGCCTAACCAATATGGAGCCATTACCAGAGGTCGCAAAACGCAGCGAAGCGTATAGTAATAAGTTATATCAAAGTGTGCCCGCACAAAAATATTTTGCCGCACTGGGCACAGAATGGAATGACGGTAAAGGCAATAGTGCATATATTATTATCGACCAGATGATTACCGAAGGACAAGGAAGTACTTTTTGGTACTACTCATTAAAAATGGTTGAAGCACCTAACGCGCATATAGCCGATGCCAAGCAAGCATTTATTTATGGCATCGTGAATACGCAGGACAATCCACAGCAAATTCAAGCATACAATTTAAGTGAGCAACAAAAATCTGCTCACAGCTGGCAACAACATAATTCACGTATGCAGCAAAACCAGCAAAATTTTGAACGCCAACAAGCGTTACACAGAAATACAACAGATGCGATTAATCGTTCTATCAACGAAACCTACCGCAACCAAGATGCTGCCAGTGATCGTATTCAGGACAAGCAAGTCAATGTTATTCGCGATGAGAGCACTGTCACTAGCCCTTATGATGGTGAAAAGTATCAAGTTGAAGCTGGTGCAGACCAATATTGGATTAACAATGAAGGCGAATATATTTATAGCGAAGATCCAAACTATAATCCAAATGCACATCCAGACAATAATCAACAATGGGAACAGGTTGAGCCCGAATACTAACGTATAGAACTAAAACCTAATCTTTCCCACCACTTCTATATTATCTTTTAACACAAGCGCTTCTCCCGGGATTAGATTTAAGCCTGTAATCGCCAAAATATTTTCTGGGTGCGTCATCAGCACAAGCGCATTTGAACTCTTCCAATTAGAAATAACTTTTATTGCTTGTTTAGTGTAATAAGACTTATTCTCTGGTCGCAAATTAAAAGAATCAAATGAAGCATTTGCAAATGTCATTCCAGGAAAAGCAAGCGTCGCTGTTTCGCGTGTTCGACACCAGCGCGAATGCAGCACAATGCCGACTTTAATATTATTTTTACGAAATCTTTGCCCAACTCGTCTTGCTTGGCTGCGCCCAGCTTCCGATAAATTAACTTGCGTACTACAATCACCCATGCGAAATCTGTAAGGATTATCGATACCTTTCACATGCGTATGTGACATCATTAAAATGCCACCTTCACTTAATGCGCGCCATGAAATTTGCTCTTTGAGACGATCGAAGAAAATTGAATTTAAATGTGCTGAACAGCAAAGAAATAATGTAAGGCATAAGACAATTGTCTGCCTTAAAAAACTATCCGCCAATAAATTTTCTCGCATAAATACTCCTTTGAGAAAGTACTTATTTGAATACCTCTACTTATCGACCATAATAAGAAAATTAAAAATTTAATGTGAACCTCTTGACAAAAAATTACGATCATTCGTCAAGTAATTTATATTAGAATAATAATTCTAATATATTAGCTGCATTAATAGCCCAGATTTTGCATACAAAACCTGAGCTATTTAATTATTTTGATATTCGCTAAAAACTGACAACGTTATCAATTAATGACGTCTGTGTTTAATAATTAAAACTGTATGACAACACCTGCCGAGATCAAATCAATATCTAAAGTGCCTATCTCACTATCACCGATATTATTGAATCTCTCCCATTCAGCTCTGAGTTTAATGTTTTCAGTGATATTATAATGTGCACCAAATCCAAAATGGATATCGGTACCATTTTCATCTTCATCGCCAATCAATTCGAGATTATTGTCAGTGATACCAAATTCAATATCCCAATAAATCATTCCCAACTTCATAAGCACACTAAAATTATTAGTCAAAGGCCATTCAGCCAACCCTGAGAGAAAGAACCCATCAATCTTCACCTCTAAAGTACCCGGAACAATTGCTAACGTATTAACATTTATAAATAAAGCATCCGCATCTGATTGACCAAAATCAACTGCCCCACCTTCTATAGCAAAATATTGATTAAACTTATAACCAGCATACACTTTCCAACCTAAGTCATCATCACACGAGCCAAGCACATCTTCGCATGCATCTTTTTGGTCAGCTTGGCCAACACTTGCACCAACATAAAATCCATTATTGTCATTTTGCGCAAAGCCATTAGGGGCAATCATAACTAGCGCAAAAATCATGACTAATGCATTTAGCAAATATATTCGCTTATTACGTATTTGAAATACTTTCACTTTATTACTCCAAAATTTATTAATATTTATTTTTTATATAAATAATTATTGATTAATACACATTTAATGCTTGGAATTCAGATCAACTGCAATGTTGATCGCGCATTCGGTAAATGTTTTTGTTAATTGATTTTGTGTTTGATTGAGACTCGTTAACAGCTGAGGCATCCGGTATAGTACGCGCACATATTTATGACAAACTACTAACAAACAATGACTAAAAAACTTCGACCTCATTCATCTATTGTTGTTGATGGCACCGAGCGCGCACCCAGTCGCGCAATGTTGCGTGCAGTAGGATTTAAAGACGACGATTTCAAAAAACCGCAAATAGGAATCGCATCGACATGGAGCATGGTCACACCATGTAATATGCACATTAATAAGTTGGCAGAAAAGGCCGCGGCGGGCGCCGATAGTGCCGGCGGCAAAGGCGTCATCTTCAATACAATTACCATTTCAGATGGTATTTCAATGGGCTCCGAAGGTATGAAGTATTCGTTAGTATCACGCGAAGTGATTGCTGACTCCATTGAGACAGTCACCGGTTGCGAGGGATTTGATGGCGTCGTTGCCATCGGTGGCTGTGATAAAAATATGCCTGGTTGTTTGATCGCACTCGCGCGTCTCAATCGACCCGCAGTGTTTGTATATGGCGGCACCATCATGCCCGGCAATTATAAAGGTACAAAGGTCGATGTGGTTTCCGTCTTTGAAGCTGTTGGTCAACATGCCAAACGGCAGATTACCAATCAAGAATTAAAACAAGTGGAATCAACCGCCATCCCTGGTGCCGGTTCCTGTGGCGGGATGTATACCGCCAACACAATGGCCTCAGCGATTGAGGCACTGGGAATGAGCTTGCCAGGCAGTTCTGCTCAAGCAGCAATTTCTAAATCAAAAGAAACGGACTGCCGTAATGCAGGCAAAGCTGTGTATAACTTATTAAAGAAAAACATACTTCCTAGTGACATTATGACGCGCCAGGCATTTTTAAATGCGATTGCTGTCATTACTGCATTAGGTGGTTCAACCAACGCCGTATTGCATTTACTTGCAATGGCACATGCAATGAAAGTCAAACTAACCATTGATGACTTCACGCGTGTAGGCAAAAAAGTCCCTGTGCTCGCTGATTTACGTCCAAGCGGCAAATATATGATGTCAGAACTAATCGCCATTGGTGGTATTCAGCCGCTAATGAAGATGCTATTGGATAAAGGCTTACTTTATGGTGACTGCCTCACGGTTACCGGCAAGACGCTAAAGCAAAATCTTAAAGACGTTAAGCCATACTCAAAACGTCAGCAAATCGTGCGTAGTTTTGATAACCCAATAAAGAAAGACGGGCACTTGGTTATCCTGTATGGAAATTTAGCACCACAAGGTGCCGTGGCGAAAATATCAGGCAAAGAAGGACTCGCTTTCACTGGCATAGCAAAAGTTTTTGCCTCAGAAGAGACCGCATTAAAGAAAATATTAGATGGCGGCATCAAAGCCGGTGATGTCATTGTGATTCGTTATGAAGGCCCGATTGGCGGGCCCGGCATGCGTGAAATGCTGTCGCCCACTTCCGCCATTATGGGCAAAGGGTTAGGCAAAGACGTCGCACTCATCACGGATGGTAGATTTTCTGGTGGCAGTCATGGGTTTGTTGTCGGTCATATCACTCCTGAAGCCGCCGTCGGAGGCCCATTGGCGCTGGTAAAAAATGGGGACAAAATTACGATTGACGCTAAAAACCGCGAAATGACGCTACATGTTAGCAAAAATGAGCTAAACAAGCGCAAACGCTCATGGAAAGCGCCCAAACCAAATTACACTCGCGGGGTACTTGCCAAATACGCGAAACAAGTGAGCTCTGCTTCTGATGGAGCTGTAACAGATTAGGCATTTTAATCATGTATTTACATAGTTCACTCGCTTAGAGTTTATATGCAGACTCAGAAGTGTTTGCATGACTCATGCACGTAAGCACTTGAACAATGTAGAAAAACAAAAAATATTATGTCTGCTTTTCGACCTGGAGTAAGGCTCGAAACTATTGCTGCGAGATAGATGAGGGTAGCACTCAGCCTCTATCCAGTATAAATTACCCTCGTTATGAGTTTACTGAAGCAGATACGACAAAAACAGGCGTCAAAATAACAAACATATACGCACTGAATCCCACGATTTGTAGATTACATTTGGAGCACACTCTACCCCTCACTGGGAATCGTCCAGTTATTCACATTTTAAATATAAGGAGCAGTTGAATGTCACTGACACCAGAAGAATTAGAAGCCATCATGGAACGTAAAAATAAGATGCGACGCGAGGCATATGACCGTCGCAACGCACAAGAAAACAAGGATGAGGTTAGCGCTAAAGCCGTTAAACGCTTTATGGAGCTGCCTGACTATCAGAATGCTCACTGTGTTATGTGGTACATCGACTGCCGATCAGAAACGCGCACCAAGCCTGAGTTACTCGCAGAAGTCGCCAAGGGCGAAAAGAAAATTATCGTGCCTTACTGCACTGAAGATGAAAACGGTGAAAACAAACTTGGTCTATGGTGGATGGAAAGCCTAGAAGAGATGGTGGTTGGTAAATGGGATATCCTTGAGCCGCCTAAAGAAATGTGGGGCAATCCAGAAAAAGAAGTTGAAGCTGAAGACCTCGATCTTGTTATGGTTCCTGGCGTTGGCTTTGACCGTAATGGGGGACGCATGGGTAATGGCCAAGGTTACTATGACCGCTTGCTGGAAAAAGTTCGCCCAGAATCACCTTTGATTGCGCTCTGCTACGAGTCGCAGTTATTCGACAATGTGTTAGTGGCACCACATGATGTTTACATGGATAAAGTTGTTACTGAAGATGCTGTTTACGAAGGTAAAGGAAGAGACTAATGACTGCCATTATTGATGACACTTATGCAGAAGCGTTTAGAAGCTTCTACACAGAGTTTCTAATTACTGCAAAAGACTTGAAGTGGGTGGAGCACGCCGTGAATGCGGCCACAGGCAATGCATCAAGTTCCATTCTATGTGATTGTGAAGCCGGGCTAGATCGATATGTGGGTCCTGGTGCTGATGAGAGTTTTGAAACACCTGATGGTCGTCCTGGCGCATTGGTGCAGTTGCACGTGCCACGTTTTCGCAAAGATCGCGTAGAAGCATTAGAGCGCTCTGCGTTAGTGAGGATCAGTCAGAATGTGATGACATGCCCAACTGCATCATGTTTCAACATGATTGACTCTGAGAACTACTATCATATGGGCCGCAAAGTCGCTTACTTCGGTAATGGTTACCAAAAACGTATTGAACGTTATGGGCGCAAAATGTGGTGGATCCCGATTCTTGGTGGCGAGTTTGTGCTTGATCGCCGATTGGGGCAAGCCGATGGTCTAATGGGGGGCAATCTTTGGTTCTTTGGTAAAGATGTTGACTCTGCACTGGAAGCCGCCGAAAAAGGCTGCGAAGCTATTTCTCCTATCGATGGCGTGATCACTACATTCCCGGGCGGTATTGCTGGCAGCGGTTCTAAAGCTGGTAGTAATTACGATTTCACTATTGCAAGTACCTATGAAAAGTTTTGTCCACTACTGCAAGATGATCCCACCGTTGAACATGGTCTCCCTGAAGGCGTTAACTCAGTGATGGAAATTATCATGAATGGACGCGATATGGCTTGCATTGTTGAAGCAACTCAAGCGGCGATCCAAGCATCTAAAGAAACAGATGGACTCATTATGATATCAGCAGGTAACTATAATGGACGTCTAGGTAAGAGCTTTATTTACCTGGATCCGAGCAAACAGCCCAATGACTAATAATTGCATTGGCACACCAGCATTTGCAGCAATAAGTAATATGCACTATTGGTATTTATATTTAGTAGATATTGCTAATAAATCATAGATTGTTCGGTTGTAAGTTGCACCTAAGGCCAGTTGAATTAAACTCAATTGGCCTTTTTTAATTGTTTCACAGACCTAAACAACGAGGGTTTAACAGTGGTTATCGACGGCAAAAAAGTTGCTTTACAAATTCGCAACAGAATCAAAGCACAACTAGAAAACTTCCCACATGCAAACATTACCCTAGCCACTGTTATTGTCGGCAAGAACCCTGCAAGTCAGTTATACGTAGGCATGAAACACCGTGAAGCAAATGCAGCGGGCATTCACTCGAAACATGTCGAACTAGATGAAAACATTACCCAACTTGAATTAGAGCAACAAATTACACTGTTAGCGAATGACGATAACGTCCATGGCATACTTGTACAATTGCCGTTGCCAAAGCATTTGAACAAAGAAAAAATGCTGGAAAAAATTCCTGCGGAGAAAGACGTTGATGGTTTGACTGACACCAACATGGGCCGTCTACTGCAAGGACATAAACAACTTGTGCCCTGTACACCCTTGGGTGTGATGCGTCTAATTGAAGCATACAATGTCACTACCAACGGCAAAAACGCGGTAGTTATTGGGCGCTCATCTTTGGTTGGCTTACCGCAAGTGTTATTGCTTGCAGAACGCGGCGCAGATGCCACTGTCACACTGGCTCATTCACGCACTCAAGATCTAGCCGAGGTATGCAAACAGGCCGATATATTAGTAAGTGCAGTGGGCTCTCCCGCACTTGTTACAGAGCAGTTTATTAAACCTGGTGCAATGGTATTTGATGTTGGCGTAACTCGCCTAGATAACCAAAAAATCCAGGGTGATGTTGATTTTGATGCAGCGATAAAAATTGCTGGCGGCGTCACGCCTATGCCGGGCGGAACAGGCCCGATGACGGTGGCTTGTTTACTCGAAAACACTATTCTTGCAGCCACCCTGCAAGACGCATTACCCAGATCACATTAAGCAATAAAACATCGGTAAAAGCAGTCAAACTGATCTTGTGGCTAAGGCTGTGCTTGTGGCATTATGGCGAACTTTTCGAACATGGCGGAAATATCCATCATGTTTGCATGACTCTGATTCAACCTATACATATCAGACTCGACTGTTTTCATAGAAGCTGTTTTTCACGTATCACAATTACAGTTTCAATTATTTTATTTCATATAAATTAACTCACATTAAAAGGTACTGTTATGCCTGGCGAAAAACTTAGTTACCCTGGAAGAAATTATCTATTTGCACCTGGTCCGACGCATATCCCTAATGAAGTAATGAATGCCATGGTCGTTCCCCAAGAAGACCATCGCGCACCGGACTTTCCACAACTAGTGAAGCCCTTACTAGAAGACTTGAAGAAAATTTTCAGAACTAAAAAAGGCCAGTGTTTTATTTTTCCTGCAACCGGCACAGCAGGTTGGGAAATTGCATTAGCAAATACATTATCACCTGGCGATAAAATACTGACATCACGTTTTGGTCAGTTCAGTCACTTGTGGTATGACTTAGCCATACGCATCGGCCTAGACGTTGAACTTATTGAAATCCCATGGGGCGAAGGTGTGCCAGTCATGGAATTTAAAAAGCGTCTTCGTGCTGATAAAGATCACAAAATTAAAGCCGTTGTTGCATGTCATAATGAAACTGCGACTGGTGTGACAAGCGATATCGCCGCACTTGGCAAAATGATAAAGAAGGATCTCAAACATCCTGCGCTGTTAATGGTTGACGGTGTTAGCTCAATTGCGAGTATTGATTTTCGCATGGACGAGTGGGGTGTAGACGTTGCCGTAAGCGGATCACAAAAAGGCTTCATGCTTCCTGCGGGTATGGCGCTGTTAGCATTTAGTCCCAAGGCACTTGCTAAGCATAAATCTTCAAAGTGCGCGAAGTGCTTTTTAGATATCAAAGATCACATCAATACTAATAAAGACGGCTTCTTCCCGTACACGCCTTCAGTACCCATGTTACGTGGTTTACGTGCCTCACTCGACTTGCTACTCGGAGAAGGCCTAGACAATGTCTATGCTCGACACTTCCGTCTTGCCGAAGGAGTGCGTAAGGCCGTTAAAGCATGGGGCTTAGAGACGTGTGCCACTTCTCCAAAATGGCGTTCTGACACAGTTACCGCAATTTTGGCCCCACCCAGTGTTAATGCGGCAGAAGTCATCCACATTGCATATCATCGTTACAATATCTCCTTGGGTGCCGGCCTGACAAAAGTCGCAGGTAAAGTATTTCGCATCGGCCATCTTGGTGATAATAACGATGTGCGCATGATGGCCGCACTTGGTGGCGTTGAAATGGCCATGCGTGATGCCGGTATCCGTATCAAACCCGGCAGCGGTACAGGTGCAGCATGCGAATACTATCGTAAGACTGCTAAAGCAATTCCTGCGTTTAAAGCACCGGCCGCGACTAAACCTAAAGCAAAGCGTAAAACTAAAAGAAGAACAGTTAAACGCACAGCTGCAAAATAAGAGAGGATATTAACCTATGAGTTTTACACAACCTACACCTGCCAGACAAAGAGTGCAGCGATGCGAGCTCGCAGTACCTGCATCCAATGTCAAAATGATCGAGAAGTCCGCCGACTGTGATGCAGACTTTGTATTTCTAGATTTAGAAGATGCCGTCGCACCGGGTGACAAAGTTCAAGCACGTAAGAACGCCATTGAAGCGGTCAATGATATTGACTGGGCTGGTAAAGGCAAAACGATTGCAGTTCGCATTAATGGCCTTGATACACATTATATGTATCGTGATGTCATAGATCTTGTCGAACAAGCAGGCAGTAAGCTCGATACGATTTTTATTCCTAAAGCGGGTGTTCCGGCGGATGTTTACATGGTTGATGCCTTACTTACTCAAATCGAGGAAGCCAAAGGATTCGAAAATAAAATCGCCATAGAAGCCATCATTGAAACCACCTTAGGCATGTCCAACGTAGAGTCGATTGCGCAATCAAGCCCGCGCCTGGAAGCTCTGCACTTTGGTGTAGCGGACTACTCAGCTAGTTGTCGTGCGCG
Organism: Gammaproteobacteria bacterium; assembly: GCA_965262455.1. GTDB lineage: Bacteria > Pseudomonadota > Gammaproteobacteria > UBA4575 > UBA4575 > UBA1858. The sequence goes on from CBDHFH010000003.1 coordinate 45,306, forward strand.
TACCGTTAATATTGGTGGGTTAAATCCAGATTACCCGGGTGACCAGTGGCATTCCGCAATCTCACGCATGGTTGTTGCTTGTCGCGCATATGGTTTACGTCCTATTGACGGTCCATTCGGCGATATCAAAGACCCGGAAGGTTACATGCTGGCATGTCGTCGTGGTGCTGCACTTGGTATCGAGGGTAAATGGGCTATCCACCCATCACAAATTGAAATGGCGAATGAGGTCTTCTCTCCACCTGAAGAAGAGGTCGCAAAAGCACATCGAATTCTAGAAGAACTAGAAAAAGCCGCTCAAGCGGGCCAAGGCGCTGCCACCTTGGATGGCAAAATGATCGACGCGGCGTCAGCAAAAATGGCAGAGAACGTTGTTCGTGCCGCTGAAGCCATTGCTGCTAAGAGTAAATCTTAATCACATATCTCCTCATGTACCTTGCACTATAGTGCAAGGTACCCCTAAAATAGTCGTATAAAAATAATAACCATATATTTTTTACGTCTTTCCAAATCCAACGTAAGTAAATTGATGGAGTAATAATTACTCGCACGCACACTCTGTATGCGCGCGTATATTTCTTTTTTCACATTTAACATGGGAGGGAGATGCTGTGGACATCCACGAGTATCAAGCAAAAGAGCTATTATCCAAATTCGGCGTCAGTATCGCGCCAGGTGGATTAGCATACAGCCCGGAACAGGCTGTTTATCGCGCTAAAGAAATTGGCGGAAATAAATGGGTGGTTAAAGCACAAATACACTCTGGCGCACGCGGAAAAGCAGGCGGTGTAAAACTGTGTACGTCTGAAGAAGAAGTACTCGCTGTTGCCACTGAGTTACTTGGAAAAACCCTAGTCACGCACCAAACCGGGCCACAAGGAAAAGTTGTCTACCGCCTGTATATAGAAGAAGGCACAGACATCGAAAAAGAACTCTACGTTGCGCTTGTGCTTGACCGAGTTAAACAACGCGTGGCAATTATTGCATCAACCGAAGGCGGCATGGACATTGAAGAAGTGGCCGCCACTAATCCTGATGCCATTATTCGAACTGAAATCGAACCACAAGTCGGTTTGACCGACTTCCAGGCACGTGAAATCGCGTTCCAACTTGGTCTCGATCCTTCTCTTATCTCTCAAGCAGTAAAAACCTTAAAAGGTGCATACCGCTCTTTCACAGAACTTGATGCAACTATGGTTGAAATCAATCCATTAGTGATTACCAAGGACGGCCACATCCGTGCACTTGATGCCAAAATGGGATTTGATAGTAATGCCCTATTCCGTCGCCCACAAATTGCTGAATTACGTGATAAATCTCAAGAAGATCCTCGCGAAACTGCAGCTTCAGACTATGGCTTAAGTTATGTTGGTTTAGACGGCGATATCGGTTGCATGATTAACGGTGCCGGCTTAGCCATGGCATCCCTTGATATGATCAAGCACAAAGGCGGCGAACCTGCCAACTTCCTAGATATTGGTGGCGGTGCCTCACCCGAACGTGTCGCAAAAGCATTTGAACTGGTACTTGCAGATGAGGGCGTAAAAGCATTTCTAGTCAATATTTTTGCCGGCATTAACCGTTGCGATTGGATTGCTGAAGGGATTGTTCAAGCCTTCAAACAGTTAGACGTGAAAGTACCTCTCGTGGTTAGACTCTCTGGAACCAATGTTGAGCAAGGACAAAAAATTCTTGCCGATAGCGGTTTACCAATTATCAATGCGCACACACTTGCTGAAGCTGCTGAAAAAGCGGTAGAAGCACGCAACCAAGCCGTTGGCGCCTAGTTCAAGGAAAAGGGAGATTAACTTATGACTGTATTACTTAATGAAAATACCAAAGTAATCGTACAAGGTTTTACCGGAAAGATTGGTACTTTCCACGCTGAAGAAATGATGGAATACGGCACCAACCTAGTGGGCGGCGTAACACCGGGTAAAGGCGGAAAAGAGCATCTTGGCAAGCCAGTATTCAATACTGTTAAAGAAGCTGTCAACGAAGTCGGCGCTGAAGCCAGCATCATTTTCGTCCCGGCAGCATTTGCTGCTGACTCCATCATGGAAGCGGCAGATGCGGGCATTAAATATTGTGTCGCTATTTCTGATGGCATCCCAGCGCAAGACATGATGAAAGTGAAGCGCTACATGTATCGTTACAAAAAAGAAGACCGCATGGTCCTCACTGGCCCTAACTGTGCAGGCACCATCAGCCCAGGCAAAGCCATGCTAGGCATTATGCCAGGCCATATATACATGGAAGGCAATGTCGGTGTGGTCGGCCGCTCTGGCACATTGGGATACGAAGCAGCATCACAAATGAAAGCGCTAGGCATTGGTATCACTACCAGTGTTGGCATTGGCGGTGACCCCATCAATGGCAGCTCTCACAAAGACATACTCGAGCACTTCGAAAAAGATCCAGATACTAAAGCGGTGATGATGATAGGTGAAATCGGTGGTCCACAAGAAGCCGAAGCAGCCGAGTTCTTCAAAAATCATATGACAAAGCCATTGGTGGCTTATATTGCAGGCCTCACAGCACCTAAAGGACGACGCATGGGTCATGCTGGAGCAATTGTTTCGGGTGTCGGTGAAAGCGCTGCAGAGAAAGTCGCACTTCTCCAAGAAGCGGGCGTGACTGTTGCACCTAATCCATCGGATCTAGGCATTACGATGGAAAAAGTACTCAAAGAAATGTAACTACGTATTGCGTGCAGTCATGCTGCCCAATCGCAAATCGGAATAAATCAATTTAGGGAGAGTCCTGAAAATGAGTAAACCTAAAGTTATCGTTACCCGCAAATGGCCAGAACCCGTTGAAGCTCAGCTTAAAGAGTTATACGACGTTCAACTTAATGACAATGACGTTGCAATGACGCCAGACGAAATGAAAGCAGCACTTAATAACTGCGATGCATTTTGTCCTACGGTAACAGATCCAGTTAACGCAGATGTGTTAGGAACAGCGGATATTTCAGCGAAGATAATTGCCAGCTATGGTGTTGGCTTTAACCATATCGACTTGGACGCGGCAAAAGCACGCAATCTTACTGTCACCAACACACCTGAAGTGTTAACAGACTGCACTGCTGACATTGCCATGGGTTTACTACTTTCTGCCGCACGCAGAATTGGCGAAGGTGAACGTCACTTGCGTGGTGGCGAATGGACTGGTTGGCGTCCAACTCACATGATGGCAACTAAAGTCACTGGAAAAACCTTGGGCTGTATTGGCTTTGGACGTATCGCACAAGCCACCGCTGCGCGTGCACATTTTGGTTTCGGTATGAAAATCATTTTCAGTGATCCTTACCCACCTTCACAAGAAGTGATGAATCGCTTTGGCGCTACTCAAATGAGTGTCGAGGAAGTGTTACAGCAAGCTGACTTTGTTTCACTGCATTGCCCTGGCGGTAAAGATACATATCACTTACTTAACGAAGAGCGCATTGGCATGATGCAAAAACATGCTGTGCTTGTTAACTCAGCACGAGGAGATGTCATCGACAACCAAGCGCTAATCAAAGCACTAAAAGATGGCACTATTGCAGGCGCAGGTTTAGATGTGTTTGAAGGTGAACCTAAGTTGGATCCTGGCTTTTTAGATTGCGAAAATGCCGTGTTACTTCCGCACCTTGGAAGTGCATCAATCGAAACACGTATTGCCATGGGTGAGCGCGTGTTAGAAAACTTAAAAGCATTTTTTGCGGGCGATGTCCCTCGTGATAAGTTGGTATAATCCAATAGCATATTATTGCTATAAACATACTTCGCATCTTCTGATGTGAAGAGTTTAGTTTAATAAGTTAACAAAAGGAGGCTGCCAGCCTCCTTTTGTACGTATACAAAGCAAGTTAAAACCATGACAACCAAGAAGAAATCAATGTCTATAAAATCGTTTTTATCAAACTGGACTCAGTTTGTATCGATGTCGAGTAGCGCTTCAATCTCAGAGCGAGTAACCAAGTACGGCGACGAAGTATCGGAACTTTTATTCAACAGTTTGCTTGCTGTCATTCGCAAACGTAGCCCTGAAATTGAAGATATTATTCTTGGTAACCAGGAGCTACGACAGTCGAACGAAACATTACTGACTCACGCACTGCAAGCATATGGCATTTGGTTTCAGTTATTATCTATTCTTGATCAACATGTTCATGAAAAGCGCTTGCGCTTGATAGAAACAGATATAGGTCATGATCAAGTACCCGGGACATTTGCGCAAGTCGTTGCACAAGCAGCAAACGAAGGTGTCACAGCGGAACAACTGCAAAACGTATTACAAAACTCATCTATCTTGCCCACTATTACGGCACACCCAACAGAAGCAAAGCGCGTGACTGTGCTGGAAATTCATCACCGAATTTATATGCTACTTAAGCAGCTCGAGAAAGACCGCACTACTCCACGCGAAAAAGATATGCTTAAACAAAAAGTCAAAGATGAAATTGATCTACTTTGGCTGACGGGTGAGATTCGTCTCGAAAAACCAACGGTTCTACAAGAAGTATCTTGGGGAATGCATTTCTTTAAAGAGTCACTATACGAAGGGGTGGTGCAACTCTATTCAGAATTAGAACGTGTGCTTATTACCTATTATCCGGATAGCGAATTTAATATTCCGGCATTTTTCCAGTTTGGTTCATGGATTGGTGGCGATCGTGATGGTAATCCTTTTGTTACTACCGAAGTGACAGATCATGCAGTTAAACAATCTGCTAAAGCCACTCTGCAACATTACCTTACTGAATTAAAGCAACTTGGTTCTTATTTAAGTATCGCTAATCATTCAGTTGAGTTACCCGAAAAATTTTATGATGAACTAAATAATATCCTAGAAAAAAGCGGAGAAGCAGATAACATAAAGTCACGCAATCCGGGCGAAGTATTTAGACAGATTGTCTATTGCATTGTTAAACGCCTTACCGCCAATCTTTATCAACTTTCTACTGACAGCAAACAAATCATTGCTTATGCATCTGCCGGTGAAATCGCAGCTGATTTGCGCGTCATAGAAGATGGACTTATTGCAGCCAAGTGTGAATCACTATGCATGAACTATATTCGTCCATTCCGCCATGCTGTCGAAGCATTTGGTTTTCACACCACAAGCTTGGATCTAAGACAAAATTCAACCGTCACCACACAGGCATTACAAGACATCTGGAAAGTACAAAATGGTCTAGATGACGAGCCGCCGGCGAAAGAGAGTAAACAATGGCGTGATTGGCTATTAGAGAAAATTCAAGAGCCTATCGATCGGCTGCCACAGTTTAGCTCGCTATCGGAAATGAGTGCAGCGACGCTCGAGCTGATGGCTTTAATTCGTAACCTGCAAGAAAAAGTCGATCGTGATGCATTTGGTGTGTTTATTTTAAGTATGACGCAGTCGAGTGAAGACATTATCGGCGTTTACCTGCTTGCCAAGTATGCTGGCCTGTTTACAGATGCCAAGCATGTCGAATCAAGCCGCATCTTGATTGTGCCACTGCTAGAAACGATTGATGATTTACGCAATGGCCCAGCTATTTTAGAGGATTTACTCGATATCCCATTTGTTCGTCGTACGATTGTGGAACATGGTGGCCATCAAGAAATCATGGTGGGTTACTCTGATTCCAATAAAGATGGTGGTTGCGTGTGTTCTACTTGGGAAGTCAGTAAAGCTCAAACAATGATTTATCAAGCCGGCCAAAAACATGGTATTGAAATTTCATTTTTCCATGGTCGTGGCGGTTCTGTCTCTCGTGGCGGCGCACCTGCTGGTCGCGCTATTGCTGCACAACCGGCTGGCACAATTAATGGGCGCATGCGAGTGACTGAACAAGGTGAAGTCGTCTCAAGTAAATTTGCTAACCGTGAAGTTGCTGAGCAACAGATGGAGCTGCTTGCTGCAAGTGTTCTATCGCACACACTATTCTCAAAACAGGATCCCAACTTACAAAAACGTTCTGAATATGACGAGATCATGGAGATACTGTCTTCAACGTCGCAAATAAGATATCGAGAGTTAGTCGAAACACCGGGATTGGTCGATTTCTATCAATATGCCAGTCCGGTTGAAGAACTCACTCTGATGAAAATTGGGTCACGCCCGGCACGACGCTTTGGCGCTTCAAGTCTTGATGACTTACGTGCAATTCCATGGGTATTTGCCTGGACTCAGAACCGCTTAATGGTTCCGGGGTGGTATGGCTATGGTACAGCAATTAATCATCTGCTAAATGAACGTGGCGAGGATGGCTTAACAATATTGCATGAAATGTTTGAGAAGTGCCCTATCTTCAGACTCATCACAGACAACGTAGAAAAAATGTTATTTCTGACTGACTTTGATGTCGCCAATGAATATGCATCATTAGTCGAAGATGAAACAAGCTGCAAAGAAATTATGGGCTTAATTCAGTCAGAGCGTGAACTCACAGAACAAATGTTACTTAAAGTGACACAAGAAACAGAGTTGTGTAAGCGTTTCCCTAATTTCCATGACACAATGGTCGCAAGAATTGACGGCATCAAACAAATTGGCTTGGAACAAGTAAAACTTGTCAAGCAATTCAGAGATCCTGATACGACCAAGATTAGCGGACAGGAAAGCTTGGTTCCGCTGTTGTTATCAATTAACTGCGTAGCTGCTGGTTTAGGCTGGACCGGATAATCTTGTTATTGCATTCGAATATACTGTATTAAAAAATAATTTAAGCTGCGGATTTACTCAATATAAATTCGTCACTTGAATTATTTGTTTGCCTTGTACTTTTATCGCTAGTAACACAGAAATAATTAAACTGAATTAATATAAAATTTACCCATCAAATCTAATGAAAAAGTTACTTTACCATTTCGATACTGACAAGATACCCAGTGTTTTTGATTCTGTGGTGGCCTATGACGGTGGCGCAGATCATGTTACTCAACTGGCAGGCATTAATCCTGACAATTGTTATTCCCTAGTTGAAGGGGCAATTTATACGCGTGCACCTAAACACAAGAAAAATACCGCTTTGTTTATTGGAGGTAGCGATTTAGCTGCCGGCCAAACATTATTTGAAGCAGTACAAAAAATATTTTTTCAAAACTTCCGTGTATCTGTGATGCTTGATAGTAACGGCTGTAACACAACCGCTGCTGCAGGGGTAGCACTGATCGCTAACTCTACTGATATTCAAGGCAAAACGGCAGTCGTATTAGCTGGCACCGGTCCTGTTGGTCAGCGTGCCGCCGCAATGCTTGCCATGAACGGTGCTAATGTTCGTTTAACTTCACGCAAATTAGATCGTTCCCAACAATCATGTGAATTAATGCAACAGCAATTTGGTGTCGAATTAACTCCTATGGTTGCCGCGGATGATGAATCGATTAGTCAAGCACTGGATAATGCTCATATTGTATTTGGTGCTGGCAAGACAGGCATTCAGTTATTAAATGCACAGCAGTGGCAAGATCATCCAACCATCGAAGTCATGGCAGACGTTAATACCGCGCCACCTCTTGGTTTTGAGGGCATCGACATGATGGATAAAAATGAGCAGCGCTTTGGCAAGCGTATTTTTGGCGGCATCGGCATTGGCGCACTTAAATTACAATTGCATCGTGCATGTATTGCGCGTTTATTTGAAAGTAATGACTTGGTGCTTGACGCCAAAGAAGTTTATCAGACTGCAGAATCGCTACTTTAACATCAAGCTTATGCAACGCAATCAACATCCAACATTCGGATATAAGCGTATATTCAATGCGGTAATCTTTTCTTTTCGCGGCATTGCTGCTACCTGGAAAAGTGAAGCGGCTTTTCGTGAAGAGATTATTTCGGGTATTATTTTATTCCCCGCGGCATTTTTACTTGGCGAATCACTCACGCAGACAGCCATATTAATCATTCCATTATTTATAGTATTGATTGTTGAATTACTTAATACCGGGATTGAACACGTGGTTGACCGCGTTGGCTTGGAACATCATGAGTTATCAAAATTGGCAAAAGATGCGGGTTCCGCTGCGGTATTCCTGGGCAATATGTTAATCATTAGTGTATGGACACTGGTGGCATTCGATCGATTCCTTTTCTAATCATTCAGCAATACTTTCTTCAATTTCTATGTTTTGATACTGGCGTTGGTCATATAATCACACTATGACTAAACTCCCCACACAACTTGAAATGCTTGAGACCCTCATTTCTAGCCCTTCAATCAGTAGTAATCATCCTCATCTTGATAGCAGCAACATAACTGTGATCACACATCTTGCAGAGTGGTTTGAATCTGCAGGCTTTAGTGTCGAAGTATGCCCGTTGCCAGATCAACCCAGTAAGGCCAATATGATTGCACGTATGGGAGTTGGCGATGACGGTTTAGTATTATCGGGACATACCGATACGGTGCCATGTGATGAAAACTTGTGGCAAGTAGACCCTTTTAAATTCACCGCAAAAGACAATCGCTTTTATGGCCTTGGCTCAAGCGACATGAAAAGCTTTTTTGCCTTGGTATTATCAAGCTTAAAAGATATCAACCTCAAGCAACTAAAAAAACCACTCACGATACTGGCCACTGCTGACGAAGAAAGCTCGATGGCAGGCGCCAAAGCATTACTTAAAGATCAGACCAGGTTAGGACAATACTGCATTATAGGAGAACCCACTTCACTGAAACCGGTTCACCAACATAAAGGCATTTTTATGGAGAGCATTCGCTTACTAGGACAGTCCGGTCATTCAAGCGACCCCTCATTGGGGAACAACGCCTTGGAGGGCATGCATGAAATCATGCAGGCAATGATGAACTATCGTGACCACTTAGGTAAGCGGTTTGCCAACCAGGACTTTGCGGTACCCACTCCCACGCTAAATTTAGGTCATATCCATGGCGGTGATAATGCTAATCGCATCTGTGGCCAGTGTGAATTGCATTACGATTTGCGTTTGCTACCTGATATGCACATCGATAGCATTAAGAATAATTTACATAGCATTGCACACGAAATCGCGCAACGTCGTAAACTAAAATGTGAATTCATTAGTTTATTTGACGGAACGCCCGCATTATCAACTCCTGCTGATAGCAACATAGTGAAAATGGCCGAGCAGCTCACACATGCAAGCAGTAATTCCGTGGTGTTCGCAACAGAGGGACCATATTTTTCTCAAATGGGAATAGAAACGATTATCCTCGGCCCTGGTAGTATTGATGTCGCTCATCAGCCCAATGAATATATCGATATGCAACAACTTGAATCTGCTGTCCCTTTATATAGGCAGTTTATAGAAAAGATTTGTTGTTGACTTAATAAGCTAAAAGTCTAGAAAAATTTAGCTACATACAGGCCATAACCAACAGTGTTTATTAGTCATGTCCTGTATGCGTTAGTGAAAAATAGTTGCCAAAAAAATCATACGCAGAATAATCACATTGGATTATTTTTACATTTAATTTGTTAACTCTTGGCAATGCGGGTTCTATTAAACATCAAGCCTGCAATCGCTGATAAGAATAACCAAATACCCGCAGGGATAGGCACAACAGTTGAATTGAATGCATCTACGCCCGCTTCAAACAGCTCTTCACTTAAACCATTGTTAAAAAATAAGCCAAATGTATGCGAGTCCATAATGCCGGATTGATCAGTAGTCAGTGACATCAACAAGCCATACGCGCCTGTTAAGCCATTATTCAATGTAAAGTCGACATGCTCATGCACAACTCCATCAATACCTGCCTGGCCGATGATATTTTCTTCCATGCCAGATAGATAACCGGCAAGGTCTGAAACAGTACTACTAGATATTACTGATGCAGTACTAGGAAAACCATTATCATCAATTGTTATAGTCGCTGATCCAGGATCCAGAAACTGTGTACCATCCCAGTAAGAGAGTGGGCCTAATATGTTGAATCCTAAAAATGAACCATTTGCTAGTCTTGACGACAGTGGAAACTCTTCATTATCGAAACCAGGGTCTTCAGTCTTACCATTAGGTTGATCGTCAATTTCAGGGCTATTGAAATCACCTTCAAATACGAAAAGACCTGGCTCGGGGAGTTCAAATTCGATTTTTCCGTCTACGATTTCGTACTCGACATCGCTATGAACCTCAGTCGCTAATGCGCTGTTAATTGGTAATAAGCCAAGCGCACAAATTGCAGCAACCAATGATGAAAAGCACAAAATCTTACTGGTTACTATTGAATAATATTTTCTAAGCATTCTTATCTCTCCCAAATAGACATATAATGATATAACATAGCTTCAACTGCATTATGTTATATCATAACAATAAAATAAAGCAGTTCCTGTAAACAAATTTTTAAAGTTACTTTTCAGTAATATTTTGATCGCTCATATGACAAATTCGCTGTACATAGTTGCGGTTCATAGCGTTATCTTCGCTATCGCACCAAAATTGATCTATGCACAAATCGAAGAATTGCACGACAACTATCAACACTTCAATCCCACACACTATAATTCACAGCCGACGTCTTACAATAATGCCAGTACCAATATAGTCGTTCTTGAGGATAAATCAGAACAACAAATAAATAATCATGTGCATACTGACTTACATGAACCTATCAAACTTGCAGAGACTGTTGCTGAAGATAACAACCAGCAATATAGCAAAGCAACTAACTCAAATAATGAATCACTGGAGGATGCAGATATTTTATTGGAAACTATTGAAGTGATTGGTGAGAAAAATAACTTTAAAACAGAACCTGCATCTACTTTAAAGGGTGACGAACTCACACAAGAACTTGCACCAACCTTAGGTGAAACATTACAAAACCAAGCTGGGGTACATAACTCAACATTTGGTCCTGGCGTAGGAATACCCGTAATCAGAGGAATGACAGGTTCTAGAATTAAAGTCTTGCAAAGTTCTATGGGTACTTTTGATGCATCCTCGGTCAGTCCTGATCATGCGATTACAATTGAACCCTTATTAGTGAAAGAAATTAAAGTCTTGAGAGGTCCTGCAACATTTCGTTATAACGGTACAGCTATGGGAGGCGCAGTTGATGTTAAGACGGGGCGTATTCCAGAGTGGATTCCTGATAACAACATAGATGCAACATTTGAGTCTCGATATGACTGGAATTCTGATCTTACTGCAAATGTTTTTAAATTAGATGCCGGTACTGGCCCTCTAGTAGTCCATATTGATGGTTATGATCGAAGTTCCAACAATATTCATATTCCCGATAATGCATTGGCTGAAGAAGCGGTACTGGAACAATTCGGCAACCTCATAGAGTTTGACAATACCGATGGATTTGTTGCTAATTCGGATAGTGAAAGTCATGGATACTCATTTGGCTCATCTTTGGTTTTTGACCAGGGTTATATAGGTTTTGCCGTAAATGAACTTGAAAATAACTATGGCATCCCACCTGGTGGGTTGCCACCACATAGTGATGATCCTGCAAATGTCCCGGTGACACCTGAGAATCTGCGTATTGATATGGATCAAACACGATGGGATTTTGCAACTGAAATATATGATTTACCTTATGGCATAAATTCTGTCTCACTCAAGTTTGGCGATGTTGATTACACTCATTCAGAATTAGCTAGGGGCTTACCTTCGACAACATATGATAGTGACGCCCAGGAATTTCGATTTGATATAGATGTCACTCATAACGAATTCTTTCAAGGCAGTTTTGGCTATCAATGGTCTGATCAAGAGTTTGGCGCTGTAGGTATTGAATCTTTTATTCCACCCTCAGATATTGAAAGATATAGTTTTTATATCATTGAATCTATATGGATACAGGATTTTCTTAATTTCGAATTTGGTTATCGTGAAGAGTCATCTAAAATTAAACCCAAGGATGACTTTCGTAATGTTAGCGGCACTCTAGTCGAGTTACCTGATTTTGATCATACAGCACATTCATTATCTGGTGCATTCGAATTAATCATCACAGATAACATAAGTATCAGATTAGCTTTAACTCAAGCTCAGCGCACTCCTGCTATACAAGAAGTATTATCACTTGGCCCGCATTTTGCCACACGCAGTTATGAAATCGGCAATATTGAATTAGAGGACGAGGAAATTTCTAACGTCGATCTTGGTGTTGGCTTTAGTAATGAGCATTTGGATTTCAATGTAAATATTTTTCAAAGTGACATAGACAACTTTATATATCAGGAAAATATTGGATTTTTTTATGATATTGAAACACGCGGTTTTCAACTGGCATGTGTACAAGTGACGGATTGTGTCCCCGTGTTTGCCTATTTTCAACAAGACGCTGAATTTTCAGGTTATGAAGCTGAGTTAAAATTTCGTCCTGTAACTCTTGATAATTTTTCTGCTGAAGTTGGATTTTTTGCTGATTATGTGCGCGGTAAGTTTGTTAATGCAACAAATGATGCCGAAGATGTGCCGCGTCTACCTCCTCGTCGTGCTGGTGTGTTTTTCGAGAGCTCATGGGATGCTTTTGATTTTAATTGGCGCTTTACTCATGCATCTGATCAAAAACGTGCTGGCCTGAATGAAACACCTACCGAGGGTTACAACCGCATTGATGCAGGACTAACTTACAACTGGCCATTCATGTTTGAAAGTGATGCAAAACTTTTTCTGAATGCAAAAAATATTACTGATGAAGAAATCAGGCACTCAACATCATTTTTAAGAAATTTTACTCCTGAGCCAGGACGGTCAATTGAGCTAGGACTACGACTAAGTTTTTAAATCAAAATATTTGGAGACAAATAATGCTACGTTTATTCACTTTAATACTTGGATGCCTACTATCGACAGCTTCCATGGCAATACACCTGGATGTTGCTGTTTCCTCTGAAAGTGGCAAATTGAAAACGGATTTTTGTCTAGAGCCGGCACAAGGCGGGATCGCATGTGATGAACTTCCTGTGCTAATACTGCTAGGCGTCCCTCCGCTCACTACGCCGGTTGATATTGAAACCGGCAAGAATATATTTGTATCTGATTTTAATGATTTTGAAGGTGGGCCGAATGCTGTAGACGACCCAGGTTTCATATCAGGCACTTCTAGCGTAAGCAATCTTCCCGCCGGACTGCGCCTAAGCTATGAAGCAGTTGGCCAACTTCAGTACTGGGATCCTGTAGTTAAAGCATGGACCACTAATGTCCCCGGCTCAACTCGCATCGAGTTATTCGGTGGTATTGAAGTACTCACAGGCCCCCAGTGCGCTCCTTTACTTATCTGTTTTCAGCCTGGCAGTACGCTATTTTCTGAAAGCGGCATTTCCGGTACGCCCTCTTTAATTGTTGGCGACACAAATTCTTCGGGTGTACTGCATGTACATATGGACTGGTTTTTAGAAGACAGTAGCAATAATCCAGGCGGGCCGGACGGTGCTTACATGATCGAGATGAAATTAACTGCGCAAGGTTATCAGGATAGTGAGTCATTCTTTATTATGTTTGCAAAAGAACTGTCTACAGAACAATTTGGCGAGGCTTTAGCTGCAAGAATTTCTTCACAACAAGCTGTGCCTGCAGTTCAGGTTCCAATGCCACAGCCTTATATATTTATTTTAATAATGTTACTTATAGCCAGTGCTATTTATGTGATTAGATCAAGCAAACATAAATAATCATCAGTTAATTCGAACCACTAATCGCATGCGCCTAATTTGATCCGATTACTAACTGATTATGATTGGTTAATTATCTTTTCACAGGATATTTTTGTAACTTGCGTTGCAATGTTCGGCGATGCATATTCAGTGCGCGTGCCGCTGCTGACACATTGCCATCATGCTCAAGCAACACTTTCTGCAAATGCTCCCACTCCAAGCGCTTAACCGATAGGGTTTTTTCTTCAATAGGTTGCTGCGGATTTGCTTGGTTGTTATGCAACTTGTTAATAATATCCTGCACGGATGCCGGTTTAGTTAAATAGTTAATGGCACCAAGCTTAATGGCTTCTACTGTTGTAGCAATACTTGCATATGCAGTAAGCATGACGATTTTAATGTCGGGATTTTTTGCTAATAAAAATTTAATTGCATTCAGCCCTGAATCTGCACCAATGCGTAAATCCACGACACCAAACTGCATGGCATGCAGGTTATCAAGTTTTTCCAGTTCGGCAATATTATTCACTACACTAGTGGAGTAATCACGTTTTTCGAATGCCCGCGATAACGCGGCACCGAAAGCAACATCATCATCAACAATGACTACATTCATACTCATGATTACTTTATTGGCTGTAATGGAAGTGTAATTAATGTTTCTACACCTCCAACTGTTCGGTTAGACAATTTTATAGCACCACCCAAGCGCTGAATAATTTCATGCGCAAGAAATGCGCCCAGACCAATGCCTTCTGGTTTCGTCGAGTAAGGACGTACACCAATCTCTTTTATCAGCGTTGGATCTATGCCTTCGCCACGATCAATAATCGTCAATTGTGCTTGGTCGTTCTGCCAATGCGCTTCAATAGACACCGACTCGGGTGACGCATCTGCAGCGTTATCAAGCAAGTTAATTAACGCTTTAGATAAAGTTTTACTCGCCACTACTCCAGCGGTGTCCGCGCCATTAAGCTGTCTATTCAGCTGAACATTTGGCCGTGTTTTCTGCCAGCTTGTTAGTAGTTGATTTATATATTCTTCAAATTTGACTACACCATCACTTTCAACGAGTCCAGTTCCCGCGCTGGTTGACATTTCCGCTAGCGCTTCCTTACAGCGCGATACTTGCTGCAATAAAATATCAATATCGTCTTGAGTGATTTTATTTTCTTCTAAATCCGAAATAATCAATTGTATCGTGCCTAACGGCGTACCCATCTCATGTGCGGTACTGGCAGCCAACGCGCCTAAGGAGACAAGTTTTTCATCATTCATTACGCGTTCCTTTGCTAACGCCAATTGATGATCTTTTTGCTGCAATGCGGAGCGCATTTTAACTACAAAATAAGCCATCACAGTGGCGCTTAAAACGAAACTCACCCACATGCCTAGTACGTGTAAACCAAATGACTGTTGATGATGAGCATGCTCATTAGGGAACCACCACATCAAAAATGAGTATGCAGCGATACTTATTATCGCTAATACCCATACCCAGGACTTCGGCAATAACACTGCACTAATCGCCAAAGGCAGTAAGTACATAGAGACAAATGGATTGGTCGCCCCGCCGGAAAAGAAGAACAGCGCAGTCAGGGCACTAATATCTATGAGTAATTGAATAAATACTTCCGTGTCACTGGCATCAGAGACAAGATTTGCACGATATAGAGTAATGCCGTTGACGGCTGCCAGCCCTGCAATCACTAAGGTCACTGCCCAGCCATTGAGGGGGAAATCAAATATAAACGTTGCTAGTAAACACGCGACAACCTGGCCGATGATTGAGGCCGCGCGAAACCAGAATAATAATTTCAACGTATTCTGTTCTCGGGTAATACCCCATGGAAAATTCATTTTTGCCATTATTTATCGTTATTGTTCGTTAGCATCTCAACGCGAGTTGTCGATCATTATAAACAAGTCTTTTCTATAACAATCAAATACCTATGCGACATTTTGTCACATTGCTGGAGAGTTAATATTTGCTACTCTGCGCGACATTCGTATCGCCCCCACAAGAAGGAAGCCATGTCAGTTACAAGGAAGCACACTTACATTTTTATTTCGGCAAGTATACTAGCATCTCTGCATACATCCTGGTTATCTGCCGAACAGCTTCAGCCGATCTCAGTCACAGACACAGTAATAGAAGATTCCAACTCCGCCAAACCTAAAACAGTTGAGACAGACGTGACTCACATGATGGAATCCGTCCCTGGTGGTGGTATTCACAGTAATGGGGCAATTAGCGGTCAAACTTATTTTCGTGGGATTTTTGGCCCAAGAATGAATGTGCTGATAGACGATGTTCGTATCCAGAGTGGTGGCCCCAACTGGATGGACCCTCCTTTACATTACATGCCAAATACTTTGGTTGATTCATTTGAAGTGGAACGCGGCATTGACGCAATCAGTAATGGCAGCACCTTAGGAACTACCGTCAAAGTCACCCCTAAGACAAGTAAATTCACCAATACAGACCAATTCAAAGTTAGTAGCGATGTAGAGATCTCCGGTCACACTGTCGACTCGGGTTATAACGCTGGCGGTGTTGTAGGATTGTCTAACAAACAGCATCGTATACATATTTCTGGCAGTCATGACCAAGGCGATGATTTTAGTTCTGGTGATGGTGAAATTGATGGCACAGAATATGAACGCAGCAGCATAGGTGCTGGTTACGGTTACCAGATTGGCACACACGAATTATCATTTGACGCACGTTATGTCAGTTCAAAAGACTCAGGCACACCTTCATTACCTCTTGACCCAAATTACTTCCACACTCAATTGTACAATGCGAAGTATATAGGCGAAGTCGCTGACTTTGATGTTGAGCTCACACTATTTCATACTGATGTTGAACATCAGATGAATAACTTTGATCAACGTCCTGCGCCGAATTTTTCTAACATAATGCTACCGCCATTTGCAGGCACCGATCGTCGAGTGGTTGATGTAAAGTCTGACGATACTGGTGCCAAGCTCAAGCTAACTCGAGCGATTTCAAATGGGCAGATTAGTATTGGTGTTAATGGACATAATGCGGATCATGATTCAGTAATTACTGACCCTGACTTTGCGCCATTTGAGGTGGTCAACTTTAATAATGCAGAAGAAGATCATTTGAGTATATTTACTGAATGGAATGGTAACATTCAGCAGGCAAATGTTGAGATTGGTATGCGTTATCAGCGTGTCAAAACTGATGCTGATGAAATTTCTATCGTCCCGCCTGCATTAGCCCCTGCTGTCGCATTACGTGATCGATTCAACTCCTCTGATCGATCTAAATCAGATGATAACGTTGACTTTGCTGCCAAATTAAGTATACCAATTAGCAACGAGGTAGATTTTATTGCGGGCTATGCACGCAAAACTCGATCCCCAACTTACATAGAGCGCTATCAATGGATACCTCTTAATGTCAATGCTGGCTTGGGTGATGGCAATAATTACATCGGCAATCCTGACCTGGATGCAGAATGGTCCAATCAATTTGAATTAGGATTCAATTGGGCAACAGATAAAACCTACTTTAGCCCACGTGCATATTACCAACGCATTAATAACTATATTCAAGGTGTTGCCACTGCAGACACACCAACGGTAATGGTCAGCATGAATGCCAATGGCGACGCGACGCCACTGCAATTTGAAAACGTCGACGCTGAAATTTATGGTATCGATACTGATTGGGGTTATGAAATTAATCAGGATTGGATGTTGTCAGGTACCGCTAGCTATGTGCGCGGCAAGCGACGTGATGTCAACGATGATTTATTTCATATTGCTCCGCCACGTACTAGTGCTGCTGTAACCAGACACTTTGGCAACGGTTCCGCGACCATTGAGGGCGTGCTCGTTGCAAGTCAAACAAAGATTTCTGATGAGTTGACTGACGACCCTAACAACCCTAATAATAATAACGATGCCACACCTGGATATGGTTTGATAAATTTATATGGCCAATATAGCCCAGCAAGCATGTCAAATCTGACTATTCAAGCAGGCATAGAAAATTTATTAGACAAAGAATATACCGATCACCTGAATGGCTTTAATCGTGTCGCCGGCAATGGTGTTGATGTTGGTGAACGTCTGCCGGGCCCTGGCATCAATGCTTACTTCACCATTGGTATTGCTTTTCAGTAATCAGAAAATGATACAAGCTAAACAAAAATGCAGTTGATGTCACAACATCAACTGCATTGCAGGATAAATGATTATTGAATGATTAAGATCTATTTGTCTCGACTTGCTAGCTCATCATCTAAAGCAGCAATGACTTTCTTTAGATCATCACCAGATTTGGCAAAATCTGTTTCAGCTCTAGCCTGCTTCACTTTAGCATAAGACTCATCCAGTGATTTTCGATAACTTCCAATGTGTGTTGCCTCATCTACCATATCTTCTTTGAGGCGCGCATAAAAATCTGGAAATTTTTGAAAGGCATACAGCATCGACATGTAGGCAGCCGCAAACCGAAAGTCGTATGAAGGATAATCTTGTAAATTTTCTACCACTTGACGATTTCTCATCATGTCAACTTCAAAAGTGCTTTTATAACTGAGTAATGTTTCTTTAAACTCACCTTCAATTTGATAATCTGCGATTAAGTGAGGAATCACATCAGCTATCGACAACCTTACTAAATCATGATCCATGAGTTGCTTGAATAATTTTTCTTCCGCCTGTTGAATTTCATCTTCGTTAGCGGCAGTCAGCTCTAAGCTTTGTAAGTGTGATTGACGTAAATCGCTGATTTCTTCTGTCGAGAGCTTGGATAAATTTTCCGGCACATTAAATACGATTGTGTCTTGAATCGGCATTCCGCCATCTGCTTGAAGATTGGCTGTAAACGAAATAAGTGTGATTGCACAGACAATCGCTACGGTGCTTGCAAGCCGTGCACTCTTCTCAGCAAAAGTAGTCTTATGTTTAGCTAACATACTGTATTTTCCAAATATTCGGCCTCTTTTGGCCTTGTTCTTTAATGATCGAGTTATTGCGTAGAATATTACCATAGGCACTATACATAAATATTAGGCTGACCACATTTTTACTTTTTATTTG
This sequence comes from Gammaproteobacteria bacterium, assembly GCA_965262455.1. Taxonomy (GTDB): domain Bacteria; phylum Pseudomonadota; class Gammaproteobacteria; order UBA4575; family UBA4575; genus UBA1858. Next base: position 63,965 of record CBDHFH010000003.1, read on the forward strand.
CGTATAATTCCTGACAAATATTCCGCTTTTTATTAAGATTCTTGCTATGGAAACATTTGATATTGAAACATTTCGCAGCGCTGCGCCATACATCTATGCGCACCAAGGGAATGTATTTGTCATCACCATTCCAAATAGCATGCTTAACAGTGAGCAATTGCCCGCATTAGTACAAGATTTAGCCCTAATGCAAACATTAGGCATTAAGCTCGTGCTTGTTTATGCCACTGGATTAGTCTCAAAATCAAGAAAAAAACCTGCTGTCATTGATGAAAGAAAACTGACCAAATTACAGCATAGAATTGGGGAACTACAGTCACGTCTAGAGTCATTATTCTCTACTGGCTTGGTCAACACGCCGATGGCAGGCATGAAGCTCACTACCATCTCCGGGAACTTTGTCCATGCCAAACCCAGCGGCGTCGTTGATGGCGTAGATCTTCAATATCATGGTGAAGTACGCAGGGTGGATACGCAATCAATCCTCAAGCAACTCGACAATGGCAATATCGTATTACTTTCATCAATCGGCTACTCACCAAGTGGCGAGTGTTTTTATCTAGATGAACACGATGTTGCTACCACGGTGGCGGCGAGTATTCCTTCTGAAAAATTAATTTTCTTAATGGATGACAAAACGCTATTAAATAGCCGCAAACAACGCATCAAGTTCCTGACGCTAAAAGGCGCACAAAACCTTTTAACACGACGCAAGACTCTTGATGCTAGTGCAAGACAGTATATTGAATTCGCAATTAACGCGTGCCTGAATCGCGTGCAACGTGTGCATCTATTGAGTACGCATGCGCAAGGCGCATTATTACAAGAACTATATAGCCATGATGGGGCTGGCACACTGATTACTGCAGAACAGTATGATGATATTCGCCCTGCTACCATTGAAGATGTAGGTGGAATATTGTCGTTGATCAATCCTCTTGAAGAACAACAAGTGCTGGTTGAGCGAACTCGCGAACAGATTGAATTAGAAATTCACAATTATGATGTGATTGAACATGATGGTTTTGTCATTGCATGCGGCGCCTTGCATCCCGTTAAAGAAAAACATATCGGTGAAATTGCATGTCTCGCAGTGCATTCTGACTATCAAAAAGAAGGCTTAGGTAATCGCTTGTTAAAGCACTTAGAGCAAAAGGCCTGGTCACTGAATTTAAATGCCGTGTTTGTATTAACCACCAAAGCATTACATTGGTTTCGCGAGCATGGTTATCGCAAGTCGAGTATCCAGAAATTACCCATCAGCAAACAGAAAACGTATAATTACCAGAGAAATTCACGGGTTTATTTAAAGTCCTGCAGGTAATTTTTATGTCATTTCATATACGAATTACCAAGAATATTAAATTTTTTTAATGTATTTGCAATGATGTGAGCCTGTCATGCCAGTAAAATTCGCATGAAATCAAACGCTAGATTAGTGGGTCTTTTATTCACAGCAGGTAATTACTTGGAGATTAATAATGAAACTATTTATTGCAGCATGCTTGGCCGCACTTGTCACCTTCTCTACTCAAGCATTTTCTTTGGGCGGCGGGCTAGACCTCAAAGATGGTCTATTCTGGAGCGCTGATCTGAATCGTAACGAACAGCTAGATATTAATGAAGCAAAAGCGATTTATAACCTGGGTGATGAGAAAGTATTTGCTAAATACGATACCAGTGGAGAAGGCGTAATCACAAAATTTGAATTTTATGATTATTTGAATAGACGAAGTAGCTCTGAGTAATTCAACTTAAACAAATGCATTAAAGCTCTTTAGAGCGAATCACTATTTGTTTATCAATTTGCATGTCTTCAAAGGTGTAGGGAATTCCCCCTACGCCTAATCCTGATTGGCGCAAGCCAGCAAAGGGCATCCAGTCGACACGGAAAGCAGTGTGGTCGTTAATCATCACACTGGCCGCATCCAGACGTTGACTGCAACGCAAGCCAACATCCAAATTTTGCGTAAGCACTGAGGCTTGAAATGCATATGGCAAGTTATTCGCCTGTGCGATTGCCGCATCGATATCCTCATATGCATACACGCATACTGCCGGGCCAAAGATTTCCTGCTGACTGATAATTGATTGCTCGGAGGGATTTAATAATACCGTGCACTCATAACTTGTTTCTGAGAGAGGCTTACCGCCAAAGACGACACTAGCACCCTGTTTAACTGCGTCATCAACCCACGTTGTAACACGCTCACATTCGCGCGGTCGAATTAGCGGCCCAACTTCTGTTGTTGCTAAAGTTGGGTCACCGATGTTCATGGCTTCTGCAAACGATGCTAAACGCTGCGCCACCTCATTTGCCATTGCCTTTGGTGCAAACACTCTTTGCACTGACACACAGACTTGCCCAGCATGATAATAACCACCCTTGGCAATTAATGGCAATGTGTCATCAAGATCTGCACTTTCATCAATAATCACGGGTGCCACGCCGCCATGCTCTAATGCACAACGTGCTCCTGCAGCTAATTTTGAACGCAGCATCCAGCCGACTTTGGCACTACCGATAAATGAGAAGAAACTTACGCGTTCATCCGTAACAAGTTTTTCTGCCACGCTTAGATCACTGGTGACACATGCCTGGCAGTATTCTTCAGGCAAGCCGGCATCCCTTAAAATTTGTACAAAACGAAAACAAGATAACGGTGTATCTTCAGCCGGTTTCACTATCACGGGACAACCCGCGGCAACGGCAGGGCCCACTTGATGCACAATTAAATTCAATGGATGGTTGAAAGCACTGACAGCCACTACCACACCAATCGGTTCTTTACGCGTAAACGCTAAACGATTTTGAGAAGCTGCGTTTAGCCCCATAGGTATTTCACGTCCACTTTCAGTACGCAATACTTCAATACAGTTTTTCACCCCATCAATTGCACGTGCCACTTCAACACGCGAATCCATTAATGGCTTACCACCCTCTCGCGCAGCTTCTATCGCGAGTGTTTCTGCTTGGGCTTGCATGAGTTGCGCAGTCTTTTCTAATACTTCAATACGCTTGGGGATCGGCAACCACCGTTCGCGATCACGATAAATAGCATATGCAGTTTGCAGCGCATGTTCAGCATCATCAATTGAGATGGTAGGAACATCACTAATAGGTGATAAATCCCATGGAGCAACAACAGTGATAGTATTGCCGTCACCATGTGCACCTGGAATCATTAAATTGAATGTTTCACTCATGATCAGTATTTAAAACGTGTGACACTAACAGTTTATTCTTCACCACCATTGCCTGTCACCAGGCGACTAAGTTCTTCAGTTAATTTCATATTTTCTGAGTAATCTACCGGACAATCAACGATTACAACTGTGTCATCTGCAATTGCTTGCTTCAACGTAGGCACTAATTCTTCAGCACTATTGACGCGATAGCCTTTGGCTCCAAAGCTCTCGGCATATTTAACAAAATCAGGATTTGTAAATTCAATATGACTTGATCGCCCCAACTTACGCATTTGATGCCATTTAATTAAGCCATACTCGCTGTCATTCCATACCAGGATCACAATCGCGACGCCAATACGCAATGCTGTTTCGATTTCTTGTGAATTCATCATGAATCCTGCATCACCTGTTACAGTTAGCGCAGTGATATTTGGATTAACTAACTTCGCAGCAATAGCACCTGGTACGCCAATACCCATGGAGGCAAAGCCGTTTGAAATAATGCATGTATTTGGGCGTTCAGCTTGATACATTCGCGCCATCCACATTTTATGTGCGCCGACATCAGAAATAACAACATCTTCAGGATTCAGCACCGCACGTAAATCACAAATAATCTTTTGTGGTTTAATTGGGAAACATGTGTCTGCTGCGTGCTCATTTAATTCATTCACAATCGTATCACGCAGTTCATCGTTAAACCCACCGATATGTGGTTTAGCAATTTTAGCAATCTCTTGTAAACCAGATTTAATATCTCCAGTTACGCCAACCTCAAGTATGTAGTGCTCATCCACTTCTGCTGGGCTCATGTCAATGTGAATAATCTTTTTATCTTTATACTTGTGCCAAATGTGTGGATGGAACTCGACCATGTCAAAGCCGACACAAATAATCACATCTGATTTTTCAAACCCGCAGGCAACATAATCTTTTGCTTGCAGACCCACTGTACCTAACGATAATTTATGTGAGAATGGAATTGCACCTTTGGCCATAAATGTGGTGGCTACCGCTATGTTTAACTGCTCAGCAAATTCCACTAACTGACTAGACGCATTATTTCTAATCACACCGTTGCCCGCCATGATAATGGGGTAACTGGCTTGGCTAATTACCTCAGCTGCTTGTTGAATTTTTTCTATGGGTGGCACAGGTTCTAATGGAGACTGCACTTTTAGTGGATGTTTTTCTACCGGCATTTTTGCGCCCGCAATATTTTCCGGGAAATCAATAAAACTGCCGCCCGGCTTTTCCATTTGTGCATCTTTAAATGCTTTACGCACAATTTCAGGAATTATTTGTGGTGCGCGTATCTGAGTGCTGTATTTTGAAATAGGCTCAAACAAATTCACCAAATCCAATACCTGATGGCTTTCCTTATGCATACGAGTGGTTGCACCTTGCCCGGCGATGGCTACTATTGGTGCACGATCCATATCGGCATCGGCAAAACCCGTGACTAAATTGGTTGCGCCCGGACCCAATGTCGCTAAACACACACCGGCTTTACCTGTAAGCCGGCCGTAGACATCGGCCATAAATGCGGCGCCTTGTTCATGCCGTGTAGTAATAAATTTAATCTTGCTATCTAATAGTGCATCCATGACATCGAGATTTTCTTCGCCAGGAATACCAAAAATATACTCAACCCCTTCATTTTCAAGGCATTTAATAAACAGTTCAGATGCTTTCATAAGCTCCTCTCTCACCAGCTAACAATGTTAAGATGAATCAACTTCAAACTGACTTATAATTGACTATTTCTACATATCGGCAAATTGGATATTTATTTAACTAAATGTTCAGATAAATCACTCAATCACAAGCATTTTTATACCCTAGCATAGATCGCCAATTATTATCCCAAATGATATGAACCATACGACCGATGAACGTGCTGCGTTATTACACGCATGGATTAGTCGACATTATCCGATAGTAGAAAATTCATTCATGAGTGTTTCAGGCGATGCAAGTTTTCGTCGCTATTTTAGATTTACAGTCGAACAAACTGATGGATCAGACAATCTCAGTCTGATCGCAGTTGATGCTCCGCCTGAATTAGAAAATAGCCAGCCATTTCTGGACATTGCGCAATTACTCGCTACCAATAATTTATCGGTACCGATTATTTATGAGCATGATTTACAGCAAGGCTTTTATATTCAACAAGATTTTGGTGATCAATTATTACTTGATTTATTAAACGGCAATTCAGTTGATAGTTTTTACCAACAGGCAATGCAAGACATTGCACACCTACAGCATGTCGAGTGTGATCAGTTGCCCTTGTATAACTCACAACTGCTGCATAGAGAAATGAATTTATTCACTGAGTGGTACCTAGCAAATCACTTAAATGTCACGCTTAATGAAATAGAAAAAAAATGTTTACAGGCTTGTTATCAATTATTAGAGGCTAATGCTGTCGAACAACCACAAGTATTTGTTCATCGGGATTATCATTCAAGAAATCTAATGGTGCTGGATAACAACACACTTGGCATGATTGATTTCCAGGATGCAGTGAAGGGCCCGATTACTTATGACTTAGTATCATTGCTTAGAGACTGTTACATCGCTTGGCCACAGGATAAAATTAATCAATGGTTAAGTTATTTTCATACCTATATTGTTAGTGCGATTCCAATCGATACTTTCACGCGTTGGTTTGATCTTATGGGTATGCAACGCCACCTTAAAGCAACCGGTATATTTTGTCGCTTACACTATCGTGACGACAAGCCGGGTTATCTTAATGACATCCCCCGCACGATGAATTATATCAAACAAGTTAGCGCAAAGTATCCTGAACTGAACGAGTTTAATCAGCTAGTGAGCAAGTTGTGAAAGCCATGATATTAGCTGCAGGGCGAGGCGCTCGACTAAGTCCGCTCACCGATAAAATCCCCAAGCCTTTAGTCAAAGTCGGTCATGATACTCTTATTGAGCATCATATAAGGAAGCTTGCAAAAGCAGGCTTCGAGAGCATTGTGATTAACACTGCGCATTTAGGCGAAAAAATTCGCAGTCACCTTGGAGACGGAGAACAATACGGTATAGCCATCGAATATTCCGATGAAGGCGAGCAGGCACTAGAAACCGCAGGCGGCATTGCATACGCACTGCCACTACTGGGTAAGCAACCATTTTTAGCGATTAGTTCAGATGTGTATTGCGATATTCCCTTTGATACACATTTCCAGCTAAAGCAGAGTCGCATGCACTTAATTATGGTGAACAATCCGCCACATCACCCCAATGGAGATTTTAATGCGCAAGAAATTAATCTCGATAGTGCACCAGAGCTACGCTTTACTTACAGTGGCATCGCTTACATTAACCCTAACTTATTTACTCATGAGAAAAAAACTTACCCACTTATTGACGTCATTAAGCAATGCATAGAAGAAAATACCATTAGTGCCGACTTATATGAGGGCAAATGGATTGATGTAGGGACTATCGATCGAGTGCATGCAGCCAATAAAGCAGCAATGAAAATTGGAGCACATTAGCCCCAAATAGGTCAATATATAATGACCGCTTTCGACCCAAAGCAGACATTTATGAGTCATTACAATATTATGTATTTTTGTTATTAAATTCTTTTTAAAGTCGAATAATATGAATAAATATATACTAATTGTACTTGGGATATTTATTCTTACTGGGTGTGGCGAATCCTATACAGTTCCTAGAGCTACATTTCATATTGATTTAAATAATCCCGATGAAGCAAAAAAACTCTCTTTACAAATGAATGAGTTTTTGCTTTCTGAGGGGTTTGAGGATTTAGGAATTTATGAAGAAATGATTGATTTACTCTCGCACAATGGTGCAAGAGATGAATACAATATGAAGGACATATATGACGACCAGATTCAGAGAACTAGATTAGAGAGAAACTATATAAACAGAACTAGAAAAATAGATGTGATGATAACCGACTACTCTGATCCTGAACTAAAAAAGCGATATGTCAATTATCCTACATCTGAATCTACAATTACTGACCTACCATCACTGGAAGTAAATATTCATAATATGCGTCCTGGTGGTTTCTCTGCTGATGCGCTTCTTTTTTATGAAAAATTTCATTCGCTTATTAAAAGCAAACATGACGGTGATATAAATATTGTGTTTAGCCCACCAAAATCTGATCAAAAAGAATTTTATAGGATTAGCGCAAAGAACTTTATTGGAAAAATTTTTAATTGGTTAGTTGTATTTGCCGTGTCGATTACAATATTTGGTTTAATAATTATCAAATTGTTGAAACTAACCAAACTAAATATATTGCAAAAACGAGCAATATTCGGTATTTCTGGCTCAATCTTATCAACTCCCTTGCCATTTCCGATTGCTACAATATTTACAACCTTATTACCGAGTGTGTTAGCAATACCTCTAATTGGATCAGACTATTTCTCAAGAATAGCTGATGTGGGAATTAAATCATTTTTAGTTTGCTTTTCCTTATGCGCGATACTATCGGTACTTCTCATTAAAGAAAAGAAAACAGCTGGCGAATGACCTCTAATGCGCCGATAGGCGACATTAAACTTCTAGAAAAAATATAATTAAAACATAGATTTATATATATGCTATTAACATCATATAAAATATTTAATATTTTTGATAAATACTTAAAGAAAAGTATATATACTAAAAGAGTACTCTTAATCTGATCACATGGTGAATTCTGATGCGTTGCATTAACTTGTCACCGACTTATTACGCAATACCCATACAATCTTGTACTATTAGACTATTAAAGTTATGTGCATTTTCTATTTTATTTTTTTTATTAGCCGTCCCCTCATTTGCAGTAGATACTGACAACGACGGTATTTCTGACGCTACAGAATTGTTAATTGGTAGTGATCCCTATGTTGGTGAAACGTCAACATTAAGCTTACATACTGAGGATAATAATCCGATTCTAGAAGGTTGGACAGGTAACTTATCAGCTGGGATGACTACCTCGGGTATTCAAAATGATTTAGGATTTGATTCTTGGGGTATTGGTACAATATTTGTAGGTAGCAGTGGTGGGTATACTCAAACACTCAACTCAACTCAACAATATGGATGGGCTTTGATTGCAAGAATTAGAGCTTCTGAGTTTACAAGTCCACCAGGTAATAATCCTCTAGTCTTCACACAGTACTCTACAGGCTCTTCAAGATACTCTTTAACATTCTCTGGCAATAATTTTACTGATACAACTGTTTATACTAATGATGGGCGTTCCCATACCCTTACCGGAGAAGGAAGCGTATACCATTTATACCAAATTATTTTTAATCCCTTTACACAATCTGCTCAAGTATATATAAATGATAGTCTGATTTTTGATGATTATGCGGGTAATGAAGTTGCATCTACTCAAGAAATATTTTTTGGTAGTGCGACAACTACCGCAGTTGGTGGAGGTCGTTACAACTTAGTTCAGTTTGTTACTATTAATGGGGATGCCGATAGAGATGGTGATGGTCTAACTGAACACGAAGAGTTAACGCTCAATACAAATCCACTATCAATGGATACTGATGGTGATGGATTTAATGATAGAGTTGAAGTTAACTTTGGAACTGACCCGTTATCTGAGTTAAACAACCCAGTACTAACTAAAGTTGTTCCCAACGATGTTGATGATGATGATCGATTTGGCGGAAGTGTCGCACTATCGGCTGATACTGCTATTGTAAGCGCACTTCAAAATAGCAATGGTCTTGGTGCAGCATATGTTTACACTCGAAGTGGTAATAATTGGATTGAACAGCAAAAACTTGTTCCAAGTGGAAACTTCGTGGGTTTTGGATCGAGTGTGGATATTGATGGGGATACAGTGATCGTTGGTGCTGGAGCAAATGAAGAAGCCTATGTCTTCACTAGAACTGGTTCGACCTGGAGTGAACAGCAAACACTTACTTCGAGTGATATGTTTTTTGGTGATAATTTTGGCTTTAGTGTTGGCATCTCTGGTGATACAGCAGTCGTTGGTGCGTATTTAGATAATGAAAATGGGATCCAGTCCGGGTCAGCATATGTATTTACTCGCAATGGGTCACTTTGGAGTGAGCAACAAAAGCTAACAGCGAGTGATGCTGCCTCAGGAGATCTGTTTGGTAACTGTATCGATGTGTCAGGTGATACAGTTGTTGTTTGTGCAATTAATGATGATGATAATGGTGTCAATTCAGGATCTATTTATGCATTTACTCGCAATGGATTAGTCTGGAATGAACAGCAAAAGTTAACTGCAAGTGATGCCGCTATTTTAGACAGCTTTGGTAGTGATGTTGCAATTGAGAACGACACTATTGTGGTTGGTGCAAATTCAACAGATGAAAATGAATTTAATTCTGGTGCAGCCTATGTCTTCACCCGCAGTGGAGTAAATTGGAGTGAACAGCAAAAGTTAACTGCAAGTGATGCTGATGCTAATGATAAGTTTGGAAACAGTGTTTCAATTTCCGGCAACAAGATCATCATAGGTTCAGCATTTGATGATCTAAGTACAAGTAATTCCGGCTCAGCCTATCTTTTTATTAGGACAAGCAATTCATGGGAAGAGGTAACTAAACTAGTAGCTATTGATGCTGATAGTGAAGACTTATTTGGTTGGGATGTAGCACTATCTAATGACATTGTTATAAATGGTGCATTCTCTGATGAGGCGAATGGAATGAACTCTGGCTCTGCTTATTTATTTGACATGGACATTGACGATGACAATTTGATCAACGAAATAGAAATACAATTAGGAACAGATCAATTCTTATCAGATAGCGATGAAGATGGCTTGAATGATTTCAATGAACTTAATATTGATGGTGACCCTACAAACTATACAGTTGGAATTGATACTGATCCAAATAATAGTGATACAGACAACGATGGGTTTAGTGACAGTGAAGAAGTAAATTCAGGCTCTGACCCAAATGACCCATTATCTATACCAAGTATTCCCAGTGTCAAAGTGCCATCACCTTCTTGGTTATTCCATGTATTAGTCTTAACATTACTTATTATTGCTTTCAGACAAATTAGTGCTCAATGACCGCTTTTGCGCTGAAAACGGACTTAATTTGAGTAGGTTCAATAAATTTATAACTGAGGATACTTTCTTAATAGATTAGCGTGTACATTACAAAGTGATATTAATAGTTTCATTTTTCATTGAGAAGTTTGTAAGAGGTATCGTTGCTACATAGAATTACACTAAATTTTAAAAACTGTGGAATATAAAAAGGATGCCCAATTGAACTTATCCGTGCCAATACCGTTAAATGAAATGGAGAGACTAGCCGCAGTTAGAGATCTAGGCTCTCATACTTCAATTAATAGTGATAAATTTGACCAAATTACTTATCACACTGCAAAACAACTAAATACACCTTTCTGCTTCTTATCAGTAATTTATAGTTCAAAAATAAAATTTTTATCTTCCTTTGGTTCAGAAGTTAAAGAAATTCCTCGTGAATTTGGGATTTGCACACATGTAATCGCCGAGATTAAAACAAGAAATCACTTTGAGCGTTTATATGAAATATCTAATATGCTCGACGATCATAAGTTTAGGGATAACCCTCTAGTGTGTAACTCACCAGAAGTGCGTTCTTATCTGGGCTATACACTGCAATCAGCAAATGGTTGCAACCTAGGGACATTGTGTGTAATGGATTCTTCTCCCAGAAATTTTAGTAACGAGAATAAATTTAATTTAGCTGTCTTGGGTGAGATAGCAAACAAATTATTACTCGGTTCAATCAACTAAATAAAAAACCAAATAGTTTCAATCAATGATAAGCAAAGATAATGAAAACTCTGATCAAGTATTTGATCTTATTGATCGGATTAGATCCACTGAAATAGAGCTTATGAAATCTGCTCTATTGAAAGCGAATGGCGACCCAAATGTTGTAGCGCAAAGCTTTGGTGTAGAAGTATCGTATGTCTTTAGTAAAACACGAGAGTTAGACCTTGAGGAGTACTTACAGATTAATATATAAATATACTTCAACATATCTATTAATCACCGCTTTTGCGCTGAAAACGGACTCTTGCTAGAAATTCATGCAAATTTATCTCTTAATAATGATTGCACGTACAGATTAATAATAAACAAAGTATAAATTTAATTATATATATTCAGTTACGATTTCCTATTTAGCTATTGCCGACTCTCTGCGGCTTGTTGATCCGCGTGATATGACGACCGCACCATGGGTCCACTAGCGACATTGGCAAATCCCATTGCAAGCCCCTCTTCTTTCAGTATGTTGAATTCTTCGGGTGTTACATAACGCATCACAGGTAAATGATGTTTTGATGGTTGCAGATATTGACCGAGCGTTAACATATCGCATTGATGTTCACGCAGGTCGCGCATGACTTGCCTGACTTCATCTAACTGTTCGCCTAAACCCAGCATAAGACCTGACTTGGTAGGGATATGAGGATTGTCTAGTTTGAATTTGTTAAGCAAGTCGAGCGACCATTGATAATCTGACCCTGGCCGGGCTTGTTTATATAATCGCGGAACCGTTTCTAGATTATGGTTAAACACATCAGGCAACTGTGGTTGTAACGCTGTTAATGCTCTGTCCATTCGGCCACGAAAGTCTGGTACAAGCACTTCTATTTTTATATCTGGATTCAATCTGCGTACGTGTTCGATACATTTCTGAAAATGTGTCGCACCACCATCCTTTAGATCATCTCGATCCACTGATGTAATAACCACATAATTAAGCTGCATTAATTTAATTGTTTCTGCCAGCTTACGCGGTTCTTCTTCATCAGGAGGTTGAGGCCGACCATGAGCGACATCGCAAAATGGACAACGGCGTGTACATAAGTCGCCAAGTATCATGAATGTCGCCGTACCATGGGCATAACATTCATTTAAGTTAGGACAAGACGCTTCTTCGCATACGGTATATAAATCATGTTGTTTAATAAGCTTTTTTAAATGCGAAACTTTGTCAGAGTTAGTAATCTTGATACGTATCCAATCCGGCTTGCGCAATACAGCATCTGACGGTAGTACTTTTATGGGAATGCGCGAGACTTTTTCCGCACCTCGTTGTTTTTGATGACTACCCATATGATATTAAACAATATAATTAATAAAATTCATCTTGTATAAACGTTTCAAATGATAACGCTACATCATTAAGTGATTGTTGTATACCTAATTGCTTTAGCTGTATAACTTTCATGTTGGTTAACCCACATGGGTTGATGTATGAAAAAGGCGTGGCGTCCATATCTACGTTGATCGCCATGCCATGAAAGCTAAAGCCTTTGCGCACTCTTAATCCTAGTGAGGCCAATTTTTTATAATCGACATACACACCGGGTGCTTTATCTATTCTATGTCCAACGATATTGAAATTAGCCAAATAATTGATCACCATTTCTTCTAAACTATAAACGAGTGACTTCACGCTCAGGTTCAAACGTTTTAAATCCATTAAACAATAAATGACTAATTGCCCCGGACCATGATACGTAATATCGCCGCCACGATCAGAATGGACAATAGGTATGTCTGGTGTTTGCAGCAGATTACTCTTATTACCATTTCTACCTAGCGTGAATACCGGCTCATGTTCAACAAACCATATTTCATCTAACGTCTCTGACGTCCGCCCATCAGTAAAATTCACCATCGCTTGATGGACATACTTATAATCATGTTCACTTAAGTGCTTGAATAATACTTGAGGAGTTGACATAACTAGCAAAACATTTATTCAGTTTCACGATGTTCCATTTTATGTGCCATTAAATCTGCAACAATCTTAATAACCGCTAATGCAATTAAGCCAAATTGTGTCACCCCTAATGACTGCAAAACCATACCACCGAATATAATAAACACATGTAGTACAATAATTCTCTTATACGGCATAAACATAATTTCTGATGTCGACAGCTGATTATTTTCGCCTCGTATATAATAATTACTGATTAAAGAAAAAGCATGACTGAAAATTAATGCAACTAGCGCCCATTTAAGGTCAGTGTTTAATATCATCGCAAGCACTTGCTGAAGAGAATCATCCTGATTGCCAAACAGCTCTACTACAAACGTCCCATGGCCGAAACAAAACATTCCATAATGCACTGTAAAAAAGCCAGCCAAAAATATTTTCTGAATATATGATTCAGCATCACCACTAGTTAACATCTTAATGATGTTAAATACACCTATGATAAGATTTTCTAACCAATACAATAGAATCAGTGGGAATAATTCCCAGGAGAAAAATAATACCCCAATAATTGGCACCAAATTGCCAATGATCAATGCGATAGAAGAAAGACTTAGCTTAATCAAGTGTTAACAAATAATTAAGCAGGCCAAAATGAGAACCCTTTGACCAAGAAAGTTATAGCTGACACTGCACATAGCACCGCAACGATAATCATTTTCAGGTTATACCCTACCGTCAGCATTTGTTTCACTGTCATGATTGCTGCAATCGCAGTCAGAAAAAATGCAAATTCACAAATAAGTAATAATGTGAGTAAAGGTAACAGTGTATTATTGGTGGCTTGATTAATTTGCCCACCAAATGTCACTACCAGCATAAATAGAATGCCGAGAAATAACGCAACGTATGGGAAGTTTTTTATCGCCATAGCCCAGACTTAATCCGACAAATAATATTGCACTGTTGAAACGACGCGTACACGTTTAATATGCGGGTTATTTTTATCACGCGCAGTAATACTGAATTGTCCCTGCGAGGCTTGCTTAATTTTACCCAGAGTGCTTTGAGAGTCTTCAGCAAATTTATCCGCCACTTCACGAGCTTTGCGAGTAGCTTCTTCAATCATTTCTGGCTTGACTTCATTGAGACGCGTGAAGATATATTCAGTTTGATATTGATAGCCACTCCCGGTAAATACAATTCCTTGTTTACCAAGCTCGGATAATTGATTCATTACCTTGCGGACTGCTGTAATATTTTTAGAGTAAACCGTTACCGTTTGATTTGCTGAATAGCGATACTGTGGTGCAGGCCCACCACCATATTGTTGTGCTGTCTTGTCATTTATGGACGGCGAAGAAAATGATATTTCTTCTGCAGCAATATCATTTTTTTCTAAAAACGATTTAATTCGAAAAGTGTAGTCATCAATACTGCGATACAGTCTCTCCAGATTGTTATCTGCCACCGTAAACTCAATTGGCCAAATGACAATATCAGCCAAGTATTCGCGTTCGGACAGACCTTTAACCGTAACACTACGATCATATTGTTTAAAATCAATGGCCGCATTTGCTAGCAAATAGCCAAGAATACTTAAACCTAAACATATAAATGCGCCCAAGATAAACGCACTTGCTTTGCCTGTGATTTGCATGACTAGTCTCTTGATAAGCTCAGCACTATTATAATGAATGATTGTCAGCAAGTATTGTACTTTCGCCGGGTTGTAGATTGCCCAGTTCCCAGCGACCAATTCGATGCCGTATCAAACGAAGCGTGGGATGCCCAACTGCTGCTGTCATGCGTCGCACTTGACGATTTTTACCTTCTGATATGGTAATTTCTAACCATTGAGTAGGAATAGTCTTCCTGAATCTCACTGGCGGATGTCTTGGCCATAAGTCTTGCGGCGCTTCTATACGTGACACCTGCGCTGGCTTGGTTATTCCATCTTTTAACGCGACACCTTTCTGCAAGTTATTAATCGCCTGATCATCAAGCTGATTCTCCACCTGCACCCAATATGATTTTGTGAGTTTATTTTTTGGGTTAGCTATCTTATCTTGCAGACGTCCATCATCAGTGAGTAGCAACAACCCTTCACTGTCTCTATCCAGTCGTCCTGCCGCATAAATATTTTTAATTTTTATGTAATCAGCCAAAGTGGTTCGCCCGTCATTATCAGTAAATTGGCTGAGCACATCATAGGGCTTGTTAAATAATACCAGCATAGAGTTTAACGCTCATTAAAATTGACAGCTTGACTATCGCTGCGCCAACTAGAGACGAAGCAAATAAGCCAAGAAAGCTAAGCATATGTAAATTGCAAAAGTATCAATACAGTGAGTAAGAATAGATTTAGCGACATCATGACATAATTAAACGTTTTCAAATACCTGATGCCCCATGTAAACAAATAGAAATACGCCCATCAGTAACAATAAAAATGACAAAATTAAATTTGATTTTTTTATACCATAAGGCACAACTTCTGATGCTTCAATTGCTTTTTTATATGAATAAAATCTTAGCGTCGCACCCGCAATCACTGCGATGCCAATAATAAATAACGTTAATCCAACTAATTCTGCTGATACTGAAGATTTAAATGTCTCTTCATCACCAAGCATCTTGCCTATATAGGAAATAAATAAATCAAACTTCTCTATTAAGAAACCAAACGCCATAATAGCAATGGCGGTACGTATCCATGCTAAATAAGTGCGCTCATTCGCGGCATGATCAGTATATTGATTAATCATTAAACTATTGCTCCTTGTGTCAATTACGCTTGATTAGATGCTGCATGAATAATTTTGCCAAGCTGAAAACTATACCGACCAGACCGATTAAAATAAGCATGCTTCCTATGGGCAAGAATAGACTTTCATGTAGTTCGCCCTGCGGGTTTACATTTTGATAGAAAAAATGTTCTATAACGATACTTGCTACACCAAGCGTTATTACTGTGATGCTAAGGCCAAGTATTTTCACTATTTTGTTAACTTTATAACGTTTATTTCATTGACACTTGCATTACTTATGTTTTCTATTAACACGCCCTGTTAGCAAACCAATATCTTTTACTCGATAGCGAATGGCTCGCATCGATTGATCAGTGTCAGGCTGATCTTTGCCATAAACAAATTCAAACTCTATGTTGTATTGATAGTCTGGTATTATATCGAATGTAATGAAGCATTTTTCACGCTCGCATTTAAAGTCATTTTGATTGACTAATATCAGATTTTTTTTACTGCTGAAGAAAAGTAACTCAACTTTAGTGACTTCTCTACCATGTATGAATTGGTTAAATATCAGTGTAGTTTCTTGAGTCCCCTCATCTGATACAGGCCCTACGAAAGGAGTCAAACCAAACTTGCCATAATCTGAGGGCAATATTTCTATGCTGCCAGTGTTAACTGACTTTTCAGCCACCAATATTGATGAAAAAAAAAGTGTCACAATAAATATGCCAACGAATATAATTCCTTTCATAATTCAGTATTTTCTATAATTCGCTATTGCGGTGAATCGAGTAATTGGTCAAGCACTATTTTGAACAAATTTAATGAAGCTACCATGAAATCTATACAATGGAAATGCAAATCATTTTC
The DNA here is from genome assembly GCA_965262455.1 of Gammaproteobacteria bacterium. Classification (GTDB taxonomy): domain Bacteria; phylum Pseudomonadota; class Gammaproteobacteria; order UBA4575; family UBA4575; genus UBA1858. Next base: position 80,514 of record CBDHFH010000003.1, read on the forward strand.
TCAACTTGACAACCATCAGCTCTACGATTTGATCAGACTACGCATAGACATTTTTGTTGTTGAGCAAAATTGCCCATATGCAGAACTCGACGACAAAGATCGCGACCAGCAAACACTACATATTATGGGCTATGACGATGATACACTCATTAGCTATGCACGCTTGTTAGCGCCCGGTATTAGCTATACGGATGCCAGCATTGGGCGTTTTGCTGTGCATATCAATTATCGACGCCAGGGCATTGGTCACACACTCATGCAGCAATGTCTTAATCACATTGCACATACTTGGCCAGACGCCAATATCCGTGTCAGTGCGCAACAATATCTCAATCAATTTTATGCTGAATTTGGATTTATCCAAACATCCGAGATGTATCTAGAAGATAATATACCTCATATTGAAATGTTAAAGACAGTAACCAACAAATCGTAAAGCCTATGAAACATCACCCGCTTGGCGATATAGATATTGAGCTGTTTCTTGAGGAATATTGGCAGAAACAGCCATTACTGATTCGTGACGCAATGCCAAATGTTATCAACCCTGTTAGTGCTGACGAACTTGCTGGCCTGGCATGCGAAAATCATATTGAGTCGCGCTTAATCAGCCACCATGATGAAAGTTGGCAATTACAACATGGGCCATTTAATGAAGATTTTTTTGCGCAGTTGCCAGTGCGTGACTGGACCTTACTTGTGCAAGCAGTTGACCATTATGTTCCTGCCGCAGCAACACTTTTAGAGTTGTTTGATTTTATTCCACGCTGGCGCATTGATGACCTAATGGTCAGCTATGCACCTAAAGGCGGTGGTGTAGGACCACATTTTGACAACTACGATGTGTTCTTAATACAAACCCAAGGGCAACGGCTTTGGCAGATTGGCGGCCACTATGATGACCATTCTGAGCTGCAAGATGGCCTACCCGTAAAAATAGTTAAACATTTTGAAGCTCGCCAATCGTGGTTAGTGAATCCTGGCGATATCGTTTATGTACCACCCGGTGTTGGTCATAATGGTATTTCACAAAGCGGTGATTGTATGACCTGCTCAGTGGGATTCAGAGCACCTTCTCACGAAGAAATATTACATGAATATACCGACTATCTTGCAATATCCCTGAACGAATCGATACGTTATGAAGATGCTAATCTAGCCGTGCAAACTAATAGTGGCGAGATCAGTGCAGAAAGTTTAGATAAGATACGCACAATATTGTCTTCATACATCAACGACTCAGAAAAACTTCGCGACTGGTTTGGCTGCTATATTACCACGCCAAAATATCAATCATGGAACGATTTGGAACAACGGCAATCTGACAACACATACTCATTAACTGAGTTAAAAAATCATCTTGCATCAAATAAATGTTTGATCAAAAATGAAGGCTCACGATTTGCCTATATAGTGAAATCACAACAGCATGACTTTTATGTCGACGGCAGCTTAATTCAAACCGATGCTAGTCATAATGATTTGATAGAATCGCTTTGTGCTCAAAGTAAAATTTATCAATCCAATTTTAAACAATGTGACGACAACTTAAGCTTATTATTAACCTTGCTTAATGACGGCGCGTTATATTTAACGGAATAAATATGTCTCAAGATTTACATCATATTATCATTGTTGGCGGCGGTGCCGGAGGGCTTGAACTCGCCACCAAGCTCGGCAATAAACTTGGTAAAAAAGGCAGAGCAAAAATCACTCTAGTTGATTGCGAGCTTACCCATGTCTGGAAGCCGCTATTACATGAAGTCGCGGCGGGCACTTTAAATACTTACGAAGATGAAGTCAGCTACCCAGCATTAGCATATAAAAATAACTTCATTTATAGAATAGGTCGCATGGATACACTCGACCGTGAAAACAAACAGATTTCTCTTGCACCAACGCGCGATCCGCATGGCATTGAATATATTCCTCGACGCACCTTTGACTATGACACACTTATTTTTGCTGTCGGCAGCCAAACCAATGATTTTGGCGTAAAAGGCGTAAAAGAGCATTGCCGGTTTATCGATACGCCCGCGGAAGCAAATTCTTTTCGTCATACACTTCTACGTAGCGTTTATACCGCGCATGCACAACAGGCACCCTTGCGCAAAGGCCAACTCAAGGTGGCCATTGCAGGTGCTGGCGCGACCGGCGTAGAGCTATCTGCTGAGTTACATGAAGCATTTAATCAGTTGATTAAATTTGGTATTGATCAGTTTCAGCGTGACAATATAAAAATCACAATTATCGAGGCAGCCGATCGAGTTCTGCCAGCACTGCCACCTGAGCTATCAGAAAAAACCCTGGCTGCCTTGGAGAAAATTAATATTGAAGTCCTCACTGGCCACCGCATCGTCGAAGCCACTAGTGAAGGCTACATCACAGATAAAGGAGGCCTTGTTCCCGCTGAAATTAAAGTATGGTCTGCTGGTATCAAAGCACCTGACTTTTTAGCCAACATTGATGGCTTAGAAACCAGTACAAACAATCGTTTAGTCGTTAAGCCAACCCTACAAACGACTAACGATAGCGATGTCTTTGCCTTCGGAGATTGCGCTGCCTGCCCCATGGATGATACCGATATGACTGTGCCTCCACGTGCACAAGCCGCACATCAACAAGCGTCTTTGTTAGTTAAAAGTATGAAAGCCCGTTTAAAAGGCAATCCTTTGCCAAGCTACCGCTATGTTGACTATGGCTCGCTTATTAATTTAAGCAGCCATGCCACCGTCGGCAACATGATGGGCAATTTAATGGGCAAAGCCAAAGGCAGTTTTATGATAGAGGGTCTTTTGGCCAGGCTAATGTATTTATCTCTTTATAAGATGCATCAATTGGCAATTATGGGATTAATACGAGTTGGTTTAATCTCTATTGCGAATTTACTGACGCAGAAGACAAGACCACGCATGAAGTTTCATTAGTCTATTTGGATTTTTTATCGATCAATTCTTTAAGTATTTGCTTGGCGAGTTTTTCCATCGCGTCTAAGCCTAAATCAGCCTGTTGCAAGAATTTGTCATCAAATTGTTCAGGGTCCGCCCAGTGACGTCCTTTTAGATCACACTTTTTTGCAAGCTGTGAGAGACCCAGGTCATATAACCTAAAACTAAGATTTGTCCACATTTCAGATAATTCATTCTCTTTTTCGAATTGACGCTCACGCTTTTTGTTCAGTTGACGAACATAGACGGCTGTTTTTCGCGATGCTGAAATCACCCCTCTTAATGCTGTAATAGATTCTTTTTTCCTTTCCTTGGAGGCACGGTGCAAATTACGCAACCATGATGCGGTGTGTTTGATCAACTCGGATAAGGAAACCGACGTGACTAAATCAGGCATAGCAACTATTGAACTAGAGTCTGCGTGAATTAAGTGTAAAGTAATCCTCAATTACTGTCTTAAATATTTGGACCAGGAGGCTTAATATTCACCTATGAAACTCTATTATGTCCACGATCCCATGTGCAGCTGGTGCTGGGCATTTCGTCCAATTTATGAACAGCTAAAAAATCAACTAGCAGATGACATTGAACTGGTTAGATTACTTGGTGGCTTAGCTCCTGACAGTGATGACCCTATGCCTGAAAGCACTCGGAACTATGTGATTGGTCAGTGGCAGAAAATACAACAAAGCATTCCACACATACAATTCAATTACGATTTTTGGACGCACTGCCAGCCAAGACGCAGCACGTACCCAGCATGTCGCGCAGTGATTGCCGCCAGACAACAAGGCGATCAATTTGATGAGTTAATGACCCATGCCATCCAACACGCATACTATCTTGAAGCAAGAAATCCCTCTGATACCGAAACACTAACAGAGTTAGCCGAACAAATTGGCTGTTATCTCCCATTGTTTATAGAGAATCTGCACTCAGATCAAACACAAATGATTTTGCAACAAGAAATCTCTTTACTCAAACAACTTAATATTAATAACTTCCCAAGCTTATTAGTCAGCAATGAGCATCAGCATTATCGTATCCAGCCGGATTATCATAACGTAGAAGAGATTTTGCTATCCATTAATAAAGTAACAATATAATTGTTCAATAAAGCTATAGTATTTCTACTATTGAGTTATTTTTATGTCTGCGAATATTATCTATTTACAAAGCTTATAAATTTATTTGAAAAATAAATTTATAAGTCGTTACTGTACAAATCCCTACTCATAACAAACATTTGCAATAAAAAATTCACGCAAACCAATTTAACCAGGTGATAGTATTTATTTAATAAATAAAATTATTATTTATTAATATATATTTAAGTTATTTGTTCATGAGGGCTATATAGTAATGTAGCCCTCGTGTGTATATGTGCTACGCAAATCGACTAGGCAGTTAATTTTTCACATTCTTTAATGCAAGCAGTACATGACTCCATGCATGCTTTGCATTCCGCGTGCATATCTGCATGCACTTCACATTCTTTTTCACAATCTTTACACACTGCTGCACATACTTGCGCAAACGCATATAGATGTCGCGAATCTGCGGATGCAAGTGATGACAAAGTACGACACATCGGTAGCATTTGTTCAACAATCTCCAGGCACTCTGCAACAGAATTATCGCCGTCTTTAATGAGTTGTATGCAATGATGACTACATGCCTCACCTGTTTTTATACAATCCAAAGCAGATACCACTAAATCATTATGCTTTGCTGCATGATGATGCTTATGGTCATCCGACGCGATAACATTACTGCCAGCCATGGCTGCCGCCACTGCCGCAGTCCCAACCAGCAGCTTTCTACGATTAATATTTTCCAACGTGCTATCAAACTCTGTCTGTAATTCATTCATGATGTTCTCCTGACTACGCATGGTAAAACTGACGCTAATATCCTACGCAAATTATAAAATTAAATAAAATAGTAACTACTATTAATCAGTCACTAAAATCATTGAAGCACCCAATTAGAAGTTTGACCCGATAAATTGTTATTAGTTTTCAACTACCGGGCAACACAAAAAATTGATTGGCAGTTACGCTTAATATTAGACCGCCAACTCTTGCAACACTATTTTATAATAGAGAGTATTGTCATTGTGATCGAGTTTTTGCGCAATCATTGCCTTTTGTTCACTAAGACTTTTCCGTTGTAATAATCGATCATTATCATTTAAGGGCTGATCTGGGAAATACATTTGCGTCGTCAACGTTTCAAATCCTGACTTAGTGACTTTAAAGTGAATATGAGGAGGTCGTACCCAGCCATTACCAACAGGGTAGGCACCTGGCAGGATTGTCTTAAAACGAAATTGGCCTTGTTGATCACTTGTTACAATTGCCCAGCCTTGGAAGTGCTCATCGATTAACGCTGGATTAGGGTCACGCGGATGCCAGTATTTACCTGCTGCATTTGCCTGCCACAAATCAACCTTAGCCTCTTCAATCGCTTGCCCAGCTGTATCCACTACATGGCCTTCGATATAAACTGGCAGCCCCAATGCACTTTGAGAATGACCTGATATTCTTGTTAAATCAAAGTCTTTATCTTGTTGTGCATTGACAGGATAAAACGGACCCTCAATTTCACTGGGCGTCGATTGGAGTGGGTCTTGTTTCGTTGCCTGATTTGCCATCGCGCTAGAGACACATAATGCGCTTAAGCTTGAAAGCCCTAGAAATCTTCGTCTATTCATAATAGTTAACGCGATGCCGTTCCATCGATGCCACCGCATACACGAAAGCCTCCAGCGCATGATCCTGCAACTTTTTTCGTGTTCTTAAATTTCTGCTTTTTAAATTCATCCGGCTTGAATACTTCCAGTATGGGTGCTCCAGCTAATAAAGATTAATCATGATAAATATTTATCATGCATGCTGCGTAACAATGCCCGCTGACATTTGCGACAAGTTCATGTTTTGTTTGACATGGCTAGTTTAAAAAAGTGCTGCTACTTTCTAGCTGTACAGCACTGATCATTGATACTTCGCTGAGGTGATGAATTCGCTAAATGATTCACACCAAATAACCACTGTATTGAATTGTGCAGGGTCAATATCACCAGGCACTTCCACGATGAAATTATTAAATGTCTTCACATCACCGACCTGTACCATTTTATCTCTATCACGCTCAAAGCTTGCCTCAGTTTCAATGTACTTTGGCGACAAATAAAGTTTATAGTCTGGCCCAGGCGCAAGCTCACCCATTAATGTAATATGACTGTCACTGATAGATACGACACCTTCCCCCCAGTGAAAACGGTCGCTACCTTCCAGGTCCTTGTGAAACTGCGATGTATATTGCACTTGAGATGACATAGCTTCTATCTCTGCTTCACTTGGCGCCGGTGGCGCGACTAAAATTGGCAACATATATATGCCTAAAGCGAATCCAAACAATCCAACCGCCCCGTGAGTAACAAGTAGAATAATAATTTTTCGCATCAGCTATGATCCTGAATGTTTACTTATAAAGACAAAAAATCTAGCAATGTGCATTGTATATAACAATATCAGATATGAATTAAACTCTGCGCACACCAAATGTAACCGTCGGCGGAATTCCCATACCTAATTCAATATCTGCCACACGATAATTGCAGCCCTTTTGTTCCAGTATGGCATTGACTTTTTCTTGCTTTTCTACCGCTTTAATAACGGTACTGGCAATAACATCATCACTACTGAAAGCCGTGACTGATTCGTTAACTTTATCACCTAGCTCTTTCGCTTTATCTAAGATCCCCATGCAATTTCCTTTATTCAAATGTCGATATTAAGCGCAAGATTATCATAGAACGCATATGGCATATTTAATGATGCAAAAAATTTATCGCTGCATGTACTAACACATATATTATGTAAGTGAATGTATATGATCTTACTATTAAAACGCAACCAATCTATCCATCCTAGAGCAAGAAAACATACTTCTTGCGCTCATCAGCCAACAGCCCAACTGCCAAGCAGACCATAAGCTGGCTGGCAATGTTACGTATACTAAATTAACTGAAGGTTAGTGCTGATGCTGGCAAACAGAAAAAATATAATGATGCGCAATCAGTCGAGTTACAATACTAAAGTGCCATTATCACTTCTGGGCAATTGGTGACAGCAGCACAGACTTTATCAAGCTGTTCTCGATTACGTGCAATGATCACGATGGTATAACTCACATACTTTTCATTTTTACTGGCTGTCGTCTTGGTCGAAGACCAGTCTTCTCTTGGCACATGTTGTTCGACAGTTTTATCAACAGCTGCGATAAAGTGCAGCGTATTCTTACCAAACATTTTCAGTGGAAAATCACAGGGAAACACTAAACCCTGAGGTTCTTCGCCATTGCCAGAACCATTATGGCGTCCGCTACCGTTCACTTTTCCATTGTCCTCTGACATTAGATATTACTTGCGCTGCTGGAATGCAGTGAAAACCTGTTTCCACATAGTCCCAGGCTGACCTGATCCAACTGATTGATTATCCACTCGTGTCACGGGCACACATTCTTTCGTCGAACTGGTAATCCATATTTCATCGGCCTGTTTTAATTCTTGTATAGTCGCAGCTTGCTCAATCAATGGAAGCGCGAGGTCTTGTAATATTTCAACAACCACATCACGTGTGATTCCAGGAAGAATGAGATTATCTTTTGGTGCTGTTTTCACCTGGCCATCTTTAACAATAAACACATTGGTCGCAGACCCCTCCAGCACATAACCATCACGCACCAGGATAGCTTCATGTGCTTGTTGTTCCACGGCATATTGTTTTTTCATCACATTGGCTAATAAGCTAGTGACTTTAATATCACAACGGTCCCAACGCATATCTTCAACAGTCACTGCGTTTAATCCATGTGTATACATGTCTTCGCTTGCTGACGGCCAAGGATTTGTCATGCCAAATACAGTAGGCGGAGTATTGGCTGGATAGGCATGATCCCTTGCGGCCACACCACGGCTGACTTGAAGATACACTGACAATTGTTGTAACCCCGATTGATCGATGAGTTGTTGAATAATATCGCCCCACTGTTGCTCATTATGCGGATTGTGAATATCCACCTGATCAAGACTTCGATATAAGCGTTTAATATGCGCTTTCAAGCAAAACGCCTTTGAGTGATACACGGGAATCAATTCATAGATGGCATCACCAAAAATAAAGCCACGATCAAGCACTGAAATCTTGCACTCTTCAATAGGCAAATACTCACCGTTTAAGTATGCAATTGCCATTGTTTACTCAAAATAACTCATGACGTAATCACTGATTTTTTGCACAATGCTCCCTTCAGCAATATCTTCTAGTGCCACTAATTCTACTTCAGCATACTTTGTATCATCGAGGTTAATTATCACTTTACCGACAGATTGATATTTCGTAATAGGCGCATGTAATTGTTTTGCCACTTGCATGAACGGCTTCAAATCATTATAGCGACCGCGTGGAATAGTGATTGTGATATCCTCTTTTATACCTAAACTCACTTCTTTTTTCTCGCCATACCAGGCACGCTTTTTAATAAGTGCTTGACCTGCCCTATACAATTGATGTGACTCAAAAAAGCGGAAACCATAATTTAATAGCGCCTGTGAATGTGTCGCACGTGCATCAGCAGAGCTCGCCCCTAATACTACGGTTACCAAACGCATGCCATCGCGCTCAGCAGATGATGTTAAACAATACTTGGCGGCATCTGTATGCCCTGTTTTTAAGCCATCTACAGAGGGGTCACGCCACAATAGTGTATTGCGGTTATGTTGTGTGATGCCGTTATATGTGTATTCTTTTTGCGAATAGCGTGTGTACTGGTCTGGAAAGTCACGAATAATCGCGCTACTTAATGTGGCAATATCACGCGCGGTCATAAAATGCTGGTCATGCGTGAGTCCTGTGACATTCATGAAATGCGAACTCACCAATCCCAATCTTGCGGCTTCAATATTCATCATGCCAACAAACGCTTCTTCACTACCAGCGATATGTTCTGCCAACGCAATACTGGCATCATTACCAGATTGCACAATTAAACCTTGCAACAAATCATCAACTTTTACTCGTTTACCGACCTCTACAAACATACGTGAGCCGATTGCTCGCCATGCTTTTTCGCTAATTAATACTTCATCAGTTAACTGTAATGTGCCTTCCGCCAGCGTTTTATATACGACATAAGCAGTCATTAGCTTGGTAATACTCGCTGGGTCATTGCGTTCATCAGGATTGCTGTCTGCAATCACTGTCCCAGTTTGATGATCCATCAAGATATAACTTTTCGCACCAATCATTGGCGCTTTGGGGATAGGCATAGGGTCCGCAAACACACTTGGCGTTGCAACAAATAGATACACAACTAAACAAATTAAAAAATGAACTGACTTATACATGGATTTAATAGCGAATGTGAATTTAATATGAGAATTAACGGAAACTCTAAATTAATCGTAAATGTTCAATAAGCATAAGAAAGAAGCGCTGCTACTGCTTTTCTTGAAATACCAGTTTATATTCCCTGTGCCCAAGCTGGTTTAATTTTTCCACTGTCGCATCGGCTTGATCTACAGATGATAATGGACCAATCCAAACTTTATGTATAGGAGCACCTTCAAAGTTATCCGTTCGCACATCAATCGAGCCAAGTTGATACGCTCTATATTGATTACGTAACTTATAAGCATTCTCTTGACTGCGGAAAGCACCCAGTTGAACGAAAATTTCCAACTCTCGCTCAAGCTCTTCAGCACTTGGAAACGCGGCTTCATTATTCGCCTGTGGTTCTATGATCTCAACGCTCTCAGCCGGAACAGCAACATCAACCACATCCTCAGGCAGTTTCGCTTGTTGCTTAACGTCTTCTTTTGTATTAGCTACAGCCGTTTGACTCGCGCGCGGATCTATCGCACGCACCTCAACTAACCCAGTACCCATAGTGACAATGCCCAGTTTAGTCGCCGCTGCATATGACAAATCAATAATTCTATTATCATGAAATGGACCACGGTCATTAATACGCACAATTATAGAACGTCCATTCTTTTTATTTGTCACGCGCGCATATGTTGGCAAAGGCAATGTTTTATGTGCTGCAGTCATCGCATACATATCATAAGTTTCACCACTGGATGTACGACGTCCATGAAACTTGGTGCCATACCACGAAGCTATACCTTGTTCGACATAGCCCTTCGATGAAGGGAGGGTAAAGTAGCGTTTACCAAACACCACATATGACTTGGGATTACCGTATTTGCTCTTCGGCTCAACTTTTGGAATGACCTTTTCGCTTCGGTCTATTCGCGTTGGCTTTTTGGGCGCAGAATCCTTAACGGTGTATGGGTTAGTGCAAGCGCCAATATAAATAGTGCTTAACAAAACAATACAGATTATTCGTATGTGCTGAGTTAGTTTGCGCTTTGCGCAGTCAAAATCCATTGCTGTTTGATTTCCTGACTTAGCTGGTACACCGCCATGGCATACATATGACTGTGGTTATAACGTGTTATTACATAAAAGTTATGTTGCCCAATCCAGTATTCTTGCTCTTCCTCACTGGCGTCGAGAACAAACAATGAGACTTGCTCATTCATACCAATTGGTTTATCCGCTATAAAGCCTTTGTTATTTAGCTGCGCATATTTAAAACTTGGCTTTAATTTATTGGTTGCATCGATATTGTTAGGATCACCCTTGAACTGTGCTGAACTCGCTACCGCGTGATGTTTTTTCCAACCATGCCTTTTAAAGTAGTTAGCCACACTGGCAATGATATCTTCATTGCTATTCCATAAATCCCGCTTTCCATCTTGATTATGATCCACTGCATAATTACGGTAGCTGCTAGAGATAAATTGACCCACGCCCATCGCACCGGCATAAGAGCCTAGCAACTCTGAAGGGTCAAATCCTTCTTCACGACACATTAATAAATAATGCTCCAGTTCACTTAAAAAGAATTGGGCACGTTTAGGGTAACCGAAGCCAAGTGTCACCAGACTATCAAATACGGGGTGCTTGCCAGTGATACGCCCATAGTAAGTTTCAACACCAATAATCGCGACAATGATTTCAGGCGGCACACCATAGATTTCTTGTGCTTCATTAAGGATAGCTTCATTGTCTTTCCAAAACATGACGCCAGCATCGGCACGAGCAGGCTGTAAAAAAATCGGCCGATACTCAAACCATTTCTTCTTGCGTTCAGCCGGTGTAGATATCGCTTTCAGCACGCTTTTTTGTTGCTTGACACTCTTGAATAGCAATTTTAATTGGTTACGTTCAAATCCATGTTCATCAATCATAAATTGAACAAAGTTTTTAACGTCTTCTCGGGCATAATACGATCCAGCGAGCCCAACGGATGCCTGCAACGCCAAAAATAGCGCTGTGATGGTTAAGTAGAGGTGTTTCAATGGCCTAATAATTTTCTGTGAGATTGGATTGACATTAATATTCCAAACATAGTCAGTAACGTTACCATAGAGGTGCCGCCGTAGCTAATCAAAGGTAATGGCACGCCCACCACAGGCAACAATCCCGACACCATGCCGATGTTAACAAACACATATGAGAAAAATGACAAGCTAATTGCACCCCCCAGTAAACGCGCATAGCAGGTTTGTGCCCGCGCAGATATGACTAGACCACGCACAATGATAAATAAGTAGACCATGATTAACAGTGAAGTTCCAAAAAACCCAAATTCTTCACTTAACACTGAAAATATAAAATCTGTCGAACGCTCGGGTATAAAATCAAGTTGGGATTGCGTGCCATTTAACCATCCCCGCCCGTAAGCACCTCCCGAACCGATTGCAATTTTAGACTGGATAATATGATAACCAGCACCCAAAGGATCACGCTCAGGATCTAACAATGTAAGTATTCGACCACGCTGGTAATCACGCAAATAAAACCAAAATGCCGGAGCGGCAGCTAATAGCAGCCCAATAAAAAGTGCAATCACACGGTAACGAATGCCAGCGAGAAAAATAACAAACAGCCCTGCTAACGCAACCAAAATAGACGTGCCTAAATCAGGTTGCTTGATAATAAGTGCTGCAGGAATAGCGAGGATGGCAAAGCCGGCAAAAATATCTTTTAAGCTTGGCGGCAGTGGGCGTTTGGCATAGTACCAAGCCATCATCATGGGCAGCCATATTTTCATCAGTTCAGACGGCTGGAAACGAACAAAACCTAAATTTAACCAGCGTTGCGCACCTTTGCCGGTATCGCCAGAAATCAGCACAATAATAAGTAATCCCAAGCCAATAAAATACAACGCTAACGACCAACTTTTGAGTTGATCAGAAGGAATTTGTGCAAAGACCAGCAAGCCAGCAAATCCAATCGCCAGGCGAACAAGTTGTCTTTGTATTGCGCCCAAGTCACCACCGCTGGCACTGTATAGCACGACCAGTCCACTCATGCTGAGTATGACCAACGCCATAAACAATGCCGTATCAATTTTTAAAAAATGATAGATCACCCTTAATGGGTGTTCATAAAGAGTGGCTTTAGCGACTGACAATGTGCTGAGTCTCTTGTTGATTAATTTGTTGGTTGATTTTTTCTAAATTGGCAATGTCCAGGTTAGGATCTTGCAATGGTTTTTCGTCAAGTAAATACGCATCTAAGATTTTACGCGCCACCGGCGCTGCCGCGGAACTGCCACTGCCACCATTTTCAACTACCACCGCGAGTGCAATTTGCGGATCTTCTACCGGTGCATAGGCAACAAATAAGGCATGATCACGTAAATGTTTCGGCGTTTCTTCCTCGTTATATTCTTCATCTTGTGCAATACCGAATACTTGTGCTGTGCCTGTTTTGCCTGCGATTTTATATGTTGCATCCAAGCCAATGCGGCGCGCGGTCCCATTGGGTGCATGCACTACTTCAACCATTGCGCGCTCGATTGCTTGCCAGTAACTTTCTTGTTTAACATTGACGCTTTCCATCTCCACAGAAGGTATGGATATAAACTTTAATGAATCAATCGCGCGCATTGCGCGTACAAATCGAGGTTGATACATCTTACCGTGATTGGCGATATACCCTGTCATGACAGCTAATTGCAACGGCGTGGTAAGCATATATCCCTGGCCGATACTGGTTATGATTGTTTCACCGGGATACCATGGCTGTCCACGTGCGGCACGTTTCCATGCGCGCGAAGGTATAAGACCTTTCACTTCGCCTACCGTATCGAGTTTTGTGCGTTCACCCAAACCAAACTGAATCAGAAATTCATGCATGCGATCAATGCCTAGATCATCACCCAACTCATAGAAATAAACATCACACGACTGAGAAATCGCACTATACATATTTACTACACCATGCCCGCCTTTCTTCCAATCACGATATTTTCGTTCTTTACCGGGTAACTGAAAGAAAGGTCCGGCATACATGGTTTTTTCCGGCCATGTCAGCTGATACTCAAGTCCCGCAAGCGCAACAATAGGTTTTACTGTTGACCCAGGTGGGTATTGACCGATTAAAGCACGATTGAATAATGGCCGACGCTTATCATCTCTAAGCGCAGCATAAGCGCTTTGGCCAATACCATTGACGAATGCGTTAGGGTCATAGTTAGGCCGGCTGACAAAAGCAAGCACATCGCCGTTATTGGGATCAATAGCAACGATAGCGCCTTTCTCATCACCCAATGCATCCTGCGCAACTTCTTGCAGGCGTGCTAATAATGACAATTGTATATCTGCACCAGGCACGGATGGCTGAGTTTTTAAAACGCGTAACGCTCGCCCCTGGGCATTAATTTCTACATGTTTATGACCGACCAAACCATGTAATTCATCTTCATATCGTTTTTCAATACCAAGCTTGCCAACATGACTGGTGCCTTGATAGTTTTGCGCATCCAGTTTGCTTAATTCTTTTTCGTTAATCCGTCCCACGTAACCTAATGCATGAGCAAAAGTATTTTTTTGCGGATAGTAGCGCGTTGAATGCGCGGTAATTTCCACACCTGGGAAACGATGTTGATTCACTGCAAACTTGGCAACTTCCTGTTCGGTAAGTTTTAACTTCAGCGGTGATTGTTGAAAAGACTGTTGACGTTTGACCGTTTTGTAAAATCGCTCTAGCTCATGATCTTGAATTGAAATGAATTCACTAAGATCATCAATCAACTCAGCCATGTTACTGACTTGTAATGGCGTAATCATAAGCTGATAGTTGGGCGTATTATCCGCAAGTATTTCACCATTACGATCAAGAATCAGCCCGCGTGTTGGTGCAATGGGTAACACACGCACACGATTATCATCTGACAATGTTTGATAATGTGAAAAGTTAGTAATTTGTAAATCGTATAGCCGTACTATCAGCAGGATAAATGTCCCTGCCACCAAAATGGCAGACAAAATTGCACGTTCCTTGAAAATCAGGGTTTCTAATCTGAGATTTTTAAGGGTTATTCGGCGCGCCATAATGAAGCCATTTTAACAAGCGATTAATAAATTCAGTTGATTATTAGCTGTGACAGCACAATTGATTATATAATAAACGTTGAGAGCGTAATAAAAATAATAATATGTTGTTTGATCTAATGAGACATGCCGTGACTAGATTCGACAACCATTAACGGGAGTAATACTAACCATGTCTATCGATCATATTCCAGTTGCACTGGGAATCTTTGGGTTGTTCGCCGCTTTTGTTATTTATCAAATAGTGCTGCGTCATTCACCTGGTGAAGGAAAAGTCCGAGAAATTGCCGACGAGATTCATACCGGCGCGATGACCTTCATGCGTCGCGAATATTCCATACTATTTGCATTTGCTGCGCTGGTGACCATCGCCATTTTCTTTTCCGATCTGGGCCTACCAACTGCTATTGCATTTGTTGTTGGCGCCTTATGTTCTGCCGGCGCCGGTTATATTGGTATGTATACCGCCACACATGCCAATGTCAGGACTACAGTAGCAGCCAATCAGCATGGATTAGATCGCGCACTCGATGTGGCATTTTTTGGTGGTTCCATCATGGGCCTAACGGTTGCCGCGATGGGTCTGCTCGGTCTCGGTGGCTTATACTTATTATATGGGTCCAACCCAGAGAGTGCGCACATTATCCATGGCTTTGGCATGGGTGCATCCACTGTCGCCCTGTTCTCGCGTGTCGGCGGAGGAATATTCACCAAAAGTGCTGACGTGGGTGCAGATTTAGTTGGCAAGGTGGAAGCGGGAATCCCGGAGGATGATCCACGTAATCCTGGAGTCATTGCTGACAATGTCGGTGACAATGTCGGTGACGTTGCAGGCATGGGCTCGGATATTTTCGAATCATATTGTGGCTCCATTATTGCCACAATTGCCATAGCTTCGACTCTAGGCGCAACGTTATTAGCCGAACTTGGTCCTCAAGACGCGTTAATGTTTCTTCCACTCGGATTAGCTTCTGCTGGCCTGCTATGTTCTTTAGCTGGAATTATTCTTGTTAAAGTTCAAACCAATATGGCGCCTGCAAGTGCGCTCCGTTTGGGTACCTTTTCTGCGGCATTGTTGTTTATTGTTGTCTCCTATTTTTGTATTCAGTATTTGGGCATCTCAACCGGTGTTTGGGCGGCCGTGTTATCCGGTGCTGTCGGCGGCATTATCATTGGCCTGGTGACTGAATATTACACAGGTGGCAGTCCGGTAAGAAAAATTGCTTCTGGCGGCGAGACAGGGCCAGCAACCGTAATGATCACTGGCCTCGCAACGGGTATGCAATCAGTATTAATTCCGGTACTGAGTATTGCGGCGATTATCTTTTTTGCTAATCAATGGGCCAGTTTATACGGGGTAGGCATCGCCGCAGTGGGCATGCTTGCTACGGTGGGCATTACCATGGCCATCGATGCCTATGGACCGGTCGCGGATAATGCCGGTGGCATTGCAGAAATGTCTGAGATGGGTGAAACAACTCGCGAAATCACCGATAGCTTAGATGAAGTGGGAAATACTACTGCAGCCATTGGCAAAGGCTTCGCCATCGGCGCAGCAGCATTGGCTGCATTGGCAATTATCACCGCCTTCATAAGTGAAATCAGTAGTCATGGCAGTGGTGCGGTAAATCTTGATTTAAGTAATCCAATGGTATTGATTGGTTTGTTTATTGGTGGTGTGTTTCCGTTCCTGGTCGCTTCATTGACGATGACCGCGGTGGGTGATGCAGCATTCGATATGATTAAAGAGATTCGACGACAATTTAAAGAAATTCCGGGATTACTTGAAGGCACAGCTAAACCTGACACAGTCCGTTGTGTCGATATCGCAACCACAGCGGCATTAAAAAAGATGGTCTTACCTGGGTTTCTTGCGGTAGTTGCACCGGTCGTTGTCGGGTTTGGCCTGGGACCACAAACCCTTGGTGGTATGCTTGGCGGTGCACTATTGGGCTGCGTTCTACTTGCACTCATGATGGCGAATGCCGGTGGCGCCTGGGATAACGCAAAGAAATATGTCGAGAAAGGTAACCTGGGGGGCAAAGGTTCTGATGTACATAAAGCCGTGGTAGTTGGCGACACTGTCGGCGACCCTTTTAAAGATACCTCGGGCCCATCCATGAATATTTTAATTAATGTGATGGCAATCGTGAGTTTAGTGATTGCGCCATTACTATAAAAAAACCTTACTGCGTGGATGATACGGATTCCCGTATCATCCGCATGCTGTATTCATGGCAAATAGTCGCTCGCCTCTAGAGTCTCAGTTTTCTTTCGTTTAATAATATCTGACTGCATAGCATTGAGCTGTTGGCATTTCTTTACATGCGGACGCAATGCTGCAATAAATTTTTCAACGTCTTCATTTAACTTTAACTGATTGCGATATTCATCAAGATAAGTTGTAAAAATTTCATTCACAACTTGTTCTTGGTAGTTCCCTGCTTTAGCAAATTCTAATGCCACAATTCTTGCATCGAGTGAAGCATGATGAAGTTCATGCTGATAAAACGCTTGTTCAGACTCGCTTAATATATTTGCCATAACATTCAATACCGCCTCACACTTAGCATATTTATTTACTTGCGCGTAATAGTCAAACCCTTCCGCAGATGCTGGATTGACAATTAAACACAGCAACACATAACAAATACATGCGCATATATGCGTTTTAATGATGTTCATTTTGCAATAACAATAAAGCATGTGTGATGAAAAATTTTCATTTGCCTGATTAAGCTTAATGTTATCTCGGGAATATTTCCACTTGTCGGGGATAAGCGGTCAAGTGCGTGCAATACGTTAACTCAAGCACATTTTTATGAGCGCGGATCACAATAATAACTTTGTAAGCAAAGCTATTAGCCCTCGCTAAATACCGAACATGATGTGCCGATAGTTTTCGTAGCAGAAGAAGAATAACAAGGAGGTCCGCATTATGTTTCGACGATTAATACTATGCAGTATTTTGGCAATCACCAGCGTGCATGCAAATGATTGCGATACCAATCTTACTTGCGGCAAGTGCGACAGGAAGTCTCAATTTGCCTGGAATCCTGATGACGCTTATGTCACTAGTGAGTTGTCTTACTTTTATCAATTGCCTGAGCTCATAGAAAGTCATTATCAACATGGTCATTTTAATAAAGCAGCAAAATACGCAAATGACTATCTTAACCTTGCTACCGCTTACCGATGCAACTGGAATCATGGTAACGCCATACATGATGCAAACCGATATTTAGGCTTAATCAGCCTCAGACAAAATAATATAGAAAAAGCAGCCGCACATTTAATTCGCGCGAGTCAAACACCAGGTTCAATGCAGCTTGAAGCTTTTGGCCCTGAACTTGATTTAGCTAACGACTTACTAAAAAGGGGCAAGCGTGATGCAGTCATTACATACCTCGAGAATATGGATAGTATCTGGGATAATGACCAGCAAATTAATAAATGGATTAGCAAGATAGAAGCAGGTCAAAAACCATTCTTACAGCGTCCTAGCGAAGCACAAATACAACAGCGATTCGCGGCAAAAAATATTTTCTAATTGCGTTAACCCTATCCATCCATGTCACCGCATGCCTTAGTCATGCAGTGACATGACTCACTTAAAGCACTACGTGCGCGATTCGCACATGCGACGTTGAAAACTCTTCTAATGACATTACTCTCTTGGCAAATAACTAACGAGAGA
The DNA here is from genome assembly GCA_965262455.1 of Gammaproteobacteria bacterium. Lineage (GTDB taxonomy): Bacteria > Pseudomonadota > Gammaproteobacteria > UBA4575 > UBA4575 > UBA1858. Next base: position 98,635 of record CBDHFH010000003.1, read on the forward strand.
GACTGCCATGACAAATACACTCAAATCTATCCTATTTTTTACGTTCCTGTTTGCAAGCTCACATAGCTATAGCGCAAATATCAATCCTGGTGATCTACTTGTTAGCGAAGTGATGAGTAACCCTGCACAAGTCTCGGACACAGCGGGCGAATGGTTTGAGATTTTCAATGCCTCAGCTAACATCATTGACCTTGACGGAATTACTATTAGCGACAATGGTAGCAATGCTCATGAAATAGATAATGGTGGAAGTTTGTTGATAGACCCTGGCACTTATCTTGTCCTGGGTAGAAATGCGGACATGAGTCAAAACGGAGGTTACCTGGCAGATTATGTTTACAGTAACTTCACTCTTGGTAACAGCCAGGATCAAATTATTCTTAGCAGAGACAATATAGAAATAGCTCGCCTAGACTATTCAGGTGCAGCATTCGGTGTTGCGGGTGTCAGTTCTGAATTAATAGCACAAACTCTCATGCCAACCATTTCTGACTACATGCTCACTGAAAACTTTATTTATGGCTTAGGGGACATAGGCACACCGGGTGGCCCGGGATCATTTGCTTTGACAAGTGCAAGCCCTGTGCCTATCCCTGGTGCAATTTGGTTTTTAATGTCTGGTGTGCTGTTACTTGCGCGATCCACAAAGTTTCGTAACAGCTCAGCCTGCAACAAAATCAATCCAATTAGAGAATATAGTTGCTGAAGAATTTTTCCAGGGATTTCCAATATACTGTCTGAGTTCTTGTTCAGGAAAATCTTCAAGCAATGAGCGCTTATCAGCTAGCTGATCCAACTGTGTCTGTTCTAATAGTGTTTTATAATCAGAAATAAACTTCATTGCATTCTGGTCGAAATAATTGACAGGCACAGGGGGGTAGCTCTCTAACTCACCGAAAATATAACGCATAATTTCACGCTTATATTCTTTTAGCAAACTGATGTCATCGTATTCTGGATGACCTTGAAAATATACGATACTCATATCACGCTCGGCGGCTAATTGTACGCCCACCTGGGAACTGTTAATCAATGTATCAATATTATGCTTAACTAATAACTCTTCAGGAATATCATTAAATCTCGAATGACACATATCTATTTGTTTCTGCACCCGATCAACCAATAGATGTTGCTGGCTTACTACTTGGTGCTTGAACACTCCCCAACACTTCTCTCCCAAATGTTGGCGATCAATGTCATAAAAAACCTTTACTGCCGCATGAGTTGCCAGACATGAACACAGTGTTGAGCGAATATTATTTTTTGCCCATGTAAGTACTTCAACCAACTGTGGCCAGAATAATTCATTCTGCAACACTGGCTGCGATACATTTGCGCCAGTAATAATTAGCGCATCGACATCATGTGTTTTTAGCGTTGCAAAATCGACATAGTATTCATCAATATAGGTTTGTGCTTGCGCTGATCGCTCAACACCTTGGATAGTAAATGGGTAAAAAAAACAATTCACATTGTCGTTCGCACCCACCAAACGCAAAAATTGACGCTCTGTTGCAGAAATTGCAGCATCAGGCATCATATTTAAAAAGCCTATCTTTATACTCGCAAGCGATGTATCCAATTCACCTGATGCACAGACGTCCACACCTTCTGTGCGAACACGCTCAATACTTGGCAGATTATTATGTTGTACTAAAGGCAAAATAACATTGCAGTATTTAACTGCGATCGAGTGCTTGGCTGATTAAGTCAATAAAGTCTTTTTCATCACGAACATTTTGCACATCATGCAAACTGACCGTATAACCATACTTATCTGCGATTGATTCGTATAATGGCTTGCGATGCTCCAGCAATCTAGGAAACACCCAACTACCAAATTCATCTGGTACAATTTCTTCAGCGGATGATATATTTTTTTCTTCAAGAAACATCTGCAAATGCTCATCAAGAAATGCTTCCTGAAAGTAAAGCGGTTTTGGATGGGTGACTGCACGCTCACACAGGGTTTGCTCATGCTCATCATCAGCACGAATGTATAGTATTAATGTATGCTCCGATAGCACTTCATATACTTGCGGCTCATCTAACTCACACAAACTTCCACCTGCGTCATTGAGGAAGTTAGGATAACCGTAAATATTTTTTGCCTTACTAATAAACTCTGGCACATCAAGCATGGCATATATTTCTGCCTGGCGATGTAAGAACTGACGACGCTTAAACTCCTGTAACTCCAAGCCTCCCAACTCTTCATTACCTACCTTGCCAAGAAAAGTTGATACCGGATCCAAATTATTGACAGTAATGTTACTGCAAATATAAATGGAGTCTGTTCTTAACAAGTCTGCCAAAAAATCAATTTTCATTGCTTTGGCTTTAATATTATCGAGTATGGGTTCCTCCAAGTACTTAGTGCCTATTCGATAGTCCCCAGAATAATGAAACCATTGTTTTCTATCTAATTTATTCGCCAGCGTAGTTTTACCGACACCCGACATGCCCAACAAAGTAATTGCTTTATTTGGCAGCGATTTTAATTGTTTAGATGAGAGTTTCATGGTCATGCCCAGTGTTGATAGCCCGGCAATAGTATCAGTTTAGTTAAGAATTAAAAGAACTAGTTAACTAGCTCTTTTATGCATTCAAATCATTCAAAAGCATTTAGTCGCGTCAAGCAGTAGTCTCAGCTTTATTTTTGAAACATTTAATACGCAATAAAAAACTACCGAAAAGCTCAGCATATATGCCTACTCTTAAGCCTTTTGAGATGTATTCAATAAAATGTCAGAGCGCATCAGGGCTTGCTTTATTGAAAATTCGATCATATGTAACCCGTCTAACATCATCCAACACCATATAGAAACACGGAACCACAATTAATATAAGCACCGTTGCAAATATCAAACCAAATCCCAGACTCACTGCCATCGGTGACAAAAACGCTGTTTGTCCGCTAGCAAAAAATATTAGTGGCGAAATGCCCAAGAACGTTGTGATGGTGGTGAGTAATATCGGGCGAATTCTAACTCTGCCTGCATCTACTACCGCTTCAAAACAGGCAAATCCTTGTGCCCGACGTTTTTTAGCAAAATCGACTAATATCAGTGAGTCATTGACTACAATCCCGGTTAATGCCAGAAAGCCAATCATTGACAAAAATTGCAGGTTATAGTCAAAAATCATATGCCCTATCACCACGCCGACAATTGCAAAAGGAATGGCTAGCATTATCACAAATGGATCTAACAGAGACTTGAATAATGCAGCTAAAATAAAAAATATTATTGCCAGTGATATTATCAACACGTTAAACATATCATTAAAAGAATCATTTGCTTCTTTTTTTTCGCCTAAAAATAACAATTGGTTCTCGCTTGACTCATGCATTAAGTCAGAAAATTCTAGTGCGATTAGATCATTCACTTCCAGCGGTGTTGTGGTCTCTAAATTAACCTCAGCAGTAACGACCGCCAACCTCTGTGCATCTCGCCGTAATATTGTTCCGAGCCCACGGCCCAACACAATATCTGCCACTTCACCTAAATACACTGTTCTACCATCCACAAGCGTGATCGGAAGGTTTTCTAAACTACTGCTGTTTTTTCTCAACGCGTCTGGATAAATAACACGAACTGGATAACGATCTTCCACCCAATTAACGTGCGTTACCTCCAAGCCAACAAACCCAGTACGCACGGCATTTGACAGTTCTGCTTGCGTGAGTCCTAAATTGCGTCCCCGCTCATTAAGCGTATATTGATATTCCAGCTTGCCGGGCTCTAAATCTTGTCTAACGTCTCTCACTCCAGGCACGCGCTTTAGAAAATTATTAATTTTCCCGGAATCTTCAATTAAGCTATCAATATCCTCACCCACAACACCCACTTCAATATCTGCACCGGAGGGTCCACCTTGAGGGCGCAAAATTGAAAAACGCTGAATGCCAGTGATAGATTCAATTTCGCTTCGTATTTCATCAATTATGTCTTCGGTATTACGCGTGCGTGTACCCTCACTACGGAATTTAAGATTTACAATAGGTGATATATATTTTTCAATTAATGAGTTAGGCGCGGGCTTCTCTAAATCAATAATAAACTGGATATAATGGCTGCCTAGTTTGAGTCGATTGAAATCTACCAGTATCACACCTACATTAGTCAACATACTTTTTAATTCATCTTGCTGAATAACATAAGTAATTTTCTGTTCAATTTGCTTGGCCAGCTTAGTGGAGTCTTCAACGCTATAAGTATTGGGCGTTTCGACATTAATAAGAAATTGACCTATCTCGACGTTGCCAAATTGATTGTAAGGTAGTCGCGTCTGAGCGTAAGTCAAAATAATTGATAACACTGCAATAGTCATCACCGAGACGATATATCGATTACTCAGCGCCCAACGCAATATCGATACATATTTCTCCAATGCCGGCTTCCAGAACTTGCTTTCTTTACGCGGTTTTTTATCAATGCGTAAAAATTCTGCTGAATGAGAAGGAAGGATTAAGAAAGCTTCAATCAATGAACCAACCAGAGCAGCACTCACAACCACCGGGATGACTTCTATAAATTTTCCTAACGTACCGCTGACTCCAAACATAGGCATAAAGGCAGCCACGGTAGTGCACGTCGATGCAACCACCGGCCAAAAAACTTCTTTGCCTCCAATCATGGCGGCTTGCTCGCGGGGCACACCCGCTTCCATGTGGCGGTAAACATTTTCCGTCACGATGATTGCATCATCTACAATCATTCCCAGCGCAATTAAAAACGCAAACAATGAGATCATGTTTATGGTGTAGCCAAGATAATGAATCAATATTATTGCGACCAAAAATGAAACCGGTATGCCTAATGCGGTAATAAACGCGACACGAAAATTCAAGAATATATAAAGAGAAATCAGCACTAACACCAGGCCAACAATGCCCGAAGACATAACGGTTTCTAAGCGATTTTTTACATACACAGACAAGTCACTAAATAACCCCGCCCGCATACCAACAGGCAATCTATCTTGTAACTTCGCGGTATAGCCTTTGACTTCATCGGCCACATCAATAGTTGAAGCACGTGCTGTTTTCGTGACGGTTAAGTTGACAGAGGGCTGGCCATTAAATCGTCCGATTGTCTCGGCTTCTTCCAAGCGCAAATCTACAGTGGCAATTTCAGAGAGTAGTAACTGCCCACCGCCGCTAGTGCCACGCAACACTAACTCGCCCACTGCCTCTACATTCGGTGCGACACCCATACCACGCAGGAGAATGTCGCCTTCAGCAGCTTGCAGTGATCCGCCCGGCAAATCTTGCAAGTTTTGCGTCAGCGTTGTTTGCACTTCATTTAGCGATACCTTGCGTGCGGCCATTTCATGAGGGTCCACTATCACCCAGAGTTCCCACTCTTGATCCCCGGCAATACCGACACTTGCTACACCGGGTAACCCAAGCAAATCTCTACGAACATCTTCAGCTGTTTGATATAAAATCCCCGGCTCAGTATCACCATATAAAGTGACACTTATGACTGGGAAGCGCGTCTTTAAACGGCTAATTTCAGGGGTTTCTGCTTCAAGGGGGAGATCATCAATTGAATCCACTACTGAGCGCACTTCTCTGAGGAAATCATCAACATCGACATCTGTTTTTAATTTTATTTCTATTTTTGAAATACCCTCCGAGCTCTCAGAGGTTACTACGTCAACATCTGGCAATGTTTCAATTTCTTCTTCTATGATGATTGTGATTTGTTTTTCAATTTCTTCTGGCGGCGCCCCTTCATATTCCGTTACAATACGAACTAAATCCAAATCAACAATAGGAAACATTTCTTGGGGCATACTGCGCCATGAAAGAACACCGGCAATAATAATCACCAATAGCAGTAGATTAACTATTAACGAATTACGAATTGAAAACTGAACAATACCCATATATTTAATTATTCAGTAATGACGCGTTGCTGATCACTTAATGAGTTAACATCGCGTGCAACAATTTTTTGCCCCTCAATAATTCCATCCAACACAACGACTTCATTATCTATACGCCGACCTAGCTGGACTGGAATTTTTTTAATCATGTTGGTTTCATAAGCAAATACATATGATTTACCAAACTGATTTAATACAGATGAAATTGGAATAACTGCAGACTGCCCCTGCACAGCTAATGGCATATATACGCTTGCCAGCATTCCGGACTGCACATGTGCACTTGGCACTCTGACTCTTACTTGGTGAGTATTGGTATCCACATCAGGATCAAGCTGTATTGCCACGACATCACCTTTGGTTTGTAAGCCATTAATGCCTACATCGACTGTTTGACCGAGTGCTAGGCTGGAAATAACTTCACCCCTCACATCTAGTTGCACATCAAACTGGCTGGCATCAACCAACGTAAGAGCAATATCGTTAGCATTGACATAATCACCCTCCTCCAAAAACACTTCATTCACTACCCCTTGAAATGGAGCACTTAAGGTTGCCCGCTCAAGATTACGTTTTGCCAAATCACGTTGCGCTTGCTTCATTGTCACACGTGCATTATTGGTTGCGACAGAATATTCAAGACGCGCCACTTCAGCCTGCAAATCAAATACTCTTTGCCGTGTACTATCTAACTGTGATTGTGCAATAAGGTTACGCTCAACTAATTTTTCTAAGCGCAAGACTTCTTGCTGTTGTAACTTTAAATTATTTTGTGCATAGCCAAGTAAGCTTTTATCTCGACTCACGCCTTTTTGCTCTATGACTAATTCTGCTGCCGCTTGTTGAAACTGATCTTGATAATCTGAATCATCTAGTTTCATCAACATTGCACCCTGATCAACTACAGTTCCAGGCTCTATCTTTCTAGACACCATAATGCCTGCCACTTCGAAACGAATTTGCGCCGTCTTAATGGGTTGTAATCGACCAGTGACAGTTTCAAAAGGCTGCACCATACGTTTTTCAACGCTGACAAGAGCGACTTTAACTGGCGCTAGTTGTTGCAGTGTCGCTTGAGGTTGTGGTTTGGTTGCTATCAGTAACCATACTATTATAGTGGTTATGACGGCGATGCCTGCAATAATGACAACAATTGGCAAAACAGCACCTTTGTGCCGTTTATGCTTTATAATCGTATCCATTGACGTTGTTATGTTCCTTAAGTGAGCCGTTTCCCATTATTTGAACGTATCAACACGGTTTGACCAGAATTAAGCAGGATAAGTTTTAACCGAACCGTATACGTCACGTTCTATTTTAATAACTATAAGAAACTACACAGACTCCATGCACCTGCGCGCACTTATATTTACTTTTCTATGCGTCCACTGTACCAGCCTATTTGCAGATCAAGATTCTGAATGGCGTCAATGTGGCAGACAACCGAGTCAGTATAAGCCTAGTGAAGCACCATCAACAGCTGAAGATGTCAGTGATGATAGCCGTCGTGTACATCTATTTCGTATCGAACAGGATGTACATGCCGATCGCGTACAGTACTCTGAGAAAGAAAAGAAAGCGATTGCAACAGGAAATGTATTGTTGCGCGATCCCGATTTAGACATTACCTCGGAACGCGTCGACTACTGGACGGAAGATGAAACAGCCAAAGCAGAAAATGTGCGCTATTGGTATCACCCTTCGCACGGCAGTGGCACCGCAGACCAAGCCGAGCGTGTGTCACAGGATGTCGTAAAATTAAAAAATACCACCTATTCAACATGTGACTTTGAAGACCGCGACTGGGAACTTAAAGCGAAAAAAGCAACGTTAGATCGAGACAAAGGCGTGGGTACTGCACGCAACGTCACTGCTAAATTTAAAGGCGTGCCCTTCTTTTACTCACCCTGGATGAGTTTCCCAATCAATAATGAAAGAAAAACAGGATTCTTAGCACCGGTGTTTGGACGCAGCAGCAATTCAGGCATTGATATAGAAACGCCATTTTACTGGAATATCGCCCCCCATCGTGATGCCTTATTCACGCCACGTTATTTATCAAAACGGGGTGTATTTATGGGCGCGAATGGGCGCTATTTAAATGATAATAATTTTGGAGAAGTTAATTTACAGTATTTAGATGATAGAGACTTTGACGATGAGCGTTATTTGGTTTCAATCGACCATGATCATCGATTCACTGATCATCTGCGTGGCGACTTAACTTATAACAATGCTTCCGATGATGATTATTTTGAGGATCTTGGCGACTCGATTGGTGTATCAAGCACACGACAATTAGAACGTCGTGGCGATTTAATTTATAACAACGCGCATTTCGGAGGCAGTTGGAGTGGTCTTTTGCGCTTGCAACAATTCCAAATTGTGGATGATGAAAGTCTGCCGGTTAACGATCCATACAAACGACTGCCACAAGTTGTTATTGGCAATTCATTTTCTAACTTGCCTTTGGGTTTGGAATTTAGTTCTCGCAGCGAATGGGTGACCTTCGATCATGATGATCGCGTTGATGGAAATCGGCTTGATTTATTCACCGAAGTGACTCGACCCTGGACTGCACCGGGATACTTTTTTATCCCCTCAACACGTTTTCGACACACCAGTTATGACTTATCAAGCTCAGAGGGTAACAATGATCCGACCAGAACACTGCCAAGTTTTTCTGTTGATAGCGGGCTGATCTTCGAACGTGAATTATTTACTAACAACATAAGACATACACTAGAGCCACGCTTATTTTATTTATATACCCCAGAAAGAAATCAAACAGATATTCCATTATTTGATACAGGTGAATACGAATTTAGTTTTGCTCAATTGTTCCGTAAAGACCGTTTTTCTAGCGCTGATCGTGTCTCTGATGCCAATCAGTTGACTGCCGCAATCACCACACGTTTTATAAACCAGGCAAATGGCGATGAGCTTGCGCGCGCCAGCCTCGGTCAAATTTTTTATTTTGAAGATCGAGAAGTAACATTATCCAATAGCGAAGAGGATGATGACGACCGATCTTCAAATATTGCTGGAGAATTACAAATTAGCCTGACGGATCGCTGGCAAGCCATTGCTGCTGCATTATGGGACCCTCAAGAAGAAGAATTCAACCGAACTAATACACGTCTGCAATATCGAAGTGCTAATAACTTTATATTTAATATTGGCCATCGATTCCGCAGAGAGGATTTCTCTCAGTCAGACATCTCGTTTATCTACCCAATCTCAGAACAATGGCGCGCAGTGGGTAGATGGAATTATGATTTAAAAGACGCTCGAGACCTCGACCTGCTGGGTGGATTAGAATATGACACTTGCTGTTGGAAGCTTAGTGTTGCAGCACGTCGCTTTACTAATGACAGTGCCGGCGATTATAACAACAGCATCGAAATACAATTGACTCTCAAAGGGCTCACCTCATTAGGCTCGCCACTTACTGAACAATTACAACGCAATATCCGTGGTTATGAAGATAGAAATACTTTTAAATATTAACAAAGCAATTTTACTCACCAGCCTATGCTGCATGGTTGTTTTTGCAACCCAGAGTTCACACGCAAGTTTACTTGTAGACCGAATTGTCGCCGTGGTTGAGAATGATGTGATAACAGAATCTGAACTGCTCGAACGAATTAATGTAATTAAGGCTCAGGCAGGTGATAAAGCCAACCTTCCCAATGAAGCCACCCTTGCCGAGCAGGTACTGCAACGCATGATTATTGAGAAACTACAAATCGACTGGGGAAAGCGTCGCGGCATCACCATTGATGATATTTCACTTGATCAAGCGATGCGTAACCTGGCACAACGAAATCGCATGGGCTTAGATGACTTTAGACAAGCTTTAATCAAACAAGGCATTGACTATATTGCGTTTCGCGACCAAGTGCGCACGGAAATGACAATTAGCCAAGTGCAACGTCGTGCTATTGAATCAAATATTCAGGTCTCACCTAATGAAATCGATGACTTACTTACTAACCAGTCAGAATCATTAAATGCAAATACTGAATACCGCCTGGCACATATTCTTATTCAGCTTCCTCAGGACCCCACACCACAAGATATTGAACAGGGCCAAGCACAAATAAATGAATTGTATGATCAAGCAGTCAGCGGCAAGGAAAGCTTTACACAACTTGCGATTGCACATTCACAAGCGCAGGATGCTTTAGAGGGCGGCGATCTGGGCTGGCGCAACAGAAGTCAATTACCCGGTGTTTTTGCACGTCAGTTAAATAACATGAAACCAGGGGATGTGAGTAAACCACTACGCAGCGGCAGCGGATTTCATATCTTTCGAATTTTAGACATCCGGGGCGAAGAAAAAGTGATGGTCGATCAAGTATTCTCACGCCACATCTTAATCAAAACGACCGCAGTCAAAAGTGATCAGGAAGCGCGTAGCGACTTAAACTCACTTCGATCACGCATTCTTAGTGGTGAAGATTTTTCCCAACTTGCGCGTGCACATTCAGAAGATCCGGGCAGCGCTTCCAGCGGTGGCGAACTCGGCTGGCTAGCGCCCAGTGTATTTGCACCTGCATTTAGAGATGTAGCTGAAACCATACCCGTTAATGAAATTAGCGAGCCTTTTAAAAGCCGATTTGGCTGGCATATCTTGCAAGTTTTGGATAAACGTGAACATGACAATTCATTGGAAGCAAAACGCAATCAAGCACGTGACTTTATTCGCCAACGTAAAGTAAGTGAAGAAAAAGAATTATGGTTACGCCAGTTACGTGACGAAAGTTATGTAGAAAACAGATTAAATCTCAGTGCCCAATAAATTCTTACCTTCACTCAATGACTAACCTGCCTCTAGCGATCACGGCTGGTGAACCGGCCGGGATTGGCTTTGATATCATCTTACAAGCAGCTGATCAGCTTCATGATTGTGTCATTATTGCTGACAAACACGAACTATTAAAACGTGCAAAGCAGCTAAACATGACTGATGTTGTCTCCGATAACCCCAGTCGTGGTAGTCAACAGCTACAAGTAAAACATATCCCCGTCAAACACCCCGTTGAATGCGGAGTGCTAGATAGCAGAAATGCGCATTACGTTTTAATGTGCCTAGATGAAGCACTAAGAGGCATTCAATCGCATGAATACTCTGCAATGGTCACGGCTCCACTGCATAAAGGCATCATTAATGATGCCGGCATTCCTTTTACGGGTCATACCGAATACCTGGCAGAACATGCCAACTCAGACGTTGTTATGTTATTGGTTGCCGATAGCGTGAGAGTTGCATTAACGACGACACATTTGCCACTGACCGAAGTGCCTGCTGCGATTACCTCACAATTACTAACCAGCGTTATTACTATTTTGCATAACGATCTGGTGAAAAAATTTGGTATCCAACACCCTCGTATCGGAGTATGCGGGTTAAACCCTCATGCGGGCGAACAAGGACACCTGGGGCATGAGGAAATTGAAGTAATCACGCCTACCCTTGAGACATTAAGATCCAATGGACTTGATCTAACAGGGCCTTATCCTGCGGATACAATATTCACACCAAAACAGCTACAATTATTTGATGCGGTCCTGGCCATGTATCATGATCAAGGACTCCCTACGCTTAAGCACATCGGTTTCGGCAACGCTGTGAATACCACACTAGGACTACCAATTATCCGTACTTCCGTGGATCATGGCACAGCAATCGATCTTGCTGGCTCAGGAAACAGTGATGCTGGCAGCCTTATCGCTGCAGTGAATCTGGCTCGCGAACAAGTAACCGCCATGCAACAACAGGAAGCGTGACATTATGAAGAAAACTATTCCATTTTGCCTCTTACTCATATCACTGTGTGCTTGTGCAGATAATTCAATGCAGCAAGAGGAATTTAATCAACACGCTGCAGCTAAAATTAAACAGTTGGCCACAGAACTCAAACAAACACTTGTTGCATCTATGCAATCGGGAGGACCAGTGGCCTCAATAGAGACATGTAGCGTTAAAGCACCAGAAATTGCCGATAAATTAAGCGACGATTTAATTATTAAACGCACCAGCTTGAAACATCGCAACCCAAACAACGCGCCAGATGCCTGGGAACAACAGGTGCTAATTTCTTTTGACAAGCAACTTGCCGAGGGCACACCCATCGAGCAGTTAGTTCATAGCGAAAAAGTAACTGATGAAAACGGTACCAAATTGAGAATGATGCGTGCCATCCCCACTCAGGGCTTATGTTTAAGCTGTCACGGCGACAAACAAACAATGAGCGAAGATCTGGTCAATGCATTAGAAAAGACCTACCCTAATGATTTAGCGACTGGCTATCAGGTCGGCCAGATTCGAGGTGCATTTTCTGTTGAACAGACGCTAGCAAACTAAAGGCATATTATGAGCACATTACCACAAGCTTTTTTAGACGCGTGGGAAAATAGAGAACCGCGCATGATATTTACAACCGTTGACACCTCAGGGGAACCTAATGCGATATGGGTATTATGCGTTAAGCTGCTCGATGAGAAACGCATACTGATTGCAAATAATTTCTTTAACAAGACACTGGAAAATATCAATAATAACAGCCGCGGCTCATTACTTATGATTGCGCCCGAGCGAGAAGCTTATCAAATAAAGGGATCATTAGATTATTTCACTGAGGGTCCTGTTTATGATGATATGAAAGACTGGCTAGATCCAAAGTTTGCTGGAGTCGGCGCAACTATTCTAAATATTGAATCTATCTATTACGGAGCGGAAAAAGTTTTTTAAGTCATGACAAATAAATTAGTTACCTGCTTAGTTTTAAGCATCTGCCTAGCGGCAGTTGTATCGGCTGACGATACTCAAACCAATAATGTTAAATCTATCACGCTCAATTCAAGCAATGAATTTCAATTACTCAATGGTGATAGCGAAACCTCAACATTTACAATACGCCCACTAAAAGAAAAACTTCGTTCTATTGAGAATTTAAAAGACACGCAAGCGGTAGGAATCACTTACTTAGGAACACTTTCTTTGAATGAAAGTGCCTCGCCTCTGAGCGCATTACGTCAATTATCAGTACAAATATCACGTGGCTTAAATTTAGACTTGGCGTTGATTACTGACTCCACTACGTCTGAATCATTAAAGCCACATGAAATGCTGTTACTGTACCACCCACAACTTGTAATCACACTTGCACTAACAAAAATAGAAAACAGTGATGACTACACATTAATAGGCACATACGCTATACCTGTTGATAAATCTCAACAGGACCCTGATATTATTGCAGAGTCCTCGCCTTAACTCGTCTACTCTATACGCCTCTATAGTTCGTCTCACTAGCTTGGGGCAACACCAAAGGTCAATCTATAACTAAAACGTGTTAATGTAGTTTCACTCTGTACTCATTACTTCAGTAAGTATTATGCATCGAGCGCGCAAGCGATTTGGGCAAAACTTTTTGGTTGACGATAATATTATTCAGTCGCTGATGACTGCGATATCTCCTCAGCCAGATGATCAAATTATAGAAATTGGCCCCGGCCTTGGCGCATTAACACAACCTTTACTGAATAAAGTTAATCATTTAGAAGTCGTTGAATTAGACAGAGATTTAATCCTCGATCTTGAGCAGTTACAAACTAAAACCAACAAGCTGACGATACATCAATCAGATGCATTGAAATTCAATTTTTCACAAACAAATAACCCACGCCGCATAGTCGGTAATTTACCTTATAATATTTCAACGCCGCTGATATTTCATTTGCTTGAATATATTGATTCCATCGTCGACATGCACTTTATGTTACAGAATGAGGTGGTCGACAGACTATGCGCCAACAGTGGTGATAGAAACTTCGGGCGTCTTTCAGTAATGGTACAAGCCCAATGTAAAACACAAAAATTAATTCATGTCCCCGCTGAGAGTTTTTCTCCCAAGCCAAAAGTTGAATCTGCTTTCATTCACTTGACACCTCACAAGCAATCACCCGTCCCTCAGCATTTAACTTCCGAATTCAAGCAAATTGTACAAACCTGTTTTTCACAACCAAGAAAAACCGTGAATAATAATCTCAAAAAAATTCTTAGCCAAAGCAATTTGCTGGATGCAGGAATAGATCCAGGTAGTCGACCGCAACAGCTAACCTTAGAGAATTTTATTGCTTTGGCAGAAAAAATTCACACATGATGTCTTCTACGCAAAAGGTTTTGCAACTGACATCAAAGATATTTTAATGCGGTTGCGGCATAATGGCGCTATGAATGAACTCAGCCCCTATAACATTATTGTTAGTGTTGATACAACTTACCTAGAATCACAATCAAGTTCTGATGAAGACCGGTATGTTTTCGCATACACCGTGACCATCCAAAATAATGGCGATGTACCAGCGAAGTTACTCACGCGTCATTGGATAATTACTGACTCTAACGGCAAAACGCAGGAAGTCCGCGGCGATGGTGTGGTTGGAGAACAGCCTCACTTAAAACCGGGTGAAGGTTTCCAATACACCAGTGGCACCATGTTAGAGACACCGGTGGGCACCATGCACGGCAGTTATCAAATGCAGGCAGACGACGGAACCGAATTCGATGCGGAAATTGAGCTGTTCACATTATCTGCACCTCGCGTGTTACATTAGAGGTTTGTAACTTACACCACACCGATGGCGACATACGCGATTGGCGACCTGCAAGGTTGTTACAGCGAACTCGAGCAATTACTTACCAAAATAGACTTTGATCGACAAAACGATCAGGTATGGTTTGTCGGCGACCTGGTTAATCGAGGCCCGCAATCTATAGAAACTGTGCAATATATTCGCTCTTTAGGTGACGCAGCGAAATGTGTACTCGGTAACCATGATATTCATTTGATCGCTTGCTACTGTGGGTTACAGAAATGTAAGCCAAACAGCTCGCTGAATGCCATTCTTCAACACCAGCATGCTACACAGATCATCGACTGGTTACGCCAGCAGCCTTTACTATACATAGATGCAAATATCGACTGGTTAATGGTGCATGCGGGTTTGCTACCTCAATGGAGCTTGCCGATTGCACAGCGCTGCGCGCATGAAGTCGAACAACAGTTGCGTTCTGATCAGTATGCAGATTTTTTACAGCACGCATATGGTAATCATCCCAATCAATGGCATCCTGATCTGAATAACAGAGATCGTTGGCGCCTCATACTCAATGCATTCACACGTTTGCGCTTATGTGACCAACAAGGGCAAATGGATTTTGAGTTTAAAGGTCCGCTTGATGCCAAACCTGAGCATCTGCACGCCTGGTTTGATGTACCACGTCAAGCCGATACAGCTAAAATTATTTTTGGTCACTGGTCAGCACTTGGATTAGTCAAGCGCGATAATTTACTCGCATTAGATACCGGGTGCTTATGGGGCAATCAACTCACTGCCGCCAGAATTGATATTGACCCTGTAAAGATCTATCAAATAGAGTGCACAGCCAAACAGAAGATTAGTTAATGCGTGAATAAACTTTGAAAATCATATTATGTGGATTGTCTTGATCCGCAGCATAACTATGCTGTTTGGTTAAGGACCAAATCGACTCATCTAATTGCGGAAAGAAACGATCGCCTTCAACTTCAGCGTCCACTTCTGTTAAATATATTTCTTCTGCAAGCGACAAACATTGTTGATAAATATCGGCACCGCCAATAATAAATAGCTTTTGCGCACTATTCGATTTGGCTAAATTAATTCCTTGATTAATACTGGCAACCTTATCACAGCCCAAAAAACATAATTCTTTGTCCCGTGTGACTACGATATTCTGCCGCCCTGGCAATGGTTTAATATTTAAAGACTGATAGGTTTTGCGCCCCATTAACACCGGACTACCTAAAGTGGTTTGTTTAAAGTATTTCAAATCTGCGGGGCAATACCAGGGAATATCATTTCCCATTCCAATAACATTATTTTTTGCAACGGCAACAATGATCGCAATAATCATACTGGGCTATTTATACTGCGACCGGCGCAGAGATATGCGGATGAGATTGATAATTTATTAATTCAAAGTCTTCATAGACAAAATCAAAAATTGAATCTACTCGCCGTTTAATTCGAAGTGTGGGCAAAGGCATTGGTTCTCTCTGCAACTGGAGACGCGCCTGATCAAGGTGGTTATTATACAAATGCACATCACCGAATGTATGAATGAATTCGCCTACGCGTAAATCAGTAACATGCGCAACCATCATTAATAACAAAGCATATGATGCAATATTAAATGGTACACCTAAAAAAACATCAGCACTGCGTTGATATAATTGACAAGAGAGCTTTCCATTAGCCACGTAAAACTGAAACATGGTATGGCATGGCGGTAATGCCATACGACTAATTTCACCAACATTCCAGGCACTGATAATATGTCGACGTGAATGTGGATTTTGTTTTAGCTGTTCAATTAATCCCTGTAATTGATCAATCGTATCGCCATTAGCCGTGGGCCAAGCGCGCCATTGGGCACCATACACAGGACCTAAATTACCATGCTCATCTGCCCACTCATCCCAAATGCTGACACCAGCTTCCTGTAGTGATTTGACATTTGTATCTCCGCGAATGAACCACAGCAGCTCATGAATAATAGATTTAGTATGCAGCTTTTTGGTTGTGACTAATGGAAAGCCATGAGCTAAATCAAAACGCATTTGATAGCCAAAGGTTGAAAGTGTGCCTGTACCGGTACGGTCTTGCTGCTCAACTCCATGTGTTAACACATGATTTAATAACTCTAAATATTGTTTCATGATGGACTGAATTGTTTGAATGCGCCTTTGTTGGCTAACCATAATAGTAATGCACCCGCCAATATCATTGGCAAACTCAGTAACTGCCCCATCGTTAGCCAATTAAATGCAATAAAGCCAAGATGATCATCGGGTTCACGTGCGAATTCCACAACAAAGCGAAATACCCCATATAAAATTAAAAACCACCCAGACACTGACCCTGTTGCTTTGGGTTTAGAAGAATATATCCACAACACGACAAACATGACCAGGCCCTCTAAGAAGGCTTGATATAGTTGTGAAGGATGACGCGCCAATTGGTCGACCTGGGGAAAAATCATCCCCCATGGCGCATCTGTTTGACGCCCCCAAAGTTCACCGTTAATGAAGTTGCCAATGCGCCCAAAGCCCAATCCAGGTGGCACCAGAGGGGCAATAAAATCAGCCAGTGTGAAGAAACCCCATTGATGCTTGCGCTGATAAAGCCAAATGACAATTAATACACCAATAAGCCCACCGTGAAAGCTCATGCCGCCTTCCCAGATCCTAAACAAATAAATGGGATTATTTAAGAAGTGTTCAAAATTATAGAAAAACACTGAGCCTATACGCCCACCAATAATGACGCCCAACACTGCATAAAATAGAAAGTCACTGACTTGCTCAACCGCGATAAAGCTGGTTGATTTTTTTGCGCGTCGTGTCCCCAAATACCAGAAAATGGCAAAGCCACACAAATACATAAACCCATACCAGCGCACAGCGAGTGGGCCGATTTGAAATATGATGGGATCGAATTCAGGGTGGACTAACATAGCGCGCATATTAACATGCTGATTGAGTTATACAGCATGACAGTAAATGACTAATATATAGTCTTACTAGTAGATAGTCTTATAGATTGTCTTAGTAAGATTCTCTACTCACCAGTAAACCACGACCACAGACTTATGGCCAAAAACCAACTCAGTAACGAAACCAGCCCATATTTATTGCAGCATGCGACGAACCCAGTGGAATGGTATCCGTGGGGTGAAACAGCACTAACCATGGCGGTACAGGAAAATAAGCCAATATTATTATCGATAGGCTATTCAGCCTGTCACTGGTGTCATGTAATGGCACATGAGTCATTTGAGGACCCGCAAACGGCCGAGCTTATGAATAAGCTTTTCATTAACGTGAAAGTCGACCGAGAAGAACGTCCTGATATCGACAAAATATACCAAACGGCGCAGTTTTTATTAACGCAGCGCAATGGAGGCTGGCCTCTGACAATGTTTTTAACCCCGCACGACCGTGTGCCTTTTTTTGGTGGCACTTATTTCCCTGATGAAGCGCGCCATGGTCTGCCTGCATTCAAAGATTTGTTAATCCATATTTCTAATACATACCAACAAAAAGCTTCAGATATAGAAAAGCAGAATCAATCACTTCAAGCGGTATTAAAAAATTTATATCAATCCAATCAAGTTACAGCAAATATCGCGCAAGACATTTTGTTACAGGCAAAAACTGAATTGTTAAACGCTTTTGATATGCAACATGGGGGATTTGGTAGCGCACCCAAATTCCCCCATCCAAGTAATCTAGAGCGCTTACTTCGCGACTGGCTTCGCAGCAAACAGGCAGGTGAAGAAGATAGCAATGCATTACACAGTGCAGTATTCACACTAGAAAAAATGGCTGCGGGCGGATTATTTGACCATGTCAGCGGAGGATTTTATCGCTACTCTGTGGATGATTACTGGATGATTCCTCATTTTGAAAAAATGCTGTATGACAACGGACCACTATTAAGCTTATATAGCCAGGCATTCCTGGCCACCGGCGAACAACGCTTCAAGTTCACTGCCATGGACACCGCCGAGTGGGTGATACGAGAGATGCAATCACCCGAGGGAGGGTATTATTCATCGTTAGATGCAGACTCAGAAGGCGAAGAAGGCAAATACTATATCTGGGAGCGTGAGCAACTAGAAGCATTGTTAGATGCAGACGACTATGCGCTTATTGAAGGTCGTTTTGGAATAGACCGCGGCCCAAATTTCGCCGACAAATTTCACCTGCATGAATATGTGTCCTTGAGTGAGTATGCCGAGCAGAGGCAGCTCTCTCTTGAACAATGTTATCAGCAGTGGATCGCGATTCGGGATAAACTATATCAACATCGATCCAGCAGAGTCGCACCGGGCAGAGACGATAAAGTGCTCACCAGCTGGAATGCATTAATGATTAAGGCGATGTTAATCGCCAGCCGCGTGTTTAAACAGCAGAAATTTTTCGAGTCCGCATCACAGTCATTAACCTTCATTAAACAAAATATGTTTGTTAATGGCCGTCTTCTTGCCACATATAAAGATGGAACAGCACATTTAAATGCTTACTTAGACGACTATGCATTTTTGTTAGAGGCATTATTAGAAAATCTGCAAACGAAGTGGAACCAGGAATATTTACATTTTGCTATTCAAATTGCCGAAGTGTTACTCGATCAATTTGAAGATAAACAGCACGGCGGCTTTTACTTTACGTCACATGATCATGAGACTTTAATTCAACGCCCTAAAGTATGTTCAGACGAAGCTACGCCTGCAGGTAATGGCATCGCTGCTTATAGCTTATTAAAGTTAGGTTATTTACTTAGCGAACCGAAATATATCCTTGCAGCAGAGCGCACATTAGAATCTGCAAGTCAAAAGATCAATGACACGCCTATGGTCCATGCTTCACTTCTCAAATGTTATGAGGAGCTTCAACACGCAGCTGAAACAATCATCATCAGAGGTGATCTTGAATCAATCACAAACTGGCAACATGCGTGTCAAAAGCATTACATGCCTGGTCGTGAAGTTTATGCAATTCCTGCGAATACTAATGACTTACCTGAGGGACTCAACAGCAAATCATCTAAAGCCAGTGCAACGCTTGCCTACGTTTGTCAAGGCATGCAATGTCTAGCGCCTGTTGACTCGTTACAACAGCTTGAAGAATTCCTGAATATAAATAATAGGTAACGAACAGCTAGCCAAGCGCACTTAGTGCTGCATCATAATCAGGTTCTTCCGCAATTTCTCCTACTAGCTGGGTATAAACAACATCATTTTCAGTATCTAATACAACCACCGCCCTTGCTGTAATACCTGCTAACGGACCATCCTGAATGAGCACACCATATTCTTCAGCAAAGCTCTTATCACGCATCATGGATAATGTAATCACGTTATCAACACTTTCACTGGTGCAAAAACGCGACATAGCAAATGGCAGATCTGCAGCGACGATTAATATCACTACATCATTTCTTTCTGATGCAAAATCGGCAAACTTTTTAGTAGAACTTGCACACACCGGTGTATCCAGACTAGGTACAATACTAATCAATTTCTTCTTACCCACATACTCATCTAAACTAACATTTTTTAGGTCTTTATCGACGAGCACGAAGTCTGGCGCTTTCTCACCTATCGCAGGCAAGTCTCCATTAGTATGAATTTCATTTCCTTGTAACGTTATTGTTGCCATTTACTCCCCCGGAATTATTTACAATGTCGTTTAGTCGGCAGTTTGTGAAACGTAGCTATTATACTCATCTTGAGTCATTTTACCCTCAATTACATCGTCGTTTAGACACTTGATGCGTATAATCCAGCCTTGATCGTAAGGTGATTCATTAATCAGCTCAGGCTCACTCACAAGTGCTTCATTGATTTGTATTATTTCACCTTGCACTGGACAAATAACATCTGATGCAGACTTAACCGATTCCACCACCAGACACGCTTCACCAACTTGTGTGTTCGCCCCTACTTCAGGCAAATCAACAAACACAATATCGCCAAGCTGCTCTTGAGCAAACTCAGTGATTCCTAGCGAACACTGTTGATTTTCGTTCAGCGCTAGCCACACATGATGTTGTGTATAGATAATTTCAGACATGTATACTCATCGCACTATAGCTAAAATGTTAGGCAGCGATGATATAATAGAAACAAATTTCAAAACAGAAGTTAAGATATGCGCACACTATTATTTATTTGCCTGCCGATTATTTGTCTCTTCAGCTTGACCGCTTGCAATGAGACGCAGAACTCTCCTGTCACCATTGAAGGTGCTTGGATACGCGAAGCGCCGCCCAATGCAACTGCCATGGCTGGCTATATGACAATTAGCAACACGACCGATGAACACATCATTTTGCATAGCGCTAGTAGCCCGGCATTTAAAGCCATTGAGTTTCACCGCAGCGTAGAAAAAGATGGGGTATATCGAATGATTCCACATTTACACCTGCACATAGCGGCTAACAGTACATTTGTGCTAGAGCCAGGTGATTATCATTTAATGTTATTCAACCCAGTCGAACCTCTAAAAGATGGAGACCAGGTCTCGCTGGCGTTGACATTTAGCCATGACCAAGTAGTTGAGACCAAGGTACCAGTCAAAAAAGCACAATTCTAGATGTAGCATTGATAAGGCAGGCAGTATACTCATAGCATGAGTGATGAACCTGGCATTCTTTACACTGCCTTAAAATTAATTATCCAACTAGAGCCTGAGCTAGTTGAGATCGTGTTGCTATCTTTGAAGGTTAGTATCACCGCGGTAGTGATAGCAACATTTATCTCTATCCCTCTCGGTACTGTGCTGGGCGCATATAAATTTCCTGGACGCGATTTCATTACCGGTGTACTCAATGCGCTGATGGGACTTCCTCCAGTCGTTGTCGGCTTGGCACTTTATTTGCTGCTTTCACGTTCCGGCCCGCTAGGTAATTTAGAGCTATTATTTACCTCAGTGGCCATGATAATTGCTCAATGCATTCTCATCACACCCATCATAAGTTCACTGACACAACAAACCATTGAAGATCTTTTTAAACAGCATGCACTGCAGTTCAAAGCATTGGGGGCACCCACAAAACTGACTTTAATCCCTTTACTCAAAGATGCTAAAACCAGTTTATTCACCGCTATATTGGCTGGCTTTGGACGTGCTTCGGCTGAAGTCGGCGCAGTATTAATAGTCGGCGGCAATATAAATCATGTCACCCGCGTAATGACCACTACTATTGCACTGGAAACCAGCAAAGGTAATTTAGAATTAGCCATGGCACTGGGTATTATTTTGTTAACCATATCATTCTCTATCACGAGTCTGATGATTGTGATTCGCAAAGCCCATACAGAATAAGTTAATGAGCATTCAGCGTGATCATCAATTCTTACCTTTGAGCGTGAAAAACGTTTCATACTCAACACATGGCTTTCGCTTAATTAACGATTTCACTCTAGACATTAATGGCCCCGGTGTAAGTATTGTGCTCGGTCATAATGGCTCAGGAAAAAGTTTATTATTAAAACTGCTGCATGGCGTAATAAGCCCAAGTGCCGGTGCCATCCACTGGAATTCGCACAAACCTAATATTTATCAATACTGGCGGACATTTTTATTACAAAAACCAACATTCTTTAATCAATCAATTGCATTTAATATTGAATTTGTGTTGCGCATAGCGGGTATTGATAAAAGTGAACACCAGGCACGTTGCCAACAAGCACTGGACGTGTGTGGCTTAGCTGAGCTAGGCGAGCGTAATATAAAAACGTTATCAGGGGGAGAATTACAAAAAGCCTCTCTGGCTCGCGCATGGGTGCTTCAGCCCAGCGTAATACTACTGGATGAACCTACCGTCGCGCTTGATCCACCTTCAGTGATTAGCTTTGAAAAAATTATTCAGCAGTTTGCAGCCTCAGGCACAAAAATAATTATGACCACACATGACCTCGCTCAAGCAAATCGCCTGGCAAACGAAATTATTTTTATCGACCAAGGGCAAATGATCGAACAGTCAGAAGCGGCAAAATTTTTTGCCGGCCCTGTGTCTGTTCAAGCGCAAAAGTTTATCAGTGGCGAACTCAGCTAATGCCAAAACATGTCAGGAAAACAATCTTCAACTGTTTTTCCTGCTCACATTAGCTGACTAATCAGTGCGTGCAGTTACTTCTAGTAAATGGTACCCAAATTGAGTTTTCACTGGTCCTTGAACTTCATTGATTGGGGCACTGAATACGACTTCATCAAACTCTTTAACCATCATGCCAGGACCGAATTCACCCAAATCTCCCCCCGAGGCGCCAGATGGGCACTTAGAATGTTGTTTTGCTACGTCGCCAAAATCGGTTCCATTGGCGATTTGATCTTTTAGTTCATTACATTGTTGCTCGCTTTCAACGAGAATATGTCTGGCGGTAGCCTTTGCCATGTTGCTCTCCTGTGTATTAACTATCGATATATAGAACACTCTGAACCATCAGAGTTTCATTATTCTTCTGCAGCTTCTTCACTGCTAGCCGCTTCATCGGCAGACGCTTCGTTGTTTTCTTCTGCTGCTTCTTCGACTGGTGCCGCTTTAGGCTCTGGGATAGTCACCAAGCCTGCTTGAGCAAGAATCTTGGCCTTGTCGTCACCATTGATATATTTTTTATTCGCATCTCTAACAGCATAGCGACCTGAGCGTTTTTCAAAAATGGTATTGTCGCCGATAGACTTTACTTCTTTCATTTTCATTCCTTAATCGAAACTTTATTGGTTTAAAAAATTTACCTATACCTACTGAATATTTTGGCCGTCGATTCTAACTGATATTTACACACGAGAAATGTTTATGTAGTAATTGACGGTAAAAAAAGTGCTTATTGCTCATCAAATTTAACTAGATTGGCACACCTAGCGCATGGCGCATAAATAGTAGTTTTAACGGCAGCACTTTATCTGTCATGTTGACACCCACAGAACGCGCATGTTTAACCAAGCCACGTTGCTCCCTGAATAATGTATCAATTATCTCTAATGACTTCTGCATAATAATATTTTCACTTTTACGCGCACGTTCATACTGACGCAACACGCGTCTGCTGCCTAGGGGCCTTTCAGAGGACTGTAGTAAATTGAATAGATGGTGCACATCAGCAAAGCCAAGATTCAACCCTAGGCCGGCCAAAGGGTGGACCACATGGGCTGCATCACCCAATAACACTACTCGGTGATCGATATACTGACTTGCTTGGGCACCCTGCAACGGAAATGACTTTCGCACTGAGCACACAGACAGTTGTCCTAATTTATTCTCAAACGCCTGCGTGAGTTCAAGATTAAATTCTTGTTCGGTTAATGCCATCAACTGCTGGCATTGTTGTTCGGGGACACTCCATACAACAGAGCACACATGATCATCCAATGGTAACAGCGCTAATGGTCCGACAGGCGTAAAACATTGCCACGCTGTTTGCTGATGATCTTGCTCGGTATTGACGGTACATACCAAGCCTAATTGTTGATAGCGGGTTGTTACGCGGCTGGCACCTATACATTCACGCACCATGGATTGTTGCCCATCTGCGCCCAAGACTAATTCAGCGCTTAAACGCTCACCTTCAGCTAATTCCATCAACATCGCTGTATCGGATATCGCTGATAGATGCTGCAAACCCTGCCGATCAAAGCGCTTAATGTTGTTACATTGATCGACTTTGTTATTCAACGCCGTCAACAGCACCTGATTTTCAACAATCACGCCCAGCATAGGGTGCGTTGTATCCTGGCAATTGAAATTAATCAACGTCTCGGCTTGCTGTTCCCATACATGCATAGATTGATAAGGACAGACACGCATGGCACGTATATCCCGCCAAACACCAATATGTGTTAATAATTCTATGCTCGCTAAATTAAGTGCACTTACACGCAAGCCATAATCATCCCCAGCTTGCCACGGGGTGAAAGGCGTATGGTCGATCAGGGCCACACGTGTATATTGTTGCGCCAATAGCGTGGCTGCAGCCAATCCCACTGCACCAGCACCAACAATAGCCACATCGAATGGAGCAACGCTATTGACCAAACTGATCACCTTCCGGGCTTAGTAAATGGCGGGTTCCCATATTACGTCTCAACACGCTGCGTTGTGCCGCAGGAAGACTGCCTATCATGCGCACGCCTAGACCTCGCAGCAATTTTAACGGCCAAACCTGCGGGGCGAATAAACGTGTTAAGCCATCCGTTAAGCGCATAACATGTTGCCGATCTGGCGTACGCTGTTGTTGATATTCAGCTAACATGTGTGGGTATTGTGCGGGATCAAACTTAAACTTTGTGAGCATATGTACCAATGTATGCACATCACGTAAGCCGAGGTTAAATCCTTGGGCCGCCACGGGATGCACAGTCTGGGCGGCATTACCTATCAGCACAGCTTGCTGACGTGTTAACTCATCGCTGCTGGTCATTGCCAAAGGATAAGACGCTCGACGTCCCACAGCGATAAACTTACCTAAGCGATAGCCAAAGGCCTTCTGTAAGGCCTGTAAAAATCGCGCATCATTCATTTGCATATAGTCGTCAACATGATTTTCATGCTGCGTCCAAATCAACGCGCAATGATTATCGTGGATCGGCAATACCGCTAATGGTCCATGCTGAGTGAAACGTTCATATGCCACATTATTGTGCGGCTTTTGCGTTTGCACATTAGTGATGATTGCGTTTTGATGATATTTCTTATGTGTCGCATAGATATTCAATAATTCACGTACTTTTGAATGTGTTCCATCTGCACCCACTAACAAACCTGCGGAAATATGTTTTGTTACGCCTTGATGTTGAATTTCTATTTGGTAGCCATTTGCCTGAGAGTGAATAACGTCGCACGTGGCAGGAGAGAGCACTGTAAGGTTATTTATTTGTGCGACTTCATCACTGAGTACTTTCATCAAATGATGATTAGGCACCATGTAGCCGATTGGTGCTATGCCATGATGATTCGCATCAATACGAGCACCTCCAAAATTACCTTGTTCAGAAATATCCAGGCGCTCAATCGCATTTGCCAATGTTGCTATTTTTGGCCAAACGCCGACTTGAGAAAACATTTTTTCAGAGCTACGTGTTAATCCCGTGGTCCTTAAATCGAGGATATTATCGTGCAAGGCAGCGGATTCACTTTGCTCAAGCAGCAGCACCTTACACGGTGTGTTTGCCAACCCAACAGCCAGCGACATGCCCACCAGTCCACCACCGACAATGACAATATCAAAATTTAATTCGGGGTTATGCATATAGTGACAAGAGCTCTACTAGTGTTGCGAGGACGCCATCCAATGTTCTATGTCATGCGCTTCTTTAATGAGCGCTTGCGTCAGCACTTCATTGCCATTGCGCGTTACACGCACATCATCTTCAATACGAATGCCGGTATCCCAGTAACGCTTAGGCACACCTTTGGATTTTGCAGGAATATATATTCCCGGCTCAACCGTCAGGACCATACCTGGCTCAAACAAGCGCCATTGTTCTTCGATTTTATAATCCCCCACATCATGCACATCCAGACCTAACCAATGTCCAGTACGGTGCATATAAAAACGTCGATACTCACCATCTTTAATCAATTGTGCAGGACGCCCTTTCAAAATGCCTAACTTAACCATACCCCTGGTTAATACTTTTACCGCCGCATCATGTGGGTCATTCCAATGGTTACCCGGCTGCACTGCTTCTATGGCAGCATGTTGCGCCTTCAACACCAGGTTATACAGCTCTAATTGTGGCTCACTGAATTCGCCGCTCACCGGGAAAGTACGTGTAATATCACTGGCATAGCCGTGGTACTCTGCGCCTGCATCAATCAGCAGTAAATCGCCTTCGTTAAGTACACAGTTATTATCGGTATAGTGCAAAATACATCCGTTTTCACCGCCGCCTACAATTGAAGGATAAGCAGTGTCACAGCCTGCTTTATTAAACTCGTACAATAACTCAGCTTCGACCTGATATTCATACATGCCAGGCTGACAGCTTTGCATCGCACGTCGATGTCCCGCCATGGCGGCTTTGGCCGCTTTCTTCATGTAAGTAATTTCTACACCTGATTTAAACAGGCGCAATTCATGTAACAAATGCTCTAGGGCGATAAATTCGTGCGGCGTATGAGAGCCTCCACGCCCTTTTTCGCGAATTTGGTTGACCCAACCAATGACGCGGTGATCGAACTCGGTATTAACACCCATGGTGTAAAATACACGTGCGCGTTGCTCTAGAATACCGGGAAGAATTTCATCAATGTCTCCGATTGGAAATGCATCGTCAGCACCATAGACTTCCATTGCACCCTTTTGACCAGCACGTCGTCCATTCCAGGTTTCCATTTCCATGTCACGTTCGCGACAAAACAATATGAATTGCGCCTGTTCTCGACCAGGCACCATAACGGCAACTGATTCTGGTTCATGGAAACCTGTTAAGTACATAAAATCACTGTCTTGACGATAATCGAACTCAACATCTCGATTACGAACTTTTACAGTCGAGGCAGGCACAATCGCGATAGCATCTTGCCCCATCATGCGCATCAAATTTTTCCTGCGTTTAGCAAATTCTTTTTCCAATTATTGAATCTCCGCCGTCATTTTGATTGGCTGTAACTCTTCTGCAACAAGCAAGGCTGACATACGCACATATTCGAGCAGCTCGTTGTAGGAGACTTCTTCATCTTCTTGACCCGTGTCAGCACCATGCAACTGCGAGATGCGAGTAAGGTCGACTAATATCTCTGCTGTGTCATGAGGAAGCTCTGCATGCGCCTGTAAGCCAGCATTCGCTAAGCCAAATAAAAACCCGTCGCACCATGCTGCTAATGCTGTCACACGTGTACTCAAATCCATATCATCATCAGGCACCAGCACGTCTAACTGCAAGACCGGATCTGTCATTTGCTGTCGTACTGTCCCATACAAACTCGTGAGCATGTCATCCAGTTCTGCATTGATTTTAATATGACTGAGATCAGGTGCCAGCGTGTTCATACAACTATCGAGTGGATAGGAAACATCTAGTGCCACGGCCCCACATAAGAAGCCATGTAATTCTGAAGCGCGCTCACCGAAGTCCAATGACTTCAATGCATTATTTAATTCTTGGCAAGAAAGTTGTTGCATTTTTCCAGTCTACCACCATTATTTTCAAATATTTATATCCAGGCATGGTTAAATAATCCTGTTCATTCAAGGAATTATAGGGTTTTTCACTCTGTCGTATTGACCCCTGCTGTGGTAATATCTAATATCTATTTGCAGCCATAATAATAAAAACGTCATATGAATATTTCAGAAGAAGAATTTAAGCGACTTGAAATTCGTATTGATGAGCTAATTCAAACATGCGATCAACTCAAAGAAGAGAATCGATTGTTAAAAGCTCAACAACAATCTTACAGTAGTGAACGAGCTAAACTTCTTGACAAGCAAGAAGAAGCGCGTCACCGAGTTGAATCTATGATTAATCGCTTAAAGGCATTAGAAACGAGCAGCTAACAGATAATTTATGAGTTCCAATCCTATCACTGTACAAATTCTTGATAAGGAATATCGCATTGCTTGCCCCGAAGGACAAGAACAAGCCTTGCGTGAATCAGCGAATTACCTAAACAAACGTATTCTGGAAGTAAGAGAAAGCGGCAAAGTAATAGGCCCTGATAGAATCACGGTAATGGCCGCATTAAATCTTGCACATGAGTTCCTATCTGAGCGATCAGAACACGAAACAGTCGCTTCTAACATCAACCAACGTGTACGTAGCCTGCATGAGCGGATAGATAGTGCCATTCGTTCTTCTAATCAGTTGGAATTATAAGAAAACCCATCGTAAACTAATCTCTAGCGCCTCTGCGATATGCGTGAGCTTGTCGTTAAATCCCTTGAGCCTATTTACAAACCCCGGGATTGCTCGTTAAAAGATAGTGTGCATACCTGCTTCGACAGGGAGCCTTAAATCTCTTACAGTGAACCCACTTGAACCTTTGGTTCAAGGTCAACGGCTCATGCCACGGTACTCATGGAGTGCGCTTTTCCCATCTTATTTACTCCCCCACACTCAGGTAGCAGTTGTTTATCCATATGCTAGGATAAATGCTTACTTTGAATTCATAAAAGAGATTTTTGCAATGCACTATTGGCTAATGAAGACCGAACCTAGTGAATACAGTATTGACGACCTAAAAAAAGATAAAACTGAACCCTGGGATGGCGTGCGCAACTATCAAGCACGCAATATGATGCGTGATGAAATGAAAAAAGGCGATTTAGCTTTTATGTACCACTCAAATTGCGATGACATAGGCATTGTCGGAATCATGACAATACATCGCGAAGGCTATCCTGATCACACTGCGTTTGATAAAAAAGACAAACACTATGATCCTAAAAGTGACCCTGATAATCCACGTTGGATGATGGTTGATGTTAAATACAAACGTAAACTTAAGCGCACCATTACTCTGCAAGAACTAAAACAGCATAAAATTTTGCAAGATATGCAGCTGTTACGCAAAGGAAATCGTCTTTCTGTCATGCCTGTTAGCGAAAAACATTGGCAATATATTCTTTCACTTGAATAAATTTAAATAATTTCTTTATAAATGCTAAAAAATGGATTCATTATTAAGATTTTTATAAACAAAAGGCATTTAAATCCGATTTAATGGTTGTTATGTTAAAAAATAAAACAGATTTGCATGTTTTGCGAATAATATTTTATGTTTTTTTCATGCAATTGCTTTGTAAAAACACTAAAAATCTTTTTTAAAAACTTATAAAAGTAAAAAAACACAGACGAAAAGTTTAAAAAACAATATAAAAAAACTAGTAATTTTTAGACTATTGTTTATACTCACGTCGTCAAAAAACGTTAACGTTAAAGTTTGGAGGAACACCAATGGCCGTCAAACGCAAAACTGCGAAACGAAAGACTGCAAAACGTAAAGCACCTGCTAAGCGTAAAGCAGTAAGAAAGACTGCGAAGCGTAAAACAGCTAAGCGTAAAACAGTTAAGAAAAAAACTGCGAAGCGTAAAACTGCAAAGCGCAAAACAGCCAAGAAGAAAACCGCTAAGCGTAAAACTGCGAAGCGTAAAACAGCAAAAAGAAAAACTGCTAAACGTAAAACTGCCAAGCGCAAAACAGCAAAAAGAAAAACTGCTAAGCGCAAGACAGCTAAGCGTAAAACAGCAAAAAGAAAAACTGCTAAACGCAAAACAGCTAAGAAAAAGCGTTAATCAAATAGCATTTGAATTAAAAAGGGTCCTTAACGGACCCTTTTTTTTACCCTCATTTTAGAAACAAACGATAAATGGGATTGTCTGTTTCATCATAGTAAGCATAGCCAAGTTTATCCAAAAATCCTTTAAATTCATGCACTTCTGATGCCGGTACTTGTGCGCCAATTAATACTCTGCCATATGCCGCGCCGTGATTTCGGTAATGAAATAATGAGATATTCCATTGCGAACCCATCACGGATAAAAACTTTAACAATGCTCCCGGTCTCTCGGGAAATTCAAAGCGATAAATCAGCTCATCGTCTAACTGAGGTGAACGCCCACCCACCATATGTCTCACATGCAGCTTGGCCATTTCATTGTCAGACAAATCTGTCACGGGATAATTATTTGCTGATAACAAATCTATAATCATTGGCTTTTGTTGTTCTGCATCTTCGAATTTAATGCCAACAAAAATATGCGCCGCGTCATCACTCGCATAGCGATAATTAAATTCGCTGATACTGTGACTACCGATTAAGGTGCAAAATTTTAAAAAACTGCCTTTTTGCTCTGGTATGGTCACAGCCAATAATGCCTCACGGCCTTCACCAAGCTCAGTTCGTTCTGTTACATGCCTTAATCGATCAAAGTTGATATTGGCGCCACTATTGATCGCGACTAAGTTCAAATCCTCACATTTTTGCCGTTGAACATATTTTTTCGCCCCCGCAACGGCTAACGCACCGGCAGGCTCTGAAACAACACGAGTATCATCAAAAATATCTTTTATCCCTGCACATAACTCATCAATACTCACCAATACCACTTCATCAACATACTGTTTGGCCAATTCAAACGTATTCTCGCCAATTTTTTTTACTGCCACGCCATCTGCAAAAATACCTACCTGTGGTAATTCAACGCGTTCGCCCGCCTGCATTGCAGAATAAAGCGTTGCTGCATCCTCAGGTTCCACTCCAACGATTTTAGTATGTGGTGAGTGTTGCTTAACCCAGGCCGAGACACCGGCAATTAAACCTCCACCGCCGACAGGGACGAAAATTACATCAATCTGACCGTCAAATTGTTCTAATATCTCTTTACCTATGGTGCCCTGACCCGCGATGACTTCCACATCATCATAAGGATGAATAAATACTTTATTTGTCTCATCTGCTACTTGATAAGCATGTGTGCATGCTTCGTCGTAGTTATCGCCTTGCAATACTACATTGGCGCCCATCGCACGGACGGAATCTACCTTAATACTGGGTGTTGTCACGGGCATGACGATGGTTGCATCAATATTTAATCGCTGTGCGGCCAGTGCCACACCCTGTGCATGATTGCCCGCAGAGGCAGCAATGATACCTGCACGTTTATGCGCTTCACTCAGATGGGAGATTTTGTTATACGCTCCTCGCAACTTAAACGAGAAGACACTTTGCTGATCTTCACGCTTAAGCCATACATTATTCGCTAGCCGCTTGGATAACAGCTTGGCAAAGTTCAATGCACTCACCTGCGCGACATCATAAACTGATGCATTAGAAATCATCTCATTCACCTGAGTTACATCGTATTCGGTGATATGATTAGACAATTTTGTATTTTTCACGATTTAAATTCGCCTATATTTATATATTATGATGGGGTCTCTGATTTTTAAGCACAACGTCTCAATGATGACGCTGGACCAGACAAAACACCCTAAACATGCAGTGTATACCGCTACACATGAGCATATGAAATGTTTTCAAGCATGTTTATAAATAATAAGCCAAATAACACTGTACTGACGTTATATTTTCAACGGACATAGTCTATGGATATAAATGACAAAAAGAAATTAGCCGCTGAAGCTGCGATAGATTATATACAAATTGGCGATATTGTCGGGGTCGGCACTGGCTCAACTGCAAACTACTTTATCGACGCACTCGCCGGCATTAAAGGCAAAATTGATGGCGCTGTTGCTAGTTCTGAAGCAAGCGCTGAGTTATTACAGTCACATGGTATTCGGGTACTTGACCTCAATGCCACCGGACAATTACCTATCTATGTCGATGGTGCCGATGAAGCGACACAGCAAAAATCCCTAATTAAAGGCGGCGGCGGCGCGCATACACGTGAAAAAATTGTTGCCAATGCGAGTGATAAATTTGTTTGTATTGCAGATGACTCAAAACTAGTCGATGTACTGGGCAAATTTCCTTTGCCTGTTGAAGTGATCCCGATGGCTCGCAGCTCAGTCGCAAGAGAAATGGTGCGCTTGGGGGGTGTTCCCGAGTTACGTGAGGGCTTTGCGACTGATAATGGCAATATTATTTTAGATGTCCATAATCTGGAAATTCTTGCGCCGGCAAAAATGGAAAGCGATATCAGTGTCATGGCTGGTGTTGTGACGGTAGGGATATTTGCCCACCGCCCTGCTGATGTTCTTTTACTTGGCGGTGATTCAGGGCTCACCACACTCTAACCATGCAAACCTCCTTCAGAAACAGATTACTCGCCAACGAAACACTTATTGGTACATTAATCGCTACACCAAGTGCCGAAGTGGTTGAGTCGCTTGCTGCGTTGAACTTTGATTGGTTATTTATCGATGCTGAGCATGGCGCATTTGGCCCACAACAGGTGATCTCACTTCTGCAAGCTGCACATGATTGTCCCTGCTTAGTGCGCGTTCCTGGTCCCGATGAAAGCTGGATTAAAAAAGTCTTAGATGCGGGCGCACAAGGAATTATCGTGCCACAAATCAACACTCTGGCACAGGCACAAGCGGTGATTAACTATGCGAAGTATCCACCGCTAGGCAAACGTGGCGTTGGTTTGGGCCGCGCACATGGATATGGCAAAGACTTTGCAAATTATCTTGATACAGCCAATCAAGAAACTGTCATTGTATTACAGGCAGAAACCCAAGCGGTGCTTGACTGCATTGACGACATTGCTGCTTTAGATGCAGTGGATGCAATTCTTATTGGCCCGTATGATTTATCTGCCAGCCTCGGTCACATGGGCGACATTACTCACCCTAAAGTGCAAGCAGCGATTCAGCATGTCAAACAAGCCTGTGATAACCAAACAACTCAGCTTGGTATCTTTGGTGTTTCAGCAGAAAATGTTACGCCTTATAAAGCGTTGGGGTTCACTTTACTCACTGTGGGTGTCGACACTATATTTTTACAAACTGCAGCCAGCAATGAGCTACAGATATTGCGTGAAGCTTAGTTGCAAAATTTATGCAGCAGCATCGAATTAAATTTACATTTGGCGATATCACAATTAATGCCATCGTGTGCAATACACCAACTGGAGAGGCAATTCTTGCTGCATTGCCGATACATTCAAGCGTGCAAACGTGGGGAGAAGAAGTATATTTTTCAGTGCCTGTTGAATCGCATTTAGAGGATGATGCCAGAGCTGTTGTTAAAGCGGGTGAAATTGCATTTTGGGTGGAAGGTAACTGCATCGCCATAGGATTTGGCCCAACACCAATCTCACAGGGTGATGAAATACGATTAGCAGCAGCAACTAATATATGGGCAGATGCAGAAGATGATGTACTCCAACTGAACTCAGTTCAGTCACAAGATACTGTATTAATAGAACGCGCGTAATTACTTATTTATTCTTGTATATTTGGTGCCTGCTAACGACACATTAATCATTAATCCCTTATTGCCAAAAACAAACGCGATAATAGGGTCTGATATGTTAGTTGTATCAATTGAGCCACCTGCACCGGTATCGGCAATAGCGATAGATCCATCCACACCGACCTGCCAACCTGAGCTATTTCTAAATTTGCGTAGTGCTTCGTCATCCAGAAAAACAATTATAATTGACTTTGTTTGGGCGCCAAACTGAAGGCCAAATGAAGCGCCTGTTGTACGATAATAATCAACATGTTTGTTATTCATTAGTAATGAACCTTCACCAAATTCACCGCCGACAAAAAAGCCTGCCTTGACAATATTAGGGAAAACCAACACACCTTTTGCACTTTCTAAAAATTCCTTACCCTCTTTGACACGCTCATTGAATATTTCAATGGCAGCGTTCACACGGATATCAATCTCATCAGCGCTGGCAGCATGGCTGGGTGGGATCAGCACTAACGCAACCAAAGCAAACATTACGTATAAGAAGGTGTGTTGTTTTTTCATGGCAAAAATGACTTGTTTCTAATGTAATACGCTCAAGTTATCAGAATAAATTGACGCTCGCTTTAACAAATATCAAGCATAGAACCCTATTGTAATAACAAACTGTGGTCCTAGTCATAAAAAAGTCACTGATAAAAAAATGGGCTGCAATTGCAGCCCATTCAGATTGATCGATATTGCGTAATTTAGCGCTTAGAGAACTGCTCTTTCTTACGTGCTTTACGCAGACCTACTTTCTTGCGCTCCACTTCACGCGCGTCGCGTGTCAGGAAACCACCTTGTCTTAGCGGCGAACGTAACTCTTGATCGTATTCAAGTAATGCGCGCGCTATGCCAAGTTGTATGGCACCTGCTTGACCATTCATGCCACCACCTTTGACCATAATATTAAGGTCAAATTTTGACAATAATTCGGTTGCCTCTAGTGGCTGACGTATTATGCGCCGAGATGTTTCACGCCCAAAATATTGGCTGTCTGAACGCGAGTTAATGGTGATATCACCATTACCAGGCTTTAAATAAACGCGTGCTGATGAACTTTTTCTGCGGCCAGTGCCGTAATATTGTGTAATTGCCATAATAACTCTTCTATTTTGTTCGGCTTATATGTCTAGCGGCTCAGGCTGCTGTGATTGATGGATATGATCAGGGCCGGCATAAACTTTCAATTTTTTGAACATGGCACGACCAAGCGGATTCTTTGGCAACATGCCCTTCACAGCTGTCTCTATCACTCTTTCAGGGTGCGAACCTATAAGGTCGTTAAAATTGGTCTCTTTTAGATTGCCTACATAACCAGTGTGTCGGTAATACATTTTATCCTGGGATTTATTTCCAGTAACACGCACTTTTTCTGCATTGACAACGACAATATAGTCACCGGTATCAACATGCGGTGTGTATTCAGGCTTATGTTTACCACGCAATCTGCGGGCTATTTCGGTTGATAATCGACCCAATGTTTTGTCAGTCGCATCAATAAGGAACCACTGACGACTAACCTCGGCCGGTTTTGCGCTAAACGTTTTCATTTTAAATTCAAGACCATAACAAAGGCGCGCAATACTACTAGAGTCGGTCTTTGCAGACAAGCACTCTGGCGGGAGTAGTGAGGTTGCGAGCTAAAAAACGCGGCCTACTTAATAGAGACCGCGTTAAACATACTACCAGGGGTAGATGGAGGAGTAAAAACAAATATACAATAATATTTGAATATGCGCATTTTCTAATATAGGTATCAGATTGTCAACCTTCGCGCCATGAATTTATTGTTAAATCTGTAATCTCTTGACCACGACCCCATTTTCTAGATGGTCATGGACAATCTGCTTGAGGTCCTCTACTGATTCATAGTGATACCAGACATTATCCGGATAAACCACGGCCACCGGCCCTTCGTCACATCGGTCAAGGCAGCCGGCAGTGTTGATGCGCAATTTACCCTGGCCGGTTAAGCCCAGTTCTTTGGCATGTGCTTTTACTTCCTTACGCTTTTCAAGTGCATCATGTTGTTGGCAGCACACGCCATCTTCACGTTGGTTTGTACATATAAACAAATGGCGTTTGTAATAACTCATTTCATATCCAATGTATTTAATCGGTTAGAGAGACTGTTTGCAACTATCCCGCTATTATAATTATTTATTGCACACTGCCTACATTTAGAAATTTAGCATTACATGTCGACACAGCTTGATTCAATAAAATTGAATATCACTAACGCATCGGACCAATGCGTCATGTGTGGCATGTGTTTACCTCACTGCCCAACATATCAGGTTAGCCGACATGAAGCAGAATCACCGCGTGGACGTATATCATTAATTAAAGCATTTGCCGAGGGCAGCCTGGATGCAAGTGATCACCTTGAAGCGCATATGCAAAGTTGTACAGGTTGCTTGACGTGCCAACATGTCTGTCCAGCCAATGTCGATTTCCAAACAATTATCGATACCGGTAAACAACTTTATCGCCACAAACAAAGTCGTTCTGCACGCATCCTGCAAAACTTAACCATCAATGTAATGACTCAACAATGGGGTCATACAGTCATTAAATTAGCCAGTCGATTTGTAAAATATATACCTAATACACATCGACATATGCAGCTGCTCAGGCATGTAACCAATGAACCACAACTTAGAGCTAATCAGACTGAAACAAGTATTACTGTTTTCCCAGGATGTACAGGCAACTTATTTGACCAACAATCATTGAATAGCCTAATCACCATATTGAATGCCATTGGTGTCAGCGCTCAGTTTCCCGACAAACTATATTGTTGTGGCGCACTTTCTCAACATAGTGGTCGACTTCAACAAGCCGAAAAAGACATACACAACATAAAACATTATTTTAAAAAAAATACATCGACTACTTTGCTTTCATTTGCAAATGGCTGCGGCCGCCAGCTCGATGAGCAATTCACTGATAGTAATGTCACGCATTATGATGCACTTGAGTGGTTTAACACACAACAGGCAGCAAAAGAGCTTAAATTTTCAAGTACCAACAAGTGTGTGCTTATACACACTCCCTGTAGTGTTGCACCAACAAAGCAAGCAATTACTTATCAATTATTAAAAAACATTCCCGGCATTAAGCTGATCGAATTTGATGATAACCTTGCATGTTGTGGTGCAGGCGGTATGCAGTTGACCTCACCAGAAGAAAGTAATCAGCGTTTGTTAGATAGCAAAGTCAACACAATAAACAATCTTAAACCTGATGTTATTGTTTCATCCAATATTGGATGCTCACTGAATTTTAAACTGGGCTTGGATAAGACAGCTTTAGACATTGAGGTCATTCATCCGTTAACATTACTGGCAAGGCAATTGATAACTCACACTAATGAATAAACGAAACTTTTGTGACACTCTTATAGAAGAATTTGATCGTGGCTTAAGGACATTGACCAAAGCCTCACGTAGCGCATCACGCGACAATCCCGCGGATGACATTCCTGAAGCTGACCTAAATGACCAAGAAGCAACCCTTAGCGGCAGACTCATGCGTGTCAATCATGCAGGCGAAATTGCTGCACAAGGGCTCTATCATGGTCAGGCGCTTACTGCACGCAATCAAGCTACGCTTGAGCAGATGCGTGTGTCTGCCAAGGAAGAAGAAGATCATCTTGCCTGGTGTGAACAACGCCTCAATGAATTACAAACTCCAACCAGCATGATTACCCCGTTGTGGTATGCTGGGTCTTATGCCATCGGTGCTACCGCAGGATTGTTTGGTGATAAATGGAGTTTAGGTTTTGTTGCGGAAACAGAAAACCAAGTAGAACAACATTTACAAAGTCACCTGGAAAAACTTCCCGCTCAAGATGAAAAAAGTAAATCTATTATCGACTTAATGCAGCAAGATGAACGCAGGCATGGTGATGCGGCAAGAAATTTAGGTGGTGTTGATCTTCCCAAACCTGTGCAAAAAGCGATGCAAGCTGTATCTAAAGTCATGACAACAGGTGCTTTCTGGATTTAACAACGGCCAAATAAAATGAACCCATATAGAATATTTACAGGTTTGATAACTACATTTGTATTGCTATTTACTAACAGTGCATTTGCTGATGAAGCTAGCGCAACTAAAGAGCTAGAACAAATTATTGTGTTTGATCAAACCTGCATAATAATGCACACAGAAGGCAGAAAGTATTTAGAAAACAAAGAAAAAATTGCTCAGTCTTATGGTGCAAGCGCACTCATCGAAAAACATCTGGAAATGCGCTTGAAAGAGTATTCAGAATTAACCGGCAACAATATTGACGCGACCCGCGACGCAACATTTGACAAAGGCGTTGTATTATTCAAAGAACTTTCCAAATACCAACCCAGAGATCTGGTAATGCAATGCAAAGGATTAGTTGAAGAAATAGTAAAGACTAATATCTAGTGAGTGCGAACTTAAATATTTAATCAAACGTCATATTTCGTAGCGATAGCGGTCATTCAATTTCGTTACCGTATTCGTCGAGAGGCGCCCTTCTAAGCTCAACGACTTTCGTCTTCTTATGGAACACCCAATTATCATTTGTGCCGGTACAGCGACACCCTTTTAAATCACCTTTAAAACCAGTCATCCATACATGCTCACCAGAGCATAAAGGGATGCAATGATTACCATGATCTACACACCCAATAGGCCTTGAATCATCTGCGCAAGGCACGCAAAAAGTACATGCCTGGATGAATTGTTCATAATTTTGAATGTAGCTGACATCAGGTTGCGAATCACATGCTGTCATAATTAGCGTTATTAAACCGCAAGCAAATAGCTTTTTCATAACAAGAACCTCCTTAGAGTTTCTATTCTTCACCTATCAGCGCAAATGCAATCAGACACTTTTATTTAGTTTTCTAAAACAGTTTCACCCTTGAAACTGACCTACATCAAAAAGCTAGATTAATCAAATATTAGAATGTCATTATACACTTAAGTTGTTGATTCTTTGTCGTTATTAAGAATTTGCAACACATTTAAGTCAATCAATTGCGTGCAACACAAATTTTTTGCACCTTATGCAAGGAGAACGACATGAAAAAAATACTACCTATTTTGTTAGTAATATCGATCACACTAATGGGAGCTGTGAATGCTTCAGACCACAGTGACGATCAAAATATTTTAATTCACCTCAGTAACTATACCAACGACCTTCATTCAGTAAACATGGCCTTAAAGCTAGGGCATATGCTCTCTGAACAAGGATCATCAGTTACTTTATTTGTTGATTTAGAGGGCGTTAGATTGGTCGATAAACATCAGCCGCAAAACTTAACATGGGGCGCTGGGAAATCGATTGAAACTTTATACAATCAATTTATTAGCGCAGGAGGCAACGTTTTAGTATGCCCACATTGTGCAGAAGCAGCAGGCGTTACAGAAGTAAGAAAAGGTGCTGTCATTGCAGATAAAGATAGCTTAACGAAAGCGATAATGTCTGCTGACAAAATCTTAGACTACTAAGTAATACATCAAATTACATGGAAGATTGTTGCATCAAGGACGATGCAAATTATAAACATTCAATGTCAGCTTTCGGCACAAAAGCGGACATAAACTTAACTGCGAAGAATAGTAAAAAAATAACGGCCTCAATAAAGAATTAGTTATTGTTCATATAAAATTGAATGTTTACTTAAACTGTTTTGCGACATCAACTCTACACTTTTGAGCAACCGATGTATCTGACCTAGGTTATCCCGCAAATCCAAGCAATGCTGAGCCAAACAACCACACAGCTGCAGGCAATGGAATGGGTGCAATCGTTGCAGCCCAAGCTTCAATATTACCGTTATGAGTACCATACCCAACAAGGGTTGACCCATCTTCGGAACCAAGATTAAAGATATTATGGCAAAGGCAGTAGTGAGTCCAGTCCATCCCATCGCTGAAATATCAATACCGTCTGCAGCCAATTCATCTTCAACGCTCAACATCAGTGCCAAGGCTTCTGACCAAATGAACGCTTCATTGCCATTCGCGGAATTGCTTTGCCCCACAATCTGTGTTATAGGGCGGGTGCCATCGCCGGACACGCCAAGAGCTTCACTAGAAAAATCACCGCCAGGTAAATCCCCAAGGCCCGTCATCATCCCGTTTTCATATTTAAACGCTTCTCTGCCATTCGCGGAACTGCCTCTTCCCACAATCACGGTGCCATCACTGGATACGTCAAAAGCAATACTTATAAGTGTAATATTACACCGCCAGGTAAATCCCCAAGGCCCGTCATCATCCCGTTTTCATATTTAAATGCTTCAGTGCCATTCGCAGAACGGCCTTGCCCCACAATCACGGTGCCATCGCTGGACACGCCATAAGCTAAACTTTGAAAAATACGTAGAACACTTTATTCTTACGCCAGGTAAATCCCCAAGGCCCGTCATCATCCCGTTTTCATATTTAAACGCTTCTCCGCCATTCGCGGACACAAAAAGCCTTGCCCCACAATCACAGTGCCGTCACTGGACACGCCACGAGCTTCACTAAAAAAACCACCGCCGGGTAAATCCCCAAGGCCCGTCATCATCCCGTTTTCATATTTAAATGCTTCATTGCCATTCGCGGAATTGCTTCTGCCCAGAATCACGGTGCCATCGCTGGACACGCCAAGAGCAACACTTGAAGAACCACCGCCAGGTAAATCCAGCAGACGTCGTCCAAGGCCCGTCATCATCCCGTTTTCATATTTAAACGCTTCTAATAGTTAAAGCCATTCGCGGAACTCCCTCGCCCCACAATCACGTTGCCATCACTGGATACGTCAAAAGCAATACTATTAAGACTACAATGGATGTATTTGCTGCCAGGTAAATCCCCAAGGCCGGTAAAACTGGTGAATTGCACTGCATGTGCTGGACTGAGGAATAAAAAGTATAACAACGCTGGTGTCAGTAATTTATAGAATGGCATTTACTTGGTCCCCAACTTAAATAAAGCAATAGATGATAAAACTAACTTTAATTTTTATAATAAAAATCGAACAAGCCCAACATATGGCTGCAAAGAGATTAGGTTACGGTATGATTAACAATTACCATCATAAAAGTAATAAATAATGCCTATTTATAACTGAAAAATTACAAGTCAAATGTTTATTATTAACTAATTTATTCAAATAATTGATTTCATGTTTATGCTTGAATGAGAGATTGATGAGTTAGAACAAACTCATCAGATAAATTGATAAATAATATTTCAATCAATAAAATAAATGTCCGCTATGGGTCGAAAGCAGTCATTCACTCTCTAGCTAGACCTTTAATTCAAATTCATTCCATAAAATATTTCCGTCATCTCGTTGCGTAACTGGTTCTCTATATACTCAATTTCTTTTTGATGCATGGTGTTGTCATCATTACCAAATAGGTAATCGTCTAACTCAAACTCTTTAAGCATCATTTTGGTGTGAAATATGTTTTCCGGATACACATTCACATCGATCATTTGATATTGCTGACGTGTTTTATCTGACATGAATTCCTGGATAGAAGAAATGCTATGGTCTTTATAATATTTCTGCCCTGTGACATCGCGCGTGAAGCCGCGGATACGATAGTCCAATACAACAATGTCTTCCTCAAAACTATCAATTAAAAAGTTAAGCGCTTTTAATGGCGATATTTTTCCACAGGTAGAAATATCCAAATCTGCACGGAAGGTACAAATGCCGCTATCTGGATGTGACTCGGGGTAAGTGTGAGCTGTGAGATGGCTTTTATCCAAATGCGCCACCACGCTGGGCGCTTCGATAGACGCATTCAAGTCATCAGGTTCTTCTGCGTAGGCATTCTCTTCAGAGATCAACATGGTGACGCTTGCACCACTGGGATCATAGTCTTGCGTGGCCACATTCAATATGGTGGCACCAATAATGTTAGCAACTTCGGCTAGCACATCAGATAAGCGCTGTGCACTATAGGTTTGATCAATATACTCTATGTACTCATGCCGTTGCTGGCTGGTCTTGGCATAACAAATATCATAGAAGTTAAAGCTGAGCGTCTTGGTGAGATTATTAAATCCATACAGGGTGATTTTTGCGTCATCTAGCGCCATATTGGTAAGTGTTATTGTTAGTTATTATTAGCAGTATCGACGATTTCGTAATCGTAGCTTATGTCCACACTAGGCTTGAGCATCATGGAGACCGAACAGTATTTTTCAGAGGTCAAATCAACTGCACGTTTAACGTGCTTGTCTTGTAGTGCCGCGCCTTTAACAATATAGTGAACATGTATTTTGGTGAATACCGCGGGAATTGCGTCAGCCCGTTCAGCACTGATTTCCACAATACAGTCTTCTATGGCCACACGTGATTTTTGCAATATGCTGACAATATCGAACGATGTACAACCGCCTAATCCGAGCAAGATCATCTCCATTGGGCGCGCGCCGAGATTCCGTCCACCATGCTCCGGTGAACCGTCCATGACCACAGAATGCCCGCTGGCACTCTCGCCGACGAAGCTCATATGGTCTAACCATTTTATTCGTACGTTCATTTACTACCTTTCATTCTTCATTAAATCGACATGGGGAACTTCCTACCCTAGACTTCATCAAAATAAACCAGAAGTCAGAGGTTCCTTGTTGTGTCAAGCTTACAAATAAAAATGCCTACAGTTGATCCTACAGTTGCTCGCTTGCTCGAAAATTGCCATACCAAGCGCTACAGCAATGGCAGTCGTATTATCCACGCCGGAGATCCTTCCACCACTCTTTATTATATAACTGGTGGTTCAGTCAGTGTCATGATTGAAGATGAAACTGGTCACGAAATGGTCCTTGCTTACCTAAACCAAGGTGACTTTTTCGGCGAAATGGGATTATTCGAAGAAGACGAGCGCAGTGCACTAATTATTGCGCGTGGTGAATGTGAAGTGGCTGAAATCAGTTACACCAAGTTTCGCGACCTTGCCCACCAAGACCCGGATATCTTAATGCTACTCGCCGGTCAAATGACTCGACGTCTGCGTGCGACCAGTCGTAAGGTGATCAATTTAGCTTTCTTGGATGTCGCGGGCCGTGTTGCACGTACTTTATTAGATCTTGCTCACCAACCTGATGCGATGACTCATCCTGACGGCATGCAGATACGCATCACTCGTCAAGAGATTGCAAAAATTGTTGGTTGCTCACGTGAAATGGCTGGCCGCGTGTTAAAAGAACTCGAAGAACAAGGGCTGATTACAGCACACGGTAAGACGATTGTAGTTTTTGGTACTCGCTAAACTATTACAGTTAAATGTATTTAAAAATAGCACGCAACGCTCCGGCTTGTGCGCTATTTTTTGCATGGGCACTAAGCGCCGAATCTGCTATCAATCAATAGGCCCTGTTGGGGAAAAACAATTCTTTTAACTTAGCACCGGGATCAGGTGCACGCATAAATGCTTCTCCTACCAAGAAAGAATTCACCCCATTAGACTGCATCATGGCAACATCCTCAGGTGTATGAATTCCACTTTCAGTCACTATTAAGCACTCAGTTGGAATTTTCTCTTTTAGCCGCAATGTGGTATCGAGATCTACATCAAAGGTGTTTAAGTTACGATTATTAATACCCAGCATGGTGGGCTGTAATGCAAGTGCACGTGCTAATTCCGCTTCATCATGCACCTCAACAAGTACATCCAAGTTGTTTTCTTTTGCTAATGCGTAAAGCGAGTGAAGTTTTTCATCATCAAGCGCAGCAACAATAAGCAACATGCAGTCTGCACCTAACACCCTGGATTCATATACCTGAAAGGGGTCGATAATAAAATCTTTTCTTAGCGCAGGTAACGAACACGCTTTACGCGCCAACTCAAGTACCGGTCCACCTCCTTTAAAAAACTCATTGTCTGTTAACACAGACATGCAGGTGGCACCGCCAAACTGATAACTGCGTGCAATTGCCATTGGGTCAAAATCTTCACGAATAATCCCCTGACTTGGAGATGCGCGTTTAATTTCTGCAATTACACCCGCCTTATTGGCACTCGCCGCACCACGTAACATCATTTCAAACGGTCGTTTGGCATCACTGTCTTTTGCCCACTCTTTCATTTGCTCAAACGTGACGCGAGTTTGCTTTTCTGCAATTTCTTTTTCTTTATGCGCAAGAATTTTGCTAAGTATTTCTGGAGTATCCTGAGCCATGATTAAACTTCTAGTGAGTGTTGTTGGTAAACTTGATTAAGTCATCTAGTGTTTGCTGTGCAGCATTGGATATCAATTGTTTTGCCGCTAATTGCACGCCGGCAGTTAATGAGTCTGCTTTACCTGCGACATAAATAGCAGCACCCGCATTTAGACAAACAATATCTGTGGCCGCGCCTGTCTCAGCATTTAACACTGATTTAATCATAGTGACGCTATCTGCGACATCATTCACTTTTATTGTATCTAGCGTATAGCGATCAATATCAAAGTCTTCTGGCTTAATCTGATAACTCTCAATCTGACCGTTACGTAACTCACATACATTGGTGGCACTAGAGATACTAATTTCATCAAGCCCATCCTCTGCATGCACAATCAATGCGTGTTCTGTTCCCAGTGATTGCAATACCTGGGCAAGCGGCTGCAACCACTGATCATCAAACACGCCTAGCACCTGCCGACGCGCATTAGCCGGGTTAGTTAATGGACCCAACAAATTAAATAATGTACGTACGCCTAATTCTTTGCGTGGGCCAATGGCATGCTTCATACAACTATGATGCAGTGGAGCGAACATAAACCCGATACCCACTTGCTCAATACATTCAGCAATTTGTGCGGGGCTTAGTTCTAACTTAACACCCAATGCTTCAAGTACATCGGCACTGCCTGACTGACTTGAAACTGATCGATTGCCATGTTTTGCAATCTTGACACCCGCGCTGGCGGCCACAATTGATGATGCGGTAGAAATATTAAAGGTTTTTTGTCCATCCCCGCCGGTGCCACA
Organism: Gammaproteobacteria bacterium; assembly: GCA_965262455.1. Taxonomy (GTDB): domain Bacteria; phylum Pseudomonadota; class Gammaproteobacteria; order UBA4575; family UBA4575; genus UBA1858. Next base: position 143,004 of record CBDHFH010000003.1, read on the forward strand.
GGTATCAACGAGTGGATCAGCATTGACAGTCACTTTGGTAGACAGATTGCGCATCACATGTGCAGCAGCAGTCAGTTCATCAACACTTTCACCTTTCATACGCAAGGCAATAATAAAGCCGGCAATTTGTGCAGGCGTCGCTTCACCTTGCATGATGCAATTCATTGCAGCTTCCATTTGCTGGCGAGATAAGTCCTGCCTATCTAACACTGCAGTTAATGCTTGTTGAATAATGTCACTCATGCGTTTTGTTGAATAAAATTCTTTAATAAGTGATGGCCAAAATCAGTCAATATCGATTCTGGATGAAATTGAACACCCTCTACAGGAAGTTCTTTATGCCGCACACCCATGATTTCGTCAATCTCTCCGTTATCTTGCTGTGTCCATGCCGTCACTGATAAACAGTCTGGCAACGATTGTTTCTCGATAACCAGAGAGTGATAACGGGTCGCAGTAAACGGTTGATCACAGCCTGCGAATACGTGTTGGTTGTGATGATACACCGGTGAGGTCTTGCCATGCATGATGTCATTTGCACGTACTATATTGCCACCAAATGCTTGGCCAATGGTTTGGTGACCCAAGCATACACCTAAGATTGGAAATTGCCCCGCGAGACTTTCCACTATATCCAACGACACACCAGCCTCATTTGGTGTGCACGGCCCGGGAGACAATACTATATGATCTGGTTTTAACTCAGTAATTTCTGACACACCAATTTGATCATTGCGCACTACTTTAACTTGCTCACCTAACTCACCAAAGTACTGCACTAAGTTGTACGTAAACGAATCATAATTATCAATCATTAAAATCATTGTTATGTCACCTGCTCAGCCATGGCCGCTGCACGTAATACGGCTTTGGCTTTATTCAATGTTTCAACCCATTCGTTGTCGGGCACTGAGTCATACACAATGCCAGCACCTGCCTGGACGGAGATGGTGCCATTTTTAATTAATGCGGTGCGAATGGCGATGGCAGTGTCCATATCCCCTTGCCATGAGATATAACCAATTGCACCCGAATATACCCCGCGTTTGATCGGCTCTAGTTCGTCGATAATTTCCATGGCGCGAATCTTCGGCGCGCCGGATACAGTGCCGGCGGGGAAAGTGGCTTTAAGTACATCCATGCACGATTGGCCTGACGCGAGTATACCTTTAACGTTGGATACGATATGCATAACATGAGAGTAACGCTCGACAATCATTTTATCAGTTAACTCTACACTGCCTACCTCTGCAATACGGCCAATATCATTACGCCCCAAATCAATTAACATTAAGTGTTCAGCGAGTTCTTTAGGATCGGCCAGCAATTCCTGTTCTAATTCCAGATCATGCTGCTCATCTTTGCCGCGTGGACGTGTGCCTGCGATGGGACGTACAGTCACCTCATCACCTTCTTGTCGGACAAGAATCTCAGGTGAAGAACCAACAATTTCAAAAGATCCCAAATTCATGTAGTACATATAAGGCGAGGGATTTAAGCGTCGCAAATGACGATACACATCAATCGCCTGTCCTTTGAAATTGGCATTTAAACGTTGTGACAACACTACTTGCATCACATCGCCTGCGGTAATGTACTGCTTGGCTTTTTCAACAGCCTGTTTAAATCCTGCTTCACTAAATCCAGATACAAAATCTAATTCGCGAATAGACTCATGACTGACATCCAACGGCTGTGAGGACGACGATGATTGCAACGCTGAAGCCAGCTCATCAATACGTGCCTGCGCTTGATTGTACTCACTCTCTTGTGCAGATACTAACACGACAATATAGGCAGTACCTTTTAAGCTATCGAACACTAAAATTTCACGTGACAACATAAATAATATGTCAGGTGTTGCGAATTCATCAGGGTTAGTACATGCACCTAATTTAGGCTCAATGTAACGAATGGTGTCGTAACCAAAGTAACCCACCAGACCACCGACAAAACGCGGCAATGCATCAAGCTCTGGCACATTAAAGCGTGCGCGATACTCATCAAGCCATTGCAGAGGTTCATTATGTGTTAACTGCTCAATACAAGTATCATCTCGAAATACTTCGATAGTATTGCCTCGCACCTGGATATGCTCATGACATTGCAAGCCAATAATGGAATATCTGCCCCATCTTTCCCCTCCCTGAACAGATTCAAACAGGAAGCTATAACTGCAATTAGCCAGTTTTAAATAAGCGCTTAAAGGTGTATCCAAGTCAGTCGCGACTTCGCGATAGACAGGAATGTGGGTGTAGCCTTGTCGGACTAGATCAGAGAATTGTTGTTTGTTCATGTGTGTTTAAGTTCATAGTTGTTAAAGCGTCGAAGAATTATTTGGCATACCTTTGCCAACTAACTCGCCATCGCCAACTGTTACTATGACATGTAAACATGGTCTGAACTCTATTTGATGTTGTTTTATTAATTTATGAATGACTCTTACCAAGCTTATAGCATAAGCATTAATTCATTTAAGCTATGCACTTGGATGGGTTGATACTTTTCAATACAAACGCCGCGATTATAGCCATAGGACACATAAATTGCACCCGTTCCAGCCGCATTCGCGGCCGCCATGTCGGTTTGCGAGTCACCAATCATATAACCTCCTGTGGGATCGCCACCCAACAATCGGACCGCCTCTAACACCATTGCAGGATCAGGTTTCTGTGTGGGCATATCATCGCCACAAACGAGCGCATTAAAATACTGTGCCATAGATAATTTTTCTAACAAGGGCGGTGTGAATTTTCTAGGCTTATTCGTTACACATGCAATAGGAATATTTTTGCTAGACACATGTTGTAATAACTCAATACAACCAGGATAAACAATCGTTTTTACTGCGATATTTTTTTCATACGCAGCAAAAAAAAGCTGTTTAGCTTGCGCAAATTGTTTCTCACTTGGCGCTGCTTGCATGGCATAGGTGAGTGCTCTGTCTATTAATTTTGCCGCGCCATTGCCTATCCATGTTCTTGCGACAGCCTCGTCAACACTATCAAGCGTTAACGCCACTAACATTTCATTCAAGCTATATGTAATATCAGGCACACTATCAACTAAAGTGCCATCTAAATCGAAACACAGCCAATCAGGATTAAGTGTTTGCACGTATGCTTGCCTGCCATATTAAACAGCACATCAAAATAAAGTGTCGCTTTGCTAACTGGCTTTAGACAGTTCTGCGCGCATTGCAGCAATCGTCTGCGCGTAATTGTCTGCATTAAAAATTGCCGACCCTGCAACGAAGGTATCTGCACCCGCGGCTTTAATACGCCCAATGTTATCGACTTTAACCCCACCGTCGACTTCCAAACGAATCGGGAAGCCTGATTGATCAATTAAGGCACGTGCAGCAGTTAATTTTGCAATAGTTGATTCAATAAAAGCTTGCCCGCCAAAGCCAGGATTGACTGACATGAGTAACACCATATCTACTTTATCAAGCACATAATCCAGGTAATGCAATGGCGTTGCAGGATTAAACACCAATCCACTTTTGCAGCCAGCATCACGCACTAGCTGAAGACTGCGATCAATATGCTCACTAGCCTCGGGATGAAACGTGATGTAACTGGCACCCGCTTGGGCAAAGTCCTCAATCAAACGATCCACTGGTGACACCATTAAATGCACATCAATGGGCGCTGTCACACCATGTTTTCTTAATGCGTCACAGACTAATGGCCCAATAGTTAAATTTGGCACATAGTGGTTATCCATTACATCAAAGTGGACAATATCAGCACCAGCAGCCAATACATTGTCCACCTCTTCACCTAGACGCGCGAAATCTGCAGACAGTATTGAAGGTGCAATCCAGTTTTCCATATTGCTCATGCCAGTGCCCATAATTCATCAAAGAGGTTACTTTAACGTAGGCCTCACGCTTTTGCATGTGTAAAAGCAATTGGCATTCAGTTTTACTCTGCGAAAATAATATAAACCAAGTTACATAAGTAATTTCGGTGATATAGCCATCTAATCTGATCTATAATTAACGGCTATTCAATCAGGTCTCAACAAAACCAAACATGTAATTATGGATATAGAACCCTATTATTTTTCTATTGCGATCACATTACACTCACTCGCCGCCGTTGTATGGGTGGGCGGCATGTTTTTCGCTTATATGGCTTTACGCCCGGTGGCGGCTAAATTACTAGAACCTGCAGTAAGACTGTCATTATGGTCTCGTACTTTATCGCGTTTTTTCATTTGGGTCTGGCTGACTGTCATTATCATTCCTGTTACCGGGTATTGGATGATCTTTTCAGCGTTTAATGGCTTTGCTGGCGTTTCATGGTATGTGCATGTAATGCAAGCACTCGGGATTGTTATGATTTTAATTTTCTTGCATGTGTTTTTCGCGCCATTTAAAAGACTTCGTCAGGCCGTGAATGAAGAAAATTATCAAGAAGGTGGGAAAAGCCTGGCACAGATAAGAAAACTTGTCGGCATTAATTTGTTAATCGGCTTAATTACAATCTTCACCGCAGTCGGGCTGGAACATATACCCCTGTAAACTGATTGCATTGTAATCTGACCAGATTAAAAAGCCGCCGCTAGTTCCCCAGGACGGCTTTGATGTAAGTAAGTTAAATTTGCTGTCTAGCGCTAATCAGTAGGTTGATTTACTGACAAGCGAGGCTTGCATAGTAAGCCGATAGATTTGCAATATCATCATCACTAAGCCCCGCTACCATTGGTGCCATTTGCGCATTTTTACGGGTTCCATCTCTAAATGCTGTGATTTGCGCAACCAGATATTGCTCTTTCTGACCCGCTAAGTTTGGCCAAATTGGAGTAGGACTGATTCCAGTACTACCATGACATGCGGCACATACCGCTGATTTTGCTTTACCAGCCTCGATATCGCCCGCATGTGCTGTAGCTGCAACGAGTGCCGCAGCCGCCACTAATCCTTTCAATAACAACTTCATTATCCATGACTCCTTAAGTTAAAAATATGAATCCTAAAAAAAGCGCATGCATTGTACAATTAACCGCTTAATTCACAAACCTTATAGTCATTTTGTATGATATACATCATGTTGTCATGCAACATAAACACATCAAGTTTGTTCATTCGCTCTGTTACAATAAGGTTTTGCTTAAATTCACCTCTATATGACTCTGTTTCATCAGCTAGGTTTCTTACGTATTTCATTATTGCTGCTGGGTATTTTAGATACACTGATCGCGCCTGAGCCCGGCACCTATGCTGTTAAACATGGCATAGAGGTCATTCCTACACTAGTTGCTCCCGCCGCGGCACCGATAATATTGATGGTCATTTTATTTGATGCGCTAATGTCTAAAATACGTGCTAGCGATGCGCAAGGAGTAGAACGCAAAAAATTCAGACACATCATGTGGACTGAGTTGGCTGTGGTAGCGTTTATGCTGATGGGTTGGTTGCCGTATTATTTAGCATTGGGCCAGTAAATACATATGCTCGGCTGGTTTTGGTCAGGTTGTATTGTCTTATCATTTTTCGCATGTATTATTCAGCTAACAATTTTTGGCAATCAAGAAATCTTTTCTCAAGTTACCACCACTTTATTTAACACCGCCAAACTCAGCGTAGAAATTGCCATCGGCTTAATTGGTCTTATGGCCATCTGGCTAGGTTTTTTTAAAATCGCAGAACGCGCAGGGTTAGCAAATTTAATTGCACGTTTACTTGACCCACTGTTTCGCAAACTAATGCCAGAAGTGCCAAGTAATCATGCAAGTATCGCTGCAATTACCATGAACATGGGAGCGAATGTGTTAGGTTTAGATAACGCTGCCACTCCGTTGGGCATTCAGGCAATGAAAGACTTGCAGTCTATTAACCATCACAAAGATACTTTATCTAATGCACAAATTTTATTTTTAGTTCTCAACACCTCGTCGGTGACAGTCATTCCAATAACTGTGTTTTTATTTCGCGCCCAGCAGGGGGCTGCACATCCAACGGAAGTATTTATACCGATTTTAGTTGCTACCTTTACTTCAACAATTGCCGGCCTATTAAGTGTTGCTTTCGTACAAAAACTGCCACTATTAAATAAAACCGTTATCAGTTATTTGCTGTTGTTCAGCGCTATTCCGCTGTTACTCACAATGTATTTTCTTTCTTTGCCCAAAGATCAAATGAGTACACAGGCACAACTGATTGCCAACTTTGTATTATTTAGCATTATTACGCTATTTTTAATCAGTGGCTGGACCAAAAAAGTTAATGTCTATGACGCCTTTATCCAAGGCGCTAAACAAGGGTTTGGCACAGCCATCAAGCTAATACCTTACTTGGTGGCCATGTTGCTAGCGATTGCATTATTAAGAGCCAGTGGCATTTTAAGTGCATTAATGACTCTCGTAAGCAGTCTATTGACACACTTGAATATTGACGACTCCTTTATAGAAGCATTGCCAACTGCACTCATGAAACCCTTTAGTGGTAGCGGCGCTCGAGCGGCCATGTTAGAAGTAATGCAAGCTGAAGGAGTAGACTCTTTTCCGGCCAAAGTCGCCGCTGTGATGCAAGGCAGCACGGAAACAACATTTTATGTACTAGCTGTCTATTGCGGTGCAGTAGGCATCACAAAAATTCGTTATGCAATGACGTGCAGTTTATTTGCCGATGCGGCAGGTATTTCAATGGCAATATATATTTCGTATGTGTTTTTTGCCAGCTAATAGTGTTCAATGCACTCAGATAGCAACGATTTGACGACCTTCGACATGACCTTGTAACAGGCGCTCAAATGCTTCGGTGAGATTGTCTAGTGTCACCTCAGCAAAACAGACTCTTTCAATGTCTTTGGGTTTAAATTCGTTAGCAAGTTTATTCCAAATTTGTTTGCGCAAGGCATGTGGACACGCTGCCGAGGTCACGCCAATTAAACTGATGCCACGCAGAATAAAGGGCATCGTGGAGGTTTCGATGTTGACCCCTCCCGCCATACCAACACTAACAATATTTCCCCAAGGCTTGATACATTTGGTTAACCACGCAAGTGTCTCACCTCCTAAATTATCAATCGCGCCCGCCCAACGCCCCTTATGCATGGGCGATTTATCAATTTTTACTTGCTCTGGAGAAATAATCTCGTTGGCACCAAGCATAGACAAATAATCATGCGCCGATTGTTTTCTAGTCATAGCGACAACGCTATAGCCGAGCTGACTGAGTAATTGCACGGCGAAACTACCGACTCCTCCGGTTGCACCTGTAACTAGTATTGGCCCTTGCTCGGGTGTTTGATGGTTGTCTTGCAACCGCTGAATAGCTAATGCTGCGGTAAATCCCGCTGTCCCAATAATCATAGCCGTTCTGGTATTTAAGCCTTCAGGCATGCTGATTATCCAATCAGCCGGAACACGCACATATTCGCTGTAGCCACCATCATGTACTTCACTTAAGCCACTACCATTCACTAATACTGTTTGACCTTGCTTAAATAGATTGCTGTCAGAAGACACCACTTGACCAGCTAAATCAATGCCACCATTTAATGGCGATGCACGTAAAATTTTGCCTTTGCCTGTCCCGGCAAGTGCGTCTTTGTAATTGACACTGGAATACTCGACTTTAATTACTACGTCACCTGCCGAGAGATCGTCGAGTGTGAGTGTTTCTATGCCGGCGCGCTCAAATTCATTTTGCGCGTGAATACGAAATGCTTTAAATGATGCGTGCATTATGCGTCTGGGTTCATCATGCGATTATAAACGCGTTGAGCATGTGTTAGCGCGTCGGTAGTATTATCGGCCATAACATTGAAATGCCCCATCTTACGTCCGGGCTTGGCGCCTGACTTACCATACAAATGAACTTTTATATTCACATCGTCAAACAAGCTTGCGGATGGAAACACATTATCTTTCCAAGCATCACCTAATATATTCACCATCGCGACGCTACAATAGTTTTGTGTATCTGCTGGTACCCAGCCACAAATCATACGTACCTGTTGTTCAAATTGAGACACTGGGCATGCATCCATCGTGTAGTGACCGCTATTGTGTACACGTGGCGCAATTTCATTAACTAATAGGCGATCATCTTGATCAACAAAATATTCCACTGCCAGAATGCCTACGTAATCAAGTTCTTCTGCAATTCGCTGGGCAATTTCACAGGCGTAGGTTTGAAGTTCTATCGATACTTTTGCAGGCACTGAACTGATATGCAAAATACCATTTTTATGTTCATTGCGTGCAACCGGAAAGAAACAAACTTCGCCTTGGTCGTTACGCCCAAACACGACAGAAATTTCGCATTGAAGCTGAATCCGTTCCTCAAGAATACAAGACACTTCTCCGAATGAAGCAAACGCCTCAAGCGCCTCTTGTGCATTGTTCACGACTTGCTGTCCCTTACCATCGTAGCCAAATTCTGCGGTCTTAATAATACACGGCCAATTCATATGTTGCGTCTGATTTAAATCTTCTTGTGAATTGACTGCAACAAACTTAGAGGTGGGAATACCTAAATCATTGACAAAGGTTTTTTCGCGAATGCGATTTTGTGCGACATACACCGCATTAGGATTGGGACACACGGTGCAATAGCTTTGCAAGTATTCCAATGTTTTAGCCGGAATGTTTTCAAATTCTGTCGTGACCACGGCACACGCCTGACCAAATTCCTTAAGCGCTTCGTAATCGTCATAGGGGGCTTGTATATGCCGCGCAGATACTTCTCCGGCAGGACTCTCTTCATTGGGATCAAACACCCATACTTGATATCCCATATCGGCCGCCGCAAGCGCAAACATTCTGCCCAGCTGACCGCCGCCGAGCATGCCTAGTATTGAGTCAGGCCCAATCATGTAAAAATACTTTAGGTGAGAGGTTATAGATTTCTTTACTGGACATCATGTGACTTGAAAACAAAGTGTTACACAACAATGATTAATCATTACTTGTGTATTATTTTGGCGGCAATACTTTTGCCATTACTTGAGAACGCTGGTTGTCTCTAAAAGCACTAAGTTGCTTATCAAGTTCGACGTCATTATTCGCTAACATGGCCACGGCAAATAGCGCTGCATTGCTTGCCCCCGCTTCACCAATGGCAAAGGTTGCTACCGGTACGCCTTTAGGCATTTGCACAATCGATAATAGTGAATCCTGACCTTGTAAATGTTTGCTTGGCACCGGCACACCCAATACAGGCACCGTGCTAATCGCTGCTGCCATACCCGGCAAGTGAGCTGCGCCTCCGGCACCCGCGATAATGCAGGCTAATCCACGCTGTTTCGCACTACTGGCATATTCGTATAGATAGTCGGGTGTACGATGCGCGGACACCACTTTGCATTCATACTCTACGCCAAATTGCGTAAGTACATTGGCAGCGTTTTGCATGACATTCCAGTCACTGTCGCTGCCCATTATAATTCCCACTTTAGCCATTGATTATGCGGTTCCGCCGAGAAAAAACGCGCATTTTCCTCTTTTTGACCCTTGAACGCCAGTAATAATGGCCTAAAAATGGCTTTAAAATGCAAATCAAGCGTATGCATTTGGCATTAATCACTCTACAATTCGCGTCTTTTTTTAGGAAAAATCATGTCATCAACGCTCTTCGAAACGGAATTCACCTCATTACCGCTGCTGCATAGAGGCAAAGTGAGGGATATCTATGAAATTGATGACCACCATATGCTTATTGTGGCAACCGACCGTATTTCAGCCTTTGATGTCATCATGCCTAATCCGATACCTAACAAAGGCGCTTTACTTACCCAGGTATCCAATTTTTGGTTTGAACGTTTTGCAGATTTGATCCCCAACCAGGTCAGCAGTATGACAGTTGAAGACTTAACGCTTACAGATCAGGAGCGCGAACAGGTAACTGGCCGCTCGGTGATTGTAAAACGTTTACAGGCATTACCCATTGAAGCAATCGTGCGCGGGTATTTAATTGGCTCTGGCTGGAAAGAATACCAGCACAAACAATCCGTATGCGGTATTGCATTACCCGCTGGCATTCCACTGGCAGGCAAATTACCACACACTATGTTTACCCCTTCCACTAAAGCGGCAGCAGGTGAACACGATGAAAATATTTCCTTCGCACAGGCGTGTGAACTAGTTGGTGAAGAGATCGCTACCCAAGTGCGTGATGTGAGTATTCAGTTATACGAAAATGCGGCCGAGTATGCACTAACTAAAGGGATTGTGATTGCGGACACAAAATTTGAATTTGGTTTAGACGATCAAGGCAGACTGACGTTAATAGATGAGGTCCTTACTCCAGACTCGTCGCGCTTTTGGCCGGCGGATGAATACATCCCAGGTAAAAACCCGAGTAGTTTCGATAAACAATACATCCGAGATTATCTAGAGACATTAGATTGGAATAAAAAAGCGCCAGGGCCAGAACTACCGGAGGAAATAATTCGCAACACACAACTGAAGTACCAGGAAGCCACAAGCAAACTATTGGGATCAGATTCCACCTAGCCCCTCTGTAACCCCTCTGTAGTCCCGCTATAGTCACGCTATACAATTATTGCCCAGAAACTGGATTAGACCTCAGTTTAAGCGCTATCTGTTCGCTACAATAGCGCCAATTTTAAACACTCATCTCGTATGCTTACACCGACTATATATAAAAGCTTTGCCGAGCTACCGGATCACTGTTTGTCATTTTTAACAGAAATTGAAAAGTCTAATTTTTACCTTGGTAAAGGTTGGTTCGAAAATTTCTCTTCCAATACTGTCACGACAGACAGTCATATCCGCATCTATAGCGTTGAAGAAACCGATGACCAGCAAATGACGCGTGGCATTATTTTCATGCGTTCGCCAGGTGGGCAGAATGGTTCCTTATCAGAAAAATTGTTTTCTGGCAGCAAAACAATTGCCAGCATGACCGCACATCAGTCAATATATTTTGCACCAGTCATTGATGAGTCGGGCTCTGATCAAGAACAAATTATTCATACACTTATCAAAGCGATCTGCAATGATAAGCAAGCATGGAATTTGATTGACATCAATTTCATGAATAAAGACTCAAGTGTATATCGCTATGTATCAGACGCTCTCAAGCAATCTGGTATGAGTGTGCATCATTATGATTATCGTCCAAATATGTATGAAGATCTCACTAATACGACGTTCAAAGATTATATTGCCTCGCGACCTTCTATGGTGCGCAAAACATATATGCGCAAAGCACGGAAATTAGAAAAATCAGGCGACGTTAAATTTGAATTAATTACTTCAGGTGACCTGACTAAAGCGATTGCCGATTATAAAATTATTCATGATCGCTCATGGAAAGAGGAAGAATTATTTCCCGAGCACGACCCCGGCGTCATCCAAAAAGCGGCCCAAGCTGGTTGTTTGCGTTTGGGCTTGCTCTATCTTGACGACAAACCAGTCGCGGTACAAATCTGGCTGGTCTCATCTGGCCGCGCAACCATTTACAAACTGCATTACGATTCAGACTATCATCAGCAATCTGTAGGCGCAGTATTAATGTTGCGTATGTTTGAGCACATGATCGATGTAGAACATATTGATGAAGTTGATTTTGGTGTAGGCGATGAAACTGCAAAAAGCCTCTGGCTGAAAGACCAACGCCCACTGTGTGGAATCGTGGCCTTTAACACAAAAAAAGTGGGCGGTTTACTAGCTCTATCAAAATTCAAATCTGCTGAGATTCTCGATACCACCAAGCAACATATCAAACCGATGTTGTTACCGATCAAACAAAAATTAGCAACAGCTAAAACAGACTAGTAATTATTATTAATGTACGTGCCCGTGAGAAATCTCTTCTTGCGTGGCATCTCTTATGCTGGCAACTTTGACATCAAAATTAAGCGTCACCCCTGCTAACGGATGATTACCATCAACTGTGACTTGATCCCCTTCTATACTGGCAATCACCACTCGTTGAATTTGACCATTTTCGCCTTGGGCTTCAAAGGCCATACCCGGTTGTAAACTTTCCACACCTTCAAACGCTGCGCGATCCACAGTTTGAATGAGCTCTGGGGCTTTTTCTCCATAAGCGTCTGCGGGTTCCACTTTTACTAGCAAGGCATCATCCACCACTTTGCCAATTAACGCTTTTTCCAAGCCGGGAATAATATTGCCGGCTCCATGTAAATAAGATAACGGCTCATTTTCCTCTGAAGCATCAAGCACATTGCCATCGTTATCTGTCAGCGTGTAATGAATACTGACTACCATATTATCGCCAATCATCAAGGACATCGTCTCTCCATTGATACATTTTTATAAATGAACTCATGCTTCGACATTAATTATTCTCCAAGCATAAGATTGCCTAGTGCGCACCATACAGGAATCAACCTTGACTGGCGAATATTTCAACAAATTGTGTGTTTAACCATTGGCTATTTACTATTAGCTAAATAGCGACTAATAATTTTATCCAGTTGGTTAGCAAACGCTTTGCGGTCTGATTGGCTATAGGGCGCTAGCCCACCTGTCTGTACGCCACTTGCACGTAATGTGTCCATAAGGTCGCGCATGCTGAGTAGTGATTTTATAGTATTTTTAGAATACAACTCACCGCGTGTATTTAATGCCAATGCGTTCATTACCAACACTTCTGCGGCCAGCGGTATATCGCTGGTAATTACTAAATCGCCAGCTTGCGCACGTTGCGCTATTTCATTATCGGCCACATCAAAGCCACTGTGCACTTGCAGCATGCGTATGTTATCAGCACGCGGTATACGTAGAGCTTGATTGGCCACTAAAGTCAATTCTAACCCTGTGCGTTGTGCTGCACGAAATAAAATCTCACGCGCCGGCACGGGGCAGGCATCAGCGTCGACCCAAATTTTCATACATGTTTCTTAATTGGCATCTTAGAGGTGTGCAGTTTACACTTTCGCGTTATGAAAACACTTTTTATTACTGGCACCGATACTGGTGTAGGCAAAACTTATATCGGGCGTATCTTAGTTAAAGCACTAAATAAATCCGGCTACTCATGCGAACCTAGAAAACCGATTGAAACCGGTTGCAATCTCGTAAATGGCGAACTGATTCCAGAAGATGCCTCATTATATGAACAGGCTACTCAAGGCAAATCCACATTAGCAGAAATCTGCCCATATCGATATGTACCTCCTATCTCACCTGAACGCGCTATCCGATTAGTCAATGAGACTGTTAACGTTAAAGATTTAATCGCAGTGTGCCAACCACAACACAATCCAAAAATGTTACTCGTAGAAGGTGCAGGTGGGTTTTATTCGCCATTATGTAGCAATGGCTTGAATGCCGATTTAGCACAAAAGCTTAAAGGCGATGTTATCCTCGTCAGCAAAGATCGCTTGGGTTGTATCAATCAAACTTTGTTAGCCATGGAAGCAATCAACAACAGAAAACTCAACTTGATAGCGATAGTGCTCAATCAAACTCGCGCACATGAGGAATCATCCATGGACAACTTAGAGGATCTGCGCATGCGTCTCAATATTCCGGTCATTGGCGTGCCCAATATGATTGATGCCAACCAAGATTTATTAGATGAGCACTACAAAGCAATAGACGAGTTACTTGCCATAGTCAAATACCCAGCTTACTGAAAACGTATTATCTCAACTTAGCTCTGTTGTTTGATGTCAATTTTATTTTGATATTATGCTTTTACATTAGAACTGGTTTGCAATGATGTATGCATGTTTATAAAACGAATATACTACTTAACAAATCTGTGACTCTAATAGCAGTTATGCATAAGGAACAAATTGATGACGGATACCTTTGAAGCAATGGGTAGTTGCCTCTGTGGCACTATCAATATTAAAGTCAAAAACATGAGTAACGAGATGGGCGCTTGCCACTGTGACATGTGTCAAAAGTGGACTGGCGGCCCATTGTTAGCTGTAGACTGTGGGTCGGATGTTACCTTAGAAGGCAAAGAATATATTTCTGTATATGACTCTTCTGACTGGGCTGAACGCGGCTTTTGTAACAAATGTGGCAACCACTTGTTCTATCGATTAAAAGCAAGTCAACAATATATGATGCCGGTTGGATTATTTGATACTGACATTGAATTCGTATTTGACCACCAGATATTTATTGAATCCAAACCAAATTACTATCATTTTGGTAATCAAACAAAAGAAATGACCGGCGAAGAAGTGTTTGCTCTGTATACGCGATCAGAGAATCAATCGTTTATTTATATAGAATAAAAAACGCCCTGCATGTGCAGGGCATGTTCATCAAACTTCATTATGAGTACTCAGCTCAAGTTAGAAGAAATAATTTGGCAAATCGTAGCTGCCATTCCAAAAGGCAAAGTCTCAACGTATGGCCAGATAGCAAAAATAGCTGGCTATCCTGGCCATGCACGTTACGTGGGTTACACATTAAGAAAGTTACCTAAAGATACTACGCTGCCTTGGCACCGCGTAGTAAATGCGCAAGGGAAACTATCTTTCCCTGTTGGAAGTAATGCTTATAAAAAGCAACGCGCATTACTTGAAGAAGAAGGAATTGTATTTATCAATATGAAGTTGTCTTTAAAAGACTATCAGCATCACTGAATCGATAAAAAAAGCCCGCATAAGCGGGCTTTTTTACTTTTATCAAGAAAGATATTAAGCAGCTTTATCTGCTCCAGGAGTGTATTGCCCAAGGGCAGCTTTGCCGTTACTGCGCGCACGACCAAGTAACACTTCTTGCGCCGCTTTTACATTGGCTGCATCGCCACCCCATGCTGTCATAGAGGCATGTTGTAACGCGCGACCATAAGAGAAAGTTAATCCCCATGGCAAGTCGATACCTAAGTTATGCATGGCATTTAAGTGTGCACTGGCTTCCTCATCAGATTGCCCACCTGATAAGAATGCAATGCCCGGTACCGCAGCAGGTACGGTATTTAGTAAGCAGCGCACTGTTTCTTTGGCAACGGTTTCCACATCAGCTCGGTTGCTGGCACTGGCACCTGAAATTACCATACTTGGCTTTAACACCATCCCTTCAAGTAGCACGCCTTGGTTACGTAAATGTTGAAATGTGATTCGTTGGGCTAATTCAGTGACTTCGTAGCTGCGTTCAATGGAGTGGTCGCCATCCATTAATACTTCTGGTTCGACAATCGGCACAATGCCGGCCTCTTGACTGAGCTTTGCATAACGAGCGAGTGCGTGAGCGTTGGCCTCAATACATGCCCAGCTTGGAATTTCCTCGCCAATGGTAATAACTGCACGCCACTTAGAGAAACGTGCACCTAATTTGTAGTATTCCTCGAAACGGTCTCGTAAGCCGTCTAAGCCTTCCGTGACTTTTTCATCCAGATGGCCTGCAAGTGGCTTAGCTCCAGCATCTACTTTAATGCCAGGTATGATGCCATTTTCACTGAGGTATTTAGGGAAAGGCGTGCCGTCTAATAACGTTTGGCGAATGGTCTCATCAAATAGGATGGCGCCACTGATATAATCCGATAACCCAGAAGTTGTAACAAGCATGTCGCGGTACGCTTGACGCATCTCTTCAGTTTCGGGAATACCTAATGCTTTGAAACGTTTACCACATGTAGGATGACTCTCATCCATCGCAAGGATACCCTTACCCGGTGCCACCATTGCTTTTGCTATTTGCTGTAATTCTTCGCTCACACTGCACTCCTTAACTATTTTGCCAATATTTTATTCTAAACTAACATATTCTATTTTAAATGATTAATGTGTCGCCGTGACTAAAAGCGCAAAAATTTACCTGAATTTAATTCATGCAGTAATTCTAGCTTATTCTCAGCTTGATACACGAATGTGAACATGCTCGGGGTCGTCTTCTTCTTCAACCAAGTGGCCGACTTTAAGCACTTTCAGCGCATTGGTGCCACCATCCACACCCATCAGGTCTCCCTTTGTTAATACCACCAGGTCTCCATCTTCAACCTCATGACAATTTTTTAACACACTGACAGCGGCATGATTGACTTGGGCATGAGTTTTACCTAAAAAATTCATTGGCGCGGGAAACACACCTTTATACAAGGTCACTCGCCGGGCCGTTTTAACATGCCGAGTGAGCGCATAAATTGGAATCGTGGAACTGATACGCGACATCCATAATGGCGTCGAACCTGATTCTGTTAACGCGGCAATCGCTGCCACATTCAGATGATTGGCCAAGTACATAGTAGCAATGGCGATGCCCTCATCAACACGTTCACACTTGATTTCATTACGGCGCGTATGGCGCTGGGCTTCTTGTACTTCAGATGCACGACATATACGGCTCATGGCTTTAACGACCTCTATAGGGTATTCACCCACTGCCGTTTCACCTGAAAGCATCACAGCATCAGTCCCATCTAACACTGCATTCGCCACATCAGACACTTCAGCACGCGTTGGAATGGGGCTATGAACCATTGACTCCATCATCTGCGTCGCAGTGATGACCAGGCAATTGGTTTTTTGTGCTTTCTGAATAAGTTTTTTCTGCACCGCGGGCACTTCCGCATCACCGATCTCAACACCTAGGTCACCGCGTGCAATCATAATCGCTTCAGTATTATCCAGAATATCTTCAATGTGTTGAACCGCCTCCGTGGTTTCAATTTTTGCCACAATGGCAACATCACTATTTTGTTCTTTAAGCAGTTTTCTGACTTGTTTAATATCGTCAGCACTTTTGAGGAAAGATACTGCAATGTAATCAAGATCCAACTCATTGACTTTAGAGATGTCTTCGATATCTTTTTGCGTAATGCAGGCTGCAGATAATCCACCACCCTTACGATTCATGCCTTTGTTGCTGGACAGCTCACCGCCAATCAACACTGTTGTTTTGATAATACTGCCTTCAACGGCCACCACTTCCAATGCAACACGACCATCATCAAGTAATAATGTGTCACCGACGGATACATCGTCAACGAGGCCTTTATAGGTAAAACCAACAACGTCTTTTGTGCCTGACTCTAAATCAAGATTAGCATCGAGGTTGAATTTATCGCCTGGCGCTAGCGTGATTTTGTTATCTATAAAGCGACCAATACGTAGCTTAGCACCTTGCAAATCACCCAGGATGCCAACCTTGTAATCTTTTTCTTCACTGATGCGCCGAACCATTTCAACGCGACGTTGATGTTCTTGCATGGTGCCATGGGAGAAATTCAATCTTACAAGATCAATTCCTGCATCGATCAAATTCGCCATGACTTTTTCATCATCCGTGGCCGGCCCTAAGGTGATAATAATTTTTGTGCGTCGATGCATCATATGTGTCACTTATCCTTGTGCACGTTGCTGAAGAATATCTACCGCAGGCAACAGTTTGCCTTCCAAAAATTCTAAAAAGGCGCCGCCTCCAGTAGAGATGTATGAAATATTGTTTGCCACATTGAATTTATCTATAGCAGCAACAGTATCTCCGCCGCCCGCGATAGAAAATGCCTGGCTATTGGCTATCGCATGTGAAAGTGTTTGTGTTGCTTGGGCAAATTGTGGGAATTCAAATACACCCAGTGGGCCATTCCACACGATGGTACCGGCTGCATGCATGACACCACTCAAATGCTGTGCACTATCCGGCCCGACATCCAGGATCATATCGTCATCCGCGACGTCTGATACAGCTTTGATTTGCGCTTTTGCGTTTTCTGAAAATTCTTGCGCACACACAACATCCTTCGGGATTGGAATCTCCGCCCCTCGTTGTTTCGCTGTGTCTATTAACTGTTTGGCTACGCTCACTAAATCTGCTTCGTATAAAGACTTACCGACGGAATATCCCGCTGCGGCAATAAATGTGTTGGCAATACCACCGCCCACGATAAGCTGATCAACCTTATCTATGAGTTGTTCTAACAAAGTAAGTTTCGTAGACACTTTTGAGCCACCGACGATAGCAACCATAGGGCGCTGAGGATTGCTCAATGCTTTATCCAGTGCGTCCAGCTCAGCCGCCAGCAATGGCCCGGCACATGCGGCAGGAGCAAACTTGGCGACTCCAAAAGTAGATGCTTGTGCACGATGTGCAGTGCCGAAGGCATCCATCACATAAATATCGCAAAGTGCCGCCATCTTTTTCGCTAACTCATCAGCACATTTTTTCTCTCCTGCTAAAAAGCGCACGTTTTCACACAAAACAATCTGGCCAGACGTGACATCACAGCCATCAATCCAATCTGTCATTAAAGGCACCGACTGACCAAGCGCTTCACTGAGTGCATTGGCCACAGGTTGTAAACTGTATTTTTCTTCCGGCTGTCCCTCGGTGGGACGTCCAAGATGCGACATCACCATCACCGCCGCCCCTTTGGATAAAGCCAGTTCTAATGTCGGGATGGATGCACGGATGCGTGCGTCATTTGAAATAATGCCGTCTTTGATAGGCACATTCAGATCTTGGCGAATGAGGAGCCGGCGATTCGCCAACTCCAAGTCTGCCATTGTTAATACGTTTGCCATGAAGACCTTCTAACGAATACGTTGCTGATTACTGCAGGGGTGAAAAAAGCTGTTGATTTATCAACGAAGTGACTCAGAACTGGTAAAAAACAATCAAAAAACGCGCGTTTGCATGGCTGTAAGTGGAAGGGCAAGGCAAGGCGCAGTGACCAAGTGTGTATATCAACGCCTATGCATGGTAGTAGATGCATTCCACCTCGCCCAGAGCAATTTCCCCGTTTAACAAGGTGCTTCAAATTTTGTTGCAGGCAACTTAGTAAATTGTTTTTTAACAAAGTGTCAGAATAATTAAGCGCTTCTTAATAATTATTTCGCGTTAACTAAAGCAATGGTTGTATCCAGCATACGATTCGAAAAGCCCCACTCATTGTCATACCAAGAAAGTACTTTCACCAGGTTGCCACCCATCACTTTAGTCAACGACGCATCAAATACTGATGATGCCGGATTATGATTAAAGTCACATGACACCAGTGGCTCATCGTTGTATTCAAGCACTCCTGTGAGTGCACCGGATGATGCTTCTTTCATCACGCTGTTTACTTCTTCAATGCTCGTATCACGTGCTGCGGTGAACGTTAAGTCAACCACCGATACATTAATAGTCGGCACACGCATAGAGAATCCATCCAGCTTGCCATTTAATTCTGGCAGCACTAATCCCACAGCAACCGCCGCGCCTGTTTTAGTAGGAATCATAGATTGTGTTGCAGAACGCGCACGACGCAAGTCTTTATGGAAAACATCGGTCAGTACCTGGTCATTGGTATATGCATGCACAGTTGTCATGACACCCTGTGTGACACCAATTTTCTCATGCAAGGGTTTAACCAACGGCGCTAAACAATTAGTTGTACATGAGGCATTAGAAATAACAGTGTCTGATGTCTTCAAAATATCATGGTTAACGCCATATACTATGGTCGCATCGACATCGTTACCGCCTGGTGCAGAGATAATTACTTTTTTAGCTCCCGCAACCAGGTGAGCTGAAGCTTTTTCTTTGTTAGCAAAGAATCCGGTAGACTCATGAACAACATCTACTTCTAACTCTTTCCATGGCAGTTTTGCCGGATCACGTTCAGAGCACACAAGAATACGATCACCGTTTACTACAATATAGTCCCCATCAACTTCCACGGTGCCAGTAAATTTGCCATGCGCAGAATCGTAGCGGGTTAAATGTGCATTTGTTTGCGTGTCGCCCAAATCATTAATTGCGACAATTTTAATTTCATCCGTACGGCCCGATTCATAAAGAGCACGCATAATATTGCGCCCTATTCTTCCATATCCATTAATTGCAACTTTAATTGCCATTTCTTTCAGTTCCTCTTGTAGTAATAATCACTATAGTAACGCGCGAGCACGTTCAATAATGTTTGTTGCGGTGAATCCGAAATGTTCCATGAGCACATTGCCCGGCGCCGATGCTCCGAATTGATCAATGCCCACAACGTCACCATCCAATCCCACATATTTGCGCCAAAAATCAGTAATGCCTGCCTCTACCGCAATTCTAGCGCGAACCTCTCTCGGTAACACTGACTGCTTATATGATTCATCTTGTAACTCAAATACATCACTGCTTGGCATAGACACCAGACGAACACCAACGCCTTCAGTAGCAAGCTGTTGGGCGGCCTCCATGGCAATGCCAACTTCACTGCCAGTAGCTATGATGATGAGTTGCAGCGCGGCCTGACTCTCCTTCAACACATATGCGCCGCGTGCCACCTGTTGTATTTGATCTTCAGTACGCGACATAAATGCCGTGCCTTGACGTGAAAATGCTAATGCAGCCGAATACTTATTTTCCACGCTGTGTTTCCAGGCGACCATTGATTCTACCGTGTCACATGGGCGCCAGACCATTAAATTGGGGATATTTCGCAGACTAGCTAAATGCTCAACGGACTGATGCGTAGGGCCATCCTCACCCAAGCCAATTGAATCATGGGTGTATACAAACACACTCGGCACATTCATTAGAGCCGCCATACGCACAGCATTTCTGGCGTAGTCGGAGAATGTTAAGAAGGTGCCAGCGTACGGCAAAAATCCTCCATGTAAGGCTAGGCCATTCATGATGGCAGACATGCCAAACTCGCGCACACCATAGCGAATATAATTCCCGGAGGCATCCTCGTGGGTCACTTCTTTGGAGCCAGACCAAAAAGTATTGTTGGAAGGCGTGAGATCCGCGGAGCCCCCGACTAACTCTGGAAGTAATGGCCCAATCGCCTCAAGCGATAGCTGCGATGATTTGCGCGTTGCCACCGACTTGGCTTGCTCATTAAGTGCTTGTATCGCCTTATTTGTTTCCGCTTTCCATGCACTTGGTAAATCACCTTGCATGCGACGCATGAGTTCACTGGCAAGGTCTGGATAGCTTGCTTGGTATTGGTCAAATAGTTGTTGCCAATCATCTTGCTGCTCAGCACCTTGTTTGCTGGCATTCCATGCGCGATATATATGTTCGGGAATTTCAAAAGGAGGATGCGTCCACGCGATGTTTTCACGTACTAGTTTGACTTCATCATCACCCAGCGGTGCTCCATGTACCCCACCTGTCCCTTGTTTGTTTGGCGAACCCCAGCCGATAATGGTTTTGCAATCAATTAAGGTGGGTTTATCTAAATTACACTTGGCTAGCTCGATCGCTTGATCAATAGCATCGCTGTCGTGGCCGTTGACATTGCGTAATACATGCCAGCCGTAAGACTCAAAGCGCTGTGGGACATCCTCAGTAAACCAATTCTCAACTTCACCATCAATGGAGATGCCATTGTTGTCATAAATAACGATTAATTTGCCCAGCTTCAAGGTACCGGCCAGAGAACATGCCTCATGGGAAATGCCTTCCATTAAGCAGCCATCTCCTGCGAAAACATAGGTAAAATGATCAATTATGGTGTTATCTTCTTTATTGAACTGTGCACCTAACATCTTCTCAGCGAGCGCCATACCGACCGCATTTGCGATGCCCTGGCCTAGCGGACCTGTCGTGGTCTCCACCCCAGGAGCCTCTCCCACCTCGGGATGACCAGGTGTTTTGGAGTGCAGTTGACGAAAATTCTTTATTTCCTCCATGGACAGGTCATAACCGGTCAAATGCAACAAGGCATAAATCAACATCGACCCATGTCCATTAGACAATACAAAACGATCACGATTTATCCAATTAGGATCATTTGGATTATGCCTGAGGTGTTTTCTCCAAAGCACTTCAGCAATATCGGCCATGCCCATCGGGGCACCCGGATGACCTGAATTGGCCTGCTGAATGGCATCCATACTCAATGCGCGAATGGCATTGGCGAGCTCTTTATTATTGTCCACGTGAATTTAATTAGTGTTTAGAGTAAAAATTTTGTTATCAATGGGTCACGGATCCGTCGCTAATATCCCAAATGCGAACTACGCCATCCTCCTGGAGCGTGCGTGAATCTATATGAATTAGTGACCAGAATTAAAGCGCCGATATTCTCCACGACTTGTCCATGACTAGCAAGCGCCGCGTAATCTAATCTAAGTATGCGTCGGGCAAATTATTGCCCACTCTTCCACTTGATATTACATCCCATACTTGGCTTTTGCTCGAGAGGAATATGCTCTCCTGCCACTAACGCATCCAGCGCAGAGCGTAAATCATTGCCACTAACAGGAATGCTGTTGCCGGGACGGGATTCATCCAGTTGACCGCGATAGACACATGCCAAATCCGCATCAAATAAGAAAAAATCAGGGGTGCACTCAGCATGATAAGCCTTTGCTACCTGCTGGGATTCATCATATAGATAGGGGAACGCATAGCCATGCTGTTGCACTTCTAGCGCCATGTTGTCAGGGGAATCGTCCGGATAGGTGTCTACGTCATTGGCATTGATGGCAATTACTGCCACGCCTTTGGCGGGGTACTCATCTCCCAGTCGTACTAATTCAGTGGTGATATGTTTTACGAACGGACAGTGATTGCAAATGAACATAATTAATGTGCCAACCTGTCCTCGATGCGATTGTAGTGACTCTATCTGGCCGTTATGAGGATTCAATAATTCAAACGCCGGGGCTTTAGTACCCAGTGGCAACATACTTGAAAGTGTCTTAACCATCTAAAGTGTCCTTTTGTGATGTACATTATCGCCAAATCTTTTTACACAATGTACAATCACGCGCGTTATTAATGCAATGGCATTAGTTAGTTACAAATGCTGACATTTCATCAACGTGCAATGACCATCTTGGCGTACCTGGCCTATAAATACTTGGCCGATCAATAAGTCGGTCTCGGATAACCTATCAGCATCAATTTCCACCCATTTCTTTTCAAAGGGCTTACTAAATGAGTAATCGCTATGTATTTACTTCGGAGTCCGTCTCCGAAGGTCATCCTGATAAGATGTCTGATCAAATATCAGATGCTGTACTTGATGCTGCCTTGGCTCAAGATCCTGACGCACGTGTGGCGTGTGAAACACTAGTTAAAACCGGCATGGTGGTTTTGGCAGGCGAGATTACGACGACAGCAAGCATCGATTACGAAAAATTAGTGCGCGATACAGTCAATGAAATTGGCTATGACCACTCTGATAAAGGCTTCGACGGCAACACATGCGCAGTCATTAATGCGCTTGGTGCTCAGTCGCCTGATATTGCTCAAGGAGTGGACCGCTCTAAGCCAGAAGACCAGGGTGCGGGTGATCAGGGATTAATGTTTGGTTATGCCACCAATGAAACAGATGTATTAATGCCGGCGCCTATTACTTATTCCCACCGGTTAGTGAAAAAACAATCTGAAGTACGTAAGAACAAACAACTCCCCTGGCTACGTCCCGACGCAAAAAGCCAAGTGACTTTTGAATATGACAATGGTGCGCCGGTGGCAGTCGAGGCAGTTGTTCTTTCTACTCAACATGACCCAGACATCACACAAAAAGATCTGCAAGAGGCTGTGATGGAAGAAATCATCAAGCCTGTGCTACCGGAAAAATGGCTCACTGCTGAAACTAAATATCATATTAATCCGACGGGCAACTTCGTCATAGGCGGACCGGTTGGCGATTGCGGGCTGACAGGACGTAAAATTATTGTCGACACGTATGGTGGCATGGCACGTCATGGCGGCGGTGCGTTCTCAGGCAAAGATCCTTCTAAAGTAGATCGCTCTGCGGCGTATGCAGGTCGTTATGTGGCAAAAAATATTGTTGCTGCTGGCTTGGCAGAACGTTGTGAAATACAAATCTCTTACGCAATTGGTGTCGCAGAACCCACTTCAATTTCTATTGATACTTTTGGCACAGGCAAAATTAGTGACCGAGATATTGAAGCCTTGGTTCGCGAACACTTCGATCTTCGCCCATACGGCATATTAACCATGCTTGACCTCAAACGCCCGATATACAAACCGTCTGCAAGTTATGGACACTTTGGTCGTGAAGATTCTGTCTTTACGTGGGAACAAACAAACAAAGCTGATGCATTACGTCAGTAAACAGAATTAATTTTTTTATAGATGCCTTAGGAGCACATTTAATGAGTACTGAACAAGATTATAAAGTTGCTGACATTTCACTTGCTGATTGGGGACGCAAAGAAATTGCGATTGCCGAAACAGAAATGCCAGGCTTAATGTCTCTACGTAAAAAGCATGCCGGCCAGTCACCTTTAAAAGGGGCGCGCATAGTGGGCTGTTTGCATATGACTATTCAAACCGCGGTGTTAATTGAAACATTAGTGGATCTTGGTGCGGAGGTACGTTGGTCTTCATGCAATATCTTCTCTACACAAGACCATGCGGCCGCGGCCATAGCCGCAAGTGGTGTTCCTGTGTTTGCCTGGAAAGGTGAAACTGAAGAAGAGTATGAGTGGTGTATCGAACAAACCATTACTGGTCCCAATGACTGGAAGCCGAATATGTTGCTTGATGATGGTGGCGACTTAACGAAAGTTATGCATGACAAGTACCCAGAACTGCTGAAAGATGTGAAAGGGGTATCTGAAGAGACCACCACTGGCGTTAAACGTCTGTATGACATGGTAGCTGACAATAGCCTGATGATCCCGGCGATTAATGTTAATGACTCAGTGACCAAATCCAAATTTGATAATTTATATGGCTGTCGCGAGTCACTGGTTGATGGCATCAAACGTGCGACCGATGTCATGGTGGCAGGCAAAATCGCTGTGGTCTGTGGCTACGGCGATGTCGGCAAAGGTTCAGCACAGTCGCTACGTGGCCTGGGAGCAACTGTTTGGATTACTGAGATTGATCCTATCTGTGCTCTACAAGCGGCCATGGAAGGCTATCGCGTGGTGACGCTTGACGACGTCTGCACTGAAGCCGATATTTTTGTTACCACTACCGGTAATTACAACATTATCACTCACGACCATATGCAAGCCATGAAAGATCAAGCGATTGTTTGCAACATCGGTCACTTTGATAATGAAATTGATGTCGCTAGCCTGGAAAAATATCAATGGGAAGAAATCAAACCCCAGGTCGACCATGTCATTTTCCCAGATGGAAAACGCATTATCCTGTTAGCTAAAGGTCGTCTCGTGAATCTAGGTTGCGCGACAGGCCACCCAAGCTTTGTCATGTCTAATTCATTTACTAACCAAGTGCTTGCCCAGCTTGAGCTTTGGGGGGCAAATGGTAGCTATGAAAATAAAGTATATATCTTACCTAAAAAACTAGACGAAGAAGTCGCACGTTTACATTTGGAACAAATTGGTGTGAAACTCACACGCCTCTCCATAGAGCAGGCAGATTATATCGGTGTACCTGTTGATGGCCCTTATAAACCAGAACACTATCGTTACTAACACGCACCACACAATCAGCTTCACTGTTAACTTAACGCCGGTATAATTCAATTTACCGGCGTTTTTTATTGGTCCATCGTTAATTTGAGTAATGAGTTGTGCGCATTCCTAGAATTTACACCTCCAATGACCTGTGCATTCAGCAAAGTGTGCCACTTGAGATCAAAGCACATAAGCATCTAAAAGATGTTTTACGCATGAGTGTAGGTGATATCGTCATATTATTTAACGGCGATGGAAAAGATTACCAGGGAGTAATTAGAGAAATAACAAAAAAAATTCTGCGTGTTGAGATTATCGAATCTCGTGAAACAGCCAATGAGTCATCATTGTCATTGCATTTACTTCAACCGTTATGTAGCTCAGAAAAAATGGATTTATGCTTACAAAAAGTGACTGAACTTGGCGTTAATCAGATCACCCCATTTATTAGCTCGCGTGTGAATATCAATATCTCTGGTCATCGCTTAGAAAAGAAAATGCTGCATTGGCAATCTGTCATTCAAAGTGCGTGTGAGCAATCAGGCCGATCTGTAATCCCGATAGTTAACCTGCCTATCTCGTATGAAGATGCATTAAGCAAGTCATATTCACATTCAATCAAGATAATCGCTTCTCCTAATGCAAATAATCTGCAAGCATTTAATATCAACTCAGCATCAGATTGTGTATGTGCGATTGGCCCAGAGGGCGGTTTCACACAACAGGAAATTCAACATGCCGAACAAGTTGGTTTTCAGGCGATACAGATAGGCAACAGAATTTTACGCCTTGAAACGGCTGTGATTGCTGCGGTGACGCTATGTCAATATAACTGGGGAGATTTTAATTAGTGACTAGGCTGTGGCGACGTCTGCCATTGTCCAAACAGCATTTTGTAGTGCATCAAAGTCGGGGACATCAAGCACACGGCTACCAATTGAAATTGAATGTTCTATCCATTCCTTGTCATCATCGACTTGCAAATTTTCAAGCGACTGCTCACTCAATATTAAAGGCTTGGGAAACCCTCTGCATAGCAGCGCATAATGTTCATTCTCAAAGCCTTTTAAAAATGACTTCACTATCACAACTTTTGGTTTTTGCATGGCTTGTCGTTGAACATCAGAGCCAATTAAACTCTCAAAGCAGACTAAAGGAACTCGCCAATCTTGCCAGATATATTCACCTAACTTCCAACTAGTATAGCCCTTTGCTGGGGCAAATAATTCGTCTTTCCAAGACAACACATCAGCCACCATCGCTTTGGGTATCAGCACCTCTTTATGTTGCAGGCGTAACAACATAACACTAACACTGGCATCAATATTTTCTTCCGCAATCATATCAGTGTCTAATACTCGCGAATGCTCTCAAGCAATTGAGCTTCGTTGTAAGGTTTGCCCAGGTAACAATTGACACCAAGTTCCATTGCGCGATTTCTATGTTTATCACCAGTGCGTGAAGTAATCATTATTATAGGTACATTGGTTAAGCGTGGTTCTTTACGCATATGTGCTGCGAGTTCATAACCATCCATACGCGGCATTTCTATATCTAACAGAACAATGCTTGGTGTGATTTTTTGTAGTTTTTGCAGTGCGTCTACGCCGTCTTTTGCGGTAACTACTTTATAGTTATTTCTTTCCAAGAATCGGGTTGTCACTTTACGAATTGTAATTGAATCATCAACGACCATCACTGTTGCTTCTTCATCACTCTTATCTTCGGGGACCTCTGAAACGACCACATCATTACTGGCTTGCGCCTGTATTAAGCGCGCGATCCATGGCACATCAAGAATCAATGCAACATTTCCATCACCTAAAATAGTCGCCCCAGAGATGCCTTGAGACTGGCTAAAATGGGGAGCCATAGGTTTCACAACGATTTCTTTATTGCCAAATGTCGCATCAACATGCAGGGCAATACGCTGTTCACCCAATCTGACTAAAATGACAGGATAGGTTGCATCATCGTCTTCTAAGTACAATGTGCCTGTCTTAAGCAATGAAGCCAGATGGTGGAACGAATAATCATAACCTGCATAGGTATAGCTTGGGCCGTGATGTGAATATATCTCTTTCAATTCGGATGTATGCAGCTGAATAACGCCCTCTATACCGGATAAGGTTAATGCATACACCTGCTTACCCGCCTGCACAAGTAACGAGTGACTGACTGCCAAGGTAAACGGCAGTTTAAGTATAAATTTAGCGCCTTTATTCAATACCGAACGAGTTTCGATATTGCCACCCAGACGTCGTATATCTTTGTCGACGATATCCATACCGACACCGCGACCGGCAATTTTTGATACTGAACTCGCCGTACTCAAT
The DNA here is from genome assembly GCA_965262455.1 of Gammaproteobacteria bacterium. Classification (GTDB taxonomy): domain Bacteria; phylum Pseudomonadota; class Gammaproteobacteria; order UBA4575; family UBA4575; genus UBA1858. The sequence goes on from CBDHFH010000003.1 coordinate 170,587, forward strand.
CCAGGTTTAAAAATAAGTTGTAGCGCTTCCTCGTCCGACACATTGTCACTGGATTTGATTAAATCGTTTTCTAGTGCTTTAGCCTTTACTTTTTCGGGGTCAATGCCGGCACCATCATCTTTCAAAATGATGCCAATTTCAGACCCTTCACGCGCGATTTCAATTTTTATCTGTCCGTTGCTAGGCTTACCTAGCTGCTGACGTTTTTCCACAGACTCAATGCCATGGCCAACACTATTGCGTAAAATATGTTCGATTGAAGTTATAACACCATTCAGCACCCGGCGATCAATCTCAATGTCACCACCCTCGAGCACCAAATCAACTTGCTTGTTTAATTCACTGGAGGTTTGTCGAACAATCCGCTGCAGTCTAGGTTCCACACTATCAAAACGAATCATTCGTGTGCTCAACAAATTGTCTTGCAAATTCGTGGTAACGACTTTTTGCGTCACCAGCACATCTTCAGCATCCTGCATATTCTTCAGAAAGATTTCTCGAATATTTGATAAGTCATCAACACTTTCAGCTAATGAACGAGATAGTTGTTGAATATCCGAGTATCTGTCTAGCTCAAGTGGATCAAAGTCGGCAATATTCTCTTGATCGTCTGCATGCTTAAATAAAATTTGTGCCTCTGTCTCAATATCTAATTTTCTAAGTTGTTCACGTAAACGGCCAATGGTCTGTTCAAATTCATTTGAATTAGATGCGAACAAATTAAACAACTGCTCCAGTCTTGAGCGCTGGATGTTAACTTCACCCGCATCATTTACCAGCCCGTCCAGTACATCTGCGGGCACTCTTACAATTTCATGTTTTTCCTGACTAACACTAGAGTCATCCACCACATCAGTTGCGACATTGATAAATTTCTTTAATGCAGGATTATCTTCTGCTTGTTGTTGAGATTTATCTTCAGCAAGAGATTTAGCTGTAGATGCTTTTTCATCTGTCGCTTCTGTTTGATGCACATTAGTGACATCTCGATCAATCGCATGGTGGTCATTTTCAGGCGCTTGAATATCGCTTACATCAAGCTCTTCGAGCAAATCACTTGGCAATTCACTATCTGATTGAACTTTAGGCTGAGGTTTTGCTGCCTGATTCACAGGCTCTGCAACATGCGCAGTGGTTGGATCACAGGCACGTTTTAATTCTAAGATTAATGAATCATTTAAATAAATATCTTGATTTCTTTGCGCCAGCTCAACATTTGCATAGAGCTCATCAAGCACTTTTTGCAGTAAATTATTTGCCAATGACAGTTCTACTTCATTGGCACTTATAGCAATCAATAGCGATTCAGTGACATGGCTCAATTCACCCAGAGTGGTAAGTCCAGCCATTCTTGAGCTGCCTTTGAGCGTATGAAACTGTCTTTGCAATTCAGAGACTGCATCACTTACTGCATCACCTGATTTTAATTTCTGAGACGAAACCTGACAGGCAGACAGTAGATCTTCAGCCTCTTCATAGAAAATTTCACATAATTCCGCATCTCTATCTTGCGCATAATCCACCATTGATGGCTCAGATGGCGCTTCACTCGTGACGTTTTGTACAGTGTTCTCTGCAGGCTTATTTGATTCTTTATGTTCTTCTTCTGAATACTCATCCAGAAGCACTTCATTCAGTGCTTGTAACTGCTCAATCAGCTTGGTGTCTAATTCATCTATAGGCTGTGATTGTTCAAGTTTTTTTAGGTCAGACTCGATTTGCTTAACACAAGACTGCACCAAATGCGTTTGTTCATTTGAAAACTGAATATCGTGTTTAATCGCCAGGTCGACAATTTCTTCCAGTGGCTTACATACATCAGAAATATGCTTGATTCCTGCGGTACGCGCACTTCCACGCATGGTATGCACGGTGCGTAATAACTTTTCATCAATTTTAATTTCGGCGGTATCAACTGCGTCTTCACCGATTGCGTCGCGCATGACTTTGAGATGCTGAGTCGCCTCAACCGCAAATATTCCAGTCAATTCATTTTGTAACGACTCACCAAGTTGTGGTGCTGGCTGTGATAGCTGGTCATTGTCATGGCTAGATTGAGGTTCAGGTTCGGGCTTATTCGCCGTCACTGGTTCGGCTGAAACAACCTGCTCGATATCTGCTGCCGCATTTTTTGCTTGTTCAATTAATGAAATAATATTTCCATCACATGCTTGCGAAGGTGCTTTTAGTTGTTCTACCAACACTTGCGCAGTATCTACAGCTTTTTGCAACAATTGTTGTTTGTATTCAGCAACCGGCTCTTTTTTGCCTAAGCATTTATTACATAAATTTTCAAATTGCCAACCGAATTCAGACAATAATTCTGCACCGACAAAACGACCACTGCCTTTGAGTGTATGATAGCCGCGACGCATGGTTGCGAAACTATCCCAATCTTTCTGATTATTATTCCACGCCTGCCAAGAAGACTTAACATCAAAAACAACTTGTTCTGCTTCTTCAATGAACGTTTCAACTAATATTGGATCCGCTTCACCAGTAAGAATAGCCAACTGAACTGGCTGTTCAGGGACTTGGATGTTCTCAACAGGCTTATGTGCAGCTGATTCGGCAGCATTCGCTTGATCACTTGCAACATCTACCGCCGCATCAGATACATCATCCTGTGAGTCTTTACGTTCAGATGACTCTTCATTGCCTGATTCAGATTGCTTGCTAATAGACTCATCTAACACCAGTTGGTCTATTGACTCATCATTGCTGTCTTTATTGTCGGCAACATCTTCACTTAAATCGTTTAAGTCGGGAAGATCATTGATACGCTCAACATCATCATCAACGAATCCTATTCCCGGCATCGCATCTTTAGATGACTGAACTGCTAATAATAATTCATCCTCACCCGTCATCATGGTCATATCAAGATCTACATCAAGATCAGACTCAAGTTCAGACTTATGCTCTGGTTCTGGCTCATTATTGTCAGCATGCTCGTTATGATCGCTTTGCTCAGGTAGAGCAGGTTGAGTAATTCTCTCTAATGCCAGCTCACAATGTTCTAGGATTTGTTCAGCATAAGGCACGCGTGATTCTAATTGCTCAAAGTAGCATTGCAGGCCTACAACACAATCGGCAAGATCTTTTAGCGCATCTCCTTCGCTTTCCACATCCTGCTGAAATTGCTCTGAGGCAATGTATTCGGCCACGCCTTCAATTAAGCTGACAGGTGCGGTGAGATCAATGACACGAATAACACCGCTTAGCTCAAGCACGTTCTGCACACAACGTTGGCGCTTATCTTCATCATATTCGATATGAATGACATCAGTAAGCAACTCTTTAGTTTGCTCTATGCGCAACAACACCTCAGATATAGTAACGCTGAATGCGGCTTTATGTTCATTGTCGTACTGCTCATTAACAAACCTAGCACTATCCTGTTTGCTTTCATTAATCGATTCTTTAAAATTGATGCGATACTCTATGAAATTATTTATGCATGTCTCAATTTCAAGTATCACTTCTGATACAGCAAGCAACACCAACTCAACGTCATCTTGCTCGCCAGACATTAATAAATCTACTTCATGAATTTGATGCTCAGCTTTTGTTTTGTAGTCCTCGATACCAATCATGGACAATGTATCGCTGATCCTTTGCAAACCAGAATATAAACGCTCAATATGTTTTTGCTCTTGTAGATTGCTATGAATGAATAATTCTATGCAATCTTTTGCGGTAGCAACGTCTTCCAACAATGCTTTAGAAACAGTGATTAACACCTCGCTTGAAGGCGCACTGATTTGCTGTCTCAACTCATCCATCTCTTGTTGCTGAGGGATTTGTTCATTTAGCTTATACAGTTGCTTAACCTGAGTGACTATTCGGCCGCGATTATCTGAGATAGCTATGTAGTAGAGAATATTTTTTATAATAGTGTCATCTATGCGATGCGAAAATTCTTCTTCACCAACTTCAACTAATAGCTTTATCTGTTTATCTAATGCATTAAACAATGATGCAATGCTTGCATTAAATGGCAGCGCATTAATTGCTACCGACTGCGCGAGTGCACTCGCTAACCACCATAGTTTTTGGCCTGCCTCAGTTTTGCTTGTGCGCTGTAAGCGAATTGATAACTTGCATAGTTGTGCAGCTGCGGTTGGAATATCTTTGCCACTTACGCAGGCCAAGAGTGTTTTTTGAAAATTACTTCTTACTAGGCGCAGCCATGATTCATCTGCTTTTTCGTTGCTATTGACTATAACTTTTGGTGGGCTGACACCGTCAATATTGGGAAAGAATAAAACATTTTCAGACAATAACGCAGCATCTCTCGCGGCACGCAAGTCATTTAATAACGGCATTAACGCCAGTGGAACATCTTTATTACCTGCTTCCACATGAGTGAGATATTCCGTTAGGCGAATAATTGATCGTGACACCACATCCTGCGCTTCCTCAACGCGCGCAGCACTACCATCAACAAGCATTTGAATCACTTTCACTGTCTCATCAAGCAATAATACACCTCCGTGTATTTGCATGATTTGCAATGTACTTGAGGCTTTATTTAACTCAACAATTGATCGCTTAAGGTCAGTTAAATTTGCATTATCTTCAATATATGCTTGTATAGAAATGCTGGCATCTGAAATCAATAAATCAACTTCTGCTTTGGTAGCAGTAACTGCTCTTTGTTCCAGTGCCTGTAGAACTCTTCGCATGCTTATTCCTATTAGTATTCTTATCTACACTGTCAATTAAGATGCCATTTTCTGCGCTGGCTCTGGCTCAATCAATTCTGCCTTGTTGGCCACAACAGACTCACTTTCAGGCAGCTTAAATCCAGATACAGATTTCTTAAGTCCGTTGGATAACACAGTTAACTCACTTACTGAATTCGCCGTGCGCGTGGCACTGGTCGATGTCTGTTGGGTGATTTCTTGAATGACATTCATGGTTGCCGCAGCATTAGCTGATGCCTGAGATTGTTTTGTCGCTGCAGTAGAAATATTTTGAATCAGGCCGCTTAAGTTCGCAGATACAGATTCAATTTCTGCCAACGCCTCGCCCGCATCCTCGGCTAGACGCGCACCATTGACAACGTTTGCAGTACTTTGCTCCATGGAATCGACCGCTTCGTTAATATCGCCCTGAATAGTTTTAACCAATGCTTCAATTTGCTTGGTCGCATTACCTGCACGCTCTGCAAGTCTTTGCACCTCATCCGCGACCACGGCAAATCCGCGCCCGGCTTCACCCGCACTTGATGCTTGTATGGCTGCATTAAGTGCCAAGATATTTGTTTGGTCAGCAATTTCATCAATCAAGCTAACCATATTACCAATCTCTTGTGAGCTCTCACCCAGTCGCTTGATTCGTTTAGATGTCTCCTGGATCTGTTCTCTAATCGTATCCATACCATCAATTGTGCGACTCACTGTTTGTGCACCTTTGTGAGCGATATCTACTGATTTCTGTGCTACTTCAGCCGACGTATTGGCGTTCTTGGACACATGTTGAATTGACGTCGCCATCTCGGTGATTGCAGAGGTAGCGTTAGTAATTTCTCGTGATTGCGTATGACTTGAATCCGTCAACTGACGCGTTATATCTTGTGTCTGCACAGCTGCATGTGACACTTGTACAGCAGTGCGGTTAATAGTCGTTACCAGGTTACGCAATGCATCAATAGAGTAATTCACCGAATCCGCGATTGCGCCGGTGATGTCTTCAGTGACGGTGGTATGTACGGTTAGATCACCTTCTGCAAGGTTTGTCATCTCATCAAGCAACAACAGAATGGCTTGCTGGTTACGTTTATTTTGCTCATCAATTGCATGCAATTGTTTCTTCACGCGAGTACTCCAGCGCCAGCTAAACATGACAAGTAACGCCATAAACGATAACCCAACCAGCATTGTTCCTGCTGCGACTATCATGCGTTGCGAATCAACAAACAATGATGGCATAAATACCATCGCGCATAACATGGCAAGCGTGCACACAACAGCAAATGAAAGACCAATCAGCATATATAATGTTGTTCGATCTTTTTTATCCATCGAGTTATGTGTGATTATTTTAGGTACTGCCATCCTTTTTCCTCCAAACTTCTTGCTAGGCAAGAAAGATTCCGTTCTATTAAATATTACTTAATCAATTCAAATATAAATAACGATTTCCTATAACCCATTTAGTTGTACTGTCTCTGCCCTTCAGTAAAGCGTTTATCGTTGAGCATTTTTTGCGTATCACAAACGCCGTAATACATATCATCTTCTTTGTATATGCCAGATAAATAATCCACTAAGCTTGCATCCCAATTTTCTGGGTGACTATCTTTAAATGCTTCTGGCTGAAGATTCATTAATCCAACCACATGATCAACAACGAAGCCAAAAAAAACTGAACCTACTTTGCTTGCAATGACACGGCGATCGGCAATTTTATTCACTGGTTCTGTATTGAATAAAAAGTTTTTCAAATCTATTAATGTGAGCAATTGACCGCGACGACTTGCTACACCAATCACCCACGGACGCGAAATTGGAATGGGCGAATAATTAATATCCGAGATCACTTCAGTACTTGTATCTAGTGGTATCAATAAGTCATATCGCCCCACTCTGAAATGCAAAGTTCTCATGGTTGAATGGCTATTGACTAAAACAGAATCCGACTCGCGTGAGAATCTCTTGTCCAGTTCATTTAAATAATTGAACGCGGTCATCTTAATCAAACCAGATAATGTTTAACTGACTCTAACAGTGAATCACTATCCACTGGCTTAGTTATATATGCTTTTGCTCCTTGCCGTGCCGCCCATACTTGATCAGTCTGGTCACTCTTGGTGCTAACCATCAACACTGGAATGTTTGCCGTTTCAGGTGACTTAGTGAGAAAGCGTGTTGCCTGAAATCCATTCATGCCGGGCATCACAACATCCATCAATATCAGGTCTGGCAAAATAGATTTCGCCAACTCAATCCCCTGCTCACCACTTTCAGCCAAACTGATTTGATAACCATTTTCCACTAACAGTGATTTCAGGTAATGTCTCTCTGTGGGTGAGTCATCTACAATTAATATATGCGCCATAATTAAATCTCGTTAATTACTTTCCATATGGTCATTCTTGCGCATAGCGACTTACAGCTTGCAACAAGTCATCACGCGTGAACGGTTTCGTTAGATATTCCTCAGAGCCAACAATACGACCGCGTGCCTTGTCAAAAATGCTGTCTTTACTTGTCAACATAATGACCGGTGTATCTCTGAATTGACGATTATTTTTTATTAACGTACACGTTTGATACCCATCTAAACGGGGCATCATAATGTCAACAAAAATAATATCTGGCTTATTAACTGCAATAATTGACAAGGCTTCAAAGCCATCTTCAGCAATTAATACTTCACACCCTTCTTTAGACAATAACGTTTCAGCCGATTTTCGAATGGTCTTACTGTCATCAATTATCATGACTTTCAACGATGACAAATCAACTGAATCAGAGTCATTCAGTTCAGGTGCGGAACTGTTTTCGATATTTTGTGCTCCCAATTTTTTTCTCCAGAGCTGTTATCCTGCAGCCCAAATCGTTTATATTGAAACAGCCAAAGTAGCGGCCACGATGCAAACGAAGATAGTGTTATCTCTTTAAATTTACACGTTACTGAACCGGACGAAGTCTAGGTAGTCCTAGACCAATCTCAGCCGATATAACGGCAAATATGCCAGACAGAGGATCACGGTATGACCGTAACAATTGCAGTAATCATGGATCCAATAGAATCCATTCTCACCTACAAAGACAGCACATTTGCGATGCTTCTAGAGGCCCAGCGTCGAACCTGGAGTATCCACTATATTTGTCCGCATAGTATATTCGTTCTGGATGGAAGGCCATTTGCTCAGACTGCATTGCTATCGGTTACGGACAGCACTGAAAATTGGTTTCAATTAGGCGCCTATGATGAGAACGACATCACACAATTTGATGTCATCCTGATGCGTAAGGATCCACCTTTTGATATGGAGTATATCTATATCACTTATGCGTTGGAGCTGGCACAGAATCACGGCGTATGCGTGATCAATGACCCACGCGCATTACGCAACATGAATGAAAAATTCTCCATCACAAATTTTCCGCAATGCTGTACGCCTACTCTGATCTCTAAAGATCGAGAGCAAATCAAACATTTTATTGATGATCATGAAGATGTTGTGGTGAAGCCTATGGATTCTATGGGTGGTGAATCCATCTTCAGAATTACACCTGGAGATAACAATCGCAATTCAATCATTGATCAGATTACCTTGAAAGGTAACAAAACAATTATGGCGCAACGCTTTATCCCTGACATTACACACGGTGATAAACGCATATTACTCGTCAATGGTGAACCTGTTCCATATGCACTTGCTCGCGTGCCTGCAAAAGGTGAGTTTCGCGGCAACTTAGCAGCCGGCGGTCAAGGTCACGGAGTACCGTTAAGTGATCAAGACAGGCGGATTTGCACAGAAATTAAAACCAGTTTGACAGAAAATGGAATATTATTCGCAGGGATAGACGTAATTGGTGATTATTTGACAGAAATCAACATCACCAGCCCTACATGTATTCGTGAACTTGATGCACAGTACAATCTTAATATTTGTGCTTCACTATTTGATCATATAGAACTGATGTTAGATACCTAATCGACGACCCATTCACTTATGACAACAGCTATCGCCGTACCTAAAGTTTCTTCCAATGACAGAATTAGCTTTACGTTTCTTCTGGCCCTTGCGATGCATGCTCTCATCATACTGGGTGTGGGATTTGAGTTAATCAAAAGTCATAGCGCGCCACCTTCAACGATTGAAGTCATACTGACTAAAACACAAAACATCGAGGCACCTGACGATGCGCAAGTGATTGCTGAGCACAACCAGATACAAAGCGGTAGTGTGGACTTTGATGCACGCCCAACATCACCCTCTGTCACGAATCAGTCGTTTCAGGGCAGCCAACAAGATAATGCTCAAGCCACGCAGAAGAATTCAACGCGTGTCCCTGAGAATCCACTCACACTTCATCATAATGATCCCGATAGCGATAAACTTGCGCGCGATACTCCAACCGAAGAACAACTTAAAGTTGAACAAAATGAATTACGAAAAAATCAGCAAAATGTTGCTCAGCTAATATCAGAATTAAGTCGTGAAAAACAACTATATGCTAAACGACCGCGTATAAATCATATTGATACACTCAGCGCTAAGTCCTCTGTTGAGGCAAAATATATTAAAGACTGGGTACAGAAAGTAGAAATTGTTGGTAATATTAATTATCCAGATAAAGCGAAACGCAAGAAATTATCAGGTACACTTATTTTGAGTGTATTAGTCAATCATGACGGAAGTGTAATTTCATCAATTATGCAACAAACATCTGGGCAAAAACTATTAGACGAATCTGCCATGAAGGTTGTCAAACTCGCAGCACCATTTAAACAATTTCCTCTCGAAATGCGTGAAGAATATGATCAGCTTATGATTACACGCACCTGGATTTATCACAGCGACAGTTTCTCTACTCAATAACTCGTGTCACAGTCTAATTCATCACTACGTTCGCAAATTCTCATTGCCATGCCAACGTTACATGATCCAAATTTCACTAAAACGTTAACGCTGATTTGTGACTACTCTCCTGAGCATGGCGCGATGGGTATTATTCTCAATCAACCAACATCATTGAGTATTTATGAGTTACTTAATATCGAACCCACTAGCGTCAACCAAGAGTTACTTTCCTCGGTGCGCATTCATTCAGGTGGACCGGTAGACACTGATCATGGTTTTATTCTACATGATGGGCAAAACCAATATGATTCATCGATTGAAATCACACACAATCTCTACCTGACAACTTCTACAGATATACTAGAGGATATTGCACAAGGCACAGGGCCAAGCAACAGGTTAATTGTATTAGGATATGCCGGATGGTCACCTGGTCAACTGGAAGCCGAAATATCTGCTAATGCCTGGTTATGTGTTGATTACCAGCATCAGCTCGTATTTTCTACGCCGCCTGAACAACAATGGTTAAGCGCAGGAAATATGTTAGGCGTCGACTTGAACTTAATGAGTAGTCAAGCGGGACATGCCTGAGCAACGTCCGCTTAATCAAACATATATTGCTTTCGATTATGGAGAACAGCGCACTGGTGTCGCTATAGGCCAGAGTATAACGCGTACCGCCACCCCATTAACGACGCTGATCAGTAACAAGCAAAAGACGAATTGGTCTGAAATAGAAAAACTTCTACACGAATGGCAACCCAATGAGATAATTGTTGGCATCCCTGAAGACAGCGAGAAAAATAAGTCATTACGCAAAAAAATAATGCGTTTTTGTCGTGAACTATCCCAAATAAGCCATTTACCTATCTCTATGCACGATGAGACACTCACCTCTGATGAGGCATACCAACAATTAAAGGCACGTCGTCAGCGAATGAACAGCAAAATCGACAAGCAAGACATTGATCAGCTTGCAGCAGCGCTTTTGTTGGAGTCATGGATGAATGTTAACCTAACACTATGAATATTGATGATGTAGATGCGCTGCTTAGCGGCATAACCCAACAAACCCAAGCGCTCGTTTCTTCTCTAGATGATCCGCAACCATTAATGGTAGGTATTCGCACCGGCGGCATATGGATTGCGGAACGTTTGCATCATGCACTCGCATTGAATAAGCCTATCGGCGTATTGGATATTTCATTCTATCGAGATGATTTCAGCCGTCTTGGGTTAAATCCAGAAGTCAAACCCTCTAATATTCCCCTCGACATTACCAATGAACATATTATTTTGGTCGATGATGTCTTACACACTGGACGAACTATCCGTGCTGCCATGAATGAGCTGTTTGATTACGGTCGCCCTGCAAGTGTTCAATTAGTGGTGCTGATTGATCGCGGCGGGCGTGAGCTGCCCATTGATGCAAAGGTTGTGGGTAAAAAAATTGACCTGGACCCTGATCAACATGTAAAACTGTTAGGCCCCAAGCCTTTGAAACTCGAAATAATTACAGCGAAAACATAGAATTCTCAACGACTAGAACCGAATGCAACATTTTCTAACAACTGAATCACTTACTAAAGATCAGTTGACCACTATTCTAGATACTGCTGAATCGTTCATTAATGCCGACGGCAAGACTGTAAAAAAAGTCCCTTTACTGCGCGGCAAAACGATCGTTAATTTATTTTTCGAAGCCAGTACGCGCACACGCAGTACTTTTGAACTGGCCGCCAAGCGCTTATCAGCAGACATCCTAAATATTAATATTAATGCTTCTGCCACCGTCAAAGGTGAAAGCCTGCTTGATACATTACGTAATCTAGAAGCCATGCATGTGGATATGTTTATTATCCGCCATCAAGATAGTGGTGCAGCAGAATTTCTGTCCCACCATATTTCACCCAATATTAGCGTTATTAATGCTGGTGACGGCCGCCATGCACACCCCACTCAAGCCATGCTTGATATGTACACTATTCGTAAAGAAAAAGGCGCATTTGAAAATTTAACCATTGCTATTGTGGGTGACTTACTTCATTCGCGCGTTGCACGTTCGCAAATTCATGCATTAAGAACATTGGGTGCCAAAGAGATTCGAGTCATTGCACCGCGTACCATATTACCCGCACGCATTGAAAGTTTAGGTGTAAAAGTGTTTCATCGTATTGAGCAAGGACTCAAAGATGTTGATGTCATCATTATGTTGCGCTTGCAAAAAGAGCGCATGCAAGGCGCACTTTTGCCCAGTGAACATGAATATTTTCATTTATTTGGATTAAATCAGGAGCGTTTAACTTTAGCCTCACGCGATGCCATTGTCATGCATCCTGGACCTATTAATCGCGGGGTAGAAATCAGTTCCGAAGTTGCTGATGGCAATCAATCTGTCATCCTCGAGCAAGTCTCTTACGGCATTGCTGTGCGTATGGCAATAATGTCAATGCTGGCGGGCAGTGCATCATGAAGATAGAAATAACAAATGCCCACATTGTTGATCCTGCCAATCAAATTAATCAGGTTATAAATTTATATATTCATGACCACACTGTCGCTGCCATTGGTAATGCGCCTGATGGCTGGCATGCAGAGCAAACAATAGATGCAAAAGGGTGTTATTTATTTCCTGGAATCGTTGATATCGCTACTCGTTTACGCGAACCTGGGCTGGAACATAAAGCCACTATTGCTAGCGAAACTTATGCCGCGGTGAGTAGTGGTATTACATCTGTCGTCTGCTTACCGGACACCGAACCCACCATCGATACCCCGGCTGAAGTTGAATTAATACAGCAACGTGCGCATGCAGCAGGGCATTGTCGTGTGTATGTGATTGGCGCTCTAACAACCAAGTTGGCAGGGAATATGTTAAGCGAGATGGCCGCATTAAAAGAGGCTGGCGTGGTAGGAGTAAGTAACGTATTACATCCGATGGCAAATAATTTAGTGCTACGTCGTGCAATGGAATATGCATCGAGCCAGGACCTTACTTTATTTTACCACCCCATGGATCATGACCTGGCTGCAAATGGATGTGTACATGAAGGCATGTTTGCCACTCGCACAGGACTCGCAGGAATCCCAACAGCGGCGGAAACAGCCGCGGTAGGCTCATGTCTGGCTATGATTGAACAAACGGGCGTGCGTGTGCATTTTTGTCGCCTATCGACACAACGCGCACTGCAGATGCTTGAGCGAGCCAAGTTTGATGGCGCACCTATCAGCGCAGACATCTGCGCACATCAATTATTTTTAAGTGATCATGACATTGTTGGCTTCGATAGTAATTATCATGTCATTCCACCGTTACGCAGTCATATCGATATTGGTGGATTAAGGCTTCGCTTGACGAGTGATATCATTGTCAGCATATGCTCTGATCACCAGCCGCATGAACGTGATGCCAAGCTAGCCCCATTCGCATCCACCGAGGCCGGCATATCTGCCCTGGAAACCTTGTTGCCACTGGCGCTGCAGTTAGTCAAAGATGAAGTCTCCTCTTTAGCCGAGATTATTTCGTTACTGACCGTCAAGCCTGCCGCATTACTTAATATTCCTGCTGGGACTCTCACGCCAGGGTGCAATGCAGACTTGTGTATATGTGATCCGAGTGTGGAGTGGAAACTCACTGCTGACACCATGCATAGTCATGGCAAAAACTCACCGTTTTTAAATAGAACGCTTAAAGGCAAAGTGACCCACACATTTGTCAATGGAAAACTTGTATATCAACATCAATCATGACTGAAGCCACTATTTTTACTGAACATGCACGGGTGCTGGCGCATGACTCATTGCCTGCCGCACAGTACCTACTTAGACTCGAATCCCCTCAATGTGCACGTCATGTGCAACCGGGTAATTTTATTCATTTAAGTTGCGGCCAAGAAAAATTTCGCTTGAAGCGCCCATTCTCAGTATTAAGATCCAATCCAGATCAAGGTTGGATCGAAGTGCTATATAAAGTTGTCGGTTCAGGCACGACAGACTTAAGCCAAGTAAAAATAGATGACTCTCTGCACTGTATGGGGCCAATAGGCAACAGCTTTACATTGTCACCAACCACCAAGCGCCCTTTATTATTAGGCGGCGGCGTAGGCATACCTCCAATTCTTTTCTATGCAGAGCAGTTAAAAAAACAATCTCACCTGACACCAATGGTGATTATGGGATCAGAAATACCTTTCCCATTTAAAACGCAACCCTCCAAGCTAATTGTTAATGGCATGCCCAGTCATGTGATTGCTGCGATGACATTATTAGAGGACTTAAACATTCCTTCGCGCTTGACCAGTAAGCAAGGTTACTCAGGATGCTTCGACGGTTATATCCATGAGCTCGCCAAGTTATGGTTGCAGGAGTTATCAGATCAACAACGCTCAGAGGTCGAGATCTTTACTTGTGGCCCGACATTAATGCTCAAAGCTGTGGCCGAACTCAGTCGAGACTTTTCGTTACCATGTCAGCTGTCATTAGAAGAGTATATGGCATGCGCGGTAGGTGGCTGCGCTGGTTGCACCGTGAAAATAACCAACCCTGATGGGCAACAACAAATGAAACGGGTATGTGTCGATGGCCCAATATTCAGTGCGCAATCAGTCTACCCTGTTTAACTAGTAATTCATCGTTGGTAGCAAATTCTGCGATCAAGCCGGAGAATTATTGAAAAAGCTTTGGTTTAATTTTTCGCTGGCTTATCGTCACTGAACATAGACTTAACTGAATCGAAAAACCCATCATCGTCATCATCTTCAATCACATCAACATTTAGATCGTGATCTAAACTGACCTCATCGAATGACTTTAATTCTTCACCCCCATCTTCTGCTTGCAACTCGCTTAAATCTGGTAATGGTGTAGATAGTGTAGGTGGATTGGAATCTAAATCATCGTTACTGACTTCAATGTTAGCATTATTTAATTCTAGCTCATCATCTCTTTCGCCGACGCTTTTTACCCCGCCACCAAAATTAATTTGCCATTCGAGATTACTTCGTGAATCAGCAAAGTTAAGTGCATCGTTCATGGTAATCTTTTCTTCTTTGTACAAATCATGCAGACATTGATCAAAGGTTTGCATGCCGGCAGCAGCACCCTTCTCCATGACATCTTTAATTTCACCAAAGTTACCCTTACGAACCAACTCAGAGATGTAAGGCGTATTAATCAGAACCTCTACCGCGGGCATACGACCACCATCAGTGGATGGCACCAATCGTTGTGAAATAATGCCGGCTAAATTTAACGATAAATCCATTAAAATTTGATTGCGTGCATCGGTAGGGAAGAAGTTAATCACGCGATCTAACGCCTGGTTCGCATTCACCGCGTGCAGTGTGGACAAACATAGATGTCCGGTATCTGCATACGACATAGCAGCTTCCATGGTAAGACGATCACGCACCTCACCAATCATTATTACATCGGGTGCTTCACGCATAGCTTCGCGCAAGGCATTATCATATGACAAAGTATCTAGACCAACTTCACGTTGACCAATAATGGATTTTTTATGGGTAAATATATATTCAATAGGGTCTTCGATGGTAAGGATATGACCACTTTGCTGCGTATTTCGATGCTCTATCATTGAAGCAAGCGATGTGGATTTACCTGACCCGGTGGAACCCACTACCAGTATCAGCCCGTTTTGTTTCATTACCAAAGTACGTAGAATTTCAGGCAACCCTAGCTTGTCTAATGAGGGGATTTCATGCTTGATATAACGAATAACTAATGAAACCTCACCGCGTTGATAATAGATATTGACACGGTAGCGTCCCCCACCAATGATTGAAATACCCAAGTTCATTTCCTTGGTCAACTCAAATTCTTTTATCTGTTGATCACTCATGATTTCATAAGCAATCTTCTTTGCGGTGCCGGGTTGTAATGGGCTCTTGGAGACTTTTTGAGTTAACCCATTTAACTTCATGCACACAGGTGCACCGGTGGTAAAAAATAAATCAGACGCAGCCTTTTCGGCCATGAGTTTTAAATAAGGACTAATTGTCATAAGTGCAAACTTTGTGAGTTATTTACATTACCATACCTGACTCTTCAGCATCTTCTTCTACTGTAAGAGCTTCGAGGCCATCAAGCAAGTCAGTGGCCTTGGATTTCTTGCCTTCCAGTTTCAAACGCAAACGCAAATCGTTGACTGAGTCTGCACTACGCAAACCGTCTTCTACGGTAATCAAATCACTCTCGATAAGATCAAATAAATGTTGATCAAATGTCTGCATGCCTAATTCTCTTGATTTAGCTATCAACGCCTTCATCTTAGGTACGTCACCTTTGAAAATTAAGTCTGCCATCAATGGTGAATTAATTAATATTTCAATTGCAGGCACACGCCCATCGGATTCTTTAATTGGCAGAAGTCGTTGCGAAACAATGGCCTTTAAATTTAATGACATGTCCATTAACAACTGCGCACGTTTTTCCTCAGGGAAGAAGTTAATAATTCTATCAAGCGCTTGGTTAGTACTATTAGCGTGCAATGTGGCTAAGCATAAATGACCGGTTTCAGCGAATGCCACAGCATATTCCATTGTTTCACGATCGCGTATCTCACCAATGAGGATCACATCTGGCGCTTGTCTTAAGGTATTTTTTAGTGCGATTTCAAATGTTTCTGTATCCACCCCCACTTCGCGTTGCGTGACAATACAGTTACGATGCTTATGTACGAATTCGATTGGGTCTTCAATGGTAATAATGTGCCCTTGGCTATGCTCATTGCGATAACCCAACATCGCTGCCAGTGATGTAGATTTACCACAGCCCGTACCGCCTACGAAAATGACCAATCCGTTTTTGGTCATAGAGATCTCCTTGATCACGTCCGGCAATCTCAATTCTTCTATGGTGGGTATCTCAGCATTAATCACACGCAATACCATGCCAGAGCTATTGCGTTGCATGAATGCATTGACACGAAAACGAGAAATATTCGGCAGACTGATTGCAAAGTTACATTCTTGCGTCTCTTCATACTCACGTATTTGTCGGTCATTCATAATAGAACGGACCAACACTTGCGCATGAGATGCTGTTAATGGCTGATTTGTAATGGGTGTCATCTTGCCATCCAATTTCATGGATGGCGGCGCACCAACAGTGATAAACAAATCCGAGCCGCCTTTCTGCAACATATTGCGCAGCAGGTCATGCATAAATGTTATTGCCTTATCTCTATCCATTTTTTCTTTACTTCATGCAGTTAATTAAAAGTCATCTTTATTTGCAGCGCGTCGACGTGCTTCTTCTTTACTAATTAAGCCTTTTGCTTGAACTTCTTTTAGACATTGATCTAGAGTCTGCATGCCTGCATTTTGACTTGTCTGTATTGATGAATACATTTGTGCCACTTTATCTTCACGAATCAGATTACGAATTGCCGGTGTGCCTAACATAATTTCATGCGCTGCAATTCTGCCGCCACCAATTTTACGGCATAAAGTTTGTGAAATAACGGCGCGTAAGGATTCCGATAACATCGAACGCACCATGTCTTTTTCAGTGGCCGGAAATACATCGACAATGCGGTCAATCGTTTTTGCTGCAGAACTAGTGTGTAAGGTGCCAAATACCAAATGACCCGTTTCTGCGGCCGTTAAAGCCAAACGAATAGTTTCCAGATCTCGCAATTCACCAACCAATATGGTATCTGGATCTTCGCGCAGTGCCGATCTCAACGCTTCATTAAAACCCAATGTGTCACGATGCACTTCACGTTGGTTGATTAAGCTTTTTCTACTTTCATGGATAAATTCAATCGGGTCTTCGATGGTAAGAATATGACCGTATTCGTTTTCATTTTTATGATTAATCATGGCCGCCAGGGTCGTTGACTTACCAGAGCCGGTAGGACCTGTAACTAACACTAAGCCGCGAGGATAGGTAGATATATCAGTGAATATTCTTGGGCAATCGAGTTCTTCCAGGGTGAGAATATTGGTCGGAATGGTTCTAAATACCGCGCCTGCGCCACGACTTTGGTTGAATGCGTTAACACGGAAACGTGCCAAGCCAGGTATTTCAAAAGAAAAGTCAGTCTCAAGAAATTCTTCGTAATCTTTACGTTGCTTGTCATTCATGATGTCGTACACCATTGAATGAACTTGCTTATGCTCCATGACAGGCACATTTATTCGACGTACATCACCATCGACACGAATCATCGGTGGGACGCCAGCAGAAAGATGTAGGTCTGAGGCTCCATTTTTCACAGAGAAAGCCAACAGCTGTGATATATCCACTTAGACTCCTTTCTAATTACGCTATACAATCCGGTGTAGTTTGAAACTAGGCAGCCGTGTTTTTGTTGTTTAACGCCGCGCCACCAATCCTTGGATGACTACTATATATCGTCACTCCAGTGATTCGCGTAATTAGACCTTAGGTATGCGACAAGCAAACACATTGTAACGATAAACAGAAGCTTACCAGAACGCACTAGTGCACCTTGCACGCAAATATTTCCGGATAGCATTCCAATTGTTAACTCATTATGTCATCTAGCATAGCCAGTAACTATGAAACGGTTAGAGGAAAAATCTCGATTTTCGAGCAACGCTATGCGCGTCAAGTGAATGATGTGTGCCTAATCGCCGTTAGCAAGACTCGTAGCGTAGAGGAAATTCGCTCTCTGGCCGCATTAGGTCAGCGTCATTTTGGTGAAAACTACGTACAAGAGGCAATAGATAAAATCGCTGATATTACAGATATACCGTTAATTTGGCACTTTATTGGACCAATACAAAAAAACAAAACCAAATTAATCGCGCAACATTTTGTTTGGGTGCATAGTGTTGAGCGCGAAGTGATAGCCACACGCCTCAATGACCAGCGCCCCGCGTCATTACCGAAACTCAATGTATGTTTGCAAATTAATATCGATAATGAAGCAAGCAAGTCTGGCATCACAGCACAACAGGCACCTGCACTTGCCGCTAAGGTCAGTGCAATGCCTAATTTAATATTGCGTGGACTTATGGCGATACCAGTCGCCACGGACGATATCAATCAACAACTTTATTCTTTTAAAAAAATGTCGGCGTTGTTTAGTGAGCTGCAGCAACAACATGAGTATATGGATACTTTATCCATGGGCATGAGTAATGACTATGAAGCCGCTATTGCCAATGGTGCAACAATGATTCGAATTGGCACCGCATTATTTGGCCCACGCCGCAACACATGAAACAATACTCATATGACTGATCATACTCATCAATCCTTACTCGTCTTTGGTGCTGGCAATATGGGCAAGAGTGTCGTGGGTGGCTTGCTTACTAATCAGTGGCCAGCCGATAGCATTACCTTATGCGATATTGAGAAATCGCGACATGCATCATTGCAACAACAATTTCCTCACTGCAGTCTCATTTCATCGCCCAATGAGATGGCTCACTCACCGAGCGTAATTTTGTTGGCTGTCAAACCTCATGACATGAAGACACTCTGTCAATTACTCACTAACAACGATCATTTCAGATATTCTTTATATATCACTGTCGCCGCGGGCCTGCCTATCAGCGCTTATCAACGTTGGTTGGGTGACCAGGTTAAACTAGTCCGTTGCATGCCAAATACGCCTGCCGCCGTTGGCTTGGCAATGACAGGGTTGTATACCTCATCAGACACCTCAGAAACTGATAAAGCATTAGCTGATCAAATATTAAACTCAATCGGTGCAACACTCTGGGTTAATAAAGAATCCATGTTAGATGCCGTGACTGCACTATCCGGCAGTGGCCCCGCCTATGTGTTTTATTTAATGGAGTGCATGCAAAAAGGCGGGCAAGCACTTGGCTTAAGTGCTGAAGAAAGCAATAAACTCGCACTACAAACATTGGTGGGTGCCGCACAACTGGCCAAACATCAAGCAATTGACTTTGAAACGTTAAGAGCGAATGTCACATCCAAAGGCGGCACGACTGAACAGGCTATCAATTGCTTTCAGCAAAATAATTTAAATAAAATTGTACAAGATGCACTGAGCGCGGCCGCCAAGCGTGCCGAAGAAATTAGTCAAACCTTTGATAAGGAATAACCAATGCAAGCCGCAAATAATGTACTAGTTTTCTTAATCCACACCTTATTCACGCTCTACATTGGTGCCATTATTATTCGTACCATGCTCGCACTGTTTCGTGCCGACTTTTACAATCCCATTTCACAGTTCTTAGTCACCATCACTAACCCATTGCTAATACCACTACGTAAAATCATACCGAGTATTGGCAAAATCGATACAGCAAGCTGCTTACTAATCATCGGTCTTAAGGTATTGGAAATATTTTTACTCTTTAGTATCAAAGGAATAGCGATAAATCTTCAGTCATTAGTGACATTAACTATTTTTCAGCTTATCACTATGATTGTGTCTATTTTCTTATATGCTGTGATTATTCGTGCCATCTTAAGTTGGTTCGTCAACGCTAACATGGGGCCTAATCCGCTGCTTTCTATCATTAACTCCATCACTGAACCCTTGCTTGGTCCGGCGAGAAAAATCATACCTCCTGTTGGGATGTTTGATTTATCTGCATTAGTCGTCATTCTGATTCTATATTCTATATTGATTGTTCTTGGGTCTATATAAGCGTCTCAATTTGTAGCGGAAGCGTTAATTTATATCTCTTTAGGCTGCAAAAAAGAACAACTACTAAATTTGCATGCTTGCTTAACTGTCTTCATATAGCACATTAAGTTGTTATTAGAATCTCAAATATAATCCAGCATTATTTTACAAGCATGCATATATAACACCTGTGATAATTGCAAGCATTTCAGGAAATACTTAAATAGAAGGATAAAATTGGCATTATGCTTTTCCTTGTGTACAATTCGCTGACACATAATAATTATAAAATGTCGTTTAGAGATAACTACAACGATGCCACTAATCTTTATTGGTATCTCACACAGTTAAAACAAACTCACATTAGAGGAACATTTAATGGCCGTTAAAAAGAAAGCCGCGTCAGCAGTTAAAAAACCACCCACTAAGTCAGAAATCCTAAACAGTATCTCTGGAGAAACTGATTTAACTAGAAAGCAAGTTGCATCGGTTTTTACTGCACTTGAAGGACTTATTGCTAAGGAAATGAAACCAAGAGGCTCAGGTTTATTTAATATGGTTGGCTTATGCAAGATCAAGGTTGTTAAAAAACCTGCCACTAAGGCTCGCAAAGGTATCAACCCATTCACTGGTGAAGAAACTGTATTTAAAGCCAAGCCAGCTCGAAAAGCAGTCAAAGTACTGCCTCTTAAGGGCTTAAAGGATATGGTGTAAGCCGCTTCCACAAGCATATTTGCCGCAGGTTATAAATATACAACCTGCGGCACTATTTAAAACCGTAGACAGTATATTACACGCATTAAAAAACAAACTTAATCAGGCTTTTTCTCTAGCACTTGATGCTTGATACGTACGAAATCTGCATGGGATAAATACAGCCAGTCGGCTATCTTTCTAATATGATATTCCTCGTATTTATCTAAGTCATTATCCGCATAAGCCACTTCCCATAACCCCTTAAGAAGATCACGCTTTGCATCAATATCCATCTCTTCGTTGATAAGGCGAATAAATGGATGGGAAGACGTATAACCATCGTGCTCATCTAATGCGTAGCTAAGCACTTTTCCCGCTTCAATATCGGATAAATCAAACTGCCTTGCCAGTACATTTTTAATCACTTGCTGTTCATCTGTTGCTATTTCATGGTCAGCCCGACTCACCTCAATAAGCAGAATCGCAGCAGCCAGTTGTGCTGTATGTTGCTCGCTACAACTATCAGTGCCTATATTCAGAGTGGAGTCTAACCAACGATTAATTTTGCTAAACATAAAATTAAATACCGTTATTGCCTTGATTGCAAAGTATATTGTCCTTGCGAATAATTCGAGAAATACATATCAATAAGCGGGTGAATGATTTCACTATTATCGACTGTCTCCTGGATATGTCTCTCCGCAACATTAGTCGTAATATCTGAGTCATCAACCAATACATGATACCAGGGTGCATTTTTTGGTAATCGCGATTTGGCAACTTGTTCATACCAGCTTTCTGAGCCGGAAAATTCTGCATCTGCATCAAATATCACACCACGATAGCCGAATTTATTATGTTGGATAATTTGCCCAATGTGAAACTTGAGTACTTGCTTTGTCATAATTAGGTGTTTTCCAAAAGATACGATGTATATTAACTTTGGGCAGTAGTTATCACTATCAGCCCACGTGTATGCTTAATAATAATGATACGATTTACCACCTAACTGCTTATTCATTCACTTAAACAATTTACCACATGGCTGCAGACAATAAACCCAGTAAAGAGCAACGCACCTTGTTGGTGATGCGTAAGGTACTATCAGCAATAATACGCGAAACGACCCCTAATCCTGGCATGAAGCATGTGCTGAGTGACCACACACGCGAAGATATGCGTATGTGTCTTAGCTTAATCGCTGCAAGAGAGCAGGAATTAGCTCAACAATCTGGCATAGATGTACAAGAGCGACCGCGCTATCCTGACCAGCCTAAACAATCCTCTGTTGTCTCATTTGATGCATTAAAGAAACCGAAGATTCCGCCCAACAACGAATGAATTGATGCCATGAGAACAGCACAAGACAATATCGTTATTACCAAGATGACAATGCAGTTGATGGATGATTGGGGCCTCGATGGAAAACAGATTATTCAGCTACTCGCTCTACCCGCCACTATCCGCACACGTCACTTAGAAAAATTCCGCAAAGGCGACGCCTTTCCCATGAATAATGAGACGCTCAACCGCATCGAGCACATTGCGGGTATCGCCGACGCATTACGGACTACTTATCCGCGCAATACACAAATGGGTTTTCGTTGGCTACACACCCCCCATCGACGATTTAGAAATAACACTCCAATCGAAACTATGTTAAAAAGTGATTCTGGGCTATTAAGAGTTCGCTCGGAACTCGATTGCGCATACGCCTGGGATCGCTCAGGCTCTTAACTCACTTTACCTATACGCTGATGCATAAAGAAACTATTATTAGATTCGAAGACATTAAAGCCACATTAGACCCAAGTATTGAGATTACGGCGGAAAATAAATGCGGCTTCTGCACCAACACAATTTGCTGCACGTATGTCACTCAACCGATTGACACTCCCAGAAGCAAACAGGATTTTGAATATTTACTCTGGCAGGTCTCACACGACAATATAGAAGTATATCAAGACGATGAAGGCTGGTGTTTGCTAGTGGAAGGAAGGTGCACCCACATTTTGCCTAATGGCGGTTGCGGGATTTATGAAAATCGCCCTCAGATATGTCGTGACCACAGCAATGATTATTGCGAATTTGATGCACCCTCAGAAGAAGGCTTTGAATTATATTTTCGTAACTACGATGAACTACTGGCTTATTGCAAGAAGCGCTTTAAGCACTGGAAGCGTGGGTAATCTTATTGTCAGCAACGACTAGCTTAGCTTTCTAACTCGTCCACAATTTCGTGGAACCCATTAATTGCCTGATATATATCTGTATCTTGATGCGGCAGCGTGGTATCTGGCTGTCGCACACTTAATAAATGCCTGATTCCATAGCGGTCTGCCGCTTTTAGCACTGCAATATTATCATCAATTAATAGGGTAGTATGTGGATGATAGTCTTCATCATCTGCGAGTAACGGCCAAAACTCATCATGTTCTTTCGCGTAGCCATAGCTATGTGAAGTGATAATTCGATCAAACATGGAACGAATTCCAGTTTCATCCATCTTAATATCAACGCTATCCATATGCGCATTGGTTAATAACACTGATCTCTTGCCATTCGCATTGAGCCATAGCAAAAATTCATTGACTAAAGGGAACAAGCTGACACGAGATGCAATTTGACGCTTCATGTCTTTAATATTTAAACCGAGTTGAGCTGACCAATAATCAGTGCAATACCAGCTTAATTTACCACGCTGTTGCTTATACATTGAAAGACAGAACTGTTTGGCATCCGCATGATCCATACCTTTACTTTGGCTATAAATTTGAGGGACGTACTCATGCCAAAAATAATTATCAAACGCCAGATCCATAAGCGTCCCATCCATATCTAAAAAAACAGTATTTATTTGAGCCCAATCTACAGAGCGATTATCATTCATGAGTAGTATTACAAATAATTTAAATTTGCAGCCTTTATATACAAACATGTTCACAAGCAATGAGTTAAAGAACTTGAGCCTTGAAATTAATCAAGTCGCTTGCGAGGCTGGAAATATGATACGAAAATATTTTAATTCAAGTTACGACATCGAATTAAAACATGATAAATCTCCAGTGACGACAGCCGATCTTGCGGCTAATGAGTATATTGAACAGCAACTCAGTCGCCTGACACCTGATATTCCTAGAATATCTGAAGAATCTGAAAACACAAGCTATGAAGAACGCAAACACTGGGATACTTTTTGGTTAATCGATCCTCTGGATGGCACACGTGAATTTGTAAAAAATCGACCAGATTTCACTGTAAATATTGCACTTGTACAGCACCAACAACCCATACTAGGCGCCATCTATTTACCCATTGCAGATCAATTGTACTTCGCGACCACGGGTGATCATGCCTATCGGCAAGACCAGACCAATACACCTTTGGAAATTAGCGTGACGAAACAGACCAGCACAATTCCTAGGATTTGCGGCAGTCGTTATCATGCAGGCAAATCTATGCAGTCATTTCTTAATGCCGTCGGCGAGCATGAGTTAATTGCGCGTGGTAGCTCTATAAAGTCTTGCCTGATTGCTGATGGAAGTGCAGACATTTACCCAAGATTTGGTCCCACCTGGGAATGGGATACCGCGGCAGCACAATGCATAGTCGAGCAAGCTGGCGGCTACCTAACTACATTAGATATGCAGTCATTAATATATAACAAAGAGTCTTTGCTCAACCCCTCTTTCGTTGCTTTTGCAAACAAACAGCATAACTGGGATCAACCACTTAATGCGCTTAGCGCGAAATAATGATATTTCAAGCTATTTCCAAGCTGCCATTTCCTGCGCTGTATTCAGTTTCTAATATTGCCGCATTTTTGTTATTTCATGTGGCACGTTATCGTCGCGAGGTTAGTTTTAAAAATCTCAAACGCGCATTCCCAAATAAGTCTATCCAAGATATTAAACATATACAGAAAGCAGCCTACTTGCATTTAACAGATTCATTTTTAGAAATCCTAAAAGCAAAGAATATTTCTGATGATGAAGTCAATGAACGAGTAGTACTAAGTAACTTTGATGAAGTCGAACAGCTTATAAATAACGGCAAATCAATTTTTTTTCTCACTGCTCACACAGCACCCTCAGAATGGGTGGCTTTTGCAGTATCGCTAAAATTTAATTGCCTAATTGACCCTGTGTACAAACCGATTCACTCCAAACGCCTGGATGAATTTGTTTTTTCTGCACGTTCCAGCCATCAAGGAACTCCTATTCCTTATAAAAAGTTAGCCAAAGACGTAATTTTAAGAAAAGGCGTACAACGTTCTATTGCGATGCTGGCAGATTTAGAACCGCGCTCACGTGACCAAGCACTGGAAGTCGAATTCCTCAATCAATCAACCCGTTTTTTCCTTGGCAGTGAGCGGGTCATTAAACTAACCGACTTCCCAGTATTTTTTATTGGCATAAAAAAATTAAGCCGAGGGCATTACCAGGCTTATGCTGAAAAAATTACTGATATACCCAAAGAGTTGGCTGCAGAGACACTCACTCGCAAATATGCAAAGTGTGTAGAAAAAATAATATTACAAAACCCTTCGGCCTGGTTATGGACACATAAACGCTGGAAACATGCAGCTATTTAACAAAAGCAGGCAGAGGGCCATCTAAATACCAAGCACCTGTCGTCTCATCTCTCCACCAATTTTGCTGATCACGAATATTATGTACGCTATTTACTCTTTCATGGTAATAAGAGATTTCAGCAAGTACTACAGCCTCATCATTAGTTTCATTCAGCACCATGGAGCTCACTTCGTATTTTGTCACTCTTATTTCATTGAGTAGCTGCATGTCGAGATTTATGTCACCACCCTCACGCAATTTAATATATTTGGCAGCATCCTCATAAGCTTTCCAGCGTATTAACTTGCCATAGGCTTTAGCATTCATTCTAAGCGACTCAGCACTTTTTGTAGGGCTGCTGTTGCAAGCATTCAATGTGCCAAAAATAAATATACTACTGATAACGATTAACAATAATTTTTTCATAATAAATCCAGTACAGCTGATTATTGATTGCAATAAATGATTAGGCTTTTTCCAGTGCTAACGTTTGAATACTATTATAATCTAACTTGCCTGTACCCAATACAGGCATTTCATTGACATTAATGATGACTCTAGGTGTCATAATTTCTGCGCCTCCTTGATCGGCAATATATTCTTGCAACTTTTTTCGCTCAGCAACTTCTCTGGTTGTGACCAGCACTAATTTTTCACCTTTCCTTTCATCATCAATGGCACATACACAATGCACCTCATCTGGCCATAGTGCACTAACCCAAGCTTCGACTTGAGTCAGTGATACCATTTCCCCACCAATTTTTGCAAAGCGTTTGGCACGCCCTAGTATAGTAATAAAGCCTTCTTCATCTATATCAACAATATCTCCGGTATCATGCCAACGGTCTTTCACCGGTTCTAATATGCCTGGATTTTCAGCACGCAAGTAGCCCATCATAATATTGTTGCCCTGTACCCATAAACGTCCGCCTTGCTCAATACCAGGAATAGGCTCCAGTTTGGCTTCAATGCCTGGAAACAGTCTCCCTACGGTGCCGAATTTACTGTGACTGTAATTATTGATACTTAATGCCGGAGACGTTTCAGTCACACCATAGCCTTCAAATATTCTTACGCCAAACTTTTCTACCCAGTTATCACGCGTGGAGGCCTTAAGTTTCTCAGCACCTGCTATCACGTAGCGTGTAAATTGAAAATCTTCTGGGTCTGCATGTTTGGCATAACCACTTAGAAATGTATCGGTTCCGAACATCACTGTTGACTTAGTATCGTAAGCCAGTTCCGGGACGATTTTGTAATGCAAGGGCGAGGGATACAAAAACGTCTTGATGCCACTTGATATTGGCAGCGCCAATCCCACGCCCAAACCAAATGAGTGGAATACCGGCAGCGCATTGAAAAATTTATCTTTCGAGGAAAAATCCAAGCACGCTTTCACTTGCGCTTGATTTGAAAGTAAATTGTTATGACTTAATACGACCCCTTTGGGCGACCCTTCTGAGCCCGATGTAAATAAAATCACAGCAGCTTCATGATTAGCGTTCTGATGATTTAGCAAGCCTATTTTAGTTTTTACTTTGCACAAGCCGATCAGCTTATCTATAGCGCCTATGTCTTTCTTTATATCCTCTAGATAGACTATATTTACTTTTGTTTGTAGTGCTTGCTCAAGTTCCTCAAGTTGCGCTACTTCTATAAATTTACGTGATGTTATGACCGTTTTTAGTTGTGCCGTTTCAATTGCTGATAGCAGACTATTTTTCCCCACGGTGAAATTCAACATTGCAGGCACTGCACCCAAGGCTTGCAGTGCATAGAAACTTACCGCAGTTGCAATCGCATTGGGCAATAATAATCCTACGTTCTCGCGTCGCGTAACATACTGGGATAGCTTACGTGCAAGCACAACACTGCCTAATAATAGGCGCCCCAAGGAAATTGGTTTACGCTCAATATCCTCTAGTACTTCATGATCAGATCCATATATTGTCTGCGCATCACATAATGTATCAAACAGCCTGCCGTCAGTATTGCTGGTGCGATACATCATTTCTGTCATTACATCATAGATACTTCGTCTAAGCGCGAGCTTACGTTGCGCCCCTCGCACGTGATCAGGAATATTCATAGCAACAGGCGGGCAAATGGTAATGGTAATTTTTGGCAGCCATTTGAGCTTTACCAAACCTTTTAAGCGCCCAAAAACTGTATACTGCGCGCCGTCTATACGTACTGGCAGTAATTTCGCACGGCCCAATTCTGCTATTTTGCCCGGTCCCTCGTATACCTTCATTAATGCTCCGTGCTCGGTTATTCGCCCCTCAGGAAAAATTACAACTTTACGACCACTGCGAAGCATTTTGACCAAGCCTTTAACTGCCATAGGCTGGGTGGGGTCAAGCGGATACATTTCAAAAAATTGCGTGAAGATTTTAGCCCACCATTTTTTATTTACATTGGTATTGATGGCAAACACAGGCATTTCCGGCATGTAGGTCATCATTAAAGGACCATCTAAAAATGACGTATGATTGGGAAGTATCACGTAAGGTGCGCCATCCGAGGGGTAGTGCTCCAAGCCTTTAACCTCAACACGATAAAGTAATTTAAATATAATCCTGCCGAGTGTCTTTAATGTTTGTTTGGGTATGATTTTCATAATATATATCGCCACAAAAAAATTAAGAATAGCTAACATCCAGAATAAATCGGGAATTGCAAATCCAGCACTTAAAACGGTAATCACTAGTATCGATGCTACGACCATGAACATAGCATTGGATATATTGTTGGCAGCTATCGTGCGGGCACGCAGCTTATCTGCAACTCTTTTTTGCAATAAAGTATATAAAGGAACAATATAGAAACCTGCGGCTACCGACAGTAGCAGCATGTCTATCATCACTCTCCAGTGCTGTATATCAGATACAAATATTGATAATGTTTTTAGCTGAGGTGCTTGAGGTTGATTGGCAATGTTATTCAGAATTAAATACAGATCCAGGCTTAATAGCGACATAGCGATACCTGCATAAGGCACCAGCCGAGCACTGATTTCCCCCGCCATCGTCTTGCTACATAACATGGACCCTACACCAATACCAATTGTGAACATAACCAACAGCAACACAGCTACTTGTTCATTTGCGTTAAACACATCCGAAGTTAACGGATTCAACTGCGACTGGATAACGTAACCAATAAACCAGAACCATGAAATTGCAAATATTAGCCTTCTGATTTCCCAATGCTTTATACCCAGCATATAAACACTGAATGTTTGCTTGAAAATATTTGCGCTGAGCTTCAGATTTGGATTTGAGCTGCTTAACTTAGGTATAAAGAAACTACTCAACCAACCGATTGACGCAGTCACCAGTAGTATCGAGGTAATCGTCTTATTCCCATGATCGCCTAGTATCAATAATCCACCAATAATTGTCCCTAATAATATTGATAGAAAGGTGCCTGCTTCAACCAGCGCATTACCATTGAGTAATTCTTTTTCTGCTAATAACTCAGGCAATATTCCATATTTTGAAGGTCCAAATAAGGCCGATTGTAATCCTGCCAAACCTAAACATATAAATAGAACATTTACATGATTATAAATAAATGCATAACTCGCAATGCTCAGTATTAGTAACTCAAATGCTTTTATAAATCTAATGAGTTTATGTTTGGCAAATTTATCTGCCAGTAAGCCACCAAATGCAGAAAACAGAAAGAAGGGCAGAATAAATATTCCTGCGGCTAGCATGTTTAGTATAGATGCTTCAACACCTATTTGTTCTGAGAATTTGTAAGTAATTAAAATTAGCAGCGCAGACTTAAATACATTATCACTGAACGCACCTAAGAATTGCACGCAGAATAATGGTGCAAAGCGTTTAGTCTTGAATAAGTGAAATATACCAGCCATGTGATTTTACACGTTCGTTGCAAGCATATTGATTATGGTGTTTGAAACTAGTCGTTTATGCGCGACTAGAGAGCCATCAATCCTGCCGTATATTTTATTGATACCGATCTGGTGTACAGCTCCCATCACCATTGCAGCAATCACCGATACGTTGTTTTGTTGTATTTCATTACTCGCCATTAATTCTTCTATAATAGATATTACGACGTTGTATGGCGTTATCGATGTGGCTTTTACTTTACTCATGTGTGTATGTTGTGAGGTTAAGTAATATTTAAACATTAGCCAGTCGTTATCTGCCAATGTCAAAAAGCATTCCACGAGTGCTTCAACTTTATTTAGCAATGTCGTTTGCTTGTCAGTTGCTTGCATCAACTGCTGTGCCAGCTGCTGGTGGTATTCATCAAAAATTTGCCAAGCCAATTCATCTTTGCTGGGAAAGTATCGATAAATAGAGCCTTCAGAGACACTCGCGCGGCTGGCGATCTCTTTTGTTGTAGTGCGTGCGATGCCCTGGTGAATGAATAGGGTGACGGCTGAGGTAACAATTTTTTCCCTAGTGCTCATGGCGCAATATTGTAAGTGAGCACTCACTCATTTGCAAGATTATCAATTATACGCCAAAATCCAAGAATAAATTTATATATAAGTTATTATTTTTATTGGAGTTTATTTATGCACGTTGTAACAAATCGTGTCTTTGTT
Source organism: Gammaproteobacteria bacterium (assembly GCA_965262455.1). Lineage (GTDB taxonomy): Bacteria > Pseudomonadota > Gammaproteobacteria > UBA4575 > UBA4575 > UBA1858. The sequence continues at coordinate 200,586 of CBDHFH010000003.1, forward strand.
CATGCCGATTGGCAGCAAGAATTTGAAAGACGCTTCGAACAAAGAGCTGGGCAAATTGACAAACAACCAGGCTTTAAACGCATGCAAATTCATAAACCGGTATCAAATGAGTCACCCTATGTTGTGTACACAGAGTGGGAAAGTGAGAGTGCATTTAAGCAATGGGTAGGCAGTGATGACTTCAAACTTGCTCACCAAAACCCTATGCCAGAAGAGGCCTTCACACAAAAGGGGGCACTTGAACAACACATTATCATTATTCAAGCATGTGCAGATGATCCTAAAAACTAGGCCAACTCATCTAATAAGGTCCCAACTAATGAGTCTGCGACGGCAATAACTTTCGCAGAAGCTTCAACCGTTTGTTGCGCTTGTTTTACTTCTACAAGGTTATCGACTATAGAATTAGTGCTGATTAATTCTGCATTTTTTGCAGACGCAATTTGACCTGCAGCGCGACCAAATTGGTCAAGTCCGCCCTGCACTCCTTGTATTCCTGCCTGTAGAATAGCATCTGACATAATTATTCTGCCTTTAACAAGTAATGGCCTGACTTTTATATCTGCTGATATTTAAACTTCTGAACACATAATTATGTAAAGTGTGATTGCGCTCACATTCTCATGTGAATTTACCCGCGCTGTAGTGATTTAACGAGTTACCAATTCGTAAATCACTAACAATATAATTGCACCCAGGGTTGCTAAACCAATACTCATGAGATTAAAGCCAGTCACTGCACCAATCCCCAATTGGCCGCCAATAAACCCACCAATCATTGCGCCTGCTATGCCTAGTACCATGGTGACAAATATTCCACCCGGCTGTTTACCTGGCATTACCCATTTGGCTAGCGCTCCAACTAACAAGCCCAAAAATATGGAAGTAAATAATCCCACTGAATCTCTCCTATTATTTTTTATATGTTGGCAATAGACAGCACTATTTTTTCAGCAAATTCGAGAGTGAATGCTTATCGAATTTAAAGCGCATTTTTACAAACGGTCCATTGGCAGTGTACTCCGACTGAGAAAAATCCTCATCTTCAAAGCCGTCAATATTGTAGCCGATACTTAGCCAAAGATTTTTATATACATTAACACCCAGCGATGGCCCTAATGAATAACGATAATTATCTGAGTTACTCGAATACAAAATATCTCCATGAAGTGATAAGTCTAATCGCTCATGCAAATCGTATATATACTGAAATCCTAACAGTTGAGTAAAGCCATCATATTCCTCACCATCTATATTATCCAAGTTATATTTCACACCCCAGTGGGTGGCAAATTGTTGTTGCTTGTCTATGGTGTAGTTAAGATTCAAATTATTCACGACTTTACGCGAACGTACTCGCGAGTCATCACCTGTCGTTTTATCGTAGGTTAAATCCATGCGATTTAGTACTGTCCATGGACTAAAATCTGGACGATAAGCAACACCATAACTTATATCAAGTTGCGCACTGTCATTGCCTGAGCGAGCATCTGTTTCAAATGCTTGCATATCGAATGACATCCCAAAGCCAGTACTTTCTTCACGATAGAAACCAATAAACATACTACGCTGTATATCAGCATCACTAGTTCGATACTCTGCTCTAGTCGCGGCAGACCATGTCGTTTGTGTGTAATTCGCACCGACCGAGCCGGCAGTAAAATCATCACTCACTGTGCCGGAGGACAAAGGCACATTTTCATTCAATGGCTCGCCTCCAGGATCGCGCAAGGTATCAGACCTGTCCAAACTGAAATCTAAACGTAACTTATCGTTGACTTGCCATCCTTGAATTAATCCTAAATTACTAAATGTTCGTGCGCCTTGTTCACTTGATTGTTGTTCTACTGAAGTATTAATTGTTGCCTCACTCCATGGGGTCAAGCGTGTGCCTATTCTTGATGTATTTGTATCTTGGTCTTCACCCTGGGTGTACTCATGTTCGGCAAACAATTCTGTGACTTCGTTGAGTTTATAATCAACGCCACCTAGCAGTCGGGTTGGGTAATCGACGGAATTATCATTTGATAATTCTACTTCAGTGGCTGCTCGCAGCTGCACACGACTATTAAACAGATATCTTGATGCACGACCGGTTGCCTGAACTGAAGTATTATTATCTTGATCAGATAGCTTATCCTTGGCATAGCGCAATCCTGTTGCAAGTTGGTACTGTTGCGCGACCTTTTCAACCTCACCAGCGACTACGGTGCGCTTATTATTTTCAGACAGCACTTCATCACGATAGGCTTCGCTATTGACGTTCAGTGTGTCTGTAAGCTTATAGCGCGCGTCCAGACCATAACGTTTACTGCCATTATTATTTGCACTTTGCTGCTCCAGTCCAAATGAGCCCGACTGACGTCTAAAGTAAACGTTAGCATCTGTACGTAATGAGCGATGCTCCAGCTCTGCAAGATAAGCACTGCCGTTATCACTATTATCGTTAGTCTTCGTCTTACTTGTAGCTGCTTCGACTTGAAGTGTTGTTTGTGCAGTAAGCTTATACTCAGCATCAAGGCCTACCAAATGCCCTTTTGTCTGAGTGTCACCCTGCGTTACAGCACTAACACCCAATTGAGATTTTTTATCTTCACTGAATATCGCTGCACGACCACCCGCCGTTACCTGCCTGTCATTAGCTCCTGACACCTCATAATCGGCAACAATATATATAGGATTTAAATTCTGATCACGACTTTGTATGGGTTGCTTAAAGAATAACGTGCCGTTCACTGTGTCGATACTATAATCAACAAACTGATTCAGCTCTTGCTGTTCAATGATTTGTTGCGGCCTAAATCGATCTCGAGTTTCTAGACGTATTTTCTCGCTGTTAATAATGATATTTCCATTTGATAAACGATACAGCCCTGATGTGCCATTGCCCTGTATCTCATCACGTACAAATATTTGATCGGTATCTGCTGCAAATGCATTCACGCCAATATTATCACTTTCATATTCACTCTTTATCCCCGTCATGCTGCGACTGTAACGTGACAATTCTGTCGTGGTTAAGTCCGAATCGAAATCACCAAATAAAGCATAGAATTGTTGTTTTTCAATTTTTACATATAATTTTCTGGCACTTGCTGCATCAAACTGTTGCTCAGTTGCATCGCCATATAAAGTATAATATTCATCTGGGTCTATAGTTTGAAACAGTCGTTCTGAAGAGTTGCGCTCCTTGCGTTCTGAATCATAAGCAAGTGTTAATAACCATTTGCCTTTAACTTTACCTTTTCCATAAAACGCCAATCTACCGTCTTCATACAAATTTTCTTCATGCTGGTGTTCATCTAATGCTTTTTGATTACCAGACACATTGTTATACCCTGCCATTCCTTCCGCGAGCCCGACTAAGATCCATTCTTCTTGTTGCGCACTAAGCCATGCTGTCAATGTCTGTTGACGTTCATCAATAAAATTAAAGTCTAGTTTGACCTTTCCACTTCTGGTGGAAGGCTCTAACCTGATGTATGCAATACCATTTGTTTCAATTTTGTATCGTGTCTTTCCTTTAGCAAGACCTGTTAGCGGACGTTTTTCCAACTCATCAGCAAGTGCTGCATCTTGATACTCAGGCGATAATTGATATTCACCTACCACTCCAGGTCGTGCAGGATGCCCCCATTTATCTAGCAGCTTCACAGCAATAATAATTGGACTCCTACCATCGGCTATTAACTGCGAGTGTTGAGGTTGTATAATCGCTTCGACAGGTTGACCGGAGAGATGTACATGCTTACTAATACGCTGCAGCTCTTTTTCATTCGCATCATAGATAATTGCTTGCAGTTGATTATCGCCTTCTTCGACATCTACACCACGCCAGCGAGCAATTATTTTTTCACCATCAGTGCTTACTATTTTTTTATCCAAGTTAAGCGGACTAACTTCAACGTCATTTAAAAATAATTTAATTTTATGTGCACGCGAATGTTTAATTGCAATATCAATGGATGGAATCTCAGGGTTTGAATTCTCCACAGGCAATAGCCATTCAACCTCATTATTAGTTTTATCCAGCCATTGCTTGTTATAACTATGCATTGTGTTAGTGCTGGTATTGATAACTGGCTGCGCGTCATCTAATTGAACATTTAGCTTTTTATGTATTGTCGTAATGGCCTTATTTGCCAAACTATCAACGACTTGTTTTTGCTTATGACGCGTTATCTCCACACCTTCAATAGACACTTCAACTCTTCTATTCAAAGCACGGCCATTGGCGGTTGAGTTATTGGCTACCGGCATGCTGTCCCCTTTACCTATTATTTCAATCACACTATTGTCCAATGACAATTTATGTTGCATGTAATCCGCAACGGCATCTGCACGCGCTAGTGAAAGCGCCCGGTTATTTGCAAACAATGTCTGGCTACTTGAAGATATAGGGAGATTATCTGTGTGTCCTATGACAGTTACATGCTGAATGTTGGTGCTGGCTAATTTTTCAATTAAATTATCTAATTCACGTTTCCCATCAACACTTAATTGTGCCGACAAGCTATTAAAGTTAGAGCGGAATATTTGTTTAATAGTGTGTGATTTTTCGCGCTGGAAAAATAGTCGACTCTCAACAGGCTGCATGCGCAGGTTTTTTTGCTCACCCATGTCATAGGTGATAAAGACTTGGCTCGCTATCTCACCTTGTGTCTGCGGTACCCCTTTTGCTGCAAACTCCAATACATGCTTATTTTGATTCGCTAGTTGTTGCCCAAGCTTATAAGTTAACGTGCCGTACATGTCACTAGGGTCAACTGTTTTGTGCTTGTTTAAATGTGTACTTCCTGGGAGATACTCTATGCCAGCAGGCAATACGACACTTACACGTATATTTTCTAACGCATCAAACTCACCTTGCATATTGAGAACATAATTGAGTTGCTCATCATTAACATGACTTTCAAAATGAGTGAGAATTTCGCGCTGTTCAGCATGTTTATTTTTCAAGAAGAAATTTGCACGCCACAGCAATCCCGGCGCGATATCAACAAACTGAGAATATTTAGATCCAGCCGTGCGTGTATTTTTCACACATTCATGGACTTCAAGATGGTCAGGTATACTGCCTGGGTCAATTTGTACCACATGTGTGCCAGGCTCAATCCCCTCAAAATGGTACATGCCACGATCATCAGTTAGCACATAGCGACCATCTTCTAAATATAATCGAACGCCCTCAACACCATGCTTTTCTATATCAGTATTGATACTTAATAATCCGTTAGCGCCGAGCTGGTTATTAATAACCATTTGCGTAGTAGCATTATGCTTATCATCAATCTCAAATCTATTACTGACATGATTGGATGATTTATTTGCTGTTGCAATTGCATCAATATCTACCCTGACTGCTAATTCAAACGTACCTGCAAGGTTAGTGTTTGGCTTAGTTCTAAACTGAAGTATTCGAGGCTGATTAACCTCCATTGTATAACGCAGCTCATTATTGTTTATATTGGGTTCTGTATAACGATGTTCATCAAGGTAAGTTGATGCTGGTATATAACTGAGTAATGTAGGCAAACTGACATACAGATTCATTGGCTGATTCATTTGCCCCCTGGGTGTTAACAATACCTGATGGACTAAATCGTCACCCTGTAATTCACTTGTGATGCTATAAGCTAACTCAACATCATTAATTATTTGCTCTTCAGCACATGCATTTTGCAGCACCGATCCAATTAAGAAGCTGCGCGTTGATAACAAATCATCTTTTACTCGTACAGCCGCTTCAGCAATATTCGATGTTTCACCTGAGCCATCTCTTGCGTAGGCAGAATTGATGGCAGACCCAAAATCTGCACCAGCACTTACTTCCACCACATACTTAATTGTGGTTATGCTTGCAGCTGGCAAGTCACCTAACTGTAATGATAGTGTTCCTGCATCATCTGAAATGCTGATAGCATTTGAATACTCTCCATTAATTTGCAGAGAACTTTCTTGATAACGGAAGCCTGTTGGCAGCTCATCAAATACTATCGTGTTGATAGCTGCATCTAATGGTCTGTTGTTTTGTACTGTCACTTCATACTGTAAATAATCACCAATCGCGACCTCAGATTTTGATGCTTTCTTGGTGACAAACAACACATCCGCAATAGGATCAATGGGTATATCGACATTCAATGGTGGACCCACCACTAATGTAAACTCGCGCATGAATGAAGCATCAGCATCAAGTGCAAACGGCGCGCCTGATAACGTTTGTAACTGAGTAATGCTCACTGTTGATGGCACCTGATAATTCGGTGCAATAATTTCAATCCGGTACGTGCCGGGAGCGACGGATGGGAAGCGATATTCGCCCGCACCAAAATTATATATTGTGCCGCCCACGTCTGTGACGGTAGAACCTGTTACCACTGTTGATGGGAAACTACTGATTAAATCATCCCCAAACACACTTGCGGGCAGATTTGTTGATGTATCTATCAAGGTAACACTAACACCATTAATAGGTGCGCCAGTGACGCTATCAAATACAATACCAAACGGATCTACCAGTACCGTGGTACTGACAACATCTGTGACATCAAAAATATCTGTATAACTGACTTGTATGATTTCATTTGTGCGTACAGCCAGCACGCAATCATTTGGCACCATGGGAGTGGTGACTGATTGAATAAAGCCAACAAATATTCCTGTGTTTACATCTGTTTCTGTCAGCTGTAGAAATTCCTGGTCACCTAATTCTGTGGAACGTATCGTGACGCTTAAAGTATCTCGTACTGCACTATCTATATTCCGATTGGCATCGATAACCTGAATAAAAATTGGTTCACCCTGATGGTAGCTAGCGGCAGGCGCAAGATCCATTGGCAGTGACACATCCAAGGTACCCAAGCCTAAGTAAGTTGGATTAGGCAAGTTATTAAATGGTCCTGAAGGTCCTGACGTACTACATCCACTCGGTGAAGCAATGGTTGGTGTTGAGCCAGTCGCAGACGGTGAATACTGTAAAAAAGAAATTGCTGCCGGACTTAAAATAACGCTGGTAGTGATATCCACTTGATTGGATAAACGCACTTGTGGTGCACCTGAAATATCAAAACTAGCATTGGCAGTGTTGGAAATGATTGTGCCTGGCGGAACTGCATGGGCATGAGTAGACATCAACAATAGCAATGCCGCGCAGAAAATATAATTCAATTTTCCACCCATCATCATTGCTAGTGCATGCACTCGCAATACAATTCCATCTATAGCAAACAGATGGTCAAAGATACTTTGCGCAATCCTTCGCATCAGTATTGCACGCGAGTATTTCTACCCGCGTGCACTTCCTGACAGTGTTAGATCAAATTAATTGATCTGTACATATACCTGCACGGTGCATGCACCGCCGGCAAGTATTGAAGTCACTGCAATCGACAAGTTTGGACTTGCAAACGTGGGGGTCGCACCCGCACAACCAGTCACATCAACTGTTCCCGGGGTGATTCCACCTGTACCAGGGAATGGAAAGCTCAAATTTGTAGTATCAAGCGGATCCGTGATTGTGATATTGGTTGCATCTTGTGAACCAGTATTGCTAATCGTAAAGGTGTAACGCACAGTTGCACCCGGAATTGCCTTAGCCGTAGGGAATGTTCCACCCAGCCCATCGGCTTCAACACGTGATGCTTTTGATACTGTAAGCGTGGTTGCGATCACCACATAAGTACCTGTGTCTGAATGCTCACCATCAGTGATAAGGTCAGTTGACGCGGCACCCACCGGATCGGCAAATACATTTTGAGCAGCACCACCCTGCACATCATTGCCAGTATCTTGTGTCGATACTGCACCCTGTGAACCTGGTGTTCCGCTATCACGTGCAGTTGCAATCAAACTAATATTAGATGTCTGCCCATTGGTTTGTGTAGCGGCAATGGATCCAACAACAAAGATTGTTGCAGTGTTGTTACCTGGCACGGTGTCATCAGCACTCAATTCATCAATGAAGGTAACTACTGTATCGCCAGCATCAAATATCCCGTCACCATCATCTAAATAGAATGTCACAGCTGTAGGATCAAAGTCATCACCCACCGCATCATTTTCTATTGATAAGCCAAAATCTTGCGTGGCGTTACCTTCGTTAGTGACTAGGAATTCAAGCACTGCAGGCGGATTAGGCACAGGTGTAACACCATCCTGACCGGCGGCCACTTGAACATTAGCTGCATCTTGCCATGCAACGTTGACATCAATTTTATTATCTACCGTAAATACGGTGGCATCACCGGCTGTTCCGGTGGATGGGTCATCAGAACTCACTGCAGCTTGCGGCACACCTCCGACTGAAAAGTTAACAGTGGCCTGGTTACTGACAGGCGTGCCCGCCGCAGTCCCTACCGCATGAACCTGTGAAGCAAAAGCAATCATTAAGACGATGCTTAATAACGTTTGCCAAATATATTTAACATTGAAATTATCCATAACATGTACTCCTTGTACTAAACTCCTGGATAGTAATTATTTAAGAACCACTCTAAACTCGATCTCGCCTTCATCACCTGGTTGCAATTCACCTTGGTAGGTCCAGCGAATATCGGTATAGTCTTTTGCTTCAGCCATACGTGTTATTCCATTTGCATCAATTACTTTAAGTTGATCAGGCGTATGGAATGAAAGGCCACCATCGACAGAAAATACTGTTTGAGTATTTTCTCCAAGCGCACTATTAATCTTGTAAATCGTGTGCTCAGGAATCGGGTTGGTAATTACAATGTCTGCAGCAGGTTGATTGCCATTGTGTTTGAAACGCGTTGTATAAATCACTTCGCTACCTGGCGTGACTTTTTCAGCAGGAACGCGCTTAACGACTTTATTGCCTTGTTCATCTAGCATGACAACTTCTAGCTCTACAATTGAACTTAGCTCAATGGCGTTAGTTGAATTAGCGCTACTCAAAGTCAGTAGCGCAGTGACTAAGAACACATAAAGTGTTTGAGTCATTGTCAGGAAGTATTTACTCATTATGTTCTCCTTAGTTGAGTTAATTGATGGTTACATCAAAAGATATAAAATGAGTCACTGCCGTTGAGATATTCCCCAAGTTGACAGTGACGGTATTAGCAGAGAAATTCCCTGCATCCGCGTCAACACCACTGTCAGTCAGTGAAGTACTGTCTAAATCAATACTTTCATTGACATAAGTAGTGTTAACTGGGATTGGGTCGGTGATGACTAGATTGTTAATAGTCCCTACACCTGATACATCGACTTGCAATGTGTATCGAATTGTTGCGCCAGGAATTGGTGTGCAAGGTGCAATTGAGCACCCAACACCATCATTAATTACCTGAGCAGATTTGAGAATGCTGACATCTATTGGTGTGTTATCGACTTGGTAGACACCCGTCGCCAAGTCAGTCGCTTGTGTTGTTCCAACAACTGCATCTAACCCACCATCACCCAAACCATTTAAGTTTGTTCCACTGGTGGCTCCGGCGGCACCGGCTGTAAGTGAGTTGGCTGTTACTTCACTCACTCCTGTATCACCAACCATTACTCCCACAGGTATATCGCTGACTAAAAATATAACTTGCCTGTCAACGCCATTAGCATCTAATACAGGGTCATTTGTTGATGGAACATACAAGGCATCTATAGCAACACCATCAAATACACCATTAGCATTGCTGTCTAAATATATATTTCCATTGAACGGATCAAACTCATCGCTAACAATTGGTGAGTTATTTAATTGCAGCGCAAACGATTCAATACCGTTACCCGTGTTGGTTAACAGATAAGTTTGAACTTGTTGCGTCGCTGCAGGCGATACAATAATATTCGCTGCATCTTGCCAAGTGACATCAACATCTATTACTTCCTGTACCTGGAATACGTCGGTGCTGAATGCTACGCCTGCCGTTGCACCTACATTGAAGTTCACTGTGACTGTATTTGTTATGCTAGTGCCTGCAGGCACGCCAACGGCTCGCGCTTCATAGGCAAATAAGTATGCAAGCAATACAAGGCAATATGTCCATCGAATGCTCATTGCACTTGCACCCTAAATAACAATTCAAACCCAGCAGGTGTTGCACCGCTGGCTGCATTGAATGAACCACTAGGTCGAACACGCACACTGGTGACAGCACTATCATAGCCATTGCCATCAGGTGTCAGCGTGGCACCATAGATATACGTCGGCCCGGCACTTTTAGAATATTCAACATGTGCTGCATAGTTGAATGCCAAACCACTAGCTACAGTACCAACAGGCGAATCAGTAAACTGAATTGGATCAGCCCCTTGGGCACAGGGGTCAGCCACACACAAGCTAGTAGTATCCGGAATATGATCCACGACAGTGACATTATTGTCGGTTGCACCATCGCCCTGATTTGTTGCTGTTAAGCGATATACAACTATGGCTCCAGGAATTGCCTTTGCAATGGGTGAAACATTACCCAAACCATCACTAATAACTTGCGAGGTTTTGAGTAAAATGACATCCGGCGTGCCACCGACATACAAACTTGCTGCGTTATTGTCTGCAACGAATCCTTCAGTTCCTTCATCCGCACTAACGACGAAAGTCCAATTACCCACATTTGCTGCGACAGGTATCGTATAACTATACTGATAGATTTTTGTTGCTGCGTTTGAGTCAAATACCTCTGACATACCTGCAGCCGTTACGACCGCACTGCCTGTTGCGTCATTAATACTTATTTGTGCAGCACTTATGTCATAACTACCAAATGGATCGCTGACTGTTGAGCGTACGTAAACTGTATCGCCAGGTAATATCGAATAAATAATTGACCCTGCCGGGTATGGAGCATCATAGAACGCCACACTGTCGACATTGATGACGGTTTCTGAGGTAAGTTCGACACGCGAATTATTTCCACCACTTTCAGGGAACACACGAAAAGCAGCATTACCCGACACAGGTGTGACATTGGTAACTGTCAAACTAATAGTTGATAACGCAGGTAAATTTATGTCCGCTGCAATTGGAATAGAAAACGTATAGGGGCTAGGTGTACCATTTAAGGATAAATTTCTAGTGTGTGTTCCTATCACACCCAGTGAAGTAGCTAATGTGACTTGAACGCTACGTGAAACAGATGAGCCACTTGTCCCACCTTTACGCAGAATCAATTCAACAGGAATTGTTCCGCTGTCACCATCAATGGTTAATGCGCTTTGTGTTTGCGGAGACAGTACCCATGTTTCAGACAGTTCTATATTTTTTCTTATGCGAATATTTGATTGCGCGGTTATGGGAGGTGTCCTAGATAAATCAGGATCACTATCAACGCCTGTATCAGAATATAAATAAATGGGTTTATTGCCTGCAGTGATAGCTGGATTACCAATCACACTTGCAACGTCTGTCGATACGTTATTGCTGGTGTTAGCATCGGCAAGAAAACCAGTCACGCTTGCAGTATTGGACACACTTGGCACTGCGGCAGCGCCAACTAAAACATCTAGCGAAATATCAGCAAGACTGTTTCCGGCCGCTAATGGTCCGGCATGTGTGCAGGTAATGTCTTGCAATACTGCACCGCATGTCCATCCACTACCACTGGCTGCCAAATAAGTGAGTCCAGCTGCCAGCGTGTCTGAGACTGTTATTGGACCGGGTTCATCACTCGCACCGGTTATGTTCTCAACAGACAATGTGTAACTTGCAGTATCTCCTTGATTGAATACACCGCTATGTGATTTGCTAAGCGCAAGATCTGACTCTGGGTAGGTGAAATTAATATCGTGCAGTGCAATCCACTGAAACGCGGTCGTTTGATTACGATAGATGACTCTTACTTGTGTAATTCCGCTGTTGGTAAAACTAAACGTCGCTGTACCATTCGCGCTTGAAACAGACCCTGAAGTACCAGTGACAGTATTAATGCCATCTGATGTATTGGCGGAGTTAGTTACTATTGAAGTGGGGTTGAAATAATTCACTCCGTCGACCGTCGCGGTGACTTCAACTACATCAACCCAACTGCCAAGATCCAAATCAAAAATGCTAAAACTGACATCACTCACTCCGCCGGGGTGAGTGAAATCTATGAGAATGGGAATCTGTTGAGAACTAACACTGGGATAATCGACATTAATCTCCAATGAGTTTTGAACCGGAGATAAGCCGCCGGTTAAATCCGTGGTGATAAATGGACTACCATTCGCCAAACCACTGGTATCTCCCGGGGGGGTGTCGCTAGGCCCATTCAGACTGATCACGACATTGCCAGGACCAATCGTGTAACTTTGCGCAGTCGAGCCAGCCGGCCATGTCAGTACATCCCAGTCTAGCTGCGTGGCCACATCTGCCCAAGTCATTTGACAGACACTCAACACAAACAGCAGCCAACTTCGTATGATTAAATGACATACACAGCTGCGGCTATATGGTTTATTGGCTGAACAAATTTTCAACGTTTAGCTGCTCCCTAGCGAGTTTTATCTAGTCCTGGTGACAAAAAACTGTCTGGCTATTTTTTATATTAAATTCAGTAAGTTATGTTATTTACGCGCATTAAGCGCATAATCACATCAATAGCTTAGGGATTGCAGGTATATATAAGGAGAGGATTTCAGCCTAAAAGCGTCAAAATAGCGACGTGATGATACTAAATAGTTGTTTTTTTGACGTATTTCTCATTGCGTCGAAATCGGGCTCATTTGCCCCTTTCAACTCATTGAATTGGCTTATAAAAATGATTTGATTTAGACACACCCAATAGAGCTAAACAGGCTATGATGGCGAAGCCAGAATTTGACCAAGAATTTCATTTCAAAGCCCGCTATGCAGAATATCGCCACTCGCTATTTGCTTATATTCACAGGTTGGGTGGCACTCGTTTTAGGTGTGATTGGTATCGTATTACCCTTGCTGCCTACCACTCCTTTCATACTGTTAGCAGGCGGTTGCTTTGCTAAGTCATCACCACGTTTTCATCAGTGGCTGCTTAACCATGCATTTTTTGGCGCGATAATTAACAATTATCAAAACAAGCAAGGCTTACCACGCGCAGTCAAAATAAGAGCGATTATTTTTATCTGGCTCACGTTAAGCATTTCAATTTATTTTTTATCCATCACTTGGTTGCGCATCAGTATTTTTATACTTGGGTTGATTTTGACTTTACTGCTGTGGCGTACACCTGAATGCGATCGTGCAAAATAGAGCACAAATTATTAAATCTATTATTCAAATATTTAACTTAGCTTATAAGCATGTTTGATAAGCACAAAACTAAACTCATTTTTTTAGATTTTTTATTAATATATTCAATACATTAAGTATGCGGTCGTGAACTTTTATCTAGCGCAATTTTATTTTCGCCACACTTGATAGATTGAAATTTAAAGAGTAAAAAATAGTTGTTAGCTGAGAAATAACAATATAACCAAAAGCGCTCAGCATCAGTGATACACGCTTAATCAACACCGGGAGAGTGAAAATGAAAACAATGTATTACCTTGCATCTAGCATTGGAAGTGCAGATAACATCGCACATGAATTAGAGCGGGCGGGCGTAAAAAACTGGTTTATTCATATCATTTCGAATGATGAATCTGGAATTAAAAAGCGTCATTTGCACTCAAGTAATTACCTAGAAACATTAGACCTCATGCGCGATGGCATCATCGGAGGATTAGCTGGATTGATTATCGGCTTAATTGCAGTGAGCTTACTTGTATTCTTAAATCCACTTGGCATGCAACTACCTGTGGTTACCTATATGTTCATTGTTGTTGTTCTGACCCTGTTTGGACTATGGGAAGGTGGCTTAGCCGGTATCGCCAGCAAGAATAGAAAATTAGCGGAATTTGAAAAAGAACTCTCCGAAGGCAAGTACTTGATCTTGATCTATACCACCATGAAGAACCAAGCACGTGTTCAATACATCATGGAACATAAATATCCAGGAGTGAAGTTAGCAGCTCAGGACCGCCATTTTCTCAATCCGTTTAGTTCGCTGGAGCATGTATAGCTGCGCTAATCAAACGGCAAAAAACCCCACCTTAAAGATCCATAAATGTGCGTGAGTTAACACTCACGCACATTTATTTTATAGACGGTAGCAAAGTTGTGCTGCACGTAATTGAAACATAATTTACCTACTATTAGTCTTACCTGCATATCAGTACACAGGGAGGCTGTAATGAATATAGATGAGTATCGTGAGCTGACTAATCGCGTATTCAATGCATTGCGAAATTTTGAGACCAGCGCGACGGACAGGGAAAGAGACTACGCGTTATCAGTTGTCTCGCAGGTTTCTTATGAGGCATCGCTCGCACAGTGCCAAGAGGCAGATCGTACAGACCTGGAACAAATGGATTTTGCTTTACAGTTAGTTCTTGAACTCATTCAAGATCACCCGATCCCTGAATTTACCCCACAAGAACTTCAAGCCTCCTTACATTGAGGTGACTACATCTTGCGTGAATCCTTAACCAGCTCATAGGCTTTTTGAATTTGTTTTGATTTGTCTGTGGCAATCTGAATCATTTCTTCAGGCAACCCTTTGGAAATAAGCTTATCTGGGTGATGCTGGCTCATTAAACGGCGATACGCTTTTTTTACCTCAGCATCTGACGCGTTCTTATCTAAACCCAAAATAGAGTAAGCATTGGTAATATCATTTTGACTAGGTGCCTGACCGGCATACTCCTGGTAACTTTGTCGCTGTGAAAATAACATTGCCTCAAGCTGCGACAACATTGCCACTGGGTATCCCAAGGCAGCACATATTTCTTTTAAGATGCGATCTTCTTGAGGATGTTTACTACCATCAGCATAAACCGCCTGCAGCTGAATCTGCATGAACATCTGAATAAGCGTGATCTTGCGACCACATTCCTGCTTAAACTGTGCTAGCACCTCATGTAAATTAAAATCATCTTGTTTGCCCTGATTGAACAATTCAATCGCGGCTTTTCTTTGTTCCGGCTGGAAGTTCATATGATTGAAAATTTCTTCAGCCACTTGGATTTCTTGCTGAGTAACTTGACCATCAGCTTTTGCAATATGTCCCATAATAGAAAAGGTCGCAGTAAAAAACGCGGCTTGTGCTCTTTCCTTGGCGTCTGGATCAAACCCCTTTTTGAATTTGTTGGCTTTATCAACCTGATGCCCCAGCACTGCGCCCAACATACCACCCAGAGGTCCTCCCAAGACCAGGCCTATACCCCCTCCGGCCAATTTGCCCCACCAACTCATATATTTATCTCCGCATCTTTTGCTGATTTAATAGGTCACACAACAATGTAAATTTATTTAATCAAGATTGCATCATGCGCATAGAAAGCATTCAAGTAGGCACGCCAAAAACAATTGCACCTGATTGGACGAGTGCAATCTTTAAACAACCCGTTGATGGACTTATCGAGCTAAGCAAAACCAACTTGGCGGGTGACAAACAGGCTGACTTATCTGTACACGGCGGCCCAGATAAAGCCGTCAACGTGTATGCCATTGAGCATTATGCCTATTGGAATCAGCGCGCACGTTTTTCATTACGCAAACGTATTCAATTACCCGAACCACATAATGGTGCCTTTGGAGAAAATTTTACCGTGTCAGGTTTGCACGAGAATGAAGTGTGTATTGGTGATACCTATGAGGTGGGTAGCACCATCGTACAGGTTTCACAGCCACGCCAACCATGCTGGAAACTGGCGAGAAAGTTTAACCAACCTAAATTACCTTTTTGGGTGCAAGATACCAGCAAGACAGGTTGGTATTTTCGAGTGTTACAGGAGGGTCATGTCGAGCGTATGAATTCATTTAAACTACTGGAAAGAAATAACCCACAGTGGTCGATCATGCGCGCTAATCAGCTAATGTATCAAAAGAATAAAGATGCTACTCAAATAAAATCCATTCTTGAATGCAAAGAACTCTCTGACAGCTGGAAACACAGCTTTGAAGGATTTATTCGTTGATGATGTTTAACTATAAAACACCAAACTTTCGTTGCCCGACATAAAACGCTTTACCTGACGACTTTGATGAAAAGGTAACAGTTGTGCCGCTGTCAAAATAAATCACATCGCCGGGCTGTAAATCGACAGTCTCTCCGCCCTTTTCAGCTATTGTTATCTCTCCCTCAAGCATAATTTTGCATTCATCATATGAATACGTGTATTCAAGTGGATTACCCGCTTCCATTTTAAAAAAGCCACAACTAATCGGTGCTGCTTCGTTACTAGAAGAGACAGTATCTTGTAAACTAGCATTGATACCCTCTATGTTGAGTGAGCTAATAGGTTGTGCTTGAGCGTTAGCAAAATATTTCATTGCCATAATAATTATCTCCGACTTTGTTTTTCAGTTATATTAAGCTGATAAAAAATAGACGTATATGGCAAATAACCCCTAAATTAACTCCATAAATACCCATTGGACACCCAACCACCTTCAAGCCAATCATTAAGAATCGAGTTCATTGAGGCCAATAAATCATGCGATAGCCGCATGTTAAATTGTGCCGCACACATGATTATCATGATTGATAATCCAAAATCACTGGTCCAAATTGGACTAGAATTTCTTGTCACAGAATTACATGTCTGTCGTGCCGACGCTGGGTTTTCAACACCCACACATCAACACTACACACCCATTACTGAATTCAGAAATAATGCTACTCAACCTCCCTCAATAACTGGCTTACAACTACCTAATCAACATATTGCCATGCAGAATGTATGGTCAAGTGATTCACCAATTTCAATCAATAATGTCGTCAGCAGTAAACAACTTGGCAGCCTTAAAGACACTTTTTTAAATGCAGGCTGTAAATCGATGTTGTTAGAAAAATTATTATGGCAAGACAAGCCTATTGGCATCGCGTGTATTGATTACACTCATGAATTTCACGATTGGACTGAAGAAGAAGTTAATTATATGCATGTGTTTTGCTACACATTCCTTGGGCCACTTGCAGGCATGAGCAATTATTGGTTCAATCCAAAATTACATAGCATGTTTGCTAAACCTACTGAGTCAGAATTAATTGCCATTCGACTCGCAGCAAAAGGTTTAACCTATAAACAAATTGCCAGTCAGTTAAATAAATCTACTCGCACTATTGAAAACCAATTCCGCAACGCAAGAAATCGTTTAAATGCCAGAAATCAAATTGAGTTAGTAAAAAAATGTGAGCATTGGTTATAAACTATTTACTTAATCTCACATATTATAATTTCTTCAATTATCCGTATTTCAACACCACTGGGTCATGTGGTCCGCCATAAGTGTGCGCTAGCTAACACTTTCAGAAGAAAACACAGCATCCTTGTAAGAATTGTTCAAGCTATGTGGATAATTTTGTAGAACATTAATCGAGATTTAAGGATAGTCACCTTCTAATCAATACTAAACATTCGCAAGTGGAAGATACAAGTCAAATTTTGAAGTTTCTATCTGATGACACAGTCGTCACTCGCCCATCTGATGGTCTACTGAAAAAACAGTGTCGTTCGAATATCACTGTATCAGTCACAACTATTTCCGGTCCGCGAACTGGCCTGTCATTTCAAATAGAACCAAACACGAGTATTACTTTAGGGCGTTCGCCAGAAGCAGATATGCAAATAGTCGACACTGGTATTTCAAGAACCCATATCAACACTACTTTTGATGGATCATCTGTTATTGTCGAAGACTTGGCAAGTGCGAACGGGACATATATTAACGGTACGAAACTGACCGGTAAAATTGAAATCAAAAATGGCGATCAAGTATCAATTGGTGTTTCAACCGTTCTAAAATTTTCACTGAATAATCAACTTGACACAGAATATAAAGATTTTATTGAAGAGCAATTATCTAAAGACACATTAACCCAGGCATATAACCGTAAAGCCTTTGCACATTTTCTCAATAGCACATTCATTGCAGCAAAAAGAGATTTCAGCTCAGTTTGTCTATTTATGATCGATGTTGATAACTTTAAAACTATTAACGACAGCTATGGCCATCAAGTTGGCGACAAGATTCTTAAGCATATTGCTGATAAGTTAATTCAAACCGTAAGATCTGCAGATATTGTATGTCGTTACGGAGGCGACGAATTTGCTATTATTTGTCCGAATATAGATTCACTCAAAGGATTGCAGCTGGCTGAACAACTACGCAATAAAGTTGAAGCCATGAAATTTACAATAAAAGGGGAAAAACTCAATGCGACATTGAGTATTGGTGTGTCTAACTATCCTGATAATGATATTCAATGCGTCTCACAGTTTATCGCTTATGCGGATAAAGCCATGTATAAAGCAAAGCGCAAAGGGCGCAATCAAATTGGCCTAATATCAGAAAAATAAGCGCCTCTAATTAAATACCTCTCTATATAACCCTCGATGCAATACTCTTCTTGCATTCATGTTTAAGTCTATGCCATTCATGAAATATTGTTGATTATCGGGATTATCCAGATAAGGCAACAATGCCTTCTCAATCATATGCGAGTGTTCAATATCTAAATCAATATGCCCAATGAATAGTTCCAGCTCACTGTCTTTAATACCCGGGATTGTTCTTAGCCCATTAAGCAATAATTGATAATACTTTGGAATAGGCCACTCACTGGCTACGCCTACCGCAGCTACTGCCTCTAGCCAATGTCCATTTCGAGTTAAATGTTCCATGCTGCTGATATATAACTGCAACTCTGGGATTATGGCATAGTCACTTGCTGGCTTTATCTGTAAATCCAGCGCCTGCATGAATTTTCTATACTGCTGCATATGCGATCGTTCAATATGTCCTAAGCCATACTCGTCATGCAGAATATCAGCCAATACAAATTGGATATTTTCATCTGGGCAGATACCCAAGGCATTTGCCTGATAAAGGCGTGTGCGAAGGATATGAGGATAATATAGCTCAGCAAATATTTTTGCGTTTGAGACTTCAAATATTTTTAGTGTCGATATTTTTTCGATAAATGCATCTGTGAATAACGCATGGTTTAATAAATCTTGTTTGGCTGTTGCCATAAACTCTTTTGCTGACATTACAGGGTAAAATTAATTGTTTGATGAACTTATTCTACCGGCAATCCGCTTAGTTTCCATTCAGGGAAACCATCTTGTAATCGACGCGCTTTTAAACCGCTATCTCTAAGTTGAGACACCGCATCAAAAGACAGTAAACAATACGGTCCTCGGCAATATGCAATTATCTCCTTATCGGTGGGCAAGTTGTTTACTTCACTGGCTAAGTCTTCTAAGGGAATATTGATGGAATGAGGGATATGCCCTCTCTTATATTCTGAGTCGGGTCGCACATCTATGACCATGACCTCACCTGATTTGACACGCTGCAATAATTCATCGCGTTGCAACGGTTCAAGATTGTCTTTGGATAGTAGATAGTTCGATATCAACAGTTGTATTTGTGCCAGATTGTCTTCAGCGATTGTGCGTATGACGGCCATGAGTTCCACGACTTTATAATCACTTAAGAAATAGAATACCTTTTTCCCCTCTGTACGATTTAGGACCAGACCCGCACGCCGCAAGTCTTGAAGATGCTGCGATGTATTGGCCACAGACAATCCAGAAATTTTGGCCAACTCGTCAACACTGCGCTCTCCTTGAGCTAAAAACTCTAATATTTCCAGTCGGTTAGCATTGCCTAGCGACTTCCCGATAATGGCTAGCTGGGAGAATAGATCCTTCTTGAGCGTCGACTGAGGCATAATTACATTCTAACATTCAATTGATCTATTGAATATGATAGCATTCCTTTATTACTATTTACTGCACAATTATCACTATTATTTGGGAAGTAAACTATGACCGAAAATGAATATAACGACGCCATGAAAGAGCTAGTTATTTCGCTTATTGCGGGACTCATAATTGTGTATGGATTTTTTATTACCCTGTCCATATTTGATATTCATTAATCATTCTATATTTGAATTATCTACTGAATGCCCTAGAAAGATAAGCTAATTGTAAGCACCCTGTTAGGCTACTTGCTGTATCATGAAGTAATCATATATAGTGTGTTATGTTATAACAACTTCGGTTTATCTACATGCGAGAACGGCACCAGCATCGTCAGTGCATAAGCACTGCACTGGACAGAGCGGAACGTATATGTCGGGATAATGCTCAGCGGCTGACGCCAATACGACGTAAAGTATTGGAACTTATCTGGCAGAGCCATAAACCTATCAAGGCATATGATCTACTAAGCCAATTAAGCACTGGTGATCATATTGAGAAGCCACCGACAGTGTATCGCGCATTAGACTTCTTACTGGACAACCATCTCATTCATAAAATTGAAAGCAGTAATGCATATATTGGCTGTGAACTTGATCATAATGAAGTTGATAGCAAATTTTTTGTTTGCAACAAGTGCGAACAAGTCAAAGAGGTCCACGAACCCAAGCTAGATAAATCATTACTTGAAGCAAGCAAGAAACAAGGTTTTACACCTAACCAAATGACTTTAGAAATACACGGCACCTGCGCTCGCTGCGCTAAATAATATATAAGAAATAATAAAAAATATTATGCAAGAACGATTTGATAAATTTGCCATTATACTTTCCGGCCTTTGCACCATACACTGTGTAGTCACACCTATACTCTCTAGTGTCATACCTTTACTCAGCGTGGCTGTTCATCATGGTGAAGATGTACATGACTTTTGGTTCCACCAAATGATAATTTTATTTATCTTACCGGTAAGTGTAATTGCATTAATTGCAGGTTATCGATCACACCTGAAAATGCTGCCTATTGCCATCGCCGGAATAGGTTTAAGCATACTCACATTTACTGCACTATTCGCAGAATATTTGCTGGATATTCACATGATTGAACATGAAGGTGAAACTTTACTCACAGTGATGGGTGGGACCATACATGCGATTGGTCATATACTGAATATCCTCGCAACCAGAAAGAAGCAGCCGCATTGCTCATCAATTTAGCCACATGTTATTAACCAAACAGACCATCGTATTTATAATATTTTGCTTTATCAGCAGTGTCTCTTTCGCAGGCTCAGAGCATCATGAACATGAACATGAACATGAACATGAACATGAACATGAACATGAACATGAACATGAACATGAACATGAACATGAACATGAACATCATGATGATGAATTAGAATTTACCGAACATAAAGCTCATGAACATGGGCACGCAAATGCTACCATTTCCTATTCAAACAACGAGATGCACATCTCATTCACTTTACCGGCTATTGATATTTTTGGCTTTGAACATCATGCTCGTGACAGCGAAGAAAAGGCAATCGTCACAGCAGCATTGGCCACTATATCTTCGTTAGACAGTGTATTAGCTATCGAGCCTGTCTGTAGTACTAGTACATATTCAATTGAACATTCACACTATGACAGTAAACATGAAGAGAATATTCATAGCGACGTAACTATAGACACACTTTTGATATGTGATAACAGTGATGCCAGAGACATTACATTCAAAATTTTTGAAAAATTGCCTACTCTGGATAAAATAACAGTTGAATATATATCAGACGCTAATCAAGCCCTACACACTGTGACTGCAAGCCAAAATATTATTACAATTGACTAATGAATGATAATTCAAAGTGCTTTGAATTATCCGACCTCACTTTTACCTGGCCAAATAAAAATGAGGCTTTAATTTCTATACAGCACCTAGCCATTAATTATGGTGAACACCTGTTTATTCAAGGCGCCAGTGGCAGCGGTAAATCCACACTTCTAAATATTCTCACTGGTGTATTAACACCGACATCGGGCAGCCTGCATATACTAGACCAGCGCTTTGACACACTAAAACAAGCTGAACGAGATCAATTTAGAGCTGATCATTTTGGCATAATATTCCAGCAATTTAATTTAATCCCTTATTTATCTGTTGTCGAAAATATAACACTACCGTTGTCATTTTCTAAATATAAACAACGAAGAACCGAGTTATTAGACAACAGCGCTAAACAACATGCGATTAGCCTGCTGGATGCGCTAGGCATTGATGAGACACTCATCAATACTAATGTCACTCAACTCAGCACGGGACAGCAACAGCGTGTCGCTGCAGCGCGTGCTCTGATGGGCACCCCGGAAATAATTATTGCGGATGAACCCACGTCAGCATTAGACGAGGACACAAAACATAACTTTATTGAACTATTGTTTCGAGAAGCACAGAAATTTAACAGTACACTTGTTTTTGTCAGCCACGATCAATCGCTCGCATCCATGTTTGATCGTTCACTTAAGATCAATGATCTTAAAAGGCTTAGCCAACAATGAGTTACGCCATACTTAAACTCGCGTTCAAAAGTCTAAGGTTTAGAAAATTTTCTCTTGGATTGACTATATTCTCTCTCGCAACCAGCATTATGTTATTCATTGCTGTAGACATGATTCGCGTGCAGGCAAAAGACAACTTCGTCAATTCAGTGTCGGATATCGATTTGATTGTCGGCTCACGCAGCGGTGCAGTTCAATTACTCTTATATAGCATTTTCCATATCGGCAATGCCACCAATAATGTCTCCTGGGAAACATACAATAAAATCACAAAACATCCGCGCATTGCTTGGAGCATACCAATTTCCTTGGGAGATTCTCATAAAGGGTTCCGCGTCATTGGCACTGAAAAAGTATTTTTTGAACATTATCGTATCAACAAAAATAATGCGCTCGAATTCAAACTTGGTGATCGTTTTTCTTCATCGTTTGATGCGGTGATAGGAGCCAACGTTGCCAAGCAACTCTCCTATAAACTGAATGATGAAATTATTCTTGCACATGGCATGGGAAATGTCAGTTTGAACAAACATGACAATACACCATTTACAATCTCAGGCATTCTCAAGCCAACAGGCTCTTCTATTGATGACAGTGTGCTCATATCGCTAACTGATCTCGAACTCATGCATGTTGGCTGGGAACATGGCATACCTAACAAACAAGCTCTCGATAATATCGATTTGACTAGCCATAAAGAAATTGAGCCAAAATCTATTACCGCTTTTTTATTAAAGCTTAAAAGCAAACATGATGTGTTCGGCATGCAACGTGCAATCAATGATTATAAAAAAGAACCTTTATTAGCGATATTACCTGGGGTTACTTTATTAGAGCTATGGAAGGTAGTTAGTATGGTCGAGAAAGCACTGTTATTAATTTCTGCTTTCGTTATTGTGACAGCACTATTGAGCATGCTGGCGATTATACTCAGCAATCTCAATACACGGCGTCATGAAATCGCGATATTAAGATCGCTTGGCGCCACACCTCGAGGAATCAGCTTACTGATGATCATAGAGACAGAATTACTTATTCTTATCAGTATACTTTTAGCTTTTTTATTCATATTTGTTTTCATTACTTTCATAGGGCCCTATATGTATAGTCAATTTGGCATTATGATTGAACTTATGCCGCCTACAAATTTCCAAATATCTTTAATTATTGGTGTTTTTGTCGCAGGCTTATTAGTGTCACTCATACCGGCAATCAGGGCATATAAAAATACATTACAAGATGGTTTAACAGTACGTTAATGAAATTCCATATATTTATCAGTCTAATTCTGCTACTAATATCTTCAGCACTTAGCGCTAAAGAACCACGTATTTTAGAGTGGGATGAAATGATGCCTGAGGGCTACGTTGAATCACTTTTAAATAGTGCAGCGGCATCATTTAGTGCCACCGACACTTTCAGCTTTGATGATAGTACTGAAGAAGCTCAACAAGCCTATGATGAATTGCGAACGACGCTGGCATCTGCGCCTATTGTGCCAGAGCTGAATAATCAACTGGTTAAAATTGCTGGCTTTATTGTTCCACTTGATTTCGATTTTGATACAGAAACGTTTAGCTCATTTTTACTTGTGCCTTATTTCGGCGCGTGTATACACACACCTCCTCCCCCGTCTAATCAAATAGTTTATGTCAGTTCAAAACAGGCACTTAATCAGGAATGGCTGGATTATGCCGTATGGGCAAGTGGTAAATTGAGCACTAAAAGCAAAGATAGCGCACAAGCTTTTGCCGCTTACTCAATGACCGAGGTTTCTTTAGAAGAATATACAGAAGAAGAATAAAGGGCGCCCATATTTAGCGCCCTTTATTTGAACAGAACTATTTAAATTTATTAAATATTATTTGAACCAATTGGATGATTCGATACGACATCATCATTCGAGGCTTGCACATCAGGCCCACATGCGACATGACCAAAGCCACCCATGCTCTCAGGATTTGAACCTGCATCATCCATTACATCGAAGATGATGTTGTCGCTGTTACCTGCTCCAACACCAGCAGGTACGTTATCAAGCTCCATTAAATCGCGTGTACGCCATGCGATATTATGATCCGCACATGAAGTATCGCCACTTACGCCGATAGCGCCGACAAGATTTCCGTGCTGGTCATATAACGCTAAACCACCACCAAATACATTAACGCCACCAATCTTTTTACCCACTAGTGGGTCATTCTTTTTACCATATCTCTTAGATGGTCCACGATATGCATTTTTAGTATCAACCGGATTACTAAACTGTAAGCCGAATAAACTGCCTCCAGGTTGGGTCGCCGCCCATAGGTTTGCTGTAGAAAGTGCAAATCCAGGCAAACTAAATGCATTTGCTGTATTAGCTTTTTGAGCAGATATAACACGACTACCAGGCCATTGATCCCCTCTGGTATCACCTGTTCGAGCTACTGCACATACCACACCATCACGATTGACGACTGAGCCCCACATATTGAAACCCAAGCCACCATTCATAAGATTAGTCGCTTCTTTCAATTTAGCAGTTAAGAATGAGTGCGATACAGGACATAACACATGGTTATCACTTGCGAATGCACTCGCCGTAGATAAGATTGCCGCAAGCGCGACAGCCATTTTTACTTTCTTCATTTTAATGATTCCTCTCCGTATAGATTATTTTGACCAAAATGTTTTTCAAATTACCCAACCACATTGATCTGAAAGTCAACGATATTGGTGTGGTATATTCTTATACGAAAAAATGACAGTAATATTAATCATCAATTGTATTTTTTTACAAACTATGTGTTTATTTACTAATGAGATTGCAGAGTATTTGTGAAGTCAAAGATATAACTATCTGTATTAAAGAAAGTTAAAAAAGAGAATGTAATAAATTTTATTTTACTGAAATGAGAAATTAGGAAATTTTTATACGTACGACATTCATTACTTCCATTTGAATGCCAGCAACATGTTCATCAGTAGGATAATATGTCAGGTTAACTCGCTGCCCTTTTAAATTTTTATATAACTTTTTACGCTTATACCTGAACGGTACATCACAGCCTTCGAGCATAAGTGTATTAACAATCCACTCACCTGCTTCTCGCTGTACATGGGAAATCACTTTCTTCATTTCAGAATGTGTCAGCGTGGGATGCTTTTTAACTAATTTTTCTGGCTCATTGGCCATGGTGATTCTCGCTAAGATTGATTTAGTTGATGGTTATTATATATAACCGCACTAAACTTTATTACCAGTGAACGAGTTTAAAATGATGAGGTTGAACAAATTCAGCAAGCTTTTTTGAAGGTGAGACTGCAACACCAATTTCGGCGAAATTCAGCAGTGGTATATCCGAATGATGGTCTGAATAGGCGATCTCAATTGCATTGGCACCATGATCATCCAGCCACGACTGTATGCGTGAAATTTTTTCTTGCCCGTAACAGTTTTGCGTTTTTAATGCGCCAGTAATTCTTCCATTAGTATCAAATTCAACTTCTGTACATAATGTAGCATGCACACCTAATTTTTCTCCAAGACGTTTAACATACACATCAAGACTTGCGCTTACCAATAAAACACAGGACCCGGCATTAATATGGTTACTTAGTTCTATAATGGCACCACTGCGCAATCCATGCTGAAATATATGCTCAGAAAATTGCTCTACCCATTCAGCCAAATCTTTTTCAGACATGCCTTTTAGGAAAGCTTTGAGAAATATTGTTTTCAACCATGTGTTACTTCGCTTACCCAAGAGGTACAGTAAAACAGCAAAGGGTAAGGCAATAAGCCTGTAAGCTATCCATGGCTTACGCAACAGAAATCCAAATAGAAATGGTAAATAAGTATCTCGTTGGGTAATCGTACCATCAAGATCAAATACAACAATGTTTGCTGATTTATTCATGGAGTAATTAGCCAATTGGTTTATTTTGTTGCATGAGAAAAAGTTAAATGTCGATTAACAAAGTAGTTCAGTATCACTATGAAAGCAGTTGTAATCAATTGCGCTAGGGTATAGTGCAGTGGAGTATATTTCACAAGCAGATAAAATAGCTGTACATTAAGCACCATGGTGGCCACTGTCACAACACAATAAATGATAAAGCTATTGCCGACTGGCGCCTGTGACCTGAATACAAATTTCTTTTGTAAAGAATAATTTACTGGGGTAGCGCATATTAGTGCTATCGCTGTCGCGACCACCTCGTTGACAGTGAATACTTCAACAAGAAATATCAGCACTATCATTAATACCAGAAATGCTGTGCCACCAGCAATAAGGTATCTAACGACTTCTGATTTTAACAACAAAGCATATTTTGACTGACATACCCAGTCAAGCAGTCGCCCGATTAGATTCATTGATATGATTAAACTTCGTAAACTTCTAATAACACATGCAACCAAGACAGATCGATAAACAGCAACCCAACTGAGACTGCACCTAATAAGGCAACA
Organism: Gammaproteobacteria bacterium; assembly: GCA_965262455.1. GTDB lineage: Bacteria > Pseudomonadota > Gammaproteobacteria > UBA4575 > UBA4575 > UBA1858. The sequence goes on from CBDHFH010000003.1 coordinate 227,331, forward strand.
AATAATACAAATTTTTTCTGCTTGTACAATTTTTCTGGTGCTTGAGAGACTGAATTTGTCTGCATACCAATATGCAAGTACCAGACAAACAACACTGCAAATAAAGGTAGAGCTACCAAATACTCAATTCTATACTTGACTAAAAAAACACCCAAGAATACAGCTGACATCAACGCATAAAAGAATGCTGATAATAGTAATTTTTCTTCGGTGTAATAGATAAACGATTTTCTATATAAGCCAGCACGTGCCGGATCATCGATATATCTATACTCAGCATAGCGTTTCACAGCCATTAAGAATGCGCCCCCCATCCAGTATGAAAGCAAAACACTTGAAGGCGGAATTAACGGCGCAATCACCAAGTACCAACCGAGCAAAAAGCGTAATGGATTGTTAATCGCTTCAGATAATACATCCATATACACACGGTCTTTAGTGCGGATAGGATTAACATTATAGAGGATGCCCATCACCAGCAATACTAAGTTGGTAATGAAGAATTCAATTTTTATATAATAAGAAAGATATAGTCCTACCGTAGCTAATATAAACCATTGCAAATACACAAAATGCGGTTTAATGGCGCCCCCAACTGAAGGGCGATTTTTTTTCACAGGATGATGTCGGTCAAATTCTGCGTCTAGCCATTCATTGATGGTGTAGTTCGCAGAGGCTATCAAACACACACTGGCTATGCCCGAAAGTAATACCCAGATAAAATTTTCCGGTAGTGTCGCACCCACGGCCAACGCTAGCAATAAGCCAGGCAACATAAAAATATTTTTAAACCAGTGATCAGGTCTTGCGATATTGATATATGGCTTTAAATTCGCAAAAGCCTTTCCTAGCAGTCCACTTGTATTTGCTGAAGCAACATCAGATAAAAATGACATCTCTACACATCCGCTATGTTTTTATTTTATATATTAAGACAATATCGCAGCCTTAAGTCGAATAACGTACAACTGACCACATTTATCTTTTCACATATAAACACTAGCAGGTTTTATTTATTAAAATGTGATCCATGCAACAATCTAATTTTATCGAAATTGATTTTGCATCTATTCACAATAGTTAACTTTATTGCCATGCATTAGCGTTAACTATCTCTCAGAATTAAATTAATAAACTAAGCAGACTACTTGTTAAGTATATCAAGGAAGAGTGCGGCCGTTATTTACAGGAGCAACCATGAGTAAGCCACATATATTTTTTCTACAACTTAACGAAATAAATTTTGACTATATTGACCGATATATTGAGCTCGGATACTTACCAAATTTCAAAGCGTTATTCGACAAACATGGCTACGTTGAAACAACTTCTGAAACCGAACACCACCTTGCAAACCCTTGGATACAATGGCCGACAGTGCATACTGGACTTTCATATGACGAGCACAAGGTGTTTAGATTAGGTGATATAGTTAAAATTAATCACCCCATGATATACGAAACACTAGAGTCCAATGGCGTCTCAGTTGCCGCTCTGGCGGCTTTTAATGCAAGTAATAATACAAATAATGCTAAATTCTTTGTCCCCGACCCCTGGACATTAACAAAATTTACCGGCAGCAAAAATCTGCGCAAAATTTACGATGCACTTTGCCAGGTTACAAACGACTATGCAAAAAAGAAAATCTCACTGGATTCTTATTATAAACTCGCAGTGGGGGCATTAAAAAATGCACAGTTTAAACACCTAAACAACTATATCTCAGAAACACTGTCATACTTACAGCACAAAACGTGGTTCAGAGCGGTGATATGTGATCGTCTGTTAGTAGATACATACATCACACAATGTAAAAAATACAAGCCTGAATTTTCTACTGTGTTTTTAAATGGTGGCGCACACCTACAGCACCATTATTTGTTCTCTTCAAAAGTCTACAATGGAGATCGTGTTAATCCTAAATGGCACGTGTCTGAAAAAGATGATCCATTACTCGATATTTTACAACTGTATGATTCCGCTCTGGCCGATATTCTCGATTACACTGAAACAATCGACAATGCGCGTGTAATACTTGCCACAGCCCTGCATCAAGATCCGCATGAACGTGAAACATATTATTATCGTCTTGACGATCATGCAGCTTTCTTAAAACGTATCGGCATCGAGTACAATTATACTTATAATCTCATGACAGAAGACTTTGTGCTTTGTTTTGATAATGAGCAGCAAGCCGCGGAAACTGAACAAAAGATATTGAATGTATGCACTGTTGATACACAAGAAATTTTCTATGTGGAAACAGCTGATAAAGCGGTACGCACATTAAATAAGAGTGCTCAGATTTTCCATACTGAGAATCGTGGAAAAGATATTTACGTGCAATTAAAGCCTGTGTCTGCATTAATACCAGCCAATGCAAAAGTTAAAGGCGGTGATACCATTGTAAATAACTTTGGTGAGCTAGTGTCACTGGCACAAGTTAAAAACACCCATCATCATGGTGTCGGGTACTACACAGATACAGGGTTCATGAAAGGCGAGTTACCCTCCTCTTTTCCTCTAAAAGATCTGTTCGCAATGTTCTTGGATGCCTATCATATCGATTCTCCAAAGATCGCTGCCATGGATCCGGAATTACTCAGAGTCATACGTGGGCATGAAAAGTTAGCACTTGCTAGCTAGACGCTAAGAAAAACTAAACTTGACACTAATTGGCCGATGATCAGAGTCCAGTGTTGGACCTAATTCGGGCATACTCAACTTTATCTGTTCATTACTAAATATATGGTCCAGCTGAATACCCAAGACGCCTGCTTTGGCTGGCCATGTTGAATTATAATTCAACAAACTTTCACTGTTCCGCATTTGAGTTCTGCGTTCGATGTCTCTCAACAAGTTTGATCCAGTCGCTGCATTAAAGTCACCAATAACCAGTACAGGCTGGTCTATTTCATTCAGCTTTTCAACTAATGTATTAATCTGCTGATCGCGTAGACTGATTTGTTTCCATGACCGGGTAACCTGAACATGTATGGCAAATATATGTAGCGACATTCCATTTACGTTGCATATCACATGCAGCGCACGCTCCTGAAATTTTCCTGGCCAGGGTAGATATTCGACGAGTTGCAGAGGGTGTTTAGATAACACCATGACATGGCTATGCCCCTCACCCAATTGTGAGGGAAAAATTGTCTTATACTCAGCAATCGTGCTTGTGAGTGACTGCGGCACCTCTTGCAAAACAACTATGTCTGCTTGTGAATCTTTAATGAAGTTGAGCGATTGCGTATGTTCAGTCGCGTTCCATTCAATATTAAAGCTGCATATCTCAAAGGCATTATTATTGTTACTGTGCAATATGTTTTTACTAAGCCGCCATGAATGCAGCGGTAATAATGCATAGAATAATGGAATAAAAAAGATTAGCGCGGCTAACAGCGTTTTGAAGATGATTGCAACAAGCATCATCCCTATTATTGACAAGATGACTATGTGCACGCGGAAGTTGCTTACCAAATCAAACAGCCAATCAATGATTGATTTCATGATTGTTTAGACAGTAAAGATACACAATGCATGCTCGCCTCAAGTGCACCCTCCAGGAAGCCGTTATTATGCATACTGTAGTCTGCAGACTCTGTGCCTGACCAAATTAAATGATTATCCCATTCAGGCTCTTGTACATGCGCAATATTATTCATCGCATGAAATCTTTGAATCTGTTGATCATATTGAGTTGCTGTGAATTTTTCAGCCGCCCAATCCTGTAAATACATACCTATAGGTTGTTGCGCCTGTTGGCCAAACAATCGTACCAATTGCGCAAGTGCTAACTTTTTTATTTCATCAGCTCGGTTTACTCTGTGAATTGGTGGAATACCAACAAAACCAAATAATGCATTCAAGCTGCCATCTTCAGATGATGCATCATGAATTTCTTGTAACGGTCCCTGCTGGCTGATTACGTCACCGGAACATCCTTGCGGTTGCCAAAAGTTATGTTCATAAACACATACTAACTTTGCATGACCCGCCATCCATGTAGCAATATTATTGAGTTGTTGTGTACGCTTATCACTAAATGCGGGATTAAATTCAATGGTGGCAAGCGCCACTCGCGGAGGCATCGCCAGCACGATGTCATTGCATGTCATTTCTATCGTGTCTTGACCATTATTAAGCTGCACACCAAGAGTATTATCTGCTTTATGTATCGCTTCAACACTGCTGTTAACAAAAATGCGTTGGCTATCCAGCCTTTCTGCTAATGCATGCACTAATTGACTGATGCCACCTGTTAAACGATTGGCGCCAGCCATTGAAATACCATCAACGCCACGTTGTATATTGCCCTGATTATCCTCATAGATACCTTCTCCTTGGGCGTTTTGCGCGATGATTTGTCGGGTCAATGCTAATTCTTCAATTAGAGAAAGCATTCTCTGTTGCCCAGGCCAAAACCAACTTGGACCCAAATCGAATGCGGGCTGATTGGCGCCATTATCAACTTGACCGACCTGATTAGATAATACTCTCCCGCCCAAACGAGCACGTGCTTCAATCAGGCAATAATCCAACCCATGCTTTTGACACTCAAACGCAGTATGCAGACCGCTGAGACCGGCCCCAATAATGGCTACTTTTGTATGCATTAAAAAGTTTCGTTTTTAGGCCGCAAATCAAATTCATGCGTCCAGGCCGAGGGCTTTTGCTGAGTAATTTGCATATATACCTCGGCCACATCTTGTGTGGACATCATGTCAGAGGGATCAAGTGGATGTAACGCACGACTCGCTTGTGTATCGAGAATGCCATCCAAGATCACATGACTAATATGCACGCCTTGTTGTTGATACTCACGTGCAACAGATTGCACTAAGCCACGTAAAGCAAATTTAGCTGAGGCAAACGCTGAGAAATTTGCACCCGCTTTTAAGCTAGCGGTCGCACCTGAAACGATCACACAGCCCTGCCCACGTTGCGCCATCCTGGGCACAACAATTTTCATTGCATTAAATGCTGATAACACCATGGACTGCCAAGCTTGAGTGAAATCCTCGCTCGCGGTATCAGCGAAAGGTTTTATGTAAAGCTGCGCAGTATTATGAATCAATACATCGGGAACGCCATAGTGATCAATAAGTTGATGTAATTGTTGTTCAATAGATGCTGCATCGCCTGCATCCACTTGCTGCATGGTGACATCTGCATGAGAAAAATCGACCACCGAACGATTCAGACCCACCACTTGATATGCGTGTCGGGCAAATTGCTGCACAAGACTGATACCCAGCCCAGCACCAGCTCCAATAATAATACAAAAGGGTTTTTTATTACTCATAGTATTTTGCGTCCAGCATAGTAATAATTTACACAAAAAAAATTTATTAAACCATTTATAACGTATCCACTATCTATCTACAAATAACTCGCACTGTGATTTTGACACTTTTATTAATTGCATAAAGTGCACTTGACTCGTGAGTAAGCCGATGTAAAATGCCGCCCATGAATATTTCAACACCAAACCATACAGTCACTACCGATCTGATCGTACACGTACGATCTGGTAGATCGCTGCCTGCGTGTTTATGTTGAACTAAATCAAAAGATTAGTAACAAAAGGCCGCAGGTAATTTCCCGCGGCCTTTTTTTTGTCTTAAAAAAAGTTTGGCCAGACTAAGCACTATCGATAGTACTTTGCTTTTAAACACTGTGCACATAACACGTAAAAATTTATGAAAACAATTGAACAAATGAGCTGGTGGATGTTGATTAAATCTTCATTAAAAGGAGATGAATACGACTATACGCGCATTCCCTTAAACAAAGCAGTGTTGTTACTTGCAATTCCGATGATGTTAGAAACCTCCATCGAAGCGTTGTTTGCAGTCACTGATATATTTTTTGTTGCCAAGCTGGGTAAAGATGCGGTCGCCACGGTAGGAATTACTGAAGCTGTGATTACTCTGCTGTATGCAGTTGGCATTGGTTTAAGCATTTCAGTGACGGCACTGGTAGCTCGCAGGATCGGCGAGCAACAGATTCAACGTGCAAAAGTATTGGCAGGTCAAGCAATACTGTTTGGCATTGCCGTTTCGCTTGTAATTGGTATTAGTGGTTTTATATTTGCCAAAGATATTTTAGCCTTTGTCGGGGCATCTGACGTAATTATCAATGAGCATTATGGCTACACCGCTATCATGCTCGGCGGTTGTGTGACGATTCTGTTGTTTTTCATCTTAAATGGAATTTGTCGTGGCAGTGGAAATCCCGTATTGGCGATGAAAGCAATATGGCTAGCGAGTTTAATCAATATTATCTTAGACCCTTGCTTGATCTTTGGCTTGGGCCCGTTTCCTGCATTAGGTATCGAAGGTGCTGCAATCGCAACAACCTTGGGGCGTGGTGTGGGCATGTTGTATGTGAGTTATGTTTTATTTAACGGCAGTAAAAGTTTCAGTCTAAGTATTAAAGACCTTGCCTTTGTCAACCAAGAACTACGTCTGCTGATAAAAGTATCTATTGGTGGAATTTTACAATTTTTCATTGCCACCTCTAGTTGGATTTTCATGATGAAAATTATTGCTGAGTTTGGCAGTACTGCATTGGCGGGCTATACCATTGCCATTCGAGTCATTGATTTCATTATTATGCCTGTATGGGGATTAAGTAACTCAGTGTCTACACTGGTAGGCCAAAACCTCGGGGCAAATAATGTCACTCGTGCCAGACAGGCAGTTTATCAAGTCACCCAATACAATGTCGGTTTGATGCTGATTATCTCATTTGTGTTCATAGTATTTCCTGAGGCTGTGATTGGCATCTTCACACAGGAACAAGATGTAATTGCTATAGGTGCACAATGTCTACGTATTTTGAGTTATGGCTTTGGTCTGTATGGTTTAGGTCTGGCGATGATCCAGGCGTTCAACGGCGCAGGAGACACATATACACCAACATGGATAAACGTGATTTGTTTTTGGGTGTTTCAAATTCCATTTGGTTATTGGATGTCATTAAAATTAATTAACAGCCCTGAAGGGGTATTTTGGGCAATCTTTTTAGCGGAGAGTCTCATGGCGGTGATCGGTCTGATGATGTTCAGGCAAAACAAATGGGTGAAGCCGTTATAGATCGTCATTGTGCTCATTGTTTAACAATGAGCACGGATCAATTGGATGTGCAATTCTAGAAAATATCTAGCGATTAATAATTCTCAGCACTTGTTGATGGGATTTCTTCCTGAGCACAATACGCATAAAGCCAATAATCAGAATACCCAGCAATCCTGTTAAATAAATAAAATATTCCCACTGGGTTTTATTTTGTTCGTCTAACGTATTCAGGGTGCGAGTAAATTGAGAATGCTTTCTTAATACATTTAACAAGCCCTTGTCCTGCAATGACCAATCCACCAGATTTTGTATAAATTGTATGGGCCGTCGGTATTCATTTCGAAGGCTTTGTGAGAGTTGATCGATAAAACCATCGGTAAATAATGTACTTGAGCCAACCACAATTAATGTTCCCTCTGTTGCTTTACTGGTACTGGTATTAAATGAACCCTCTATCATCGCTGCCAATAGATGTGACTGGGTACTCTCGATTGGTTGCTCAAAACCTGTATCAGGAAAGCTAGTAAAATTTGGGAGTATATTCTGACTTTGTGATGACCAACTTTGCTCCGATGACATTAGCAGTGGTGTAACAGTACGGCGTTTGTTTTTATCCGCATTAATTTTTATTGGTGATGCCCAAGGCACATAAACCTGACCAAGTTTCGCCGTAATACCCACCTCTTGATTTAAACCTTCCTCACGCACATCTATAATATAAGGGTAATTGATTAAGCTCGTTTCACGCACTCGCATATCACCAACCTGACGTGTCACCGGTAAAGAATACTTGCCATGCTGCTTATCTAGTACCAGAGTGTCTTCAATCGTGATGCCTAACTCTGCTAACCAGTCTTCTAGACCCGAACGCACTGAATATACTTCTGTAAAGTGACTGACACTGACATCAATAGATGACCAGGCAATTAATACTGAACCGCCCTGGTTTAAAAATGTTTCCAACGCACTTAATTGCAGTGGATGCAAATAGCGTGGCGCTAGCACCATCAGAAAATCGACCTCATCAGGCACCTTACCGTCGCGCAAATCAACATCGATGATATTGACCGATTGACGCAATGAATTGCGTAGAATTGAAAAGTGTTTAGGAATACCGGGTGATGCACTTACCCCCGCAGGTCCAGGTGTCGCCAACGGACGCATTATGGCAACTGTTTTCTTTAAATCCGGTAACAAACGTTTATATGCTGCAATTAAATCTTGGCTAATGGTTTCCTCAGATGATTCATCAGTGAATGATACCGGTATGGTGTTGATGCCATCAGTTAACGTGAAGTAAAACCAATAGGGATCACTGCCCTTACTAGTTGTTGAATAAGGTCGTACACCCAACTTGTCACGTAAATATTCCTGCGTGAGTTGATCTCCATCTGGGTCAATTAACAATAAATCAAAATTATCATTAGACTGTTGTCGAAAACCTTCACTTACCTGCTCAATGATAGCGACTTTATCTTGCTCACTTTTAGGCAATACTTGGGCTGAAGACACATACCCTGTTAACACTAATGAGTCAGATAGATCTGCAAATGAAGTCACTTCCCGATTTGCTTTCGCCACTGTGGAACGAATAGCACGTGTAATTTGATATTCAGGATTATTTAAATCTACTTCATATCCACCAGCACTGGCTTTCAAATCAACCAAGTCTTTATAGTTAAGTACTTCATACTGGTCTTCATAGGCAACCAGGATATTAAAATAGGTATTAATGACGGTCGCCTGATAGCGACTTTCGGCATGGAACGCGACTGGGCGTATTCCAAATTTCATGCCCGCCTCTTCTTCAAAGGATGCCTGCTCAAGGGGATCAATAAATTCCACTTTAATTTTCCCGTTACCCTGTACTGCGTACTCACTTAGAAGGTCACGCGCACGTGGAATTAAAGGTGCCAATAACGGGTGTGTACTATTACTAAAGTATCCACGTATCAATAATGGCTGATCGAGTGCTTTTAAATAATCATTTGTTGCTCCAGATAACGAATAGATATTGCCTTGGGTTAAATCAACACGCGCTTGAGTAATCGTACTTAACGCTATGTTTGCAATTAGTAGCACCGCCATTGTCACAATTGATAGTCGTATCCAATAGCGGCGAGCCTGCTGGGTAATATGATTCGCCCATCGCAACGATTCAATTTTTATCCGCGTGAACAACGAAAATAATATAACTAACGACAGATAATAAAAAATATCTCTTACATCCAATACGCCACGTGTAATGGATTCAAAACGCGAACTCGTCGCAATAGCACGCAACCATTCACTCACTTCATAACTAAATATACTGGTAACAGTTGTTATACCTAGTACATACAAGATACTTGTTGCGACTACAGCAATAATTAAACTGACAATTTGATTTTCAGTGTGTGCAGACGACCATAATCCGATAGCACTGTAAGCTGCCGCGAGAAATACTGCCGCGATATAGCCACCTATCACAGGGCCCCAATCCATCTCTCCCAGAAAACTCACTGTGAGTGGTATTGGAAATGTCAGCAAAAGCGCAACAATCATTAAACCCAGCACAGCAAAAAACTTGCCCATGACAAATGACCAAGGTGATACTGCAGAGGTCAACACCAGCTCTATTGTTCCTCGACGCCGCTCTTCGGACCAGCTATTCATAGTTAACGCTGCGATGAGAAAAATGAACAGAATCGGGATCCAGTCAAATAAGGGTCGCACATCAGCAAGATTACGCGCGAAGAAAGCCTCTAGCCAAAAAAAGACTAAGTAGACCGCAATCAGGAATATACTTAAAAATAGTAACGCCGCCGAGGACGAGAAATAATCTCGCAGTTCTTTTTTTGTTATTTTCCAAATATCAGACAACATGTTTCGCTGTATCTGTTAATTAATATCTCGTTGAAATTCTTCTTTTAATAGCGACTCAAGATTTTGTCGCTCAGGCGTAACTTCATATAGCTGATAACCAGCATCTAATATTGCCTTGCTGATAGAGGAAGCTTTAGTACTATCAACATCAAGTAAATAGTGAAACTGATTATCATTATGGTGTGTGAGCTGTATGGCGCTTATGTCTGCAAAATCATTCAGCAATGTATGTATTTTTTCTTCGTTTTGATCTACGCATAAGCGTAACCCGTTAATTTTATCCAGTGCACTGAGTGTTGAATCTATGACGAGCTGACCTCTACGAATCACGATCACCCGATCACACATAGCTTGTACCTCCTGCAGAATATGCGTCGACAGAATAACCGTTGAGTGTTTGGATAATTCTTTAATTAATGCGCGCATATTCAAAGTTTGCGACGGGTCCAGGCCATTGGTAGGTTCATCCAAGATGATTAACTTAGGCTGATTAAGTATGGCATTGGCAACGCCAACACGCTGTCGATACCCTTTTGAAAGCGTACTAATGGTTTGTGATGCTTTTTCTAGTAAATCAGCTTTTTGCATCACATGATATACATGATCTTCTACTTCATTAGCTTCAATACCTTTGAGTGAGCCTTGATAAAGTAAGAACTCAACTATGGTCATATCAGGCCATAGTGGACAGTTTTCTGGTAAATAACCGATACGTGATTGAATCGCACGTAAATGAGTCTCCATATTCAACCCATCAATCACTATCGTTCCTTGGGTTGGCTCAAGAAACCCGGTAAGCATTTTAATAATTGTGGTTTTACCGGCACCATTGTGACCGAGCAGGCCAATGATCTCGCCGTGACCAGCCGAGAAAGACACATCATCTACTGCTATAAAATCTTTAAATTGACGTTTAACGTGATCAAGTTGAATAAGCATAACTGATTATTTTACATCTCAGATTGACGATGTTAAAGAATAAGGTTAGATCTGATGTTGAATCATCTAAAATCAATGCACATTAATTTAATGCTCCTTATATTAAATGCCTATGGTATAAGAGAGTAACAGCGTATTGTTTTATATGAACCAGATATCACACACCCAAATCATTTGTATCAATTAAAAACAAGGACTTAGAGATGAAGAGACTCGGTTTACTGCTATTTTTGTCACTATTCGTGAACCAGCTTTCTGCAATTGAACTTTTAACCAAAGAAATTGAATATGAAGTTGAAGGTGTCAAACATTCTGGATATTTAGCGGTTGATACATCAAACACAGCGAAACGACCTGGTGTGTTAGTGTTTCATGAATGGTGGGGCCATAATGATTATGCACGTCAACGTGCAGAGATGCTTGCGCAACTCGGCTATGTCGCGTTTGCAGTAGATATGTATGGCGATGATAAACATGCTGACCATCCTAAAGATGCCGGCAAGTTTGCAAAAGAGGTGTTTGATAATATGCCGCTTGCAGAAAAGAAAATGCTGGCCGCATTAGACATACTGCATGCACAACAACTCACTGACACAGACAAGACCGCAGCCATTGGCTATTGTTTTGGCGGCGCCATGGTATTGCATTTAGCAAGAACTGGGGCAGACATTGATGTGGTTGCCAGCTTTCATGGCAGCTTGGGCACTCAGTCACCTGCAAACGAAGAAACTCTTAAAGCGAAAGTGTTGGTGTTTCACGGTGCAGCAGACCCTTTTATTCCACCAGAGCAAGTGGAAGCATTTTTAGCTGAAATGAAACAAGCAAACGCAGACTTAGAATTTATTTCATACCCTGACGTCAAGCATAGTTTTACATCCCCTGCAGCCGATGTGTTCAGTGAACGTTTTGATTTACCCGCGTTGGAATATAATGAAGTAGCCGACAAGGACTCTTGGTCAAAAATGCTGAACTATTTCGAAAGTATTTTTTGAGTTGCATAGAAAGCACACTTTACAGTGCTATATAGATATAAATTCTAATTGTGATAGCAGATGCGCTACACTTTAGCTAAGGCAATAGTCTGCTTTCGGCGCAAAAGCGGTCATTACGATATTCTATTGGTGCAAGGCTTTTCGTGCATTATGATAATTCTTTCACATTTCAAATATAAAAATAACCTAAATAAATAGTCTAAAATGCCGATATATTTGAGTGATATAACATCTAACTTAGAATATTGGCTTATGAGCAATCCTATTCACCAACTTGTTTATATAAGTGCTGCTAAACATGATTTCACAGAAAGGGAATTACAACAGCTACTAATCAAAGCTAGGCAAAACAATAAAAAACTTGGAATAACTGGTATGTTGTTGTTTCATGAGGGGTCATTTATACAAGCACTAGAGGGCAAGAAAGAACTCGTTGAAAAACTATATGAAAAGATCGGACAAGACCAACGACACTCAGAAACTAAAGTAATTTTTAGAGGTGAATTAGAAGCTCCAAAGAGATTTTGATTCATGGTCAATGGGTTTTTATCGATCCAGTCAATCATCTTATGAAAACCTAAAAGGTTTTCATAAATTTCTAAAATCTGGTTTTCGTCGTGAAGCTCGTGAAGACGAAAGTCTCGCAAGAAAAGCCCTCCTACAATTTAGAGAAGGTAGTTGGCACCAATCAGTTGAGTCTTAATTTTGTGTTATGTCTGCTTTGGGTCGTTAGCAGACATTCAGGACGATTCTAGATTAGTATATTTGAGATTGCTAATATTACAGATATATTAATGACCGCTTTCGACCCTAAGCAGACATTAAGTTAATTTCCATGTTTTGGCTCAAAAATGTAGCATATGAGGCTATGAGAAAAGAAGTAGCAACAATTGTCGCCCCTTTAAGCGGCGGTCTTATCATTATTGTTTTCTTGTGGTTTATGGATACTACTATATTCAAAGAAAATTCTATGGTTCTTACTTCTACTGTAATAATCACTGGTTTCCCATTAGCTCTAATTGTTGCAGTATCTTGCGCAATTTTTTTACAACCATATTTAGTTAGACGAAAGGCTTTCACTTACTTAGCAACGGGAGGTTTCGGCTTAATAATTGGAACAATAATTATGTATATAACAGATGCTATTCACATAGAAGAAAAGCTGTTTTATACCGGAATAGCATGGTCAACATTATCCGCAATCATATATCGTGGTCTGGTAGGAAAATATGCAAGGCAAAAATCAATTAGCGATTAGAATGACCGCTTTTGCGCCGATAGCAGACTGAAATGAAATGTAGACACTGTAAAAAGAAATCTGATAATAATTTAAAGGAAGTATTAGAAAAGAACCAAGCTTCAACTGGTCGTACTATTTATATTTGCCAAAGTTGTGGGAAAAAATTTAAAACTGATACTGAACTAATGATAGTGTTAATTGGAGTTGGAGTGCTCGGTTATTTTTTAATTGGGATACTCGCCAGCTTCGTTGATAATGAGTTTATTGATAATTATTTGGTTCTAGATATAATCTTTTGTTTTGGCCTGCTAGGCATAGTCTTTTATAAATGGTTATACCCTAGAGAAATAAAATAGTAACAAAATTAACTGGAATGACCGCTTTTGCGCCGAAAGCGGACAAAATTTAAGATAATCATGAGTCCAATAATAAGAATAAGGACTCAGATATGTTACTACTTACCTATAGCCCAGTAATCAAAGAACCTTGGAACAAAGGAAAATTAGTTGGGCAGAAACCCCTCTTAAACTCAAAGAAATATGGAACATTCGTATTCGCTTGCAATTATTTGGAAATATCCGTGATCTAGCATTATTTAACTTAGCTATAGATAGTAAACTTAGAGCATGCGATTTAGTTCAATTGCGTGTAAGTGATTTATTGCATGGGGAGCAAATAACATCCAGAGCAATAGTGCTACAAAAGAAAACTAAGAGGACCGTTCAATTTGAATTAACAGATCATACAAAACAGACTGTATTGAACTGGATTAATCAAGAAAAGCTCATCAGTAATGAATATTTATTCCCTAGCCGCCTTAAAAATTCTTCTCATATTTCGACAAGGCAATATGCAAGATTAGTAACTCGCTGGATTGAAAGTATAGGTTTAGATTCAAAGAAATATGGTACCCATTCATTACGACGAACAAAATCTTCTCTTATATATCGACGGACAAAAAATTTAAGAGCAATTCAATTCCTGCTTGGTCATGCAAAGTTAGAAAGTACAGTGCGGTATCTTGGAATTGCAGTAGAGGACGCGCTCGAAATGGCTGAACAAACCGAATCATAAAATTCTTAGTGCTGGTAATTGATCAAATCTCACTAGCACAGATTTATGAAAAAATTTTGGTGGATATATGGTGGAAAATCTTAAAATTTTCGAGATCAATAATTTGGGATTTTATAACTAATTGTTTTTATGGTGGCCAGAGACGGAATCGAACCGCCGACACGAGGATTTTCAATCCTCTGCTCTACCAACTGAGCTATCTGGCCATGAGATTTTCAATCCAGCCTGCCTAGCGTGATGCGACCAAGCTGTGCTGGTGAATGCAATGTGTAAAGACCCGTCCTTGGCGCGATATTGAAATCGCTGATCCTTTAATCATACTCCTGTAGAATCAGGAATTTAGGTCTATTCGCCGATAGAAAGGGCGACATTAAACCGGGTCATGGCGGATGAGTCAACCTTAGTCTTTGGGCGCAACAAATTCTTTAGGCACTTCTGAGCCTTCACCGAATAAGAATTTATCCATTTCTTCTTCTAAAAACTTACGGCTTTTTGGATCGACCGGTGTAAGACGGTATTCATTGATCAGCATCGTTTGATGCCCAAGCCATGAATCCCAGGCTTCTTTTGAGATGTTTTCGTAGATACGTTTACCTAGATCACCCGGGTAAGGAGGAAAGTCTAAGCCCTCTGCTTCTTTGCCAGTTTTTGTGCACTGAACCATTCTAGCCACGATGACTCCTTCAGTTTGCTAATTGTTTGACCAGTTGATTGACGGGAGCAGCTAGCCCCACTTGTGATGTGTCATGTTTATACCAGACCCATTCATCATCTTCCATTACCCAGTGTATAGGGATGTCATATCTCACTGAGAGGGGCGTAATATGCAAACGAAAATGACTGAATGTATGTGTCAGAGTGGATAATTTTTGTTGGCAGTCGGGCGCACATTGAAATGTACGCAAACACCAATCCAGACTTTGTTGCAGGTTTTCAAATTCAGGAAAACTCCAAAGACCTCCCCATATGCCATGACTGGGTCGGCGTTGCATTAATAACTGCTGATGTTGATTTTGCAAAATAAGCATTGTTGTTGAACGTTCGGGCAGTTGTTTTTTAACTTTTGCATGCGGCAGCTCATGTTGAAGACCGTTCGCAAGTGCCAGACAATCCTCCTGCACTGGGCATTGCTCACAGTTCGGCTTTGAACGCGTGCAACAGGTCGCACCTAAGTCCATCATGGCTTGGGTATAGTCTGCATTATGTGTATTAGGTGTGCGCTCCTCTGCAATTTGCCACAGTTGCTTCTCAACCTTTGCGCTCCCCGGCCAGCCAGGTATTGCGCAGTGTCTGGCTAATACCCGTTTAACATTACCGTCTAAAATAGTGTGCACTTGGTTAAAGCTTAGCGACAAAATAGCGCCCGCAGTGGAACGACCAATACCCGGCAGTGCGATGACTTGCTCTGACTGGGTGGGAAATTCTCCGGCATAGTTATCACGAATAATTTGCGCAGCTTTATGTAAATTACGTGCACGCGCGTAATACCCCAAGCCCGACCAATGATGTAACACTTCATCCTGATGCGCATCGGCTAACTGCTCAATGCTCGGGAAACGGCGCATAAATTTTTCAAAATATGGGATGACGGTATCTACCTGCGTTTGCTGCAACATGATTTCCGAAACCCACACACGGTAAGCTGTGCGTTGTTGCTGCCAGGGTAATTGTTTACGCCCATGATGTTGTCCCCACTCAAGCACGCGCTTGGCAAAAGTATGCTTACTGCCCACGAGTTAATAAGAGTGAATTTATTTTATCGGCAGTGTAGTGAAGTTGAGAACGCAACTGTTTCTTTAACATATAAGGCCCAACAAAAGGCGGCAACCAAAAGTCTGGCACCATAGAGGCTTGATAGTTGACTAAGGTATTCTCTGCCTGCGGTGTAAAGGTCCAGCGTGTTTGACCAGACTTAAAATCACTTAACTGTGCAACAAACTGCGTCTCGATAATAAAGTCTTGCTTGAGCTGTACGTCTTCAACGCGCATGATTGTTTTACAAAACATGAGCATGCATCCTTCTGTAACCAGTTCTACTCGTGTTACACCTGCAACGTTATGAGGGATGACGCGACTTTGTTTTATCAGCGGATTAAGCTCGGTCAAGCGATCATAATCGGTGATGATGGCATGCACACGTTGCACAGGCGCCATCGCCACAAACTGCATATTGAAATGATAGGTGTTGCCATTTTCACGCTGCACTTCGACCTGAATGTCATTCGCATGAGCCGCTGATAGTATAAGCAACAGGCCAAGCAGCCATTGCTTCATTAGAACAGTTTAAGCCCTTTTAGCTTGTCACCTACTTTTTCATTGATCTTTTCTTTAATTTCTTCTTTCTTCTCTTCAACGACGGCTTTCTGTTTTTCATTTAACGCCGCTTTTAGATCCACGCCGTATTTAGGACTGTCGAAAGGTCCTTTAATAGTGATAGGTATAGCCGCTTTGCCTGGCTCTTCTGATAATCCAATCGCCATTTCATAGTCCAGCTCAGAAGCAGCAATATTAATTGCACCCTTACCATTGCCGTAAATGAGTGGAGTAACCAATTTTAAATCGTTATTGTTCGCGACTCCGTTTTGAATATTGAATGTCGCACTTAGAGAATCAAACACGAGCTCTTCACCCGCCGGCTTAGGCTCACGCCCTTTCAACAACGCAACAACTCTTTCAACATTTTGCGCCAACTTTTCACTTTGCAGCGCACCGTCACTGGCTTTGAAGCTGGCGTTACCATTTAAACGTTGCTTTAATTCTGAAGGACGCTCACCTGTTGTCGTCACCTTGAAAGACAATGCCGACTTGCCACGAATAATTGATTTACCATTTTCTACCAAGTCAGCCATTAGGCCATCAATGGCAAGATCGCTAAGATTACTAGACGCTGAGTATTTAGGCGTATTGCCACTTACGTTGAGTCCAGCACTGCCGGTGTAGGCGCCCTGATAAAGATTCATTTTAAGCGGGTCGAGATTGATAACGCCTTTGTTGCCGGTAATTTTTGCAGAAATATCTGTCATGGTTAAACCTGAGGCCAGCAATTTACCCACGGTTAGCGAACCATCCAGTTTCAAACCACGCAACATGTCAGTCGGCAATTCTATTTTTGCATCGGCGTCTGCGGCGGACTCACTTGCAGCAGCATCCTCAGCTGACTCTGCATTGCTGTCTGTGGCAGGGACCAGTTTAGCAAGATCAATCTCATCTGAATTAAGCGCAAAAGCAATATTCGGTTTAGAGAATGACTGCACACTTAAATTTCCATCTAATGCAACATCAGCTAAATCGATTGCAATTGGATCAAGTTTTAAAGACTCGCTTTTTAGATTAGCCTCAACATTACTTTTAACGTTTAAGTCGAGTTTGCCATTAGGTAAACTTTCTCCTTTCGCTTGCACGGCTAACACTAACTCTGTCAGCTCATACACAGCCGTGCTGATATTCAAACGTGCATTAGTGTCCAGCTGAATGTCTGCATCCATGGCTGGGTTGGTTTGCACAAGACCTAATTCAAGACTGATCTTTGAAGGTTTACCACTACCAATGGAGCCGGTTGTTAACTCAATTGGATTTAAAGTGATTTTATTTGCTGCCTGTTGATCATCATAAACAACTTGTGAATCAGAGATCACAATGCCTGCGACTTCTAAGCCAATATCAGAACCGGCCTCACTGGAGGTATCCGCTGGCGCACTGCTTGACGACTGAGAAAAATCATCCCAATTGGTTTTACCATTTTTATTTTTTTGTAAGTTTACTCGCAGACCTCTGAGTTCAATGGTATCTGCCTGGACTTTCATTTTTAATAAACTCAATAAATCAACACTGACCCCAACTTTGTCAATGCTTGCGAAAGGTTCTGTGCCAAAACCGGCGGCATTACTTAGTTCGGCTTGGCCAAGCTTAATACCCAGCTTTGGAAAAAAAGAAAATCCGATGTCACCATCAAGTGATAAATCACGCCCAGTGGCCTCTTTCACTTTAGCAACAATAGTGTCTTTATGATCATTCGGATCCACAGTCGCGACCAGAATAGCGGCTCCGGCAACAAATAAGACGACTAGTACCACCAACGCGATGATTAAGTACTTAATTATTTTCATTGTAATAGCTCCTCAACCAAATATTTTTGTTGCTAATGTTTTTTACATTTACTTATCACGCACCCATGTGCCCGATTTACCACCTTGTTTTTCTAGCAATTGGATATCACACATGCGCATACCTTTATCGACTGCTTTACACATGTCATAGATTGTCAGTAATGCAATTTGTACTGCCGTCAATGCCTCCATCTCAACGCCGGTAGGTCCAGTGGTTTTTACTGTTGCCATGCAATGAACATCATTGCTGGATGCGTCGCTCTCGAAGTCCACTTTGACAGAGGACAACTGCAATGGGTGACATAATGGCACTAGTTCAGCGGTTTTTTTCGCGGCCATGATGCCTGCAATTCTTGCAATACCCAATACGTCACCTTTTTTATGTCCGCCCTGCTGGATAAGCTCTAAAGTACTCGCTTGCATGGCAATGCGCCCCTCGGCAATAGCGACACGTTGTGTGAGCGGCTTTTCACCTACGTCCACCATATGTGCTTCACCAGCGGGATTAAAATGCGTTAATTGATTCATGACTAGGATGTGTCGTGTGTTATTGAGTAAGATAATACACTAACTTACTCAATATCATTATTTCTATTATGACAATTAGTGTACGATTTTTTGCGAGCTTAAGAGAACATTTAGGCTTTGCAGAAGCCGAGCTTGAATCGCAACCCGATTTAACCGCGCAAGATGTATGGGATCTAAGCACGAAAGGTGTGGCACTCCCCGACAATACACTCGTGGCTGTGAATCAGGAATATGTCAGCCTGAGTGAAGTCATCCAGGAGGGTGACGAGGTGGCGTTCTTTCCCCCTGTCACGGGCGGTTAATTCAATCACACCTAATTCAACAGTTACTGAATAAGTATAAATAAACCACGGTTGCCACGCTGAATATTAAGCAGAAGTCCGCGCGACTCAATGTCAATTGCACGCTGCATGTCTTTAAATGTCGTCACTGGACGTTTATTTACTGACAGAATTAAATCCCCCGCACGTAATCCAGCGCTGGCCGCAGCACTGCCCGGTTGTAATTTGGAAATCATAATCACGGGCGTGACATCACCATTACGTTGATCGATTTCAGTCATGGTCAGCTCAGCACCATCAAGCGTGCTGGACAGTTTTTTGCCCGCCATGGTTTTGGTTTGTCTCTCTGCAATGGTGGCAGACAGACGTTTTGATTTTCCATTTCTGATGATATCAATTTCAATTTTAGTACCGACCCGAATCAAGCCGATGATGTTGCGTATATCGGCTTTGTTCTCAACGCTTTCACCATTGACAGCCACAATGACATCACCCGCACGCATGCCTGCCTTTTCGGCTGCAGAATCTTCTTGCACCCTGGCAACTACCACTCCTTGACGTTGATTGATGTCAAACGCTTCGGCTAATTCAGTCGTTAAGTCTTGCGCAGTGAACCCTAGACGTCCTCGTTTCACTTCGCCATGTTCAATTAATTGGGCAATAATCTGTTGCGCCATGTTAACCGGAATGGCAAACCCGATGCCGACACTGCCACCACTGGGGCCGACAATTGCCGTGTTGATACCAACTAATTCACCTCTTAAATTCACTAACGCACCGCCAGAGTTTCCAGGGTTAATGGATGCATCAGTTTGAATAAAATCTTCATAAGATTCGATCCCTAAACCACTACGCCCCAGGGCACTGACAATGCCCGATGTCACCGTCTGACCCAATCCAAACGGATTGCCTATCGCCACTACAAAATCGCCCACACGCAGTTTGTTTGAATCGGCTTTTTTTATTGCGGTGAGATTGTTTGCTTCAACTTGAATGATGGCCACATCAGCACCTGGATCTCTACCCACGACGGTGGCATCTAATTTACGCCCATCACTGAGTGTGACAACAATATCGTCGGCTTTTTCAATCACATGATTATTTGTCACGATGTAACCTTCTTTAGCATCCAAGATGACGCCTGACCCTAAGCCGGTGCGTTTACGCTCACGCCGTTGTTGCGGTATATCAAAAAAGCGACGAAAGAAAGGGTCATTAAATAATGGGCTTTCCTGTATGACTGTGCCAGTGGTGGCAATATTGACAACACTTGGCGTGACTTTTTCTAACATCGGTGCCAGTGTCGGCAATGACTCGCCATCAACACTTGCAGGAAGACCCGCCCATACCAGTTTGGTCATACTGAGCAAGGGTAAACATAATAATAGTACTGAAAATAAAAAATGTTTAATTGTATTTTTCATAGGTCTTATTATTTTTTAGTCACAGAATTATAGATAAGAACAGTGAAATTTTTATCAGTTCCCTAGTTTATTAGTTCCCTAGTGAATCTATAAGTCGTCAGTTGACATCAACTATTCACTTACAGATTCAGCTTTAATAACGTTGCGTTATACAGCGCGTGGATTAAAGTCGAATGTATCTTTCATTTTTTGGTAAAAAGACTTTTGTTCTTGCGTGTTAGCAGGCGGTGCAACTATTAACAGACGCACGTACAAATCGCCCGCGGGTGACCCAGGTAAGCCTTTTCCAGCTAAACGCATTTTGCGACCACTGTTAGAATTAGCCGGCACTTTCAATTCCACATGACCGTCTAAGGTTGCAATAGTGACTTTACCACCTAGTGCTGCCTCCCAAGGCGCGATGTTTACATTAAGATAAATATCTTTACCGACTAACTCATATTGCGCATCATTAACAACTGTCACTTCCAAATAAAGATCGCCATTAGGTCCACCATTCACCCCTGGAGAGCCTTGTCCACTCAAACGTATCTTTTTACCACTCGTGATACCGACAGGGATCTTAACTTGCAGTGACTTACCGTTACTTAAACGTATTGATTTATTAGCGCCATGATATGCCTCACTGACAGTGATATTAATCGCCGCGTTTTGATCTTGCCCGGCCTGTTGAAACGCATGGGCACCACCGGCGGCATGCGCAAAACCACTGCCAAACATGCTTTCAAAAAAATCACTAAACCCACTTGCGCTATTGAAACCTCCTGAATGACCACCAAAACCACCAAAGCCCGCGTTTTCCCAGCCAGGCGGCGGACGAAATTGTTCGCCTGCTTTCCAGTTAGCACCCAGTTGATCATAAGACTGTCGCTTTTGCGGATCCTTTAGTACTTCATAGGCTTCGCCAATTTCTTTGAAGCGTGTTTCCGCATCGGCCTCTTTACTTACATCCGGGTGATATTTACGCGCAAGCCGGCGATAAGCTTGCTTTACTTGCGCATCACTTGCATCACGTTCAACACCCAGGATTTTGTAATAGTCTTTATATTCCATAATTAAATGTTACTGCTCGTTAAGCAAAGACGCCGCGAAGATACGCGGCGTCTTAAACTCAGAAAACATCATTAGCGGTTTTAACAACCGATATGATTATTGTACTTCAATTTTCTTTTGTGCTTTTTGTTGTTTGGGCACTCGTACGACTAACACGCCTTGCTCGTTCTTTGCTGAGATTGCCTCGGCATCTATATGTTTAGGCAACCGGAACGTTCTTTGAAATTCACCGTGCGATCTTTCAATACGCTTGTAGCCATCATGCTCGCTTTCACTTTCATTACTACGCGAGCCCTTGATGGTGAGTGCATCATCCTGATAAACAATTTCAATATCGTTACGATCAACACCTGGCAAATCTGCTTTAAAGACATAGCTATCTTTTTCTTCAATGACATCAACGGCGGGCGCCCATTGGGCTGACGCAGCATCAAGCTGCCCATTCGCCGCAGACAACCAGCGATCTACTTCATCATGAAAATCGTGCCATAAACTAACAGGTTGAGTATTAATTCTTGCTAACATCATAACCTCCAAAAACAATAATTTACTTACAATATTGGGTCGAAGTCATATGATTTCAAGCCCTTTACTATTGCTGCTGTATTTGAAGATGGCGACGAACTAACATTTTTCAAGTCACCCTGGCGTAATATTTAGTTTTATTTTGTCTCGAATCGACCTGCATCACGATTTTTCTTCACCTCATCAGCGTTAAATAATTGGCCATTCATAGCAATATAGACTCCCGCAGGAAGTATACTTACGGCTGCAGTAGCAAAGCCAATATTATAGCTGGCATCACTGTCTCTGAATCTTGCTGGCTGCATGGCGCCAACCAATACGATGGTTTTATCAGTAAACTGTTTTAACTCCTGAGCAGTATCGACCATTGTATCAGTACCATGCGTCATAACGATGCGTTGACAGGGTTCTTTTTTGACGCACTCAGCGATATGCGCTCGATCTTCATCTGTAATATCTAGGCTGTCTTTTTTTAGTATGCTTTCAATTGCGTAAGTAAAGTTAACTCCTGCTTGTTCTAATATCCATTCCACTTGTGGCTCACCAATTTGATAATCACTCAAGGCATCGTAATACATTTTATCGAATGTGCCGCCGGTGCATAAGATTTTTATTTGCATAATGTTTGCTCTTATATAATGTTTTTCACGCTGCTGAATATTATAATATTGAAATTAGTTATTGCTGTATTGTAAGTCATGCGTTTAAGGTAAGAAAAAATCAGCTAAGCGACGCAATGAACTTGCTCACCCATATGTAAATTGCTTTTTTACAAATGCAGCATAAACACATCAGAATTTACTATTCTATGTTTTGAACTTGTTCGCGCATCTGTTCGATATTCACTTTCATATCGACAGCCGCTTGAGTGGTAACAATATCCGCCGACTTTGAACTTAAGGTATTTGCCTCTCGATTTAATTCTTGCATAAGAAAATCTAAGCGCCGGCCCACCGGTTTATCGCTGGACAAAATATCATTGAGTTCTTGTAAATGACTATCAAGTCGGTCGAGCTCTTCATCAACATCCAGCTTTTGCGCAATCATAACCAGCTCCTGCTCCAGACGATTGCTATCAAACTCAACTTCCAAATCTTCAATTCGCGAGATTAGCTTTGTACGAATTGCACTAAGCACTTGTGGGCGGCGTGTACGTACTGCGTCAACCAATTCCGCTAACTGTGTACCGCGTTGTGCAATAAGCTCACGCATGCGTTCGCCTTCAATTTTACGATTTTCAATTAGCGCATGTAAGGCTTGCTGAAATAGTTTTTTTGCATGACTGATTAATTGCTTTTGGTCAATTTGCGCCTGCTCTGTCACGCCTGGCCAGTTGAGTAGTTCAATAGGATTCGGTGCGGGTAAGTCAGGAGACTTACTGCGCAGCAATTGTGTTTGCTCTAACAGTCTATCCAGCAGCACTTGATTAATTGTTAAGTTAACATCGGTTTCAGACGTTGTTTTGAGTCGAAACGTACAGTCGACCTTACCGCGACTTAACAAGTCTTGCGCCATTTTGCGTAAATCAAACTCCGCCGCCCGCAGTTCCTCAGGCAGCCGAAAGCCAACTTCGAGATATCGATGATTAATAGAACGTATCTCCCACACAAAATTACCAATTGCGTGGTTTTCATCGACTCGTGCAAACGCTGTCATACTTTTTAGCATGTATGCTCCTTACCTATTCCTCTATTTATCCTGCCGGGCTGAGTGAAATCTCGTATAATGCGCGCCTTCAATTACCTCGGAGAAATCTATGCGACCTAGTGGCCGTTCCCCAGATCAATTGCGTGACATAAAATTTACCCGCAACTATACCAAGCATGCAGAAGGATCAGTACTTGTTGAGTGTGGCGATACTAAAGTGTTATGCAATGCTTCCATTGAGCCACGCGTCCCGCCTTGGATGAGGGATCAAGGCAGAGGATGGATCACTGCCGAATACGGGATGCTACCACGATCGACAGGTTCACGTATGCGCCGTGAAGCCAGCCAGGGCAAACAAGGTGGCCGTACTCAAGAAATTCAGCGTTTGATCGGACGCGCCTTACGCGCCTCTGTTGATCTGACACTACTGGGTGAAAATACCATCACGGTTGACTGTGATGTTATTCAAGCTGACGGCGGAACACGTACTGCCTCTATCAGTGGCGGCTTTGTCGCCCTGCATGATGCCATTCACACATTACTCAAAGCCGGCATGATTCAACAGGATCCTGTGCAATGGTTTGTGGCCTCGATATCCGTCGGCATTTTTCAGCAAACTCCAGTACTCGATCTAGATTATGCTGAGGATTCTCAAGCGGATACCGACATGAACATCGTTATGAGTGAGCAAGGTAAATTTATCGAACTACAAGGCACCGCAGAAGGACATTGCTTCGATGAACAAGAATTACAGGCGATGTTAGCACATGCCAAAGCAGGTATTTTGCAAGTTATCGATAAACAAAAACAATGCTTGGCTTAACAATAAATAAAGCATGCACATGAGCTCAGCCAGTCAAAAAATTATTTTAGCTAGCAGTAACACGGGAAAGCTAACAGAAATTAAAACAATTTTTGCTGATCAACCCTATGAGCTTGTTCCTCAAGGCCAACATAATGTAAGCGATGCGGATGAAACCGGCTTGACGTTTGTAGAAAACGCTATCATCAAAGCACGGCATGCCGCACAGTCCACCGGCTTAATGGCATTGGCAGATGACTCTGGCATTGAAGTCGATTATCTAAATGGCGCCCCGGGTATTTATTCCGCCAGATATGCAGGCCAACCGTGTGATAACCAAGCCAATAATGAAAAATTATTAAGCGCGTTAGCCGGCGTACCAAGCGAACAACGCAGTGCACGTTTTCAATGTGTGATTGTGTTAATGCGTCATGCCAATGATCCAACGCCGCTAATCTGCAGTGGCACATGGGAAGGCATCATTGTTGATCAGCAAACCGGTACAAATGGATTTGGTTATGATCCATTGTTTTATGTCCCCACTCATCAGTGTACCTCTGCTGAATTATCGCCACAGACAAAAAACAACTTAAGCCACCGCGGCCAAGCATTGCGTGAACTAAAACAAAAATTCCCATCATTTTTAAGTACTCATTTAACTACTGACGTGCGCAATTAAACTAATGAACCAGGAGGCGAACGTCATTCATTCTCCGGTCAGTTTATATATACACTTGCCCTGGTGTTTACATAAATGTGCTTACTGTGATTTCAATTCACATGCAACACCAGCCAATGCCTTTCCAGAGCATGCCTATGTGGCAGCGCTGACTAATGATCTACGCCAAGCGTGCAGAGCCATACAGCAGCGCCCAGTGCAATCAATATTTATTGGTGGTGGAACGCCTAGCTTATTCTCTCCGAAATCCATTGAACGCATTATATCTGCATGTCATGAATTCACTGCTGTCGATTCTCAGTGTGAAATAACATTAGAGACAAATCCCGGGACATTTGAGTACCAAAAGTTCGCTGACTTTTTACATTCGGGCGTCAACAGACTTTCTATCGGTGTGCAAAGTCTTAATGATCAACATCTGCATGTGCTGGAGAGAATTCATCATAGCGATGAAGCAGTCCAGGCAATAGAAATGGCTGCTCATATTGGCTTTGAAAATATCAATGCCGACTTGATGTTTGGTTTGCCTGGTCAGTCAATTGCTGACGCTAAACAAGATATTCATCACCTATGTAAATACCCTCTGACGCATATCTCTTATTATCAACTCACACTTGAACCGAATACAGTGTTTTATAGTCATCCACCGGTCTTGCCTAGTGATGACGCTATCTGGACGATGCATAACAACGCTATTGAAGTATTACATCAACACGGCTTTGAACGTTATGAAGTGTCAGCCTTTGCACAATCGAATAAACAGTGTGTACACAATAGCAATTACTGGCAGTTTGGTGATTATCTAGGGATTGGTGCTGGCGCACACACAAAACTCACTACAGACAATGGAATCATCAGACATCAGCGTACCCGCCAACCGCAGAGTTATATCGACTCTGTGGGCGCAAACTCTCATGTACTACAACAATATGTGGTTGATAACGACTCGCTGATATTCGAGTTTATGCTGAATAATTTACGACTTGTGCTTGGATTTAGCGCTGATTCATTCACCCTAGGGACGGGCTTGGCTTGGTCACAGGTCGAATCGAAGATTCAAACGTTTATCGATGAGGGTCTGATGGAGCTATGTGGTGAATACTATCGCGCATCATCACTTGGCTACCAATTTTTAGATGAGTTGACACAACGCTTCCTGCCGAACAAAAAGAGTAATTAATCGATGTATTTAGAATCTATCAGAGCTTCATGCCCTTACTGTGCGGAGCGAATCGAGTTCTTGTTCGAACCTTTGGATAGCGAGCAGGAGTATATCGAGGACTGTCAGGTATGCTGCCAACCAATTTTGATCAAAATTTCACCAAGCTATTCTGGAGAAAGCTGTCAATTTAGTTGCTTTAGAGTGGATGAAACAGGCTAAATTTGTGCAATCTAAGGGAAATATCGCTTGCGTTATGCACAGTCAAATATGACGTACATATAATGTCTATACAAAAGTAAAAAAACACCCGCGTTATTAAACTGACACTAAAATAATGCTATATAATTCAAAAAGTTACTTCCATGGACAATTTTTAGGCGATTTAACAAACATGCAATAAAACTCGAGAAATAGACACGCTTTGATTCTTCATCCACAGTTTTATCCACAGATTTTGTGGATAAGTAACGAACCCTAAATTCAACAACTACTTAGCGCTTGTTCTCAATGATCACATTAAATGTTGAATCTATATTTAATCGCTTCAAGCCCTTGCCATAATCGGCACGAATGGATTATAGTTCCGCCTCAATTTTTAGGCCAACACACAATGAAACCCGAGATTCATCCAGAATATAAAACTGTAACCATCAATTGTAGTTGCGGGAACACTTTCGAGACCCAGTCAACATACAATGGCGACTCAATCAGCCTTGATGTGTGCGCTAAATGCCATCCGTTTTATACTGGAAAACAAAAAATTGTGGATACGGCTGGTCAGGTAGATAAATTCCGTCGCCGCTACGGTAATAAATAACACCCTCTTTCTGCGTCTTTAAGCAAATCCAGTCTTAACGTCTTCCTTCAGGAACTGATGAGGGATACACGCGTCCAATGACTATTTATTAATGTAAAAGTCTCCTAGAATGAGTTGCCGACATCACATATATCGGCAAAATATATGCCTAAGATGACTAAACTCAATCCCCTATGAATAGAATTTATTTAGTTCTTATTATCACTATCGCAGCTTACCTCACTGGCTGCGCTGCAAATCCTGTGACTGGCAAGCAGGACCTTGTTTTCATGTCAGAGAAGCAGGAGATTGAATTAGGTCGGCGTTACCACCAGGAAATTCTAAAACAATATAAAGTCTATGAAGACGAACGACTGCAGCAATATGTGAGTGACATTGTTGAGGATTTGTCTGCGCAGAGCCATCGCAGTGATCTTATATTTCATGCCACCGTGCTCGATAGCCCACAAGTCAATGCATTTGCGTTGCCAGGTGGCTATGTTTATGTCACACGAGGCATCATGGCTTACATGAATACCGAGGCCGAACTCGCCGGTGTACTTGGCCATGAGATAGGGCACGTCACGGCCCGGCATGGTGTCAGACAACAAAGCGCGTCAACTATCGCACAGATCTTCTCAACCGCCGCGGTGATTGCAACTGGTTCAAGGGCCATCGCAGACGCAAGTAATATTGCCGGCACCGCACTGATCCGTGGTTATGGACGTGAACATGAACTGGAGGCGGATCGTTTAGGCGCTGAATATATTGCCAAAGTCGGTTATGACCCAGAAGAAATGATTAACGTGGTCGGCATTCTTAAATCACAGGAAGAATTTGATAAACAGCTGGCCGAAGAAGAAGGTCGCGAGCCACGAGCTTACCATGGACTTTTCTCTACCCACCCTGCGAATGATCGGCGCCTGCAAGAAGTGATTCGAGCAGCCGATAAGTTTCGCTCTAAAAACAATCGCCCGGATGACGGCACGTTCTTGAAGCTAACTGATGGTATGACACTCGGTCAAAGTGAGAGAGAAGGCGTGATTCGTGGCAACAAGTTTTACCACAAAGATTTAGACATCACCATGACCTTCCCTGAAGGGTGGCGCATAGACAACTTGCCTGATCGATTGATCGTATCGAATAAAAGCAAAGATGCGGTCATGCAAGTCACTCTGCGTGACTTGAATAAACGCCAAACACCTAAAGAATTTATTGAAAGCGAATTTGGTAAAGATCTACGCAGTGATAAAGCGGTCAAGACAGAATCATTTAGTGGCTATACCGCTATAACTAAAACCAAAACACCGTTTGGTAAGCAAGACACTCGTATCACCGCATTATTCAAAGGCAAACAAGTTTTTCAAATTCTAGCGGCCGCCAAAGACCCGAGTTTACTCGAAAAACATGATAAAGATTTTTTAGCAACTGCAAATAGTTTACGCAAACTACGCAACAATGAAAAAGCACTGGCCAAAGCAAGAAAAATCAAATTGATTACTGCAAAGAAAGGGGACACATTTGCCAAGTTAGCGAAAAATTCTCCACTTTCCTCTCATGCTGAAGAGCAATTACGCTTGCTTAATGGCATGTATCCCGATGGCGAACCATCACCGGGGAAACCAATTAAAATAGTCGAATAGTCAAAGTTAAGTAATAAATCCAAGCGTAAATGTGCTAGTGTTGAGCAATCAAACACCCTGCCGATTGTATTTATTTATCTTTATCTAACTCATGGCAAAGCCTACTGCGTATTTAATTGACTCCAGCATTTATGTTTTTCGGGCATGGTACACACTGCCTGATCATTTAACGAATAAAAACGGCGAGCCAATGAACGCCGTGTATGGTTTTATAGACTTTGTGGCAAGTTTTTTAGAGGAAACCAACGCCACACATGCCTCTTTTGCTTTTGACCAAAGTTTAACTAGTTCATTTCGAAATACTATTTATCCACCTTACAAGGCAAATAGAGATCCTGCTCCCGATGAATTAAAACGACAATTTGACTATTGTCGCCGCTTTATTGAAGCGGCAGGCTTTCCTCTATTAAGTAGCGATAGATATGAAGCAGATGATTTAATTGGTACTGCAGCATCGCATGCGCGCTCACAAGGTCACAAGGTGACGATATTAAGTGCAGATAAAGATTTAGCTCAATTAATTGACGAACACGACACCTTATGGGACTACGCAAGAAATCGAAAATTTAACCCCAAAAAAGTGAAAGAGCATTTTGGCGTGCGCCCGGATCAAATTGCTGATCAGCTCGCGATTGCTGGAGATAAGGTAGATAATATCCCGGGCGTTCCAGGCGTTGGTATGACCACCGCGGCACGCTTGCTTACAAAATTCGAAACTATCGAAGGTCTGCTGGAAAACATCTCAGCCATCAGTGACATGGGTATTCGTGGTGCCAAACGCATTCAAGGGCTTATTGAAGAACATCAGGATACGATTTTATTATGCAAAAAGCTCACGGAAATCAAATGTGATGCCGAAACAATTAGCGATGACTTTGAGCTACAGCGCAGTCAATGTGATTACGCGGAGCTAGATGAATTATTCACTGACATTGGATTTGGCAATCTGCGCCGTGAAAAGTGGAAGAAATTATTACACAGCTAACCTTCACACGGTTATTGATTTGCCCCGATTTGTTTAGCTAACTGCTGTTGCATTTTCTTCTCTGCCGCAAGGTCAGCATTATTCTTATAATCCACCAATGGCCAGCCTTGTAAATGTTGCGTGATGAGTTGGTAAATCGCATCAATATGTAAATCTGTGTCATTCAATGCTGGAATATAATTAAATGATTCCCCACCAGCCTGCATAAATATTTCACGATTCAACATATCAATTTCCTCTAACGTTTCTACACAGTCTGCCGAGAAGCCTGGGCAAAACACATCCACTGATTTGATATTTTCATTAGGCAAAACTTCGAGCGTTTTATCAGTATAAGGTTGCAGCCACTCCTCACGCCCAAAGCGTGATTGAAACGTCACTCGCCATTGCGAGTCATTCAAACCAAGCTCCTCAGCTATTAAACGTGCAGTTTTATGGCATTGGCAATGATAAGGGTCTCCAGCAAGCAAATAACGCTTGGGTAAGCCATGAAAAGAAAATATCAATAGTTGACTTTGGTTTTGTGTCAACCAATATTGTTTGATTCTATCGACGCATGACTTGATGTAGTTTTTATCGTCAGCATAGTTATTAATAAACCTCAGCTCTGGCATCCAGCGTAATTTATTAAATACACTTGCCACAGCATCGAATGTTGACCCTGTCGTTGAACCGGAGTATTGCGGGTATAACGGCATCACCAGTAATCGCGTGACATTTTTATTCTGCATTTCAAGCAAAGCAGACTCAATAGACGGATTGCCGTAACGCATAGCAAAATCTATTTCGATAAAGTCTAGTTTGTTTTGACTAAGCTTATCTCTTAAGCCTTGTAGTTGGGATTTGGTGTGCACCATAAGTGGTGAACCCTGGTCTGACCATATTTTTGCATATGTGGCCGCACTGCTTTTGGGACGTATTCGCAATATGATTAGATTAAGTACCAACCACCATAAAGGCCGAGGAAATTCAACAACGCGCGGGTCCCATAAAAATTCAGCCAAGTATTTTCTTAACGCCGCAGGTGTGGCTTCATCAGGGGTGCCGAGGTTGGTAATTAATACCCCGATGTTTTCATTTGTCGAGTGGTTATAGTCACTTTTCCCTAAGTACTTCATAAGTTTGGCCAGTGCATGTCCGCAAAAGACGACAGCATACAACGACTCTGGTAGAGACTAAAAGTTTATTGCCAGAAACTTGCTAGGAAAACTGTCTCAGCCTTTTATGTAGAGGGCTTGTACGGGGAAAGTGTGCAAGTAGAAATTTCATCTGATCGGCCATCACTCTGCGCCCTTGCAAGTAAATATACTCCGCATGGGTTGGCACAAAAGGCACTGCGATTAACTGCATTTTGGCTTGCTCAGGTGTGTAATTTGCTTTTTGATTGTTGCAACGCTTGCAGGCTGTGACGACATTTTTCCAGGTGTCTTCACCTCCTTGACTAATTGGAGTGACATGGTCGCGTGATAAATCTCTGCGTGAGAAACGTTCGCCACAATACATGCACAAGTGGGCGTCGCGCTTGAAGAGTGTTTGATTATTTAGCGGGGGAATGTAGCTTTCATGTAAGGATTTGTTGCTTCCATATGTAGCAATTATCGAATTCACTTCGATAAAGCTGTGCAGACCTGTTTTCGCATTCACGCCGCCGTGCACAATATATAGTGATTCACCACAAGCATACGCTACTTGTTCAGAGTAATACAATTTCGTGGCAGCTTGGTAATCAATCCATTCCAGAGGCATGCCCGATACATCTGTCCGTAATACCTGTTGCCCTAATGCATGCAAGTTCCTTACTCCAGACTTGTAAGACGAGTGCTACTCTAATGATAGTCAACACATCTGGCAAGCACTAAAGCGGGATACACAATATGAAAGTTTTGTTAAACATAATGGTTCAATTAGCGATTTTGCTTTTCCCATTTATGTTTTAATGCTTTTTGCTCCTCTGGGGGTAAGTCTTTGTACCATTGATACTTACGCTTAATTTTTTCACGCTCTTCGGGTGGTAGGGATTTAAATTTTTCCCTGCGTTGTTGTACAGCACGCTTTTCTTCTGGTGTCATCTGACTCCATCGTTGCAAGCGATGTTGAATTTTATTCTTTCGTTCTTGAGGAAGAGAATCCCACTCACGTGTAAGGTGATTAAGCCGCTGTTGACGTTGCGCGGGTAATGTTGACCAATCATTTTTGATCGGTTCAAGTATGCGTTGCTGATTAGCATTCAACTGTTGCCACTCTATAGCCTCTTGAGAGGATACGGGCGAAATTGTTAGCAGCATAACTAAACACAGATTAAACAATAAAGTAGTTATGTGCATGCACATTGCAAACGTTTAGCCTTGTGACTCTTGTTGAGACAACCATAGGTAGAAGTCATACTGTTCATACAAGTCAATATTGGCATCGGCTTCAAATAACACTGCATCGAGCTGCATGTCGTTTACTTCATCAAACTGTAATTGAGGCTGACCAACTATTAAAAATCCCGCTAACGCAACAATAGATGCAAACGTTGCAACCCCACCAAACATCGGCCATTTACTCCATATGCGCGTGCTAGCCTGATCATCGAGTACTTGTGCACGAGTGATTTGTAATTGATAACGCGTATCTGCATCAAGCTCCTCGACAGAGCGATCAAGTACACTCTTAATTTGTTGATTTAATTTTTCTTGATTGATATTACTCATATGTCTTCTGCTAATAATGATTTCAGTGTACTCATAGCACGTGATAAATGTGTTTTTACACTGCCCTGAGAGCATTTCATAATGTGTGCTGTTTCTTCAACATCAAATCCTTCCCAAATTCTCAATAATACTGTTTGCCGTTGTCGAAAGGATAACTTGTTAAGCGCTGACTGCAATTTACCCATCGAAAAATCCAGCTGTGTTTGCTCCAGAGGCGAGGGTTGACTTGATTCAACTTGCAGCTCCTCATGAGATATGTCTTCTTCATTCGATTTTGACCAATGCAGCTTACTTCGCACACCCGACCATCGATGCCAGTCCTTGATGCGATTTTGTAAAATTCTATAAAACAAAGGTCGCCATTCCTGACTGGAATGATGAATATAACGCTTCATTAGTGATTCCATTGCGTCCTGAACAAGATCCAGTGCATCACTGGCATTACGTGTTTCAATCATCGCCATACGGTATGCACGTTGCTCAATCTGACTGTAGAAATTCGCTAGTTCCTGGCGCTGATCTTGTGTAACCTTCAGGACGATTTCCTCATTACATGGTTCATAATACATACAGGCTTAACCCAGTTTAATAGCCACTTAATTCTAATAACGATTGATCTTTAAGTCAGGTTGACAAGCAACCAGAAGGCAAACCTATTGCGCTTACTTAAAGAGGTTTATTCACAATCAACATTAAAGTTATGTGAATTCTAGCTGGTTTCTCGCGGCCTGATAGAATTTACTCTAAGTGTATGATTTTTATGCAAGAAAGTTTGTATGCCGGTTGATCAATCTAAAAATAATGCGCTAGAAATACCTCTTCTAGGGACTTATTCGTATTCTTTTCCACATATTTATCCACAGCTTTTGTGGATAGAAATTTCGATCCACAAGACGCTTTATCTAACAATCTTCATGAACTAATTCTTTTAGAATGATGACCTCAAAGAAGTTTGCTCAAGTGGCTATAGACTCACCCTTGAGACAATTATTCGATTACCAAATTCCGAGTGAATTCGAGCACATCGAACCTGGCACACGTGTACTCGTGCCGTTTGGTCAGCGAAAGGTCGTAGGGATCATCATCCACCTCACTCACGAGAGCAACATCAATCTTGCACGTATAAAAAATATTCACTCTGTGCTTGATCAGCAAGCCGTTTTTGATCAAGAAAGCTTCTCACTAATCAAATGGGCCACTCGCTACTATCACTTTCCTTTAGGCGCAGGTTTATTTAGCGCATTACCACCTGCTTTGCGCAAAGCCAATCAAAGCACGCGCATTGATGGTGAGAACACCTGGATGATTAGCCCTGACGCAATGCTTGCTGAGCTCAGTCGAGCTCCTAAACAAGCAGAAATTTTTGCCTGGTTAACCAAACAGGCTAATGAAGTGACAGCTACCATGCTGAATACACAATTCCCAAATAGTCACTCAGCCATTCATGCTCTCGAAACACGGGGATTTATTAATAAACAATCGGCCACTAATGACAGCCCACACATTGAGCAGGTAAACCCTGTAGCAATTAAATTAACCAATGAGCAACAGACTGCGTGTAAGTGTATTACTCAATCAATTGATGAATTTAATGTAACACTGCTTGAAGGCGTGACGGGGAGTGGCAAAACTGAAGTCTACTTTAGTGCTATTTCTCATATCTTATCCCGCAATGCGTACGCCCAAGTGCTTATATTAGTGCCTGAGATTGGCTTAACACCACAATTACATGACCGCTTGATTGATTACTTCGGCATTAACATTGGTTTATTGCATTCAAATACATCTGCAAAACAACGCAAGCTTACTTGGCTAAAAATAGCCAAAGGTGATATTCGAATCATTCTAGGAACACGTCTTGCGGTGTTTACCCCGATACCGCATCTCGCATTGATCATTATTGATGAAGAGCATGACGCTTCGTTAAAACAGCAAGAAGGGTTTCTCTATCATGCTCGTGATGTAGCGATTTACCGCGCCAAGCAAATGAATATTCCCATTGTATTAGGCTCCGCGACACCTTCATTTGAGTCTCTACATAATTCACAACTTAAAAAATACTCCCACGCACAACTGCAAAAGCGTGCGCTCTCTAGTGACATGCCCGACATTGAGTTAGTGGATATGCGCGCAGAACCGGCAGTAGCACCACTCTCCACACCCTTACTGCGTGCAATGAGTAAACACCTAAGCGCTGGCCAACAAGTGATTTTATTTTTAAATCGTCGCGGTTATTCACCTGCTTTACTTTGTCACGACTGTGGTTGGGTAGCACAGTGTGATCGTTGTGATGCCAATATGACCTATCACAGTCAAAGTAATCAATTGATCTGTCATCATTGTGAACGCACACGCCGTAAACACGCGGTCTGCCCACAATGTCATTCGACTAATCTCATCATGTTGGGTCATGGCACACAACGCATCGAAGAAACGCTGCTAAAAGAATTTAAGCAATATTCCGTTGTGCGCCTAGATCGAGATGTGACTCGCCGTAAAGGGTTACTCGAAACAATTTTAAAAGAGATACGCCAACATAAACACCATATCATTATAGGCACACAAATCTTATCCAAAGGACATGATTTTCCTAATGTATCTTTAGTCGGCATACTCGATATTGATTATGGTATTCATAGCGCCGACTTCCGTGCCTTAGAACGAAATGCACAGCTACTGGTACAAGTCGCTGGGCGCTCGGGTCGTCGCGAAACTAAGGGACATGTGATTGTCCAGACACATACCCCAGATCATCCTCTACTGTCGACATTAGTTAAATACGGATATAGCTCTTTTGCCAAACAGGCATTGGCGCTGCGCTCTGAATGGAAGCTACCGCCATATACATATCACATTGCTATTCGCGCACGTAGCCACAATAGTGGTGATTTATTAACATTTTTAGACAAAGCCAAATCACTATCTGCCCAATTACTGCCGGATGAAATTACAGTTCAAGGGCCCATTAACGCCTCAATGGAAAAAAAAGCCGGCCAATATCGCGCATTCATTTTACTCACCATGAACCGACGTGGCATTTACACACAACACATCAATGATTGTTTAACTCAGCTAGATTCACTGAAAGCAGCAAAAAAAGTCAAGTGGAGTATAGATGTCGACCCGATTGATAATTTTATTTAAGTGTTTAGTGTATAGCAGTTAATTTAGTGCCAGACATCCCATCAACCTGATGTACAATGCCGCATTTTATTGTTGCCGAGAAAAACATTGAAGGAACTCATCATCCAAGCGCTTTCTGACGCGATCACACAGTTACACAACGATGGAATTATAGCGACAGAATTTAATGGCAGTATCCAGGTGACTCGCAGTAAAGATGCCAGCCATGGTGATTACGCATCGAATATTGCTTTAGTATTTGCAAAGCAAATTGGGCTCAATGCAAAAGAATTTGCACAACTGTTAGCGGAAAAACTCCAAGCAAATGCACTCTTTGATAATATTGAAGTTGCAGGCCCTGGATTTATCAACTTTTTTATTGCGCAAACCAATCATACTCATATCATTAGCAAGATACTCACTGATAAAGATGCGTTTGGCAAAAACAATCGCGGCGACAATCAATCAATCCATATCGAATATGTTTCAGCTAATCCTACCGGCCCTCTGCATGTCGGCCACGGGCGCGGCGCGGCCTATGGTGCCACACTTGCCAACATATATATTGCTAACGGATACAATGTCCATCGTGAATATTACGTCAATGACGCAGGTCGTCAGATGGATATTTTAGCTACGTCCGTGTGGTTGAGATATTTAGATTTATGTGGTGCTGAGTTGTCTTTCCCAAGCAATGGATACAAAGGAGATTATATTTGGGATATCGCAGCAACAGCACATCGTACTTACAATGACAATTACTTTTCTGATCTTTCCTCGTTAATCACTACGCTGCCTAAAGACGAACCTGAAGGAGGAGATAAAGAACAACATATTGATGCGCTTATCACGCTTGCCAAACAGACATTAGGAGAGCAAGGCTATGCGATATTTTTTGAATTAAGCATAGACACCATACTGAATGATATTAAAGATGATTTACATTTATTTGGTGTCGATTATG
The DNA here is from genome assembly GCA_965262455.1 of Gammaproteobacteria bacterium. Taxonomy (GTDB): domain Bacteria; phylum Pseudomonadota; class Gammaproteobacteria; order UBA4575; family UBA4575; genus UBA1858. The sequence continues at coordinate 263,940 of CBDHFH010000003.1, forward strand.
AAAACTGGTATTCAGAAAAAAGTTTATTTACTGAAAATAAAATTGAGCCAGTGGTCGAGCAGTTAAAAAATAACAATCACATCTACGAAAAGAATGGCGCACTATGGTTTGCCTCTTCAAAACTTGGTGATGAAAAAGACCGGGTGGTCATCAGGGACAATGGTCAGCCGACTTATTTTGCTTCTGATATTGCATATCACGCAGATAAGTTTTCACAAGGATACGATAAAATAATTAATATTTGGGGCGCGGATCATCATGGCTACATCGCAAGAGTGCGCGCTGCATTGAAAGCCTTAGCGTTTGATGACACTAAACTTGATGTACTATTGGTACAGTTCGCAAATTTATACCGTGGCAAAGTCAAACAACAGATGTCTACACGATCTGGTGAATTTGTAACATTACGCGCACTAAGAAAAGAGGTCAGCTCTGATGCGGCGAGATTTTTTTATGTGATGCGCAAGAGCGAGCAGCATCTAGACTTTGACCTGGAGCTGGCAACTTCAACTAGCAACGAAAACCCTATGTATTATGTCCAATACGCACATGCAAGAATTTGCAGTGTAATCAGACAAGCTAATCATATGCTCGATATCAATAACTCAAACGAACTTGGTGATTTGTTGCAATCAGAAAATGAAATTGGCTTAATGAAAAAATTAGCGGATTACCCAGAACAAATTATCTCAGCATGTAACAAGCAAGCACCTCATTTATTAGTCAACTATTTACGCGAACTCGCGCAGAAGTTTCATGGCTACTATAATGACACACAAATCCTTGTTGATACCGCCTCGTTACGCAATGCACGTCTATTGTTAATTGAAGCAACACGCCAAGTACTTGCAAATGGATTGTTCATAATAGGCGTGAATGCACCTGAAAAAATGTAGAATACTCAAATGGCTACTCGCACATCGCGCAAAAAAAGAACCACTTCTAAAAGCACACCATTACCCGGTTGGGTGTGGTTAGTCACTGGTCTTGTGATTGGTTTAAGTGCAACGTTTTTACCCAGCATAAATGAAAAATCAAACCAGCAACAAGTGATGACTAGTGAATCTGAAAAGCCATCAATTCCACCTGCCAGTAAACGTACTTTTGACTTTTATACATTGTTGCCTGAATTAGAGGTCGTGGTTGATAAAGATAATACTCTAAATGAGGGCCATTCAACGCAGCAATTACCTGCAGGCGAATATGTATTGCAAGTGGGTTCTTTTAAAAGCAGCGATGAAGCCGACAGCCTAAAAGCTCAACTCGCATTAATGGGAGTAGAAACAAATATAGAGGTCGTTAAAGTGAATACCATTAGCTGGCACCGAGTGCGAATAGGACCAAGCAAGGATATTGATCAATTACAAACAACTCAGCGACGACTGCGAACCAAAAATATGGACTCCATTCTATTGAAAGTTCGCAGTTGATTTTTAGCAGTTGGAATTACTGGTCACATTTACACTCGCATTCACTCTCTTTTGCCTGCACAGCTGTACCTGAATTGACATTTTCCAAACGCTGAATTCGCTCCTCTAATTCCTGCATGCGCTGCTGTTGAACAGCTGCCTCAGCAACAGTTATATCTCTCGCTGTCGCCACTTGTTTTACATCTAGGCCTTCGATTCCAGCTTTAATGATTTTACGCGCTTCTTTGGTTTTAGACACGTTGGGGGTTAATGCATTGCGGCTATCCATTATTTCATAACTATTGTAATTCCCTGAGGACTTTGTTTCAGTCACCAACCTCACCATGGGTGAATTACCGGATACTTGCGTTGATGCCAGTTGCGAGTAATCTTCACTATGTAACACTTCAAATGTACTTTGCCTGCGGCTCCAAGAAATAACAGAAAAGCCATTTTCAGTGAAAACGATATGCCCTTTCTCTCTTTTATTTCCACCACCTGAAAATAATCCATGCCCTTTTTTATTAGGATAAAAATAAACATTACTGGAAAGCACCACTGACTCGTTGTCATCAATCACGCCACTGGCTCGCACCTTTTCAAAAAATTCCTCATCATGTTCCGCCTGCGCATAGGCAAACAAACAAATACATAGCGTAAAAATAACAATGACAAAATGTTTCATGACCCTTCTCTTTAATTGTTGTTAGTTTAGTTTTTTATAGGTGAATATTATAAAACAAAGGCAGCGTGATAGGCATGAGTATCATGAACACACAAAACAACAGGTCTTGTGCATAGCTATTATTTTGTTAGGCATACAGCAACTATCTCATATGGGAGATTTAATTCACACAATTTGCACCAATATAGTGCGTATGAACGTATTATCTCTCTGCTCATAAGCATTGATGTATTATATTCATCAATAGAATCAACGCCTTGTTAACCTCAAACACTATGCCTCTAGAAAATTATCCTGTTACATCTGAGATTCAAGCCCAGATACCGCGATTTAATGATTTGCAGCGCGCGGAACTCATCACGCGTATCAAAGAACTGTTGATAGAACAAAATGCAGTATTGGTTGCTCACTACTATACGCATGAAGATTTGCAGGAAATTGCTGAAGATACCGGTGGCACGGTGGCAGATTCGCTAGAAATGGCACGCTTCGGCAATGAACACCCAGCCTCAACGTTGATTGTTGCTGGCGTAAAATTTATGGGCGAAACAGCAAAAATACTCACCCCAGAAAAACGCGTATTAATGCCGACACTAGAAGCGACTTGCTCACTGGATTTAAGTTGCCCTGCAGATGAATTCAATGAACTCTGCAACCAACATCCAGATAGAACCTCCGTTGTCTATGCCAATACAAGTGCTGCGGTGAAAGCACGTGCTGACTGGGTTGTCACTTCAAGTATTGCGGTGCCTTTAATTTCACATCTAATGGATCAAGGTGAAAAGATTTTATGGGCACCAGATAAGCACTTGGGAAGGTATTTAGAACGCGTCACAGGTGCCGATATGCTGCTTTGGGAAGGAGCATGTATCGTCCATGAAGAATTCAAGGCACGCGCACTGGGTGATTTGATTGATCAATACCCAGATGCGGGCGTATTGGTGCACCCAGAATCGCCACAGGACGTCATCGAAATGGCCGATGTCGTCGGCTCAACCAGCGCTCTGATCAATGCAGCTCAGACACTTGAGCACAAATCGTTTATTGTAGCTACAGACAACCGCATCTTTTACAAAATGAAGCAAATGGCCCCCGATAAAACCTTTATTGAGGCGCCCACTGCTGGCGAAGGGGCTACTTGTAAGAGCTGTGCGCATTGCCCATGGATGGCTATGAATGGATTACATAATCTATTACATGTATTAGAAACTGGTAAAAATGAAATATTTGTTGACGAAGATATTCGCAAAGCCGCATTTCAATCGACAATGCGTATGCTGGAGTTTGCCAAAAACTACAAAACTTAGTGCTTCTTGGAAACGTCGCTTGCTAGCAAGCAATCATTTCATCAGACAGTGGAACCTGTCATGACAGCCGCTAACGCATCCACTATCGTGAGCGAAAAACAGCCCCTCACTCTGCAACAGTTTATCGGTTTAATTAAAAAACTGTCGCCAGCAAAAATCGCACAATTACCTCTCGATATTATTCCAACGAATATTCCTGCGGACGTTGCTGAACAGGCACCTCCCGCTTCACGTGCAGCGATTGAAGATCTATTAATGACTATTAACTCTGCACATTTGAAAAAACGTATTGCTGATGTTGAAAACTATGGCGAAGACATTGTCAGCGCAATGGATAAAGCCAAAACAAGCTGCACATCAAACACACTGCGGGTATTTAAAAACAAAATACTTACATTGATAGAGTTGTTGCAGGTGGCAAAAAAAGAAGAAAAAAATATCCCTGAACAAAACTTAGTTAACCAGCTCTCTGCAATCAACAATTTATTAATTGATGTGCGCAGTGAAAGTTTCTCAATGTCAACCACGTTAGATGTACTTTGTTCTGTTACACCTAACTCGGAACAAGACAAACAAAGATTTGATTCACTGATTGAACGAGTAAAAACTGCAGTCACTGTGACCGAAAATACACTCGGCGAATATTACATCCTGCGTTTAAAATTGTTATCCAAGGTTATTTCAGAAAAAAAGAAAGATATTGAAGCAAACGAAACATTAACTGCGGAAAATAAAAAAGAACTAGCAGTACTGCGAGAAGAGTTAGAAAAAACCAAAGGGTTATGGAATCGAACCATTAAACGTAAATCTACTTTACAAGAAGAAGAAATTGTACAAAACAGAATTCAAGAGTTAATTAACGAAATAAATCAGAAAGAAATCGTTATTTCAGAGAATGATCTAATCTTGTGGTTAGACACCATTGTTGATGCTAGCTTAAATGAGCGCTCACAAGCTCGCGTGTCTAAATCACTGCGCACAGCGCGTATTTCTCTGTATTATTTGCTTAACCGTTTCTGCAAAGGGCAAGAAGAGTCTGCCATACAAATCGCGCAAAATCCTTTCATTCAGGTCGATCCTGAGCAAGCAATACGCTATATGCTTATGTCAGAACAGTTTATATTAGATTATTTCAGCAAGAAGAAAAATGAAAAAACTGCCTGGTTGAGTGGTGCTGCAGAAAATAAAATCGCCGAACTGGACAATTTACAAAAAGAAATACTGGCTGAGTTAAAACGCGCAACTCGCGGTATATTATAAGATAGTCACTCACACTAAACTTCAATGTGTTGCTCACGCGGAAGTTGCAAATAAAATTCATCTTCCAGCAAACGTTTTTTTACTTCGTCTAGGTTGGCGTTTTCCAGGCGTTGAATATTATCCAAATCAAGCTGCATAACAAAATCTAAGCGCCCTAATAATTTATCCAGGCCCTCGGGCAACATGTTTAATTTCTCTTTATTTGGCAAATACAAATAAGTATCTAGCTTCTTATTGCTACGGTAGATGTAACACAGCATGTTTACTGTCCCAAGGGGTTCTCTACTGACTTTGAGTCATCCACCATAGTGTCAATTTTTTCTAACACTTCCTCTGTGGCTGGCTCTGCAGGCAATACTTCTTGCTCTCTAATTTCTGGGCGTATTTCCTCAAGCTGTACTTCGGCTTCTTTAATCGTTGTTGATGGTTGGCCAGCTTGTTGCACTGATTGTGGCGAAGTATCTACGTTTGTTTCCAGATTTTGTGCGGCTTCCTCTACTTGCTCTTCAATGTCGGGTTTAGGCAGATCTTCCCCTGCCTCCAATCTCACGAACATTTCTGCAATGTCATTATTATTGTAACTCAGCCCCAGAACACCACCATTTACTAGCGATTCAACTAACACTGAATCATCTCGTATATTGGTCAAGCGTCCTTCTATAATTTCGCCATCGGTTAGTTTTAAACGAATCCTTTTATTCATGGCATAGGCACGCTCACTATCGTTTAGGCGTTGATAACGTGCTGCTGTGGCCCTCGGGTTGGTGAGATTGACTGCCTCTGGCGCCAGTTCTTTTGTCTCCAAGTCCTCATACTCACTGCCAGTGAGTAACGGGTCATAATTCTCTTCCACCGCTTGCGCGGCTGCATCCGCTTGCTCTTGATTCGGTAACGGCTGCTCCTCTCTCGGCGGCGCGATATTTTCTTCCAGCACTTGAACAACTTCGTTGTCAGCCAAGAACGGTAAATGTGTCAGTGCTCCCCCGGCAATACTGACAGTGAGGGTCAATATTCCCAAAATGAGCACATACACTGCTTTACGCACACTGAGTGCAGACCAGCTCATAACAGCATGGATGACCAGCGGTACCAAAAATAATAAGCCTGCCAGCCCCCATAACTTGCGTTGCTTAAACGAGTCCCAAAACAGCATCAGAATGGCTGAAAATACAAGCACGACGCCCAACCAAAATAAGCCTATTGCCAACATGCTATTACCTTTTTATCCTATATGACGGTCGATCAATCGAATCGAGATAAGTATACCCGTAGAGAGCATTATTTATCTCCTCAAGCATCTCTTCTGAAATGACGTTCATCGTATTCGTCGAATTAATCATATTTTTCACATTTTCAACTATTTGATCAGCTTGTAAATGTATGCTCGCTAGCAGCTCATTTACACAGTCTCCTATTTCGACCTCAGTGAACTCAAGTTGCCCATCACTACTCTGCACAACATTTACAGCGTGAGTGTCGCCAAATAAATTATGCATGTCCCCCAATACTTCTTGATACGCGCCTAATAAAAAAAATCCAACTAAATACTCCTCATGACTAGGCACATCGTGCAAGGCTAAATAATCACAAACGACATTATCATATGCGTAGTGTGCAACAAATCCATCCGAATCACACGTCAAATCATGTAACTGTGTGAGTTTGCTTGGCCGCTCGTCCAGTCTTGATAACGGTGTAATGGGAAAAATTTGTTCCAACCCCCACACATCCGGCAGTGACTGGAAAACAGAAAAATTACAATAATACTTATCGATAGTTAAACCAGCGTCATGCTGTGAGTGATGCTGTAATAATTCTTTGTTTTCATCACAACGCTGTAAAATTTTTTCTGCCCAGGCACGCTGTTCGAGACTCACTTTCCCTTGTAAAAAATTTTCCTGTAGAGCGACTTCAAATAGTTTTCTTTGTTTGTCTAAATCGGATTGTTTGTCACTGATCAACCCCTCAAGCGCATGACCCAAGGCAGTCAACTCCTTATTAGCGGCTAGTGTATTGCTTGGTGATGAGGCGGCACTATCATGATCTCTGGCTTTAACAACGTTGGTCATTAACATAGCATGATGAGCAGTAACCGCACGTCCATTTTCGCTAAAAACAATCGGTAATTTCAAATTATTCTGCGCACAATAGTCAGTAATTTTACTCACAATGACATCGGCGTACTGTTGGATTGTGTACGCACGTGAAAAATAACTAGTGTCATGCTGTGATGCATAATCTATGGCGAGCCCTCCGCCCACATCAAGACAGTTCAAATCAAATCCGGCCGTTGCAATTTGCCCATACACGACAAGTGCTTCTTGAAGGCCATTAGCAAACTCATCTAACTTATTAATTTGTGACCCCATATGGAAATGAATCAGCTTTAACCATGACTGAGCATTCATTTGCTTGATCCGTTCTAAGCAGTAAAGAATATCGCTTGCATCAAGACCAAATTTAGCATCTCTCCCCCCAGAGTTTTGCCAGATGCCTTGTGCGACACTATTTAGCTTAAGTCGCAACCCGAGTTTTGGTGTGAGGCCAAAATTCTCATACTCTTGTCGAATAATCTCAAGCTCAGACGGATTTTCTATCACGATAAAAACATCCAGACCCATGCTTTGTGCATACAATGCGATACGAATATATGCACGATCCTTATAACCATTACACACCAACTTCATATGTGTATGTTTTAGCATCCCAAGTGCAACCACTAATTCTGTTTTACTGCCAACTTCAAGCCCAACGTGCTTGTTGTCACTCGCTAATATTTCCTCAACCACCGTGCGCTGCTGATTCACTTTAATCGGATAACATTGGATATGTTCAAGTGTATTACCATAAGCCCGTGCAGCATTGTTAAATGCCGCATCGATTTGCTTGACACGCGCATGCAATATCTGTGGAAATCGAATAAGCACAGGCAAAGACAAGCCTTGTTGTTTAACCATTTCACTGACTTCAATTAGATCAATGCTGGTATGTGTATCAGGTTTAGCAACTATATGGCCATCAGCATTAATATCGAAATAACCTTCACTCCATTCCTGAATACTGTAGAATTCCCGCGCGCGCGCTAAGCTCCATGCCATTTTTGTTATTGGTTTGCTTTCCGAGTGTGATGACATAATTATTAATATGCTTACCAGTATTTTATTTAGGTTTATGACAATACAAAACACACAACAGTGGTTCACAGAAGTTGCAGATGAAGTTGGCAGCGCATTTTCACTCAAAATTAATGCTCGCGTCCATCAAGAAAAATCGCCTTTCCAAACTATCGAAATTTTTGCTACCCAGCAATTTGGCAATTTGATGGTACTTGAGGGGTTTATTATGTTAAGCACACGCGATAATTTCATTTACCATGAAATGATGAGTCATCCGGCTTTATTCAGCCACCCTAATCCCAAGCATGTTGTTATTGTCGGCGGGGGTGATTGTGGCACACTTCAGCAAGTCGCGAAGCATCCATGTGTAGAGAAAGTTACCCAGGTGGAAATTGACGAACGAGTCACACGTTTATCTGAGCAATTCTTCCCTGAGTTATGCACTGCCAATCATGACCCTCGAGTCAATTTCGTGTTTACAGATGCCATCAAATGGATGCACGATTGTTCAAAGGCAAGTGTAGATATTATTATCATTGACAGCACGGACCCCATAGGCCCTGCGCAAGGACTGTTTCACAGAGAGTTCTATGGCGCGTGTTTTAATGCTTTAAGGCAAGATGGTTTGATCATTCAGCAGAGCGAATCGCCATTGGCGCATTGGGACAGTATTACAAGGCCAATGCATCACGAGATGCAGGTAGCTAAATTTAAACAAACAAAAACACTCTTCTTCCCAGTACCTGTTTATCCAAGCGGTTGGTGGTCAGCGACAATGGCCGCTAAAGAAGACATTCATTTGGTAAGAGATAAGGATGCAAAGCAGTTGGCTTTTGACACCATGTATTACAATTACGATATTCATTTAGCCGCGTTTGCTATGCCCAACTTCATAAAGATCAAACAAGCACAGGCATAAAAATGGCGCCCGTTGCTTTCGCAAGGGGCGCCCAAGGTTGGCACACTTAATACCAGGAGTTTTACTACTTATTAACAAATTCTGGGTAAGCCTCCATACCGCATTCAGCGATATCGACACCTTCCATCTCGTCTTCTTCACTAACACGGATACCAATAATCATCTTAATGATGAACCAGAAGATCATTGAAACAATGAAGGTCCATGCAAAGATTACTAGGGCACCGTACAACTGAGTACCGATATTTGCATCTGAGTTTGAGAAGATAACGGCTATTAATCCCCATACGCCACATACACCGTGGACAGAAATAGCACCGACTGGATCATCAAGCTTTAACTTATCCATTGTCACAATACTGAACACCACAATGATGCCACCGATGGCGCCAATAATTGTTGCAAGCAAAGGTGTTGGTGTTAGCGGCTCAGCTGTGATTGATACCAGTCCAGCGAGCGCACCGTTCAATGCCATTGATAGATCCGCTTTACCAAACATTAATTTAGCTGTAACCAGAGCGGCGATCACGCCACCTGCTGCTGCTGCATTGGTGTTAACAAAGATCAAAGCTACGGCATTAGCCTCGGCTACGTTTGAAACGATTAGTTCAGAACCACCGTTAAATCCAAACCAGCCTAACCATAAAATGAATGTACCTAAAGTCGCTAATGGCATATTCGCGCCAGGCATGGCCACGGCTTTACCGTCAGCACTGTAACGACCTTTACGAGCACCTAGCAGTATGACACCTGCCAACGCTGCAGTTGCACCACACAAGTGAACTACACCTGAGCCCGCGAAATCTAGGAAGCCAGCAGCATCTAAGAAACCACCGCCCCATTTCCAGAAACCCTGTATAGGATAAATGAACCCAGTCATCACTACTGCAAACAGTAAGAATGCCCATAGCTTCATACGCTCAGCAACTGCACCTGACACAATTGACATTGCAGTTGCAACAAACACAACCTGGAAGAAGAAGTCAGACAGTCCAGAGTAATATGTATCACCACCACTGGCGATCACATCCGCTGCTGAGTTATCTGAGTTACCTAAAATATCAAAGCCAAATGGCCACCATGTGCTATCAGTACCGCTGTACATGATGTTGTAACCCATTAGCATGTACATGATAGATGCTATTGAATACAAAGAAATATTTTTCGTTAAAATTTCGACAGTACTTTTTGTACGTACCAGTCCTGCTTCAAGCATGGCAAAGCCTGCTGCCATCCACATTACAAATGCGCCCATCACTAGAAAATAAAATGTATCTAGTGCATACGCTAGTTCTATTACTTGGTTTTCCACAATTCCCTCCTAACTAAGATAGGTGTTATTTTTATAGAGCCGCTGCACCAGACTCGCCAGTTCGAATTCGAATCACTTCAGCCAATTCAGAAACAAATATTTTTCCATCGCCTATTTTTCCTGTATTTGCTGCTTTAGTGATTGCATCTAATGCTGATTGAAGCAATTCATCATCAATCGCAATTTCCAGTTTTATTTTCGGCAGGAAGTCAACAACATATTCAGCACCGCGATAAAGCTCAGTGTGACCTTTTTGACGACCAAACCCTTTTACTTCTGTTGCCGTAATACCGGTAACTCCAATTTCAGATAACGATTCTCTAACGTCATCTAACTTGAATGGTTTAATTATTGCTGTAATCAGCTTCATTGGTTTTCTCCCACTTGTTATCTATTTATTGTCATTTCTCAAAGTTCATTTAGGGCGAATAATTTTTAAACCAATAAAAATCTGCATTCTTCCTTAACGTTCCCTGCAAATGACTGAGAAATGATTAATAAAATCACTCTCAGTCATAATTGCTTTGAGAGTTTTAACTATTTAGATGACATCAAATCCCCAGCTTATAGAGACATAAGCTTCGGTCTCATCATCATCGCCATTAACTGATGAACCATCTGTGAAATCATAGTGATGAACAACAGCTCCTGTGACTTCAAATCCAGCCAGTTCCATTGTGTAACCCACTTCAAAATATTCACCAAGAGAATCTTCAGCATCATCTCCGAATGTTCCGTAAGTTAGATATGCACCGTTATAGCCGATAGTTGCAGCTATGAAGTCATATTCGTCACCAGTGTCACCATCATCATCAGTGAATTCACCATCATATTCACCAGTGGTGTATTCCAGATCTAGTGATACATCACCAAATGAACCACCGGCATAAAGATTGACCTCGTTATAATCATCATCAAAGTCATCTGAATATTGATATGTTGTATAGCCTGCTCCTAAGTAGAAACCGCTTTCAAACTCGTAGACATAACCTGCGTAGATGTCGTACTCGATACCAGAATCTACATCTGCTAACCAAGTCCCTGCGTAAAAACCCATGTATTCAATATCAAGCCCACCATTACCCAACACCACTACTCTGCGTGATACCACGGAAAATGTAGTCTGATAAGATTCCTGCATTGCCAGTCAGTATTGCGTCGTCAGCGACAGTAGATGCTGGTGCTATCAGCATTGATGAAGCAATTGCAGCACTCCCTAATAAGCCAGTAAATTTTTTCATTTATATTTTCTCCGTTTAAATTTATTTCGGTAAATTTACAGATACCCTGAAGCACATCTCATGCCACCAAATTATTATTATATATATCAGTTAGTTAGAATATTTGATATGCCTTATGCACCGAATTTGATTGCTATCTGCACCAATATAGAACATAACTGTCTTGTTATGGTGCGCTCGAAACTGCATATTCGAGTAACCTGGCTAACTCGCTAATTTGTTAAACTCTTTATTATGAAAATTAATCCTACTCACATAGACGACACGATCGCTAAGATTAAAGAGTTGTTGCCTGATAACGTTGCTGACTTAAAAAGCTCGGGAGAAGAAAAATTAAAATTAGCCCTTGAGGGGCTATTGCAAAAACTTGAAATGGTCTCTAGAGAAGAATATGAAGTTCAATCAGAAGTATTGAGGCGCACACGCCAACGTTTAGAGCAACTAGAACAACGCATCGAGCTACTCGAAAAGAAATAACTCTTATAAATTAACCCCTGGTTATAACGAATATTCAATTGCTGAGTTAATAAGGTGGTTAATGTCTATCGCGATCATTTATAGTCGCGCTCAATTTGGTATGGAAGCTTTATTAGTTTCTGTTGAAGTTCATTTATCTAATGGCTTACCAAGCTTTTCTATTGTTGGCTTGCCGGAAGCGGCCGTCAGGGAAAGCAAAGATCGTGTGCGCGCAGCATTAATAAATTCAAATTTTGACTTTCCACACCAGCGTATTATTGTCAATCTTGCACCCGCTGATTTACCCAAGCAGGGAGGACGTTTTGATTTGCCTATTGCACTTGGATTGTTAGTTGCATCAAAACAATTAGCAGCGGATACACTGAATGGTTATGAATTTATTGGCGAGTTAAGTTTAAACGGTGAACTCAAAGCGTCGACCGGTATATTACCCGCCGCGCATACATGTCATAAATCAGGTAAAACGCTCATTACCTCATTAAGCAATCAACATGAATTATCATCACTAGATCATCAAGCCTATTTATGTGCACCTCACTTACTCAGTGTCTGCGCACACTTAAATAAAATTACACAAATCGACAGCGCACACCCACCACGAATAGATACAAACACATTCGCAGATAAAAAAATTAATGATATACGCGGACAACAACGTGCAAAACGTGCTCTATGTATTGCGGCAGCAGGGCAGCATCATATGCTCATGATAGGCTCTCCCGGTTCAGGTAAAACCATGTTAGCAACACGCTTTCCAAGCATACTGACCAAACTAAACCAAGATGAAATGCTGGAAACAATGTGCATTTATTCAATTGCTAATGTCACTGCAAAACAACAACACCCTAATGACAGACCGTTCAGAGCACCACATCATACCGTATCGACGGTCGGCCTTGTGGGAGGCGGCTCCCTACCCAGACCTGGTGAGATTTCTCTCGCGCATAATGGCGTGTTGTTTCTTGATGAATTTACTGAATTCAGTCGTCATGCGTTAGAAGCATTGCGTGAGCCAATAGAAACAGGTTTGATATGTATCTCCAGGGCCAATGCACAAATCCGTTTTCCCCGCGCGATTCCAGCTGATTGCTGCTATGAATCCCTGCCCGAATGGATGTGACATTGATGAGTATGGCCAATGCCAATGTACTCAACAGCAACTGAACCGTTATCGTAATAAGATATCCTCGCCAATTTTGGATCGGATTGACTTGCAAGTTAGCGTACCGAAATTACCTCCTAGAGAATTACTCAATACATCTAATCAACATAGTGAAGACTGGGACACACAGGCAGAGCGTATTTACACTGCGTTTGAAACACAAATACAACGCCAAGGCGTACCCAACGCACAGCTTGAGGGGGAAAATCTAATTGAAGCCTGTCGAATGACACAAGCGACGCAGACTGCAACAATTTCTATGCTAGAAAAACTAAATTTAAGTGCACGTGCGTTTCATAAAATACTGAAGGTCGCACGCACAATTGCAGACTTAGAACAAGTGAACAACATTACTCAAACGCATTTGAATGAAGCAATGTCATATCGCCAGTTTGATCGTTTATTGAAAAACTAAAATAAAGCGTGACTCATTTAACCATGAAATCAACAGCGGCTTTAACTGCTTCATCAGACACGTCTGCACGTCCACCTTTTGCAGGCATAGCACCAATGCCATTAATGGCATTTGCATATACTGTCTCTATTCCTTTAGCCATTCTAGTTTCCCAGACCGCTGCATCACCAGGTTTTGGCGCATTCAATACACCCGCGGCATGACAGGATGCACATACTTGTTGATATACCTGGTCACCACTTAATTCAGCGGCAGCCACTTGCGTTGCTGCTGGCGCAGTACTTGGCGCAGCCGCTGCAACCTCTTCTGGGACGCTACCAACATATACACCCCCCTCTGGTTTGATTCTCTCTGCCACAGCTTTTTGAACACGCAAATCTGATTCCATTGAGTCAGGGCTGTATAGTGCATTTGCAATAATAAGGATAACTATTGTGAGTCCGACGAGACCCACTAAAACGGCCATAAACATGGTTGTAAACTGTCTATCTTCCAAGGTAACTCCCGTATTTTCTTGCCTAAATATGCTTGTCTAAAATTAAGGTCGCGATTATAGATCATCTACAAGCGCATCACCATGTGTTAACACTGCCTGATATTGATATTTATGCTGGACTTTGCCGAGCATAAGCGCTTGTCAATCGAGCTGTCCTAGATATTAGCTTGGCAGGTCGAAGATAGATTGAAATATAAGTCTTGTATGCAAGACATACCATTCATCCAAATCCATCCTAGCTCCATCTTAGACCCACATGCAGCAATTTATTGAACGGGTATGCTATGGCTGTTCACTAGGATGTGACTATTTATGCAGCAAAATTTGCGGGAAAAAACCAAATATATCTTATTTAAGATACTCAATCAGTGTGCCAGGGACGGTGAATCGAAAAACTACCGCTCTGATAATAATGCCCACGGAATAGACAGACGTAAAGATCAGGGTTCCCTTAAACAGCCACCGGCGACCAACAGATCTCGTCACTAGCCGCAAAAAAAATGTGTTAGGAATTATTCGCCTGTGAGCGTTTCTATAGCAGTAATTAGTTGAGAATAACCCCCAAGCTGAGACGCAGAAAGTTTATATTCGCCATTAACTATCACTGCGGGAACACCGGTAATCTGATATTGACGAATTAACTGTTTAGCCCGGTTGATCTTTGTCTCTACTGCAAATGAATTAAAACTTTCCCTAAATTTTGTTTCATCAATATCATTTGCTGCAAAGTATCGCGCCATTGAGTCGAGATCTTGCAAGCCTCGTCCCTGTTCATGAATGCCGCTAAATAACAGCTCATGTCCTTTTTCCAACTCACCCATTATCTCGAGTGCGTAGAAGGCGCGTGCATGTTGCTCCCAACGTGCATTAAAAATCGCGGGGACACGCACAAAACTGACATCATCAGATTTAGCCTGTTTCCAGGTTTTTAGGTAAGGCTCAAAGTCATAGCAATGCGAGCAGCCATACCAAAATAACTCAACGACCTCATGCTTAGCATCATTCTCGACGACACGTGGTACAACAGGATCTAACTTAACGTAACTGCCTTGATTCTGATGTTCATTGCCAGCCAGGGCGAGCGTGGCAATCATTGTGCATACGAGTATTCCAGCCAGTTTAGCGAGGTTTATCATTTTCTATTCACCTTGATTAATATTTACTCAAAAGCGTGGCTATACGCTTGATTTTACTGCGAATTAGAACTGATAAAGTTAGCTTAGTTCCGAGTTAATCGTGTAGGCCCTGAATGTACTGCGCAAGCGCTTCAATTTCGTGGTCGGTTAGACGCTCAGTGACGCTGACCATGATCGAGGCTGCGGGATAGGTTTTTTCCATGGTTGGATCAATCGCACGGTAGGCCTCCAAGCGCAGCTTGGTATAGTCGGCATGCTGCGCGCTTAATTTAGGGAACTTGGCAGGGACATTACCAGCACCACTAGGACCATGACAGGCGGCACAAGCGGTCACATCTTTATCAATAATACCGCCACGATAAATCGCTTCACCTAATTCAACGAGTTCAGCATCTGCCGCTCCGGGAGTCGAGGTTTGAGCCGCATAAAATTCTGCCAGATCAAGCATATCTTGGTCGCTTAGACCCGCCGCTTGCGGCGACATTAATGGGTCAGATCGTGTGCCTTCCTTGAAAAGCTTTAACTGTTCAACGATGTAAGGTGCACCTTGTCCGGCAAGCTTCGGCCACGCGGGATTTGCACTGTTACCATCAGCACCATGACATGCTGCGCATGGCGTTGACTTAGCTTTACCGGATTCAGCATCACCGGCCGCAAACAGCGAGTGACTATTGAGCAGAAATAATACTGTTAATAATTGGATAGAAATTTTCATGTGGTCTTCCCAAAAGTGCATAATCCCAAAATTTAGTATATAGGTGATAAACCTACTAGATTCACCGCAGCAACAGCACGGGCGCCTTGTATACCATAAAAGTATAAGTCCCCGCAAAACTATGCCAAAAATACCATGGATTTCAAACACCAATTAGCTAAAACCGAATTTTTCACCAGTGCTGCTGACGTCCAATCACTACCGAGCGATGAAGGGGTAGAAGTCGCATTTGCAGGGCGTTCAAATGCCGGTAAATCCAGTACTATTAATCAACTTTGTCAACAAAAGGGCCTGGCGAGAACCTCAAAAACACCCGGCAGGACACAGATGATTAACTTCTTTCGTGTCGCTAAATTAAATAAGCTCGCCGACCTACCCGGTTATGGTTACGCAAAGGCCAGCCAAACCAAACAACGCCAGTGGCTAGCCTTGCTGGAATATTACTTCACGCATAGACGCTCGCTTAAGGGCTCAATTATCGTGATGGACATTCGCCATCCTCTTCAAGACTCCGATCTTAAAATGATTGACTGGTGTATACACTATCAATGTCCTGTGCATATTTTACTAAACAAGGCCGATAAACTCGGCCGTCATCAAGCGCAAAAGCAACTGATTTCGACAAAAAATTGTCTTTCGAATGATCACCAAGTCCCAGTAAGTGTGCAGCTTTTTTCCGCAACCACAGGCCAAGGCTCGGACCAAGCAATGAAAATTTTAAAGGGGTGGTTTAGCGGGTAAATAAAAACCCTGAAGCAACCATTGTTGCTTCAGGGAAAATAATTTGGCTCAGCATTGGGGAAACCGAGCCATCCGCTCAGGGAGGGAAGCGGTAGTGCATTCACTGCACATGTACCTAGGACTAATACGTTATAAAGAAGTTCAGAAAAATATTAAAAACTTTGCTTGATATAGACACCAACGCTTTCAGATTCATTATGCCCAAACTGCGTAGGTGTTTTGAATTCGTATTCGCGTCGACTGGATAAATCCTCATGCAACGAGTCACTGGTGAAAACACCAATCGTTGTTTGTGGTTCATCTAATGGCGCAAATTGAATTTCATCATGCTCATTGCCTTGTTGGTTGGCAACGATACCGTTTGACATATTTACCCATTCGCTAGCTGAGTGAACTTGATCACTCTCAATGCCATGATATAAATTGAGCAGCTCTTCACGTTGCAAATCCAGTGCAAACGTCGAAGAACTAATTAACAGTCCAGCCCCAATTGTTAAAACCTTGCGTAACATAATCTTAATCCTCATCCTGTTTGAGTCATAAAACCCACCGCACTATCTTGCGTAGCGCTTGTGGGTGTAATTATTTAGAGGGAATTATAAGAACACGAGGTTGTAACTTCGCGGCATTTTGATTAATGGTGGTAGTCGGTCGATTAATGGGCCTCATCCCAATTGTGCCCGACATTCGCATCTACCATTAATGGTACGGATAAATCAGCTGCTGACACCATGTGCTTAATGATATTTTGTTTCACTTCATCTATAACCTTCTGATTTATATCAAATACCAACTCATCATGTACTTGCATGATCATGGCGACAGGTAACTTACTATCTGTGATCCATGCGTCAATGGCAATCATAGCGCGTTTGATGATATCGGCCGCACTACCTTGCATAGGCGCATTAATTGCTGTTCTCTCAGCATACTGACGTCTTTGTGCATTGCGCGCATTAATTTCAGGCAAATAAAGACGTCGACCAAATATCGTCTCTACAAACCCTTGTTCATGCGCCAGCTCGCGGGTTTTATCCATGTAGTGCTTAACGCCAGGGTAACGATCGAAGTATAGGTCGATGTAAGACTGAGCTTCTGAACGTGACACACCTAATTGTTTGCCCAAACCAAATGCGGACATACCATAGATCAAGCCAAAGTTAATGGCTTTGGCCGCACGCCGTTGTTCTTTGGAAACCTTATCAGTGCTAACTGCAAACACTTCAGCGGCAGTCGCACTGTGAACATCCTCGCCTTGTTCAAATGCTTGTAATAAACGTGGATCTTTTGATAAATGCGCCATGATGCGCAATTCTATTTGCGAGTAGTCGGCGGCAAGTAATACACAATCTTCACTGGCAATAAATGCTTGTCTTATACGGCGACCTTGTTCAGTACGAATCGGAATATTTTGCAAATTGGGATCTGTAGAAGACAGTCGACCGGTCGAAGCAACAGCTTGATGATAAGAAGTATGCACACGCCCAGTGACTGGATTAATCTGTTTTGGCAACTTATCAACGTAAGTTGTTTTCAGTTTTTTCAGGGAACGATAATCAAGTATCAAAGCAGGAAATTCATAGTCATGCGCTAACTCTTGCAGAACATCTTCTGCAGTAGAAGGCTGTCCCTTCGGTGTTTTACGTATGATCGGTAATTGTAACTGCTCAAATAAAATCTTTTGTAGCTGTTTAGGTGAATCTAAATTAAATGTTTCACCAATTAAATCATGCGCCTGCTTTTCTAGTGTATTGACTTGCTTTGTTAGTTCTTGACCTTGTTTGTCTAATAACGCTGCATCTATAAGTACGCCATTACACTCAAGGCGTGATAACACAGATAACATTGGTATTTCAATATCATTGTACAATGCCTGTTGTTTTTTCAATGCAGATAACTGCGGCCAAAAATACTCATGTAAACGCAAACACATATCTGCATCTTCTGCAGCATAATCAAGTGCAATATCTAATGGTACATGATTGAAAGTAATTTGCTTGGCGCCCTTGCCTGCAACTTCTTCGAATTTAATATTTTTATGCCCTAGATATAAATCACATAACGTATCCAGGTCATGGCGACTAGCAGTTGAATTAACGATATAAGATTCCAGCATTGTGTCGTGTTGAATGCCGTTTAACTCAAACCCGTTTCGCTCCAGCACTGATTTATCATATTTTAAATTATGTCCAAGTTTAGCAATCTTTGCATCTCTCAGGACTGCTCCCATGTCAGACATTACGTCCTCTAGGCTAAGTTGTTTGGGCGCCCCCACATAGTCGTGCGCAATAGGTAAATAAGCCGCTTCACCTGCTTGCACTGAAAAAGACATGCCTACGAGTTTGGCTTGCATATAGTCGAGACTATCGGTTTCTGTATCAAAGGCAAACATCTTTGCTTGTTTGCATTTCTTAACCCAGTCCTTCAAAGATTTTTTTGTCAGCACTAACTCATAATTGTTTTGTATATTATTTGCGGACTCATTGCTTGAACTCTCGACAGTGCCATCATCAGCTAGCTCATCGAGCCATGTATTGAAATCCAACTGCTGATAGAGACGTCTTAATAATTGCGGATTTTTGTTTGATAACTTAAGTTCATCAACAGAAAAATCCAAATCCACATCGCACTTAATGGTTGCCAAATCATATGACAGTGGCAAATCATCTAGCGCCGCACGCAACTTGTCACCAATCTTGCCTTTAACCTGATCGGCATGATCAATAACACCCTGCATAGTCTCATATTGTTGTAGCCATTTGACTGCTGTCTTAGGGCCTACTCCTGACACACCAGGAATGTTATCGACCTTATCTCCCATTAACGCGAGATAATCGATAATCTGATCGGGCCTCACTCCAAACTTCTCATTCACACCCTGAATGTCCATACGTGAGTCATTCATAGTATTTATCAGTGTCACACGCTCATTCACAAGCTGGGCCATATCTTTGTCACCCGTAGAGATTAATACTCGATGATTACTTGTGTTGGCATAAGCGGCTAAGGTGCCAATGACATCATCCGCTTCAACATTTTCAACAGATAACAGAGGAATTCCTAGTGCTTCTATTAATTCATGCAAGGGCTCGACTTGCACACGCAAATCATCCGGCATTGGTGGACGATTAGCTTTGTATTGTTTGTACATTTCATGTCTGAATGTTTTGCCTTTCGCATCAAATACCACGGCTACATAATCAGGCTGTTCTTCATCGATTAATTTTCGCACCATCCTCAATACGCCGTATACAGCGCCCGTTGGTGTGCCATGTTTATTTGTAAGTGGCGGTAATGCATGAAATGCACGATATAAATAAGAAGAACCATCCACTAATAAAAGTAAAGAATCTTTCGTCATATGTATGCGTCTATTTATAGAATTTGAAAAGCAGGTGACAACGTTATCATGTACACTCGCGCAAAGGAAAACGAGTTATTAAAATAATGAATCAAAAATTTCACAAGCAATCCCTAACTGGGCCGGGAGACTCATCTGCGCTATCTCGCGAAAGTTGGAAAATCTTTCAAATTGTCGCCGAATTTGTTGAAGGCTTTGAGCGCTTATCCAAAATTGCACCCTCGGTAAGTATTTTTGGTTCAGCACGCACGCCTGAAGATCATCCTTATTATCAATTGACAGAGAGCATCGCACGTGAGTTGTCTGATGCAGGATTTAGCGTTGTCAGCGGTGGTGGCCCGGGCATTATGGAAGCCGCAAATAAAGGGGCCTATGCCGGCAAATCTCCAAGTGTTGGCTTGAATATCTTTTTACCGCATGAACAGTCAGGCAACCCATTCCAAGATATTACACTTAACTTTAGACATTTTTTTTCTCGCAAAGTCATGTTTGTAAAATATGCATCGGCCTATGTGGTGTTGCCAGGTGGGTTTGGTACGCTCGATGAATTAGCTGAAATATTAACTCTGGTTCAGACTGGCAAATCAAGAAAAATACCTATCATTTTAGTTCAGTCTGATTTTTGGCAAGGCCTGTTAGACTGGTTCAAACAAGCTCTGCTAACAAATAACACTATCTCTGCATCTGATTTAGATTTAATTCAGGTAATTGATGACCCATCTGAAGTAGTTAAAGCAATTTTTGATTACTATGAAGGAAGGACCTTTGAACCTTCCACCGAGGAACAACAAAAACTGCTCGACCTGTAATTCCCTGCAGTTGATTAATTGTTTGCTAAATAATTGCAATGTTAAAACAGATAGAGTCTTTTATTAATTGTATTAATGAATGGCTTGGTCGCACCGTTGCCTGGTTCGTGCTAGCCATGGTGATAATCACTTTTTTCAATGTCATTATGCGCTATGGTTTCAATTTTGGCCTGATTGCAATTCAGGAAAGTGTGATTTATTTGCATAGCTTTGTTTTCATGCTCGCTATTGCCTATACCTACAAACATAACGAGCACGTCAGAGTTGATATTTTATATTCCAACTACTCAAACAAACAAAAAGCATGGGTTGATTTACTTGGAACGCTAGTATTGCTCATTCCTTTTTGCCTTTATTTAATAGCTTCCAGTTGGCAGTATGCCGCCAGCTCATGGGCTTTGTTAGAGGGATCACGTGAAGCAGGTGGCTTGCCCTTTTTATTTATTCTAAAAACATTAGTTCCATTAATGCCGGCACTGTTATTACTGCAAGGCATAGCAACACTATGTTCATGTTTAAACATTTTAAAGTCTAACTCTGAATAGCTTATGGAATTGTTGGCCTTTGTCATGTTTATTTTTGTCATCTTGGTGTTAATGACAGGTTATCCAGTGGCATTTACTTTAGCCGGTGTTTCTTTAATCTTTGCTTTTGTTGGTACTTTCATACAAGGTTTTGATTCTTCACTAATGCATGCATTACCCAGCCGCATTTTTGGCATCATGAATAATGAAACATTAATTGCGGTGCCTTTGTTCGTCTTCATGGGCGTGACCTTAGAGCGCGCCAAAATTGCTGAAAATCTACTCGACACCATGTCACTTCTATTTGGCTCATTAAGAGGTGGTTTAGGCTTTTCTGTCGTTATAGTTGGCTTATTACTGGCTGCGAGCACTGGTATCGTCGGCGCGACCGTTGTCACCATGGGCTTGCTATCTTTACCTACCATGTTAAAACGTAATTATGACCCGGCTCTGTCCTGCGGTGTGATATGTGCATCAGGCACACTTGGCCAAATTATTCCGCCTTCGATTATTTTAGTTTTATTGGGCGATGTAATTTCATCTGCCTATCAACAATCACAATTAGACCAGGGAATTTTTTCACCCGACACGGTGACTGTTAGTGATTTATTTGCCGGGGCGATTATTCCAGGCCTATTGTTAGTTGCTATTTACATAATCTATTTACTTTTTTTAACTAGCACAAAACCTGCATTAATGCCGGCAGTAAACAATCACACAGAAAACTCAAACTTATTCTTGCGTTGCTGCAAGGCTTTATTCCCTCCGATTATATTAATAATTGCAGTCCTTGGATCCATCATAGCAGGCATTGCCACGCCCACCGAAGCGGCTTCCGTCGGGGCGATCGGTGCATTGTTGCTAGCATTAATTAACAAACGCCTTAACCTGTCTTGTTTGCGAGAGATTACTCACAGCACGGTTCGTGTGACATGCATGGTGTTTGCAATCTTCATCGGTGCTTCAATTTTTTCTCTCGTATTCCGCGGCTATGGCGGTGATGATGCAATTCATGATTTTCTTACCCAGCTGCCCGGCGGCGTGTTTGCAGCAGTCGCCATTGTTATGCTTGTGATGTTTTTACTTGGATTTGTTTTAGACTTTATTGAGATTACTTTTGTGGTAGTGCCCATCGTTGGGCCGATATTACTTATGATGGGCGTGGATCCTGTTTGGCTGGGCATCATGATCGCAATTAATTTACAGACATCATTTTTAACACCACCGTTCGGCTTTGCATTATTTTATCTGCGTGGTGTTGCACCACAAACGATTACTACTAAACAAATATATAAAGGTGTGATGCCCTTTATTGCTATACAGATTGGTGTGTTGGGTGCTCTTGCCAAGTGGCCAGAATTAGCCACTTGGTTACCGGAAAAGTTAACTTACTAAAGCGTGCTTATGCGATGCTTGTAAGTAATTGCGTATTGAAGAAAATTTAGTAGGAAGAGATTTTTGGTACTAGTTGAAAATAACCAACAATAACCAATATTAAGTAGCCAAGACCAATGGCAAAAGTGATTCCTTTTTTAACCGCAGTTCCTTCACTGTTTGCGCGGAACGGTTGAGCCATTATCATAACTCCAATGATGGCCATGGCTAAAAAGAACCCTTGTGTGCCCCATTCTTTAGCATCCCACATTGTTTTCCACTTGGTATAAAGATCGTCCATTTTTCCTCCGCCGTTATGGCATCCTATTATTTTTATAGTAGATTGGCGGCAGTATATCAGCCACTCAAAAATAATTCTTTTTTTATCTCACAGATTGGCAATAATAAAATTATTTATTTAATTCAATAAGTTATATCTATCTAAGATTTAAATAGGCTCTCTCTGACAAGTCAAACCAGGCTTTCGATTTGGCTAAAAAGCGTTGATAAGAATCATAAATTTCTTGTGCAAACTTATCATTACCAACCACATCTGCCACTACTTGCTCAGATAAATCACGCAATTTTTCAATCACATCCGCGGGGAATTCTCTGACATCAACATTATGTTCGCTGACTAGACTCACTAAAGCGTCATTATTGCGAGCGACATATTCAAGCATCATATTTTGATTAGCCACGCGTGCGGCATTTTGCACAATCGCCTGCAGATCAGCTGGTAACGTATTAAACGCTTTTTGATTTACAAAACATTCGAGTGTTGTTCCTGGCTCATGCCAACCTGGTGAGTAATAGTACTTTGCGGCTTTATGTAAACCAAATGCAAGGTCATTGTAAGGCCCCACCCATTCGGTGGCATCAATCACTCCTTTTTGCAGCGACACAAATAAATCACCACCAGGGACATTCACTGGAGTTCCGCCCGCAAGTCGAAGCACTTCACCACCAAGTCCTGGGATGCGCATTTTTAATCCCTGCAAATCTTCCAGCGAGTTTATTTCTTTATTAAACCACCCTCCCATTTGCACCATGGTGTTACCTGCAGCCATGGGCACTAAACCAAATGGTTCGTACGCCCGCTGCCATAATTCCATACCACCCCCATGGTACAACCAAGCATTCATTTCGTTTGCCGTCATACCAAAAGGAACCGTAGAAAAAAATTGTAACGCTGGATTTTTACCTTTCCAGTAGTAAGCCGAACCATGACCCATTTCAGCAGTCCCTGCTGTCACTGCATCAAATATTTCAAACGCGGGAACAATCTCTCCTGCGCCATATACTTTTATATTAATACGCCCGCCGGACATTTGATTGATGATTTGCGCGAGATACTCTGCACCCATACCTAAACCAGGAAAATTTTTGGGCCATGTGGTTACCATTTTCCAATTAAATGTTGGTTGACTGGCTGACTCACTGACAGCGCTATTTGTCTCTGTGCAATCGCTATTACATGCAACGACTGTGCAACTGGCAGCACTAACTCCAAGATACTGTAAAAATTTTCTTCGATTATTATCTTTATTGTTATTCTGCATTTGATTACTCCCTGCTAACTCGTGCTTAAATGTCAACTCACATTATATGTATTACTGGTTTGTAAGTTGATGGCACACACTTAAACACTCATTATCAATTTAATTAAGAAATCACCACTAAATTGGCATATGACAATACTAACCACTTACTGCCACTGCCTTCAAACTTGACCTGAACGCGCGCGCTATTGCCATTACCCTCGTGGTCTAACACCACTCCCTCACCAAATTTCCTATGTGTGACACGCTGGCCCACTTTAATATCGCTTTCACTGTCGCTAATACTGCCTTTAACCTTGGGCATAAAGTCAGGACGATGTGCGGTTTGCGTCACGCGTGCTCGCGGACGCACTTCTACGACAAGATCCGCGGGGACTTCATTTATAAAACGTGAGGGAGGATTGTAGTTTTCATTGCCATAATGTCGGCGAGATTCTGCATAACACATCATTAAATGTTCGCGTGCACGCGTGATACCCACATAACACAGGCGACGCTCCTCTTCGACTCGTCCAGGTTCATCCATTGACATACTGCTGGGAAATAATCCTTCTTCCATACCAACTAAAAACACCAGCGGGAACTCTAATCCCTTAGCTGTGTGTAGCGTCATCAGTTGCACACAATCATCCCACTTTGAGGCCTGGCCTTCACCAGACTCCAATGCAGCATTTGCCAAAAAGGCATCCAGCTCTGTTAATTCTTCGCCCTCTTCACTCTCATAGTAAAATCCACGTGCAGCTTCGATCAGTTCATGTAAATTTTCTACACGTGATTGACCCTTCTCACTACGATCTTTTTCAAAATGGGCTTGCAAGCCGGAAAGACCAATGACATGTTCCACTTGGTCCTCTAACGCACTGTCTTTTAATTCAGCACTTAATCTTTCTATTAAAGCAACAAATTGATTGAGTGCCGTCTGGGCTCTGGTCGCAAGTGTGTTTTGTTCAATAATCGCTTTTGTCGCCTGCCATAATGGCACTGCAGCAGAACGCGCATGATCACGGATAATTTGTAATGTGCGATCGCCAATACCGCGAGGTGGATGATTAACGATGCGTTCAAAGGCAGGATCATCAATACGGCTTGAACTTAATCGCAAATATGCCAAAGCATCTTTAATTTCTGCCCGTTCGAAAAATCTCAAACCACCATAAATTCGATACGGGACCTGCTGAGCAATTAAGTTTTCTTCAAATACACGTGACTGTACATTAGAACGATATAATACG
The DNA here is from genome assembly GCA_965262455.1 of Gammaproteobacteria bacterium. Classification (GTDB taxonomy): domain Bacteria; phylum Pseudomonadota; class Gammaproteobacteria; order UBA4575; family UBA4575; genus UBA1858. Next base: position 289,193 of record CBDHFH010000003.1, read on the forward strand.
GCGATTTCATTATATTTTCTGCCCTGTTGTACCCACTCTTTGATGCGCTCTATGACAAAACGTGCTTCGTCATGCTCGTTGTAAGCTGCATACAACTGGATAGGTGCACCTTCGTTACCCTGCGTCCAAAGTTTTTTACCTAAGCGCCCCTGGTTGTGATCAATCAAGCCATTCGCAGCAGATAGAATCGTGCTGGTGGAGCGATAGTTTTGTTCCAAACGAAATGTTTGTGTATCCGGATAATCTTTACTAAATGAAAATATATTTTCTATGCGCGCTCCACGCCAGCCATATATTGATTGATCATCATCACCGACAGCAAACACCGGTGTATTTTTTCCTGCCAGCAATTTAAGCCATTCATATTGTATTGAGTTTGTGTCCTGAAACTCATCAACCAACAGATAACCAAAGCGATAACGATAATGTGTGAGAATATCTTCATTATGACGTAATAATTCTAAACTGCGTAATAATAATTCTGCAAAGTCTACAACACCCGCACGCTCACACGCTGCTTCATAAGCAGTGTAGACGCGTAACAGTTGTCTTGTAGTAAGATCGCCACTGTCTTGTATTTGATTGGCACGCAGGCTCTCATCTTTACGAGCGTTAATAAACCACTGCGCTTGTTTGACCGGCCATTTCGATTCATCCAATTCCAAGCCTTTCATAATACGCTTGACCAATCGGTGTTGATCCTCGGAATCCAAGATTTGAAACGTTTGCGGTAAATTTGCTGCATGCCAATGTGCACGTAACATGCGATGGGCAATGCCATGAAAAGTACCCACCCACATGCCCGACAAATTTGTATCAAGTAGAGTCTCTACTCGGCCGCGCATTTCCGCCGCGGCTTTATTCGTAAAAGTCACAGCAAGCAAACCATAAGGTGACATACCCTCTACTTGGCATAACCAAGCAATACGATGCACCAACACACGCGTTTTACCACTGCCGGCACCGGCTAATACTAACGCGGGGCCTGGCGTAGAGGTAACTGCAGCACGCTGCTCTTCATTTAACTCGTCAAGAATCGGCGAAACATCCACAGGCGTTATTCACTCTTTGCAAATATGTTATGTTTTTATGGTCAATTAAACGTAATAGGAAATAGCAACTGCGGCAGCCACGGCAAGCAATGCCATTGCAATCGATATTACGCGTTGTTGCTTATATTTTTGTTCTAGTTGTTGTATCTCTTGTTTGAGTAGTGCATGGCGTCTTTTTGGCTCAAGCTCGGCTTGTAAAAAATAGTTATGTACAAGGGATGGAAATTCTGGCGCTTGCTCAAGTACCTTCGGTAAATGTTTACGCATTCCTTTCACTAACGCTCTCATACCCACTTGTTCGCTCATCCAGCGATCTAGAAATGGCTTTGCCGTCTTCCATAAATCCAACTCGGGATCCAGTTGACGACCCAGGCCTTCAATATTTAATAAGGTCTTTTGCAGCAATACTAACTGTGGTTGAACTTCCATTTGAAAACGTCTAGCCGTTTGGAATAATCTTAGTAATAAGTTACCAAATGAAATTTCACTAATCGGTTTTTGGAATATTGGCTCACACACCGTTCTAATGGCTGATTCAAAGTGATCAATACGAGTATCTGCAGGCACCCAGCCAGATTCTAAATGCAATTCTGCGACACGGCGATAATCTTGATTAAAAAATGCAAGAAGATTTTCTGCTAAATAGCGCTGATCTTCGATAGACAATGTGCCCATGATGCCAAAATCAACACCCAAATATTTAGGGTCCTCAGGTGATTCATAAGAAACAAAAATATTGCCGGGGTGCATATCAGCATGAAAAAAATTATGTTTGAATACTTGGGTGAAAAATATATTCACGCCACGCTCAGATAATTTTTTCAGATCAATATTGTTTGCTTTTAATGTCTTGATGTCATTCACTGCAATGCCATGAATACGCTCCATCACCATGACATTAATGCGGCAGTAATCCCAATAAACTTGAGGCACATACAAGTCAGGGCTGTTCTCAAAATTGCGCCGGAGTTGACTAGCATTTGCCGCTTCGCGCATCAAATCTAATTCATCCATGACGGTTTGTTCATAATCGGCCACTACTTCGCGTGGTCGCAAGCGTCTTCCGTCCACCCAATAACGATGCGCTAGATTAGCAATCAGATGTAAAACTTCTAGATCTTTTTTAATTTGCTTATGCACATCAGGCCGTAATACTTTCACCACTACATCAGAACCATCATGCAGTGTCGCCGCATGGACCTGTGCAATGGAAGCAGAAGCCAAGGGAGTTTCATCAAATGAAGCAAACATCTCGTTGACACTGCGGCCGAATGCCTTCTCAACAATTTGGCGCGCTTCTGTGCCTGGAAATGGTGGCACGCGATCTTGTAGTTTAGTTAATTCATCCGCAATATCGTCGGACAACAAATCTCTACGCGTTGACAGTGCTTGACCAAATTTGACAAATATAGGGCCAAGATCTTCCAAACTGCGTCTGATACGCACGCCATGAGAAATATCCACACGACGAAACCAGTGCCAGGGAAGCAATAACAATAAAAAACGGATCGGTCGAAACAAGTGGATGGCAAAGATGACTTCCTCAAGCCCATTGCGCACCAGTACAATATTTATTTGAATAATGCGAATGAATTGACGTAGCAAACGCATAATTATCTATCGCGGGCTTGTAATCGGTCTATACGCGCTTCTAAACGATCTAGCTGGGCGCGCATCGTATCTACCTCTTGAATGAATTGTTCAACTTCCTCTTGTGTGGCAGATACCTGAATATTATCTTGCAGATAATCACGCATATCCTGACGCAAATTATCATGCAGGTCTTTTCTAAAAGTATGTAATGCGCGCGCACCTTTCCCCAACTGATGAGCAATAGTATCACCTGTATACTTTGAAACTATTTCTTCCCAGTCAATTTCAATGTCGCGTAAGGTATTTTGCATCACACTTGCAATATGCGCATCGCCGTTAATTTCTATCTTGCCACTTTTGATAAGCTGGTCTTGATCGACGCCCATTAGCGTATCTGATAACACTTTAGCCGACACTATAATTTCAACATCTGCAGTCAGATCATTGTCAGCTAACTGAAAAATTCCATCTTCCACCAACACTAGTAAATCAAGATCAATTTCTCGAATAACAATGCGAACAAGCTTGCCCTCAATTTGATTAAGTTGGCTGGCACGCTCGACATCCTGTTGAAGATATTTGTTGAGTGCAGAAATGATAAAATGTTTCATTTTGTATTTTACTTAGTATTTGTAACCAAGATGCGCGGCAACAATGCCACCAGTCATGTTTACGTATCGACATCGCTCAAACCCGGCCTCGTTAAACATGCCTTTTAGCGTGTCTTGGTCAGGGTGCATACGAATTGACTCGGCCAGATACTTATAGCTATCTGCATCTTTCGCGACCCATTCACCTAGGCGAGGCAAAACTGAAAAAGAATACATATCATAAACAGGTGCAAGCCATGATTCTGGCTTAGAAAACTCCAATACAAGAAACTTTCCACCCGGCTTTAGTTTGTCATAAGCTGAGGCCAAGCACTTTTCTTTATAGGTCACATTACGCAAGCCAAAGGCCATAGTAATACAATCAAAGCTATTGTCAGCAAATGGTAAAGTCTCTGCATTTGCCTGTACATAATGCAGATTCCCCATCCGGCCGCGATCAACCATCCTTTCACGGCCTACAGATAACATGCTGGCGTTAATATCACATAAGATTACCTGCCCCATCGGGCCAACACTCTCATTTAACGCCGCGGCCAGATCACCTGTACCACCAGCCAAATCAAGTACCTTTTGCTTAGGTCTGACTGCGGCGATATGTAAAGCAAACTTTTTCCATAGACGATGTAGGCCAAATGACATTAAGTCATTCATTACATCATAATTATCTGCAACCGATTCGAATACTTGTCTGACGCGTTGTGTCTTTTCTTTTGGCGTGACGTTTGTGTATCCGAAATGGGTGTTTTCGTTATTATCCATATAATTAGTTAGTGGGTTTTTCTTGTATGCCCTGCAGCTGCCAGTCTATCTAAATAGTTTTGCCATTTTTTATCTTTCTCAGCACCTAATTCATACAAATGCTGCCAACTGTATAAGCCTGAGCTATGGTTATCATCAAACACTAGCTTCACTGCATAATTGCCAACAGGCTCAATGGCAGTAATATTGACATCTTCCTTGCCCACCTGCAGCACTTCTTGGCCTGGCCCATGACCCATCACTTCTGCAGATGGGGAATACACACGCAGATACTCACAACTTAATTCAAAGCGTGAACCATCATCAAAAGCTATTTCCAATACTCGGGACTTTTGATGTAACTGAATTTCTGTTGGAGTTACTTTACTCATATTATTTTCCTTACATTAATATTACTTGCTACAAAATATAACGACTCAAATCTTCGTCTTTGCTTAGCTCGGATACATTGTCTTCGACATACTGCTGATCTATCACCACCTTTTCACCACTCTTGTCAGGCGCTTCAAAAGATAGCTTTTCTAACAATCGTTCCATGATAGTGTGCAAGCGGCGCGCGCCAATATTTTCGGTGCGCTCATTGACATCATAAGCTGTTTGCGCAATGCATTTAATGCCGTCTTCAGTAAATTCTAAATGCACTCCTTCCGTTGCCATTAGTTCTATATATTGCTCGCTCAGAGAAGCATTCGGTTCAACTAAAATTCTGACAAAGTCTTCCACTGACAATGCATTTAGCTCCACGCGAATTGGCAATCGCCCTTGTAACTCAGGCACAAGATCGGTTGGTTTTGACAAATGAAATGCACCAGAGGCGATAAATAAAATATGGTCTGTTTTGACAACACCATGTTTTGTTGAAACCGTACAGCCTTCGACCAGTGGCAATAAATCTCTTTGCACACCTTCACGTGATACATCTGTACCACTAAACTCTCCGCGTTTAGCCACTTTGTCAATCTCGTCAATGAAGACTATCCCGTTTTGTTCCACCTGACGTAATGCTCTGGCTTTAACATCATCTTCATTAATTAGTTTTTGTGCTTCTTCATCGACTAATAATTTAAACGCATCTTTGACTTTTAATTTACGTTTATTGGTTTTCTGCGCGCCCATGTTTTGAAACATGCCTTGTATTTGACTCGCCATATCCTCCATGCCGGGTGGCGTCATGATTTCAACACCCAAAGGATTCGCTCTAAGCTCTATTTCAATCTCGGTGTCATCCAAGTCGCCCTCGCGCAGTTTTTTGCGAAATTTTTGTCGCGTATCTGAGGCAAAATTGCCAGAGTCGTTGCTTTCAAAACTATCTGCTTTTGGTGATGGCAATAACACATCTAATATGCGTTCTTCGGCAGCCTCGGCGGCACGGAAATTTACTTTTGTCATTTCCGTCTCGCGCAATAATTTAATCGCAGTATCGGTTAGATCTCTAATTATTGATTCAACATCTCTTCCGACATAACCGACTTCAGTAAATTTAGTCGCTTCCACTTTTATGAATGGTGCATTGGCTAATTTAGCCAGGCGTCTTGCGATTTCTGTTTTGCCCACACCAGTTGGGCCTATCATTAAAATGTTTTTAGGTGTTACTTCAGTTTGCAATGCTTCTGGCAATTGCATACGTCGCCAACGGTTACGCAGCGCTATGGCAACAGCACGTTTAGCATCATCTTGGCCAACGATATGTCGATTCAATTCTTCAACAATTTCTCTTGGCGTCATACTCGACATATTTAATTCCTTTTAACTACTAACAGCTCTATTGTTACAGCTCTTCTAGCGTGACATTTTGATTGGTATAGATACAAATATTGGCAGCGATAGTTAGAGCACTATCGACGATTTCACGTGCGGACAACTCACTATGATCAAGCAACGCGCGGGCGGCAGCCTGGGCAAAGGGGCCACCTGAACCAATCGCAATCAGTGAGTCTTCGGGTTCAATGACATCTCCATTGCCGGAAATGATAAGTGATGTGGTTTTATCTGCCACTGCAAGCAACGCTTCAAGACGGCGTAGCATTCGGTCTGTGCGCCAATCTTTAGCCAGCTCTACCGCAGAGCGTGTGAGATGGCCACTATGTTTTTCAAGCTTACCCTCGAATCGTTCAAACAATGTAAATGCATCTGCCGTTCCACCCGCAAAGCCGGCGATGACATTGCCATTATATAGTCGACGAACTTTATTTGCGTTGCCTTTCATGATGGTATTGCCAAGCGTGACCTGACCATCACCACCTAGGACCACTTCGTTATTACGTCTCACAGAAACAATTGTAGTCATGCTATCGCCTTAATATTTAATAGGCGCGAATTGTACACGACTGCACACACTGGCGGTTATCTACCAAAATAGGAATTAGCTATTGAGAGGTTTACGTGGTCTTCTTGCGAGCGCGCGGGTGAGCCTGGTCATAAACCTTAGCTAAATGCTGGAAATCAAGTTGTGTATAGACTTGAGTTGTACTGATATTGGCATGTCCGAGCAATTCTTGTACAGAACGAAGGTCACCGCTTGACTCTAACAGATGGCTGGCGAAAGAATGACGCAGCATATGCGGATGAACATGCACACCAAGGGCGGTTTTTTGCGCCTGCTCACGCATTCTTTTTTGCACAGCACGTTGCGATAAGCGTGATCCACGATGATTAATAAATACCGCAGCTTCTCCCTCATTGGCGATGTTCTCACGTAGGTTTAGCCAGCCACTCAATGCTTCTCGTGCTTGCTGGCCAATGGGCAAATAGCGTGTTTTATTTCCTTTACCAATTATTTTTAGCTGGCCGGCCTGTAAATCAACATCGACTAGATCGAGATTGACAAGTTCCGATAAACGCAGACCTGACGAATACATCAATTCCATCATGGCATGATCACGCATTTCTAACGGACTGGAGGGTGTGCCACTCAACAAGCGATCAACCTGATCCACATCCAGTACCTTTGGTAGCTTCTTGGCTCCTTTAGGCGCTCTGACATCGGCGGCCGGGTTTGCACCAATTTTATTATTTTTAATGAGGTGTTTATAGAAACCACGCAAAGATGATAACAATCGTTGCATACTGCTCTCAGCTAAGCCTTTGCGATGACAGCTAGCAATATAGGCACGAATGTTATGAATACTTGCTTGTGTGATATCCGTTATTTCTTGATCTGACAGATAGCGAATGAAGTCCGTCAAATCTCTTTGATAACTCGCAATCGTGGCGGGGGAGTAGTGCTTAATGGTGCGTAGATAGTCTAAATAGTCGTTTAACGTCTGCTCTACCATTCCATTAGTCATAATTACTGTTTAAGCAATTTTTTCAACTTTCGACTGAGTAAATCAGCTAAATATTCTAAGAACAATGTGCCCATCCCTTCATAGAAGCGATTCTCATTAGAACTGCCAAGCAATAATACACCAAAATTTTTATTGCTACGCAAAGGTATCGCAACACCTGACTTAACATCAACACGTTTAACAAATAAGTCCATCAGTCCTTTGCCACGCAGAAATATACAGTCGCGGCAATTTTCCATAATAATTTGCTTATAAAACACATAGTCCAAATCGGCTTCGGTAATAGTATTTTCCGGAGGGACAGTGTATTCCGGCGCAACATCGTATAGTCCTAAACGAATCTGCAGTGAAGGGAATTCATTATTAAGTAAATCGTTAATAATAGGAACGATATTCTTATTATGATCAATTTCAATTAAACGACGCGCAATTCTGTGTAATTGCTCTTCTAGTATCTCGTTGTCTTGGGCAATTTGTACAAGATGGAGAATCTTCTTCTCTAGGCTGCTGTTCTTTTCTCGTAATAACTGAATTTGTCTTTCAACTAAAGACACAGCATCACCAGACTCATGCTTAATATCTAAGTCACGCAATAATGCAGGATGCTGGTTAAAGAATTCCGGGTGTTGCAGCAAGTAATCCTTGACCTTAACGGGATCAATTGACGTAACCGTTTCACTGCGCCTTGCACTGGTGCCGGCACTTGCGTGAATTTCGGATTTAGTTGTCATAGATAAATACTCCCCTCAAAACTGAATTTAGTTGGTCCAGTCATTTGTAAAGAACCATTGTCTGATCGGTGAATTTCAAGTGCTCCACCCGGCATAGTGACCCTGACTGTGCCATCTACTCTGTCTCTCTGTTGTGCAACAGCCGCCGCAGCACATGCACCCGATCCGCTAGCCAATGTCTCTCCCACGCCACGTTCAAATATTCTTTGTGTAATGTTGCTGCGATCGTCTACCTGCACAAATTGAACATTGGTTTTATTTGGGAAACGCTCATCTACTTCAAGCTGGCTTCCAATCTCATTTACATCTGTCGAGTTAACATCATTAACAAATACGACTGCATGCGGATTACCCATTGAGACAACTGAAAATTCTACTTGCTGATTATCAATTGGCGCATAGTATACATTGTTCGCGTTAACTTCGTTAAACGGAATTTTTGCTGCATCAAACTCAGGGGCACCCATATCAACTGTGACATTTATGTCATCGCGCACATGCAGTGTAAACACACCTGCAAGCGTTTCAACTTTCATTATATTTTTATTTGTTAACCCCTGCTGTTTTACAAATTGAGCAAAACAGCGCGCACCGTTACCACATTGCTCTACTTCACTGCCGTCACTATTAAATATTCGGTAACGAAAATCAACATCTTCTTGAGTTGACGCTTGAGCAATTAACAATTGATCGCAACCAATACCAAACTTTCTGTGTGCTAAATGACGGATATTTTGTTCATTTAAACTTATCTTCTGCGTGACACCATCAAGCAAAACAAAGTCATTGCCTAAGCCATGCATTTTTACAAAATTAAGTTTCACTAGCGTTTGTCGTGAGTTATAGAATGAAGTTAAGTAGATTATTCGTTATTGTTCTGGTTTATAGCCAAACGTAAAATTTCTTTATATATACATCGATCCATAATGATAGAAATGCCAGCATTATGTGCTTTTTTTTCTGCCTCTGAATCTGTAACACCTTCTTGTAGCCATATTTTTTTTATTCCCAGCGTGATGCACGCATCAACAATGTCACTGACATATTTTGATGCACGAAATACATTTACCAGATCAACCTTAAATGGAATATTTTCCAGTGCGTTATACGCCTTTTCTCCTAGTACTGCGCTGACAGCAGGCCTTACTGGTACAATTGCATAAGAAAAGGTTTGCAAGTGTTTCGCCACTTGATGACTCTGTCTATTGGCTTTAGGCGATAACCCAACAACTGCAATTGTTTTAACATCTTGCAGAAGCTCTATCATTGCTTGGTCAGAATAATGGTTATGCATATAACTGACTTATTAACCGTAGTAATTAACGTTATGTTTGCACTAAAGCAGACATTCATTCTGCCATAACTCTTCCAGTGCTTCGCGCCGACGAATCATATGCACTTGCTCACCCTCAATTAACAACTCGCATGGCCGCGGTCGTGAGTTGTAGTTGCTAGCCATTGTCATGGCATAAGCACCAGCAGACATAACAGCTAGTAGCTCGCCTGGCATAAGTGCCTGCAGCGAACGTTGTTTTGCAAAAAAATCTCCACTTTCACACACTGGACCCACAACATCATAGGTTTTCTCTTCTCGTTGTGAATCTTGATAAACAGGCAGCAAGTGATGCCAGGCATGGTAAAGCGCCGGCCTGATGAGATCGTTCATGGCAGCATCTACCATGGCAAACTGGTTAATACCAATGTCCTTGATATATTCGACGGTGGTGATTAACGCTCCTGCATTGGCAACAATGGATCTGCCGGGTTCGACAATCAGCTGATACTGTTTGTTCTCAAATAAGGGCACAATTTGCTCGGCGTAGGCGCTGAACTCTGGTGGACTCTCTTGTTCATACTGAATACCAAAGCCACCACCAAGATCAATGTGCCGCAATTGAATGTCAAGCTGTTCTAACTCTTGAACAAATTTAAACACAAGCTTGGCTGCATCGACATAGGGCGCTGTATCTGTTAACTGTGAACCAATATGGCAATCCACGCCCACCGGCTTCACCCATGGATCATTTTTAATTGACTCATATAATGCTAACGCTCGATGTGTTGCAATACCGAACTTACTCTCCTTTAATCCAGTAGAAATATAAGGATGCGTATTGGGATTGACGTCTGGATTGATCCTCAGTGACACATTGACTGGCGATTGCATATCTTTAGCGATGTCACCGATCAGAGTTAACTCATGCTCGGATTCAACGTTAATGCAACCAATTTGACAATGTATTGCATGACGAATTTCATCTTCACGTTTGGCTACACCAGAGAACATGACTTTACTTGCGTCTCCCCCTGCTAACATGACGCGCTCAAGCTCACCCACCGATACAATATCGAAACCAGCGCCCCACTGTGCCAACATTTGTAACAATGCAAGATTGGAATTTGCTTTCACTGCATAACAAGGTAGAAAATCTACTCTAGAAAATGCACTGCATAATTCAACCCAGCGCGTCATTATGGCTGTTTTAGAATAGACATATGCAGGTGTGCCATATTCTAAAGCTAGCGCAGATATATCAACATCCTCGACAAATAACTTATTTTGCCGATATTCAAATCCGGGAAATTGCTTCACTGTAATGCCTGTATGATGAAATAATATTAAGTAGTGATTGCGAACTACTTAGCTTGATCTTGTTGTTCTTGTTGCACTTCTGTTGGCGGGCTTTGTTCTGCTGTTTGTTCACTTTCAGCAGGCGGCGCATACAAGTCACCATACTGGCCACATGCAGACAGCAATAGCATAGTAAATAAAATCAGCATTAATAATATTCGATTCAAGTGCGTCCACCTGGAAGATAAGGCTGGCAAGAAAGTAGTTGTTGGCAATTATAGCGATGTCTCTAGCAAGATAATATAGGAAAGTGATGCGTGCATTAGATTACATACAAGAAAACCATGGTGATAACCCTGATGCGACCATTGTTTGGTTACATGGATTAGGCGCTGATGGCTATGACTTCAAGCCAATTGTTAAACAATTGAATTTACCCGCCGACATATCCGTGCGGTTTGTGTTTCCACATGCGCCGGTACAACCCGTCACTATCAACAACGGTGTCAGCATGAATGCTTGGTATGACATTTATGGCTTAGACCTTGAGGCAGATGAAGACGAAATGGGTATCTACGACTCGATGCATGCTGTTGAGTCTTTAATTAATAAAACATCAGCAGACGTCGATGCCAAGCGCATCCTAGTTGCGGGTTTTTCTCAGGGAGGCGCACTCGCATTACATACTTTATTACATGGCAGCGTTGCAATTGGAGGCGTACTTGCCTTATCAAGCTACTTACCACTGCGCGAATCAGCTTTAGACGCCAATAAAGAAAGAGTACATCAGCAAGAAATATTTTTAGCGCATGGTGAATACGATGAGGTACTGCCATTACAAGCGGGCGACTTAGCACGTGGCATTTTGCTGACATTAGGTGCCCGCGTCACTTGGCAAATTTATCCTATGGGACACGAACTATGCGCCGCACAAATCGAACATATTCGCACATGGATCATTGAGCGACTTAGTTAGAGGCAATAATTAATACTTAAGAATTAATAATCGCGCGCGCAGCAATTATTTGCTGACGGACCTGTTCTGGACTGGTGCCGCCTGTGACTTGTTTTGATTCTGCAGAGCCACGTGTTTGTAGCACACGATAAACGTCCTCATCGATTTGGTTTGAAATTGACTGAAACTGTTCAAGCGATAGTTGCGGTAACTCTTTATCTTCCTCGATTGCAAGACGAACTGTTCTACCAACGATTTCATGGGCGTCACGAAACGCCACACCTTTCGCAACCAAGTAGTCGGCAAGGTCTGTTGCTGTTGCATAGCCTTTGTTGACGGCCTGTGCGAGAGTGTCTTGCTTGAAAATAATATGCGGAATCATATCTGCGTATACACGCACACTTCCCAGTACAGTATCTATGGTATCAAACAAAGGTTCTTTATCTTCCTGGTTGTCTTTGTTGTAGGCCAGAACTTGAGACTTCATTAATGTCAGCAATGACATTAAATTGCCAAATACGCGTCCACTCTTTCCTCTCACCAGCTCAGGGACATCAGGATTTTTTTTCTGCGGCATAATAGAAGAACCGGTACAGAAACGATCGGGTAATTCTATAAACTCAAATTGCTGCGAGGCCCACAGCACAAGCTCTTCTGACATGCGCGAAAGATGCATCAGTAGTACAGATGCAAAAGAGCAAAATTCAATGGCAAAGTCTCTGTCACTGACTGCGTCCAGAGAGTTATTACTAATTGCATCAAAGCCCAGCTGCTGAGCGACATACTCACGATCCAATGGAAAAGGTGTACCTGCTAACGCGGCGGATCCCAGCGGCATTACATTCACACGCTTCTTGCAATCTGCCAAACGGGCGCGATCACGTACAAGCATTTCAAACCACGCCATCATATGGTGGCCAACTGTGATGACTTGTGCCACCTGTAAATGGGTAAACCCTGGCATCAAGGTATCACTGTGTTGCTCCGCAAGAGTGACAATACCGGTCTGCATGCGTAATAGTTCTTGATCGATGTAATCGATTTGTTCACGTAAATACAAGCGAATATCCGTCGCTACTTGATCGTTGCGTGAACGCCCGGTATGTAATTTTTTTCCTGCGGCACCTATTTTATCGACTAGACGAGACTCAATATTCATATGCACATCTTCAAGATTCACGCGCCAGGTAAATTCACCCTGTTCAATTTCTTGCTTTATCTCATCCAGCGCCTTCACGATTGACTGACACTCATCTTCACTAAGTACCGCTATTTTTGCCAACATACGCGCATGCGCCTGTGATCCAGCAATATCTTGCGCATACATGCGTTGATCAAATGCGACAGATGCCGTAAATTCCTCCACGAATGCATCCGTTGACTCCGTGAATCTTCCACCCCAGGGCTTACTTTCTTGATTACCCTCAGGGGATGGGCGTTTAGTGTTGTGATTAGACATAATTAACGATGGCCGCTATTGGATCAGACGTGGCGAGAGTATACCTAAGGGACACTAGTGTTTAAAAATAAACTTGCCTGATAAACTCAAATAATACGTGATGGCTCAATCTCCCCCACAAACTCAAGCAAATGCAGATAACACACCGCTAGAACCTGGTTTCTTACCTGACTTTTGTAATGCGCGAGTTATTTTCTTAGTAATACTAGGCGCTATTCTACTGGCCTTTGTATTATCACTCGCATCGATGCGCGATGGTGAAGACTATTGGGTGAGTCTATCCATGATTGCATTGTTCATCGTGTGGATCGCATTTGGCAATATACTGGTGTTATGCGTGAGCCGTCGTTTTCTGCATCGTCTAAGCCCCATCGTAGCTGCGTTTTCTAGTTATGGTATGAGTTTGTTAGTTACCATTGTGGTATCAATCCTGGCCCTGGTGACGACACCGCAAGAAACCAGCCCGCTCGCAACAGGCGAATCGTTATTTATGAATGGCTTCTTACTGAGAAATCTCGCCATCAGCGCCATTGTCAGTGCAGTAGCCTTGCGCTATTTCTATGTGCAACACCAATGGAAGTCGAATATACAAACTGAAGCGCGTTCCCGCATTCAGGCGTTGCAAGCACGAATTCGCCCGCACTTCTTATTTAATAGCATGAATACCATTGCCAGTCTGACACAAACGAATCCCATGAAAGCAGAGAAAGCGGTGCTGGATTTGGCAGACTTATTTCGTGCCTCACTCGGCCACCAGGATAAGGTCACTTTGCGAGAAGAGCTTGATTTTACAAAGCGTTACATTAATATCGAGGAGTTGCGGCTGGGTGACCGTTTAAAAGTGGAATTGCACTTGCAAGATAACATCAGTTTAAGCACACTCATACCCGCATTAATCTTGCAACCTTTGGTAGAAAATGCGATATACCATGGTGTTGAGCCGCTGACAGATGGGGGGACCGTCCGAATTGAGATTCAAAGCACAGCTCGCGAGTTACAACTTACCATCACGAATCCAAAACCTCTGGAACGTGATCCACTGAGATCCGGCAATAAGATGGCTCAAGACAACATACGACAACGATTGCAACTTGCGTATGGCGATCAATCGAAAATGAAAATAAGAGAATCAGACGAAGATTATTCCGTTAGTTTTCATATACCTATAGAAGCATAACTAAGGCGTAAAAAGAGGCATATACATGAAAGTTTTAATTGTGGATGATGAAGCACCAGCACGTGACCGATTAATTCATATGGTTTCTTCAATCGATAGCATGGAAACCAGCGGCCAAGCATCCAACGGGCTCGAAGCCGTACGTATGGTGCAGGATTCCCACCCAGATGTGGTATTGATGGATATCAGGATGCCCGGTATGGATGGCCTTGAAGCGGCGCGCCACCTTAGTGAAATGGACGAACCGCCTGCAATTATCTTCACGACAGCTTACAGTGAACATGCATTAGAGGCTTATGATGCCAATGCGGTCGACTATCTGGTCAAACCAATTCGCCAAGAAAAACTAGAAAAATCACTGGCTAAAGCAAGAAAATTAACCAAAGCACAAATTGCTGCACTTAATATTGAAACCAACAATACGGGTCGAAGCCACATTTGTGCGCGTATTCGTGGCAATTTAGAGCTTATACCCGTGGACGAGATTGTCTATTTCCAGGCCGATCAAAAATACATCACCGTGCGCCATCTCGGCGGCGAAGTACTAATTGAAGATGCCTTAAAAAATCTGGAAACAGAATTCGAAGATCGTTTAATTCGTATTCACCGTAATGCGTTGGTAAGCACTAACTACATCACTGGCATGGAAAAAAATATCGATGGCCGTTTTGTAGTGACCTTCAAAGAGATAGACGACAAACTCGAAATCAGCCGCCGACATGTGGCTGAAGTGCGCAAGTTCTTAAAATTCAGATAATCACGTCTGACCAACTGATCACCCATGTCACGCATTCGAATCGCAACGCGTGAGAGCCAACTCGCCTTATGGCAGGCGCATGAAGTCTCTCGCCTGCTGGCCAAACATCATCCACACTGCGACGTTGAAATAATAGGCATGACAACGCAAGGTGATCAATTCCTGCAAGCCTCGTTAGCATCAGCTGGCGGCAAAGGCTTGTTTGTAAAAGAACTTGAGCAGTGCTTACTTAACAATGATGCTGATATTGCCGTGCACTCAATGAAAGACGTGCCCTATCAGTTACCACCCTCTCTCGGCATACACGCAATACTTGAACGCGAAGATCCACGCGATGCATTTGTTTCAAATAATTACACCCGACTGGCAGATCTACCCAGCAACGCAGTAGTCGGTACTTCGAGTACACGCCGGGAATGCCAATTACGTGCGCAACGACCAGACTTAACCATCATGCCGCTGCGTGGCAATGTCAACACACGGCTGAGAAAATTAGATGATGGCGAATACGATGCCATCATCCTGGCATGCGCCGGATTGAAAAGGTTAGGCTTCGAGGCGCGCATTGCCGATTACATTGATATCGACAATTCAGTGCCCGCCATTGGCCAAGGTGCGATTGGTATTGAGTGCCGTGACGACGACGCCAACACCCGTGCATTGTTGCTGCCGTTACATCATGAAACCACAGCTGTGTCAGTTTCTGCAGAACGTCAAGTCAGTACCGCGCTCGCCGCCAATTGCCATTTACCGATTGCCGCACATGCGCAACAAGCAGGAGATACTATCGCCCTGAAAGCACTTGTTGGTATGCCAGATGGAAGTAAAATGCTGCACGCCGATGCCACTGGACCCGTGAGTGATACGCTGCAAATCACTCAAGACGTTATTCGCCATCTTTTTGATCAGGGTGCGGCAGAGTTAATTCAATCACTCAACCAAGATCATTAACGTGCCACACACGTTACCCCTGCAAAACACCGCAATTGTTGTCACCCGCCCAAGTCATCAGAGCCGGAAAATTTGTCAACAACTGTCAGACTTTGGTGCAACGACTATTCCTTTCCCCTGTATTGAAATTCACTCTAACCCGCAAATCAATGCTACAGCTATTCATCAACAATTAATGCATTGCCAGATACTGGTATTTGTCAGTAGTAATGCAGTTGATCAGTTGTTTTCACTGGTACCAAATTTACAAGATATTGTGCCAGAAACATGTTTAATTTGTGCGCTTGGCTCTGCCACTGCTAGCAGCTTGCACCAATTTGGTATTCAGCAAGTGGAGCAACCATCATCCGGATATGACAGTGAGCAGCTACTAAAACACCCTAAGCTACAAAATATTGATAAAAAAATGACATTAATCATAAAAGGGGTGGGTGGGCGTGAATTACTGTACGAGACATTTCAAGATCGCGGTGCGGAGGTTCATAATCTAGAAGTTTATCAGCGTCGGCTACCGGAACCAGTTGATATAAAGCCACTAACGAATAAAATTGACTTGATACTGTTTACCAGTAGCGAGACTGTGAATAATTTCCTCACCATAACCCCTGGAAGTTTGCAAAAATCCTTGCTTGGTTGCCAAACTTTGGTTGGGCACCCACGCATTGCTGAGAAAGTATCATCTCTTGGATTTAAAAAATTGCCTATAATAGCCGCGACCCCATCTGATGCCGATATGCTGGATGCTGCGCTGCAGTGGGCCCAAAACGACAAGAAATAACCATTAGCCAGACAAAAATAAGTATAACTACAGTGACAGTAATATGAACGGTGAAAAAACAACGAATACCCCGGGTGATAGCGATCCTAAATCAACCAAGCCCGCACCAAAGCCCCAGCAACCATCACAAAAAAAGCCGACGGCGAATACCAATAAGCAAAAATCCGGCAATGGCGTGCTAGGTTTTTTTGTATTTTTAACTTTCTTATTAGCGGTCGCAGGAATTGGTGCTGGTTATTATGTCTGGCAACAAGTTCAGCAACAAATGCTGGCTGCAGAGGTGGAGCGTCAAGCGCTTGAACATGCGCTCAGCACGCTTGATGAA
The DNA here is from genome assembly GCA_965262455.1 of Gammaproteobacteria bacterium. Lineage (GTDB taxonomy): Bacteria > Pseudomonadota > Gammaproteobacteria > UBA4575 > UBA4575 > UBA1858. The sequence continues at coordinate 306,200 of CBDHFH010000003.1, forward strand.
AACCCGCGCATACAAAAATTTAGTCACTCATTTAATAACAAGCTAGACGATACTAATTCTAAAGTTGAAATACTCGGTAAAGATCTAACTTCATTGATTGAAGGTCAACAGCGCATAGCAACTGTTGTCGAAGACAACAGTTCTATCCTAGGCCGTAGTCAAGCCGGCTGGATGTTAAAAGAGATCGAACATGTATTACGAATGTCACAACATCGCTTGTTACTCGATCGTGATTTCGATGGTGCACTAGCAGGCCTGCAAGCCGCGGATGAACGTCTGAATGATATTAATGATGCAAGATTAATTCCTATTCGACAATCAATTGCCAAACAATCGCGCACCTTAAAGCAATTCCCACACCCCGATTACACCGGTATACAGCTCACGCTCGACAATACTATTGCCGAGCTAAAAAATGGATTACTTAAAGAAAGTAATCCAGCGCAAGAAGTAACAACTGCCAATGAAGTAGCAAGCGAAAAAGAAGATCCTGCTGATGAACCATTGGGAATGCCTAAGTCATTTGATGCGCAGCAGTTCTGGAAAATGAGTAAACAATTTGCCAGTGACGCCGGTAATAAAGTCAAAGCAGCCCTTGGCGAGTCGGTTCACATAACGCGTGGCGAACAAAAGATTGCATTATTCATAGAAGAACAGGAAAAGAAACGCGCGTATGATTTTTTACGCAGCAAACTACTGGGTGCGAAATATTCTGTCAGCTCACGTGACGATATTGCTTTTCATCAACAACTTAATGCTGCCCTCGCCTGGCTCGAAAATAACGATCAATTCACCAATAGCAACATACTAAGCAAAGAGATTGCGGCATTAAATCAACATAATTTAATGCCCGAATTACCCGACATCTCGGAGCCCTCCGTACTACTAGCCAAGTATATGGATACACTTAAGGATAAGAAATGATTAAGCGACTATTCATCATTTTACTCGTTGGACTGCTCATTGCCGCGCTTGATATTTTATTCCTTCGCGAACAACCCGGTTTTGCTGCGTTTAGCTATGGTGACACAACCTTAGAGATACCCATTGTCGAGTTTTATTACTGGGTAATTATTAGCTTTATTTTGTTGTATTTTGCCTTTCGCACTATCGGCGCCATATTCCGCTTACCAAGTCGTATAAAATCCAAACGCGAACACAAGCGTAATCTTGAAATTATGCAATCAGTTGGCTCATCAATGTTAGAGTTTAGTCAATTTAATTGGAGCACTGCACTAAAGACTGCAACCAGGCACATTAAACATAGCCCTATCAAAAAAGCGCAACATCTATATGCCGCTCATTGCGCACATAACTCTGGTCAAAAAGACACACGTAATGCCCACGTAGCAAGTTTGCGTAAGTTCGATGAAGGTAAGGCACTGGCAAATACGATTGAAGCAGAATTTGAGTTAGAAGATGGCCATGCAGAAAAAGCATTACTCATTCTTCATGATGAAAGCACAGATAATATTTGCAACTTAAACACCCTTTCTCATGCGTATATCAAAACGAATAATGTTGACGGATTAGAAACCACTTTAGAAAAATTGCTGCCTCATTCTGACAAAGCAGCGCGCATTCAATACACTGTCAATCGTGGCTTAAGGTGGATGATCAATCAGTATGATATTAATGCTTCTGATATTAAGCTGGCAGGCTTATGGAAGATTTATCATCGACAATTAAAAGCCAACCCAACATTAATGCACTCCTATATTCATACCCTCATTAAACATGGCCGCGATACTATTGCCGAACAAATTATCAAATCTCAACTTGATGAATCCTGGGATGAAATATTAATTCAGGAATATGGCTTGCTTAAAATTGATAATATTGAACAGAGAACTAAGCAGGCTGAAGAATGGTTGAAACAACATAAAGACAGTGCTGGTTTGTTATTAACACTCGGCCGATTGTTTAAGTCACAGAAACTTTGGGGCAAAGCGAAAAGCTATCTAGAATCCAGTTTAAGTCGCCGGCCGCTCGCAGCGACATACTCGGAATTAGCGGAGTTACATGAATTACTCGACGAGCCCATTGATGCCCAAAGGTGTGCAAAAAAAGGCTTACATATTGCCACACGTGATGTTGTGTAAATATTCAACCCCGCCAGGCAGATGTTTTGATTCATGCACGTGACACATCGCGATGCCAGCCCAATCATTGTCGGCTGCGGATTCTTAGGCAAGTATTTAATAGAACTACTTCGCAGCAAACAACATACACCTGTCTGCATTGTTCGGTCTGAACAAAGTTGTCAGGCACTACAAGCTAGTGACTATCAAGCATATGTCGTTGACCTCGATGATTGTCACTCACACTTTGATATCTCCCTGGATAACAGAGACATTTATTATTTTGCACCGCCAAGTAGTACTGATCTCTGCGATCATCGAATAGATAATTTTTTATCTATATGCACAACACAATTACCCAACAAGATTGTATATATCAGTACATCGGGAGTTTACGGTGATTGCGCAGGTGAATGGGTTGATGAAACTCAGCCACTTAAACCAATTTCGGACCGTGCTAAAAGACGTGTTTATGCTGAAAGTGCACTGAAACAATTCTGCCATAGTCACTCAGTGAACTATGTCATCCTACGTGTCGGCGGAATTTATGGACGCGAACGTTTACCCATACAACGCTTAAAAAATCTTACTGTAGTGTGCCCGCAAGAAGCACCTTTCAGTAACCGCATTCACGTCGCTGATCTTGCCAACATCTGTTATGCAGCCATGCAGAAGCAGGTTATCAATGAGACTATTAATGTTGCTGATGGTCATGCCACATCAATGTCTGACTACTATTACAAAATTGCCGACTTCGCTGGTGTTGATAGACCTCATTGTGTGCCACTTGCGCAAGCAAACGAAAAATTATCCGCAGGAATGCTGTCATTTATAAATGAGTCACGACGCCTTTCCACACAAAAAATGCGAGTACTGCTAAATGTAGACATTCAATACCCAACATTAGACGCAGGGCTTGCTGAATGCTTTGGCAAATAACCCTAAAAAATTTGTAATCTTGTCACAGCAAAGGTATGTTGTTCACCACTCACTAATTGATGACTAACAATCAACTTTGAAGACTATCGTATCCAGTTTTGTTTGCTTGTTGTTGCTTTGGGCCTTGCTTTCTGGTTATTTCAAAACCGTATTAATCGTTCTTGGTATTCTCTCTTGTGTATTCGTTACTTTCCTTTCTATCAAATTAAAAATCTATAGCAAACAACATGAACGAGTTGGTTTTAATCTACGCATGCCACTGTATTTCCCCTGGTTATTAAAAGAAATTATTAAATCAAATTTACATGTTGCACGACTAATACTCACTAACAGTAAACAGATAAACCCTCAACTGGTCACCATCACACCCAGTCAAAAAACAAACACAGGTGTTGCCGTGCATGCTAATAGCATTACGCTAACGCCCGGCACTATTAGTATTGATATTAGCGATAATGAAATACTTGTGCATGCAATTACCACTCACACTGCTCAGGGAGTGCTTGCAGGTGACATTGATAAAAAAGTTACCGCACTTGAAGGTGGCACAAAATGATTACAGTCTCGCTTATCGCCATCATGATCGTAATGGTGACAATCCTGTTACGTGCATGGCTGGGCCCTTCATTTTATGACCGTATTTTAGCTATCAACACGTTCGGCACAGCGACCGTGCTGGCGATAGCAATACTTGGCTTTTATATGGGCCGACCTGCATTCATGGATATCGCAATCGTTTATTCTCTAATAAACTTCATTGGCACTGTAGCTGTGCTCAAGCTATATCGTTTTGATAGTTTAGGTCATCGCGAAGAGGAAGATTCACTATGAACATAGCGCTTGACTGGCTAAGTGCATTGTTAGTTGTGTCTGGGAGTATATTTTGTTTAATTGGCGCCTTAGGAATTATCAAAATGCCCAGTTTCATCCTGCGTGTGCATTGTGCAAGCCTCATCGATAGCCTGGGAGCAATCTTAATAATCAGTGGATTAATCATACAAGCGGGTGTGACGTTGACAGCTGTTAAGCTTATTCTGATTTTAATATTTTTATTAATTACCGGGCCTACTGCAGTGCATGCACTGGTAAATACTGCTTTTTATGAAGATAAACACCATATAACGGGTAGGAAAGAACCATCGAACACTTAACTTCACTATTTTTTCTCAGCATGCTTGCAATCACCGCGATAGCGATTATTGCTATGCGTAATATCTTGTCTGTGATCATGCTGGGAGGAATTTATAGCTTAATCACAGCAACACTGTTTGTCGTGTTGGATGCAGTGGATGTTGCATTCACCGAAGCGGCAGTTGGCGCAGGCGTATCCACAGTATTATTGCTTAGTGCATTATCTATCACAGGTAAACATCAAGCACTGGCACGACGTAATCATATTATTCCAATTTTCGTAGTATTAGTGACCGGTGCCGGTTTACTTTACTCTACGACGGACATGCCATTATTTGGTGATCCTGATGCACCTGTACACAGTCATGTGGCACCGCGTTATATTGAAAAAAGCTATGATGAAATTGGTATCCCAAATATTGTAACTTCTGTATTAGCAAGTTATCGCGGCTATGATACGTTGGGTGAAGTCGCAGTTGTCTTCACCGCTTTAGTTGCAGTGTTGTTATTGCTCGGAGTTAAACGCGGATCAGGTAGAAACTAATTATGAGTGTCAGAAAGAATCCGGTTCTCAGAGAAACCAGTCATTTATTGATCCCTGCGATTCTATTGTTTGCGCTCTATGTGCAATTTCATGGTGAATATGGACCAGGTGGAGGATTTCAAGCAGGCGTTATTTTTGCCAGTGCAATTATTCTTTATGCATTGCTGCATGGCACTAAGCGCGCAGAAAAAGTCATTTCATTAAAACTGGCTAAAACTTTTGCTGCTATAGGCCTTCTGCTATATGAAGGGATTGGCCTGCTAGGCATTATACTGGGGGGTAATTTCCTCGATTACAATGTGCTGGCACATGATCCGGTGCATGGACAGCATTGGGGTATTCTGCTTATCGAGTTAGGCGTGGGTTTGACAGTTGCGTCAGTGATCATATGCATTTTTTATGCGTTTTCTAAATTTAGAAAATAGCAATGGAATATATCTCTACTCACTACAGTTACTGGGTCAGCATTATGTTAATGATGGCTGGCTTGTATATTGTCATTGACCATACAAACTTGCTAAAAAAACTAGTTGGCTTAAACATATTCCAAACATCAGTATTTATTTTATTTATTTCCTTGGGCAAAGTAGATGGAGGCACGGCACCCATTCTTGAGCAGGGCTACAGTTCATTTTCAAATCCTTTGCCTCATGTACTTATTTTAACGGCAATTGTCGTCAGCGTAGCGACAACCGCTGTAGGTCTTGCACTGGTAGTTAATATAAATAAACGCTTCCAATCTATAGACGAACAAGAAATAGAACAAATTGAGCTAGAAGAAGAGTGATAGGTCAACACTATCCAATACTACAAGTCGCTATACCACTCATCGCGGCACCTTTATGCAGTTTACTGCCCAAATCTAGATTGCCTTGGTTATTTGCAACTACTGTAAGCTGGGTGGCGTTTGCTATTTCAGTCATGCTTATGCAGCAAGTGCATACGCATGGCCCATTAAGTTATGAGTTAGGTGGCTGGCAGGCACCTTGGGGAATCCAGTATCATATTGACCTGATAAGCGCGTTTGTACTTGTACTTGTTTGTGCAATTGCTGCCATTACCTTGTTAGCATCGCGTCAGCTAGTAGAAAATGAAATTTCATCCAGCAAACATGCATTATTTTACACGGCTTTTTTGCTTTGTTTTACCGGCCTACTTGGTATTGTTGCAACCGGCGATGCATTTAATGTATTCGTATTCTTAGAAATAAGCTCATTATCTTCTTATGCATTAATCGCGATGGGCGATAATCGCAAAGCGCTCACTGCTGCATATGAATATTTAATTATGGGCACGATTGGCGCGACATTTATTTTAATTGGCATTGGTTTGTTATATATGCAAACTGGCACATTAAATATGTTGGACTTACAAGTACGCATCCAGGAAATTGATAGTTTTCGGAGCGTCCATGCCGCGTTTGCGTTCTTTACTGTGGGGATTTGTTTAAAACTGGCATTGTTTCCTCTGCATCACTGGTTGCCTAATGCATATGCACACGCACCTTCTACTGTCAGTATATTTTTAGCCGCCACGGCTACTAAAGTGGCGCTGTATTTATTATATCGTGTGTTTTACACAATCTTTGGCTTCGAGTTTTCTTTTGATTTGCTGCACTTGGGGTACATCTTGTTGCCGCTGTCGATTATTGCCGTTGTCATGAGTTCATTTACTGCCATTTTTCAACCTGGTGTGAAGCGCTTACTCGCGTATTCGAGTTTAGGCCAAATTGGCTATATGACGATGGGTATAGGACTGGAAAACAAGGCAGGATTAGTCGCGAGCATTGTGCATTTGTTTAACCATGCTTTCATTAAAGGTGCATTATTCATGTGTGTCGCATGTTTAGCGTCACGTGTTCATAACACTCGTTTAGATAACCTGGCGGGCATAGGGCGTGTAATGCCGTGGACATCTGCTGCATTTGTCGTCAGCGGGCTCGCGCTGATTGGCGTTCCTCTCACTTCAGGTTTTATTAGTAAATGGTATCTGGTGCTTGCCGTTTTAGAAAAAGACTGGTGGTGGTTAGCCATGATTGTATTGTTTACTTCATTGTTATCTGTCATTTACATTTGGCGTGTCATTGAGCAAATGTATTTCCGCGAACCACACGAGCATACACTCGGGCTAAATGAGGCTCCGCCGCTATTACTATTATGCACATGGTTAATGGTGTTTTGCACAATCTATTTTGGCATTGATAATTCCTATCCTGTTGGCATGGCTAGTCAGGCTGCTGAGGCATTATTTAATCGATGAGCGATTTAATGACGAGCTTGTCTACCTACATATATGCCAGCCTGCTAGTACCCACCATCGGTGCATTGCTGATATTTTTTTGCGGTAAATATCGCGGATTGATAGAAACTCTATTTGTCGGTAGTGCATTGTGCTTACTTGCAGTCACCATCTCCATCGTCAATCTAGGGGCAGACGCTTTCTATCATCATGTCACCTTGTTTACTCTAATTGACACCATTCCAATTGCATTTCATGTAGAACCGCTAGGCATAATGTATGCCTGTGTGGCGTCAGGTTTGTGGTTAGTCACAACTATTTATGCAATTGGTTACATGAATGCTAACAATGAAAAACACCTGGCACGCTTCTACATGTGTTTTTGTTTGGCCATGGCCGCCGTCATGGGTATTGCATATTCAGCGAATCTCCTCACTTTGTTTATTTTTTACGAGTTGCTTACTTTAAGCACCTATCCCCTTGTGTCACATAAAGGCACTGAAGATGCCAAACATGGAGCACGCGTCTATCTTGGTATCTTAATTGGCACTTCAATTGGATTTTTGCTGATTGCGATTCTTTGGACATGGAGCATCACTGGTACACTCGACTTTAACATTGGCGGCATCTTACAAGACCAACTCACGGATGGGTTGCTCATGCTCCTATTTGCACTTTATGCTTTCGGTATAGGCAAAGCCGCACTAATGCCTTTTCATCGTTGGTTACCTTCAGCGATGGTAGCGCCCACTCCCGTCAGCGCATTATTACACGCTGTGGCTGTGGTCAAAGCTGGTGTATTTTGTGTATTGAAAGTGACTGTGTATGTATTTGGCATTGACACACTCACTCAAACAGGCACCAACACTCCTATAATATGGGTTGCAACCGCAACAATGCTGTTAGCCTCACTTGTGGCACTGCAACAAGATAACTTAAAAGCGCGTCTCGCTTATTCCACTGTCAGCCAGTTAGCCTATATTGTATTAGGTGCGGTACTGGCAACGTCAACCAGTGTTATAGCTTCATCTTTGCACCTTGCCACACATGCGGTAGGCAAAATCACTTTGTTCTTCTGTGCTGGGGCAATCTATACTGCGACGAAGAAAACTCTGGTCAGTGACATGCATGGTCTGGGGCGCTCAATGCCGTTTACCTTTACTGCCTATACCATCGCTGCTATTAGTATTATTGGTTTACCGCCACTAGCTGGTAGCTGGAGCAAGTGGTTTCTAATCGAAGGTGCTCTCAGTGCAGACAGGCTAATTATCGCCTGCGCATTTTTAATTAGCACAATTTTGAATATCATTTATTTAATGCCCATTGCCATCAATGGCTTTAGGTTACAACCAAAACAAGCACGCAATGGTATACAAGAAGCACCTTTGGCTGTTGTCATGCCATTATGTGTCACTGCAGCATTATGCCTGGTATTATTTTTCTTGTTGCCTTATGTGTATGACTTCTTACTACTTTTAAACTTACGATGATATACAGTAAAAAATTTATTAATTTTGTCGTTTATGCGTTGTATGCCATATGCGCGGCATTATTGTTATTTGATGTATTTCATCATAAGCATGGTCACTTTAATTTTGAGGAATGGTTTGGCTTTTATGCCTTTTACGGGTTTATTGCCTGCATAGTGATTGTTCTATCTGCCATACAGTTGCGTAAAATTTTAATGCGAGATGAAGATTACTATGATTGATTTTTTCATCAATGATTATCTAAATCATCCTGGCATCATTTTAATTCTTGGCGGCATCGCTATGCTGTTTATGCCTGGCAATATGCGCCGCATCACAACATTTGCCCTGCCCTTGATTGCCCTTGCTGGTTTTTTAACTTACCCAGACGAATTAATTCTTACCATTAATTTATTTGATTACACGCTAGATCCTATTCGCATTGATGGTATCAGTTGGATCTTCACATTAATTTTTATTATTGCAGCCTTTATTACGGCAATATATTCACTGCATAGATCAGATAGATTTGAGCAATCCATGATTGCCATCTATGCCGGTTCTGCCATTGGTGCGGTGCTTGCAGGTGACTTGCTTACTTTATTTATCTTCTGGGAAATAAGCGCATTATCTTCTGCCCTTATTGTTTGGCTAGGCAATGGACGCCATGCGCAGCAAGCTGCCTGGCGCTATTTATTAATTCATATCACATCAGGTTTATTACTGATTTTAGGCAGTATTCTGCATTACCAACAAACCAATTCTATTTTATTCAATGCCATGTCGATTGATACCTTAGCTGGGCTATTAATCTTTTTCGCGTTCGGCATAAAGTGTGCGTTCCCATTACTACATAATTGGTTACAAGACGCCTATCCTGAGGCAAGCCCAGTTGGCACTGTGGCATTATCGGCGTTTACTACCAAACTGGCTGTGTACTGCTTGGCGCGTGGCTATGCGGGTACCGAATCATTAATATGGATCGGCGCCTTGATGACTGCCTTCCCAATCTTTTATGCAGTGATTGAAAACGACTTACGCAAAGTGTTGGCTTATAGCCTGAATAACCAACTCGGATTTATGGTCGTAGGAGTGGGTGTGGGAACTGAGCTGGCTTTAAATGGAACTGCCGCGCATGCATTTGCGCATATTTTGTATAAAGCGTTACTGTTTATGAGCATGGGTGCCGTGTTACATAGAATTGGCACATGCAAAGCCACTGAGCTTGGAGGGCTGTATAAATCCATGCCATGGACAACAATATTTTGTCTTATTGGTGCGATGTCGATCTCAGCTTTTCCACTCATGAGCGGATTTATTTCCAAAGGCATCATATTGTACGCGGTTGCTGAAGAAGGGCATTGGCTTGCCTGGTTGGTATTGCTGTTTGCATCTGCCGGTGTTTTACACCACTCAGGAATCAAAGTACCGTTCTTTAGTTTTTTTGCTCACGATCAAGGCCTTGAATGCAAAGAAGCGCCTTTGAACATGTTAATAGCCATGGGCATCACAGCAGCAATGTGTATTTTACTAGGGATATTTCCCCATGCGTTTTATCAATGGCTACCTTATTCAATGGACTTTCACCCTTACACCTTTGATCACACCATCACCCAGCTGCAATTGATTTTCTTTTCTTTGTTAGCGTTTACCGTGCTATACCGCAATAGCTGGTATCCACCAGAAATAAAATCAACTAACCTAGATTTTGATTGGCTTTATCGCAAACCAATTAATAACTTGGTCAACGTATTAAACACAATATTTGCAGCAGCTCTTGTTGGCACAAAGTCTTTCAAGCAAAGCAGTCTCCGCTTACTTACTGTATTTGCCTACCAAGCGCATGGCCCTAAAAGTCCTATCGCGCGCGGCGCATCCGTGGGCAATATGGTTGTTTGGGTGGCCGTTTTACTAAGTGCTTGTTTGGTATTTTACTACTTCTAACTATATGCACACATCCACTATCTCTCTAATGCAGACTCGGATTTAGTTTAGCTTTTGATTCTGAGTAAGTAGAGCTGGCGTGATGCGCAATCATCTTCCAACCGTCTTGTGTCTGATGATAAATATTAGTAGCCAATATCGAGGCTACATTACTCTCGCCAATATATAGCTCTTCCTTAACATAGTGTATCGCGACATCTTGTTTGATAGTATAGACGGGTTCATTAACTAGTATTGTCAGCCCTTCTTGACTTGAAAAGATTTGTTGCCAACTGGCTATGATTAAATCATAACTATAAATACGCGTTGCACTAGGGTGGATACATATGACTTCATCTGTTTTATCCCAAACATCTTTCATAAGTTCTATATTACGACTTTGAAAGGCTTGGTAGAATGACTCTTCGGCTTGTAATGAGTCAGTAAATGCTATTTTAATGTCTTTAACCTCATAGTTATCCTCAACACGCCCAACACTTATGTCTCGAATTAAGTTATGCCATATGGAAGAACTCAGCAGTATTGACTCGCGTGAGTTCGAATTATGCGATCCAGATAATGTACATAATATATTTATTGTGCGTAATGGCAATAGCATTTATGCATACCAGAATAGCTGCCCTCATAATTATAGTCCGCTCAACTGGAATCCTGATGTTTTTTTAAGTGACGATAATGAATACATTCAGTGTGCTAACCATGGTGCGCTCTTCGAAATTGAATCAGGTGCGTGTATTTATGGACCATGTGCGGGCGAGCAATTAACACAAGTCACTATCGAAATAGAGAACGATATTATTTTTGCCCTGTTTTAAATGTCTATTATTCAACGCTTTTTCCCACTCATTGCGCTTACTGCAAGTCTCTACGCATATTTTTGGCCATCATGGCTAGCCATACAAAAACCATTGATTGTGTATTTGCTTGGTGCAGTCATGTTTTTTATGGGTGTGTCATTAAAAGTTAGTGACTTTAAACATGCGTTGCATCGCTACCCTTTAATACTATTTGCATTAGTGCTGCAATTTGGGCTGATGCCTCTAATCGCATGGCAACTCAGTATATGGGTGGAACTCTCTATCGCACTCACTGCCGGCATGGTGTTGGTGGGCAGCGTCCCCGGCGGGACAGCGTCAAATGTTATTTGCTATATAAGCAAAGGAGATGTGGCCTTATCTATCACACTGACAGCCATCAGCACATTAGTAGCTATTGTTGCCACGCCCTTACTCGCTTATGCCTATTTGAATCAAACTATCCAGATACCGATTCAGAATATGATGTGGAGTATTTTTACTATTGTTGCTTTACCCGTTGCAATTGGGGTCATGTTGAATCACTTCGCATCAATCATTGTGCGTCCGCTACAAATATTTGCTGCAGATATATCAATTCTTACAATCAGCCTGATCATTGCCATTATTATTGCATTAAACAGAGATAGCCTACTGAATCTAAGTTTTCTTCTCACCGCAATGGTACTGGCACATAATCTAGCGGGCCTTATTCTAGGTTATTTATTAACCATGCTGGTCACTCACAACAAAAAACTTAGTAAAACCATAGCGATAGAGGTTGGCATGCAAAACTCTGGACTGGCTGTGGCTCTGGCAGTAAAATTCTTTGGGCCGGCAAGTGCGTTACCAGGCGCATTATTTTCAATTGTCCATAATGTCAGTGGGTCTCTTATCGCCAGCTATTGGGCAAAAAAATCTAACTAGAAAATAAATAATATGAATACAGTCACAGCGAATGGATTAGTAGTGTTAGCCTGGGGAGTTACCGTCTTCTTAGTTTATAGTTTACTAAGTGGGCCTTTTGATGGCCGCGTATGTGAGTCTACCTGTTTTAGCATGTTGTATTGGGGCGCCTTAGTTCTGGCAGTTTTAGGAACACTACTCAGTGCAATACAGGCATTTAAATCTGATTCTGGTTTTTTCAGTAAAGTCAGCCTGTTATTCGGATTAATTTTAATTGCCAAACTCGCTGGTGTTATGGTGATAGGCACCATGACTGGTTAGTCTATTTTATGCATTAGCATACTCGACAGCATTTCCTAACCATCGCTTTAGCACGATCTCAACTCTTTCGGGGTGATTATCTATCAGCCAATGCGCGGCTCGCTGCACACTGGGAAGCAAATGCAGATCTTTAGACAAGTTAGCAATGCGCATGCTCATATCACCTGATTGTTTAGTCCCTAACACTTCACCCGGTCCTCTTAGCTCCAAATCAATACGCGCTAATTCAAAACCATCCGTGGTGTGACGTAATGCATCAAGTCGTTTTTTCGCAAGATCTCCTAACGGCGTTTTATACAGCAACACGCAACTACTTTGTTTCTCACCCCGGCCGACCCGACCACGCAATTGATGTAATTGCGCTAAGCCAAAGCGCTCAGCATTTTCTATAATCATTAAGCTTGCATTAGGCACATCCACACCCACTTCAATGACCGTGGTTGCAACCAGCACATGAATTTTTTTATGTATAAAGTCTTGCATCACTTGTTCTTTCTCTATTGACTTCATACGCCCATGCAATAAACCAATATTGAGTGTGTTAAGTTGAATTTGTAGATGCGTGTATGTCTCTGTCGCCGCCTGACTCTGTAAGGCATCTGACTCTTCAATTAAACTGCACACCCAATATGCCTGAGCACCCTCGCGGCAGGCATCTTGGATACGTTCGATGACGTCATCTCGACGCGTATCTGCAATGGCAACAGTGTTAATCGGTTTTCGTCCAGGTGGGAGTTCATCTATGACAGAATAATCAAGATGTGCATACATACTCATCGCCAAAGTACGCGGAATGGGTGTTGCTGTCATGGTGAGTTGATGTGGAAAAATACTATCTTCAGACCCTTTTTGAGTTAGCTGCAAACGCTGATGCACACCAAAACGGTGTTGCTCATCAGTAATACTTAACGCAAGATTATTAAATACTACGCCTTCTTGAAATAATGCATGAGTGCCGACAACGACTGCTGCAGTGCCACTTGCAATTAAGTGCAACATCTCTCTTTTCTTTTTCACTGGTAATCCGGAAGATAACCATGCCACCTGAATACCCAGTGGTAACAATTGATTTGTAAAATAGCGGTAATGCTGTTCAGCTAATAATTCAGTCGGCGCCATGATGGCAGCTTGATAATTGTTTTCTACGGCATACAGACAAGCTATCAAGGCAACAACTGTTTTACCACTACCGACATCGCCTTGCACCAAGCGCATCATCGGCCGCTCAGCTTTCATATCGTGTTTAATTTCTTGCAAAACTTTCTGTTGCGCAGCTGTCATTGTGAAATGTAAATTATTTATAAAAGGCTCTACTAAACAATTCGTCGACTGTATGGCATACCCTTTGCGCTGCTCTGTGCTGACACGAATTTTCATAATGCTCAGGTGATGCGCAAGTAACTCATCAAAAATTAGGCGTTGCTGAGCAGGATGATTTCTTTCCATCAAGGCATGATTATTACTATCCACATGCGGCTGATGGACCTCGTTGAGCATTTCTAACAGAGACATCTCAGGCATAACATCTTTTTGCATATCAGCCAGCACATCTGCAAAATAAATTTGATTGTCAGTGGCCCATTTCAAGGCCTTCTCAATGAGTGACTGTAACCGCTTTTGCTGCAATCCCTTGGTAGTTGGATAGACAGGCTCTAGTCGATCAGGCAGCACAATGGCTTCATCGTCATGTAACACACGATATTGTGGATGCACCATCTCTATCTTACGCCCATTCCTGCGCGCTTCACCAAAACATAACACTCGCTTGCCATCAGCTAAGCCTTTTAGCTGGGTAGTACTGAAATGGAAAAAACGTAGACTCAGTTCACCAGTATCATCAAGCAGCGTGGCCGTCATCATGCGTTTACGCTTATAGACAACTTTTGTGTTATATACTCTACCAAGCACTTGCAACTCGTTGTTTAAAGCAATATCAACAATGTTTGTTATCACTGTGCGGTCGTTATAGCGCAATGGCAAATGAAACAATAAATCAAATATGGAATATATATTTAGTCTGGCTAAATTATCTATTGTTTTAGGTGTGATGCCCGAAAGGCTTTGCAGATCACTCATTTAGCTTACAACCACTTTAGCTTGGACGTCGCTGTATTGTTACTAGCTAGAAAAATTAATTACTGTAAATATAAAAAAGGCACTACAAATGGGATTAAAGTTCTAACACTGCATCCATCTCTACTTCTGCGCCTTTAGGTAATGATGCGACACCAATTGCAGCGCGCGCCGGATAAGGTTTTTGAAAATAATTCGCCATAATTTCATTCACTGTTGGGAAACAGGTTAAATCAGTTAGAAATATATTTAATTTGACGACATTATCCAATGAACCACCAGCTGCCTCTGCCACAGCAGCAAGATTATCAAACACGCGTTTAATTTGAGCGTCAACGCCGCCATCAATTAGTTCCATTGTGCTGGGGTCTAACGGAATCTGGCCAGACATATACACCGTTGTTCCCACTTTAACTGCTTGAGAATATGTTCCAATAGCTTGTGGTGCACGATCGGTGGCGATGATCGTTTTACTCATAGTAACTCCTGTTAATAAAATTATTGCTTATGCATTCATTCGTGATGCTTTCAGCACGTTTGGATTGGCTCGCAGTGTACGAATGATATTGGCTAGTTGCTTTCTATCACGCACGCCAATAGCAAATGTAATTGTAGTATTTTTACCATCTTTATCTTCAAAAGAGATATCGTCAATATTGGACCCTGCATCCGCAATACGTGCAGCAAGTGTTGCTAACACACCGCGCTGGTTGATCGTTTCCACACGTACAGTAGCAACAAAGTCTTGTTGCAGCTGCTCCGCCCAAGAGACCGTTACCCACTTATCCTTGAAAGCATTTTTACGATCTATGTTACGACACCTTTCACGATGAATAACCAAACCCTTACCTGAGGTCATGACACCTATGATCTGATCGCCTGGAATTGGGCTACAGCATTTACCGAAATTAACCACCACACCCTCTGTGCCACGTATGGCAAGCGGATTTTTTTTCGTTGAACGCAATCGTCGACGCTTGGGCTTTGGCTCTTCTATACCAAGCAAATTTTGTATCATTAACTCCGCGACTCGCTCACCTAAACCTATTTCTGCAAATAAGTCTTCTAATGAGTCAAGTTTGACACTCTCAAGTAGGCGGTTGATGTCTTTCTTTTTTATTTTATCAAATGAATGATTATAGGAAGAGATAGCTTTTTTAAACAGGCGCTCACCTAACTTGATAGCTTCCTCACGTTGTAAATTTTTCAAATAATGACGAATATTAACGCGCGCTTTATTTGTCGTGACGAAATTCAACCAACTCGTTTTGGGCCGAGCACTTGGCGTAGAGATTACTTCAATTGTCTGGCCATTCTCTAAACTTGTACTCAAAGGTGAAATTCTACGATCTATCTTGGCCGCGATACAGGTGTTGCCTAAATCGGAGTGCACTGCATAGGCAAAGTCTACCGCGGAACTGCCCCTTGGTAGCACTATGATATCGCCGGCAGGGGTGAATACATATATTTCATCTGGGAACAGATCAATTTTAACACTCTCAAGAAATTCCATGGAGTTACGCGTATTCTGTTGTATCTCCATGATCTCTGCGATCCATTTGCGCGTACTTGCATGTGCTCTAATTGAACCACTATCCTCTTCCGCACTTTTATATATCCAGTGGGCTGCCACACCTGCTTCGGCAATTAAATCCATTTCTTCAGTACGAATCTGCACTTCAATGACAACACCTTGTGGCCCAAATAAAATTGTATGCAGCGATTGATAACCATTTTTTTTCGGGATAGCAATATAATCTTTAAACTTGCCTGGCACTGGTTTATATAAGTTATGTACTGTTCCCAAAGTGCGATAACAGGTATCAATATCTTTCACCAGCAATCGAATTGCATACACATCATAGACTTCAGAAAATGAAATGCTTTTCGCACGCATTTTTTTGTAAATGCTATAAAGATTTTTTTCTCGGCCAAATATTCTGCTTTCTATATTGGCACTTTCTAGCTGCTCGCAAATGGATGCTTCAACCTCGCGCATTATTTTTTTGCGATTTTTTTGATTCTTTTTAACTGCATTGGCCAATGCGCCATACCGTAGTGGATACATGGCCCGAAATGCTAAGTGTTCTAGTTCTACTCGAATTTGATGCATGCCCAAGCGTTGCGCGATCGGCACATAAATATCTAATGTTTCTTTTGCAATTCGACGTTTTTTATCACTACGCATAACCTCTATTGTGCGAAGATTATGTAAGCGATCAGCCAATTTAATAATAATGATGCGTATATCGCGCACCATGGCTAACATCATTTTTCTAAAATTTTCTGCTTGTGCTTCAGCGCGTGTAGAAAATGTTAAGTGAGTTAGCTTACTCACACCATCAACGAGTTCAGCAACACTTTCCCCAAATTCTTCTTTGATTTGTTCTTTAGCGGTGGGCGTATCTTCTATCACATCATGCAGAATCGCAGCTGCAATGCTTTGATAGTCCAAACGCATCTCAGCCATAATTTTTGCCACTGCCAATGGGTGAAATATATATGGCTCACCGCTTAAGCGCTTTTGCCCTTCATGAGCTTCGGCGCTAAACAGGTAAGCTCGATAGACAAGCTTTACATCTGCGGGGTCTAAATATGAATCAAGTAACTCACATAATTCACTTATAAGGAAACGTGATGGCTTGACAGCATGTAGTGTTGGGGAGGAGTCTTTAGAGGATGCTGCTGTTGCCATACATTGCTATTAAACAATGATATTTACATATCTTGCTCGTTAGCATCTCCTTGGTCTGAATTAGTGGTTGGATTGGTTGCACTGCTCTCGGATTGCATTTGGCTGAGCTCGATACCTATTTCGGCATGTAATGCCGCAGCCAGTGCGTCAACTTCACCCATCTCCTCAGAGAGAAGTTCTTCAGAACTAGTGAGTGGTGTTTCTTTAAGAGATTCTTCTGTGATTAATTCATCGGCAATTTCACGCAATGCCACCACCGTGGGCTTATCGTTTTCCCATTCCACAAGTGGTTCTGTTCCCATTGCAATCTGACGCGCACGCTTACTGGCAACCATGATAAGTTTGAAGCGATTATCAATTTTTTCTAAGCAATCTTCTACTGTTACGCGTGCCACTCTTTAATCTCCTTTAATTATTATCCCAATGTCTAAAGTGTAGTCGATTTTATGCCGATAAACTACATCACGAGCCTATGAATAATCGCAAATTTATTCGTCACTGGTCGATAATAAGCATTGCAGTTTGTGCATATCGGGCGGACTATAATCAATTGGCGTGCTAAATAACCCGCATAGTGCCTGCACAGCTTGCTGCAAATCATCATTGATTATCAAGTACTGATATTCGTCATAATGACTTATTTCATTCTTCGCTTGTGCCATGCGTGCTTCAATCACTTCATCTGAGTCTTGCGCTCGCGTGCGCAAACGATGCTCTAGGGCCTCAATAGAAGGGGGAAGTATAAAAATTGATATAGCTTGTTGGTAAATGCGACTGATCTGCTGTGCACCCTGCCAATCAATTTCGAGTACTACGTGCTCACCCCTGGCCAGTATACTGTTGACAGATTGTTTCGATGTTCCGTAAAAATTGCCAAAAACCTGTGCATGTTCTAGAAACTCGTCAGTAGCAAGCATTTCTTGAAATGTTTCCGGGGTGACAAAATAATAGTGCTCGCCATCACGTTCACCTGGACGAGGAGCGCGTGTTGTATGTGATATCGCAACCTTTAAATGTGGCAGTTGCTTTCGTACCGCGGCCAGTAGACTGGTTTTACCCGCGCCAGAGGGGGCAGACACAATATAGAGGGTACCTTGGGCCATAGTGTTTCATTCACGCGATAGTTTTTCAGCATTCAAACAAAAGGCCCCGACAATTGCCAGGGCCTTTTTTAATATTCTAATAAATCTGTTAGCTTGCCGTAATGGGCACTAGAGCAATCTCAACACGTCGATTGAGTGCGCGGCCTTGCTCGGATTCATTACTTGCAACCGGGTAGTTTTCTCCATACCCGTAATGTTGAAGACGCCCAGAAATGATTTCACGACTGACGAAATATTCTGTCACGCTTTGTGCTCTTCTTTCTGAGAGTCTTTGATTATACTCTTCTGTACCGGTGCTATCCGTATGTCCCATGACTTCTATGAGTGTTTTATCATACTCATTAACTACAATTGTGACGGAATCGAGGACACGATAGAACTGACTACTGATATCCGCGCTGTCAACTGCGAATGTGATATGGCTTGGCATATTCAAAATAATGTTATCGCCATCACGGGTAACACTCACGCCAGTTCCAGCAAGTTTTTCACGTAATTTAGCTTCTTGGACGTCCATGTAATAACCGACACCTCCGCCAGCAATCGCACCGACACCAGCGCCGATTAATGCTCTTTTTCTTCGCTCACGACCATCATCACCACTGATCAGGCCCACCACAGCACCCGCTGCCGCACCGATAGCCGCACCCTTTGCTGCCTTACTTGTTTGTTGTTCCCCTGTATAAGGATTAATCGTTGTGCATGCTGCCATGCTGATCGTTAAGCCTGCAACTAATGTTAACTGCGCTATCCTGTGTAAACTCATGAATTCTTCCTCTTATATTTTTTGCTTGAGTTGTGCTTTAGAGATATCTCAATTTAGAAAGTTCTGCACCGTAAACATCTGAATTTTAGCCATATATCGGCCGAATATTTCCCTATATCTAAAATTTGTCGAGCATCGACAACTTATCACGTTTTTAAATTTACAATTAATGTATAAACATCCAAATAATCACGTTTTTAGGGAAGTCTGAATGGAGTCCAACGCAGAATTTTTTTGGCCAACAGAAAAAGATAATGATCCATTAGCCACGCTTGCTAGAGTAGAAAATACCAACGACCCTAATAGTGCACCGCTGGATAAAAGCCTCAAAGAAGTCGACCGCTGGGCCCACCATATACTTAAGGATGCGAGCTTACCGACCGAAATCAACGCGCTACAAGCCAGGTTGGATAGCATTGAGGAAGGGTCGACCGAGTGGTACGCAGGTAACAGTTTATTGCAATCATTTACTTTACGCTCTGCGCTCGAAAGTGGCGACCAGGCAACAACAATATTACTTGGTTTCTTATTAGCGGATTTTCGCTGGCAAGGACATTTCGCACAAGACCGTGAACAATTCTTAAAAGATCAAAAGTCAGTTGAAGAGATTCTAAATAATTCAGATAGCGCAGATCTAGAAATAGAAAGCTATAACGCTGCGATGAATGCACTCAGCAAGAAGTATCCTCATTGCACTATTAATGCATTACGTCTACTACTCTCCAACAAGCTTAATGTGAGTAAACAACGACTTGACGAACTAAATATTCGTCCACAATAAATAAAACAGATATGAATGACGATACCCATATGGTAACAAGCCCATTATCAGAAGCATTGTATTCTGTTGACTGGGCTGTGCGCTTTGATGAATTTCGTAAGTACAATCAAAGTAGCTATAACGACATACATCAGTTACTGGCAGATATTGATAAACTAGTCGAGTCCCAAATACCCAGTGAGTTTGGTGATTTAAGTGATACAAAAGTATTAACAGACAGATTTAACAAAGCAAAGACTGGTTCTACTGAATGGTATTGTCTTTCTATGTTAATTCATTCAAAAATTATCATGGCTGCTATTCCTAAAGGCCTTACTGCCACAGCTACCCTAAGCGCTATTCAAATTATGGAAAGCATGTGGAAGATTGTTGAACAGCAGGACAAAGCCACAACGAGCGCTCAAATAACTTCTAATAAGGCAAGTACGTCCAAACCCGCAAGCAACAAGCCAGCCGTTAAACCTGTACAAAATACCGTGCCACGTAAAAAGCCAAAAGCCGCGAATCCTACTCCTGTGGCAAAAAAGGCACCCTCAAAACCTGCAGCAAAGGCTCCTGTAAAAAGTGCAGCCAATAAGAAAAACGAAGCAAAAACAGAGAATGTTGTCATAAAAAAACTCGCTGCCGAGGCTGGCCTGGATGAGGATAAAATTTTAGAGGCAAAATGTTATGAAATTGCCAGCTCACTCGCCGAGGAATATCCTGAATATACGCTCACGGCTATTCGTGTGATGACGGCAGAAAAGTTAGGGGTTACTCGCCAGTTCGTTGAAAATTTAGATATTAAGCCAGCACGCTTCAAAAGTGGCTGATAATTCATGTACTTAGAGGGATTTGATTGGTTTCCTCGTCACTGTTGTACGGATATGCATAAGCCAATATAATCTCAAGCACATAATAATATCAAGCAGCATTCTATACTTTACGGGAGTACCCATGAACTATGACGTTCCTGCATTAGTCGTTGGCGTAGTTGTAGTGGTCATTGCACTTGTAATGGCAATTGCATTTTAAGCCCATAGCACTTGGCATAAAAAAGCCCCGCAGTTTTCTGCGGGGCTTTTTTGTTTTAAATATCTACTTATAAAGTTCGATGAAAATTATGATTTGTTTTCAAACTCCTCTAAGGCCTGTTTGAAGCTAGTATGGCGTACATCTTTGCCTTCCACAGTAAAGATTACATATTCACAAATATTCTTTGCGTGGTCACCGATACGTTCAAGTGCTCGCGCGCACCACATCACTTTCAGGCCTCGTTCAACAGATTCACGATCATCCGTCATCGACTTGACCAGCTTACGTGTGATGGTGTCGTATTCTTTATTAATGTTTTTATCTAATGCAGCAGTTTCAAATGCACTTGCGACATCCAGACGGGCAAACGCATTAAGTGCATCACGTAAGATTTTTTTTACTTGATCTCCTAGCGCATTAATTTCAGCGAAATATAGTTTATTTCGCTCTTCAGTGGCCAAATCTATCGCGTAGCGACCAATTTTTTCAGCTTCATCACCAATACGTTCTAAATCTGTAATAGTTTTGATAATCGCAACCACAAGACGCAAATCACTCGCGGTCGGTTGTCGTAAGGCAAGTATGTGATTGCACTCCTCATCAATGGACACTTCAAGCGCATTGACCTGGTAATCATTCATTGCCACTTGCTCAGCTAGACTGCTATCTGATTTGACTAGGGCTAACAGGCTTTTCTCAACTTGTTTTTCAACCATTCCGCCCATATTCAACACTTTATTGCGTGTTGACTCTAAATCATCATCAAATTGATGGAGTATATGTTGTCCGGCATGTTGAAAAGACATAATTGTTTAGACCCTCTCGTCCAAGATCTTTATTGTATATACAAATGCATGCAATGTATATACAGTAATTGTAATAAAACTCCGCATTATCCGTATCGACCTGTAATATAGTCTTCTGTTTTCTTTTCTCTTGGATTCGTAAACAGGCGATCCGTTGCGTCAAATTCAATGAGCTCACCTAGGTACATGAAGGCTGTATAGTCAGATACGCGTGCAGCTTGTTGCATATTATGCGTCACAATGGCCACCGTGTATTGTGACTTAAGCTCAAAAATGAGCTCTTCTATCTTTAAAGTTGAAATTGGATCGAGTGCAGACGCCGGTTCATCAAGTAATAAAACTTCTGGCTGTATGGCAATTGCTCTAGCGATAACTAACCGTTGCTGCTGTCCACCAGATAGAGCAAATGCATTATCTTGTAATCGGTTACCAACCTCTTCCCATAGCGCAGAACGTTTGAGTGACCACTCGACGCGGTCTTCAATTTCTCTTTTATTATTCACGCCTTGTAAACGCAGACCATAGGCGACATTTTCAAAAACGGATTTAGGAAAGGGATTGGGTTTTTGAAACACCATGCCAACGCGTCTCCGAAGATCCGTGACATTGACACTGCGATGGTACACATCTTCCCCTCGAAGTAATAATTCACCTTCTAAACGTACACCATCGACAAGATCATTCATACGATTCATGCTTCGCAGCAAAGTTGACTTACCACAACCACTAGGCCCAATAAAAGCCGTAACGCGTTTAGATGGGATCTTAATATTAACTTTAAAAAGTGCTTGCTTATCACCGTAATAAAGTGAGAAGTCTACACACTCAAGACAAACTTCTTCGTCACCGATAGATTTTGACTCAGTCCCTTGAAACACCGTATCTGAAACACTTGGGGTATCAATATTCATAATCACATCACTCTATAATAATTCTGCTAGTGCTCCATCGTGCGATACTTTTCACGCAATTGATTGCGGATATAAATCGCAGACAGATTTAATAAAACAATCACCACAACTAATATTAGTGCTGTGGCATAAACAAGTGGACGAGCAGCCTCTACATTGGGACTTTGGAAACCAACATCATAAATGTGGAAGCCAAGATGCATGAATTTTCTTTCCAAATGTAAGTAGGGCGCGTTTAGGTCTAATGGCAAAGACGGAGCCAGCTTGACAGCACCCACTAACATGAGTGGTGCCACTTCACCTGCAGCACGTGCTACCGCTAAAATTAATCCCGTCATCATGGCGGGACTGGCCATCGGTATCACTGTCCGCCATAACGTTTCAGCTTTAGTTGCGCCTAACGCTAAAGAGCCTTCTCGAACTGAGCTGGGAATACGTGCAAGCCCCTCTTCTGTGGCAACAATTACCACTGGCACAGTTAACAATGCTAATGTTAACGATGCCCATAGTAGTCCACCCGAGCCGAACGTTGGCGCAGGTAAAGCCTCTGGGTAAAACAGTTCATCAATCGTGCCACCAACAAAATAAACAAAAAAGCCTAATCCAAATACACCATAAACAATCGAAGGCACGCCAGCCAAATTGTTTACGGAGATCCTCACTAAACGGGTAATGAACCCTTGTTTGGCATATTCACGCAAATAAATGGCTGCAATAACGCCGAAGGGCGTGACGATAACTGACATTAGAATTACCATCATCACCGTACCAAAAATTGCAGGAAAAATTCCCCCTTCAGTGTTCGCTTCACGCGGATCATCTGTAACAAAATCTTTCAAGTTAACAAAGTAGCGTAAAAACTTGTCACTGGTGCTCATGGCATTCGGCTTGGTAGCTTTTACAACATCGGCAAGATTAATATATTTTTCTCTTCCGTCAGGCACTCTCATCCATGCTCTATCACGTGAAATAGCACTGTATAGTTTATCCAGCTCACGCTTTAATACTTGATAATCATCATCAAGCTGTTTACGTCGCTGATCTATTTCCGCTTGTGCTTGCGGATTCGTTACACCACTTAGCTCTATTTTACGTTCCTGCAAACGTAGTTTTTCAATTTGGTAATTAATCTTACCAATATCAAATTTTTCAATTTTGTGGATTTCGTCTCTTAGTTCATCAACTCTTGCCATCCTGACCTGCAACGACTGCCATAACTCATCGGCGTCAACGCTAATAGGTTGCCCATTTTCTTCAATCGCTTGTAGGTAGCCATAAAAATTACCCCATTGAGTCCTCTCAAACACTATCGCATGTTCAGGCTTACGCACCTCCAGTTCGCCAGGGGCTACAATTAGGTTAAAGTCAACGCCATAAAGCTCTCTATTACCAATTTTGAGCAATGTTCTTTCAACAAACTCTTCTTCAAATTCAAATTTCAGACCGGAAGCAACCAGTTGCTTGGTAGCCACTTGTTCTACCTTGGCACGCTCACCTAAAAGAACAACTTGGTTATCACCTTCTTTGTAGTCAATCTCCCAAATTGTTTTAGGCCAAAAATGGCCCAAGCCACGAACTGCAATGAGTATCAATAGACCAACGACCATAATAATGCTGATAGAAACAGCACCTGCATTTAACCATACCCACGGTGTTCCACTTTTATAGAAACTTAGCTTTTCTGTGTCCATATGCGTTACAAGCTACTGTATTTTTTCCTTAACCGTTGACGCACAATTTCCGCCACCGTATTAAAGAAAAAAGTAAAAAGAAATAACACAAACGCTGCCAGGAAAAGAATGCGATAGTGAGTGCTATCTACCTCAGACTCGGGTAACTCAACTGCCACATTAGCAGACAATGTACGCATCCCCTGGAAAATACTAAAGTCCATCACCGGAGTGTTACCCGTCGCCATCAGCACAATCATTGTTTCTCCGACTGCACGACCAAAACCAATCATGACCGCGGAAAAAATTCCTGGAGAGGCAGATAGTAAAACAACTCTAACAAGTGTCTGCCAAGGCGTTGCCCCTAACGCAAGTGAGCCCGCAGTAAGATGTTTTGGCACACTAAAGATAGCGTCTTCTGCGATAGAGAAAATAGTTGGAATCACAGCAAAGCCCATGGCGATACCAATAATTAGTGCATTTCTTTGGTCAAACCCGATGCCTAACTCTTCACTCATCCAGATACGGATGTTGCCACCGAACAACCATTTTTCTAAATAGGGTGAAATCTCTATGCATAATACGGCAAGAATAATAATCGGTAATATTAAAGCCGCTGCTTGCCAACCTTCGGGAATCCATCGACGCGCAGCAGTTTGATAACGCCACCAAATCATCGCCATGATGACAATTCCAATTGGCATGATTAAGAAGATACTAAACACACCCGGCATGTGTTGTTCTACAAACGGTGCCAACCATAGCCCAGCTAAAAAGCCTAGTATCACTGTTGGCAACGCTTCCATAATCTCAATGCTTGGCTTCACAATGCCGCGCATGGAAGGTGCCATAAAATACGCTGTATAGATCGCCCCGCATATTGCTAGGGGCATTGCAAACAGCATGGCATAAAATGCGGCTTTGAGGGTTCCGAAAGTTAACGGCACTAAACTAAACTTAGGTTCAAAGTCACTGCTGGCAGATGACGACTGCCAAATATAATCCGGTTCGAGGTAGTCCTCGTACCAGGTTTTTCCCCATAAAGATTTTAATGATGATTCAGGATGGTGATTATCAGTTTGCCAAGCCTGTATTTTGTTATGTCGATCTTCAACAATGAATATGTCAGCACGTGGCGCAACAGCCAAGTGACTGATTGCCCCATCGCTCGCAGATAACGATAACAAATCACGTTCACTGGTTGTATAGAGCAGTTTCACCCGACCTGCTTGACTGGAAGCAATAACACCTTTACGTAATTGTTCAGTTACCAATCCTGTCACTGGCGAACTATCGATTTGTGTATCACGTATTTTAGTTAACCGAAATGGAAGCTCTCCATCGCTACGCACTTGGAACCACTGTGACAACTTGCCTTGGTTGTCGCCAATTAATAAAGAGATACCACCAGTTAAATATTTTAGCAGTGTTGGCTTGCTGCCATTTTCTGTGACGCGAACATTTTCCTGAAACTGCAAAGACTGATTACGAATATCAAATACCGATATCACTCCTTGCTGATTTAACACATACGTCCACTCTTGTTCAGGATCCACTAACATGCCCAGAATCGCCTCGCTATATTGATACTCAGACCGTTGTCCTTCTTCCAGGGTGACATTTTCATCAATAAATGAAGACTCTTTTGTGAACGACTGTAATATTATTTTTTCATCGTTATGTGCAAAAGCGATAGCCAGTGATTCTTCGTTTTCACCAAGCGCATATAAATCAAGTGGCGAATCACTGATATAAAATACGTCTTCACCATAGGGATAAATTACCTGTGGGTGAATAATTCGTTCAGATTCTGTAAATTCAAGTTGATACTGGTGTTGAAAAAATAATATCCCGCCCGACTGCAAGCCCACGGACAGAACCCCTGACGATTCATTGACAGTGTTGTATGAGGTGATTGTATCGCCGTCAGGTATGGGCAAATTTTCCTTGATGATGGGTATTCCATTCTCAACATTAAAAAATATTAGCTCACCTTGCTGAGTGACTCGTAAAGCGATTTCAGCTTGTTCCTCTATTGCATAATAGAGCGTGTCCTTGCTGATGCCAGGCGCGTCGTAAGTGCTTGTTTGTTCAATGGAAGGTTTGTCAAATAAGGGATAAACAACACTGAGCAAAAATAAAAATATCAACGCAATCGCGGCAATGACTCCTATACCACCGACTTCTACTACACGACGCGCAATCGTATCTATTGCTCTTCGCAATTTCCATCTGCGTTGATTTTGCGCTGATTCTCTCGAGAGACTAGTAGAGTCCATATCCTGAATTCTGAATTATAGTTGTAATTTATCGCTCAGAATTATACTAGAACATTATGAATGTAAGATAAAAAAGAAAGCCCTATATAAATTAATAGGGCTTGTATGTTTTTTACTGATGCTTATGCCTAATAAATTCGAATTATCCTCTACAGGCCCAGTGAACTAAGTGTTTTATCCGCGACTTTTGCAGGTAATGGAATATAGCCATCTTTGACAACAACTTTCTGCCCTACTTTGGATAGAACTAATTTTACAAACTCGGCCTCCATTGGAGACAGAGGTTTGTTGGGATGCTTATTGACATACATATAGAGGAAGCGCGCTAAAGGATACTTGCCCGATATAGCTGTTTTCAGGCGTCGCGTCGACATATTTTGTCGAGCCACCTTTAGCCAGAGGAAGCGCGCGAATACCCGTTGTTTTATAGCCAATGCCAGAATAGCCAATACCATTCAGCGACTGAGTCACCGACTGAACGACAGATGCAGAACCCGGTTGTTCGTTTACATTTGACTTAAAGTCACCTTTACATAGTGCTTTCTTTTTAAAGTAACCGTAAGTTCCGGATACAGAATTTCGCCCAAACAACTGCACATCTTTACGCGCCCATTCTCCGGGTAGACCAAGATCACCCCAGTTATTGATAATATCCTTATGGCCACACTTTCGTGTGCTGGAAAAAATGGCATCGACTTGCTGAATTGATAAACCTTGAATTGGATTATCTTTATGAACAAATACCGCAAGCGCATCAATCGCAACTGGAATAGCTGTTGGCTTGTAGCCGTACTTTTCTTCAAACGCCGCAATTTCTTTATCTTTCATCTTACGGCTCATGGGACCAAAATTTGAGGTGCCCTCACTTAAGGCAGGTGGCGCAGTTGATGAGCCAGCTGCTTGTATCTGGATGTTTACGTTGGGATAGAATCGCTTGTAGTCCTCTGCCCATAGTGTCATCAGGTTAGCCAACGTATCTGAACCCACACTCGACAGATTGCCAGAGACACCGCTTGCTACAGAGTAATCCTTTAAATTCTCATCAACCTTGGGCTCAGCGAACGCTGAGTGAGTCGAGACTGCTACCAGCGCGGTTAACCCCGCAGCCATATGCTTAAAGTTCATGTATTCTCCTACTGAATTTAGAATTACCGAGAAATCGGCTTATATGATTTGGAATCTAGACTTTATTACTTGATTGCTACATTCATATTACAGCAGGGAAAGATTATGCGCTAACTCGTTGCTCAGAATAATCATTATGTATGGCAGGGAAATACAGCTGCACTTTCGTACCGACCCCTTTTTGACTACTAATGCGCAACTCGCCACCATGTCTCTCCATAACATGTTTAACAATGGATAGCCCAAGCCCGGTGCCGCCCATATCCCGCGAACGTCCGGTATCAATTCTATAGAAACGCTCTGTCAGGCGCGGAATATGTGTTTCATCTATACCTTCACCACTATCCATGATTGTGAGTATCGAGTCTCCCTCTATGAGGCGCGTCCAGCTGACGTCAATTTGGGAATTTTCAGGTGAGTACTTGACAGCATTATCTAAAATGTTTTGTACCGCACTTTGCAGTTCACGGTAATCACCACTGACATTCACTCCTTCATCGAGGCGAACACTAAATTGTTGCTGTTTATAAATATCCGAAGATTTCACCAACTCAATGCCTTCTCGCACGAGTAAAGTAATATCAATTACTTCCATTGCTGTCCTGTTGAGCGGCACACTCTCAAGACGTGATAATGAAAGCAAATCCTCAATAAGCTGTTTCAGACGCTGTGCTTGTTCGAGAGCGCCCTCTACACCTCTGCGAGTAATATTTGACATTTCTTCACGTAGAGAAAGTGTCTCTAAATAGCCAATAATGACTGTTAAGGGTGTTCGCATTTCATGTGAAGCATTCGAAACAAATACTTTTCGAATGTTTTGCAGTCTCATTAAATCACCATGATCATGCACAATTAATAATTTTTTGCCATCATCATAAGGCACTACTTTAAGCATCAAGTCATTGTCAGTACTGCCGGACGAGGAAAATTCAAGTGGCTCTGCATAATGTGCACTTCGAAGATAATTAGTAATGTCAGGATCTCGCACAATGTTATCAATGCGCTGACCAATATCTTTTGATGGATCTATACTTAATAGCGTTTTTGCTGCCGGGTTCGCCCACTCTATAGTCTGGCTCTGATCGACAATAAGCATCGCGTCGGGCATCGCTTTAGTTGCTGCATTGAAACGCGTCAATAAGCGCTCTAAATTAGATTGTTCTTCTTGAGTGAGTTTTTTAATGTCGCATACTTGAGTAACAATTTGATACGCAGAACCATATAAATCTGGCGCACTATCCAGAGGCGCGCCCGCATTCAACCAACGACGTAGGTACATGGTTTGACGCAATTGCCAAACAATAAAGGCAAACAACCCAATCGATACTGATAGCGCCCAGTGACCTGTGAAATAGCCAACTACGAGGCTAATAATAAATGTTAATAAGGCTAGCTTAAGTTCAACCCAGATGGAGGCGATATGCATTACTTCTCAACAACAAAGCGATATCCATAGCCTCGAACTGTTTGAACCATTTTATGACAATTATAAGGTTTCAATAATTTTCTCAATCGTAAAATATGCACATCTACAGTTCGCTCTTCCACAAATTTACTGCGTCCCCAAACGAAATCAAGTAACTGCGCCCTACTGTATACTTTATCAGGATGCGTCATAAAGAATTCTAATAACCTGAATTCTGTTGGTCCCACCTCAATTTGTGTATCGTCAATGATTACATGATGGGCATCTAGGTCAAGCACTAACTTGCCATAATTGAGTTTATTATCACTTTCACTGCCGTCTACTCGGCGCATCACCGCGCGTATTCTTGCTGATAACTCTCTCACAGAAAATGGTTTAGTGATGTAATCATCAGCACCAGAATCTAATCCTTCAATTTTGTCTCGCTCTTCTGTTTTTGCAGTCAACATAATGACTGGGATATGGCTGGTTACCTCATCGCGTTTGATCCGTCTGACAAGTTCGAGACCAGACACATCTGGTAACATCCAGTCCATGAGGATTAAACTCGGCAGTTCTTGGGCAAGCTTTTCTGTCGCTTGCTTGCCATCGACAGCCTCGAGAATTTCATAGCCATCGCTATCGAGCGCAAAATACACCATGTCACGAATTGGTTTTTCGTCTTCAACGATCAATATGCGGTGTTTTTTCATGGACTGAGAAGAATATTTAGCTGGCTGCAGCTCTGATTGTAAATCCATAGTGACCCACGTTTATAGGCTAATTGTCATTTAGGGGGCGATTATTCACGATCCACGTTAAATGTATGTTACAAACTCGAAATAAAAGCACCTTCTTAGTGGTCTACCGACTGCGATTTTTGTCCTATTTGCGCCTTCTTCACATCCTCTAGTGCCGTTAAGTGATTGCCCACCGTTTATAGGATGTTGAGTTTTTAACTCATTGATCAAACAATTGATCCATCAATGATCATGTACGTGAGATTTAAATCAAATAGTGAATACAAATAGGCTTAATAAGGCCAGTGCAGAACCCAGTAATGCACCAGCTAAAACATCCGATGGATAATGCAAGCCAAGGATCACGCGTGACATAGCCACTAAGGCAGCAAAGCCCCAAACAAGAGGTGCCATCTGCAGGTAAGTAATAGCTGAACATAATCGCAAAAGATAGCGCATGCATGGTGTGTCCAGACGGGAAGCTGTATCGATCTAGCGCCGGTGCCGCCTGTTGTATGTTGTCAAAGCTGATATAGGGTCTTTCACGTACGAGCGTCTTTTTCAAATATTTGTAGACAACGAGTACACTGAGAGCGGTGACTAAGATATGAGTGGCCTGGTAGTAGCCAATCTTGCCATTGAAGTACGGCAGGAAGGCGAGTAGTGAATACCAGAAGACGCCATCGCCTAAACGACTGATAACACGAAAAAATAAACGTATAAATGTACGTTCACTGCTATTATTTAGGAGCATACATAAACGCATTTCTATTTGGTCGATGCGATCAAACACGCTGCTTGTCCTGAGCTCAGACATACCTTGGTTACCCAACCCTCTATATGTGAATAGATCGTAATAAACAGTTGTGTCAACTCTGTTATATAAATATGAAGATATTGTGACAACACTTGTAATTTCATCGGGTTAAATTCCTTTTTTAATAAATACTTCACAAAATCTTAATAAGTTTGTCATCAAGCCACTATAATTTGTGTGGCCAATGATGAATCAGTCAATAAACGGACTTTTAATTTGAGTACACCTACCCTGCTCCGAGTTCGAAGTGTTTGGATCTCAGACGTTCACTTAGGTTTCCGCGGTTGTCAGGCAGAAAACCTCCTCGACTTTTTACACAGCACAGAGACAGAATACCTGTATTTAGTTGGTGATATTGTTGACTTTTGGAGTCTGCAAAAATCATCTTACTGGCCACAGCAGCACACTAACGTAGTGCGCTCGATTCTGGGTAAAGCCAAACACGGTACTAAAGTCATATATGTGCCAGGCAACCATGATGAGGCAATGCGAGATTACGCCGGTTATTCATTCGGTAACGTAGAAATTCACCTCGATTATCAGCATGAAACGGCTGATGGTAAAAAGTTATTGATCCTTCATGGTGACGAGTTCGATACTATCGTGAAGCATAGCCAAATGATTGCGAAGCTAGGTAGCTGGGCGTATGACGTCCTTTTACAGCTCAATCAATATGTCAATATTTTTCGCAAAGTGTTCAAACAAGATTACTGGTCACTTGCGAAATACTTAAAACTTAAAGTCAAAAATGCAGTTAACTATATAGGCAGTTTTGAAACTGCGTTAGCGCATTTAGCAAAAGATAGAAAGGTTGATGGCGTAGTATGTGGTCACATACACCATGCTGAGGTGCGTCACATTAATGGTGTGTTGTATTGTAACGATGGCGACTGGGTAGAAAGTTGCTCGGCGATGATTGAACATGATGATGGTAGCCTTGAGCTAATCTCCTGGGATGAAGACTATAAACGTACCTTAACGCCTTTATCGGATCACGGCATTCAAGAAGAACAGGACGTCGCCGTCGCTTAATTCAATAATACTTGTAAACTGGTGCACTATTCTTTCTTAAGTGCAACAATACACCCCTTCCTCAAAGTAAAGTACATCTTTAAAAGTACCTAATTCTATGCAGGCTGCAAATGTGCAAAACATGCGTCTAGTGATTGTTACCGACGCCTGGAAACCTCAAGTCAATGGCGTCGTCACCACGTTAAGCAAGACAACCGAAACAATAAAATCTTTTGGCCACCAAGTCTTAGTAATCAATCCAAGCGAATGTAAAACCATTCCATGTCCAACTTATCCAGAAATTCGTCTCGCCCTGAGTCCGGCTAAATTTGTTAGACAGCAAGTTGAAAAATTTGCTCCTACTCACATACATATCGCAACTGAGGGACCATTAGGTATCGCAGCAAGACGTTATTGCATCAAACATGATCTTGCTTTTACAACGTCTTATCACACGCAGTTTCCTGAATACATTAAAGAACGTTTCCCAATTCCATTAAGCGTTTCATATTTTTTCTTTAGGCGCTTTCACAGTAAGGCCACTCGTACTATGGTGGGAACACCGCATCAAAGGAAAATTTTACAAGACAGAAACTTTAATCACTTATCTCTCTGGACCCGTGGTGTCGATACAGACATTTTCAAACCCAGAGACAAAGACTTTTTAAGTTACCCTCGACCCATATGGATTTATGTCGGTCGCGTGGCGGTAGAGAAAAATATCGAAGCATTTTTATCACTCGCATTACCGGGAACTAAAGTCGTCATAGGTGATGGTCCGGCCTCAGAAGAATTACGTCAAAAGTATCAAGATGTTAAATTCGAAGGTTATAAATTTGGCGAGGAGCTAGCCACTTATATTGCCAGTGGAGATGTATTTGTATTTCCAAGTCTTACCGACACTTTTGGTGTTGTAATGTTAGAAGCGATGGCTTGTGGACTGCCTGTGGCTGCCTTCCCAGTTACAGGACCACGCGATGTTGTACGACCGGGAAAGACCGGTGTATTACATGAAGACTTATTCACTGCAGCTCAAGAAGCCCTCAAGCTAGACCCGCAAGATTGTATTGAGCAGGCGCTCGAATACACTTGGGAGCAGGCAACGCGTCAATTTATAAATAATTTAACTTTAGCGAAATCCTCTTGAGCGAATGAAAAATATCTCTTCAGTAAATATGCCAGACATTGAGAGTGCTGAATGAATATTTTGATTATTTCAGATGTGTATTTCCCACGCATCAATGGTGTTTCGACATCAATTCAAACATTCAAACATGAGTTTGAACGCGCGGGCCATCATGTTGTATTGATTGTTCCTGAATACACTGGCAATGATCAAAAAGATGCAAGCATCATACGCATAGATTCTCGCAATATTCCTTATGATCCCGAAGACCGCATGATGAAGTCATCATGTATCCGCAAACTGATCCCAGAATTAAAACAATATAATTTTGATCTTGTACATATTCAAACCCCCTTTGTTGCGCATTATTCCGGAGTCAAGATTGCCAAGTATTTAGCTATTCCATGCCTTATCACTTATCACACATTATTTGAAGAATACCTTTACCATTACATTCCGATTATCCCTAAACATGTATTAAAGTTTTTTGCCCGCCGCTTCTCGTCACATCAGTGCAATCAAGCACAGGGAGTCATCGCACCGTCATCCATAATTGTAGAGCTACTAAAAGATTATGGCGTTAAAAATAATATTAAAATTATTCCTACTGGCATTAATAGTAAAAAATTTGCCACAGGTGATGGAGAACGATTTAGAAAAAAATTCAACATTGCTGAAAATAGAAAAATTCTACTCAATGTCAGTCGCGTGGCTTTCGAAAAAAACATTGGTTTACTGATTGATGTGGTGAATCAAGTAAAAAAACACATCCCAGAAATTATGTTAGTCATAGCCGGTGAAGGTCCAGCTAAATCAGCTTATATGGAGCAAGCCAAGAAATTAAATCTTGATGATAACATTGCTTTCGTGGGCTATTTAGACCGTAATAGCGAGTTAATTGACTGTTATCATAGTGCTGATATTTTCGTTTTCAGCTCTATCACTGAAACTCAGGGTTTGGTGCTACTTGAGTCGATGGCCGCGGGCACGCCTGTCGTGTCTGTAGCCGCAATGGGAACTAAAGATATTTTGATCGGCTGCAAGGGAGCACAAATCACTAATGGTGAGATAGACGATTTTTGCGAGAAAGTAGTATCATTATTAAATGATCCACATTTCTATCAGACAACCAAACATGCCGCTATCAGCTATGCCAAAGAGTGGGATGGAACAGCCTTAGCTAACAAAATGATCTCTTTTTATCAAGAACTTATTTGAATTTATATCGAACCTCTATAGTAATACATGGTGACTGCAAAAAACGAAGTATTAAATAATGTTACTGACGTCAGTGACCCCAATTTATTTATTAATAGAGAGATAAGCCAATTAAAATTTAACCAACGAGTGCTCGAACAGGCCAAAGACGAAAATACACCTTTGCTTGAGCGCTTAAAATTCCTTTGTATTTCCTGTTCAAATTTAGATGAGTTTTTCGAAATTCGGGTGCTGGGCATCAAGCAACATATCGAATACTCGACCGGCTATACTTCTGCCGACCAAAAGCCAGCCACACAGGTGTTACGCGAAATTCATGAGGCAACCACAATACTAGTAGAAGAACAGTATCGTGTTTTCAACGACGTAATTCTTCCTGAGCTGGCCAAAGAGGATGTGCATTTTATTCCACGTGAAAAATGGTCGCGCGTACAAAGAGATTGGATCCAAAACTATTTCACCGAGCAAGTGGAGCCAGTGCTTAGTCCGTTAGGCATTGATCCCGGGCATCCTTTTCCACGCATTTTAAATAAAAGCTTGAACTTCATTGTTGAAGTGGGTGGCTCGGATGCATTTGGACGCAGCGGACACTTGGCCATTGTACAGGCGCCTCGATCTTTACCTCGCTTAATACAACTGCCTAATGACAAAAATAATTCATCAATAAATTTTGTTTTTTTATCTTCAGTCATACATGAGTTTGTGCATGAATTATTCGAAGGATTACAAGTGCATGGGTGTTACCAGTTCCGTGTAACGCGAAATAGTGATCTATATGTTGATGATGAAATTGATGATTTACCACTTGCGCTGGAAGGTGAATTAGCCTCACGACGATATGGTGCTGCTGCTCGTTTGGAAACATATAAAAATACACCTGATCACTTGGTGGAGTACTTGCTGCAACAATTCGAACTAGAAGAAATTGACTTGTATAAAGTCAACGGGCCTGTGAATCTAAATCGTTTACTTAATACCTATGACTTAATCGAACGCCCTGATCTTAAATATCCGGGCTTTAAGCCAATGTTGCCCGATCCAATCACCTCTGATTCGAATCTTTTTAAAATCATTTCAAAACAAGATGTGCTAATGCATCACCCTTATCAGTCTTTTACGCCAGTGCTTAACTTTATTCATCAGGCAGCTAAGGATCCAAAAGTATTAGCCATTAAACAAACTCTTTATCGCACTGGCGCTCAATCACGTATCGTTGATTCGTTAGTCATGGCAGCCAATTCAGGCAAAGAAGTGACTGTGGTGATTGAATTAATGGCTCGCTTTGATGAAGCGGCCAATATTGCACTTGCCAATCGCCTGCAAAAAGCGGGGGCACATGTGGTGTATGGAATCGTAGGCATTAAAACGCACGCTAAAATGATACTTGTGATTCGACGCGAAAGCGGTCAACTCGTACGTTATGCACATCTAGGCACCGGTAATTATCACCAGTCGACCGCAAAATTATACACTGACTATGGCATGTTTACCTCGGACCCAAAGATTACTGCTGACCTACATGAGATTTTCTTACAGCTTACTAGTTTTACAAAAATACCTCGATTAAATACTGTTCTACAAGCACCTTTTACCTTATATAAAACAATTATTGAATACGTAGAAAAAGAAACTAAACGCGCACTGCATAAACGTAAAGCTAAAATTATTGCGCGCGTCAATTCACTGATCGAACCACAACTTATTCAGGCCTTATACCGCGCATCAATTGCAGGCGTCGATATTAAGTTAATCGTACGTGGCCCATGTTGTTTACGTCCCGGCGTTCCTGGCATATCAGAGAATATCGAAGTTCGCTCTATAGTAGGCCGGTTTTTAGAACATTCCCGCGTGTTTTATTTCTATAATGGCGGGCGCTCAAAGCTTTACTGTTCAAGTGCTGACTGGATGGATAGAAACTTTTTCCGTCGCGTGGAAACAGCATGGCCAATAGAAGACAGAGCAATAAAAAAATGTGTCCTATCTGAATTAGAATTACTAATCAAAGACAATCAAAACGCATGGATTCTCCAGCCTGATGGTGAATACTTGCGTAAAACTTGCGCTAAAAAAGAAAAGAAAATTACAGCTCAAACTGAGCTACTAAAAAAATACGCTAAAATGAAAGCTTAATCTCAATAGCTTTTAGATACTCGCTTTCTTGTTGCAAATCAATCTTGGTTAATGGCGAGTGCTCAACCCAACCTTTTTCGAAAGCTAGAGTAATCTCACTTTCATGCACATTCACTGAGTTCACCGGGAAATCAGTATCGATGCGTTCGCGGTTGAGCAGCACCGACAAGCGCAATAAAACAATCAGATATTTTACGGCTTGCACTTCATTTGATAATAGATTATCAAATACATCCGTTTTGATTTTTCTTCGATGACATGCCACCAAGCAAGCCAATATATTTTTTTCATTATTGGCAAAACCCGGCATGTCCGAATGCTGCAATAAATAAGCGCCATGACGATGATATCCTGAATGTGCAATATCCAAACCTATCTCATGTAAACGTGCTGCCCAGCGTAAATAGTTTTCATATTCACTAGAATTCAACGACCACTTTTTTTTCACTTTATTCAACAGCATGCATGCGGCAAGTTCAGTCCTATTTGCCTGATCAAAGTCAACATGATAACGTTGCTCAAACCCTTGCACGGTTTCATCACGGATATCTTCATGTTCTAAATGTAATCTTCCTAGCAAATCATAAAGCACGCCCTCTCTTAATGCGCCATCAGAAAATTTCATTTTGCCAATTCCAAGACTATCAAATATCGCACTCAATATAGCCAAGCCCCCAGGTAATACAGGTATGCGCTCTTTTTTTATCGCTGACAGATCTAGCTCATTGGCTATTAATTTATCTCGCATCAGGTTCAACGCTTGCATAGTTATTTCGCCACTATTTTCATCTTGTTGAGCGGCGATTTCAGTGATAGCTTTTATTGTGCCAGACGTGCCTAATTCTAAATCCCAACCAATCTTTTTATAGGTATAAACTATCGGCCTTAATTGTAATTTTGCAGCCAGAAACGCTTGATCAAAATGCTTACGTGTTACTTTGCCATTAGCAAAAAATTGCTCACTCATAGAAACACATCCCATAAATAAGCTTTCCATTTTAAGTGGCAATATTCCCTCACCAATAATAATTTCAGTACTGCCGCCACCAATATCCACCACTATGCGCCGATCATTAGGGCGTGATATTGCATACGTTGTGCCTAAGTAAATTAAACGTGCTTCTTCAATACCGGAGATAATCTCTATGGGATGACCCAACGCTTGCTGGGCAAGTTTTAAAAATTTGCGTGAATTTTTTGCCCGACGTAATGCATTTGTTCCTATGGCCCGCACAGAATCAGCATGCATATCTCGCAAGCGTTGACCGAAACGCTCTAGACATTCTATTGCACGTTGTATTGCTTCTTTATCTAATTCATTAGAAGCATTTAAACCCGCACTTATGCGTACCATCTCGCGTAAACGATCAATAATTTTTAAGCGACCGTGCTTATTGCTCGCCACAACCATGTGGAAGCTATTTGAACCCAGGTCTAATGCAGCAATAACTTCTGGTTGCGTTTCAGTATCGAGTGAAATAATTCACCCCCGTGTGATACATAGAATGTCCTTATTCTTAACTAAGGTTATTATTATTTATTTCGCTCAATCAAAACTTGTTGATTAGCATAGTTGAGGACAACGCCTTCTGGAACGATTGATGACACAGTGGCATTCGCACCGGAAAGTCGATCACCTTCTTTATATTTGACCATGTTAATGAGCACAAAGCGACTTTGCGGACGATCATCATATACATGGACATTGACTTCCAGCTGGCTAAGTTGGGCCCGCTCTGCTACCGACATATCACTTAGCTTCATATAGCTGCTTGGCGCATAATTATTAACACTAGAGACCTGCGTATCACGGGCTATTGATTGAGAAATTGCGGCAATATCAGGTTGTTTGTTAGTAGCTGCTTGAGTTAACGGTTGACTGGAGTATTGCACCGGTGGGATTTTTTTCGCCACTTTTTTTGTGACAACTTTTTTGCTAGTTTTTGTAGATAGCGGTGTTTCATTTTTAATATGTGCTTCACTCTCAAGTGAAGCAACAGCAGTTGATGCATTATCACTGGGGTTACTGTTTATTGACTTAGCTGGTTCTTGAGTAATGATTTGTTGCGTTAGATCTTGTGACGCTAGTGCAGAGGTAGTTGTTTGAGCATTAATTAATTCGACCTGCGGTTGTTGCGTATCCACAGCAAGCTGAGTGTCTGCAGACTGTTTTGATTTGGTAGAGTAACTATTCCATAAGTAACCGACGCTAACTAGCAGAACCAGTATAAAGTTAGCGGCCAAGGCCACTAACACCCATTTCTTAAATCGATCCTCTTTGATTGTTGAACTTGTTACATACTTTGCCGTATCTAAATGATTCCCCTGATCTGTCTGGCGTTCTTTTTCAGCACGCGATAACGCTTCGAGTATCATGGACATATCAGCTATCCCTTGTCACTTATTAGTAATTTAGGCACCTGACTCGCCTCATTTACGTTGACAAGTTCAATAAACGTTTCTCTGCCAACAATGCCATCCGCTTTAATGCCGCGATCAAGCTGAAACTCTTTTACTCGCTGCGTTAAATCAGCATTAAACTTTAAGTTATCAGCAGAATACTCCGCTTGTTTTTTCCCTTCGATTTGGTCTAGTTGATGCCGCAGCCACAACACATCCGGTCCTACGTAACCTTCAGCCAATGATTCATTTTCAGGAAAAGGGGGTTTCCACAATACAATATAACTGCCGGACCAGGCTTGTTCCAATTCATCAAGAGAAACCACTACGTCTTTATCAGATATTTTTAAATGTGCTTTATTTTCGCCCGCTTTATGCATCACTGCGAATAACACTTGCTGTGCGTTATTGTTCAGCTCGAGTACTGCCGGGCGGTTATATTTGACTACTTCACCGATATCGCCACGGCCAAATATACACCGCATGCCGGCTTTAATTGCGCGTGTACATGCCGTCTCACCGCTATATGCAGAATAATCTCTCTCCCATAATGCAAACAAATTAATAAATGCTGAATAAGTATCGGCTTGTGCTGAAGTTGACTGTAATAGAGTTGCCAGTGTTAGTGACTCGGCAGCAGCTAATGTTTGTTGGTCACGGATGACAGGAGCAACAGTGTTATTATTCGTTACTTCTGTAATTGGCTTATTTTGTTTTTGTTCTACATTTGAAGGGCTAGCAATTTGCGCATCACTATTTACAGAAGACTCCTTAACAATATTTGCTTGTGCATCGTTGATCGGTGTTTTATTGCCAATAAATGTGCCCCATATGCCGAGCATGACCGCTAACAATGCAACGGCCATGGCACTTAATGCTGGCCATCCAAGAGAAAATGACGCTTTATTCACTTTCGCTTTACCCATTACTTCGGCGGCAGCATTTTGCACAATATCTTTTTTGATTAAAGGCAAATTAGCACCATACGCGCCTATCAAAGAGCGCTCACTCAGTGTATTTATCAAACGTGGAATTCCACCTGATAATTTATAAATTTCTCGTACGGCAGATTTAGTAAACACCTCACGTGTAACACCTGCGATTTTCAAACGGTGTGCAATATATTCACCTGTTTCTTCACGCGTCAGTGGCGTTAAATGGAAGCGTGCAGTGATGCGTTGAGATAACTGTCGCAATTCGGGCAGGTTCAACATAGTCTGCAACTCAGGCTGTCCAATCAAAATAATTTGCAATAACTTTTGTGTTGACACTTCCAGGTTTGTTAACAACCTGACTTGCTCTAAGACTTCAGACGTAAGATTTTGCGCTTCGTCAATGACAACAACTGTTCTCTGGCCCTGACCATACGCTTTCAATAAATATAAATTTAACCGGTCGATGAGTGCTTTGATGCTGGTGACTTCTTTTGGGTAAGTCACTTGTAATTCATCGCATATAGAAGCAATGAGTTCTAAGGGTGATTGCTTTGGATTAAGAATTAA
The DNA here is from genome assembly GCA_965262455.1 of Gammaproteobacteria bacterium. GTDB lineage: Bacteria > Pseudomonadota > Gammaproteobacteria > UBA4575 > UBA4575 > UBA1858. The sequence goes on from CBDHFH010000003.1 coordinate 346,139, forward strand.
TGCAATGCGTACATTGTCTGTAATACTCTCTAAGGCACTTCGATAAAGTGTCGTCTTGCCAGTGCCGACCTCGCCCGTCAGTAAAACAAAGCCTCCGGCCTCATCAGCACCATATAACAAATGCGCGAAGCCATCGCGATGACGTCGACTCATGTATAAAAAGCGTGGATCAGGTGTTATCTGAAACGGCTTTTCCGTTAATCCAAAGTATTCTAAGTACATATATGCTATTTGGGCTCAGCCTATGCATAGTTTACTGGCAACAAATACATGCTGTAAAACATACATAGACCCATAAAACGACCGTTGATTTCAAAAATATAGATGTTTATTTGTTTCTGTAGTGACCTAAGTAGCTGATCTTTTGATACAGCCATGAAAACACTACACTTTTCTCCAGCTAGTACCCTCCGGACGGTCGAGTATTTCAATTCCCATCGCACTAAGCTGATCCCTAATTTTATCGGCGACAGCAAAATCCTTATTTGCTCTAGCCTCATTTCTTTGTGCGATGAGCTCATCAATTTGCACTTCATCCAATTCGCTATTACCCGCTCCGAACCACTCACTTGGAGTTAATTGCAGTAAACCTAGAGATTTTGCACATTCCAGTAAGGCACCTTTTATTTCAGCCCGTTGGGTATCCTCTGTGGCATTATTTGCTTGTTTGGCTAACGCATGTAATTCACTAAATGCTTGGGGTGTATTTAAGTCTTCATGCAAAGCCGCATAAAATTTTTGCGTCATTTGTTTTGCCGCAGGCTCAGCTTGAATATGATTGATTGTATCCAATGTGCCATAAAGTCTGTCTAAACTTTTCTTCGACGATGCTAATAACTCATCTGTCCAGTCAAGCGGACTGCGATAATGTGTGCTTAACAATGCATATCGTATTGCCTCACCCGGTGCTGTTTTTAGTAGCTCATGCACCAACAAGACATTACCAATCGACTTTGACATCTTTTCATAATTGACATTAACAAACCCATTGTGGATCCAATAGCGACAAAATACTTCATGGTCATGTGCACAGGTACTCTGTGCGATTTCATTTTCATGGTGTGGAAAAATAAGATCTTGACCGCCACCATGAATATCAATCGTGTGCCCTAAATGTTTTTCTATCATTGCCGAACATTCTATATGCCAACCAGGTCGACCCAAGCCCCATGGACTTTGCCAGCCTGGCTGGTCCGATGTAGACGGTTTCCACAGCACAAAATCAGCAGCATCTCGCTTAAAAGGGGCCACCTCAACACGTGCTCCGGCAATCATGTCATCACGATTACGTCCGGATAATCTGCCATATTCGATATATGCAGGCACATTAAATAACACATGCTGCTCTGCTTCATAAGCAAAACCCTTGCTAATCAAGCGTTCAATCATAGAAATGATTTGATCAATGTGATCGGTTGCGCGCGGCTCAATATTTGGGAGATCGACACCCAACGAAGTCATATCCTGATGATAAATGTCAGTAAACTTTTTAGTTATGACATCAATGGCAACATTTTGCTCATTTGCAGCCGCATTAATCTTGTCATCTACGTCAGTCAGGTTGCGCACATATACAACTTGTGGGTAGTTCTTACGCAACAACTTCACCAACACATCAAACACCACGGCAGGTCGCGCATTACCAATATGTGCGTAGCTGTAAACAGTAGGCCCACAAACATACATCGTGACGCACTCAGGATTAAGCGGTTCAAACACCTGCTTTTGTTTTGTTAACGTGTTGTATAATTTTATACTCATGCGACTAAGCCATGTTGTTAATACGTGCGTGACACTGCAAAGTCTGCCAAGCTAAGCAATGCTGTTTTAAATTGATTTTCAGGTAAACAATGCAGTGCCTTCTTTGCGTTTTGCGCTTCCTGTTTAGCAACATTTTCTGTGTAATCGAGCGCATTCGTTTGATCAATAATAGCTAACACCTGATCGAGCTTTTCTCTGTCCCCTGTTTTGATCACTTCGCGCAGAATAGATTTTTGTTCCTCATCCGCTTGGCTGAGGGCATAAATTAGCGGCAAGGTCGGTTTACCTTCCGCTAAATCATCACCCACGTTCTTACCCATCGTATCGCTATCGGCACGATAATCTAAAACATCATCGACAATTTGAAATGCGGTGCCCAAGTGCATGCCATAGGTTTCTAAGGCTTGTTCCTCAACACTGGGACGCGCCGCCAATACCGCTCCGATTTGAGCCGCCGAACTAAAAAGTTTAGCCGTTTTACACTGGATGACTTGCATATATTGCTGCTCACTGGTGTCCGGTTCATTGCAATTCAGTAATTGCAACACTTCACCTTCAGCGATTTTATTTGAGGTGCCAGAGAGTATATCCATGATGCGCATATCACCTATCAGCACCATCATTTCGAATGCACGAGAGAAAATAAAATCACCGACTAATACGCTGGCCTCATTTCCCCATATGGAATTTGCGGTTTCTTTGCCACGGCGCAACTCAGATGCATCAACGACATCGTCATGCAGCAAAGTCGCAGTATGGATGAATTCTATGACTGCTGCGGTGAGGTGATGTTTTTCGCCCACATATCCACAAGCACGTGCGGCTAACACCGCAATTACTGGGCGCAAGCGCTTGCCACCACTATTAATAATGTATTCACCCATTTGTTCGATTAGGACGACATCAGAATGAAGTTGCGCCCGAATACAGGCATTGACTCCATTCATATCTTCGGCAACAAGTGCCTGTATATCATTAAGTTGCATTTTTAGTAGTATTCAGGAGGAGGGCCATATTAGATATGTATGAGGCCTTAAAATCGCGCAAAATATTGTTAAAAACAGTGTAAGCACCACCCAGGGTCAATAAAACTGGCTATTCTGTGGCGACAAAATATAGGGCTCTGCGGGTGCTAGAGTGTAATAATGAACGGTCACAAGACGGTAAGCAAGGTGATTGACCTAAATGGCCTTAGTCGTTAGAATGCCGCGCTCTTTTTCACAAGAAAGAATCAAGTAATCCTATTATGTATGCAGTCATCGCCACAGGCGGAAAACAATACCGAGTCGAGCAAGGTGAAGTCCTTCGCGTCGAAAAACTAGATGCTGAAGAAGGCGACACCATTGAGTTTGATCGGGTACTCATGATGGGCAATGGTGATGATGTAAATATCGGAACACCATACATTGATGGTGGGAAAGTAAGCGCTGAAGTTCGCCTCCAAGGCCGTGCTAAAAAGATAGAAATTGTTAAATTTAAGCGCAGAAAGCACCACCGCAAGCAGATGGGGCACCGCCAGTCATTTACAGAAATTGTAATTAAAGAGATTACTCAATAAATCTAAGTTAAACGGAATAAACACAATGGCACATAAAAAAGCAGGTGGTAGTACTCGAAATGGCCGTGATTCGGAATCCAAACGTCTTGGTGTAAAAATTTTTGGTGGGCAACAGGTCGTGCCAGGAAATATTATTTTGCGTCAGCGAGGTACTAAATTTCACCCAGGTCAAAATGTTGGACTGGGTAAAGATTATACAATTTTTGCGAAAGTGCCCGGTGTGGTTAAATTTGAAGTTAAGGGCCCCAAAAACAGAAAGTACGTTAGTGTTGTTAGTGCATAACAATATAAGCAATTATGATTTTGAAAAGCCCCGAATTTCGGGGTTTTTTTTTGCCTGTTATTTTAAATTATGACTTTTTAGTCGCGTATAAGTTATGAAATTTGTTGATGAAGCTACAATCACCGTATATGGCGGTAATGGAGGCAACGGTTGTTTGAGTTTCCGCCGTGAGCGCTTCATAGCAAAAGGCGGGCCCGATGGTGGTGATGGCGGCGATGGTGGCGATGTCTACTTACAAACTAAAACTGGTGTGAACACGCTGGCCGATTTTCGTTATACACGCAGCTTCAAAGCCCAGCGTGGAGCAGATGGACGCGGCAATAACTGCACGGGCAAATCAGGTGATGATTTATATGTCGATGTGCCTATAGGCACCGAAGTTTACGATAATCAAACAGATGAATTTATTGGTGATCTCACCAGAGACAATCAAACATTGTTGGTAGCAAAAGGTGGCTTTCATGGTCTAGGCAACCAACGTTTTAAAAGCTCGACCAACCGTGCACCTCGCAAAACCACACCAGGCACGGAAGGCGACATACGAGAACTTCGGTTAGAGCTCAAATTACTTGCAGATGTGGGCTTACTCGGGTTACCCAGCGTAGGCAAATCATCGCTCATCACGTCAGTCTCAGACGCACGACCAAAAATTGCCGACTACCCATTTACCACACTGCATCCCAATTTAGGTGTAGTGCGGGTGGGTCCATTGCAAAGTTTTGTCATGGCTGACTTACCCGGTTTAATAGCAGGCGCGGCTGAAGGCCATGGCCTTGGGACACAGTTCTTAAAGCATTTATCACGCTGCCGCCTGCTATTGCATATGATTGATTTAAGCGAACGTGGGGAAAAAGAACATCCAGAGGCACAGTTCAAAACGATTCAAACAGAATTAGAACACTATAATGAAACTTTGATGGCTAAAGACCGTTGGTTAGTATTTAATAAAATAGATCTACATATGGAAAGTAATTATCAGCAAGCTATTTCTGCCATTATCGACAACATTGATTGGCATGGGCCTGTGTATGCTATCTCTACTGTGACCCGAGTAGGCTTAGATCAGCTATGCAAAGATATCTTGCAGCATCTAAATCGTATTAATGAAAACCATCATGAATGACGCATCGATCTCAAATCAGGCTGGCAAGCGTTGGGTAGTGAAAATTGGCAGCTCGCTTATTACCAATGATGGCCAGGGTTTAAATCGTACTGCCATTGCAGCGTGGATGTATGAATTTGCAGAGTTGCGTCGTCGTGATTATGAGCTGATCTTAGTTTCATCAGGTGCAGTCGCTGAAGGCATGGCACGACTTGGCTGGCAACAGCGACCCCATACATTGCATGAACTGCAAGCCGCCGCGGCCATTGGCCAGATGGGATTAGTACAAGCCTATGAAAATTTTTTACAGCAATATGATATGCATAGTGCACAAGTATTATTAACACATGAAGACCTGCGTGATCGTCAACGCTATATCAACGCACGCTCGACACTAAATACGTTACTCGAATTAGGCGTGATTCCTGTCGTTAATGAAAATGATACTGTGGCAACAGATGAAATACGCTTCGGTGACAATGACAATTTAGCTGCCTTGGTAGCCAACTTAATTAGTGCAGATAAGTTAGTAATACTGACGGACCAGGCAGGGATATTTAATAAAAATCCAAGCCTTTACCAAGATGCCGAGTTAATCGAGTCTTGTTCTACCAATGATAAAATTTTAGATGTTGTTGCGGGCCCTTCACATCATGCGCTTGGCAGAGGCGGCATGTTAACTAAAGTGTCTGCTGCCCGACGCGCTGAACGCTCGGGCACGTCTACCATCATTTTGTCAGGCCAACAAAACAACCCACTATTGACAATTGCGGATAACGACTATGTAGGTACAACCATTTTGCCCGCCATTGAACCATTGAATGCTCGTAAACAATGGATTGCCAACCAGCTACAAGTGATGGGTCATGTGCAGTTAGATGCAGGCGCCAGTCGGGTGTTGTGTTCCGGAGGTGCCAGCTTGTTACCTATCGGCGTGGTGAGTGTCAGTGGTGAATTTAAACGTGGCGATCTGGTCGCTTGTATTGACGAACAGCAAAATGAAATTGCCAGAGGACTCATCAACTACAATGCTGATGAAACAAATAAAATACTTGGAAAGTCCAGTGCTGAAATAGAAACGATTCTTGGCTACATTGATGAGCCTGAACTCATCAACCGAGATAATCTCGCGGTGCTTTGAATACGTTTTGTGTGAATAGTAAATTTATGCGATCAATTACGCGTGTTACATCGCGCGAATGCGTGCATTAAGTCTTTGCTTGTGTCTGGCTGCTTTGTTTGCATGGATAATGCCTTTACGAGCAGAAGTATCAATCACTGATACTGAGGCCTGATATAGCTTTTGGGCTTCTTCTTTATTACCTGCGTCGATTGCTTTAATCACATTCTTAATGTGCGTGCGCATACGTGACCTGATCGCAACGTTGTGCTGCCTTGATTTCTCTGCAGTACGCGCTCGTTTACGCGCTGAAGCTATATTTGCCAAAATGATTCCTTTTCGCTTGTAACCTGATTATTACTATCAATCTGAGCTGTTCACTCAGGGCGTGGCACTATGCGTTTTTCGTCCGAAAATGTCAATAAGTATGCGCTATAGAATCAGGCATATTAGCGCAGCATCTTAACAGGGGGGCACCAATTTCGTATCGAGTAACGTCAGCAAATAGTATAGATTAAACATTCTCGCTGGGTGCAAATTACCCCTCAATAAGGTAGAGTTTTTCTTTAGAAATCAATCAAATATCTTCTTGTGAGCAAAAAACCCATCAAATCCACCTTGACCGTGGGTGGTGCCACTCTCATTTCGCGCTTTTTCGGCTACGCTCGGGATGCGGTGATATTTATTGTATTTGGCGCCAGTGCTGGCACCGATGCCTTTTTTGTTGCTTTCAGAATTCCAAACTTCCTGCGCAGACTATTTGGCGAGGGCGCTTTCTCCCAGGCATTTGTACCGGTGATGTCTTCACAGCTGCATGAAGGGGAAGAGCATTTTAGGCGCCTAATCGATCATGTTACTGGCTTGTTATCGGTAATTTTACTGATTATCACAACATTGGGCATTTTATTTTCGCCTTGGCTGATCACCGCTTTTGCACCCGGTTTTGATGACCCACAGCAAAAACTGCTGGCCAGTGACATGCTAAAAATCACCTTTCCTTACATTCTGTTTATCTCCCTCACGGCTCTGTCTGCGAGTATTCTAAATATTCGTCAGAAGTTTGCAGTGCCGGCGATTACACCCGTATTGCTCAATATTGCTCTTATTAGTGCTGCCATCTGGTTGGCTCCACACATGCAAGACCCGGTCACTGCGTTGGCATGGGGAGTGTTAGCTGCCGGCATCGCTCAGTTGATGTTTCAAATTCCATTTTTGTTGCGCGTAAAATCTTTACCCATACCCAGGTTGTCTGGCGCTAAATCTGCGGTAGACAGAATATTAAAATTAATGTTACCGGCCATCTTTGGTACTTCGATAGTACAAATTAATCTTTTGATTGACACCGTTATTGCCTCATTTTTAGCGGTAGGTAGTATTAGCTGGTTGTATATCTCTGACCGCTTTGTGGAATTGCCATTAGCTTTATTCGGTATTGCCACTGCTACTGTGATACTGCCCATGCTTTCCAGACAACATGTGACCAAGCAATATGAGGATTTTGATCACACTATACAGTGGGCACTGAGAATTTCATTGCTCATAGCAATACCCGCCACACTTGGTCTAATTGTATTGGCCAGCCCAATATTGTCTACACTGGTGCAGTATCGTGAGTTCAGCCAATTTGATACCCAAATGGCGACATTAAGTTTGGTCGCTTATTCTGTCGGTCTGCCGGCATTTATTTTTATTAAAGTGTTAGCCCCAGGGTTCTATTCCCGACAAGACACGAAAACACCCGTTAAGGTGGGCGTGGTCGCCATGATTGCCAATATTGTGTTCAATCTCACCTTCATTGGTGTGTGGTTTATGCTTGATCTGCAAGGCGCACATGCGGGACTAGCCTTAGCGACTTCACTATCAGCCTATGTTAATGCGGCGTTACTTTACATTTTATTGAGAAAATCCGGCGTACTTAAGACAAGCAGTCAAAATATATGGCTGCTTGGAAAAATTGTTATCAGTGCTGTACTCATGTTTTTAGCCTTATGGTACTTCACACCTGCTCCCGAAGTGTGGGCGAATTGGCAGAGTTTAACGCGCTTTGGCAGCTTGGCTGGTCTGGTGATACTGGGCATTTCTGTGTATGTCTGTGTAGTATTTTTATTAGGTATCCGCCCGAAACATTTCCGCTTACAGACCAACGAATCAGTCAATTAGTTTGCGCCACATGATTCTATTACGCGGTAGCCATACTCTCACTTCTTTAGATCATCCAAGCGTTGCCACCATAGGCAACTTCGATGGATTTCATCTTGGCCACCAGGAAATATGTAAATTCGTTATTCAACAGTCTGAACAAATGCAATGTCGCTCTGTATTAATCAGCTTTGAGCCAACCCCTAAAGAATTTTTCGCGCCTGACAGTGCCCCAGCAAGAATTTACTCATTACGAAAAAAATACCAGCTAGCTAGAGCATTTGGTTTTGATTATTTTGTCTGCCTAAACTTCAAACAGGCGTTAGCGAATTTACCGGCAGTAGACTTTGTACAACGAATCTTGCACGATTCACTTAAAATTAAGGCTCTGGTGGTGGGCGATGACTTTAGGTTTGGTCATAAACGAAGTGGTGATATCCATTTGTTGCGCAACATGGGAGATACACTCGGCTTCCAGGTTAATGATCAGACGACGATAGCGCATAAACATCATCGTATTAGCAGTACGCTTATTCGGCAGGCACTGGCGGAGGGTGACTTTGAACTTGCTTCCACTCTGATGGGAAGACCATTTACACTCTCTGGCCGAGTATTTCATGGCGATAAAAAAGGACGCACCATTGGTTATCCAACCGCGAATATAGCGTTGCGGCAACGTAAGCCAGCGATTGCAGGTGTATTCACAATAGCTGCAAAATGCCAAGGGCGCAGCTGGCAAGGCGTAGCGAATATCGGCATACGTCCTACTGTGAATGGTAAGCGCCGACAATTAGAAGTACATTTATTTAATTGCCATGAAAATTTGTACGGCCAGCGACTGGAAGTTGAATTTTTATCAAAATTAAGAGACGAAGTTAAGTTCGCCTCAATGAATGAATTAAAACAACAAATCAAATTAGATGTGCATAACGCACAACACTATTTTAGCCAAAGGACTAATCACCCGTGACACAGGATTATAAGAGCACTCTTAATTTGCCGAATACAAGCTTTCCTATGAAAGGTAACTTGGCTCAACGCGAGCCCGACATGTTAAAGCGATGGCAAGCGGCAGATATTTATCAGCAAATTCGCACTGCGTGTGTCACCCGAAGCAAGAAATACACTTTGCATGATGGACCTCCTTACGCAAACGGTGACATTCATATCGGCCACGCGGTCAATAAAATCCTAAAAGATATTATTGTTAAGAGTAAAACTTTTAGCGGTTATGACGTGCCTTTTATTCCTGGCTGGGATTGCCATGGGCTTCCCATTGAAGTCATGGTAGAAAAAAAGAAAGGTAAGCCAGGGCAAAAGATTTCAGAAAAAGAATTTCGTCAGGCATGCCGCAACTATGCACAACAACAAGTTGATCGCCAACGTGATGACTTTATTCGCTTAGGTGTATTTGCGGATTGGCAAAATCCCTATCTGACCATGGACTTCCAGGTGGAAGCAGACATAGTGCGAGCACTTGGTAAGGTGATTGCGAATGGACATCTTGAAAAAGGCTTTAAACCTGTTTACTGGAGCGTTGCCAGTGGCTCCGCGCTGGCTGAAGCTGAAGTTGAGTATAAAGATAAAACATCGTTTGCCATTGATGTTAAGTTTACGCCAGAAAATCAAAGTGCCTTTAAACATCAGTTCTCGCTAGCAGATGATGCTAATGATGCACATGTGGTTATTTGGACAACCACTCCATGGACCCTGCCAGCCAACCAAGCAGTCAGTTTACACCCGGAGCTTGAGTATTCACTGGTTAAAGTTTCCATCAATGACACAAATGAATATCTATTCCTAGCCAGTGATTTAATAGAAAGCTGTTTGCAGCGTTACGCACTCGATACTCATGAAGTTGTCGGCACATGTGTAGGCCAAGCACTGGAGCATACTTTACTCAAACATCCCTTCTATAATAAAAGTGTTCCCATCATTCTCGGCGACCATGTCACCACCGAAGCCGGCACCGGCGCAGTGCACACGGCACCAGATCATGGCATGGATGATTTTGTGGTTGGCAAAAAATATAACATTGGCACATTAAATATTGTCGATGACCATGGCGTTTATCGTGAAAGTGTTGATCTTTTTGCTAAACAGCATGTGCATAAAGTTGATCAGCCAATCATAGAATTGCTAGTAAAGAACAATAAACTAGTCCAGCAAGAAAAGATTACGCATAGCTTCCCCCATTGCTGGCGCACCAAAACGCCTTTGATTTTTCGTGCCACACCTCAATGGTTTATTAGCATGGAAAAAAATAATCTGCTTAAACGCTCTTTAGAAGAGGTTGAAAAAGTAGAGTGGTTACCTGATTGGGGTAAAGCAAGAATTATTAGCATGTTAGGCAATAGTCCTGACTGGTGTGTTTCACGCCAGCGCACATGGGGTGTGCCCATCCCTTTATTTGTACATAAAGTAACTCAAGCGCTGCACCCAAATACGATCGCTTTAATCGAACAAGTCGCACTTAACATTGAACAACATGGCATTCAGGCCTGGTTTGATTTAACACCAGCAGATTTATTGGGTAACGATGCCGATGACTATACTAAAGTGACAGACACATTAGATGTTTGGTTTGACTCTGGTGTCACTCATGAGTCTGTTATTCAAAGACGAGCACAACTTGGATTTCCTGCCGACTTATATTTAGAAGGTTCAGATCAGCATCGTGGTTGGTTTCAATCATCATTAAAGACAAGTGTGGCAATTAATGACTGTGCACCTTATCAGACGGTACTGACACATGGGTTCACTGTGGATGCCAACGGACGCAAAATGTCTAAATCCCTTGGCAATGTGGTTGCACCTCAAAAGATATTTAAATCACTAGGCGCAGATATTTTAAGGCTTTGGGTAGCTTCAAGTGATTTCAGTAGCGAAATGAGCGTGTCTGAGGAAATCTTAAAGCGTACTGCTGATTCTTATCGCCGTATGCGAAATACGGTTCGTTATTTACTGTCAAATTTAAATGGCTTTGATCCCAATACGGATCTCGTTGCTACTCAGGATATGCTTGCGCTGGACCGCTGGATTTTACATAAAACCTCAAAATTACAAGACCAAGTGATTGAGCACTATGATCGCTTTGAGTTTCATCAGCTTTACCAGGCATTACATAATTTTTGCAGTCTGGATTTGGGTAGCTTATATTTGGACATCATCAAAGATCGCGTCTATACCATGCAAACCAGTAGCTTGGCGAGAAGGTCCGCTCAGTCAGCAGCCTATCATATCGCTCAATCACTACTACGCTTACTTGCACCCATTGTTAGTTTTACCGCTGAAGAAGCCTACTCACATATTCCTGAAAATAAACAGGACACTATCTTTACTAGTACATGGTATGAAGGATTGTCGCAACTTACTAATAGTGAGTATCTAAATGAAACTACTTGGGCATTAGTGTTTGATGTCAGACAACATGTGATGAAGACATTGGAAGCTGCACGCGAACAAGGCGACATTGGTTCGGGCCTTGAGGCTGAAGTAAGTATTTATTGTGAACATAACACCCAGCAAGCATTGTCATTGCTGGCAGATGAATTACGTTTTGTATTTATTACTTCTGCTGCTGAGGTGTACCCTATTACAGATGTTCAAGGTGACGTAGTAACTTTATCAAATAATGAGAAATTGATCGTTGCTATTCAACGTTCCAAGCATAACAAGTGCGTAAGATGCTGGCATTTACGAGCAGACGTTGGCTCGCATTCGCAGCATCCAGAGCTATGCGGACGCTGCATTGAAAACGTCGATGGCGATGGTGAAGTAAGAAAATATGCGTAATTGGCTTATTTTAATTACGGCGTTAACCATTTTCGATCAGGTTACCAAACGTATTGCCGAGGCCAATTTAGTATTTGCAGAGCCCGTGCCACTCATACCCATGTTTAATTTTATGCTGGTATATAACGAAGGTGCCGCATTTAGTTTTCTCAGCCAAGCGGGTGGCTGGCAGCGCTGGTTTTTTGTTGTATTGGCGACATGCGTGTGCGCATATCTATTGCGTTGGTTACGTAATTTAAACGCATCGCAGAAACTGCTCGGGTTAAGTCTAAGTTTAATTATTAGTGGTGCGCTGGGTAATTTGATCGATCGGGCACTATTTGGCAAAGTGACTGATTTTATTGACTTCTACTATCAAGCTGATAGCTGCGTTTATTTCTTTTTCTATTTGCCAAACCAGGGGTGCCATTGGCCAACATTCAATGTGGCTGATATTTTGATTTCTATTGGTGCGATATTAATGGCATTTCAAATATTTCACGAATCCCCTGAAACTGAAAAAACTTGTGATGAAAAAAATTGATATCAAGTTAGCTAACCCAAGAGGATTCTGTGCCGGTGTTGATCGTGCTATTGAAATAGTTGAACGTGCACTCGATCAATTCGGCGCACCGATTTTTGTGCGTCACGAAGTCGTCCATAATCGCTTTGTCGTTGATACATTAAGAGAGAAGGGCGCTGTTTTTGTCGATGAGTTACATGAAGTGCCTGATAATTCTACTGTTATCTTTAGTGCACATGGAGTGTCAAAAGCCGTGCGTCGTGAGGCGGAGGATCGTCAACTTACTGTGTTTGATGCAACCTGCCCGCTGGTAACAAAAGTGCATATTGAAGTGGTACGTAACTGTAAACAAGGACGAGATACAATTTTAATAGGCCATAAAGGACACCCTGAAGTCGAGGGTACAATGGGGCAATTTACCGGTGAGCATGGCGGTAGAATATTTCTTGTCGAGTCACCCGAAGATGTTGATACCGTACAGGTTGATCACCCTGAAGAAATTTCCTACGTTACACAAACAACGCTTTCTGTTGACGACACTAAAGAAATTATCGAAAAACTTAAGCAACGCTTCCCAAATATTCGCTCGCCAAAGCGTGATGACATTTGCTACGCCACACAAAATCGACAAGATGCAGTCAAACATCTTGTGCATGAATGTGATTTATTACTCGTGATTGGCTCTGTAACCAGTTCCAACTCAAATCGGTTAAGAGAAATCGCAGAAAAAAATGGCATCGAGTCTTATCTAATTGATGATGCTGATCAGATTGATCTTAGCTGGTTAAGAGATAAATCAAGTATCGGTGTTACTGCTGGTGCATCTGCACCTGAGATACTTGTTAAGCAAGTAGTTAATAAGCTGTGTGAAGAAACAAATGCTAACGTCAACGAAATAGATGGCGTAGACGAGAACATAACATTTGCGGTACCGAAAGAACTGCGCACCCCGAATTAGTACTACCAGGCATCATCTGGGCTTTTTTGATTTCGAGAATTGTACGTTAGCGTTTCAGTTCCATCACCGTACGTTGCTGTTGCCGTCAACAAAACACATTCATTGATTGCTACAACCCCACACTGCGCGGCTGTAATAGTATAGAACTCATTATCAGTCGCTACAGCACCTGCACCAGCATCTGTGTAACCTAAATCGCCTGTTAAATTGGTTGTAAAAGTATTATTGTTTGTAAAGTGTCTGCGTTGCAATTGCATAATTTCGAGTAGCTTTACTTTAGCGTCTGCATAACGTGTATTTGTTATGTGTCGTTGGTATGAAGGGTAAGCAATGCTGGCAAGTACCCCCACAATTGCGACAACAATTAACAGCTCTACAAGTGTAAGGCCAAGTTGCTGCCTTTGAAAAGAATTACCTTGGCTGGCTAACTTCACAGCCCAATATCCAAATGCGGCTGATTCTACGCGGCGCATTTAAACTATCGCCATCTAAGACATAAGCGATTTCTTCACCTAGTTTAGAATTAATGTCCACCGAACCACAGATTACATCATCATCGTCATCGTCGTCATCAGTTGAGACTCGTTGAAGTACTTGTGTACTTCCATCAATCAAGAATACACTTATTCCAGAGCGTAAGATTGTTTCTCCAGCGTTAGCAGCAGGGTTTAATTGATCAACCCGTCCAAATCTGAGTTCAGTGAAACTATTGCCTAAACTTGTGACACTACATACAGTGCTTGGGAAATTCGCTTCATCCGCTAAGTCACATGCATCGCTAAATACTCCAGTGGGTAATAGCGCAATCGACAATATACTTGCTAATGCTAAGCGCGCCATTAGAATTCCACCTCACGCCAGGCTTGTCTGCCAACCAGTCTCGTACTTGCTGTATTTGTCAGGATGGCATCAATATCTGTATTTGAGAGTTGAGTAATACGGTAATCACCATAGAAGGTTGAATCGGAGGGTATAGAATCAAATCGTGTACCGACGATGACTTTATAACCTCCTTCACTACCTAAATTGATACTGTCCTCATCATTGAATTCGCTGTCATTATTAATATCAAAAATAGGTTCATCCCCGGCTGTGCCCGATTGGGGATCCACCGCTAGTGAAAAACCACCGGGTGAGGGACTACAGCTGAGTGGCTGAGGAATGACAGTGTTGACAAACAAAACACCACTGCGCAGTTGTAATTCTCTAACTGCTTTTTCCCCCGGGAACTCAGGTGCACTACCCTGACTGGCGCCCAATGGCGGGACATCAAAATCAATAAACCAGCCCTTATCACCTGTGGTTTCAGGCGCATCACTGAAAATTCTTACATCAATTGTATTGCTTGTGACTGGGTCTACAAATTGCTCATTGGTTAGTTGCTGTCGGGTCAGTTGGCTTAAACTCACTGTTGTTTGTGAGAAATCATCAACTACGCCATACAAAGATTGAATATCAGCGTTAATCGCATCACTGTTTGTGAAATAACTACCGGTGGCAAATACCACAATGACATCATCCGCTGTGCCACCATCGTGACTGACGACGACGGGTTTAGTTGTTATGGGTTGTATCGTTCTATTATATTCCGCTTCGAATAAAACATAATTATTGTCACTATCGTCCCACTGACTCGGCGTTGTGCTGCTTATATCCACTGCGTGTAATTTACCTTGTAAATCTCCAGCATAAAGATAATCAACTGTACCATCACCATTGCGGTCTATTGCTCTAACATCTGAGATGCCATTCGGGTTGGTTCCGCCACCGCCACCTAAATTGACTTTGATTAAATCATTTGATTGTTGCCAACTTCCGTCAATGCCTTGATCAATAAATAATATATAGATAATAGCTTCACCATTAGCACTGGTACTGTTATAACCATTACCAAAAATAGCAATCCATTTTTTATTTCCCGTGCTGGGTGCATTACTCATCGCAATAACAGGCTCACCAAAAGACAAACCTAAATCACTCAATACATTTCCTAGTCCATCAATCACATGATCGGGGTCATCTTGCGGACCAAACTCCCATAACACACGTTCGACAGGATCATCTGTAGATGTACGGTCAGTGATATCCAAAGCATAATAACCGCGACCGCCCGCACCGAGACCTCCGACCACTATGGTGTTCCATGATGGGGAAGAAGTGCCATTGATACTGATATAAGCATCCTCAACCACAGGCGTGCCATCAACAAAGAAACGGTGTCGATACTCAGGAGACGTCAAGGCAGATAAGTTATCGTAAACAAAACTTGGTATATACGCGTATTTTTCATTACCAGACTCTGCATCAAACACGTGTAACATACCGTCGTTGGCACCCACAATAATCGAAGCATCACGGTTGAGAATATTTGAATCACTTTGAAAATCAAAATAGGTTTCACCATCCTCACTTGGCCAGGCACCTCCAAAACGACCCACTCCTTGTGGTTGACCAACAAACACGGGCGCAGAATTAGCAATCGTACCTAATTTTGCATTATGCACTACACCGCCGCCGGTACTACTGACCTCTGGGCGAATTCTAAATTGACCCGCATCGAAACTGGTTCCTTCTCTCTCGGTATCTCCTTTTAAATAATCAAGTCGTTCGCTGGCTAAATCCAGCATATTTGGCAAAGGCTCTCTTAGTTGGTTTTGTTGGGCGGGGTCTAAGTCATCAAATACGAAGTCAATTCCATCATTGGTGATATTAGAATAGGTAATGATGTTTCTTTGTGAGATGCTTGCTCCATCTTCACCTACCAATGTATCTAGCTCTTGAGCTGCACTCCACTCAAACACCGGTGTTGTATCTGTTTCTATATTAAGTGTCCCATCCAAATTAATTGCTATTTCCTGTGCGACCAAGTCGCCTGAATTACTTGAGGAATCGAAAAAAGTTCGATAAATTACTAAGCCGGAACTCGTCCCTTGTGTATTGATAGCCACGGGTGTTGTGGAGCCGACTCCTTGGGAGACGAGATTGACTAATTCTTGCGGACTACTGGTTGAACTACTGTTTATAGTACTAGATGCGCTGATAACTTCTCCACGTCCACTGTATGCAGCATGATAAAGGCTTTGTAAAAACCCGATATCGGACTCGACAGGATTCAGCCAAGGAAATGCTTCAAAGTCATCTGTCCCCGGAATTGTACCTGGGAATCTTAAGCGATCTTGTTCAGCAGATTGCAGGGGGACATCAAATGTCACCACATGCGCCTTAATATGCTGATGAATTTTTTCATCAGCTTCTAATGGGTCTGTCGCAAAGGATGGAAAACGATTTCTATCCGCTTCTGTTGGTTCTACTCCATCAACTAGATTCACAGGGCTACTACTGCTGTGCAAATCCTCTTTATAGAATGTCATGGTGATATCAGAAAAAATTCTATATTGACTACCATCAACCTCAACTTCAGGTGGTGCAACTAAAAATGGACCACCGTCAAAATCATTATCTGGTAAATCGACATCAGCATTATCAATCCCGTCTGTACCAGTATCCGCAGTGGTATCTAAAAAACCATCACTGGCAAGTATGATGTGATTCGGTTGACAGATACCTGCAGGTGCAGCCTCTGCCGGACACTCCCCCGCACTGCCAAAAATACTGGTATCACTACATTGTAAATATCTGGCAACCTGTATGTAACGGGTATCGTAGCGAGATGCAAACGCGGTGGTTTGGCTGGGTGTTGATGAGTATAACGTGTCTAGCAATGTACGTTTCGCGCCTATTTCAGTAAAACTTGCATTCATTTCATCAACTTCTAATGATGTCGCACTGGGATTAAGTTGTGTGAAGCCAATACGATTATTTTCCTGGTTAACGATAAAGTTACCTAACAACGCTTTGGCGCGTAAATGACGGCTACGATGATAACTAAACCAGTTTGCAAAATTTTGTTTAATTTCTTCTGACGAACTCGAGCTGATAACAACTTCAACTCTTTCATTATCATTTCGAAAGTTACCATTCACATCTGGACCACAATTTTCATAATACCGAAATGCATCGACACCAGTGGTTGATGAATTAGGAGACAGTAAGTCCACTGTTTCCGAATTAACTTGATATGGGTCTAACGGCGCTTCTGCAGGGTTAGCATTCGGAAAAGGGGTGCCATCACTTCTTAAGCCTGGCCACGGCTCATATGTTTGTGCTGGGTCAAAGTAAAGCGTATTAAAGCTTGAGCAACGAAAGCGCCATGCAGATTGATCAGCCACATAACAGTTTGTTTTATCAGAACCAAAACTTGCACTAGGTGTGTAGTGATTTAAGGAGCTCCCACTAGCGTAGGCATAACCACCAAATGCGGCCGCCACTAACTCACACCCTTCACGATGAGTAATGGCAAAATTGGGATCTGTTGAGCCAAAGTTTGTGCCATCGGGGTTGGGTGCAAAAAACAAGCCGGCACTATTCACATCAGCAGTCATGACTTCAAAGTCCATACTACCTGAGTCATCAAGCAGGATCATAATATTAGGAGGGACCGTCGGTGTTAGCTCAAGCGGCGTTTGCGCAATGTCGCCAATTGGCTCAAGTGCATGTGTCGTCATAGGCAAGAATAAACTTGCAGTAACTGCAAAGACGCTTAGTTTATACAACATGTTTTGCCGCGTGTGCTGAGTAACATTTACCTGTGCATGGTTAATTAGAAACGCCATACATTGCCTCTAATATCACTTCGGTATTATCTGACCCACCTGTTCCGCGAGCTGTTATTCTAAACATCTCTACTTGTGTTTCCGCTGCATTGCCTTGGTAAGAACTATTAATATTCAAACTTTCATCTTCATCTGTGTTGACAGGTCCAATGTGTTGAATCATGTAACGCGGTGCAGAACGAACGCCTCCTTTGGTACTTTCGGTGCCATCAGAGATTACAACATCAGTCACTTCGACCGATTCTGTTCCCCAATCAATTTCTCTCCATGGCTCATCATACAAGTTTGTCATGAGCCCATCCGACTTATCATTATCAAACGCATTTAAATTGATCACGCCTGTGCTTAAAAAATTTTCTGCGGCTCGCACGGCCGACTCCGCCGCCTCAAATGCAGTCATTTTATCTTTAGTATTATTGGACATTAATTCTTGCAAGCTGGAAGACTGCATACTGGTCACAGCCAATAGCGTCATTACCACTAACATAATTAAACCAACTACTAGTACAACGCCTTGCTGATAATTTTTTCGTGAAAACTTTTTATTATTCATTGTTAGTTTATAAGTTTCGCAAACTGACTGTCATCGATGCCACATAACGTTTTCGTTGATCTTGTGCATGTGTCACTGTTGTGCCTGCAGTGCTTGTGCCAATTTGCGTGTTAGCGACCACATAGACATTGTTATCTATTTCGCCTTCGCGTAATCTATCTTCACTGGCATACAACAAACCAATTTTTACACTCGCAATGTTGCGCCAATTATCAACATTAGCACCAGTAAGCATGCCATCATCAGCTTTTAAATAACGCTCCGCGTTACCATCACCATCGCCATCATAACCATACAATAACTGCATATTCTCGATGCCCTCGGCCAGCTCTTCTGCCGCGCTGATTTCATTATTGCCGCCACCGACGACATTTAAATAGCGTCGATAAAGTGAATAGCCATTACCCGAAGATGCCTCAGATATAAAATAAATTACTGCAGAATAACTTGCGATTTGCGAGTCAGTACCAAAATTTCGCGAAATTGGACTGACATTGTTTGGTAATAAGCCTGAATGCAGAGTTTTATCTGCGACAGTGATTCGGTTGGCGCTGATTGAACTTGATTGAAATAAACGTGCATTGGTTGAGTCGCAGGCCACCATTAAACTACCCGCTTGAAACCAATTTGTTGGCGCATCTCTTTGTAACACAAACTGTTGATTTGCAGCATCATACAATTCTACTCCCGCAACATTTGCCCCTGCGCGTAAAATTATAATTGCATCGGAACCGACTTTAGCCTGCTTTGTTCCTGAAGTGGTTAGCTCAGAAGGGAAGCTCGATGTGCCCGCCTCTCCCTCAAAGCCACGAATGGGTTGCTCAAATAGCGCCGTCCACCAATCTGTATTGTCTACGATGGACGTTGCCTGCTCGGGTTGACTACAAGGAATGTAGCCCGCCATGCGAATTTCCTTTGCCAACAATTCAGCTGAGGTGCGCGTATTTTCTTGCAAACGTGATAGACCCTCAGTGACTTGATATGTTGTTTGCGAACCCAGGTAGACCTGCAATACTCCTGCGACCAATAGAAGACTGAGCAATAAACCCACCATTAGCTCAACCACAGTGAAACCTGCTTGCTTTAGATTAATATGCTGTTTCATAAGCTAGTAAACATTCTTACCTGATGCTCTGTACCATTCGAATCTGTCCATTGAACTGTAACCATTGTCTGGCCTGTCACAGCATCGGGAGCACTGACACTTCCGGTACCATTAGGCAGCGTTGATTGTTCTACAAGGCCATTACAATTTGCATTATCAATGTACATTCCTAGATTACACTTCCATTCTTTTACATCGAATAGCGCCATTTCTGCAGCCGTGCAAACACTTGCTGCACAATCTACACTAGTGTCTGGTGGCGAATCACTTAATGTATTTTCATAATTACCACCAGCAATCTGCGCATAATTGCGATTGGCACGCATGCGGTCGACCATGCTTTGTGCAAGTGATGTTGCTTGAGTTCTTAAGTGCGCGTTATAGCTGCTAGACATACTCTGGCCCTGTAAATTAGCTAAGCCCAGTAAGCCCACTGACAACACAAGTAAAGCTATCAGGACTTCGAATAAGCTAAATCCAGTTTGCATAGGTCTTATTTGGTTCATTGCCGGGAAATTCAAATTACTATGTTAAACAGTTTTCCATTGGACCATCGCTCTTAAGTGGCACGCCATCGGAGTTGTTTTGCGCAAGACGTATACGCCCTGATGGCATAGCTGTGATCATTCTCGCTCTGGCAGTTTCACTGTTTTTACATAGGCGCACACTGCCTGGTCCAAGTGCCAAGCGACCTGAAGGGACATACGGAATTGCAGTGTTGTAACCTCCTGTGCCTCTCAAGGTCATATTATTGGGATAGCCTCAGCAGCCCAAATTAATTCTTCATTGTCATCATGGTTATTGTCATTATCAGCGTCGACAAAAATAATCCAGCCATCATCATAGCCGCCCGCATTACTGCAATCGTCCCCATTATTGCTTGGGCATAGCACCACGCGTTGATTTCGCTTGATTGCTTCACTCCGTGCGAGCGCCAGCGAAGAAATAAAGCGATTGATATTTGAGGTTAATTGATTCCTCTCCATGAGCCCCTGAAAGGAAGGCACACCTAACGTAAGTATGACTGCTGCCACTGCGATGGTGATCATTAACTCGACTATAGTAAAGCCATTTAAGTGCTTGTGTTTTAAGGCAGCGTGTCTCATCAAATAAATACAACCCTAATGTGTAAACAACTCGTGTTGGGTGTGTTTTTTAGAAGTATAGAGGATTGTGCGAACTAGAAAAGACCTAATTCGCGTCGAGATGTACGTATTGTTTTGAATGATTTACTTTAACTGCACTATTCATCATTTTGGATGATTGTGAGTTTTAAAAATTTTTATGGGTAAATTAACCGTAGCTGGCCAATGGGATTTAACAATTTATTTTGCGTTAAGCAATTTATTTACTGCAAATATTTTTAATGCTGCACATCAGCTGAATATTTTTGCGCTAACGCCGCCCACTGTTGTTGCTGAATATTCAATCGAATTAACTCAGTCACAGGCACCACCTCTATATTATATTCTAACAAAGTGGGCAGATAATAATTTAGTAATTTTATAGTGGCTGGATAAGGATGACCAATAGCAACAGCATAACCTTTTCGTTTTGCGACCGACTTGAGACGCTTAAACTGGCGATTAATCTCTTGTTCTTCGCGGCTATTGTCCAAAAACACATCGCGTGTAATATTAGGTATAAAATGTTCTCTTGCGATACGGCTTGCGACAGTTTGAGCCGTTGTTTTACTGTCAACGAAATATAGCTTATCCGAGCGGCTTGATAATGCTTCCATCAACCAGGACATATGACCTGGGTGTTGTGTCAGCAAACTTCCCATGTGGTTATTTACTCCGCGCGCATGGGGAATAGAGTCGATACTTATATGCACAGAGTTTTGAAATTCCTTTTGTGTCAATTCCAATGTCAATGCACCCGGACCCAACTCTGATTGACGTGCTGACTGCATCGGCAAGTGCACCATAACTTCCTTGCCGGATGACGCGGCTAGATTAGCTAGGCGTTTTGAATAAGGGCGATTAGGAAGAAATGAATAGGTTAATTGATAAGGTAGATCAATGACTGCGCGGCCTTGATGCAGATTGTTCCCCAAGTCATCGATAATGATCGCTACCTTAAAGGTTTTATGATTATATAGTGACTCCTCAGCACATAATCCAGTAGCGAATAACAATAAGGCAGTCAGAAAAAACAGACGGCCAATTATTGATAGTAAAAATGTATTGTTATTTGAAGTAACTTGCTTATGCACTCGCAGAATCATTTTCTTTGACTAACTCTTTCAAAATGCTCAGTGCTTCGTTTAGCACAGCATCCTCCTCACTGTCCACCGCAATTGTAATATGTTTTACTTCAGATTGTTCATCCGCTTGCTGTGTTTCTTGGTTATTTTCTAAATGACCCTGCAAGTCTTCTTCACGCACAAACTGAAAACGCTTATTGTCTTCATCTTCGCCGCCATGCAGCTCTTTGACCAATATATCTGGAACAATGCCTTCGCTTTGAATCGACTTTCCTGATGGTGTGTAATACCTCGCAGTTGTGAGTTTCAATGCTGCGTTTTCTTTAAGTGGCAATATTGTTTGCACGGAGCCCTTACCAAAAGATTTCTGACCCATAATTACCGCACGACCATGATCCTGTAATGCGCCCGCAACAATTTCTGAGGCGGATGCAGAGCCCTCATTAATCAGCACAACTACAGGCGCACCATTTAATGAATCATTTGTGCTGGCACTGTAATTCAGTTCAGCATCATCCACGCGCCCTTTTGTGTATACGATTAATTCACCGTCGCCCAGGAATATATCTGACACACCTACCGCACCCGTTAACACTCCACCAGGGTTGTTACGCAAATCTAATATCAGGCCAGTGAGGCTTTGTTCAGACTTCTTAAGTAACTTTTCAACCGCCGCAATCACGTTACGCGTGGTCTTAGATTGGAAACTCGATATACGAATATAGCCATAGCCAGGTTCTAATATTCTGCTACGCACGCTTTTCACTCGAATCACATCACGTGTGACAGAAATTTCCAGAGGCTTTGCTTCACCTTCGCGCACAATGGTTAGCAAGATTTTTGATCCGCGCTTACCACGCATGAGCTTGACCGCTTCATTTAGCGTTAATCCTTTCACCTGTGTGTCATCGAGTTTGATAATCACATCACCTGCTTTGACGCCTGCTTTATCAGCGGGGGTATCTTCAATGGGTGAAATCACGCGTACAAAACCATTTTCCATACCGACTTCAATACCTAGGCCACCAAACTCACCTGTGGTACCAATCTGGAGCTCCTTAAATTCATCCTGGCTTAGATAGGAGGAGTGTGGATCCAGACTACCCAGCATGCCTCGGATAGCACCTTCAAGTAATTTTTCATCACCCACTTCTTCAACATAATCTTTCTTGATTCGTGCGTAGATATCAGTGAATAACTGAATATCTGTCAGTGGCAAGTCCAAAACGGAATTATCGCGTTTAGCGAATACTTGATGACTACCGGCGATGAGTAGCCCAATGAGTAAGCCGATAGTGAGTCCTAGGCTAAGTGGTTTATAGCTTTTCATGCTATTTCTCCTGTAATCGGTATGTGGTCACACCGTTATGGGGATACGGCGTATGCTTTGTTTTGACCATACCAAATAATGGTGTCTTTCTATAATGAATCGTCATATTAAGAAGAATAAGCCATCTTGGGGGTAACACACCAGCGCGAGGGATCTACTGGCGCGCCTTGGCGACGAATTTCAAAATACAGGCCTGATTCATTGATATCCCCTGAATCACCCACCACTGCAATTAGCTCTCCTTTGTCTACCGGATCATCGACAGATTTATATAACCCTTCGGCATGTGCGTATAAACTCATATAACCATCGCCATGATCAATAATAATTAGCCATCCATAATGATCAAACCAATCGGAGAACACCACAGTACCGGGATAGATGGCGTGAATTTCAGCGCCTTTACTTGCCCTGATTAACACGCCATTCCATTGGGTTTGGCTGCTTTGTTGGCGAGCATCACCATAGCTAAACTTAAGCTTACCCGCAGTTGGCCAACGTAATTTACCCTTTTGTTGTGTGAATTTTCCGCTTGCATGCTTCAATGTTAGCTTACTGAGTAACTTCTTGATCTCGGCTTGCTTGGCTTTTTCTTTGTCTAACTGCGCACTATCAGTAGCGATTAACGCTGCAAGCCGCGTTTGAATCGTTTGTTTCTCATTCCTGACTTTCTGTATGGCTGATTGCGCATTTGTATGTTTTTCAAGCATATTTTGCAGCGACTTATGTGTTTTCTGCTGGGCTAGTTGATTATCACGCACTTCGACAGCCAATTTTTGCATGCCAGAAAACTGCTCAGCTCGTGCTTGATGAATATAGTCATAAATAATCGCATTGCGACCAACATGTTGCAGACTGTTCTGGCTCAGCAGTACTTTCCATTTGCTCTGTGTGTTGGCCGCATAGGACAGACGAATTTGATGTTTAAATTCATCCGCAGATTGACTTATTTGTTCCGCGAGCTGCTCACTGTTATGTTTTAGTTTGAGTAATTCCTTGTTATTGCGCGAAATTTGGCTTTCGGTCGCGGCAATTTGATGATGTAGCTGGCCTATTTCATGCTCCAGCTCGCGCATTTCCTTTTCTATAACTGATTGATTTTTAATATTCTTTTGTAATTTACCCTCAATTTCCGCAACAATATTAGATATTTTATCTAGGCGCTGCTGCGTGGCAGAAACCTGATCTTTTGCAATTGAATAATTTGCAACTAAGTTGCTGATAAATAAGGTAAAAAAGACTCTAAGCAGACGCTTAGTCCAGCTATTTTTATAACAGAAATGTAGAAAAAGGCTATTCAACAGACAATTTCGCGACTATTATCAGCGTATTAATGGTTTAGAATATTAGATAATGCCATTATTAATTTATTAGGATTTGAATGGAAGCGTACAAAATGACTGAAACAAGCTTTGTATCACTCAATCGCTCAGATCTGATGGCAAAAGAAGAAGACATTGAGCGAGCTTCACGCTCACTCAAAGCCATGTCTCATCCTTTGCGCCTGAAGATTCTTTGTGTTCTTGGTAATCGCGAAGTCAGTGTGCAAGACATTGTTGAAAATGTAGGTACTTCTCAAAGCAACATTTCACAACACTTAGCCATCTTACGTGACAAGGGTATTTTAAAATCACGTAAAGATGCGAATCGTGTCTATTACAAAGTTGGTGATGACCGCACACTGAAGCTGATTGAAATGATGCAACACGTTTTTTGTTCAGTACATTAAAGTTAAACATTTACATGTAACCCTGTAACCAACACTGCCCATCTCTTGGGTCGTAAATATCATGATGCCTGATTCTAATTTCTTTAGTGAAAATTTTATTCTGTTAGCTGCCTTCGGGATTATCCTGGCGCTTATTGTGCGTATGGAAATAACACGCGCAATGCGTGGCTTTAGAGACATCACGCCAGCAGAAGCTGTGCAATTAATCAATAAAGAGGACGCCATACTTGTTGATGTACGTGAAAGCAATGAACTTGCCCAAGGTTCAATTAGAGATGCCAAACACCTTGCTCTGAGTGTATTAAAACAACGCGTTGACGAATTAAAGACACATGCAGATAAACCTGTCATTGCTTATTGCAAAGCCGGCAACCGCTCAGGCGAAGCATGTGCAATTCTGAAGAAAAACGACTTTACCAATGTCATGTCTCTTAAGGGCGGCATCGAAGCGTGGAAAGTTGCTAACTTACCGGTGGTGAAAAAATGACAACTCCTCATATCAAAGTTTATAGCGGTAATTTATGTGCTTATTGTAATGCTGCTAAACGTCTTCTTGAAAGTAAGGGCGTGCAGTATGAAGAAATTAATGTAGATGATGATCCTGCTATTCGTGATGAAATGGAAAAACTAAGTCAACGAACCAGCGTGCCACAAATTTTTATTGGTGAAACCCATGTCGGCGGTTTTGATGATTTAGCTGAGCTGAATCGTGAAGGCAAATTAAACGCTATGTTAGGTCTCGATTAATTCATTTTAAAATTATAAGTCACTACACCCATGGCAGACGACGAACAAAAATTTGAGATTCAAAAAATCTTTGTTAAAGATATTTCATTTGAATCACCAAACTCACCTGACGTTTTTCGTGAAAAATGGCAGCCAAAAACTGATATTCATATGGCCGCACAGAATACAAAAATCTCTGATGAACTCTATGAAGTCACATTAAATGTCACCGTAACATCGTCACAAAATGAGCGCACTGCGTTTTTAGTTGAGGTCAAACAGTCAGGCGTATTTCTCATTAAAAATTTCCCTGAAGACCAGTTAGGCCATTTGATTGGCAGTTATTGTCCTCACACGCTGTTTCCTTTTGCACGCGAAGTGATATCCGACATTGTCACCAAAGGCGGGTTCCCACCGTTGCTATTATCACCGGTTAATTTTGATGCGTTATATCAACAACAATTAGCGAAGCTTAAAGAAGAGCAACAACAAGCAAATTCAGAACCTAAACATTAACCTTCTCTAGCAAACACTCTGCAGGAGAGAAGCAGTATGGCTAACACAAGTATTGGTATTATTGGCGCTGGTGCATGGGGGACGGCACTCGCGATACACCTAGCTAAACTGCATCAGTCGATTACAATCTGGGGAAGAAATAGTGATTCGCTAGATAAAATTATTCAAACGAAAGAAAATCAACGTTATTTGCCGGGCATAAGCCTGCCTGACAACATCTCTGCTTGCCATGAATTATCCACCATCATTAAACATTCCACTCACTTGGTCGTGGCAGTGCCTAGTACTACCATGCGTAGCATGATGAAAGAAATTAACCAACATGCGCATCCTGATCTGCGAGGCGTAATATGGGCGTGTAAAGGCTTGGAACAAACAAGTGGGAAATTCTTGCATCAGGTCGCACAAGAAGAATTAGCGCAAAACATTGATAATGCTATTTTATCTGGCCCTTCATTTGCTCAGGAAGTGGGGGCAGGTTTACCCACTGCAGTGACTATCGCGTCACATAACCTCAGCTTTGCAGATGATGTTGCACAACTTTTTCATCATCCGTTATTTAGAGCCTATACCACTAATGACGTTATTGGTGTTGAAATTGGTGGTGCATTTAAAAACATTCTCGCTATTGCGGCCGGGATTAATGATGGTTTAGCGTTTGGTGCAAATTCACGAGCCGCATTAATTACCCGCGGTGTTGCAGAGATGATGCGATTAGGCAAACAGCTCAATGCCAATATGGAAACCTTTAGCGGATTATCAGGCATAGGCGATATTGTATTAACCTGCACTGAGAACCTTTCACGTAACCGCCGTTTTGGACTAGGCCTCGGAGCAGGCAAATCTGCTGAACAGATCGAAACTGAAATTGGCCAGGTGATCGAAGGAAAGTACGCAACCAAAGTCATATATGATTTAGCGCAACGACTCGAAATTGAATTACCCATAACCACTCAAGTATATGAGGTGTTGTACAATCACAAATCGGCACGTCAAGCGGTGGAAGATTTATTATCACGCGCATTAAAACATGAAGCTGATTAATTATTAGCTATTATATTGCACCGGTAAATTGATTTTGGCGCCAGGCCTCATAAATAAAAATCGCCACCGTGTTGGACAAATTAATACTGCGACTATTTTCTAGCATCGGCACGCGTAAAATGTGCTGCGGCATAAACTCAGCCAATATTCGTTCTGGTAATCCGCGGGTCTCAGGGCCAAAAATAAATACGTCGCCCGCTTGGTATTGTATGTCTGTATAATGCGCGGTGCCTTTGGTGGAACAAGCAAACAGTCGCCTCGCTGACAGTTGTTTAAGGCATGAAGCATAGTCAGGGTATTCTTTAACTAGACGTTTATCTATGTAGTCTAAGCCTGCACGACGCATGCGTTTGTCATCAATTTCAAAACCAAGTGGGTGAATTAAATGCAATTGGCAGCCACTGTTTGCACACAGGCGCATAATATTGCCCGTGTTGGGTGGAATTTCCGGTTCATATAAAACAATGTGAAACATGAGCGTTAAATATCAACAATTAGCTAGTGAATTCTGTGGTCTATCATTGCAAACACCCTTAGTGTTGTTATCGGGCTGTGTGGGGTTTGGCCAAGAATACACGCGTGTGGTGGGATATTCTAATCAAGAAGTGGGCGCTATCTGTTTAAAAGGAACCACCTTAGACAATCGCTTGGGCAATCCTGCCCACCGTATTTATGAAACGCCGGCCGGTATGCTGAATGCGATTGGATTGCAGAATCCTGGGGCACATGCTGTGGTTAATGATTACTTACCAAAACTTGATTTTAATGAAACACGTTACATCGCCAATGTATCGGGCTCCACGGTTGAAGAATATTCTGAAGTCACGCGTATCTTCGATGACTCACCGATTGATGCCATCGAAATCAATATTTCTTGCCCCAACGTAAAAGAAGGCGGTGTGGCATTTGGTAATGACCCTGACATGTCAGCACGTGTGGTAGAAGCGTGTCGCGCGGCAACATCAAAACCGATTATTACTAAATTATCACCCAACCAAACTGACATTGCTCACAATGCACAACGCTGCATTGAAGCAGGCAGCGATGCCTTTGCAGTTATAAATACTTTAATGGGCATGGCCATTGATATTCACTCACGCACCCCCGTTATTGGTAATAACCAGGGCGGATTATCGGGGCCAGCTATTAAACCGATTGCATTGCTTAAAGTTCACCAGGTACATCAGGTGTGTAAGGCACACAATATTCCGATTATTGGGCAAGGTGGTATATGCACTGGAGAAGATGCACTCGAGTTTATAATTGCCGGCGCGAGTGCGGTAGGTATTGGTACTGGTCTTTACTATGACCCGCTTATATGTGAAGACATAAATAAAACCATTAACAACTACTTAAGCGATAATGACTACACTCAAATTTCACAGTTAGTGGGAAGTCTAAAACTCAACTAATCTTAACTTAACTCGACGAAAATTCTTTTAGTTTAAAACTCGATATAACCATTCGGGACTTTCTACTCACGTGCACCACTACCACTGTATTCATACATATGCAGCTCTTGAATTTTTCGCGTCAGTGTATTGCGCCCCCAACCAAGTAACTTTGCCGCACGTTGTCTTTTACCGCCGGTTTTTTTCATCGCGGCCTCAATAAGAACTCTTTCAAACTGAGGCATGGCATCTTGCAAGATCTCCGCCTCACCATTATCCAGTTTCTGGTCAGCCCAACTCGATAACATGGATTGCCAATTTGCCCCTGTTTCTGATGGTGCATCGCCTTCTTTTAATTCACGAGGCAAATCTTCCAGATGGATAGTTTTGCCGGACGCCATTACTGTTAACCAGCGACACAGGTTTTCTAATTGACGCACATTACCAGACCACTCTAGGCCACTTAAATAACTGACTACATCGTTCTCAAGCTGTTTGGTTTCTACTTCTAATTCTTTTGCTGCTGTGGTTAAGAAATGTTTCAACAACAATGGGATGTCTTGTCGTCGTTCACGTAATGCAGGCACTTGGATACGAATCACATTTAGGCGATGCATTAAGTCTTCACGAAACTGACCTTTTTCTACCAGCTCTTGTAGGTTTTGATGGGTAGCGGCGATAATGCGTACATCCGCTTTAATAGGCTCATGACCGCCGACGCGATAAAACTCACCATCTGCTAACACGCGTAATAGACGTGTTTGCAAATCTGCCGGCATGTCACCAATTTCATCTAAAAACAAAGTGCCGGTATTAGCTTGCTCAAAACGCCCGCGTCTTTGACTCTGAGCCCCGGTAAACGCACCTTTCTCATGGCCAAATAATTCAGATTCTAATAAGTCTTTGGGAATGGCCGCCATATTCAGTGCAATAAACGATTTGGCGCTGCGTAGTGAGTGTTTATGTAATGCGTGCGCAACCAGTTCTTTACCCGTGCCGGTTTCACCATTGATAAGCACCGTGATACTTGAACGTGACAGGCGCCCAATGGCGCGAAACACCTCCTGCATCGCTTGCGATTCACCAATGATCTCTGGTACGTCATCGGCATTCGCTTCTGGCATAGTACTGTCTTCATTGGTCAAACAGGCACGTTTGGTTAACTCAACCGCTTCTTCAACATCAAAGGGCTTTGGTAAATATTCAAATGCACCCCCTTGATAAGCATTCACAGCATTATCAAGATCTGAATGTGCCGTCATGACAATCACGGGTAATTCAGGGTGCTGCGTTTGTACCTTTTCTAGAAACTGAAATCCGTCCATGCCTGGCATACGCACATCGGTAATAATGACTTGCGGCGTAGTCGTTGCCAATGCTTGCATAGCATTATTTGCAGACTCAAATAACGTCACGCCTAAATCTGCTTTCTTTAAAGCACGTTCTAATACCCAACGAATAGATCGATCATCGTCAATTACCCATACATCGCTTTTCATTTTATTTAGTCCCTCACCATCTAATCTATTAATTAAACTGAGCTGCTTCGTATATTGGCAGCATCACTTTAAATTCCGTTTTACCCTTTATAGAATCGAACTCAATTAAGCCATTGTGTTGGTTGATCAACATTTGCGAGATAGCCAAACCCAGACCCGAACCATCTGTTTGACCTGACACCATGGGGAAAAATATTTTCGTGGCAATATCGTCTGGAATTCCCGGACCATTATCAATCACACTGACGCAAGCCACTAACTTATGTGCAGTACCGTTAATTGTGTAACGTCTTAAGACTCTAGTTTTGAAAACGATTTCGCCGCCATCATCCACTGCGCGAATCGCATTACGCGTAATATTCAGTATCGCTTGTACTAACAAGTCCCGATCAAAATTGATCATAGGAATACTTGGATCGTAATCAATTCTGAAACTAATATCTTTATGTTTATCTGCCGACACTAAGCTATACACATGATGCAATACCTCATGGATATTGTGCGGCATTTTATTTGGCACCATGTTCGGGCCGAGCATACGATCCACCAGTTTATGCAATCGATCTGCTTCTTTAATGATGATGCCGGTGTATTCGGTTAACTCATCATTTTCAAGTTCAGACTCGAGTAACTGTGCTGCCCCACGCAACCCCCCAAGTGGATTTTTTATTTCATGAGCCATACCACGCAACATGCTGCGAGTGGCTTGATGTTCTTTTAATAAATGATTCTCTTTTAAAATCTTAAGCTGACGATCCAACGTCACAATTTCAACCAGTACTTTTTCATCGCTCTCAAACAGCACCGGGTTGATCGTGCAGTTCGCAGTGACTTCTTTATCATCGGCGACTCGCAACACGCATTCATGTTCAGTCCATGATTGGCTTTTATTAATCGAATCAATTAAACGTGAATAAAAGCCATCGTTCTCATTCACGAACATAGATGAAAATGCAATGCCCTCGGCTCGTTTGCTGCTCATACTGAAAACTGCTTCTGCTGCTGGATTCATATATTCCAATTCACATTGCTTATTAAGTAGTAATATTGCGGTCGTTTGATAATCAACTATTGCTGAATAAAAGCTTTCCTTCATAGAGTATTTCTTGCAAGTTCTGAACCAGTTAGCGTTTGTGGCGCAAGCCCCCGGTTCTGCGTTAAAACAGCGCAATAATTCGCCAATTTAAGGCTGAAAAGGTGCACACAGAAGATTGAGCAAATTATTATTGCACAAATATGGTGCGTTATTGAACCGCGTGGTGCGATAGATGACGACTCTATCTAGATATGGTATCGCTGAAGGGTAAAACTGGTAATACCTGTTTCTTTGATGCTCTGGCCTCGGCTATTGATAATACTGGCCTTGATAGTGTGTGTACCACGATCAACATTATCTAGTGTTATCGTGGTCTGAGGCCCTCTGGAGACCTCAACATTGTCCATATAAATAACCAAGTTATGACCGCGTTCGGCGAAGTTATCTGGCTCAACTCGAACACTTATCGTCACTTTTCCTGAATTTTCTCTAACTGAAGTGTCGTGAACGGGCTGAATGATTGTCAGTGTTTGGTAGATCTCAGCGGGTGCATTGTTAGCATCAGTTGCCGTATTGTTTGACACGCGATTGCTTGGCTCAACGGCTGGGACGGAAATAATATCAGGTAAAGACTCTTTATCCAGTTTAGAATCTTCTTTGGTTTGCCCGGGAGGCGGCTGATCAGAATAGATAAGATTACCTTCAGCATCTCGCCACTTAAATAATTCTGCATGTACACAGGTCACTGTGACTAGCATAGACAATGCAACAATATAGGCTTTCATGTTTCCTTATTCATGGTGATCTAACTACATATTAGATACCTGAATTAGGTCTTGGTTGCAAAAAAAAAACGCCCCATCAGGGGCGTTTTTACGACTAACTATATGTCTACGATTAACAGCTGTAGTACAAATCAAACTCAATTGGGTGCGTTGCCTGACGAAGTGCCGTGACTTCTTCCATCTTAAGTTCGATATAAGCGTCAATGGCGTCATCAGAGAACACGCCACCTGCTTTCAAGAATTCACGGTCTGCATTTAATGCAGCTAACGCTTCATCAAGCGAAGCACAGACTTTAGGAATTGCCGCGTCTTCTTCTGGCGGTAAGTCGTATAGATCTTTATCGTTTGCATCGCCTGGATCAATTTGATTTTGAATACCGTCAAGCCCAGCCATTAGCATTGCTGCAAACGTGAGATACGGATTGGCAGAAGCATCACCAAATCGCACTTCAATACGTCTTCCTTTAGGGTTCGCTTCATAAGGAATACGAATCGATGCAGAACGATTACGGGCTGAATATGCCAGCATAACCGGTGCTTCGAAGCCAGGGACAAGACGCTTGTAGCTATTGGTTGAGCCATTTGAAAATGCATTGATGGCTTTTGCATGTTTCAAGATACCGCCAATGTAATAGAGCGCTGTCTGAGACAGATTGCCATATTTGTCACCGGCAAATAAATTCTCTCCGTCTTTAGCTAGTGACATATGCACATGCATACCGTTACCGTTATCACCTACCAATGGTTTTGGCATAAATGTCGCTGTTTTACCGTAATTATGTGCCACATTAAGCACCACATACTTCAAGATTTGGTTTTGATCCGCCCGCGTGGTGAGTGTGTTGAAACGCGTACCAATCTCACACTGACCTGCAGTACCTACCTCATGGTGGTGTACTTCTGTTTCAACCCCCATTTCTTCTAATACTTGGCACATCGCGGATCGAACATCTTGCAAAGAATCTACTGGAGGCACTGGGAAGTAACCGCCTTTGATTCCAGGACGGTGACCAATATTGCCTTCCTCATGCACTTGATTACATGCCCACGCAGCTTCTT
Source organism: Gammaproteobacteria bacterium (assembly GCA_965262455.1). Lineage (GTDB taxonomy): Bacteria > Pseudomonadota > Gammaproteobacteria > UBA4575 > UBA4575 > UBA1858. The sequence goes on from CBDHFH010000003.1 coordinate 379,012, forward strand.
CTGAATTGACTTCAAATGATGCTCCTGACATTTCATTCTTCCAGCGTACGTCGTCAAAGACAAAGAATTCTGGCTCAGGACCAAAAAATGCTGTATCACCCACACCGCTAGACTTTAAGTACGCTTCAGCACGTTTAGCCACTGAACGTGGATCACGCTCGTATCCTTGCATCGTTGAAGGCTCTAATATATCGCAGCGCAATATAAGCGTTGGATCACTGAAAAACGGATCCATCACGGCCGTATCTGCGTCAGGCATTAAAATCATGTCTGATTCGTTAATTCCCTTCCAACCAGCAATGGAAGAACCATCGAACATCTTACCTGTTTCAAAGGTGCCTTCATCAAGCGTACTTGCCGGGACTGACACGTGTTGTTCCTTACCTCTGGGGTCAGTAAAGCGAAAATCGACGTAGCGCACGTCATTGTCTTTTATCATTTTTAAAACATCACCTGCGGACATTTATAAACTCCTATTTTTTAAAATTTTAGTTAACCGGTAATGTGGCCGTATTGAGTTAATATTTTCATAGTCAAAACAACTTAGCATGATATGTGCCAGACAATTCACCAGTAAAATCAATCACTTATCTGCTATACGACGGATACATCAGCTTAAATTGCACTAGTATTGTGCGACTCTATTTTGATATGCACTTTTATAGTGCGTTTTGTTATTAGATGGTTTGCTCGCACAGGATTCATACACTGTACTCACCTGAACGCCCCTTATAATGTAAATCGACAAACATGTCATCTTTGTCACCATATTTTGTCAACTAGCGCCATAAATTGGCCACTGACAGGTGTGAGACACTCAGATTAATTCTTAATCAGAAACCCCGTATATCTAATTTTACATGCCATTGATTATAAATTTATTCAATAATTTCAGTAAGTTATAAAAATTTTAATTCGATCATACTGGTTTTCTGGCATAGGCCTTGCTCTATCTATATAAACACCTATATCTCCAGGACGAGCTATAAGTGTTAAAGCGTTCAGCATTTCTCAAGCTCAGGGAGGGCAGATTTGCAAAGGAGTGTAAATCTCGCGCAAGGACTTGAGATTTCAAGGAAGACCACGTTTCAGGAAGAAATCTGTCAAGACATGGATGTCTTGTGACAGACTCAGCATTGCAACATTTCTAACGTCGAAGTTTTTTATCTTCACGACAGTTTAATAAAATAATCCTCGAATTCATTGAGGTTCGCGGTACAATCGCGCCTCGCACCCGATCAACACACGAGCCTGTGACCCAGTCAGTTAACTTCCAATCTTTAATTTTTACGCTGCAGCAATTTTGGGCTGACCAAGACTGTGTATTGTTGCAACCGTTTGATAAAGAGATGGGCGCAGGTACTTTTCATCCTGGAACATTTTTACGTTCCATTGGACCTGAACCCTGGAAAGCCGCCTATGCGCAACCATGTCGCCGTCCCACTGATGGGCGTTATGGTGATAACCCAAATCGTTTACAGCATTACTATCAATTTCAAGTTGTGCTCAAACCCTCACCTGACAACATTCAGGATTTATATTTACAGTCACTGCAACAGTTAGGCATAGATCCGCTTGAACACGATATACGATTTGTCGAAGATAACTGGGAGTCACCGACATTAGGCGCATGGGGTCTTGGTTGGGAAGTATGGCTAAATGGCATGGAAGTCTCACAGTTTACTTATTTTCAACAAGTGGGGGGCCTAAACTGTAAACCTGTCACAGGCGAAATCACCTATGGCCTGGAACGTTTGGCCATGTATTTACAAGGCAAAGATGACATTTATCAGCTCGACTGGAATTCACATATTAGTTACGGCGATGTGTTTCATCAAAATGAAGTTGAACAGTCCACTTATAACTTTGAATTTGCCGAGACAAATCAGCTTTTCAAGGAGTTTGACGCCAGCGAAACCGAATGTAATCGATTAGTCGAAAATAATTTACCGCTGCCTGCTTACGAGCAAGTGCTCAAAGCTTCACATTTGTTTAATTTATTAGATGCTCGCCAAGTTATTTCTGTGACAGAGCGACAACAATATATCTTGCGTATTCGAACACTTGCGAGACTTGTCGCGACTACATATCTAGAATCACGAGAACAACTTGGTTTTCCATTACTCAATGATTGAATACACAATCACACCTGAACATGAGTACTGATACATTACTTTTTGAAATTGGCACTGAAGAGCTTCCACCTACGGCAGCCAAAAAGCTGAGTGATACATTATCTGCCTATGTGGCTGAGCACATAGTGGAAGCCGGCTTTGACTATGGCATCATCACGTCTTATGTCACACCAAGACGGCTGGCATTGAGTATTTCTGAGTGCAGCGCTCAGCAACCTGAACAACATATCGAACGTAAAGGCCCTGCAGTAAAGGCGGCTTATGATGCTGACGGGCAACCAAGCAAAGCGGCATTAGGCTTTGCCAAGTCTTGCGGCGTGGAAATGCAGGACTTAGATACACTTGAGACAGATAAAGGGGCCTGGCTGTATTTTAAATCTGTTGTTCCAGGTAAATCATTAACTGAATTACTACCAAAAATTATTCAGCAAGGTTTAAATAAACTGCCAATTCCGAGACCCATGCGATGGGGAAATAACGCAGCAGAGTTTGTTCGCCCAATTCATTGGATTGTGCTTATGTATGGCAGTGAAGTCATTGAGTGCACAATCAAATCAGTTGTTGCTGCCAATATCACTTATGGCCACAGGTTTCACGCACCTGAAGCAATTAACCTCGCACATGCCAATGATTATGAGCAAGCACTGGGAAGCGCCCATGTCGTTGCCAATTACGATGTACGTAAAGATAAAATTATTGCCATGCTAAATGAGTGCGCCAATAATTATCATGCAAGGCTTGAATACAGTGATGCGTTATTAGAGGAAGTGACGAATTTAGTTGAGTGGCCGTGTGCAATCGTGGGTGAGTTTTCCCAGGATTTTCTGCAGATACCCCATGAAGCGCTGGTGGTGACTATGCAAGAAGCACAACGCTATTTTCCCATGTTCTCTACGCAGGACAATTCGTTACTGAATTACTTTATTACCATAGCCAATATAGACAGCACCAACCCTGATACGATTAAACGCGGCAATGAGCGCGTTATTAAACCTCGCTTTAACGATGCTGAATTTTTTTGGCAGCGTGATAAAAACACCTCTTTGGTGAGTAGAAGTGAGCAGTTAAAGGGTATTTTATTTGAAAAACAACTCGGCTCTATATATGAGAAATCCCAACGAACCCAACAACTGGCAACATCACTTTGCCAACAATTAAATATTGACGATGCGCATGCAGTACGTGCTGCACTACTATGCAAAGCAGACTTGCTCACCGACATGGTAAATGAGTTTCCTAAATTACAAGGCATAATGGGCCGCTACTATGCGTTAAATGATAACGAGCCTGATGAAGTCGCGCTGGCGATAGAAGAGCATTACCAACCATTGCAATCAGGCAGCAAATTGCCTTCTTCAACGTGTGGCAAAGTTGTTGCCTTGTGTGATCGTATAGATACTTTAGTTGGCATTTTTGCTACTGGCAAAAAACCCAGCGGCGTGAAAGATCCGTATGCTTTAAGACGCGCTGCACTTAGCATTGTACGTATTTGCATTGAAGGCAAACTGGACTTTAACTTAACCGAGTTACTGTCATGTGCCTGTCAATTATTAGCAACGAAATTAGATATCAGCCAAACCCAGCAAGAAGTGATGGCCTTCATCCTTGAGCGATTACGTGGATATTTCATTGAGCAAGGGATAGAACCAGATACTTTTGAAGCAGTACGTGCAGTAAATCCATCTCATTTAGTCGATTTTGCAGAGCGTATCCGGGCCGTGCAACACTTTCGCACATTATCAGAAGCCGTTAGCTTGTCCGCAGGCAACAAACGCATTAGAAATATTCTAAAAAAATCCAGCAGCGATGCATTAGCAATCGACCAAACCTTATTTATAGAACAGGCAGAGTCAGCCTTATTTGAGCAAAGCACTCAAATGCTTAACGTTGTGAGACCAAAATTCGCGGCACGACAATATACTGAGGCGTTAACTGAACTCGCCAGCTTACGACCTGTGATTGATAAGTTTTTTGATGATGTGATGGTCATGGATGACAATGATTCTGTACGCAATAATCGCATTGCGTTACTTGCCAGCGTAAATGATCTATTTTCCTCGGTGGCAGATATCTCGCTGCTGCAAAGCTAAGTGCATCCATTTTCATGCAAGCCGTAATTCTTGATCGCGATGGAGTGATTAATCATGATAGTCCTGATTACATAAAATCACCTGAGGAATGGCATGCAATTGAAGGTAGTCTCGAAGCGATTGCACGCTTAACTAAAGCAAATATCAAAGTGTTTATTGCCAGCAATCAGTCCGGTCTCGCTTATGGGTTATTTGATTACAACACGCTTTACGCCATGCATAAAAAATTGCAAACACAAACTGAAGCGCTGGGTGGGCATATTAGTGGATTTTTCTTTTGCCCTTTTTTGACTGGTCCTGATCGCAAACCGAATCCGGGTTTATTGGTTGATATTGCTCAACGCAGTCATATTGATTTACGTACAACACCTTTTATCGGCGATGCCATGCGTGATGTTGAAGCCGCGATCGCCGTAGATGCGATTCCAATATTAGTACTCACAGGTAAAGGTGCATCGACATATAATAGCGGTGAAGTCCCCGATCATGTGCAAGTGCACGATGATTTATATGACGCCGTAGACACATTGCTTAAACAGCATCACAAATGCGCTTAATTCGCTCAGTCATATTTATGTTAGGCATGATTATTTCCACTTGTTTGTGGGTGATCCCTTCTATTGTGGCAAGATTATTTCCGTATAAATTTTGTTTCGCTATTGTTTCCAGCTGGTGCACATTCAATGTGCATTGGCTACGCATCACTTGTGGCATTCGCTATAAAATTACTGGTATTGAAAACATACCTGAGCAAGCATGCGTGATTATGTCTAATCACCAATCCACTTGGGAAACTTTGGCTTACCCTTCAATTTTTCCTACCCTTACCTGGGTAATTAAACGCGAATTACTGTTCGTCCCACTGTTCGGTTGGGGCATAGCTTCAACTCAACCGATCGCCTTAAATCGTAAACAGGGTAAGAAAGCGTTTCAGCAGTTAATTAAAGATGGTAAGGATAAGCTTGCATTAGGTCGTTTCATTCTTATTTTTCCAGAAGGCACACGTACCCCTTACGAACAACAACGAGACCTCAAGATTGGTGGATTCGTACTAGCGAAAAAAGCCAAAACAAATATTTTACCGGTCGCTCATGATGCTGGACGACTGTGGCCACGGCAGAGTTTTATAAAAACACCTGGCACTATCCACTTACATATTGGCAAACCGATTGCGACGCATGAACACAGTGCAGAAGAATTGCGTACTCACTATGCTGAGTGGCTAGCAGCGACACGTGACGACATTAAAAGTAAGCTATCTTCGGATGATTGAGCCTAGCTAAACACCTACAGGTGCATCAAGGGCTTGGATTCGGATTTGACTGATGGATATGTTCAATTTCTTGAATGATTTCTTCGCTTAGGGTCAGATTGATACTGTCTATATTTTCCTGTAGCTGATCTAAGTTAGTTGCACCAATAATATTACCCGCCACAAACGGACGCGTGTTGACATAAGCTAACGCCAGTTGCGCTGGAGAAATGCCATGCTGTATTGCCAATTCAACATACTTGCATGTCGCCGCGACGGAGCGTTCATTACTGTAGCGAGTGTAATCTTTAAATAATGTTAGGCGCGCATTTGCCAAGTCATTGCCTGATATATATTTTCCACTAAGCACACCAAAACCTAACGGTGAATAAGCTAACAAACTGACTTTTTCGCGTTGGGAAAATTCGGCTAAACCGACTTCATAAGTACGGTTGAGTAAACTGTAAGGGTTTTGGATGGAAGCGATACGTGGCCAATTATTTTGTTGCGCCAAGCTCAAGTATTGCATCACACCCCAGGGAGTCTCATTGGATATACCGATGTAACGAACTTTACCAGCAGCAACAAAGTCATTTAGTATCGCCAGCGTTTCTTCAATCGGAGTGGATTGCGTTGCATCAAATTCGTAACCGAGCTTACCAAAGAAGTTCGTTTTTCTAGCCGGCCAATGAATTTGATACAAGTCGATATAATCTGTTTGCAGGCGTTGCAAACTTTCATGTAATGCCTGTTGCATTTGTTCACGCACTAGCTGCGCGCCACCCCGCAGATAATTCATCATGCCAGGTCCTGCCACTTTACTGGCAATAACAAGCGTGTCGCGACGTTTGTGTTTATTCAACCACGTGCCTATATATGTTTCAGTCAGCCCCTGTGTAGTCTGACGAGGTGGCACTGGGTACATCTCTGCAGTATCAATAAAATTGACGTCATGATCACAGGCAAAATCCAATTGCTGATGTGCTTCTGCTTCAGTATTTTGCTCACCAAACGTCATCGTGCCCAAGCAGATTTTACTTACGTAAAGATCCGTGTTGCCTACATACGAATATTCCATTTAACGCCTCGATTTATCAGTCATACAAAAAATAACTCCTCTTCAGCAAAGAATAGCCTAAAGATCTTGCCTGACAAAACCATATAGCCGGATAGTTATGTTAGAATCCGCGCTCTAGAATTAACCAGTCACTTATTCAACAGTGACTGCATGGCCCTAAGCAGCCAAAATTCCGTATACGCTCTGAACAAGTTACAAGACTAAGTCGGTAAGAAGGATTTTCATTGAACTTATTAACCCTTATAACTCAAAGGCTAACTAAGCGTTTTCTCCCTTTTCGTAGTTGGATCTACGAACTAAAAGACCCAAAAGTATTAAAAGCCGATTTAATCGCAGGCGTCACTGTTGCATTGGTGTTAATTCCTCAGTCCATGGCTTATGCACAACTAGCCGGACTACCACCCTACTATGGTCTTTATGCATCTTTTTTACCGGTGATGATTGCGTCGTTAATGGGTTCATCAAGACAAGTTCATACCGGTCCGGTGGCTGTTGTGTCGTTACTGACCGCGGCAGCACTTGCACCATTTGCTTCGGCAGACCCTGCCCAATATGCCGCGTATGCGATTATGCTGGCCCTGATGGTAGGGGTATTCCAATTATCGCTCGGCTTGCTTCAACTGGGATTCTTTATTGATTTTCTCTCCCACCCAGTCGTGGTGGGTTTCACCAATGGCGCAGCTATTATTATCGCCACCTCTCAGCTGGGGAAACTATTTGGTGTTACGGCGGAACGTGCTGAACATCATTATGAAACAGTGTGGAGAATTATTGAGCAAGCAATGCAGCACACACATATGCCTACAGTAGCCTTCAGTGTTGGTGCACTGGCGCTGATGATATTACTCAAGAAATTTGCCCCTAAAGTACCGGGTGTTTTGGCTGCTGTGGCTATAACAACTCTGGCATCGTGGTTATTCAAATATGAAGAGGCTGGTGGCAAAGTGGTTGGTACAATTCCTCAAGGCTTACCTGCTTTTTCATTCCCAGATATTGATCTGCAAATTGCCACCATGCTGATCACTAATGCCATCGCGATTGGTTTAATTGGATTTACCGAAGCAATTTCTGTCGCTAAAGCCATTGCGGCACAAACACGCCAACGTTTAGATGCCAACCAAGGCCTGGTCGGTCAAGGACTGGCAAACATTACTTCCAGTCTGTTTCAAGGCTATGCCGTCTCGGGCTCTTTCTCACGCTCAGCAGTCAACTTAAGCGCTGGCGCAAAGACTGGCTTCGCCGCAATAGCTAGTGGTTTGCTAGTTATGCTGACATTGCTGTTTTTAACACCACTCCTTTATCACCTGCCCCAGCCAACGCTTGCGGCGGTAATTATTCTTGCAGTATTCAATTTAATTAAATTCAAGCCAATTAAATATGCATGGCGCGTGCAGAAGCATGATGCCATTGTCGCCATGATCACTTTCATTTTGACTCTGTTGTGGGCGCCACACTTAGAAAAAAGTATTTTAGTGGGCGTAGTGCTATCAATGGGTCTATATATGTATCGCACCATGCGTCCAAGAATTGCGGTTCTATCCATGCAAAGTGACGGGAGCCTGGGTGACGCAGAAGCCAATATCCTGCAGACCTGTCCCAAGATTTCCATTCTGCGTTTTGATGGCTCATTATTTTTTGCTAACACTGGTTACTTTGAAGAAAAAGTACTTGAACGAGTTGCTTCAAAACCAGAGTTAGAGTTCATTATTATTGACGCAGAAGGCATTAATGAGATTGATGCAACCGGCGAAGAAATGCTCCATACATTAGCTGTCAGACTGCATGGCTTGGGTATTGAGTTTTTATTCTGTCGCACTAAGAAGCAAGTGATGGATGTCTTTTTACGCACCGGCTTTGCCAGTGAAGCATGGATTGATCATTTCCATCACACTGAACAGCAGGCGATAGACTTTGCCTGGAACAGAATGAAGAGTTGTGAAAATGAGCGTTGCCCACTCTCTTCACATGAACACTGCCCGGCCCATGTAAGAACTCAAGCAGCAACAAGTGAAGTCGATAATAAAGACACTGTTTAATTTAGGCATTCTCTGCTTTGTTTAGCTGGTATAGCAAATCTGACACCTGATGACCTTTTCTCAATCCACGTTGTTCAAAGCGTGTATGAGGACGTTCTATGTTAAGTGGGTTGCTAACAGTATTTAAACGTCGAAAGCTTTTCACTCTCGCCAGTTGAATGACCATAAACTTAACATACGGTTGCCAATCACTGGCTAAATGCAGTATGGCTTGATCGCACATTGCCCGACTTAATGCAGTTAGAAAGTTTTCTTGTACAAGCCTGCGTTTATGATGCCGTGTTTTCGGCCACGGGTCTGGGAACCACACCATCACACCGGAAAATATATTGGCCGGCAGACAAACTTTTAATAGCTGCATAACATCCTGATTAATTAGTCGCACATTATTTATTTCATGTTGATCAAGCTTTATCAGCAGCGAACCTATCCCTGGTCGATATACCTCTACACCAATAAAATTAATATCAGGGCGTTGCTGCGCTAATGAAAGTAATGAGTCACCACTACCAAAACCGACATCGAGTAGCAGGGGTTTGGTCGTGGCAAAGTAATCATCAGGATTAACAACTGTTAATTCATGAGTATCGATACCATATTTTGGCCACAGGTGTTTGAACGCTTTTTTTTGCCCTTCAGTAAAACGACCTTCACGAATAACAAAGCTGCGATTGGTCCTTAAAGGGGGTGAAACTTCTTTATTCAAGGTTTTGCTGAAATGGTATCTTCGATGGGAGATGAGGCTGAAGCAAATCGTCGTTTAGGCATACGTCCCGCCAAATACGCCAGTCTTCCTGCCTCGATTGCATGTTTCATGGCGGTGGCCATTGTTATTGGGTGCTGTGCCTCGGCAATTGCAGTATTCATTAACACGCCATCGCAGCCTAACTCCATAGCAATAGCGGCATCAGATGCCGTTCCAACACCTGCATCAACGATCACCGGCACATTGGCATTTTCAATAATGGTGACAATGTTATAAGGATTGCGAATGCCTAAACCAGATCCGATAGGCGCTGCGAGTGGCATGATTGCCACACAGCCAATCTCTTCTAGGCTGTTAGCAATCACTGGATCGTCATTGGTATACACCATGACATCAAATCCATCTTTAACTAATAATTCTGCTGCTTTTAACGTATCAAGCACATTGGGGAATAATGTGGTTGGATCTGCTAACACTTCTAGTTTTACTAACGTATGACCGTCCAGCAGTTCTCTACTCAACTTACATACTCTGACGGCATCTTCACAATTAAAGCAACCAGCAGTGTTTGGCAAAATAGTAAACTCATTAACAGGAATATAGTCAAGCAGGCTCTCTTGATCGGTATCCTGTCCGATGTTTGTTCGACGCAGTGCAACGGTGACAATTTCAGCGCCACTGGCCAACACTGCTTCTCTAGTTTGAGTAAAATCGTGATACTTGCCGGTACCGACCAGTAAGCGAGATGAAAACTGACGTTCGCCTAATTGCCATGGTGAGGGAGTTATTTCCACAGATTTCTTATATTTTCTATAGGTTAGTTATTAAATAAATTCTGCACTAGTCTCTCAGCAATGGCTAACGCTATCCGCCACCGACTGCATAAATAATTTCCACTTTATCACTGCTTGAGAGTATAAATGAAACGTGCTCACCGCGGGGAATCACGTGTTGATTCACTTCTACTGCGACACGCTGATTTTCCAGTCCCATCTTTGTGAGTAGCTCAGCAATTGACACATTATCCTGAATGTCTGTCACGGTACCATTGAGTTCGATCTGCATAATACCTAGTTTAGTGTTCTATTCTTGTGGATTATCAATTTTAGATGGCCAGCAGTGAGCGCATAGACTGTGACATCTCACCCTATTTTAGACCTAGAATCTTGTTAGGATAAACAAATTTTACTATCTATTTGTTGTATTCATGACCAACCGTCAGGCACCTCTCAATGTATACCTCACTGTCGACACAGAAACCTGGTGTGGCGGTTGGAACAATATTGATGAAAAATTCCCCCACGCATTTAATGACTATATATATGGAAAAACCAGCCAAGGGGAGTTTGGCTTACCATTTCAGCTTAAGCTGCTTAATGAACACAACCTAAAGGCAGTTTTTTTTGTTGAACCCCTGTTTTCGATGCGTTTTGGCGCAAGTTATTTACACGATGTGGTAGGCATGATCTTAGATGCTAATCAAAGTGTTGAGTTACATGTACATCCTGAATGGACTGACGAATCCAAAAAAGTCATATTTCCTCACATCACACATAAACGTGAACATCTCAAGTTCTTTTCTTTCGAAGAACAGAAACAGCTCATTGCTTTGGGGATTGAATTACTCATGGAAGCTGGTTGCGAACAAGTAACTGCTTTTCGTGCTGGCTCTTTTGGCGCCAATGATGACACCTTGCGTGCCGCACAAGCCTGTGGCTTAACATATGATTCTAGTTATGACTATTGTATTGAAGATTGCGACATAGAAGCTTTTTCAGATATTCACCAACCCCAGATGTTTGAGCAAATTACGGAAGTGCCAATGACTACCTTTGTGGATGGCTTGGGTAAACGCAGACATGCACAGTTAACTGCATGTTCTTTTTCCGAGCTAAAATCAAGTCTCATCCAAGCATATAAGAATCAATGGCAAAGTTATGTATTTTTAAGTCATTCTTTTGAGCTAATGAATTTAGCGCAAGCCAAGCCAGATAAAGTCATCATCAAGCGCTTTGAAAAGTTTTGTGCTTATTTAAATGAAAATCGCGATATATTTCCAACGCGCTTTTTTAATCAAACAGACATGATGCCTAATGCAGTTGTCGATCAACCCATTAAATCTAACTTCACGCCTACTGCGGTCCGTTATTACGAGCAAATGCTACGTCGATTTATTTAGATAACAGATTAATAGTAAGTCAACCAAGCATTAGTCAAATGCATTACACAGCATGACTAATCACATATCGAAATTTACCTGATTTTTCTGCCGCAATAGTATCAACAATCTCAATTTCAATTTGTACATCAGCCCCTAAACGCTTTTTAAAGCCGTAGATAATATTTAATTGCTGTTCATGAGTGAATTCGTCATCGACAATAAGATAGATGTTGGTCAGTGTTTTTGACTGCTGCACTATTTTGAATTCACTAATAGTAGGAATCTCTCTGAGCACATAAATAAGCGCCAAACCATGCATAATCGTGCCATCCTGACTGATGACAAAATCTGTTGTACGACCTTGAATCTCTTTTAGTATGGGTAAGCCTCGCCCACAACGACAAGGTTTATTATCTAATATGCCAATATCACCCGTGCGATAACGAACAAATGGATAACCACTAGTCGCAAGATGCGTCACGACGATTTCGCCCGACTGGCCACTGGGTACACGTTTACCTTCAGCATCTATAGTCTCAACGATGATATCTTCAGCAGTGATATGCATGCTACCTTGCGGACACTCGTGTGCAATAAACCCTGCGTCACGCCCACCATATCCATTTGCAACCGGACAATCGAAGCATGTTTCTATCTCATTTCGTTGTTCAGGATAAAGTCGTTCAGAGGTCACAAACACGACTTTCACTCCTGACTGTGACATATCAATGCCATGCTGGTTGGCATATTTAGCAATTTTGCTAATTGCCGAAGGATAGCCAAATAACATTTTCGGCTTGGATTGAAGGATGTCTTGAATGAAGCCTGCAATCTTTTGATCAGTTAATTCAAATGCAGATATCAATCGGGTACGAAATAATTTATCTCGAATCAAACGCACTTTGTCCTGTGAACCTAACTCTATCGGTGAACCCCATATGACGAGCTCAGGGTCACCAATGTCGACCCCCCACCAACGCGTCGCGCGCCACTTGGCAGCAACATCATGGCTGACGCGTTCATTCCCCAAGTAAAACACCAGTGGTTGCCCACTTGAGCCCCCAGTATTAAATTGAGATAAATCAGTCGCAGTATTCGCTTTTAGTTGTTCCGAATGGTTGCGAATAATTTCTTTAGTTAAAAAAGGGAGTCTGGTTAGATCGTCTGTTGATTGAATATTACTAGGATCAAAATCCAAATTATCAAATAACTCTCGATAGTATGGTACATGACGGCCAATGTTGCTTAAGAACTCACGTAAGCGTGATAGTTGTTGCTGCTCAATGTGCTCTAAAGATTGCCACTGGCTTTTCTCATGTGCTTTAAACACTTTGACAGTATCATGCTTTTTTAATGTCTCATGCAGCGGGAATAATAGTTTAGAAACAATATGCGTATAAATACTCATAACTAATTCACTCGCGCCATACTGTTTCGATAAACTGTTTGCCACTGACCCTTGACACTAGACCAAGCGTAGTTCTTTACTAACTGAATACCGTTGTTAATTAGCTTAGCGCGTAACGAAGGATCCTGAACCAATCGACTTATTGCCGCAGAGATTGCTTCATAGTCTCGCGCATCAACCATAAGCGCCGTCGTTTCATTTTCAACTAAATAGGGAATTCCACCTACATTCGTCGTCACTACAGGAACACCACTGGCTAATGACTCCAAAATTGATATGGGCATATTGTCAGCGGTGCTTGGATTGATCATTACATGTGATTGCTTGAATAATTCAGCCATCGTATGACGATCCACTCTGCCTACAAACTCAACAGCGGTTGATAAATTCAACTGATTTACTAGTTGTTCTAGATTGTTTCTTTCCGGTCCTGTGCCGGCAATAGTCAGTCGTGCACATGGATAATTTTCATGTACCAAATGAAAAGCTCTGATTGCGGTTTCATTGTCGTAAATTAATTCCAGGTTACGTGCGATCAGAATATTTAGTTTGTCATCGTCGAGAGCAGTTTGCTTAGGATTAAATACAGACAAATCTATTGTATTAGGCACTATCTGTGTATCGATATTATATTTAGCAAATACTTTTTCCAGAAACTTTGTCGGTACAATAATCTTCGCACATGTCTTCATTGTTGGTCTTACAACGTTTATCGACTTGTCAAAAAATGCCTCCGCTTCTCCGCCGTGATAATTAACAACGACCGGTTTCTTGAAAAGCTTAGCTATCCACACACAAGGCGTAACAAATAAGTGCCATGACCAGCCTGAGTTTGCCATAACATGCACCACATCGACTCGCTTGCACATTCGCATAAGTTTGAATTGGTAAGGGATCAATCGAAACAGTGCACGCAAGACGGGTATGTGTGTGATGAATTGAGGTTGATATGGCGCATTGGTTTGCACGATAGTGACGTTATTCCCGTCATGCTGCATCTGATCTGCCAACATTTGAGTTTGATTCGCCATCCCCCCAGAAGGTGGAGGCAATGGTCCGACAAGACCTACGCGTAGCGCATCATTTATCATACTCACAAGGTCACGCTTGAAGGCGTTTCAATGAAGATGCAAACATTAGTATTGACCATAACGGCGCGCTGTTATCCCGCTTCCCAGATAAATGTTGCTTAATCAGTGTCTCTAGGTAACTCTTATTAAATATGCCTGTTTCTTCCAGCGTTTTACCAAGTATCACGCTTTGCATGCGTTCTCTTAACGGGCCTTTGAACCAGTTGGCAAGAGGCACAGCAAATCCCATTTTCTTACGATATAAGATATCGTGAGACAAATGCGACTCTAAAGATTTTTTAAAGATATATTTACCCTCATTGTTCTGTAACTTGATAGATGAGGGAATGCTCGACGCCCATTCAACAAATTTGTGATCAAGGATTGGCACTCGAACTTCGAGCGCATGCGCCATGCTGGCGCGATCAACCTTAGTGAGGATGTCACCGGGTAAATATGTTTTGAAATCAAGATACTGTATGAGTGATAACATATCATCAGTAGGTGCTTTGTTAGCGTAGCCACGCAGCACTTCCACTGCATTATAGCCCTGTAACTGTTTAGTGAATGAATGGCTAAACATTTGTTTTCTTTGTGTGTCATGCATTAACCTTACACAGTACATGTAGCCTTCTACTTCATCTCTGGCCAGTCCTTCAAACGTTGTCTTGGCACGGAAGACTCTAGGTGCCCAGTCCGCCTTGGGATAGTATTTGCCTAATGCGCCAAATATAGGTTTTCGCATGCCTAAAGGCGCTAACGAACGCATCCGATGTTCCATCATATGCAGTTTATAGCGCGTATAGCCGGCAAAATTTTCATCGCCACCATCGCCTGATAACGCGACTGTGACATCTTTTTTTGCCAGCTCACATAATCTGTATGTAGGTATGGCTGAACTATCTGCAAACGGTTCGTCATACATGGCACTTAACTGGTCAATTAAATCAAAATCATCTTCATCTACATTTTCCACATGATGGTTCGTCTGATATTGTTGAGCGACTTGATGCGCATACGTTGCCTCATTAAATTTTTCATCACCAAATGATATTGAGCATGTATTTATTGCGGACTCATTGAGTTCTGACATGAGTGCAACAATGGCGCTTGAATCAACTCCTCCAGATAAAAATGCACCCAGTGGAACTTCAGCCACTAATCTTATATCAACCGCTTGTTTTAGCTGCGTTATTAAATCGGCTTCTATTTGCTCTTGTTGATAGTCATGTTTGACTGAAAACGGAATGTCCCAATATTCGACCTGCTTCGGGAAGGCCTGAGCCTTTTTTATTGTTAATGTATGACCAGGTAATAATTTTGCTGTGTTTTTAAAGATGGTTTTGGGTTCAGGGATATAACCATAAGCAAAATAGTCTTCCACTGCCTGTGGATCCAAACTTCGATCTAGTTTGGGATGGATCATTAATGCTTTTAATTCTGAAGCAAATATTAAATTACCGTTATTTAATATCGAGTAGTAAAGTGGTTTTATACCTAACCTGTCGCGCGCTAAAAATAATACTTGCTTGTTTCTGTCCCATATTGCAAAAGCAAACATGCCTCTAAACTTCTCTACACAAGCCTCACCCCATTGTTCCCATGCATGCACTATCACTTCGGTATCACAACGAGTTTTAAATACATGACCCGCAGCTTGTAATTCTTCTGCTAATGTTTGAAAGTTGTAAATCTCTCCATTGTAAACAACAACCACGGAGTCATCTTCATTGAATAATGGTTGCTGGCCACTGGATATATCTATTATTGACAGACGGCGATGACCAAGACCTACTCCAGCTTCGATATGTAGACCGCCCTGATCAGGCCCACGGTGAAATTGTGTCTGATTCATATCAGACAACAGATTTTTATTGATTTCGCTGCCACCGCTCAAATCAAAAATGCCTGTAATTCCACACATTTTTTTGCCTTTATACTACTAGTGATTGTATTTGTTAGTGAAAAAAACTTGCCTGATATGATATAGAAACTATGCAGCATTTAACTTCCGGTTATGCATAAAAACGCGCATTTCAAGAGGCTGATAAGCGCGTTGCGGTTTCTTAATCTGATAATCTTCCTTTTACAATTTACTGTCCTTGGTAAATTGACATGTAATTTTGCACCATACTGTCCAAAGAAAATTTTTCTAACACTCTATTCCTGCCCATATAGCCATGTTGCACACGCATGTCACTATCATTCACATACTCAGTTAATGCAGCAGCCAGTGCTTCAGGGTCCTCTGCTGGTACTAATTTGCCTGTTTTATTATTGATGATTAGTTCCCCATTACCACCAACATCTGTGGCAACAACCGGGAGGCTACATGCCATAGCCTCTAGAATTGTATTTGAGATCCCTTCATTTTTTGATGGCAAACAAAATATATCCAGATGCTGCATGTATTTATGCACTTGATCTTTACTGCCAGCTAGCCAGACCTGCTGCTCCAGCCCATGCTGTGCAACTATTTTTTCTAGCTGCGGCATCATTTCACCATCACCTATCATCATTAATCTCAAGCGATTTGCATCAGGATAATGATCAAGCAATTTTATAAATGCTTCTAATAGTAAACGCTGGTCTTTCACTGGATCCATGCGCCCAACCGTGCCTATTAAGATACTATCGTTTGATATAAAGCTATTTGGAAATATTGAGTCAGCATCCTGCTTAGCTTTATTTATAAACTTTTCACTATCAACACCATTGTAAACTTGTCTCACTTTATGCTTGGGTACTTTTATATTTTCAATAAGCATAGTTTCTATATTTTTTGACAGACCAATATAGCGGTGTACAAATTTGCTCATCAAACGTCGATAAATTAGATACTTTAAATTCGACTTTAAGTTGTCATCTTTGACACCCCAGCCATGCTCACTGTGAATTCTGTATTTTATTCCCATTAATGAAGTGACAATGGTCGTCTCTAATGCGGCAAGATTACGACTGTGAACTACATCCGGGTTAATTCTCTTGAGTAGTTTCCATAAGCGAAAAAGATATGTAATGTCACGCCCAGGTTTTTTATGTAAACAATACACTTCCACATCTTTACGTGTAATACGATGTTTGAAGTCAGTAGCATCTGTTATAGAGATCACTGCATGTCGATAATGATTTTCAGGCATGCGGTTAATAATGTTGACGACACCATTTTCTAGTCCGCCTACCGCTAGGCGAAAAATAATATGTACGATAAGAGGGGGCTGGCTGATGTCGCTATCTTTAGACGAGATAGACACCGTTGAATCCAGTGCTTTTGCTTGCATGTTTACATTATAATCAGGTCACAGTGAGCCAATTATAATGCTGGAAGGATTTAAAACTTTTGACTACTTCTCAATAAGTTAAGGTAAGCAAAATAAACAATGTTATTTTGCTTACCTCATGAGTGGTTACGTGAGATTCAAGCTTGATGTGGCATTTAAATCGTTAAAATACTTTACTTAGCTCGTCTAATTCATTCATGCCTGCTTTGACGACTTTATTTCCTTTCGCCGTCAATACGACATCAACCACGCGACGGTCGGTCTTGCTGCGTTCGCGTGTAATATATTCTAATGACTCGAGTTGATCTAAATATCGGCTGATTGTCGCTGGCTCTACTTGCAAGTGCTGCGCGACTGCTGCAGGTGTCACAGCATGTTGGCTCCACAATGTGACTAATACTTGCCACAAATTATAATTGATTCCAAAGCGTGCCACTTTTTTACTAATTGAATAGCCCACTTGACGTGACATGACAGTCAAATCCACAAGTATGTTAGCCCGGTCTTTGGCGGGTGATCTTAAGTCGGTTAGCTTTTTCGGTACAATTTCTTTGTTAAACTCTCTAGCTGTAATCATTATTTACCTCTATCTTATTTATGTCGAAATTATCCCTATGAAATTATTTAAATGCATTAAATGTTAACGACATTTAACAATGTTTTACGAATTGAATGATTATTACAGTCGATATTCATAGCTTGTACATGTTGCACTCCGCAACCACACTTTAATTCATTTATGAAATCAGACGTTGTTATTGTAGGTGGTGGAATAATAGGATTATACAGTGCCTATCTATTGGCGCTTGATGGCGTAAAACTAACGCTTATTGACCGTGGTGAACTAGGCCAAGAAAGCACTTGGGCTGCTGGGGGAATATTATCACCTCTACTGCCATGGGATTATAGCCAAGAAATATTATTCCTTACTAATAATGCCTGTGACACATATCAACAGCTCGCCCATGAATTGCAAGCTAAAGCAGACTGCAACATTGAATATTGGCAATGCGGTTTACGCATAATCACTGACGAAGTCGAAATGATACAGCATTGGTGCAGGCAGCATCATTACACTTTGCATGTCCACGCAGCGAGTGACAGTCAAACCCCCTTGAATCAGTTACATCTG
This sequence comes from Gammaproteobacteria bacterium, assembly GCA_965262455.1. GTDB lineage: Bacteria > Pseudomonadota > Gammaproteobacteria > UBA4575 > UBA4575 > UBA1858. The sequence goes on from CBDHFH010000003.1 coordinate 397,361, forward strand.
CCTGATGTCGCACAGGTACGCACGCCTTTGTTAATTAATGGATTAGTGAAACGTCTGCAGACATTGGGTGTGAAATTCTTAACAAATACCCAGGTCACCGATTGCTGCATTATCAATAATAAGCTCACAGGTGTTAAGTTATCGGCAGGCAAAATTGACACATCGACATTAATTTGGGCGACAGGTGCATGGACTCCGAGTATTCATAATGACTCGATTAACATTCAAGCTCCAAATATAACGCCGATAAAAGGCCAGGTGATTGCACTCAAAAACAGCCCTATCACGTTAAAGCATATTTTATTTAAACAAGGGCACTATCTAATTCCGAGAAAGGATGGTCTTATTTTAGCCGGTAGCACACTAGAGGATGTTGGATATGAAAAAACACCCACACGAGCAGCTCGAGATCAGTTATGGAAAAAATCGCTAGACATGATGCCGGAACTGGCCAGCTGTGAAATTTCTCATCATTGGACAGGCTTGCGTCCGGGATCCATCGATAACATTCCTACTATCGGACCTCATCCGGGTATTGATGGCCTGTTCTTTAATTGTGGCCATTTTCGTTATGGACTGACCATGGCGCCCACGTCATGTGAAATTTTGACGAAATGGATACTTGACGATGGCAAGTCTTTATCACCACAGGAGAGGTACTATTGCCAAAATTTAGCTAATTGAATAGCTCAGCCAATGTTTATCCATAATCAAGACATGAGAAATAGACTTATTCTAAATTCTGGCTATAATGCCGCCATGAAAACGACAGTTACCCAACTTAGAGCCGACCAAGCATCAGTTGCTGCACGCTTGAAAGACCATGGCATCACACCCACTCAGCAGAGAGTTCGCATTGGTGCCGCGTTATTTGCTAAGGCGCAACATGTCTCCGCGGATCAGGTTCTGGCGTTAGTCAATAAAGAGCAAGAAGAAGTGTCTAAAGCGACGGTTTACAATACGCTTGGGTTGTTTGCAAAAAAGGGCTTGCTCAATGAAGTCATTATCGAACCGAGTAAAGTTTTCTACGACACAAATCTACTTAAGCACCATCATTTGTATCATACTGATAGTGGTACCTTAGAAGATATAGCAGCCACGCAAGTTAAATTTGAGCAACTCCCAGAGCTTCCTGATGGTACTGAGCTTGAGGATATTGATGTCATTATCCGTCTAAGAAAAACAAGCTAGCTAAAATCACAGACTAAAGAGCTTAGTCAGCGTTTTTTAATATTTCTTACACTAGAGTGCGATGAATGTGTGAATCAGTTTTAAGCACAACAACTAAGCTAATCACTCTCATTTAGTTAACTCTCTCTAATCTCTATCTTTTAGACTTTCAATCAAGCATTGTCACTTTGCGTTGTAATAAATTATTTTTACAACAGTCAAAATTTATGAAATTGCTCTCATATTTACATAGTTTTTCATGACAAATTCTCTGTATAAAAAGCATACATGGGAGACGTCATGGAAAAATATGCAAACAATAATGATGAAATGCAGCTAGGCTTGCTAATGCAAGACACATTAGAAAGCTTCTTTGAATATGAAGACTGTATTAATCCAAGCGAATCACATAAACAAAGTATCAAATATAAGTTAGAGAAACTTATTGACGCTTTAAAAAGAACAGATAACCAATATCTTAGTGAAATAGAATCGCTAAGACATGAGTTAGATTAAATTAAAATCCATTTATAAGCATTTAGTTAGTTCAGTCATTAATTACAACAGGGCTTATAAAGTATTGATAAGTACTTTATTTAATTGAATAAATTTTGAAATAGACACAGTCTGTCTATTTCAATTTGCGACTTGATTCACAGCTCAGACTCCTACAAATCCATACGATTAAGCAAAATCCACTCCGCTGGATACTAATAAGATCAAACGCTTAATGACGTTTGGCAGAATAATTACTAACTACACTCAGAAGGAATATGTGGATGAACTCATTGAGTCGTCAGGCCTTAAATTACTTAAACCAGTCCGAAAGTGGTGATAAGCAAGCTCGCAATAAACTCTGCTGTTTAATATTACTATTAGAGAAAGACTTCAAGTCTAAAATCGAGCAGCTTGATGAAGTATTACTTCTTCATGTTTTAAATCATTTAACAGAGTGTTATCTGGAATCGGTCACCTATTTAGGCCAAGAAAAACATTCCGCAACTGAACAGCTAATAAAAAGATTAACCTTGTCTGATCTCAAGATGGGTGATAGTCATGCAACTGCGTTTGCCCGCTGTACATACTATTCTAAAGAGATCTTAGGCGAGTTTAATGATCTTAAAGATACTCAGAATTTATCAATCATTTCTGAGCTAGGCATATTGGATAATAATGAAAGCGAAGAAATTACCAGTGATCAATTGTCACCAATAAATGACTTTACTGAAACTGAGTGTAATGAGATACCTGCGCCAGCGTTAACGAATATTAAAATAGAGAGCCGCGAGCCTATTCGGAAAAATGAACAATTTTCATCAATTTATACATTATGGAATCAAAAATATAATCCAGTATTTAAGTAAGTTTAATTAAGCGACACTCCATCGTGTAAATTAACCCAAAACATTCAAATTTAGGACTTGATCACATAAAGATAACTTACTCATAAACTAACAATTTTCTCTTAATATCCATGTTTATTAACGCATTTTTGAGAATGCGTTCAAAATTTGGCGCATCAAATATTCGTCAACATTTTTCGTTTCCAAATTGTGATAAGTAGAACATTATTGCTTGCTTAAATTATATTAAATAGAAATACAAAGGAGCTGCACGACAAGGACGTCTTTTTTAATTTAGGAATCGGGTATGGACAAATACGAAGACACAGTAGTTAATCCAAACATTTCACTAAATAACTTTGAGGTAAAAGTTAGGGGTGATATTAAAGAGCGTCTAGAGCCCAACAGATTAGTTACGAATAGCGTTAAGAAAGATAAGAATTACCAGAAAAGTATTATTCTACTTGTATTATTGGCAGCAATTCTAGTTTATCAATTATCGGTTAGTTTCTAATTAGTCTTATCGAACTAAATCATTAGCGACCACACATCGCTCAATTTATTTTTCAAACTCGTTATAAATTTGACCGCGGCTACCCCATCGATGGCACGATGGTCATAGCTTAACGATAACGGCAACATCAACCTTTCTTTGATCTCACCATTGATTTTTACCAATCTCTGTTGTGTTCGTGATACACCCAGGATTGCTACCTCAGGATAATTTATAATGGGTGTGAAATGTTGCCCACCAATACCACCTAAACTCGTTATGGTCATGCAACCGCCCTGCATGTCTTTAGGTTTGAGTTTATTGTCACGCGCTTTTTGACTGATATCCATTAATTCAATGGCAAGATGAGTAAGCTTTTTCTTATCCACATCTTTGATTACGGGAACCACTAATCCTCTAGGCGTATCTACTGCAATACCAATGTTATAGTATTTTTTTACTATTAACGCCGTCACCTGCTGATTCAATGAACTGTTAAAATCAGGATATTCTTCCAGACATTTAACTAATGCTTTCATAACAAATGGCAGTATCGTTAATTTAGCGCCTTGCTCTGAAACTTTTTGTTTTAATTGTTTACGTGCACGTTCAAGCTCGGTGATATCTGCATCGTCAAATTGGGTGACATGGGGGGCAGTGTTCCAGGCATGATGTAAGTGTTGTGCAGAGACTTGTCTTAACTTATTTAAGCTTACTTCTTCAATGTCGCCATATTGTTTAAAGTCAGGCAATTTATAACTGCTATTTGTTGCAGGTGTACTGCTTGCAGACATCACAGATTGCACATGAGTCTGCACATCTTCTTTCAATACCCTGCCTTGTTTAGCACTTCCAGAGACTTTATCCAGATTAACGCCTAGCTCATTGGCATATTTTCTCACTGCAGGACTAGCATAGGCTTTATCATTGCTTACAGGCGCTGTCGATTTATTTGTAACTCTGCGATTGTCAGTAGCTTTAATATCAGTAGGCTGATCATTATTAATTTCACTTTGACTGTGTTTTTTTTCTTTCGACTCAGAAGGCTCATTTGCTTTTGTGTCAGTATCCGAATCTATGCTTAATGTTAATAACGCATCCCCCTGATTAACTTTATCGCCAACAGACACAGCAATACTTTTTACTATACCTGCCTCACTGGCAGGAAATTCCATCATGGCTTTATCGCTCTCCAAGGTGACAATAGATTGATTTATCTCTATTTTGTCACCTGGCGCGACTAACACCTCGACCACATCAACATCTTCAAAACCTTCAAGCTCAGTAGCAGTGATAACTTTTTCTACGCTCATGTGTGATAAATATCTGTTGGCCTAACGATAAAGGGGGTTAACAATGTCAGAATTGATATGGTATTTCTTTATCGCTTCTTCTACTTGAGATCGATCTATGCTTTCGGTCGTCGCTAACTCCATCAGTGCCGCAACCACCACATAGCGATAATCGACTTCAAAGTATTCTCTTAATTTTTCCCGTGTATCACTGCGTCCAAAGCCATCTGTGCCGAGTACACGATATTGTGTTGGTACTAACGAACGAATTTGATCGGCATATATTTTCACATAGTCACTCACAGCGATCGCAGGGCCATTATCTGCACTTAAACACTCAGTGACGTAGGAAACTTTAGGTTGCTCTGTTGGATGTAACATATTCCATCGATTAACCTCTAGACCATCTCTGTATAATTCATTGAAACTTGTAACACTCCAAACATCTGCGCCAATATTATATTCTGCTTCGAGTACCTCAGCGGCTTTTATCGCTTCTCTTAAAATTGTCCCACTACCTAATAGCTGTACTTTATTATCACTATGTTGTGCCGCTTTAAATAAGTACATGCCTTTAATAATGCCCTGCTCAACACCTTCAGGCATGGCAGGATGTTTATAATTTTCATTCATCACGGTGATGTAGTAAAAACAGTCTTCCATATTTTTATACATACGCACTAGTCCATCATGAATAATCACTGCTAGTTCATAGCCAAATGTAGGGTCATAACTGCGACAGTTAGGAATAACATTCGCCATGATATGGCTATGCCCATCTTGGTGTTGCAAGCCTTCTCCTGCAAGCGTAGTTCTTCCTGCTGTGCCTCCCATTAAGAACCCTCGTGAATGACTATCAGCCGCTAACCAGGCTAAATCTCCGACCCGTTGAAAGCCGAACATTGAATAAAAAATATAAAATGGAATCATCGCCATGCCATGATTGCTATAGGAGGTCGCAGCCGCAATCCAGGAAGACATCGCGCCTGCCTCATTAATGCCCTCTTGTAATATTTGTCCAGATTGATCTTCACGGTAATACATTAGCTCATTGGCGTCGACCGGATCATACAGCTGGCCCTTGCGAGAATAGATTCCCATTGTTCTGAACATGCCTTCCATACCAAATGTTCTCGCCTCGTCAGGCACAATGGGAACAATATATTTACTAATAGATTTTTCTCTGGTGAGTGCTGTGACTATACGAACAAATGTCATGGTAGTTGAATACTCTCGGTCACCACTATCTTCCACTAGCTTTTGAAAAATAGTGAACTCGGGGATATCAACCGGCGGTGTTTCAGGCATCGCTTTACGCTGAGGAATCGCACCACCTAATTTTTCACGACATTGTTTAATAAATTTTATTTCTGGTGACGTATCAGCGGGTTTATAAAAGGGAACATTTTCTAGCTCATCATCCGGAATTGGGATTTGATAACGGTCTCTAAACTCTCGAATAGAGTCTTTGGATGGCTTTTTCATTGAGTGGGCGATATTAAGACTTTCACCACTCTTACCTAAACCATAGCCTTTAACTGTCTTAACTAAAATTACTGTAGGTTGTCCTTTATGTTTCACTGCTGATGCATAAGCAGCATATACTTTTTGCTGATCATGCCCGCCTCGGTTTAAACGCCAGATATCTTCATCTGTCATTTTAGAAACTAGTGCGGCCAGTTCAGGATACTTGCCAAAGAAGTGTTCCCTAACGTATGCGCCACCTTTAGCTCGGTAATTTTGATAGTCACCATCTAAAGCTTCTTCCATACGCTTCAGCAAAATTCCAGTGCCATCATTTTCAAATAATGGCTCCCAGTTAGCACCCCATATCAGCTTGATAACATTCCACCCCGCACCACGAAAAACCCCCTCTAATTCTTGAATAATTTTTCCATTACCTCGCACGGGACCATCGAGTCTTTGCAAATTACAGTTAACTACAAATATTAAGTTATCCAGGTTTTCCCTGGCCGCTAATGAAATTGCACCTAATGACTCCGGCTCATCCATTTCACCATCACCTGTAAATACCCACACTTTGCGCTCACCTTCTTCTTTGAGTCCGCGGTCATTGAGGTATTTCATAAATCTGGCTTGATATATACCTGTGATCGGCCCTAAGCCCATAGATACGGTGGGAAACTGCCAAAACTCTGGCATGATCCAGGGATGTGGATACGACGTTAAACCCTGATCACCTATATCCCTGCGAAAGTTTTTTAATTGTTCTTCTGATAAGCGACCCTCCAAGTATGCGCGTGCATATACGCCAGGGGCTGCATGTCCTTGAAAGTAGACTAGGTCACCATTATTTTTATCGCTAGGGCCATGAAAGAAATGATTGAAGCCTATGCTATATAGCGTTGCGGCTGAGGCATAAGTAGAAATGTGGCCACCTAACTCCGGTGCGACTTTGGCTGCTTGCACAACCATCGCTAAGGCATTCCAACGCTCTAAAGAACGCACTCGATGCTCAAGTGAAGGGTCGCCAGGTAGACGTTCTTCGTCAGCCGTTTCTATTGTATTGATATAAGGCGTGGTGGTTTTAAATGGAAGATTAACCCCAGCTCGACGCGCTTCGGTAATGAGTGTTTCGATGATTTCATGGGCTTTATTCTCACCTCCATGCTCTAATACATCATGCAGGGCTTGTACCCATTCTTGAATTTCTTCATCCTCAATTTCAGGTCGCGTTGCCAATCAATTGCCTCGATTTTGGTTAATTACTCAAAATCTTATTGTAGCTAATTATCAGCCTCTAACCATAGAATAAAGTTGTTTAAGTGAGTCACGCTGAAATGCGATAACTAAGCTCGTATAGGTAAGTGCACCAATAAGTATCAGAACGATTAGTTGTATAACGTCGCTTTCAATTTGTGCGCCAAAATATTCTCTCGTAACAACGACGTTTAGATACATAATGCCACTGAATATCGCAGGCATAATGAATTGTTTAACATAGGTGCTGAATTTCATCCCTATTGTTTTCAGTGATATTTTCATAGCAATATAAAAATATGGCGGATAGGCAAATAACCATGCCAGGGAAACACCGAGTAACCCCCATTTTGTGCCAATATAAAAAGCGATAGGCATAATGATGCAGCCTATAATGATGGTCTTAACGCTGACATCAGGACGGCCCATAGCAAACAATAATGGCTCGGTAATATTCATCATTTTTAACGCCATCACTGCACTAACTATTTGTAGCGGAATTATTGCGGCGTTCCATTTTTCTCCTAATACCACTGTCACAAGCTCGGGAGCGACACATGAAATACCCATGAACACTGGGAATATTGTTATCGACAACACTCTTACTGCTTTACAAAGCAAGTAATTCATTTGTTGTTGATCATCTTGAATACTAGAAAACGCCGAAAAACCCACTTCATTTAATATGCGCATGAATTTATCGATTGGCAAAGTGGCTATTTGCAAAGCCACGGCATAGTTACCGAGAATTTTTTGCCCTAATACCTTGCCAATAATAAGTGCATCAACCGTGTTATAGAAAAAATACAGCAAGCGGTTAACCACAATCAGCGAACCAAAACTCAGGTCGTCGCGAATTCCTTTATATGAAAATATCGGTAAGCATAGATATTTTGTAACAATCAATGAACCAATCGTTTTTACTGTGGTTGTGACCAAGGCGCCGAATACTAACGCCCAGACACCATACCCAAGCACAGCTAATGTAACAATGACAACTGCCTGAACGATAACTGAGACAAAGTTGATTAAAGAGATTTGCTTAAACTTCATCTCTCGACGCATGATTGCGTCAGGCACATAGTAGAATGTGCGAATAATAATTTGCAGACCTAATACATAAATAATCGTTGCCAGTCGCGGATCATCATAAAAGTCGGCAATCGCAGGACCCGTGATTATTAATAGTGAGTAAAACAAAGCACTCAGCACAATTAAACAGCCGAAGATTTGTTTAACAAAATTCTCCGTTAGATTTTTTTTCTTAACGACTGCATCGGCAAGACCCATGTCATCTAGAATCTCTAGCAGCCCTATCACTACTGAGGCCAGTGCCATTAATCCATAGTCTTCTGGAGATAGGATTCTAATCACCAGGAGTGTCGCACCCCACATCAATATCTGGCTTAGTACTCGCATACCAGCCATCCATCGAATGGAGCTCGATACTTGTTCGCCTATAGACATAAATTTCTTTGTTAGCTAATGATACTGTTATCTGGGCTAACCGGGGTTACGTTAGCTAAGCTTGCGTAAGCTTACTCAACGGTAACAGACTTAGCTAAGTTTCTTGGTTGATCTACGTCGGTGCCCTTCAGCACTGCAACATGATATGAGAGAAGTTGTAGGGGAATAGTAAATATAATGGGTGCCACTGCGTTTTCTGGCGCATCCAACTCAATTAATTGCATGCCATCTTCTACTTTAAAAGCACATCCAGCATCAGCAAAGACATGCAATTCTCCGCCACGTGCACGCACTTCTTCAATATTTGATTTTAGCTTTTCCAATAATTCATTATTAGGCGCTACCGTAATGACAGGCATTTCACTATCCACTAAAGCTATCGGTCCATGCTTTAACTCACCAGCAGCATAGGCCTCAGCATGAATATAGGAAATCTCTTTTAGCTTTAAAGCACCTTCCATTGCTATAGGATGATGTGATCCCCGGCCTAAAAATAAAGTATGGTGTTTATCTTTATATAGCTGGGCAAGTTCTTTAATTGGATCATCCAGTGATAATGCTTTGTTTATTCTTACAGGTAGATTGAGTAGTTGCTCGACTAAAATCTTTTCCATCTCTGGGTGCAGGCCATTGCGGCGGCCAATCAGTATCACCAGCATCATTAATGCAACCAGTTGTGTAGTGAATGCTTTGGTCGATGCCACACCTATTTCAGGACCTGCATGAGTCATTAATGCGAGGTCAGACTCCCGTACTAATGAGCTCTCTGGCACGTTGCATATGACTAACGAACCCACGTAGTTTTCTGAGCCCGCTTGTTGCAATGCTGCAAGACTATCGGCTGTTTCACCTGACTGAGAGATAGTGACAAACAAGGTGCCCGGTCTAACGACATGTTTGCGGTATCTAAATTCACTCGCCACTTCAACATGGCAATGTATTCCTGCTATTTCTTCAAACCAGTATTTAGCGACTAATCCCGCATGGTAACTGGTACCACAAGCGATGATCTGTACCGACTGAACTTTATCAAGGATACTCTTGGCTTTAGGACCAAGGATTTCATCCATCACTTTACCATTGAGTATTCTGCCCTCTAGCGTATCGGCAATGGCACGCGGTTGCTCATAGATTTCTTTAAGCATGTAGTGGGCATACTCACCTTTTTCAGCGGCATCTGCAGATTGCTTGCTGGATTTTATTTCTCTTTCGACGAATTCCCCATTTAAATCAAAAATGGAAATCTTGTCGCGGGTAATTTCTGCGATATCACCGTTTTCTAGATAGATAAATTTTTGTGTTTCTTTTAATAATGCATGCACATCAGAGGCGATAAAGTTTTCATTTTCACCCACACCAATCACCAGCGGGCTGCCACTGCGTGCGGCAATAATCCTATCTTCATCGGTGCGATCAATGACACCCAGTGCATAAGCGCCTTTAAGGTCTTTCACTGTATTCTGTACGGCGAAAAATAATGAATCGCCCTGATCAAGGTAATAAACAATTTGGTGTGCAATGACTTCTGTATCGGTATCAGAAGTAAATTTAAAACCTGCTTTGGATTGCTGTTCTCTTAATTCTTGGTAGTTTTCTATAATTCCATTATGCACAATAGCAACTCGGCCATTACAGATATGAGGGTGTGCGTTGTATTCGGATGGGACACCATGTGTCGCCCAGCGTGTATGTGCAATGCCAACAATGCCACTCATGTTGGATTCTTGTAAAGCACTGCCTAATTCAGAAACTTTCCCAGGTCGTCGCACACGTTCAAGCAATCCTTTGTTCAAAACGGCCATGCCTGCAGAATCATATCCACGATACTCAAGTCGCTTTAATCCTTCTAAAAGGATATCAGATACATCTCTTTTTGAAATTGCACCAACGATTCCACACATAGCGAAAGTCTCCTTACTTCCTTATTTATTCTGTTTAACTGGTCGTTGCCAGTTATCAATAGTTGTTTGTTTGCTGCGTGATAATGTCAACTTATCAGCCGGCACGTCTCGCGTGATTGTAGAGCCGGCACCAATTGTAGCACCATCATGCACGGTAACAGGCGCGACCAGTTGTGTGTCTGAACCAATAAATACATTATTACCAATGACAGTTTGATGCTTATTTGCACCATCATAATTACAGCAGATAGTCCCCGCACCTATATTTGTTTTTTCACCAATTTGCGCATCACCAATGTAGCTTAAGTGGTTCACTTTACTGCCAGCAGCAATCACAGATTTTTTAACTTCAACAAAATTACCCAACTTCACCTTACTTGCTAATTCTGTCTTGGGTCGCACTCTAGCAAAAGGACCTACTTCACAATTTTCACCGATAGTTGAGTCTTCTATGACAGAGTTTGCATGGATTATCGTTCCTGAAGCTATGTTACTGTCAATAATGACACTATTCATGCCAATGTGGACATCATCTCCTAAGGTAACCTGTCCTATAAATTTAACGCTTGGTTCAATCACAATATCATTTCCAATTGTGATAGATCCTTCTACATAAACACTGTTTTGATCACGCAGTGTTGCGCCATTTGTCATAAGCGCTAGCCGCTGTCTTTGTTGAAAAATATCTTCTACTTCTGCGAGGTGCATGCGGTTATTGACACCCATGACTTCACTTGGGTCCTCACATATTACTGCGCTAACCGCTTTACCGTCTGTTACTGCTAGTGAAATACAGTCTGTCAAATAATATTCATTTTGTTGATTATTATTGTCAATTCTTCCCAGCCAATTAATCAAGCCTTGTGATGAAGCACTTAATATTCCGGTATTTATTTCCTGTATTAATTTAGTTTGTTGATCGGCATCTTTCTCTTCTACAATCGCTTGTACTTTGCCATCAGTATTGCGAACGATGCGACCATAACCGGTTGGGTCTGACAATTGAGTGGTCAGAATAGCAATTGAATCTTTTGGCTGTTGATTGAGTAACGCTTGTAATGTTGGCACACGCGCTAAAGGGACATCGCCATAAAGAATTAAAATTTTTTCGTCCGGCGTGGCGTCGAAGTGTGGTATGGCTTGCTGAACAGCATGCCCGGTACCAAGGCGTTCTTTTTGCTCCACCCACTCCACTTTGTTATGTGTTATTTTTTCACGTACATGTTCGCCACCATGCCCATAAATAACAATTATTCTGTCCGCACCTAATGCATCAGCGGTGTTGATCGTGTGAGCTAGCATGGACTGTCCACCGACTTCGTGGAGAACTTTAGGCAGTTTGCTGCGCATGCGGGTACCTTGACCGGCAGCTAATATAACGACATTCAATGACATAGATAGATAAATTCTTTGAGAGAGAAAAGGTTACACTATAATTCTAGTGCATATTTTGAACTAGTTACCTTTACATGCATATGAAAAAGGCAGCCTTTTGGCTGCCTTTACATTCAATTTATCTCAAAGACGGAAATTTGGCTATTTATTAGCCCCGACGCATTTTTTCTATTAAGCGTAACTGCGCTGCTGCTTCGGCTAATTCAGCCAGTGCCCTGGCACTATCGATTTCAGACTGCTTATCTTTAAGTGTTTCTTCCGCTTTTTGCTTCGCCTCTAACGCCATGCTTTCATCAAGATCTTCGGCACGAATAGCCGTATCAGAGAGCACGGTAACAACGTCGGGTTGAACTTCCAACATGCCGCCTGAAACATATATAAAGCGATCTTCTTCACCTTCAACTTCTATTTTTAACTCACCTGGCTTTAAGCGAGTGACAAGTGGCGTGTGTTGCGGATAAATCCCCACATCACCAACTATGGCGGGAGCGATGACCGCATTGACTGTTCCAGAAAATATTTCTGTTTCAGCACTAACGATATCTAGTTGCATTGTACTTGCCATGATGCGTTATCTTTATAGTTCTTCTGCTTTCTTGATGACCATGTCAATGTTACCGACCATGTAGAACGCCTGTTCGGGCAAGTGGTCGTATTCGCCATCGACAATGGCACGGAAACTAGCAATCGTTTCATTTAGTGGTACCAACTCGCCTGGTGTGCCAGTAAATACTTCTGCCACACTGAATGGTTGCGACAAGAAACGCTGAATTTTACGTGCACGGTTAACAACTTGCTTATCTTCTTCAGATAATTCATCCATACCAAGAATTGCAATAATATCTTTCAGCTCTTGGTATTTTTGTAATGTGTTTTGCACATCTCGTGCAGTGTTGTAATGCTCTTCACCAATCACAAGAGGATCAAGCTGACGACTTGTTGAATCGAGTGGATCCACTGCCGGATAAATACCTAACTCCGCAACTTGGCGTGAAAGTACCACGGTGGCATCCAAGTGTGCGAATGTCGTTGCCGGAGAGGGGTCAGTCAAATCGTCCGCGGGAACATATACCGCTTGAATTGAAGTAATTGAACCAGTGTTAGTCGACGTAATACGTTCTTGCAGCGCGCCCATTTCTTCCGCCAAGGTCGGTTGGTAACCCACCGCTGATGGCATACGACCTAACAATGCTGACACTTCTGTTCCTGCTAGTGTGTATCGATAGATATTATCGATGAACATGAGAACGTCTTTACCTTCATCACGAAAGTATTCCGCCATGGTTAACCCTGTTAGGGCAACACGCAGTCTATTTCCTGGTGGCTCATTCATTTGACCATAAACCATTGCCACCTTATCGAGTACACCGGCTTCTTTCATTTCATAGTAGAAGTCGTTACCTTCACGAGTACGTTCACCTACCCCTGCGAATACAGATAAACCTGAGTGTGCTTTCGCAATATTGTTAATCAATTCCATCATGGTAACGGTCTTGCCCACACCCGCTCCACCAAATAGGCCGATCTTACCGCCCTTAGCGAATGGACATAATAGGTCTATCACTTTGATACCAGTGGTTAACAACTCATTACCACCTGACTGTTCTTCAAAGGTCGGGGGCAAACGATGAATCGGCATAGTGGAATCATTGCCGATACCACCTGCGTTATCTACTGGATTACCGAGTACATCCATGACTCGTCCTAATGTTTTAGGGCCTACAGGTACGTTTATAGGCTTGCCGGTATTGGTCACTGCCAGTCCACGCTGAAGACCTTCTGAAGCACCCATGACAATGGTTCGCACAACGCCGTCACCAAGTTGTTGTTGTACTTCCAGCGTCAATCCTTTTTCATCAATCTTAAGTGCATCGTACACTTTAGGTACTTGACCTGATGGAAATTCCACGTCAACTACCGCGCCGATGACCTCTATAATTTGACCAGTACTCATGTTAATTCCTCGTTACTTCTATCTTTAAATATTCTGTATGTTTTTTGCGTTTACACTGCCGCTGCGCCACCGACGATTTCGGATAGCTCTTGGGTAATCGATGCTTGTCGTGCTTTGTTATAAACAAGCTGTAAGTCATCAATAAGATTACCCGCGTTATCTGAAGCGCTTTTCATTGCAATCATTCGCGCTGACATTTCGCATGCAACATTTTCTACCACAGCACGATACACAATTGACTCGATATATCTCACTAACAGAGAATCAAGCACTTCTTTTGCATCCGGCTCATAAATGTAGTCCCAGTGATGTTTACGCACGTCCTCTTCTTCTTTCGGTAGTGGCAACAACACAGATGTTTGTGGTGACTGAGTCATTGTGTTTACAAATTCATTCTCGATTAAATGCAAACGATCAATAGTGCCTTCCGAGTAAGCATCTAACATGACTTTGATCGGGCCTATCACTTCATTTAAGTGGATAGTGTCGCCTAGGTTATTTGCATGCGATACAACGTTCAAGTCTTTCAAACGTCTAAAAAATGCCATGCCTTTTGAGCCAATAATGCTTAGATCAATTTCAACATTCGCATCTTGGTATTCTTTTATTAGCTTTAACGCGGCTTTAAACAAGTTTATATTTAAACCACCACAGAGACCGCGATCTGTTGAAACAATAATAAGACCAACACGTTTAATTTCTTCACGTGCTGTCATATATGGATGCTTGTACTCAGAGTTTGCGGATGCCAAGTGAGTGATCACTTGCTTAATTTTAATCGCATAAGGTCTGGTTTCGTTCATGCGATCTTGCGCTTTGCGCATTTTACTCGCAGCAACCATTTCCATTGCCTTAGTGATCTTCTGAGTATTTTTAATACTCGCGATCTGTGTGCGTATTTGTTTAGCGCCAGACATAACTAGTTACCAAACGTTGTTAGCTTTAAACGCTTCGACAGCCGCTTTAATTGCCGCTTCAATTTCGTCGTTGTAATCACCTGTGCTATTGATTTTATCTAACAGGTCTTTTTCATTCGAGCGTAAATAATCATGCAGCGCTGCTTCAAATGCCACGACTTTATTTTTAGGCACATCGTCGATGTAACCTTTATCTGCTGCATACAATGACACTGCCATTTCACCAATAGTTAGCGGTGAGTATTGTGGCTGTTTCATTAACTCCATGACTCGCTCGCCACGCTCTAGCTGTTTTCTTGTTTGTTCATCTAAGTCTGATGCAAACTGAGAGAACGCCGCAAGCTCACGATACTGAGCTAATGCTAAACGCACACCACCACCAAGTTTCTTGATGATTTTTGTTTGTGCTGATCCACCCACACGAGACACTGAAAGACCTGCGTTGATGGCTGGGCGGAAACCAGAGTTGAATAAACTTGATTCTAGGAATATCTGACCATCCGTGATTGAAATTACATTGGTGGGTACGAATGCAGATACGTCGCCTGCCTGCGTTTCAATAATAGGTAATGCTGTTAGTGAGCCTGTTTTTCCTTTCACTTCACCATTCGTGAATGCTTCAACATATTCTTCATTCACTCGTGATGCACGTTCTAGCAATCTGGAGTGCAAGTAAAATACATCACCTGGATATGCTTCACGACCCGGTGGTCGACGTAACAACAAAGACACTTGTCGATAGGCAACCGCTTGCTTAGAAAGGTCATCATAAATAATTAATGCATCTTCACCGCGATCTCGGAAATATTCTCCCATGGTGCAGCCTGAGTAAGGCGCAATATATTGCATAGCAGCAGATTCGGCCGCGCCTGCAGATACGATAATGGTATGTGCCATTGCATCATGCTCTTCGAGCTTACGTACCACGTTAGCTACAGATGAATTCTTTTGTCCTACAGCAACATAAATACACTTAACGCCGGTGCCTTTCTGGTTAATGATCGCATCAAGTGCCACCGCTGTTTTACCCGTTTGGCGGTCACCAATAATTAATTCACGTTGGCCACGACCAATTGGGACCATAGAGTCAATCGACTTCAAACCGGTTTGTACTGGCTGATCAACTGATTTACGTTCAATTACACCCGGAGCAATTTTTTCAATCGGTGATGATAAAGACGCGTTGATTGGGCCTTTGCCATCAATCGGTTCACCCAGAGAATTCACTACGCGACCAAGTAATTCAGGACCGGTCGGTACTTCTAAAATATTCCCAGTACACTTTACTTTGTCTCCTTCAGAAATCTCTTTGTAGTCACCGAGTACAACAGCACCAACAGAATCTCGCTCTAAGTTTAGCGCCATGCCGAATACATTCCCCGGAAACTCAATCATTTCACCAGAGACCACATCGGCCAGGCCGTGGATTCGAACAATACCGTCAGTAACACCCACGACTGTTCCTTCGGTACGCGCTTCAGACGCGGCTTCAAACTTATCAATTCTCTGTTTGATTAAGCTTGTTATTTCTGTAGGGTTGAGTTGCATATGAATTCCTCTTGAACTCTATTAATCTAAATTCTGTTTGCCTAGCAATTAATTACTTAGGCTATTGGCTAATTTTTCTAAGCGACCTTTGACTGAGCCATCAATGACCATGTCTCCAGCACGAATCACTGCTCCACCAATCAAAGACTGATCCAGTTGTGTTGTCAGTGACACTTTCTTGCCCAAACGTTTAGTCAAAGACGCGGCGATGGCCTGCACTTGTTGTTCGCTAACTTCTAGCGCACTAATCAATTGCGCATCAATGGCCCCTTCAGCATCTGACTGATAGTGGTGAAACAGCACTGCAATATCTGGTAACAAGGCAATACGATCATTTTCTGCCAACATTAGGACAAAATTTTTGCCTTTATCATTTAATTTGTCAGCACAAACTTGATTGAATAATTCGCCTTTTTGTTGGCGATTTAATGTTGGTTGATCAAGCGCTGTTTGCATGATTTCATCATCAGCCACAGCTGCACAAAAACTCAACATGTCAGCCCAGTGATCAACGACACCATTTTCTTCAGCGTAAGCAAATGCGGCTCTTGCGTAGGGTCGTGCGGCGGTAGTTAATTCTGACACGTAGTTTCCTTATATTTGTGCCGCCAAATCATCAAGCACGGCTCGATGTGCATCAGCATTGATTTCTTTATTAAGCACTTTTTCAGCACCCGCGACTGCGAGTGTTGATACTTGAGCACGTAACTGCTCTTTTGCACGATTAATTTCTTTTTCAATATCAGAATGTGCAGCAGCTTTAATGCGTTCACCTTCTTGCGTTGCAGTACCCTTTGCTTCTTCAACAATTTCACTGGCGCGCTTTTGAGCCTGATTGATAATTTCAGACGCTTGTTGTTTTGCTTCTGTTAACTGAGCTTGCACCTGAACTTGTGCCTGTTCCTGCGACTGCATTCCACGCTCGGCAGCTTCTAGACCCTCGGCAATTTTCTTTTTTCTTTCCGCAAGTGCGCCTGTAATCGGTGGCCATACATATTTCATGCAGAACATCGCAAAAAAGATAAATGCGATGGATTGACCTATTAGGGTGAGATTAATATTCACCTTATATACCTCACTATATGGTTGCTATGTGCAGAACTTACAGGGCAAAAATCATGTAGAAAGCAATACCTACTGCAATCATTGGTACCGCATCCACTAAGCCAAGTACGATGAACATTTGGGTACGTAGCATTGGAATCAATTCAGGTTGACGTGCAATACCTTCCATATATTTTCCACCTAAGTTACCAATTCCAATCGCCGCACCTAATGCACCTAGGCCCATTAATACTCCGCCGGCTAAGAAAATTACTGCTTGTGATAATTCCATAACGTCTCCGCTCTTCTATGTTGATGTTTTAATAACGTAATTAATTAATGATGCTCATGTGCCATATTTAGGTAGACAACAGTAAGTACCATGAAAATAAATGCTTGTAGCACCACAACTAAAATATGGAAAATCGCCCATATCAGCTGTAGTCCACCGCCAAATATACCGAGGATAAATCCTCCTCCATACATTAATGCAATCAGAATGAAAATCATTTCTCCAGCATAGAGATTTCCAAATAAACGTAGTCCCAATGAAATTGGCTTAGCCAATAATGCGACTGTCTCTAAGAAGAAATTCACAGGGATGAGAATAATGTTGAATGGAAATTTAGCGCTGAAAGGTTGTAGTGTGAGTTCAGCTGCAAAGCCACCAAAGCCTTTCATTTTTATGCTGTAATACAGCACCATTAAAAATACCGTGATAGACATGCCCATGGTGGCATTCGGGTCTGTGGTAGGCACGATCTTCATGTATTCAATGCCAATCAGGGTGGCGAAGTGAGGCACCCAATCAACAGGCACCAAATCCATCAGGTTCATGCCCAGGACCCAAACAAATACTGTCAACGCCAGTGGTGCCACTATGGGCGTTGTGCCATGGAAGGTGCTTTTGACATTATCATCGATAAACTCAATCACCCATTCCACAAAATTCAGTAACCCACTGGGTACGCCAGCGGACGCAGCTTTAGCCGCCTTGGTAAAGAAGAAAATAAACAGAAACCCAATCAGTAGTGACCAGAACATGGTATCAACGTGAATTGCCCAAAAGCCCATCTGAGCGGCTTCTTCAGCACCATGGGCAAAGCCCCAGTGACCATCAGGGTGTTGGCCAAAGGTTAAGTTTGTAAGGTGGTGCTTTATGTAGCCAGAAGCGGTCAGCTCTTCGCTCGCCATTTCTTTATTGATCCCTATTTTTGTTGATAACCGACATTACTACTGGGGTGAACCAGTGAGTTAGTTGCGCTATTCCAAATCCTGCCAGTAGCGCCACTGGATGAACCCATTCCTGCGTCGCAAATACGACGGCAAAAAGTGCGATCGTGATTAAGATCTTGCCAAATTCAGCAGCATATAAAACGTTTTTTAACACGTTTACATCAGCGGTTCTTTTGGCTGTAAGTTTGTATGCCAAATACATATTTGGTATTAGGCAGATCATTCCACCAATCAGAGCTGATAATGCGACTTGCTTCCCCAATAGAGTTAAGCAAATTGCGAAGCCACCTATTACGAATGCCTGAGCTATTAGTATATGACTAACAACTGATCGCTGAGCAGCCATTTTATACCAGCCAAATCAGGCAGTTGCCAGCTGTTCTTATCAGTTTCATTCGTTTGAATTTATTGTTTTAAATTAGGGATATACACCCAAATTTTACAAACGAATCTTGCTCGCGGCGCGGAGTATAAGCGTTGACGGATAAAATCTCAACATGTGTACATTAATAATATTGACCCTTCATATTTATGCACTAACAGGTTAGTTCATCTAAACTTCAGCACCGATTTTTCGCAGTATCCCATCGAGTTCATCGAGGTCATTGTATTGGATTTCTATCTTGCCCTTTTTAGAGTTGGCCGCCTGCTTAATCACTACCGCTGCGCCTAGAGTGTCCGCTATGACGTTCTCTAAATTCTGAATATTTGGGTCTTTTTTAATCTCTTTGGACGGCGACTTGACGTCATTATTAGATAATTTGCGAATAACCTGCTCACACTGCCTGACGGATAAATTTTTATTCACCACTTGTTGAGCGACCTTCTCCTGTAGATTTGCAGGTAACGCCAGTATGGCACGCGCATGGCCCATGCTAAGTTTATTTTCTCTAATTAATTCTCTTACTTGTTTAGGTAACTCTAGCAAGCGCAACATATTCGTCACGGTTGCGCGCGCTTTACCAAGCACATCAGCCACTTGCTGGTGAGTCCAGTCAAATTCTTTAGTCAAATTTGCCATTGCGTGTGCTTCTTCAATGGGATTTAGATTCTCTCTCTGAAGATTTTCGATCAGAGCCATTGCGGCAGCGGACTGATCATTCACTTCTTTTATCACAGCCGGGATTTCTTCCAGCCCCGCTCGTTGCGCAGCACGCCAACGACGTTCGCCTGCAATGAGCTCATATCTTTTTGCTGTTTTGCGCACTACCACAGGCTGGATCAGCCCCTGGCTTTTGATTGATTCTGCTAGTTCATCAAGCCCTTGTTCGGTCATTGACTGACGCGGCTGATAAGGGCTGCGATCAATCAAATCAATAGGCACATAGTCAAGCCCTGAAGATGGCTTGCCTGACGCGTCGGTGGGCGCAGACGCCATGGGTGTGGAAAGTAATATATCTACACCTAAGTTACCTAGACCCTTGCGCTTTTTTTGTCCACCCATATAGGCTACCTCGCTTGCTGTACGCTGGCTTGTTCACGTCGCAGCATTTCCCCAGCCAGCGCAATATACGCACGTGAGCCGCGTGAACCTTTATCATAACGTATCACGGGCAATCCATGACTTGGTGCTTCGGCTAAGGTGACATTTCTAGGAATAATGGTGCGATACACATTATCACCAAAATGTGCAGTCAGCTGTGAAGACACATCATTGGCTAGGTTATTGCGCGGATCGAACATGGTACGTAATACGCCTTCGACTTGCAGCTCCGGATTGGCACTCTGCCGCACGCGTTCAATAGTGCCAAGCAACGCCGATAAACCCTCTAGCGCATAGTATTCGCATTGAGTGGGAATAATCACACTTTGTGCTGCAACCAGGCCATTGACAGTTAACATATTTAGCGAAGGTGGGCTGTCAATTAAAATGTAGTCGTACTTATCCGCCACATGTTCAAGCGCACGTTTTAATTTAAACTCTTTGCCACGTGCCTCGAGTAAGCCGACTTCTGCCGAGGTGAGCTGTTCATTGGAGGGCAGTAAATCATAGCCAGCCGACTCACTGCTTATGATGCACTCATCAATAGGGTTCTGTTCCATCAACACATCCGCGACTGATAACTCGACATTGCGTTTGTCGATTCCAGACCCCATGGTTGCATTGCCCTGCGGATCTAGATCAATTAGCAACACACGGCGATTGGCTGCGGCTAATGACGCTGCTAAATTCACTGTAGTGGTGGTTTTGCCGACCCCCCCTTTCTGATTAGTAATCGCAATTATTTTCGGCATTATGGCTTATCTATGTGTGCTATCAATATATGCCGCTGTGAATCGAGTCCTGGCACACTAATCGGTTCAATGTGCAGTCGATTGACGTACTGATTGTTGGGCAGACTGGTCGGTTTTACACCAAGCATTATTTGTATCATGGCCTGTTGCGCACATACTTGTTGTAATAACTGCAGCGCTTTATCCAACGGCGCAAAGGCACGTGCCAATACAATTTTAGCCGCTGGCGTTGCTTGATACTGTTCTACGCGTGATTGCACGATGTGTACGTTTCCTAATTGCAGTTGCATGACAGCTTGACGCATAAATCTCGCTTTTTTACCGTTTGCATCAAGTAATGTGAATGATATGTCAGGTAGCGCAATAGCTAAAGGAATACCTGGCAATCCAGCACCACTGCCCACGTCCAATACCGGACCCTGGGTGATAAATGGCGAGACCGCCAAACTGTCCAGAATATGTTTCTGGATCAGCTCGAAGGAGTCTGAGGTCCCGACCAAGTTATAAGCTTTGTTCCAGGTTTGAATAAGTCGAACATAAGCAAGCAGAATTTCTAGCTGTCGAGAAGATAGTGGTAAGCCTAATTCACTCACCGCATTCTGCAAAAATGGCAGCTCATCCATGTATGGTGATCGCATCTTCGTTTGTGAATTAGCCGCACAAGCTAAGCATCATTTACTAGTTGTGAATGACCATCATTGATTGCTTTATCTGGCGTTTGTTGGCGCGCTTTTAAATGCACCAGTAACAATGACACTGCTGCGGGTGTCATACCTGAAATGCGCGACGCTTGACTGACAGTGGCAGGTTTAATTGAGGAAAGTTTTTGTAGTACCTCATTAGACAACCCTTTAACCAAGTGATAATCAAATGCTTCAGGAATCACCGTATCCTCAAGACGTTTTGATTTTTCTACTTCCGCCGCTTGGCGTTGCATGTAACCGGCATATTTTGCTTGAATATCAAGTTGCTCAAGCACTTGTTCATCTTCTACAAACGGCGCAAATTGGGAAAATTCCTGAAAACTTGTATAGCTAACATTTGGACGTCGGAGTAAATTTGACAGGCTATATTCATGTTCCAGTTTACTGCCAAATAAACGTGTACTTTGTTCTTCTGTGACATCGTTCGCTTGGATAAACATGCGCTCAAGTCGTTGTTGTTCTTTATCAATTGTTTCTTGCTTCCAGCAAAAACGCGCCCAACGCGTAGCATCAATTAATCCAAGCTCATAAGCCAACGTTGTTAAACGAAGATCAGCATTATCTTCTCGGAGTATTAAGCGATACTCAGCACGGCTAGTAAACATGCGATATGGTTCCTGCGTGCCTCGGGTGACTAAGTCATCAATCATGACACCAATATACGCTTGATCGCGTCGCAGTATCACAGGCGCATTACTTTGCACTTTTCGCGCAGCATTGATCCCTGCCATCAGGCCTTGTGCGGCCGCCTCTTCATAACCGGTAGTGCCATTGATTTGGCCAGCGAAGAACAATCCGGGCAATGACTTAGTTTCTAGCGACGCTTGCAAGCCCATGGGGTTAAAGAAGTCATATTCAATGGCATAACCTGGGCGCGTGATATGACAATTTTCAAGCCCGGCAATAGTGTGCACCATGTTGAGCTGAACTTCATAAGGCAGGCTGGTTGAGATTCCATTCGGATATACCTCTTGAGTATGTAAGCCCTCGGGTTCAATGAATACCTGATGTCGATCTCGTTCGGCAAAACGTGTGACTTTGTCTTCTATGGATGGGCAGTAACGTGGGCCGATACCTTTTATCGCACCACTGTAAATTGGTGACTCGTGCATGGAATCACGAATGATGTCGTGGCTAGTCACATTGGTATAGGTAATATGACAATTTACTTGCTGCGGGTGTTGTTCACGTGTACCCATGAATGAAAATACCGGTAAAGGTTGGTCACCGGGTTGCTGTTCCATTTTTGAATAATCAATCGTGGTTCCATCAATGCGTGGGGGGGTACCGGTTTTAAGTCGGTCCACTTCTAATGGCTGTTCGCGCAAACGATCAGCTAATCGCAGCGAGGCCGCATCACCGGCGCGCCCTGCTTGATATGTCTCGGCGCCGACAAAAATTTTGCCACCGAGGAATGTGCCGACCGTCAAGATCACTGCCTGAGCAGTAAATCGCAGTCCCATGCGTGTAATCACGCCTACCACCTGACCCTGTTCAACAATTAAGTCGTCGACTTCTTGTTGGAAGACTGACAGATGCGCTTGGTTTTCGACAATTTCTCGAATCACTTGACGGTAGAGCGCACGATCTGTTTGTGCTCGTGTTGCACGCACAGCAGGCCCTTTGCGTCGATTAAGAATGCGGAATTGAATCCCCGCTCTATCTGCGGCAACAGCCATGCTTCCACCCATGGCATCAATTTCTCGCACTAGATGGCTTTTACCAATGCCACCTATCGCTGGGTTGCAACTCATCTGGCCAATGGTTTCGATGTTTTGAGTCAACAAAAGTGTACGCACACCCATACGTGCAGCGGCTAATGCTGCTTCAGTCCCGGCATGGCCTCCGCCCACTACTATGACATCAAATTGTTGTTGCATAACCTTGAATTTTCTATGATTATTTTTTTGCGCTGGGAAATAATACAGCACTATGCGCTACTTGCCGATACAAAATTCGCGAAATACATAGTCCAGCAAATCATCCGGAGTAAATTCTCCCGTGATAGTACTTAATTCTTGTTGCGCAAGGCGCAGTTCTTCTGCAGCCAGTTCTAATGGTGCCTCTGATTGGAGTTGCTGTTGCGCCAATGCAAATTGATTGAGGCAGCGTTCCAGTGATTGCAAATGACGGGCCCGGGCAGAAAACGGGGCTTGTTGGTCCGCAGGGAAAATATTCAATTCGTCACGTATGCGTTGATATAAATCATCCAGACCCTGTCCCGTTTTTACTGAAATGCATGTACTGTGTTGCGGGTAAAGTGTGTCATCATTTATAAGATCAATTTTATTGATAACTAGAATTTCGTTATTTTGCAGTGCGCTAATATTTGTATTTGTCTTTAGCTGACAAGCATCAAGCATATGTATTACCAGGTCAGCACTTTCAATCGCAGACCGCGCACGGGCAATTCCCTCTTGCTCAATGATTTCTGCATCCTCTCTTATACCCGCCGTATCCATTAAACGTATTGGGATACCTTCCAAATTCACATCGACACAAACAACATCACGAGTAGTGCCAGGCATGCTTGTTACTATGGCACGATCTTCAGCACATAGAGCATTAAACAATGATGACTTGCCTACATTTGGACTGCCAGTTAATACCAAGGTGTAGCCCTTGTGTAATTGTGCGCCTTGTTGAGCTATGGCAAAAATATCATGCACCTGCTCTTTGACCTGAGCGAGATTGTGTTGCACTGTTTGACGGGTTTCTGTTTCTATGTCCTCTTCCGCAAAATCGAGAGAGGCTTCTATGTGTGTGCGGATTTGAATAAGTTGGTTAAGTATGTCGGCAATCTTTTGTGAAAATTTACCTTGCATAGATTGCACTGCAGAACGTGCAGCTTGCTGTGAGCTGCTACTTATTAGGTCTGCAATTGCCTCCAATTGCACTAAATCAAGTTTACCATTTAAGAAAGCTCGTTCACTAAACTCACCCGCAAGCGCAAGACGAGCTCCTAACTGCAGCAGTGTGTGTATTATTTGTTGGCAAACATAGGGGTTACCATGTGGATGTAACTCAACAACCTGTTCACCAGTAAAAGAGTACGGAGCAGGAAAATAAAGCGTTATGCCTTGATCTAAGACTTGGTCGTTCTCGTTGTAAAAAGTGGTGAAATGAGCGTAGCGTGGAGTCAGAGTTTTTTTTGTCACTTGTTGTGCGATAGCTAACGATCGCGCGCCAGTGAGTCGAATAATCGCGACACTAGCATTGCCACTAGGGGTAGCTAACGCACAAATTGTCTCTGTATCTGACACACTCAGGATACTTATTCGTTAGCGAACCGTTTAGTGATATACCACTGTTGCGCAATTGAAAGTAAATTATTCACAAACCAATACAACACTAGTCCCGCCGGGAAGAACGCCATAAAGGCTGTCATGAAAATGGGCATGATCATGAATATTTTTTCTTGCATCGGATCGGGTGGCTTAGGATTCAACTTAAACTGAATATACATGGACACACCCATTAGCAATGGCAAAATGAATAATGGATCTTTTGATGAAAGATCCTGTACCCATAACATAAAAGGTGCGTGACGCATTTCCACACTTTCTATCAACACCCAATAAAGTGATAAAAACACAGGCATTTGAATCAATATAGGCAAGCAACCGCCAAGAGGATTAATCTTTTCTTTTTTATATAAATCCCATAGTGCGGTATTTAGTTTTTGTTTGTCATCACCGTAGCGCTCACGCAACGTCACCATTTTTGGTTGCACTTTTCTCATGCGAGCCATAGAACGATAACTTGCAGCAGACAATCGATAAAAGACTAATTTAATTAATAACGTGACGATAATAATTGCCCATCCCCAGTTATTCACATATTGATGAACAAAATCTAGTATCCAGAATAATGGCTTACACAAAGGTGTAAACATGCCGTAGTCGGTGGTTAATTCTAGCCCGGGCTGTATTTGTTCGATTTGTTTTTGTAGCTTGGGCCCAACATACAGACGCCCTTGGAATTCTGCTGAGCTATCTGGAGCAATTCTAATGGGCTCAGAACGCAGACCAATTATGTAATCTGAGCCGACATTGTTTTTAACAACATTAGTGTAGTAATAATTTTTCTCAAACTCTTGTGCTAACCAGGCGGAAAAAAAGTAATGCTGTAACATGCCAGCCCAACCACCGGTGACTTCTGTCGCCAATGGTTTTTCTCGCATTTTATCGAACGATAGCTTTTCATATTTTGTGTCGTAATATGCCGCGCCAGTATAAGTGGGTAGGCGCAACAAACTTTTTTCACCACTGACGTAACTATGTCTCAGTTGACGATACTGTCGGCCAATCCAATCTTGATCCATTTGATTAGTAACGCTGTAATCAACTTCAACTAAAAATTCACCTCTCTTGAATCGATAGGTTTTTGTGACTAATACATTTTTGTCACTTCGCCAGGTAAATGGGACGAGCAGTTCATCTTCACCAGACTTTAGTGCATAGCTTTTATTTTCTGTGGTGTAAATATCATGATGATTAGGCGCAAGACCAGTAAGCTCTTTATTGCCAACACGATCATGTAACAACCCTGATTGGCTAATATAGGTTTTTGCTTGATTGTCTAACAACACCAGTGGCTGATCTGGATGGTCTGTGTCGACAGGGTAAGTAAGCAGTTCAGCTCTATGAATGTCTGCGCCACGTGTATTAATGAGAATTTTAAATACATCCGTTTCAACACTGATATATTCATCAGAGACTTGCGTCGATGCATTCCCACTACTCACACTGGTCGGTGCTGCTGCATCAGCCGCTTGTGGAACATCATTTTTTATCGGCGCTTGTGCTTGACCACCAGAAACATTTTGCTGCGTGACTTGCGGTTCACTGGGTGGATTTTTATATTGATTCCAATTACTCCACAGTAAATAAGAGACGAGTAATAATGCGATGTATAAAAAGAAGCGTTGATTGTCCATTAGGTTTTATCGGCTAACTTTGGCGGTACTTGTTTCTCTGGCAATGGATCGTATCCACCATCATGAAATGGGTGGCATTTCAAAATACGTTTAACGCTAAGCACTGCACCCTTTAAT
Organism: Gammaproteobacteria bacterium; assembly: GCA_965262455.1. GTDB lineage: Bacteria > Pseudomonadota > Gammaproteobacteria > UBA4575 > UBA4575 > UBA1858. The sequence continues at coordinate 423,837 of CBDHFH010000003.1, forward strand.
ATGCCATAGGTGCTGATTGCTTCGATTGCATACTGTGAGCAAGTCGGTGTAAAACGACAATGGGGGCCAAGCATTGGGCTGATACACAGCTGATAAAAGCGTATTAATGCTATGAAGATCTTATTCAGCATGAGTATTTAAAAACGTCCAGTGTTTGTGTAGTTTCTTGAAGAGTTCCTGGTTGACTGTAGCAGCACTTCGTTGCTTGCATATTACTACCACATCATATGCATTTAGCAAATGCTTATGAGTCCGGAAGCTCTCACGAACAACGCGTTTAAGACGATTTCTCTGAACTGCGGGTGGTACATTTTTTTTACTCACTATCACGCCTAATCTAGGACGAGATAGCTTATTTGGTTTTGCGAGTATTGTGTATAGCGCGTCCGCAGATTTAATTGGTTGTGCGAAGACAGCTTTAAAGTCTTTAGCGGATAACAGGCGATCTTGCTTAGAGAAACGATTGGGCCGAAATGAATTACACAAATGTTACGGACAAAGACGGGCTCTACCACGGGCTCTACGAGCGCGAATTACCGCTCTACCACCACGTGTTTTCATACGTGCTCGGAATCCATGCGTTCTCGCACGGCGCAAATTACTTGGTTGATAGGTCCTTTTCACTGTATTTACCCAATTAAATTTAGTGATTAATTCCAAAGGGGCGCAAACATTAATTGCCAGATGCTATTTTGTCAACGATTATAATACCCTTTATGGTATCTATCCGACGATTATAATAATAAATCTCGAATCATCTGTTTCAGATGATTTCTTAACCCCCCTTAACTAACTAAATTATATGACAAGCCAGATCTGGAATTTATGTGTTCGACAACTCGAATCTGAATTATCTGAGCAATTACTGAATACTTGGATTCGTCCGTTGCAAGCGGAACAGCAAGATCATCACCTGATGCTACTGGCGCCTAACCGTTTTGTTTTAGATTGGGTAAATGACCATTATCTTGAGCGTATTCAACAATTAGTCTCAACTCTAGGAGACGAACCCGGATCGATTCATATCAGCTTGTCAGTGGGTAGCCGCACTAGCTCTGCACCCGCAAATTTATCCATGTCGCCCCAACCACCTGCAGCACCCAGCAATAAGGCGTATACGCATAATCTCAATCAAGACTTTACCTTCACCAGTTTTGTTGAGGGCAAGTCAAATGAACTAGCCAAGGCGGCCTCATTACAGGTCGCCAATAATGCAGGTAAGGCCTATAACCCATTATTGCTTTATGGTGGCGTGGGTTTAGGTAAGACACATTTGATGCATGCGATCGGTAACCAGATTTTGGCACTGAATCCACAAGCGAAAGTGGTTTACCTGCATTCTGAGCGTTTTGTTCAAGATATGGTTAAAGCGCTGCAGCACAATGCCATTGATGAATTTAAGCGTCATTATCGTTCTGTCGACGCTCTATTAATCGATGATATTCAGTTCTTCGCGGGTAAAGAGCGCTCACAAGAAGAGTTTTTTCATACCTTTAACGCACTACTTGAGGGCCAACAACAAATCATAATGACGTGCGACCGCTACCCGAAAGAACTCGATGGGCTTGAAGAACGATTAAAATCGCGCTTTGGCTGGGGGCTCACTCAGGCTATTGATCCGCCCGAATTAGAAACACGGGTAGCAATAATGCAGAGTAAAGCAGAAGCGGTAAATGTAGATTTGCCTAATGAGGTTGCCTTCTTTATTGCTAAACGTATCCGCTCAAATATTCGCGAATTAGAAGGTGCTTTGCGTCGTGTGATGGCAAATTCACAATTCACCGGCGAATCAATCACATTGGACTTTGCTAAAGAAGCCTTGCATGACTTGATCACACTGCAAGAGAAACTCATCACTATTGAGAATATCCAAAAAACTGTCGCAGAATATTACAAGATTCGTATCTCAGATTTGAATTCCTCACGCCGCACACGCACCATCACAAGACCTAGACAAATCGCCATGGCATTAGCCAAGGAAGTCACCAATCATAGCCTGCCCGAAATTGGCGAGGCCTTTGGCGGACGTGATCACACCACCGTGCTGCACGCATGCAGAAAGACCAAAGAACTGCGACAAAGTGATGTTAAAATAAATGACGATTACGTGAATCTATTACGTATACTAAGTAACTAGTATTTGTCCCAGAAAAGATGACTAACTTGTGGATAAACCCCTGGATAGCTTTGAATAACCTAACGCACACATAGCATACTCATATATAGGACCTAGATATGCACTAGTTACTACATATTATCCACAACTTTTTATTTCTATAACTAATTGAATAATAAAATAATATTTAGTTTATAAACAGAAAATCATCTACATAATAATAGTAATTCTTTAATATAAATATATTATTAGTAAACATATGAAGTTTAGTATTCAGAGAGAAAATCTACTCAAACCCGTTCAGTTGATCGTAGGTGCTGTAGAACGCAGACAGACGATGCCAATTCTGTCTAATTTTTTACTTAGAAACGTTGATGGTCGACTGATAATCACGGCAACCGATTTGGAACTCGAAGTATCAGCAAGCATCGACATTTCTCCTGACGGTGATGCCATCACAGTACCGGGCAGGAAATTACTCGATATATGCAAATCGCTTCCCGAACAAAGTGATATTCAATTTTCACTCAGTGGTGAAAAAGTCGAGATTAAATCGGCAAAAAGCCGTTTTACTCTGGCCACGCTGGCTGCGAATGAATTTCCACTGGTTGATGATATTAATGTTGATCATGTCATTTCAATCGATAAAGAGAAACTGCATGCACTGATTGAAGACAGTTCATTTGCTATGGCTCAACAAGATGTACGCTACTATTTAAATGGTCTAATGATGGAGTCCAATCATGGAAAGCTACGCACAGTGGCTACCGATGGGCACCGACTTTCCATGGCTGATACTGATCTCGACAGTTCAGCACCTGATAGACAAGTCATCGTGCCGAAGAAGGCAGTTCAAGAGTTCATGCGTATTCTCTCTGCGTCGGACGGGTCAGTAGACCTGGCGTTTAGCCAAAACCACTTGCAGGCAAATTTTGGCGATATACGTTTTGTGACAAAATTAATTGATGGTAAATTTCCTGATTATCAACGTGTGATACCTGAAGGACACCAATATATTGCCACTCTGGATAGAGAAATATTGCGTGCCTGTTTAATGCGTGCCTCTATTTTAAGTAACGAGAAGTACCGTGGTGTTAGGCTAGGTTTTAGCGAAAATTTACTTAAAATTCAAGCACATAACCCTGAGCAAGAAGAGGCGGAAGAAGAACTTGATATCAGCTATGGTGGCCCTTCACTAGAAATAGGCTTCAATGTCAGTTATTTAGTTGATGTATTAAATACAGTGAGATGCAGCGAAGTCGAGTTTCACCTGCAAGACACAAATAGCAGTTTATTAATCGTTTGTCCTGAAGTAGATAATCGCAAATATGTGGTTATGCCAATGCGCCTTTGATGCACAGGCATAAGGTTAGATGTGGCTACAGACTCTGCAAGCCCATGGCTTGCGCTGCTTTAAACAAGTCGATCTTTCATTTACACCAGGCATTAATGTGTTATTCGGTGATAATGGTGCCGGCAAAACCAGTATTCTTGAAGGAATTAGTGTTCTCAGTTGTGGTAAGAGCTTTCGAACCAGTAAATTAAGTCACATCATTAATCATCATGCCACTGAATTAGTGCTTCTTGGTGAGGTGCTCAGAGGCGATCAATCAATCCAACTTGGCGTTCAATACAAAACGGGACTTTCAGAATTAAGGGTTGATCAAACCTCGGTCGCAAAGTGGTCTGAATTAGCCAAAAATCTTCCTGTTTTAGACATACACCCGGAATCCTACTTATTGATCACTGGGGGTCCTATTGTACGCAGGAAATTTTTAAACTGGGGAATGTTCCACGTGGAACATGGGTACGGTAAGACGTGGCTGGATTATAGTCGTGCTTTGAAGCAGAGAAATAATGCTTTGCGAAACAGAAAGCCAGATCAGGCGAGCAATTGGCATCATACACTCGCCGATTTAGGCAACATTATTGCCATGCAGCTACTATCCTATACTGAGAGCATTACACCTATAGTCAATCAGATTGCTGATCAATTTGAATTAACTGATCAGTTAACGCTGGAATATGACCCTGGCTGGGATCAGAGTCAGGAACTGCAATATTTACTGGATCAAGAACTGAATCAGGAAAATTATAGCCAGAGCACCATGTTTGGTCCTCATCGTGGAGACCTCAAAATAAAATGGAGTCAAAATCTCTTCTCAAAAATAAGCTCGCGCGGCCAGCAAAAGGTGTTGGCAATTGCGCTAAAAATTGCCCAATCTGAATACTTAAAGGTGACCCAAAATAAGCAAAGTATTTATTTGATTGACGAGCTCCCAGCAGAACTTGATAGCAAACGCCGGGAGAAAGCATTAAATTTATTAAATACATTGAACAGTCAAATCATTATTACTGCAGTGACAAAACATTCTGCAGACTATAAAAATAATGATGTTAAATGGTTCCACGTGGAACATACCCATGTCTCATCAGTGGTATAATATTCGCATTCACTAAATTCAATAATCCAATGAGTTACGATTCTTCAAATATTCAAGTCTTAAAGGGCCTGGAAGCAGTTCGCAAGCGTCCAGGAATGTATATTGGTGACACAGACGACGGAACAGGTCTGCACCATATGGTGTTTGAAGTGGTCGATAATTCAATCGATGAAGCCCTTGCAGGTTATTGTAATTCAATACAAATAAGTATCGAGGTGGATCATTCCATCACTGTCACTGATGATGGTCGAGGCATTCCCACTGATATCCATCCAGAAGAAAATCGATCGGCCGCAGAAGTGATCATGACAGTACTACATGCTGGTGGAAAATTTGATGATAACTCCTATAAAGTGTCTGGCGGTCTTCATGGCGTAGGTATCTCAGTCGTCAACGCTTTATCTGAAGAGCTTACCTTAACAATCTATAAATCAGGTAAAGTCCACAAGCAAGAATATAAAATGGGCGAACCCCAGGCGCCGCTCGAGGTAGTGGGTGATACAGATAAGTCAGGTACCAGAATCCGATTTAAGCCAAGCTCTGAGGTGTTTACCGACACAGAATTTCACTATGAGATTCTGGCTAAGCGCATTCGAGAGCTGTCATTTTTAAATTCTGGTGTAAGCATTGAGCTAAAGGACCATCGCTCAGGTAAACAAGATGTTTTCCACTATGAAGGCGGCATAAGCGCATTCGTAAGTCACTTGAATTCGAAAAAAACGCCACTTCATCCTACCGTTATGTATGCCAAGAAACATCGAGATGGCATCGAAGTCGAAGCGGCTCTGCAGTGGAATGACTCTTACCAGGAAAATATTTTCCCGTTTACAAATAATATTCCTCAACGCGATGGTGGTACTCATCTTGCCGGATTCCGCGGCGCGCTGACCCGCAGTATCAATAACTTCATGGAAAAAGAAGGTCACAATAAAAAACATAAAATTTCATTGACGGGTGATGATACGAGGGAAGGACTGACAGCCGTGTTGTCTGTCAAAGTACCTGATCCAAAATTTTCATCACAAACCAAAGACAAACTGGTCTCTTCCGAAGTGAAGCCAATCGTGGAGTCCGTTGTCACCGAATTGTTGCAAGAATTCCTGATTGAAAACCCTAATGAATCTAAGGTTATTGTCGGGAAAATAGTCGATTCCGCGCGAGCACGTGAGGCGGCGCGTAAGGCTCGTGAAATGACACGTAGGAAAGGGGCGCTCGATGTTGCAGGCTTGCCAGGCAAACTGGCAGATTGCCAGGAAAAAGACCCGGCAAATTCAGAGCTGTTTCTCGTCGAGGGTGATTCCGCGGGCGGCTCGGCAAAACAAGGCCGGGATCGTCACACACAAGCAATTTTGCCATTGAAGGGAAAAATTCTTAATGTTGAGAAAGCGCGTTTCGATAAAATGCTTTCATCACAGGAAGTCGCAACACTGATAACGGCATTAGGCTGCGGCATTGGTAAAGAAGAATTTGACCTCAATAAACTGCGTTATCACCGAATTATTATCATGACGGATGCAGACGTTGATGGGTCTCATATCCGAACATTGCTACTTACATTCTTCTATCGGCAAATGCCCGAGCTGATCGAAAACGGACATATTTATATTGGTCAACCGCCGTTGTTTAAAATTAAGAAAGGCAAACAAGAAACCTACGTTAAAGACGAAAATGAGTTAAACAATCATTTGTTACAAATGGCGATTGAAAATGCTGAATTATTTATCAGTCCCGACTTGCCACCAATACAGGCAGCTGCGTTAGAAACATTAGCTAAGGAATACATGGCGTCAATTGCAATCATCCATAGACTTTCTCAGTCTCACGATGAAGAGATATTAAAATGCATGTTAAAGGTTCCGTTTGAAAATCAAACAGATAACCTGGATCCAGAAGATCAATATAGCCAACAAGACTTGCAGCAATGGGCTGACCAATTAATTACGTTACTTAATCAGGATCAAACACCAGGTAAGCGCTATGCACTGGCAGTGGAATGGAACGAAGACATTAAACGTATCATTATTCAAAAATTTGTCCATGGCTTGGGAACAGATGATATTTATCCGAATGAATTTTTTGCCAGTCCTGAATTTAGAATTCTTCAATCAGTCGCAAACAATACCAGTTCATTGATAGAGCAAGGGGCATATATCAAGCGCGGGGATAGACAACAGGAAGTAGAGCAATTCAGTGAGGTCATGGATTGGTTATTCGAAGAAGCTAAACGAGGGCAAACTATTCAGCGTTACAAAGGCTTAGGAGAAATGAATCCAGAGCAACTATGGGAAACGACTATGGATCCTGATAGTCGTTTAATGGTGCAAGTGAATATTGAAGATGCCGTGGCAGCAGATGAAATATTTTCCACGCTAATGGGCGACCAGGTCGAGCCGCGTCGTGAATTTATTGAGAGCAATGCACTTTCTGCAACGAATATAGATGTTTAAACTTAACTATACGAACCAAGATCAGGTGTATATCTTTCATTCGTCGCCATTATGCTCAAGACTATATTAGCTAATGTAGATGAGCCCGAAGAAGTATGAAACATTCCTCACTAACAAACCGGCTTAGCCAGCTCAAGTGAGGTATTCCAAAATGACCAGTAAAATTTTACTCTTATTATTGTTACTCCTGCCGCTTTCTAGTGTTGCAGAAACAGTTTATGTGACTGACGTGCTCAAACTTAAATTACGCGTTACTGCGAGTAACGATGCAAATGTTGTGGCAAATTTATCGAGCGGCGACAAACTAACAATTTTAGAGAAACAGAAACGCTATACTCGTGTGAAGACCAATGATGGAAAAGTGGGCTGGGTTCAATCATGGTTTTTAACTGACAAAGTGCCAAGCACATTTTTGGTGGCAGGACTAACTAAAGAAAAAGAAACGCTGGTTAACCAATTAGCCAATGCAGAAAAAAAATTAAAAAACTTTGATAGTGAAACCGCTAAAGAAAACACACAGCTGAAAAACTCAGTGACAACACTTTCGAATAAAATTAATAATCTGACAGCGACAAGGAATAAGCTTGAAGAAACAATTGACTCTCAATCAAGTAGACTCGCTAAATATGAATTTGCCGAAAAATATAATATCAATCTAATTCTTTTCATATTCTTCGTTTTCTCTTTTGCTGCAGGTTTTGCATGTTCGGGCTTGTGGAGACGCACCCAGCAAAGAAAAAGGCTCTGGGGATATCCGTTAGCCTATTAATTGATGAAAATTGCAAGTTGGAATGTTAATTCGCTACGCGTACGTTTACCTCAAGTGCTTGAGTGGTTAGCTGTTAATCCAATTGATATTCTTGCAATTCAAGAGACAAAAACTCAAGACCCTGATTTTCCCCAACAAGAGATTGAAGCAGCTGGCTATAAAGCGGTGTATTCAGGTCAGAAGACCTATAACGGTGTAGCTATTTTGGCAAAGACGACACCAAAAGAAATTATCACAGACATAAATAATCTCGATGACCCACAAAGAAGGATCTTAGCTGCAACAATCAAAGGCGTACGAGTTCTTAACCTTTACGTAGTCAATGGTTCGGAAGTAGGGAGTGAAAAATTTGCCTACAAGCTTGATTGGTTAGAAAAAGTTACTGTTCATATAAAGCAGGAGCTGAAACAATATAACAAACTGGTTGTGCTAGGTGATTTTAATATCGCACCAGATGACCGCGACGTTCATGATCCGGATATGTGGCGCGGTAAAATTCTCTGTAGTGACCAAGAGCGTGAGGCATACCAAACTATGCTGTCATTAGGTCTGTCCGATACATTTCGTCAATTTGATCAAGAGGATAATCAATTTAGCTGGTGGGATTATCGAGGCGGCGGATTTCGTCGCAATCATGGCTTGAGAATTGATTTAATTTTAGCTAGCCAGGCACTCAGCGCTAAATGTAAAAGTAGCATCATTGATAAAACGCCTCGAACATGGGAACGACCCTCAGATCACACGCCTGTGGTCGCAGAGTTCTAGCGAATCAGGCTAAAACATTTTGTGTTGCTTGAGACTTGCCTTCGCTTAGTTCAGAATCACTGACTGATTTAATCAGCATCACCTTCATAAGGGGGGAGATATGCGCCATATCATGGTAATCAATGCCAAAGGTGGTTCCGGTAAAACAACACTTGCCACTAATCTCGCTAGCTATTTTGCTACTCAAAATCAGAACGTCGCTCTCATAGACTATGACCCTCAAGGCAGCAGCCTGGATTGGTTAGCAGAACGATCTGCTGCCAAACAGCCCATACAGGGAATTTCTGGGGTAAATAAAAAAGCTGAAAAACCGCAAAGGAACACCGATATAGTCATAATGGACGTACCTGCGGCGGTGCACGGTGCTGAGTTAACTAAATTGGTGAGAAAAGCGCAAACCATACTGGTGCCGGTATTGCCTTCACCGATTGATATGCGGGCTGCGACTCATTTTATTGCCGAATTAAAGAAGTGTGCGCCTATTTCACAAAAGAAAGCCAAGCTCGCACTGGTGGCAAATCGCGCGCGTGAAATCACGAATATCGCCTGGGAGCTGGAAGAATTTCTCGACAAACAAAAAATTCCTTACTTAACCATGTTACGTGATAACCAGAATTATGTACGTGCGGCAGAAAGAGGATTGGGTATATTTGAAATGGGACCGGCAGCGACGGCAGTGGATAGGGAACAATGGGAGCCCATTATAAAATGGCTCAAGAGCAAGCGGAGCCAGCCTTAATCATTAACGCATAATTGTTACATGGAATGTTTAACAACGTGTTAAAAAAAACTCACTACAAAATATGTATTGTTGTCATTTTCTTTTTCTCTGCTTTTGCCTACGCAGAGATGAAAATAGAAAATTTTATTATCGATCCGGTGGTTGAAGAGATGGATACAAAAAAGGATTCTACAAATAATGCCCAAGTAGATTACGTAGTGGTTAAAAAAAAGCTACGCCAGTTAATTCTCTATGCAGGCCCAGAATTAGTGAAATCTTATACTATTTCTCTCGGTAAACAGCCTGAGGGTCAAAAAATAAAAGAAGGTGACTCAAGAACACCCGAGGGTATTTATACGTTAGATTGGCGTAATCCTAATAGTAAATTTTATCGCTCTATCCATGTGTCATATCCAAATAATTCTCAAGCACGCACCGCAAAAGAAGCCGGCATTGACCCCGGAGGTGCAATTATGATTCATGGTCAGCCTAACGACTGGACTGAGCGAATTAAATTAACATTTGCAAACAAAGACTGGACCGAAGGCTGCATCGCACTAGAAAACCAGGACATGCTTGAGGTATGGGACTTAGTAAAAGATGGAACACCTATCGAAATTAAACCCTAGTGATTAATAACTAGTTACTTAGCAAATACCTTTTTAAGAAGATCTGTAGTTCGTTTTGCTGGATTTTCTCGGATCGCTTTTTCTTCTAAAGCAAGATAATAAAATATTCCTTCAATGCCTTTGTTTAATACATGTTGTGTTAAGTCAGCCTGTACATCAGGCACTAAAGGCAGTGATTTATATTTTCCCATTGCGCTGTTATATGCATTAATAGCGCCTACTTCATTTAGACTGGCATCAACAATAGGCTTCATTTCTTCAGCTAAAGGTGACGACATTTTGCCTTTGAAGTATTGTGTGGCGGCATCACTTGGTCCATTTAAAATGGTTTTAACATCACTCCACGTCATGTCCTTAATGGCATTTAAAAAAAGTGGCTTGGCTTTTTCAGTAGCTGTTTCAGCGGCTTCATTTAATTTGTTCTCAAGGTTATTAAGAGAGCTACCCATACCAAATTTATTCATCGTATTCTGAACAGTTTGTAATGACTCGGGTAAAGGAATACGAATATTTGCGTCATTATTAAAACCACCTGCCGCACTCAACTGACTTACCACATTTGTCGATCCGACGGTCAACGCATCTTTTAATGCGCCAGCAATATCATTGTCAGTGATGGATGCACTGTCAGATGAAGGGGAATCTGATGTGATGACTTCCTTGAGTTTATCAAACCAACTCGCATTGCTTGGTGATATCGTTATTAATAGTAAGATAAGTACAAATGTATAGTGAATCATTTTGATATTCATTCGTTTGAAGCGGAGTAATTTCATTGAGTGTTATCCTGAGACAAAGGTGGTCTAAAGCTAAGATTAGTAATATCTGCACGAGTTCCTAAATATAATGCTAATAGTATAGCTGGAATACCTAACGCGCCGGCATATAAGAAAAAGTTGATATAGCCATATGCATCAACGACGGTGCCGGAAAATCCACCCAAAAACTTTGCTGGTAACAACATTATCGAACTTAACAACGCATACTGAGTGGCTGTATAAGATTTATTTGTCAGGCTGGATAAATAGGCAATAAACACGGTCCCTGCGATACCTCCAGAAAGATTATCTGCTGTTATCACTACAGCAAGTAACGCTGTGTTTGGTGCTTGAGTCGCGAGCCACACGAAAATTAAATTTGTTACCACAACTAAAACCCCTGCAATCAGTAACACGCTTAGTATTCCCCAGCGCATTACAAGCACTCCCCCAAATAACGCGCCAACAATGGTGACGCCAATGCCAAACGTTTTTGAAATTAAACCCACTTGTAATTCTGTATAGCCAATATCAGCATAAAAAGGGCCTGCCATGACGCCCATAGTGATGTCACTTAGCCTAAACGTCGCGATGAAAAGTAAGATTAAAAGGGCATAGACGCCATTGCGTTGGAAAAAGTCTAGAAAAGGATAAACTACTGCCGTGACTAACCAAGCGAGTAGCCGTGTAACAGGATTGGCTGCATTACGTGTGCGTTTTAGCCAGGCATTGTCTTCACTGCTAGCATGCGCATCATTAGTTGCTGGTTCTGATACCAATAACGTAGTTATGATGCCAATTAACATGCTTACACCCATTAAGGTATAGGCAAAACTCCAGCCATAAAAATGGGCCACTGAAAAAGCGCCGCCGCCGGCTAGCAGCATACCTAGGCGATAACCTAACTGATAGGTCCCAGCCATAGCGCCTTGTTCGTAATCTGGCGCGGACTCAATTCGCCATGCGTCTAAGGCAATATCTTGGGTGGCCGATGAAAATGCTACCAGCAAAGCAAACCATACAAGCAGTGACAGGTCTTCTTGCGGATTAACTCTACCAAGCAAAATTAATCCAGATAGCACACCAATCTGGGCCAACAACATCCAGCTGCGTCTTTGGCCAAGAAAATTTTTTAAAATTGGTAAAGGTAGTTTATCTACGAGTGGTGACCACAAAAATTTAATCCCATAGATTGCAGCAACCCACGAAATATAACCAATAGTACTGCGATCAATACCTTCTTTACGTAGCCAAAAAGATAACGTTCCAAACACAAGCAGTAGTGGCAAACCCGCAGAAAAGCCCAGCATCAGCATTGCCAACATTTTAGGGCGTAAATAAATCTGAAATGATTGTGCCCAGGAGCTCATTCGGTTGGTTTTATAGAGCTAGATTATATTCGATTATCAGGGGCGCGTGATCTGAGAAGCGCTCATCTTTGTAAATAGATTCACCTGAGGCAAGATTGGCTAAGCCCGGAGTCGCTACATGATAATCAATGCGCCAGCCAACATTTTTTGCCCACGCCTGGCCGCGATTGGACCACCAGGTATATTGATCCTCTTGCTGATTCAGTTCTCTAAACACATCAATGAAATGTTGTTGGTAAAACAACTCATCTAACCAGGCACGTTCTTCAGGTAAGAAACCCGAATTTTTTTTATTCCCCTTCCAGTTTTTAAGATCTATTTCTTTGTGGGCAATATTCCAATCACCACAAATAATATACTCACGTTTACGTCGTTTAAGCGCTTTTAAGTGATGCATAAAACCATCCATGAATCTAAACTTAGCTTGTTGTCTTTCATCACTAGACGATCCAGACGGTGCATATAGAGAAACAACTGCAACATCATCAAATTGCAATTCTAAATAACGACCTTCATTATCAAATTCTTCAATACCCAGACGAGTGATTACCTTATTAGGTTTTTTACGTGAGTAAACAGCGACCCCACTGTAACCTTTTTTCTGTGCATCAACATAATAGTGATGATAGTCACTAGGAAAATAGATGGGATCATCAGCTAATTGATCTATTTGTGCTTTGGTTTCTTGAATACACACAATATCTGCGTTTTGTAATGGCAGCCAGTCAAAAAAGCCTTTGCGTGCCGCGGCGCGAATGCCGTTGGCATTGAGTGAAATAATTTTAGTTGTAGGCAATGGCTAGTTAGTGAGATTGTTAAACTTAGAGGCTTACTTTAGCATGCTGATAAATAACAATCATTACAGAATAATTTTATGAACTCATTATCTTTTGTCCAATTCTCACTGCATCATGAAGCACTTCTATTCGGTGAGTTCACTCTTAAATCTGGAAGAGTGAGCCCATATTTTTTTAATGCTGGCAAATTTAATCAGGGCAGTGCTTTTAACGACCTGGGTTGCTTCTATGCAGAAGCCCTTATCTCATCAGGCGTAGACTTTGATGTTTTGTTCGGGCCTGCTTATAAAGGTATACCATTAGCAACAGCTACTTCCATAGCACTCGCAAGAGACCACGGACGATCGGTAGGGGTGGCGTTTAATCGTAAAGAAGCCAAGACCCATGGTGAAGCTGGGGTACTAATAGGTGCACCATTGAAAGGGCGCGTCGTTATTATTGACGATGTCATTACTGCAGGTACGGCTATTCGAGAAAGTATGGATATTATTCAACAAGAAGGGGCTGAAGTTGCAGCGGTTATTGTCGCGCTTGATCGGCAGGAACAAGGGCCTCAAGGAAATAGCGCTATCCAGGAGGTAGAAAGCGCCTATAACATACCTGTATACGCAATAGCCAAACTACAGGATATACTCACATTTGCCGAAAATCATCCCGATTTATCCAGTCAACTGGAACAACTGACAGCCTATCGCCAGACTTATGGTATTACATGAGAACTGGGTCGAAAATCAGTGATCTAATCCAAAGTTTCAACCAGGAATTACTTGGTATATTAACTAATAGTATGAATGTCACAAAAACAGCTATTTTAGTTACGTTTATCTCTACACTGTGGAGTGGCTTTGCTATCGCTGATTATTATCGCTGGAAGGACAGTTCGGGCGGTACCCAGTATGGAGACCAAGTTCCTGCTGAAGATGCTAATCAAGGTCATATCAAAGTTGACCCCGTCAGTGGTCAAGTAGTGCAAGAAATTCCTCGCGCACGTACACCTGAAGAGCAGCGACGCTTTGAAGAAGAACAACGCATTGCAAAAATAGAAGAAAAGAAAAAAGCTGAACAAGAAGCCTATGATCGTGTGCTGCTAGCAACATTCAATAGTGCTCAAGAAATTATTGATGTCCGTGATGAGCGTATTAGCCTGATTGAACAATCGATAAAAATGTCGCGCATGCGTTTACGCAAACAAGAAATAGAATTAGTTAAACTTAACGAAAGCCGCAATCGTTTTATTGATCGTGATATGGAACCGCCTGAGTGGATTGATAATACAGAAATGAAAGTTCTCGCGCGTATAGCCGGTATAGAAGAATACATTTCTGACAAGGGACTAGAAAAAGAACGCCTTCGTCGCCAGTTTGGTGAAGACCTCAAGCGTTATCAAGAACTATCAAAGAGGTCACTTACCTCTCGATAAGTGTACCGATGCCTTGATCGGTAAATAACTCTAACAACACTGCATGCTGAATGCGCCCATCAATAATATGGGCTGTATGAACTCCTGACTGTAGAGCATCCACCGCACAACGAATTTTCGGTAGCATGCCACCATGAATAATTTTGTTGTCAATCAGGGTTTCTACTTGACTAGGCGACAAGCCTGTAAGAAGGGTGTCTCCATCCATCACACCCGTGGTATTTGTTAATAAAATCAGCTTTTCACTTTTGACAACAGAAGCAATGCTGGCTGCAACTGAATCCGCATTGATATTGTATGTCTCACCCTCTTCACCTACACCAATCGGTGCAATCACAGGGATGATATCGCTGGCTAAAAATGTATCCAGTATAGCGGGGTTAATGCCACTGACCTCACCGACATGACCAAGATCAATTATTTCGGAAGCACTTGTTTGCTGGTCCTGAGATGAAATTTTCAGTTGTCTGGCATGAATTAAATCGCCATCTTTACCCGACAAGCCAACCGCATGTCCTCCTTGCTGACTAATCAAGTGAACAATTTCTTTATTCACCTTGCCACCGAGTACCATCTCGACGACATCCATGGTTTCCTGATCGGTGATGCGCATGCCATCGACAAATTTAGATTCTTTGCCTAATTCTTTTAGTAGTTGCCCAATTTGTGGACCGCCACCATGCACAACAATTGGCTGCAGCCCTACCTGTTTTAACAACACAATATCTCTGGCAAAGCTATTCTTTAAATGCGCTTCTGTCATTGCATTGCCGCCATATTTAACGACAATAATTTTGCCTGAAAAGCGTTGTATATACGGTAGCGCTTCGCTAAGTACTTTTGCTGTGTTGATTGCGTCGCTGGAGTTCATATTGGTAGCAGTTATTAAAACGGCAGATTAATATCAGGATCGACAGCGTGAATTTGTGTTTTGAAGTTTTCTTTTAATTGCGCAAGTTTTTCTTCACTTTCAGCTTCAAAGCGAATAACAAGCGAAGGTGTTGTATTAGAGGCTCTTACCAAGCCCCATCCATAATCAAAGTCAGCACGCACGCCGTCGATAGTAGATAAGCGTGCATCAGTAAAGTTCGACTGTTCTACGAACTTTTCGATAAATGCATGCTGCGCACCATCCGTATCAAGTTTAATAGTAATTTCGGGTGTACTTATATCATTCGGCAGCTGGTTAAAAATGTCACTTACTTTACGATTGTCTGCCGCTAGAATTTCCAGCATACGTGCGGCTGAGTATAAGCCGTCATCAAATCCGTACCAGCGTTCTTTAAAGAATATGTGTCCGCTCATTTCGCCGGCGAGCAGCGCACCGGTTTCTTTCATTTTATTTTTTATGAACGAATGTCCTGTTTTCCACATAGTCGCCTTACCGCCAGCCTGAGTAATGTAGTTGGCAAGATTACGTGATGATTTGACGTCAAAAATTATTTCCGCGCCAGGGTTACGCGATAATACGTCTTGTGAGTACAACATCATTTGTCTGTCAGCCCACAGTACTTTGCCGCATTCATCAACAATACCTACTCGATCGCCATCACCATCAAATGCCAGGCCAAGATCCAGATTGTTATTGATCACAGTATTGATGAGGTCTTGCAAATTTTCTGGTTCACTGGGGTTGGGGTGATGATTAGGAAAAGTCCCATCGATATCACAAAACAATTCTGTCACTTCGCAACCTAGTTGAGTAAAAAGTCGCTTCGCGCTTGGGCCTGCGACACCGTTGCCACAATCAATAGCAATAGACAAAGGTCGTTTAAGGGTGATTTCTTTTGTGATGGTATTAATATAGTCATCCAAGATATCAACCGTTTTTAGAGTACCCTCTCCTTTAGCGAAATTACCCTGTTGAATGCACTCGAAGATGTCTTGGATCATATCGCCAAATAGGGTTTTCTCACCCATCACCATTTTTATTCCATTATATTCTGGTGGGTTGTGGCTACCGGTGACCATTAGCCCTGAGCCAGTCGAGAGTGCATGAGTGGCGTAATATAAAACGGGGGTAGGGACTTCACCAATGTCAATGACATTTGTCCCTGTTGATCGTAATCCGGCAATTAACCTGTCTGCCAGTTGTTTGCTAGTTAAGCGACCATCGCGACCAATGGCCACTTGATTACACTTTGGATAAAGCGTACCAAGTGCTCTTCCTACTAGCTCGACAACGTCGGGTCTTAAATCAGTTTCTACAACGCCTCGAATATCGTAAGCACGAAATATGCTGGCATTAACATCCATACCTAAGTTCCTAGTCGTTAGTTATATTCATATTATTGTTTGCCAGTATGACCAAAGCCTCCATCACCACGTTGACTTGACTCAAAATCTTGAACAATGTCAAAGTCAGCCTGTACGACTGGAACAAATACCAGCTGAGCAACTCGATCTCCAGGTTCAAAATGGAAAGCATCACTACTTCTATTCCACAGTGATACCATCAGTGGGCCCTGGTAATCAGAGTCAATTAATCCAACCAGATTACCCAATACGACGCCATGTTTATGTCCCAGGCCGGAACGTGGCAAAATCATTGCGGCTAGCTTATGGTCTTCAATAAAAATCGAAATACCGGTGGGGACTAATATTGTTTCTCCAGGTAATACCTGTGTTGCTGTTTCAACACAAGCACGCAAGTCTAAGCCCGCAGATCCATCCGTTGCATAAGTCGGTAGTGGAAAATCAGTCCCGATGCGAGTGTCTAGAATTTTTAATTTAATTTTATGAGCATTAGAGATAACTGACATTCGACTGTGTTTTGTTAGAGTTTAAATGCGTGGCAATTTCATTGATGATGTTTCTTGCTATTTCAGTTTTGCGTGCACGAGCTAAAGTTATACTACTGTTATCAGAGATAATTTCTACCGCGTTATAGTCGCTATTAAATCCTTGGTTCGCGATACCCACTTGGTTCGCAACAATCATATCAAGCGACTTGCTTTCGAGTTTATGTTTGGCATGTTCAATCACGCATTCAGTTTCAGCGGCAAACCCCACACAGAATAAATCTGAGTTAATCTGTTTTACCTGCTTAACAATATCGGGTGTGCGTGTGAGCGACAATGATAGATGATTGTCAGTTTTCTTAACTTTATGTTCATGGTAGTGCTCAGGGGTATAGTCCGCCACCGCCGCGGCAGCAATAAATACATCCGCATCACGTGTCGCTTGAAGAGAAGCTGTCATCATCTGCTGTGCAGTTTCAACATCAATGTAAGTCACACGGTCATGACGTGTGAGATGGGTGGGCCCGCTGATTACGCTGACGTTGGCACCCGCTTCTGCCGCAGCTTCTGCCAGCGCATAACCCATTTTTCCAGAGGAACGATTGCTAAGATAACGAACTGGATCAATCGGCTCTTGGGTGGGTCCGGCAGTAATCACAACAGACTTGCCTGATAATAAATCATTTGCAAACAAAGCAGCGCATTGATCGACTAATTGCTGTGGTTCTAACATGCGTCCTGCGCCGATTTCGCCGCATGCCTGTAAGCCTGTCTCAGGGCCGAATATTGAGATTCCACGAGTTTTTAATTGAGCAACATTGAGTTGCGTTGCCGGGTTGTTCCACATTGCCTGGTTCATAGCCGGTGCCACCGCGAGCTTGCCTTGGTGTGCCAGACATAACGCAGTGACAAAACTATCTGCCATTCCATGGGCTAGTTTTGCAATAACATTGGCCGTGGCTGGTGCCACGACAATCGCATCAGACCAACGCGCTAAAGCGATATGATCCATGCCAGCGCTGTCAAAGCTGCCATCATCTTCGCTTAGTACTGGATGTCCAGACAATGCCTGAAAAGTCAACGGTGTAACGAATTGAGTTGCACTGTTTGTCATTGCCACGCGCACTTGTGCGCCCTGTCTTTGCAGACCACGAACAAATTCGGCACTCTTATAAGTAGCGATACCGCCACTGATCGCCACTAGAATATGTTTATTCATCAATTTCATGGCTCAGAAGTGTACCAGAATCGATCTAAAGATCGTGAACCTAGCCTTAGTTTTTGTACTTATTTACTTTCAATATGATTCGAAATTGGCCATGTGAATATCGTCCACGTGAACGACTTATCAACGAAGGTATCAACAGCCTATCAGATGCAGAAATACTTGCGATTATTTTGCGAACAGGAACCCAAGGCAAAAGTGCCGTGCAACTTGCACAAGAGCTGATAAATCAGTTTGGTAGTTTACGCGGCTTGCTGGCGTGTGATTTTAATCAAATCAATTCTGTTAAAGGGTTAGGACTAGCGAAATACTCACAAATTATGGCCGTAAAAGAGATTGCACAAAGAAGCTTGAAACAGGAGCTCAGTGTAAAACCTGCCATTAATAGTGCTAAACATGCGGCTCAATTTTTACTTGCCACCATGCGTGATTATCGATCCGAAGTTTTTGCATGTTTATTATTAAACACCAAGAATCAATTAATATGTTACGAAGAAATTTTTTCAGGATCGGTTAATCATGCAAGTATTTATCCGCGTGAAGTTGTCAAGCTGGTAATCAGGCGTAATGCGACGTCTGTGATATTTGCACATAATCATCCGTCAGGAAGCTGCCAGCCAAGTGATGCAGACATCAGCATCACGCAACGACTCAAACAAGCACTGGATTTAATTGATGTGAGAGTACTTGACCACGTGATCGTAGGAGAGTCAACTTTCTCAATGGCTGAAAATGGGATGATTTAGTTATCGCCTTTGTTGATATTAATCAAGCATGAAAAAAGCTGATCAATGTGACTTTTATTATGCTCACTGGATAGGGTAATTCTTAATCGCGCACTATTTTTAGGTACCGTTGGTGGACGTATAGCCAGGACTAATATGCCTTGTTTTTTTAGCTTTTCACTAAAACTCAGCGCTTTTAGGTTATCTCCGATCACTAAACTTTGAATAGCAGTGATTGAATCTAATAGATTAAGAGAACAATCTTGTGCGCACTGACGAAAGTAGTGAATATTTTCATGCAATCGATGTCGGCGTTCGGGTTCGCCACGTATAATTTGCAAACTCGTTGTGGCTGCGACAGCTAGAGCAGAAGGAAGTGCCGTGGTGTAGATTAATGATCGTGCTTTTTGTATAAGATACTCAATTGCATCATTACTACTTAATACAAATGCCCCACTGGCACCAAATGATTTGCCTAAGGTGCCTATCAATATATCAATCTCTGATGCAGAAACATTTTCATGTTCCATGCTACCTTTTCCGTTCGCCCCCAACACACCAATGCCATGTGCATCATCAACGATAAGCTTTGAGTGTGTGTTATCTTTTAACGTGATTAATTGTTTAAGAGGGGCAATAGAACCTTCCATGCTAAATACGCCATCGGTGACCAAAAGATTTGCTGCATTATTAAGTTTGCTAAGAATGTTAATTGCATGTTCAACATCTCGATGTCGATAGCGTTTTAATTTTGAGTCTGCATAGCTAGCAGCATCAATTAATGAAGCATGATTAAGTTTGTCTTGAACAACAACACTATGTTTATCACCAAAGCTTGTTATGACGCCAAGGTTAGCCAGGTAACCAGACGAGAACAAAACACATCGGGGGTAATTAAAAAATGCAGCAAGTTGTTCCTCTAACTGAGCATGGGCAGCACTGTATCCACTGATTAGCTGGGAGGCACCAGTGCCTACGCCAAATGCGTCAATTGCATGTTTTGTTGCAGCACATACCCGAGGATCGTTGGCCAGACCGAGATAATCGTTACTGCAAAAGGATATATAGGATTTGTTATTGAGCGTGACTGTTACTGCCTGTGGGCCCTGAATTAGTTGTCGAGTGCGGTAGGCGTTTTGATCATGCAGTTGTTGCAGGTACTTCGACAGCTGCGTCGCGGGCATAACATTACAGGGAAGCAGTCGCTTCCAGCGTCATACCAAGGCGACTGAATAATTGGTTATCTTGTTCTATGTCTGGGTTATCTGCAGTTAATAGTTTTTCACCAAAAAAGACTGAATTTGCTCCGGCATGGAAGCACAAAGTTTGCATAGCGTCGTCCATTGATTCTCGTCCAGCGGAGAGACGAATATAGGTCTGAGGCATTAAGATGCGAGCCGTAGCGATCATGCGTACAAACTCAATCGGGTCTAATTGCTCAGTACCATACAGAGGCGTGCCTTCTATTTGCACCAATAAATTAATCGGTACAGATTCAGGTTGCGGATCTAAATTTGCAAGTTCATGCAGCAACCCGACACGTTGTTGGCGATTCTCACCCATACCAAGTATGCCGCCAGAGCACACATGTACGCCAGATTCGCGCACGTACTTGAGCGTATTTAAGCGATCCTGGTAATCACGCGTGGTAATAATCTCGCCGTAAAACTCCGGCGAAGTATCTAAATTATGATTGTAGTAGTCCAAACCAGCACAGGCTAAACGTTGAGATTGCTTTTGCGTTAGCATCCCAAGTGTGACACACGTCTCAAGGTTTTCGGCTTGAACTTCTTTGATCATATCGATCACAGTATCGAGGTTTTTATCGCTTGGATTTCTCCAGGCGGCTCCCATACAAAAGCGTGTTGCACCCTGCTGTTTAGCCGCTTTAGCCGCATTTCTGACTTCTTCGAGCGAGAGCAATTTCTCTCGCTCGAGACCGGTGTCGTAGTGCGCACTTTGTGGGCAGTACGCACAATCTTCAGGGCAAGCACCTGTTTTGATAGAAAGCAAAGTGCTAGCTTGGATATTGTTCGGATTGTGATTTGCACGGTGTACTGACTGAGCTTGGAATAATAAGTCGTTAAATGGTTGCGCAAAAATTTCACTAACCCTTTGTTTTTCTAATATTTCTTTACTCATCCCAGATTCTCATCAGATAAACAGACTCAGGAGTCTAAATGGCTGGCCGCTCTTGTCAAATATATTAACAAAACAATTTTACAGCTTGTCTCGTCTTATTGCGCACAGCATCTACCCGTGGAACTGTGCTATTTGTGGCATTTATTCCACAGACAAAGGTGTATGTAAGGCTTGTGAGTCATATTTACCATGGTGTTGGAAAGATAAAAAATGTGACGTATGTGGCCTGCCAATATCGAGTAATTTGCATCACATTTTAATTTGTGGACAGTGTCAGAAACGGCCGCCTTATTTCGATCATCTCGTTGCTGTATTTTGGTATCAGTCTCCCATCAACCAGTTAATTACTCAATACAAATATTTTTATCACTGGGAGCATATACACACATTAGTCACATTAGCTAATGATGAATTTAAAAATGCATGTGAAGATGCGTTGTTAATTCCCGTACCCAGCCATGCTAGCAGGGTCAGGCAACGTGGTTTTAATGCAGTGTATGAGCTAGTCAAGCTGTTAAGTAAACAGTATGCATTTGATTATGATAGTCATTTAGTCAAACGGATAAAAAAAACAGAACTACAAACAGGCAAAACAAAAACTCAACGCCAACAAAATGTACGTCATGCATTTGAAGTGACAGATATGACAAAAGTAGCTCGTATTCAACATGCGATAATCATTGATGAGGTAGTTACTACAGGCGCAACTGTTAATGAAATAAGCCGCTGTTTAAAAAAGGCCGGAGTGAGCAAAGTGACTGTTTGGGCTTTAGCCAGAACAAAAGTAAATTTATATAGGTAACCAATAACTGCCAGCAATGCCTAAAAATATTAATAGTCCGACATAATTGTTATTTAAAAACGCCAAAAAGCATTCCTGTGGCTGACGAGAATAGATTAATATCTGTTGATAGATAAATAATAGACTAGCTAATATTAAACTTAGGTAATACCAATAGCGAAGTTCTGCTTGTGCACCTACGGCCAGTAATGCAAGTATTACAAACATCTGCAACAAACCAATAATAAGCCTGTCAGAAGAACCGAACAAAATTGCGGTAGACTTTACGCCAATTTTTATGTCCTCTCTACGATCAACCATGCCATACATGGTGTCATATGCAGTCGTCCAAATGACTGTGGCAGTAAATAATAACCAGCCCCAAGTTGGCGGATAATCATTTGTCATGGCAACAAACGCCATCGGCACCGCCCACGCAAAAGCCATACCTAAATGTACTTGTGGCAAGTAATGATAGCGTTTAGTAAAAGGGTAGGATGCAGCAAGTGCGACGGCCACCAGTGAAAATAACATGGTCATATGATTGAGGAAAAAAAGTACTAAACTGAAAGCAGTTAAGCTTAATAATATAAAAATTATTAGCGCCTCAATAGGGAATACTTTTCCGGTCACAATTGGTCTGTGTTTGGTTCTTGTTACATGGGCATCAAATTTTCTGTCTGCAAAATCATTTATCGCGCAACCAGCAGAGCGCATAAGAAATACACCTACGATAAACACACTATAGACGACTGCGTTAATGTCACCTTTACCCGCAATTAACAATGCCCAAAGTGTTGGCCATAACAAGAGTAGTATGCCAATTGGTTTATCTAAACGAATTAATTGGGAATAACTGTTGAACTTTTGATTGAGGGACATAAGCGAGGATATAAAGTTATCTGCTTGAGTAATGTCATGATAGCATTAGCAAAAAACACCGATAAGTACATTTTAGCTCAAATTATGGCGATTCGTTCATTTCAGACACACACACCTCGTATTAATGCTTCAGCATATGTTGACAATTCTGCATTAGTTATTGGCCAAGTCACTATTGGTGCCGATAGTTCGATCTGGCCAATGTCAGTTGTCCGTGGAGATATTAATACAATTAGCATTGGTCAGCGTACCAATATCCAAGATGGAAGTATTTTACATGTCACGCATGATGGTGAATTTAGTCCAGGCGGGGCTGACATGGTGATCGGCAATGATGTGACAGTAGGCCATTCTGTAGTGTTGCATGCCTGCACTCTCATGGACTGTTGTTTAATTGGTATTGGATCAGTGATTCTAGACAATGCCATTGTGCATAAACATGCCATGGTCGGGGCAGGCTCTTTAGTGACAAATGGTAAAGAGCTCGAAGGCGGTTATCTATGGATGGGGCGACCAGCAAAAAAAGTGCGTGAGCTAAGCGATAGAGAAATTGAGTACTTGTCTTATTCTGCAAACCACTATGTCAAAGTAAAACAAATGCATCAAAGCTGAACATGTTCAGTTAATTTCGCAGCAGTGCAAAAATATCTTTAGTTTTAGGTTTGAACCCACGCCAGATATAATAAGACTCAGCGGCTTGTTCAATTAGCATGCCTATTCCATCATGCGCCTGTTGGATACCTTGTTGTCTAGCCCAACGGATAAATGCGGTTGGTTCATCACTATAGGCCAAGTCATAACAAATGGATGTTTGTTTGACAATATGGCTACTTAATGGGGGAAGTGTGTTAGCTAGGCTGGCCGATGTCGCATTGATAATAATATCAAACGCATGATCATCAACATCGTCATATCCGCATCCACGAATTGTGCCTGTTTCATTAAAGCTATTTGCTAATTGCAATGCTTTTTCGACAGTGCGGTTAGCGATGAGTATTTTTTTTGGGCATTGTTCTAGGAGTGGCAGCAATATTCCTCTAGTAGCACCGCCCGCACCGAGTACTAGAATATTTTTATCTTTTATATCAATTTGTAAATTATGAGTTAAGTCCCGGAGTAAACCAATACCGTCTGTATTTGCTCCAATCCATTCACCGTGCTGGTTAATACTCAATGTATTCACTGCTTGAGCTGCCTTTGCATATTGGTTGAGATGCTTACATTGTTCAAAGGCATCTACTTTAAATGGCACAGTGACATTTAGGCCTTTACCGTCGCTGGCGAAAAAAGCATTCACAGTTTGTTTGAAAGAGTGTTGTTCGGCTAACAATCGTTGGTAATCGATAGCGACGTGTTCTTGCTTTGCAAACGCGCTATGAATTTGCGGTGACTTACTATGTTCTATTGGGTTGCCTATAACGGCGTATTTATCCACTGTCTGAAATGAAACTGAATAAGACTAGCTAGTTGTTAAGCCAACGCGCGATGTCTTTTGCGTAATAACTAAGAATTGCATCGGCACCTGCACGTTTCATACTTAACATCGCCTCAAGCACACAGGCTTTTTCATCTAGCCAACCGTTTTGGGCTGCCGCCTTTAGCATGGCGTATTCACCACTGACGTGATAAGCAAAAGTCGGAACACCGAACTCTACTTTGACACGTTGGATAATATCTAAATAAGGCATACCCGGTTTGACCATCACCATGTCGGCACCTTCATCAATATCAAGCTGCACTTCGCGCAGCGCTTCATCACTGTTGGCAGGATCCATTTGATAACTATATTTATCCCCTCCACTTAAGTTAGACGCAGAGCCGACAGCATCTCTAAACGGACCGTAAAAACTAGAGGCATATTTAGCCGCATAAGAAAGGATTTTGGTATTCACAAAGCCCTCACTCTCTAACTCTGTTCTTATGCTGGCTATGCGTCCGTCCATCATATCTGAAGGGGCAACAATATCTGCACCCGCTTGCGCATGAGAGAGTGCTTGTTTGACTAATACCTCGACGGTTTGGTCATTGACTACATAACCACTATCATCAAGTAGGCCATCTTGGCCGTGGGAGGTAAACGGATCCAGCGCAACATCGGTAATCACGCCCAATTCTGGTAGTGCGTGTTTAATACTGGCTACGGCCGACTGAGCGAGACCATCAGGGTTGTAAGCTTCCTCTGCCAATAATGATTTTTTGTTATCTGGTGTGACGGGAAATAATGCGATCGCTGGAACACCCAAGCTATAAACCAGCTTGGCTTCTTTAACAAGCTCGTCAATGCTCATGCGCTCCACACCCGGCATTGACGCAACGGACTGTCTTGTTGAGTGACCTTCAACAACAAACACAGGGTAGATTAAGTCGGCGGCCGTGAGTACATTTTCTCGCATTAGTGCGCGGCTAAATTGAGCTGAGCGCATACGCCGCATTCTGCTATTTGGAAAGTAACTCACGTAGATATCCTCGTTTAATCCAGCCAGTTTTTAGCGATCAGAAACTTAGTATAAAGTTCTGATTCCGGAGTGTTTTTTTCAGGTTGCCAATTATACTCCCATCGCACCTGCGGTGGCAGTGACATTAGAATTGATTCGGTACGTCCACCTGATTGAAGGCCGAATAAAGTGCCACGATCATACACCAGGTTAAACTCGACATAGCGACCGCGACGATAAAGTTGAAACTGTCTTTCTCTGTCACCGAACGGTGTATCTTTTCTTTTTTCAACGATGGGGCAATAGGCCGAGACAAAATGATCGCCGACACTTTTTAGCAAGTTAAAGCAGTGGTCAAAGTCAGGTTCATTGAGGTCGTCGAAAAAGAGTCCACCAATGCCTCGGGGTTCTTTGCGATGAGGTAGATAAAAGTACTTGTCGCACCAGGTTTTATAGTCAGAATAAGTAGAGTCACCAAATGCATCACATGCATTTTTTGCGGTCTGATGCCAATGAATAGCATCCTCTTCATAACCATAATACGGCGTTAAATCAAAGCCACCACCAAACCACCAAATAGGTGCTTTGTCTTTGGGCTCGGCAAGAAAAAACCTCACGTTACAATGGCTAGTGGGGACGTACGGATTTTTAGGATGAATGACTAATGAGACACCGGCTGCTTCAAAACTGCATCCCGCTAATTCAGGCCGTTGAGTGGTTGCGGCTTTGGGTAGTTGCGAGCCGTTAACACGTGAAAAGTTAACACCCGCTTGTTCGAATACTGCGCCGTTTCTGAGTACACGGCTTTTGCCGCCACCCCCTTCATCGCGCGTCCAGCTATCTTCTACAAATTCACTGCCATCAATTTCCGCTAAGGCATTGCAAATAGTATCTTGTAAAGATTCTAAATAAGTTAAAACAGAGTCTAAATTGGGGTCAGAGGCCATGAGTTTACCTTCGAATAATGTCGCCACTTGATAGGTCGACGATAGTACTTGATTTGCCTGTACCACGGGTTTGACTCGGATCAACGTAATCAATGCTTGGTCCAAACATGGCACGAATCTGCATTGCATCTGTGCACACCGCATGACTGGAGATATTCGCACTGGTTGATGCTATGGCACCGACTTGCTCACATAGCGCCTTGATAGGTTGATAATCTGTGATGCGTAGCGCCACTTTATTGGTTTTTCCAATTAAGTGCTGTGAGATTCCGCCTGCACTATCAACTAACCATGTTGTAGGTACGTGTGTTGGAGTAGTTAACATTTCTATGGCCTTGGCATTCACGTTAATGAACGAAGCAACATGTCCATAGCAGGAGGCTAATAACAGGAAGGTTTTATCCGCCGGACGTCTTTTAATACGGGCGAGTCGATTTAACAACTTATCTTCGGGTAAGCAGGCAAGACCAAAAATCGTATCTGTTTGATGTGCAATGATACCGCCATTATTTAAAACAAATGCAGCTCTCTGCTGAGTTGTCGCCGTCATTAAAAATAAGTTAGTTAAGACGCTTTTTTCTTTTTCGCTGTTTTGCGTCTGGCTTTTCTCGCCGGAGCTTTAGCAATCATTTCTTGGCACTGTTCGAGCGTTAAAGAGTCGGGCTCGACATCCTTAGGAATTTTGGCATTCTTTTTGCCGTCTGTGACATAAGGTCCATAGCGACCATTTAAGACTTGTATACCCTCTTCAGTAAACTCTTTAATGAATTTATTAGCGTCTTCTTGTTTTTTGATTTCAATAAACTCTAGTGCTTGTTCTAGAGTAATAGTGTGTGGATCTTCACCTTTGATAGATGCGTATTTACTACCATATTTCACATAAGGGCCAAAGCGGCCAAAGTTTGCTGATATTGTCTCGCCGTCTTCTGTTTTTCCAATCTCACGCGGCAGTTTAAATAATTCGAGGGCATCTTCTAGTGTGACGGAATCCATTTTTTGGCCTGGCCTTAAGCCTGCAAATTTTGGTTTCTCTTCATCATCTTTAGTGCCAATTTGTACAAATGGTCCATAGCGCCCCATGCGCACACTCACAGGCTTGCCAGACTTTGGATGAATACCTAACTCACGCGCCTCGATCGCTTCTTCACGCGTAACGGATACTTCTTTATCTTTAACAAGTTCATCCAATGGATGCCAGAAAGACTCCATCACCGGAACCCAGTCTTTTTCACCTCGAGATATTTCATCTAATTCGTCTTCTAGGTTTGCGGTAAAATCATAGTCCACATACTTAGTGAAATGCTTTGTCAAAAAGCGAGTGACTAAACGGCCGATATCTGTAGGAAAGAAACGCCTGCTTTCAATTTCAGCGTACTCTCTATTTTGAATAGTTGAAATTATTGATGCGTAGGTTGACGGTCGACCAATGCCGTACTCTTCTAATGCTTTTACTAAGCTAGCTTCAGTGAAGCGTGGAGGAGGTTCTGTAAAGTGTTGCTCACAGCGGATTTCTAATAAATTAATTTCATCACCTACTTCCATGGCAGGAAGTAATTTTTCATCTCCAGCATCAGGTGTTTTATCGTCAGCACCTTCTTGGTAAACGGTCATAAAGCCGGGATCTTTAATTGAAGAACCTAGTGCACGAAAAATGTTTTCTTCACTGCCACAATGTAGCTCTACAGCAACGGTATTAAGTGTTGCATGGGTCATTTGGCTGGCAATAGTTCTCTTCCAAATTAGATCATAAAGCTTAAATTGTTCGTCAGTTAAAAATTCTTTAACTTCTTCTGGAATACGTAATGCTGATGTGGGACGAATCGCTTCGTGTGCCTCTTGGGCATTTTTAGATTTAGTTTTATATGTCGGCGGAGTTTTAGGTAGACACTTGTCTCCATAACGTTCTTTTATTAAGGCGCGGATTTCATCCACTGCTTCTGTAGCAAGTACTACCGAATCAGTTCGCATATAGGTAATAAGACCGACAGGGCCCGAACCAAGATCTATGCCTTCATAAAGTTGTTGAGCGATGCGCATTGCCCGTTGAGCGGAGAAGCGTAATTTTCTAATCGCTTCTTGCTGCATAGTGGAGGTTATAAAAGGTGCTGTAGGATTTCGTTTGCGTTCTTTTTTATCTACCTTGCCTACTTTGAGTTTACCGTCAGCAGATTTCGTTAGCACTTTATGGGCTGCTTCGGCCAGCGCTTCTGTGTTGATATCAAACTGATCTAACTTGTTCGTTTGATAATGCGTTAACTTGGCATGAAATGACTGTTTTTCTTTTTTACAGTCTGCCTCTATTGTCCAATATTCTTTAGCGACAAATTTTTCAATTTCGTCTTCACGCTCACAAAGTAGGCGAAGTGCAGGACTTTGAACACGACCTGCAGACAAACCACGTTTAATTTTTTTCCACAGTAAGGGTGATAAATTAAAGCCAACCAAATAATCTAACGCGCGGCGTGCCTGTTGGGCATGGATTAAATCACTTGCTAACTCACGCGGATGGTCTATTGCGTCTTTAACTGCAGACTTGGTAATTTCATGAAACACAACACGATGTACTTCTTTGTCGTCAAGTAATCCCCGTTCTTTTAACAATTCATACAGGTGCCACGATATCGCTTCTCCCTCACGATCCGGGTCAGTGGCCAGGTATAGTGCGGTAGCCTTTTTCAGGGCTTTGCTTATCGCTGTTACATGTTTTTCATTTCTTTCAATCAGCTGATATTTCATCTCAAACTGATTGTCTGGGTCGACAGCACCCTCTTTGGGCACTAGATCACGAACGTGGCCGTAGGAAGCAAGCACATGAAAGTCTTTACCTAGGTATTTTTCAATAGTCTTAGCTTTCGCCGGTGACTCAACGATAACGAGATTCTTACTCATGCAAGGATGGGTATGTTGTTGCGTGACTGACTAATTAATATGAGAAGAGGATAAATCCATAATGACATCTTCCAGCCAATTATAAGGGACATTAGTCCCTGATAAGTTGTATAGAACAATGAGGCAAACCCAGCGTAACTGCTCAATATTAATTTCATCTGTTTCCAGCGCCATTACACGGTCAATGACAAGTTCTCTGCTGGCGGCATTCAATATACCCATTTGCTCTAAGCTGAGGAGATACCCCTGGCACTCAAGATCCAGTTTTTTTACTTCCCAGGGATTATAAAAGCGCATTGATGTCTGTTCAGGTGAGGACAATTGGATATCGTCGCTGGATGTTGGTAGTTCCGCTAGCCAGTTGAAGGCTTTTTCAACATCGCCATGATCAAAGCCCACCTCTACTAACTCTTCTAATAATGCCTCGCGGTTAAACATGGCGTCGGCTTCTTCAAAGTAGCTTTCGAACATGTAGGTTAAAACATCAAGAACATTTTCTTTCATTTAGATAAAATCCGTTACTATATGCGGCTATATTGTCCTATTGCATCGGCGGCAATATAGCCACCTATCTCAAGCTCCGTCAGCATGGAGGAAACTTGTTCTGGGGTCAATCCACTTTTTTCAATTATTTCCTCAATAGACAAAGGCGTGTATTCGACACATTCAAGTAAAGTATTTTTACCCTCACCTAGATTCTGGTGATTATTTATACAGTTATGAGCTGGTTGATTTTGCTTGATCTCTATCATCGCAGTGACCTCGAGTAAGATATCTTCTATGCATGTTGTGAGTTTAGCGCCTTGCTGAATAAGCTGGTGACAACCTGCATTTTGCGGGTTGTTAATATTTCCCGGCACAGCAAATACATCACGCCCCTGCTGTAATGCATAATTGGCCGTGATTAATGAGCCGCTTTTGTTTGCTGCTTCTATGACTAATGTGCCGAGAGAGAGCCCGCTAATAATGCGATTTCGTCTGGGGAAGTGCTGGGGTAGTGGTTTTACCCCTGGTGCAAATTCAGATACTAATAAGTGATCTTTTGCCAGCTGTTTACCTAGCTGGCGGTGCTGATGCGGGTATATCATGTCTAATCCATTCGCTAACACGCCAATGGTTGATTGAGAATATTTACTCATTGCCCCTTCATGAGCTTGTCCGTCAATACCGCGTGCAAGCCCACTCACAATTACAACACCTAATTGCGCCAGCTCTTTTGCCAGATCATAGGCGATTTTTTTCCCTAGGGTCGATGCCGATCGGCTACCGACAATAGCGATACATAGTGGAGAGGCCAGTAACGTATTATGGCCAATGCTGTAGATAATAGGAGGAGGATCAACAATTTGAGCCAATAGAGCTGGATATGACGAATCTTTTATTGAAGTGATGTGGTGATACTTGTTGCCTTGCAACCAGGCGAGATCATTTAAGTAGTGTTCAGATTTGTCCGTCGTGATAGCTATTGCAATATGTTTTGGAATGCCCGCTTCAACTAATTCAGGATAGCCATGATTGAATAAATTTTCTAAACAAGGGAATTTTGAGCGTACAAAATTAAATGTTCTGGGACCGACTTTGGGTATGTGCCAAAGTCGCAACCAAGCCTCTAACTCCGTCATGCGTACTTACCTCTGTTAGTTCAACAGAGGGAATGTACAATCATGATTATCTATTAAGAAGCAATCGACGCACGCAACAGCCTTGTTTATTCAGTCGCTGGCTATTTACATTGTTTAGTTGCTGGTGACGATATCTCCGTGTCTAACCGGACGGTTGGCGTCGAGAATAAATAAGTAACTTAAGTTATCAAACACGCGATACACAATGGCATCTGCTGAGCGTTCATTCGGCAGAGTAACAAACTCTTCTTGTTGCCTTTCCGCATAAGGGTCAGACACGGTTCGTCCTGCCTTATTGATCGCCAACACATGGCCTTTTTCAATGCCTTGTTGTTCGCCTAGATTGGCAACCACGATTTGATAAGTGCCAGATTGAGTAATGGCACTGTATAAATAGATAATATTTCCTTGGACTTCACTATCAGGTGAACGAGGTCGGAACGCGCTATCTACATCTACATTATCCACTTTAAGAACTCTGTCACCACGTAAAATCTCACGCACGGCATCAGTTATATATAACGTGGCTGGGTCTCCGGCTCGTGAGATTTTGCCATCACCTACATGAATGGCCTCATATCCGAGTACTTCACCAGTATTCGGGTCTTCAAACTTTTTGCCCTGGCGATAAATATTATATAAAGCATCAAGCTCCAAGTTATCTGCATCACGTAGATAAACAATATCGTTTGAGCCATACACAATGCGGTTATCTCTCGAGGCTATAATATGTGGTGATGACGCAAGGTCATTTTCACCTAAAACAAGAGGACGCGTTAGAAATTGCTCTATCGCCTGAATGGGGATGATCTTTTCTCTGGCGTCAATTGGCTCTCCACGCATGATTGGAGACAGACGCTCGATACCAGATACTCGGTTTTCACCATTAACAGTCAAATATGGACGGCCACCGACATAGAAAACATTAATAACATCGCCAGGATAAATTAGATGTGGGTTTTGTACCTGGGGATTCATGTACCAGATTTCAGGCCAATACCATGGCTGATTTAAAAACTGGCTTGATATATCCCATAACGTATCGCCTTGCTGAACAATGTATTCTTGAGGCGCTGACGCTTTGAATTCCACTTGATTGCTTTCCGGAGGGGTAGGCAATGCTTCGATTTGCACGTCCTCGGCACTATCAACCTCATATACTGTCGTAGTAGGTGTTGGTTCGCTGGATTCTGATTGTGCCTCAGCAGCAACGGGTTCTTCTGTCTGAGTTTGCTCGGAGGTGGTTGAGCACCCCGTCATTAAAAGTGCGACACTAAGGAGGTATGGCGATAAGCGATATATTCTGTTCATATATTTGCGCATTGGACTGTACGATGGTTTAAAATATTAGCAATATAGGGTTGAATTGTAGTCTCAAGATTATGATTTAACAAAGCGAAACTTCATTAATCAGCTAAAGTAACTCAATGGCACTGCTTGAAATATTACACTTTCCTGACCCACGTTTAAGGCTTAAGGCCGCGCCAGTAGCTCGGGTGGACGATCAAGTGCGACAAATGGTGAAGGATATGTTCGAAACCATGTATGACGCGCCTGGAATAGGACTGGCAGCGACACAAGTTAATATTCAACTAGAAGTGATTGTGATTGATGTGTCTGAAAATAAAGATGAGCCCCTGTGCTTGATTAACCCTAAAATAATCGACGAACAGGGTAGTGAAGAAATGCAAGAGGGATGCTTATCTGTGCCCGGTTTTTATGAGAATGTCGCCCGTGCTGAAAGTATTAGAATTCAAGCACTTAATGAGCAGGGAGAAACGTTTGAGATGAATGCTGATGGCTTGCTGGCGGTATGCATACAACATGAAATGGATCACCTGCAAGGCAAGTTATTCGTGGACTACTTGTCACCATTAAAGAGACAACGCATCAAGAAGAAGCTGCAAAAGCAGGATAAGTCGACATCGACTAAACCAGCCCACCAAAAGAACGCGATTTAGTATAATCCGCACACCATTATTTCTACAATGTCGAATTCTCTGCGCATTGCTTATGCAGGAACGCCTGAATTTGCTGTCCCTGCGTTAACAGCAATTGAACACAGTCATCATGAGCTTATTACGGTCATTACCCAGCCTGACCGCAGATCTGGACGTGGGCGTAAAATCTTAAAAAGTGCTGTAAAGCAAGCGATAACTTCAGGAAGCGTGCAGATATTACAGCCAAAGAATGTGAATGATGAAGATATTCTATCGACACTAGAGGATTTTCAACTTGATGTCATTGTAGTCGCAGCCTATGGGCAAATATTCTCTAAAGCGCTGCTTGAATTACCCAAATTGGGGTGTATCAACATCCATGCGTCACTGTTGCCCAGGTGGCGAGGTGCATCACCCATCCAACATGCAATTCTGGCGGGTGATGAGGTCACTGGAGTCACTATTATGCAAATGGCAGCAGCAATGGATGCAGGTGACATATGGTTGCAGTCAATATGTGTCATTGATCCTCAAGACACCGCACAGAGCTTGCATAATAAGCTTGCACAGATAGGGGGTGAATTAATTTTACCGGCCTTGGATAAAATTAATAAACCGCATGCACGACCAATGTCTCAAAATGAACAGGATGTTACTTATTGTAAGAAATTAACTAAGTCAGATGGCCTTATAGATTGGCGTTTGCCGGCAGATGACATAGTTAGAAGAATACGGGCATATCATCCCTGGCCGACTGCCTATACCTACCTGGAAGG
The DNA here is from genome assembly GCA_965262455.1 of Gammaproteobacteria bacterium. Lineage (GTDB taxonomy): Bacteria > Pseudomonadota > Gammaproteobacteria > UBA4575 > UBA4575 > UBA1858. The sequence continues at coordinate 457,178 of CBDHFH010000003.1, forward strand.
ACGCCGCATACGTATTACACTGGCCGAGGTGGGTGATCAATATCCTACAAACATTGAAGCTGGTAAAATTTGCCATATATCTAAAGCAGGTTTTTCTGTCGCCGCTGGTCAAGCAGGTACTGTTGCAGTAAAACTTTTGGTTCCAGAAGGAGGTAAGCAGGTGTCTGCATTCGATTTTTCTAATTCGAACCAATTAATTGATAAGCAATTCGATACACTGTGCCCATAGCAAATTAGGACGGTCGTAGTGAATTTTGCCAAGATAGTCTATATTTCAGCATGAACGGCATATCCATGCACATAGTTGATCGTTTTGTTCTAACGGTTTTCACTTTTATTTTCTCAACTGGCTTATGCACAGCGCTTGAGAACTCGATAGAGATAAAAGACCTGACATCGAGTGCTGCTGACAATCAAGTTAAAATCCAATGCGAAATTAGTTATCAACTCGATGATAAAGTGAAAGAGGCATTAAGAAATGGTATTGAAATGACCTTTCGCTTAGAGATTGAGCTTATGCAGATAAATACATATTGGTTAGATGAAAAGCGTGCAACCATGACGCGTGAATTCAACGTAAAATACCATGCGTTATCGAAGCAGTATGTAATGAAGCAGACAGGCAGTGATGTTGAACACATCTTTCCAGATTTATATTCTGCGTTTTACTTTCAACGCTATTTGCACAATGCGGTGTTAAGCGGATTTGGACGCTTGCAGTCTGACGCACAATATTATCTGCGTGCACGAGCTCGACTGGTTTCCGAGCAATTACCTCTACCGTTAAGGATCAAGAGTTATTTATATAGTAGTTGGCGTCCTTCAAGTGGGTGGTCGGTATGGCCAATATAAGAAAAATACTGCTGCGTGAAAGGTGGCTGTTAGCCATCATGTTTGCTGCCTTGGTAGCTGCCATATTATTAATGGCTGATGCGACACAAAACGTTGCTTATTTTGGCCGGCTGCATAATTGGTTATTACCTATTAATACTGTCCTATTAGCAATATTCATCTCACTGATAGTCTTTAACATCGGTCGTTTAGTGCGACGTTTAAAACGCCAAGCCCCTGGTTCACGCCTTACTTTAAGATTAGTGTTGTTGTTTGTACTGACAGCCAGTATGCCAGTATTCATAGTGTATACATTTTCTATCTGGTTACTAGAACGTGGTGTAGACAGTTGGTTTGATGTAAAAGTTGAGAGTGCTTTACAAGATGCAGTCGACCTGAGCCGCTCATCATTAGACCTACATATTCGAACATTAAGACAACAAGCTGACCCACTGGTGTCACAGTTTGCTGACGTGGAACCATTTAATGCCACACTTATTATTAACGATTTGCTTAGAAGTACCGGTGCCGCAGAAATCGCATTATTCGACTCCAATAATCGAATCATTGCTTCAGGCAACATAGAACCCAGTGCTGCAGTACCACGCTTGCCAGGTGAAAGTGTTTTGCAATTAGTATTACAGGGTGAGAGTTATGCGGCGTTGGATCCATCGACTGAGTCCGGATTAAATATTCGTATTGTTTATCCGGTACTATCTGAATCGCCTGTCGGCGAAACACGATTGCTGCAATTTTTATATCCCATATCAGGACGCATAGGTAATTTGGCAAATAATGTTCAAGGTGCGTTTGGACAATATAATGAATTAATTTATCTACGCACGCCTCTTAAGCAAAATTTTATTTTAATACTGACGCTGGTGCTGGCATTAGGTGCTCTGTTTGCAGTATTTGCCGCGTTTTATTGGTCACGTTTGTTAGTTGCTCCAATTCAAGAGCTTGCTGAAGGAACTAAAGCAGTTGCAGCAGGGCAATACCATAAGAAACTTCCTGTGAGACAACAGGATGATTTAGGAATGTTAGTTGCATCATTTAATCGTATGACAGAACGACTATCAGTTGCACGTGACACCACCATTATCAATCAACGAATTATTGAAAATCAACGTACCTATCTACAAACAATTCTCGAGCATTTATCCTCAGGTGTTTTAAGTTTAGATCATTCCTTCGCACTTAAAACGATTAATGCAGCAGCCAGTGATATATTTCATGTCAATATGAATCAGTTTATAGGCAAACAATTTGTTCAAATTGGTATTACGCATAGTTTCTTAAAAGAGTTTTGTACAATTGTGGCCAATAAAATAAGAGAGAGCTCAGAAGAGTGGCAGGTTGAGATGGAAGTGATTACTTCGCAAGGGAGGAAAACAATTTTATGTAAGTCTGTTGAACTGCCGAGCGATGATGATGCACAGCGTGGGTGTGTGTTAGTTTTTGATGATGTCACAACATTATTACAGGCACAGCGAGACTCGGCTTGGGGCGAAGTTGCCAGACGCCTCGCGCATGAAATTAAAAATCCATTAACACCGATTCAATTATCTGCAGAAAGACTCAGGAGAAAGTTATTGCCGAATCTTGCTGCGGAACAATCAGATATTGTTGATCGTGCGACACATACAATCGTGCAACAAGTTGAATCAATGAAGTTGATGGTGAATGATTTTTCCGACTATGCGCGCATGCCTGTAATGGAACCAAAGCCATTAGACTTGAACGCATTAGTTCGAGATACCGTAGAGTTATATAAAGGTGACCAGCGCAATGTAAGTATTAAACTTGGACTGGATGTTAACTCCCTTGACATACGTGGTGATTCAGTACGGTTGCGTCAGGTAATACATAACCTCATCAAGAATGCTATTGAGTCGATGCCAAGCGGTGAAAAATGTGTCATTAGTATTAATACATTTCCTTTCGATTTGAGTAATGCAAAGTATGCCGGTGTTGAAATCGCTGATAATGGACCAGGGTTTCCACAAGATGTGCTAGGTAGGGCATTTGACCCCTATATGACAACCAAACCCAAAGGAAATGGTTTGGGCTTAGCCATCGTAAAAAAAATCATTGAAGAGCATAATGGTGTTATACGAGCCGCTAATCAAAAGCAGGGAGGTGCCGTGATTAATATTCGTTTCCCATTGTATGATTACGGTATGAGAAAAACGACTGATAACCCTAGAGTGAGTGTTAAGTGAATACTGAAAAAATTCTCGTCGTAGACGATGAGCCAGACATCTGTGGTCTCGTCAGCGATATCTTGTCTGACGAGGGCTATCAAGTGAGCGCTGCAGAAACTGCCGCGAGTGCTAGACAACAGATTAATCAATCTGAGTATGATTTGGTGTTACTTGATATTTGGATGCCGGACGAAGATGGCATCACATTATTAAAGGACTGGAAAGATAACAAAGCACTTCACTGTCCTGTAGTGATGATGTCTGGACATGGTACTGTGGAAACAGCAGTAGAAGCGACCCGTTTAGGTGCCTATGGCTTTGTAGAAAAACCATTGACGACGGCAAAATTAATTCAAACTATTCGTAAAGCACTTGATAGCCGTCAACAAGAGGAAGACAGCAGCACTATATTTACCCGCGTAAATAAAAACTATATTACGCCTATTGGCAGTAGTGACGTTATGCAGAAACTCTTGGAGATATGTGATCGATGTTCTGAAATAAATTCTAATTTGTTAATTGCCGGTGAAGAAGGCACGGGACGCTACACTATCGCAAGATATATTCATGAGAGCAGTGAAAGAAAAACAAACCCTTTCATTTATGTTAAAAGTGAACAGTTCGAATTAGAAAGAGTCGATGAGTCAGCCTGGTCTAAACTAAAAACAGAGTTAATTGACTCAATAAAACTGGCACAAGATGGATCTATATTTTTCCAGAATATTGATCAAATTAATTCTGTCGTGCAGAAGAGGCTGATTGATTTATTGCAACAATTAGCTGCTGTGCAAGTGTTTAAACGATTTAATGTCAAAGTAATGGCCTCTATTTCTATGCAAGCCACCGCAGAGGCCGTCAATAAATTACATTCGTCCTTATTAATGACGCGTATAAGTGTCCCTGCCTTGCGTAATCATATTGAAGATATTCCTGAGTTAGTTAATTTTATTATCGATGGTTTCTGTGCAAGTGATAACTATACCTATCGAAAATGTTCTATCGCAGCACAAAATGCTTTTTTGCATTATGAGTGGCCACGTAATATCAAAGAGTTGAAAACAATTATCCAAGACTTATTAGTCACTGGTAACAGTGAGGAAATTACTGTAGACGATGTTAAGCAAGCACTGGCTGCACAACAAGATAGTCGAACTGAAAATACCATTGTAGAAAATTTACTGGATTTGCCCCTTAGGGAAGCACGCGAAGCATTTGAAAAACAATATTTAATGCATCAACTAAAGAGAGTTAATGGCAGCGTCAGCAAGTTGGCCGAGTTGGTGGGTATGGAGAGAACTCATTTATATCGCAAGCTGCGTTCTTTAGGTATCGGTTCAAAAGATAACAGTTAAATAGACTCTGTTTGTTAATAATAAGAATACAATTCAGCAATATCACAAGCTAGATAACAATGAAAATTATTATTTTAGGTGCTGGTCAGGTGGGAGGGTCATTAGCATTAAGTTTAGCCAATGAGTCCAATGACATAACTTTGGTGGACAGTAACCCAGATGTGTTGCGTGAAATCCAAGACCGCGCAGATTTACAGACAATAGTAGGTCATGCCTCCTACCCAAACATTCTAGAGCAGGCAGGCGCTCGTGATGCAAATATGATTGTTGCGTTAACTAATAGTGATGAAACTAATATGGTAGCTTGCCAGGTCGCCTATACACTTTTCCATACGCCGACTAAAATCGCACGCGTTCGTACTGCTGATTATTTAGAGTATAAAGATTTGTTCGTTCAGGAAGCCTTGCCCATTGATGTATTAATCAGTCCTGAGATGTTGGTTTCTCGCTATGTACAAAATCTTATTGAGCATCCAGGGGCACTTCAGGTATTAAATTTCGCTAATGGCAAAGTTCAGTTAGTTGCAATAAAAGTTAATGACAACAGTAATATTATTGGACGCGCAGTAACGAAGTTATTTGACGGTATGAAAACCATGGATGCATCAATTGTTGCGATGTATCGTGATCAAGATGCAATTAGCATTGATGATAATACCACTGTGCAAGCGGGCGATGATTTGTTTTTTGTCGCGCCGACTGCGCAAGCAAAAAATATCACTACTATGTTACAAGGCTTGGATAAGCCTAATCGTCGCGTGTTAATCGCTGGTGGTGGAAATATTGGTTCTCAGTTAGCCCAAATTCTAGAAGGACATTTTCGCGTTAAATTAATTGAACGGGATTCTGTTCGTTCACAATACTTATGTGAAATGCTGGATAAAACCATTGTATTGCACGGTGATGCGGCGGATGAAAATATGCTACTGGATGAAAATATTGATAGCGTCGATGTATTTTGCGCACTGACCAATGATGACGAGGCAAATATCCTTTCAGCCATGCTAGCTAAACGACTAGGCGCACGAAAAACGATGTCTCTTATCAATCGCCCCAGTTATGTCGAGTTAGTTGAAAGTGGCATGATAGATATTGCTATATCACCACAACAAGTAACTATTGGTGCGTTGCTGGCACATATTCGGCGTGGCGATGTTGTTGCAGTGCATTCTCTGCGCAAAGGTTCTGCAGAAGCTATCGAGGCGGTGGCACATGGCGACGAGAACACATCCAAAGTGGTTGGGCGTAAAATCTCAGAAATGAAACTACCTAAAAGTGCTGCAATTGGGGCCATTGTGCGTAACGATGAAGTGTTAATTGCCAGTCATGACTTGGTAATTGAGTCAGAAGATCATGTAATTATGTTTCTTGCAGATAAACATAAAATTAATGATGTCGAACGTTTGTTCCAGGTTAGTGCGACATTTGTTTAGACACAGTCTCTAGTCATGCAACGTAAAGTCATCCAGAGGATATTTGGTCAATTGCTCATGGTGTTTAGTGTCACCATGATCCCGCCTATGTTAGTTGGTTTATATTATGGTGAGACAGATGCATTTAATAGTTTTGGTGAAGCCTTTCTTGCCTCGTTAATTACCGGTTTCTTAATTTGGGTGCCGTACTATAAACATCATGCTGATCTGCGTTTACGCGATGGTTTTATTATTGTTGTATTGTTTTGGACAGTGCTGGGTGTTTTTGGTGCTTTGCCATTTCTATTATCAGATGCAGTGAATATTTCATTGATCGATAGTTTGTTTGAATCCATTTCAGGCCTGACCACCACAGGCGCGACAGTCGTTTCTCAACTGGATACATTGCCCTACTCAATTTTATTTTACCGTCAGCAACTCCAGTGGTTAGGCGGTATGGGTATCATTGTGTTAGCTGTAGCCATACTACCTATGTTAGGTGTGGGTGGTATGCAACTATATCGTGCTGAAACTCCTGGACCAGTTAAAGACAGTAAGTTAACGCCTAGAATCACCGAAACGGCAAAAGCACTCTGGTACATCTATGTCTCTTTAACAGCATTATGTGCATTTGCTTACTGGGCTGCAGGCATGAGTGTATTTGATGCCGTCAGTCATAGCTTTTCTACGATAGCGATTGGTGGGTTTTCTACCCATGACTTAAATATGCAGTATTTCAACAGCACAACGATCGAATGGGTCGCGGTGTTATTTATGTTGGTATCTGGGGCAAACTTTGGTTTGCATTTTATTGTATGGCGAAATCGTTCCATGCTTTATTACTGGCGAGATGCTGAATTCAAAATGTATCTGTCGATACTGACACTAGGATGTTTAATTACGTTTAGTGTCTTGTATATGCAATATACGGATTCCGAATTGTTTGCTGTGGTGACTAAATCAGTATTTCAAGTCGTTTCAATGGGAACAACTACCGGCTTTACTTCTGAACAGTTTTCACTATGGCCCACCTTACTACCAGTCATGTTAGTCATAATGAGTTTTATTGGTGGCTGTGCAGGTTCAACTGGTGGGGGAATGAAAGTAATACGTATTCTGTTGCTGTTCAAACAGGGTGCTCGTGAAATTATGCGATTAATTCATCCTAATGCCCAATTTGCTGTAAAGCTAGGTAAAAAACCGGTTGATAATCGTATCATCGAAGCCGTCTGGGGATTCTTGTCTGCCTACATTGCAGTATTTGTCGTGATGCTCTTATTGTTGTTAGCCACGGGGCTGGATCAAGTAACGGCGTTTTCTGCGGTAGCGGCTACGTTAAACAATCTAGGTCCGGGGCTAGGTGAAGTTGCACAAAATTACGCAAGTATCAATACGTTTAGCAAAGCCGTGTTATGTGTGGGAATGTTGCTGGGCCGATTAGAAATTTTTACCTTACTTGTCATATTTACCCCTGTTTTTTGGCAACGATAGATTTTTATGTCATCTGCGGCCAAGTGGGATGCAATCTACGCACAACAATATTGTTCCGGATCTGCTAGTGACGTGCTCAGTGAAAACTTACACTTGTTGCCAACTTCAGGTATCGCATTGGACCTGGCGTGTGGTTTGGGTGGGAATGCTATTCAATTAGCCAGACATGGACTAAGCGTCCATGCCTGGGATGTGTCACAAATTGCATTAGACAAAATCAATCAGTATTCGCATAAGCATGGCTTAAACATAAACACAACTCAACGAGATGTAGAAAGCTGCCCGCCAGATACAAATGCTTTTGATATTGTGACGATATCAAATTTTTTATACAGGCCAATTTTTAAAAGTATCATCTCAAGTTTAAAAGTGAATGGGCTGTTGTTTTACCAAACATTCACTGCAGAGAAAGCCACACTCGCAGGACCAACTAATCCTGACTACTTGCTCAATAGGGGTGAACTGTTATCCGTCTGCAAGGATATGGATATTCTGGTGTATCGTGAAGAAAGTTTACAAGGGGATTTAGCAACAGGATGGCGAAACCAAGCAATGATTGTTGCAAGAAACGCTGTTAATAAAAGTGAATAAAATCTATAGCCTGTTATGCATTAAACGATTGTGTTAATAAGGGTAAGTGTCTCCTGGGGCGGGTCGTTTAAAGCGCTTATAGCCCCACAGGTACTGTTCAGGAGAGGTGTTAATAAAACCCTCAATAGTTTGGTTTAATGCGCGTGTTGCATGATCAATATTGTCATCAAATATTTCTTGCGGTGCGACATGATAATAGGCGTTATATTTTATTTGCTGCTGTTGTTTGCGTAATGCATAACAAAACACGACAGGGCATTTTAATTTATTTGCTAACTTGCAAACCAGTGTACTGGTATAACATTTGCGATTGAAGAAACGTGAGTACACACCGCCATTACCTTCGGGAACCTGGTCTGGCAGAATACCAATACAGCCACCAGACTTAATATGTTTAATCATAGTTTTGACATTGAGTTCATCAGTACTAATTACTTTTCCTCCAGTGCTCTCACGTCCCTGTTGAGATAACTGATTAACATAGTCTGATTTTGGTGGCGTATATAAAATTAATAAATTACTATTTGCTGCGGTTAATAAGCCAATAAATTCCCAAGAACCAAAGTGAGGGGTCACAAAGATTGTGCCTAAATTTTTGTCTCTGGCAGCATCTAACAGGTGTTTATTTTCAATGTGAGCTAGTAAATTATTAAGTACTTGTTGTGGATGTCGCCATAACCAAAAACATTCGATTAACGTCTTGCCGTTTTCTGTTAAGGAATATTTTAACAATCGCTTTTTTTCATGTGTAGAAAGAGCCGGGAAGCATAAATCAATATTTACTTGAGTGATGTGACGATTACGGTTATTAAAAAGAAATAACAATATACCAAGAAAATGGCCTATGTATAGATGGTTTTTCAAGGATAGCAATGACACCAGGCGTATGACGACTTTGGTTAGCATAACAGTTAAGCGATATTGTTATGATGTGTGCTCAAGCATTTGAAGGGTCGTGCGTGTTGTCTCTGTCTATTAAGGGGCGCATTGCAGATAGTAAGCTTTTATACACACCAGGGTTGTTCTTTTCTTCATTGTTGAGTAGCTGCTTGAAATAATATCGTTGAGTAGGCATGTCAAAACATGCCGGGCAATTTTCAGGGATAACGGGCAATTCAGCACTTTCAGCAAAAGCGTGTGTTTGGCGTTCACGTACATAAATGAGGGGTCTGATGACTCTTAAGTCGCCCGCATCAATAACATAATTGGCTTTCATGGTATTTAACTTACCACCATGAAATGCTGACATAAGAAAGCTTTCTGCTAAGTCATCTAGATGCTGTGCCAGAGCGATGACATTATAACGATGACTTCTGGCAGTGCTATAGATAATGCCACGTTTCATACGCGAACAAAAAGAGCAAAATGATTTGTTATCCATGTGTTTATCAGCTAACTGCAGAATCGGTTCTGACTGATAAAAGTATGGCAGGTCTAAGGAGTGCAAATAGGGTTTTAGAGGAGATGGGTCAAACGCTTCTGATTGAGGGTCCACCGTTACTACTCCGATATCAAAACTAATCGGTGCATGCTTTTTTAGATGTAATAGAATATGTAACAAGCTTAATGAATCTTTACCGCCCGAAAGACCAAGTAATACTCGGTCGTTGTTCTGGATCATCTTGTAGTCAGCTATCGCTTTTCCTGCAAGGTGTAATAATGATTTGGGGGGTTTGCTATATTGCATGACTACCACTGAAGAAATGTTTTATAAATGTTAACACTTTATCCTGAGATATCCTCTTACAAAGAATTTTATTTACCGGTTACTGATGGGCATCAACTATGGGTGGCAGAGTTTGGCAATCCTGATGGTTTGCCGGTAGTGTTTCTGCACGGTGGCCCTGGGGCGGGTTGCGAGCGTTATCATCCCCGTTTTTTTGATCCTGACAAGTATCGCATAATTTTGTTTGATCAACGTGGTGCAGGACGTTCAACGCCTCATGCCAATTTAACTGCTAATACAACACAACATTTAATTTCAGATGTTGAAACAATTCGTCTGAATTTAGACATTAAGCAATGGGTTGTATTTGGAGGTTCTTGGGGTTCTACCTTAGGGTTAGCGTATGCTGAGTCTTATCCGCACAATGTACTAGGCTTAGTCCTGCGAGGAATTTTTCTTTGCCGGGATAAAGATATATCGTGGCTTTATCAGTTCGGCGCTAGTGAAGTGTTCCCTGATTATTGGGAAAACTATGTCAGTGTGATCCCAAATAATGAACGCGAGAATATGGTCGCGGCATACTATCAACGGCTAACTGATGATGATCCTCAAGTGTGCCTGGAAGCTGCTCGTGAATGGTCAATCTGGGAAGGAAGGACGTCAACTTTGCAACCAAAAGAATCGGTGACGGCGCATTTTGGTAATGATCAGGTCGCTTTAAGCCTGGCCAGAATAGAGTGCCACTATTTCATGCATCATTCATTTTTGGCGCCAAATCAATTACTCTATGAGGCAAATAAATTAACTGATATTCCAGGCTACATAGTGCACGGACGCTATGATTTAGTTTGCCCTGTTCGTCAAGCACATGAGCTGCATCAAGCGTGGCCACAAGCCAAATATTATATTGCACCCAAGAGTGGGCATTCGGCGACCGAGCCTGAAATTGTTAGCGCCTTAGTCAGCGCTACTGATGAGCTTGCGCAACAATATTCATGATTGCCCTGATTCAACGCGTGTCCAGTGGTAGAGTTGATGTCAATGAAACATGCATAGCAAGCATTCAGCGTGGGATAGTGGCGTTAGTAGCAGTACAAAAGCATGATACGTCTGACACCATCCAACGATTACTCACTCGCGTGTTAAATTTTCGGATATTCCGAGACCATAATGATAAAATGAACCTAAGCCTGCTAGATGTACAGGGTGGTTTAATCTTGGTTCCTCAATTTACTTTAGTGGCAGATACAAAAAGAGGCAATCGCCCAAGCTTCAGTGATAATGTCACTGCTGAGATAGGGCAGAAATATTTTCATCAATTAGTTGCCCTCGCTCAGCAGCAATATTCGAGAGTACAATGTGGGCAGTTCGGGGCAGATATGCAAGTAAGTTTGACTAATGATGGTCCTGTGACTTTCTGGCTAGAAGTATAATTTATCTCTACAATTCAAGATTATTGATTAATATTTATTTTTTATGTCGACGCGTAACGCCAAAATTGAACGTAATACCCTAGAGACACAAATCTCAGTGCAGCTGGATATCGATGGTAGTGGGCAGGGAAACATTGATACAGGGATCGCTTTTCTTGACCACATGCTAGATCAAGTGCTACGTCATGGGCAGTTTGATATCACCATTGAGGCAAAAGGTGATTTGCATATTGATGATCACCACACTGTTGAAGATACAGGCATTACGCTTGGACAAGCCTTCCACAAGGCAATGGGCAATAAAAAAGGAGTGCGACGTTACGGACATGCCTACGTGCCACTCGATGAGTCGCTGTCACGCGTGGTCGTCGATTTTTCTGGTCGTCCAGGCTTGTTTTATTATGCCGACTATCCACGTGCGCGGATTGGTGATTTTGATGTTGATTTGATTGTTGAGTTTTTACAGGGATTTGTAAATCATGCACAAGTCACCCTTCATGTTGATAATCTTCGTGGCAGTAATGCACACCATATTGCTGAGACAATTTTTAAAGCACTAGGTCGTGCGCTTCGTGTCGCCTGTGAAATGGACCCACGTATGGCTGACCAATTACCCTCGACTAAAGGAGCCTTGTAACGCGATAGTGCGTTAATGCCTTAGCAATTTTTTGTTCTGCGTTAAATTTCTTTCGATATGGAAAAAGTTGTCATCGTCGACTACGGAATGAGTAATCTTCATTCTGTCTTTAGTGCGCTAAAAGAGGTGTCTGCAGATGCTCACGACATCCAGATTAGCCAAGACATCAGTATCATTGATGCGGCCGATCGAATTGTATTTCCTGGGCAAGGTGCGGCTAAAGATTGTATGCAGCACATCGTTTCTCTTGGCTTGGTTGAGTCATTGCGAAAGGCGGCCAGTGAAAAGCCTTTCTTAGGTATCTGCATGGGTATGCAAGTGCTGCTAGATCATAGTGACGAAAATGATGGCGTTGAGTGTTTGGGTTTGATTCATGGTCAGGTGAATGCATTTTCAACTGAGTTTCAACAGGCTGGCATCGAGGGACTTAAGATTCCCCATATGGGCTGGAATACAATTCACCAAAGTATCGATCATCCAGTCTGGTCAAATATCGAACAAGACAGCTATTTTTACTTCGTGCATAGTTATTTTACTCGTTTGACAGATCCAACTCAGGCGGCTGGCAGAACCGACTATGGGATTGAATTTTCATCTGTGCTGGCAGATGGTAAGGTATTTGCTATGCAATGCCACCCTGAAAAAAGTGCAGATAATGGCTTACAATTATTAACCAATTTCCTAAAATGGAACGGAAGCTGAGTAACTCTTTTTTATGATTATTATTCCTGCGATAGATATTAAAGAAGGTCGTTGTGTTCGCTTGCGCCAGGGACGCATGGAAGATGAAACAATCTTTTCGGAGGATCCGGTAGAGGTAGCAGAGCGCTGGATTGAGGCGGGTGCACAACGACTGCACATTGTCGATCTAGATGGAGCCGTCAGCGGGGCGCCAAGAAATTTCGAGATAATTAATTCCATCGCAACCAATCATCCCGATATCCCTATTCAAGTCGGTGGGGGAATACGTGATGAAGATACCGTTCAAGATTATCTAAATGCTGGTGTGCAGTATGTCATTATCGGTACTCGCGCGGTAACTGCTCCACACTTTGTCAATGATCTATGCCTAGAATTTCCCAATCATATTATTGTTGGTCTCGATGCTAAAGACGGCAAAGTCGCTATCGATGGTTGGTCTAAATTGTCTCATCACGATGTGATTGATTTGGCCCAGCACTTTGAGGCGGATGGAGTAGCTGCCATTGTTTTCACTGATGTCAGCCGTGATGGCATGATGCAGGGATTAAATGTCGAATCCACAGTAGAACTCGCTGAGGCCATTCATATTCCTGTGATTGCTTCCGGTGGAGTCACCAGCATAGATGATATAAAAAATATATGCTCAACAGACGAAGAGGGGATTATCGGCGTGATTGTTGGAAGAGCGTTATATGAAGGAACGATAGACCTAGCAGAAGCACATCAGATTGCTAGTCAACATATGGCTTAATGCCAACATTAATACATGTCTTTAGCGAAAAGAATTATTCCCTGTTTAGATGTTGATGCTGGGCGAGTGGTCAAGGGCGTCAAATTTGTCGACATCCGTGATGCGGGTGATCCTGTCGAGGTTGCCAAACGCTACAATAAAGAAGGCGCCGACGAAATTACCTTTTTAGATATCACGGCGAGCTCGGATGAGCGAGATACTATAGAACACGTGGTAGAGAAAGTGGCATCACAAGTATTCATCCCGTTAACGGTAGGTGGGGGCATTCGCTCAATTGCCGATATCCGTCGCATGCTCAATGCAGGGGCAGATAAAGTCGGCATCAATACGGCGGCAGTTCATAATCCAGAATTTGTCCAAGAAGCCTCAGAGAAAGTGGGGTCTCAATGCATTGTAGTGTCGATTGACGCTAAACGCGTATCCAATGATCAAGCGCCGAGTAAGTGGGAAATTTTCACTCATGGTGGACGTAAACCGACTGGTATAGATGCATTAGAATGGGCGAAAAAGATGGCTGACTATGGTGCAGGGGAAGTATTACTCACCAGTATGGACCGAGATGGCACAAAATCAGGGTTTGATATTGAGCTTACGCGGGCTATCAGTGAGGCAGTGAGTATCCCGGTGATTGCTTCAGGCGGGGTAGGCAACTTAAGTCATTTGAGTGCCGGCGTGACTGAGGGTCGAGCAGATGCGGTGCTTGCCGCCAGCATATTTCATTTTGGCGAATATTCCATTGCGCAGGCGAAGCAACACATGAAGGATCAAGGCATTACCGTTCGGGGCTAAACTTTCTCTGCTCTGTACCGTCTGAATAACACCAATGCTAGGCTGTGATATCCTTCATATTCAATCCCTAGAAGTGTGACTATGCAAAACCACGAAATTCTCGAACAATTGCAAAGTGTGCTTATTTCACGAAAAAGTGCGGCCGCTGACGAGTCTTATGTGGCGGGCTTATATGATAAGGGTATCGATCACATACTGAAAAAAGTAGGTGAGGAATCCAGTGAAGTGATTATTGCGGCAAAAGGATCCGATACTGTCGCGTTAACCAAAGAGGTAGCAGATCTTTGGTTTCACTGCATGGTAATGCTAGCGGATAAAGATATTGACATAAACGATGTATTAGCAGAATTAAGTCATCGTTTTGGAACCTCGGGCTTAGAAGAAAAAGCCAGTCGTTCTACTTAACACATAAAGAATTTTGGAGACATTAAATGGGCATTAGTATTTGGCAGTTGTTAATCATCTTAGCCATAGTTTTGTTATTGTTTGGAACAAAACGCCTGAAGAATATTGGTGGTGATGTAGGTGGCGCGATCAAAAACTTCAAGTCAGCTGTAAAAGAAGGTGAGGAAGAAAACACGTCCGATTCTGACAAACCTAAAGACAGTTAAACAAAGCTCTATCTCTATATATGTTTGACTTTAGCTTTTGGGAGCTGGCAATTGTTCTGATTGTGGCCTTATTAGTTGTCGGGCCTGACAAACTCCCTGTGCTGGCCGCAAAAATCGGTCGCTGGATCGGTAAAGCAAAACGCATGATGATGTCAGTACGCTCAGATATTGAAAACGAACTTAAAGCGGCCGAATTAAAAGAAATGCTTGAAAAACAACAAAGTGAAATTTCTCAATTGAGAAATATACTTAATGATACTCAGTCGGATGCGCAACAAGAAGTTCAAAAAGCCTTAGATAGTATTCCATCTGATAGCGTGGAAAAAACGGCTAACAAACTCGATTAATTAATCTCTAAACTCTCTTGTTCTATGTCAACAGAAGCGTCTAATGAAACAGATAAGCAAGAGTCTCTAGTCAGCCATCTCGTCGAACTTCGAAATCGTTTAATTAAAATTGTCATAGGCATTGTAGTAGTCCTGTTGGGCCTTTTCCCTTTTGCCAATCAAATCTATTCTTTCTTAGCTGAACCATTACTCAAGCACTTGCCTGAAAGTAGCACAATGGTTGCCATTGATGTGGCTTCACCATTTCTAACGCCGTTCAAATTAGTCATGTTGTTGGCAATCGTGCTAACCATTCCGTGGATTCTTTATCAGCTCTGGGCATTTATCGCGCCTGGTTTGTATAAACATGAAAAGCGGCTGGTGATGCCTTTGCTTGTGTCGAGTTCAATTTTATTTTACCTGGGCATGGTGTTCGCGTATTTCGTGGTATTTCCACTGGTGTTTGGTTTTTTCACCAAAGTGACACCGGATGGGGTTGCGGTGATGACAGATATAAGTCGTTATCTAGACTTTGTCACTAAAATGTTTATTGCTTTTGGTGCTGCTTTCGAAGTGCCTGTGTTAACGTTCGTACTGGTCATGACAGGAGTGACTACAGTAGAGGCATTATCTGCAGCACGATCTTATGTCATTGTGGCTGCTTTTGTTGTCGGCATGTTGTTAACTCCGCCGGATGTCATTTCACAATTATTACTTGCTTTTCCAGTATGGTTACTGTTTGAATTAGGTTTGTTGATGTCTAGAATTTTCAATAAAAAAGTTAATGTCGAGAATAATCGATTTCGGCCGATGACAGATGAAGAAATGGATCTTGAGCTTGATGAAATAGAGTTACTTGAGTCTGAACAAGAAAACAAAATTGATAAACCATAATAACTCGCAGTTATGGCAGACACGGAACAAGACACAATTAAACGCGCGATATTAATTATCCTTGATGGTTTTGGCGTAAATGATGAAGGAGAACATAATGGTGTGACAGAGGCACATACCCCTGTGCTTGATCAATACTTCTCTCAGTACCCTTACACCACATTAGAAGCCTCAGGCGCAGCTGTTGGTTTACCTGATGGCCAAATGGGGAATTCTGAAGTCGGCCATATTACGATGGGTTGTGGCAACATCATTCATCAAGACTTAGTGTTGATAAATGATGCTATACACAATGGTAGCTTTTTTAAAAATCCAGTTCTTGTAAACGCATTACAAAAAGCAAAAGACAAATCACGTCCTATTCATTTATTGGGCTTAGTGTCTGACGGGGGAGTCCATTCACATATTGAACACCTAAAAGCACTACTGATGATGTGCAAACTTAATGGTGTCAAGCCTGCGGTACATATGATTACTGATGGTCGTGATACTAGTCCAAATAGTGCGTTAAGTTATTATGAAGACATTAAAGACTTGCTCAATGAAACAAATGGTGCGGTACATAGTGTTATTGGTCGTTACTATGCGATGGATCGTGATCGCCGTTGGGAACGTACTGAAGCCGCATGGAAAACACTGGTGAGTGATTGTGGGTTACATGCCTCTAATGCACGTGAAGCTATCAAGGCGTCCTACGAGAAAGAGGTTTATGATGAATTCATTGAACCGACAGTGATCAAGGATACCAGTCGTATCGAGAATGACGACGAAGTTATATTCTTTAATTTTCGCAATGACAGGCCTCGCCAATTAGGTGCAGCATTAGCAGAGCCGCACTTCAATGATTTTGATCGTGGGCAATTCCCTGCGGTAAGCATGTGCACCATGACAGTATTTCATTCATCTTTTTGTAGTCCAGTCGCCTTTACTTCTGAGCATCCGAAAGTATCCCTTGCTGAAGTAGTAAGCAATATGGGGTTAAAACAATTGCATTGCGCAGAAACTGAAAAATACCCTCATGTCACTTTCTTCATCAATGGCGGCAAAGAAAAACCTTATCCTGGTGAAGATAGGATTATGGTGCCTTCGCCCAAGGTGGCGACCTATGACTTGAAACCAGAAATGAGTGCTAAAGAAGTCGCCGATGTTGTGATTAATTCTATACAGCAGGGCGAACATAGTTTAATTATTGTTAACTTTGCCAATGGCGATATGGTAGGACACACTGCCGTGCCAACAGCAATTATTAAAGCACTAGAGGTAATGGATAACGAAGTCGGCAGAGTGCTCCATGCGGCAATTAATCAACAGGTTAATGTTTTACTGACATCCGATCATGGTAACTGTGATGAAATGTACGACGCATTAACGGGTGACCCTCACACCCAGCACACAACAAATCCGGTGCCATGCATGGTAATCAATCATGCAGAGAGTCAAACACAATTAGCCAAGGGTATGGGTTTGGGCTCGGTCACGCCCACGATACTAGATTTAATGAATATTCCAATACC
This sequence comes from Gammaproteobacteria bacterium, assembly GCA_965262455.1. Lineage (GTDB taxonomy): Bacteria > Pseudomonadota > Gammaproteobacteria > UBA4575 > UBA4575 > UBA1858. The sequence goes on from CBDHFH010000003.1 coordinate 474,382, forward strand.
TGGAAATATGCAAGAACCTTCATTAATAGTTAAGAAATAAATATTCCCTAAGCATTAATCAAACGGGTTCCACCACTTTTTCTTTTTTTTCTTTTCTTCCTGAATATCGTCATAAGAAGGTTGAGATGCAAGGTACTCTTCTTCTGAGGGGGGCACATAGGAATCATCAAGCACTCTAGCTACTTCACTTTGATCGCTGCCTTCAATTTGTTGTTGGTAAGTTGCCGATAAGGTTCTGATCGCATTGACAACTTGAGGAGGTGAGGCGCTTTTTCTTAATGGAATATTTGTTGTGTTACCCTTTTCTTGTGATTCATATTTTCTTTGCAGTAAAAACCTTAGGTCTGGTGCAAATTGCGCCCAGGGATCAGCGGTGACGAACTTCCGTTTAATATTATTGCTGACAACTTGGATATTCTGTTGACCAAATAATAATAATGAGGCACCTGCTTCTGATACGTTTAAGCCTTCTCTAGAGATAGAAAATGCAACATCAATACACTTATCAATTCGTTGGTCTTTTTCTGGTGAGTTACCTGCACGAACACAGACTTTTTTAATAAATTTGATATCGGTATCTGTGACGTCAACAGAGCGGCCGTCAATGCTACCTCTTAGCTGACTTTCTGCTTTTCTTTCTTCAGCTGTGTTGCCGGATCCATAGCCCTCTTGCACTATGACGACAGGCTTTTGGTAGGGCTGATAAGTTGGTTGTGTGTCTGCTGATTGCGAGCAAAGCTTAGTAATTTGCTCTTGGTTGAATCCCTTGTCCAAATAAAACTGAATAGTGTCTTGTGTACAATTGGCCCAAGAATATGAGGGTAAGAAGAGTAGTAAAGGTAAACTAAAAACTAAGTGTTTCAACATGTATGCGTGCCTGGGTGAAATATAGTTATTATGGACATGAATACTACAAGATAGTTTGCATAAAATCAGCTTTATCAAATAAATTATTAATAGACATAAAAAAAGCAGGCTCCCTAGGAGCCTGCTTTATGTGACTTAATTAAGAATTAACTCTTAATTTAGAACCACTGTACGATACCAAAAGCAAACATATCTGCATCGCCACCAACTACAGTACCAGCCCCGCCAATACCGAAGTCATAGTTAGCGTTATCTTCGTTGTCAACATCAGAGTATGTCAAACGCAGTTCTGTACCTGCAGGCATTGTGTAGAAAATACCAAGGTTGAACGCAGTCGCATCAGTGTCATCTTCTGTAACGTTACAAGAACTACAATCAAACTCATCAGCATCCATATAAGAGAAACGGAAGTCAAATCCATTTCCAAATGTCTGCTTACCAGAAACCATCCAAGCAGTACGGTCCATATCTAAGTTAGCAGCATCTGTAGTTAGTGAAGTATTGCCGCTAAGTAGTGTACCACCTGAACAGTTTTCCCAGTCATACTCTAAATCTTCCCACATAACAGAAATCTGAGTTGTCTGGCCAGTTCCCCATGAGTGAATGTAGCGACCTGCTAAACGGTATGATTTATCGTCAGAGTCTTCACAAGCGAAACTCGCTGCAGCCCACTCATCATGTTGCTGGTAAGTTGCTGCAAGCCATACGTTGCCACCATTCGCTAGAGTGTTCTCATAGGCAACACCCATTGACCAAATGCGAGGATCAACTTCTTCAACAGTAGCGAGTGAAGTTGTAACTTCAGTTTCTTCTAGACCATTGTTGTTAGTAGTGGCAATTCTGAAGCTAAGTCCATTCAAATTTGGCGACCAGTACTGTATGATCTCTTCCTGACGACGGTTGAAACCTTGTGTGTTTGCACCAACGAAACCAAAACCACCATTATAAAATAATGTGCCGTAGCCGACAGAACCCATGATTGAGGTATGTGAGTCAGCGCCTGCATCATAGAAAGGGTCAACCCATTGTGCAACCATTTCATTGTACGGAAGCAACCATTGTCCAAACATGATTTCACCAAACGATCCACTCAAGCTGATTTTACTGTTTCTGTTACAGAAATCAGAAGCACCGTTTAGCCTGTTATGGAATGTGAATTGTTCACATTGGAAGTTAACATTGATGTCTTGGCCGCCCATAGACATACCTGTTGGCAATGTTGCTGCAAAACCAATGTTGGCAGCATTGTTGTTGATTCGTGAAAAATCACGATCGCGCTGACCATCTGGGTTAGCTACTAAGTCAATAGAAGTTGTATCAACTGAGACATGTTCCCATGACCAGTTTTGCCATCCGTAGATAGTCCAGTTTGAATTAGCGTTACCACCACCAACACCACCAGCCATTACAGCTGAAGATGCTAGGCCTAGTGCTAGCGCTGTTCCTAATAGTTTAATTTTCATTGAGACTCCTCTCATTGATTTATTTAAGTTAAAAGTACTCGAGTAATTACTTGGCGCAGATAATTTTAGTCAGATTGCTACCGCATCCCTACCGTCTCTAATCTGCTAAGCAATGGTTTAAGTTACTAAGTATTCTTTGAGTAACCTGTTAAGTATGTTGTATATGCAACATACTTAACTGACATTGCCTATCAAGCGTTGCAATCCTACCACAGAGATTTTGCGAGATACCAACAAAAATGCATATTTTGTTGTATAAGAGCAACACTTAAAAATTTTATATAACTTGTTGATTTATATGCTTTTATTAAACTGACATTAAGAAATTGTGTGGTTTAGCACACACAATTTCTGTGATAAGTCTAACTACTAATCTGAGCAATAATGTTGTGAAAATACAACTTATTGCTCAATATCTACTGTTATAGATGTATTTTGCAGTTGTTGGAGTATTGATCTCATCAGGAATAAGTGTAGGGTTATCTAATGTTGCGATAAAAATTGCATGTTTAATCATATAGTTAAGTAAATTATTAACGATTTAATGACATGACAATCAATCTAACCATTGCGCTTATAATCTTAGTGTTGAGCATTGCCTGGCTGATGTGGGGATGGGCTAAGCGGTAAACACTAAACCAGATCTGTTTTTGAAATGAATTTTATCGGGGTTTGCTCGGTGAATTCTTTGTCATAGATGATTTCGATAGATAATTGATTGTCTCGAGTGGCAATCTTTAGATGTTTTACATCCGGGTAGCGTGTCGCTAAATATGCACTTGAAATTGCTGCGATGGATTCGTTCTCAGTCAGTAGCGCATTAGCTAAATTGTTCGCCATGAATATGGCTTTATCTTTTGTGCTCGGGGCCTTCAGATATTTTCCTGCGATAGAAATGCCCTTATTTAGTTTAGCCTCTAACTGCTTTAAATCGTCTATTTGTTTTTGATTAAGTTCTCGTTCGCGAAAATACTCAAGTACTTTTGTTGAGTTTAAAGAAACAGTAAAAATTGAACTAGTTGAAGCCATGATCTTAGGCAATGTAGTTATTGAGAAGTGTAGTAATTTGACTACGCATTTTAACAAGTACTTCTGAAATTAAGTCAGCCATATCCATTGATTCGTGCAAATCCCATAACGCAGCAAGACATAATAATGCTTCAGTGATGCTACTGTTATTTTTTTTCGTATCAAGTGATAGAGTATTGATGTCTAACAAACATAAAATACTTTTAGTAAACAAAGGCGGAAGTGGCAAATTAAATTTAGCATCCTTATCTAAGTATGTGTATTTAATGCATTGCAATGTAGCACAATAATATGAACCTGACTCTGAGTGTTCAAAATCAAATAACGGAGAATAAAGCTGCTTTAATCGAGCGATGTGTTTTTTGGTTTGCAAGTTGTTTAAGTTGGGCGCATGCAAACACTCATGTAAAATAAGCAACGTTTCTTCTAGTTGTAGGATGGCTGATATTGATGATTGCGGTAACATATCTATATCTGGGATGTAAACTTGAGTAAGCGTTATTACTATATTCTTTGCGTGCTAATTGGAATCATATCTTACATGATTTCGTTATTCAGCCCATTGTTATCAATCAGTGAATTTTATATCTTTAGAGACACCTTAACGATAATTTCAATTACTTTAGTGTTGTTAAATAGTGGCGAATGGCTACTATTCTTAACGATTGTTATATTTGCTTTTTTACTGCCCTCGCTTAAGTATATACTTTTATTTATCTATGGAATATTTCCTGAAAAATTATCTCCGTCTAACAGGACATTGATAGTGCTTGAAGTAATTTCCAAGTGGGCAATGCTTGATGTGTTTATTATTGCATTTTTAATTGCTGGTATTAAGCTAAAGTCACTAGCGGGAGCGCAGAGTCATTATGGGCTATATTTATTTGTTACAGCTGTGATCATCGCGATGGGTTGCTCATACTATTCCAAGACATTTTTATACAAGGACAAATGAGAATTTGTTGAAATACCGGTTAATTTATTTCTCTTTCCTATGTGTTGCTATGTCATCGAATACTGCTGCAGACATATGTTCCCGATATGATTAATATGTAAAGTTAAATCATCTAGCACAGCAGCATTTACCTCAGAGTTATGTTGATGACATTGAAAGTGCATACCTAGTACAAAAACGCATTCTGCGTAAGTCGCTGGGTAAAATTGTTGGATTCAAAGCTGGCATGATGAACAAACAGACACAAGAAGCCTTTAACACAAATCAGCCTGTGCTTGGAATATTGCTGCCTCAGCATGTTAATCCTCCCAATGACATAAATTTAAAAGAGCATGAAACGTTTCTATTTGAAGCAGAAATTGCTGTGCGCATGAAAAATACAATCAATAATGTTAGCGATATAATGTCACCACTAGAGGATTTGATAGATGCTGCTGCGCCAGCTATTGAAATAGCAAATATTAGCTTTAAGCATTTAGACAGGGTAAATGTAAACGATATCGTAGCAGCAAATGTGAGCGCCAAGTATGTTTATCTGGGCGCTTTTAAAAAATTAGATGGCATTGATTTGCCTGGTTTAAAAGTATCGGTTAATGAGAAGATAAATTCATATAAGAAGAGTTACACGTTACTAAGTGAATATGAAAAACAAATTAGATGGCTAATAAAGAAAGCCTATACTGAGGGCTATGAAGTAAAAAAGGGAATAGTGTTATTAGCAGGATCCATTTCACCTCCAGTTGTGCTGCAACCTGGTGAGTATTATGTAGATATTGAGTCTCTGGGCTATCAAAGCCTATCAGTTCGGTAAAGAATGAGAATGTTTGATACCCGATAGTGTTTGTTTTAGTTCTCTGTCATGTGGATCGATATCAAGGGCAAGAGTCAAAAAATATTTTGCACGTTTTATATTGCCATCCTTAATATCAAGCTTAGCCCATAAAGCATAGCGATTCTTAATTTTGTTGATGCCCGCAATGGCCTCTTTATTGCTGGGCTGAAGCTCTAATATAAACTGGAAAGTTTCAAATGCATTATCACCTACCGGTGTAGTGAGTTTTTTATCATCAATTTGTTGGTGTGCATGAGACAGTAACCATTCTATGTCACTAGCAAGTGTATTTTTCTGAGGCTCTAGAGCTGCCTGGGTCTGCATTGTTTGCTCCTGATCGGCAGCAGTTATGTTATGTGAATCATTTTTGGGCGATTGATAGCTATTGAGTAACTCATGAGGAATGATGCTATCTAATAATGACTGATCAACTAACTTATTTGACCAGGCATAGTATCCAACCGCGACGAATAATAAAATTATTAGAACATAGCTGAATAATTTATTAATTTGATTGCCTTTTGGCGGATGAGCTGTCTTTGGATTGGCTTGGTGGTCTTGAATTGGTGGTAAATCTGGATCGACCGATAAAAGTGGGTCATTAATATTGTTTAGAGCATCTATATGATAGGTATCGTTATATTCTAATTCATTGTTAGTCGCACTTATTTTGTCAATGACTTCAGTGGGCTCAATTGGGACGGCAACCGCTTCAATTTCGATTTCAATTTTTTCTTCTTGTTTTTCATCTGCGCTAGATATGTTGTTATCTTCATTCTGCAGATCGATTTCTTCTTTAAGTTCATCAGACTTAGTATCGTCTGATTCGTGCATGACTTTTTCGTAGACATTTGCAGTCGTTGCACCTTTGAGATCGTCATTTAGATTATTTTCAATGTAAACAGTATTTGTCTCTGAGCTGGAATGCTTGTCTTCACCGATCAAGCTTTCAGATTTAACGAATTCAATATTTTCGTTATTAGGTTCAAGTTCGCCAACTTGTTTGTCAGTTGTAAATTCAAAATCATGTGGGGGATAACTAAACAATAAACTGGTATCGTCTAGAGTAGCAAGTAACTCATCAAGGAAGCCGACAGTAATTTTAACCTTATTTGTATACTGTGAATAAAGTCGTATCCACTCTAATATGACGCTCGCGGTATGTAAGCTACCATTTGCAAGGGTCGTAATTTTCTTAAGTACAAATTTATTAAAGTTTAACTTCTGCTCATCACTTAAGTTGTTTTGTTTGAGATCAATGAATTCTTGTATGTCGTCATCAGTAATGATGTCGACAGAGCAGTGCGCTAGGCTAAGTCTTGTTATATCAGAAATTTTTTCGACCACGCCGAGTAATCCGGGCCCGCCTGAGAAAATAAAGTTAACGTTATTTTTACTCGTGTTGATGCCTAATGCTAATTTAATTAGCTCATTGAGTGCTTGTATGGGAATTTCATCAGCGTTGTCTACTATAATTGCAAAGTGTGTATCTAGATGTATCGATTCATATACAACTGCAGATATCATGCTTAAGTCAATAGACTGTTCGTTTGGTAACTGTTCGAAGGATTGGTTATCCAAACAAATTGTACGTATTTCATCATTATTATCTGAAAAGTAATTTTCCAATGAGATTGGATCGCTATTATGTTTGGCACTGGTTACAAGAATCACGTCGGTGCCATTTCTTACTTGCTCTAGAACTCGATTTTTGGCCCTGGCTTGCACGCCATGAGAAATGATTGGGTTTTCACTGTCTCTAATAATAAAGGTCGGATCAGTGCTTGAGTGCTGTTCTAATGCTTTCACAGGTATTTAGTGGGCCATAGGTATAGATGCTGTGAATATAAACAAACACTTAGTCAATAAACTTGCGCTATATCACGCAATTGAAAATCGCTTACTTAGCACGTTTGATATATATAAGACTGGTCTGATTTTTTAAACATTATCGCTAATTGTATGCTTTAGGAATGGTGCTATTGTTGATTAACACATTTTTACAAACTAAGTTATTATTGGCGCCTTAATTTCATATACCAACATAAAGTAGAGGATAATTGTGGCGGATAATTCAAAATACGGATTTGCAACTCGTTCTATTCATGCCGGTGCGCAACCTGATCCAGTAACAGGCGCTCGGTCTACACCGATTAATCAGTCAACTGCATTTGTGTTTAAAGATGCTGATCATGCAGCCGCTTTATTTGGCTTGGAAGAAGCAGGCTTTATATATTCACGCCTTACCAATCCAACCGTTAGTGTATTTCAAGAGCGAGTAGCAAGTTTAGAGGGTGGTGTCGGTGCCACGTGTACTGCATCGGGTCATTCCGCACAGCTACTTGCATTATTTGCCTTAATGGAGAGCGGTGACGAATTTGTAGCATCGAATAAACTCTATGGGGGGTCAATCACTCAGTTTGGCCATTCTTTTAAAAAATTCGGTTGGAATGTCAAGTTTGTTGATCCTGTAGATCCAGAGAATTTTCGTAAAGCGGTAACGCCTAAAACAAAGGCCATGTTCACCGAAAGCCTTGCTAACCCTGGTGGTGTAGTGTGTGATATTGAGAAAATTGCTGCCATTGCGCATGAGGCGGAGGTACCATTAATCGTTGATAATACGTTACCTTCACCTGCGCTGTGCAGACCCATTGAACATGGTGCAGATATCGTTGTGCATTCCACTACAAAGTTTATCTCGGGTCATGGTAATGCCATGGGTGGTGCCGTGGTTGACTCAGGTAACTTTGACTGGTCGCAGAATGATAAATTCAGCAGCCTTTCTAAAAACTGCGATGCATATCATGGTTTAAATTTCTATGAGACATTTGGACCGATGGCATACACCATGTATTGCCATGCGATTGGATTAAGAGATCTTGGGCCGACTATGTCAGCAATGAACGCGTACCTATCATTGACTGGAGCAGAAACACTGCCCCTGCGTATGAAAAAGCACGCAGATAACGCATTACAGGTCGCCCAATGGTTGAGTACACATAAACAAGTTGAGTGGGTGTCTTATGCCGGTCTCAGCGATAGTCCCTTTTATGAGCTCGGGCAAAAATACTGTCCCGACGGTGCCGGTGCGGTATTTACATTTGGAGTAAAAGGTGGCTACGAAGCCGGTGTTAAAATTGTTGATCGATGCGAACTGTTCTCACATTTAGCCAATATTGGAGATACACGTTCACTGATTATTCATCCAGCATCAACTACGCATAGGCAGCTCACTGAAGAACAACAAATTTCGGCAGGTGCAGGACCTGATGTTGTACGGCTTTCCATAGGTATTGAGGATGCAAAAGATATTATTGCAGATTTAGATCAAGCATTAGCTTGATACTAACCGGCAATTTTATGCACTTTGTCTTTAGGTGCTTGAGTGTAAATAGTGTATTGATCCCTACCCTGATTTTTAGATTGGTATGCAGCCTGGTCAGCGAGTCTGACTAGCTCACTCCAATCTTTAATCTCAGGATCGACACCATCATATACATAAGCACCTGCGGAAACAGTAATGTGGATAATCTTATCGTTGTTTAATGAGATTGCCGTATTTCTAAATGTGTTAATTATTCTTTCACATGTAACCTTTACGCCTTCAAAGTTTGTGCCAGGTAAAATAATAGTGAATTCTTCCCCACCGTAACGACAAACAATATCGGAGTCACGTGTACAATCAATAAGGATTTCTGCAACCTTAGCTAATACAGTGTCACCGGCATCATGACCAATCGTGTCGTTGATTTTTTTAAAGAAATCAATATCAATAAAAATCAAACCTATTGGCCATTTGTATTTGGTTGCATTATTGAATTCAACAGAAATATTTTCATCGAAGAAACGTCTGTTAAATAGCTTTGTTAAACTATCCCTGCGATTCATTTCTTCAAGCTCTTCAGTTTTAGATTTTAGTTGTTTAGCTGTTTTTTGTAGTGATTCAGTTTCTTTAATTTGATTTAGATTTCTTAATATTAAAACTTCTTTTGCTTGCTCAGAAATAAAGTCGAGTAATAGAGAATCTTCAAGATCAATGTCAAACATAGAAGCGAGATCAGAATAATTTTCTGATACAGACTTTATAATTTCATTAAAAGAATCATAATTCAACGAAACAATCTGCTTAGCCTGATTAATATTATCATGCAGTAATTTAGGAATATTTTTTTCATCAGCAATAAAGATATCAGCAAGTAAACTTGAACATGCTACTGCTCTAGCTAATGCATTATTGTCAAATTCAGTTTCAGCATGACTATAGTGAATAGGTTCTATTAATTTTTCTGGTATATGCCATTGTTCCAGTAGCCAAACACCCACTTGACTGTGGTCTGCACCAATTGAATTTTTTTCAACATCACAGATATGGCTGTGATTCTTTTGTGAATTAAGTGCAACATATAAATCGGGCCTGGCCTTGTCTAAGGCGAGCATGCCGATATCTTGTAATATTCCAGATAAGAAGGCGCTATCTTTAGAGGCGCCCCCCGTTTTTTGAATAATCTCTTGGCTTAGCATGGCAGTTGCCAACGATCTCTTCCAGTAAATACTATAATCTAAACCCGAGTTGCTCTCGTCCTGAGCGCTATGTTTTAGTGAGAAGCTCAAGGCAATATTTAAAGTACCATCTAAGCCAAATAATATTATTGCTTGTCTAAGGTTTTCAACTTTTCTTTGTTTCGCGTACAGAGGAGAGTTTGCCATTCTAAGCAGCTTTGCACTCAAGGCAGGATCAACACTGACTACTTCAGCGACATCACCTAAACTAGAAGTTGAACACGAGCTTAATTCAATAATCTGTGTTGCAACTGCAGGAGGACTGGGAAGGTTAGTACACGATTTTAAAGTGAGTAACAGATTTTCACTTAACTGTTCCATAAATTCCTAAATGAGCAATTGATTGGCTACATCTAGATATCGACAGTAAATGGACTGTCTTTAGGGTAAAAAAGGGCATTATGTCGGTAAATTGTCACCGATTTTAGTAGGCTTATTGGTGGGCCCGGTAGGACTCGAACCTACGACAAAAGGATTATGAGTCCTCTGCTCTAACCAACTGAGCTACGGGCCCGGATGAGGGTGAAACCGGATAGTTAATTATTCCTAGAAATTGGAACTATTCAAGCTCTAAGAAGCTGCGCAGTTGCTCTGATCGAGTTGGATGACGCAGTTTGCGAAGTGCTTTGGCTTCAATTTGGCGTATTCTTTCACGCGTTACATCAAACTGTTTACCGACTTCTTCGAGTGTGTGGTCAGTGTTCATATCAATGCCGAAGCGCATGCGCAATACTTTTGCCTCACGCGGTGTAAGTGATGCCAGTATCTCACGTGTGGCTTCACTTAAACCAACGCCTGCCGCCGCCTCGACCGGTGATTCGATATTGGCATCTTCAATAAAGTCACCGAGATGCGAATCTTCATCATCACCAATTGGTGTCTCCATTGAAATAGGTTCTTTAGCAATTTTTAACACTTTTCGAACTTTGTCTTCTGGCATTTCCATTCGCTCAGATAATTCTTCTGGCGTGGCTTCGCGCCCCATCTCTTGCAGCATTTGTCTGGATATGCGATTAAGCTTGTTAATGGTTTCAATCATATGCACAGGAATTCTAATGGTGCGCGCTTGGTCTGCAATCGAACGCGTGATCGCCTGGCGAATCCACCACGTTGCATAAGTAGAAAATTTATAACCTCGACGATATTCAAATTTATCGACGGCTTTCATTAAGCCGATATTACCTTCTTGAATAAGGTCCAGGAACTGAAGGCCACGGTTTGTGTATTTTTTGGCAATTGAAATCACTAAGCGCAGGTTGGCTTCGACCATTTCTTTTTTCGCTCGGCGTGCTTTCGCTTCACCAATAGACATGCGGCGATTGATTTCTTTAATTTCTGCAATAGTCAACTTGGCAGCTTCTTGAATCATGGCAAGCTTTTGCTGTTCTTTTACTGCTTCTTCCTGCACTTCGATGAGTGTTTCAGAATATGGTTGTTTTTCTTCAATCAACTGCGCAATCCATTCAGGATTGGTTTCATTCTCAGTAAATGACTCGATGAATTTTTTCTTGGGCATGCGAGAATAGTCGACACATAGAGCCATGATTAGTCGTTCATGATTTCTTATATTACTTACAGTAGTGCGCAATTCTGTGGCAAGAGCATCGATAACTTTTTGTGTCAGCTTTAAGCGCATGAACCACTCGGCAAGCTCTTCACGAGCAGCTTGGGCTTTTTTAGGGCTTTTTAATACGCTCGCACTTTGTGATGTTTTGTATAATTTGGCTAATTTTTCAAAATGTTCTCTGGCTTCTTCCGGGTCTGGTCCAGTATCAATCTCTTCCTCAGATTCTGTCGACTCATCATCATCTTCTGGAGAGTCATCACTTTGATCTTGGCTTTGCTCTTGATTCACGACTACCGGCTCAGGAATTTCTTCCTCGGCATCGGGGTCAATAAATCCTGAAATTAGATCGGTAAGGCGCATTTCCTCTTCTTCAACTTTTGCATACAGGACTAGCAAAGTCTCGATAGAACGGGGGTAATGGCCAATGGCGAACAGGACTTGTGAGAGGCCTTCTTCAATACGCTTAGCGATTTTAATTTCACCTTCGCGCGTGAGAAGGTTGACGGTACCCATTTCTCGCATGTACATGCGGACCGGGTCAGTCGTGCGGCCAAATTCGCTGTCTACAGAAGCCAGTGCAGCAGCGGCCTCTTCAGCCAAGTCATCGGCAGAGGCTGCAGTTTCAGAAAGTAATAAGGATTCCTCATCTGGAGCTTGCTCATGGACACGAATGCCCATGTCATTAATCATGCTGATAATGTCTTCAATCTGCTCAGGGTCAACAATCGAGTTGGGCAAATGATCATTGACTTCCGCATAAGTCAGGTAGCCTTGCTCTTTACCCTTTGCGATAAGGTCTTTTAGACTATATTCTTGGTTTTGTTGATCTGAGTTTGTTTCTGGATCCATTAGGCTGCCTGCGTGGATAATAACTATTAATCAAACCGCCCATTATAAGCGAGTTCTATATGCATAGGAACCCGCCAAATGAGATGTATATACCAGTGATTCGCTGACATAATCAATTAGAACAAAAATTGAGCTATAAGTTTTCCTGGTTAATCAAGGCATCAAACTCCATTTTGCGGATATCCTGCTTAAATTTATCCATCGTCTGTTTAAAGGACAGCTCTCTATTTTCCATGTCTGGCGGGTCCCATAAGAGTAATTTTTGCAAGGCCGCATAATGCTTATCACTATGAAATCTCTCGACTAGGGCAATAGGACTAATATTGGGTTGCTCTTCTATTATTTCAATCAACTGAATAAACAGATCAATGCCAGGCACTGATTGCAGATGACTGAGCTCCTCAACCGATAAGGCATGTTGGGCAAGCAATGGGTCTCTAATAAGTAAGGCAATAGCTAAGCGTGTTTTAGTATATTTAAGGGACCGATTTGATGCCTGACTATCTTGGCGGTGTTGATTATTATCTTTGACATTAATTGCATGTGGTATAGCAATCGTGGTGCCAACGCGTTCATTGAGTTCTTTAAACATTAAATCTCTAAATACTGTTTTAGGTAAATTGGCCAGTAAAGGTTTGGCTGAGTTGGCCAACTTAGCCCTTCCATCGGCACTACTCATATCAATGTCCTTGATTAAGTTGCTAAAGAAATAATCGGATAATGACACAGCTTTATCAATATATTCTCTAAATGCTGTTTCGCCTGAGTTTCTAATTAAAGAGTCGGGGTCTTCACCTTGAGGCATAAATGCAAAACGTATATGAATGCCGTCTTTAAATTCTGGAAGGATTTGTTTTAGTGCTTTCCACGCCGCATCTTGACCAGCACGATCGCCGTCGAAACAAAAAACTAAATCGGATGTGAAGCGTAATAAATTACGAATATTTTGTGATGTTGTTGCTGTGCCCAGTGTAGCGATACTGTTTGCAAACCCGTGTTGCGCTAGTGCGACAACATCCATATAACCTTCGACAATAATGAGTTGTTTTATTTTGCCTAACTGCTGCCGTGCTTCATGGATGCCATATAAAGTATTACTTTTATGGAAAAGCGTGGTTTCTGGACTGTTAATATATTTTGGCATTTCACCATCAAGGGCTCTGCCTCCAAAGGCGATCACGCGCCCACGCGTATCCTTGATAGGAAACATAATTCTATGGCGAAATTTATCATAAACATTGTTATCTGATTTCTTTGATAATAGTCCGACATCAATAAGCGTTTGTTGGTCAAAGGAATTACCCAGGTTGCGTTTAATGTGGTCATAACCCTGAGGTGCGTATCCGATGTTGAATATGTTTGCGATTTCCCCTGTGATTCCACGTGACTTCAAATAAGTGATAGCGTCATTGTTGTCGCGTAATTGTTTTTGAAAATATTGGCTCGCTGATTTCATCGCCTGGTAGAGTAAGTCATGGTTATCATTTTTTTGATAACCACCAGACTCTGTAGTGACTTCAAGGCCAAGGCGTCCTGCCAGTACTTCAATGGCCTCGATAAATTGCAAACCCTCATGTTCCATTAGGAAATTTATTGCTGTGCCATGAGCGCCACAACCAAAGCAGTGGTAAAACTGTTTCTCGGGGCTAACGGTGAACGAGGGTGTTTTCTCGCCATGAAAGGGGCAGCAGGCTGTATATTCCTTTCCTTTATGTTTGAGTTCTAGGTAACCATTGATTAAATCAACAATATCTGTTTGATTTAGAACTTGATCAATAAAGGTTTGCGGAATTTTGCCAGCCATCAATATGGTCTTCAGCGGAATTGTCTTAATTCCTCTAGAGACTACTCGCTAACGCGAGCATGTCAACATATCTCGTGGATTGTAAGAGACAAATAAAAGGGCTAGTGAATAACGCTTAGTGATTATTTAAGGAATTGTTGCACGTTTTTAACTGCAACTGGCCAGGGCTTATTTTTTTGTAAACTGGTTGATAACTTACTCGTGGCAGCCACTGCTTCGTCTCTATCCTTGTAGCTACCAATAACTAGCACATAATAGGTTTCTTGTTTAACTGGCTTATCAAAGTATGCGTACTCTGAGTTTAAGTTTTCTTGCTTGATGAGTGCCTCTAGTTGTTTGCGGTCTTTTGTAGCTACAACCTGTAATGTGTAACGAGAGGGTCCAATGTTTTTAAGCCATGCTTTGCCGTGTGTTGGAGGTTTTACTTGTGGAGATGTCGGTTTGGCCTCTACCGCTTGTGTAACTTTAGTCTCATCAATCTCTTTCGTATTTAAAGTTGTATCTGCAGAATTATCATCATCTGCATCTGTCACTTTCTCATTCAAGGTTTCTTTTAGGCCGATTAATTGTTTTTCATCTAATGTTTCTAGAGACTCTGCTAGTAATGAAGGTAGTTCCTTTGTCTCTTCCTGCGCTTCATTGGCGTCAAGGTTTTGAATGCTCGTAATATCTATTTGTGTATTGGTTGTCTTTGGTGCATTGGGCAGAGGAAGCGATGGCGTCTGCTCATCTAAAGGTTTATGAGACTCTTGTGAAATAGGTGATAAAGTAGGTTCGCTGGCGATGGGTGTTTCAAGAGGGATTGTCGTTTCATCTAATGCTTGTTTGTTAAATTTGTAATTAAAATATAAACCTACGCCAAGCAGAGCTAACATCGTTAAGAATAATACTGGCACTTTTGGTTTGGGGCGGCGTACAGTGATATACGGGTCTAGTTCATCCTCTATCGAGTCTTCACTGCATTGGTGTTTGAGAGCCATGATTGCATGTTCATGTATTTGCCTAACATTTCCAGAAGTGGCTTTATAGATTTCTGTGACTTTGGCTTCATCAAATAAAACATCACCCTCAAGGCCAGCTACCTCTAGGCGGTGTTCAATATAATTTTTTGTCTGTTCATGAGTAAATGGCCGAATATTAATTTGGTACACTTGAGTGCAAGCGGGATTTGAATCTTCAAGCTCGGATATAGCCGTTTTAAGTGTACTTTCTCCTGCAAGGATAAAACCTAAACTCAGAGGACAAGCTAAACCAATTCGATGCTTAAGAGTAAACAGCCTATCCAGGGTATACGTATCAAGCAAATGCGCATCATCAATAATAAGCACTGCATGGGTATGCTCTCTTAAGTAAGTGATGACATAATTTTCGATTGATAAGTCAATGACTGCTGCGTTTTCACTCTCGTTATTGAGCACCCAGCGTTGTTTTATTTTACTTTCAATGTAGTCGAAATCAGTTTCTGTATTGGCGCGAAGTGTGCAAAATTGATATTGCTGGTAACCTAGGCGTAGTACTTTTCGCAAGAAAGTGGTTTTGCCTAGCCCATTTTCTCCGGTGAGCACAATGGTTGTGGCGGGATTAGTCAAATACTCCATGATGATGTTGGCAGTCATTTCTAAATGACTGTCTGTATACAAGAATACCTCATCCGCATGATCTACAAATGGGTGCTCTCTCAAACCCAACTTACTTAGATCCTCTTCGGATAAAGCCAGTGGGTCAGTTAAACTAATATCATCATTCATGTGGATAATTCACAACTGTGTTGCAATCAATACTGGTGAGTTAATTTATTCTGCTATGTTCAATTTGTGCATATCGATCTGTCATGCCTGCGATATAATCCGCAATGACTCTAGCAAACGCATCATCACCACCGATATCTTTTCTCGCTAATGCCTTCTCTCGGTGCTCTTCAGGGAGTAATCCCGGCTGGTTAAAAAACTTATTAAATAAGTTAGTTATTATTTCTTTAGCATTAGCGCTCATCTTATTCACTTGTTCGTGTTGATACAAGTTTGCATGCAGGAAAGCCTTCAATTCATCCATCTGTGCTTTAATTTCATGGCTAAAAGTAACAACTGAGTGTTTGCATTTACGAACATCTTC
Source organism: Gammaproteobacteria bacterium (assembly GCA_965262455.1). GTDB lineage: Bacteria > Pseudomonadota > Gammaproteobacteria > UBA4575 > UBA4575 > UBA1858. Next base: position 490,420 of record CBDHFH010000003.1, read on the forward strand.
GAGCGTATTTATGTTGCTGTCTTGAATATTTTGCAATGTATTATTGATTAAGTCGCATACAAGCTCGTTGATCATACGACGGATTGTCTCTTGTGCTTTTCGCTTATCAGGCAAGTCACAAAATCTCCTATTTACACCAAAATAATGACGCTGAAATAACTTGACCTGATTCAGCTGGTCAATATTAATCAGCCCTGAACGCAAGCCATCGTCGACATCATGATTGTTGTAAGCAATGGCGTCAGCAATATTTGTAAGCTGAGCTTCAATGCTGGGTTGTGTCCTATCCAGAAAGCGCTGACCGATCGCACCCATTTGCCGCGCATTCTTGATCGAGCAATGTTTTAGGATGCCTTCTCTTGTTTCAAATGTTAGGTTGAGTCCGTCATATTCGGGATATTTCTCTTCTAACACATCGACCACACGCAACGATTGTAAATTGTGTTCGAATCCACCATATCGTTTCATACAATCGTGCAATGCATCTTGACCCGCGTGGCCAAATGCGGTGTGCCCTAAGTCGTGGGCCAACGCAATTGCTTCAGTCAGATCTTCATTTAGATGTAATGCACGTGCTATTGAACGAGCAATTTGAGCAACCTCAATCGAGTGAGTAAGTCGTGTACGGTAGAGGTCGCCTTCATGATTAATAAAAACTTGAGTTTTATATTCCAGTCGGCGAAAAGCAGTGCAGTGAATAATTCTATCTCTATCTCTTTGGAAGGTGGTGCGAGTTTGACACTCTGGTTCGGGGTATTTCCTGCCCTTGGATGTTTGTTGTGAGATAGCATAAGGCGCGCGCGAAGCTTCTACTTTGTATGCCGGTAATGTTTCTCTTGTCTGGTTTGACATAAACTATTACAAAGAACAATGTACCTCGGTAAGCATTTCTTTGAGCTGGGTTTTATCATACTCACATGTCAATGTTGCATCACCAATACTCTTGAGCAACACTAAATACAGCTTGCCATCTTTAACTTTTTTATCGATAGACATTAATTCAAGCATTTTATTTACCGACATCTCTTTTGGTAGCTGGGTGGGTAACTTAGCTGAAGCGATAACTTGAGTTATTTCTTCAACTTCATCTAAATTGATCCAACTTAGTTTATGAGAAAATTGAGCTGCCAATACCATTCCGCAGCCCACCGCTTCACCATGAAGCCACTTACCATAACCCATGCCGGTTTCTATTGCGTGACCAAATGTATGGCCCAGGTTAAGCAAGGCGCGACGACCGCTTTTTTCATGCTCATCGCTGGCAACGATACCCGCCTTACATTTACAAGATTGTTCAATAGCATACATGACGGCGTCTTTATCTATTGACAATAGATCCTGCATATTTTGTTTTAACCATGAGAAGAAAGTTTTATCTGCAATTAATCCATATTTGATAACTTCAGCTAATCCTGCACTTAATTCGCGTTGAGGTAACGTCTTAAGGGTTGCTACATCTGCTAATACGCATTGGGGTTGATAAAAAGCCCCTATCATATTTTTCCCTAATGGATGGTTAACGCCCGTCTTACCTCCGACTGAAGAATCAACTTGAGATAAAAGTGTCGTTGGAACTTGAATGAAGTCAACACCGCGTTGATAACATGCGGCCGCAAACCCTGTAATATCACCAATGACTCCGCCACCTAGAGCTATAATAATAGCGTCTCTGGCGATTCTATTTTCTAGTAGCCGATCAAATATCGATTCAATCGTAGACAGTGTTTTATATTGTTCACCATCTTTCAAGATTATGCTTAATGGATTTATGGTCTGCAATGAATTGACGAGTCTATCTAAGTAAATAGGCGCGACAGTCTCGTTTGAAATAATAACAATTTGTTTGCTCGTTACATGTTTACCTAGCAGATTAGTATTTGCAAGCAAGTTTTCTCCTATATATATAGGGTAAGAACGTGCTCCCAGATCTACGTTTAATGTGCGCATGTTGTTTACGAGTTTAGGTGGTTTAATTTTTGAGTAATCTCTTCAATAGATGTACTGATGCTTTGGCAGTCTGTATCCACGGTAATATCAGCAATTCGGTTGTATATAACATTTCTCTGCTTGGCTAATTTTTCAAGTGTAGCATGACGGTCTTGAGTTTGTAGCAGGGGTCTTTTTTTGTCATGCCGTGTTCGTTTGATTTGGGAGTTAACCGACGCCTTAAGGTAGATAATAATTCCATGTGTATTCATGAGTTGTATATTCTTATTGCGTAAAACAACGCCCCCACCTGTGGCAATCACACATGTTTCAAGTTGTAATAGCTCTTCTAATATTTTTGCTTCCCTTTGTCTGAAGCCGTTTTCCCCCTCTAGCTCAAAAATTGTAGAAATACTTACGCCAGTTCTGTCTTCTAATACTTTATCGCAGTCGTAGAATTTGCGATTGAGTTTCTTTGCCAGACGTTTACCTAGAGAAGACTTGCCTGCGCCCATTGGGCCAATCAGAATAATATTAGGCAACATAACGAGTTAGAAATTAAGTAAGTGTCTACCTATTGTAAACGAAAAAGCCCCGCGAGAGCGGGGCTTATAATCAACAGAATGACTGGTTTTACTAGCGAGTCAAATTTAATTGTTCATCAATAATTTTAGGAGTGATGAATATTAACAGTTCTTGTTTATCCTCAGTTAAGCTATCTCTTCTAAACAATCTTCCTGCTACAGGGATATCGCCGAAGAATGGTACTTTAGTATATGACTCAGTATTATCTTCAGTATAAATGCCACCTAAGACAATTGTTTGCCCATTATCGACGAGTACGTTAGAAGTGACTTCGTTTGTATTGATGCTGGGCACTCCAGAAACAACATCGCCCACACTGTCATTTGTGACTGAAACTTCCATGTTTACGCGATCATCAGGAGTGATTTGTGGAGTAACTTCTAGTGACAATACCGCCTTCTTAAACTCAACATCAGTCGCACCAGAGGATGTCTGAGAGACATAGGGTATTTCAGTACCGGACTCAATTCTTGCAGTACTTTGGTTTGCGGTAATAATACGGGGGTTGGACATGACTTCAGCGCGACTCTCGGCTTGGGCAGCGGACAGCTCAAGATTTACTGCGTAACCAAATGGTAGCTTCAAGAAAGACAATGCAAATTGTCCAGCTCTAGTAGCATCTGCAAGTGGAAGATTTACATTCAATGTATCTTCAATTGGTATAGGGTCTCCAGCAGTTAGCGGTTCTAATGTATTCAAGTTACCAGTAGTAACATCAGCGACTTTATTTTGACCTAAGTCACGGCCATCTACATTAAACACGCCAAATTTAGCACCTAGGTCTTTACTAAAGTCATCATTTGCGACAACGATTCTTGACTCAATAAGCACCTGTTTTACTGGAATATCTAGTCTTTCAATTAATCGGCGAATTTCATTTAATTTAAGCGCTGTATCCTGTATGAGTAATGTGTTGGTACGTTCGTCTACACTGACTTGTCCGCGTTCAGATAAAAGTGTGTTGTTGGTATCTTTTAGTAAATCTGATAAGTCAGATGCCTTAGCGTAATTTATTTCCATGAACTCAGAGCGTAACGGTGCAAGCTCTTCCACTTGTTGTTGTGATTCAAGCTCAAGCTTTTCTCGTGCGGCAATTTCCTCATTCGGCGCGATGTATAACACATTACCATTTTCGCGCATGCCCAATCCTTTCGTCTTAAGTATGATATCTAATGCTTGATCCCAAGGGACATTCTTTAGCCTAAGGGTTAACGCGCCACCTACAGAGTCACTGACAACGAGGTTTAATCCGGTAAAGTCAGCAATTAACTGAAGTACTGAGCGCACCTCAATGTTCTGGAAATTAAGAGATAAACGCTCACCTTCGTAGGTTTCTTTTCTTCTTGCCTCTATGACTTCATCTGATATTTCTCTGACCTCTAGCACATAAAGATTATCTGACTGATAAGCAAGGTGTTCATAGTCAATACCAGCATCTGGGTGTACAACAATCTGAGAGTTATTGTTCGTAGTAGACGCTTCAATGAAGTTAACTGGAGTAGCAAAGTCTTTAACATCAAAACGCTTTCTTAGAGCATTGGCAAGATCAGTTCCTTCAAAGTTTAATACAATCTTGCCGCCTTGTTCGTTAAGAGTAATAGGCGTATTTGGGTTTGACAGGCTTATCATAACTCGGCCCGAATTATTTTCACCTCGCCTGAAATCTATCAGGCTTATTTTATTTGCGCTAGAAGTTTGAGAGGAACTCGTAACGCTTGCTGTATTTGTTTTGCTTGTAACTATACTTTCTGGCGCAGAAGCAACTAAGTCACCGATAGTGAGAATAAACTGATTGCCTTGTTGACGAGTTTGATATTCTTGTAAGGAGTTCAAATTAACAACCACACGCGTGCGGCCGCTAGATTGAACAGTATTGATAGTTTTTGCCTGTCCGATGTTAATGTCTTGGAAGCGGTCTTTAACAGCAAGGCTTGTGTTTGCAAAATCTAATGCAATACGAGCAGGGTTATCAGTGGTAAAAGCAAGTGGTTCAATCGGAGTTTCGTTAAATATCAAAGTAATTTCTACTTTCTCATCTGGCAGCGCAGCAACTTTGACATTATTTAGCTGGTTCTCGGCATAAGCTAACGAAGAAATAAAAAGTAAGCAGATGCTAATGAAGAGCATTTTTTTTATGTTATTTATTGCGTATTTGCTAGTGTGTGTGAAATAGATATCCATAATGCTTACCATTCCATTAATATGTTAATGAATATATTTTTTATATATGAACTTGCCATTGACTTATTCACTCAAGGCGATTGAAGTGGATCTTTCGCGCCATCCACCGAATTCGTCAGGGATAATTTCTGCTAACTCAACATTGTCATCTGTGATAGAAATTATCTTCCCATTGTTTTGGCCCAAATAATTGCCGTCTAATACACGCTGTATGGTGTTGTCCGGCGTTTTTATTAATGCCCAGGTCTGATCATTTTGTTTCATAGTGCCTACCATGCGAAGTGTATCTAGAGGAAAACTCTCTAAATACTCTGGTACCCTGTTAGTATCAGGAGTAATGCTAGAGAAGTGCTTTGGCGCAGCTTGACCAATTTTCGGTTTGAAAATACTGCTATCAAATGGGTCGCGATGATCAGATTTTTCATACAAAAAAGTTTTATATGGGATGACTTCTGGTAGCGGTTCCACACCTTTGTGTGGTCGTGATTTGACATCCTCTACCCACGCTTCTAAGTCTGAAGTGCCCTCAGTACACCCTGTTGTAAAAAGTAAAACAACACAAAGCATCAGAAGTTGTTTAATATCAAGAATATTCTTTTTAAGCGTATTCATATGCTTATTCTTCATCATCATGATCTAAGTAGCGGTAAGTCTTGGCCGCAGCATTCATAGTCATAGAGTTGCCACTTTTTCCAGGAGATAATTTAATATTATGCAAAGTGACAATCCTTGGCAGAGCCGCCACTTCACTAGCAAAGGTTGCAAATTGATGAAAGTCACCATTCATAACTAAATCTATCGGTTTTTCAGCGTAAAACTCTTTTTCAACTTCATTGCCTGGTTTAAATAACTTAATCTCAAGACCACTGGCTAATGCCGTTTGAGAAATATCTACAATTAATGCGGGTATCTCAGTTTTACTTGGCAACTGACGAAGCAATGTTCCGAAAGTGCGTCGCATTTCTTCTAGCTGTGCTTTGTGCTCATCGAGATTGGCTGCTTTCTTGACCTTTACTTCAAAAGTATTTCTCAGTTCTTGTTCTTTTGCTTTGACGGAATCATATGTCGCCAGCTGATCTTTGGTATCAAAATAAAAGCCTAAGCCGATAATTGTGGCGGCAGCTAACACTATAACTATAAGTTTTACAGCTAAAGGGGCGGTGCCAATATTATTAAAATCGATGTTATTAATGTCAGAAAATTTCATAATCAATTACTCATCCGTATCGACCAAATCCACTTCAGGATTAGTCTGAGCAAATTCTAGAGAAAATGAACTTATGCGTTGGCCTTCTTTTGTTTCTTCAGCTGATATCACACTTAATTTTGGCTTGGTCATCCACTCAGAAGCTTCAATATTACGCATATACGCAGACACACGTGCGTTAGATTCTGCACGCCCTGATAGCTTTATCTTTTGGTTTGTTTGAGTTAATTCGGTGAGATATACACTGTCTGGTAGAGTTGTAACAACTTCATCAAATAAATGAACAATCCCAGGGCGAGTTGCTTGTAAGTTCTGAATGACTTCCATTCTCTCAATAAGTGCTCGACGCGTAGCATCTAATTTTTGAATTTCTTTAATTTTTTCATCGAGTACCACGATTTCATTTTTCAGAAAATCATTACGTCTTTCTTGGGCATTAATACGTGCATCGACTTGAAAGTGAGCTAGCGCAACGGCGAGTACCGCAATAAATGCGCCCACGCCCAACATGACAAAAAACTCTTGTTGTTTTTCTTTGCGTAGGGTTTCACGCCAGGGGAGTAAGTTAATTTTAGCCATAGTAGTTTAGTCGAACGCTCTTAGTGCTAGTCCACATGAAATTAATAATGCTGGAGCATCGTTACCTAATGCCTGCGGATTCACTTTTGGACCCAGTGAAACATTGGTGAATGGATTGGCGGTAGAAATTGAAATACCTAATTCATTTTGAATTTTTTCATCCAGACCTGGAATCGAGGCACAACCCCCAGCCAAAACAATATGATCCACCGTTGAGTGTTGACTGGCAGAGTAAAAAAACTGTAAAAATCGATTCGCTTGTTGCGCAGCGGTTAACTTGAACGGTTCAAGTAAATCCGTGACGTAGTTATCTGGTAGGCCGCCTTCTTTTTTCGCAAGACCGGCTTCTTCGTATGTTAATCCATATTGATGCATGATCTCTTCAGTAAGCTGCTTGCCACCAAATGGTTGTTCACGAGTGTAGATCATGGTGCCATTCTGCATAACATTAAGACTTGTCATGGTAGAACCGATGTCAAGTATGCCCACTGTTTTGTCGATGCCTTGACCAGGAATTTGATCGGCAAGCAAAGGATATACATTCTCAATTGCATAGGCTTCTACATCGACCACGACTGGAGTGAGCCCCGCAACTTCGGCAGCTGCAACACGCATTTCAACATTTTCACTGCGAGAAGCGGCGAGTAAGACATCAACCGTTTCAGGATTACCCTCGGTTGGGCCGAGTACATTGAAGTCTAAATTGACTTCTTCTAGCGCATAGGGAATGTATTGATCGGCTTCGATTTGGATCTGGCCTTCCATCTCTGCATCAGTGAGAGAGGATGGCATCGTGATGACCTTCGTTATTACTGCGGAACCTGCAACAGCAAGTGTGCATTTTTTAGCTTTGGTTCCTATTCGTTTGAGCACTTTTCGTATAGAGTCGCCCACAGCGTCAACATCTGAAATCACTTTTTCTGTGATGCAGTTGGCAGGTAGTGGCTCTACACCATAATATTCAACACGGTATCCAGAGCCGCTGTGCGATAGCTCTAACGCTTTAACGGAAGTCGAGCTAATATCGATACCTATGACTGGATTTTTTCGCGATGTAAATGGAAGCACGTTTAATTTCCGTTAGTTATTTAATCTATTTACACTTTATTTAAAATTATAAGCCGAACTCTATAACAAGATGTGAGTTTTTGACAATTTAGTTCGATGAGAACTCTTTGATTCATATCTTGCCTTATGTTCGTAACTTACAGAATTAATAACATTTTAATCTTATGTCATTGAATATAAAGTTGTTTAAGCTGGGTTTTATCGGATTAATCGTTATGTCCGTCGCAGTGGTTGCGATTATGTCGACTGCGTACCTCATTTATTCTCCTCAGCTTCCACCTGTTGAGTCTTTAAAAGACGTCAAATTGCAAACTCCGTTAAAAGTTTATAGCCGTGAAGGGAAACTCATAGCAGTGTTTGGAGAAAAGCGCCGAATTCCAATGCGCTTTGAGCAAATTCCCCCAACCATGATAGATGCCTTCCTGGCGGCCGAAGATGATCGGTTTTTTGAACATCCCGGCGTTGATTACCAAGGTCTACTAAGGGCGGTGATAAATCTAGTCATCACCGGACAGAAGGCACAAGGCGGTAGCACCATCACTATGCAATTGGCGAGAAATTTCTTTTTAACCCCCGAAAGAACCTACACGCGTAAAATAAAAGAAATCATGTTAGCCCTGCGCATTGAGCGCGAGTTTTCTAAGCAGGAAATACTTGAACTATATTTAAACAAAATCTACTTAGGGCAGCGCGCATATGGTGTCGGTGCTGCAGCCGAGGTTTATTATGGCAAAACAACACCTGATCTCACGCTTGAACAAATCGCGATGATAGCTGGTTTGCCAAAGGCGCCGTCTAAATTTAATCCAATCAGTAATATTGAGCGTGCCAGCGTGCGGCGTGATTATGTACTTGGTCGCATGCTCGAACTGGATATGATCACTCATGAAGAATATGAAATTGCCGCATCTACAAAGGTTGTCGCTAAGCGTCATGCGGCAAATATAGAAGTTGATGCACCCTATGTGGGTGAAATGGTACGTGCTGAGATGGTGGCAATGTATGGCGAAGATGCTTATTCAAATGGTTACAGTGTATACACTTCAATTGAGGCAGATAAACAACAAGCGGCCGTAGATGCCGTAAAAAGCGGCATTATTGCCTATGACCTTCGTCATGGGTATCGCGGCCCCGAAGGTAACATTCCTGTAGACAAGCTGACAGATGCGGATGTGTTAGCTGAACTGGTAGACAAAATGCCTGTGGTAGGCGGTTTGCACCCCGGCGTTGTTACGCAACTCACTGAAAATAAAGCAATTATCTCTCTAGCCAAAGAAATTATTCAAATTGATATAGAGGCAGTGAAATGGGCGCGAAAATACAAAACACAAAATAGTATGGGACCTGTGCCCAAGCAAATGTCAGATGTATTAAATCTTGGAGACATCGTTCGTGTACAAAATACCGGTAAAGGATGGCAGCTGCGTCAACTTCCTAAGGCATCGAGTGCATTAGTCTCGCTGCGGCCAGATGACGGTGCGGTTTTGGCATTAACCGGGGGCTTTGACTTTTATGCCAGTAAATTTAATCGTGCCACTCAAGCTAAACGTCAACCGGGCTCATCGTTTAAGCCATTTATTTATTCTGCCGCACTTGAGGCCGGTTTCACGCCAGCAAGTGTAATCAATGATGCACCTGTCGTATTTGAAGATCAGGTCACTGAGGACACTTGGCGTCCACAAAATTACTCGGGTAAGTTTTTTGGTCCCACGCGCATGAGGTTAGCGCTGACCAAATCACGCAACATGGTATCTATAAGACTATTGCGTGATATTGGCAGAAAATTCGCACGTGAACATGCCGGGAAATTCGGTTTTGACATTAAGCAACTGCCTAAGGACCTGACTCTCGCGTTGGGTAGCGCAGCGGTCGCGCCTTTGACTCTCGCCAACGCCTACGCTGTGTTTGCCAATGGCGGCTATAAAGTTGATGCCTATTTCATTGAACGTATAGAGGGACCGGATAAAGAAATATTGTTCAGGGAAAATCCTTTGCGTGTGTGTGATGCAGAGTGTGCACGTTTGGCTACAGAAATATATATGCATGCGGAAGAGTTAGCGGAGCTTGGTATATCCGATGATGCCACTGACGATATCGAGCAAATTGATATTCGGGTTGCACCCAGAGTTATATCCGAAATGAATGTGTATCAAATGGATAGCATGATGAAAGATGTAATTAAGTATGGCACGGGGAGGCGTGCATTATCATTAAATCGCTCTGACATTGTAGGTAAAACAGGCACCACTAACGATCAGCATGATGCGTGGTTTGCCGGCTACCACCCTAATGTAGCGACAGTGGTATGGCTTGGCTTCGATGAAAACAAACCACTCGGACGTGGTGAAGTAGGAGGCGTCGCCTCATTACCAATTTGGATTGACTACATGCAAGTAGCGCTTCAAGGTGAGCCAACTATTGAACGTGCTTTGCCAGAGGATATGGTGATGCTGAAAGTAGATCCACAAACAGGTGAAATTATTGATCAAGAAAGTGGTATTGGCATATTAGAAGCATTTCATATTGATCAAGTACCTGGAATTGAATTCACCGGACCAACAACTGTACGTGTTAAACCTACAACGAGCACAATCGGTGTGGATCATGGAGAGGGGCTTCCTGAGCAACTGTTCTAGATGCTTTTCTAGAGTCTACACAGCAAGCATTTATGAACTCAAGTTGATACCTTAGTGTTTAGATTCGCTATAGCTATGAACGAAATCAACTAACACTTTAACTTTATCTGGATCAATGCCCGGATGAATGCCGTGGCCTAAATTAAACACATGCCCGGTAGTGCCATCAAAGTCATCGATGATTTGTTGTGCATGTTGAATAATTGATTCCTTTGAACTGTATAACACCCCTGGGTCAAGGTTGCCTTGAAGCGCGACTTTATTTTCGATTAGCTTTTTAGCTTCAGCAATATTGACAGTCCAATCCAATCCTACTGCGTTGGCGCCTGAGTTTGCTAAATCAGGGAGTGAATGATTCGCTCCTTTTGAAAATAGTGTCACAGGGATTGTTTGGTCTTCATAACTTGTGTTGAGTTGTTCGACAATGCTTATCATTGAAGCTAATGAATAGTGTCGATAGTCTTCGGGTGTGAGAGCTCCGCCCCATGTGTCAAATATCATCACCGCTTGAGCGCCCGCTTCGATTTGGGCATTTAAGTAATTGGCAACACTGTCACTCAAGATGGTTAGTAATTGTTGCATGGCATCTGGTGCGTCATACAACATTGCCTTTACTTTACTGAACTCTTTGGATGAACCGCCTTCAACCATATAGGTGGCTAATGTCCACGGGCTGCCTGAGAATCCAATCAATGGAACACGATCGTTAAGCTCATGACGAATTAAAGAGACAGCATCAACGACATAGCGAAGATCAGAACTAGGATCGGGGACATGGAGTTTATTTATATCACTTTTAGTCTTGACTGGATTGGTGAAACTAGGACCATCGCCTTCTTTGAACTGTAGTCCCAAACCCATTGCATCTGGAATTGTTAAAATGTCGGAAAAAAGTATCGCTGCATCTAAATCAAATCTTGTGAGTGGTTGAAGTGTTACTTCACATGCAAGCTCAGGTGTTTTGCATAATGTTAAGAAGTCGCCTGCCTTTTTTCTGGTAGCACGATATTCCGGTAAATAGCGACCAGCTTGACGCATAATCCATATTGGAGTTTTATCAACAGGTTGACGAAGTAATGCGCGAATAAAGCGATCGTTTTTCAATGCAGACATGATGTTTTTTAATTTGCTTCCATTGCTATGTATGTGTGAAAGCCTATCTGATGCTGGGGTTGTTGCGAAGATATATTTTTATTGCACAGTGTAAGAGGAAGAGTTTAGCGAGCTGTGAGTTTTGATTTTATTTGCCGACTCACCTGACCCATATCTGCGCGGCCTTGCAGCTGTGGTTTTAATATTGCCATCACTGCACCCATGTCTTTCATTGATGAGGCCGAGGTCTGTGACATTGCTTGATCGATCAGTTGAGTGATTTCTTGCTCACTGAGTGCTTGCGGCAAATACTGGCAAATTACCTCAAGTTCCATTTTTTCTTTTTCGGCGAGGTCATTTCGGCCAGCCCCTTCGAATTGCTCGATAGATTCTCGTCGTTGTTTGCTCATTTTGTCGATGATGGCAATGATCTGTTGATTATCGAGATCTTCTCGTGAGTCAACTTCGACCTGTTTTATTGCAGCGAGTATCAAGCGAATAGTCGCCAGCTGCTCTTTATTAGCGCTTTTCATGGCTGATTTCATATCGGCCATGATGGTTTCTTTGAGAGGACTAGAATTAGCCACTAAGTTATTGATTCTTAGTAGAGACGGCGTCGTTTTAGGGTGGTTCGGAAAACGCGCTTCAAATTACGCTTTACGGCCGCAGCCGCTTTACGTTTACGCACCGCAGTGGGCTTTTCATAAAATTCTCTGCGACGCACTTCTGTTAATACACCGGCTTTTTCACAAGAACGGCGAAACCTTCTTAAGGCGACATCAAATGGCTCGTTTTCTTTAACTCTAACTCCAGGCATAAATCCTCGTATTGCGTATAGTGATTCATCAAAAGGACGGTGGATTATAAATGCGCTATGCTCGATTACAACCAAAAACTGGTGATTTCTCCATATTTTATTCAGGAATGTGCAAAATAGCTTATGAACGTAATGGGAATTGAGTCGTCATGTGATGAAACGGGTGTGGCCATTGTTAATGATGAGGGCAAGGTGCTAGCGGATCGGCTTTATAGTCAAGTTGCGGTTCATGCTCAATTTGGCGGTGTGGTACCAGAATTAGCCTCGCGGGACCATATTCGTAAGTTAACTCCACTAGTGAAGGAATGTATTCAAGAAGCAGCACTTGAAGTTAAGGATATTGATGCTGTTGCTTACACTGCTGGTCCAGGGCTGATAGGCGCGCTGTTTGTGGGAGCGTCATACGGTCAGTCACTCGCCTGGTCGTTAGGGGTTCCTTCAATACCTGTGCATCACATGGAAGCGCACTTGCTGGTGCCTTTCCTTCATCAAACTTCTGGCTTGAGCTTTCCTTTTTTATGTCTGCTTGTGTCTGGTGGCCATACGCTAATTGTGCAAGCCAATCAGCTCGGAAATTATCACGTGCTTGGTCAAAGCAGAGATGACGCTGTCGGTGAAGCATTTGATAAAGTAGCTAAACAGCTTGGTCTGGGTTATCCCGGCGGGCCTCTAATCGAGCGTCTCGCGAAGCAGTCGGTGAATAAACGCAATGACTTTCCCCGTCCGATGATTGATCACGCAAGCTTAGACTTTAGCTTTAGCGGCCTAAAAACGCATACCTTGTTGGAGTATAAAAAGAGCGCGGATTGTGAATCGGATAAAGCAGATATTGCCTATGCATTTCAAGAAGCGGTCACTGATACTTTATTCGTGAAATGCGAACGTGCACTTGAACAAACAGGTTTATCTACATTAGTGGTGGCTGGAGGTGTTAGTGCCAATCAAAGTTTAAGGAAAAAGTTCTCCTGCTTAAGTGAGCAGGGTAAGCAGGTTATTTTTCCTGAGTTAAGTGTATGTACGGATAATGGCTTGATGATAGCCTATGCTGGTTTGCACTATGCGATGCAGGGTAAGTTTGCCGAAACGAATAGCATAAAAGTGCAGCCTCGCTGGTCATTGGAGGCATTAAATTAGTGGCCACTGTTTATTTTATCTTCTTTACCTGAGAGTAAATTTTTAATATTTGAACGATGTCGCCATATCACCAGAGCAGCAATAATTATGCATGTTTGAGTGACGCTAGTTGGCAGATTAAGAAAATAAGATGATAACGGAAGTGCCGTGATTGCCACCAATGCTGCAACAGAGGAGTATCCGCTAAGTTTTGCTGTGACAAGCCATAGTGTTACCCATACCAAGGCAAGTAGCCATTGGATACCTAATATCACGCCTAATGTGGTTGCCACCCCCTTACCACCAGCAAAGCGATAGTACATGGGGTACATATGTCCAATAACTGCGGCTAAACCCATCATGCAAAGAACAGTGAGTTCTACCCCTAGCCAACGTGCAATCAATAGCGGGATAAGCCCTTTGAGCAGATCTCCTATAAGGGTGAGTACAGCCGCTTTCTTACTCCCGGTACGCAACATGTTTGTCGCGCCTGGATTACCCGAACCTAGCTGGCGTGGGTCTGGTAGTCTCATAACACGAGCAATAATGATTGAGCTGGAAATAGCACCAATAAGATAACTGATCAAAATAGCAAGTAAGTGTGTGATGCTAACTGACATATAAAATTACAATTAAGCTAACGGCGTGAATAAAGAAATAATATTATTTACTGGTTGGGGTGCAACCTGTGATGTTTGGAAGTTAATTATTCCAGCAATAAGTGAGTGTTACCAGGCGAATTGTCATGCACCATCGTGGCAAGCAGAGAACACTATGCACACAGGGTTAAAAAATTTTGATCAGTACATTGATCAGCTCGCAGCAAGTATCAATAAATCTGTATTTGTTCTTGCTTGGTCTATGGGTGGGTTATTAGCTATTGCTTTGGCAACGCGTCACCCAAATTTGGTTAAAAATATTTGTTTTATTTCTTCTGTGCCTACTTTTGTAGCTGAACACGATGCGAATGCTGGTATAAATTTTGACTGGTATCAAACTTTCCAACATCATTATGAACAACAGCCAATTAAAACCTTACAAAGATTCCTAAAACTGCAAGTCCAAGGTGATGCATTTGCTAAATCGACCTTGCGTGAATTAAAAAACATTTGTCCATTTGAAGAATATAATTTAGCTGAATGTGGTGTCGGATTGGAGTTGTTAAAAAAGATAAACTATCAAGCAGAATTAAGCCATCTTAGTTGCCAGATTTGCTTTATTCATGGGGTGGAGGATGCAGTAGTGAAAGTTGAGTCTGCACGACATTTTGCAACGCTTTGTCAGGCACCACTACACCTAATTGAGCATGCTGGACATGTGCCACACCTCTCTCATCCTAATGAAGTATTAGCGGCCATGGAGGGCCACTTTGAAATGTGAATACACGCGCATTGTCGACACAATTTTCAAAACAGAAAATTAAAACTGCTTTTTCGCGCGCAGCCCGAACATACGATGCTGCTGCGGTTTTGCAAAAAGAAATTTTGGCGCGCTTAATTGAAAAGCTCAAAGTGTTACATCCCGAGGAGGTAAATAATTTACTCGATGTAGGCAGTGGCACAGGTCTGGCCAGCCAACCACTTACAAGTATGTTTGGTAAGGAAAGTTACTTTGCATGTGATGTGTCGCAAGCAATGCTTATGTTTGCTAAACAACAATATGAACAAATCAACCATCGCCCTGTGTGTGCAGATGTAGAAGCGTTACCTTATGCCGGTGATTTTTTTGATATTGTTTTTTCAGCATCTACATATCAATGGTGCAACGACATCGAAAAAGCATTTATTGGGAATTATCAGATTCTAAAACAAGACGGGCTATTTATTTTCTCCACCTTCGGCCCAGGCACTTTAAAAGAATTGCGTGAGTGTTTTGCCAAAGTCGACAATCAAGCGCATGTCTCATCTTTCCATGACATGCAGTCGCTGGGAGATGGACTTTTGGCGACAGGTTATTCGGATGTTGTCATAGAGTCTGAAGTTATTACTGTGGAATATTCTAAACCCCTGCTGCTGCTGAACGATTTGCGCGCGACAGGTGCAACAAATCACTTAGAGGGGCGAGCTCGCCACCTAATGGGGAAGTCGCGGATCAAGAGTATGCTCCAAGAATATGAAAAATTAGTATTGGCCAACCAAAAATACCCTGCTAGTTATGAAGTTATTTATGGACATGGCTGGAAGCGCTCTGGTCTGCAACCGAACCAGGGAAGTGCCTCAGATTGGCAACCGATCAGATTCAGCTGAATTGGTTAATATTTACTCTGTAGAAATGAAATTTAGTACTCTGCATACGAATTGTGCGTATTCTGTTCAGGCCAATGCTGATATATGTCAATCGAGGTCTAATCAATCGATAAAAAATCTATTAGAGTAGCTATGACTTCTATACTAATCATTGCTAGTATTAGCATATAAGTATTCACTGTAATTGAGTAATCTAAGTTAAGAATAAATAGGTGCCCTATGGAGACAGAGGCAGTAGCAGAAAGGAAGCTTTCACGTTTCGTTGTGATGCCTAACTGTTCTATGTCATGGCAGGAAAACAAGGTCTTTGTCGCTAGCTTGGCATTTATCTCATTCAGTATCGCCGGTGCCTTTGCGTTACAGGGATTTTGGATGATTTTACCTTTCGCAGGCCTAGAGATCTTATTATTAACAGGGATACTATATTGGACCGGCTTGCAGTCGACGCATCGTGAAGTAATTTCAATAGATGCCGACAACGTACACATAGAAATAGGGCGCAGAAAAACACGCCAAATATATGAGTTTCAGCGGGCATGGACGAAAATAGAATTACTTCCACCAGCGTTACCGAGTAGACACAGTAAACTGGTGATGAGATCAAAAGGGAAAGCGCTAGAATTGGGAGCATGTTTAACTGAGCAAGAGCGTAAAGAGCTTGCTATATCTTTGAGAAAAGCACTTTTACCATCAGATTAAAACGTTTTTTATATAGGGAGTATTAAAAATGAGTGGTAACAACTGGCTTAAATGGCTTTCAGCCGTTGGCGGAGTATTTGCATTGGCTAATTTTGCAAATGCCGGTCAGCCAATCAATATGCCTGTGGGCGTTACTGATATCAGTAAAGATGTGTTTGATATGCACATGATCGCACTCTGGTTATGTGTCGTCATCGCGATACTTGTATTTGGAGTAATGTTCTATTCAATTTTTGCACATCGCAAGTCGAGAGGTGTGACTCCAGCTAACTTTCATGAAAGCACTACCGTGGAAGCAATTTGGACAACTATTCCATTTTTGATTTTAATTGGACTTGCTATTCCAGCAACGACCACACTGGTTGCAATGGAAGATACTAGTGATTACGAACTCACGGTCAAGATTACCGGTTATCAATGGTTGTGGCATTACGAATACATTGATGAAGGCGTTGATTTCTACAGCGTACTCAAGACACCTAGAAGCCAGATAAATAATAATGAAGACAAGTCAGACAATTATCTATTGGAAGTAGATAATGAGCTCGTCTTGCCTGTCGGTAAAAAGGTACGTTTCCTTATCACTGCTAATGACGTTAATCATGCATGGTGGGTGCCTGATCTGGCTGTTAAGAAAGATGCTATACCAGGTTTCATTAACGAGGCCTGGACTAAAATTAATACTGCCGGGACTTACCGAGGACAGTGCGCTGAGCTATGTGGACGTGATCATGGCTTTATGCCGATCGTTGTGCGTGCTGTTGAAGAGTCGGAGTTCCAGCAGTTTTTAGCAGACAACACAACACTCGAGACAAATACTGAGCTCGCGTCGGTTACTCAATAAATAGACGCGCAGTCTGCAAGAATTTAATTTAATGTATCAAACTTAAGGAGTACACAATGAGTACGGTTGCTACCGACGATCATCATGATGATCACCAGGAGAGTCCTTATTCCATAAAACGTTGGTTGTTCACTACCAACCATAAAGACATAGGAACGTTATACCTATGGTTCTCGTTCATTATGTTTTTAATTGGCGGAGTAATGGCTCTGGTAATTCGCTCAGAATTATTCGAGCCAGGATTACAGTTTGTCGATCCACAATTCTTCAATTCGATGACAACCATGCATGCCATCATGATGATTTTTGGTGTCGTGATGCCGGCATTTACTGGCTTAGCTAACTGGCTTATTCCAATGATGGTGGGCGCAACGGATATGGCCTTGCCACGCATGAATAACTGGAGTTTCTGGATCCTGCCATTTGCATTTGCCATGATGTTATCAACATTATTCATGGATGGCGGCGGTCCTGCAGGGGGCTGGACACTGTATCCTCCTCTGGTACTGCAAACCGGTGACGCTCTACCTTTTGTAATTTTGTCCATGCACTTTATGGGACTGTCTTCGATTATGGGCGCGATTAACGTCATTGCGACCATCTTGAATATGCGCGCACCAGGCATGACATTAATGAAGATGCCGCTGTTTGTCTGGACATGGTTAATTACTGCATATCTGCTTATCGCTGTAATGCCAGTCTTGGCCGGTGGAATTACAATGTTGTTAACAGATAAGTTCTTCGGCACCAGCTTCTTCAATGCCGCAGGTGGTGGTGACCCTGTTATGTTCCAGCATATCTTCTGGTTCTTTGGTCATCCCGAAGTTTACATTTTGATTCTGCCTTCATTCGGTGTAATTTCTAGCATCATTCCAACCTTTGCACGCAAGCCACTATTTGGTTATGCGTCAATGGTGTATGCGACTGGGTCAATTGCATTTTTGTCATTCATCGTATGGGCCCATCATATGTTCACTGTGGGAATGCCCCTGGCAGGAGAATTGTTCTTCATGTTTGCCACCATGTTAATTGCTGTGCCTACCGGGGTTAAGGTATTTAACTGGATAGCGACGATGTGGCGCGGTGCTATGACATTTGAAACGCCAATGTTGTTTGCGCTCGGTTTCATCATCATGTTTTCGATTGGTGGTTTCTCTGGATTAATGCTGGCATTGGCGCCGGTAGACTTCCAATACCATGATACCTATTTCGTCGTTGCCCACTTCCACTATGTGTTAGTACCAGGCTCTATCTTTGCCATTATTGCTGCCGTGTATTACTGGCTACCCAAGTGGTGTGGCAATATGTACAACGAAACGCTGGGTAAGTGGCATTTCTGGTTATCTACTATTTTTGTCAATCTCACTTTCTTCCCTATGCACTTCGTTGGCTTGGCGGGAATGCCAAGGCGTATTCCAGATTATGCATTGCAGTTCTCTGACTACAACATGATGGCCACGGTAGGTGCATTCGGCTTTGGTTTCGCTCAGCTGATTTTCTTGTATCTAGTAATACAGGCTATCCGAAGTGGCGAAAAAGCAACTAGCCAAGTGTGGGATAACGCAGAGGGGCTTGAGTGGACACTTGCATCACCTGCTCCATACCACAGCTTTACAACACCACCTGTTATTAAGTAGACAGGTGAATAGGATTAGTAGTTAGCAATGGATGCTAAACGTAAGCAACAAAAGGCAGCTAATCGCACGGTGTTCATACTGGCGATAGTTGCCCTTGCTATCTACATTGGCTTTTACTTTTTAGTGGGTAGTAGTAATTAGGTATGGATAAATCATCGAAAACCGTGGTTTCAAAACTAGCCATAGTTGCTGTTTGCATGTTTGGCTTTGGTTATGTGTTGGTTCCTTTGTACGATGTATTTTGCGATATAACTGGTTTGCGTTTTACGCAAGATGAAAATCAAGAACTAGTGGCACAAGAAATCGTTGAAGATACAACTCGATTGGTCACAGTCGAGTTTGATGCCTCACTTAATCAATCAATGCCCTGGGAAGTTAAACCTGAGGTATCCAAAATGCAGGTACACCCGGGACGAGTTTATACAACTAATTACATCGCTAAGAATGTCACTCAAGCGCAGATGGTAGGCCAAGCAGTACCAAGCATTACTCCATATGTCGCGAATAAACACTTGGTAAAAACAGAATGCTTTTGTTTTGAAAACCAACCCATTGAGGCAGGGCAACAAGTTGAGATGCCGTTAAGTTTTATGATTAATCCAAAACTGCCCAAGGATGTAAAAGTTGTCACTCTGTCATATACATTTTTCGATATAACGAATAGTGCAAATATAAATAACTTTGATTCAGACGAATCAGTCATAGCATTTAACTGAGGATTAAGTCATGGCACATGCTGAAAATTCATATTACATCCCACATGGGAGTCATTGGCCAATTGTAGGTTCAATTGGTGTATGTACACTCATGGTTGGTTTTGCCAACTTCTTGAATAATGTTACTTGGGGTTCGCCGATGATGATGGTCGGACTCGCCATTGTGTTATTCATGATGTTTGGATGGTTTGGAACCGTCATTAAAGAAAATCAAAAGGGCATGTACAACATGCAAGTGGATATGTCATTCCGTTGGGGAATGTTTTGGTTCATATTTTCTGAAGTAATGTTCTTTGCGGCATTCTTTGGCGCTCTATTTTATGCTAGATCCTATTCATTGCCATGGTTAAGCGGTGAAGGAGACGGTGTCAATACCAATGCATTTTTATGGAATGGTTATGAGGGCACGTGGCCAACCGATGCTAATGGACCGGGTTACATTGGTGGTGAATACGAACATATTCCTGCTTGGGGGTTACCTGCGATCAATACCGCTTTATTGTTGTCTAGTGGTGTTACCCTGACATGGGCGCATCATGCATTAAAAGCAAATCATCGTATGCAACTCATTTTAGGGTTGTTCTTAACAATCGCCCTGGGTGTAATCTTTATGTTTGTGCAGGCCTACGAGTACATGCATGCGTATAAGGATCTTGGTCTCACCTTGGGTTCTGGTATATTCGGTACGACATTCTTCATGCTTACAGGGTTCCACGGCTTTCATGTAACGCTCGGTGCAATTATGCTGATTGTAATTTTATTCAGGTGTATGGCAGGTCACTTCACACCAGAAAGACATTTTGCATTTGAAGCAGTGGCCTGGTATTGGCACTTTGTGGATGTAGTGTGGCTAGGCTTGTTTATATTTGTCTACATGATTTAACTCAGTCGATAGATATAACTAAAAAGGCGCCTTAGAGGCGCCTTTTTACATTAGGCGTTGATAAAAAGAGTATTAAACGCGTGGTTGGATCCAGCCAAATTTGGCACTAACAATAAGTATGATAAATGCGAGCACTGATAAGCCGATTCGATAAGTTAATGCGCGCACAGTTTTGTCGTTACTTTCTTTAGAGACAAGCAGGTGAAATAACGCTGACGCGAGACTACCAATAATCATAAGAAACAGTATTACTACAAATATTTTAATAAGCATGAGCCGACCTATTCTTCAATTACTGTCTAAGTATAACCATCTCTATCAAAAAATGCTTTCTAGAATGCTTAATCGATGAAAACAGACAGCCTACGTTTTATATTTATACAGATAATAAGCTTGGTTGCACTTGTATTGTTTTTAAGTTTGGGCACATGGCAATTAGGAAGAGGGAATATCAAATCTGATATCGAGCATGCCACTTCCTCGGACGATGCAGATTATCAAGATATACGTTTGCCACTAGGCGAACTTCAATCGTGGCGCTATAAAAAAATCACCTTGCAAGGTGTATATGACAGTACAAAGCAGTTTCTATTGGACAATCAAGTGAGGGATGGTATCAGCGGGTATAATGTACTTTCACCATTAAGTATTGAACAGAATGGAAACCCATACTGGGTGTTGGTAGACCGAGGCTGGCTACCACAAGCTGCCCATAGAGAAATATTACCGAGTGTTGAAATAGAACAAAGTGCTTCACAGTATGTTAAAGGCAGTGTCTATGTTCCTTACGCGGAAACATACAGCTTAGGAGGTATCGCGGATGGAGAAGATAGTGGCTGGCCTCGGAGAATACAATTTGTCGATTATCAACAGCTAAGTGACAGACTAAACATTACACTTCAGCCTTTCACTCTGCGTCTAGATGAAAATCAACCACATGGATATCGCAGAGACTGGTCTGAATACAGTATGTCTGCACAAAAACACTTTGGCTATGCATTTCAATGGTTCGCAATGGCTTTAGCGGTTGTTGTATTGTGGTGGTGGTATTGCATTAAACCCTTATTGAAAAAAACATGAAAAAAGAAAACACTAAATTATCTGGCTATATGCTGATGGCGATATTTGTCGTTCCTTTGTTAATTGCTATCACAATGTATTCGCTACGAAACTATTTACCAACCATGAATGCTGTTTCGCATGGGCAGTTAATACATCCTGCAGAACCGATTATAACTCTCGAAATAATTACTCAGGCCAACAGTGCACTCTCACTCGAAGACCTAAAGGGTAAATGGACTTATCTTGTCTATGCGCCTAGAGGATGTAATTTGGAATGTGAGGCGAGTCTGTTTAAGTTGCGCCAATCTAAAAAAGCAACAGGAAGAGAAGTCAATCGCATACAATCAGTGTTGTTAATAGGTAGCAAGCCACTTAATGCAGATATTGCTTCGCGAAATCTAAACACAGCAGTAGGGCAGCTAAAACGATTAGAGCTAGAGTCACAACCTGGCTCAAATAAACAGTTAATTCCTGAAACGATATATCTGTTAGATCCGCATGGAAATATGATGATGCAGTATGACAATAATGCGACGTCGAAAGGATTGTTAAAGGATATAAAAAAGCTGTTAAAAATTTCTAATATTGGTTAAACATTATGAGTACGACATTTAGGAATATTGTATTAGGTGCAATGATACTTGCGTTTGTTGTTATCGTGCTGGGTGCCTATGTGCGTTTGTCTGATGCTGGTTTGGGTTGTCCCGATTGGCCCGGTTGTTACGGCCATATAATTGGTATTCCAGACACTGATTCAGAAGTTGCACATGCTAACGATAACTTTGAGCGCGCAGTAGAGATTGGTAAAGCCTGGAAAGAAATGATCCATCGTTATTTTGCAGGCACGCTTGGAATACTTATTTTTGTTATCGCTTTTTATCTGTTTAGGAAAGACGATAATGGTGACAGACATGTAACCGCCGGGGTTATTCTAGCAGCAGTGTTAGTATTTCAGGCAGCACTGGGTATGTGGACTGTTACCTTGCAACTTAAGCCATTAGTTGTGATGGCTCATCTGCTGGGTGGTTTCACATTGTTTAATCTACTCGCCTGGCAGTGGCTACGAACGAGTACACTGCAACCCGATATCATTGCCTCAGTGGCTCGGCCTTTATTTGCCCTCTCTGTGGTTGTTATTGCTATTCTTGCTGGCCAAATTGCTTTGGGAGGTTGGGTGAGCTCAAATTACGCTGCTTTGGCATGTGTGGACTTCCCTAAGTGCCAGCAATCATGGTGGCCAAATATGGACTTCAGCGATGCATTCGTATTATGGCGTGGACTCGGCGTCGACTATGAGTTTGGCGTGTTGGATCATCCGGCCCGTGTTGCGATTCATTATGTCCACCGAATTGGCGCATTAGTAACGACGTTGGCAATACTGTTTTATGTGACAAGATTATTTAAGTTTTCTGACTCTGGCCAACACTTGCGGACTGTTGCCTATATGGTTTTCTTCTTATTGCTTATCCAGCTGGGTCTCGGCATCTCAAATATAGTGTTTAAGTTGCCTTTAGCGGTGGCGGTGATGCATAACGGAGTAGCACTTTTACTGTTATTTAGCCTTGTCACAAGCGCATATATGTTAAGATCTGCGCAAAATAATTAAATAACCTTGGGCAAACCACTAGCCAAAAGATCTACCCGATATGTCGACCAAGTTACCTTCAATTAGCAACACCAACAGCATTTTTGCTCGTTGGCAAGACTACCTTGAGCTGTGTAAGCCTAAGGTTGTTGCCTTGATGGTGTTTACGGCCATCGTGGGCATGTTACTTGCTGATCCGGGCAACGTATCCATTGCGACTTTAATTTATGCCACGGTAGGCATTGGTCTTGTGGCTAGCTCGGCAGCAGCCATAAATCACGTTGCGGATACTCGCATAGATGCCGCAATGGATAGAACTAAATTACGTCCACTCCCCTCGGGCGCTTTAAGCAAATCTTCAGTACTTAGCTTTGCAGCGGTTATCGGGTTGATGGGAATGGCAGTGTTAATCATTAAAATTAATGTGTTAACTGCGTTACTAACCTTCGCTTCTTTAGTGGGTTACGCAGTTATTTACACTATGTATCTAAAGCGGGCGACGCCCCAAAACATTGTCATTGGAGGTTTAGCGGGTGCTACACCGCCATTACTGGGTTGGACAGCAGTTACGGGGCAAATAGAAGCAGATGGCCTACTGTTGTTATTAATCATTTTTACTTGGACACCACCACACTTTTGGGCGCTGGCGTTATACCGTAAAGATGAATATGCCAAGGTTGATATACCCATGCTACCGGTTACACATGGCGACGACTATACGCGCTTGCAAATTACACTCTACACAATTCTTATGAGTGTTATCACTGTATTGCCATTTTTTACGGGGATGTCAGGCTGGTTATATTTGACATGCGTTCTTGTGTTAAACGCAATATTTTTATACTACGCGATTAGCTTGCAAATCACGAAAAATAGAACAAAGGCAATTAATACCTTTGTCTATTCAATTATTTATTTGATGGTGTTGTTCGCAGTATTGCTTATCGACCGCTATCTGCCACTGCTTTAACGCTAAGCGCAAAATTACTAGCTAGCAATATGCGCCTGTAGTTTTTTCATGGCATTATTTTCAAGCTGGCGAATACGTTCCGCTGAAACATTATATTGTTTGGCGAGATTTTGCAGTGTTTCTTTCTTATCGTTTAACCATCTTGCCTGAATAATTTCTCGACTGCGATCATCCAGCACTTTTAAAGCATTATTCAAACGAGTCACTTGATGTTCAGACCAGTCACTTTTTTCAAAGCTTGTTTCAGGGTCATCATCTTGATGAGTTAAGTAAGCCGCAGGTGAGGAAATATTTTCCTCATCATTGTTGCTTGTAGGGGCGTCAAAGCCAAGATCCTGGCCACTTAAACGTGATTCCATTTCTAGCACATCGCTGGGCTTTACACCCAAATCATTGGCAACAGATTCAACCTCTGCATGGTTTAACCAGCCAAGTCGATTTTTTTTGCTGCGTAGGTTGAAAAATAATTTACGCTGGGCTTTAGTGGTAGCGACTTTAACGATGCGCCAATTACGTAATATAAACTCATGAATTTCGGCACGAATCCAATGCACAGCAAACGACACTAATCTCACGTTTTGCTCAGGATCAAATCGTTTAACCGCTTTCATCAAGCCAATATTGCCTTCCTGAATGAGATCGGCGAGAGCAAGTCCGTAGCCATTATAGCCACGAGCAATCTTAACTACGAAGCGAAGATGATGGGTAATGAGCTGTCTCGCAGCATCAAGATCCTGATGTTGGCGCAAACGTGTGGCCAAGTCATATTCTTGCTCAGCAGATAAAATAGGCAATTGATGCGCTACATTGATATAGGCATCAATACTACCAGCTGATAAAGTCAGCTCATGCGGTTGCGAAATCGCCAGTGTGTTGCTCATAGATTAAGCTCTCCAAAAGTCATAAATTATATTTTAGCACTCACAGCGTTAGAGTGCTAACCAGTAGGTTTGTTCCGTGTACAGATAGTCAGAATGTGGGCACCACTTTATCGACCATACTTATCCATAGAGACGACTACCGTCTATCCCAGGAGACTTCATTGGAGTACCTTAGCTGGCAATACCCAACTAGAGGAAAGGGTTGCTTGTAAGGAGTGCATTTAGGTGAATGCCTGCACTGATGAACGGTCAACATCGATGGATGGTTGGCAAAATTCGGTGAATATGTTGACTTATACTGCTTGTGTCATGACAGAAGCAGGGATATTTCATACATTATATTCCAGGCTATGACCCTCTTTGGCGGTTAATAATTGGTCAAAATAATATCTGAACCCCAAGGTGTGCTTTATTTGATAAACATATTTTCCGTTACACGGTGAATCTTTAAATAAGAGATATATTCATGCCAGGAGTACAAGTTAGCAAAGCTGATCTTGCCCATATCTTTGGTGTCGACCAGCCCACCATCGATGGTTGGCTAGAAAAAGGTCTGCCACACATGCAAAAAAGAGTGCAAGACCGAGACCGCCAATCATTTTCTCGAGAGTTAATATTTGATACCGCCGATGCGATTAATTGGCGATTGACCGCGAGTAATTTAGTAGAAGACTGGTAGAGAAAAGAAGTCTAACAATAGTGCTTTAGCTTGTGTGTCACCGCCACCCATGAAGCGGCGATACCAACAATGCTTATAAAAGCAACTATCAACATACATAGGCTTACAGATAGACTTGATAGTTTAAATTCACTATCGAATAGCAAAGCCAGTTGATCTGTTTTCAGTCGTACTAACCAAGTACTGATCGAAACAATCAAAATTGCTAGTAACGACCCGCCAATGCCTAGCCATAAACCACTATATAAAAATGGACGCCTGACGTAGGCGTCAGATGCACCAACAAGCTTAATGATTTCAATCTCAGAGTGTCGGGCAGACACTTCCCAGCGAATAACATTTGCAATAATCAGTGCGATAGCTAATAGCAAAAC
The DNA here is from genome assembly GCA_965262455.1 of Gammaproteobacteria bacterium. GTDB lineage: Bacteria > Pseudomonadota > Gammaproteobacteria > UBA4575 > UBA4575 > UBA1858. The sequence goes on from CBDHFH010000003.1 coordinate 516,200, forward strand.
AATACTGACTAGCCACTGAATCTGCTTAACCATATCAAGAATGGCTTGTAGTCTTTGAAACCATATCAAGTCGAATTGGACGAGTTGTACTTGTGGGGTGTTATTTAATTCTGCTTCAAGTTCCTTTAATGAATTAATATCTGATAATGCAAGCTGTGGATCAATTATGATGAGATGAGGAAGTGGATTGTCCGGTAAGTCGGAGGATAGCGAGTTGAGCCCCATTTGTTGTTTGAAGTCGGTGAGCGCCTGTTGTTTATCTAGCACACGTGTGTCGAGCACATTGGCGGTGTTCTTTAGTTCTTTGGCTAATGACTGTGCTTGAGATAGGGTAATGTCATCATTTAAAAATATAGTAATTTGTTTGTCGCCATCCCATTGCTGGGTGAGTTGCTGAGCGCTGGAAAAAAAAATGTATATGCCCATCGGAATAGATAAAGCAATAGCAATCATCGCAACAGTAAAGCCATATGAAATAGGATTGGATCGATAGCGATTAAAGCTAGTTGTTAAACTTTCAAGATGGTGTTCTGCCCAAAGTATCGCTTTATTGTTGAGTTGACTGGGTAAGGTTTGCTTCACAACTTAATCCTCACCATATTCTAGTTGGCCGCTGTTGAGTTTTATAATACGCTTATTAAAATTCTCAATTAAATTAACATCATGGCTTGCTATCAACACTGTAACGCCTACTTGGTTGAAATCGAGGAATAACTTCATAATGTCAGCGGATAACTCAGGGTCTAGATTACCAGTGGGTTCATCTGCGAGCAGCAAGCGGGGTTTATGAACAATGGCGCGAGCAATACCGACTCGTTGTTGCTCACCTCCTGATAATGAAATAGGGATGGATTTTTCTTTCTTTAATAAATTAACTTTGTCCAGTGCTGCTCTTACCCGTCGAGGAATATCTTTTGGCGCATAGCCATTAATACGTAAAGGCAATGCCACATTCTCATATACATTACGGTCATTTAGCAGGCGGTGGTCTTGGAAGACCAGTCCCATTTGACGACGAAAGTTTGCAATTCGTTGCTTATTTATTGCTGTGACATTTTTTTCATCGAAGTATAGTTTGCCGCGCGTTGGTGGCTCGATTAGAGCTACTAACTTCAGCAGTGAGCTTTTACCGGATCCGGATGGGCCAGTGAGAAAACACATTTCCGCATTGTTTAACTGCAAGTTAATTTGACTGAGCACCTCTCCGCTTTCGGGATAACGTTTGCAAATATTCTGCAGTCGAATCATATAATCTATGAGTTGAGATCGCGGTTGACTAGTGCTGAAGAAAATTCTTTTGCATCGAAAACTTGCAGATCTTCAATACCCTCGCCGACACCAATATAACGAATAGGTAATCCAAGTTGATCAGCAATGGCGAGTACGACACCGCCTTTAGCAGTGCCATCCAGTTTGGTTATGCATAATCCAGTGACATCCATGGCCTGGTGAAATTCCTTGGCTTGCTTTAGCGCGTTTTGCCCCATGCTGGCATCCAGCACTAACAGTGTTTCATGTGGGGCATTCGCATCAAGTTTAGTCATTACGCGTTTAACTTTTTCTAGCTCAGTCATTAAGTCATTTTGAGTATGTAAACGACCTGCTGTATCAGCAATCAGCACATCAATATTGCGTGCTTGCGCCGATTCTAGCGCATCAAATATAACAGAAGCGCTATCCGCCCCGCTGGCCTGAGATACTATGGGAATATCGTTGCGCTCGCCCCAAGTAATGAGTTGCTCTACGGCTGCAGCGCGAAAAGTATCGCCTGCTGCAAGCATGACAGATTTACGATTTTTCTTAAGACGGCGTGCTAATTTACCAATGGTTGTTGTTTTGCCCGCGCCATTGACACCCACGACAAGAATTGAAAAAGGCTTGATCCTGCCAAGTAACATGGGTTGATTGCAGGGCTGCAACAACTCGAAAATGCATTGCCCAAGTAATGTAGGGATATCATGAGGCGGTTTAGAGTTATCGATGAGCGATTTTAATTGGGATATGAGCTTATCTGTGGTTTCAATACCCACATCTGCCATGAGTAAACCGTCTTCAATTTCCGTGATAATGTCACCAATCGGTCTTGATGAGTCCTCTTGTATACCATCCGCGAGTACATGCCTTGTTTTAGTTAAGCCGTGTTTAAGTCGGTCGAGCAAATTTTGGTCAGTCATATGGCTAATGTGGAATTACGATTTAATGCTATGCTTGTGGTTGAACAAAGATATGATTGGTTTGTCTTATGGCACTCATCTTATTGTAACGTAACCATCACTGACATGAGCAAATGAAGAAAATTATTTTATCAATAAATTATGTAATCGTTGCTATTTTATTGTTACCAACAAGTTGGGCATCGGTACATGAAAAGACATTAGAAAATGGTCTTAAGGTGGTTGTAAAAGAAGATCATCGAGCTCCCGTTGCTACCGCTCAAGTTTGGTATAAAGTTGGTTCAGCGAGTGAATATGGTGGTATCACAGGTGTATCACATGTACTCGAACATATGATGTTTAAAGGCACACCAAAAATTCCAGTTGGGCAGTTTTCACAAATTCTCGCCGGCATTGGCGCGCGTGATAACGCATTCACAAGTCGAGATTTCACCGCATACTATCAGTTATTCGATGTGAGCAAACTGCAAACAAGTTTTGAACTTGAGTCAGACCGAATGGCACATTTAACGCTGGACGAAGCTGAGTTTAAAAAAGAAATTGAAGTGGTGAAAGAAGAGCGACGATTGCGTACTGAAGATAATCCCAATTCGTTGACCTATGAACAGTTCATTGCAACTGCATATACAAGCAGCCCGTACCAAAATCCTGTTATAGGCTGGATGAATGATCTGGACAACATGCAAGTTGCAGATCTGCGAGAGTGGTACGAGGCGTGGTATGCACCTAATAACGCAACCTTGGTTGTGGTCGGGGATGTTGATCCCGCAGCGGTGTTCGCTATGGCAGAAAAATATTATGGCGCTATCCCATCGCGTGATGTGCCTGCACTAAAAGCACGTCTTGAACCAGAACAAAAAGGCGAGCGGCGCGTTGAAGTGAAAGCGATAGCGAAACTTCCCTATATAATTATCGGCTATAAAGCACCGTCTTTAGCAACTATGAAGAATGAACAAGAAGCCTACGCGCTCACTGTATTAGCAGGAATCCTTGATGGTGGACGTAGTTCTCGCCTGAGCAAAAATCTGGTGAGAGAGCAAGAAATAGCGGCAAGTGCCGGTGCTGGATATAGCCTCTATTCGGCACGCAGCAACATGTTTCTATTTGATGGTACGCCTAATGCCAATAAAACTGTGCAGCAACTAGAGCAGGCAATTAAAGCTGAAATTGAAAAACTTAAAAATGAGCTTGTTAGTGAACAAGAGCTGAAACGAGTAAAAGCACAAGTGGTGGCCAGTGAAGTCTATCAACAAGATTCAGTGCAAAGACAAGCTTATATTATAGGTTCTTTGGAAACGGTCGGTCTGGGTTGGCAAGTAATGAATAGCTATGCAGACAAGATTCAGGCAGTCACTGCAGAAGATGTGCAAGCGGTGGCACAAAAATATTTTGTAGATGAGCGCAAAACCGTGGCCTATTTAACACCACTAGAGCGAAACTCATTTGCCGCAAATTAAAAATTAATCAAATAATCATATATGAAAAAAACAATTTTTTTATCGCTAATTATTTGCTTGCTTGCAGTTAGCGCCCACGCATTACCAGATATTGAAGCTTGGCAAACAGATAATGGTATCAGTGTATATTATGTGCATGCGCCTGAATTAACTATTATTGATTTGGCGTTGACAATGGACGCGGGCAGTGCACGAGACGGTGACAAGCCTGGTTTATCATCGATGATGCATGGCCTGTTAGATAAAGGTACCGGAAAATTAAGCGCCGATGATGTTGCGGCGAAATTTGAAGACGTGGGTGCTCAATTTGGTGTCAGTGTTGATTTAGACCGATCCAGCGCTACCTTACGTAGCCTGTCTGATGACAGCTTATTTGAAAGCGCGCTTGATATGTATATTCGTGTGGTGACACAGCCGTCATTTCCCAAGCGTGATTATGAAAGAGAGAAAAAACGCTTACTGATTTCACTGGAAGATAGTGATCAGCGACCCGGTGATATCGTCAGTCGTACTTTTTTCCAGATGTTGTATCAAGATCATCCCTACGCGCAACCGGGAACAGGCACAAAACAAAGTGTAGAAAATGTTACGCTCAAAGACATAAAGCAATTTCATAAAACACATATCGTGGCCAATCGAGCAGTGTTAGCCATTGTTGGTGATGTGACACTTGAGCGAGCCCGAGAGATTGCGGAAAGAGTCAGTCAGGCTTTACCCAAAGGAGAAGCCCTGCAAAAGGTTGCCGATGTGCAATCTTCAACATTAGCTAAAAAGAAAGTTGAATTTCCCTCGCAGCAAGCGCATGTGCGCATGGGCCAAGTAGGCATACAGCGTGGCCATCCTGATTATTTTACTTTATATGTTGGTAACCACGTACTCGGAGGCGGGGGATTCACTTCACGTCTAATCAAAGAAGTCCGCAGCAAGCGTGGCTTATCATATAGTGTGTACAGTTACTTCATACCCTATGCTCAACAAGGTCCTTTCATTCTCGGTTTGCAAACCAGGGCTGACCAGGTTGCACAAGCCATTGAAGTATGTGAACAAGTGCTAGAGGATTTTATTGCTAATGGTCCGACTGAAGAAGAACTAACATTAAGCAAAGAAAATATTATTAACGGCTTTCCTCTGCGTGTAGATAGCAATAAAGATGTGTTGGGATATCTGTCTTTGATTGGTTACTATGATCTGCCGCTAGACTATTTAAATGAATTCACTAAGAATATTGAACAAGTCACATTAGCTGATGTTAAAACTGCTTTTCGCAAACACTTAAGTTTAGATTCCTTCGTCACGGTTGTTGTCGGTAGTGAGCAAACAGCAAACCAAGACGCATAAACTTGCATCAGCGCCACAACAAGTAAAAATTCTTGCGGGTCAATGGCGTGGTACTAAGCTATCTGTATTACTTCAAGATGATGTTAGACCAACGCCAGCACGGGTCAGGGAAACGCTATTTAATTGGCTACAAGCCACCATAGTCGGGAGCGACTGCTTAGACTTGTTTGCAGGTAGTGCGGCACTTGGTTTTGAGGCATTATCAAGAGGCGCCAATTCTGTTGTAGCGGTAGATAATGATCCTCAAGTAATACGCTTAATTACGCAGCAAGTCGATAAACTTCAGGCTAAGTCCATGCAAGTTGTGTGTACAGATGCGAAAAATTTTATACATCAAACACAACAAACATTTGATGTCATATTTCTTGATCCACCGTTTTCTAAAATCGATGCTGTCGCAATGCTACCCATTATTCACCAACAGCAATTGGTGACAGCTAACAGTTTAGTCTATTTGGAATTCTCTACTAGGAATCGACCCAGTACACTACCTGAACCTTGGCAATGGCAGCGACAGTCCAAGGCTGGTGAAGTAGAATACGGTTTAGTCACCATAAAATAATTGCTTAATACGAATAGAGAAATGTCAAAAATTGCTGTCTATCCCGGTACATTTGATCCTATTACGCATGGTCATGCGGATTTGGTCAGGCGGGCACTTCATGTGTTTGATTATGTCATTGTGGGTATCGCTGCCAGCCCCCAGAAAGCGCCTGTATTTGATTTGAATGAACGCGTTGAATTGGCAAATAAAGTCTTTGCAGATTTAGATAACGTTAACGTATGCGGGTTTGATGGTCTGTTGGTGGAATTTGCGCGTGATCAAGGTGCTGTGGCGGTACTTAGAGGGTTACGTGCGGTGTCGGACTTTGAATTTGAATTTCAGTTAGCGAGTATTAATCGACATTTAGACCCTACTCTAGAGTCAATTTTCTTAACCCCAGCAGAACAATTCTCATTTATTTCATCGAGTATTGTCAGAGAAGTTGCTTCATTGGGTGGTGAAATATCTAAGTTCGTTCATCCAGCCGTTGAACAAGCGCTTAAAGAAAAATTTGCTAATTAATACTCTGTTAGGAATGCAGCTTTAAAACAATGGCACTGTATATTACCGATGAATGCATAAATTGTGATGTATGTGAGCCGGAGTGTCCAAATGATGCGATCTTTGAGGGTGAAGAAATTTACCAAATTAAATGGCAACAGTGTACGGAATGTGTTGGTCATTTTGATGTGCCTCAATGTGTCGAAGTATGTCCAGTCGACTGCATACTTATTGATCCAGATCATAAAGAAACTAAACAACAGTTAGAACTCAAATATCAACAACTAACTGGCAAGTCACAACATGATGCTAAATAGATTTATTTTCTTATTTGTATCTTTAGCAGTTACCGCATCGGCGACATTAGTCAACGCACAGCAAGAGAATAATCGCTACGCTGTCGCGAGTGCGCATGCACTGGCGAGTCAAGCGGGTGAGGAAATTTTACAAGCAGGGGGAAATGCCTTTGATGCCGCTGTTGCCATCACAGCTGCGTTAGCTGTTGTGGAACCATTTGGTAGCGGCATTGGCGGTGGTGGTTTCTGGTTGTTGCATGACGCCGAGCATAATAAAGATGTAGTCATAGACGGCCGTGAAGTCGCACCATTGGCGGCAACCAAGGATATGTATCTCGATGCACAGGGACAGTTAACCCGCCAGTCAATCAATGGGCCATTGGCGGCAGGCATCCCTGGTGTGATTGCTGCGCTAGAGCTTATCACTAATGATTATGGCAATTTATCTCTCGAGCAAAATCTACAGCCTGCCATTGAGTATGCAAAAGATGGCTTTAAAGTAAGTAATCACTATATAAGATTAGTAAATTTAAGAAAAAAAGCATTACTTGCTTCAGCAGATGCACGCAGGATTTTTTTACTTAACGATGAAGTACCTAGGTTAGGTCATGTTGTGCGGCAATATGATTTAGCAAATACACTCACATTGGTTGCTGAGCATGGCGCAGATGTATTTTATAAAGGGCTGTTAGCTGACTTGTTAGTGCATGGCACACAACAGGCTGGTGGTATTTGGAGCAAACAAGATTTAGTAAATTATCAGGTAAAGAAGCGAGAAGTTATTACAACTCAGTTTAAAAATCTGCAGGTAATTATGCCGCCTCCACCCACGTCAGGTGGTGTAGTCATCTCACAGATTTTATCGATGCTTGAAGCAAGTGATTCAAATAATCTAGACGACGTTCAATCAATTCATAAAATAGTAGAAGCGATGCGCCGAGCATATCAGGATCGTGCAGTGTATTTAGGAGATCCTGCATTCACGGATATTCCCATGCAGCGCTTGTTATCTAAAGAATATGCGCGTAGTAAATTTCAGGACTTTGATCCAGACCAAGCAACTATTAGCCAAGCGTTAACGGATAATGTCCGCACGCAAGGCAAAGACACAACACATTTTTCCGTATTAGATAGTGCGGGTAACTATGTAGCGGCGACATTATCCATTAACTATCCCTTTGGCAGTGGTTTTGTCGCACCTGGCACAGGTATCTTATTAAATGATGAGATGGATGATTTTTCCATGGCACCAGGAGTAGCTAATGTGTGGGGTCTGGTCGGTTCACATGCGAATGCGATTGAACCAGGCAAACGCATGCTGTCTAGCATGACACCTTTATTCGTTAGAGACGACGAGCGCGTGTTAATTGTCGGCACACCTGGAGGCAGCCGTATTATTAGCATGCTGACACTGGCAATTCTTAATTACCAACAAGGGGCAGATGCAAAAAAAATTGTTAGTGACAGGAGATTTCATCACCAATATTTACCTGATGAAATTCAATATGAAATGCAGGCATTAACACAATCAGAAAAGTCAGTACTGCTTAAAAAAGGCCACACCTTGAATGAATTGTCTCGCCGTTATGGAAATATGCACGCCATAATATGGAATAAAAAAAATAATCATGTGGAAGCTGCCTCTGATCCGCGTGGTGAAGGTCTTGCCGTTATCCAGTAGGACATTACTTTTTACGTTTGCTGCTTAACGTTGACAACGTGTGCAATAAGTCGTTGTGCGCTGCCCCTGTTTAATCGCACGTAAAGGTTGCGAGCATACTACACAAGGTAAATTTGCTCGCCCGTAAACACTTAATGCTTGTTTAAAGTAACCAGGCTTACCGTTTTCCTGAGTAAAATCTCTTAATGTGGTGCCACCACTTTTTATCGCTGCCTTTAGTACATCTTTAATAGCGTCGACTAACAATACATAACGTGCAAATGATATTTTACCGGCTGCACGAGCCGGATGGATATGGCTCTTAAATAATGCTTCCGTGGCATATATATTCCCTACGCCAACAACGATATGAGCATTCATAATAAATTCTTTGATTGATATTTTTCGCTGTCGTGATGCTTGATATAAATATTCAGCGTTAAATTCAGCGCCTAGTGGCTCGGGACCTAGCGAGATAAGTAACTTGTGTTGCAGCGGGTCCTGCTTAGTCCAAAGCATTGCGCCAAATCGCCGTGGATCTCTGAAGCGCAATATATGCTGCTTAAAAGCGATATCAACGTGATCATGCTTAGCAGCAGGTGTTGTCAATCCAACAATACGTAGACTACCTGACATACCTAAGTGAATAATTAAACAGCCTTTTTGATTGGCTAATAATAAATATTTTGCACGTCGTGTAATGCAATCAAAAGTGTGTTTAACCAGCTGTTGTTTAATGTTACTTGGTATCGGCCAGCGAAGTTTCGTTGTACGAAGAGTCACTGCAGTGACTTGCTGCCCAGTCACATAGGGCTCAATACCACGCCGCGTCGTTTCAACTTCAGGAAGTTCTGGCATGTCTTGTTATGCTGTCGGTGTGATAGCAAGCGCCTCAATTTCGACAAGTAAGTCTGAACGACACATATCACCCTGTAAATAGAGAACTGGGGTGTGCATGCCAAGATGTCCTATAAGATGCGTTTTTATGGTGTCTAAATGATGTGAATGTTTGATATAGACTTTTAACTGCACAAAGTCTTTTAAGGTAATGTCGGCAAATTCGTGTTCATGGATAGCCGTGCTCAAGAGGTGTTGAATATTATCCAAGCAGACTTCAGTTTGACGATTAATATCACCCTCATATTGTGTGTTATGCCCGGTAATGCTTGCTGTTCCAGAGATAAATAATATTTGTTGCGTGAGATTGCGGTGTAGTAGTGCACGAGAAAATAATGGCGGATCTTCACTGTAATCGACCGGGTATTCAAACGCGCTGACTTGTTTTGTATTTTCAATTCCAATGCCGCTTTTTTTGGCAGCAATAAAATGCACATGCAAACCTGGTTGATGCGTACCAATGACTGTCGCGGCAGGATAGGCCTGGGGGGCTAATTGTTGTTTGGCATAAGCGCGAGTGCGGCCACTACAAAATAATTGATAATTATTTTGTGCCCCATAACCGCTTTCAGTGATATCAGGGAAAAAATTCCAGGTGCGTATTAGATACGGGTAACCACACGCTTCAAGTTGCTGGAAAATCAACGAATAGGCCTTGTCGCTGGCATCATCAATTGTAAGGTGTTGCAGTAATGTTTTGGGCACCGTGGCCATCATATACTGATCGTTGTGAAATATTTGCCAATCTTGTTGTGCTTGTGTGCTAGGTTGAACTCCATGCCATAAGTCAAACGCCTGGGGTGAATTTAAACAGGTAATGGCTACATTGCTTATGTCATCAATAATGTTGTCTTTTGGTTCGCTGCTATATCTGACACAAAATGTATCATGCAGCTGACTATTGATATCGAAATAAACATCGAGCTTCAATGTTTCATTAATTGAACCCTTGTCTGTTGAAGGTAATGGCATACAAATAGTGCTTAATGTCTGTGTCTCAACCAGCGAATAGCAAAGCCGGTAAGTATTAATAAGCCAGGTACAATAAGCAATAACACCATCGCGATAAACATGACATTACTATCATCCAGCTCTATTGACTGATCCGGCGCATGCTGATGTTTTATGGATAGAAGCTTGTCATCCTCAGTGAGCCAATTTAATAAGTTCAAGCTTAGTGAAAAATTTGCACCATAGCCAATATAGCCATTGGCAATAAAATCTGAATCACCAATAACCGCCACGCGTTGTTGTTTGTCGTTTACCATTCTGTTCAACGCGACACCGATAGCGAGAGGCCCTTGTGTATCTCCTGATTCGGCATCATATTTTAACTGATCTGTATTAAGCTCACCAACTTCAGACCAAGATCGCTGAAGAGATTTGAATAAAATATCGGCATGCCATTGTGCTGAGTCGCTCACCTCAATGGGGGCGGCAAACGGAAATAACAGATGGTTATTTAATTCGCGTGTAATACTGTGATTATAAAACTCAGTCACAGGAATTACGGCGGCATGTTTTACACCCAGTAAAATACGCAACTTAGTATTGGCGTCAATAATCACACCCGGCACAGTGTTTATTGCCAGTAAGCTTTCAAGACTAGTAAAGTAGTTTTGTTTTGCCGGATCTCTTAACCAGAGTAAGTTGCCGCCATGCTCGACGTACTGTTCTATAATTTTTAGTTCTGCACCCAGATAGGCATTACGCGGCCCGGCGATAATAACAGCTTGGGTATTGTCTGGAATAATCCCTTGTGTCTGTAAATTTATCGGCTGAACTTTAATCCCGGTTTTATTTAATTCCGCGCTAATTTTACTTAAACCATTATTACTTGAGTCCAACGGGTCACGTTCACCATGACCCTGTACGACGGCGATCCAGCTGTCTTGATTGCGCGCTGCTTGGTATAACGCTTTAGTCATTTCTTGTTCGTTGAGACGGTTAATGAATATTGATTTATCTTGGTATTCAATTTTCAATTGACCAAATTGTGTAAAACCCAATTCGCTGAGATGATCGGTTGGAAGTTGATTATCAATAAATTCAAAAGTGATATCAGGTTTAAAACGCTGATATTTTTCTATAAAGCGCTTTACTTGCAGTCGTGTTTGATTATTACTATCAAAGAACGCAGCTAAATGAATTGGCCCTTGCATATGTTCGAGCAAATCAATACTCGCTACGGTCAGCGTATTGCGCGCACCGAGTGTCCAATCAGATTGCCAATTAAATTGGCTGTTTAGCCACAGCAGCAAACAGACTATGCCTGTGACAAGAATAGACAAGCTATACAGTTTAATTTTTGATTGGCGCTTATAATTTGGCAAGCAGGTTAATCTCTTTTGTAACGCAAATATATAATGGATAAACTTGTGAATAATAGCGTCACGAGTGCGTAGTAAATAACATCCTGGCTTGTGATCAAACCGGATAATGCTGTTAACACATGACTAAAGCTGGAAATATAGAGAAATAATTCGCTGGTGCTGCCTTCTGAAGTAGCGGAAAAGAATAATATGAATGACAGTAGCAACACACCAAAGCTACTTAGTAAGATAAACATAATATTTTGAGTAAGCGTTGCTATCCAGACACATATGGAGGCGAAGCTAATCTGAAATAGCAACATGCCAACCATACCTGCGAAGATTTTCCCCCAATCCAGGTTGACCATGTTACTCAGGGTGGCGGGAAAGATTAGATTTAGTAGCGCGAAGGCCAGCGCTACACTGATTATTGCCAGTAATTTACCGACAACAACTGAGCTGCAAGAAATCGCCGCGCTTGTTAGCAAAATGTTTTGTTGACGAATTTTTTCTTCAGTAATTGTACGCAGTGTTATGACGGGCATCATAAGTGCGCCAATAATGGTGCTCCAGAATAGCATTGGATAAATCACTGCATCAGTCACACCAGGCGCATTCTCCGTGCCGGCAAGATTAACCTGCACGTCTAAATAGAAATTATTCAGCAATACTAGAAATAGCAGTGCGATGATGATGAAAGTAACACCTAACACGACCCAAACTAATGGCTGTATCCAAATACGACGAATTTCATTGGCTAGAATGCTGGCAGTGATCATACTAATTAGTGCGCTCCCCTCAATACCTCAGACACAAAAATATCTTCTAAGGTGTCTCGTACATCATAAATTTCAACCAAGCCCCAATCATCGGCTTGCGCGGCCGCCAATAGCGTACTTTTTAATGTGTCGAGTTTCTCATGCGAGCTAATGTCAATTTCAGTGGGCGACACTTTATGAATGGTGTCAACCATTGCATGACTGGTTAACGTGTCGATAGGCGCTTGACATAAGAAGCGTAAGCGAATTTTATTGGCTTGTTGCAAGTGATCGATATCTTCGCACAATACAGTACGTCCCTGTTTCAGTAACAGCACGCGATCACATACTTGCTCGACTTCATTCAGTTGATGAGTGGATAACAATACCGCCGCATCATTGCGTAGATGGATAATCAGGTCACGCATTTCCTGAATTTGGGTTGGATCAAGGCCATTAGTCGGCTCATCGAGAATAATAGCTCTAGGTTCATGGATGATGGCTTGGGCGATGCCAATACGTTGTTGATAGCCTTTAGAGAGTTGTTTAATGATGCGATTACCTACAGATTGGAGCTCACAAAATTGTTTTACTTTTGCTAGGCGTTGTCGCGAATGAGTTCTAGATAAGCCATGAATTCTTGCACAGTAAAGCAAGTACTCATTGACGCTAAGGTCTTCATACAGTGGGGCATTATCTGGCAGATAGCCCAACAGTTGCTTAGCTTTTATTGGTTGTTGATTTAAATCTACATTATTTATTGTAATACTGCCTGTGTGTGGAGCAAGCTCGCCAGTGAGCAACTTTAAGGTAGTGGTCTTGCCGGCGCCATTGGTTCCCAATAAGGCCATTACTTCGCCATCATGCAGGCTCAAGTTTAGGTCTGTCACCGACGCATGACGACCATAATGATGGCTAACATCAACTGCTTGAATAATTTGATCCATGCGCGTTAAAAACTTATGTTAGGAGTTATATGCACGAGTTAATCGGTGTAGATACGGGAGGTACATTTACAGATTTCATTTTATATAAAAATGGATCATTTGTTAGCTATAAAATTCCCTCTACACCTGAGGCGCCAGAATTAGCCATCATCCAAGGGTTTAATACGCTAACAAGCATGCTTGAGCATGCACACATAGTGCATGGTACCACTGTTGCAACCAATACCTTACTTGAAGGTAACGGAGCAAAAACGGCATTTGTTACTAACAACGGGCTGAAAGACATTTTGCGAATTGGGCGCCAAGCGCGTGCACAATTATATAGCCTATGCCCGCAAGCGACACGCATGTTAATTGAAGAGCACTGCTGTTTTGAGTTAGATGCACGTGTTGATGCGCATGGCCAGGCATTGAAAACAGTTGCACTCAGCCAAATGCAGGCACTTAAGGCAAAGCTATTGGCACAAGGGTTTGAATCAGTAGCGATCTGCATGCTGTTCTCATTTTTGAATGACCATGATGAATGCGCATTGGAGGACGTGTTACAGGATGATTTTTTTGTTTCACGCTCGAGTCAAATTTTACCAGAGCAGCGTGAGTATGAACGCGCGGTAGTGACATGGTTAAATAGTTACCTTGGGCCTAAAACTCAATCTTATTTAAACCGTTTACAGTCTCAGCTGAGTTGTCCCATTCACGTGATGCAAAGTGATGCAACAACACTTCCTGCCGAGCATGCCGGTGGACAAGCCGTACGCCTGTTATTGTCTGGCCCGGCCGGTGGTGTCATGGCTGCTAATGTGATTGCAAAAAAGTGCATGCAAACAAAATTGCTGACACTTGATATGGGTGGCACTTCGACCGACGTGTCGCTAATTGATCAACAGGTAAAGTTAACTAACGATGCGCATATTGCGGAATTTCCCCTTGCGATATCGTTACTAGATATTCATACCATAGGTGCTGGCGGTGGATCACTGGCGCGTGTTGATGATGCCAGTGGCTTGCATGTCGGTCCTCAGTCTGCTGGTGCTGAACCCGGCCCGGCATGTTATGGGCATGGCGGTCAACAGGCGACAATTACAGATGCCAATGTAGTGCTGGGGAAGTTACCGACACTACATCCCTGGGAAAGTGGGCTACACCTAGATAAACAACGTGCTGAGGAGGCATTGATGTCAATTGCCTCACAGTTGGATTGTACGCAATATGAGGCCGCACAAGGTATTATAGATATTGCCAATGCCCATATGGCACAGGCATTGCGCGTGATATCAATTCAGCGCGGTTATGACCCAGGAGAATTTTGTTTGTTTCCTTTTGGTGGCGCAGCAGGGTTACATATGTGTGCTATTGCAAAGTTAATGGGCATGAAGCAAATTTTGGTGCCAGTTCACGCCGGTACGTTATCAGCACAAGGCATGCTATATGCGCCAATTGGTCACATGGCGTCACGTTCACTTTGCATACCCTGGTCAGAAAGCCTCAGCCAACAACTCGCAACAGAATTTAGTCAGTTGCGTGATCACGCCAGTCAACTTCTACAGCGCTCAGGCATTCAGGCACAACGCGAAGACCGCTGGTTAGAACTGCGTTATCAAGGTCAGTCGAGCACGATTAGTTTGCCATGGCATGATCAAACTGAAGCGGTGGCAAGCCAATTCGAACAGCAACATCAACAGCGCTATGGATTTACACTGAGCAATCATGCCATCGAATTGGTGACATTGCGTGTATGGGTGTATCAAGATATGCCTAACATCGAATTGACATGCGTGCAGCAAGGTCAAGACATTGCTGAGCCGATTGATTATTGTGATGTGTATGGTGAATCAGACTCGGTGCCGGTTTATTTACGCACCCAATTGGCTAATAAGCAGTCATTACGCGGCCCCTGTGTCATCTTAGAGGCAAGCAGCACGCTGTATATCGAATCGGAATGGACAGGCGAGGTGCTGGCGTCGGGCCATATTCGTCTGCAATTGACTACGGATTATCCTTAATTACTGCTTTAGCTTGCCGCTGATCCCTGTGCACACGTATGATCTAACGATAATTAAGAGATGGTGAAAAGGACATTACTCGATGCTGGAAGGACTATTGAATTTACCCTGGTGGGGCGACCTGTTATGTGTGCTGTTGGCCACCCATATCACTATTGTATCAGTCACGATTTATTTGCATCGTTGTCAATCGCATCGTGCAATCAGTCTGCACCCTGCTATCAGTCATGTGTTTCGCTTTTGGTTATGGCTGACTACCGGGCAAGATACAAAACAATGGGTGTCGGTACACCGCAAACACCATGCCACAACTGAACAGCAAGACGATCCACATAGCCCTCATGTGCATGGGATTAACAAAGTGTTACTGCAGGGCGCAGAGTTATATCGCGAAGCGGCAGTCGATCCTAATATCTGTGCCGAGTATGGTCATGGCACTCCGGAAGATTGGCTAGAAAAAAATCTATATCAACGCTATTCATTTACAGGTCTTGGCTTATGTTTGATTATCTATGTCGCCCTGTTTGGGCCAATCGGCTTGACCTATTGGGCGATCCAAATGGCCTGGATACCACTTTTTGCCGCCGGTATTGTGAATGGCGCGGGTCATTACTGGGGTTACCGCAATTTTGAGACTCAAGATGGCTCTACCAATCTGATTAACATCGCTGTCATCATTGGTGGTGAGGAGTTACATAATAATCACCATGCCTATCCCAGCTCGGCACGCTTCTCGGTGCATTGGTGGGAGTTTGATGTAGGCTGGTTATACATACGTTTACTCAGTGCATTAAAGCTTGCCCGGGTTAAAAAAGTAGCACCCCGTCCTCGACAACAATCTCTTGCCAGTGAAAAAGAATTCATCGACATTGATGCGGTACGCGCTATGGTCACGAGTAAATTACATGTCATGGCAGATTACGCACGTCACGTTACGATGCCCGTGCTAAAAGCTGAAATTGGCGAAGCTGAGGGGCAATATCGTGTTGCACTGAAGCGTATCAAGTCGACCCTAGTCAGGGAGCGTAGCCGTATTCCCGCGCCGCAGTTAGAACATTTGAATCAAGTATTGCGCGATAATTTGCAATTAAAGGTGGTCTACGAGTATCAGCAGAAACTGATTCAAGTGTGGAACCAAAAATATCAGAACAATGACAGTATGATGCGTGCAGTGGCTCAGTGGTGCCAGGATGCAGAAGCGACAGGTATTCGTGTGTTAGAGGAGTTTGCTCGGTCGTTGAGGAATTATTCGCTTACACCAATTTATAACCACGCTTAGTAGCGTGTGCCAAACTAGTCGACTCGAGGATACTTGCATGCAGGCTTATTTTATTTTAGCTTCTTTATAGAGCACGTGTTTACGCACGACCGGATCATACTTCTTGATTTCCAACTTATCAGGCATTGTGCGTTTGTTCTTGGTGGTAGTGTAATAATGTCCAGTATCTGCAGTTGATACCAATTTGATTTTGTCTCGCATGATCTAAATCCTAGTGTCGTCCGTTACACGTTTTCGCCACGTGCGCGAATATCAGCTAATACTGCATCAATGCCTTTTTTATCGATGATGCGCATACCCTTGGTTGAGAGGCGAAGCTTGACGAAACGTCGTTCACTTTCAACCCAGAATTTATGAGTGTGTAAATTAGGCAAAAATCGTCGGCGCGTCTTATTGTGGGCGTGTGAAACATTATTTCCCGCCACGGGACGCTTACCGGTTACTTGACATACTCTAGACATTTGTACAGTTTCTTGAATTTGTATAATGCATTGGGGCTGCGCACCTTAACAGAAAGGCTTATGCTGCACAATATTTAACGCGAATAAGTCATTACTCGCCTGATCAAAGTTTATACTAACTAATACAAGCTATTTATGGACACAGTTTTTATACGTGATTTATGCATGGACGCAGTGATTGGCGTGTTCGGCTGGGAACGGCAGGTAAAACAAAAAATCACCATCAATCTGGAAATGGCGACCGATATCACACAGGCGGCCAAGACCGACGATTTAGCCCATACGCTGGATTATAAAGCCATCTCCCAGAGAATTCGTGCCATTGTCACTGACAACCAGCCACAGTTGGTAGAGACGCTTATCGAGCTTATTGCAACCACAATCATGCAAGAATTTAACATTCCCTGGTTACGTATAAGTATTGCCAAGCCGGGCGCAGTGCGTGGCTCCGCCGCCGTGGGTGTCACTATCGAACGTGGCGAGAGAGCGAGCTGATGCCTAAAGTATATATCGGTGTTGGTAGCAATATTGACAAGCACCATCATATTCCCAGAGTGCTTAGTGAATTAGAGGCAAATTTTGGTGGTATTGAAGTATCACCCATTTATGAGTCAGTTGCCGATGGGTTCCAAGGTGAGAATTTTTTTAATCTAGTCACTGCAGTAAACACTGAGTTATCCGCACATGACATGCGACAATTCCTGCGCGATCTAGAGGCACAGCATGGTCGTGTCAGAGATAGTAAAAACCAGTTCATTTCACGCACCCTGGATTTGGACCAGTTGCTGTATGGCAGTCAACAAATTAATCAGGGGGGCGTGCATGTGCCAAGTTCAGACATCACCAATTATGCCTTTGTATTGAAGCCGCTGACTGATATTGCAGGTGACATGGTGCACCCTATCCTCAAGCGGACATTTGCTCAATTATGGGAACGATTTGATAAACATGATCTGAGTATTAAGGAAGTACAACTAGATGCCATGCCAACTGGTCTGAAGTCTAAGATATCATCCTCAATGTCTTA
>CBDHFH010000004.1:0-44327 GCA_965262455.1 Gammaproteobacteria bacterium
TCTTTCAACGTATATGTGTGTGGGCCACATAAATTATAAGTTTGATTGAATGTTGCGGGGTCGTTGATTGATTGCACGATGCGCTTAGCAACGTCGCCTACATACACTGGGGCAAAACGCGCATGCGGGCACGCAAGTGGGAGAAAACCTGGCGTATATTTCAGAATCTGAGCAAACCGATTTAAAAAACTGTCTTTTTCTCCAAAAATGACAGAAGGTTTGAAGATAGTGTAATGAATATGATCTTCGGAAAAAGTCTTTAAATAATTCTCCGCTTTTCCTTTAGTGCTTAGATAAAAGCTTGGTCCATTTGCATGAGCATTCAACGCGCTCATATGCAAGATACGCGGTATCTCAGCATTTTCACATGCATTTAATGCTTCACGGGTAATGCCTACATGAACATTATGGAATTGCTTGCCGTCATTGCCTTTTTCATTGAGGATGCCGATTAAGTTAATTAATGCACAACAGCCACTTACATGCGCTGTAATTGAGCTTGCTTGATAATCGCTGATGGCATGAATCGATAAAGATGGTAACACCTTCAGGTGGCGACACTTTTCAGGATGTCGTGTGAGTAGGCGAACTGAGTAGCCATGCGCAATCAACTGCGCGCATAATTCACTTCCTACAAAACCGCTTCCACCAAGGATTGCTACCGAGTTACATTTTGACATCTCATTAGTATAACGTGGTACAACCATGCGAGTATGTGAATAAGTACTGACTGTCATAGATACAACGATGCTTGTTTTCAGTGCCAATTTGCGTTAAAAATGAGGTTTATTTGATTTCTTTCACACAATTTAGGAGCGCACATCAGTGAGTGACACTATCACGCACATTACCGACTCATCTTTTGACCAAGAAGTGCTGCAAAGCGATGTGCCAGTACTCGTAGATTATTGGGCGGAATGGTGTGGCCCATGTAAGATGATTGCTCCCATTCTTGATGAAATTGCAGCGGATTATGACGGCAAAGCTTAAAATCACTAAGCTAAATATTGACGATAATCCTGAAACTCCACCAAAATTTGGAATACGCGGGAATACCTACGTTGATGATTTTTAAGGCTGGAGAAGTACAGTCTACTAAAGTGGGAGCGTTGTCTAAATCGCAATTAACAGCCTTTATCGATCAAAGTATTTAAATAAGCATCGAATATTACGATTTTCATTAAGATCAAAGGCACGACCAGAAGAGATAAATAGACTAGACGCCTATAGCATTTAGTGCTAACTTGAGGCCATATCGCTACTCCGATAGCGTCTTGCCCAGACCGAATTCTAATTATTCAGTAATAAACTTTAACCTTCTAGCACGGCTAAAGAACCGGCCATTTTTGGCAAGTAAACAGTTTCCTAAACGCTCAAACGCTAACAATTCGATTATTTGAGTTCATTCACACAATTTTCCTTACATCAACACTTCTAATAATTTCACGCTAAAAACAAAAAGTAATCTATGAACCTCACCGAACTAAAAGTTAAATCTGCCGCTGAATTAGTTGAATTGGCTAGGAACTATGGGCATCGACAATGTCGCCCGTATGCGTAAGCAAGACATCATATTCACTATCCTGAAAGCACATGCAAAAAGTGGCGAGGATATCTTTCGGTGACGGGGTACTAGAAATACTACAGGATGGATTCGGGTTTTTACGTTCAGCCGATTGCTCATATCTGGCCGGTCCTGATGATATATACGTATCACCGAGCCAAATTAGACGTTTTGGATTACGTACAGGAGATACTGTTGCGGGCAAAATTAGACCACCAAAAGATAGCGAACGTTACTTTGCGATGCTCAAGGTGGATAAAATTAATTTTGATACACCTGAAAATGCCAAAACAAAAGTTCTTATTTGAAAATTTAACACCACTACATCCTGATCAAATGCTCAATCTAGAGCGCGGTAATGGAAGTACAGAAGATATTACTGCCCGAATTATTGATGTGTGTGCACCAATAGGTAAAGGGCAACGTGGATTGGTTGTATCGCCCCCTAAAGCGGGTAAAACAATTATGATTCAAAATATCGCGCAGAGTATCACGGCTAATCATCCTGAAACTTACCTGATCGTTTTATTGATTGATGAGCGTCCTGAGGAAGTCACCGAAATGCAACGAATGGTGCAAGGCGAAGTGGTATCCAGTACTTTTGATGAACCTGCAAGTCGGCATGTTCAAGTTGCTGAGATGGTGATTGAAAAAGCTAAACGTTTAGTCGAGCATAAACGTGATGTGGTAATTTTGTTGGATTCAATTACACGTCTGGCACGTGCGTACAATACTGTGGCACCTTCCTCTGGGAAAGTACTGTCTGGAGGCGTAGAGGCCAATGCGCTTAACCGTCCAAAGCGTTTCTTTGGTGCGGCACGTAATATCGAAGAAGGCGGTAGCTTAACCATTCTAGCGACAGCACTGATTGATACGGGCTCCAAAATGGATGAAGTAATATATGAAGAGTTCAAGGGCACCGGCAACATGGAAATTCATCTGGATCGCCGTGTAGCAGAAAAACGCATTTACCCTTCTATGAATATTAATCGCTCTGGCACACGGCGCGAAGAGTTGCTAATCGAACCAGAAGTATTGCAGAAGATGTGGGTGTTAAGAAAGTTCCTGCACTCTATGGATGAAATCGAAGCGATGGAATTCATGCTGGCAAGGATGCAGTCAAGTAAGAATAATGTAGAATTTTTTGAAGCAATGAAAAGGTAGTTAGCTAGACTTAATTTATCCTGATTACTAATCACTAAAATTTTTTCACAAACTCCTCTCACTACATCCTGTCATTTAATTGCGCGGTAGCCGATATCATCTCGGAAGTAAGCGTCATTCCAGTGTATGCCTTTGACTGCCTCATACGCATTTGTTTGTGCCTGCTGAACGTCTGAGCCTAATGCGGTGACGCATAGAACACGCCCACCTGAAGTGACAATAGTGTCATCGCTTAGCGATGTTCCTGCATGAAATACTTTGACATGGTTATTACTAATAGAGTCTAAGCCCGAAATACGTTCACCTTTTTTATATGCTAACGGGTAGCCGCCGGCGGCCATCACGACACCCAATGCCGGGTTAGGATTCCAGTCCAGCTTATGAGCTGATAATTGATGTCGCGCTGCATCAAAGCATAATTGTGATAAGTCACTGCGCAAGCGCATTAATATCGGTTGCGTCTCTGGATCACCAAAGCGACAGTTAAACTCAAGCACTTTAATGTCACCGTTAGGTGTAATCATTAGTCCGGCATATAAAAAACCTTGATATGGATGGCCGAGGTCAATAAAACCTTGCACGGTTGGCTCGATAACTTGAGATATAATTTTGTCATGCAACTGTTGGGTGACTAAAGGTGCTGGTGAGTAAGCGCCCATGCCACCCGTATTTGGTCCAAGGTCACCATTATCACGCGCTTTATGATCTTGAGAGCTTGCAAGGGGTACCACAGTGCTGTGATCAACCATGCAAATAAAACTCACTTCTTCGCCTTGAATAAATTTTTCAATAACAACTTTTCTGCCTGCATCACCGTGTGCGACTCCACTTAGCATGGATGCGACGGCTTGAGTGGCTTCTTGTTCATTTTGTGCAATCACTACACCTTTACCGGCAGCTAAGCCGTCGGCTTTAATAACAATAGGGTAGGATTGACTGTTCAGGTAATCATTGGCTGCTTCAATATTAGTAAACTCATTATAATCTGCAGTTGGGATATTAAAGCGCTGCATAAATTGTTTGGCGAAACTCTTGGAGCCTTCCAACTGGGCATTGTATTGAGCAGGGCCAAAAATGGGTAAGTCCTGCTGAGTAAAATCATCCACAATACCCGCGACTAATGGCGCTTCCGGCCCCACTACAGTCAGATCAATATTATTTTGTTTGGCAAAATTAATCAGTGCAGGAATATCATCACTTGATACATTGATGTTTTCTACGCCATCCTCAAGCGCCGTGCCGGCATTGCCAGGCGCCACATATACTTTATCTGTATGCGGTGATTGTATAAATTTCCAAGCCAGTGCATGTTCTCGACCGCCACTGCCAACTACTAAAATATTCTTCATTAATCTCTCTTTGTATTCTTATTATGTAAATCTTGGCAACACAAACCATAAAGCCAACGGCAAACTAACAATACCGAGCACATTGCCTATCAGTACTATAGCAGAAACTTTAGTTGGCTCTTGTTGATATTTCTTGGCGAATAAAAAATTCATCACTGCAGGAGGTAACGCACCAAATAAAATTAGTGCAGCAAGCTGAATATTATTTAAAGGAATGATACTCGCAATAATCAGCGCAATGCTCACGCCAATTATTGGCGTTGCTATGCCAACTAGCATACCCAGTTTCCAGTAATCATAATTGGCATGACTTAATTGCACGCCTAGTGAAAACAGCATTAACGGCACAGCAATACTACCTAACATATCAATGGGTAAGATTATAAAGCCAGCAATATGAATTCCCTGTGCCTGCAGAAACAGTGCCAGTAGCGCAGCCAATATGGCCGGAGAAGTAATACTGCGTAACCATTTGGCATCGTGGTCTAACATATATGAGCCCAAGCCAAAGTGTGTAATGTTGCCAACTAAAAACAGAATTAATGCGGCGGCTAAGCCCTCTGGTCCCAGCGCCAAACTCATTAAAGGCAAACCAATATTGCCGGCATTATGAAACATCAAAGGCGGTGCAATAGTGCGGTACTCACAGCTAAATAATTTTGCAATGGGTACTGCAATAACTGCTGTGATTAAAACAAGAATAAAACCACTGATACCCAGTAAAGCAAACTCTTTAAACTGAAACTGTTGCTGCACTAAAGAAGCAAACACCAACGCCGGAATAAAAACGTTCAGATTAATATTATTAATCGTATCCAGCTGAGGGTTTTGCCGCATGCCCACAACAATGCCGATACTGACAATTGCCACCAGCGGAAACATAATTTCAGCAATGTGAAAAACAATCGGCATGTGTTTAGTGATTTATAAATTTAGATTGCAGGTACGCATAAAATTAAAAGCATATACAAACTTCTATTTATTGCCTTTAACATTGTTTTTAAATATTACCTCGTCAGCCTTGCTAGGAAATCTCGTATGTAATTGCGTAAAAATCACAGGGAAGTGATTTTTAGCTCAAGGTTTCATGGAAGAAACTTTGAGCGACGCGTAAGTACATAGAGAGTGACTAGTTTGCCCTTGGTGGCAACCAAGGGTCAAGACGGCAGAGTATCGTTTCTTTTGGTAACTTTTCTATGGATAAGCAAACAAAAGTAACACAGTAGTTGAGTAATAATATATGTGATTAAATTGAAGCTTTACTAACTAGTATTAATGTCTAAAGTGTCGAATCCCCGTAAATACCATCGCCATCCCATGCTCATCAGCTGCGGCAATCACTTCATCATCATTGCGTGAACCACCCGGTTGGATAACCGCGGTAATCCCCGCTTGATGTGCAGCATCAAGCCCATCTCTAAACGGGAAAAAAGCATCAGAAGCCATCACCGACCCTTTCACCTCAAGTTTCTCGTCTTGAGCTTTAATGCCAGCTATCTTTGCGGAATACACCCGACTCATTTGTCCAGCGCCGATACCAATTGATTGTTCATCCTTAACGTAAACAATTGCATTTGATTTAACGAACTTGACAATTTTCCAGGCAAATAATAAATCTCGTACTTCTTGCTGTGTGGGTTGACGTTGGCTAACTACCTTCAAATCGGATGCGGTAACCACGGCATTATCTTGATCTTGAATAAGTATGCCGCCACTGATCTTGCGTAAATCAAACCCAGTTAATTGATTAGTAGTGTGTGTGCAATCGAGTACGCGCGTGTTGGGTTTGCTGCTGAGTATGTCTGTAACGCCCGTTTCAATCCCAGGTGCGATAATGACTTCTACAAACTGTTGATCGAGAATTTGTTTTGCAGTCGTTGCATCAAGCGCACGATTAACAGCAATAATGCCGCCAAAGGCAGAGGTCGGGTCAGTACGATAAGCTTTTCGATAGGCTTCACTAATATTTGCTCCAATAGCCACACCACAGGGGTTGGCATGTTTAACAATCACGCATGCCGGCACATCAAACTGTTTGACACATTGTAATGCAGCATCTGTATCAGCAATGTTATTAAATGATAACTCTTTGCCTTGAATAAATTTAGCAGCGGCAAGCGTGCCTGTTTTGGGCTCTGGTTCTGCATAAAAGCTAGCACTTTGATGCGGATTTTCACCGTAACGCATGGACTGTTTTTTATTGAACGTGAAATGCATCGTTTGCGGGTAGGTCTTATCATTTTGCGAGCCAAGGTAGTTGGCAATCATGCCATCGTATTCTGCAGTATGACTGAACGCCTTGCGCGCAAGCTCAAAGCGCTTTTCTTGACTGATACATCCTGCGTTAGCGTTTAGTTCGCTTAATAAATCTGAATAGTCATTAGGGTCAACCACCACTGCGACGCGTGCATGATTCTTTGCTGCGGCACGAATCATTGCCGGTCCACCAATGTCGATATTTTCTATCGCAAGCTCAAGTGTGCAATCCGGTTTGGCAATGGTCTGGGCGAATGGATATAGATTGACAACCACTAAATCGATGGCATCAATGCCATGGGTTTGCATAACCTCTTCGTCGACACCAGCACGCCCCAGAATACCGCCGTGAACTTTAGGATGCAGTGTTTTGACACGTCCGCCCATAATTTCTGGGAACTGCGTATGTTCACTGACATCAGTCACGGGGATACCTGCCTCACTCAATTGTGCAGCAGTACCACCTGTAGAAAGGATTGAAACGCCTGCTTGATGCAGTTGCTGTGCAAATTCCTCTATGCCTGTTTTATCAGACACACTAATAAGCGCGCGCTGAACCTGTCGGTTAGTCGCTGAGGGCATCGCTAGTGGCTAGCAGGAATAATTTTGCGATTAGCGTACGTCGTAATGCTTTAGCTTTTTACGCAGTGTGCCGCGATTTAAACCAAGACACTTAGCGGCTTTAGTTTGGTTGCCACCACAGTAATTCATCACTGACTCTAGTAATGGCTTTTCAACTTCTTCGATCACCATGCGATAAAGGTCATCAGGCGCATGGCCGTCAAGCTTGCTAAAGTAACTGCGCAGTGATTCTGCTACAGACTCTCTGAGGGTTTGAGTTGGAGTTACTGGGTGTAACTCAGAAACATTTAAGTT
This sequence comes from Gammaproteobacteria bacterium, assembly GCA_965262455.1. Taxonomy (GTDB): domain Bacteria; phylum Pseudomonadota; class Gammaproteobacteria; order UBA4575; family UBA4575; genus UBA1858. The sequence goes on from CBDHFH010000004.1 coordinate 7,210, forward strand.
TGAAACTGAACTTGTCATGCAACGTTCTCCATTTTTAATTCTGTGTCTTGCAAATAACTGCGTACCATATTGAACTGAGCATTTGCATCAGTTACTGAAAAGATAGTCTTTTTGAATTGTAACGAATCATGCAGATTATCTAAGTACCAGCCAATATGTTTACGCGCGATTCGCACTCCTTGTTGTCTTCCATACAAGGAATACAGTTCGTTTAAATGATTCAATATAATAGTACGCATCTCCGCTGTAGGCGGCTGTTCTAATTTTTCATTGAATTTCAGATAGTGGTCAATTTGGCGAAATAGCCACGGCTGACCCTGTGCCGCGCGTCCGATCATAATCGCATCTGCGTTAGTAATTGCCAAGACCTTTTTTGCTTTTTCTGGAGAATTTATGTCGCCATTTGCCACGACGGGGATATTGACAGATTTTTTTATCTTGCAAATCGTGTCGTATTCTGCTTGGCCTAAAAAGCGGCAGGCACGGGTGCGGCCATGCACGGTTAACATTTGTATTCCGCAATTTTCTGCAATGTTCGCTATGCGAACGCCATTACGGTTATGTTCATCCGTACCTGTGCGGATCTTAAGTGTCACCGGCACATCCACTGCCGCCACGACCGCATCAAGAATCCGTTTTACTAAGTCCTCGTCGGCGAGCAACGCAGAGCCAGCTAACACTTTGCATACTTTTTTGGCCGGACAGCCCATATTGATATCTATAATGTCAGCACCATGAGCCACATTGAATTGAGCAGCCTGCGCCAATTGTTGCGGGTCAGAGCCTACAATCTGCACCACACTCGGCGACGGTTCATCCATATGCACACGGCGCAAACAAGATTTATGCGTATGCCATAAACGGCTATCTGCACTGATCATTTCTGTTACCGAGTAGCCTGCGCCTTGTTGTCGACAAAGTTTTCTAAAAGGCAGGTCAGTAACACCCGCCATGGGTGCCAGGAACAGGTTATTCGATAGTAGATATTGGCCGATCTGCATGTGTTTGTGGGGTCAGGTGAGTGTTGCTGAGTTTCTTTACTTATAGAAAGTCGAAATCATAACTTACTACTTCTTCACCCACATCATGAACCTCAAGTTGAATCGACAGAGGCGCAGCCGCCGTCATGAGGCTTTGGGGTAGCCATTTTTCACGCAGATAATGATTGGCGGTGAATTGTCTGGCGGCAATCACTTCACCGTTAATATTTAAGAAACGCAGCTGAATTACCGGATAAGGCTGGGGGAATTGCGCACGGTTGATCATTGTCAGTGTGACCATCAACGCTTCCGGTTCTGACGGGTGGGTGAAGATACTGCGATTGAGCACTTCAATTTTACTCACAGCGCGCGGAGTTTCCAGTGTGCACTTCAGCCACTGACAGACTGACGATTGAAATTGCTCTGGCAATAAGTTGCTCTTCATGGCGGCCACGGCTTGTAAGCCAAGCATGGCAATCAAAGCCACAATAGCCGCTGCACCCATCCACTGTGCGGGAGTAAATTTGACCGGCTCCTGTTCTAGATTAGATACTTGATCGGCAATAATTTTGGGAATGGCGGGGTCGTTGGCTGTTTCAGTTTGCGGCGTGTGCGCTGCGTCCTGGCTGGTGTCGATAGTGTCTTCAACAATATTAGTGACATGACTGCTTTGGCTTGGTGCACCATCATGAAGCTCACGATCCAGCACTTCCAAGTCAATGGCACTCTGATCAGCCGCACCATTATCGTCGGCAGTTAACTCAACATCGACTTGTTGAATTTCTTCAGCCTCATTAACAGGCTGAGGGGGTTCGTAAAGATCACGATCGAGTGATTGATTGAATAAAAATAATTTGGCGTCAAAGACATGTTCACACATACCACAACGCACCATACCAGCAGCAATTTCTAACTGTTGATCTGTAATGCTAAATGCGGCGCGACAACTAGGACAACGAGTAAACATAAAGGCAGTTTACCGAGAAATTCTCTGCAAGCACACATCCTTTCATTGACATATTATTGCTTCTGGAAGTGAATACACGCCCATTCGTCTTGATAGTAAACTTCTTGTTGTGCAAACAGTGCTGCATAGTGCGCGCTAATATCTTCTACTTGGGTATGTAAAATACCTGAAACTACAAGTGTTCCATTTGCTTCTAAATGATGATCAAAGCTATCACGCAAATCACGCAGAGGCGCAGCGAGAATATTGGCAATAATGATGTCGCTGATCACGGAATCAATGCTGTCAATCATGCCCACTGTAAATTGATCCATGGCTATTTGATTGGCCGCGATATTTTGTTGTGTGGCAATTAATGCCTGAGGGTCAATATCAATAGCGTAAACATGTGCTGCACCAAGCACCGCTGCGGCTAATGCAAGTATGCCGCTACCACATCCAAAATCGATAATGTTGCGCTGCTCGATGCTATGGTTAGCCAGCCAGTTTAAACACAAGCGAGTAGTGGCGTGATGACCCGTGCCAAAAGCCAGCCCTGGATCTAACTGCAAGCTTAGTCCTTGCGGTGCAGGATTATCTTCCCATGAAGGGTAAATCCATAATGGTCCATACTGTGTGGCCGTGAATTGTTGTTGGAAGCTGGCCTGCCAATCACGTTCAGCCACTTGCTCAAGCACTATATGTTGATCAACAAGGGGATGATTCTCTAATGCTTTAGTCGCCAGTTGAACATCTTGTAGCGACAAAAAATGTGCCTGTATGAAAAGCTTTGACCATAAAGGATGGTCGCCTAACGAAGGTTCAAGAATAGGTTCGTCCGCCGCATCTTCAAAACTAACACTCACCGCGCCACAAGAAAATAATAATGCCTCAATATCCTCAGCTGCGTCAGATTGAGTTTGAATTCTTAGCTGCTGCATAAGTATTAAATTGGCAATTCTAAAAAGGAGGCTCTTTGTAAAAGAAACGACTGGGGCGAGACAAAAGCAACGCTGTGTAAAACTAGCTCATGAGCACAGTTGAGTTGTTTATTAATGAAGTATCAGAATAAATCCGAGCCTCCACGAAGGTTAAGCATTGCCTTCTAACAAACGCTCTAGATAATGGATATCCACTTGCCCATTAGCAAATTCAGGGTCCGCCATTAATCTCAATTGCAAAGGAATATTTGTTTTAATGCCATCAATGATCATCTCTTGCAAAGCACCCTGCATGCGTTTAATTGCGGTTGCACGGTCTTCTCCGTGCGTGATCAGTTTGCCGATCATGGAATCATAATTAGGTGGCACGGTGTACCCGGAATAAATATGTGAATCGACTCTTACGCCAAATCCACCGGCACTATGGTAGCGTGTAATTTTACCCGGGCTGGGTATAAATGAATCTGAGTCTTCCGCGTTTAAGCGACACTCCATAGCATGGCCGTTAATTTTTACGTCTTCTTGTTTGATGCTGAGCGCTTCGCCCGCCGCAATAAGCAGTTGTTGTTTAACGATATCAATACCGGTGATGTATTCAGTTACCGGGTGTTCCACTTGCACGCGAGTATTCATTTCAATGAAATAAAATTCACCATTCTCATATAAAAATTCAAACGTGCCAGCGCCACGGTAACCAATTAACTTACATGCATCGGCGCAACGTTTACCAATGAAAGCTCTTTCTTCTTCTGAGAGACCCGGTGCCGGCGCTTCTTCAATGACTTTTTGATGGCGACGTTGCATAGAACAATCACGTTCAGCCAAATAAAGTGCATTACCATGTGTGTCTGCCAGTACTTGTATTTCAATATGGCGGGGTGTTTCTAAAAACTTCTCCATGTACAGCGTGCCGTTATTGAATGCGGCTGTTGCTTCGGCACGGGTAAGAGCGACAGCATCAGCAAGTTCCTCATCACTGCGCACTACGCGCATACCACGACCACCACCGCCACCAGCGGCTTTGACAATCACAGGGTAGCCAATTTCGTGGGCGAGTCTGGAATTGGCAGTGAAATCATCGCTAAGAGGTTCAGTGGAACCCGGCACGCATGGCACCCCGGCTTCTTGCATGGCTTTTTTGGCCGAAATTTTATCGCCCATGCGGCGAATCGTTTCTGCTTTAGGACCAATAAAGATAAAACCACTGGTTTCCACGCGCTCGGCGAAATCATCATTCTCTGATAAAAAGCCATAGCCCGGGTGAATCGCAGAGGCATCTGTTAATTCAGCAGCACTAATAATGGCGGGGATATTTAAGTAACTCTCTGCAGAAGGTGCAGGGCCAATACACACCGACTCATCCGCGAGTTTGACATGTTTTAATTCGCGATCCACAGTTGAGTGCACCGCCACTGTTTTAATTCCAAGCTCGCGGCAGGCACGTAATATGCGTAATGCAATTTCACCGCGGTTGGCTATTACAACTTTCTCTAACATATTCTCTATGACTTATAAGTATTTATGTTTTCTTTACTGTAAAAGCGTTAATGAGGCAGGCGCGGCTAGGCAAAAACAAATGATTAAACCAAGCTTATATGTAATAAGTGAGTATTGTGAGTTTGTTTTTAACAAGGTAGCGACCACGCGATTAGCTTTTGCTAAAAAGATTATTCAATGACGAAAAGAGGCTGGCCAAATTCGACTGGCTGTCCATTTTCAACTAATACAGCTTTGATAGTGCCTGCTTTGTCGCTCTCAATTTGGTTAAGCATTTTCATTGCTTCGATAATACAAAGTACATCGCCTTCTTTAACTTTCTTGCCCACCTCAGTAAATGGGGCGGCGCCCGGTGAAGGTGCTTCATAGAAGGTACCCACCATGGGCGAAGTGACCTGATGACCACTGACAATGTTTTGCTCTTCACTGCCGGATTCAGGCGAAGCTGCCATGGGTGCAGCACTGGGTGCAGCAGGTGCGGGTGCCGCAGCATATTGCACAGGCATGGCTGGCACACTGGAGCTGGCGCGACTGATACGTACTGACTCTTCGCCTTCTTTTATTTCAATTTCAGCAATGCCGGATTCTTCCAGTAGCTCGATGAGTTTTTTTACTTTACGTATATCCATGTGACTCGTTCTTTTATTAGGTTAACTGTTTGTCCGCAGCCTGAATCGCCAGCTGGTAACCATATGGCCCCATGCCAGAGATAATGCCGACGGCAACATCGGATAGATAAGACATCTGGCGAAACTCTTCACGTGCAAATACATTGGAGATGTGTATTTCAATGAAAGGAATGGCTACCCCGAGAAAGGCATCGCGCAAGGCAATGCTGGTGTGAGTAAATGCGCCAGGATTGATAATAATAAAGTCCACCTGTTCACTTTTAGCGCTGTGCAGGCGATCAATTAATTCGTGTTCCGCGTTGCTCTGAAAATCCAGCAACTCGTGACCCAGGGAGCTGGCCAAGGTGCGACTGTTGTCCACGATATCGGCCAAGGTTGCGTAACCATACACCTCTGGCTCTCTGCTACCGAGTAAATTCAGGTTGGGGCCATTTAGAAGAAGTAGCTTGCTCATAGTCGTGTGTATATGCCAGCCTTATCTCTGAGTGTTGTAGGGTTATTACAGCGAGCGCGAATTGTGCCGTAAAAACACAATGCTGTCTAATAATAAACAAGATAGGGGAATTTAGCTACAAAATAGCGTGATTTTGCTACAAATTAGATTTTCTCGAGCTAATGGATCAACACTTATCCGAGTCGTCTGACTATTGGAAAATCGTATTGACGTGGGCCGCGAGCTGTTCTGCGGTGACGCTGCCGGTTAAACGTTGATTGCGTAAGTCGTTACCGTCTTTATCCCAAAAATACAGCATGGGAGGCGCTGACATATTCAGATGCTTGGCAAGCGCCTTGTCATCCGCATCTTGCACGGTGATATCGGCCTGCAACAACACTGCGCCTTCAAGCGCACTGACAACCGCCGGATCCGGGAACACTTTCTTTTCCATCACCTTGCAGTAGGCACACCAGTCGGCATAAAAATCCAACATCACTGGTTTGCCAGCCGCTTTGGCTGCCGCCAGTTCACGGTTCAAATCTTCCACTGTTTTTACACGAGTAAATGGTACGTGCTGACTAGTGCCTGCCCCATGGCTTGCGGATGCGATCAGGCCACTTAGTGGTTTAACCGTGTCTTTTCCGCCACCAGCGACACCAATCAAGAAAGTAGCACCGTAAATCAAGGCCACCACGCCGAGGCCTTTCCATAATTTACTCCAGCCCGAACTGTCTTGAGACAGTGATGTAAGTGCCCCTAGGTACACCGCAACCACCACTAACAAAGCACCCCACATCAACATAATAATGGCGGTAGGAATATATGTTGGACTTAAGCGTTCCAAGAAGCTGATAGCCAACGCAATCATAATCACACCACCGGTAGCTTTCACTTTATCCATCCAGGTGCCAGCCTTAGGCAGTAATGCGCCGCCGCCAGAACCCATGACTAATAACGGTAAGCCCATGCCAGTGCCGAATACCCATAAGTACAGGAACCCAGCCAATGGGTTTTGTGACTGTGCTGCAAATGCAAGTACCGCGAGTAATACAGGCCCGCCGCATGGGCCAACAATTAATGCGGAGATCACACCCATTAAACCGACGCCAAACAGTGAACCGCCTTTTTGTTGATTACTGCGTTCATTGAGTTTGCTTTGAATACTGCTAGGCACCTGGATTTCATAAAAGCCAAACATCGATAATGCCAAGCCAATAAATAACAACGAGGATGGGATTAAAATCCAAGGCGTTTGCAGGCTGCCCTGAATACCCAGTGCCTCACCGATTAAAGCAAATATTGCCCCCAGCACGCCAAATGTCAGGGCAATCCCCTGTGTGTAACTGAGCGATAATGTGAAGGCCCTGAAGGTGGTTATCTTTTCCCCCTGACCCATAATCAACGAACTCAGGATAGGAATCATTGGATACATGCAGGCCGTAAACGCGACTAAAATACCAAAGCCTAAACTGAGCAATAACGCATACAGGGGGTTGGCATCTTTTAAGCCAGCAAGGATATCGTCCTCATTGGATGCAGTGCTGGCATCACTTGTTGATGAGGCGACTTGCGTCGACGCGGTACTTGCGGTTTCGCTGGCAAACGCCACCGCCTGGGTGGCACTACCCGGCGGCAATTGAATGGCTAAAGTTTTCTTCACCGGCGGATAGCACAAACCCGCATGGGCGCATCCCTGATAGCCCACCACTAATTCTATTGATTCATTACTGGCTGTGACCGGTACCGCGACGTCTAGACTATTTTCATAGATTTCAACGTCACCAAAATATTCATCGTGATACATCTTGCCATCAGGCAAACCCAGTTCACCAATGACGACATCGCCATTGTCACTAGTGACACTTAAGCGCTTTCGATATAAATAATAACCATCCGCAACATTCCAGAAGAGTCTAACTTCATTGCCCGACTTCACTGTGGAGGTCAGCTGGAACGCCTCGTCAACTTTTAAGAATTCTTCTTCCTGTGACGATTCACCAAATAGACCGGAAGCATGCGCACTGCCCGCCATACATAAAACAAGTAACAACAACTTGAGCACGTTGCTTAGAAACTGGCGGTCTAACTGGTTTGTTGGATAACCCATGATAAATACTCGTGTGAACTGGATGTAATTGGTAGTGCGATAATTTCAGGTGTTTCGTAAGGATGCTGAGTTTTAATGAATTCGCTTAACTGATTAAACCGGGATTGAGCCGTTTTTATTACTAAAAGACACTCTTGATCCTCACACAGTTCATCTTGCCAGCGATATATAGAGGTAATTGCCGGCACTATGTTGCAACAAGCGGCGAGCTGTTCTTCCACAATCTGACGGGCGAGCAATTTTCCCTTCTCGATGTCAGTGATTGTGGTCATGACTAACAGTATTTGCTGTTCACTTGGTGTAGGCATGATTTTTTCGCTATTCCTGCTAAATATTAGGTAAATGCCATTGTATTTGCGTGAGGGCGTCACTATATAGGAGTGATGATTTTGAACAATACACAATTCTGATGCGCGGCTTCCCGCTGATGCTGGCACTGTTTATCGGTGTGCCGTTGATCGAAATCTATTTGTTCATTCAGGTGGGTGGCCTGATTGGTGCATTACCTACGGTATTACTGGTCATTGTCACTGCGGTACTGGGTGTCGCCTTGCTGAGATCGCAGGGATTTCAAACCATGGCGAAATTCCAGCAGGAAGTGACCACCGGCCAACTGCCGGCCAATACCATGTTAGAGGGAGTGGCCTTAATCTTTGGCGGCACATTGTTACTCACGCCTGGATTTTTGACCGACACCATTGGCTTTCTGTGCCTGTTTCCGTATACCCGTCAGACCCTGATCGCCTGGGCGACCAAACATATGCATGTCACCAGTAGTTTCAGCGCAGGCATGGGGCCGGGGCCCAACTTCAATTCCCGCCAGCGCCCTGGGACATCGGCCAACAAAGCCCATGACCCAAACGTCATTGAGGGCGAATTTAAAGAAACCAACTTTAATGAAATCGACAAGGACCAGCACTAAACAACAACAAAACGAGGCAATTTCGTCTTGACAATGGGAAGGCGAACCGTATGATTGGCACTCACTAAATGAGAGTGCTAACAAAATCAGTAACTCTTTAAGAAATATGAGAATTTTAGTTAATTAATTGTCAGGAGAAATACGGCATGAATTTACGACCTTTACACGACCGTGTAGTAGTTAAGCGAATGGAAGAAGAGCGCACCAGTCCTGGCGGCATCGTGATTCCAGATTCTGCTACAGAAAAGCCTATTAAAGGTGAAGTCCTCGCCGTGGGTAACGGCAAAATCAGCGACAGCGGCGATGTTCGTCCGCTCGATCTTAAAGTCGGTGACACCGTGTTATTCGGTAAATACTCAGGTACAGAAGTGAAAGTCGACGGCGAAGATCTATTGGTCATGCGCGAAGATGACGTCATGGCGGTCATCGAAGGCTAAGTCACAAATTATCAATCAATATTCAATTAAATAAACGAAGGTAAACGCAAATGAGTGCAAAAGAAGTTACTTTTGGAGATGAAGCCAGAGCCCGCATGGTGGCCGGTGTCAACATCTTAGCAAATGCTGTTAAAGCAACATTAGGTCCTAAAGGCCGCAACGTCGTATTAGACAAATCATTCGGTGCGCCAACAGTTACTAAAGACGGTGTATCAGTCGCAAAAGAAATCGAACTTGAAGACAAGTTAGAAAACATGGGTGCGCAGATGGTGAAAGAAGTGGCGTCACAAACATCTGATGTCGCCGGTGATGGTACCACCACAGCAACAGTGCTTGCCCAGTCAATCGTGCGCGAAGGCATGAAAGCAGTGGCTGCTGGCATGAACCCAATGGACCTCAAGCGTGGCATCGATAAAGCTATCGGTGTGGCCGTGGAAGAACTTAAAACATTATCCAAGCCTTGTTCAGACAACAAGTCAATCGCACAAGTCGGTAGCATCTCGGCTAACTCTGACACATCGATTGGTGACATCATTGCTGAAGCAATGGACAAAGTCGGTAAAGAAGGCGTTATTACTGTTGAAGAAGGTAACGCATTAGAAAACGAACTTGATGTCGTCGAAGGGATGCAGTTTGATCGTGGCTACCTATCTCCTTACTTCGTTAATAATCAGGACAGCATGACATGCGACATGGATGACCCGTTCATCTTATTGCATGACAAGAAAGTATCTAACATTCGTGATCTTCTTCCTTTACTTGAAGGTGTCGCAAAAGCAGGTCGCCCGTTAATGATCATTGCAGAAGACGTGGAAGGTGAAGCGTTAGCAACATTAGTGGTGAACACAATCCGTGGCATCGTGAAAGTGGCCGCAGTGAAAGCACCAGGTTTCGGTGATCGCCGTAAAGCAATGTTAGAAGACATCGCTATATTAACAGGCGGTACAGTAATCTCTGAAGAAGTTGGTTTGTCTCTAGAAAAAGCAACGCTAGAAGACTTAGGTACAGCCAAGCGCATTCAAATCTCTAAAGAGAACACCACTATTGTTGATGGTGCCGGTCAAGCCGATGCTATTAAAGGTCGTGTTGATCAAATTCGTGCGCAAATAGAAGAAGCCACTTCAGACTACGACAAAGAAAAATTGCAAGAACGTATGGCGAAACTCGCTGGCGGTGTTGCAGTGATTAAAGTCGGTGCTGCCACAGAAGTTGAAATGAAAGAAAAGAAAGCCCGTGTTGAAGATGCATTACACGCAACACGTGCAGCCGTTGAAGAAGGTGTGGTACCTGGCGGTGGTGTTGCCTTGATTCGCGCACGTAAGGCACTTTCTGGTGTTACAGGTGAAAACGATGATCAAACAGCCGGTGTTAACCTTGCACGTCGTGCGATGGAAGAGCCATTACGTCAAATCACTACAAACGCCGGTGATGAAGCGTCAGTGATACTTGCCAAAGTCGATGAAGGCGAAGGTAACTTTGGTTACAACGCAGCAACCAGTGAGTACGGCGACATGATCGAGATGGGTATTCTTGATCCTACTAAAGTGACACGCTCTGCATTGCAAAACGCAGGTTCAATTGCGGGTCTAATGATTACTACTCAAGCCATGGTGGCGGAAATTCCTAAGGAAGATGCAGCTCCGATGGGTGCACCTGATATGGGTGGTATGGGTGGTATGGGTGGAATGATGTAGTTTTTGATTCCATCAAACTCTTTAAAGAAGCCTCGCCATTGTGCGGGGCTTTTTTTATGACTTAATTATTTTTCTCCTACTTTTCTTTAACAGAAAAGACAAATTCGTTGGGAACGAATTTGAACTTTAGAGCATAGCGATGAAGGCCCGAAGGGCAAGCTACAGGGATGTAGCTTGTATATAGTAGCAAAAGAATCTGCCGCCTAAATGCTTTGGCCTGCGGCTACCTAGCTAATTGCACAATCTTTGCGTGAATATCACAGGGATGTGATATTCAGCGCTAGGCATCAAGGAAGATGCTTAGTGCGACGCGAATAGATTGTGCATTAAGCTAGCAAAGCAAAAGGCGGTTTTAATACTAAATATAGATAACTCTTGTTTGAGGGTTCGAAAATAACTGACTTGATTTAATAGAATTAAAATTAAGTATAGATATGTCTTGATAATTACGGACTGTCAGCCTTCTCGTTGAATAATTCATTAAAGATTGTATCGGCACCCCAAGATTGTGCGGCAGTAAATGCAACCTTCCTTCGTTCTTCAGGAGTTAGTTTAGATGACTCTTTATATCCAAGGTCATGATTGGCTTCTGACCATGCATGCTGATATAGGGTTTTAATTTGAAGCTCAAAAAACTTAGGAAATGCTACCTCTTGATCTTCAGGAGTTAATACATCAGTAGGACAGAAAAGAACAAAATGGCGTCCAAAATATCCAAACTCTGAATCTCTATCAGGTATAATTAACTGATCTTCTATAGGTCGGAAGTAGCGTAAAACCAGTTCTGCAGCACGATCAACATCGCATTGGTAGAAGGTGATAATGCGAGCACCGATCTGATCCTGAATTTGGTTTAAAGGCTCGCTATATAGATTAATTCCGTCTATTTTTTTATTTGCTTTTTGTACAAAGCTAGAAACGGTTTTAGCGCGAGTTGAAATACGGTCGACACGAGGCTCTTTGCTAAAACAATCGTTTAAATAATTTAATAGACGACGCGCTATAGGTTCAAGTACTGTTTTTCGTAGTTCAGAATACTCGTTTTCTATTTTTGTAGTCATTTAGTTTTTCTTAATTTTTCGTCAATAATTTTTCCCTTTGTTGATATCGCGACAACACCATCATTAATATTTTCTGTTATTTCAAAAACATTGCTGAATTGTTGTGCATCAGCAACAACTATACCGCCATTGTCAAGTTCAATTGATCTATAATGTATGTGGCGTTCAAATTCTGATGAAGAAAAAACAAACTTTTCTTTTGCACAGTTATGATTTGGCAATTCGTTATAAATTGCTTCTTTAGTATGGTCTGATAGATTGAATCTCGATAATATAGAAGATATTGATATGCTTTGATTTGGCAGCGAATTTACAAGCTGGGCGATAGAGCTGATTTCGCTTTTTATATTTATATCTTCCGAGTTTTGTACAGCATTACGCATAGCTACTGCAAAGCGACGTGTACCTGCTTCAGGTGTTGTTTTGAAATCCGATTGTAGAAATTCTCGTATCCAATAGTCTGATATGGTGATATCACCATTTGTGATTTGCTTGTCAGTAGCTTTTCCATCCCAGAACCCTATTGAAGTTGATGAATCTTCATAAACAGCAGATTTGTAAGTATTAGCATTCTACATAAATACCTTTTCAACAAATTCTACATTAAGTTTATTCCCGGTATCTTCAGCAAGTACACCATAATCTGCAGGGAATCGGGATATCAATAACCGATTTCTTTTATTTACTTTAACTAAAACTAGAAACAGCAAACCCATTCCTGATCGATTGGTTGTTACATTTTGAAGTGCTTCGGCAATCTTTAGTCCATTCGAACGGGTTGGTTTGTCTACATAGTCAATAATTAACTTTCTAGATTCGTTATCTTGTTGTCCGTTGGTGGGATTGAATGAGATATCAATATTACACTCAGTTTTGGATTTTACGAGCACATCTGAGAGCATGTCATAAAGCTTAGTATTAGCTGCGACATTGGCGCCAAGAATCTTTGGTTTTACTTTCAAAGCTTTAGCAGGATATGTGAGGTAGCTATGTGCTTTATAAATCTTCATAACTTTTTTAAAGTAAAGCCCTCAACTGATTGTTGTTTGTCAATTATATATCACATAATTTGAATTAATAAATAAACAATTGTTACAAATATTAAGAAATATTAATCTACTAGATAAAGCCCATTTTTAATTGTTTTTAACAACACGAGCTGGCTTCGATAGATCAAAAATCGCAAACACTATCAGTCTACAATCCCTATTCTAGGCGTCGGAGGATTGAGAATGAAAGTAAGTACACAGCAAAATTATCGCAAGCGTATCAGTCTGGTGATTGATTACATCTATAAACACCTCGACGGTGATTTAGATGTTAATACGCTGGCTGATGTGGCTTTCATGTCGCCTTACCATTTTCATCGTATCTATCGTCAGATCGCACAGGAGACTGTGAATATGACGGTACGAAGACTGCGCCTCCAATACGCCGCTGCAGAATTAATTCGTAGCGAACAATCACTGGCAAATATTGCTCAATCCAGTGGGTATAGCAGTAAAGAGGCTTTTATTCGTGCTTTTGATAAACAGTTTGGTGAAACACCGAATGATTATCGGAACAATCGAAAAGACTCAGCCCTGTCATTAGAACCCTTTGTTGCGATGTTGCCTGAATCTACGGAGCATAAACACATGTATGAAATAGAAATCATAGAATTTAACCCGGTTAGTTTATTAGGTTACGATCATCAAGGTGACTATATGGAAATTGGTCAAGCCTTTGAAAAGCTCATGATCGATGCCTCTACAATGGGCCTTGTTACAGATACCACGCGCTCGATTGGATTGTATTACGATGACCCGAAGTCGGTACCGATTGAACAATTACGATCGGCGGCCTGTATTACGGTCGATGGTTCAACAGATGAAATAGATAACTCTAATTTTAAGCAATACAAAATCCCAGCAGGACGTTGTGCAACCGTGACGCATAAAGGATCATATGCTGAATTGGAAAAACCCTATGATTGGCTATTTGGTAGCTGGCTGCCACAAAGCGGCGAAGAAGCGGTTGATTTTCCTCCCTTTGAAGAATATCTCAACGACCCAAAGACTACACAACCGAGTGAGCTTTTAACCCGCATTTATTGTTTACTCAACTAAAGTAAAAAAGTTAATGACGGTGGCTTGTATAGCACCGTCATTAATAATTTCTTCTCAATAAAACTGATGCGCTTAAGTGGAAAGAGCTGGTAAAGAAAATCCGCTTTAATACTGATTTAGTCTAACTCAATTTGCTATATACGAAACTTATTTATCTGCTGGCGGATTTTTTGTTGAAATAAAGCAGGCTAGTCACGGCAGAGGCAAATAACCAGAATGCTGCAGGAAGTGGGACAGGGGGGAATTCGCTGTAATCGTATATGACTAGGAGTCTGCCGGACGCACTGACACTGCCGCCACGTGAATCTATAAAACCGTCATCGCCGTTGGTTTCGTCGGTAAATAAAGTGCCAGTTTGGCGTGCCGTGCCCTGGCGATTCCCATCCCCAATAAAGCTAGCGATTAAAGACGTGTCCGTCAGTAAGGTATCAAACGAATTGAAGTTAAAAGTTGATGAAGATATGAAAGTGGTGCATGTCGCACCGCTAGTGCCACCAACGCCGGTAGAGCATGTGTCGGTTCGACTTGAGCGATTACGACTAAAGCTGACCGGAGAGAAAGATATAGCGATGCCCATATTTCTTAATGTCTGGGTGCCTGCGGTGCGTTGTAATGCATCCGTGTCGCGAAAACGTGCACTTGCCGAGCTAGTTAGGCGCATATTGTCGAAGATTACACGTACGCTGTTGAGTATGCCCAGCGTTGGATCAAACAGGGAAACAGATAAAGTATCAATGTCATTGAGTGAGTCTGTTCTGGCACTTGTCGAATTACTTCCAGTGCTGACAGAATCGCTCGTACTCCAATTATCTGAGTATGTAATTGTTAGCGCATGTGCCGATGAGAAGCCAGAAATTAAAACAACAAATACAGTGAATGTGATAAATATTTTTTTCTTATTAATCATAGCTAACTCTCATCTTTTGAAGGTGTTAGGTGAAGTTTAAACAACGAGTGCACGTGAATTATCATTCAGTAATTATATCCTATGATATTTATACAATGATACTAATTTTATATTACAAGATTTAATACACGCTACATCAATAGTGGCATTTCGTGTTTGTTTCTTGAGTCAGTGAAGCCGCATAGGATAAATTGAGAGAAGCATTCAAAGGAACAAGCATCGCGCTTGTAAAATTTAAGTTAGAATAATTCAATGCGAATTGATACAAACACTCATCTTATTGTTGGTGCTGAGTTCATCGAATCGCCTAATTTCGATCAACGTCCCGATGATGCTGACATTGATTTGATTGTGGTGCATAACATCAGCTTGCCGCCCAATGAGTTTGGCGGTGGTTTTATTCAGGCGTTTTTTCAAAATAAATTAGATGTCACTGTGCATCCTTATTTTGCAGAAATTAAAACGTTACAGGTGTCGAGTCATTTACTTATTGAGCGTTCGGGCAGGTTGATTCAATTTGTGCCGTTTAATCAACGTGCCTGGCATGCAGGTGAATCCTGTTATCAAGGGCGTGAGCGTTGTAATGATTTTTCGATTGGCATTGAGTTGGAAGGGGCGGATGATATTGAATATACCGATGCGCAATACCGGGTGTTGAATGCAGTGATTGTCTGTTTGCAAATGACGTACCCAACATTAAGCAATAAGCAAGTTGTAGGTCACTGTGATATTGCACCGGAAAGAAAGACAGATCCGGGGCCGGCATTTGATTGGAGCAAGCTTGCTTAATTATTTAGCTTCTACTTGCCAGCTTTCGTTATTGTCAATGATGTCCAGCAACAAACGAATGTTGGGGTGTGCATAAGGGTGTTGTTTTTCATCTTCGGTGTAATCCCCAAACAGTTGCAGTCCTCTTTGTGCTTCGGTGCTGGTAATGACTGAGTTATTGGCAATGTTGTAAAGAATTTTCACCGAGGCTTGATTGCCGGGGATGTTATCCAGGGTAATGATTTCATCGGCACGCTGGCTTGTCAGTTTCAATTGTGAAATATGATCGGTGGCATCTAATTCATCAAAGCCGTCCCCAAAGTGTTTATCACTCATTATGCATACTCTTTTATTGGTTCTTCAATTGTTACCCATTCTTCGTTAATAAAGCCTTCGCATGGTTTGAACTGGGTTTTGTAATTCATTTTGTCACAGTCATGTATCCAATAGCCCAAGTATAAATAATCTAACTTATGTTGTTGCAGTAATTTGATTTGGCTAAGAATAGAAAATGTCCCCAGGCTGTGTTTCGCATACGTTGTATCATAAAAGGTATACACCGCTGACCAGCCGTGTTCGAGCGGATCACAAATGGCGACACACACGAGTTCATTATTCTCCAGGCGTGTTTCTACACAAAAAGTATCTGACCACTGACTAAAAAAGAAATTTTCAAATGTGTCTTGTACTTCCTGCATGCCTTCCGTTTCAGGATGACGTTGACTGATGTATTTAAAATACAATGGATAATATTCACGGTAGTCCGCCTGAGTGACCACAGTGACACTAAGGTTGGTATTTTTATTCATGATGCGGCGTTGACTGCGTGTTGCAGAAAATTTAGCCACTGGAATACGCAGCGACACACATTGATGGCAGTCAGTGCAATTGGGTTTATGAATTCGATCGCCGGCACGGCGAAATCCCATATTAATGAGTTGGCTATAAATGTGGCTGTTTAAACCAAAATTTGAGCTCGTAGCAAAGTGATGCGCCGTATTCGCGGGAATGTACGGGCAACGATAAGGCATGCTCTGATATAATCTAAGTTTAAACATGCTTCTATTTTAGCAAAGCAAAAAAGTATTCACGACGCTGACAGCCATCGCGTCATTCAATAATAATAACCATGCGTAAATTTGTAGAGGACAATCTCAATCTAATTCGCCAGCACGGCTTAGAGTCTGAACTCCGCATTGGCAAGGTTGGCATTGAAAAAGAATCGCTTCGTGCAGATAAGCAGGGCATGATAGCTCACACTGATCACCCAGCCACACTAGGCTCAGCCCTGACTCACCCTTACATCACAACGGACTACTCCGAAGCCTTACTTGAGTTTGTCACTCCGGCGCATGAAAGCGCAGAACAGGCCATCAAGTTTCTTGGCCAGATCCATCAGTTTGTTTATCCGAATCTAGTTGGTGAGTGTTTATGGCCAGCCAGCATGCCATGTAAGTTGGCGGGCGAAGGCAGTATTCGTATTGCTGAATACGGAACCAGTAATTTGGGCTTAATGAAAAATGTCTATCGGCGTGGCTTGGGTTATCGCTATGGCAAAGTCATGCAGGTCATTGCCGGTATTCACGTGAATTTATCAATGCCATTAAGTTTCTGGCCGCAATGGCAAACGTGCTTACAGGATACACGTCCAACTCAGGCGTTTATTGATGAACACTACTTTAAGTTGATTCGCAACCTGCAACGGGTCGGTTGGTTGGTGCCGTATTTGTTTGGTGCTTCGCCTGCCGTAGATAAAAGTTTTAGTCACGATGGTGTGAAAGATTTGCAAGTTTGGGATGATGCGACACTGTATGCACCGCATGCCACCTCGTTACGTTTGGGCGACATTGGCTATACCAATAGTCGGGAAAATGAAATTGGCATTAAGGCATGCTATGACAATTTACCTGACTATGTCAGTTGCTTAACGCATGCAATTGAAACGCCATATCAACCGTATGAAGAAATCGGGGTGATCGTGGATGGCGAATATCGGCAATTGAATGCCAATATCCTGCAAATTGAAAATGAATACTACAGCACGGTGCGACCCAAACAGTTGGCACGCCGCAATGAAAAACCGACGCATGCGCTACTAGACAGAGGTGTGCAATATGTTGAAATTCGCTCGCTCGATTTAAACCCCTTCTCACCTTATGGTTTGACGTTAGAGCAGTTGAGATTTTTTGAGGTGTTGTTTATATATTGCTTATTGGGCGATGACAGCATAATAAATCGCAAAGAACGTGAAGAGATTGATATAAATGAGTATGAGGTCTCACATCATGGGCGCAACCCTGATTTATTCTTGCGTAATAAGGGTGAGAGTGTGGCATTGCAGTCATTGGCGAAAGACATATTTGCCGGCTTAACCGAGGTGGCTATAGTGATGGATTCTAACCGGGGTGTCTATACGCAGGCGATACAGCAGTTTTCTGCCGCCGTGGAGTCGCTAGAAAATACTTTTTCAGCGCAAGTGTTGGCTGCAATGCGTGAAAATAAGCTGTCTTATTATGAATATATTGAATCACTAGGAAAGCAGTATTGTGAGTACTTTGCTAACAATGAAAAATGTGAAACAACCGCTTGTGTGATTTCGGATGAGGTTGAAAGAAGTATCTTAAGACAAAAAGAATTAGAAGATAGCGATGAAAAAGATTTTGATACTTTTTTAAAAGATTACTTTGCCAGGAAGTATCCTGCATAACGCTATGAAGAAAGTAAGTTTACTAAATTTAATCAGTATATATATTTTAATTAGTTTGCTCGTGATAATGAACCATGCGGCGTTGGCAACGGATATTTATCGCATTGTGGATGAAAATGGGCGTGTGCAGTACACCCAAATTCCACCCTATAAAGATGCCAGTAAAATGCAGCTCAAAGGAGTGACTAAAAATAATAATAATGCTCCCAGCGTTTCACAGCAGCCCAGCCTGCAAGAACGTCAAGAAAAATATTCTAACTATTTAGAATCCGAACGACTTGAACGTAAGCAAAAACGCGAACAACTCAAACAAGAAAAAGCTGAGCTGGCGTCGAATTGTTTTTCAGTGCGTGCTGATCTTGAGGATATGAATCAGGGTGGCGTGATTTATTATGACTTAGACGAGAATGGTGAACGCGTGTATATTGATGAGAGTCGAATACAGGCGAAAAAAGAACGCCTAACACGATATCTAAATAATAATTGTCAAGGCATCATTAAATAATAACAAGAGGTTTCCATGACGATAGCGCGTAGTATATTTATAGCAGCACTACTATTTTCTAATGCACTGTTTGCGGAAGTCGTTCAAATTGATGCAGATAAATTCAAACAATTAATGGCAGCAGGGGTAACAGTCATAGATGTGCGTACCCCGGGTGAGTGGCAGCAAACAGGTATTGTGGAAGGCAGTTATCCTATTATGTTTTTCAATGAACGACGTCAACCGCTGACGCAAGACTGGATGCAGCAAACTGCCGAGTTAATTTCAGCGGACGAAGAACTGATATTGATTTGTCGCTCTGGAAATAGAAGCGGCATGATCGCCAATTATTTATCTAAGCAACATCAGTTTGTGCGTGTTTATAATGTTGAACGCGGTATTGTTGACTGGATTAAAAAAGGAAACAAAACAGTAGCCATTAAATAAGGGGGTCATTGCTATGTTCAAAGCCGTCGACCATGACTACCTGGTGCCATTTGATGGTTCCTTCAAATATACAGATGCCATTACCTGCATAGATGAAAAGCAGCTGGACGATAAGGCATTCAAGAAAAAATTAAAAAAACAAACTGAAAAAATACATGACTTGCAAAGAATCATGTATGCCCATGACAGTCATTCGTTGCTACTGGTTTTCCAGGCGATGGATGCGGCGGGTAAAGACAGTACTATTCGCCATGCGCTCACTGGTGTGAATCCTGCCGGCTGCCAGGTATTTTCTTTTAAGAAGCCATCATCATTAGAGTTAGATCATGACTTTTTATGGCGTACCACCATGCGTTTACCTGAGCGTGGACGTATTGGCATCTTTAATCGTAGTTACTATGAAGAGTTGCTAGTAGTAAAAGTACATCCGGAAATTTTAAATTATCAGAAGTTACCCAAAGAACATATACACAAAGATATTTGGGAGCAGCGTTATGAATCAGTACGTGACTTTGAAAAACATATTGCACGCAATGGCACAATTATTTTGAAATTCTGGTTGAACGTTTCTAAAGATGAACAAAGAAATCGTTTTATAAGTCGATTAGATGAACCGGAAAAGAACTGGAAGTTTTCCGAGTCAGATGTTGAAGAGCGAGGTCATTGGGATAAATACATGCAAGCCTACGAACAAGCATTACAAGAGACGTCGTGTTCCTATGCGCCCTGGTATGCCATTCCTGCAGATAATAAACCTTATATGCGTTACACGGTGGCAAAAATTATTGCAGATACATTGGAGTCGATGGATATGGCGTACCCAACAGTTGATGAAGAAGCGAGGCAACGCTTTGATCATATGCGCGACAAATTGTTAAAAGAGTAACGCTTATCTTTTCCACCCACGTCAGAACTGTGGCATTATTTCTCTGTCCTATGAACATGGATTTATTTGTAACTAAATAAATTCAATCATTAATAAAATCATTTTAAAGTAAACTCTAACATTACAGAGAGGATGTTATGACAAAGTTAGTCGATATCGAGGGTATTGGAGACACATACGCAGGTAAATTAGAAGAAGGTGGGATTAAGTCTGTAGAAGATTTACTTGCCAAAGGTGCTGAAAAGAAAGACCGTCAGGCCATTGCAGAAAACTGTGGCATTAGTGAAAAACTCGTTTTGAATTGGGTCAACCGTGCCGATCTTGCACGTATCAAAGGCGTTAGCACTCAGTATGCAGATTTACTTGAATGTGCAGGCGTTGATACTGTTCCGGAACTTGCACAACGCAATGCGGCTAACTTGCACGAAAAAATGGTAAGTGTGAACGAAGAGAAAAACTTAGTTCGCCAGGTACCTTCAGCATCACAAGTCGAAGACTGGGTAAAACAAGCTAAAGATCTCCCTCGCGCGATCAACTACTAATCTATTAATTCACGTCATTACCAGCTCAAGCCAATGGATTGGGCTGGTATGTCGATTCCCTTCAAACATACATGACATAGTCTTATGTTCATGACTCTATGTTTATTAGCCGTATAAACTCTTAATAAGCGAATCGGTGGTTGTGTTCAGAAATAAACAACGCCATCGCATGTGTTTATTATTAAATAAGCGTTACATGTTTAATTGGCTGCAATGCAAGACGGACAAGTTTGTTTGCATATTTATAAAATTTTAAAAAGCTAATTGCTAACTACGACTGATGCAACAGTAAATTAAATACCAGTTTAAAATTTTACTGCCTGATTTTTTATCAATTTCCACAACACACGATTGTCAGACATTGATGTGCTAGTGGTGTCTGATGTAGGGAATGACATAGTTGTGATTATTTAAATGAACGTAAATCCACAGGCTGCCATTGTCAGTTTCATAGCTACCGAGTTTGGCTAAACCATTTTCTAGTGCAGATTTTAATGCGAGGGGCGATTCACAAAGCGCGCTGGCGGCCATGTCAATTTGCGAGAGCAGGTTGCGTTTCAATCTTTCAACCGTACTTGCTGAGAAGTCGATATCTTTGCGTTGAATCACTAATTCTTTGAGGGCTTGTTCCATAAATAGTAATGAGAATGATAATGATTCTCATATACTATTAGTCATGGCACCTCCTGTCAACAGGGTGCGTATCAAACGCATAGGCTTGATGGCGAGCGGTTAATGGTGACATCAAATCACCTAACGTATTCTAGTGATTGAATTTTTTATAGAATTTTTGAAGAATGGCTAGGACGTGGCTGGTTTTTTCAGATGCAATAAGGTTGGAATCAGCAGCAGTGTGAACAGCGTGCTGATAATCATGCCACCCACAATTACGGCCGCCAGACCGCGATACAGTTCTGCACCAGCTCCCGCAAAAATGACCAGTGGCAGCATGCCGAACACGGTGGTTGAGGTACTCATTAATATTGGTCGTATGCGTGTGCGGATGGCATCTCTGATCGCCGCTTGCCGATCGAGTCCTTCACGCTCACTATTTCTTGCCTGATAAACAAGTAGGATGGCGTTGTTAACCACAAGGCCAAGTAAAATAATAAAACCAATCAAGGTAAGTAAGTCAGCAGGCAAGCCGAGTAGCTTTAATGCAATCACACCGCCGATGGTGGCCAACGGCAACGCTAACATAACAAGAATACTGTCGAAGAATGATCTGAATAAGGCAGCCATCAGTAATAATAAAATAATCAGTGCCACTACAAAGCTACTACTTAAATTATTTATTGCGACATTTAAATTATCTGCCGATCCGCCATAACGTATCACGCCATCTTCCGGCAGTAGGGGTTCCATTAATGGCGCAACCTCGTTTTGAATAATTGTCAGTGCTTGTTCGAGCGGAATATCTTCCGGCGGGGTGACTTCTAATGTAATTGTGCGTCGTCGATCGAGGCGGCGAATTGTATTCGGGCCTGCAGTGCGTGCAATATCAACTAATTCACCAAACGGCACGACGCCTGCATCAGGTGTATGCAAGGGGATTGCATTGAGTTGTTCCGGCGTTTGCCATTCCGGTGCTCGCACTAAGATGTCTAAACGTTCTTCGCCATCAAAGTATTCCCCGACTTGTAAGCCATCGCCTAGGATACGTGACACTTGCGCAAGTGTTTCACGATTCCATCCAGCTTCCTGTAATCGGTCATCACGTGGTTTAAATTGTAATTCAGGCTCAGCGAGTTCTAGTCCGGGTCGTGGTCGCACACGTGCACCTGGCAGTTTTTGTGGAATTGCAATAAAGCCAGCCAATGCGGATTCAATCAGGGCATCAATATTTCTACCTTGTACGTTAACTTCAATTTCACGATTAGCACCAAAGCCTGAAAATAAAGATGCTTTACGTACCACGGCAAACGTATCAGGGAAGCCACTTACGGCTTGATTTAAAATCCCCACCAGTTGATCAACCTGTTTTGGGTCCTCTGCGCGTCCACCTATGAAGATCGATCCTGAGGTGGCGACGAAAAAGTAATGCTTAATTTTCGGTTCTTTTGCGCCAGTAAAATAAGGTTGTATGCGTTCTACAATGGTATTACCCATTTCTTTTTCAATATGAGAAATATTTACCCCTGGAGGTGGAATAACAAAGCCAAACACTAAATTACGATTACCAGTCGGCAAGTAGTCACGTTCAGGAAATAAATAAATTGAACTGGCCACAGGTACGGTGATGAGTAGAGCGACAATTAAGATACGCGACAGTGATGATTGAGTGACGCCGGTGATTTTATTCGTTAGCGTATCCCAAACGCTGGTATGTTTATCTTCAAAGACTGTCTTTTTAAGCCACACCATACTGGCCGCGGGGATTAATACAGTGGCAACAAACAATGAAGCAATAATGGCAGCAGTAATAGCAATTGATAAATCTGCAAACAGTTGACCACTTTGATCGCGTAAAAATAACACCGGTAAAAATATTGCCACAGTGGTCGCCGTCGAGGCTAATAGTGCAGGCCACACTTGCGCAGTACCTTTCAAGGCAGCTTCAAAACCTGATTTGCCTTTTTCTTTCAGGCGTACAATATTTTCTAACACAATAATGGCCGCATCCATGACCATGCCTACTGCAAATGCCATTGCAGCAAGTGATATGACGTTAATGGATTTGCCAGACGCTAAAATAACGACAAATGCGACGCACAAACATAATGGGATGGTAATGGTTACAACCATAGTTGCTTTAAAGCGGCGTAAGAACCACCATAGAATCACCACTGCCAGGACAATGCCCAAGCCTAAATTACTCAGTAATAATTCGATTGCGCTGTCTATGTATACAGTTTCATCATAGACTTGCTCTATCGTTAAATTTGCGCGTTTAAGCGGACCCGAGCTTAATTCTTCTCTAGCCGTTTTTAAGTCGGCCATTACATCTAGTACGTTTACGCCTGACTCACGGTAGGCATTCACAGCAATGGCCGTTTCCCCACGCGTAATTACAAAATTATCGCGATCAGCAGGCTGCACCGTGACACGCGCGACATCGCGCAAATAAACAGGTTGACCATCACGCCAATCAATCACTAACGATTGTAAGTCGCCGGGGTCCAGTGCGCCGGTATAACGCAATACATATTGGCGTTTGCCAACATCGGCGGTACCCCCTGAGACATCATCATTATTGCCTACAGTTCTTGCCGTGTTGACAATATCAATGCCCATTCCTGCCGCTTGATAGGGGTCGACAGTAATGCGAACTTCGCGTTCATTGCCGCCACGCACTTCTGACAGCGCGACACCAGCAACACGTTCGAAACGCGATTGCACGACTTCTTCGATATAGTCACGATAGTCTTCAATATGGGTGTTGTTACCCTCACCGGGTTTGATAATAAACCAGGCAATGGGACGACTGCGGCCACCCGCGGTGCTAAGTATGGGTTCATCTGCCTCGACCGGATATTGCGGCACACGGTTGAGTCGATTAATCACTTCAATTAAGCCGCGCTCTAAACTAAAGTCGACATCAAATGAAATGGTAATTTTGCCTGAGCCTTGTCTTGCTTCAGACAACAGCTCCGTCATGCCGGGCAAGCCGCGCAATTGATCTTCTTGTGGCTCAATAATTTCAGCTTCAACTTCTTCTGGTGCGGCACCTCGCCAGGAAGTCGTGATAGTAATTTCGGGACGTTCTACTTCAGGTGTGAGTTGAATCGGTAACGCGCGTAAGGCAAGAAAGCCAAACAAGATAATCAGCAGTGCGGTAACTAAACCTGCAGTGGGATTACTTAATGCAAGTTTGGTTGGACTCATCAGAAATCAATTAAAGTAACTGTTAGTTAGTTTGACTGGCGACAGCGTTTGCCTGATTGGTGATGTTAACTGTTTCGCCCGGTCTAAGTCGTTCGCCGCCACGTGTGACAATGCGATCATCTGCATTTACATCACCGATGAGTTCCACGTAGTCGCCGTCACCGATACCGACTTCGACACGCACTTGTTCCGCGACGTTCTCGGCATTAATGCGAAACACACTAATACTGCCTTTCCTCAGGACCAGTGCATCTCTATGTATAGAAATAACTTCACGTGCTTGAGCAGTGGGAATTGATAATCTTACCAGTGTGCCTGGTGGCAGCGGCTGCTTAGGGATAAGGCGTAATTCAAACAAGCGTGATGATGTTGTGCCAACCGGAACAATAGTATTAACTTTGGCTTCTACCGTTTGCCCATTATTATGTACTTTAATGAGTTTGCCGATACTGATTAACGGATAAATATGTTGAGGAACACGCACTTGGACTTCGGGATTATCGAAATCAATCAGACGAATTAACGGATTACCATTTTGTGTCCATTCGCCTGCTTGAGAAAATCGTTCACTGACAACACCAGGAAATGGCGCGCGTAAATTAGAGCGAGAAATTCTTTCTTCAATTTGTGCCAGTCGCGCACGTGCAGCCGTGATATTGCTATTTGCCACCGCGCGATCTGATATTGATTGATCTAACTGATTTTGTGCTACGTTGTTTTGCTTGATCAGACGCTGAAAGCGTGCCACTTCTTTCTCATATAGTTGAAGTTTGGCTTGCTCACTTTGAATTGTGGCAAGTTCTTCATCTCGCTGCTGACGTAAAAAAATATCATCCAACTTTGCCACGATATCGCCCTGTTCAACTATGGTGCCTACTTCAGCGACCCAGGTGAGGCGGCCTTCGACTTCAGCAGAAATACGTGCATCGTTTTTACTGATTACAGAACCAGAATATTCAGCTGTTGGTGCTAACTGTCGCACTTGGGCAATATCCACCACCACGGGTTTGGTACGTGTGGGAGGGCCCGCCGCGATTGCTACGTGAGAGCATAGTAGTAGTGTCAACAGCAATACCACTGTCGAGACTATTGATTGATTATTTGGAATTTTCATAGGTTATGGAAATTGTACCTGATGCACTTCTGGTGCATAGACTACAAGTTCACTATATCAATATAGTGACAGTTATTGTTATTAAAAGTTTAACCCAAAGCCTGGTTTAAAGCGCCTGAACAGCTACTTCCTTGTCCAGCTGTACAGCCATAGCAGTGGTTACCGGTTTTAATAGGTAAGTTATGCGTATCAGTCGTGAATAAATCTTTTAAATGTAATGAGTGACTGTTTTGATTGCTCAGCGGCTCATTTAGCATTTGGTTGAAATCACAGTCATATAAATAACCCTGCCAATCAACACTAATTGTTTCTTTGCACATCACGGTATCGAGATTTGCCAATTCATGGCTGCTGCGCAGCGTACGCATATAGCTTTCGAAATGGCCAGTAGAAAGCAAACTGCTACCAAAACGCTGAATAGGCATATTGGTAATCACGAACAGTTGGTTAAATACAATTGAATGATCTTGTTGCAGGCGCTGTTTATAGTCCTGTTCAAGTTGCATTTGAGAGGGCGGCAGCACTGGTCCACTAGGATTGAACACTAAATGTAATTTAAGGTCATCTTGTTTGCCATAGCCCAGCGCATTAAGCATTTTTAACGCTTGAATACTTGAAGAAAAAACACCTTTGCCGCGTTGCTGGTTAACATTTTGTTCCGTGTAACAAGGTAGTGAAGCAACAATTTCAACTTTATGTTGTGCCAGGAAATCGGCTAGTGATGTTTGTTCAGGTTCAAGTAGTATGGTTAAGTTGCAACGATCACGAACAGAAACACCAAGCTGGTAAGCCGTACTTACTAATTCACGAAAGCGCGGATGTAACTCAGGCGCACCGCCGGTGAGGTCAAGCTGAGAAATCAGCTGCTGAGAAATATAATCTATGACGAGCGCAAGCGTTTCATCTTGCATCATTTCTGTGCGCGTGGGACCGGCATTTACATGACAATGCGTGCATGACTGATTGCACTTATAACCGAGATTCACTTGCAAGGTTTTCAAACGCGCGCGCTTGATGGCTGGGAAGTCGCCAGGAAACAATAATGGTTTAGTGTCTCTCATTGCAATGATTCAGAGTGTTATGTGTTGCGATTGCTAGTGACCAAGTCGCCATTGCTGAAATTTCGCCAGTATTGTTATGATGCGTTCGGTTAATTGACTGCGTCGCCACTTACCAGACACCATGCGATTGATTTCACTTTTGGTTGGATAGATATGCACGGTTTTTAAAATATGGTTTAAGCCCAATCCATTTGTTTTTGCCAGCACAAACTCAGCAATGAGTTCGCTTGCATGTTCTCCCACGATACAAACACCCAATATTTTGTGGTTGTTTTTTGGGGTGATGACTTTTATAAATCCTTGCGTGGCATTATCAGTGATCGCTCGATCAATATCATCCATAGGAAATGTAGTGACTTGGTAATCAATGCCTTGTTCGATGGCCTGCTTTTCAGTGAGACCCAAGCTAGTGATTTCAGGGTCAGTAAACACGGCACGTGGAATGTTATCCAGACTGCATTTGAACTTCTTTGCTGGGTGAAACAAAGCATTAAAGGCGGCATACCATGCTTGATGTGAGGCGGTATGCGTATATTGCATAGCACTGGTGACATCGCCACAGGCATAAACATTTGGGTAGCTGGTTTGTAGCGTCTCATTGGTGACAAGTTTGCCTGCACTGTTTACATCGAGCGCTAATGCTTCAAGCCCTGTTAAATTTGCCTGTCGGCCCGTAGCGATTAATACATGACTAAAGGCAACAGTGCATCGTTCGCCATTTCTAATGCCAGCTAAACTATATTTACCATTATCCTGAATAAATTCGTCACTGTTAAAGTCAGTTAATATCGTGATGTTGTCTTTCACGAGGGATGCCGCCACTAATTCAGCCGCTTGTTGGTCCTCATTCGGTAATATCGTTGCGCGTCGTTGTACAACAGTTACTTGTGAGCCGAGCCGGGCAAACGCTTGGCCTAATTCACAACCAATCGGTCCAGCACCAATAATTAGCAGCTGTTCGGGTAACTCGCTCAACGACCAAATGGTATCAGTCGTGTAGTAAGGTACCTGATCAATATTTTTTATTTTAGGAATGGCAGGCGTCGCGCCAGTTGCAATAATAATATTTTTTGCACTTAAGGTTTTGCCATTCACCTGTACTTCCCATGGCGAAATAATCTTGGCTTCACCCTGTTCACAGTCAACACCTAATTCACTATAACGCTGAACAGAGTCTTTAGGTTCAATGGTGTTAATTTTGTCATGCACGCGTTGAATAATATCTTTAAATCGATAATCACAATTCGCCTGCGCTAGACCAAAGTCAGCAAAGTTTTTTATATCAGCGATATACTTAGCACTACGCAAGATTGCTTTAGATGGTACGCAGCCTGTGTTTAAACAATCGCCCCCCATCTGATGTTTTTCTATTAACGCCACCTTGCCTTGCAGAGTACGTGTTGTATAGGCTGCCACTAATCCTGCTGAGCCACCACCGAGCACGATAGAGTGATATTGAAATGAGGATGGTTTATTAAAACGACGATAGACTCGGCGTGATTTTATAAATGACATCAAACTTTTGGTAATAAAAGGCAGTAGTCCAAGTAACGCTAATGCAATAAGCAAAGAGGGTGATGTAATGTCACCTAATGAAGAAATTTTTGCAATTTCGGTGCCTGCGTTGACATAGATTAGTGTTGCCGGGAACATGCCTAATTGACTGACCCAATAAAATGTCCAAGGGCGAATTGGCGTCAGTGCCATCACCAAATTAATCAGGAAAAATGGAAATACTGGCACGAGTCTTAAAAACAGCAAGTAGAACGCGCCCTCCTGCTCTACTTTTTGATTAATAATTTTTAATCGTTCAGCGAATTTATTTTGCACATAGTCTTTAAGAAAATAACGGGCAACAAAATAGGCCAGCAATGCGCCGATAGTGGACGCGAAAGAGACCAGTAATACGCCTTGAAAGAAGCCAAATAATGCGCCGCCGGCAAGAGTCAAAATTGTTGCGCCTGGCAACGACACAGCGGTAGCGAGAATATAGATGACAAAATAAATTGCAGCGGCCGTGAATGGATGTTCACCAACCAGCGCCAGTAACTCGTGTTGTCTGTCTTTTAATTGACTAAAAGACAGGTGATCTGCAACATCGAAATAGATGGCCGCTAAAATAATCGACGCAACGATTGCTAAAAATATTATAATTCTTTTCACTGTATTTTTACTGTTTGAGGTACCTTGATCTGCCCTGATACTTTGTTGAAAAAAAATCGCTTCTTGTCTTTTGACATAAGCGCTAGCAAACTGCCAGTTGCGTTGTGTGTTTGTTGCTTGTTTTTGCCTCGCCTCAGTTGTTGATAAAAAAAGTTAAACAATCAAAACAAATCAGAGAACTACTGAGTCGATTAAATCTGTAAGGTTAGACCTGTAAGTTAGGCTCAAGCTTACATGAAGTTTTTGAATTTGTGCGTATTTCTAACGATTTATGCATGCAAGTTAGAGGGAGTGTGTACGTTTATGCGTTTAGTGAGTTGTGAATTTGACAATAAAATTTGGCTAGGGGTGGAAATTGGTGAACGAGTGTTTCTGCCTTTCCGCCATCCACAATGGAATGCATCAATTAATTCTATGCTTGGCTTGATTGATGCAGGCGCAGAAGTATTGAGCGAGCTGAAGGCGTTAGCCAACGATCCCAAGGAAGATTATTGTGTTGCCTTAAACGATGTAACTTTACTCTCACCAATTCCTCGACCTCGGCAAAATGTAATCTGTCTGGGGTTAAATTATGTCGATCATGTGTCTGAAACGACGGGGGAAAAGAAAGAGGAAGTTAAGTTGCCGCGTTCACCCATCGTTTTCACAAAAGCCGCTAACAGTATGAATGGTCCCTACAGTGATATCGAAATTGATACTAATGTGTCAGCTAAAATGGATTGGGAGTCTGAGCTTGGCGTTATTATAGGTAAGCCAGGGTTAGGTATAAAGCAAGAAGATGCCATGCAATATGTGTTTGGTTATACCGTCATTAACGATATAACCGCACGTGATCGTCAAAAATGGCATAAACAATTTTATATCGGCAAAAGTTACAAAGGCTGTTGTCCGATGGGGCCCGTTATTGTCACAGCGGATGACATTGCAGACCCGCATGATTTACAACTTCGTAGTTGGGTCAATGGCGAGCTTAAACAAGATTCAAATACCAAGCATCAAATATTTAAAATTGCTAATGTCATTTCAGTGTTATCACAAGGCATGGAATTGGAAGCAGGCGATATTATTGCAACAGGCACACCAAGCGGTGTGGGCTATGCGCGTACGCCGCCTGAATTTTTGATGCCAGGCGATGTCGTCGAATGTGAAGTAGAGCGTATCGGTAAAATTGCCAACAAAATTACCCAAAGAAGTTAGCTATAGAAGCGACCACTGGGTCATCCGCTTGTGATAATTATCGGGTAGTGTTGATATATGCTGGATTTATTTTCAAGCATCAATATATTGCCATCTAAATAACAATAGCGTTCAAAACGTGCTGGGGAGCCTATGATTCAGGACAAAATGCTTAAGCCGGTTGAGCTGGAATTCACAGGCAAGGCAGGTGAGTATTTTCGCATTTGGATAGTCAATATATTACTTAGTATTGTTACCATCGGCATTTATTCTGCGTGGGCTAAAGTACGGAATAAGCAATACTTTTATGGCAACACGCTACTTGATGATTCACCGTTTGAATATAACGCAAGCCCTATCGCAATACTTAAAGGGCGATTAGTAGTCGTTGCGATATTACTGTTGTACTCAGTGACGAAATATTTTTATCCATTAGCTGAATTCATTTTTTTAATTATCTTTTTTCTGGTGTTGCCCTGGTTAGTGATGCGCAGCCTGATGTTTAATGCACGCTATTCTTCATATCGTAATTTACATTTTTCATTTGAGAAAAATTTCTCAGGCGCAGTTAAAACGTTCATTGGTCTGGGTATATTAATCCCCCTTACCCTGGGGTTGATCTATCCGTATTACATGCATGCCATTCAAAAGTATCGTGTCGATCATCATGGTTTTGGCCAGTATACTTTTCACTTTAAGCAGGCGATAAAAGCATTTTATAAATATTATTTGCTGGCATTGCTGATTTTCTTGTTGGCTATGTTTGGCGTCGGTGTCATATCGACAATATTCTTTGGCGGCGCCATGAGTATTTTTGCTGGCGCTAATGACCCACAAAATATGCCAGATTTTGGGCCTGCATCTATTATGTCCATTTTTGCTATTATGGGATTGTATTTTGCAGCTTATATGCTTGCATTTGCCTATATAAAAACTAAAGTATTTAATACCGTGTGGACTAATACGACATTAAATAAATCCACAGACAATAATTCTTCAGCGCCGACGGTGCCTCTAATGGCATTTAAGGGGTTGCTGAAAACGAAGCACATGTTTTTAATTTATTTTACTAATACTGTCGCTATTATTTTGAGTATGGGTTTGCTGATTCCATGGGCCAAGGTGCGTCTAGCGAAGTACCGTATCGAACAGTTGAATGTATCCTCGATTGCAAATTTGAAAGTCATCACTGCGCAACAAGAAGAACAGGTCGGCACCATTGGAAGTGAAATGGGTGACATCCTCGATATTGATATAGGCATGTAATGAAATTTAATGCCATCTACTATGATGGATTGCACCCAGTGGGTCGTGATGTCACATTGCTAGTGAATGATTCTGGTCTGGTAAAGATTATCGGTGCAGATGTGCAGTATCAGTGCCAATGGCAGCAAGTCACAGTCAGCAATCAGTTAGGTGCGACAGCACGTAGCCTGGTGTTCCCCAACGGCGCCAAATGTGAAAGCCATGAACATGAACAAATTAATCTGTTAGAAAGGCGATACCGTTCAACGACATTCAGCCGAGTGCTTCATCATTTAGAATCGCGTTGGCAAAGTGTGTTAATTGCCTCACTAGTAGTTGTTTGTTTTACCTGGAGTATGGTTGTGTATGGTATTCCAGCACTTGCCAAGACTGTGGCAGAAGCATTACCTGTGAGTGTCGATGAAAACCTGACTGAAGGAACACTGGGTCTGCTGGATGATCGCATTTTACAGCCCTCTGAATTAGACGCTGAAATACAACAGCGAATTGAAAAAAAATTTTTCCAGATGGTAGCTAATGCGCAGGATGAACATACCTATCATCTATTATTTCGCAAAGGCTTAGGTGCTAATGCCTTTGCACTTCCCTCAGGTCATATTGTCGTCACAGATGAGTTAATAGAAATGGCAGACCATGACGAAGAAGTGCTGGCAGTATTAGCGCATGAAATCGGACATGTAATTCATGAACATGGATTACGCTCGGTATTACAAAGTTCAGCAGTGGCATTGTTGCTCACTGCGGTCACCGGAGATATTGGTGCGGCCAGTGGATTTGCAGCCGCGATGCCGATAATTTTGCTGGAAACTAATTATTCGCGAAAGTTTGAATTAGAAGCGGATGCCTATGCACTTGAATATATGCAGGCGCATAATATCGATACCAAGCACTTTGCAACAATTTTACAAAAGATAACCGGCGATGATGGCACTAAAGAAGATAGCCCATTTAGTTATATATCTACCCACCCCGCGACATATGAGCGCATCCAGCCGTTTATAGACCATAGTCGACAGGCTCCATAATGCCAACAGCTATCCTGTAGTGATTGGTAATTAACGGCAAATTCAAATAAATATTATGCATGCATTCAAACAGCGCTGGTCAGCGCCTGGCGGCTATCGAGAAGTATTGCGCGTTGCGGTACCACTTATATTAAGTACTGGCTCATGGAGTATTTTGTTATTTGTTGATCGCATGTTTTTATCATGGCACTCATCCGAGGCGATCGCTGCTGCCATGCCTGCGGGTATGACAAGTTTTGCCATGTTATGTTTTTTTATCGGTACGGCTGCCTATGTGAACACATTTGTTGCGCAGTACTATGGAGCACAAGAAGAACATAAGATTGGTGCAATTGTGTGGCAGGGAATTTATTTCAGTCTGTTGTCACTGTTTGCGATTGTACCGGCATATTTAATCGCAGACGATTTCTTTGCGTTAATTAATCATGAGCCTGCATTACAAAAACTTGAGGTTCAATACTTTAAGTTATTAATGTTTTCAGCATTATTCGTTGTGCTGAACAATACTTTGTCTAGCTTTTTCTCCGGCTTGGGCAGGACGTTAGTGGTGATGTGGGTGAGTATTATTATCACGCTTATTAATATCGTGCTGGACTACATTTTAATATTCGGTAAGTTAGGATTTCCCGCACTGGGAATTGCCGGTGCGGCAATCGCAACTAATATCGCCATAGTATCTGGCTGCTTAGTATTACTAGTACTGGTATTTACAAAATCTCATGCTCTGCGCTTTCAATTATTTTCCTCCTGGAGGTTTGACAGACAACTGTTTAATCGCTTGATCTATTTTGGTTTGCCTAATGGTTTACGTTTATTGATAGACATGTCAGCGTTTACTGCATTCTTAATGTTTGTCGGCACCTTGGGCACAAGAGATTTAGCAGTCAGTAATATTGCTTTTAATATTAATGCACTTTCTTTTTTACCTATGGTTGGTCTAATGATAGGGGTATCAGTAGTGGTCGGCCAGAGGCTTGGCGAACAGCAAGTTGCGCTTGCGGAAAAAGCTACCTGGTCTGGCCTGCATATCGCGGTTATATTCTTTGGTGCTTTGGGCTTAATGTATTTGCTGGTGCCTTCATTGTTTATTTATCCATTTACGTTAAATAATGGATTACAAGACTTAAGCAATGGAGAGCAAATGATTGTTGTGCTGCTTCGCTTCATTGCATTATTTGGTTTATTTGATGCTATGTTTCTGTTGTTCTTGGGCGCGCTAGAAGGTGCTGGCGATACTCGCTTCATTATGAAAGCGAGTATTATTATTTCATTGGGCTTACTAGTACTGCCTTGCTATTTATATATAAAATATTTTCCCGCCGAGTTAATGATGCTATGGCTGATAATAACGCTCAATGTAATGATTTATTGTGCTGTGTTTTATGTTCGTTTTAAGCAAGGCCACTGGAAAAGCATGAGTGTTATTCATTAGCAATGCTATCTAAACTCAATTGGCGTGTGACATTTTTTTAGTGTTTATTAGCGAAACATTAGTGTTTGTGTGCATGCAACTGTGTGATGATGAGGCAGCCAGCGAACTGTAATAGTGCAGATACAATCTTTTACTTTTGCCTGATTTTGATAAGTCATTGAAATTGATAAAAATGCAGATATGGCATGACATCTGCAAAGATATAGTTGTGCTTAGTTAAAGCCTCCCTCTTGCTAAGCCATTATTTTATCTAAGCTTATAGCCCCGTTAACACCCTGCGGGGCTTTATTTTATGTGCGCTAGACATGAATTGTTTGCTAAATGCCTGCCTGGCGAGTGATCTATAATTTATATCGCTATATTGAAAAAATTCAAATTTATTTATTAATTGTAGTGCCTTACATTCTCGCTTACGAACATAAATAATCGGGAGCGCTGGAGTGAAAAAGATACTGCTACAAACTGCTGGGTTGATATCCCTAGCGCTAGGTGCGCTTGGTGCGTTTCTGCCTCTTCTACCATCGACTTGCTTTATACTTTTATCCACTTGGCTGTTTAGCAAATCGTCTCCACGTTTTCATCAATGGATGGTGCATAGATCACCGTTTGCACAAACAATTAATCAATGGCAGCAACATCGAGTTATTCCAAAAAAAGTTAAAGCGATGGCTACCATATCAATACTTGCTTCATTTGCCTTGAGTGCATGGCTAGTGTCAAACCCGATGGTGATTGCATTACTTGCGGCTGGAATGTTATTGCTGTTGATGTATCTGTTAACACGTAATAGTGAAGTGTCAGCTGAGCAGCATCATGCTCTTATGCATGTGCGCACTCACGAATAACATCGGCGAGAAGTTTAAATTCTTCTTTTCTGACACTTGACTTGCGCCATGCTAAGCCAATTTCTCGGTAGGACTTTTCTTTTAGATCTGCGGTCATTACTTTGGTTTGCTTGAGTAAGCCGCTCTCGACAGCCATTTCTGGAACAAATGTAATGCCTAAATCACTATCTACCATTTGAATAAGCGTATATAAGCCGTTGGCTGAGAATTTACTGATTTTTTCTTTTTTACTAATGTTGCATGCACTCATGGCATGATCACGTAAACAGTGGCCATCTTCTAACAACAGAATAGATTCTTTGTTGAGTTTATTAGGAGAAAAGTTATTAGGGTCAATAAGCTCGGTACCTTTTCTAAAGGCCAGTTTAAATGGATCATTAAACATGCTGATTGATTCAGTGTTTGTAAGATTCATCGGCAAGGCGAGCAATAAAATGTCCAGGTCTCCATCCAACAGCAATTGGTGAATGCGATGTGTTTGTTCTTCTTTTAGATATAGCTCTAGCTTAGGAAAACGCTTGCGGATCACGGGCAAAATGCGTGGCAATAAAAATGGCGCGATCGTTGGAATCACGCCCATTTTAAGCGGGCCGCTGAGGGGCTCTTGGTTCGACTTAGCAATGTCGATGATGCCCTCTAAGTCAAAGATTGCTAGACGCGCTTGCTGTGCTACCAGCGTACCGGTCGAGGTAAAGACAACACTGCGATTGGTGCGATCTACCAATGACGTATTCAAAATACTTTCAAGTTCTTTGATAGCTACGCTAAACGCTGATTGTGTGACAAAACAGGACTCAGCCGCTTTGCCAAAATGCAAATGTTTTTCCAAGGCTATCAAATAGCGCAATTGTTTGACTGTAGGTAAATTAACCATAGGAAAAATGCATCATAACGATTAAATTAATGAAATTTACTTATACATTGTTCTGCTTAAAATATCCATACTCTCTCATGATTCATTGCCCCGGTAAGCAAGTTTCAATCCCTCCCTCCCTTTTTAATTCACTGGGGCAATGCTTTTTAACAAAAGTAAATATTAGTGCTTAAATATTCAGTCTAGTGACAGTACGCGTGTTGTTTATACTTAGAGAGTGATGCAAATCAATTTATCTCCGGCTAGAAGAATGTTGGTGAAAAGTTCAGAACAAGTTCAAGCCGATGACTAACTTCGATGCAGTTTCAAGAAGTCATGGTAGATAAATGAAATGACTGCATAATTCCATTACATTTAATTATGAGTCGAGGGCAAGTGGGTTATTCGTAACCAATGTTTATTGGGTGAGATAATCTTGCATAGCACCAAATGTTGTCTTTTTGTATTTATCATTATGACGCGTGACGAGCAACCCTGATAGATTTTGTTGCTCAGCAATTTGCAACGATTTATTGGCACCTAGCACCATGAAAGCTGTTGCCCAGGCATCCGCTAGAGCAGCCGAGTCATTGAGTACCGTCACAGAAGCAACTTCATGCTTCACCGGGTAACCTGTTGCGGGATCAATAGTATGTGAATATCGTTGACCTTCATGTTCAAAAAAGTTTCTGTAATCACCAGAGGTGGCAACGGCGATATCTGCTAATGAAATAATATCTAATATGTTGCCGCGTAAGGCGTCTGGTGTTTCTATTCCGATGCGCCAGGTATTGCCATGCGGCGCGATACCTTTAGCTTTGACTTCACCGCCAATTTCAACCATATAATTTTGTATGCCATGTTGATGTAAAATTTTTGCCAGTTCATCTACCGCATAGCCTTTAGCGATAGCGGATAAATCAACATATACATCGGCAGATTTTTTATTAATCGCAGGAGGATCGAGGCGTACTTCTATCAGCTCACAGCCAATGGCACGTAATGTGATTTCTATTTCAGTGTCGGTGGGAAATCGAAAGTTGGCATCTTCAGCACCAAATCCCCATAAGTTAACCAGTGGGCCAACAGTAATATCAAATGCATTATTACTTTGTTTGCAAATGGTTAATGCCATGGCAACAAGCTGGGCTAATTCAATATCAACGGCATGCCAGCCTGTGTCTTGTGATTGATTGAACTCGCTAAGTTGAGAGTTAGCAAGATAAGTCGACATTAAGTCATTAATCATTTCCAGGCGTGTGGAAATTTCTTGATCTAAACTTTCTCTATCAATTGCGTTCGAGTCAGTCCACTGAACGCTATAAGTCGTTCCCATTGTCAGGCCGCTGATTTGAGGGCCTTGCTTGTCGGAGCTGCATGCATTTATTAACAAAGTCGTCACCACGCACACAAGATAAGTCAGCATGCGAACATAGCGATGCATTTCGTTTAAGCGATAATGGCCGTGCGGCATAAAGTTTTAAGTATATTTTTAGAGTGCTGACAATAGTAACAAACAGCTCAATAAAAGCAGAGTGGTTGGTATGCCGGGGTAGCAGTAGTTTACTACCTCGGCATCGTAGCGCTGATTAGATTTTTCCGTCTAATCCCATTTGATAATATTTGTGGGTGATCTCTTCTTGATTCTCAAGCAACCAATCAATATCTGGCTCATTGTTCATGGCTTTATGAATCGCGCTGGCCATCGCCTTGCGGTGGATATCAAATAAAATCTTATGGTCAAG
This sequence comes from Gammaproteobacteria bacterium, assembly GCA_965262455.1. GTDB lineage: Bacteria > Pseudomonadota > Gammaproteobacteria > UBA4575 > UBA4575 > UBA1858. The sequence goes on from CBDHFH010000004.1 coordinate 44,214, forward strand.
ATCATCGGCTTTGGCAACCATTGGGTTTAACCAGACTGAAACAATAATGCCTAAATCATTTGCTTTTTCTTTAGGTATATCGCCATTACGTACGGCATCAAGCACACCATTGGC
>CBDHFH010000005.1:0-55824 GCA_965262455.1 Gammaproteobacteria bacterium
ATTGCGGGATTCCATTCTGTCATCAAGGTTGCCCGCTGGGTAATTTAATTCCTGAGTGGAATGATCTTGTCTATCGTGATCAATGGAAAGATGCCATACAACGTTTACATGCCACCAATAATTTTCCAGAGTTTACCGGAACACTATGTCCGGCACCGTGTGAAGGCTCATGTGTATTAGGCATTAATGATGATCCCGTGCATATCAAAGCAGTAGAGCTCTCCATTATTAATAAAGCCTGGGAGAACGGCTGGATAGAACCGCAAATTGCCACAGTAAAAACTGGCAAGAAGGTGGCCATTGTTGGTTCCGGTCCCGCGGGGATGGCGGCGGCCCAACAACTCGCGCGCGCGGGCCATGATGTCACTTTATTTGAACGTGATGATCGTATCGGTGGCTTAATGCGCTATGGTATTCCTGAATTTAAAATGGAAAAGAAAGTACTGGATCGCCGTATGCAACAAATGCAAGCAGAGGGTGTGACATTCAAAACCAATGCGCATGTGGGAGTCGACATTGCGGTTAAAGAATTAAAACAACAATTTGATGCCATATTGCTTACCGGTGGCGCCTGTGAGCGTCGTGACCTGCCTGCCGAAGGCAGAGAGCTAAAGGGAATTTATCAGGCGATGGATTACCTGCCTATGCAAAATCGAGTGTGTGAAGGGGATACCAAGTCGGATAAATTTATTGATGCTAAAGACAAGCATGTTGTGATCATTGGTGGGGGTGATACTGGCGCAGATTGTTTGGGTACGGCAAATCGTCAAGGCGCCAAATCTGTTCACCAGCTAGAAATTATGCCTAGGCCCCCTGAAACACGTGCAGAAAATAATCCTTGGCCAGAGTGGCCGCGAATTTTTAGAACAGCCTCGGCGCACGAAGAAGGGGTTGAGCGGGTTTATTCAGTGTCAACAAAGCGATTTGTTGAGGATGGTCATGGCAATGTATCTGGATTAGAGCTCGTCACAGTAGAAATGAAAAATGTCGATGGACGCATGCAGTTTGTAGAAGTTGAAGGCAGTAACACTACGATACCGTGTGATCTGGCGCTATTGGCGATGGGCTTTTTAGGGCCAGAAAAGCCGGGCATGATTGAACAGCTAGGCTTGAAACTTGACGCGCGTGGCAATGTGATCGCAGATAAAAACTGGATGACAAATGTTGAAGGTGTGTTTACTGCAGGAGATATGCAACGTGGCCAAAGTCTCATCGTTTGGGCGATAGCAGAAGGGCGATCTGCGGCACGAGGTGTCGATGAATATCTAATGGGTGAAAGTGATTTGCCCGCGCCGGTTGAGCCTATCAGTCTGTAAAAATAATCCTTGTAAATGCCATAGCTGACATTACTCATGTCGCAGGATTAGGCAATTCTTGCAATGTAAATTCATGCTGGCGTACGGCTAGTAATGTTGATTGATGCTAAATCTCTCTGTTAGACAACTTCTCCCGCAGCGGCTGCAGAGGCCCATGCCCACTGAAAGTTATAGCCGCCCAGATGCCCCGTCACATCGAGTACCTCGCCAATAAAATATAAGCCTTTATGCTGATTGGCTTGCATTGTTTTAGATGAAATCTCATAACAGTTAACGCCGCCCAATGTCACCTCGGCGGTGCGATATCCTTCCGTGCCGTTAGGAATAAACTGCCAATGATGGAATTGGTTAGCCACCTGTCTGATTAGACTATCAGACATCTGATTGATTGGTTTGTTGGCTAAATCCATAGCTGGGAACCATAGTTCAATCAATACTTGCACGATATTCTTGCTTAAATATTTGCTTAGTATTGTCTTTAGTATCTGTTTAGAGCCCTGACGTTTATATTCTTTTAATTTTTTGCATAAGTCCATGTGCGGTAATAAGTTGATTATGACAATATCATCAGCGCTCCAATAGGAAGATATCTGAAGTATCGCAGGGCCACTCATGCCTCGATGAGTAAACAAGATATTTTCATGGAACGTTGTGTCATTGCATGTCACACAGGCTGCAACGGAGGCACCACTTAACTGTGCTAATTTATTAAGTGCATCAGGGTTAGCAGTTAAAGGAACCAGTGCCGCATGGGTATTCGTGACGCTGATACCAAATTGTTTGGCAACTTGATAACCAAAGCCCGTTGCTCCCATGGTTGGGATTGATAGGCCGCCAGTTGCAATGACTAATGAATCGCACATGCATGGCCCTAATGATGTGGTAAGTTGAAAGCCATTGTCTATATGTAAGATGTTTTGCACTTCACACTTCGCTCTTATTTTAGCGCCTACCAGCTGGCACTCTTTGATCAGTAAATCCAGAATGTCTTTGGATTTATTATCACAAAACAATTGACCGAGCTTTTTTTCATGATAGGGGATGTTGTATTGCTCGACGAGTGCGACAAAATCTTCTGGTGTGTAGCGAGATAGCGCAGATTTACAAAAATTTGGGTTGGTGGAAATAAAATTATTGGCTTGAGTGTTTAAGTTAGTGAAGTTGCAACGTCCACCGCCAGACATAAGAATTTTTTTACCAATTTTGTTTGCGTGATCAATCACTAGCACGCTGCGTCCTCGCTGGCCGGCTTTTGCGGCGCACATCAAGCCGGCAGCACCGGCACCGATAATGAGTACATCAACCTGTTGCGGTAAAGATGATTTTTGATCTATTGTCATGTAAACACACTGTTTAACATTAAGGAATTCTAAACATGCCGTATGTCAATATCAAAGTAACGAACGAAGGTGTCAGCAAACAACAAAAGTCACAACTCATTCAAGGTGTCACGCAGTTGCTTGAAGCAGTATTGAATAAAAATCCAGCCACTACTGTGATAGTAATTGATGAAGTAGATACTGATAACTGGGGAATTGGTGGCGAACAGGTAACTGAACGGAGAAAGCTTGGGCAATAATCAGACGAATTATTCAGCTAAAAGTGTCAAGATCGCTTGCTCGACATCTTCCTTGGTAAATTGATTGTTTGGGTCATCGCCCGTTAGGCGGCTATGTATCTTGCCTTGTTGGTCATAGATAAACACTGCAGGAATACCAATCAGATCAAGTTGCTCAAATGTCAGCATTAAATTTTCATCGACATGATAATGTTCAAAGGTGGCATTCATCTTGTGTAAGAAACGGTTGGCTGCTGCAAGTGAATCAGTGTCTTCTCTATCGTCTAGATTGAGGCTGACAAAGCGAACGTTTTTATTTTTATAGCGTTGGTGAAGCATCACCATTTCAGGAAATTGTTCAATACAGTTGGTGCACCACATTGCCCACATATCAACAACTAGAACATCAGGCTGATAAGTGGGTAATTTGCGCTGCCACTCAGCAAGTGAAATTGCTCGCATGGGTGTAACGCTATCCGCAATCACCATCGCACCATTGCAGCAACAGGCGATTATTGCGCAATAGCAAAGTGTGCGAAATTTATTGTACATATTTCACTGTGCAACCATGCGCGCGCGTTTCAGCCATCGCCACAGGCTGGCCTGACAGTGTGGCATTAATAGCATCACTCACATAATACGCACTCGGTTCGCCATTAATGTGTTTGACACTACCATCGCTGCCCATTTTTGCAGGCGAGTCATACAGTGCGCCCATATAGATCAGTTTGCGTTGCTTGTTAAACACGAAATATTCTGGTGTGCGCGTGGCACCCAACGCGCGTCCAAACGCCTGACTTTCATCATAAACATACTCGAAGTCATAACCCACCTTGTTGGCATGTTCTTTCATTGCGGGTAATCGATCGTCTTCTCTATGATTCATGCTGACGCCAACAATCCGAACGCTGCTGTTTTTAAATTCATCACTTAAAGCAACCAAGTCTTTATCCATGCCTTTGACCCACGGGCAGTGATTGGCTAAAGACACAAAGACTAAGATGTCCTCATCTAAGTCGCTGCTGGAGAGAGTCTCGCCACTTACTGAAGGTAAATCACTAAACGGTGGAAGCGGGTCTCCAATATCAAGTATTGAGTTAAATTGGCCGGCATGGGCAAAACAGGTAAACATAAATACCAATATCGTGATGTTGAATTGTAAAAAAGATCTCATACAGTATCCTCGTGTTGTCATCCGTTGCTGCTAGATTCTCGTCGCTAGTGGATTCGCTTAGATAAGCGCATAGGTTTCTGACTATTATGATAAACAGAGATGGTATAGTAATCTAACCTATAAAAACTAATGAAATAGATTGCACGTGTCAGAAAACAAAACTATTGTGATTGACTTCGGTAAAATTTCAACGCCTTATTGCGGTCTTGCAGAAGTGGCTTTGAATTATTCTGAAGCACTTAATCAACTCGCACCAAAAGGCCTGCAATTTATTTACCTTGTGCCCTCGGCATTGCGTGTCGAGTTTGATCAACGCATGGGGCGCCAAACAGTAGTGACACCTCAGTATAAGGGTCTTGCCAGAGTATTATTTTATCTTACTGGCAACACAAACTATTTTTGTAAACTTCCCGCGTATGATGTCTATCATTATTTACATTTTTATTCGCCATGGGGTCCCGGTGATAAGCAAAAATCAGTAAGTCTGCTTACCATCCATGATTTTCATGCCTTGGAAAGAAAGCGTGCTGCTAAAAGACTGCATCGATGCTTAAATAAAGTGAGCTATATTGCCTTTATTTCACAATTTGCTGCTAAAGAATATTCTCGACTATTATCAGGCTATAAGCACCAGACAAATGTTATTGCCAATGGAGTAAAGAGACCACCGACAATTGACCCTGCAGCTAGTCAGAAGTTAACGCACCAGTACGGGCAATTTTTATTTACCTTAGGTGGATTGAAAAGAAAAAATATTCATAGCTTGCTCGGTATGATGCAAGTAATTACTACGAGGCATGCGAGTGAGCAATTTAAGCTTGTCGTGGCGGGTAGCATTAAAGATAAGTACAAAAAAGAACTCGAGAAAGAAATAGTCGACAGGAATATAAGTCAGCAAGTTATTTTATTAGGTGCGATATCGGAGCAACAAAAATTCGAATATTTGCATGCCTGCCGTGCATTTGTGTTCCCTTCATTGCAAGAAGGTTTTGGGCTGCCTGTTATAGAAGCGCTACACTTTGGCAAACCAGTATTTTGCTCAAATAGAACAAGCTTGCCTGAGGTGGGCGGTGAGTATGTGTGTTACTGGGAAAATTTTGCGCCTGAGTATATGGCTGATGTTGTGCTAAACGGCTTGCATGCTAATGATCGCGGTCAAGCGAACATTGAATCTAAGCGTAAGCAATATGCGTTAAGTTTTGACTGGCAGGCAAATGCACAACGCTATGTCGAGTTATATAAAAGTATGTAAACTGAGTCGACTCATTTAAAGTAAATGTTCGTGTATATATTTAGTGTTCGGTTATTTATATTTGTTTCTTGATCGTTTCCATTTACGCGTACTTAAACTGCGTTTTAAACGATCAATTTTCTGCTTGATATAGGGTTTCTTGGGAGCAATTATTTCCTCACCAGAATAAAATGGCCAGAAATCTAGGCGGTGATCTTGCATGCGTGCATGACACGATTGATCGTACTCAGTAGGGAAAATTTGATTCGCTAGTTCGCCTCCTGGATGCAGCGCTTTATTCACAAACGTAAATTCCATCACGTCAGGGACTTTATAACCGTCAATAATAAACATGCTGGCATAGTTATTTGCATGTACGTTCCAGCAATGAAAATACTTGCTGATCTTGCTTAAAACGGCAACTTTTTGCTCTAAACTTACTTGCGGATACATGGTGTTGATGCCTTTGCCTGATAGGTCATGCATTTCAAGTGCAATCTGGTTGCATTGTTGCAATATATGCTCAGGCATATGTAAGAAAGTAAGCCATTCTGCACCCTCTGTATCCATTTTTAAAAATAGCCTTTGATGTTCATCGCCGTTCTGTTGAATGTGAGTTTCCAAGGTGTCGCAATTATCTGTTTTCTCATGGCTAATCCCTTGTTGAGTAAAGCTAAAGTGTGGTCGCTTGGGCGGTGGTGAGATTGAAAAATCATATTGGCGAACTTCAGAGCCGTACAGATGATGGAAATGCTGGTCGAAGCTATCATTGTCTTCTATTCCATAAGAATAGAGCACAGTGTCAGATAAATTTTCATGATGCATGATGACGTAGCCACCATCACCCGCGCAGCCAATACGCTTTCGCTGAGCGCCATTCACTTGCTTAGGTTGCAAGATAGACAATAAATCGGAAATTCCCATAAACGTATAAATTAAATACCGCGCTAAGCTATAATTTGTGAGCTAGTCGTAATTCCTTCCTAAGTGGTTGTGCATACTACCACCTTACTTCGATTCATGAATCATGAAAATCATGAGTGAAAATATGTGAATAAAAGGGTAACAAGCGCATTATGAATATTAAGATCATTCCAGTCATTGTCACTGCATTAATTATGTCTGCTCAGGTGCATGCGAGGACTTTATATATGGGGCCGGGAGAGAAATTTAGCACCTTAGAAGAGATTCAGGATGTTATTCAAGAAGGTGATGTGCTGGAAATTGTCCCTGGCACTTATCGCCAATGCGGCATTTTCCATGTCGATAACATCACCATCAGACCGAAAGGTTGGCCGAAGCATACGGCTAAACCGCGCTTCCAGGATGTATCCTGTGAGGGCAAGGGTATTTTTGTCATCGTTGGTGACAATATCCGTATTGATTCGATTGAATTTGTTAACTCAAAGGTGCCTGATAGGGATGGCTCGGGGATACGTTTTAATGGCCAACGACTGTCTGTCTATGACTCCTACTTTTATAAGAATGAAATGGGTATTCTCACGGGCAATGAAGGATATGGAGATATTGTCATTGATGGCTCTGTATTTGAAAGCAATGGCAACAAGCCGCCTCACTGGGGTCATGGTATTTATGTGGGCGAATCGGCGCGACTGCGGGTGACAAATTCATTATTCATTAAACAAGTCACCGGACATCATATTAAGTCACGTGCGGTATATACCGAAGTCACTGGCAATGAAATTGCTGATGGCATGGATGGCAATGCAAGTTATTCAATTGATATCTCTAATGGCGGTAATGTGTTGATTGAAAATAATATTATTCAAAAAGGACCGCTTACTGATAATATCGAAACGGCAATTTGTATTGCCTGTGAGGGTGGGACCAACCCTGGTGAATCTATCGTTGTGCGTAATAATAAATTTACCAACAATACCGCTTCAGACAATGTTGTATTTTTAAGAAACTTAACTAGTACAGATGAATTGCTGGAAGATAATATTCTGCAAGGCAATACATCAGTATTATTATCAAACAGTTTTCCAGACCATTAAATCACGTTGCCTGCAGCTTTAGGTGATGATAGTAGTGCCATAAAAACAAGCTGCCGGCGCTGCGCCATGGCGCCCATTGCGCTACCAAGTCACGTGCGACTTTGGGGGTGGGTTTTTTATTTAAACCTCTAAGCTTGCCTAGCGCAACTTGTAAAGCTAGGTCATTGGCTGGGAAGATATCTTTGCGACCAAGTGAAAACATGAGATATATTTCAGCGCTCCATTCACCAAAACCATGTAAGTGTGTGATTGATTGTATGGCATCTTGATCACTCATCTTGTGTAGTTTTTGTGGATCAAACTCTCCGCATTGAATGGCTTTGGCTAATCCTTTTATATAGCTGACTTTGCGCTCCGATAGCCCGGCTTTTCTCAAGCTGCTGCTTCTCTTTCTGCTTATACATTCTGGAGTCATCTCGTCTAGGCACGCAGACACTTTTTGCATAATAGAGTCAGCAGCTTTTGCCGATAATTGTTGGCTAATGATTGTATTGACTAATGTTTTGAATCCCGCAGGTGCAGTTCTAGGTTTGGGATACCCGTAAGTTTTAAGTGCAAGCGCTAACTCTGCATCATTTTTGGCAATTTGGTTTAAAGCGCGATTAATTGACGATTGGTTCATTAGAAGTAATTTTTGGGGAAGTGGTTTTTTGTATTCGCTAGCACAAATTAAATAACAGTTAACATTATAAAATTGATCTTTTCATGAATGAAATAATTTTCGGTATTTACGGTCTATTAGTCTATTGGCAACAACAAACATACAAGCAAATGTATAAAATTATCATAAGTGTCTTTCTGTTGGGAATGTGTACCGTAAGTGTTTATTCGAGCACAAACAAGCTCAATGTGGGCAATTTTTCTCAAATGGATTTGTCTGGTTGGGATGAGAAATCCTTTGCTGGTAGTACAAATTATGAGATATATAATGACAGTCAGCATTCATACTTGCGAGCCAGCGCAAATGGTACGGCTTCCGCCTTGTTCAAAAAAGTCAAAGTAGACTTAAATGAGACACCCTACTTAAATTGGTCGTGGCGTATTGAAAAGTCACTTGCGTCGGTTGATGAACAGACCAAGCAAGGGGATGATTATGCGGCACGAATTTATGTCATCTTGAAACGTGGTATAGCCCCATGGAAGACCAATGCATTGAATTATGTTTGGTCAAGTAATTCGCAACCACCTATGTCTTGGCCAAATGCATATACAGATAAAGCGATCATGATTCCATTACGCACGCAACAGGATGATGGGTTGTGGAAAATTGAAAAAGTTAATATAAAAGAAGATTTTAAGAAATTTTTTGGCTTGGAAATTGACCACATACATGCAGTCGCACTGATGACAGACACGGATAACTCGCAATTGCAGGCGATTGCGAGTTATGGTGATATCTTTTTTACGGCCAACTAGTATGACGAGATCAATTTACTGTTCGCAGCTATGAGAGCTTGCTTAAGCCGCACCTGCTTGAGTAGTTTCATCAAGTAGTTCATCCATCAGTTCATCTTCGACTTGATTATTGTCATCAGACTGCGAGAAGAAATTCATTAGAGAATTCATGTTATTGGCTTGAGTAAATAGTTCGCTGCTGGCCTTGGTTGTGTCTTGCACAAGATTGGTATTATTCTGTGTCATCTCGTCCATCTGATTGATAGCGGCGTTCACTTGTTCAATCCCTAATGATTGCTCTTGGTTAGCAGAAGCGATTTCGGACATCAGGTGATTCACCTGAGAAACGGAATTGACTACGTCCTCTAGTACTTTTCCTGATTGATCGACTAAGTCATTACCTGTTCTAATCTTTTCAACACTGTCTTCAATCAAGTCTTTAATTTCTTTGGCTGCGGTTGCACTTCGTTGCGCAAGATTTCTTACTTCTGTGGCAACTACTGCGAAGCCGCGGCCTTGCTCACCAGCGCGTGCAGCTTCTACAGCCGCGTTTAGCGCAAGCAGGTTGGTTTGGAAAGCAATCTCATCAATGACATTCGTAATACTTGCAATCTTGTTACTGGACTGATTGATTTCATGCATTGCTTCTATCGCTTCCTTAACTACTGAACCACCATGTTTTGCCTGCTCTGTGCTTGTGCTGGAAAGCTCACTCGCGGTGCGGGCGTTTTGTGCATTATTTCTTACAGTGCTTGTCATTTCTTCCATGCTCGCCGCTGTTTGCTCTAAACTCGCGGATTGTGACTCGGAGCGGCGCAGTAAATTGTCGCCTACATTGGTTATTTCTTGTGAAGAATGTGTAATAACATTTGATGCGTCACGAATTTGTTGCACCATTTTTTCTAAATTGATCAGCGTGTCATTGATGCTCACGCGAACCTCTGCAAACCTGCCTTGATCTTTAGTAGAAACATGATTGCTTAAGTCCCCATGTGACATGGATACTACTGTGCTTGCGATATCATCTAGATTGCGTTCAACAATTGTAATCATGTCATTAATGCCAACGCTTAAGCGCTCAAAGAAACCATGCTTGTTGACCAGGTCAATTCTTCGGCTAAGGTCACCATTTTTAGCCGCTTCAACAATAGTATTGATTTCATTTTCAATTTTGTATTCAGCGGTATGGTCTTGCCATTCGATAATATAACCTAAACTATCGCCCGATTCGTTTGTAACCGGATTGATGATTACTTTGAAAATGCTTTCGCCTAGATTGATTTGCAGATTTTCTTGTCGGCGGATGTTTGTGAAATCAAGTTTTCTATCTGCATGTGCCAATAAAGGCTGAATAGAGGTGCCAGTAGAATAATTGCAATCAAACTCAGGCACCTGTGCCTTGATTTCATGCATTGCGTTTTCAAACAGCGACTGAACGGTAGAGTTACAATCAATAATTTCTAGTTGCCTATTCGTCAGCATGAGACTCACGCTGGCTTTATCAAGTGCACTGCGCAAGGAAGTGTTGGAGTTCATTAAGACTAGTAGATCATTGACTAAATGCGCATACTTGTTCGAAGCGGATACTTTGCTTGATAGATTCTTATTTGTGATGACGTTATCAAGAGTAGAAATGACTTCCATATTATCGAAAGAGGTACTTAAATTGACACAAAATTGTTGCGTAATTTGATAGATAATAACGCCTAACACGATGGATTCCATGAGTGCAAACACGGCGTGAATAAATATAATATCCAGTCCGGTGCCGTATTCGAATAACATCAAAGGTGATCCAAACGCAGTAATATTTTCGCTTTGGCAATAATTAATAATGAGATGGTGAATCAATATGGTGGTTAATGCAGATACTTGAGGGAGAATGTCCTTGTAACGAGCCAAAATAGCTAGCGCGACAAATACATGGAAATGCATTTCAATGCGACCTAAATTTTGCTGAATAAATACCATGGAAAATAACATCAAGCATGCGGCTGCTATAAGCCTGAAATACACTGTTCCAGTTAAGGCGCGTTTGGCAGCAAATGCAAATGCACAAATTACTGCGCCGCTAATCAGGCCGAATATATACATGCCATGTGCGATGCCCATGACTGTCCCTGCAATCACCCAGTGAGCTAGTAATACTTTCATCATCATATCGTCAGCGGCACGATGGTCTTCAACTAATGAAGTACGAATTTTTTTGTTATGGTTTAAGTTGTCAGGGTTATATATTCCAATCATAATTTATCTCTACTAGACAGGATGATTAATAAGATGATCAAGCAGGTCTTGCTTATCGACATTATTTCTAAATACTTTTTCAATATGCCATTGATTGTTGTCTACTTTAAACAGGTAGATAAAACCTTGGTGCTGGCTTATTTGTTCACTTGCATCAAACGTTTTCAATGCCAGTGAGGTATACAATGCTTTAGTGTCGCTGCTTTTTGTTGCATACGCCTCGAAGTCTTGATGAAAGCTTTTTATGTAGCTCGTTGAAATTTGCGCGGGCATGTCGTGTCTGATGTTGACGAATATCACGCCGATGTCTTGCTTGCCAGTCAAGTGTTGATAATCAACATAGGTCTGGCGCAGTGTACTTATACTCAGTGGACAGCCTGTTGCACAATCCGGAAAACCTGCAAACGCAAATACTCTTGTATGTGGGGTGTTGTCTAAAAAGGGTAACTCAACAACTGCGTTGCTGTTTAGGGGAAGCAATGAAATCAATATGCCTAACACAGGCAGCATGCACATGTAGGCAATCCCAATTATTCTAGTTTTTTTTGTCGCACGATCCATGAGCGTATGTGTTCCTTACTTATCGGATTGCATGTCGTAACTGATAAGGACAACGTAGCGTTGAAACCAATTCACACTCTGGTATCGAGTCTCTAGGTAAAAACTTTAGCCCACCGTGGAAGTATTGAGCTATCCAATGATTGTCAAGGGATAATCGGTGCAAAAAAGCCCGTGAGCTGAATCTATCGGTTTGGCTCGATGATGGAGTTTTCTGGCGATTTGGGGTCGAACCTGACCACTATCGTTTGCCCTTCAGCATGCTTTTTTAAAAAGTGCTTAGCGATATTTTTGTCCTTTGTCCAGTCGATTAGAGCAATGGTGTGATTGAAGGTTTTATCGTAGGCATAATATTCATATGTAATCCGTGTGCGATATTGTTTGCCTTTGGAATTGAATAGAGTCTTATGATCTCTGTAATCTATGGTCGCTTTTTTGATATGCCCTTTAACCACTTTCCAGTAGCTGGACTTTGAAGTCTGTTTTGAAGCGGTTTGTTTTGAGTAAATAGTTTTTTTTAATGCTGACTTTTGCTTTATATTAGAAATAAGAATAATGCTAGACACAACAAACATAATAAAAATAATCGCTAGTATTACCCATATGTATGTTGGCGTTAGCATAAACTATTGTTTAGCGATATCTTCCGCGTTATTGGTGATTGATTACATATTTCAAAATGCTTACCACTTCGCTGGGAGTTTGTGCCCAAGCCATTGCGGTAGCATCTACTTCTTTTAGTGGATGAATAATGTTTTCATCATGCAATGTCACATAAGGTTTGCCAAGTGCAGCACAATAACCCGCATCGAAAGCTGCATTCCATTGTTTGTACTTGTCCCCGAATCTGATCACTGCAATGTCACAGGCCTCTATGAGTGTTTTTGTACGGATGCTGTTAACTTTAGACGATTTATGATTACGCCAAAAGCCCTCGCAAGCAGGCCCCAACATGTCGCCTGCGGCATCACTGGCTTCATGATCGGTCACTGCGGAGGTGAAGATCACCGGTAAGCCATGAGACTCGACGCCATGTTTTATTTGGTTGCGCCAGTCAGTGTGGATCTCGCCAGACAAGTAAACACTCCAGTTCATGCTCATTTTTCTCCTTGTTTGATATTGTTTTAACAACGTATGATTATACGCGTGATTGATCTTAATTAGGCTGGTATTGGTTCAAATATTCACAACACCCATGGTAGTTACCAGTGAATATGATGCTACCGCTGCGTTTAGCGAGTTGTGAAGTATACATTGGGTCGTAATAATCATTTAGCAGCGGTGTTAGCCATTGCATATGACTTTGTATATCGCGTCGATTTCTATGTGCTGCGAGTGCTTGCTGCATAAATTTATCTAGCATCTTCCATCGTTGGGAACCAAGACGTTTACTAATTTTCTTTAGACTGTTTAATAAGTAGTGTGAGAAGTGAATGAACGCTTCATCCTGGTCTTGATAGATAGAATTAAATTCAGCTTCCATGTCAATGACATACTCTTGCAGTAATTGTTGAATGCGTACCTCTAATTTGTCTTCAACAACAACGAGTGGCGAAGCGCGCATTTTACTGAATATATTTTTAGGGATATCTACGCTGCCTATAAAACGGCTCTCATCTTCTAGCACAAGGGTGGTAAAGTCATTGTTACGGGCAGATAAAAAATCCAAAGCAATTTGATTTTCAAAATTAATCTGACTGCTTTGTTGAACCGCATGGGCGCCAAAACTGGAGCCGCGATGATAAGCTGCAGCTTCAAGATCAACGCCATGCTTAAGGAGCTTAATCAACTGGGTTTTTCTACAACCCGTTAAACCGCCTAGCAAAATAAAATTAAATTGCTCGCATGAATAAGTGAGTTGCTTGATCAGATAATGGCGTAGCGCTTTATAACCGCCTGTGACCCTGGGTATGTCTATCCCTGCCTCATGTAGCCATTGTTGAGTGATTTTGGACCGTAGACCGCCGCGATAGCAATATAAATAGGGGTTGGCTTGTTGCTTGGCATAATTAACCCACTGTTCGATGCGCTGCTGTTTGGTTTTACCTTGAATCAGTTCATGGCCAAATTCGATCGCTTGTTTATGACCTTTGTTTTTGTAACAAATGCCCACTTGATGGCGTTCTTCATCATTTAGTAACGGTAAGTTCTCAGCACCCGGAAATGCCCCTTGATGAAATTCAACTGGTGCACGCACATCAAGCAAGCCTGAACTGTTCAGAAGGATGCTTGGGTAATTATTGCTTTCGCTGAGCGGCATGTGCATGACTTGGTGTGGCGTAAAAGATTTGTAAGTATACAGGTGATTGTTTGTAAAATAACTAGATGTCCAGTGCGTAAATCATTATGGTAGGTGCTAATTTGAAGTGATATTAACAATCGAATGAAAGACCTATTTTTAGTTGGCTTGCTAATCGTTGTTAGTCCCATTAGTCAAGCGGCACAGTCATTAAATGCGCTCAGTCAAATGCCAGCATCAGCGTTGGCGTTAGTTGATGCCAGTGGTGAAACAATACTTTCTCAACGTGCAAATAAAGCCCTGGTACCTGCTTCTACGGTGAAGTTAATTACCGCGCTTATGGCATTGGAACAGTGGGGAGCAGAGTACCGATTTAAAACTGACTTCTACTTTGATGAATTTAATAAAACATTAATAGTGAAGGGCTTTGGCGATCCAATATTAATCTCGGAAGAGCTTGATGTGATCGTCAACAGGATAAAACAAATCGGAATAACTCAGCTTAATCGTATTATTACAGATACAAGTTACTTTACTAGAGCAGTGAATATCACTGAACAGGGTAAAACAAATAATCCCTATGATGCTGCTGCAAGTGCATTAGCGCTTAACTTTAATACCATTGAAGTAGACGTTTCAAACAACGGCATAGCCAGTGCAGAGCAGCAAACCCCATTAACACCAATGGCGCTTACCTTAGCCAATGGTTTACCCATGGGTAAACATCGTATTAATTTGGGTGCGGCGTCACGCAGTCCTCAATATTTTGTGCAAGTGCTGACAGCCAAGCTAGCGCAGGTCGGTGTGCTTGTATCAGAACAACATGAAGAAATACCATACCTAACACAAGACGCAAAGCTGCTTTTTACGCATGCCAATTCAAAAACGTTACAAGAGACGATCATGGCGATGCTGGAGTTCTCCAACAACTTTATAGCAAGCCAAATATTTTTGTTATTGGGGATTGAGTATTATGGTGCGCCTGCCGACCTGCAAAAATCACAACAAGCGATTGCACGCTATATAAATGAAGAATTTAATTGGTCGGACTATGTGATTAAGGATGGCGCAGGCTTGTCTCGCGCTAATCAACTTACAGTGAATCAATTGATTGAAGTGCTCGAGCGATTCCGGCCTTATCGGGCGTTGCTGCCGCAACAAACCCCCCATATTCTTGCCAAGTCAGGTACATTAAAAGGCGTCAGTTGCTATGCCGGCTATCTGTATCGTGATAACGAATGGCAAAGCTTTGCAGTGATGATCAACCAGCCTGTCAGATACCGTTTTCGTGAGCAACTTGCACATGAATTATTGAACTATCGTGAGTAATCTTCTTCAGCACAGTGTTTTAAACATAAGTTATTGTTTTATATATAAATACGTGTTTGTTCTCAGGTGCTTGACTTAAACCCACAGAATATCCGCTCAATTCGCTGTAAAAGTCTTTAGTGTTAGATCCTGAGTTGTAGTATTATCGCGCGGCCGAAGGGATTGGGCGCGCCCACCTTAATTTATTCAAATATTTTTTTACAATTAAAGACGACTGTTATGACTGACCTATCCAAATACCGAAATATCGGAATTTTCGCACACGTTGATGCGGGTAAAACCACGTCTACTGAACGCATCTTGAGCCTCACAGGTAAGATCCACAAAATCGGTGAAGTACACGATGGTGAAGCAACAACTGACTTCATGGATCAGGAGCGCGAGCGTGGTATTACTATTCAGTCTGCTGCTACCAGCTGTGAATGGGACGGGCATCGACTCAACATTATTGATACCCCAGGACACGTTGACTTTACCATTGAAGTATATCGCTCACTTAAAGTGCTCGATGGCGGTGTTGGTGTCTTTTGTGGCTCTGGCGGCGTGGAGCCTCAGTCAGAAACAAACTGGCGCTATGCAAATGAATCAGAAGTCGCACGAATTATTTTCGTCAACAAGCTAGATCGCTTGGGTGCAGATTTTTATCGCGTCGTTGATCAAATCAAAGATGTGTTAGGCGCTAAACCACTGGTCATGGTATTGCCAATTGGACGTGAAGATGATTTCACTGGTGTGGTGGATTTATTATCTCGCAAAGCGTGGGTGTGGGATGGATCGGGTGATCCTATGAAATATGAAATCCAAGATGTGCCCGCCGATATGGTCGATGATATGGAAACCTATCGTCAGGATCTCATCGAAACAGCGTTAGAGCAGGATGATGACGCGATGGAAAAATACCTGGACGGAGAAGAGCCAAGTGAAGAAACAATCAAGGCGTGTATTCGTAAAGGCACGATTAACCTGGATTTCTTCCCAACCTATTGTGGTTCGGCATTCAAGAACAAAGGCGTGCAGTTGGTGCTAAATGCAGTGGTTGACTATTTGCCCAGCCCAACTGAAGTGAAGCCACAACCTGAAGTCGATCTAGAGGGTAATGAAACCGGACAGTTTGCGGAAGTTGATGTAAATAAACCGCTGCGTGCGTTGGCATTTAAAATTATGGATGATCGCTATGGCGCATTGACGTTTATAAGAATTTATTCCGGTAAGTTAGAAAAGGGTACTACTGTACTAAATACATTCACGGGCAAGACAGAAAGAATCGGTCGAATTGTAGAAATGCATGCCGAGTCGCGCGAAGAGCTCGATTCTGCACAAGCGGGGGATATTGTGGCAGTGTTGGGCATGAAGAATGTGCAAACTGGTCATACGCTGTGTGATCCAAATAATCCTGCCACTCTTGAGCCGATGGTATTTCCTGATCCGGTAATCTCAATGGCTGTTGCACCAAAAGATAAAGCTGCTTCAGAAAAGATGGGTGTTGCGCTGAGTAAAATGGTGGCTGAAGATCCTTCCTTCTTGGTTCAAACAGATGAAGAAAGTGGTGAAACCATTCTTAAAGGCATGGGTGAACTACACCTTGATATTAAGATTGATATTCTCAAGCGAACACATAACGTTGAAGTTGTTGTCGGTAAGCCGCAGGTAGCATACAGAGAAACGATTACTCAACGTTTGGAAGATAGTTACACGCATAAGAAACAATCAGGTGGTGCAGGTCAATTCGGTAAAATTGATTATGTGTTGGAGCCTGCTGAGGTCGGTGAAGGTTGGAGTTTTGAATCTACTGTCACTGGCGGTAATGTACCGCGTGAATTTTGGCCTGCAGTAGAAAAAGGCTTTAAGGGTATGATGGACGAAGGCGTGTTAGCGGGCTACCCATGTGTGGATGTAAAAGTAACACTGGTCGATGGTTCTTATCACCCAGTGGATTCATCAGCGATTGCATTTGAATTAGCTGCTAAAGGTGGATTCAGACAATCCATGCCGAAAGCAAGCCCGCAATTAATGGAACCCATCATGAAAGTCGATGTGTTTACACCAGAAGATCACGTCGGTGATGTGATCGGTGACTTAAACCGACGCCGCGGTATGATTAAATCACAAGAGCCGGGCGTGACGGGTACACGTGTAAAAGGCGATGTACCTTTAGCAGAAATGTTTGGTTATATTGGTGATCTGCGCACAATGACTTCAGGCCGTGGGCAATTCTCAATGGAGTTCTCTCACTATAGTGCTTGTCCTACCAACGTTGCTGATCAAGTCATCAAAGAAGCAAAAGAGCGTAAAGAAAACCAAGCTTAGCTTCAGTCATATATGTTGTCCTAGTATTAGGTAACATTAAGCTTTATCTAAAAAGCCCCAGTGAGTTCATTTGCTGGGGCTTTTTAGTGCCCAGTTAATTTTTATTACCACGATTAATCTTCCTCAGGTGGAGGATTTTTTTTCTGTTCTTTTTTCTTGTCTGGCACAATGCGTTGGCGATATTTCTGTTCACGCACTTGTTTTAAGACTGAACTGGGTTTGCGTTTCTTTTTCATCATAGCCAATAAATAATACGGTTTGAGCGCTATATCTCATAGTCTAATACACATATAAACTACTATTAGCATAGTCATCTGCTAAATGACCAAATAATAATAAATATAAGTTGCTGAACTCAAATGCATTGTTGCATATTACATAGCGCAATGAGTTCGCAGAAGGAGAGAAGTTATGCATGGCTCGTTTCACTATGGGCTTAAATCACGCTTTTATGGTTTATTTTCCCAGTTACCATGGTCGCTTGCTGTGACCGCAATAATTGTGTTGCCAGTTACCTACACTGCTAGTAATGAGACTCGATTATTAGTGGTTGAAATTGCCTTGTATTGGGCGCTGTTCATTGCTGTATTAATGTTATTGAAAGATTTGGCCGCTCAAAAACATATATTTGAATTTGATATTAAGGGCCGAGGAATTACGGTATATAAAAAGACTGCTACCACAGTGGATTACACCTGGGAACAAATAATTGCAATCAAACCATTCAGCAAAAAAGATAACATAGCCAGACGTGCTATCGAATCAGACGGTGTGTTGCTCAAGTTTGAAGATGGCTTTGAGTTGCCAGTGTTTGAGCCGGTATCAAACTATAAAAAATTTAATAATATACTTAGGGGAATCACTGCATAACTGCGTGTTAAATAATCTTCTCTCTTAGGTATTTAATAATTTCGTCCGACTCATAAAGCCAAGTACTTTTTCCGCTGTTTTTTATCAGCAGACAGGGCACTTGGAATTTGCCGCCTTGGTTGACAAGGTCTTGCATGTCTTGTGCATTCATTTTCACATCCCGTGTATGTATATTTAGCCCCAAGCGTTTTATTTCTCTGCGTACTTTCACACAAAATGGGCAAGCTAACATCTCATATAACGTTAAGTGACTGGTTGCCTCATCCAATGCAGCTTGTTCATGGATTGGCCTTGTTGGTGGCGTGGGTGAGGTTAATTTGTCAGCAACAAGTATGATGCTGCCGGTAATTTTTCTGGCAATAGTGAACAGCATAGTGTTTGACTAAAAGCGATTTAACTTAAATAACTTGGATGTGGAATAATACCTGCCATCAGATAGTGGAGATACAAACCATTGTGGCTATTGATTGGGATCTTCTATGACAAATAAACAAATAAAAACCACAACTGCAGCATTGATTGCATTTACATCGTTATTTTTCGGCTCAAAATATTTCAAGACAAACCAAGAGGTATTACCTGTCAGTGATGCATATCGTATTGATGAGTTATATGACAATAGAATCTCTGGAGTGATGATTGAATTTGAAGGCATGGTAATTAAAAAATTATCAGATGATAACGATGGAAGTCGGCATCAGAGATTTATTGTTGAGTTGAATAATGGGCATACTTTGTTGATTGCACATAATATCGATTTGGCTCCCCGCGTGCCTATTAAATTGAATAAGAAAGTAACAATATTTGGCCAGTATGAATGGAATGAAAAAGGCGGCGTCATTCACTGGACGCATAAAGACCCAGCTGGCACACATGAAGAGGGTTGGATTAAATATCAAGGTGAAACTTATCACTAAATAAACAGCAATGTATTTAATAAGACTTCAAGAAGTGTCGCTTGAATTTGGGGATGTGCCAATTCTCAAACAAGCAGATTTCTCCATTGATGCAAAAGAACGCGTCTGTCTTATTGGGCGAAATGGAGCGGGTAAATCTTCTTTGTTGAAATTAATCACTGGTGAGTATGCTGTTGATCATGGTGAAATTCAAACACGCCGCCATTTACGAATTAGTCAATTAGAACAGACCTTGCTGTCAACCTCTGATGAGACGGTGCGCGAAATTGTTAAGCAAGGCATGGCAGCGCAACAAGCGTTGTTAGCAGAGTATCATCGTTTGTCTAATTCAAATTTGCATGCTACCGAGCTTAAACAGTTAGAAGAATTGCAGCATGAAATTGATGCGAGTGGAATTTGGAATATCGACCAACAAGTTGACACTATAATTTCTCAGCTTAATTTGCCAGCCGAGCGTAAGTTGAATGAATTATCAGGTGGTTGGCGTCGTCGTGTGGCCTTAGGTAAAGCGCTTGTCTCTGAGCCAGATCTGCTATTGCTCGACGAGCCTACTAACCACCTGGATATCAGCACTATTGAATGGTTAGAGCATAAGATACGCGGTTATAGCGGCAGTGTTATCTTTATTACCCATGATCGAATATTTTTACAAAAGCTGGCGACTCGAATTGTCGAAATTGATCGAGGGCAACTCGTCAGTTGGCCGGGTAACTATCAAAATTATCTCACCTTAAAAGAAAAAGCATTAGAAGAAGAATCCACTCAAAATGCTTTATTTGATAAAAAACTGGCACAAGAAGAAGAATGGATTCGCCAAGGAATCAAGGCGAGACGCACACGTAATGAAGGACGTGTGCGAGCACTTATGGCGATGCGTGAGGAACGCTCAAAACGGATTAAACAACAGGGCAAGGCACGCATAGACATAGAAGAGGGAGAGCGTTCCGGGCGCAAGGTGGTGTCGCTAAGAAATATTACCCATGGCTATAACGGACAAACGTTAATTAATAAATTAAACCTAAAGATCATGCGTGGTGATCGTATCGGCTTGGTGGGCAATAATGGCGTCGGCAAAAGCACCTTGTTAAAAATTATTCTCGGTATGATTCAGCCAGATGAAGGCAGCGTGAAACTGGGCACTAACCTGGAGATTGCATATTTTGATCAGGTGCTGCGTGATTTGGATATGGATAAAACCATTGCGCAGAATGTTGGTGATGGTAAAGATTACATAATGCTGAATGGAAAGCAGCGTCATGTCGTCGGTTATCTGAAAAATTTTTTATTTTCTCCGAAGCGTTCAATGACGCCAGTACGAGCATTGTCGGGGGGTGAAAAAAATCGTGTTGCATTAGCGAAATTATTTATACGTCCGGCTAATTTATTGGTACTTGATGAGCCGACCAATGACCTCGATGTTGAAATGCTTGAGGTGCTTGAACAGCGTTTAGTTGATTACACGGGCACCTTGCTTATTGTCAGTCATGACCGTGTGTTTCTAGACAATGTGGTGACGAGTATTCTGGTGTTCGAGCAAAAGAAAGGTGTGCAAGAATACATCGGTGGTTATAGTGATTGGGTCAAACGCGGTATCGAATTAACAGAAAATGATATGCCAAAAGAATTAAAAAGCACTGCTAAACCTACACAAAACGATGCACAAAATAATAAACCTAAAAAGCTCAGTTATAATCTACAGCGTGAGCTAGATGAGTTGCCAGATAAAATAGAAAGTTTGGAAAATGATATTGATTATTTGCAAGAGCAAATCGCGCAACCGGAGTTTTATGATCGAGAGTATGAGGAAACACGCGACATTTTAGAAACGCTTACCAAAAAGCAAGCCGAACTGGACGCTGCCATGTTACGCTGGGGTGAATTAGAACAATAACTTCAAATTTGTAGACAAAGCCGCCTAAATTGATTACTGAAGGGATATGCCAAGGTAATTATTAACTTATTGCGCCGATAACATAGTCACAATAATTACTATTTACTCGGACTATGGATACATGTGTTATCGATGAGCAGTTGCTGATGCAGCTCCAGCAATGCTCAGACTTGCCCACACCTCCTACGGTCGCATCAAAAATCATTGAATTAAGCAGTCAACAACATTCGGATCTAGATACGTTGGCAAATATTGTTGCCATGGATCCTGCGTTGAGTGCCAAAATACTGGGTATTGCTAACTCTTCAATGTATATGCGACGCATTGAAGCAGACACCATTGAACAGGCTGTTGCCATGTTTGGCTGGGATGGAACACTTAATATCGCTTTGGGTTTTGCGGTTGTTGGATCAGTGCGTGGTGCTCTGACTTCTGGTTTGGATTATGATTATTTTTGGTTGCGCTCATTAGCGGCGGCTACCTCGGCACGTGCCTTAGGCCAAATGACCAGTTGTGAAAACCTTGAACTCTTGTTCCTGCCTGGATTATTGCAAGACATAGGTATGCTGGCATTAGATAAGAGTATGAAAGATTTGTATCACGGACTGGGCGAAAAACAACAAGATCATGCATATGTCCAACAATTAGAAATACAAATGGTCAGTGTTGACCATGCAGTGATTGGCCAATGGTTGTTAAATGATTGGGGATTGCCTGATGAGTTAACCGACCTGGTTGGACTTAGCCACTGTAAAGATTTTTATGTAGATGATGAATGCGCCACTACTCAACAAAAGTGTCTTTATCTTTCCGGCTATCTTGCAGACTGTTTGCTAATCAATGACGGTCGAAAAACAATTGATACTGTTGCCGTATTGATGCAACAAGAATTGAATGTCTCCATGAGTGACTTTATTGCTTTAATTGGTCACGTAGCAGCACAGTTTCAAGAGATGGCGGCTATCTTCGAATTAAAAATACAAAACGCAAATCAAATCCAATCGATTACTGATCTCGCCTCATTAGTGTTGCTTAATGAAAATTAACAGCATGCCATTAAAATCATAACTTGCTCGAACAAAGTTCTTAAGTCAAACAATTTCAGTTACACTATAGAACACTTCAAAAATAATTGAACTCCTCTGGGAGTTATGACTCTTACACAAATAGTCCACTTTGATAAATCCTTATTGGAGCTTCCCTATGTATCACAAATCACTAATCATGTTCTTTTTGCTACTTGTAGGTATTGTTAATTCTTCAATAGCGGATGACACTGGTAAGTATGATCAAGAAACGATAATTAGTGAGGCCAGTAAATACCTTGGCTCAGGGGCCGAAGGGCTGGCGTCAGTGATTGAAAAGGCTTTTGAGGACCATGGTCAACCTGATGGTTATATCAAAGGCAGAGAAGCGGCGGGTGCCGTGGTGGTGGGATTGCGCTATGGAGATGGTGAAATCTTTCTCAAAAATGGTTACAGCCGGCAAGTTCATTGGCAAGGGCCATCCGTAGGATTTGATTGGGGTGGCAATGCCGCTAAAGTGTTCATGTTGGTATACAATTTACCCAGTGTTGAAAGTGTATTTCAGCGTTTCCCAGGCGTTGACGGCAGTTTATACTTTGTAGGTGGGGCAGGTTTGAATTACGTGCAGCGTGAAGAAATCGTCGTCGCACCCATACGACTTGGCGTCGGTTGGCGTGTTGGCGCCAGTGTCGGCTACTTGAAATTTACACCTGAAAAGACCTGGAACCCACTCTAATTGATGCATCATCACAAGCTTCGAGTATGATTAGGGGCTGATAAAATAACTACAATAAATCATGCGTTGGAAGTCAGGAAGAAGAAGCAGCAATATCGAAGATAGACGCGGCGCCTCAATGCCGGGCCGATCTCGCACCTCGTTCCCAAGAATTGGCAGACGTGGGTTGAAGCGTGGGGGTGGCTTAAGCGGCGGTGCTATTCTCATTATCATCGTGATTGGTTTGTTGATGGGGCAAAATCCTCTGCAAATGCTGGGCATGATCATGGGTGGCGGCGGAATGTCAGTACCGATGTCTGATAATCAAGGCGTGCCGCTGAACCGATCGGCTAATGATCAAGAGGCAGATTTTGTTTCCGTAGTACTGGCGGATACTGAAGACACCTGGCATCAATTATTTTCTCAAGCAGGCTCAAGTTACCAGCCACCCAAACTGGTGTTATACAACGACCTTACCCGCACTGCCTGTGGTATGGGGCAAGCTGCCTCGGGTCCTTTTTATTGTCCTGCTGACTCAAAAGTGTATCTCGATCTAGGTTTCTTCAATGAGCTTAAACGTTTAGGCGCGCCGGGTGATTTTGCTGTTGCCTATGTCATTGCGCATGAGATTGGCCATCACATTCAGAACCTGGTCGGAACTTCAACGAAAGTATTTCAACAACGTCAACGTAGCAGTAAGAAAGAAGCCAACGCACTATCAGTATTACAGGAACTGCAAGCTGACTGTTATGCAGGTATATGGGCGCATCATGCGCAACGCCATCGCAACATACTAGAAGCGGGTGATTTAGAAGAGGGTTTAACTGCAGCTTCTGCGGTGGGCGACGATCGTTTACAGCGCCAAGCAGGTAGAGCTGTGCAACCAGAAGCATTTACTCATGGTTCATCGAAACAGCGTATGCATTGGTTTCGGGTGGGTTTTGAGTATGGCGACGTGAGTCGCTGTAATACATTTAATTAACGAGTTGGGAAATATTGAATTATTTTGGTCCATTCTTTAAACATTTTGAAACCATTATGTAAGTATTGGATCGTATCAATAACCATTTTTTGCCAAACATAATCAGGAGTGACAACATAAAGTTAGGGATACTAAATCAACTAAATACAGACTGGAGAAATCATTATGTCAGTAGCAAGAGTTACAGAAATTAAAGCCTCTTCTAAAAAAAGTTTTGAAGACGCGATTCAGGTTGGGGTTAAACGTGCGAGTAAGACATTAGAAAACATAAAAGGGGCCTGGGTTCAGGATCAGGAAGTAACAGTGGGCAAGAAAGGTGATATAGAAGAATATCGTGTGTTATTGAAAGTGACGTTTGTGCTTAAGTAAACCCCATTAAAAAGTAAATAAAAAAGCCCGAGTAACCTCGGGCTTTTTTTGTATTACGCTTGGTGAATATTATTTTGCGAATACATTTTTAAGCACCCCAATGATGGCCATCAATACACCACCGCCGACACCGCCCGAAGCGATATTCCCCACAATGCCGGCTATGTCGGTACCGCCGCCAACATCCATACCCAGTGTGCTGAGTAAGGCGCCTCCGGCACCGCCACCGAGAATCCCGACAATAGAATTTCCCATTGTGCCTAAGCTAAGATTTTTCATCAGGCCGCCAGCGATGTTGCCACCGACTGCTCCACTGATGAGGTTGATAATGAGAGGTAGCATGCTTTCCATATTTTTCTCCTGGTCTAGCGTTATAGTTATTATTAGCACGTGTTATGTGGCAACACGTTAAGCGTCATTATAGTGACTATGCACCAAAATAGGGTGGTTGATCGTCAGCTGCTAAAAAAAAGAAAAATCCATTGAAATTAAGCACATAGGGCAATCACAGTCATAAAAGAATACTTTAATGCATAATAAGTAAACAAAGGGAGAGTCAAGGTGCTGTTTAATGACTACTATACGCAAGACAATCATGGTCCCTATGAGATGTTTGATCTGGGTGACTTTACTCTCACGTCTGGTCAAACACTAAATAACGCGCAGCTTGCTTACAGTGTATATGGAGAGCTTAATGAGCAGCGCGATAATGCCATATTGTTCACGATTATGTTTTCCGGAACATCAAAAAATATGGCCCAATATATTGGTGCAGGTAAAGCTTTAGATCCGGAAAAATACTGCATCATCCTGCCTAATCAACTCGGCAATGGACTGTCGACGTCGCCGCATAATGTAACGGGTGACCAGGCCATGCAGCATTTTCCTGTCTTGACGATAGCGGATGATGTCATCGCCCAACATCGATTACTGACAGAAAAATTTGCTCTAGACACGCTAGCGTTAGTTACCGGCTGGTCCATGGGTGCCCAGCAAACTCTTGAGTGGGCGATTCGCTTTCCACACATGGTTAAGCGTGCGGCTCCTATTGCAGGAACAGCGCAATGCACGCCTCATAATGCATTGTATGTGGATGTCTTTTCTGAAGCACTTCGATCAGATCCAGAGTTTAATCAGGGAGCCTACCAATCTGCTCATTGTTGTGAAATTGGGCTAAAACGCTTGGCACAAGTGTTTGCATTAATGGGTGCATCCCCAGAGTTTTATAAACAACAAGCTTGGAGGCGACTGGGATTTGTCTCAGAGCTGGCATGTATGGAGAATTTTTGGCAAGCATGGTTCAAGCCGATGGACCCCAATGCCTTATTAGCCATGGCGCAGAAATGGAAAACAGGAGACTCCAGTAGTTTAGCTGAGGGCGATTTAATCCAGGCGCTGCAAAGAATCACAGCCAAAACCTATCTGATTGCGTTCGAACAAGATATGTTTGTACCGCCTGCCGATATGGCATATGAGCAGCAATATATTGCACACAGTGAGTTAAAGGTTGTGTCTTCGCTACTCGGTCATTTTGCCATGCTGGGACTATTTGAAGAGGACTTTGCCGCCATTGATAGCCTTTTTGGCGAGCTGCTTGCCAGTGGCTAGCGACCACAAGGAGATGGATGGAATCTTACAAGTGCGATGTTATACTGCGCACCCGATTTTAAGAGTGAATAGATATGTTTGCATCACGAGACAGTATTGAGCAAGTGGAGGAAGGTAACGAACTTGCGCCCAAGTTCGATGAAAATGGATTAATCCCCGTCGTGACTACAGATATGCATTCTGGTGAATTACTAATGATGGGCTATATGAATGAAGAAGCATTCAAAAAGACCATTGAAATTGGGGAAGCACACTATTGGAGTCGCAGCAGACAATGTTTATGGCACAAGGGTGCGACTAGTGGTCTGGTGCAGAAGGTGATTGAAATGCGCATTGATGATGACCAAGATACGGTATGGTTGAGAGTAGATGTGGCCGGTGGTGCTAGTTGTCACGTTGGTTACCGTTCTTGTTTTTATCGATCAATTCCTATTGGTAAGCCACAAAATAATGATCCGCTGACATTAAAATATCATGAGAGTGATAAAGTCTTTGATCCAAAAGACGTGTATGGCGACGCCCCAAATCCAACTAAGTTATAGCAGGCGCTGGCTTCGTCTGGCCGTGTGTTAACAAATTTCATACATATTTAACAAGCAATGAGTTATTTAATACAAGAGATATCACTTTATCTGTTGGCTGCATTCGTCATTGGTGTGGTGTATGGATGGATCGTAAAAAGTGTTCGTTCGCAACATAGTCTAAATGAACATCTAGATCGACATGAACGTGAACTGCAAAACTTGCGTGCAGAAAATCGTGATTTACTTGAGCGTATCGAACAACTTGAGTTGATTCCAGCAAGTGGCGGTGCAGAAGATTGGCAAGATGAATATGCGCTGGAAGTGATTAAAGATATTGAATCTTCCACATTGGCTAAACTTGGCGATCTCAATATCAACACCACTAAAGACTTATGGAAAGCATGCGCGTCAGAAGATGCGGTCTATGATCTTGCCGCCAAGATTGGCGTAGAAGATTTTGCCATACAGCGTTGGGTATCTATTTCTCAGCTACTGCGTGTTGCAAATATCGAAGCAGATGATGCGGTGTTATTAGAAGCTACAGAGATTTATTCACTAGACGATTTATCTGCTCAGAAGCCTGCGCGACTAGGTGAGAAGTTGGCAAAAAATAATGCACGTGAAAATATCCTCACACAGATACCCGATGAAGCAAAACTAGCTGGGTGGATTGAACACGCGCAACACATTCTTGGATTGAATAAATAATCGCTAAATATGAGTTATCAATTTAATTCATAGTGGATTATAAAATTGACGTCAACTTCGAAGCCGATGGTTTCATCATCTAACCATTCACCTATGCCTACGTCATAGTCGCGACGGTCAATAGTAAATTGGCCTTTCGCTTGGCGCTGATGCTCACCAACTTCAGACCACTGCAATAAAAAACTGATGTTTTGTTCTCGGTCGCGTATTGTCAATAGCCCTTTAATTTCAAGCGAATCTTCTGTTTTTTGCGACATCGATTGGCTGATAAAAGTGGCCTGTGGAAATTTGCTGAAGTAAAACCAGTTACGTTCCGCAAGCGCCTGGTCCCTGTCTCTACTTTGTGTGTCCACTGACGTGATATCAATGTGACAGATTAATTCACTTGTACTGATTTGCTCTGGATTAAAACTAAACTCTGAATCAAAGCGAGCAAAGTGGCCTTTAAAATCAGCGTCATCGTAACTGGCAGTAAATGTGATGTTGCTTTTATCTGGGTTAGATGTCCAACGCTGTTGTGAGTAACAAGGTAAAGAAATAAATATACAAAGAATGCAAACAAAGTACTTCATTGCGTGTTAAAGCATACGTTTTAAAATATCGTTACGCTTTATCCAATGATGATGCAATGCCGCTGTGATATGCATGACAATCAGTGTGCCTAACATACAAATAAAAACGAAGTGTGCTGTCTTTGCGTAATCTTCAATTACAATGCTGGGGTCTGTGATAGGTGGAATCTCAAACAAGCCATACCACTTTAGTGGAAAGTTTGCCGCTGAATTAATTACCCAGCCACTAATTGGAATCGCAAATAATAAGGCATACATTAGCATTTGGCCGATGAATACTAACTTTCTTTGTCCACGAGATAAATGACCTGAAGGTCGCGGTGCGGGATTAAGTAAACGCCATATCACGCGAATAGTGATGAGTGCGAGCAACAGTATGCCTGTGGATTTATGGATAATGAACATTTCTAACTTCATGGGTGATAAACGCATGTTTATCATTGTTATACCCACCACGAACATGAAAATCACACCAACAGCCATCGACCAGTGCAGTATGCGGCTCATTCGCCCCCAGCGGTTTGCGCTATTACCCCATCTCATTGTGCTGATTTTTCGCCTTCTACTTCTAAGCGTATTTCCACCTCATCACCCAATGCCGGCAACCCATACGTCATGCCATAGGTAGAACGCTTAATTGTCGTTGTGGCTGAAAATCCGGCGATAAACTTACCTGAAAATGGATGAACACCTGATTTATTATGTGTCACTGCAAGCGTGACTGGATGGGTTTGATCTAAAATAGTTAATTCACCATGGACATTCATTTGATTAGCAGAGATGCTTTCAACTTTGGTGCTCTTGAAGGTCATGGTAGGGAATTTTTCGACGGCAAAAAAATCTTCATTTTTCATATGGTCATCCCACTTATGGTTGTCCATATTGATACTGGCCGTTTGAATCGTAACTTCAGCAGTTGATGCTTCGACCTGCTCAGGGTCAAACATAAATGTGCCGTCAAACTCTAAAAATTCTCCTTGTGAGTTAGAAAATCCCAGATGATCACAAAAAAACAAGATTTGTGTATGCACTGGCTCAAGCGTGTAATTTTGAGCAAAAATAATAGGTGAACAAAATAACAATAAGGTTATGCAATAAAGTCGTTTAATCGAATTAGTCATATGTGTACTCGTAAACATTAACAATTATGACGCAGTGTACTATCGCTGCCGATCAAGAAGCCAGAATAATTCGAGCGATTAAATTGAGCTGAGCCGTTGACTAAGGTGCATTGAATACGTAACTATACCGCCTAGTTTTTAACGATGGTTCGAAAGCAACATTGGTGAATATTTTTGACGGAAAAATCAACAAATATGCAGGCTAAAACAGAACCCCAGGATATCGAATACGTGGATTCCAATGTCTCAACCGTATGTTGCCGCGGTGTCGACAGTGCGCTGGGACATCCAGCGGTGTATTTGTCATTTTCTGGTGCAGATTCTGTCCAGTGTTACTATTGTGGTCGCATATTTATGCGTGCGAAATGAGGTTAAAAAGTTATAAATACACAGCCTTTATATATAAATAAGCATTACTTATTAAACATATTCTTCAAACCCGCATTCTTACCAGTACCCATGGCTAACGATGGGTATAAAAAAATAGGGTATTTAGGTGGTCAGTCCAGTACTTAATTTGACTGTAATATATTCGATTAGCAAACTCTTTAAATAATAGGAAAGGAACTCATGTCAGACAAGATCAGTATCATGCTTATCTCAGGCAAGCGCGAACAATTGCAAATGGCTGCGATGGTGGCATCAGTGGGTGCGGTTAGCGGTAACGATGTTACTGTGTTTCTCTCCATGAATGCGTTGCAATTTTTTACCAAAGGTAATGAAGTGAAACCTGAGGTGGATGGACCGATGGGAACATTACTTGAAGAGAAGAATGCGCCGGGATTTATGGAGTTATTTCAATCCGCGGTTGATCTTGGTGACGCTAAAATTTTCCCATGTTCAATGGCAGTCGATATTCTCAATTTAACTCAAGATGATTTACAAGAATTTGTATCTGAGCCTCTAGGTCTCACTAAATTTTTGGACGAGGCGTCTGAAGGTCAAGTTTGGACGTTTTAATAACAAGGAGCAAAGCAATGTCAGAACGTAAAATAGTAGATGCAAAAAACACTTTTTGCCCGGGCCCTTTAATGGAACTTATCGCTAATATGAAACAAGCAGAAGTTGGTGATGAATTAGTTGTGCTATCAACTGATGAAGGTTCGGCAAATGATATTCCAGAGTGGATTAATAAAGTTGGTCACGAAGTGTTAGATACTTCTGAAGCAGATGGCGTCTGGAGTATCGTGGTCAAAAAAACAAAATAATAATTTTCCGATACGTTTATAAACATTAAAGTGAGGTTGTAATGAAAATTTTAATCGTTGGTGGAGGAATGGGCGGCACCATTCTTGCGAATAATCTAGCACGTAAATTAAGAAATGAGCTTAAGACCGGTAAAGCGACTATTACTATGCTTTCTGCCACAGACAAGCATATGTATCAGCCGGGCTTATTGTATGTAGCAGTGGGTAAAATGAATCCGTCTGAGCTATATCGAGATCAAGTCAGCTTACTTGAACCCAGTATTGAGTTTAAAGTCGATCCGGTGGTCGAGTTCAATTTAGATGACAACAACGTCAAAACAAAAAGCGGCGCCACACATAGCTACGATATTATTGTCATCGCAACGGGCTCGCGTACACATGCAGAAGGTACGCCAGGGCTTGCAGAGCATGCAGAACAATTTTATACCGAAGCAGATGCCGTCAAAATGTATAAGCGTCTGGAATCATTCGAAGGTGGAAAAGTTGTTGTTGCCGTGGGTGTGCCACACAAGTGCCCAATGGCACCATTAGAGATTACCTTTATGTTGGTGGATTACTTTAAGCAGCGCGGTATTTGGGACAATGTGCAATTACATTACACCTACCCGATTGGTCGCACGCATAGCTTAGAGCCGGTAGCAAAATGGGCGACACCAGAATTCGAACGCCTCGGCATAACTTATGAAACATTATTCAACATGAAAGAAGTCACACCGAATTCTGTGATCAGTGAAGAAGGCACAGAAGCCGAGTATGATTTACTCATTACAGTGCCTGCGCATAAAGGCATGCAAGTAATTGAAGATGCTGGATTAGGTGCAGGAGGCTTTATTCCAACTGATCGTAAACGCCTGAATATGGAAGGGCGAGAGAATGTTTTTGTGTTGGGCGACACCACCAATTTGCCAATCAGTAAAGCGGGTTCAACAGCACACTTCGAAGCGGAAGCATTGGCCGATAACATTGCCTCACTCGTGACTATCGGTACCGCAACACGCGATTACGATGGCAAGGTGTTCTGCTTTATTGAAGCAGGTGATGGTAAAGCAACTTACGCAATGTTTAATTACCAAAACCCACCTTCACCAAAAGCGCCTACTGCTGGAATTCATATGTTCAAGACGGCTTACAATAAAATGTATTGGGCCAGTGCGCGCGGTTTACTCTAATAGGAGGTAGTTTATGGCACAGTTAGGAGATATTAGTATGGAAGCCGAGCGTATCGTTGAAAGTGCGGGTGATGCGCTAAGTGATGATATTGTCGGTCGACTTGCTGAAGTGGCGGGCGATGGTCTGGTGCTGCTCGACAAGGTGAATAACAGCCAGTTAGAGCAAGCATTACCGACAATCAGTCGTATGGTAGAAAATGGCGATCTTGATCGCGTTGCTAATTTAGCGCGAGTCATGGGTGCGGCCGGAGATGCAATGTCTGATGATATCGTGTCTCGCTTAGCTGAAACAGGCGGCGATTTATTATGTATTGCAGACCGCTTGGCACGCAGCGAAGGCTTGTTGCGATTACTGGATTTGCTTGAGCGTGACCACATCATAAATGTACTGGCTGAGTTTGCAGAGGCCACCGCAGCGGCTAAGGCCAGTCATGAGCCAAGTTCGAAAGGCGGTGTAGCAGGCATGATGAAAACCATGAGCGATCCGGATGTACAAGACGCACTAAAGTTTTTTGCAACCCTGTTCAGGGAAATGAAAAAAGTTTAGTTGCAAGTAAATCTAGCTCATAAAAAAAGCCCGATTTTTATATCGGGCTTTTTTTATGAGCTAACAAGGCAGTATTACTTGTTCAACTTAGCCCAGGTATCGCGCAAAGTGACTGTGCGATTAAAAATCGGCATTCCATTATCATTATCTTTAAGGTCACGAACATAATAGCCATTGCGTTCAAACTGAAAAGCTTGTCCGACGTTGGCGTCACTCATACCAGGTTCGGCATAACACGGTGTAAGTATTTGCAGTGAATCTGGGTTTAAGCTCTCGGTGATGTCATCATGTGCCGCCGGGTTGGCTGTATTGAATAAACGATCGTATGAATTAATTTGTACGCAAATAGAACTTTTTGCACAAGCCCAATGAATTGTGCCTTTTACTTTACGACCATCTGGTGATTTGCCGCCTCGCGTCTCTGGGTCATAGGTACATCGTATTTCAGTAATATTGCCCTGATCATCTTTAATGACGTCTGTGCACGTCACATAGTAAGCATAGCGCAGACGTACTTCGCGTCCAGGTGCCAAACGAAAGAATTTTTTCGCCGGTTGTTCCATAAAATCATCACGCTCAATAAAAATTTCGCGAGAAAAAGTGATTTTACGTTTTCCTAATTCGTGGCGCTTAGGGTGGTTGGATGCCTCTAACTCTTCAGTGTGATCCTCTGGGTAGTTTTCGATGACGACTTTCACCGGATCAATCACACACATGGTTCGTGGTGCATTGTAGTCTAGATTTTCTCGCACACAGTTTTCCAGTACACCGACATCAATCTGGGCATCTTTTTTGGTAATACCAATACGCTCGCAGAAATCTCTGATGGCAGCAGGTGGGTAACCGCGACGACGTAAACCGGCAATCGTTGGCATGCGTGGGTCATCCCAACTATCGACATGATTGTCATTGACTAACTGATGCAATTTACGCTTGCTCGTCACAGTGTAATCTAACGATAAACGCGCAAATTCAATTTGTTGTGGATGGCATGGTGTTTTTACTGTGTCTAAAATCCAGTCATAAAGTGGTCGATGGTCCTCAAACTCCAGTGTGCAAAGTGAATGGGTAATGCCTTCAATGGCATCTGACACACAGTGCGCATAATCATACATAGGATAGATACACCAATCATTGGCAGTGCGATGATGGTGGGCGTGCTTGATGCGATAAAGTGCCGGGTCGCGCATATTAATATTTGGTGACGCCATATCGATTTTTGCACGTAACACGCATTCGCCTTCACTGAATTCTCCTGCGCGCATGCTTTTAAACAAGTCTAGGTTTTCCTCTACAGAGCGTGTGCGATGCGGACTGTCCTTACCAGGTTGCGTAAGTGTGCCGCGGTATTCACGTACTTGCTCAGCATTTAAATGACATACATAGGCTTTATCTATTTCGATTAGCTTAATGGCATATTCATACAGCTGTTCAAAATAATCGGAAGCAAAAAATAAATTGCTCCAGTTAAAGCCCAGCCAGTTAACATCATGTTTTATAGCATCGACATATTCTTGATTTTCTTTTTCCGGATTAGTGTCATCAAATCGCAGATTACATTTGCCGTTAAATTCTTCGGCAATACCAAAATTTAAACAAATCGATTTGGCATGACCAATGTGCAAATAGCCATTTGGTTCTGGAGGAAAGCGCGTCATTAAAGTAAATGAGGCTTTACTCTTGTCCTCCTGAATTCGATTGCGAATAAAGTGATTTGCGGGCGTTGCGTTATCGTCTGTCATGATTGTGAGTAGAGGTGTATGTAAACTTTATGGGTCTAGTGGTTCAACGACCGCTTCTTTGGCTGCTTTTTCTTGAAGTTCTTTCTCGAGTCTTTCTTTTTCGGCTTGTTCTCGCGCCAGGCGTTCGGCCTCTTGCTGGGCTTCAACCGCCTTTGTTGTAACGCTGGCAACCTCGCTAAAACATTTTTGGCTCTTGCCGTCGCCCATGTTAGTAAAGGGTACGGCCAAAGCGGCAGGGCCTAGCGCCACTGTGGCAGCGCTCTTTAGTAATTTTTTAAACACTGAGCCTTTGTCTAAAGAGAAGCTTGGATCATTGATATTACCTGACACGCGTATATTTGCATCCAGCGTAAATAACTCAATATTTTTTGGTTTAGGCACAAGTAATAAATTAAGTGATTCGTCAGTGAGATCGATGCTGCCATTAGTAGTCATGACAATATTTTCAGTGTTAAGTAACGCTGCATCACTATTAAAAATGCCATTTTCACCAGAAAATTGAACAAACATACATTCTATCTTGGTGGTGTCTTTTTTTGATTTTCCTGGCATTAATTCCACCAGTAAATTACTTGCGAGTAAATCAATCGGTGCATCGGCAAGTGAGCCTTGCGTCATAACGGTCGTCAATTTGCCAGTAGCATTATGAGCTAGTTGTTTGCTGGTTTTTCCGGTCGAGTTGATATCGACTGATGCATCTATTTTGCCTTCCAGTGTTTCGCTGATGTCGGTTTCGTTTAGCAGTTTGCCCAAGTCAAAGTTTTCAGTAAAAAGCTGATAGTTATATGTATGATTATTCGCATCCACGGAAGATTTTGATGTGATATTAGCATCTTGATATTTGAGTGATGAAATATCGAGTGTAGCAATATTATTTTTTGCCACTGCAGAGGCCTTGACGTCATTGAGTGTTGCATCTTTATAGACAAGATTATTAATCGTCAACAATACGTTTGTATCAGCAGAACTCAGCCAATCAAGCTCAATGGGGTTGTCGGAAAATAAAGATGCAGCCTTGTCATCTGATTCGGTTTCTTCATTTGTATTATTCCCATCAGATGACTCGCTGGCGCCTAATGTTGCCAGTAAATGTTCTACATTTAACGTATCAGCATTGATGTCTGCCTGAATATTCGGAGGTGATAATAATTCTATAGTGCTGTTGCCTTGAAGTTTTGTCTCATCAATGGTCAGTGCAAGCTGGCTCAAATTGATCGTGTTGTTTTTGAAGTTAAACAATGTCTCAAGTGCATAGTTGTCTGATTTGGGTAGCGATTGTTGAATTACCTTTTCAAAATCTTGCAGGTTTGAACCATCAGATTTGAGTGCCAAGTCAATTATAATTGCGTTGTTAGCATCTATACTTATTTCACCTTGTGCCGATGTCGCAGTGTCATTAATGCTAATGTCTGTTGCAAGCTGGCGAATGTTATAAGCTCCTGCTTGATTATCTACTTGTGCGCTAAGTGTGAAGTCATCAATTTCCTCAGCCGTGATCGCTTGTTGTAATTCATCCAGCCACGCCGGGTGTTTACCATTAGCATCAATAGACATCGAGAACAGTAACTCGGGTTGTATAGTGGCTTCACCGTTGGCTTTGATTTTAGTGTCCGGTAATTCCAGGTCGGCAGTGATATTGTTAACAGCGAATGCGTCTTGGTCACCTTGCACGGCCGCGGTTAATTTAAAGTCATTAATAAACTCACTCGACAGGATGTCTTGGTAAGCATCTATCCAGGCAGGCTCAGAGGCCTCCGCGGTGACTGATATGTCCAGCCCCTCAAGGGTGTTGATGGATGTAATTTCACCCGTGGCTTTAACTGTAGTATTTTCCAACTTAACCGACGTGTTGAGGTTGTTTAATGCGATCTGGTTAAAGCGACCTTTGATAGCTGTGTTAATTTCGATTTTTTCTGTGTCTGGAATGGAGGTGTCTTTAAGTAATGCCAACTCATTAATGTTGTCAGCTACTGCATCAATTTTGATATCCAGCATGCCTTGATTAGCGATATTGACAACACCTTTAAGTTTGGTTTCAAACGGGTGTGTGTCCACATTAGCGGTGAGCGAGCAGTTCTCTCCTTTGAGTAGGTGGCGTATTCGACACATTTCAGACTCAAGCGCTATTGGCTGCTCATCAAAACGACTGCTTGCAGAAATATTAATAACGTCTTTATTTTTCGGTTCGAGTGAAAAAGTATCGAGTGCATATACAAATGCATTTCCAGACTGCTGGTCAGAATAATTCACTGTGAGGTTATTAATTTTTACATCAATGACATCAATGGGTGCGCCAGTTGTTTTGCTGCTTGATTCTTTGGTGGCAGGCTCGGACGAAAATTCTAGATTCGATTGCCCTTCGGCGTTGCGTTTAATGTTAATTATGGCATTCTCAAAAACAATAGTATTGATCGTGATGTTGGCTGTTAATAAATCAAGCAACGCGATACCAATTTCTAATGTGTCTGCTTCTAATAGCGCATTACCGGCATCCCAGTCGGCACTCGCAATGCGCACACCGGTGGTACGAAGCATGGGGTGCAGGGATCTGCTTAATGTGAATTCGCCATCAATAGTGACATCGCGCTTAAGGGTATCCTGTAATGCTTTCAGTGCATTTCTTTCTATCACGCTATCGTCAATAAGTTTGTACGCTAAAGTTAAAGACAGCAACGTGACAACAATCACTATAGCAACCGCTATAAGAGCTTTTTTGACTAACGACATATGGATGTTTTGGTAATTATGATTTTGCTTCAGAGAAGCTATTATAATGCTTTATTACCTTTTTGACGTAACCTTGTGTTTCTTTATAGGGGGGAATTCCCTTATATTTCTGCACAGCATTTGGGCCGGCATTGTAGGCGGCGAGCGCTAACTCAACATCAAACTCAAATAATTCCAGCATCTGCCGGAAATAACGTGTGCCGCCGCGGATGTTGTCTTTCGCATTAAATACATTATGCACACCCATGAGCTTCGCGGTTTCTGGCATAAGCTGCATTAAGCCTTTCGCGCCCACACGTGAGACGGCATAGCGATCAAAACACGACTCAACGGTAATAATCGCTTTAATCAGTTCTTGATTGACGCCATACAAGTCAGAGTACTGCTGTATAATAGGCGCATGATCTTTTGCGCGGTTGTTAATGGAGCCGGTGCAAGAGACGGACGCTGTAGGTCGGCCTATGGTGGCAATTAATTTGTAATTATTAGCCGGAAGATTTTTATCCGAATACCACGTGGTACCGTCTTTATGCTTATAAACATAATATTCGGCATAACTATTCATGCTGAGCATCATGAGGCATGATAAGAATAGGCTAAATACAACGTGCTTTTTTGATATAGACATAATCATATACATAACTGAGTGTGACTATTGTACCTAGAGTTGGTGAATATTCTTTGACATTTTGTGAGTAGAAAATGTCCGTTTATCTTTGAAACTATGTTGCCGTACATTGACGTTCTGGCTCGCCTGAGCCACACGCAGTTTTGCTCTGGGCAAGTTCTGGCCGAAACACTGGGTGTCACGCGTGCAACAATTCATAATTGTATCCTTAGAATAGTGGCCATGGGTATAGCTATTGAGCGAGTGAGGGGTAAAGGTTATAAATTGGTAATGCCTCTGGATCTGTTGGATCAACAAATTATTCAGTCTAAATTGTCGCGTGATGTCTCTGCTTGCATAGCAGACATGAACATTGTGCAACAAACTCCATCCACCAATGACACGATTGCCGGGTATGCCTTACCTGGCGAGCGTCAATTTTCAGTGTTGCTGGCTGAGATGCAAACGGCTGGCCGCGGTCGCCGCGGTCGCGCTTGGGTGTCGCCTTATGCGGTGAATATCTATCTGTCAGTATTATTTAGGTTGCAAAAACCATTAAATGAGCTGGGAGTAATAAGTCCATTGCTGGCAGTCTGCATAGTACGGGCACTCGCAGCACTTGGTGTCACGGGGTTGGGTTTAAAATGGCCGAATGATATTTATTGTCATGATAAAAAACTGGCCGGTTTACTTATAGACTGTTCTGGTGAAATAACCGGGGTTACGAAAATGATTATTGGTGTGGGGGTTAATGTGAAAATGTCGCAGCAAACCAGTATAGACATCGATCAGCAATGGACCGACATCATCACACATCTTGAGAAACAGACCATTAGCAGAAATGATGTCGCGGCATGTTTGCTTAATTATATGTTGCCTACGTTGAATGAATTTGATGGTGCAACCAAATCGTCTTCAACGCGCGAATGGGTCGAGTGGGACATTTTGCGTGATAAGTCTGTGATACTGCACACGGCAAATGAGCAAATAGCAGGAGTTGCAAGAGGTATCGATCAATCCGGATGTTTGCTACTTGAGACCGATGCAGGCATGCAACACATTTCTGCCGGTGATGTCAGCCTGCGAGCACAGTAATGAAATTGTTACTTGATTTGGGCAATAGTTATTGCAAGTGGGCGCTGTATGATGGAAAGCGTCTACAGAGCGTTAATAAGCTAGACTACGCGCATGAAGCGATGTCTCAACGTATAGATTCAATGTTGCATCGGCTTAGTTTCGATGATGTAGGTCACATCAATGCAGTTAGTGTATTGGGTGAGAAGTTTAATAACATGTTGACTGAACAACTGGCGGAGGTTCATCGCCTGCCAATTCAGTTCTTTCACTCCCAACAGTCACGCTTTGGCATCACGCTGAGTTATGCAGACGTACCATCCTATGGTGCAGATCGTTATTGCGCTCTTGTTGCCGCACATCATGACGTTCAAGGTGACAAGATAGTGATAGACTGCGGCACAGCCACGACAATAGATGTCATCAATGCACTAGGAGAGCATCAGGGTGGGTTAATTATGCCAGGAGTGCATGCAATGGTGGATTCATTGATTAATAAAACCAGTGGAATACGTTTCGACGCTACAAAACAACCTTTGAATTTGCTCGCTGACAACACACAGGATGCAGTGTTATCAGGATGTATCGCTCAAATGAAATTTGGTGTGCAGGGCGTCCTTGAGCAAATACTACAACAGGGTCAAAAAGCGATTGTGCTCGCGGGTGGGGCCATTGAGTACTTAGACCTTTCACCGTTTGACGAAATAGAATGCATTTTGCGACCAAATCTGGTGTTAGAGGGCTTGCAAATCATGCAAGATTAATCACATGCGTATACTAATCTTATTACTCATCCTCGCTAATCTGGCTTTTTACTATTGGGCCAGCCAATATCAGTCGAGCGAAATTATATTTACGCAGCCACAATCTGTGCCGGGGTACAAGCCGATTAAATTATTATCGGAGTTAGAACAAGAAACGCCACAACAGGCCGA
Organism: Gammaproteobacteria bacterium; assembly: GCA_965262455.1. Taxonomy (GTDB): domain Bacteria; phylum Pseudomonadota; class Gammaproteobacteria; order UBA4575; family UBA4575; genus UBA1858. Next base: position 38,684 of record CBDHFH010000005.1, read on the forward strand.
TAGTGTTTCTCTGGCTAATGAACAAGTCACACTGGCCTCGCAAGCGAAAGAAGTTGTGGTGCAACAAAAATGTTTCTCACTCGGCCCATTTGATAAAGAAGAAAAGAGTGACGAAATCTATAACACCTTGTTTAGTTCCGGCATCCAGGCAAAACAACGCAAAGTGGATGAGCGCCGGCCCAAAAGTTATTGGGTGTATTTGGCCGCGCATGAATCACAGCAAGAGGCCGAGAAGACAGTTGAGTTCCTCAAGAAAAACAAAATTTCAGAATTCTACATTTGGTTAGATCCGCCACAAAAATATGCCGTATCGCTCGGTTTGTTTAAAAAACTTGAAACCGCAAGAAATAAAATCAATCAAGTGAGCAAAATTGGTCTGGATCCGAAGATGGAAGTGCGATTTGATGAATTCACTGAGTATTGGGTGGATTTTAATCATGACAGTGACCAGCCACAGCTAAAATTAATCGAGCAGATGTTGGTGAATAACGACCGCATGCTGATATTAGAGACAAAGTGCTTATAAAGCATTGATCACATCAGCAGATTTCTCTAGACTTGCACACCCCGCAGCAACCCAGACATCCCGGCGTGGGTGTCTCGACAGCGTTCAAATCGGGCCGGCGTAGCTCAGTTGGTAGAGCAACTGACTTGTAATCAGTAGGTCGGGGGTTCGACTCCTCTCGCCGGCTCCATAAAAACAATAAGTTATAGTTTATTCAAAAGCTACCAGTTCTTTATGTAGACATAATGTAGACAATGTAACTATGTTTATTCAGATGTCTGCAATCGGCGCAAAAGCGGTCATTTATCACTTAATACCTAGGTTTTAGTAATTTAATCATACTTTATCCAAAATTGTCCTAGCTATATTAGATTGTAGTCTGTATGGTGTCCTCAGCTACAGATTTTGATACTCGATATTAGCAGTTGTTTCCTCAGCGGTACCTCTTTTAGTTTCTTTTCTCACTTCCTGTACGCAAACATCATTTTTTAATTATTTATAAGGTAGATATTATTATGGCTACAGGTTCCATTAAGTGGTTTAACGAATCAAAAGGTTTTGGATTTATTTCTCAAGAAAATACAGGTGACGACGTATTCGTTCACTACAGTGCAATACAAGGCACAGGTTTTAAAACACTCGCAGAGGGACAACAGGTAACTTTTGAAACTGAGCAGGGTCCAAAAGGACTACAAGCGACATCAGTGACTGCAATTTAGTTTAACTAAATAACTTTATTACTGATTTAAGCCCCGCTCAATGCGGGGCTTTTTTAATTAGCTTCGGTAGATCTGTATTCAGCAAATAGCCGTCATTCATCGTATCACTATAAATAAGGCACCTTCGCCTCTCTCAATTCGAAGTAACAAATTAGAGTCTGCTTCAGCTAATACTTCTTTCAAATCTTCAAGTGATCTTACTTTTTTCTTGTTCGCTTCTACAATGAGATCACCTTGTCTCAACCCTGAGTTAAGCGCAACTGAACCTGGTGCTATTTGAACTACTCGAACGCCCACATTATTGGTCGTATCAGCAAATTGAGCACCTTCAAGTTTCTTGTTCCAATTGTTTTTTGCTTTCAGAGAACTTCCAAGTGTCGTACCTTTCCCTATTTTTGCTTCTATAACTTTTGCCTTTCCATCACGAAGTATATTTAGCGTAACTTCATCACCCTTGCGCCTTAGACCTATTTCATTACGTAATTCAGAACTAGTATTGACAATTTTTTCATCGACTTTAGTAATGATATCCCCTGTTTTAAGCCCAGCGTCCTCTGCACTAGAATCTTCACGAACTTGCGCTACTAATACACCTTTAGTTTGATCTGATAAGTCAAAAGACTCACGTAATTCTGGCGTTAAGTCTTGAATCATAATACCGAGCTGACCTCGCTTAACTTCACCATATTCCAAAATTTGTTCGACACTGGCCATTGCCATATTGGTAGGAATCGCAAACCCAATCCCGACATTACCACCTGCGGGTCCAATGATTGCTGTGTTAATACCAACTAATTCTCCATTCAAATTCACTAATGCGCCACCTGAATTCCCAGGGTTAATCGATGCATCTGTCTGTATAAAATTCTCATAGCTATGAATGCCAAGACCGCTTCGGCCAATAGCACTGACAATTCCTGTTGTTACAGTGTGACTTAAGCCAAATGGATTGCCCAATGCCATCACAAAATCACCGGACTCTATGTTATCCGAATCGGCGATAGATACTTGTTCTAGATTGTCACTTTCTATTTTTAAGACAGCGATATCGACTTCAGGGTCACTGCCTAACAATTCTGCTTCTAAAGTACGACCATCATGCAGTTTTAATTGAATGACGTCTGCTTTATCAATGACGTGATGGTTTGTAATAACAATACCTTTTTTGGCGTCAATAATGACACCCGAACCTGCCCCTTGAGTCTGTCGTTCTTGTGGAAACTGTTGACCTGGAAAATTAAAGAAATCTCGAAAGAAAGGATCATTTAATAACGGATTATGAACGCGTTGAGTCGTACGTGTGGCGACATTCACAATAGCAGGGGATACTTTTTTTACCAATGGTGAAAGTGTCGGTAAATCGTTCCCCTGGCTATCCAAAGCAGGCCAAGAAGCCATGCTTTGGGGTACTAATGCGACTAAACTAAGAATTATTAATGCGGTAGTTACAATTTTAGTTTTCATAACTGATCCTCCATATCCGTTTCAAAATATCCTGACAATCAAATACTTGGCTTCTAACTCAGTCGCCCAGCTAATAGATTGAATAGCCATGCGAACGTTTATCTATAGGATTGCAATACCTAATCCAAAGCTACCGGACACGAAAGCAATAAACACTGCAAACTCCATCCAGTATCTACAGATCAGATCACCCTTGCATAAATTTAGCTTCGACATACGTTTGACCTCCTCTTTGAAAAGTCGAACTAAAATAAGACAAATTCAAGCCTGGAGGCGATTTCACAATCACCTCCAAGCAAGAAAGTTCAATAGAACTTAATGCGAGCTAAGCACTTCAATCTTGCGTGCTTTTGCTTCTGCTTTTTTCTTGATGATGATCTGGAGTACACCATCATTACTGGTAGCCATGATGTCTTCAACATCAGCAACATTTGGTAAAACAAATTGGCGATGGAATTTTCCAACAGGCCGTTCCAGTCGAACATGACGTTGCTCATCGCTGCTCGCAAGCTTGGCACGCTCACCTGTAACAGTTAGAACATTATTTTCTAGGCTGAGATCAATTGCATTGGTCCCCACGCCTGGCATATCAGCATATAGCTCAAAGCGATCATCATACTCAAGGATATCTACATTCGGTGACCACTCTGCAGTCGCCGAACTAGAACCTTGAGAATCTTTTATCGCATCTTCCAAAACCTGATTCATTTGATCTTGGAATCGATTTAATACTGGGTGAACGTCATAACGTTGAATCATCATTGTTAGCCTCCTTTAAATTAAATGAAGATGAAATAAAATTATGAAAGTCACGGATTTGCCTTTCAGCTTGATTGTTCAACATGGGTTGAACGATTTTGGTCATCTGAATCCGTGAGAAAGCCAGATTCAAACTGACCAGGTGAACACGAGAGAAATTGCTCAAGCACTGACATGTACTTTGGACAACCTTCTCGGGTTCTTAAAAGATTATCGATCAGTGAAGATCGTTCTACCGGTATGAATTCTCTACTGAATGAGTACTGATACGTACTTGTATTGTAGGGGGTTTCGAGATTTTCAAATGAGTATTGCTCAGTTGTGATAGTGGCTGCATATGCTGCTGAAGTGGCAGCGAGTATAAGCAAGGCTATCAGCGTACCAGCAACTAGGGTCCCTAACCCATAAACTAAGTTACTTCTGAGGTCGTTTAGGTTCATACATACCTCCTATTTCACATTGGTTAAACGACGCAATTTCAATCATCTAAGAAACACAAAACAGAAAGCGGCAGTAACCGCGCTTACATAGATAAGGGCACATGAAAAAAGTTCAAGGGAAAAATTTGAAATTTTTCAAGAGAACTCACATATTCCGTAAATACGGTAAAAAAATGCTGATAAGAGGGCATTGGGTCCTATGTCCGCTATGGGTCGAAAGCGGTCATTAGATCAGCTTAATATTAGAGATATCAAATATACTGATTTAGAATCATTCTGAATGTCTGCTAACGACCCAAAGTAGACAATTAGAATATTACGTAAATCCTAATTTGTATTGAATAATATAGCTAATCTCTCCACAGAGATAACTAAAGTGTTAACCTTCAAAAACGATTCTAAATATTAGAAAAAAGTTAAAAAAGCTAATGAAACTAAATATTAAACCTTTAATAAGAAATTTACTTTGTGGTGATTCAGACCTTTGGGTGAGCAAATCTTCATATAATGGGTATTGGATTACATATTTATCAGATAAACATATTGGGGAAAGTCTTAGAAAAGTTGGTCATTTTCAAGAGAATGCCATTTTAAAATGTTTAGATCATATAAAACATTTTAATTATCCAAATAATGGCGATGTTTTTTTTGAAATTGGCAGTAATATTGGAACGCATTCAATATTTGCATTACGAAATGGATTCAAATCCGCATACTGTTTTGAGCCGGACCCGAAGAACTTTAAACTGCTCAAAGTGAATCAAATTCTACACGAATTAGAGGACAGATGTACTAATACCCAAATTGCATTTTCCGATTTTACAGGGGTTACAGAACTAGAAACATCACCAACTAATTTTGGTGATCATCGTGTTTTAATATCTGAACAGGTCGTAAGATCTGAGTCTCTACATGATGAAAATATGTGGAGTAAAATAGAGATCCCTGTGACCTCTGTAGATGAGTGGTTAAAAAATGAGAGCATCCATGTGTCGGATATAGGATTGGTATGGGTAGACACTCAAGGGCATGAAGGGCATGTATTTAGTAAAGCAACTCAACTCTTAAGCAATAAAATACCCATAGTAATTGAGTTTTGGCCTTATGGTCTTAACAGGTCTGGAGGGTATGAGAAATTAATCAAAGCACTCAAAAACGTTAGTATGATGTTTAATATGAGAGATGCAGGTGATAGCAAATCTTTGAATGCATTAGACCTAGATCAGCTGGACAATATGTATCACAATTTTCTTAAGCAAGAATCATCAGATTATTCACCACATACAGATTTACTGCTATTACCTTAGTCTTACTTAATGGAAAAATATAAGTTTATATTTACAAAAGCAAAATTATGTATATTAGTATTAATATTAATTAATAATTTTATATTCTCTTAAATTAGGATAATGAAAATATTAAAAAAACTTAAGAAATTATTTGGCATTTACAGGCAGCTAACAAAAATAGAAAATGTTTTAGTGCATCAATCAATTGAATTAATAAAAATGAATGAACGCTATAAAGATAGTAAAAATTTAATTCCATTTGGCAATAAAATTTACTCACAAAATGATGAGGATGGGATCATTAGGGAAATATTCAAGCGCATAGGCACTACTAACAAGGTATTCATTGAATTTGGAATTGGTAACGGTTTGGAAAATAATACTTTTGCTCTCTTGTTTGATGGATGGGCTGGATTATGGATTGAAGGATCAAAATCAGCTGTCAAAAATATTAACGAAGCACTAAATAAAACTATCAATAGTGGAAAATTGACTGTAAAAAATGCATTTATTAGTAAAAATAACATAAATGAGCTGATTTCAATGTCGATTAAACATGATGAAATAGACTTGTTGTCGGTTGATATTGATGGCAATGATATTCACATTTTTAAAGAAATAAAGTGTGTTAAAGCAAGAGTAGTTGTTATTGAGTATAATCCCAAATTTGCACCACCAATCAAATATTGTAAGAAATATAAAGATGATCACACATGGAATAGAGATGATAATTTTGGTGCCTCGTTGAAATTCCTAGAATCAGAATTCGAGAAAAACGGATATAGTCTTGTTGGTTGTAATATAACTGGCTCAAATGCTTTTTTTGTCAGATCTGATTTGGCGAATGATAAATTTCAGAAACCGTATACAGCAGAAACACATTACGAGCCAGCTAGACTTTATCTAACTGCATACTCGTCTGGCCACAGATCTAGTTTTAAAACACTTGAAAACTCAGTTAACTAATGTGGCATCTATATACTAAAGTGACATTTAATGAAATTATTATGTGATTAAATTTCTAATTTCTAATAAGCACATGCATTGAATTTATTAATTTATGAATGACCGCTTTTGCGCCGGAAGCAGACATATATACTCATAAATCATTAAATTTTCATATCTAGGATATTGAAACATGGCTAGCATTAACCATAATCGCAATGAATTACTCTTAATTGTAATGGAAAAATGTCAATTATCTAAGGAAGATGTTGCAAAAAAACTTGGCCAATCAATCGACGTTGTAGAAAAATGGATGGCCAGTCCAGATAGTGAGTTGTTTGAAAAAATTCCTGAAAAAGAAATACAATTTTTATTGTATGACCTCAAATTTGATATATATGAAGTTTACGATTGATTAACATTATGTATATACAGCAACAAATAACTGGTTCGTGGCTTATTTTAAAGAAGAGACTGCAGTACCGCATTTGCGCCGTTAGATTTCGATTAGTTATGAACAGTAAAAGAAATAAATGATGGTTATTAAGTCCAGAGCAAGTCTTGGATGGTCGTTGCTATTCTTTGGATTATTTTTTTATAATTTGTATGGGTCAATCAAACACTCTAATAGTTTGTGCTTACAGACTCCAATTTGGCTTAACGACAGATTCAATTGTATAGGTGAAGATCCTATCTGGTTCTTTGTGATAGTACTTTCTTATATAGGTCCAGGAATATATTTTTTAATTAAATCCTTCAAATAAATTATTATATTTCTAGGCAAAAATAATGAACGAGCGCTTATGCTCTGGAAGCAGACATTTATTTATTGGATTAGTAATTTGCTTCATTATCATTCAACCCATGCAGTTATACGTTAATTTTTCTTCTGTTTATCATGCCTAATGTCTGGCATGGGCTGGATATATAATATATAAATAATCATATTTGCCAGGAGAGAAAAATGGATGAAGATACTTTTAATATGTCACTTCGAAAGTTCTTGAAGAAAGTTGGTGTGACCTCGCAACGTGAAATTGAACATCAGGTGCAAGCAGCGATTGACTCGGGAAATATAAAAGGCAATGAAAGCCTTGATGCGAAAGTTATTTTAAAAGTCGGCGGGATTGAACTAGAAACGGAAATAGATGGCACTATTGAACTAGAATAAAACTACTCTATAGAATAGCTTTAGTCGCATCAGCGCTTTTATGGGCAAGTGAAATCTAAATATTTACAGAGCAACAGCTTGCCGGAGTAGGTTAGCTTGATTGAAGTTTTATTAAGGATAATTTACTCAGGGCAAACTAGTTGCGGCTGATCGAACTTCCCGCCCCATGAGCAACCCTGCCTTTGCGCGTACTCGAGTAACTGTCTTACTTGGTCAAGTTGCGTATGTGTGGGTTTGAAATTGGATTGTGTAACGTAAGCTTGTTTTATACTTTGCTCTAAACTTGCAACATGTTTTTGCTCGGTTTTATGTTTGCTGACTTGTTGGTTGGCGTTGTAAGGTATTTCTGTATATTCAACACTGTTTTGATTTGAGCTATAGCCAGCCTTATCACAGTCTTGTTTGATTTGGCCGTATGCAAACGAGTGTTCACACTCTGCATACGCAATAGTTACACTGAATAACATCAACATAATACTTGTGAGTAGTTTCATGGGTCTTTCCTTATATTCTTGTACTTAAGTCAGGTTACATTTACTCGCTACAAGGGAATTCTTCTGAAAAAGCAGTGACGGCTAAACTGGCGGCAGTGAAGTGTAACTTCTCAGGGTTATCAAGTAGATAGCGATGAAATACCCGGCCGAGCGCGCCACTCGATGTGCCCAACGGCATGCAAAAGACGGTATTGTCTGCGTGAAGCGCTTGTAGCGCATAGCTAAAACCGTCGCTGTAGGAACTCGCCAGTAATGTGCATTGCACATTGTCATTACAAAAGGCTAAGGCCATTTTGCCGCTCATGGTTTTTGCCTGGACCTGGCTAACAGATGCGAATACCAACAAACACAATATTGCTTTTTTCATGGTGAATAATTGTCAGTTGCTCAAAATTTTGCTGCCTAGCTTACATTAAATTATGTTGTAACAGATGTTTAATGCATCACTAAACGCATAGATTAATATCTATAGGTATGTGAGTATTGTGATCCAGTCACTAAAATTCTGTTCGTTAGGGTCGTATCAAGATGGTTAAGAAAATATGGTTGCTTGTTTGGTTAAGTGTTTTGGTCGCGTGTTCCACTCCAGGGGTGCAAAAAAATGAGCAAGACTTTCCCGAAAAAACACAACTTGATGGAATATGGGTCGGTAGTTTTGATATTCGTGGTCGAGGGCCCTATGACTTTTATTCGATTCATGTGGGGGATCGATCCACTGCAGTCAGTCACCGGGCAAAAGCCATGTGTGTAGGCAACGTGCGACAAGATGGCGACTATTACTACTCGCAATATAATCTTTATGCGCTTGATGGCTCACCGTTTGACTTTGCACGTTTAACCGGGGAAATAGCAGAGGGACAAATTGTCTCCTATTTTCAGACGTTGAATGGCGGTGATACCGGAAGGTTGGTGATTAACTACAGTGATATTTATGAACGACCTTCATCTCTTGACTTGTTAGATGGTGATTGGGTCTATACCGATAGAGACGGCTTGAGTTACGAGGTGAATATTGAGCAGGGTATAATTAGTGGCAAAGATTCAGATGACTGCCAATATGATGGACAAGTGTCTTTGATAAATCCCAACTACAATGCTTATGAAGTTGAAATGACTATCAGTGAGTGCGCCTCGGTGGATGGCGTTTACACTGGCTTGAGTTATTTAGATCAACACGATTCAACTTATTTTCGCATTGATATTAGCAATGAAAATTATGGTTTTCATTATGATTGGAAAAAGCACACAGTAATTTAATCAACTGTCTTGCTTATGTTGTTTCCATGCCATCCATAAATCGCGTGCCGGATGCTGTTGCAGGCTGTCATCTAATAAGGTCATGAGTTCTACGCCATAACTAAGCTCCCAGATGTTTTCTGCTACATGAAACGGGGGTTCTAAAATGTCTTTGGTGTATTCAGAAAATTGATTGTTTTGCTTTTCAACACAAACGCATTGATAGTGGTCTGCAGATAGCTTTTCGATGTTAATCACTAAATGCCAGTTATTATCTGGCATGGATAATAAAAACGGAGGTGCAGCCTCAACAATATCAATGCGTTGATTAAGCATTAAGTGAATCGCTAGTTAAAGGTTTTAACTGAGTCACCGCGACCGATAGCAAAATATTCGATGCCCTGATTATGCATATACACAGGATCATATAAATTGCGCCCATCAAAAATCACAGAATTATTCAGAGTCTGTTTAATATGGTCGAAGTCTGGGCTACGAAATTCAGTCCACTCTGTAACAATCACTAATGCATCTGCATCAGCTAACACATCATGGGCATTGCTACATAAAGTCAGATCGTCACGTGCACCATAAATGTGAGCACATTCATCGCTGGCGACCGGATCATACGCTTTTACCTTGGCACCTTGCTGCCAAAGCTGTTCCATTAATGTGCGGCTTGATGCTTCACGCATATCATCCGTGTTAGGTTTAAAAGCCAAGCCCCACAAGGCAAATGTTTTACCTTTGAGGTCGCCATTAAAACGCTGTGAAATCTTGTCAAATAATACATGTTTCTGTTTTTGATTGACTTGGTCTACAGCGCTAATCAGCGTGGTTTCAAAATCTGCTTTCGCGCCAATATGTTGCAGTGCCTGCACATCCTTAGGGAAGCATGAGCCTCCGTAGCCACAGCCAGGGTAGATGAAGTGATAACCAATGCGTGGGTCCGAACCAATGCCCAACCGCACTTGTTCGATATCAGCGCCGACTTTCTCAGCCAAGTTTGCTAATTCATTAATAAAGCTGATTTTAGTTGCCAGCAAGGCGTTGGCAGCATATTTTGTTAATTCCGCAGAACGAATATCCATTACTTTGACGCGATCATGATTGCGGTTGAATGGCGCATATAGATTACGCATCAATTCACTTGCGCGGTCGCTGTCAGTCCCGACTACCACGCGGTCTGGCTTCATGAAGTCTTCGATGGCTGCACCTTCTTTTAAGAACTCGGGATTAGATACCACATCGAATTGACCCTGCTTGTTATTGCTCGCCAGTGTTTCGTTGACTTCTTTCTTGACGACATCGGCCGTGCCTACCGGTACAGTCGACTTTGTGACGATGACACGATAATCATGCAAATGTGTGGCAATACTTTTAGCGACGGCCACTACATGGCGTAAATCAGCGGAGCCATCTTCATCGGGTGGAGTACCCACAGCGATAAATTGAAATAAGCCATGTTCCACGCCTAGCTCGGTATCTGTAGTAAACTCTATACGGCCCGCTTCGATATTATTTTTGATCATGTCATCCAAACCAGGCTCGTAAATTGGAATGATGCCTTGTTTGAGCTGAGAAATTTTATTTTCATCGATATCGACGCACATAACATGATTACCGACTTGAGCTAGGCATGCGCCTGTTACCAGGCCCACATAGCCCGATCCATAGATGGTTACTTTCATAAAATTTACTTTGTGTGTTGTTGATTAATAAGTGAAATTGTTAAAAATAGCCGACTATTCTAGCCGAGATTATTCTTATGTTCAGAAAACATCAGATTATGTCAATTTATGGAAAAATTTTTGCGGATGGTTTCCAAGATTGGCGAGTTTTGCAGGCTCGACATACTCTATGGCGCAAGTTACAGGAAAATTACATAAGATATTGCCACTGTGTTATTGACACTTGGCTTGTATCTCATTGACAATAGCCGGCTTTGTGCACGGAGGGGTACTCAAGCGGTCAACGAGGGCAGACTGTAAATCTGCTGGCTATGCCTACGTAGGTTCGAATCCTACCCCCTCCACCAGAGGGCGTGTGCGGGTGTAGTTCAATGGTAGAACCTCAGCCTTCCAAGCTGATGATGTCGGTTCGATCCCGATCACCCGCTCCAACTATAATAAGTAATCACTGCAAAAAGCAAATGATTACGTAAAATAGGATTTATAGCGGTCGTACAAACATTAGCACTGAGTGCTTAGTAGAAGAAAATTGGCGTCCAAGGAAAGGAGTGGCCAGGCAAGTTAATATTGCCCATATAGCTCAGCGGTAGAGCACTTCCTTGGTAAGGAAGAGGTCTCCGGTTCAAGTCCGGATATGGGCTCCAGTATTAATGAGCCCAATGTAGTGAGTTTAGATGAAGTAAATATTTGGTTTAATTATTAGCGTTTATATATTTAAGAGGTAGAGATCGATGTCAAAGGAGAAGTTTGAACGTACGAAGCCACATGTAAATGTGGGGACGATAGGCCACGTGGACCATGGCAAGACGACGTTAACGGCGGCGTTAACGAAGGTGTCAGCGGAAGCACAAGGGGGCGAGTTCAAGGATTATGGCGACATTGATAATGCGCCAGAAGAACGCGAGCGCGGGATCACGATCGCAACCGCACACGTGGAGTATGAAACAGAGAAGCGCCACTATGCACACGTTGACTGTCCTGGGCACGCGGATTATGTGAAGAACATGATCACGGGTGCCGCGCAGATGGACGGAGCGATCTTGGTGTGTTCAGCGGCGGACGGGCCAATGCCACAAACACGTGAGCATATTCTGTTGTCCCGTCAGGTGGGTGTGCCTTATATCGTGGTGTATATGAACAAGGCGGACCAGGTGGATGACGAAGAGCTGCTAGAACTGGTCGAGATGGAGATCCGTGATTTACTTTCCAGTTATGACTTTCCAGGCGATGACACCCCGATTGTTACCGGGTCGGCATTAAAAGCATTAGAAGGGGATACCTCCGAGATTGGAACGCCGTCGATCATTAAATTGCTCGAAGAGATGGATGCGTACATACCGGAGCCAGAGCGTGCGATTGACGGCGATTACTTGATGCCGGTGGAAGACGTGTTTTCAATATCAGGGCGCGGCACGGTAGTGACGGGCAGGATTGAGCGCGGCATTATCAAGGTCGGTGAAGAAGTGGAGATAGTGGGCATTAAAGAGACCACCAAGACGACCTGTACTGGGGTGGAGATGTTCCGCAAATTATTGGACGAAGGACGCGCGGGAGACAACGTCGGGATTTTGCTACGCGGCACCAAGCGTGATGAAGTGGAACGTGGGCAGGTGTTATGTAAGCCAGGCAGCATTACGCCGCACACGAAGTTTGAAGCAGAGGTGTACATATTGTCGAAGGATGAAGGAGGCCGTCATACGCCATTTTTCAATGGATATCGCCCACAGTTTTACTTCAGGACCACGGATGTGACGGGGGCATGTGAGTTGCCGGATGGCGTGGAGATGGTGATGCCGGGTGATAACGTGAAGATGGAAGTGAGCATGATAGCGCCGATTGCGATGGAAGAGGGGTTACGCTTTGCGATTCGCGAGGGTGGCCGTACGGTAGGTGCGGGTGTAGTCTCAAAAATCATCGAATAAGATAGGTAGCGAAGCAGATAACAGGGGTACAATCTTTCGCCCTGTTATTCTCTGACTGCTAAGCATCGGAATAGAATAGAAATTTAACCGTCTGAATATATTGAAGACTAAACAGGGTAAAATAGGCCAGTAGCTCAATTGGCAGAGCGACGGTCTCCAAAACCGTAGGTTGGGGGTTCAAGTCCCTCCTGGCCTGCCAGCGTGCTGGCAGAGGATATTAAGGAATACGAACATGGCCGAAACGGCTGAGCAAACGAATAGTATGATGGACACAGTCAAGCTTGTCTTGGCTGGTGCATTGGTGTTGGTCGGGTTTTACGGGTTTTATCAGTTTGCTGATCAACCTTTATTGTACCGAGTGCTGGGTATATTGTTGTTTGTTATAGTAGCGGCGGGTATCGCCCTCACGACAACCAAAGGGCGTGCATTAACCAGTTTTATGCAATCTTCGCGTACCGAAGTGCGCAAAATGGTTTGGCCAACACGCACGGAAACATTGCAAACAACGGGTGTGATTATTGTTGTTGTTATTTTAGTGGGATTATTCCTCTGGCTGCTGGATACATTCTTGGGCTGGATCATGAAAATGATCATTGCATAACTGGGGGCTAGTAATATGGCATTGAGATGGTATGTAGTCCACGCATATTCTGGTTTTGAGAATCAAGTAAAGCGCTACTTGCATGAGCGCATCGAGCGTTTTGGCATGCAGGATAAATTCGGCGAGATTCTTGTGCCAATGGAAGAAGTGGTGGAAATGCGTGAAGGCCAGAAAAAGCGCAGTGAGCGTAAATTTTTCCCAGGCTATGTGCTAGTACAAATGGACATGGACGATGACTCATGGCACCTGGTGAAAGATGTGCCTAAAGTGCTTGGTTTTATTGGTGGCACAACAGATAAGCCTGCACCGATTCCTGATCGTGAAGCGGATGCGATATTACAGCGTATACAAGATGGTGTTGATAAGCCAAGACCCAAAGTACTATTTGAACCCGGTGAGGTGGTACGCGTTACTGATGGTCCATTCAATGACTTTAATGGCATTGTTGAAGAGGTGAATTACGAAAAGAGCCGTATGTTAGTCGCGGTTCAAATTTTTGGTCGCTCTACTCCAGTTGAATTGGAATTTGGCCAAGTAGAAAAGAGCTGAATATTAGTAATAAAAGTTTTTGGAAGTTACATTAAATTGTAGTTTCTGTTTTTAAATACAACACGGGGAGCTTTTCCAGTTTGTGTTAGCACGGCGTTATATTAGTGCTTATTGCATTAATAACGTCAGCGAGGCCGGCAAGCCTAGGCAAAAACATCTGAATAAGTGCAACTTACTAACTGTGTAAGTGAGCATTGTGAAGATATTTTTATCAACGGTTTGGCCACGCAGCTAGCTTTTAACTTGGAGGCGTTTGCACCCGTAGGAGAAAAAAATGGCTAAGAAGATCGAAGCTTACATTAAGCTTCAAGTTCCGGCTCAGGATGCAAATCCTAGTCCTCCCGTTGGTCCTGCATTGGGTCAGCATGGTGTAAATATCATGGAGTTCTGCAAAGCGTTTAATGCGCAGACACAGAGCTTGGAAAAAGGCATGCCGGTCCCTGTCGTTATTACTGTGTATAACGATCGCAGTTTCACATTCATTATGAAGACGCCACCTGCGTCAATTCTTTTGAAGAAGGCAGCAGGTATCCCGAAAGGCTCTGGCACACCAAATACTAACAAAGTGGGCAAAGTGACACGTGCCCAGTTAGAAGAAATTGCAAAAACTAAAGAACCCGATCTGACTGCAGCAGATTTAGATGCAGCAGTGCGTACTATTGCTGGCAGTGCCAGAAGTATGGGGCTTGAGGTTGAAGGAGTTTAATCATGGCTAAAGCAGGGAAAAATATTCGAGCAGCGCGTGAAAATGTAAATGCTGAGCAAACATACGATCCAGCACAGGCTATGCAACTCGTGAAAGATAATGCACGCGCAAAATTTGTTGAGTCTGTTGATGTAGCCGTTAACCTGGGCATTGATCCAAGAAAATCTGACCAAGTCGTTCGTGGTTCAACTGTGTTGCCAAATGGTACAGGAAAGACAGTACGTGTTGCGGTGTTTGCTCAAGGTGATCAAGCCAAAGCGGCTGAAGCGGCAGGTGCAGATATCGTCGGTTTTGAAGATCTTGCCGACACGGTTAAGAAAGGTGAGATGGACTTTGATGTAGTCATAGCGACACCAGATGCGATGCGTGTTGTTGGTCAGCTCGGACAGATTCTAGGCCCTAGAGGTCTTATGCCCAATCCTAAAGTAGGCACAGTTACCCCTGATGTTGAAGGCGCAGTTAAAAATGCTAAATCAGGGCAAGTACGTTACCGAGCAGATAAAACCGGGATTGTTCATTGCAGTATTGGCAAAGTCGACTTTGATGCGCAAAAGCTAGTAGAAAACTTGCAAGCGTTGATAGGTGACCTGGTCAAGGCAAAACCCTCAGCGGCTAAAGGTGTGTATCTAAAGAAAGTTACAGTTTCATCAACTATGGGTGTTGGTGTGATGGTGGATCAGGCTGCATTAACGTAAGAGTTTTATATACTTATATCGTAAGCAATAGTAATACCGAAAAATCTTTTCCATTTGAATAAAGATTTTGCCTGGTTCTGGATGCGTGCGTTATCTGTTTAATAACCTCTATGGAATTTGAAGTAACAGAGGAATTTAATTCTGTTGCTAACTTGGAAAGACTTTGGGCTGTTTCGAATACTCGTTTTTTTAGTAGTCGAACGGCCGTCAAAGACCGCAGGAACAGAGTGTGCTTGGTTTAAGTGTGCTCCGTTTAATTGAGGAACAGATGTATCTGTTGACACGGATAAACATACTGACCAAATCCTGCGTAGACGGTGGCTCCAAATAGGTAAACCCTAAGTTGGAACACTGGAAAGGTGTTGGTATGCAAATACCAATAAATGTAACTCTGCATTATTGTGGGGGCATTGATTTGCTGGCGTAAACGTTTGATACGGAGCAAAAATATTTTTGAGCGAAGTGTGCTTTAACAGTTGCTCCGCTTAACGCAAATATTTTTATGAAGTATCAGAGCAAATCACAGCACCTAGTTAAATGTGGAACAACTTAGGAGGACCAAACTGTGGCATTAAATCTCGCGGGCAAAAAAGAAGTTGTCTCAGAGGTTGCTGCGGTCGCTGCCGAAGCTCATTCAGCTATTGCGGCTGAATATCGTGGGCTTGGAGTTGAAGCGCTCACTGACTTGCGTCACAAAGCACGTCAGGGTGGCGTCTATGTAAGAGTGGTTAAGAACACACTTGCAAGACGTGCACTAGAGGGTACCGACTTTGAGTGTATGCGTGATGGCTTAGTTGGCCCATTAATTCTTGCGTTCTCGCAAGAAGATCCGGGCTCTGCCGCACGCGTAATCAAAGACTTTGGCAAAGAAAACGAATTGCTTAACGTCAAAATGCTTTCGATTGGTGGACAGTTGCTTGATGCATCTGAACTCGATCGACTTGCAAGTTTACCGACTAAGGATCAGGCAATTAGTATGTTAATGGCAGTCATGAAAGCGCCGGTGGAGAAATTCGTACGTACGCTTAATGAGCCGCACGCGAAAATGGTGCGCACTGTTGCTGCTATACGCGACCAAAAGCAAGCTTAGTATTAGTCACTAACGGTTTTTATTTTTTTAGGAGTATTTAGAAATGGCTGTATCACAAGAAGAAATTTTGGAAACTATTTCCAATATGACTGTTATGGAAGTCGTTGATTTGATTTCTGCAATGGAAGAAAAATTCGGTGTTTCTGCGGCAGCAGCAGTTGCTGCGGCGCCTGCAGCAGCAGCTGGCGGCGGTGAAGCGGCGGCAGAGAAAGACGAATTTGATGTAGTAATGAGTAGCTTCGGTGGCAACAAAGTTGCTGTCATCAAAGTGGTTCGAGGCGTCACTGGCTTAGGACTTAAAGAAGCGAAAGAGATGGTAGAAGGTGCGCCATCTACTGTTAAAGAAGGGTGCAAGTAAAGACGAAGCTGAAGACATCAAGAAGCAGCTTGAAGAAGCTGGTGCTGTGGTCGAACTCAAGTAATACCACATTACCTTTGCTAAACAACATCTCGATAAGAACGCATGTTATGAAGATATTCATGGCATGTGTTCGCTCGTGGTGTATTTGTTAATTGGTTTTTGACTACTGAAAAACATTTTTCCAAGCAAATGCTGAGTGCGTTTGCGATAGATGTTTTTCAGTAATCAGTTTACAGCCCGGATACGAGGAGGCTAAATGCAATACAGTTTCACAGAAAAGAAACGAGTTCGTAAGGACTTTGGTAAGCGCCCACAGATTCTTGAAGTACCTTATATGCTTCAAATTCAGTTGGCATCTTATCGTCAATTTCTGCAATTAGATGCCGATGCTGAAAACAGGGCAGATACTGGGTTGCATGGAGCATTCAATACAGTATTCCCAATTGAAAGTTATTCCGGCAATGTCATTCTTGAATACGTTAGCTATCGTTTGGGTAAGCCGGT
>CBDHFH010000006.1:0-21057 GCA_965262455.1 Gammaproteobacteria bacterium
GTCCGGAAGTATGCAGTAAATCACCTATTCTTATATCTGCAGAAGACGATACATTTTTTAATTCGACGCGATCTGTTTTGCCACTGCCAACTAGCAAGGCGCGTAAATTGGTGCGGTTACTCTCGGCAAGTAAAGCATGATTTGGGTCAGAAATAAGTAATGCATTGGCATGCATAGGATGCACATCAACAACTTGTCCAATAATGCCTTTCGCTGCGACTAATGGCTGACCTTCGTAGACGCCCTGGCGATTGCCCTTGTTAATGGTGATTAGTTGTCGGAATGGATGTAAATCAACGGCAAGGATCTCTGCGATGAGTACTTTTTCATTTGAAACCTGTATAGGCGAATCTAGTAATTGCCTGAGTCGTGCATTTTCTTGTTCTAACAGTGCAAGGCGCTGTAATTTGACTTGATTGAAAAGCGCCTGTTCATGCAGTGCTTCATTTTCATTGATTAAATCATTGCGGCTGGCAAGCGATTCACTCAGCGACTCTCCCAGTGCTGAGGGTAAATGAGCAAGATATTGTAAAGGGTAGGTTGCCGTGGCTAGTGTTGAACGCACCCCTTGCAGGTGTTGATAGCGGTGATCGATTGTCATGATAACAATCGAAACAATCACTAATATAAGCAACTTGGAAGATGCCGATGCATCAAATGTAAATAGAGGTTTAATGCTGTCCTCCCTACATTAATATGTTCGATGCAATCGATGAAGCAAGTGGCAGAACGCTGCTTACTCTCCAGTTAATAAATCGCTGCCAAACTCGTCGAGCATTTCGAGAACTTTCCCGCCACCGCGTGCAACAGAGGTGAGGGGGTCATCGGCAACAATCACAGGGATGCCAGTCTCTTCCATAATCAGACGGTCCAAGTCGCGTAATAATGCACCACCTCCAGTTAACACAATGCCACGCTCAGCTACATCGGAGCCGAGTTCTGGAGGAGTCTGCTCCAAAGCTGTTTTGACTGCACTGACAATGCCATACAAAGGCTCTTGTAATGCTTCCAGGATTTCATTGCTGTTGAGTGAGAAGCTTTTCGGTACCCCTTCCGATAAGTTGCGTCCCTTTACTTCAATTTCGAGCATATCTTTACCCGGGTAGGCAGTGCCAATTTCTTGTTTGACACGCTCTGCGGTTGCTTCTCCAATAAGCACGCCATAATTTCGGCGCACATAGCTGATAATGGCGTCGTCGAATTTATCACCACCGATTCGCACAGAAGCAGAATAAACAATGCCATTTAGCGATAGTACAGCCACTTCTGAGGTGCCGCCGCCGATATCCAAAATCATCGAGCCGCGTGCTTCATCAATGGGTAAGCCCGCGCCAATCGCCGCGGCGATAGGCTCTTCAATTAAATACGTTTTTCGTGCTCCGGCACCATCAGCAGATTCTCGAATTGCACGTCTCTCAACTTGCGTAGCCCCGCACGGCACACACACTAAAACGCGTGGGCTGGGCCTTAACAGCATATTTTTGTGCACTGCGCGAATAAAATGCTGCAGCATGCGTTCGGTAGTGGTGAAATCTGCGATCACCCCATCTTTCATTGGGCGTATGGCTTCGATATTGGTGGGTGTGCGACCTAACATGCGTTTTGCACTGGCGCCGACTGCTTCGATCGAGCGAGTACCCGTGTTCGGATCGTTGCGAATCGCGACAACAGAGGGTTCATTGAGCACAATGCCCTTGTCACGTACGTAGATTAAGGTGTTGGCGGTGCCGAGATCGATAGAGAGATCGTTAGAAAATAATCCTAGTATTCGTCCAATCATGTATAGGGAATGTTTTTATTTATCATTGGAATAGATGGGGTACTCTAACAGCGGGTATGGGTTTGGGCAAGACGTTATCTATGGTACCTTTCACTACCCGATTTAGGAGCAAATTATGGCACTTTCAACACAGGATATTCGCGATATAGCCAAGCTGGCAAAATTGCATATAAATGATGATGAGCTTGATCAATACAAGCAAGATTTATCGCGCATACTTGAATTTGTTGAGCAAATGAATGAGGCCAATGTTGCTGAAATTGAGCCCATGGCGCATCCACAAGATTTGATGCAGTCACTGCGTGTTGACGAAGTTGTGGAGACGAATCAACGTGAAAAGTTTCAAGTCATTGCACCGGCGACACAGGATGGCTTGTATCTTGTTCCCAAGGTGATCGAGTAACCATTATGAGCCGTTAAAGAGTCTATAACATTGTTAAAAAATCTTGTTAATAAACCATAAAGAGTTAGCAAGTTTATATAACAGTAGCCTGTCATACCTGCTTATTAAATTCAGAATAATTTAAGTTAACAATCACGATGCATAACCTAACTATTGCGCAACAAATTAAAGCGCTTTCAGAAAAACAATTCAGCAGTGAAGAATTAGTCAATCACTACATACAGCGCATCGAAGCACATGATGAAAAATTAAATTCATTTGTGACATTTACTCCTGAGCAAGCGCTTGAACAAGCCAGGCAAGCTGATGCTCGTCATGCAGATTCTGGCTTACTTAACGGTGTGCCGATTGCATTAAAAGATATTTTCTGCACTGATGGTGTTAAAACCAGTTGTGCATCGCACATGCTGGATAATTTTATTGCACCCTATGATGCCACGGTTGTTAGCAAACTAAATCAAGCGGGTGCGGTGTCACTAGGTAAAACCAACATGGATGAATTCGCCATGGGGTCGTCTTCTGAATCAAGCTATTACGGAGCCGTTAAAAACCCATGGGATACTGAACGTGTGCCGGGTGGCTCATCGGGCGGGTCAGCCACAGCTGTGGCAGCGCGACTAGCCGCTGCAAGTATGGGCACAGATACCGGTGGATCAATTCGGCAACCTGCGGCATTATGTGGCATTACCGGGTTGAAGCCAACATATGGTCGTGTGTCGCGTTATGGCATGATCGCTTACGCATCGAGTCTTGATCAAGGCGGACCTTTTGGAATAACAGCAGAAGACTGCGCTTACATGCTGCAAGCCATCGCTGGGCATGACGCACGTGACTCCACTAGTGTTGATCATCCGGTACCAAATTACATTGCCGGTTTAAATGAATCAATTAAGGGAATGCGCATTGGATTACCCAAAGAGTTTTTTCAAGAAGGTCTCGATGAGGGGATTGCAGCAAACATCGAACAAGCTTGTCATGTATTAACAAGTTTAGGCTGCGAAATAAAATCCATCTCGTTACCCAACGCGAAATTAGCGATTGCCGCTTACTATGTGCTAGCACCAGCAGAATGTTCCTCAAATTTATCACGCTATGATGGCGTGCGTTTTGGCTACAGATGTGAAAATCCTGCCGGGTTGGACGACATGTATTGTCGTTCTCGCAGTGAAGCCTTTGGTGATGAAGTCAAACGCCGCATTATGATTGGTGCATATGTATTATCGGCTGGTTATTACGATGCTTATTATTTGAAGGCGCAAAAAATCCGGCGCTTAATTAGTGATGACTATTCACAAGCATTCAAGGAAGTTGATGCTGTGTTGAGTCCGACATCACCCACCACGGCGTTCAAGGTCAATGAAAAAGCAGATGATCCCATTACCATGTATTTATCCGACATCTACACCATCGGGGTGAATTTAGCCGGCTTGCCCGGAATTTCACTGCCGGTAGGTTTTCAAGATAACTTGCCAGTGGGTATGCAACTTGTGAGTAACTATTTTGAAGAACAAACATTATTAAATCTTGGCCATCACTATCAGCAGCAAACAGACCATCATCTTCAGATGCCAACTGATTTTTCTTAAAGAGCACAAATCGTTTATGAGTACAGAATGGGAAGTAGTTATTGGATTGGAAATACATGTCCAATTAAATACACAGTCAAAAATATTTTCTGGCGCAGCGACCGCTTATGGAGCGCAACCCAATACGCAGGCATGTGCGGTTGATTTAGGGTTGCCTGGTGTATTACCTGTATTAAACAAACAAGCTGTGGCTAAAGCGGCCATGTTTGGTTTAGCGGTTGAGGCAACTATCAATGATGCTTCAGTGTTTGATCGTAAAAATTATTTTTATCCTGACTTACCTAAAGGCTATCAAATCAGTCAGCTGGCGATCCCGATTGTAGAGCATGGTAAATTAGACATAGCCTTAGATGATGGAGCAACTAAAACCATTGGCATTACTCGTGCGCATTTAGAAGAGGATGCAGGCAAATCATTGCATGAAGATTTTCATGGTATGACTGGCATTGATTTAAACCGTGCTGGCACACCGCTGATTGAAATTGTATCTGAACCTGAAATGAGCTCAGCGAAAGAAGCTGTTGCCTACATGAAAAAAATACATTCGATTGTGACGTACCTGGGAATTTGTGATGGCAATATGCAAGAAGGTTCGTTTCGCTGTGATGCCAATGTCTCTGTGCGGCGTAAAGGTGAAACACAGCTAGGTACGCGCACCGAAACGAAAAATTTAAATTCATTTAGGTTTGTCGAGCGCGCCATTAATTTTGAAATTGAGCGACAAATTGATGTCATTGAAAGTGGCGCAAAAGTGGTTCAGGAAACGCGTTTGTTCGATCCTGATGATGATGCCACTCGCACAATGCGCACCAAAGAAGAGGCTAATGATTATCGTTACTTCCCAGACCCTGATTTATTGCCGGTTAAACTAGAAGAAAACTTGCTTAAACAACTACAAGCGAACTTGCCGGAATTGCCTGACGTCAAGCAAGCGCGCTTTTGTAGTGAATACGACTTAAATGAAAATGATGCAGAACAACTAAGCGCATCACGAGCGATGGCAGATTACTTTGAGCAAGTTGTCAATGGTGACAAGGCGCAAGCAAAAATATCCGCTAACTGGGTATTAGGTGAATTGTCTGCAGCACTGAATCAACACAATGTTGATATCTCCCAAAGCCCGGTCAGCGCAGAACGATTAGCACAGTTGATTGCGCGCATTTCGGACAACACCATCTCAGGAAAAATTGCCAAAGAAGTTTTCCAAGACATGTGGGCCAGCGATAAGAGCGCTGATCAGGTCATCGAAGAAAAAGGCTTGCAACAAATTTCTGATGTAAGTGAATTGGAAGCAATAATCGATAAAGTGATTGCTGATAACCCTAACCAGGTGGAACAATACAAGTCAGGTAAAGACAAGGTTTTTGGCTTCTTTGTGGGTAATGTTATGAAAGCCACCAAAGGTAAAGCCAATCCGAAGCAAGTTAATGAGCTGTTAAAGAACAAGCTCAGCTAATATAACAACCATCGCTGTTGCTCGCATGAACGTACTTATTGTCTACGCCCACCCAAACCCACTCAGCTTTAATCAATCGATTTTGAGAGTGGTAAATAATCGTTTCAAACAAAAAGGTGCAAGCGTCCGACTAAAAGATTTATATGCAGAACGTTTTGATCCGGTACTTGGTGAAGCGCAACTATCATTGCAGACCGAAGGTAAGCTGCCTGATGACATTAAGCGTGAACAGGAACAAGTGGCATGGGCTGATACCATAGTGGTCATTTATCCACTCTGGTGGTTTGATCGTCCTGCCATTTTAAAAGGCTGGTTTGACCGTGTATTTACTAACGGCTTTGCATTCAGCTTCAATGAACAGGGCGTACAGGGGCTACTAAAAGATAAACGTGCGATTGTTGTTGTCACTGCGGGTGGCACCAAAGAAGACTTTGGTAAGAATGCAGATCAACTGACTAAAAGTACCACAGAAGGCACCCTGGCGTTTTGTGGCATTACAGATATTGTTGACCGTGTGTTTTATTCAGTGCCAGTTGTGAATGATGAAGCGCGCAAAAATATGCTTGAAGAAATTGAGAATCTAGTAGACGACTTTTAAGGCTTAGTATTAAGCAGATTACTCTTGTGCTTCTGTTAGTGCCTTTCCCTCTTGTTGCCAGATCTGTAGTAATTGATGCAGCGCCACAGGTATTGCTACGTCTGTATTTTCAGTGCAATATTCTTTTAACCAGCTAAATGCATCTTCAGGTGAGGTGCCGCCAGAGACATCATAAACATCATCGTTTGCATAATTCACTCCAGATACAAATCCGCTAGTCCACGATTGATACAAGCGAATATTTTGTACTGCCTGTTGAAAGCCAACATTCTTAGGCGTGATGTCATGTATCAGCTCTTCACATGTCGTGCCACCCCAGCCTTGCGCGCTAAATGGTGTGACGTCATTAGGCGTGTTAGTTGGCTGCGTTTGTGTGGTTGCACAGGCGCTAATCATCATGCATAGCGTTAGCGTGACAAATGGGCGTTGGTTTTTCATCAGGTAAATTATGCCATAATTAGCTCATGCAAAATTATTTTATAGTATGAAATATTATCAAATTCATGGTCTGACTTTTTTTAATAATTATATATAAAGCGCTTGCTTTTTTGACTTCCAGGAGAGTAATGTGAAAGTCTATTTTTTATTGTTGATGGTATGTTTACTTTCAGCCTGTGGTTCGAAATCTAGTTACATTAGAAGTAATGTCACGCTTGAGCAGTATACTGCAGATATAGGGGCAAACTTATCCAAGCCAGAAGGAGAAGGACCTTACCCTGCCATAATCTTAATGCATGGATGCAATGGCTTAGGTGCCAGCGAATTGAAGGGTCTAAAGCAACATGCAGATTATTTTGCTAAACGAGGGTATGTCACTCTCATTCTGGATAGTTTTGGGCCAAGACGTCTGGCCGGTGGTCAAGTGTGTGTTAGTTTCGATAAGCTAGGCAGTGCGCGTTATTACCGCACCTTCGATGCCTTTGCCGCTTATGACTATCTTAAATCTCAACCTTTTGTTAACGACAGCATTTATCTGATCGGTCAAAGCAATGGTGGGAGTGTCGCATTACAAAGTGCACGCAAAGAATGGCAAGAAACAGTTAATACTTCAGCGCGATTTTCTGCTGTTGTCGGTTATTATCCTTGGTGTGGGGTCATCTCTGGTTTAAATATAACGCTTAATACACCGACATTAGTTTTGGCGGGCGAGAAAGACGATTGGACACCTGCGGAAGAATGTACGGTTGCTGAAAAAAGTATTCAAAGTCCACTGTTAAAAGTGGTGGTGTATTCTGGAGCGTACCACAGTTTTGATTTACCTATTAACTTGCAACAATATGCCGGCCACACCGTGGGAAGAAACGGACCCGCTCTAATCGATAGTCGCAAGCAAATATTAAAATTTTTTGAAAAAAATAAATAAAAATTAAAATACAAGTCGCATTTTAAATAGCTTGAATCTTAATTTGATTGGTTCATTAAGTTTTGTAAACTTTCCATGTCAAAGCCATTAGATAAGTTCGGTCCTTCAGTAATCGGTACATTTTTATAAAGTTCGTAATTCGCTTCATCGCCACTGTCACCAATCGATACATCCGTAGCTGTGGTGACGTTACCCATAACATTTTGCTCTAACATTAAACCTTTATCGGTTAAACAAACAGTGCCCAGTTGCGCTGAATTGTACTCTTGGCATTGATGCCCGGCGATCGTTTTATGATTGTCGGTTGCAGTGAAGCCCATACTTGTAAAAAATGCATCTGACATTTCTTCAGGATCCTTGTCTTGCATGCCATTCATAATGCTTTCATACATTGGATTTTTGGTTTTTGTGCCAGTATTTTTTTCTAAATCAATCGCATAAATAGTGTCACCAATAGTGATGGTGTGTTGATGTTGTGTTTGAGTAAATCCAGCAATGCCGATAGTAATATTCTGAGTTTCATACTGTTCATAGGCATGCTTGCGGTGGCAGCGTGTGGTTGAGCCATTTTGCATTTGGCCACTTAATTGATAAGTCACACAAGCTGCTTTTAATGGATGAAGTTTTGGTGCGGCGTAAGCTTGAGTTATACACGCAATAGATATAGTAGTTAGAATAAAATATTTCATCTCACCTCCCCAAAAGTGAACATATTGCTTAAGAGAGCATGTTATTCAATCGTGTTAAAAAAGTAGTTTAATCGCCTCAAACAACCACAAGACTGTTTGGTTTATAGAATCTATATCATTAGAACACTGATTCCGCATTAAATTATTTTTAGAATTTTTTATATTTCTGTGTGAAAAAGGAAAGGTTAATCTAGGTATTGTAAAATTTCAGTCATACTTTCTTTGGCATCACCAAATAATATATCGGTGTTTTCATGATAGAAAAGAGGATTCTCAACACCAGCATATCCGGTGGCCATACTTCGCTTTGACACAATACATGTTTTTGCTTTCCAAACCTCTAGCACGGGCATACCGGCAATAGGGCTGTTGGGATCAGTTTGAGCGGCGGGGTTGACAGTGTCGTTAGCACCAATTATCAATGACACATCGGTATCTGGAAAGTCGTCGTTGAGTTCATCCATTTCCAACACAATGTCATAGGGTACTTTCGCTTCTGCAAGCAGTACATTCATATGGCCAGGCAATCGTCCTGCGACAGGGTGAATGCCAAAGCGCACATTGACACCTTTTGCACGCAACTTTTTGACAATTTCGCTGACAATAGTTTGTGCTTGTGCCACTGCCATACCATAACCAGGCACAATAATTACGCTATCAGCATTTTTTAGTGCTGTGGCCGCTTCTTCGGCACTGCAGGTTGTATGTTCTGCATGTTCATCTGCGCCTTTAGCTGATGAGCCACCGGAAGTGCCAAAGCCGCCAAGTATCACACTAATAAAATTACGATTCATTGCGCGACACATAATGTAACTTAAGATAGCGCCACTTGATCCAACCAACGCGCCGACAATAATCAAAGCAATATTACCCAACATAAAGCCGGTCGCTGCCGCTGCCCAGCCCGAATAACTATTTAACATAGACACCACGACAGGCATGTCCGCACCACCGATGGCCATAATTAAATGCACGCCGATGACACCCGCAATAATTGTCATGATAAGTAGCGGCATCAATCCAGCTTGGTGCGTGTCAGCATTAAGAAATTGATAGCCAAAATAAATACATGCGCCAAGCATGATTAGGTTTAACCAATGACGCATCGGCAACGTCAGGGGTTTGCCACTAATTAAACTGCGCAATTTACCAAAAGCGATCACAGAGCCAGTGAAAGTAATAACGCCAATGAATACGCCGATGAACACTTCAACTTCGTGAATTGTTTTAGCCGCACCAACCATGCTAAGTTCCGGGTCTAGATAGCTGGCAAATCCCACCATGACAGCGGCAGCTCCCACAAAACTATGCAGAATTGCAACCAGTTCTGGCATGGATGTCATTGCGACTTTTCTCGCAATCATGATGCCAATTAATGCACCGATAAGCATAGCAGGGATGATTTTTTCGAAACCAGCGACTTGACCACTAAACATGGTGGCAAGTATCGCGACAGCCATACCTAGCATGCCAAATATGTTACCGCGTCGTGCAGATTCTTGATGGCTGAGTCCGCCTAAACTAAAAATAAATAATGCGCCGGCAGCTAGATAAGAAACAGTGAGTAGTTGTGGGTTCATGTTGTGCCTCGCTAATCGTCTTTACGGAACATATGCAGCATGCGTTGCGTAACAGCAAAGCCTCCACCAATATTTATTGATGCAATTAATACCGAAATTATTGCAAGCACCATAATTAGTGTGCTGGAACTATCTACTTGCAATAGTGCACCGATAATAATCACGCTACTAATGGCATTGGTCACACTCATTAATGGTGTATGCAGTGCTGGCGTGACATTCCAAATTACCATGTATCCGACAAAACAAGAGAGCACGAAAATAGAAAAGTGTTGCATAAACTCTGCAGGTGCGACGCTGCCTAACCAAAACAATCCCACTGCAGCGAGGACTAAACTCACCACAAGGCCAAGCACACTTTTTTCTTTTTTTGTCGGCGTCTCTTGCGTGGCAGTGTTTGCTTTTGGCGCGGGCGGTGTTGCAGACACAGAAATGGGTGGAGGTGGGAATGTGATTTCACCATCTTTAACGACAGTTGCACCACGAATAACATCATCATCCATGTTGACGTTGATTAAGCCATCTTTTTCAGGACACAAATCACTCATCATATGGTACAAATTAGACCCATATAATTGGCTAGATTGATTAGGTAGACGGCTAGGTAAGTCGGTGTAACCGATTAAGGTGACACCATGTTTAACTGCCACTTCACCAGGCTCAGTTAATTCACAATTACCGCCCTGTTCGCCGGCAAGGTCAACAATGACGCTGCCTTCTTTCATGGATTCCACCATATCGGCAAGAATTAATTTAGGTGCTGGCTTGCCAGGGATTAATGCTGTCGTGATGATGATGTCCACTTCTTTTGCTTGTTCCCTAAACAAAGCCATTTCGGCATCGATGAACTCTTTGCTCATCGTTTTTGCATAGCCTGTTGAAGAAGGCCCATCATCAGCTTCTTCAAATTCTAATTCTAAGAATTGTGCGCCCATGCTTTCGACTTGTTGCTTTACTTCTGGGCGAGTATCAAACGCACGCACAATAGCACCTAGCCCATTGGCTGTACCTAATGCTGCCAAGCCAGCAACACCAGCGCCTATGACTAACACTTTCGCGGGTGGAACTTTGCCTGCAGCGGTAATTTGACCAGTAAAAAACCTGCCAAAGTGATTGGCGGCTTCTATTACCGCGCGATACCCTGCGATATTGGCCATGGAAGATAAGGCATCCATTTTCTGTGCACGTGAGATGCGCGGGATAGAGTCCATGGCTAACACAGTGACGTGTTGTGCTTGTAGTCTATTTAGTAATGCTTCATTTTGTGCTGGCCATATAAAACAAATTAACGTTGCACCAGAAGACATTAAGCTGACTTCATCAATGCCAGAGTTATTTGTCTCGGGCGCGCGTACTTTTAAAATGATATCCGCGCTTGACCACAGTTGAGCAGTATCGCTAATAACTTCTACGCCTGCTTGACGATAAGCTTCATCGGCAAAATCCGCCTTCGCACCCGCAGCGGCTTCAATCGCTGTTTCGAATCCAAGTTTTTGTAAACGTTGCGCGGTCTCGGGCGTCATTGCGACACGGCATTCATTTGGTCTAATTTCTTTGGGTACACATATTTTCATATTATTAGTCTTATTGTAGTGTCAATACATGACATGCCTGAGCATGATTTTTTGTGCATTTTTATATAGTGGCACAACTCACTTTAATTTATCGGAATTAATGCATAACCTTTTTGTTGATAACCAATCAAAGACACAAAAGTATTTCCAACCGGTTTCAGCTCAGGTATCAGCGTGCTGTTATCAATACCCATTAAACGTGATGCAATGGAGCAAGATTCCATTTTCACACCCGGTTTGCCATGCATAGACTGAATTAATTTCAGTAACTCTTCCCTTGCCGCGGCCTCTTCTGTAGTGAAGTCCAACGGCTGCGAAGACATAAGTCTTAATGCTCCGCCACGAAATGTAAATACCATATCGGGTGTTACTTGCTGTTTAATTAGATCTTGATAAGTTTCGTTAATGACATTCATAACAATTAACAGCTTTTTTGGGTTGCCAATTGTTACATCCCAAACAACTTTACCCGTGCTAATACCTTCAAGTGCATCTGCATCATTTGGTGCATCAGCGAATCCTTGTGCGCAGATGAAAAAAAACAAAACAATTAGTTTAGCTACATGAGTCATAATGAACTCCCGTAATTAAAAGAATGAAAAGTTGATTTTAGATTACAGTTCTCTTAGTAAATCTAAGATAATTTTGCGCTTCTTTTTTGAAAGACGATAGTATCTTTCTGCAACTTCTTTGGTGTCAGCGTCAGTGAATGCAGTGGAGTAGGGAGAAGATGGCGATTCTTCAACACAATAGTCTTGTTCCATTTCGCCGTGGCCAGTAATTAGCCAATCGATACGCACATTTAGTACCTGGGCCAGTTGTGTTAAGTGGTCCGTGCTGGGAAGGGCTTTACCACGCTCCCAGTGTCCGCAGGCACCACGCGAGATTTGCATACGTTCCGCAACTAACTCTTGCGATAGTCCGCGAGATTTTCTGGCCAGTATGATTCTTTCCGCGATGGTAGACATCGACTAAGGATAGTATTGATATCATTGGAAATGTACGATAATTTAGATATCTAACTATTAGCTAATATAGGTATCATTCCTGATGAGATTATTGCTGTATTTAATAGCGTTGACTTTCGGCCTGTTCATGCTCATGACCCACACTGCCTTGGCAGACATGATGCAAACTTTTATGCGTCAACAGTGCCTTGCGTGGTTATCTGCGCAACCAATTCATTCTTTGGGTCGCCCAAAATTAGTCAATGCCAGTGAGATTGTATTAACCAAGTATAAACGTATGCAGTCGTTGCAATTAGATAATCAAGGCGGGTTTGAATTGACTTATTGTGATGGCTTTTATTTCCCCTCGGGGTTAAAAGTGTCGCTGACTCTGGATGGGCGTAGCTGTGAAATTTCGGGGACACCAACACAAGCGCAAGCCAGTACGTTTGCCTATGTGATTGCGGGTAATCGGAGCGGGCGCTCGTTAGCTTTGGTACCAATCAGTGTCAATGCATTAGTGTTGCGTGAATAAGCGATTGCTTTAATTCGCTATCAA
This sequence comes from Gammaproteobacteria bacterium, assembly GCA_965262455.1. Taxonomy (GTDB): domain Bacteria; phylum Pseudomonadota; class Gammaproteobacteria; order UBA4575; family UBA4575; genus UBA1858. Next base: position 12,536 of record CBDHFH010000006.1, read on the forward strand.
ACGTTAATGCATGTTAGTGGTGCCTTCTACTTGCATGTCTTTATTGATGCAGATATATGGCAGTTTAAGTGACTCCAACCAAGATTTGCCGGCCTCTTCACCTTTTAGCATTGCCACGGTTGAACAACTTCCAGCGATTAAACATTCGCTGGCAATTACACTGACAGCACTGAACCCTTCAATCGGCCATCCTGTTTTGGGATTTAAAATATGAGCGTAGCGTTTGCCTTCTACTGTCATGAAGCGCTCATAGTCACCGCTGCTTGCAATGGCGCCTTGACCCAGGCTGGTTGAAGCGATGGCATTCTCTGGGTCGCGCGGGTGACGTATTCCAATCACCCAGGGCTTATTGTCTGGATGGGGACCTAGTACTTTTAAGTCTCCTCCTAAATCAACGATGCCGGCATTGATGCCATGCTCTCGAAGCGTTTGTGCGGCGGCATCAACTGCATATTCTTTGACATAGCCGCCAAAATCAATCTCCATGCCTTTTTTCTTTAATACAATATGCGGACGTTGCCATTCCACTTGATCCCAGCCGACCAATTCAAGCGTTTTATCTATATCAGACTGCGAAGGGAGTTGATTGGATTTAAAATTCCATACCTGGCGTAACACACCTGAAGTAATGTCAAACAGCCCCGCGCTTTGTTTATACACAGCATTGGCATAATCAAGTAGCAAAGCTGTTTCACTATCAACTTTGGTCCCGGTTAGATTTCCTGCTGCTTTATTAATGGTGCTGGTGACACTGTCCGCACGATAGCGTGAATATTTTTTTTCTAGGCGGGCAATTTCGGCGTGGGCTTTTTTAGATGCGCTGGCGGCAAGTGATTTGTCAGATGTGTAGAGTTGAAATTCGCACGGGCTACCCATAGCGCGAAATGGAAAGTTATAGATTTCCATAATTATTCAAATGAGTAGTCCACTCCAAGTGTAAATAAAGTGAAGTCGACTAATCCTGGATTTTCTACATCCACACTCTGTAATGAGTAGGATTTATCGCTGATATATCTTTCAGCGGCGAGACTGACAGTCCAATCATTAATAGTTTCAGCGACTTTCACACGAAAAGATAACGCACCATAAGGTGATAAACGATAGTCACTTGAATAATAGCCATCGGATCGAAGGGATTGATAAAACGGCTCATAAAAATCTGCTTGCGTTTGACTGTAGTAACGCATGGAGTACTCAAAACTCCAGCCTGCATCTGTATGTTTTAAGAATCCTACATCCAATGTGTGCGAACGGATATTCCAGTCGTCATAGTAAAAACGGTAGTCCGCATGCAATGCAGCACTAAACATCTCTGACCAGCGTCTTAACTGTGCAGACCAGATATATTGAGTGCGGTCATCTGGACGGTTGTCTCTTGCGCCAGCAAATGGGGCAAAAACTAATTTATATGGGTCAGATAAAAAGCCCGTATAGTGTGTCAAAGTGAAGGTTGATTGCACCACTGTATTTTTATTTATCACTTGACCAATACCAACAAAGCCGGTGTAACTTTCTTTGTCTTCACTATCAATCCTGCCAGGATCTACATCAGGGTCATCTGTTGGTTCTACGGTATCAAATGAAGCGCCTACACCTGCACGTAAAGTAGTCGACTTGTTATCCAATTCGCGTGCAACAGACACGCCACCAAAGATAGCTTGATAATCTTTCTCAGTAGAAAAACCAACGCTGGGTGAGATAGTATATTTGCCTTTATAAATATCTAATTTTGCGCTGGCATCAAAACGTTCGTCGTCGATTGTAGCAGCACTCATTACTTGCACAGGATTATTTTCCGCATCCGGTGTGACAAACCAAGGAGAGGCGCCACTCATTTTTTCATAGGCACTGTCGACGGTTAGTTGCATGGTGTCATTGATGGGGTAGACGACACTCACTTGACCAACTTCAATGTCATAGCGTCTTTGATCGCCCAAGCCTGAAAAGTTACTACTACTTAAACGATCTTCTTCATATTTAGATACGCGTGCGCTAATGCTGGGTGCATTATCAGGAGCACCTGCCGCCTCGGCCACTTTGTTATAAATAGGAAGTGCAAATGCAGCAGAGTAGAGTGCTGCCACCGTTGGGCTAAGCGTTAGTTTAGTAGTCGACATTTCTCAGAAGTTTAGTTGCAACCGCAACCACCTCCTGCAGAACCATAGCCACCTGCGGCGGCTTCTTTGGCAAAGTAAATATGCTCACTTAAAGTATTCGCCAGTGGGTCAGGAGACCATGCCATTTCTTTCTTTGACAAAGTACCGCGTTCCCAAGGTTTTACAGCCGTGCACCCTGATGTCACCATCATAGCCATCAGGACGAAGAGGCATAACACAAATTTAGTCATGGCGTTGCTCACAGTAACTTTTCGATTTCTGCTTTAATTTTATTTACGTCACCAGATTTATAGCCGCTGTGGACATAACGAATCACACCTGATTTGTCGATGACATAAGAAGTCGGCATCGCGTTGACACCAAATGAAGTGGGTATATCGCCAGACTGGTCCGCTAAAATTTTGTATGACACATCAATTTTGTTGATAAAGTCTTTCGCATCTTGTGGGTTCTCGTCGAGATTAATTGCTAGTACAACAACATCATCACGGCCAGAAAAAGAAGTTTGTAGATTTTCGAATTCTGGTAATGACTTTAAGCACGGTGGACACCAGGATGCCCAAAAATCAACGAATACCACTTTGCCTTCGAGGTCAGTATTACTGATTGTTTCTGCACCATTTAAGGTGCGAGCACGAAATGATGGAACGTCATCGCCTACACTTGCTGAGTAAGCAAATTGTGTCGTTAGTAAGCAAATAATAGAAAACAAAAATACCTGGAATGTTTTAAACATAATTAGGAGTCCTCACTGGAGTCGATATGAATTCTTGTGCAGATGTTGCCATTCGTGGGCTTCAGTTGTGATTGTGCTCACAATAATTGAGTTGATCGTTTAAATAGTGTGAAACTAAGACGAACCGCGCTAATTAATTGATTATCTGCGGACTTATTTGTAGACCTTTTGCAGGGGTGTTTGGTGGTGCAGATTGTCGGTATTAAGCTACCGCTGGTCGATAGCGATATAATTTAATAAGTAAAATGATGTGGGTTTTATTGCATGCGCCCGAGGGTAACGCGGTCGTGTTGTTGCAGGTCTTTGAGCGTTCGCAGCTGACTAAAGTGATTAAGAGAAAAGCACTCTTGTACCGCGTCAGATTGTTGAAATCCATGTTCTACTAACAGGGTTCCGCCCTCGGCTAAATAGTTAGGCGCCTGTTGGATAATTTTATATAAATCCGCATAACCATGCTGCTCAGAAAATAGTGCTGTGGATGGTTCAAATTGATGGACATTAGCCTGTATAAAGTCATCGTCAGGAGCAATATAAGGTGGGTTGCTGACGACAATATCAAAGTCATGGCGGGTAATTGCCTGATACCAATCGCTTAATACAAAGTTGACATTGCTAAGCTTTAACTTGCTGGCATTTTGTTGCGCGAGCGTAATACAAGACGCTGAATTATCCGTCGCATAAATGTGCGCTTGCGGTAATTCACTCGCCAGTGCTAAAGCAATACAGCCACTGCCTGTGCCGAGATCTAAAATGTTGAGTGACGAGTGTTTGTCAATAAGCTGTAGTGTCGCTTCAATGAGTAATTCTGTTTCAGGTCTGGGGATTAGCACGCTGGGTGTAATATCTAATGTTAACGACCAAAATTCTTTTTGCTGAGTAATATACGCTAGCGGCTCACCACTAATACGTCGTGACAGGCAGGTTTGGTAATGTTGATAAGTCTCTGATTCGAGTGATTCGTCAGCATGTGCAATGAGGAATTCTCTGCGTTGTTCAGTGACATGCTCGAGTAGCAGAAGCGCTTCGTTTTGTGGGTGTTCAATCAGTTCGCTGAGTTGTTGGCGACCTTCATTAAGCGCTTGTTGAATGGTGATCACGTGCTTAAAAGCAGATGTTATGCGTCACTAAGGGATGCTAACTGCTCTGCCTGATGTTCATTGATTAGTGGGTCGATGACTTCACTCAAGCCGCCCTGCATAAGTTCATCAAGTTTATACAACGTGAGGTTAATGCGATGATCCGTGACACGGCCCTGAGGGTAATTATATGTGCGAATCCGTTCTGAACGATCGCCGCTGCCGACTAAGCTCTTGCGAGTCGCGGCTTGTTCTTCAAATTGTTTGGATTGCTCTGCATCCAGCAGGCGAGCTTTCAGTAACGACATGGCACGTGCTTTATTCTTATGTTGCGAGCGTTCATCCTGACATTCGACCACTACGCCCGTGGGTAAGTGAGTAATGCGAATGGCAGAATCTGTTTTATTCACATGTTGTCCGCCCGCACCTGAAGCGCGAAAAGTGTCAATGCGCAAATCAGCAGTGTTGATGTCAACGTCTTCTATTTCATCGGCTTCGGGAAGAATCGCGACGGTAGCAGCCGATGTATGCACGCGACCTTGAGATTCAGTTTCCGGGACACGTTGTACACGATGCGCGCCCGATTCAAATTTCAATAATGAATAAGCGCCTTGACCGATAATGCGCGCAACAATTTCTTTGTAGCCACCATGATCACCTTCGTTAGTATTAATGACCTCTATTTGCCAGCGCTTTTGTTCAGCATAACGCGAGTACATGCGAAATAGGTCGCCGGCAAATATAGCTGCTTCATCACCGCCAGTACCGGCACGTATCTCGATAAACACATTGCTATTATCAAGTGGATCTTTAGGCAGCAATAGTTTTTGTAAATCCAGTTCAAGTGTTTCTTGCTGTTGTTGTAGCTGTGTAATTTCCTGTTGTGCTAATTCTTGTACGCTGGCATCGTCATCGTTCAACATTTCTTTTACCGCAACCAGGTCGTCAGCATTTTGTGAGTACTTAGCAAAGGTCTCAACCACCGGTTCGAGCTGAGAGTATTCCATTGAATATTTACGAAATTGATTTTGATCAGAGATGACGTCAGGGTCAGCAAGCAAACCGGCAATTTCTTGATGGCGTTCTTGTAACGACTCAAGCTTAGCAACAATAGAATCTTTCATAATAACAATGAGTCAGTCGGTGTATGTTATGACAAGCGCGCTTAGTCGCGCGGGAGGCCAAGAATCGTTTTCGCGGCTTCGAGTAATTCCTGATGGTTTTCTGCGCCAGCAGATTTTAATGCTTCGGTAGGACTATGCAATAGCTTGTTGACTAATGTATTGCCTAGGAATTGCATAACTTCTTCTGTGGATTTGCCTTGCTTAAGCATGCGATTGGCTTTTTCGATGGTTTCGATTTTATGCTGTTCTGCACGATCACGATAATTGCGTATTACGTCAGTCACATCTTGCCCACGTAGCCATTGATAAAATTTTGTGACTTCATCATCAATAATAATTTCTGCTTCTTCAGCCGCGTTGATGCGCGATTGCATATTGTCCTGAATGACTTGCTTGAGGTCATCTACACTGTAGAGATATATATCCGGCAGCATTGCAGCCTCCGGTTCTACGTCGCGCGGGATAGCTAAATCAATGACTAAAATGGGTTGGTGTTTTCTTCGTTTTAAGCTGCGTTCTAACAAACCCTTGCCTAATATTGGCAACGTGCTGGAGGTGGCGGTAATGACAATATCGCTGTCAGGTAACACCTCACCAATATAAGACAAGCTGACACCATAGCCATTGAAGTTGTTTGCCAGTTTTTGTGCGCGTGTGATATTTCGGTTGGCAATAGTAATACGATTGGCACCGACCGCATTTAGATGTTGTGCTGCGAGTTCAATGGTTTCGCCCGCGCCAATAAACAATGCATTGCGTTTAGAAAGATCACCAAAAATCTGTTTCGCTAATGACACGGCCGTGGACGCGACCGAGACCGGATTTGTACCAATCGAGGTATGCGTGCGGACCTTTTTAGCGACGCTAAATGAATGCTGGAATAATTGATTGAGATGTTTGCCCAATGTGCCCGCACTGACAGCATGTTGATAGGCTTGTTTTAGTTGGCCAAGAATTTGTGGCTCGCCCAGAACTAATGAATCCAAGCCGCTGGCAACACGAAACATATGTTTTGCAGTGTCGTGATCGGTGTGGTTATAAAAGTAAGATTGGTGCTGGTCTAATTCGAAATTATGGAACTCACTCAACCACTGCACAGTGGCAAGTTTACCGCGCTCGAATGAGTCGACAGCACAATACATTTCGGTCCGATTACATGTTGAGATGATCGCAGCCTCTTCGATCGAGGGCGTCTCAATCAAGGTATTTAACGCATCTGGAAGCAATGAGTCAGGGATAGCCATACGTTCGCGCACTTCCACTGGCGCGGAGTCATGGTTAACACCTATAGTTAGTAAGGACATGGGGCTATTTTAACGCACCTTGTACTGTCACAGGAGAAAATAGGGAATAGATTTGTATAGAAAGTGAGAAGTCCCTGCTAAAGCGCTCATGTAATGACATATGAAATAACGTAGAATTGTACAAATACATACATAATTTTCCAGCTTCAGATTATGCCTGACAATACATTCCACAAATATATTCTGATTGTGGTGCTATCGTCCATGATGGGCGCTTGCGCAATGGCGCCTTCCCAAAACGACCAAGAAGACCTGGTTCAGCCGGAGGCCATGAGTGTACCGGAGACCTCTTCGGGGTCGATTGATGAACAGCGCTATGAACCACTCAGTGCGATTATGTATGAAGTCATGACCGGCGAGCTGTCTGGCAAATTAGGCGATTTGCAAACCTCTAAACAGGCCTATAGTCGCGCCAGTGAACTAAGCGATGATCCGGCAATCATCGAGCGCGCCATGAGAATTGCCATCTTCGCAAAAGATTGGCCACTTGCACTCAAGATTGCACATAAATGGTCAGATGCCTTGAATGGCAATATCGAAGCACAGCAAGTGTTAGGGGTGTTGTATCTCAGACAAGGCGATGTGGATTCTGCTACCACACATTTCAGTCAAGTGATGGAAGCGGCAAAAGATTCTCCTAGTCAGGGTTACAGCATTATCGCTGCCACGTTATCACGCATTGAAGATGTTGACGTCAGTCTGCAGTTAATGGATCGCTTAGTCGCGAAAAACTTTACCAACCCTTATGGGCATTTGTCTTATGCTAATTTGGCGATGAAGGCAAAACAATATCAGCTGGTTGTTGATCAAACTGAATTAGCATTAGGATTTAAACCTGATCTATCTGAAGCAAGAGTGTTACGTGCGCGTGCGTTAAGTTTGATTGGTGATCATGAGGGCGCGTTTACTGAAATGCAGCGCCTAGTCGAAACTGATCCAGAAAATTTCGATTTGCGCTTGGGTTATGCGCGAATGTTATTGCAGGCTGAACGTTTTAATGATGCGGGTAAAGAATTTGAGGTGTTACTGAGTCAGCGACCCGATGATCCTGATATTACTTATATGTTGGGCTTAACGTATGTGCAGGCAGAAAACTATCCATTAGCAAAAAAATATTTCCAAGCATTAGTAGATGATAATCGCCGTTTAGACGAATCTAATTATTATCTCGCGCGCATTTCAGAAGAGCTGGGTGATGCAAAACAAGCAGTGAAATTTTATCAAGAAGTGGCTTATGGTGATTTGTACTTAGATGCAGCGATGCGACTTGCCGAGTTATATGTAGAAGAAAATGGTTTAGAAAAAGCGCGTAGTCACCTAAACGAAGTGCGTGGTCAGGTTGATCATGCCGAGGATATCGTGCGCTTATTTTTAGCAGAGGGGCACATTCTACATGATCAAAATTTGTATAACGAAGCGTATGATTTATATAGCCAAGGTTTATTAGAGTTTCCACGCCATCCAGATTTATTATATGCACGTGCATTAACGGCTGAGCATCTTGACCGTATCGACTTGTTGGAGTCTGATTTATTAATCATTTTGCAAAATGATCCGGATCACGCCAATGCTTTAAATGCATTAGGCTACACGCTTGCAGATCGTGGGTTGCGCATAGATGAAGCGCAGAAATATGTTGAGCGGGCCTATGAGTTAAATCCTAACGATCCTGCCGTTATAGATAGCATGGGTTGGATACATTTTCGTAAGGGCAATTATGCAGAGGCAGAAAGTTATCTGCGCAAGGCTTTAGATCTTTTGGATGATGCGGAAATTGTTGGTCACCTGGGTGAGCTATTATGGGCCCAAGGTAGCTATGAAGAAGCACGAAACTTGTTAAGAGAAGCAATGGACCGACACCCAAACGACAGTTATATTCAAAAACTTATTAAACAGTTTTCCGAATAATTTGTCTGATGTGTAAATGGTTTGCGGTCTAATTTATTCGCCGCGACACAAACTGTATCTATGAAAGCTAAATTCTCCAGTTGTGATCAACGCATTATTTCACTGGTGTGTCTTGTGGCGTTGAGCGTGACTATGTCTGCATGTGTGACAGTCACGCCTGTGACGTCTGAGTTGGATGCTAATCAACTGTGGCAATCAAGAACAGAGTATCTTTATCAGCAAGATCACTGGTCAGCCCACCTGTCTCTCATTGGTAT
>CBDHFH010000007.1:0-176783 GCA_965262455.1 Gammaproteobacteria bacterium
GTGCCATGCTGAGTAACTTGCTATCATCGGTGAGCAATGTGGAAAGCAAGCCAGCAAGTTTTTCTGCACTGATTTCTGTCTCTGGTAACAAGCAAGCGGCATCTGCGGCGACATATGCACGCGCATTTGCTGTCTGATGATCATCAACAGCATATGGATAAGGCACTAATACTGAGCCCAAACCGACTGTTGCTATTTCCGCGAGGGTAATTGCCCCGCTTCTGCATACTATTAAATCTGCCCACCCGTAGGCTTTAGGCATGTCCTCGATAAACTCATCGACTTGAGCAGCGATATCATTTTCTTGGTAGGACCACAGCACGCGTTCACGTTTATTTGCACCTGTTTGATGCCAAATATCAATGTTGATTTTGTCGGCAAGTAATTTAATTGCCTGGGGTAACACATAATTTAATGTTAATGAACCCAAACTACCGCCGATAATGAGTAAGCGCTTGTGACTACCAGGTCGATTGAGTCGCACCTTGGGTGCCGCCATAGACATCAACTCATTTCGTACAGGATTACCGCTGTACTCTATGCGCTTGTTAAAATCTTCAACTGGAAAACCACTAAACATGCGTTGACAAAGCGGGGCTAATAATCGATTTGTTAAACCTACTACAGCATTTTGCTCATGAATAATCAGTGGCTTCCTTAACAATACACCAATCAATCCACAAGGACCTGAGACAAATCCACCCATGCCCAATAACGCGCATGGTTTATATTTTCGCACAATCGCTAAACTCTCAAATAATGCTCTTATCAATATCACTGGTGCGCGCAAATATTGCATAAAGCCTTTGCCTCTTAATCCTTGTACGTGCATAAATGCGAGTGTAAATCCAGCGGCAGGCACGACTCTAGACTCTATGCCTTTTTCCGTACCAACCCAGATGATGGGCACACCTCTTTGTTTTAATTCATTGGCAACTGCCAATGCCGGGAATACATGCCCACCGGTTCCACCAGCAAGTATCATTACGGGATGCATATTCATTTATTTGCTGCTCCCGCAGTTTTAGAGCGACGTTTACGCTTGTGCACGCGTCGAGCGCCTTGTTGATTTACTTCGATATACACACGCATCAACAAACCTAAGGCAATGCAACTAGCCAGCAGGTTACTGCCTCCAACACTTAAAAATGGCAAGCTTAGCCCTTTGGTTGGCAGCAAACCCATATTGACGCCAACACTGATTGTCGCTTGTAGCGCAAACCAAACACCAAACCCGTAAGCCAAGTGTTGAGCAAACGTCATGTTTTGTTTTTGTGCATTTTGCGCCAAGCTAAAACAACGCCAGATAAATATTAAATATGCAGCTAACAACATTGAAATACCCAGCAACCCTAACTCTTCTGCTAGCACTGCAAATATAAAATCATTATGTGCTTCCGGTAGGTAGAATAATTTCTGAATGCTATTACCCAAGCCTTCACCAAATAAACCACCACTGCCGATTGCAATAAGAGCTTGGCTTAATTGAAAACCATCACCCAAAGGGTCATCAAATGGTCTCCAAAAAGTTGTCACGCGTGACCAGCGCTCAGGGTCGCTTTTTGCTAGCAAGTACATCACGGCAATTGAACAGGCAGTTGATAGGATAAATGGTGCGAGACGAACACCGCCTAAGTACAACATAATAAAAACTAGCACCGTTAATACAACTGTAGAGCCGAAATCGGGCTCCATCATTAACAAGATAGCAATTATGGCAACCAGCACCATCGGATTAATAAAGGCTTTGAAATCTTTATGTACGTTTGCACCATGACGCACGATATATCCAGATAGATAGATAATCATGGCGACTTTTGCAAATTCAGATACCTGTAGGCCAATCGGACCTAGCGCTAACCAACGGCTACTGCCATTAACACTCCGACCAATGCCAGGAACCAATACCAGCACGAGTAGCGCAATAGTCACTACCAATAGCAATGGTCCTAACTGCTCCCAGTAAACTAATCTGATGCGTGTTAATGCCAACACGCAACACGCACCTAATAACATAAAGAGCAATTGCTTTTTCATATAATAGAACGCATCTTCATGCCCTTTATAGCCTAACTCCACCGTGGTGGATGTCATCATTATGAAGCCTAGCCCAAGCAGAATTAATAACGCGTAAAACATATGCGTATCAATCACGCTTGCAATAGATGACTCTAAATTCACAGACGGCTGCTTTTTATCAGTCATCTTCATTTACCTTTTCAAGCACCATGCGCTTAAACGCCAAACCTCGCTCAACGTAGTTAGCAAACATATCAAAGCTGGCACATGCAGGTGAAAACAGAATTGTCTGGCCTGGCAATGCGATTTGGGCAGCACACTCAACACATTCGTCAAGTGATGCGGCTTCTTTAACCTCAACATATGCACTCAAGGCATCAATAAAAAGTTGCCTATCTTGACCAAATGCAATGACATAATTAACGCGATCACGCACGGCATCACATAGCCCTTGTAGAGATCCGCCTTTGTGCACACCGCCGACAATCAATATCAATGATTGCCCTAGACCCTCTATGGCTGAAACTGTTGCCCCGACATTGGTACCTTTACTGTCATCTATCCAACGCACATTATTATGTAAAGCAACTAATTCACATCGATGCGCAAGCCCCTTAAAGCATTTAATTGCATCAATTGCTTTAGCATAATCCTTAATTAACCCATGAGTGAGAGCCAACGCAGCAAGCACATTAAGTTCACCTGTTGTACCCAATAATGAGAGCTCAGATGTCCGTATAATCTTATAATGCCCTTGCGTTCCTTGATGATGTACAAGCCACCGACCGGTCTCATACTCGACAATGCCAAAATCATTTTCATGGGGCACGTCTAATCCAAAACTTATGGCATCCTTATGCTTAGCGAAGTAGCTTTGTATTGAGTCAGTGCGTGGGATTATTTTATTCGATGCATTGTTATAAATACTGGTTTTGATTCGGGCATATTTCTGGAAGCTTTCATGCCTATCCAAATGATCTTCAGTGATGTTTAATACCACTGCTGCCAACGGTGACAACGAATAACATGTTTCCAATTGGAAACTGGATAACTCCAGAACAAATAAATCAACATCAATGTTGATTGCAGTAAGTGCCGGCTCGCCAATGTTTGCACATGCTTTAACTGTTAAACCTTGGCTTGCAAGAATGTCAGCGACCAACATGGTCACTGTGCTTTTTCCATTCGAGCCAGTCACTGCAATATATGGTTTAGGTACATTTCTGGCAAACAATTCGATATCGCCTATGACCTCTTTTCCTTGCTCACTTGCTTGCTTGATTACTGGCAAATGAGGTGAAACACCTGGACTAAGCACTAACACATCAGCTTGATCTATCCATTGTTGCTCAACCGTACCAAATGAAACACAGTTACTTGGTAATAGCGATTTGATCTTAGCTGCATTGGGAGGCAGATCACGCGTATCGATAACCCGGACATTGGCATCTTGACTGAGGCAGTATTCGACCACAGAAAGGCCAGATGCACCTGCACCAAAAATCAGATAATTTGTTGCTTCAGATTTCTTCACGCAATGTGTTTCCACGCTTAATTACCAATCCATACTTAACGAATTTTTAATGTGGCCAAACCAATCAATACCAAAATAATAGTGATAATCCAAAAACGAACTATTACTCTTGGCTCTGGCCAGCCTCTTAATTCAAAATGATGATGCAGTGGTGCCATCTTAAAAACACGTTTACCGGTCAGTTTAAAAGACGCAACCTGAATCATTACCGACAGCGTCTCGACGACAAACACGCCACCCATGATAACTAATACTATTTCTTGCCTGACAAGCAGCACAGCAACAACACCCAATGCCGCACCTAATGCAAGCGCACCCACATCACCCATGAATACTTGTGCAGGGTAGGCATTGAACCACAGAAATCCCAATCCAGCGCCAACGATGGAGGCACAAAATACAACGAGTTCACCTGCCATGGGGATATATGGAATGCCTAAGTAATCCGCAAATGCCGAGTGGCCACTGGCATAAGCAAAAATACCCAGCGCACCGGCCACCATAGCGGTGGGCATAATGGCTAAACCATCCAAACCATCAGTGAGATTTACTGCATTGCTTGAACCGACGATGACAAAATAGGTCAGCAATATAAACCAGGGGCCTAGTTCGAAAATAATATTCTTAAATAGTGGCACATAAAAATTTGTTTCCACTGGCAGGACTGCTGTTTGATACAACCACCAAGCGGCCACCAATGCCACTACAGACTGCAGGCCATATTTCAAGCGTGCGGATAATCCAGCACTATTGCCTTGCACTAATTTTTTAATATCATCGAACGCTCCAATGGCACCAAATGCAAATGTAACAAAGCAAACTACCCATATATAATGATTCTCGAGATCACCCCATAATAAAGTACTCACTAAAATACTGAGTAATAAAAATGCGCCCCCCATGGTTGGGGTGCCCGCTTTCAACAAATGGGTTTGCGGACCGTCTGAGCGAATATTTTGCCCGACACTGTAGTCAGACAAGCGCCTTATCATTATTGGGCCGGTAACAAAACAAATCACAAGCGCTGTTAATGTTCCAAGAATAGAACGCAATGTAAGATAACCAAACACATTGAATGCACTGTTATATTGTTCTAAATATTCAAATAAATAGAGCAGCATAGATCGTCCTAGTTAGTGCATATTGTTTTGTTCTTTATCGATTATGCGATCGATAATATCTTCCATATGCATTGCACGAGATCCTTTCACTAACACACAGCATTCACTATTTAGCTGAGCGCTAATGGCTTTACTTAATTCATCGTGTGCAAGGTAATGCATTGCTTGGCTACCAAAACTGTCAACGGCATACTTTGATAATGCGCCCAGGGCAAATAATTTCTTAACTCCTGCCGCTTTTGCTTGACGCCCAATCTGAGCATGAATCTGCTCTGCATCATCGCCCAGCTCGCCCATATCACCGATAACTAGCCATGGTTCTTTGGGCTGAGCACATAACACGTCTATGGCGACAGATAATGAACCAGGATTAGCATTGTAGGTGTCATCCAAGATTATCGAACCTGACAAGCCATTCTTTGCCTGTAAACGACCTTTTGCCTGCTTGGCATATTCCAAGCCCTGCTTAATTAATGTCAGATCGACGCCTAACTGATGGGCAATTGCGACCACTGATAATGCATTGCATGCATTATGTTTACCCAGTTGAGGCAGGTTGATCTGCATTTCATGACTACCTATCTGCAGAGTTAATCTATTTACTTCATGTCGAATGCCTTGAATATCTGCATTATTACTAAAACCAAAAGTAACGACATTTAATTCACGTGCTGCGGCCATATTCAGCCAAGCATCTAGGTATTGATCATCGGCATTAAGCACAATGGTTCCATGCGCCCGGAGCCCATTCATTATTTCACCTTTGGCGCGTGACACTCCTTCGACACTGCCAAACCCCTCCAAGTGCGCAGGGCCGGCATTAGTAATAACAGCAATGTCAGGTTGCGCTAAACAACTCAAGTGGTTAATTTCGCCAAAATGATTAGCGCCCATTTCAATCACCGCATACTCGTGATCTTTGCGCAAAGTAAGTAGCGTCAAGGGCACACCAATGTGATTATTTAAATTTCCTTGGGTATAACATGTGTTACCCGCTAGCGACATGACACTACTTAGCATTTGTTTAACCGTGGTCTTGCCATTACTTCCAGTGATTGCAATCAATTTAGGTGCCACTTCATGACGCCAAGCCTGCGCCCATCGCGATAAACCTTCCAAGGTGTTATCAACTGTTACAACCGGCAATGCTGTGTCAACTGATTTATGCACCATGACTGCTTGGGCAATATGCTCCATGTCTTGACCTATAAATTCATGACCGTCGAATCGTTCTCCCTCTAAGGCAACAAATAAATCTCCTGGATGTAAATTTCTTGTATCGGTGGATAATGATGAAATATATAAGTCACTACCCTGCAACGTGCCTTGCGCCATGCTGGCAACTTCACTTAACCTCAACCACTGATTGCTATCTTCAACCATGCGCGATCCTTTGCAGCTCTTCTTGCACAACTTCCATATCATCAAAGTCAAGCCGTTGATCACCAATATACTGATATTTCTCATGCCCTTTACCAGCAATTAATACGGCATCACTGCGCTCATGCAAGGCGTGCTTGATAGCTTCTTTTCTATCTGCGATCGCCGTATAAGAAGAATTATCAACACACCCCTGAACAATATGCTGGATAATAGTTTCAGCAGATTCATGACGCGGGTTATCAGAGGTAATCACCACATAATCACAATGTGTCGATGCGACCCGTCCCATCTGCGCACGTTTACCTTGATCACGATCGCCTCCACAACCAAATACACAAGTCAATTTCCCCGGCGTATGTTGTCGAACGGCATTTATTGCAGCAAGCAATGCAGCGGGTGTATGCGCATAGTCAACAATAATATTTTCTTTGTCAGCATTTATCACACGCTGCATGCGCCCTGGCACAGATTCAAGATTACTCAATGCTGCTACGATTTGGCGATTAGTTTTTTGTAAGCTGATGAGTACTGCTGCCACTGCGAGAATATTAAGTACATTAAACTCACCAAGTAACTTAATATTTATTTCAATCACCTCATTTCTGAGGCAAATATCCACATTAGTAGAATCTGGCATATATTCTATGCGCGATGCATACACATCTGCGGCTGTGTTATTAAGCGAATAGCTAACAACATTAACTAATTGGTCTAATTGCTTACACCATTGACGCCCAACTTCATCATCGATATTTATGACGGCAAATTTTGCGTCATGCTGAAAGAACAAAGCCGCCTTGGCCTGAATATAGTTATCCAGTGTTTTGTGATAATCCAAATGATCACGAGTGATATTGGTTAACACTGCCGTATGTATAGTTAAATCGGTTAATCGGCCTTGATGTATCCCGTGAGAAGAGGCCTCTAACGCAACAAACTCGCAATCCATTTCTGCAAATTTCGCATACTCCTTCGCCATACGTGTTTTAGGTGGCGTCGTATGTGTTGCTTCAGCAAGATCATTCAAACGTCCCAAGCCCAAAGTGCCAACAAGTCCACACGCATCCCCTGAATAGTCAAGCGCCTGTGCGACCAAGTGAGCAACAGAAGTTTTTCCATCAGTGCCTGTGATAGCAATAGTATTAATACGTTTGCCCTGATCGCCATAAAACCGAACAAGAATGTCACTAATGTGGTGAGTTAAATTTTCACATGCGATCATGGGGACATCATTTAGCAACTCAGGCGCCGCGCAATTAACACTTGCATCATATGCAACTGCCACAGCACCATTTGCTATTGCTTCATGACAGTAACAAAGGTCGTTACATGCGAGAAATAAATCACCTTTTTCGATATCTTTACTATATTCGCTAATTCCGGTCACTTGCACATCTTGTGCAGCAGACATAACTGATATTCCTTCCAGCAATTCGCTTAATTGCATTTGACGACGATTCGATAAACTCATTGTTTATTTGCCTGTGTAAACAAGAGACCACGCTTTTTGTCGTTAATAATATTTGGAGCTACATTCATCAAGCGCAAGCTTCCTTCTGTTACACGCGAAAATAATGGCGCTGCAACTTCTCCTCCATAGTAACCGGCTTGTTTAAATGGCTGATCAACCACGGCAACCACGACGACTTTTGGATTATCAGCAGGTGCCATGCCAGCAAATAACGCAATATATTTATCTTTAGAATAACCGCCGTCCTGTGCTTTGCGTGATGTACCCGTTTTCCCAGCGGCAGTGTAACCTTGCATGCTGGCTAGACTGCCAGTGCCGGATTTAGCCAATACACCCTTCAACATAGTACGCACCGCTTTGGCTGTGCGCCCTGACATTACCCGTTGACCAGTGACTGCTTGATCATTAACGACAAATGAAGTCGGCAACAATACGCCATCATTCGCGATCACTGAGTACGCGCGCGCCAACTGCATAGCTGTCGTCGACATCCCATAACCATAAGCAATCGTCGCGCGTTGTGTTTTATTCCAATGACTATAACTGGCTAACTTGCCAGCGCGTTCACCTGGAAAACCCGAACCAGTTAGCTGACCAAATCCGACAGCTTGATACTGACTCCAAACCTGTTCTTGTGACATTTTCAATGCCACGCGCACTGCGCCCACATTACTCGACTTACTTAATAATGTTTGCAAGTCAATCACACCATAATTGCTATGATCACTAACAAGCAGTCCAGCAATATTAAAATAACCTGGAGCAGTATTAATTTTGCTATTCGTTCTATAGATACCATTCTCAATGGCAGCAGCAATTAAAAACGGCTTCACTGTAGAACCCGGTTCGAACACATCAGTAATTGCACGATTACGTATGGCGGCTACATCCGCATTACTTCGATCGTTTGGATTAAAAGCTGGCAGGTTAGCCATGGCAAGCACTTCGCCTGACTCAACTGCAAGTACAATTACAGAACCGGCCTTCGCACTATGCTGAGTAATAGTTCTTTTAAGCTCGCGGTAAGCCAGATATTGAATGCGTTTATCAATTGATAAAGTCAACTCTTTACCATGGTGAGGTTCACGCACCAAGCTGATATCACCAACGATGACACCATGCGCATTCTTAAGCACTCTTTTTTTGCCAGGATAACCATGCAACCAATCATCAAAGGCTAACTCAACACCTTCAAGCCCTTGATCATCTATATTAGTTAACCCCACCACATGAGCAGCCATCTCTCCGGTTGGGTAATAGCGACGGTATTCTCTGACAACAGACACACCAGGCGTATCTTGTTGTTTTAATTTATCAGCGACTTCTGGAAATACATGTCGCTTTAGATAAACAAACTGTTTATTTTTTCTCTGTTGCAGCTTGCGTTTGATTTTTTGTTCATTCAAACCCAACACTTGTGCCGCATAACTAATACTGTGCGGATTTTTTAATGCACTACCTGGATGCGCCCATACCGAATACACAGGCGTACTTATTGCCAACGCTTCACTATGTCGATCGGTTATTACGCCCCGGTGGGCTGGTATCTCAACACTACGTACATGACGATTGGAGCCTTGCTCATTATAAAAATCCGCATGCAAAATCTGTAGTTGAGCTGCACGTGCAAATAGCAACACAAATATTGCTAATACAGCAAACAGAAGCAGGTATCTGCGCGCGTTGAATGATTTTGTTTTAGCTCTTTTCACTTAGACTTTATCTCCAACATCACTACATCAGAGTGCTTGAGCAAATGCATACCTAATTCAGTGTTAGCAATTTGCTCAATCCGCGCCTGATTAGACCAAGCGCTCTCTTCCAGCAATAGTCGTTCCCATTCGGTTTGTAGATGTGAACCCGTTTCTTGCAATTCCTGCAATTCAACAAAATGCCTTCTTTGCAAGTGCTTGCTATAAACAAGACCCGAAGCACTTATGACCACCAACAGATAGAGACTTATTAGGCTAACTAATTTCACTTCACAACCTTCTCAGCCACTCTCAAACGCGCACTGCGCGCACGAGGATTGCACTTTATTTCCTGCTCAGTTGGTCTAATTAATTTCCCTATCGGTTTTAAATAATTGCTGAATTCTGGCATCACTGGTAAACGTGCTGGCAACAGATCTTTTTGATTCTTTTCACGAATAAAACGTTTAACAATCCGATCTTCCAGGGAATGGAAGCTAATAACCACTAAGCGGCCACCATGATTTAACATATCAAAAGTGGCATCTAAGCCTTTTTTTAAGGCATCCAATTCTTGGTTGACAACAATTCGCATTGCCTGAAATGTTCTTGTTGCAGGGTGCACACCTTTGTAACCTGGTGGGTAACAGGCTTGTACTATTTCAGCTAATTGTTTGGTAGTTGTAATTGCTTGCGTCTGTTGTATTTGTAGTATTTTATGTGCGATTTTTTTTGCGTAACGTTCCTCGCCATATTCACGTAATACAGTGACTAACTCACTCATAGTGGTATGTGCTAACCATGTCGCAGCAGTTGTACTCATGTTAGTGTTCATTCGCATATCTAGCGGTCCATCATGACTAAAACTAAACCCTCTTTGAGCTTCGTCTAACTGAGGAGATGACACCCCTAGATCAAAAAAAATGCCGTCAACATTTGCATGTAAGTGATTTTGCTTTGCAATCGCTTGCAAATTAGCAAATGTTTCATGGTGTATTATGACTCTTGCATCATGACCAAATATTTCTTCAGCACATTGAACTGCACTTGGATCTTGGTCTAAAACAATTAGTCTCCCCTGTTCAGTTAGTTCTTCTAGTATCGCTTTGCTATGACCACCGCGACCGAAAGTGCAGTCGACATATGTACCATTAGCTTTTATACATAAGCCTTGTAAAGACTCGTTAAACAGCACAGGCACATGTGTTGCAGCCATTTGCACTGTTTACATTCTGATTTGATTTAATGCTGATTCTGCGTTTACTTGATTTGCATTATCAGTCCAGTCTTCACATTTTTTATTCCATCGCTCTTGATCCCAAAGAGCAAACTTAATACCCTGGCCCACAAGAAAGACATTTTTGTTGATACTGGCAAAGTCTCTTAACTCTTGCGGAATGTTAATTCTGTAATTGCCGTCAATCTCGCAGGTTTTTGCGTAACCGACGGTAAACTGTTGCAACTGCTTGACCTTTTGCTCTAAATTAGGCAAGGCAAGCAAAGAGGCTTCGACTCTCTCCCATTCAGGCAAAGGATAGATGAGCACACAACGATCAATATCGACGGTCAATGCAATACGCCCGCCACAAGCAGTATCGATTTCTTCTCGATGCTTGGTAGGCACGGTGATCCGTCCTTTTGCGTCAATTGTTGTTGCGCTGATGCCTCGAAACATTCTTGTTCTTCTATGTTAAAAATTACACAAAAAACCACTTTTACCCACATTTGTACACTATAGGAATCAGGCGGGTAAAAAGCAAGCGGAAATAGTCCGTTTATCGGGAATTTTGTCTTGTAAGACAGTTACTTAGTGAAGTTTTTGCAGGTGAAATTGTGTAAAATTTCAAGTTAATTAAAGACTTGATTGTGCTTGCTAAGAGACTACTTTAAGTTTGGATTAGTTATAGTGAGAGTTGGTCAATAAGCCGGGTTTTGTCGTGGGCAATCATTCATCTGAGACGCCTGTTACCAGACACCTTT
This sequence comes from Gammaproteobacteria bacterium, assembly GCA_965262455.1. Taxonomy (GTDB): domain Bacteria; phylum Pseudomonadota; class Gammaproteobacteria; order UBA4575; family UBA4575; genus UBA1858. The sequence goes on from CBDHFH010000007.1 coordinate 11,200, forward strand.
AGCGACCTACCCGAGAGCCATGTGGACCACATGTGGTTAATAATTAACCAGCCCTCCTATTTGGTCTTGCTCCAAGTGGGGTTTACCATGCCGTTCATGTTGCCATTAACGCGGTGCGCTCTTACCACACCATTTCACCCTTACCTGCAGATGCAGGCGGTATATTTTCTGTTGCACTTTCCATGGGTTTTCACCCTCCAGGTGTTACCTGGCACTCTGTCCTTTGGAGCCCGGACTTTCCTCCACTGATTAATCAGCAGCGATTACCTCGACCAACTCTCTTTCTGACTGTATCACTGCTAGATAATCGGCTGAAGTGCTTTGATCAACTATTTTGATAATACTCGCTGGCGATTTCGTATAGCCTATTTTTAGGTAATGAACTTAACTGTCTTGCCAGGGAAACTGCGTCTTTATGACTCATACAGCTGGATATCTGCATAAACAATTTTCGCATATTTTCTTCTTCTGCCACCAAATCTAGCTGATCTGAATTGCCTTCAATAATGACAACAAACTCTCCTTTGCAGGGAATTATTTGGTTGTCAAACTGCTCAAGTACAAATGAAATCTCTCCAGACACTATTTGTTCATGTATTTTTGTTAATTCCCGGCCCACCATCACGCGTCTTTGTGGACCACATACGTCTAACACATCTCGCAACATCGCCTGAATGCGATGTTTTGCCTCATAAACTATAATAGCCTGTGGGTAGCCGCATATAATATGTAATCTTTGCGTGCGTGCTGCATGTTTGGGTGGTAAAAAGCCCTCAAAAAAATAACGGGTGATATTAAAATTGTTGGCACATAACGCGGTAATCGCTGCACACGCACCTGGTATTGGTACGACTTCAATATTATATTGACGACACAGTGAAACAATAGAGTGTCCAGGATCACTTATGAGAGGTGTACCAGCATCGGTAACTAACGCAACATTTTTACCTTTTTGTAGCGCCGCCAATAATTCATGATCGCGCTGTTCAATATTATGTTGATGATATGAAATTAATGCAGTTGATATACCATGTGTAGTTAATAACTTTTGCGAAACACGTGTGTCTTCAGCCGCAACAATATCTACCATAGCCAGCGTTTCCAAAGCCCTTAAAGTGATATCCTTAAGATTGCCTATGGGCGTTGCAACTATATAAAGAGTAGCCAAGTCCAAACCCCTTTAACCAATAAGAAGCTAATTCAAACTTAGATGAATACCAAGATTTTATATACCTTAGCATATTGTCTGTTGGCACTGCTGATATCCCTCACCTTAATCGGCTGCGGGACTAGCTTACAGACGAAAACAGAAACTGATCCAGTAAGTATCCAAATAAAAAAGGCTGACAAGCTGGCTAAACAAGGACAGCTACAAAGGGCTGCCGAAATATACTGGCAATCTGCACAATCCGTTAACTCACCAAGAAAAGAACAGTTGCAACTTAGAGCGGCTGAATTATCCATTAAAGCCAATCAATATGAGGTTGCAAAACAATATTTAAATCTAATTAATGAACAAAATTTAACATTTGAATTAATTCCACGTAAACGTATTGCGCAATCAAGCATAGCAATTCAGCAAGAGCAGTTTAACGAAGTATTATCACTACTGCCCGAGTCATTAACTACGCGCAGCCCAGACTATATTGTCGACATACTCGAGTTACGCGCACAAGCGTTTAGCGGTATGGGTGATACACTCAAAAGTCTACAGATACGCACTGAGCTCTCACGACACTTAGATGAATACTCTCAGAGCGCTAATAATCAAAATGAAATTTGGCGTCTTTTAGCATTAGCACGAAACGAAGAACTAACCTCATGGATGCAACAAAGCAATGCAGAACTACAGGGTTGGATTAGCTTAGCTCAAACAAAACGTGCGCATTATTCTAATATCGATCAACTCAATGCCGCGCTTAATACTTGGCGTAGCAATTACCCTAATCACCCGGCATCTGAAAATTTATTAATCTCAATATTGGAAAGTTATGAAAATTATTTAGCTATTCCAGAAAACATTGCTTTATTGTTACCCATGAGTGGTCGCTTTGCCCAAATCGCTGAAGTCATTTATGCAGGCATTAAATCTGCAAGAGAGTTACGTATTGATACTCAATATTCACCAACCATTAATTTATATGACACTGGAGACAACCCGCAGGATATTTTATATCACTATCAGCGTGCTATTGATGATGGTGCAGATTTTGTTATTGGACCACTAAAAAAAGAAGCCGTAGAGATACTCGCTCAGCAAACTGAGTTACCTGTGCCGGCACTTACTCTAAACTATCATCCGCCGCACATACAATCTCCCAGCAACTTGTTTCAATTTGGCTTGCTACCCGAAGATGAGGCGATTCAAGTTGCCGAACGCGCTTCACTGGATGAGCATTTCAGTGCCGTGATATTATCGCCTGTAGGAGAATGGGGCGAACGTCTAGCTCATGCATTTCAATCACGCTTTGAAGAATTAAACGGCATTGTACTTGATACTCAGTATTATGCTAGCAACCATACAGACTTTTCTGTGCCGCTAAAAACTGCCCTACAACTCGATTTGAGTGAGGGCCGCTACCGACAACTTCGATCCATTTTAGGCCAAAATTTAGAATTCGAACCGCGTCGCAGACAAGACGTTGATATGGTATTTATGGTTGCTTCGCCACGCACAGCAAGAATTTTACGCCCGCAAATAAATTACTACTATGCAACTGACCTGCCCGTCTATAGCACTTCACATGTATTTTCTGGAATAGAAAATATCTCAAGAGATCGTGACATCAACGGTGTGTTGTATTGTGATATCCCCTGGTTACTCAATCCTTCAGCTGAACATGAAATTATGCTTGAGTTGCTTGAGTTAGAAGCCAGCGAGAGTTATCAGCTACTTCCACGCTTTGCTGCATTGGGCATTGATGCATATTACTTGCCTACCAAGCTAGCTGAATTAGCGGCATTACCCTATGAGCGTTACCGAGGTGTAACAGGAAAACTGAAAGTTGTCGATGGTAATAAGGTTTTTCGCGAACTTAACTGGGCACAATTTGTAAATGGCAAACCAACAATTCTGCCGCAGTTCGGTGAGTTATCTGAATAGGCATGAGTATTAATCGTTTAAAAGGCAAAAAAGCCGAGGATGTTGCCTGCAATTTCTTATTGCAGAATGGTTTATCTCTAGTGGCAAGAAATTATCATTGCCGATACGGTGAAATTGACTTAATTATGCAAGACAACGACACTTTGGTATTTGTTGAAGTTCGCTATAGAGAATCAGATATGTTTGGTAGTGCAGCTGCCTCTGTCGACCACAATAAACAAAGAAAACTGGTATTTACAGCCAATCATTATCTACAAGCGCATCCTACCTCATTAATGACGCGCTTTGATGTTATTGCAATGTCACAGTATCAACAAATCGAATGGATAACCAACGCTTTCATGGAAAACTAATCAGTGAACCCGATAAAGCTAATTGAAAAAACATTCACCGAAAGCATTCAAGCAAAGCAACACGCATTAAGCGTCATTGCCGGCCCCATTTCAGATGCCTCTTTGTTAATGACCTCAAGCTTATTATCAGGACATAAAATTTTGACGTGTGGGAACGGCGGCTCTGCTGCAGACGCACAACATTTATCTTCTGAATTGTTGAACCGCTTTGAACGCGAGAGACAGCCTCTACCCGCGATCGCACTAACGACTGATAGCTCTACACTTACCTCTATTGCTAATGATTATGACTATGACATGGTATTCGCTAAACAAATAAGAGCTTTATGCCAGCCAGAGGATATTGTCTTGGTTATAACAACCAGTGGGGGTTCGGCAAATATTATTCAGGCCATCCACGCCGCCCATGAAAGAGAGGCACGTATCGTGGCCTTAACGGGCAGAGATGGAGGAGAAGTGGGTGCGCTGATGCAGAAAAATGATATTGAAATTCGTGTCCCTGGGGTTTCAACTGCTCGCATACAAGAAGTGCATTTACTCACACTGCATTGCTTGTGTGAATTGATCGACCAACAATTACTTGGCTAGCCTGGTGTCGGTTAAGTTATCCAACGACATCATTAGTCGATTAAAAAATATATTCTCTGCGACAGAAATCTTACTAGATAAAGCTGATTGCTGGCCATACGGCTACGATAACAGCAAGCAACACCATCCACCCGACGCAGTAGTATTACCTACGACTCACGAGCAAGTGGTTGCCTGCGTATCACTCTGTCATCAATATAAGATACCGTTAACCACGCGTGGCCGTGGCACTGGAACTACGGGTGCATCAGTACCCATCTCAGGAGGAATTGTTTTATCCATGGAGCGCATGGATAAAGTCATTGATTTTAACCCCGGCAATAGAAGTGTCAGAGTAGAAACGGGAATAACCAACCTCGCATTACAAAACTTTTTAATCGAGTCAATGTACTTTTGGCCGCCCGACCCAAGCAGTGCAGAATATTGTACTGTTGGTGGCAATCTTTCCTGTAATGCGGCGGGGCCACGTGCAGTAAAATACGGGACGACTCGTGAAAATACACTGCAACTTAGAGCTGTTACCGGCGAAGGCAAGACAATCACGACTGGCAGTAAAACGACCAAAGGCGTCGTCGGCTTAGATTTAACAAGATTACTAATAGGTTCAGAGGGTACCTTAGCCGTTATTACTGAAGCAGAATTGAAAATTCATGCGTTGCCGCCCGCAGTACATACTATCCGCGCACTTTTTGCTAACCACCAACACGCATGCCAGGCAATTCAAAGTATTAGTGCGCAACTACACACGCCATGCGCAATTGAATTCATGGATCACCACGCCTTAAATTTAATCCGAACACATAGCGATATATCTTTACCGAATAACGCAAATGCAATGTTAATGATAGAAGTAGATGGTGACCAGCAATCACTAGCCATTAGCAGTCATGCAGTTCAACAGGTGTTATCAAACACAGATAACTTAGAGGTCTCTCTAGCTGACAACGACATAGAACGAGAACAATTATGGAAAGCACGTAAAGCCTTGTCACCAATCCTAAGAAATCTCGCACCCAACAAAATCAATGAAGACATTGTTGTTCCAGTGCCTAATCTAAGCAGGCTGATAGAAAAACTCGATCAGCTTTCAGAAAAATACCATTTACCCATAGTCAATTTTGGCCATGCAGGTAATGGTAATTTGCACGTTAACATTATGTACGATGCAAACGATCATACACAAAACACCAATGCGCAAATTTGCTTAAACGAGATTTTTACAAACGCATTAAAACTTGATGGAACAATTTCTGGTGAGCATGGGATTGGCTTAGTTAAGCGGGATTTTGTAGGCGAGGAGCTAGGCAACAATGAATTAGCATTAATGCATGCGATCAAGCAGCAGTTTGATCCTCACAATATATTAAATCCTAATAAAAGTTTACCTAGCAGCTAACCTATATACTAAAGCGCAAAAACAACCAATAAATATAATCCTACCACTGACATCACCGCAGCAGTGGAAATCAACAAAGCGTGTATACGTCCAGGTGCTTTTTGTTGTGAGTTGCTTTCTATACGTGCAAATGCTGTTGCTACTTGACTACCGGAAATTGTTTGAGTATCCGTTGCATTTTCGCGACTCGGTGCGGACTTTTCCCCCGAATCATTATCAAGACTCATCTCCACATGCATGAACTGCCTCCGTGTAAATAATGGTTTACTAGTTTTATTATTTGAACACCAATAAGGATGTTGCCATCACAATTTGGCGTGACAGCAAGAGTGTCGGCAAAATGGAGATTTCTTTAATGAATTAAGCCAGGAGTGTGACCGAGTTCAAATAAAATGCACGTGTTGATATTTTTAGATAGTTAACGCGATCTGCAACAAGTGTGATGAGACTATGCTTTACTAGTTGAGGTAATCTTATCTGACAAGCTATCCGGCAGAAAATCAAGCACCGCCACACCCACAGTCACAAGTAACAGCGCAATAGCAACTCCCGCTATACCAAGCAGAATTTCCCAGATGCTAGGCATGTATTGAGCAACCTCACCATCGAAGAATGAGCTAGTAATCTCCATACCTGGGAATAACTCTAGTGGAAATGCTTGCCCTGCGATGACAATAACATAGACTTGGGCTAAACCACCTAAAATAGCCAATAAACAAGCAACTACCAACGTTTTACGGCAGTTTTGTGTTTGCGGCATATAAATTAGTGCCAGCGGAATTAATCCACCAATAATTACCTGCCCCAGCCAGAACATCATTGTGTAAGACCCACCCTCTAGGAGCAGAAACTTCTCAACAGCATGGTGTTCAGTGGCATATAAATTAGTTAAATGATAAACAGCAACAAAATACAAACTACTCGCGATAAACACACCCAATAAGCTACGTAACTTATTCAATATGTAATCTCCCAATGGTCGATCTGTCCATGAATAAGCCGCCATCAACACCAGAATATAAAATGCCATGCCAAATGCAAATGACATAATAATAAACATGGGTGCCAACATGGCTGTGTCATACGCACTGCGTGCAACAAGAAATCCAAATATTGAGCCGGTACCTGTAGTAAGAATTAAACGCCAAATGAACGCTACCAGTCCTGCCTTTTTACTATGTTTCTGCATGGCATAGTCCATCATCCACCACATGTAGATGCCAACAATGACAAAGAAACCCGTGTATAAAAAGATATTCCAGGCAAAGATCGATTTGAAATTATATGTTGTCATTGCAACGATCAAACGATCTGGACGCCCCAAGTCGAGCACCAGTACCGCAAGACCACCAGCAAGTAAAGCCAATGCCAGCAGTGCCGATAGCCTGGCAAGCGGCTTGTATTCAACTTTTCCAAATACGGACGCGATAGACGCAACATTCAGCGCCCCGGAGGCGGCAACAATTAAGAAGATTGCAAACACGTGCGGCAGCCCCCAAACAATTTGGTTATTCATGCCACTAATGACGTGTCCTTCCAGTTCCATATGATGCGCAGATAACAACCCTATCAAGGTGATAAGCGCAAGACCACCTAGCAACATCCAAAACTTTGTTGAACGTGCTTCTATTGAACTGTATCTGACTGTCTCCATATTTTTATAGTCCCTGGTATCTAACGCCTGTATTCAAGCCAAGATCGGCGCGAATTTGAGTGCCACCAAACTCTTTCAGTTGTTGCGAGATCTCACTATTAGGATCATTCAAGTCACCAAAGACAATCGCTTGATAGCCGTCTTTCTGACATGCTTCAGCACAGGCAGTGGTATTTTCACCAGCATCCACTTTATGGATACACATGTTGCAAGAATCCACACATCCCTTACCACGTGGTGTATTTGGCAGTTGATTCTCTAGCACTTCATGTACGAATGAACGTGCCTTATAGGGACAAGCCATCATGCAGTATCGACACCCAATACAGGTGTGCATGTTCACTAACACAATTCCATCCTCGCGCTTGAACGATGCACCTGTCGGACACACGTCAACACATGGAGGATGTTCACAATGCTGGCACATGACAGGGAACGACTTAGTATGCTCAGTCTGCGGGTCTTTAACAGTCAGTTTTCTAATCCATTGAGAATCAGTCGTGGAACCCTCGTTAGGCCATAATCCGTGTTCATCATTACAGGCAGTCACACAGGCATTACAGTCTTCAGTACATTGATTGACGTTGATCAACATACCCCAGCGCACAGCATCAGTGACAGGCTGGTCTGCGGGTTTGGCACTCGCAGTTTCATATAGCATCACACCGGGCGCCACGGCTAGGCCCGAAGCCCCGACTAAACCACCAATGAAAGAACGTCTACTAGTATCCATAGCATCGTTTGTATCAGTATCACTTGATTCAGTCTTAGACTTATAAGGCTGACGTAGTAATTGATACGCTTTTGTAACTACATTACTCATTTTGGCTGCGCTGCATGGTGATTTGATTTAAGAATTAAGTCGTTTGCGCCCATCATTATACTGTCATGTGGGTCTGTGCCATTGGCTTGATGTTGTCTAATTGCTTCCCTTATTGCAGATTCCGGACGATCAGCATGACATTGGAAACAGTCTATGCTAACTGCGGCAAAGGTATGACAACTCGCACAAAAGTGTTCTTCGCTATTTGAATAACGCGCATAATCACCTTTCGCGTTTGGCGTAATATGACAATCAATACAGTTTTTTAAACTATGCTTAGTAGTGCGAATTCCACGAATAACTGTTTCATCACGCTGATGAAGAATCGTCTCAAAATGTTTTACACGCATCCAGTCAACATCTTCAACACACTGATCACCTTTTGGTGGCGGTACTTTACTACCATCCGCTATCGAAGATGCACTGACAAAAAATAGCAGCAGCGTAATAAAAACATTGCTTACAATGTTCGTTGGAGTGACTCCAATCATAGTATTCAAATTTATTTTAAATTAAATCCTAAACTTCGTAGGAATAATGCTGATCTTGTTTAACTATGTGTCTTCAGCTTAATGTTAATATTTTCAATCTAAGGGCTCGAGTAGAGGGCTCAAGAAAATTAGGATATTTTATTCGAGAACGCGGCAGCACTGCACACAGATTTGGATCGTATAGTAAATACGTGACAAATAGAGTACAGCGCTAACAAAGCTATCGTAAAAATAGACAATTTTATATGCCCTTTAGTGGTCGCCAAGTGCCATATCAATATACCCTGTCGGACATACATCCGCACAAATATGGCAACCAATACATTTATTATAATTAGTATCGACATAACGTCCTGTCGTGGATTTATCTTTCTTAACGCGGAAGACCGCATCCTGAGGACAATACACAACACAATTATCACATTCGAAACACATTCCGCAGCTCATACAACGGCCTGCTTCTTCAACCGCTTGTTCTTCAGTAAGGCCAATCATACGCTCTTCAAAATGCCCGAGTACCTCATCAGAGCTAGGCACTACTGAGTCTCTTAATACACGCGGCGTGTATTCGAAATGTGCGAGGAATAAGCGATCGGCAGAAATAATTTCTTGCGCAGAACGATCTTCGTAGTTATGCACCGAGAACCCAGCTTCATCAGACCCACGTGTTTCACCTACGGTGTAGTCTTCAGGGTCTAATCCAGTTTCTTGTAACTTTTCTAACAGGCTGAAGTGATGCACATCGACCTTAGGTCGCTTTTCATATTCTTTGTCGTTTAGATAAAAATCGACACTGTCGGCACATATTGACGCCTGACCAATTGCAGTTGTCAGCAAGTGAGGACGAATAATATCACCACATACAAAATGTCCTTCTTTACCTGGCACTTGATAATGCTTGTCAGCGTCAATTAAGCCACGACCATTATCAAAATCTTCAAGTCCATCCAAGTCACCGCCCTGACCAATTGCAGAAACAATTAAGTCGCACTCGATGTCATATTCAGTGCCTTCGACAGGTGTAGGACGACCATCTTTCATTTCACATTTAGCCATGCGTAACGCTGTTGCACGTCCTTCATCGTTAACCACGACTTCGACAGGCATCACGCCATTATCAATACGTACACCTTCATGCAAGGCATCATGTACTTCATGTTCAGCGGCAGTCATTTCTTCACGCTCAAACAATGAAGTTAATGTTACTTCCGCACCTTCACGTGCTGCAGCATAAGCAGCATCATGAGCCACATAACCACCGATCACATACTCAGGCGCTTCTTTCTTATCAAGTGTGGGAATCTTGCCCAGGCGTCGCGCGACAGAAACCACGTCAATTGAAGTATCACCACCACCAACACAAACAACACGATCGGCAGTTACTTTTAAAATGCCTTTATTAAATGCTTCCAAGAACTTAACACCGGCAACACAGTTAGGCGCATCACCATTCGGCACTGGTAAACCACGCCCTGTTTGGCAGCCAAGCGCCCATACGATGGCATCAAATTCTTTCTCTACATCTTCAACTGATACGTCACGACCAACACGTGTGTTTAAACGCACTTCAATGTCACCCATATCTAAAATACGTTGGATTTCTGCATCGAGGAAATCACGTGGCGTACGATATCCAGGAATACCATACTTAAACATTCCTCCAAGCTCATCATGGTCATCAAAGATAGTACTGGCATGGCCTTTACGACGTAATTGGTAAGCAGCAGATAGACCTGCTGGGCCACCACCAATAATAGCAACGCGTTTACCACTTAAATTGGCTGGCGCTTCATACTTGAATCCTTCTTTTGTTGCAGTATCGCCTATGTATTGTTCGACTGAATTGATGCCGACAAAGTCTTCTACGTGATTACGATTACAACCTTCTTGACATGGTGCAGGACATACACGACCCATCATAGAAGGAAAGGGATTTGCATCTGTAGAGCGTCGGAAGGCATATTCCTGCATAGTGACACCTTCGGGTGGCGTCTCGATACCTCTAACAATATCTAACCAGCCACGAATATCTTCACCTGAAGGGCAGCTGCCTTGGCATGGTGGCGTGCGATGCACATAGGTGGGACATTTATGCGATGCATCACCTTCAAAAATTTGATCACCAAAGTTTCCCCATAAGTGATCGCCGTCATCAAACTTACGAAAGGTAAGTTTGTAAGACATTTCATCCTTTGATGTGGCCATAACTTTGCTCCTAGTTAGCTAATCTGTATATCTATTAATTAAATTGGTTAAGCCGCTTGTTCAGCGTCCGTTGAATCTTGTTCATCACTCTCGCCATCATTTTGGCCAGTTAATACAATGGCATTACTGACTAGTTGATGCACACTCACAATTTGATCCATTGTGAAGTTATAGTACGGGAGTACTTTTGAGAACTGACTTTTACATATCGCACAGATGGCAGCCATATGGGTAACACCGTTATTCTCTGTGACATGTTTTAATGCTTGCATGCGTGGCATCGCGCCTTTAACGCGCAACTCAATTAAATCATCAGTCAGCAATCCGCCACCACCGCCACAGCAGTATGTACCTTCTTTAATCGAGTATTCCGGCATATCATAAAAGTTATTACAACATGCTTTAATAATTTCACGTGGAATAGTGAATTGACCGCCAGGCGTATCGCCCATGCGAGACGCACGCGATACATTACATGAATCATGATAAGTCAGTGTCATATGATCATTCTGCGACTTATCTAATTTAAACTTGCCGTCTTGAATAAGCCCATGTGTCACTTCGCAGATATGTTGTGGCACAGGATAGTTTGGATCCAAGAAATCAAAAGGCCCAGCTAAGGTATTAAGGAAGCTGTAAGCCACACGCCATGCATGGCCACATTCACCAAATACGATGCGCTTGACGCCTAAATCAATTGCTGCTTTGCGAATGCGTAATGCAAGCTTCTGCATGTTTTCGTAACTACCGATAAACATACCAAAGTTAGCCGCCTCACTGGCATACGAGCTCATGGTCCATGAAATACCTGCTTCATGAAATACTTTGGCATAGCCAATCAGACCATCAATGTGTGGTTCAGCGAAAAAATCAGCCGATGGAGTAATAAGTAATACTTCAGCACCTTTTACATCCAGAGGCATTTTTACTTGTACACCGGTGTCATCTTCAATGTCTTCTTCCAGGCCTTCTAGGGTATCAATCAACGCTGGCTCAGGCAGACCAAGGTTGTTGCCTAAGGTTTGCGCCTTGCCAATAATTTCGTTGCAGTATTTTTGACCCTTGCCTACTGCATCCATGACTTCACGTGCCGCCATTGAGATTTCTGCTGTATCGATCCCGTAAGGACAGTACACAGAACAACGACGACATTGAGAACATTGATGGAAATAGGTATACCAGTCGTCTAATACTTCTTCTGTTAAATCTTCCGCACCGACTAGCTTAGGGGCTATCTTTCCAGCGAGCGTGTAATAGCGACGGTAGACTTTTCTAAATAAATCTTGCCGCGCCACTGGCATATTCTTGGGATCTGTTGTACCTAAATAGTAGTGGCACTTATCCGTACAGGCACCACACTTCACACATGAGTCCAAAAACACCTGTAATGAGCGATATTTCTCGGTCAGCTCGCCCATTTTATCAATCGCGACTTGTTTCCAATTATCGACCAACTCACCGGGGTAACCTAACGGCTCTTGGAATTGTTCCTTGGCTACAAATGGCTGGCTATGAGCCATGACGCCTTCTTGCAACTTAGGAATGATTGGATATTCTTTTAATTCCGGCGTTTCGAACTCTGCAGCAGCCATGCTATTTACTCTCCAATTTAATTGCCCAAGGTGCAATGTGGCGTTGCTCTCTTGGGTTATCCACTTGATTACGCGTCGGACTAAAGAACACACCAGGAGCATGCAATAATTTTGAAACCGGGAAAATTGCCATTAAGGCGATCACTAACGATAAGTGAATGATTAAAATAGTGTCGTTGGGCAGAGTGCGGATATCAAATACCATTAAACCAAGCAGGTAAGATTTCAGAGTAATGATGTCTGTATGTGTCACAAACGTCATTAGCACGCCTGTCACACCAATGCCTATGATAAGCAAAAGCATTAAGTAGTCTGATGGGGCTGATATATAACGCACGCGATCTACCACTATGCGCCGCAACAACAATCCAGCCAGACCAATCAACATGGCAAAAGACGCATACTTACCAAATGGTTGCAGTAATTCTACCCACCACCAGACTGGATCTGTGAAGTACCTCAAGTGACGCAAAAGTACTAGAAACAAACCAAAATGGAACAACCAGCCAAATAACCAGATCCACTTATTGGATTTAAATAAGCTTTCAAAGATGGTGATTTCTTTGAACATTCGAAAGGCAACACCAGAACGTGTTGTCGGGGCAGGTGTGGTAGGAATTTTTAATGGTGCTGGTGTCTTAATGTATTTACGAATTCGATAAGCAAGACCAAACACCAATATTGCCGTTGCGGCATAAAATAAAATGGCAAATAAGATAGACATTATTTAATAATCACGTGAAAGATATTTTAGCTATACAAGCGCCATACTAATCTCCAAAGCACAGCGCCTGTTGCTTATCTGATATGTATTTCAGATTATCTTTATACGCAGCCAGTTGGCTTAGGCAGACCGGCATATTTACATGCTTGTTTTGCAGGGCCATAAGGAAACAGTTCATATAAGTATTTACTGTTACCTTTGTCTTTACCTAGTTTCTTACCAATTGCTTTAGTAAGTACACGCACTGCAGGTGCAATTTGATACTCTTCGTAGTATTCACGAAGAAAATTAATTACTTCCCAGTGGTTTTCATCAAGCGCTGCGCCATCTGCTTCAGCCATTGCAGTCGCCAATTCTGGGCGCCACTCGTTTAGGTTAGCAAGATAACCTTCTTCATCTGTTTCGTAACTTTGGCCGTCAACTTCTATAGGCATTTGATTTCTCCTAGTCTATTTCTTTCAAGTTTATTTCTATTAGGTTTACTTCTGTATGATTACAATGCATATTTAGAAAACATTTATAACCATGACTGTACGGAATCATGATCTGCAGCCAGATCAACAAATCCGCTGTAATCCACCACTTTGACTCCATTAACTACATTACTTTCGCTGAGCCCACGTGCTTTTAGATCAGGACCAAGCACATAGAATGAAATATTTTCCATTGCTGCCTCAATTTTCTTTGAGTGCGCAGTCCCTTGCATTGCACCGACAACACCATCTTCGGTTAACAATATTGAGCTGCCAGCTTTTGCTAAACTGATACATGATTCGAGTGCATTTCTTTCGAATGGACTCTTATTTACTGTATGTAACATTGCCATTGTCGAATCCTCTAAAAACTAAATACTACGTCTTGCGCATCAATTACATCCGCAAGTTCTGCTCGCGTGACAAGATGAATAGAATCTTTTTCTGCCCAATCATCATCTTCATCTTCGTACTTTAACTCTTGCAGATCCTCAAGCGTTAAGCCGCGCTCATCGAGAGATTCTTTTTCAATGTAAATTTTCTTAATGTCGTAGTCGCCTAATGCAGAATAAGTGGGAGAAAAATTTTTCATCCCAATATCATCTGTATCTTGGCCTTTCATTAATTGGTAAACGCCATCATCCGCAAACACTAAACTGACATCCTGGTCAAATGCAGCAGCAATAAGCACTACCTCTAAAGATTCTAGCGCATAAATCGTTCCGTAAGGCGCCTTACGATTCATGTACATAAATTTTTTTACTACTTGATCACCGTCTTCCATTTATTGTTCTCCCTCTCCCAAACAGCTCGCCATTATTGTTAGTTAGTCGCCAAACACAACCAAACGGTCGGCTTGAATTCCGGCTTCGATTAGCTGGCCTAAGCCAGATATACGAAACCCTTCGGCAACATTATTTGCAGACTTGCCATTACGTTTTGCTTCGTCTTCATCAAGCATGCCACGGCGTTGAGCCGCTGCCACACACAGCACTAAGTCAACACTGTGTTCTTTCGCCAACTCTGACCATTGATTTGGTATATGCCGGTCATCTTGTGGAGGAACAGCTAGGGCCGTGCCATTATTGACACCATCATGATAAAAGAACACACGAAACACTTCGTGACCTTTGTCAATTGCCGCTTTAGCAAATTTATATGCTGAATCAGAGGCCTGATGTGTATAGGGTCCTTCGTTGACTAGGATTCCGAATTTCACAATTGAACTCCTAGATTTAGAAACGAATATGAGTAGAAGAGTTAAGACTACGACGTGCACCTCTCCAATTATCAATATGGAATTTAGTGAACGGTAGCCCGGTTAATTCAAAGAAACGAGGCCAGCCAACGCGCTCGACCCAATCATTAATTCGCTCCCAATCACGTGCATCATCTTTGTACGCTCGCAGAATACGTTTAACAATGGCTGTCGCCTCAGGCCAACGTGGAGGATTGTTTGGTATTCCCGCTGCTACAAGCTTTTGGAAAGTAGGTTTGCCACGTGCATTAGAGTGATTTCCACCAACCCACACAGCTAGTTTAGTATGCTCGGCATCGTTAATTTGCATTGGAGGACATGGTGGGAAACACGCACCACAACAAATGCACTTCTTCTCGTCTACTTCTAATGAAGGCTTGCCGTTAACCTGTGCTGGACGAATTGCCGCAACCGGGCAACGCGCAACGACTGAAGGTCGCTCACAAACATTAGACACTAAATCATGATTAATTTTTGGCGGCTTGGTATGTTGCACATTAATCGCGATATCACCTTGGCCACCACAGTTAATTTGGCAGCAAGAGGTAGTGATATGAACACGGTTAGGCATGTTATTTTCTTTAAACTCGTCAATGAGCTCATCCATCATTGCCTTAACCACGCCTGATGCATCAGTACCAGGAATATCACAGTGCAACCATCCTTGCGTATGTGAAATCATCGCCACAGAGTTCTTAGTACCACCAACCACGAAGCCTTCTGACTCCAGCGCATCAATTATTGGCTGCACTTTCGCTTCATCAGCCACCATATATTCGATGTTCGATCGAATAGTGAAACGCACATAGCCGTCAGCATATTTATCACCAATGTCACATAGCGTGCGCAAGGTAAATACATCTAATATGCGTTGAGTGCCTGCACGTACCGTCCAGATTTGATCACCGTTTTTAGCGACATGTAATAGCACGCCCGGACGTGGATGTTCATGATAGTCCCAGTCGCCGTAGTTCTTACGCATAACAGGGTGCATGTATTGGAATCCATCAGGACATCCTGATTCAATTGGTGGTCTGTGATCTTGAGCCATTTTTTAATCTCCGAACTAAAAGCCTGCTAACAAAATATAATCGTTAAGCAGGCTTTAGTGATTTTGATAATGTGATAAAAAATTATATTAGTGAAGTAAGTGATTAACCGGCAGCAGCAGTCTTTTCTTCCGCTTTGCGCTGGAACCACTTCTCTGCTTCTTCGTCCCAACCATCCATACGAACGTATGAGCTTTGACGTGGGTCGTTAACCATATTTGGATCAACATCAATGCCAACCCCTTCAAGGAAGTTAACCAATCCAATGCGTTCTACCATCTCGCCACAGCGCTCATGCTCAAGCCCGTTTTCAGCCCAGAAATCGATAGTCTCCTCAGCCATTTCAGTTAACTTTTCATAATCTTCTTCAGTTTCCAGCTTCATGAATGGAACCACGACTGTTCCCATCAAGTCACCAATCTTCAATGTGCGCTTTCCACCAATAAGAATGGTTGCACCTTTGTCATCACCTGGTGACAGTGCTTTAACCATGACATTCATGCAGTGCATACAACGCACACAGTTGCGGTTATCCACTTCCATAGTGTCATCGTCTTTGAGTGACAATGCTTTAGTTGGGCAACGTGTAACAACATTATCAATAACGTATTCGCGTCCTTTGCGCGCAACAAATTTCTTCACTTCTTCCTGATCGACTTTCATGTCATCACGCCATGTGCCAATGATTGCGAAGTCAGAGCGCTCAATTGAGTTCATGCAGTCGTTACCGCAGCCAGACACTTTGAATTTAAATTTGTAAGGAAGAGCAGGACGATGTACGTCGTCAGTGAAGTTATTTAGCAGCGTTCTATGAATCTTCATTTCATCAAGATTAGACATCTCGCAACGCGCAGCACCGACACATGACATGCCAGTACGCACACATGGGCCAGCACCGCCAAGGTCCCAGCCATATTCGTTAATCTCATCAAAAAAGTGTTGCGTGTTTTCGGTAGAAGTTCCGATGAACATGATATTTCCAGTCTGACCATGGAAAGTCACCATGCCAGATCCCCATTTTTCCCAGCTATCACCAAGCTGACGTAACATGTCAGTAGTGTAGTAGTTGCCTGCAGGTGGTTGCACTCTTAATGTGTGGAATTCGCGTGACTCAGGGAATGCATCACCGACTTCTGAAAAACGTGGAATGATGCCTGAACCATATCCAAATACACTAACTGTTCCACCTTTCCAGTAGCCCTTGCGGGTCTCGTATGAGTGTTCAAGCTGACCTAACAAATCATTTGCCATACCTCGAATACGTTGATCGTCATGCTTGTCTCGTAGACGTTTGAAACCAGAAATAAAGCTTGGCCAAGGCCCATTTTCTAACTCATCAAGCATTGGGGTATCATGATGCTGGTCAGACATTTTCAATTCTCCTAAATAACCAAGCCACAGTGAACTTGGGGTTAATTAATACGCGCGCGAACAGCCCTTCCTCAGGCTAGATATTGGAATTGAAGTCTAGAGTTGAGAGGTACAGATCAAAATCCTACCTATGGGATGCGGGGGTTAAACAACTTTATCTCAACCGGGATATAGCGGCATAAATATTTGTAATAAGTGGTTTTATCTGTCATCGAGTTTATTCTAGAAATTTTATATTTTTCAGTTAGTTAAATTAATTTTACAGGCATGTGTTTGGCAAATAGTCATCGCCTCGATTAATGCTAAAGTGTGCACCAGCGCGGGCCTGACTATATGTACAAAACGTTAACCTTATCGCACTCTTATAATACTTTTAATCTATGTTGGATTTTGAAAACAATTATTCGTCATGGCGAGCAGCCAAACTGTGTCATATCACCCCGGAAGAAGCGCTCAAACCAATAGTAATTCATGACCCTGCCATGTTGAGCGAGGATGAAATGCATTCCTTGCGCGAGCACTGCAGTCACAATAATTTTGCGCTCTACCAATTAAGTCAGGCAAATGCGGTGGATAAACCCGCTATTGAGCGTATGACCAGACAACTCGGCATGTCGACGCTGGATAAGAACTTATGTGCGGATAACGACAGCATTACCTCATTAAAAGTCATGCAGATGGGACGCGCACGCGGGTATATCCCCTACACCACCAAAGCGCTCAATTGGCATACTGACGGCTACTACAATTCATTTAGCCAACATATTCGTTCATTTCTCCTCCATTGCCTGCAAAATGCCGTATCAGGAGGAGAAAATATGTTTATCAATCATGAGCTTATTTATATTCATCTATTTGATAAAGACCCTGAATTAATCTCCGCCTTGAGACAAAATGATGCCCTTACCATCCCCGAAAATATTGAGCAGGGTGTCGAAATACGCCCCGTGCAGAGTGGCCCCGTGTTTTATCGAGATGCAGAGACCAATGCGTTACAGATGCGCTATACCGCCCGCTCCAAGAGCATTCATTGGAAGCAAGATAAAATGCTTCTCAAGGCGGTCAGCATGATTGAAGAGTTACTGCATAGCAGTGATTATGTCTTACACCATACTCTTCAGCCCGGACAGGGATTCATCTGCAACAATATACTCCATGGGCGTACTGCCTTTACAAATGGGAATATTCCGCAACAACAGCGGCTGTTGTATCGTGTTCGCTCATATAATCGATTATTCAGCTAACTTGACGTTTAAACAATGCTCTCACTAAGTGAAATTCTTATGCAGGATCATGGCATGCAAAGCTTTGAAGAATTAAAAGCCGAAATTCAGAAACGTGCGGTGTCGGGCGAGATTTTCTTCCAGATGGATGTACGCCCTCCGTTCAAAGACACCCCCGAAGACTGGGAAAATATTCTCGAGTCAGTATTTACCTCAGCAAGGCAATAATAAGCCATGTTTTGGAATGATGACAACAATAAAGAGGCAATTTACCAAGTCCCAGATGACATTGTAGATGTTAATTTCAAAATAAAATGTCCACAGTTACCACTTGACCATGCGCATCCACTCTCACAGGCGATCATTAGCGAACTCCCCTGGATCCAGCAGACCCCTGGTGCGGGTATACATCTTATTCATGGTGCAGAATCAGGCAATGGTTGGATTAGGCCAAGCGCACCCGATGAACTGCTTTTTCCTTCAAGAAGAACGTTATTCACGATTCGCACGCCGATAGAATATGTTGATCAGGTAAAGTCTTTGGATGGTAAAGCTATTCACATTTGTGATGTTTCCGTTGAGTTTTCCAGACCCACTATTAGAAAATTATCCAAATTAACCACCATCTTTGCTCGCTACATCCTCGCCAATGACATCGAAGATGAAGCGGCTTTTCTAAGTGAAATGGCTGGGCTGCTGGCAGAAAAAAATATCCGTCCGCAAAAGATGATGAGTGGCCGCGCAACTCATTTGCGCTTTCCTGACAAAACACTTGCTGCTCGCAGCTTAATGATTGACGGTATCGACCCCGCCGAATCGGTATTGCTGCAGCAACAAGGTCTTGGCGATGGTCGCAGCTTTGGTTGCGGCTTGTTTCTACCTCATAAGGGTATTGACGCGGTCAACGAGACCCAGGAAAAATAACGCTTTTTTTGGGGTCTATGCCCTCAAACATACATAATAAAATTGATGACATTGAAAGGGCAAAGCCCCTTGATTAAGTACAGGAGATTGTAATTATGGCGCTTGAAGTTGATGGAAAAAGCATTGAAACCACAGCTAGCGGGTTTTTAGTCAACATTGAAGATTGGTCTGAGGCACTTGCCGAAGTTATCGCAAAAGAAGAAGGCGTTGAATTAACCGATAGACACTGGGATGTGGTTAATTACCTTCGCGACGAGTTCATAAATAATGCCGGCAATCAACCTAACACGCGCAATATGGTCAAAGCCATGAGTAAACAGTGGGGTGATAAAAGTGTTAATGCAAAAACCTTGTATGACTTGTTCCCCGGTGATCCGAGTAAACAAGGTGGACGAATAGGCGGTCTGCCTGAAAGCCGACGCAAAGGCGGTTACTAACAGCGAAACTCTCAATGTGAATTTCAGTGTGTATTTATGTCTTGTTACCAACGTCACACTAAGGCGTTAGTAAAAACTAGAACAGCATCAAGGCTGGCACCTCAATAGGGATACAGAAATATCACAGGCAACTCGCTAATATTACTCATTAAATTTTATATTGCTATCGCAAATGCCTTTGGAGGAATCGAAATGAGCTCAAAGCAAGACAAAATCCAGAAAATGCTAGAAATGCAAAAGAAATTCATTGAGTTAGATCGCGCTCGTGGCATTTCAGCTGAAGAATACTTTACTCCAGAGTCGGGTGCTGACCTTGACGGCTTCCGCCAGGAATATTCAAAGCTCGCCATGGAAGTGGTTGATGATGCACATGCAGATAAAGGTTCACATCGTTAATTCACTGTTAGTATTTAAGTTTTATGAAAGCCGCGCACGTCGCGGCTTTTTTGTGCGCGAGTACTTTAGTAGCTGCCAAGCAGGTAGATAACGACGAATTATGCACTATTGGCTAACACACATGTTTTTGCTACCAAACATTGTTCTGTGTCACATAAATTTGTCTGTATGTGCACGATAATTTTTTTAGCAATTTAAGCTTAATGTCATTTAGCATGATTACTATAAAGATAATTTAAAGACGCGCACACGTACGAGGTGATGAATGCCCAAAGATGAACCAAGCAGTCCGATTACTGAACCCAATAAAGAAATTTTACATGCTGAGCAAGCCAAGTCAGCTAGCAATGAAGCGTCGGCGAGTAGTGAAGACCATACTGACGACAGCACACCCAACTTAGCCAGCATTAGATCTGCGGGATTTTAATATCTCAAAGTTTTTCACTAACATAAATTACTAGTGAATCTTGCTTGAGTAAAACATTAGCGGGTAAAGTTGCCACAATGCACAGTTGGCAACAGCAGACAAATAAATTCAAATCAACGTGAGTGTTGCTACTTTTTTGTTTCAAATTCATGAACGAAGTTCATGAACGCAGTATCTGTGACATCAACTACCTGAACATCCAAACCGCCAAGACGACGATCTGGCCGCTTTCTTCTATCCAGACTCTCGTCCTCTAGCGTTTGACTAGAACTAAAATCTCGACGTTCTTTATCAGACAGACGACAATTTTTCGATAAATCTTTCATGGCATTTAATGCTAATTGTGTTTTTCCTGATAAATATATTAGCTGCCCTATGATGGATTTTTTGCGAGAAATTTCACAATATGCTTTAAGCATAGCGCGAATTATTCTTATTACCTTACAAATAAATAATTGATGAAATACATGTATTAATGCGAATACTAATAAAATCCAGCTTCACCCTGTACACAACAATCTAATAGCGAACCATGGTAGACACAGGGACATCGGGTAATTTAGCTCTACCCGCCAGGTCTATTAACTCGACTATGAATGCAAACCCAAGCAGCTCGCACTCAAGTTTTTCGAGTAACTTAGCAGTTGCTGCCGCAGTGCCACCGGTGGCGATCAGGTCATCGACAATAAGCACCCTACTTCCAGGTGCAACAGCATCTTTATGCACTTCTAGGCTATCTGAACCATATTCAAGATCGTACTCGATGGTGTGCACATCAGAGGGCAATTTACCGGGCTTTCTGACAGGTATAAAACCCGCTCCAAGATGATATGCAAGAGGTGAACCCAATATAAACCCACGCGACTCAATGGCAATCACATAGTCGACGCTTTTATCTGCATACTCATTTGAGAAGTAATCGATAATATAGCTTAAGGCTTGATGGTCTCTTAGCAATGTTGTGACATCCCTAAACACAATACCTGGCTTCGGGAAATCATGAATATTACGTATGAATGGTTTTAGATCCACAGTTTTAAACCTCACTCCACATGCGCACAAGATTTACGTACACTGTATCCACTTGCTTGGTATGCTCTTCATTTAGTTGTTTACGTAGCAGTTTTTCGCGTGCACAACTTAGTTGATACAGCAAGGCACGTTGTTCAGTATTCTTCACCATGCTTTGTATCCAACTCACTGCAACTAATCGTTTGCCCTCAGTGACCTTTGCAACACGGTGGCGCGTAGTGGCTGGATACAGCACAGCATCTCCAGCATTGTATTTTATTTGTTGTTCTCCATATTCCATTTGGATGACAAGTTCACCCCCTTGATAGTCTTCAGGTGAATTGAGGAAGATAGTTAAGGCTAAATCGGAGCGATATTTTTGTGTCGCTTCGCCAACCCCCATGACAGGATCATCAATATGCTCACCATATTCCATACCCTGTTGATAGCATGCATAAAAAGGGCTAGCAATTTTTAAAGGCAAGGCCGCACGTTGATAGGATTTATGCCGGACTAAATTCCCCATGACGATTTGGTTTAGCTCATGTAATTTTGGGTCAGACGCATCCATCTCTTGATTATTTTTGACTTGCGCTGCAACTATGCCGGCAGATAATTTTCCATCTACAAAATTCGAATCCTTCAGGATTGTTTGTACACGTGTTAATTGATCAGGTCCGAGCACATTTTTTAATTGAATAAGCACATTTTATCTCTGTTCGTTATACTGTGTTTTTAGCTAAGGACTGCCGATATGATACTTAAAGTAATCATTGATGAAAAAACTATTCCTATTGAAGTGCCTGATTATATGCTAGTTGAGGCTGAAGAGTTTTTTAATAAAATGGATCGTGACATGGATAGTGGCTGGCAAATGAGTCGCGAATGGGTTCAAAACCCTGACAACGTTCAACGCTGCCAAATCGCAGCCGATCGCATTCTCACCAGTGTACACAACGAGAATGAAAAAATGGCAACATTAATGGCCGCCTATATTCTAAAAAAATTACCCAACATTTCATCTGTGGATATTGATACCGAAGGCGACATTACTCAAACCCAGTTTAGTGAAGACTAACTAATGCCCCTGATACATTTGCTCAATTTCTTGCGCAAATAATTGTTTCACTTTTTCTCGCTTCACTTTCAAGGTGGGTGTTAGCAGGCCATTCTCAACAGTCCACTCATCAAATGTTGCAGTGATTTTATATACCTGCGCATACCCTGGAAATTCAGACATATATTTAGCAATGCGCTGCAACAAATCCGCTTTAACATCGTCGCTATTGATATTGTCAGGATCTATCGCTTGCAATTCACACTGTTGTTGATTTAATACCACAATCGCAGACAGGAATGGCTTACGCTCTCCAATTACAATTGCTTGATCAAACAATGGATCGGCACACACTGCATGTTCAACATCCGCTGGAGGAATTTTCTCTCCGTTTGATAACACAATGATATCTTTCACGCGCCCTGTTATATAGATCACGCCGTTTTCGATACGCGCAATGTCTCCAGTGTGCAACCAGCCATCTTGGCTAAGCACCTCATCTGTCGCTTGTTGATTACGCCAATAACCTTGCATAATTGAATCACCACGCGCCATTAATTCGTTGGATTCTGACAGTTTCACTGCAACGTTATCCAGTGCCTCGCCAACACTGCCGACAATATTTCTATACACGCGATTGGTAGAAATCACAGGAGAACTCTCTGTCATCCCATAACCTTGCACGACATTGACTCCCATGCCTAAAAAAAATGCATTTAAATCCTTAGCAAACGCTGCACCTCCTGCGACTGCAAATTTAAGTTTGCCCCCAAGTCGTGTGCGAATTTTTTTCGCTACTAAGACATCTAGAATTGGCAACAGCAAAAACTTGACTGACCACTTTGCCATACCATGTTGATAACAATACTTTAGGTAACCGATTGTATGCGCATGTTTAAATAGCATCTGTGCAAAATTTGATTTATCGTTTACTTGTTGAGATATTTTTGCAAACACTCTTTCATATATGCGCGGCACAGAAATTAGTATTGTGGGCTGCATTATTTGCAAATCTTCTGCCAAATCATCAATTGATCGCGTGTATACAATCTCTGCACCATACAGCATCGGCGCATAATAACCTGTTGTTCTCTCGAACGTATGAGATAAAGGTAAAAAAGAAAGCAACCGGTCAGACTCATCCACTGGAACAGCTCGCCCACAGCCTGATGCATTGGCCAATAAGTTGCGATGACTCAACACGACACCTTTAGGCCTTCCTGTTGTGCCTGAAGTAAATACGATTGTTGCCGTTTGCTGACAGTCACAGCCATCGCATATGAATTTATCTGTATTTATTTTGTTTAACTGTTTTGTTAGATCTAACGTGTTAGCAATGGGTTGCGTGGCAACAATTAATTCTAGCGCTTCAATTTCTTGGATAAAGTTTTTGCTTAATAGTGACTGCTCAACAGTGTTTATAAATAGAATGCGGCAATCAGTATTGTCTAAAATATAATGAACATTATCTTCTCGATCGTTCGGGTAAAGTGGCACAGTAATAATACCCAAACCAGCGGCGGCCAGATCGATCGCCACCCACATAACGGAGTTTGGCAGCATTAATGCAATCCTGTCTCCCTTATTAATGCCTTGTTGTATTAACCATTGCTGTACTGAACTGGCAAGGTCTCGCACTTGTGCCCAGGAGAAATGATCCCATTTCTGAGTATCATGATTAAACTCTGTGTAAGCATTTTTTTCTGGCGTGAGTTCAACTCGCTGATTAAATGCTGCAGCTAAAGTGTAAGACTCATCTGCATATGCATTTGGTCTTGTGTTGTGCGTCATTAAAGCTGACTCCAACCACCAGCAGCTTTAAACCGATCTCCATTCTGCGCTTGTAATTCATTGAGTCTATCGCGCAGCGGCATGACACCAAAAGTTCTCGCATGTTGAATCGGCCCCCCACGAAACGGTGCAAATCCAGTACCAAAAATCACGCCAGCATCTAGCATGTCAGTATCACTTACAATTTCTTCATCGACACACTTAACTGCTTCATTCACCAAGCTTAATATCAAGCGATCCTGCACTCGCCTGTCTATGTTTGTTAGGTGTTTTTTATCTTTTACCACCTTACCATTTTTCCACAAATAAAATCCTTGGCCAGATTTCCTGCCCAGCTCACCTTGATCAAGCTTGTGTTGTAATCGTTCAGACACAGTTAGGTTAAATGCCTCTGCCAATACTTTACCCACGTGATGACAAATATCGAGCCCCACAACATCCGCTAACTCAACCGGGCCCATCGGCATACCAAATTCAACAGCGGCATTATCTATGGCCTCTGGCGAGACACCTTCTCCAACCATAATAATCGCTTCCATAATGTAGGGCATTAAAATACGGTTAACCAGGAACCCTGGCGATGATTTGACTGGCAATGGCAGACGACTTATTTGCTTAACAAAACTTGCAGCATTATTTAATACATCCTTATCGGTATGGGATGAAAACACAATCTCAACCAATTGCATTTTTGCTACAGGATTAAAAAAATGTAGTCCAACTAAACGACCTGGATTGTGTAATTTTTCCGACAACGCTTCCAGCGGTAAGCTTGAAGTATTAGTAGCAAGAATTGTATGTTCGCTGATGTTTGGTTCCAGTTGCGCGTAAAGCGCCTGTTTAGCCTCTAGATTTTCATAAATGGCCTCAATGACCACATCTGCTTTGTTTACACCATATGCCTGCGGGTCAGGCATGAGTCGATCTTTAGCAGCTTTAGATAAATGTTTGTCGCGTATTTTTTTATCAAATAATTGGTGCGCACGTTGGATTGCCGGAGCTATATATTTAGCTTCGCGATCTTGCAGAGTGACATGAAATCCTTGCAAAGCACACCACGCGGCAATGTCGCCCCCCATGATGCCTGCTCCAACGACGTGGATATGCTTGGCAGCAAAAGCACTATTCTTGGCCAGCGACTTCATGCGTTCTTGCAAGGTAAACACGCGCACTAGTTGCTTTGTCGTGGGCGAACCAGTAAATAATTCTGTCACTGAGTTGGCTTCTTGAATAAATTTTTCATTGCGATTAGCAGAAAACTGCTTCCAACAATTCAATAATTGATACGGCGCAGGATAGTGCTCAGGCAATACTTTCTTTTTTACCTGGTGGCGCATCAAGACAAATGTTAACTGACGAAGAATTGGATATCTCGGTAATTTGTTTATCAATGAGGCTTCACGTTTTGCTTTGGCTTTGGCAATCAAACCAACCGCAGTGGCGTTCATTTGTCGCTTAGGCACAACCTGCATCAACAATGCCAAATTTCTTTGCCTGCTTGGCAACAATGACACGCCCAGCCAACATGAGCTGTAATGCAGAGATGTCACCAATAAGTTCGGGTAATCGAACCAAACCACCGTAGCCTGGATGAATACCAAGCTTGACCTCAGGTAAGCCCAACTTGCATTTTGGTGAATTTTCAGCAACGCGATATGTGCAGGCTAGTGCAAGCTCTAACCCACCACCCAAGCAAAAACCATGTATTAACGCTAAGCTAGGGAAAGGCAGCTGTTCTATAAGTGCAAATACATCCTGTCCAAAACGGAGTTTCTCAAAGGCTGCTTGAGCACTATCTAAAGTTGTAAATTCATTAATATCCGCACCTGCCAGGAAGCCACTATTTTTGCTTGAAGTAATAATCAGTCCGGCAGCGCTTTCAGATTGCATATCTTCAACAATTTGCTTGAGCTCTTGCAAAACATGCTTGCTCAGCACATTCGTACTGCTATCAGATTTATCCAGATATAACCAAATAATTTCATGCTCATCTTTGTCCAGTCGCCAATGTAAGTAATCATGCTGACTCATCTGACTGCCTCCACTAGCATGGCGCCACCTTGACCGCCACCAATACATAACGTCGCAATCCCTTTAGAGGCATTGGTTTGCTGCAACACATGAATCATATGCAACACGATTCTTGCCCCGGTCATCCCTACTGGATGACCGCATGCGACAGCACCTCCATGTATATTCAACTTATCAATATCAATTTCACCCCATGCCTTTTTTGTATTCAGTGCTTGTTTACAATAATCCGCATCGGCAAACGCGGCCATACAGGCAAGCACTTGCCCAGCAAAGGCCTCGTTTAATTCCCAATAGTCGATATCATCTAACGTAAGTTTATACTTCTTAAGTAACGCATCAGTGGCATGCACCGGCCCTAAACCCATTTCCGCGGGATCTAGACCCGCCCAATGGCATGAAGAAAGTTTCGCAATCGGCGCAAGCGAATATTTTTTTACTGCTTTTTCAGATGCAAGCAACAACCACGCAGCACCATCGCTGATCTGCGCACTGTTACCAGCAGTAATTTTTCCGTAAGGCTTATCAAACACGGCTTTTAACTTGGCCAGCTTTTCCACTGTCGAATCGGGTCGTACACCATCGTCGCTTTCGTAGAGCGTGCCATTACTTGCGTACAGCAGATCAATCTCGCTGGCAAAAATATTATCTTGTTGTGCTTTAACTAACTGAAGATGACTACGCACTGCAAACTCATCCATCGCCTTTCGACTAATATCAAATCGGTAGGCGATTTTTTCTGCCGTCTGGCCCATCGACATATTCACAGTAGGATCTGTTAATCCACATAGCAATCCGATTACCGGTTTCAACAGAGCCGGTCTAAATTGACTAATCACTTTTAACTTGTCAGGGAAAGATTTTGCTTTGCTTAAGTCTGCCAGCCAGTGCACGTACTTATCGTCAAATAGTAGTGGCGCATGACTCATCGCCTCCACCCCACCTGCAAGCACTAAATCAGAATGACCCAACTGAATTTGGCTAATGCCTGAATCCAATGCTTGCATGCCTGATGCGCAGTTCCTTTGCACAGTCCATGCTGGAATAGAATCTGGTAACGCTAATCGCAGCCCCACTAGGCGTGCGATATTGGCTTCATCTGCACGCGGCATGACACAGCCCAAAATGATTTCATCGATATTTTCTACTTGGACATGTTGACGACTCAACAAGGTTCTGCCAATTGACACTGACATATCAGAGGCAGTAAAGGGACCAGGCCGACCACGCGCCTTGAGTATCGGACTACGCAAGCCATCAATCACATAGACGCTCTTAGCACTCATGAGTGATCCCTGCCTTCCCAATATTCAGGGGCAAAATCATCAACGGCAAATACTTTCAAACGCGCAGCTTGTGCATTGCGAATCGTGTCTGCCTCCGATTCGTTGATTACGCCGCAAGATACAGCTAAATCTAAATCAAACTTTTTAATATTGCCTAATCGCCGCGCTCGTTTCACAAGTGTTTCTAATGGTGCCGCATGTATAACTTGTTGCAACGCATCTTCAAGCCAGACCAGTGACTCGTCGTCATCTGTAGGCACATAAATATCATCAGTAAGCGCGTCCCGTATCTCCATATCATCCAGCAACATACTTGATATTTCATCATGTAATGTATCTTTACGCGGAATCTGAGGTTTGCCAAGTGGATAAATAATGATATGCAGTATTTTATTTAATACTCCACCTGGAAAATTATATAGCAGCTCTTGCAAGGCGAGGTGGAAGCCACGACCACATTCGCGCATTGCCCAATCAACAAATACAATTTCTTTTTCTGGTTCACCTCGATCACGAAAGTGTTTCAGTACAACTGAAGATAAATATAAACAACTCAACATATCACCCAAACGGGCAGATACATGTTCGCGACGTTTTATTGAACCACCAAATTTTGTTAATGCAATATCCGCAGCCAACGCAAAGTTTGCAGACAGTCGCGTTAAACGTTTGTAATGTGCTGCAACGGAAGTATTAAACGGTGCCTCTACCCAATGCGCCTTAGTGATGCCCAAGAAAATACTGCGGCCAATATTTTTAATCACATGCGCTATATGCTGCCAAAATGCATGATCAAATTTTTCTAATGCTACATCCTCATTTTGCTCTGCCAGTGCTTCCATTTCTTTATATAGCCAAGGATGACAACGCACAGCGCCCTGACCAAAAATAATCATACTGCGCGTAAGAATATTGGCCCCTTCAACAGTTATTGCAATTGGCACAGCTTTATAAATGCGTGCAATATTATTGCGTGGGCCAATGCAAATACCCGAGCCGCCGTGAATATCCATTGCATCATCCACAACTTGGCGCATACGCTCGGTCAAATGATATTTAACAATGGCTGAGGCCACAGAGGGTTTAGAGCCCTGATCCAATGCTGCAGCTGTGACAGTACGCGCAGCATCCATCATGTAGGTGTTACCGCCAATGCGACCTAATACTTCTGCAACACCTTCAAACTCTCCAATCGGCATTTTAAATTGAGTACGCACACGCGCATAGGCACCTGTATTTCGACTGACAAATTTGGCGGCCGCCGTGGCTAATGCTGGCAACGAAATTGCTCTACCATCAGCTAATGACTCCATCAGCATCTTCCAGCCCTTGCCAATCTGTGCTTGCCCGCCAATCACCCAGTCCATCGGTATAAATACATCTTCACCTTGGGTTGGGCCATTCATAAACGGCACATTCAGTGGCATGTGACGATGACCAATAATGACACCCTCAGTATCTGCCGGAATCAAGGCAAGTGTAATACCAATGTTTTCTTCATCACCGAGAATATGATCGGGATCGAGTAATACAAATGCCAATCCAAGTAACGTGGCGACGGGTGCGAGTGTTATATAGCGCTTGTTCCAGGTCACACGCATACCCAAGGTTTTCTCACCTTGATACTCTTCATAACATACGATGCCACGGTCAGGCATGCTGCCAGCATCCGATCCCGCCTGGGGGCCGGTCAGCGCAAAACAAGGCACTTCTTTACCTTGTGCTAAACGTGGCAAATAATAATCACGTTGCTCTTGAGTACCATATTCCAGTAATAGCTTTCCCGGCCCCAATGAATTTGGCACCATTACCGTGACACCGGCGGTTATTGAACGACTGGCGACTTTCATCACAACGCATGAATGCGCATACGCAGAATACTCTAAACCACCATACACTTTAGGTATGATCATGCCAAAAAATTTATTATCTTTAATAAATTGCCATGCCTGTTGTGACAGATCAAATTTTTCATTGGTAATCTTCCAGTCATCCAGCATTGCGCATAGTTGTTCTACCGGCCCATCTATAAATGCCTGCTCATCCTGAGTCAGCTTGGCTGAGGGTGTATCACGCAAGTAGCGCCAGTCAGGGTTGCCAGAAAACAATTCAGCTTCCCACCAAGTAGTCCCTGCTTCTAACGCTTCTCGTTCAGTATCTGATATCGGAGGTAGCACTTTGCGAAAAGCATGCATGATTTTTTCTGACAGTAACTGCTTACGTAAGGCAGGAACAAAAGCGATTAGCACAGCAGCTAACAAACCCAACCACAGCACAAGTTTGAGTAGCAATGGAATTTCCGAAATTAAGCTATATATAATCAGCACCGATGTGATCGATACAAACAGCCCGGCAATATTAATGTTCAAATAAATTAAATAAGAAACAGCAAACACCAGTAATACTAATAACAACAATTCAATTAATATTATTTGCATTACTTATCCTACCTTTTGATTAATACTGCATTGCTAGTTAGGGTTAACTTATCGAGTCTTCTGAAATATGCAAAACATCATTTGCGTCTAAATATTTCTGCGCATCATCAGTAATGATGCCGGCCTCATCCCACGGCAGTTTACGATAAAACCCGAGATCATCTTTGCCCAATAGCGGGTATTTGATAATCTCAAAGTAGGGCGAGTAATCAAAATCACGTGGTGTAATTAAACGCAGATTGCGTTCTTTTAATGAAAACTTTTTATTTTCATCTTGAAATATCAATGGCAAAACGGGAAAGCGAATAGATGAAAACGAACTCGCAATCATCGTAGAGCAAACGACTTTAGTATGATTTTGTGCATTATGCTCAAATAGACTTGACTGCCAGCGCCGTGGAATTAATGTCCACCATGGAATCAGAAAACGCGCAAGGTCTAGTAACTGCCTAACATCATAAGGTACACCTAAGTAGCTAGTCGCATGTGTGATAACTTTTTTTACATCCGCCGGCGAGATGCCTTTGGGTCGACAAATTCGAATATGAAAATCTTTATAATATTTAAGTGGTGTGATGATTGTCCCTTGCCCTAATTGACTTTCTATAAGCAGTGGTTCATCAGGTGGGCCATCGTAATATTTCTCTATGCGCGCTTTAGCTTCAGGATCTTGCACATCATACAATCTACCGATATACAATGCTGTATGACTCCAGGAGCTTTGAGTAATGACTTTAATTACTTCACTGACACGCAGTCTACCTTCAACCAGCAAAACATCAGCCGGACGGATTTCAAACTCCATGCGCAAATAATTCGTCGGCGAGAGTGCTTCTAAGTGTGATTCAGTTAGAAGAAAGCTAATAGCTTTATTCCATGCCCATCGCTTTAAACTTTGTAGCATAGCTAGTGGCTCCTAAAAACTGAATGAATAATCCAAATGATAGATATTTTTTTGCTGCCGAGATGTTAAGTCAGACAATATAATACCAAGACAATTCGCAAAGCACGAATAATGCGGGCTACCAGCGGCAAATATCAGCAGCCATACTTAGGCATATGAGTTGACAGATTTAATGTGTAGTGAAGGCGAGGTATTGATTTATATTCGGATTTCCATTCTGTAGTGAGGTATTGGTAAATCCGTGTGAATCTTCTTTACCAGCTTAAAGCCATTTTTTTCATAGAACGTGCATGCATCATTACGTGCATTTAACCAACAATCCTGGGCATGATTGTGTTTTGCATAGTCTAATAACGACTGCAGAATCAGACTGCCAACGCCTTGATGTCGATAATTTTCTGCGACCGCCATGTATCTTATTTGCATCACTAACCGTTCCTGCGGCGTGATTCGACCAACACCAACTATTTCTAGATCATTATTGAGCGCATAACAGTGGAAAGACGTCGCCTCGTGCTCATCTTGCTCACTTCCTTCAGGTAATTGCAATGGCTTGCGCAGCAGGCGCCATCGAAAATTAAAATAACGCGCAAATTCATTATCAGTGACAGGTGTTTTAACAATAATAGCGTTCAAAATTGTTTTAACACATTTGTTACAGTTAAATTTTCTGGACCGATGTATCAGGCGAACACAACCCACGTGGTGGCAATATATTTAATGCCAGACTCTAGTGTCACACCTCGGTGCTCATGGGTCCAGAAAGGCGGAAATAATAGTAATTTACCGAGCTCTGGCTTCACTTTTACGTCTTGATACAAAAACTCTGTTTCACCACCCGGACCATCAACATCATTTAAATACCAAATCGCAACCAGTTGTCGATGACTAAACTCATGGCTGCCGCCATCAATATGCCAATGATAAAACTCACCGCGATCGGTTCGTTGCAGGCCATATCCCATGTCTTTAAACGGCCCATTAAAATATGGAAATTGGTTGCGAAACTCTCGAATCGCAAAGCCTAGTGATTTAAATAGTGCTCGGTCAACGTCATGCCAATGCGATTTGCCACTCACCACTAAATCAGTAGAACGTTTAATTGAGGTATTTTCATCTGCTAGTTGGCCTATCCGGCCTTGGTATTGATCTTCTTCATGAGACTCAAATCGCGAAATAACATCTGCACAAAATTCTTGAGTCAATGCTTGCGGTTTTTCAAATATAAAACTATTTTCTTTGATCTCACTAATTGTGGCTAGTTTGGAGTACTTCCCTTCATTCATATTATTTCAAGTAATTAGTTTCAATGTATTGTTGGATGTCTTTTTCAGGACATTGCTGCAGATACATGCTCAAAGTCGTTTCACAAACATCACTCCAATGTCGCTGGCTTTGTATAACCCAATCAGACAAAGCACCGTTATCGCTTGTCTTGCACCAGCGTTCATAGACAGTGAAAAACGAAGGACACATCTGTTTGCGCAAGGGATTCATATTCGCTGCATAAAAGTGAATTGACGCCTGATGATCATCGTTTATCAGCGCAGGCAACATGACTAAGGTATCTGCATAAAAATCTTTTGCTGCACGCAGCAATAACTCTAAGCGTGAACTTGAGATGTCAGATAAAAATACCTTCCACTGTTCTCCGAGACGATTGGCTGAATCTATTTCTCCCTGCTCATGCAATAAGATTGAGTGCAGCTCTGTGTTGGTCATCTCATCAAGCGCTGCATCTACATTATGGGTGAAATCATAATATGCAAATGCACGGCTGGCGGCATTTTCTATTTTATGCCATTGCCATTCTTGTAATTTTTCCCATAACATTCGCCGGATTGATTCTTTTCGAATAAATATTTTATTTTGTAAGGTCATGGCTGGGGGTGAACTTAAGTCACGTGCACACTCTTCCGCGGCAATTACTACTTCGTAATCGTTAAACGTCTTTGTTGCATCTAACTTGCCGAGAAAAAAATGCGGCACTGCGCGTGCGCCAACTCCTCCGCTGTAGACCAATCCATGAGACTTTAACGCAGCATTGATTGAGTCAGTGTCAAAAGGGTCGTAACTCAATCCATCAATCTGGATGGGTGTAAACTTCTGTTGCTCTAACTGATCCCACAAAGTCTCTCTCTGTGTCACCCACTCACCGACCTCTTCTTTAGAAAGAAGGTCGCTAAATCCATAGCCTTTATCCCAACGGCAATATTCACGCATTTTCATTAGATAGATGCAAAGTGTGAAATTACCTGCATGTTTTGCGTCGACAATATTGCAGTTACGCTGCACGGCCTCACAAAGAGATTCTGTAAACACTTATGGCCTCTGTATAATCATGGCAATGTAAAATGAAGAAAGAGTAATATTTTGTACTTCCAGTTAAATGAAATATCAAAATAGCGGAGCGTATATAATAATACTGAGCATCAAACGATATTTTCATTCACTAAAACAACAAAATTTACTTAATCTTACCTCAAGACATAACACATACACACCCATACCCGTATAAGCAATAAGGATTGTAGATGGCAAGACTCAAATCCAGATGGAACCAAAAGAATCGTGAACGCACCCCTGAGCAAATTGCCTCAGCAGTGGGGTTTAACACTTGGTTGTTAGCAGCAGAGGCGTGTTTAAACCATGAAAATGAAGGCTTTGAAACCAATACACAATCTCAGCGCTTGGATGTAATCAGTGAATATCTTGCGTTTGCATTACATCTTGTTGACCGTATGACGTATGGAGAACTTGATGAACAGGAGCGAATACGCTTTATTAATTCACTCGGAGTTAACTTAGCAACGTTAGTACATTCAAACCGTCTTGATGCCGATGGCCCCGGCGAATACCGCACACAGTTTGTAGAGCTGTTAAATAAGCGTATGGATGAATACTCAGAGTGTAGTTATGACAAAGACACAGGGCCTGGCTTTAATCTCAAACGCACCTTAGGCAATCATGTCATGAGTGTCATGGGTGAAAAAGATAACAAATGGATTCCGGATTATGTAATTGATGTTGAAGCACCAAAAATTGTCAAAGGGATGAACCGTGTCATGGATGGCATGGGAGACTCTTTGGATGATGCAAATTACGACATGCCGCCTATCCCCCAAGGAGGCACATGGGGTGAAGGTTAAACTATTATTTACAACCCTAATTGTATGTTTGTCGTTGCACTACCAGGCCAGCGCTACAGAAAATAAACAATTAGAGGAAGATTATTGCGCTCACGGTTCTCACAAAGAGCTGTATCAGTTTTTTACCCAACAAAATTACGCTGTCATTGCTCAAGGTAAACGCATTCAACCGAATGGAAACATAAAAGACTTTGCAGATGTATTGTTTCTGCTATCACCAGATATGGCATATTTTCATGCGGTCACTCTTAACGGTATAAAATATGATTACTTCAAAGCATGTATTTACTCGTCAGCAAGAGAAATAGACTTTCAGTTTGCATCGCCAATTCCCGACTTGCTAGAGCGTAAAAATCGCGAACACTTAGTGTTTCTAGTCAAGGACATCCCAAAAGACAACATTTGCCCAAGCCATAACCCTGCCTGCATTCCATGGAGTGAATGGTCCAAACTTTTAAAGCAAACGTTCATATTTAGTGCCTATGCCTACTCCAGCCAATCGGCCTATGACCCTTACAATGAAATTGTTGAAATCACCATTGATAGTAAAACTATCGCACCAACTCGTGGCGTACTTGCCGAACATGCCCGGGTGAAATACGCACTCAGGCTGCGCAATGAGCTCCAAGAATCTATAGATGATCTGAACGCAGCCAAAGAAGCCTATATTCACATCCATAATGAAGTAGATCACAAGCTACCCTTGATGTTTTTATCAGCGGATAAAAATCGAGGCTGGACGATTACTCAGGTGAATCGTGAAAGTGGTTTGGCAGAAAAGATACTGCATGGAATTGATCTGGAGCTTTACCCTATGAATCAGGCGGATTATAAAAAACTACTGCAAAAATAATGCTTTTAAGATGGTTACCATAACGGGTGTTTTATGATAACTGTACTCCCATCTGCTACATCTAGTGCATCAAATACTTCAATTTGATGAAACCCAAATGACTCAAGTAATTGCTCTAGCAACATTCTCGTCAGTGGCGTGCTGGTTGATAGCAATTCAGATTCATGCTGTGTATTGGATTTGTCGCGACCAATGATTGAGGCGTCATAATAGGCGCCACGCTTAGTGATTCTTACACACACATCCATATGCTCATTGGGCAAACTTAAAAAATCATTCATATTACTTATTCTTTTTCATCTAGATTTACTCGTTCAGCTCCGATTAATACACCTTTGCTGCGAATAAAATTCAACTACAAGAGCCGTTCTGCTCAACCGCAACGCGCCAAAATCAAGCACCCTTATTGTACATATGTGTGGTTAAAAGCGGTTAAATGGTTGCGTATAACTGTAGCAAAACTGTACAACATCGCTTATAGTGCTCACTGCTACAGATTTTGTAATTGGCAATAATAGTTGTTCCCTCAGTGTTACCTCTTGAATTACCCGTTTCACCTCCTGTATGCAACATTTCTTTCTTAATTTATTTAAAGGTAAAAATTTTTATGGCTACAGGCAGTGTTAAATGGTTCAATGAATCAAAAGGCTTTGGTTTCATTTCACAGGATAATGGTGAAGCAGATGTATTTGTTCACTACAGTGCAATTGAAGGGTCAGGCTTCAAAACTTTAAAAGAAGGCCAGCAGGTTACTTTTGAAGTCGAGAATGGACCCAAAGGACCACAGGCAACAAGTGTTGCAGCATCCTAGAAAAAAACATATCGACCAGCGTTAAGCTAGTTCGATACGCAGAGCCCCGTAACCAACGGGGCTCTTTTTTTTCTGGCTTTAACAAGCCTCCACACACCTACGTTGGAGCTACAATGAAAAAATTATTTATTGGCAACTTACCTGCCAGCACAAATACAGAAGAACTCGAGGCACTGTTCTCTGAATATGGGAGAGTGCGCTCATCCAAGCTAGTGATTGATGTATTTTCGGGCCAATGCAAAGGTTTCGGTTTCATCGAAATGGAAGGCCACGAAGCGCGAGCGGCCATCGCTGGCCTGAATGGCAAAGATTTTAATGGCAAGCCACTAAAAGTAAATTTTGAGGCGACGAAAAATAATCGCCGTGGCGGGGGATACTAGTCCACTTGGCTTTAGTATTGATCAGCTAAAAAACCGCTTTATGTTTAAAGCGGTTTTTTTTGTTTAACAGGCCCAAGAAAGTTAACTTAAACAATCTTGCTTGTGTTTGACTAAGACTGTACCCAATTTGACATGTTGTCAGTAGACTTTTCCTGACCATCTTCGTAACCGGCTGTATAAGCCTCAGTAACACGTTGCTCTTCACGCTCTGGATGTCCTAGATATCCACCTTGCCATCCCAACACATATTCCGGGTCGACACCTTTTTCTTCCATTTGAGTGATTGCATCACGATACGCTTGATCCATAGTAAATACTCCTGTTTGTATTTGCTTGTTTGCTATAAAACCAGATATTTCAATCTTAATTAGTGGTGAAACATTTCATCGCAGCACCACTTGCGATCACCTTATTCGCCATATCGGCACCTTGTGCGAGTGACTCTGTACGCCCTAAATGCGTGAGCATAATAGCGGCAGAGTAAGTTAAACAATCTTTGGCAGGGCCCGCCATTCCATCCAGCGCTTCAAGCCCGGCTTGTGCACTCGCTTTAGACAGTGCGGCTACATCTACTACCGCATCTCCATTAGCATCGGTACGAGTTAATTCTTCTGGGATAGGCACACAGCGAACATTCTGCTCAATGTTTGCGTCTGTTGCCGCCACATCAACTTCTGTTAATTTACCTTGTAAGCCGTGGTATTGAAAATACTTGGCCGGCTTATTTAACGCAGGTGTTATGCCACCCTCAACACCACGCACTAATACAGCCGAGTCGTAGCCAGCAAGTTTTGCCAAGCGCTCATATACGGGTGGGTAAGGTTTGTGCACGTAGCCCGTCATTAAGTGGGTCGACACCTTACCGCAGATAGGTTTTGCCAATACTTCCACTGTGGTCAGTACGGGTCTTTTGATTATTCGTCTCCTCAGCGGCACCAAATCATGTAATGGTTTACAAAATTGTGCCTGATCCACATAGGCCCATCCAATATCAGGATTATTTATTCTTTCAACTGCCTGTGTTGTGCTTAGATCCACATCTATGCCAGCCTCACGAAAAACTTTACGATGCGTGACACCAAACTTGGGACCTACTTCTTCGAGCCCATGACTGATAGCGGCCACCCCACATGCAGATAACAAAGCAGGCAGAAATGCACTGACTGGAGCACCACGCATATAACCATCGTAAGGTTCTGCAATATCGACGACGGTATCGACCTCGGCCACAACGCGATCGGTTTGATCTAATACAGCCTGCAAGCTTCCGCCATTTTCATCATCTGTCTCACGCTTCATGCGTAAGGCAATTAAATAGATGCCTGCCTGCACTGGATCCGTCGCATTCTGTAAGATGTAGTTCATCACTGCACGTGACTCTTCAAAAGACAGATCCTTACTATATTCAGGACCGGTCGCAACGCGCCCGATAGCGCTGCGCATAAACGCATCTATTTCTTGTTGTGACTGTGCTAAAACCGCGGCCATGGATACTCAACGTGATGAATGTAAAGGGCAGGCAGCATACAAAATGTCCATAAGCATCAAAATATCTCTATGGAGGGGCGATTAAGTAATTGAATAATAAAAACTTTATCCACATTGTTTAGACGCTCATCAGAGGTATTCGGTGTCAACCTGGTTTGTTTTAAACTTCATGTGTTGTTAATTAACCTATTTGAGTTACCCCATGGAAGAAGCAGATGAAATCGATTTCGCGAGTGGCATTCAATCATTCGAATCCAAACATTTTTCACGTGCCATGCAGTTATTATCGCCACTGGCTGAAAAAGGTAACGCAGACGCCCAACATAGAGTGGCCATTATGTGTCAAAACGGACTAGGCGTGGTCGAAAATCCACAAGCAGCATTCAAATGGATGAGTGCGGCGGCCGAACAAGGACATGCACTGGCACAACATGGACTTGGCTTTATGTACATGGAAGGTGACTGTGCTGAACAAGATGGCGAGAAAGCCGTTCATTGGTTTACCAAAGCTGCAGAACAAGGCTTGGCAGGATCACAAACCACCTTAGGCATGATGTATGAGCAGGGTACTTTGATTGAGAAAGATGAACAGAAGGCAAGTGAATGGTACAAGAAGGCAGGTTTCTAGAAGGTCATTAAAAAGCTATTTGTGAATTTTTTTTCAATACATTTATTCTATAAAAATTTAGACATGTAACAGCTGATTTGATCACGACTCACAATCATCCTCGCAACAGCTAATAAGCAAACGACTCAAAGCACAAACCTTTTCTACTAATATGATCTTTTCAAACAATTTAATCACAATAGTCAACGGTATTTGCGTTAGACATTTATAAGCAATCAATGCGTATTTTGAAGTTAATTTTTTTGCCAAACATCTTGGCCCTATTTGTGGGCGTAAACGTTTTCATGGAGTGACAAATGAGACCCGCACATTTATTTACTGTTCTAGATAAAGAATTTCATGGCACCACTGAAGGTCAGCACACCCCAGTGATGTTATGGGGTCCGCCTGGAGTAGGTAAGTCACAAATCGTCGCGCAAGTGGCACAACGAAATAACGTGCCGATGATAGATATTCGCCTGTCACAAATGGAACCAAGCGATCTGCGTGGCATCCCATTTCGGGTTGAAAATAGTGTTGAATGGGCCATCCCTGCCATGCTCCCCAATCAGCAAAGACATGGTGAACAAGGTATTTTATTTTTAGATGAAATAACATCAGCCGCACCCAGTGTATCTGCAGCAGCATACCAATTAATTTTAGACAGAAAACTCGGACAATATGAAGTGCCGGATGGCTGGGCGATACTCGCGGCCGGTAATAGACAAGGCGATCGCGGTGTTACATATACCATGCCTGCCCCATTAGCAAACCGCTTTTCCCATTACGAAGTAGATACAAACTTAGATGACTGGGTCGCGTGGGCTTATGCGAATAATATTGATGACCGCATTATTGCATTTTTACGTTTTCGCCCGGATTTAATATTCGATTTTGATGCCGCGCAAAATCCAATGGCTTTTCCTTCACCGCGTTCATGGGAATTTGCTCACCGTGCGTTGCAAAAGTTCGTTGATCAAGGCGCAATATTACTTGAAACACTGCAAGCCTGCGTAGGTCCTGCAGCAGGGGTTGAATTGAATGCATTTATTGCCAACTTAGATTCTATGCCGAATATCGAAGATATTGTTAATGGACATGATGTACCTGTCCCCAGCGAAATCGACTTGCAGTATGCAGTGGCCTCAGCACTTGTCGGTCAAGCTATTCGTGTGAATAACTCTGGCAATGATGATGCGGCAAAATTTCAGGGAAACATTTTGAATTATGCACATAAATTCCCACAAAAAGAGATGGGCGTGATGATGATTTCCGATATGCACCGCGCCATAGGTGAACAGATTTTTGCACTGCCGGAGTTTGCTTCATGGGCAGACTCAGTGGCAGATTTAATGCTTTACGACAATTAATTACCGCTTTACCCACCTTGAGTAACACGAGCAATAACTCTGTAGATACTAAACTTGCTGCCGCGCGTACTCGTCTAATTCTAGATAAACCATTTTTAGGCGCCCTGGTATTGCGTATGCCTTTGCAAATGGCAGACCCTGAGTGGTGCACTACTGCCGCGACCGACGCAAAAAAAATATATTTCAATTACGAATACATTAATCAGTTACATAGCTCAGAAACACAATTTGTTTTAGCCAAGCAAGCATTGCATTGTGCATTATCGCACTTTGCTAGACGCGGACACCGCATTAAACATCGCTGGGACCTTGCCTGTGAATATGCAGTCAATCCCATATTAATTGAAGAAGGATTTACCGCGCCGCCCGGCACATTAATTGAAGACAGTTTCACGGGCATGACGGCAGAAGAAATATATTGCTGCTTACAAGACAAAGAAGATGGCGACGCTGACAGTAATAATGAAAACAACTCGGGCAATGACGAAAACAGCGACCCAACAGACAATGCTCAGGATAACGACGATAACTCGTCAAAAGAAAAAACCAACGAAAATAATCATGACAGCAAACCCGAAAGCGGAGACAATGGCGCGCCTCAACCGGCAAGTATGAGTCAACAGGAATTGGATAACTTATCAGTGCAGTGGCAACAGCGCCTGGCAGGAGCTGCACAACAAGCACAACAAGCAGGAAAATTAAGCACATCGATGGCACGTCTGGTGGAGTTTATGCTGCAACCCAAATTACCATGGCGTGCACTTCTGGCAAGACATATGACGGCCACGGCCAGAGATGACTATAACTATGCACGCCCTTCTTCACGCCGCGGTGATCCTTCAATCTACCCCAGCTTACGCAGCTCACAGGTGAATATGGTCGTGGCAATTGATGTAAGCGGATCCATTGATGACGATGAAATGAATGAGTTTATGTGTGAGGTAGACGCCATTAAGGGTCAGTTGCGCGCGCGCATTAGCTTATTGATATGTGATGCCGAACTTGCACCTGGTTGTCCCTGGATATTTGAGTCATGGGATGAATTTTGCTTACCAAAAACATTGACTGGCGGTGGGGGCACAGATTTCAGGCCGGTATTCAAGTGGGCAGAACAGCAAGACCAAGCTCCACAGTTGTTGGTTTACTTTAGCGATTGTGTTGGCAGGTTCCCGGACAATGCACCCCATTACCCTGTAATTTGGCTAGTCAAAGGAAGTGCACCGGTACCATTTGGCCAACGCGTGCAACTAAATTAATGGACTTATCAGACCAGGACAAACTAAGGCTCAACGTACTGCTGGCACAATCCTTACAAGCCATTCGCATTGATGAATCTCGCATGGAACTGCATGCGCTATCAGATAAAGGTGAGGCCAAAATTAATTTACATGCCAACTGTAAAGACGATAAATATCTTAAGTTGGTGCGGCAGTGGTTATCGACTCATATCTTGGGTTCTCCTGGCGGCTACCCTGTTTATCTGCGTCGCTGGTCACGTATGGGCCAAGCTCGTGATAACAGTCTAGAAAAATTATTATTACTTGGAGAACCGGAAGCCGTTGTGGCAGTGGTACATGCAAGTGGCTTAACCAATGAAATTGCGCGGCGCGCATGGTGGTGTGCACCCAGCTCAGAAACAGCGCGTTGCCTGTTAGAAAGCAAGCCCGTGGCAAGCGGAACCATAGGCCCCGAATTGGCTGATTTCTTGGTAGAGTTTTTGCCATTTGAAGAATCCTCTAAAGCAATGATGGACTCTGTGCGTCTGATATTGCAGCCCGGTCTGATTGAAGAAAAAACTAAACTAGATATTTGGAAACGCGCTAAACGACGTAATACATTTTATGTTGGCTTCATTCGACAGTGCCCTGAATCACTACCCTTGGAAGCAAGTGCTCATTCACACCATGAGATAGTGAAGCAGCTAACAGAAGATAACGTAATTGCAAATAAACTTAACAGACTTTTTAGTCGCCAGGGGCAAGCGGCACTTGAAACAATCAAAATAGTACTGACAAAACCCAATGACCAGGATGTCGCGGTAGAAATATTTAATACCATTGGCGAATATTGTGGCCTGGATAATTCGCAGAACTATCAATGGCGCACAACACAAGAACTTGAGCAACATATATTTTTACTATGCGAGCACTATAAAAAAGAAATTAATGCTATTACAAATTGTTGGCCAGATGCACTATCATCAATCCACGCCTTGTTCTACTTATCAATGGTAAACGAGTCATTACTCGACCCAATATTTGGAGTGACAGATGCAATAGGTTCAGTCATGCGTAAGCGCATTGCTCACCTCACCAACCCAATTATCAATCAAATAAATGTATTAACACTCGCATGAGCTTGCTACCACTTTTTATAGATATCAAAAATAAACCCTGTTTAGTGATAGGGGGTGGAACTATTGCGTATAGAAAAGTGAAAATGCTCACCAAGGCTGACGCCAAGTTGACAATTGTCGCCACCTCAATATGCACTCCACTGAAAGAACATTGTGAGCAACACGCCATTACTACTCATTTAAGAGAATTCACCAATACAGACATTGATCAGCAAACATTAATCATTGCGGCAACAGACGATAAAACTTTAAACAAACATATTAGTGAATTAGCCAAACAACAAAACATACTGGTTAATGTCGCGGATGATTACAAACAAGGTGATGTTGTGCTTCCCTCAGTCATTGACCGCGATCCAATTCAAATTGCTGTCACCACAGGCGGTGCTTCTCCAGTACTTGCCCGATTATTACGCAGGAACTTGGAACGTTGCACACCGTCAGCTTATGGTGCACTGGCTGCACTGGTTGAAAAATATCGTCATATCACGACACAAGAAATTAGCAACGATGATTCACGCCGACGATTTTGGGAAGAAGTCCTGCAAGGACCCATTGCAGAAATGGTGCTGGCGGGAAAATTAGGCGACGCCGAAACTGCATTAAAAAATAAATTACATAAAAAAGACTTTATTAACAATGAAGTCGGAGAAGTCTACTTGGTGGGTGCTGGACCTGGCGACCCAGACCTACTCACTTTTCGCGCCTTGCGTTTAATGCAACAAGCCGACACGGTGGTATATGACCGCCTGGTCTCCGAGCAAATTATGGATCTGGTGCGCAAGGATGCAGAAAAAATATATGCCGGTAAACAACGTGCTAATCATGCGATTCAGCAAGAATCAATCAACCAGTTACTGGTTCGCCTGGCACAACAAGGCAAACGCGTACTTAGACTTAAAGGTGGTGATCCATTCATATTTGGTCGCGGCGGCGAAGAAATACAAACACTGATGGAAGAAGGGGTTCATTTTCAAGTCGTGCCAGGAATCACAGCGGCGGCAGGGTGTGCATCCTATTCCGGGATTCCCTTAACACATCGGGATCATGCACAAGCATGTATTTTTGTCACGGGTCACTTAAGGGATGGCACAGTTAATTTGAATTGGGACATGTTGGCGCATGCCAATCAAACTATCGTTTTCTACATGGGCTTGCATGGCTTAAGTATTATCTGCCAGCAACTGATCAAACATGGTCTGAGTTCTGAAACACCTGCAGCATTAATCTCAAAAGGCACGACTCCTGAGCAAAGAGTGTTGATCGGTGACTTATCGACATTGCCAAACTTAGTTGATGAACAGCACGTTCAGGGACCCACATTGATTATTGTCGGCTCAGTTGTTTCATTGCATACCAAGTTACACTGGTACTTAACTGACCAAGAAATTAAAGCGTAAAAATATTTCTATTGCTCGCTATTTACTTGTTAGATTCTATCTTAAGAGCGTTTTCTCGAGAAAGCCGCTAAGCCAATCATTCCAGTAGCAAGCAAGTAAAATGCTGCTGGCAATGGAATCGGTGCTGGCGTGCCCTTGTTAGTGAAAAATTCTACTCCTGCACTACACCATCCGTGATAACCGGCACTATTGCCATTCGCATACTCTGGACATAATTCAGCGAAAGTTTTTTCTGGATCAAAAATGGTTCTCAAATTATCTCTATCTGCAAACAATGCGTCTGCATCTGCGTAGTCGTTTGGATCATAAAAGAATGCCCAACCCCACTCACGCACTTTCCTTTCATTAACAATTGTTTTTTCGTATTCAGCCCCTCGCGACAAATCAACGAAAATATTTTTATCACGCAGAAATTCAGGTGCGTTGTCGTTGAACGTCCCTAATACATAATTAGTGAGATTATTAAATCCACGCTTAATAAAGCCTTCAGTAATGGTGACGAATTTTAATGCACCTTGAATATTACTTAGCGTACCCTCCTGTTCATCATAATCCGCAAATATGGTTCCGCGAGAATCCAAATCGATACAATTGTGCAGCTGCATGCCTTCCCCAAACAAGTGTGCTTTGTATTCAATCATCGCGGCTGATGCTTGATTGCCAAACAACAATAGAGTCACTACACCTACACTAGTGACTACTCTTTTTGTTGCTTGCATGTAATGATTTAACATTATGTAACTCACTGTAATTTATTAAGTTTATTATTAATTTTAGTAAGGTATATTTCATTCCAACCTGATGTGACACCTATCACATCACCCTACTAGCTTGATTTAATGACATTATTTCTTCTAACGACACACCCCACTCATTATCAATGCCAACCAATTCTCAAATAATCACGGTGTCGCGAGTAGAGCATTATCCAAACTAAGATTAAATTTAAATGAAATAAAAATGACAGAAACGTCATTTTGAACTCGTTTATTCTGCGCTATTGTCTTAAAGCACTGAAATACAGGTAATATTTTACTCTTACATCAACAAAGAATTATTTATGAATTTATTATGACAACTGATATAAATCTTTGAAATTATTAGCTATAACTTATTGATAACTGCATCACGCTTTTTATCCGCGTACACTTACCCTGTTGAGTAATTTCCACAAATCTAGTGATCAGCAATGACAAACTTATCTCATGTTAACGACCTACAAGTTGGACAAGCTGCACCTGATTTTAGCCTGCTTGACCAGCAGGGCCATGCACATTCGTTAAAACAATATCTGGGGCAGTGGGTAGTGCTTTACTTTTACCCGAAAGACGACACTCCGGGTTGCACACAAGAAGCCTGTGAATTTCGCGATGATTACACTGTGCTACAAGCAAACAACACT
This sequence comes from Gammaproteobacteria bacterium, assembly GCA_965262455.1. Lineage (GTDB taxonomy): Bacteria > Pseudomonadota > Gammaproteobacteria > UBA4575 > UBA4575 > UBA1858. The sequence continues at coordinate 56,021 of CBDHFH010000007.1, forward strand.
CAGGTGCTGGGTGTCAGCCTGGATAATAGTTCGCGTCATGCAGCATTCTCAACTAAGCATCGTTTACCTTTCCCTTTACTCACCGATACAAATGGCCAAGTGGCTAGACAATATCAAGCCTTGCTCAATTTGGGCATCATTAAAATTGCTAAGCGGCACACTTTCATTATTGATCCGCAAGGAACCATTCAAAAAATTTACCGCAAAGTAAATGCTCATACACATAGCAAACAAATATTAGACGATCTCGCTGACCTGCAAGCCTAAAATATCGTGTATCATACGAGACTCTAAATACTGGATATATAAACCAAGAAAAATTAATTTTTGATTTAGCGGTATAGGTGTCCTGTTCTTATTCAAAGAACCAGGGTGAAACAGGGAATCTGGTGAAAAACCAGAGCTGCCCCCGCAACGGTAATCAACTTGAACGATAGACAACATGCCACTGTGTAACCCATGGGAAGGCTGTCTATAAAGAATGAAGTTTAATAAGCATTCTTATTTTTTTATTACCATTGCGAGCTGAGAAATTATTTCCTGTGGCAAAGCAAGAACGTACACAGCTAGAGAGTTTATGTTTTATAAATGACTGAGCGAGTACATTCTAAACGTAGCCACTAAGAAACATACTCAGTTCGCGACGTAGTAGAGTTGAGAGCCCGGAGACCGGCCTATAAACCGCGCAGCAAATTGCGGTGGGCGATTCGGGCTGCTTGAACTTCACACTAGCACTTGTGCATAGCGCAACATCTTAGGGTGTGCAGTTTATGCAATCTATTATCTACTGCGTTTGCTCAAAACCTCTACTAACTATGGAGAGCACATGAGCACTATACGCACAGCGTTAATCACATCAGTTGTCTTTTGTATAGCCACTAATGCATGGGCGGATGAAAACCTTTCCGCGATTTCTATTACGGCCAGTCGTGTACCGATGAATGCCCAACATACACCGAATGCGCTGACATTGATCACTAAAGAAGACATTGAAAGAAAGAATGCACGCTACGTTTATGAACTATTGCAGTCAGTGCCAGGATTGAATGTGACAACACAAGGCAGTGCCGGCGGCTTGACCCAAGTGAGAATTCGCGGTGCCGAAGCCAATCAAGTGCTAGTGATCATAGATGGGATCGAAGCCAATGATCCCGCGACTGATGCAGCATTCAATTTTGCACATTTAGTTACAGATAATATCGAGAAAATTGAAGTATTGCGCGGACCGCAAAGTGCATTATGGGGAAGTGATGCGTTAGCGGGTGTAATAAGCATAACTACGAACAAAGAGATTCAAGGACATCATGTAATTACCAGTTCTTCTTATGGCAGTGAAAATGCTTACCAAGGCAATATTAAATTTCTTATTGGCACTGACAATATTAATTTATCCATTGGAGGAAATTTTATCGACACAGATGGAATTAATGCTGCCACGTCAGGCAATGAACGCGATGGGTATGACAATACCACGTTACATTTAAACACAGACTACCAAATTCATGATGCAGTAAAAATCGGACTATCGACTCGCTATATCAACGCAAGTAATGAGTTTGATCCAGCCCCCACCGGGGTGCCCATGGATGGCTTTGGCAGAAATGATGTAGAACAAATTTATGCGCGCGCCTTTGTAGAATTATCTACACTAGACCAGCACTGGATTCATCTTTTTGATACTTCATTTATTGATACAAGTAACGACTCAGTAGATGAAATTTTTGCCAGCAGCAAATCTGAGGCGACTAAGGAAAAATTCTCCTACCAATCGACTGGCTATATTCCAGAGATTGCTGAATTAGGTTTAAATCAAACAATCACCTTTGCTATTGAACGCGAGCAAGAACGCTTCAACCAACAAGGCGCATCTTTCCCAGGGTTTGATCCAAATCAAAAGCAAAAAATCACTAATTACGGAATAGTATTTGAGTACAGGGCCCATCTAGATCAGCAGTGGACATTGTCAACAGCTCTGCGTCACGACGACAATGATGAATTTGATAACCAGAAAACATATAGGATAGGAATTAACTATCAGCACCCTAACAGCGATACTAGAGTTTATGTTGCGCATGCTACTGGCGCTAAGAACCCTAGTTTTACCGAGCTGTTCGGCTTCGCACCAAATAATTTCATTGGTAACTCAAGCTTAGAACCAGAAACATCAGAGTCATGGGAATTAGGTATATCAAAAAAACTGTTTGATTCCAGTCTTACTATTGAAACGTCGATATTCTGGGAAGACTTAAAAGATGAAATTCTAACCGTGTTTGAGTCCAGACCTCCATTTAGATCGACTGTGATTAACAACGAATCCAGAAGTGAACGCAACGGATTAGAATTTTCATTTTACAATCAAACAGCAGAATCTTTATCGATTAGTGGCAGCTATACATATTTAGATGCAATTGAACCCGATATTACCGGTAATGATCGCAGCGAAATACGAAGACCCAAGCATCAGTGGTCAGGCCAAATCAACTATTCATTTTTAAATAACAGCGCTAATGCTAATATTGCCATCGATTATGTCGGCGATCGACGCGATATTGATTTTAGCAATGGTGATCGTGTTACATTAGACGACTACACGCTTGTTAGCCTTGCGTTACACTACCAATACAATGACGTGATTAAATTATTTGGCAAGATAAACAATTTGTTTGACGAGGAATATCAAGATGTATTTGGTTTTGAGACAAATGAATTTTCTGGCTTTGTTGGCATTGAATTAAAGTTATAGGCCAATGGCAAATAGACTAACAAAAATCTATACACGCACTGGCGATGACGGCTCTACCAGTCTCGCCACTGGAGAAAGAGTCAGCAAAGATTGCATACTTATAAAAGCACAAGGCGATCTAGATGAACTAAACGCGAATATTGCTTGTGTGCTTGCCAGCGGTGTTAGCGAAGACATACAAACATTACTACTCGCCATTCAGCATCACTTATTCAATATCGGAGGCGAACTCAGCGCACCTCAATGTCTACTTACTAACACACAGGATATTGAATGGCTGGAGCGCTGGATTGATCACTATAATGAACACTTGCCTCCATTAGAAGAATTCATCCTCCCTGCAGGTAACTTCGCGGTTGCACACTGCCATGTTGCTCGCACAGTCTGTCGACGTGCTGAACGCAATTTAGTTGAATGGTCTAACCAACATGAACTGCGCGGTGAATTAATTCAATATATTAATCGCTTAAGTGATCTTCTGTTTGTACTCGCACGTGTTATTGAGAAGGAGAATAACAGCACACCAAGTTACTGGAACAAGCAGTTTGTAGCCCCTGAACCCGGGGACAAATGCTAACCAGTACTATCCGACTAGGCATTGACCTGGGTGGAACGAAGATTGAAATCATCGCTCTTGATGACGCAGGGAAAGAACTGTACAGACAGCGCAGCGCAACACCACAAGGCGACTATAATCAAACATTACAATCTATCTGCGACTTAATTTGGCAAGCTGAAACCACTTTAAACACCCAAGCTACAATTGGCATATGCACACCTGGCGCACTTTCACCTAGTCATGGTTATCTGCGTAACAGTAACTCAGTATGTCTGAATCAAAAACCTTTTCTCCAAGACATACAACAGCGATTACAACGCGACGTGCGTATTGCCAATGACGCAAATTGTTTCGCTTTGTCGGAAGCGATAGATGGCAATGGTCAACATGCTGAGATTGTATTTGGTGTCATTATTGGCACTGGCTGCGGCGGCGGTATAGTAATTAATAAAACACTGATTGATGGACCCAATGCAATCACTGGGGAATGGGGGCATAACGCTTTACCTAACGCTAATAATAAAGAATCGACTGAATGTTGGTGTGGCAAAAAAAATTGCATAGAAACCTATATTTCAGGCCCTGGCTTAGCGCATGATTATTTAGCAGCAACAGGCAAGGTAGCAAGTCCGGAACAAATCATTAGCCAGGCAAATGAGGGCAATGAAGAGGCATTATCATGTTTAGCTCGATATGAATCACGCTTGGCAAGGAGTTTAGCCAGTGTGATTAATTTGCTCGATCCCCATGTCATCGTATTAGGGGGTGGCATGTCTAATGTTAAACGCCTGTATGACAATGTGCCTGCTCTATGGCAACAGCATGTTTTTTCCGATACTGTATTAACAAAATTACTGCCTCCTAAACATGGAGACTCAAGTGGTGTACGAGGTGCCGCATGGTTATGGAACACATGAAAGACAAGCAATCTCATCAACCCTCGTGGCAATGGGTATTATTGGTCGTGTTATTCCTTGCCCTCAGTCGTCTGATTCCACATCCTCCCAACTTTACCCCGCTGGGTGCAATGGCATTATTGGCTGGCGCCTATTTTAGCAATCTCAGACTGGCGTTACTGATCCCCTTAGCCGCCATGCTAGTCAGCGATATATTGCTAGGCGTGCATAGCACTATGGTATATGTGTATTTCTCAGTGGCAGTGATTATTGTGCTCAGCAATAGATTCATTAAACAGCGCTCAATTATGAACATGCTGGTCGGTGCGACACTGTCAGCCATACTATTTTTTATTATCACGAATTTTGGCGCGTGGCTTAGCCATGATATATATGCAAAAACAATTAACGGACTTCAACAAGCATATCTTGCTGGTATTCCTTTCTTTCGCGATACACTATTGAGTAATCTAATGTTTACATGTATAGGATTTTACGCATTAAAGCAATTGCCTGAGAGCCAGTTAGTAAAAAATTAACACGCGCAGATAGTTTGCACTTTAAACAACAGATGTGAATACATCTGTTGTTAGAAAAATTACTTCACTATTTTTAGATGGGCGCGCTTGGTTGAAGGGTTGTCAGGGTCGGGCGGCGGCGTAATTTCATTGTCCTCACCAAACATCATCCCCTGTCCGTTCTCTCGTGTATAGATAGCCAACACAAAGCCAATGGGAATGTAAACAGACATCGGTTCACCACCAAAGCGGGCATTGAAAGTGACAACGTCATTGTCTATGTTCAAATCTTGCGTCGCGGTTGGGCTTATATTCAGCACAATTTTACCTTCCTGTTCGTATTGTCTAGGGACTTGAACAGATTCATCTTGAGTATCGACTAGCAAATGCGGTGTCATGCCATTATCTAAAATCCACTCCATCATGGCGCGGATCAAATATGGGCGGGTGGATGTCATTAGAAGTTTATAAGTTTTACCTAAAACAGACGCGCAAAATGCAATACGCTTTCTGAACAATGTGTCTAGCTAGATAGGACGCATTTCCAGCTCTTCTTCCGTTAGGCTGCTACGGAATGAAGGGCGATCAAATACTCGATTACTGTATTCTACAATAGCTTTAGCATCAGCTGGTAAGTTAACTCCCAAGCTGGGAAGTCTCCATAATAGTGGCGCAATTGAGCAGTCGACTAAACTAAATTCATCACTGAGGAAATATGGTTTAACACTAAATATTTCGATTGAGCTTATTAAACTATCTTCCAACACTTTTTTAGCTTGCTGACTCGCTTCTGCATCACCATGCAAAATAGCATCTACAGGCCCATACCAATCTTTTTCAATGTGAAACAACGCTAGGCGAGACTTCGATCTGGAAACAGGATCAACTGGCATAAGTGGTGGATGCGGGAATCTTTCATCAAAATATTCCATGATCACTCGCGAGTCATATAACACTAGATCTCGATCAACGAGTGTCGGTACTGAGTTATAGGGATTTAGCTCGGATAGATCTTCAGGCTTATTATTATGATCAATCTGAACAACATCAGCGGTGATGTCTTTTTCTGACAGAACAATTCTGGTGCGATGACTTTGTATGCAGGCAGGATCCGAAAACAAAGTCATCACGGATCTTCGATTAGCGATTAACGCCATAGATATTCCAAATTTTAGTTATTATTTTTAGTGTACGTCTTTCCAGTAGTCGCGCTTCATGAAGTAAGCAAGCACGCCTAACGCAGCCAGGAAGAACAATACGGCAGTTCCAATGGACTGACGCTTTAACTTTATGGGCTCTGACATATAGACCATGAAGTTAACGATATCTTTAATTGCTTTATCGTATTCCTCAGGCGTCATTTTCCCAGGCATGGTTATTTCGAATAATTCTTTTTTCTTGCCGTGTGCACCATGGCCATCGTCCTCATGATGATCATCTCCGTGATGCTCATCCGCCTTAAGCGTTTGCAGGCCTTGCAACTCCCATAATACATGAGGCATTGATGTTCCAGGAAACTGTAAATTATTTACACCTCTGATAGCTGATTCATCGACATAGAAAGTTTTCAAGAAACTGTAGATCCAATCAGCCCCTCGTGAGCGTGCACGTACGCTTAAATCAGGAGGTGGTGCACCAAACCATTCTTTGCCTTGCTCGGGTGTCAGAGCCACTGTCATGGTGTCTCCAAACTTTCTTCCAGTGAAAATTAAATGCTCGCGCATATTTTCTTCACTGATACCCAAATCAGCGGCCACACGATTGTAGCGACTGTAAGCAGCAGAGTGGCAAGATAAACAGTAGTTCATGAAGTACTTGGCGCCACGTTGCAATGACTTTTTATGATGCACATCAACATGCATTTCATAAATCGTGCCGCCACCACCTGCAGCCCATGTTGTGGAAAATACAGCAGTACCAAGCAGGGCGCTTACACAAATTATGTTAATAATACTCTTCATGAAGTAACCCTCTCTGGAACTTGTTTATCTTGATCTAGATTAGTAAATGCTGCACCTAATAACGTCACAACTAAGTAAGCGACTGGAATAATCCAAGTCTTCCATGTCAACTCAGAAATCTCAGGATTGTTTCTGAAGAAATCATAAAAAGTTATTAAGCCAACGAAAACAACAAACCAACCGATGTAGTACATGGCTGAGCGTTGCGTGCTATAGATTGCTAACACGGCAAAAAATAGGAAGTATAATTCTGATAATCTAAGTGCCATTTGCGAAGCCATTGGCGTCACCGCCTGCATGCCTAGATAACCAAGCCAAACAAAAGCAACCAAGAAAACAAACAAGTTCACTTTATAAAGTGCACTTCTATATCGTATCGATCTGACTTTGTTTTTATCGATCCATGGCAGAACAAACAACACTGCGACAGCCGCAAACATGGCCATTACACCCCAGAATGGGTTAGGTATCGCGCGAAGTACTGTATAGAAGGGAGTGAAGTACCACACGGGTGCAATGTGCTCAGGCGTCGCCAGCGGATTAGCCGGTTCAAAATTCGCATGTTCCAGGAAGTATCCGCCCATCTCAGGCGCAAAGAACACAACTAATGCAAAGATAAATAAGAACACCACCACACCAACAATATCTTTCACTGTGTAGTAAGGGTGGAATGGAATACCATCTAGAGGGATACCATCAGCGCCTTTGTTCTTCTTAATTTCAACACCATCAGGGTTGTTTGATCCTACTGTATGAAGTGCAGCGATATGTGCAACAACCAAACCTAGCAACACAATCGGAACTGCAATCACATGCAAGGCAAAGAAACGGTTTAGGGTCGCATCTGATACCACATAATCACCACGTATCCATAATGCTAACTCATCTCCTACCACCGGAATGGTACCGAATAAATTAACAATTACTTGCGCACCCCAGTAAGACATTTGACCCCAAGGTAATAAGTAACCCATGAATGCTTCCGCCATCAGGCAGAGATAAATCATCATGCCGAAGATCCAAATCAACTCACGTGGTTGTTTGAATGAGCCATACATTAATCCGCGCAGCATATGTAAGTAGACCACCACGAAAAATGCGGATGCCCCGGTCGAATGCATGTATCGCACTAACCATCCCCAGTTGACATCCCGCATGATGTATTCCACTGAGGCAAATGCTAACTCGGCATCAGGTTTGTAATGCATTGTGAGGAAAATTCCCGTGACAATTTGTATCACAAGAACTAACAGTGCTAGAGAACCAAAGAAATACCAAAAGTTAAAGTTCTTTGGTGCATAGTATTTTGATAGATGTGCTTCCCAAAATTCAATGACAGGCAGTCTCGAATCTACCCAGCCAATAATTCCACCAACTTTGTTTGTCATTTATGCCGCTCCCTCGTCAAGTTCACCCACTAATATCAAGTTATCTGTCAGATATTTGTAAGGAGGAACTTCTAAATTTTTATTTGCTGGAACATTCTTATATACACGGCCAGCCAAATCGAAAAATGAACCATGGCAAGGGCAATAAAACCCACCCACCCAGTCAGGGCCTAAATCTTCCGGTGCTAACTCTGGACGGAACGTTGGCGAACACCCAAGGTGTGTACATATACCGACTAATACCAGCACATCTGGTCTCAGTGAACGCATTTGATTTTGTGCAAAGGCCGGCTGTTGATCTGGTGCAGCATTTGAATTTGGGTCTCGCACTCTTGCTTCAGTTTTCGCTAGGTTAGACACCATTTGCTCGGATCGACGCACGATCCATACCGGTTTACGACGCCATTCCACTTGAATTTTTTGGCCAGGCTCTAATTTACTGACATCCACTTCAACTGGCGCACCCGACGCAAGTGCCTTAGCACTGGGGCTCATGGTGGATAGAAATGGAACGACTGCGACCGCAGCACCGACAGCACCCACTACACTCGCACTCACCGTCAACATCTTACGACGGCCCGCGTCTACTACGTGCTCCGACATGTAACTCTCCTTATCGATTATCTAATAATCTGTGTTTAGCTAGCTTCCCGCGCGACAGATAGCTCCCTCATAGCGAATCTTAGTCTGCCACCTAAAAGCGCGGTAGGATGGCGTAACTGGTAAAAAACGTCAAGGCGAAATCAGTATTCTACTATCTTTAAGCAGGATTTATTTCATCAAAAAAGCGATGCTCCAGGGCAAATTTATCGGCCAGATGAGTGGCAAGTGCCTGGGCTCCATAGCGCTCAGTGGCATGGTGTCCGGCGGCGATAAAATGCAGCCCGGATTCGCGGGCAATATGTACCGTTTGCTCTGAAATCTCGCCAGTCAAATATACGTCTGCCTGACACTCCACGGCATGCTCAATCATATGTTGCGCTCCTCCCGTACATAGCGCAATTTTCTGTACTATTTCAGGCCCACCGTCGATATGAATGGCTTGCCTATCCAATGCACGCTCGCATAACGTCACGAACTCGGCGATTTTCACGGGTGACACAAGCATGCCCACATTCCCAATCGGTGTTTTTTTGTCTTTTTGAAGTGGTTTCAGGGCATCAATGCCTAATCTTTGAGCAAGTTGGGCGTTATTCCCGACCACTGGATGCGCATCGAGAGGCAAATGATAACCCAGAAGACTCACATCAGCATTCAGTAAGGCGCCTAGGCGGCGCTTTTTCATACCCACGATCACCGCACGTTCATTTTTCCAAAAGTAGCCATGATGGACCAATATACATTGCGCACCCCATTCAATGGCGCGCTCAACCACTGACAAATTTGCACTAACAGCACTGGCCAGCTTTTGGATATGGGGTTGCCCTTCAACCTGCAGTCCATTCGGACAATAATCAGAAAATTCATTAACGTTTAAATAGTCATCGGCGTAACTTGCGATGTCAGTCAATGTGGCCATACATGAATATTGAGTAGTGTGAGTGAGAGTTTTGGGAACTCAATACTAACAGGGACGCGTGCTGACGTCAGGCACATCACATGCTAGTGTAAGCAGCCCATGTTGCCACGTAAATTACTGACATTTTTAGCACAATCTGCTGCGGTAGGAATAATTGCTGCTGCGGCTTTAATTTTTCTCATGCCGAATACCTGGCTACAGACAACAGATACTGAAAATATACCTAGCAATGTGTTATCTGGCCCATTTTCATATGCAGATGCTGTGGCCCGCGCCGCCCCTGCTGTCGTAAATATTTATACAAAAAAACTGGTCGCCGGCAACAGAAGGTTTACTACTAATAATCCTCAGTTAGAACGCATGTTAAGAAACATGTATGGAAGAAAATTAGATCGCACTGTGACTAGTCTTGGGTCGGGGGTGATTGTCACACCTGAAGGTCATATCTTGACTAATAATCATGTGATCGAGAACGCAGAAGAAATTGAAGTCTTCCTGCGCGATGGACGACAGCTAATAGCCAGAGTGGTGGGCGCTGATCCAGAAACGGATCTTGCCGTTCTACAAATAAGTGCCGCGGATGTTCCAAGTATCACTTTTGCTACATTGAACCCTCTTGCGGTGGGTGATGTTGTGCTTGCGATTGGTAACCCATTTGGTCTGGGCCAAACAGTTTCGCAAGGCATTATCAGTGCGACTGGACGCAATCAACTCGGCATAAATGTATTTGAAAATTATATTCAGACCGATGCCGCGATTAATCCGGGTAATTCAGGTGGTGCACTAATCAACGCGCGCGGTGAACTGATTGGCATTAACACCATTACCTCTTCTCAGAACGGTAACTCGGTCGGCATTGGTTTTGCCATCCCCATTGGCCTTGCGCAACAAGTCATGAGACATATGATTCAATACGGACGTGTATTACGCGGCTGGATTGGTATTCGGGTACAGGATATATCGCCCCAGTTATCAGAGTCATTTGGCTTAACGGATATGGGAGGGGTATTAGTGTCTGGCGTTGTGCGTGACGGCCCGGCACACTCAGCGGGCTTATTCCCTGGCGACATTATAATATCGATGAATGATCATCCGATTAGCGATGAAAAACAGGTCCTGAATGAAGTTATTCGGGTAAGCCCACAACAGCCATTGACGGTTAAAGGTATTCGTGATGGGAATCTTGCTGAATGGACAGTTGAAGTTGGCCAAAGACCAATTTATGGTTCCTTGACTTACTAGATTTAATTTTTGAGTGTATTAACCGTACGTCATTCAGCACTGCGGCGTGACCGTATATCCTTAAGTTGTAATTGCTTGCAAACTTATCACTTGCTTTATAGTCAAAGCTGGCATATCACTTTCATCAAATAATAACTCTATAGATAAACGCCTCCCCGTGATAAAAATAATAATTAAACTTGCGGTATTAGTTTTTACTACCTATAGTTTAAGTGTACCGTATATTTATGCAAAACAGCCCGCACGCATCATTGCCGGGTGGGTAGAAAAAGTCCGCATTGAAAATCAAGATTACGACGTAAAAGCAAAGTTAGATACGGGCGCCAAAACATCTTCCATTTACGCAACCAATGTAGAGCCGTTTAAAAAAGACGGCAAGCGCTGGGCACGATTTACTTTACATCTCACCGACAGCAAAGGCACGAAACATAAACTTAACTTGGAAAGGCCACGCGCGCGCAAAGCTAATATAAAAAATCATGATGGCAATCATGACAAACGTTATGTGGTTGAACTTGATATATGCTTTAATGGCAGAAAATACACAAGTGAATTCACACTCGCCGACCGAAGTGAATACATTTATGCCGTGTTACTTGGAAGACAGTTTCTTAAAACCACGGCCATCGTTGACCCCGATAAAACTTTTTTAACTCTTTCAGCATGCCCGAGTGACATGATGCATTAACTTAAGTTAAATTTTCCATGCATAGAGCTCCAGTTATATTTTGGTCAATTGTATTAATTACGATTGGCCTGGCCATTTTCTTACATAAAAGTTTGCAGTTGGATTTCCCATTAACTGCGGATAAAGAAACTGAGGCGTGGACGGTACAGGCCAGATTAAGTTTTGATGCTAATCGACGTAATATTAAAGCGACATTAGATATCCCCGATAACACACCAGGCTTCACACAGCTTGAAGAATATTTTATCTCAGGCAAGTTTGGTCTAAATATAAATAATAATGACGATGACAAAACCGCCAATTGGGCAATTAGAACAGCGCAAGGCAGACAAACTCTTTATTACCGGACTACCGTAACCAAAACGCATGCCAAAGCAAAATGGTCGAGTGTGCCCACTTATCCTGAAGCACCTTATTTTGCCGAGCCCTACTCCACTGCGGTAAACAAAATTATAGAAGATGTGCGCAGTCAATCTGCCGACACATATACATTTACTTATGAACTAATTAATCAACTTAAATCCTCCGACGCGAATGAGAACATCTCACTTATTCGTGGACTGGCTGATTCTAATCAAGACATCGCTAACCTGGTGATAAAACTACTGTCAGTTGCACACATTCCAACACGAAAAATTTGGGTGATTGCATTATCCGATGCAACAAATAACACACAACCTCGCGTTTTAATACAAGCATATAATGGGGATGATTGGCTGACCTTTGATCCTAGCAACGGGCAATCCGGTATCCCGGCAAATCACTTGGTTTGGAAAGTTGGTGATGAACCTTTTTATTATTTAAAAAACGGTAGGAACGGTGACTTGCAGTTCTCTGTAACTAAGTCATACATCGAACTACTGGATGTCGCTAAACAAAATGCAAAGCAAAGTGGTTCAATGCTTACCGGGTTAACATTGTCAGCATTGCCGGTACAGAGCCAAAACACCTATCGCCTACTGTTAATGGTACCCCTCGGCGCATTGCTGGTTGTGTTCATGCGTACCTTCATTGGCGTGCAAACATTTGGCACATTCATGCCTATTTTAATTGCTGTGGCGTTTAGAGAAACGCAATTATTTTGGGGTATTATTTTGTTTACTGCCATTGTGTTTATCGGTTTATTAATTCGCTTTTATCTCGAGCATTTACGTTTACTGCTTATCCCGAGGCTAGCTGTAATATTGGTCACTGTTGTTATCTTAATGTTGGCGATAAGCTTAATCACCAGCCGACTTGGCATCGATAGACTGTTATCCGTGTCATTATTTCCTATGGTTATCTTAGCCATGACCATTGAACGTATGTCGATTGCATGGGAAGAGAATGGAGCGCAAGCGGCATTATTTCAAGGATTCGGCAGTTTAGTCGTGGCAAGTTTTGGTTATCTGTTAATGACCAGCGAGCAACTTTCTTATTTGATGTTTGTGTTTCCTGAATTATTGCTTGTCATTTTAGGTATTTGTTTACTCATGGGGCGTTACACCGGATACCGGCTAAGCGAACTGATTCGTTTCAAAGATATCGCCAAGGTAAAGCCTAAAGACTCATGATCGGTTTAGTGCGTCCAAATACTTTGCGCAAACATGGCGTACTAGGCATTAATCAACGCAACAGTGATTACATAATGCGTTACAATCCGCGACATCTTTACCCATTAGTCGATGACAAATTAACGACTAAAAGCCTGGCTGTGCAAAACGGTGTTGCGGTACCCAAGCTGTATGCAACCATCGAGTTCAATCATGAAATCAATTCTCTCGAAACACAACTACAGACTAATCATGAAGTTGTAATTAAGCCTGCTCATGGTAGCGGCGGAAATGGCATTTTAGTATTAGCGGGTAAAATCGGTAAGTTCTATAAAACGGCCGGTGGTGACCTTATCAGTCTCAACTCCGTTAAACATTACGTAGCGAATATTTTATCCGGTATGTATAGCTTAGGCGGCTTACCTGATAAGGCATTTTTGGAATACTGCGTTAAGTTTGATCCTATATTTAATGACGTCAGCTTCAAAGGTGTACCCGATATTCGCATTATCGTATTCAGGGGTGTTCCAATATCAGCCATGATTCGTTTACCCACCAGCAAGTCAGGCGGTAAGGCTAATCTCCATCAGGGGGCGATTGGTGTTGGTATTGACCTTAAGACAGGCAAAACCACCTATGCCGTGAGTGGCAATTACATCACATCCATGCACCCCGATACCGGACACTCCATTCATGATATAGAAATCCCTCAATGGGAGAAAATTCTAAAGATTGCCGTTAAATGTGCAGATACAGTTGGCCTAGGTTACCTGGGAGTAGACATGGTTTTAGATAAAGAACTCGGGCCATTAATGCTGGAACTGAATGCGCGACCCGGCCTGAATGTGCAATTAGCCAATCAACAAGGCTTACAAATCAATTTGGATAAAATTGAGCGTCTTGAGCATATACCTCAAGACGTCACACAGAGAATTACGCTTGCACAATCATTATATTGAACCGATATGATTCAATCCTATTGTTTATTCACTAAACGACAATTAAGTCTCGTATCAATAACATTATTGTTAGCGATTAATGCTATTGCCAGTGATGTTGAGCTTGATGAAAATACACCGCCACACCCTATCGAGACCAACCTCAAACTCGAAGCGATTGATAAACCCACCGTTGCACCCAATCTCGATTTAAAAGAAGTCGCTCCATTACCTGAACCTGTGCCGGAACCGATAATTGAACCTGGCGAAGTAAATGAACAGATAGATGATGGAGTTAAAGTCCCTGCCGATTCCATAATGGATAAACCAACAGATAATGAAGAAACTGAAACACTATCAGATACAGAACAAACTGATACGGATCAGCCACAAACGAGCCAGCAAAAAAAATTAGTCATTCTGGGCGCAGAAGTTCCAAAGAACTCATCAACACGACTAGCATGGTCACCACAAATTACTATTTCCGGTTTAGCTCTGCCCACTCCTGTGCTGGTTATCAACGGCGCCAAAGATGGACCTACAGTTTGCTTAACAAGCGCCATACATGGTGACGAATTGAATGGTATCGAAGTTGTGCGTCGCGTGATGTACAACATAGACCCAGGAAAGTTAGCGGGCACTTTAATAGGTGTACCTATAGTTAACTTACAAGGATTTCAACGCACATCTAGATATTTATCTGATCGTAGAGATTTAAATCGTTATTTTCCAGGCGAACCCAACGGGAGCCTAGCTTCGAGAATTGCATTTTCACTTTTTACTAAAGTGATACGTCACTGTGATTATTTAATTGATTTACATACAGGTTCCTTTCGCAGGAACAATTTACCGCAAATACGTGCCAACATGAGTGATCCTAAAGTAGCAGAATTTGTTAGTAATTTTGACAAAATAGCCATTGTGCATCATGCCGGCGGGCCAGGCATGTTACGTACTGTGGCAAATTATAATGGCATCGTGGCACTCACCATGGAACTTGGTGAATCATTACGTATTCAAGAAAATCAAATTGAAGCTGGCACGTATAGTATAAACAGCATGCTTGATAAATTAGAAATGTATACGCGCGCTTTTATTTGGGGTGACCCCAAACCAACTTACTATGAGTCACTTTGGTTACGCGCTGAAAGTGGCGGCATATTATTTAGTGAAATGGATTTAGGTGATCGCGTGTCCTCAGGTGACGTACTAGGATTTGTAACAGATCCAATTACTAATCTGCGTACAGAATTAGTCTCACCTGTGAATGGCAATATTATCGGCATGGCTGTTAATCAGGTAGTGATCCCCGGATTCGCAGCCTATCATATTGGTATTGAGTCTACTCAAGAGGATATGGCTAAATCGGAACACGAACCGATGCCATCTGACATTGGTGCTGATGGCGAGGCGATAGAACCCGAGTGATCCTGCAAGCAAGAACTTGTATTACTATTGATTTAATACACTTATCAACGCATCACAAAATATTTTATTTTCTTCTTTTGAGCCCACCGTGACACGTAAACAGTTTTTCAACCCGCGTTGTTGACTTAAATTCTTAATTAATACTTTGTGTTGTAATAAGCCATCAAACACATCATCTGCTGAACTTGACAACACTTCAAATAATATAAAGTTCGCCTCGCTTACATAAGGCTTTACACCTTCTATTGCCGATAGCTGGCCAAACAGCGAACCGCGCATATTACGTATTGTGTCAGCCTGCTCAGCAAATAGTGAAAAGTTTTCCAGCGCAAACTCAACTGTCAATTGAGTCAGTTGATTAATATTGTATGGCAAGCGAATTTTATTTAATTCAGCAACGAGACTTTTTTCTCCTGCTAACCAGCCAAACCGTACGGCGGCTAAACCCAACTTAGACGCTGTTCTTAGTAACAACATATTATTGTGTTTAACCAGATCATGGGTAAAAGTGTCAGCAGCAAATGGGCCATAGGCTTCATCAATTACCACTAACCCTTGGCTATGTTGAATGATGTTTTGCACATCTTCGCGCGACCATAAATTGCCGGTTGGATTATTCGGGTAAGCGATGAATATTAATGCAGGGTCATGCTCTTTAATGGTTGCCAACATTGCAGACATATCTAGCTGAAAATCGTCAGTTAATGGCACAATATGACATTCAACCCCTATCATCTGTGCAATCATTTCGTACATAGAGAAACTAGGGCTAACGCTGAGAATAGATGCACCAGGCTTAGCAATGGCTAATACTAATAATTGAATCAACTCATCAGAGCCATTACCAAATAATAAATCACACTCTTCATGTGGACCAAACTGTTGCATTAATTTGTGCTTAAGTACATCCGGATTAGGTGCGGGATAACGATTGAGTTGTGCACGACTAATATGCTCTAGCCAGCGAGTGCGCATATCCACCGGCCAAGCAAATGGGTTTTCCATCGCATCCAACTTAACCATACCTGCTGCATCTGGCACAGCATAAGCATGTAATTTAGTTACCTCTGGTCGCAGCCGAGAAACAAATTGATTCGACATTTATAGACTCTTAAACAAGTAAATTTGAGAATAAGTAATGTTATAAAAGACTGCCTAGATTTAATCGGCTGATTTATTACCACGAAATTCAGCCGAACGCGCATGCGCGGTTAAACCCTCGCTATGAGCAAGTGTACTCGCAATGCTACTTAAATGTTGCGCACCTTGGTCTGAACAATTAAGTATGGTCATGCGTTTTTGGAAATCATACACACCTAAAGGTGATGAGAATCTTGCCGTCGCACTGGTGGGAAGCACATGGTTTGGTCCAGCGCAGTAATCACCAAATACTTCTGGAGTATGGTGGCCCATGAAGACAGCACCAGCATGTTGTATATGCGTTAGTAATTCATCTGGATTGTTTACCGATAATTCTAAATGCTCAGGCGCCACTTGATTACTAATGCTCGCTGCCTGCTGCAGGCTATCTACTTTTACAAAACAACCAAAGGTATTGACTGCTTGCTCAATAATATCACTGCGTTCAAGCGTGGGGAGTAATTGATTCATCGCTGCTTCAACTTCTTTTAACATGTTTTGCGATGTTGACAGAAGCGTAGTACGTGCTAATATATCATGTTCAGCCTGAGAAAATAAATCCATAGCAATCCAATCAGGGTTAGCAGACTCATCACAGATCACCAACACCTCTGAGGGCCCAGCAATCATATCAATGCCCACCTTGCCAAACACCATGCGCTTGGCAGTGGCGACATAAATATTCCCCGGTCCAACAATCTTATCTACCGCAGGCACACTCTCTGTTCCATACGCGAGTGCTGCAACAGCCTGCGCACCACCGATCCGAAAGACTCTGTCCACACCAGCAACCGCGGCGGCAGCCAACACCATCGGATTAATATTTCCGTCAGGTGTCGGTGCAACCATAATTATTTCAGCAACACCTGCGACTTTTGCCGGCACTGCATTCATGAGTACCGATGAAGGATATGCCGCCGTACCGCCAGGCACATACACACCAACCCGATCTAATGGAGTAATACGTTGACCTAAGCGTGAACCATGCTCATCAGTATAATCCCAAGACTGCAGCCCTTGATGCTCAGCGTATTGCTTTACACGCTGATGGGCTTGCTGCAGTGAATTACGTTGATCATCACTAATCGATGCAAGCGCATGTTGTAAATCAGATTGTGGGATTTCCAAGTCACTCGCATTCTTACACGTTAAGCGATCAAACTGCTGGGTAAATTTTAGTAACGCGACATCACCGTCAACACGAACCTGGTTTATGATCTCCCGTACTAGCTCAGTAACATCTGCTTCATGCTCTAAATTAGCATTTAAGAACTGGGCAAACTGTTGTTCGAATTGATCTTGCCGTGTATCGAAGTATTGAATCGAAAGCATAATGAGTTGTTATATAAAAAACGTCAGAGAATAAACTAGAGCTTGCTTAATTTACATTTCTGCGCGCTTGCACTGCGGCTGCAAACTGCTTTAACAATGTCACTGTACTATCCCAATCAATACATGCATCTGTAACACTTTGACCATAAGTCTCGGCTTTACCATCAACGACATTTTGCCGCCCTGCCACCAGATGACTTTCGACCATGACACCAAAGATTCTTTTTTCACCGGCAGATAACTGATTACAAATCTCGGCGCCAACCTCCATCTGCTTTTCATGTTGCTTCTGACTGTTGGCGTGACTGCAATCTACCATCACGCGTGGCGCTAGATTAGCTTTTTCCAAGCTAGCACAGGCTTCATTAATACTGTCAGCATCATAATTAGTATTCTTGCCGCCACGTAATATCACGTGGCAATCAGGATTGCCTGCGGTTGAGAAGATGGCTGACTTACCTTCTTTAGTCACAGACAAAAAGTGATGCGGACGTGTCGCAGAACCTATGGCATCCACCGCGACTTGCAAGCCTCCATCGGTAGCATTTTTAAATCCAACCGGACAAGATAATCCTGAGGATAATTCACGATGCACTTGGCTTTCTGTTGTGCGTGCACCAATTGCCCCCCAACTTACCAAGTCAGCTACATATTGGGGGCTGATCAGATCTAGGTATTCGGTGCCCGCTGGAATGCCCATATTGTTTAGATCAAGCAGTAATTCACGCGCCAGCCTTAAGCCTTTATTGATCTCAAAGCTGTCATCAAGATTAGGATCATTGATTAAACCTTTCCAGCCAACCGTGGTACGTGGCTTCTCAAAATACACGCGCATAATTATTAATAAATCATCCAACAATTCATTTCTTAACGCTAACAAACGATTGGCATAATCTCTAGCTGCGACAGGATCGTGTATTGAACATGGGCCGACCACAACCATTAATCGATCATCATCACCATGTAACACTTTTTGAATTTGTTCTCTGGCTAGAAATACACAACTAGACGATTCTTCCGTGATAGGAAATTCAGTCAGCACCTGTGTCGGTGAACTGACCTCTTTCATCTCAATAATACGTAAATCATCCGTTTGGTATTTCATTGTTTTGTCTTCCTATCTTTTTATTTTCCACTTTGTGTATTTGCAATAGCTTCTTGAAACTGCTCAACAATAGCTTGCAGTTTATCAAATCTGACTTTTAAAGAGGCTTTGTTTGCCACTAATCGCGAGCTGATATCAGCGATATGTTCAAGTGGCTGTAAACCATTTGCACGTAATGTATTACCAGTATCAACAAGATCAACAATTAGATCTGCTAACCCGGTGATGGGCGCAAGCTCCATAGAACCGTATAACTTAATTATTTCAACTTGTTTACCCTGTTGAGCAAAATATTGCTTAGCAGCGCGGACGTATTTTGTCGCGATTTTCAGCCGACTTCCAGCATTAGCCTGCTGCGGTTTTCCGGCCACCATTAACTTGCATTGACAGATACCCAAATCCAGTAATTCATATAAGCCTTCTCCCTGGCATTCCATTAAGGTGTCTTTACCTGCAATTCCTAAATCGGCAGCACCATATTGCACGTAGGTCGGCACATCTGTGGCACGAATAACCACCACGCGCACATTTGGATTTTGAGTATCGACAAGTAATTTACGCGTTTTATCCAGGTCTTCAACTGGCGCCATTCCCATATGTTCCAGCAATGGGATGGTATCTTTTAAGATGCGCCCCTTGGAAATGGCTAAGGTAATTTTATTATCCACGTGTTGACCTAATTAATTTGGCAGTCTTTGTATATTGGCACCCAACTGAGACAACTTCTCTTCGATACATTCGTATCCGCGATCGATGTGATAAATACGATCGACAATAGTATCACCTTGGGCCGCAATGCCGGCTAAAATTAAACTTGCCGAGGCACGCAGATCGGTTGCCATCACTGGCGCTGCGGTTAAATGTTCTATACCCGTGACCACCGCCGTATTACCTTCCACAGAGATATTTGCTCCCATGCGCTGAAGTTCTTGCACGTGCATAAATCGATTTTCAAAAACGGTTTCAGTAATGGTGGCGGAGCCCTCTGCTACAGCATTCAGGGCGGTAAATTGCGCTTGCATATCTGTTGGAAATGCAGGGTAGGGAGAAGTTCTTATATTGACACTTTTAGGTTGATTGCCCTTCATATCTACCTGCACCCAATTGTCACCGGTATCGACATACGCCCCACAATCTTCTAACTTTTGCAGAATCGCATCCAAGGTACGTGGCGCAGTATGCATCACCTTTACGCAGCCTTTGGAAATGGCACCTGCAAGGAGAAACGTGCCAGTCTCAATTCGATCTGGAAGTACCGAATAGTTACACCCCTCAAGGCGGCTGACACCATGAATGGTTAAACAGTCTGTGCCAATGCCTTCAATGTTGGCACCCATGGTTATTAAACAATGCGCTAAGTCACTCACTTCCGGCTCGCGTGCCGCATTTTCTATCACCGTGGTGCCTTCAGCCAGTGTCGCGGCCATCATCAGATTCTCTGTGCCGGTAACGGTGACACAATCAAGTACGATGCGTGTTCCCTTAAGACGCGAGGCGGAGGCCTTGATATACCCACCATCTACGTCAATAGTCGCCCCTAATGCACGTAACCCTTGTATGTGCAAATCCACCGGCCGCGTACCTATCGCACAACCACCCGGCAACGACACTTCGGCCTGTCCGAAACGCGCCACTAAAGGACCCAATACTAAAATTGAAGCGCGCATGGTTTTGACCAAATCATACGGCGCAGTGAAGTGCTGAATCGTACTGGCATCGGACTCGATATTCATGCGCTCATCCACCGTCAATGCAACACCCATTTCGCCTAACAATCCCATGGTTGTAGTGACATCGAGTAAATGCGGCACGTTACCAATTGTCATTGGGGTATCTGCCAACAATGAAGCCGCTAAGATAGGCAACACTGCATTCTTGGAGCCAGATGCCCGTACTTTACCGTGGAGAGGTGTGCCACCCGTGACTAGTAGTTTTTCCATGACGTTCTATTAAGAGCGCTGCAACGATTAATTATGTTTGAAATATGCAGCAGTGAAATTTAAAAGGTGGGCTATCTTACCCTAAGACGAATAAAACAGCTTTTCGAGCTGGTTGTTTTCAATTAACACAGCAAGCTTGTCAGGGCTACCTTGAAGATTAAATTGCTTGTCGCGGCAATTTGCCCAGCGCGCCCATGCCACTAATAAGGCTAAACCACCACTATCCACTTGGTTAACATTACTCACATCAACACTAATCGTAGATGCTTGTGTGGGTGGAAACGCTTTGCGTGATTGCGCCCATAATGCAGGCACAGTCGATACTGTGAGATCACTGCTCACGCGAAAATTGCCGTTGCCAAGACTTTGTAATTCAACCATTAACTAGAATCGTTTATTTATGCTGCATCCGTATTTGTGGATGCTAGACGCTGGATTAATGCATCTAATGATGTCTCACTAATCTCTTGAGAAAAGCTAGTGCGGAAGTTCTTAATCAAACTCAATCCATCCACTACTAAGTCAAAGACTTTCCAGGCATCATCTTTTCTGCGAAACACATAATCAACTTGTAACGGCGTTCCGGAGCCTAAATCCAGGTGAGATTTAACTCTATGGCGCTTACCTTTTTGCTCACCTTGCGGTGGAAAAACAGTAACTTTGGCATGCCCATAATCTGCCACTGACTTTGCATAAGTTCGAATAAGCATCGATTTGAATTCATTAATAAACTGACTGCGTTGTTCTTCACTGGCTGTTTTCCAATGTTTACCAAGAATTAATTTACCCATCGATTGCAAATCAATAACCGGCAAAATCAGATCATTAATCACCTGATTAACATAACCATCTTCATTTTTAATCCGGTCAGATTGTTCATTGATGACTTTTAATAACTCAGCCGAGGTTTCTTCTACAATCTGTTCCGGTGTTTTCTCGTCAGCACTGACCGATGTGGTAAATCCATACAGAGCTAACATTAATATAATGATCAATTTGTTCATTCAGTTTCCTTAACTTTAACTAGTGCTTGCGTTAGAGATAAATTTACTAATAATTTCTTCGAGTACTACCGCAGACTGGGTGAATTCAATTTCATCGCCATCGGTTAGAGTGTCATCTTCCGCGCCTGGTTCCAAAGCAATATACTGTTCCCCTAATAATCCTGCGGTATAAATACTGGCCGATGTGTCCAGGGTAAAATAGTCATGTTCATTATCCACTCTGAGCGTGACTTTAGCCTGCAAGCGCTCTGGATCAAACACAATGTCGCTGACCTGGCCCACGCGCACACCGGATACAGTAATGGCTGAGCGCACTTTCAAGCCGCCTATATTCTCAAAATATGCGGTTAGAAAATAGCCTTCTTTTGAGCTAACCGTGCCAAAATTACTCACATTCATTGCCAGCACAAACAGTGCAGCACCCCCCATGACTACAAATAGTCCGACTGTTATTTCCATCCACCTCGTTGTCATAACATTCTCTCTTCGCGTTTTCTCTACTTATAGAAATCTATTTATTGAATTAGATGTCGCCAAACATTAACGCTGTTAACACAAAATCAAGCCCCAACACCGCCAACGCAGAGCGAACTACTGTGCGCGTAGTAGCTCGACTGACGCCTTCTGCGGTTGGTACCGCATCATAACCTTCATACAGCGCAATCCAATTACAGGCGATACCGAACACGACACTTTTAATCACTCCATTAACAATATCCCCGGAAAAGTCGACATTCGCCTGCATTTGTGACCAATAAGATCCAGAATCTACACCTAACAATCCAACGCCTACAAAATAGCCACCAAAGATGCCGACCGCACTGAATATGGCGGCTAATAATGGCATAGAAATGATTCCAGCTAGAAATCGTGGGGCAATAATTCTACGAATTGGGTCCACGGCCATCATTTCCATAGACGCTAGCTGTTCGGTGGCCTTCATAAGGCCAATCTCAGCTGTCAGCGCTGATCCTGCACGCCCGGCATATAATAAGCCGGTGACGACAGGCCCCAGCTCCCGCACCAAAGATAAAGCCACAAAAATACCTAATGACTCTTCGGCATTAAATTTCGCGAAATTGACGTAGCCTTGCAGTCCTAGCACCATGCCTACGAACAACCCCGACACTGCGATAATAACTAGCGAGAGTACCCCAACAGAATAAATTTCCCTTAATGTCAGGCGAAATCTTATTAAGGCGACACCCAGTCCTCGCACCACAGCAACAAAAAAGAGTGCCGAACGTCCCAGAGACTCAAAGCTATAGAGAGACTTTTTCCCTATATTTTGCAACCAATCTAGCATGCTTAACGTCCCGCCAATAAATCTTGCGTATAGTCTGGGGCTGGATAATGAAACGGTGCTGGACCATCCGGATACCCATTCAAGAACTGCTGCACCCACTCTGAACTGCTTTTGCGTAAGCTAGCAGGCGTACCCGATTCAACAATTTCGCCATCGGAAATAACATAAATATAATCAGCGATAGAGAGTGTTTCCTCGACATCATGCGACACAATCACACTGGTAAGCCCGAGCGCATGATTAAGTTGTTTAATTAAAGTCACGATGGTGCCTTTTGTAATCGGGTCTAAGCCAGTAAATGGCTCATCGTACATAATCATCATGGGGTCCAACACAATTGCTCTGGCTAATGCCACTCTGCGTGCCATGCCTCCTGATAATTCGCTCGGCATAAGTTTTCTGGCACCACGCAAACCCACGGCTTCTAGTTTAATAAGTACGAGATCACGAATAATCTGATCAGGCAGTTTGGTATGTTCACGCAAAGGAAAAGCGACATTTTCAAATACGTTGATATCCGTTAACAATGCCCCGCTTTGAAATAACATGCCCATGCGCTTACGAAGCTCAAACAGGGCAGCACGACTGATCGCATTAACATCTTGCCCCTGAATATATACTTTGCCTTCAGATGGCTTTAATTGCCCTCCGATTAACTTCAGTAATGTGGTTTTACCTGTTCCGCTTGGGCCCATAAAACCAGTGATTTGGCCACGTCGAATATCTAAGCTGAGGCCGTTGAATATGGCTTTTTCACCACGCGAAAAATACAAATCGCGTATTTCGACTAGTGGCTCAGAACTGATGTATGGAGTGTTGTCTGTCATGTGTATTTTTTTAAAACGCAATCATACGTGGTCTATTGCTATTAGTGAACTTGCCTAATATTTCATCATTCAGCGCTTAAGCAAACTGTTTTTTGTCCATATGGGCCAATAAACAAAACATGTATAATCGCCACTTTCTAAAATTATTTTCCTATGGCTACGATTATTCTTGGGCTCCTGTTTGGCTTCGCATTATTAGTTTGGAGTGCAGATCGGTTTGTTATAGGAGCCGTAGGGCTGGCGCATCATTACAAAATTTCGCCAATTATTATTGGTGTAGTGATTATCGGCTTTGGCACATCTGCCCCTGAGTTGCTCATTTCTGCCATCTCCGCCTGGCAGAGTAACAGCGGTCTGGCAATCGGTAATGCAGTCGGTTCAAATATCACTAACATTGCCTTGATATTAGGCGTCACCGCCTTTCTCACTCCGATTCTTGTCGCCAGAAAAACCTTATATCGCGAATTCCCAGTATTATTTGTCGCAACGGGCATCACTTGGTTGTTACTCAAAGACGCGCAGCTATCATTATTTGATGCACTGATTCTAATTACTACACTGATTGTGATGATCAGTTATCTTGCTATGCAGTCTGAAGAACAAGAACTACAAGATGAGGACAATGCACATAGCAGTCTAACCGCTTCGCTAATTTGGACACTGGTGGGGCTAATTTTATTGCTGATTAGCTCAAATATTTTGGTAACGTCAAGCGTCAAACTGGCACAATTTTTTGGCGTCTCTGATTTAGTCATTGGGCTCACTATTGTCGCGATTGGCACCAGTCTTCCTGAGTTAGCAGCATCGGTGACCGGGGCGTTGAAGCATCATACTGACCTTGCTATTGGTAATGTGATTGGCTCTAATATCTTCAATACACTCGGCGTGATTGGTGTCCCTGGATTGATTCAAACCTACATGATTCCAGCTGAAGTCTTTAGCCGCGACCTGCCAATCATGGTCGGACTGACAGTATTATTATTTTTCCTAGCATTTATGACACACAAGGGCAAAGGCATGCATCGCTTATCTGGTGTGGTATTGCTCGGGTGTTTTATTGGTTTCCAAGTCACTATATACATGCAAAATGTCGCCTAACAGATCACGCAAATAATGAAAACGCTAGACATGCAAAAAACAATTCAACTCGCTCAAGCTGTCATTAAAGAAGAAGCCAATGCGGTGATGAGCTTAAACAGTCGTATTGACGATGAATTTGTTGCAGCATGTGAGCTGTTATTAAATTGCACGGGGCGTATTGTTGTTCTAGGGATTGGCAAGTCAGGTCATATCGGACGTAAAATTGCCGCCACACTGGCAAGTACCGGAAGCCCGGCCTTTTTCATTAGTGCGGCTGAAGCGGCGCATGGTGACATGGGAATGATCGACAAACGTGACGTCGCCATTCTGTTATCTAATTCTGGCCAGTCGGATGAATTAATTGCCCTGCTTCCACCTTTAAAAAGATTAGCCATCAAGCTCGTTGCAATCACGGGCAATGTTAATTCGAGTATTGCTGACAATGCAGATGTTAAATTAAATATTTCCGTCGACAATGAAGCCTGTCCCTTGGGTCTCGCACCAACTACCAGCACCACGGCCATGTTAGCTATGGGTGATGCGTTAGCGATTGCCCTGCTGGATGCACGCGGCTTTGATGAAAGCGACTTTGCGCGCTCGCATCCCGCTGGCAGACTAGGAAAGCGCTTACTAATTAAAGTCGCTGACATCATGCATCGTAATGAAGAAGTGCCCCAAGTACACCATTCCATGAGTATCAAACATGGGCTGCTGGAAATGACTAGCAAAGGCCTGGGCATGACCGTTGTCATCGATGATCAGCAACAGGTACTTGGTATATTTACCGACGGTGACTTGCGTCGCGTATTTGAAAAAGATGTCAACATTCATGAGTCTAAAATGAGTGACGTAATGACTGCTAACTGTCACACTGCACAAGCACATCAGTTAGCTGCCGAAATTTTAGAACTCATGCAAACATTACGTATTAACTCTATTCCCATCACAGATGATGACAATAAGCTTATTGGTGCATTGAATATGCATGACTTACTCACTGCAGGTGTGATTTAAGCGCCTATTTCCAATGGATTTTGAATCAATAAAAAAATTAGCCACTCACATTAAACTGGTCGTGTTTGATGTGGACGGCGTATTTACTGATGGCACCATTGCAATCAATCATCTGGGTGAAGAAACTAAATTCTTCAACGTACGAGATGGTCATGGTATTCGTATGCTAATGCACTATGGTATTGATGTCGCCGTTATCTCTGGACGTGATTCCGAGGCGGTTAACGTGCGCATGAACGAACTTGGAATAACAACTATTATGCAAGGCCATATTGATAAGCGCCATGCATTAACCGAGTTATTAGCCTCTAAAAACATTCGAGCCGAACAAGTTGCGTTTGTGGGTGATGACATCATCGATGTGCCGGCGATGCAGATGTCTGGTTTATCTTTTGCAGTTGCCGATGCGCATCCATGGGTCATTCAACATGCGCATCATACTACTAATGCAATGGGCGGGCATGGCGCCGTGAGAGAAGTATGTGAACTCATCATGGATGCGAATGGTCTATTAGATAAAGCACTCAACTACAATGTGCAATGATTAAAATTATATTAATACTAGCAGGCATCTCACTCACTATAGTTGCGCTATATTACCATCTTAAAACTGTTGAGAGTGAATACACTCAGCAGTTAATCAACTCGCCTGAGCAACAGCATTATTCACACCAGTTTAAAAATTTTTCGCTGACCAACACCAACGCCAAAGGCGAGACACAATCGATAATCCATTCGCCATCAACACGCATGCAAACAGCTCAACAAATCACATTTATGGATGACCCTGAATTGATCATGCAGCGCGAGTTAGAATCACCTATTGTGATTACGGCAAAACAAGCGCAAGTGTTTCATACTAGAAATGAAACCTTATTAAACGATAATGTTGAAGTTGTTATGAGCAATAGTAATAACAGTAATGCTGTATTAAAGACTGAACAACTAGCGATAAACAATCAAACCCAACATGCTTACACCGAATTACCTGCTATGGTTATTCATAACAAAGGCACCATGCATGGTACTGGTGTAGAGTTTGACCCGCACACTAAACAAATTAATTTCCTCAGTGAAGTACGTGGCATCTATGAACACTAAATTATTATTTTCGCTGGCACTATTAAGTTGCTTACTCTTTTTTAATGGCCTGCATGCACGATCCGACGACAGTGAAAAACCGATTCACATCACTGCAGATACTGCTGAATTAAATGATAAAACTGGCGTAAGTATTTATCGTGGTGATGTTGAAATGATACAAGGCACGACCATTCTTACCGGCGATGTAATTACCGTGTATACCAAAGACAATGAAGTGACAAAGATGATATCAGTCGGCAATCTTGCCACCTACCAAGAAACAACGGATGATGGTGACATCGTCTATGCTGAGTCCGAAGAAATGATTCATAACAGCGCAGAAAAAAAAGTGGAGTTATTTCGTCGAGGTAAAATCACTCAAGTGGGCAATGTGATCAAAAGTGATTACATCCTCTACCTTACCGAAGAAGGCCTGATTGACACCGGCACTAAAAAAGATCGTATCAAAATTACCATACAGCCCAAGTCAAACTTAGTTAAAGATGATGCAAAACAATAACCGCCTATGGGCAAAACAACTTGCTAAGACATATAAAAAGCGCCAGGTAGTCAAAGGCGTTGACGTCGAAGTTAGAAGTGGCGAAATTGTTGGTCTGCTGGGTCCTAATGGTGCAGGCAAAACTACCAGCTTCTACATGATAGTAGGCCTAGTGCCTTGTGATGCTGGCAACATCGGTTTAAACGATCAAGACATTACCAAATTACCCATGCATGCGCGTGCTCAGCAGGGTGTTGGTTATTTACCGCAAGAAGCATCCGTATTCCGCGGACTGACTGTGGAAGAAAATATCATTGCCGTGCTGCAACTAAGAAAAAATATAAATAAAAACATGCAACGGGAAATATGCGAGCATCTTTTACAAGATTTACAAATCGAACATATTCGCAAAAGCAAAGGATTCAGCTTATCGGGGGGAGAGCGTCGACGTGTGGAAATCGGACGTGCTCTTGCAATTCAGCCTCAGTTTATCTTACTTGATGAACCTTTTGCTGGTGTTGACCCTATCTCAGTGATGGACATACAGCGTTTACTCAAGCAACTAACAGAGCGTGGCATTGGATTATTAATCACTGACCATAATGTGCGAGAAACATTAGGCATCTGTTCACGTGCATACATTCTTAATCAGGGTGAAATCATTGCAGATGGCACCCCCGAACATTTACTCAACAACCAACAAGTCAGAGATGTGTATCTCGGTTCAGAATTTCAGCTGTAACAGTTAATTTCACTACAGTACAAAAAAACAGCTAGTCGGAATATAGCTACATTCATATAGGCAGCACGCTTCTCAAGCCAAGCGTTTTGTGTAACTATCTGCCTCATTAATAAAAAACTAGCAATAATTACGCCAATTTTTTAATGCTCAAACCCTCCATACAACTCCGCGTCGGCCAATCACTGTCGATGACACCCCAATTGCAGCAAGCGATAAAGTTGCTGCAACTGTCATCATTGGAATTACAGCAGGAAATCCAGCAGATCTTCGAAACTAATCCGATGTTGGAGAAGGATGATGAGAACCCGGCGGACACAGCTCCCAGTACAGAAAAAAGTGAGCAGGAATCATCAACAAGCTTGCAGGCAGAGCAAGAAATTACCAATACCAGCGACCAAATAAGTGATGATCTGCCTATTGATAGTAATTGGGAAGATATCTATCAGGCATCTAATGTGTATAACGAAACTCCCAGAGATGCACTGCCCGATATCTATGAAAATGAAAGTGGTGCAGACAACTCATTGCACGAACATTTACGCCAACAAATTGACTTGATTAACTTGAGCGATATAGATCGAATCATAGGTATCACCCTCATTGATGAAATAGATAATGACGGCTATCTGACCGATAGCGTAGATAATATTTACCAAGGACTATTAGAGACCTTTGCGGAATTAGAAATTGATGAGGTAAATGCCATCAGGCATTTGATCCAACACCTGGATCCAGTTGGCACCGGCGTGAGTGATTTAGCAGAGTGCCTATCTGTTCAACTGAATGTGTTGCCCGCAGAAACCCCACACTTAGATTCTGCTAAAGAAATTGTCCATAATTATATTGATGCGCTTGGCAGTCGTAATACCAAACTCATTCAGCGTCGCCTGGATCTGAGTGATAGTGATTTGCAACATGCCATTGAATTAATTCAGTCACTCAACCCACGTCCCGGGGCACACGTTGCCGACAATAAAACAGAGTACGTGATCCCTGACGTCACTGTCTTCAAGCGTGGCAATCAATGGCGTGTAGAACTGAATATTGATACAGCACCTAAACTGCGTATCAATGAGACTTATGCAGATTTAATTAAACGTGCGGACAACAGCACCGACAACAACTACATGAAAACACAATTACAAGAGGCTCGTTGGTTTATAAAGAGCTTGCACAGTCGAAATGAAACGTTGCTGCGTGTCGCGACATCAATAATTGAACACCAAAGGAAGTTCCTTGATTATGGCCCGGAAGCGATGAAACCTTTGGTGCTAAGAGATATAGCAGAAGAACTTGAACTGCATGAATCTACGGTATCTCGTGTTACAACCAACAAATACATGCATACCCCTCGGGGTATTTATGAATTTAAATACTTTTTCTCCAGCCACGTGGGCACCGCCGATGGCGGTGTTTGTTCAGCCACTGCGATCCGTGCCATGATCAAGAAATTGATTGAAGATGAAAATAACGCCAAACCGCTGAGTGACAGCAAAATTGCTAAACTGCTTGATGAAAAAGGCATCAATGTTGCGCGTCGAACGGTCGCAAAATACCGAGAAGCGATGTCCATACCCCCTTCAAACGAACGCAAACAATTGTAAATTAGTAAGTTTTTCAAGTGCTTATTTAAACTTTCTGATTTCGGTCAAAATAATCGATATTAGCCACACTTTCGACACCTTGGGTGCGCTATTATTTAATCTGTAAACAGCTTCTTGAGGCTGACCCCAGAGCCACAGCTGAATTCAAATTGCAACTAGAATTGCGCTTTGAAGGAGGTTATAAAGATGCTGAGAATTAAACATAAATTCATAAGTCACGGAGGGATAAATGCAGATAGAGCTTACCGGTCACCACCTCGATATAACCCCCGCAATAAGAAATTTTGTCAATGAAAAATTCAAACGCCTCGAAAGACACTTCGATCATGTAATTAATACGCACGTCGTGTTATCTGTAGAGAAAGTACGCCACCAAGCAGAAGCTTCTATGTTAGTTAGCCGTAATAAAATTTTTGCCAATGCCACTGCGGACGATATGTATGTTGCGATTGACCATCTGATCGATAAATTAGACCGCCAGATAGTTAAGCATAAAGAGAAAATCAAGGATCATCACAACCAGGAAGGCGCGCACAGAAACCTAGTTTAGCCCACTAAGTAAAGTGCACTTTATGCCGAAAATAAGTTATGGAAAATGTATCACTCACTCGTTATTTAGACACGGCGCGTGTGCGTCTACTCCACGAAATCAGTAGCAAGAAACGCGTGTTTGAGTTGCTCGGAGAGCTACTCGCAAAAGATTTAGATGAAGTCCAGGCAACTCAAGTGAGTGAAGGACTGCAAGCAAGAGAACGCTTAGGCACCACCGCGCTAGGCGAAGGCGTTGCCATTCCACACTGTCGCATTGATAACCTTAAAGAAATTCGTTGTGCGGTTGTAAAATTAGACCGTGCCGTTGATTTTGATGCCCCTGATCAACAACCAGTGTCACTCTTTTACGCCCTACTCGTGCCTGAAGACGCCACTGACGAACACTTAAAAACACTCGGATTACTTGCTGAATTTTTATCCGAGCAAAACAACAGAAGCAAACTTCGTAACTGTACAACTGCTGAAGAGATTTTAAATATATTCGCTGAAACGTCCGATAAGCATGCTGCATAACACTGGTAGTTATTGAATGGGACGCTTAGACTAGGCGCTGGATTTTTTAACTAGTGTCTAATGCCTGAAAATACTACACCCCAATCAATTCTTGATTCACTGAGTGAGGAACTAGAGCTATCCATCTGGTATGGAGAAGCCTATTTAGCCTCCCCGTTTTCTCACCATAGTTTTAGTGATGACTCAGCGACCATTGTAGGTTATTTCAATCTAATTCACTCCAGCCAGGCACAGGTGCTCGGAAATGTTGAACTCAATTACATACAATCATTAGGCGAACAGGAAAAACACCGCGCGTACACACGCTTATTTGGCTCTGACACGATTGCAATTTTTTTCACCGACAACTTAATGCCGCCAATTGAGTTGAAAGCCTTTGTCGACGAATACAAAACCCCTATCTTCTGCTCAAGTTTATCCTCCACAGAAATCATTACCCATTTGCGCTATTTTTTATCGCGCGCACTGGCAGACAAAATCACGCTGCATGGCGTATTCATGGAAGTCAGCAGTCTGGGGGTCATGTTGACTGGCGAGAGTGGATTAGGCAAAAGCGAACTGGCCTTAGAACTTGTCACACGTGGGCATCGTTTAATTGCCGATGATGCACCAGAGTTCATGCGCATTGCACCGGATATTATTATGGGTTCATGCCCGCCATTGCTAAGAAACTTTCTCGAAGTGAGAGGGCTGGGCGTACTGAATATTCGCAAAATGTATGGTGACAGCGCGATTAAATTCAGCAAGTATCTCAGACTGATCATCCACTTGACGGCGATGCAGTCCATTCCAAAGTCTGAGGATAGACTTTCCACCCCGCAACTGACTAAAAACGTTCTCGGTCTGGAGATTCCAGTCATACGTGTGCCAGTTGCCGCAGGCAGAAACTTGGCTGTAATGACCGAAGCTGCGGTGCGTAATCATTTATTGCGACTTAAAGGTTATGATGCGGCTGACAAGTTTATTCGTATGCAACAAGATTCCATTGAGCAAGCATCATCATGAGAATACTTATAATCACTGGCCTTTCTGGATCAGGAAAATCTGTTGCATTAAATACATTAGAAGATGATGACTTTTATTGTGTTGACAACTTACCTGTGAGTTTACTACCAACACTGATTGATCAATGCATACAACAAGACAAAGAATACCACGAGAAAGTTGCCATTGGCATTGACTCGCGATCAGGCAATGAGAGTATTGATAAATTATTAGATATTGTTCAAACACTAAAAAACGATAACGTCCCTGTCGAAGTATTATTTTTTAGCGCAGAAATTAATACCTTAATAAAGCGCTTCAGTGAAACGCGGCGCAAGCATCCTCTCACCACACAGGATGTCCCTCTAATTAAAGCGATTCATCTAGAGAAAGACATGCTGAGTAAAATTGCTGACTACGCTGATTTAAATATCGATACCACCAAAACCAATGTACGCCAGTTACGCACACTGGTTAATGAGGTTGTCATCAACAAATCATCCACTGGCCTGACGATTGTTTTACAATCCTTTGGTTTTAAACATGGCATCCCAAATGATTCAGACTTTATGTTTGATGTGCGTTGTTTACCTAACCCTTACTGGCAGTCTAATTTACGCAATTTATCCGGCAAAGATACTGCCGTGATGAATTACCTGGGCTCATACAGTGAAGTCGACCGTATGATTAAATCGATTATTGAATTTTTACAAGAATGGATCCCTCTATTTGAAGAAGAAAACAGAAGTTATTTAACCGTATCGGTCGGTTGTACGGGTGGACATCACCGTTCGGTGTATTGCATCAATCAAATTGCACATGAGTTAGGTAAATCAATTAACCAGCCCATTACTGTCAGACATAGGGAGTTCGAGTAACATCATGTCCGTTGGCATTTTAATCGTCACTCATGGTGATATTGGCGAGGAGTTGTTAGCTACAGCACGTTCAACGCTTGGCGGGGAATTACCCCTAAAGTGTCGCGCCCTGTCGGTCTCACCTTCATGCGATCCAGATTTTCAGCATGACAAAGCCCAGATAATGTTGTCCTCTATTGATAATGGAGATGGCGTACTTGTATTAACCGATATGTATGGATCAACCCCAAGCAATATTGCCAATAGTTTTAAAGAACGCGAAGATATTGAAGTCATCGCGGGAGTCAATTTGCCCATGTTTATCCGCGTGTTGAATTATCACGACTCGAACTTGCAAGAGATGGTGGATAAAGCGCTATCTGGCGGCCATGATGGCATTATTTTATGTACTGAAGGAAGTAACTATTCATGATTGAAGATCAGGTAACCATTTGCAATAAATTAGGATTACATGCGCGCGCAGCAGCAAAATTTGTTGCTACAGCGAGTGAATTTGAATCTGAAATCGAGATTGAAAAAGATGGTAAACGCGTTAATGGTAAAAGCATCATGGGCGTCATGATGTTAGCTGCCAGCAAAGGCAGCATTATTACTCTTTTTATCGAAGGCGATGATGCACCTGACGCCATGGATAAAATCAAACAACTCGTGCTAGACCGTTTTGGAGAAGACGAGTAAATGCATAGAAATGAGTTGAAATGGCATTAATTATTAGTGGTCTAGGAGTTTCACGTGGCATTGCCATTGGCAATGTACACTTGCTATTGCGCAGTTCTCTGGAAGTTTACGAGCGCACTTTGCACCCTGATGAAATCAATGCCGAAATAAAACGCTTCAAGTCAGCAGTTGATCGTGCTGGCAAACAACTCAACAAAATACAAGAGTCCATCCCCGCAGAGGCACCTAAAGATATTGCCTCATTTATTGAATCACATGTACTCATGTTAAATGACTCCATGCTGTCAAAAGCACCGATCGATATCATTAAAGAAGTTTACTGCAACGCGGAGTGGGCATTAAAACTCCAGCGCGATAAGTTGGTTGCCGTGTTTGATCAAATGGAAGATGAATATTTACAGACACGCCAAAACGATATCGACCACGTCATTAATCTCATCCAAAAAATGCTGTTTGATCAGCAATACGAAGTTGAAAAAGAGATTCAAACCTTACGCGGCTCGATCATTGTGGCTGATGATTTAACACCGGCAGACACGGTTGTATTGCAACATCAAAATATCGCGGGTTTTGTAACAGAGCTGGGCGGCCCTTTATCTCATACTGCCATTATTGCGCGCAGCCTGGGTATTCCTGCCATTGTCGGTATGCAAGATGCGCGACAACTATTAAAAGAAAATGAACAAATTATTATTGATGGCACCGAAGGCATGGTACTTGCGGGCGTCGATGATAAAACCATAAAAGAATATAAATCTAAACAAAAAGAACAAAAAGAAGAGCGTAGAAAACTAGAATCTCTACGAGATGTTGAAGCAAAAACAAAAGATGGTATCAAGATCGACCTGCAAGCGAATATCGAATTAATTGAAGACGTAAAAGCCTTAAAACAAAGTGGTGCGCAAGGCGTTGGCTTATACCGTACTGAGTTTTTATATATCGATCGCGAAGAACCTGCCTCCGAAATTGAACAGCTCAATGCATACAAAAAAGTTATCCGCGCACTCAAAGGCAGCCCCGTCACGATTCGCACGCTCGATTTAGGCGCGGAAAAAGAATTCGATCCGATGTACAAAGGGCCGTTAGTACAAAACCCCGCGCTCGGCTTGCGCGGCTTGCGTCGCTCGCTGAAAGATACGGAGTTATTTAAACTGCAGCTACGTGCAATTTTACGCGCCTCGATCAATGGGCCAGTGCGTATTATGTTCCCCATGATCACCAGTCATGAAGAATTAATGATGGCGTTATCTATTTTGGATCAGGCCAAACGCGAATTAAAAGCTGAAGATAAAGAATTTGATACTGATATTCCTGTCGGCGTCATGATTGAAGTACCCGCGTCCGCTCTGGTCGCCAGTCGTTTGGCCAAACAGTTAGACTTTTTATCCATTGGCACGAATGATTTAATTCAATACACCTTAGCCATTGACCGTATCGATGAATCGGTTAACTACTTGTATGATCCGTTACATCCGGCCGTGCTTAAACTCATACAGCTCACATTGAATGCTGGCAAACAAGCAAAAATACCAGTCTCGATGTGTGGCGAAATGGCGGGTGATCCGCGTTATACACGCATGTTGTTAGGCATGGGGTTGAGACATTTCAGCGCCCACCCTGCCACCGTGCTTGATGTTAAATCAATAATTAATTCAAGTTCTGTAAAATCACTTCAACCGCAGTGTAAACGTATTCTAAGTGCGTCAACGCATCCGAATAAAATCCATGAAATGGTAGACCAGCTTAATAACTAATATTTCATTGTTAATGATCTGACCATGCGTGTTTCAGTAACAACAAACACGTGTACATAATCCAGCCTATATTCAGCGCACCTGTTTAAATCCTTTTTTGCTTTCGCTTATCGAACGGGTACACTTGCCATCATTGTGCACATCATGCACGTGAGGATTTTCAATGCCAAAAGCTGCTGCTCGCGATAATCTCCAAGTCATTACTGAAGCGTTAGACTCCGGTGAGATGCAGCGTGCCGCACGCATTCTAAATTCGTTTCACCCCTCTGAGATCGCTCACTTGCTCGAATCGCTACCGCAATCTCAACGCATGTTTATCTGGAATATGCTCGACCACGATGACGATGGAGAAATTCTTTTGTCCGTGGGGGAGGAAGTGCGCAATGGCTTAATCGAAGTCATGAATAAAGAGCAGCTGATTTCTGCCACGGAAGGTCTCGACTTAGATGATCTCGCCGATTTGTTATCAGATCTGCCAAGCGCTGTAACCGAAACAGCTCTAGAAAACCTAGATTACAATGACCGCCAGCGACTTCAGTCTGTCTTATCTTTTGATGAAGACAGTGCCGGTGGCTTAATGAATACTGATACTGTCACGGTGCGCAGTGATATCACACTTGATGTAGTACAACGTTACTTGCGCATACGACAAGAACTACCGCAACACACTGATAGCTTATTTGTGGTGGATCGTTATGAACAATACATCGGTACCCTGCCATTATCAGAAATATTAACTAATGACCCAGCCACACTGGTACGCGATGTCATGGAAGAATCGATCGAGCCTATTTTAGTCAGCGCCAAGGACAGCGAGGTTGTCACAGTGTTTGAACAACTCGATCTTATTTCTGCACCTGTCATTGATGAAAATCATACCTTGCTCGGACGCATCACCATTGATGATGTCGTCGACGTCATCCGAGACGAAGCCGAACATTCTGTCCTGAGTATGGCAGGACTAAGCGAAGAGGAAGATATCTTTGCACCCATTACCAAATCTACTCGCCGTCGCGCTCTGTGGTTAGGCGTGAATATGCTCACCGCCTTTCTTGCCGCTTGGGTAATTAGCTTATTTCAGGGCACACTAGAAAAAATTATTGTCTTAGCAGTATTGGTACCTGTGGTAGCAAGCATGGGAGGTATTGCCGGAAGCCAAACACTCACACTCGTTATCCGCGGATTAGCGCTGAAACAAATCGGAAAAAGTAATTCAAAAATTTTATTACTGCGCGAACTGGGCATTGGTGCACTGAATGGCATCTTATGGTCTATTGTCGTGGCGCTGATTGCGATACTTTGGTTTAACGATATTGAGTTAGGTTTCATTATTGCTCTGGCAATGTTGGCAAAT
Source organism: Gammaproteobacteria bacterium (assembly GCA_965262455.1). Lineage (GTDB taxonomy): Bacteria > Pseudomonadota > Gammaproteobacteria > UBA4575 > UBA4575 > UBA1858. Next base: position 92,822 of record CBDHFH010000007.1, read on the forward strand.
TTAATTGTTGCTGGTTTGGCTGGGGTATTAATTCCCATTATTTTACGCAAGTACAACGTCGACCCTGCATTAGCCGGGGGTGTCATCCTGACCACAGTGACTGATGTTGTAGGTATATTTGCTTTTCTAGGCTTGGCTACATGGTTACTACTTTGAGAAAATGAATGCATGCACTTTAAAGGATTTAAAAAATGAATTTTGCAAGTAACAAATTTATATTGTTTTTGATGCTATTGATTGTCCTCGCGACTAAAACCAGCAGCGCGCAGTACCCACCTGCAGTCGATTTTACAAGTATTATGAATGGTTTCTTTGCGGATGAGTCTGGCTTAGTTAACTTTGGTGATTACCGCATAGCATTTGCGCCTGATCCACCTTTCAATGGCATGGTTGCTGTTCTTGATGCTGAGGGCAATATTGTTGGTCAACACAAATTTTTTGAAGATTACGCAAATCGGGAAGGGGTTTTTGCAGTAATACGCTCAGTCAAACCAGCTGATGTGCAACTCACCAAGCCAGGTTTATACACCATAGTGTTTGTGGCTGATAACAAACCTATCACTCGCTTCTTACTGCGCTTAGAACAAACCTCTGCCGGTGAAGACGCATTTGATCCTGTTAAAAAGTATCGCTTTGATGGCTACTGGCGCACCCGCGCACATATCACCCTAAAAGAACACAAAGATGAATCCTTTCCTGAGTTTACTATGTGGCTTGGCGGCAAAGACCTGCCAGAGGGAAAGAGAGGCGATATGTTTGTTGCTACCTTATTGCGTGATGGAAAAGTTGTTGCACACAGTCGCCGCACGACCGGTCACATTGCACAAGGACACTTTGAGCCTAAATATGTCAGCCTTTATCACCCACATGAAAAAGGTAAAGAAGTGAATGCAGAATTATTCATGCTCAGAGATTTACTTGTCGATGGTCAATATGAGGTAAGCGTGGCACGGCAATCGGATGGCACAAAAATTCGCTCTTACGATTTTGATGTTGTCGATCAAAAAATTCAGGAAATGAAAGAAAGCCAACTCGGCTACACGCCAGAAACAGACTTTATCTTACCGCGTGTATATAAGAGAGGCTCAACGATACTAGAAATGACCAAAGCGATCTGGATACAAGATATAAATCGGTAGCTTTTTTCTTCAGGGCATATAGACATAACTTTAATGAACGACAATTGTTAAGTTAAATGTCATATTTGACTGGCATGATAGACTCGTATTTAGCCAAGGCCATACCATTATGCTGAAATTTATTAGCGCGTTAGTTTTATATCTATCATCACATCTTGTCCTAGCACAATCGATAGTAGATCAATGGAAGAGTGGATTAGCTGGCTCTAAACTAACATCCTATTCCGGCTCGGTAATCAATTCAAACAGTACACTCACGGTAATAGATTTCTGTAGAGATGGTCGTTATAGCTATTACAAAGAGGGCAGCTGGTCAGTGCCCGGCACAGCTGGGGGCGCATCTCAAAATACCATTACAGGAGTATGGGGCATAGAGATACGTAATAATCAAACCTTGTTAACTTATAAAACCGACACAGGTGAACAAGGGGCATTCTTAATTTACTTGCAAAACAATGGGCGCATTAACATTGGTGGAGAAGCGTATGCTGTTGAGCAAGGCAAGTCTGGATGTTAACGCTAGATACATTTGATGAGAAAACATCAGAAAACTTGGTGACGATACAGTACTTGTATCTGCCAAATTAATTTAGAGTTATTATAGACAATTATAAGTAACTCCTAAACATAATGAGAAAATGTTCAGAGTTTTGATGAATGAATAATTAGCCTTAATACTCGGCTCCTTAATCCAATTAATATTCCGTGGCCGCTTTTGGGGAACAAGCACAACACTTTCTTAATTCGAGATCTGTCTTTATTTTTATTTAGAGCAATAGACTCTGCACTCATAAAACAACAAAAAATCAAGAAGCCAATAACGAATCCAAATCATCTAGTGACTTAATTTCACAGTCGGCTTCATAGGGTAGCTTCTCGGATGTTCTGTTATGTCGATTTAACCAAATAGAATAAAACCCATATGACACTGCACCTACAATATCCCAAGAATTCGAAGATACGAAGGCAATTTTGCTGGGCGGGAAGCCAAGCTGTTGTTCAACGTATTCATAAACCACTGGGGCGGGTTTAAATGCATGCACTTGTTCTGTTGAGAAAATTCGCCCAACTGAATTATTCAATTTTGCTGACTTCATTTCTGTCGCCAATGATCGTGGCGTACCATTAGACAATACTGCAGTGACTATCGATTTCTTCTTTAATTTTTCCAGTGCGTCATGTGCATCAGGGAATGCTTCTAGTGTGGCATGTGAATTTAATATTTCTTGTTTTAATGACTCGTCATTCACATCATACGCATCACATGCAAAGTCTAATGCATACTTTCGTATTTGATCATAGCTAATGTGTCTGTTCATTAGGCTTAGTTGAGATGAATATTGAAGTCGCTTTTGCCGCCATAGCTTAAAAATATTCATCGCATTACCACCTAACGCCTCCTTGAACTGATCAAATGGATGATTGGTATCCAAAAGCGCGCCGTATGCATTAAATATACAAGCCTTTATTCTTTTCATTTTCCCCCTCCTTGTATAGTTATAAAAACACATTAGACCTCTGGCCAATGAATTGCAATTGAATTAAAAAAAATTCCCCAAAGGAAAGCACTGCCTTGAATTGGGCAGACAAAAAGATTAAATTGGTGAAGTTTGTTGCTAGGCTTTTGGCAGTGTGACGCCGGTTTGGCCTTGGTATTTCCCGCCGCGATCTTTATAAGAGATTTCGCATTCCTCATCTGACTCAAAAAATAACATCTGAGCGACACCTTCGTTGGCATAAATTTTTGCAGGCAAAGGGGTGGTATTTGAAAACTCCAGTGTGACATGCCCTTCCCACTCAGGTTCAAGTGGCGTGACGTTAACTATAATGCCGCAACGTGCATACGTTGACTTACCTAAACAGACAGTTAATACAGAACGCGGAATACGAAAATATTCCACGGTACTTGCGAGTGCAAACGAGTTAGGAGGAATAATACAAACATCGCCTTCGAAGTCGACAAAACTTTCCGAGGCAAATGCTTTGGGGTCTACTACCGCAGAGTTAATATTGGTGAAAATTTTAAAATGCGTTGAACAACGCACATCATAGCCATAGCTTGATGTCCCATAGGAAATAATTTTTTCATCGTTGACTTGTTTTATTTGCCCGGCCACATATGGCTCTATCATTTGTTGCTGCTCGGACATGTGCCGAATCCAGCGATCAGACTTAATTGACATAACTTAGAATGAATTAAGTGGCGTCACAAAAGGAAATTTGAAATCACCATTTTTAGTGAATGGGATGGCATGATTAAAAATTGAAGTTTTAATGTTGCCTTTCACTGTGTAATCAGCGCTACCCGTTCTGAGTATTTCTGGCAGGGTTTCTATTAGGCCAAAATAAGAGAGTCTCACCGGCAGTTCAATAGTTTCACTGCCGAATGCCGGTACTGAAATTGATTGATCATCTTGCCCACTGACCAATTGGTTGCCAGACACTAATAATTGATAACTCAAGCCGCGTGCACTCAAACGCACATCGTTTGGATTATCTATATCTAAAGTCACAATGGCATCGATGCCACCTAGTGTGGCATCTGTTATTTCCAAGTCACGCACTTGCACTTTAGGCTCTTGCAGGGGTTTGGACAAAGGCCCGGAACAACCCACTAGCGACACAAGCATTAACAGCACGCTTATGCGTAAAAAAGAATACATGGTTATAGGCATTAAGTATTTTGAATAACGATTTTGGGAAACTTAGCAGTATAGTCCTTACTTTGTGACGCTAGTTTAGCAGCTGTTTTACGTGCAATCTCCTTATAAATTTCACTCACGCGACTATCTGGTGAAGAAACAACCGTTGGTTCGCCACCGTCCACTTGTTCCCGAATACTCATATCTAGTGGTAGCTTGCCTAATAATTCAACATCATTCTCATCGGCCATCCGCACACCACCGCCGGTGCCAAAAATGGCTTCCTCATGACCACATTGGCTGCATATATGCACACTCATGTTCTCCACAATGCCAAGCACGGGCACTTCTACTTTTTCGAACATTTTTAGCCCTTTGCGTGCATCCAGCAATGCTATGTCTTGAGGTGTAGTGACAATTACAGCACCGCTGACTGGGATTTTCTGCGCCAAGGTCAATTGCACGTCCCCTGTGCCAGGCGGCAAATCAACAACCAAGTAATCAATATCTCGCCAGCGTGTATCATTCAATAATTGCTCGAGTGCTTGTGTGACCATTGGTCCCCGCCAAATCATCGGAGTTTCTTCATCGATAAGAAAACCAATCGACATTGCCTGCACGCCATGTCCGACCATCGGCTCAATACTTTTACCGTCAGATGACTCGGGCTGCCCCGATACTCCCAACATGCGTGGTTGGCTTGGCCCATAAATATCTGCATCTAAAATACCAACGGTGGCTCCTTCCGCTGCTAATGCAAGCGCCAGATTAACAGCCGTTGTTGACTTGCCAACACCGCCTTTACCTGAAGCGACGGCAATCACATTCTTAATATTTTCCAGCGGCTTCAAACTTTTTTGCACAGAATGTGCCTGAATCTTCCAACCAATTGAGATATCGACTTCTTCCACGCCCTCTAGTGGACTGACTTTTTCATTGATCATGCCTGCCAGTTCTTCACGCATACTCTTAGCCGGATAACCCAACTCGATTTGGATACTGACCTTAGCACCATCGACCTGAATGTCTTTTACTGCCTTGCAAGCGACTAAATTCTTGCCAATATTTGGGTCTTCGATAGTTTTCAGGGTGTCTTCGATTTGCTGTGCGGTTATGCTTGCCATGGGGTAGATCCTCTTTGTGACTAAAATTATGTGACAGACAATTTAGAGAGTGGGAGTTAAACATCACAACGTGCAGCTGCCTAGCTCCTGATTGAGATATTCGCCTATTACACTGCCTACCTAGCCGCATTATTGTGAAGCTGGTAAGGTAGCCGCTCTGTCAGCAATTTGTTCTGTAAGCACGTGAATAATAGAAGAATTTTAGTAACCAGCGCATTGCCTTACGCCAATGGCTCAATTCATCTTGGCCATCTTGTCGAGTACATCCAGACCGATATTTGGGCGCGTTTTCAGAAGATGTGTGGTAATGAATGTATTTATGTATGCGCGGATGATGCTCATGGCACTCCGATTATGATACGCGCACAACAAGAAGGGATTTCTCCAGAACAGCTCATTGCTAAAACCAAGCAGGAACACGAACTGGATTTTGCCGATTTTCATATCGCATTTGATAATTTCCACAGTACCCACTCAGAAGAAAACAAGTACTTTGCTACCAGCATATTTGCAGCTTTACAGGCGAATGATTTCATTAGCACGAATACCGTCACGGATTTATTTGATCCTGAAGAAAAAGTATTCTTGCCAGATCGCTTCGTGCGTGGCACTTGTCCAAAATGTAAAGCAGAAGATCAGTATGGTGACAACTGTGAAGTGTGTGGTGCGACATACTCTCCTGCAGAGTTAATTAACCCGAAATCCGCTTTGAGTGGCGCAACACCGGTTGAAAAAGAAAACCTGCACTACTTCTTTAAACTCAGTTCGCTCGAAAATGCATTAAAAGAATGGACTCAGTCAGGCAGTTTACAACCCGAAATCGCAAATAAAATTTCTGAATGGTTTGCTGATGGTTTACAAGACTGGGATATCTCCCGGGATGCGCCTTATTTTGGTTTTGAAATTCCGAGGGCACCAGGCAAATATTTTTACGTTTGGTTAGATGCGCCTATTGGTTATATGGCGAGTTTTAAACACTACTGTGAGCGCACCGGGGTTGATTTTGATAGTTACTGGAATAAAGACAGTGACGCAGAGCTGTATCATTTTATTGGTAAAGACATTGCTTATTTTCATACCTTATTCTGGCCTGCCACATTAATGGGCTCCGGATGGCGTACACCAACCAGCGTGTTCTGCCATGGTTTCTTAACGGTTAACGGACAAAAAATGTCAAAGTCGCGTGGCACGTTCATTAAGGCACGGACATATTTGAATCATCTCAATCCAGAATATTTACGCTATTACTTTGCAGCAAAACTTAATGATGGCGTATCAGATATTGATTTAAATCTTGAAGACTTTCAGCAGCGCGTCAATAGTGATGTGGTTGGCAAACTGGTCAATATTGCCAGCCGCTGTGCAGGATTTATTTATAAGAAATTTGCTGCTCAGCTCACTGATCAATTTATCCAGGAAGGTGAGACAGCATTTAAGTCCGCCAGCGATAAAAACACAGCCATTAAAGCACTGTATGAATCTCGTAAATATTCTGAAGCGATGCGCAACATCATGACATTAGCTGATGCTGCTAACCAGATTATTGATCAATACAAGCCCTGGGAACGAATTAAAGATGAAGCCAATCACACTGAAGTGCATCAAGTATGTAGCTTTGGCTTAAATATGTATCGCTTGCTGATTGGCTACTTAAAGCCTGTGATGCCTGAACTGGCTGAAAAATCTGAAGACTTTTTAAATTGCACTACTACCTGGGAAGATCTCGCAAGCGGTATACCATTACCGGCTGGGCATGCAATTAATAAATTTAAACCGCTCATTACCCGCATTGAAAAACAAGCAATAGATAATATGATCGAAGAAAGCAAACAAGACGCAGCACCTAAAGCAAGCGATCCGATAGCAGAACAAATTAGCTTTGATGATTTTGCCAAACTGGATTTACGTGTCGCACGTATCGCAAAAGCTCAACACGTGGAAGGGGCTGACAAGTTATTGCAACTGAGTCTGGATTTGGGCGAGCCAAGCGGCGGCTTACAAAAAAATGTATTTGCCGGAATTAAGCGTGCGTATGCACCTGAAGACTTAGAAGGCAAACTGGTGGTGATGGTCGCCAATTTAGCGCCACGCAAGATGCGCTTTGGATTATCAGAGGGCATGGTGCTGGCAGCCAGTGGTGAAGAAAGTGGTTTGTTTGTGATTCACCCGGATACAGGCGCAACACCAGGCATGCGCGTGAAATAGATTGTATGTCGACTGCATTGGTATCTTATGCTCCACTAATTGCAATCATTGACGAACAGCAATGTATTGGCTGCACATTATGTATTAAAGCATGTCCGTTTGATGCTATTTTGGGTGCGAATAAGCACATGCATACAGTAATTAATGCCTACTGCACGGGCTGTGAACTCTGTATTGCACCTTGCCCAATGGATTGCATCATCATGCAAAGCAACCCCATTGTGTCAGAATCACATACTCATGCAGCACCAGAGTATTCTTCTCATAACGCATGTACTCAGTGTGGCCAATGTCAGCCTGTGTGTCCAAGCTATTTGAATCCTGCATCATTGTACGAAATGATTCGTCAAACAAAACTGCATCAAGCAAAGGCTAGCAGACTTGATGCTTGCAGCTTATGCGGAGAATGCAGCAATGTCTGCCCAAGCCATATTCCATTAGCGGAAACATTCAGGTATGCAATTAGCTTACTAACTTATAAAGCCAATAAAAAAACCTTCGCGATAGATTGCAAACAGCGCGCGCATAACAAAAAAAATAGACTAGAAATTAAATCACAACAACAACAAGCATTATTAACCAGCAACAAACATCAGGTGGCGGCTAAACTACAAGCTTTAAAGAACATCAAAAAATAATATCCGCATACATAAGTCAGTGTGAATAAAACGAAACGCATAGAAATATTTAGTCGTTGGCGCAAACAGAATCCTCGCCCCACTACCGAGCTGAATTATAAAAATGAATTTGAACTACTGATTGCAGTAATCTTGTCCGCTCAAGCGACGGACGTCAGCGTTAACAAGGCCACCGGCCCGCTGTTTAAAATTGCCAACACACCAGAAAAAATTGTTCAGTTAGGTGAAAAGAAATTTAAAAGCTATGTCAAAACAATTGGCTTATACAATACCAAAGCTAAAAATGTGCTTAAAACCTGCAAACTTTTAATAGAAAAACATAACGGCAAGGTGCCGGAAGATCATGCCGCATTGGAAGCGTTACCAGGCGTTGGACGTAAAACCGCAAATGTGGTTATGAATACTGCATTTGGTCATCCCACCATTGCAGTGGATACACATATATTCCGTGTATCAAATCGTACTGGCATCGCGCCAGGTAAAACCGTGCTGGAAGTAGAAAAACGCTTGATACGCCTAGTGCCTGAAGAATTCAAGATCGATGCACATCATTGGCTGATCCTGCATGGGCGTTACACTTGCACGGCTCGAGCGCCAAAGTGTTGCGATTGCGTAATTAATGATCTGTGTGAATATTCAAAAAAATCAGCCTAAATATATTCAGTATTCAAATTAGCTTTTGGGAACTCAATCCGCTTCCTCTGTCTCTAAAAAATAACACCCTTAACCCATGATTCATAAAGGGTTGAATAATAAATCTAATATTAGCTGTAATATTATTATTTATAACAGGGTCTCTAGTGCAGGATATGTGTATCCAAACAATTTTTCATAACTCAAAAAATATTACGGAGATAGTCAATGTCTAAGAAAAACGAACTTAAGCCAATCGCTGCAGCAGTCGGTGCTGCGTTAACTGCAAGTGTACTAGCAATGCCTATTGCTAATGCTGACGCCAATCCATTTGAAATGACCGAACTATCTTCTGGTTTCATGGTTGCTGATGCTCATGAAGGCAAGTGCGGCGAAGGCAAATGCGGAGAAGGCAAATGCGGTGAAGGCAAAGCTGAAGAAGGCAAGTGCGGCGAAGGCAAATGCGGAGAAGGCAAGTGCGGTGAAGGCAAATGCGGTGAAGGCAAAGCTGAAGAAGGCAAGTGCGGTGAAGGCAAATGCGGTGAAGGCAAGTGCGGAGAAGGCAAGTGCGGTGAAGGCAAATGCGGTGAAGGCAAATGCGGCGAAAGCTAAACCTGATCTAAACTCAGCTGTGTTAGCTCAATACAGTTAAAAGTTAGCTTAGAATATTAGCCCAAGCTAAATTAAAACGGCGGCTCCAGGTGGAACCGCCGTTTTTTTACGTTCTGCAATACCCTATACTTCTACTATCATTCGACTCTTAACAGACAAGCATACATAGATAGCCAGCTAGCACATCATCAGCCAGCATAAATAAATTAAAAAAATACTAATCATGCTGTAAGGAAATTAGTGGATATGCAGGTCTATTAAGCTAATCGTTCGTTCAATTAAATACACATGCAACTGTTTGCATCGCATTTAGCTAAACCCAAGGGAGCAACCATGATCAGCATAATAAATACAATAAACTCGATTTTTGACAAGCTGCGCGCATTAGACTTTCTCGCACCTTTATTATTACGCATCTTCCTAGCACCGATTATGATTTACGCTGGGTTAAATAAATTAGGTGACATCGAAAATACCGCGCTGTGGTTTGAGCACTCATTGAATTTACCCTTCCCAACCTTAATGGTCTTATTAGCCGGTGGTGCAGAATTTTTTGGTGGCATAGCGTTACTGATAGGCTTTGCCGTGCGCTGGGTAAGCATTCCGCTCATGATCACTATGGTAGTTGCCGCAACCACGGCTCACTGGGAAAATGGTTGGCACCAATTTCATGAAGCCAAACAACCCGTACCCTGGGAATGGCGTATGGATTTAATCGAAGAAGGAGACAAGCGCAAGACTATTGTCAAAAACTTATTAAGAGAACATGGCAATTATAAGTACCTGACTGAAACCGGTAGCATCACCATATTAAAGAACGGTATCGAAGTTGCTACCAGTTACTTCATTATGTTACTCGCACTATTCTTTATGGGTGCTGGCAGATATTTAAGCGTTGATTATTACTTATCACTATTTAATCGCAAGGAATAAAAAGCTAGGAACTCCCTGTCAAATAGTAGTTCAAATAAACTATGGATGATCAAACACAACATAAAGACTACTGTGTGCAAGGCGCGGGCTTAGGATTACGTCGCGGTCACATGTTAGAAAACTTACTTGAGATGAATCCATCTCAAGTACAGTTCATGGAAGTCGCGCCGGAAAACTGGATTAGCATGGGCGGACGGCTAGGTAAACGTTTTCGTCAATACACAGAACGCTTTCCTTTTGTCACACATGGGTTGTCTCTGTCTATTGGCGGGCCAACAGCTTTAGATGTTGAATTTGTCAAAGCTATTAAAGCATTTATGCAACAGCATAATATTTTGAAATATACCGAACACTTAACTTATTGTTCTGATGATGGGCATTTATATGACTTAATGCCGATACCATTTACTAGTGATGCCGTCCATTATGTGGCCGATCGAATCAAACAAGTTCAAGATATCCTGGGTGAACGTATTGCAATGGAAAACGCTTCATACTATGCAGCGCCAGGAAAAGAGATGGATGAGATTGATTTCATCAAAGCGGTATTAGAAGAAGCAGACTGTGAGTTGCTACTTGATGTTAATAACATTTATGTTAATTCTGTTAATCATCGCTACGACCCCATTGAATTTTTGCAGGCATTACCCAAGGAACGCATAGTGTATGCGCATATTGCTGGACACTTTAACGAACATGAAGATTTAATCGTGGATACGCATGGTGCGGATGTCATTGACCCTGTATGGGAAATATTAGACAAAGCCTATGAAACATTTGGCGTCTTCCCAACATTATTAGAGCGCGATTTTAATATCCCTGAACTGCCAGTATTAATGAAAGAAATGGATATGATTTGTGATCTGCAGTCTAAATGGACTGCCAACAAGGTTGTTGCTGCCAATGTCTGATACTCAACCCACCTTTAAAAATGTGCAATATGAATTTACTGCACATTTAAGAGACCCTGAGAGAAACCCCGCACCTGCCGATATTGAAGATCGGCGTATGCAAATTTATCGTGGGTTACTTTTCAAAAATGTTCAGGGCTTCTTAGCCAGTGGCTTTCCGGTAATCAGGAAACTCTATTCAGATGATGATTGGCATAACATGGTGAGAGATTTTTTCTCTACGCATCAAAGCCAGTCACCCTACTTCAAGGACATTTCAAAAGAATTCATTGATTATTTAAACAATGAACGCGAGCCACGCCCTGAAGACCCCATATTCCTGAATGAACTTGCACATTATGAATGGCTTGAAATAGTGCTTTCATTCCTCGATGCGGACATAGATTGGGACACTATTGATAAACAGGGTAAGCTTCTCACAGGCACTCCGGTACTGTCTCCTTTCGCACAGCTAAATCGCTATCAATTTCCAGTGCATAAAATAAGGCCTGAGTTCCAACCAGATTCACCTGCAGATCAACCAACGTTTATTGTTGTTTATCGTGACTTAAATGATAAAGTGGGTTTTATGGAAGTTAACCCAATGACGGCGAGATTAATTGAATTGGTGGCAAATAACCAAACACAGACCAGCGAAGAAATATTAATGTCTCTTGCAGACGAGATCCCTTCATTAGATCAACAGGTCGTTATTCACGGTGGCCATACCACGTTAACTCAGTTGCGTGACAAAGACATTCTGCTAGGTGTAAAAACCTCAACTCAGTAAACATTAACACCGCAGTAATAGAACAAACGCTGCTAAGGTCAATTTCACGCGTGTTGTTTTCAATTCCTTTCGGCTCTATCTAGCAGATAATAATTTATTAGAAAAAACACTTTCCCGATTTGCCTTATATCATACTAAAATACTCAAGTATGCTGCTGCATTAATGCAAGACGTTATATGCATCTAATTTTGACTTAATCTAAATTTATATACTGCTTTTACAATGATATTGTGCATGAAATCATAAACAACTTATAAGTAATTACTAATACACTACTACCATCAACGAGTTTCTCCATTGCTAACAGTAAAAGGGGTAAGAATGAATAAAGCTAAACTCTGTTGTTACACCATATTGATTTATATGGTAGCGCACGCATGGGTATCGGCAGACGTCGTTGATGGCAAATCATTGATCGCATCGATTAATGCTAGCGATCATGAAAACGTCAATTCTATTGCTGAGTTTTACGATGGTTATATTAGTGGCGTAGCAGATTTAACCTTTAATATAAACTGGTGCCCACCACATGAGTTTAAACGAAGCCAATTGAAGCGCATAGTCATTAAACATTATCAAGCCAAGACGATACCGCCTGATGAGATTAGCGCTCCGGCAAAAGATTTAATTATTACTGCACTGGCCGAGGCTCATCCCTGTCAGTAAATAACTCTAACCCGATCAAACCAGGTGATTCATGTACTACATTGTAGACTCAGATAAATCATTCGATGATGCTGTGACCGACCTTGATACCGCTGTAAAACAAAATGGGTTTGGTGTGCTGCATATCCATGACTTAGGTAATACGTTACGCAGTAAAGGCGTTGACTTCAAAGAAGATTGCAAAGTCTTCGAAGTGTGCAATCCTGCACAAGCAGCAAAAGTGCTAGCCACCGATATGCGCATTAACATGGCCCTGCCGTGTAGAATTTCCGTTTTCACAGAAAATAATCAAACAAAAATAGGCTTGATTAAACCAGAACAGATGTTATCTGCACTGTCTGATGATCAATCACTCACTGAGACAGCAAAAGAAGTGGAACAAATAACAAAGCTAATGGTGGACCAAGCAAAATAATAAACATGTTACTGAACTCTAAATAAAGTATGTCACTTTATTTATTGGTAAAATTAATCCACATTATATTCGCTGCGTTTTCTTTTTCTGGTTTTGTTATACGCGGGATTTGGATGATCCAGTCATCACCTTTGCTGTCTAAGCGCTGGGTTAGGATGACGCCACATATTATCGATACACTATTACTTGCTTCTGCAATATTGTTAGTCATCTTAACGTTACAGTATCCCGGTCCAGTCACTTGGTTGAACGCAAAGCTGGCGGGGCTATTGATTTACATTATATTGGGCTCTATCGCCTTGAGGTATGGTAGGACACGCCTAGTGCGCATACTGGCATGGTGTACTGCGCTGCTCGCTTTTGCTTATATAGTCATGGTGGCGTTAAACAAAAACGCATTAGTGATTTTTTAACTGCTATGATTATTACAACCGGGCGATAATATTATCTGCAAACTCCATAGTTTTTGCTGAGCCACCTAAATCGACCGTCAATCCTTCTCCACTTCTTAATTGCGCATCTAGTGCTTCGCGTAAACTAGTCGCTTTAGCATGTTCTTCTACATGGTCTAGCATTAGTGCTGCAGCCAGCATTAAGGCCGTTGGGTTAGCTATCTTTTTACCCGCGATGTCTGGTGCCGAACCGTGTACTGCCTCAAAGATAGAGGCATCTTTACCGATATTTGCTGAGGGCGCTAACCCTAATCCACCGACTAAGCCTGCAATTTCATCAGAAAGAATATCACCAAACATATTGGTCGTGATCAACACATCAAACTGGTTTGGGTTTAACACTAACTGCATGGCGCAGTTATCCACGATGCGTTCTTCAACCTCTATCTGGCCTTCATATTTTTTGCCTAACTCAGTGGCTGTTTCAAGAAAAAGACCGGTTAACTTTTTCAAAATATTGGCTTTATGCACAATGGTGACTTTCTTACGCTTATTTTTAATTGCCCAGTTAAATGCAAATTCAGCAAAACGTGTACAGCCATAACGTGTGATAATGCCGGATGCTTCAGCTACAGCTTTAGGATCATCTTTAATTGGAATGTAGTGTTCTACACCGACATATAAGCCTTCTAAGTTTTCACGAATTAATACCAGGTCAACATTTTCGAAGCGTCCACCTAACAAAAAGCTACGTGCAGGACGAACATTAGCAAATAATTCAAACTCTTCACGTAGTCGGACATTAATCGATCTAAAGCCACTTCCAACCGGAGTGGTTAGTGGTCCTTTAAGTGCCAGCTTGGTAGTACGAATACTGTCTAGTGTCGGTTGAGGTAGTGGATCACCACATGCTTCTTCCGCTGCCACACCAGCGAGTTGTTGGTCCCACTCAAACGACGCACCTAATGCATCCAGTACTTTGAGCGTTGCCTTGACTATTTCTGGGCCAATACCATCGCCCGGTATTAACGTGGCAGGTATTTTTTCCATGTCATGCGTCCTTATATGCTGATATCAATGTGATGAAAAATTGCTCGCTAGAAACAATTTCTATGAGTCACCATTATCTCTTTTATCACACGTCATGAAAACATTTTTCATGACCAATATGGCGCAGTGGTTAAATTCTACTTGCAGAATAATCTGCATATTCTCGAAATGAGCATCAAACAAGCACAACACTAGTGCATATGATTGTCATCTAAGAGGAAGGTGTGATAATGCTAATCAGCATGTTGTTTAATAAAGTCACGTATGAAGCGACGTATTTCTCTGGCAGCACTTGTATCCAGGTCATCACACAATGAAACAAATTCATCACGCTCTTTTTTATTGATACGAATGACTAGCTGACTGTCTTTACTTTTGTTTTTATTCTTATTTTTGTCGCTCATGGCAGCGGGTTTGGATATAAGATATACAATGTATATACATTATCGTCCTGTTTAGAATTCACGTCAATGCGATAGTGTATAAACCATGACCATCATACACCTAAATGATTAATGCATTGTAATATTTCCTGATTTAAGCACAAAAAAAAGGCGCATTATCAATGCGCCTAGTACAGGGAAATGGAAAACCACATAGGTTATTCCGAATTACATACAACAAATCATAAACAAGTATAATGTTATGCTGTATTCGCTACATTGGGATGAAAATCAATTGAAGTCTTGATGACAAAATATAGAACTAGCTTTAACTAATTGGCGCACAGGGCCAAAGTGCGCCAAATCAGTATTGGTGAACTTCGTTCGCTTGGAAGTTCGCACATCGATGATCGATGTCTCGTTGCATTTAAGCATGCACAAAGTATCAGTCTTAAATTTAGTAATGATTTAGGTTTTTTGAAATTTACGTGAAAAATTTATTAACTAGTTATTAAATGTTAATAATATATTTTGTTTACTATTTAGTTGATCCGATTAAATCATATTCATTTGCCTGTTCAATTTCTACTGGCGCAATCTCACCAACAGTTAAGGCCCTATTACTGTAAATCTGAACGACGCCATCAATGTCTGGCGCATCCGCATAACTTCGCCCAATAGCGACCTCTTCATTTATCTCATCAATCAATACATCTAACGTATGGCCCACTTTTTCTTCCAGTTTATCTTCACTGATTTCTTGTTGAAGTTGCATTAAGCGGTGCCAACGATATTCTTTAGTGTCTTCATCAACGTGTCCAGCTAATTGATTTGCTTGCGCACCTTCAACAGCCGAATACTTGAAGCATCCCACTCTATCAAGGCGCGCCTCACGCAAGAAATCCAACAGCTGTTGAAAATCATTTTCCGTTTCACCAGGAAATCCGACGATGAAGGTACTTCTAATTGCAATTTCAGGACACAGTGCACGCCAGCGTTGAATATGTTCAATGGTGCGTTCACTGCATGCGGGACGCCGCATTCTTTTTAATACATCATAACTTGCATGTTGAAACGGCACATCAATATAAGGCAGGATTTTGCCTTCAGCCATGAGCGGAATAATTTGCTCTACATGTGGATAAGGATAAACATAATGCAGCCGTATCCATATACCTAACTCACCTAAGGCTTGGCACAAATCTAACAAGGTATTGTTATACACATTGCCGCGCCATAGTTGCGACTCATGTTTTATATCTAACCCGTATGCACTTGTGTCTTGTGAAATGACTAATAATTCTCTTACCCCGGCATCTGCTAATTGTTGTGCCTCTTGCATAACATCATACAAAGCTCGACTTTTTAATTTGCCGCGCATTGAAGGAATAATGCAAAACGAGCATTTATGGTTACAGCCCTCTGAAATTTTTATATAGGCGTAATGCTTAGGTGTCAGCTTTATCCCTTGTGGAGGCATCAATTCGATAAATGGATCATATACAATAGGCACCGACTCATGCACTGCATGCATGACAGACTCAACATCTTGCGGCCCCGAAATGCTTAATACTTCTTTCGGTATGGCTGCAAGATCTTCTTCGTTCACACCCATACAGCCCGTCACTATCACTTTACCATTGGCAGTCAATGCCTCACTAATCGCTTCGAGGGATTCCTGTTTTGCACTATCAATAAATCCACATGTATTAACAATGACGGCATCTGCACCTTGGTAGTCACTTGAGATCTGATACCCCTCGCTGCGCAATTGCGTAATGATGCGCTCGGAATCAACCAAGGCTTTTGGACAGCCCAGGCTGACCATTCCAATGGCGGGCGATTTATTATTTTCTTCAGACATAGACTATCGATTACGGGTAGTGCTTATTAATACTTATATATAGTAGGCTGTTTAACTAAATTAAGACCTCAATAAATTCCAATCCATTATGGGTCAACTATTTTTTTCTGCGGCACACAAATCATCTGGTAAAACCATCGTTAGTACTGGCATCTGCGCTGCGTTACGTGCGCAATGTAAAACCATACAGCCTTTTAAGAAAGGCCCGGATTATATAGATCCTATGTGGTTAGGCACAGCGGCACAACGAAGTTGTTATAACTTGGATTTTTGGACGCAATCAAATCAAGAAATACTTGAGCTATTTTACGCTAAAAGCGCTAACGCTGATATCTCCATAATTGAGGCAAATAAAGGCCTTTATGACGGCTTGGATTTAGATGGTAGCAATAGTAATGCCGCGCTGGCTAAATTATTGAAATCACCCGTAGTATTAGTACTTGATTGTCGCGGCACAATCCGCGGCATCGCACCCTTATTACTTGGCTATCAATCATTTGATCGCGAGGTGAATATTCAAGGTGTGATATTAAATTTTGTTGGTGGTCAACGCCATGAAAGCAAACTGCGTCAAGTGATACAGCAATATACTGATCTTGACGTATTTGGCGCTATTCAGCGCAATGCAGCATTAACATTAAATGAGAGACACTTAGGTTTAACGCCAAGCAATGAGCATGATCATGCACAGCAGCACACTGACTCACTCGGAGAAATCATTGCACAACAAGTTGACCTAGAGGCATTACTCGCTGTTGCAAGCGAAGTTCCTGAATCACTCATCACGGCAAATAAACCCAGCAAGTGTTACCAGTTACGCATTGGGTATGCAAAAGATAGCGCCTTTGGCTTTTATTACCCTGACGACTTGGAAAGATTCCAACAATTAGGTGCGACCATGGTGCCGTTTGACACCCTGCAAGACACTCAACTTCCCGATGTCGATGCTATTTTTATTGGCGGCGGATTCCCGGAAAAATACATGCAAGAGTTAACTCTCAATAAGTCCATGCGCCAACATATCTACCAGGCACTTAGCAATGGATTGCCTGCATATGCCGAATGTGGCGGACTGATGTATTTATGTAATCGCATTCAATACCAGAACGACACATCTGAAATGGTTGGATTAATTGATGCCGACTGCATCATGACATCCTCACCCAAAGGTCGTGGCTATATTCAATTTAAAGAAAACACTAATGCCTTCTGGCCAAGCAGCCCTTCGTCATCGATTAATGCACACGAATTTCATTATTCTCACTTGGTCGATTTAGCCCCTGACACATCATTAGTATTCGATGTGACACGTGGCGAGGGTATTTTAGATAAACAAGATGGTATACATATACACAACACGCTCGCATGCTATGCTCATCAACGCAATAGCACTCATAATCCATGGATTGAACAATTTTTAAATTTTGTTGAATCCTGTCAATAAGCTATGCAGAACACAGGTATAATACGATTAAATAAACTGATTTAACTAACTATTATGGAAGACGTATCAATTACTGAAACGGCAGCAGAAATTATCAAAAAAGCAGCGCTTGAATCACAAACAGACAACCTGCCTCTACGTGTAGCTGTCACCAAGAAAGATGATGGCAGTTTTCATTACGGCATGGGCTTTGACGATGTGGGTAATGCCGAGAGTGAAGACAAATTATTTCACTCCAATGGTGTCGATATTGTCGTGGCCGAAACCAGTATCGAGCTACTGAAAGGCACCGTGATAGATTACATTGAACTTGAGCCCAAACAGTTTCATTTTGTTTTTCTAAATCCGAACGACCCAAACTATGTGCCCAGCGATTCTGATAGTGAATAAGTAAACGCTGTCGCGATACAGCCAATAGACTTAATGCGTGCATTAGTAGAGAAACTAACCCATAAAATTAACCTGCCGGTAGCAGGCATGTTACTCGGCGTCGGTATATGTTGTATCAGTATGCTTTCGCCATTTCTGCCGACATTATTGTTAGTGTTAGGATTGTGCATTATAGGTTTAACGTTTTGGCATATTTGGGGAAGTTATATTGTCCCCGCGAATCATGTAAAGCAATGGACACAAATGATTCGTGCAGGCAACCTGACAGCGCAGTTCTCGCATAAACCAATTGGCGACTACAGCAATATTTATCAGGACTTGCAGTTTATTGGCGAGATGCTGCAATCATTATCATCTGATGCCGAACAGCAAGTGCAACGACATACTCATTACATTGCACAAAAAACACAATCCTTATCAATACTGTACGAGGTTGCCAACAGTATTAATTTATCACGTGACGTGAATTCATTGCTGAGTCAGTTTTTATTTAACATGACCGAGTTAGTCGATGCTCAAGCGGCCGTCGCACATATCGTTAACGAGGATGATGAAGTTGAGTTGTTAACACATATTAATTGCAACAAAGAGTTAATTGCCGAGCATGGCAAGCGTTTTTTGTTAAATCATGCCGACAAACTCAAGCAAGGCAAATCCGGTATTTTAAATATCGAGTTACTTAAATGTGACGAACACTTTCGCCAAGAATATTTTAATGGCCAAGCGATTTATATATTAATAGTTCCCTTGCAATACCAACAACACTTGCTAGGCGCCTATAGCTTCTATGTATTAAAAAATACTCTGGATGACTTTGAAGACTTCGAAGAATTGTTTACAAGTATTGGTCGCCATCTGGGCGCAGCAATCGAAAAATCCCACTTGGACAAGGAAACCACTTCTTTATCCATTATGCGTGAGCGTACTCATATCGCTAACGAATTACATGACTCATTGGCGCAAACCTTAACGAGTATTCGCTTTCAAGTGCGGGTGCTTGATGAAACTTTGCATCAGGGCAACGATGCACAAACCTGGGCGGAGATGGAAAAAATCGAAGCATCCATTAATGAGGCACATACCGAAATCAGAGAGCTGATTGCGCACTTCCGGTCGCCAACTGTACTGGTCAGTTTAATTGCATCAGTCGAGCAAACTATTGATCGCTTTCATCAAGTGAATGATGATATTCATGTTTTTTTCCAAAATGAGTGGCCTGAAGTTGATTTCCCAGCGGAAACAGAATTTCATATATTACGTATTATTCAGGAGTCGCTAACTAATATCCGCAAACACAGTGATGCGAATAATGTCCGAATAATGATGTCGATGACCGCACCGAGACATTATATGGTGCTGATTGAAGATGATGGTGTCGGGTTTTCTAAACCGCAGAAAAGTATTCATTCCGGAGAACACATTGGCCTGTCCATCATGCAAGACCGCGCCAAACGATTTGGTGGAGAATTGACAGTCGAAAGCGAACCTGGGGAAGGCACTCGTATTATTCTAGAATTCAGCGATAATGGCATAATAAACTCAACTACAGACCCAATAGACAATGAGCTCGAATTTACGCGTACTAATCATTGATGATCACACCTTGTTTAGAGATGGGCTACAAGGCTTACTGGAACGACATAATATCGATGTGGTCGGTTCATTAGGCGATGGTCACGAAGGCATCCGCCTCGCCCAGGAACTCACACCCGACATTGTGTTATTAGATATGCGTATGCCAAATATTTCTGGTCTAGAAGTATTGAAGCAATTGCAACAAACCACTTTTGACTCTCCGATTGCTATGTTGACCACCAGCAACGATGAACGTGACTTAGTTGAAGCATTGCGCAATGGCGCCAAAGGTTACTTATTAAAAGATATGGAGCCCGATGATGTGGTGGCTGCACTGCGTGAGATTGTCAAAGGTGAAACAGTCGTCGCACCTAATTTAACGCAAATACTTGCTCGCGTGGTCAAAGGCGAACCTATTTTAGAAACTGAACCCAGCCCTATTGATGATTTAACTCCACGTGAAGCAGAAATTCTCAGCCTGCTTGCCGAGGGGCAAAGCAATAAAGTCATCGCAAGAAATCTGGGCATATCAGATGGCACAGTCAAGCTGCACGTCAAAGCCATTTTAAGAAAACTGAATATTCACTCGCGGGTAGAAGCAGCTGTCATCGCTGTTGAGCATGGCCTGCGCGCCAAAAAAAAATCTTTGTAAGCAATATCCATGAAAACCTATGATCAGCTTGTGGCGGAAGCCGCCAGCCATATCACTGAAATCATGCCATGGGATTTAGCTGACACACTGGCACAATCGACGCCACTGTTAGTTGATGTACGCGAACCCGATGAGTTCAACGCCATGCGAATTAATCAATCGCATAATATCCCGCGCGGCATCCTCGAATCAGCAGCAGAGACAGGCTATGATGAAACCCATGCTGAGTTATGCACCTCACGCAATAAACCCATTGTAGTAATCTGTCGTTCAGGTAAACGCAGCTGCCTAGCGGCTTATACTCTTTATCAACTTGGCTTCAAACAGGTTGCTTCGCTGAAAACAGGTTTACGTGGCTGGAATGATTTCGAGCAACCCATGCTTGACGAACATAACAATGAAGTCGATGGTGATGCAGCAGAAGAATTCCTCAGGCCCAAATTGGGAGGCTAATGGGCGACACACATGTTAATCCTGTACAAGTGATCGTAATTTTTTTGTTATTTTCAACTAACAAGATTATTCTAAACATGTATAGAATAACCCATTAATACTTATCCATGAGACCTTGGCAACGCAATCGATTCGCTCTAGTCGCTGTTATCTTTGCAGCGATCATTACTATGAATATTCCCAGTCTTGAAGTTGGGCAAATCGCATCATTGATCGCACTTTATGCATTGCTGTTTTTTCTTTACGTGAAATTTTTCAATCGCTACCAAAAATAACGCAATACTATTTGTTTGTTATTTTAATCAGAAACGGCACTTGTCATATGCGCAGCATACAGTTGCTTTATTCAAGGTCAATGTTTTCGAAATGAAAAATTTAATTCATTAATCACTGACGACCTTGAAAGACTGTAATGAGAAACTGTTACGAGAAATCGTAACGAATGATCAGCTTAAGCGCATGCCATCACTGCTTAGTCATAATGCTTATGATACTTGCGCCTAGTGCCTGCCCGCTGAGTTATTACTCCTTTCACGACAGCCGGTCCCTCTACCTCGATTGTGTCGTAGCCTTCATTAATAGGCTTTAAATAATATTTTTCATCCAGCTTGATGAACTGGCGAAAAATATATTCTCCATCAAGTTCTGCAATAACGTACTTTTCATGCTCCGCATTCGCAGAGGGATCAATGATAATTATGCAGCCATCTTTAAATTCGGGCTCCATGCTATCGCCCAACACCCGCAGCGCAAATGGCTCATCGCTGGCACAACCGCCGCCGCTGTCTAGTTGGGTTAGTTCAGAAATATCTGCCATGATTAAGTTAAGTTTTACAAAACATACTAGCTTGAGATAAACAACTACAAGTCAGCGAGGTGTGTATGCGAGTCCCTAGCACATGCGCATTGTCAGTTATCGTTTAACAAAGTCTCAGTATAAATCTTAGTGTTATTAAGATTATTGCGCATCTTCTTGTTGTAATGCCCACAGCTGCGAGTATAACCCATCATTGGCAAGGAGTTCAGTATGGGCGCCTTGTTCTACCACTTTGCCATACTCGAGCACATAAATATTGTCTGCATCAATAATTGTTGATAAACGATGTGCAATCATCAGCGAGGTGACATGTTTAGTTACTTCGCGAATGGCTTTCATGACTGCCACTTCTGTATTGGTATCCAGACTTGATGTGGCTTCATCAAACACAATAATGTTAGGTTTTTTCAGAATGGCACGCGCAATAGCAACACGTTGCACTTCTCCACCCGACAGTTTCAATCCCCGTTCACCGACAACGGTATCTAATCCCTCTGGTAATTTAGCAATTAACTCATCTAAATTTGCTAATGATACCGCTTGTAATAATTCTTCTTCACTTGCCTGTGGGTTTCCATATTGCACATTAAAACGGATGGTTTCATTAAATAGCATGGTATCTTGCGGCACCATACTTACGCGTTGACGCAAGCTATCTTGCGTACACTGCGCAATATTTTGATCGTCCACATAAATACCACCCTCGGTCACATCATAGAAACGAAATAGCAGGCGTGCAATTGTCGACTTGCCCGAGCCTGACGGGCCCACCACAGCGACCTTTTGCCCCGGCTCTATGTGCAAATTAATTTTATCCAGAATGTTACGTTCTGGTGTATACGCAAAACTAACATCATCAAACCGAATTGCCGCCTGTGAGACACTTAAGGAATTGGCATCTTCCGCGTCTTTCACTTCCGGCGTCTCTTCTAATAACTTAGCCAGCAGATCCATGTCAGCCAGCGAATAAGTAATTTGTCGATAGACTATGCCAAGCATATTCATGGGTATAAATAACTGCAGCATTAATGCATTGACTAACACTAGATCGCCAATTGTCATATCACCAATCACGACCCCTTGTGCGGCGTAAAACATAATGGCGGTCACGCCGATAGCAATAATTACCGCCTGACCAAAATTAAGTAACGACATGGTAAATGTACTTTTTACCGATGCCTGCTCCCATTCATTTAAAGTATTCGCGTAACGCTCAACTTCATATTTCTCATTATTAAAATATTTAACGGTCTCATAATTCAGCAAACTGTCGACCGCTTGTGAGTGTGCAGCGGAATCAAGTTTGTTGGCTAAATGGCGGTAATGCATACGCCAATTTGTAAAGATAATTGTAAACACGACATATATGGCGACCGTGGCAATGGTAATCAAAGTGAATTCCGGACGATAAGAAGTAAACAAAATTCCTGTCACCAGCAGTATTTCAAACAGTGTTGGAATAACAATAAAAACAAAATAATTGGATAACGAACTTAGGCTTTGAGTACCGCGTTCTAAATCGCGAGTGACAGAACCTGTGCGACGGTCTAGATGAAAACGTAACGATAAATCATGTAAATGCCATAACACTTCAGAAGACAAGCGACGGATGGCATGGAAGCGTGCCCGCGAAAACAATACATCACGCAACTCATTAAACAGGCCTGTTGATAGGCGTAATGCGCCATAGCCTAATAACAATACAATCGGCAATTGCAGCGCGATGTTTTCTACATCCAGGGAATCGACAATATCTTTCAGCAACAGTGGCACACCCACCGTGGCGACTTTGGCCAGCATTAAACATAACAACGCCAGAATAATGCGTCCACGAAATTCCCATAAATAGGGGAACAGGCGTTGCAGATTTTTCCAGTCGGTTCTAGTGGTGTGCGGATCTTCCGTACGAGCGTGAATTCCCTTCATATCCCTGCCAATTTTCCTTACTTAAATCAACCATTGTCAGTAGGTTAATGAAATTTTTCTATCAACATTAATTGAATATTTGTTTCTACTTATCGTGCCTGAAACGGATATATTTGTAAGTGCGCGATAGTACACATTATTTTCATATTTGCCCCTGTACTACACAAGTTATCCACAACTTGCTGACAATGCTATCCACAACATATTGGGGTTGACGGGTCCTCCTACCTCAACTTATAGTGTTCACCGGTCTGGCGGGTTGTCAAAACCACTCTCCGATAAATAAAAAAACCTATAAATAATCATATAGTTCCAAGAGACTCTTAATGCAATCCAACAATACAACAACATCTTATGAAAATGGACACAGTAGCCCCCTTATAGACACGCCTAACGATGGTGTTTCTGGGGCCGAACACGGCGTCGCCAGTGAGCTGGAATTACAGTCTACTGCACCCGGTCAATACCGTGTCATTCGTCGTAACGGCAAAGTCACTAGCTTCGACCGCGATAAAATTACTATCGCTGTCACGAAAGCCTTCCTAGCAGTAGAAGGCGGCGAAGCAGCTGCGTCCACACGGGTACACGATACAGTTAAACAGCTTTCGGCTGAGATCGAGCATGCGCTCACACGAAATCGCCCTGACGGTGGCACCTTCCACATTGAAGACATTCAAGACCAGGTGGAATTAGCACTCATGCGCAGCAGCCACCATAAAGTTGCCCGTGCATATGTGTTGTACCGCGAACGTCGTGCTCAGGAGCGTGCAGAAAAGCTGCAAGCCTCTGAACAACAAGGTGAGTTACCAGAACACGTCAACATTAACACAACGGATACTGCGGGCAATAAAACCCCCCTTGATATTAAGCGCCTGACCAATGTCATTAATGGTGCCTGTGAGCAACTAGAACATGTTGATGCACAGCCGATCATTGACGAAACATTAAGAAATTTATATGACGGCGTGCCTGAGAGTGATGTCGCCACCGCTGTCACCATGAGTGCTCGTACGCTGATTGAGCGCGAGCCAAACTATACCTATGTGGCAGCACGTCTATTACTGGATAACCTGCGCTGTGAAGCACTCAGCTACATCAATGGCACACCCAGCAAAGCCACCCAGGAAGAAATGTGCGAGCAATATGGCAGCTATTTCGAAAACTACATCCAACAAGCGGCCCGACTTGAATTAATTGATCCCAAGCTGGCCAAAGACTACGATTTAAAAGCCTTGGGCAAAGCCCTCGAACCTGAACGCGACTACCAGTTTACCTACCTGGGTTTGCAGACCCTATACGACCGCTATTTCATCCACACGGACGGCACTCGTATTGAGTTACCTCAGGCGTTCTTTATGCGCGTAGCAATGGGTTTGGCGATCAACGAGATCGAACGTGAAAAACGCACTATTGAATTTTATCGTTTGTTGTCCTCGTTTGACTTTATGAGCTCAACACCCACATTGTTCAACTCGGGTACCTTGCGTCCTCAGTTATCTTCCTGCTATCTCACGACTGTGCCTGACGACTTATACGGTATTTTCGACGCCATTAAAGATGATGCCATGCTGTCTAAATTTGCTGGCGGCCTGGGTAACGATTGGAGTCGTGTGCGCTCCATGGGCTCGCACATCAAAGGCACTAATGGCAAGTCACAGGGTGTGGTGCCCTTCCTGAAAGTGGCCAATGATACGGCTGTGGCTGTCAACCAAGGAGGTAAACGCAAAGGCGCTATGTGTGCTTACTTAGAAACGTGGCACTTAGATATAGAAGAATTTTTAGATTTACGCAAAAACACTGGTGATGATCGTCGTCGCACGCACGACATGAATACGGCCAATTGGATTCCTGACTTGTTCATGAAGCGTGTCAGTGAACAGCAAGACTGGACGTTATTCTCTCCGGACGATGCGCCTGACTTACATGATTTACATGGAGCAGCATTTGCAGAACGCTACTGTCACTATGAACAATTAGCCGAACAAGGTGACATTAAAAACTTTAAGCGCATTCCTGCCACAGATCTATGGCGCAAGATGTTAGGCATGCTGTATGAAACTGGCCATCCTTGGATTACCTTTAAAGACCCTTGCAACATTCGTTCTCCACAAGGTCATATCGGTACTGTGCACTCATCTAATTTGTGCACTGAAATCACGCTGAATACATCCGACGATGAAATTGCAGTGTGTAACTTAGGCTCAGTCAATCTTGCGGCGCATGTTACAGATGGCCAATTAGATGAAAAGAAACTGGAAACGACAATTAACACTGCTATCCGTATGCTCGATAATGTCATCGACTATAACTACTATAGTGTTAACAAAGCGCGCACTTCTAACTTACGTCATCGCCCAATTGGTTTAGGCTTGATGGGTTTCCAGGACGCCTTGTATAAATTACGTATTCCATACGCGAGCGAACAAGCCGTTGAGTTTGCAGATACCTCGATGGAAATGATTAGCTACTACTCAATACAAGCCTCTACCGACTTGGCTGTTGAACGCGGAACATACCTCTCTTATGAAGGCTCATTGTGGTCGCAAGGCATTTTACCTATTGACTCCATAGACCTATTAGAAAAACAACGCGGTGGCTTTGTTAAGGTTGATCGTTCCAGCCAGTTGGATTGGGATTCGCTACGTGCACGTGTAAAAGCGGTCGGCATGCGCAATTCAAACACCATGGCGATTGCACCTACTGCCACTATTTCTAATATTTGCGGCGTCACGCAAAGTATTGAGCCGACCTATCAAAACTTGTTTGTTAAGTCGAATTTGTCCGGTGAATTTACCGTATCAAACCCTTATTTAATATCTGATTTGAAACGTCTTAACTTATGGGACAACGTCATGATTAATGATCTTAAATACTATGACGGTAGTGTGCAGAACATTGATCGCATTCCAGATGACGTTAAAAGTATTTACCGCACGGCGTTTGAAATTGATCCACGCTGGTTAATCGAAGCTGCATCACGCCGCCAAAAATGGATTGACCAAGCACAGTCACTTAACTTGTATATGGCAGAACCTTCCGGACAGAAGATGGATAACTTATACAAGTTAGCTTGGGTAAGAGGATTAAAAACAACCTATTACCTACGCTCCATTGGTGCTACCCATGTAGAAAAAAGCACGATGGAAAATCACCAACAGGGCAAACTTAATGCAGTACAACAAGCAGATGCGACACCTGCCAAAGGCAGTGCCGCACCGAGTGCATGTTCATTGTTAGACCCTGATTGTGAAGCTTGCCAGTAATCAATATTGCTTATAAATGTTTCAGATCGTTAGTGAAGCCGTTAAGATAAAGTAAAAAGACTTTAACTTTCACTAACAATGAAAACAGCTTTGAGTAAGAATTTGCGAAAACGCAACTAGAGGAGAAGGGCTGCCATTAGGCCCTTAAAGCCGGAGACCATACTGTTGTTACAGGGACAACAGTGTCTCCTCCATAAACTATTATAATAGGAGAATTGCCACCATGCTTAACTGGGACGACCCATTAGCTGACGCGAACGCGGCTGAACAAGCCAACCTATCAGGCAACTTTACTAATATGCCTGCTTCTATGTCGTTAGACAATCAGGCACCTGAGTTACCTGCGGCACAAGCAAGCGCGCCTGCTCTATCTGCTCATATAACACCTCATGCTGATGTCGTTGAGCATGCGCCTGCAGACACAGGTGCCACGGGGCTGGAAGATATTGAAATGGGTGCCGCACGTATTCGCGTGGATGATAAGAAGATTATTAACTGCCGTGCTGACCTTAACCAGTTAGTTCCATTTAAATATGAGTGGGCATGGCAAAAGTATTTAGATGGTTGCGCCAATCACTGGATGCCACAAGAAATCAATATGACACAAGACATTGCGTTATGGAAAAGCGCTGATGGCCTGACTGAGGATGAGCGTATTGTCATTAAACGTAATTTAGGTTTCTTCTCAACTGCTGATTCATTAGTGGCGAATAATTTAGTGCTAGCGGTATATAAACACATCACCAACCCAGAGTGTCGTCAGTATTTACTTCGTCAAGCGTTTGAAGAGGCGTTACATACCCATGCCTATCAATACTGCATTGAATCACTCGGTCTAGATGAAGGTGAAGTATTTAATATGTACCGCGAAGTCCCTGCTGTCGCACGTAAAGCAGAGTGGGCACTACCCTTCACACAAAGCTTGGGCGATCCTAACTTCGCCACTGGCACACCCGAAATGGACCAACGTTTATTACGTGACTTAATCGCTTTCTATGTCGTGTTTGAAGGTATTTTCTTCTATGTCGGTTTTGTGCAAATTCTCTCTATGGGCCGACGCAACAAAATGACAGGTGTGGCAGAACAGTTCCAATACATCTTACGTGATGAGTCCATGCATATGAATTTTGGTATTGATGTAATTAATCAAATCAAGCTCGAAAACCCACATCTATGGGGTGCTGAATTCCAACAAGAAATGATTAATTTAATTACCGATGCAGTGGCACTCGAAACGCAATATGCACAGGACACAATGCCTCGCGGCATCCTTGGTCTAAATGCCAACATGTTTGCCGAGTACTTACAGTTCATTGCCAACCGTCGCTGTGCACAAATTGGTTTGCCTGAGCAGTACCCAGGCGTGACGAATCCATTCCCATGGATGTCAGAAGTATTAGACCTGAAAAAGGAAAAGAACTTCTTCGAGACTCGTGTTACAGAGTATCAGACAGGTGGAGCACTCGTTTGGTAATTTATGAACGCTACAAACGCTAATTACTTTGTTAATAATGAGTTAGATTTTTGTAAAGAATAAAAGCACTACAGCCATAGTAAAGAAAATTCATTAAGGAAATATTTGCTAGGCACAGTAGCTTTTAAAAGAGTTATGGGGCCACCGCACGGTGGTAAGCTTAGGCGGCAACCCTTTTGCCGCCTTTTTTAATTCTAAAATAAAGTAACTGCTATTTAATCGTTACCGTAATCTTCTCTGACATGACCGGGCTATCATGCGGAATATGAACATGATTACCCATAAGCAGTTGTAAAGTGTGTGCGCCAGGTTCCAACGTCAGGGTTGTTTCTGTTTGCCCCCCTCCAAAATGTTTAATTTGCTCAGTTGCCGGGAGCGGCTTCGTCATATCTGGCAACTCATCTAAATTAATCAAAATATGATGATGTCCTGTGTTTTCTTTATCCACGCCGGCAGGGGCCACACCCATTCCAGACAAACCAAACTTAACCTTAAACGTCGTGGGTAATATCGCTCCATCTTTTGGCTCAATAAAATATACTTTAGCTCCTTCAGGCGCAGACGAAATTAGGCTTTGCTCAGCATGTACTAATCCACACAAACACCATATAACGATAATTATCGATAGCAAGATACGAGACATAATCAATCCTTAATTGTTAGAAAATACACTTTATCATAATTACTGTGAGTTCCACTGACAATAGAATAAATTGATGCAAGCAATATAGCGAACAAATAATACCTGTACGCTAGCACTTGAGTAGAGGTGAGCGTAACATCACACAGTATATATCTGATAATTAGCATTTAAGTAGATAATACAAATTTACTTCATATAAAGCATATATAGACTTGTATTAGTCAAATAATTACGCTTATTGGCAATTGATATAGTTGGATAACGCGTCGTTTACGCAGTATAAGCGTTATACTGATACTTCAGCTATATCATTTAATTATAAAAATAATCATATTAAAAAATTAGTACCACAGGAGTAGAACAATGAGCAAGCTCGTTCTGGCAATTATTTTAGTCATCATTGGCATTATAATTTTCAACATTCGCACCAGTCGACAACAATCAGGCGTTAAAATGATTGGTATTGGTTGCATCGTCGCAAGTGCTATTTTATTTTTGATGTCAATTGTTATCACTGTTCCTGCAGGACATGTCAAAGTGGCAACATTTTTCGGCAAGGTTCAAAATGAAAATTATCGTGAAGGCTTACATATTGTTAACCCGCTGCTAGCTTTTACAGCATTTGACCTGCGTCAAAAGACTCATAAAGAACAAGCCGGCATCCCTGCTGAAGATAAATTAATAACTACTATGGATGTATCAGTTCAATATCGTACTATTGGTGATATGGCGCCGGATATATTGAGAAACACAGGAACCACAGGCGCATTAATTCAAGTACATATGATTCCAAAGTTACGTTCTATTTTACGCGAACAGGGTAAAGGGGTTGCAAGATCACAGGATTTCTTCAAGGAATCTGTGCAACGTCAGTTACAACAAACGTTACAATCAGGCCTGGCAGAGTTTCTCGCACCTAAGGGGTTACAAGTCGAGACAGTATTGATTCGTGATGTTCAATTACCGAACGTCATACGCACTGCGATTACCGAGACTAAAAAGCGAGAACAAGAGGTGCTTAAGCAACAAGCTGAACTAGAACGCTTTGCTACCGAACAAGATCAAAAAGTAAAACAAGCTGAGTCAGAATTAAAAGCGGCTAAATTAGAAGCTGAAAAAATTAAAGAACTCGCCGATGCTGAGGCATATAAAATTAACGTGATAAATAAAACACTTGCACAATCACCCAACTATATTGAACTGAAAAAAGTAGAACAATGGAATGGTGTGCTTCCTATATATACAGGCGGTGATAATATTCCTATGATCGATTTACGGCCAGCAGCAAATAAAAAATAATCGCTGTATCGCTAATAGTTGATATTAATAGCCTATCCTGTAAGGTAAATTACAGAACTTGGATTTATTAAATATGGCGTCTGTTCTCTTGTGCAATAAGTTATCATTAGGCATTAAATAAATATAAATAATCTTTATCTATCATGTCTACCGCCCTCATTAGTCTTTTTTCTGGTTTGGCAGGTATGTTTGGCTGGAGTGTTTATGACTTCTATAGCGGCGTCTACTCAAAAAACTTGTAATTACTTAATTTTATGTCGAGCGCTGATATATGGGATGTCTACATCGCATCACAATTAACTGACACACATATCACTTGGGCAGGTCCGAATGCTGGAATCTTACCGATTCCTACTCCTATCCATGTCATCACCGCGCATAATCCACATGAATGTATTCTGAGTAAACAGGAAAATACCCAACGCAACAATGCGCTCTTATCTCGTCTAAAACAGTTAGACGTTGTCATCAAGCCTATTATTAGTCACTCCATGCAGGGTGATTGGCAAGATAATAGCTTTGCGATTTATGGTTTGTCACGACAGTTCGCATGTCATATTGCTCATGCATATAATCAGCGTGGGATTTTCGAAATTCTTGATAATGAATTGCTGGTTATCGAAGTGAGTAGCCAGAAAATAAAACGCCGCTGTCCGCGCAACCAATTAATCGATGTTAAACTATAATTTTCCATATCCAAGGAGAAGGCCATGAGCATTTATACAAAATCATCGTTATCAACAGAAACTTATGAACCCTTTATTGCGGGTGACACACAGGCAGGTGAAGTACACTTGTTAACAACAGAAAATTCCAGCGGCGCACCGACTTACTCAGGTTTCTGGCGATGCGAGCCTATGACATTCGATTATGAATTTCCTGGCGATGAAGTTTTCCATATCATCGAAGGAACGTTATTTATAAAAATCGAAGGAGGCGAAAGTGTGACTGTCAAAGCGGGAGATATAATTTCATTCAACAAAGGCGTGAAATCAACCTGGACAGTGCAGAGTAGCTTTAAGAAATTTTTTGTGATTTCAAATTGCTAAATCACTAATGCTCTGGTGGAAACTGATTTTCTTTTTCAATTGTATGACAACATTTCGGTAGAACTTTGTCCACTATAATTGATTCCACTTCTTCCTGCGCTGCCAAGGTATCCTGGTTAAAACAATGCCCAGTATCATACTAGCAACCACTACTAAGGCGCCACGTGTAAACCATTCACGATCTTTAAGCGGCGATTTAAGCACTTCGCTCTCAGCTGCTAAAACATCATAGCGCTGTTTCTCCTGTGCCAGTTGTGCTTTTAATTCGTCATTTTCACGTTGCAGTTCTAGAGGACGCTTGGCAATATTTTTTAAGCGCTCAATTTCTTTTTGCATACTTGCTTTTTCTTCAGCGACAGCTTGATCAAATCTTGTTTTGAGTTTTTCATGGCGCTTTTCGAGAGTAGCGAGTTGATCCCGGCCAGAAGGTTGATTCATTAAATAACGCGATAGTACCCAGCCCTCAACACCATTTTGCATACGCACTTGAGTATACCCATCACCCACTTGTAGCACTTCTAACGGTGTGCCACTTTTTATTTGGCGGCGAATTTCATGTTGAGTGCTTTGCCCTGTTCGCAACATGATTTCAAATTCGTCACTGACATACTTTGTGACTGCATGACTTGAATGCCCAACGGCAATCAGGCTACCAAATATGAATAATATTGCTGCTCTCATTAGTTTCAATCAAATATCAACTCGTGAAACGGTATACCCATCTTTCTCCATCAGCGCAAGCACACCTTTTTCCCCATATAAATGCAATGCGCCCACGGCAATGAATGTATCACCCAGACGCATGGGCTTTCGCATGTAATGCTCCATTACGATATTCCTGATTTCTACCACATGCTTGAGATAAATCTGTCGCCACTGTTCATTTTCAGGCTCGTTGGGAATAAAGCGTGTGCTAATTTCATACATCGCCTTTAAATCTTCCTCTAGATACGC
Source organism: Gammaproteobacteria bacterium (assembly GCA_965262455.1). Taxonomy (GTDB): domain Bacteria; phylum Pseudomonadota; class Gammaproteobacteria; order UBA4575; family UBA4575; genus UBA1858. Next base: position 125,138 of record CBDHFH010000007.1, read on the forward strand.
ATCAAGCATGTCATCAATAATACTGCGCATATCATCATAGCTCGCGACAGTAAATTTTAGCAACGCGACCTGAGCGTCAATTGGCATTTCTTGCAAGGTTACAATAAATTCTTCAATTGATTCTACCTGGAATAATTCTTTTCGCTGTTCCGCTGCGCGTTCTAATAATGCATAATCAAGAATCACCTCATCGCTTTCTGCGCGAATAGCAAAACTACGCATCGCCGCCCAAGGGCGCAAGGTTTTCACCAATTCTGGCTTCATACCCAATGCATCAACTAATACGTCTTGTATTTTTATAAATGTTTCTTTGCCAACATAGTCTTCCAGTGACTCACCTCTTGGTAACACCATATCATGCTTGATTAGTTGCCCACCTTGGTATGGGTTCCAGTAGTGATCACTTGGAAAGGCTTCCATGGCAAAACTTTTAGATTCGTCTAATACTTTATTCACTTTGTCATGCAGCTTTGCAATACGTGCATCATTCATATGCAATGTGCCAAAGATATGTCCGACATATTCACCATCTTTTTCTATTTTCCAAAATAAGCCTTCACTAAAGACATGCTTACTTTCTTTTGCTGACGCACTGGCGAATATCACCACACATACAAGCGTGAATAGAAACACTAATAATTTATTTTTCATGCAACTCTCCCGAGGTCGCCATTCATCATAGGATAGACAAAAAACATTAGTTTAGATTCAAAAAAAAGCTGCTTCAGGCATACTGAAGCAGCTTTTCATATACTTAAATTACTAACAGCTAGGCAATGTTAGAACTTCCTTAAAATTCTCGGTACTTGCTCATAAGCTGGTGAAATTGCATCATGTGGACATGCATCGACACACGCATAACAACGAATACACTCACTCTCATCAATAAATAATGAGTTGTAGTACAAGCCTGAGGTATGTCCCGGTCGCACACGCTCAAAGTCGGTGACATCATCACCACTGACTTTGAAATTTGTTGCTTCCACGATGCAATTTTTTATAGGCTTAGCCATTAAACATTCATCACATAGTACGCACTTAGCATTATCGATGACGGGCGCTGGTGAGCGAGCATCTTCAAACTTATCGTAATAGATGTCTGCTGATGACAAACCTGCTTCTTCTAACACTTTCACCCCGTGATCAATCATAGGGGGCGGACCACAGAAAAAGGCCTTAATGTTTTCTGCATTGACAACACCTTTATTTAGGTATTCTTCCTGGAAGTATTGTGTGACAAATCCGCGCGGGCCATCCCAATCACTGTCTTCAGGTTCTTCCGATAATACTGGTATAAACTTAAAGGTCTTACCGCTCGGCCAGTCGTTTTCAAACGCTTTTAATTCGTCAACCAGATAAAGATCTTTTTGGGTGCGGGCACCGTAGAAGAAATAGAAATCACGCGCGATGCCTTGCTCCTTAGCTTGCTGGGCAATGGCGTTAATTGCGCTCATGCCAGATCCTCCGGCAATACCTATAATGGCTTTGTTTGAGTCATCAAGACCAAACTTACCCATCGGGCCTGATAAAATAACTTTTTCACCCGTACGGTCCTGAGCTGCTAGCCAACCAGAAAGTTCACCACCCTCAACAAGACGTATGAAGAAAGTGTATTCATTGTCATTTTCGACTTCTGGTGTTTGCGCAAATGAATACGAGCGCGGCTTTTGAATACCATCGACTTTGATAGTGCCGTATTGACCCGCACGCGAACTTAATTTGTAAGAACCCTCAGGACACTTGATTACAACTTTATATGTATCGTGAGTCAGGTTTTCAAACTTAACTATCTCACCTTGATTGGAATGAACACGTAATGTTTGTACATCCGGGTCTGGCTCCGGAAGGGTAACGATATGAAAGTCAAACGGGTCGTTAAACGTATCTAGCTTTGCCATTAGTTAAATACTCCCGGGTGTAGTTCCTCGGCTTGTTTGATGATCTCATCATCAGAGGCATCAATGCCTTGATTACGAGGATCTTCACGCCATTTCTTAACGTATCCTTCTTTACCTCCCCACTCTTGCAGCAAGGCTTGCTTACGCATCTTCTCGTCAGCTTTTTCAATTTCAACCAAGACTGAGTAAAAGGTTGGGCTCTTACCAAAGTCAGTGAGCATTTCAGAGTTCAATGCATTGACATTGACACCTCCTGGAGTGTTGCTACCTTTGAATTGTTTTTGCGTTGAACACATTCCCGATAGCATGCCTTCAATAATCACCGCATAAGCATAGGTTTCACCACGGTCGTTATATAAACGGCATAAGTCACCATCTTGGATTTTGCGCTTGGCGGCTTCTTCCGGACTGAGCTCGACAGTCGGACGAGACATCATTGCCTGCAAACGAGGTACCGATTGGAATGAGTCACCGATAAAGTAATGCGAGGCACTAGAAAGCACCTGTAGTGGATACTTCTCACGCTTAGGGTCTTCTTGACCTTCAATCTCAGGCACGTAAGTCGGCATTGGGTCCACGCCTTCTTCTTTCAGCGCTTCACTGTAAATTTCAATCTTGCCGCTCGGTGTCGGCCAGCCGTTCTTCATGAAGTTGCGACGCTCAGATTCAGTATTCGCACGCACCCAGCCATTCTTTTTGATGTGCTCAAAAGTAATACCTTCCATTAATGGATTCACTTCATCTTGAACTAAAATATCACGAATGATTTCTTCGTCAGTTTGTGTGAAGGCATTATCACCTTCTTCCACATAACCCATCTTGTCAGCTAGCATGCGAAACAATTCTGAGTTACGCACACTTTCACCCAGTGGCTCGATGATGGGCTCATTCATGACGTAGTACCAGTTTCCATAGGTTGCAACTAAATCTTGTCGTTCAAGTTGAGTGTCTGCAGGCAATACAATATCAGCGTAGTCACATGAATCAGACCAGAATGTCTCATGTACACCGACAAATAAATCATCACGCATCAAGCCTCGACGCACTCCATTTGAATTTGGTGCGCAGTTAGCTGGATCAGAATTGTAAATAAAGATCGATTTAATGGGTGGGTCTAGCTTCTCACCATCGTAGCCAATGTCTTCATCCAACGCGCGACCAATCTGCACCATGCTTACCATACGCTTGGAAGCCCGATCGCCCAGATCAGGACGATGTAATTTAGCTAAGTCATGACGCAACCACATTTCTTCCAAGTTACCAAAGCTCGCGCCACCACAACGATGTCGCCATGAGCCAGTGATACATGGAAGCACTAAGATAGCACGACACATCTGGCCGGCATTTTGATGTCGGTTTAGGCCATAGTTTGCACGGATAACTGCAATGTTTGCCTGCGCATATTCAGTGGCTAGCTGTTCGATATCTGCCGCGGGGACACCGGTGATTTGTTCCACTTTATCTAACGGGTAGTCCGGCAGTTTAGTTTCTAAGAGGGCTTCCCAACCAAGTGTTTGTTCTTTTAGGAAGTCGATGTCATGCATGCCTTTATCAACAATGACTTTCATCATGCCTAATGCGAGGGCTGCATCAGTGCCTGGCTTAGGTTGGATATGCCAGTCAGCCATCATCGTGGTACGAGTTTGGCGCGGATCAATCACTACTAGTTTAGCGCCACGCTCTTTTGCTTCGCGAATGAATGGGATTGCATGAACGCCAGTGCTGACCAGATTCGCACCCCACAGGATGATGTAATCAGCTTCTTGCGCGGCTTCATGAATAGAAGTGTTGGCATGCGCCATACCGTACGTGTGAAGCCCGGCCCACATCGCCGCATAGATACAAATTGATTGTTCAAGACGTGCCGCCTCCATCTTGTTCCAGAAACGACTGTCCATGGTCCAATAACCAACCATGCCCATGGTGCCTGAATATGAATATGGCTGGACTGCCTCTGAACCATATTTCTCGATGGTTTCTTTAAAGTTATTGGTAATAGTGTCTAATGCCTCATCCCAGCTGATGCGCTCAAATTTAGCACCTGGACCTTTTGGCCCAACACGTTTGTGTGGATAAAGAATGCGATTATCGTTGTAGACATAATCAAGATAGTGATTCACTTTATTGCATAAGTAACCACGTGTAATTGGATGGGTCGGATCGCCCTGTACTCGCACAGCCTTCCCTGTGGAATCATCGCGTGTCACCAACATAGAACATGAATCTGGACAATCATGTGGGCAAAAAGAATGGTGAACAGAAAAGCCCTCAGGGACTTTGATGCGATCGCTGACTTCCGTAATTTTAATGCTGTCTGCCATAGTGGAGTCCTCCTCTCTCTACGCTACTTTTGGCGTATTTATAGTTTATATTCGTCGAACAGACTTATGTCACCAACATACTACAAGCCCATTTTTAGAACAACTTCAGAGGCTTGAATTGGATAAACATAACGCATTTCTGTAAAGCATAAGCCATATTTATAATAAGGGTATCTGTTCCTCTTCCAACCCCTCTGAATCTGGCACTAAATTTGTGATTGAAATGCCTAAAAGTCTCACCGGTAAATTCTTCACCACTGCATTTTCCAACAGTGTTGGAATGACTTTTTTTATCGAATCTGCACTGCGAAAACCCGCTCGACTGGAATAACTGCGAGTTACTTGAGTGAAATCTGAAAACTTTACTTTCACCGTGACTGTTTTTCCCGACCCGCCGAATTTGCGTAAGTCTTTTTCAATCACCAGTGTCTGTTGCCCCAGGACATCGAGCATGTCTTCTTGAAGATGCAAATCTACTTCAAAGGTATCTTCTGTGCCGATGGATTTACGCAGACGGTCGGCTTCCACCGCTCGAATATCAATCCCTCTAGCCGCGTTGTAGTAGTAACTAGCTGACTTACCAAATATTGGTTGCAAGGCTTGCAGCTCCCAGGTTGCTAAGTCTGCGCCGCTATAGATGCCTAAGCCATGCATTTTCTCTTCAGTGGCCGGACCCACACCAAAAAACTCACGAATCGATAATCTTTTTACAAATTCTGGGCCTTCTTTTACAGAGATATATAGCAAGCCATTGGGTTTACAGCGCTCAGTGGCAATTTTGGCTAAGAACTTATTGTATGAAACACCTGCAGAGGCGGTTAATTCAGTCTCGCGCTTTATTCGTTGACGGATGTCTTTCGCAATCAGGGTACTTGATCCCATGCGTTTAATATCATCAGTCACGTCCAAGAATGCTTCATCTAACGCCAAGGGTTCTATCAGGTCAGTATACTTACGCAGTATTTCATGGATCTGTCGCGATACAACGCGGTATACATCGAAGCGTGGAGGCACAAAAATAGCATGCGGACATTTACGTAAGGCTGTGGCACATGGCATTGCGGAGTGGATTCCATATTGGCGTGCTTCGTAACTGCATGTGGCAACAACGCCGCGATGAGAGGGATCTCCGCCAACCACCAGTGGTCGATTTCGATATGCAGGACTATCACGTTGCTCAACCGATGCATAAAATGCATCCATATCAATATGAATGATGCTGCGCTTATTCATACTTTGCTAATATCTTCGACTTATCGCGGCTATACATCTAATAATACTTAACAGCTATTATTGCTAACTCACAATTTTTACTCGTTTACGTTGACCCGCCATGCGGTTATACGTAGCATTTACCTTAACGAAATTTAATCACTTAATTTCCGCAATAACACTGGTCACCCATAACGCCTGGCCATAACATTTGGAGACAATAAAATGAGCAGTTCAAGTTCAAATCTACCAGCCATCATATTGGCGGTGGTCGCAATAATTATACTCGGCGGTTTCTATTATTTGGACCGTTCTTCTGCTGGCTCAACGGATGTTGCTGCGATCACTGAGCATGCGGATACTGAGGGTATGATTGCTTCTAAACAAAAATACGAGGCAGATAAATCTGTATTTTCCCATGCTGGCTTCAGTGGCTCGATGGATGACTATCTCGCAAGCGCGTCCAGCAATAAGGAACCCTCACAGGATGTAAAAGAACATTCCGGCTATACAGGCAGTGGCAGCGAATACATAAAAGAACACAGTGGCAATGAAGTGGCTCATATTATCGAGAATGTCAAAGATCACTCAGGCTTCAGTGGTTCAATGAAAGATTACGCTGCAGGAAAATTCGATACACGCACTGCCTCGAATGCAAAACCTGCCAACAGCACGACTAGCAAAACATCATCTTCAAGCAAAAGCCATTCAGAGTCACATAGCGGCTTTGGCGGTTCTGTTGATGATTATCTGAATAAATATAAATAATTAATTTACTGGTAATCTTGATCTTAGATCATCACGATCAATCCACCAATTGTTCGCAACAATTGCGTCGATAACTTTTCCTAGACGAACAAATAGTTCGTCTAGGTTATTAAGTTCTAACATTTCAATCCATATTTCTATTGATTCTTCGTCTTCTATCCCGCGATGACGCTTTGCTACCATTGCTATAAGTTGTTTAGCTAAGAACATTAAACTTTCTTTTTCTTCATCTTTGGCTCTTAACTCCGCGAGATACAATGCGGCAACACTTGCTACTGCTGCACCATCCGAATTATCAGGCGTCTCATCAATAATATAAGACAGCATATCAACTGATAATGCAGGCGCTACAGGATAAGTTACTGCCAACCAACAACCATGACCTAATGCAATAATAGAATCATCCTGTTCAGCCAAATACAATAGCTCACATACCTCAACCGCTTGCTGAAAATGCTCCGCCTCCACAAACGTTTTTAATAACGGTCGCGCTTCCTGCCAACAGGTCAGATGTTCTCCCAAGCCCAAGCGTGCACGCGCAATACTTAATTTCACAAACGCGACATCGATTAACTCCGCGTTATCCCCCAAATCAGCTAGCTGCTGCATTAACGAGTTCAGTTCTTTTTCAAAAAAGACTCGTGCATCACCCAAGTCCTGTCCACTTAAAGTTTCCGACATCGCCTTAGAAAGAATTTCTCTACTCATACTGTTATGTTTTATTAAGGTCTTTATTGATGTTAATTAAAAAAGCATTCATTAGTGAAGCAGCCAAAACAACCTATCTATATTATTCGCTATGCTGTCTACACGCACATGAACTTATAGAATTTTATTAACGACTTGCTAGCGGTTATAAAGATAGTTTTGTTTAAAGCAAAAAAAGCCTCCCGTATGGGAGGCTTTTCAATTTCTTTGGTGTAACTATGGTTGGTTAAGAAGCGTAGCCAGCGACCTGATTAATTTCTGCCGCGACCTTACGCTCGCCCTCTGACGCCATCTCGTCATCCCACTTGTCCATCTGCTCTTTCATGTACTTGTGCCATATCGGTGGCAATAAGGCCAACGCAAACAGCGTGAAATACCCGCGTCCACAGTTCGGAGATCCTACTTCATCCAACTCCCAAAAGTGGGTCTCACCACGGTCATGATGGTCGCCCTGACGGCCAATCTCTATGAAGAACCAGCTCGTAAACGCCGTGCTGTTGTCCCAGCTATGACGGTAATCAATCGGCTGGCCTTTCTCACGAATCAAGCCATAGTGCTCAAGGTAGTTCAATGCTTCCAACTCAAAGTTTGAAATTAACCACACGATCGCCAAGCAGCCAATGCCGACCCAGCCACCTACAAACCAGAATAACAACACGGTTGGCAATGACATGAAGTAGCCGCGTATCCAGCGGTTCTGCCATGATAAAAACGGCACACCCAGTCGCTCTAAGCGCTGCTTCTCCATCATGAATAAGAATTTACTCTGACCAATGCCTGACAGTGGGTAATGCTTGAATAAGCTTCGACCCCGTGGAGATGTCGCAGGATCGTCCTGATGACCCAACTCTAGGTGATGGTTGTACACGTGTGCATAGCAAAAATGTGCTTTGCCAGATAACGCCATCATCCAGCGTGCAATCACAAAGCTAAAGCCTTTGGTGTGAGCCAACTCATGCCCGTAAATAATGCCGATGCCAGCAAAAATCCCGGTGGATATGGTTGCACCAATCAACTGAGAGCCAGTGATGCCGTCTTGAATGGTCATGCCCAATAACGTTGACTCCGCAATCGGGACGCCTGTCATGTATTGGAAAATGCGCCACGCCAAAGTGATTTGTAGCAATACAAAAATGCCGAGCATGCCGTACATGACGCCATTGTGTAAGGCCGGTATGCCATACAGCTCACCGTCTTCGTCAAAGCCCGCACCTGGGGTTTGCGCTTTCGTTAATGTGTCGATAATGATGCCAACGCCTAACAGTGCTAAGCCCGTCCATACCCATGGACCCCCGGCTAACACGCCAAACATCGCCGCCAATATCATCAGGGGCGCTAAAAAATAACGCACGTTGATTAAAAATTTCTTCATCGGTACCTCCTTACAGTCCCACTTGAAGTGATGTTATTTAGATAAAGGTAAATATCTGACACTAATAATATCAAAATCATTTCTAATTGCCACTGTGATGTGTGATATTGATAATCTTTTGTCTTGTACATTGAAGTGACAATGTTCTAAAATTGTCGCAATTATTTAGACACAACAGGAACAATAAGCTGGACAAGCGCTTAACAAGATAAACGTTATGAGTTTAGAGACTAACGTCACAAATCCTCAACACCCAATTCAAGTTGTCGCTAGACGAACGGGATTAACTGCCGATGTCATTCGCGCGTGGGAACGACGCTATCAGGCGATTACCCCAGAACGAGCGGCCAATAGTCGCCGTCTTTACTCAGATCTTGATGTTGAAAAGCTTACTCTTTTGCGGCGCGCGACCGCAGCCGGAAGACGTATAGGTGATATTGCCAATCAATCGATAGAAGAACTGTATCATCTGGTTGAAAATGACGAATCTGCAGCTGCACAAGCACGCAACTTACCCTCCCAGCGACCCAATACAGGCTCAGTGATGGAGCACTTTGAAGAGTGCTTGGATGCTATCAACCAAATGCAACCGAGTGCATTAAAAGCAAGCTTAGTCAGAGCCGCGAATACTCTTGGCATTCCTTTTTTGCTGGAAGACTTATTACGTCCGTTAATTGCTTACATAAGAGATGAGTGTCGACGCGGTAACATGCGCCTGCCGCAAGAACGTATGGCCACGTCGATGGTGCGATCATACATGTGCACATTAACGGCTACTGATAATGAAAATAACAGTCCATATAATATTGTCGTTACAACGCCGATAGGTCAGCAATATGATTTAATTGCACTGCGTATGGCAGTCGCAGCGAATTCATATGGTTGGAATTCAATTTACTTAGGTACCGAACTGCCGTCTGATGAGATCGTATATGCATGCAGTCATACGCAAGCAACTGCTGTTGCATTGGGGATAGCGAGACCCTCAGATGATCCTCACTTACCAAATGCACTGCGTCAAATTAAATTGTCGTTACCACAAAATACGAGTTTGATTGTATGCGGAAGTGCCGTATCGGGTTACACTGAGGTCATTGAGGAAGTTAACGCGACTGTGGTGCAGACCATGGGAGAACTGCGCTTAGAGTTAGATCGTTTGAAACGACCTATCGCTGCCTATCTTGACAACTAAATACTACATAACAATCTCTATCTAAATTAATAACAACAAATCATCATTATGAGTCGACCATCTAGTTTCAGTTATGAAGAGTTAATCGCTTGCGGCAACGGAAAAATGTTTGGACCTGGCAATGCTCAGCTGCCAACACCAAACATGTTAATGCTTGATCGAATCAACACGATTAATGAAGTCGGCGGCAAATATAACAAAGGTAAAATTGTTGCAGAGCTGGATGTCAAACCTGAATTATGGTTTTTTAATTGTCACTTTCCGGGTGATCCAGTGATGCCAGGCTGTCTTGGATTAGATGCAATGTGGCAATTAGTCGGCTTTTATTTAGCTTGGCGCGATAACCCAGGCAAGGGGCGTGCGCTCGGTGTTGGTGAAGTTAAATTCAGCGGACAAGTGTTACCTACTGCCAGTAAGGTCACATATGATATTGATGTGAAGCGTGTCATCACACGCAACGTATCGCTAGGCATTGCAGATGGAATCATGTCAGTGGATGGTCGCGAAATTTATCATGCTAAAGATTTACGCGTGGGCTTATTTACATCAACTGATGACTTTTAAACAATTTAGCCAGTAAAAATTTTTATTTTCTACGGCACATGACCGGGGCCAAGCGATAGGCCAAATGCACTCCAGGTGAGCAGTAATATTAACCACGCGACTAAAAAACCAATCGCGTAAGGTAATGTCAAACTTATTAACGTTCCTATACCAGCATCACGTTGATATTTTTGCAGCATGGCCAACACAATCACCATGTAAGGATTCAAAGGCGTAATCACATTTGTTGTCGAGTCACCAATGCGATAGGCGACTTGCGTGAGTTCCGGTGCAATGCCTACTTGCATCAGCATGGGTACAAACACTGGTGCCATAAAAGCATATTTAGCGGACATTGAACCTATAAGCAAATTACCCAAACAGGCAAGCAATACAAAAGCGACCAGTAACATACTTGTTTCTAGTTGCAAAGTTGTCAGCCAACCACCTCCTGCAAGTGCAAGCATTTCACCAAGATGTGTGAACTTAAACACCGCGATGAATTGTGCAGCAAAAAATGCCAACACTATATATGGCCCAAGATCAGAAATTGTATCAGCCAAGTAACGTGCAAACTGTTTACTACTTGTAATGGTTTTTGCACGTAGTCCATAAATAACACCTGGTAAAATAAACACAACAAACAACAACGGCACAGTGACCTCTACCCAGCGTGCAAAGCGTTTACCTTCTCCGTGCAGTGGCGCCCCAGGAATATTTATTGCCATTAATATAATTATCAGCAGCAGCAAAAAGGTAACACCTGCCCAAACTAGTGCATGCTTTTGTTGCTCATCAAGGCCTTGCATCTGCCGGATTTGCTCACTGCTTTGGTAGTACATGGTTTGTGTGCGAGGGGCTACCCAGCGAGAGGTAATCCACCATCCAACCAGCGTCAACATAATTGTGGAAGCAATCATGAACCACCAATTGCTAGTCACCGCGACCTGATAATCATCTACCAAGAATTGTGCTGAGGATTCTGTAAAACCCGCCAACAACGGATCGATACTAGTAATGAATAAATTAGCACCAAAGCCGGCAGACACCCCTGCAAAACTCGCTACGATGCCAAGCACTGGTGAATACCCCATAGACATAAACAACACTGCTGCTATGGGTGGTAGTACCACATAACCGGCATCGAGCGCTAATGAGGACATGATGCCAATAAAAATAATTGCCGGTACTAAATAGGCGGGTTTAACTGCTCGCCCCGCTAACACGATTAAACTTGGCAATAAGCCACAACGCTCTGCCAAGCCAATCCCGAACATGCCCACTAATACAATGCCCAACGGGGGAAATTCGACAAAGTTTTTTACTAAGTTACTCAGCCACCACCAAATTCCCTCGCTGGAGAGTAAAGAATTTGCCTGAATGATTTCATTACCACTATGTAAGACAGGTTTTTCTATCTGCCATTTGAACCACACAGCCAGTTCTGCACACAAAATGATACCGACTGTACCAATAATAAAGAGGAAAGTCGGATCAGGTAAGCGATTACCGATGCGCTCGATCACTGATAACCAATGGTTGTTTGAAGGCATGATTTATAACGCTTTGTTACGATGTATGAACACTAATTTAATGATTTAACGTGAATTTTTTGCATAATGCCTAGAAAATTAACACTTTTAACAAATAAAACAAATAAAAACATAAGGTTAAAAAATTATGGCAAGCAACAATTTTTAATTGCATATATCAATAACTATGCATATAGTCGACGCCCTTGTAACTAAAACTGCCAGAAAATAACAATTTGTAAATAATTGGCTATCAATTAAGACTAAATATTGTCTGGGGACAACAGCATGAAACACAATTTAGCAAGCATACTAATATTTATTGCACTTTTAGTATCTACACAGGCTCACTCAGCCATGATCGATTTTGAAGATCAAAACATGATTGGCGATGGGATTCTTAATGAAGGCGACTTTATTACTGGACTGAACTTATTTGGTGCCACCTTTACTATCATCGATCAAGGCAATACCGGAGGTGTTCCTCGAGAGCTAATGATTTTCGATTCTAATTGTAGTGGTGCTAGTTGTTCCGGTGGTGACGCTGACTTATCGACAACTGGTTCAATTGATGCCGGCAATATTCTCATCATCAGTGAAGATAATGATCAAAGCGACCCTGACGACTACGCTCGTGGCGGCACATTCGTGATGACATTTGATAACGACATTACATCATTTACTGGCGTCACAGTTGATGTCGGTGACTCAGATAATGGGCCTAATTTCTTTGAAGCATTTTTAGATGGCTCACCAGTCGAGACAATGAGCTTGGCACTAATGAATGGCGACAATAATATTCAGTCACGTACATTCACGGGTCTGTTTGATGAGATTAGATTAACAATTGCAGGCAGCGGCGCGTTAGCCAGTATTGAATTTACAGCAGTCCCTGTGCCTGCAGCCTTACCACTATTTATTACCGGCTTAGTGGCTTTATTTGGTTTACGCAGAAAATCACTCACTGCATAGCTGTTATTTGTACTCGTAGAAACTAAGGCTGCTCGTTAGCAGCCTTTTTTCGCATATCGAAAAGTATTCCGTAACTTAATCACTTAGACTTCTGTCGACAATTTCAAACACATCTTTGGACAAGTCTGGCGTAGATTTAATTCGCTGCAACTCCGCCTGCATTAAATTCTGGCGAGTGTCATCATATTTTTTCCAGTCAATAAGCGGTTTAACAAGTCGCGATGCGACTTGCGGATTAAGTGCATTTAATTGAATGATTTTATCCGCTAAGAAACGGTAACCCGAACCATCTTTATTATGGAAAGCTGTTGGATTAGCCATCGAAAACACACCGATTAACGCACGCACTTTATTCGGATTCTTAATAGAAAATGTTGAGTGCTCGAGTAAAGACACAATGGTTGTTAACACTTCTGGACGGCGTGAGCGCGCTTGCATAGAAAACCATTTATCCATCACTAACGCATCATCAGTCCATTGTTCGCCAAACTGGTCAATTGCTTGTTGTCTGAACTCATGGTCCAAGTCATTCACTGCCTCTAAGGCGGCCATAGTATCTGTCATATTATTTGCCCGCTGAAATTGTTGCTTCGCCAGCGCGACGTATTCCTCTTTTTCCAGCATATTCAAATAAAGCAGGCATATACTGGCTAGTCGTCGCTTACCCATATCTTCAGCGTTGTATTGGTAATCACCAGAGATTTGGTTCGTTTGATACACCTCTAGCAGTAAGCTTTCCAATGCTTCGGCAATACTTAATTGCAACTGCCGACGTACTTGATAAATGGCATCAACATCAATGGGTTGAATAAAATCTGCTAGGTAGGATTCTTGCGGCATAATCAACATTTCAGCTTTAAAAGCAGCATCTATTGATTGATCACGCAAAACTACAGACAGTGCACGTATAAATTTCGATGCATCAGGGAATTTAGTTTGTGTGTTTAAAGCCACAATGGCATCCAATAACCAATCAGTTGCAAAGCGCTGGCCGGCATCCCAACGATTGAAGGTATCTGATTCATTAGCAATTAAGAACACGTAATCATCATCAATATAGTTATAATTCAATTTAACAGGCGCAGAAAAATTGCGTAACAGAGAGGGTATAGGCTTTTGCTTTATATCTTTAAACACAAACTGTTGATGCGTATCCGTCACCTGTAACGTTAGTTCATCTTCGGATTCATCCTGTTCACTCAACATTAAAGGCAATGTATTGCCCTGCTCATTAAATAATGCTGTTTTCACAGGTATCAAATAAGGCTGTGGGTCTACTTGTGTTTTCGATGCAGGTAGCTCTTGTTCAAAAGTTAGCGTGTATTCGCTGGTATTTTCATTCCATTGACTAGCAACATTTAATACAGGTGTTCCACTTTGAGAATACCAGCGCATAAAATTACCCAATGCGAACTGATTTGCCTCTGACATGGCGCTAGCAAAGTCATCGGTCGTTACTGCCTGTCCATCATGCCGCGCAAAATAGTTATCAATACCTTTTCTGAATCCAGGCTTGCCAAATAGCGTTTGATACATACGTACTACTTCTGAGCCTTTTTCATAAACAGTCAAAGTGTAGAAATTATTTATTTCCACATAGGAAGCCGGACGTACGGGGTGCGCCATTGGCCCGCTATCTTCTGCAAATTGATAGGTCCTCAAATAACGCACATCTTGTATTCGTTTTACTGCACGAGATGTCACATCAGAGGTGAATTCTTGATCTCGAAAAACTGTTAACCCTTCTTTCAAGCTCAATTGGAACCAGTCACGACACGTCACTCGGTTACCTGTCCAGTTGTGAAAGTATTCGTGTGCGATCACCGCTTCGATACTCATAAAATCTGCATCTGTTGATGTCGCAGCACTCGCCAGTACACACTTAGAGTTAAACACATTGAGACCCTTATTTTCCATCGCACCCATATTGAAATCATCGACGGCCACAATCATATAAGTATCCAAGTCATACTCTAATCCATATGTTTGCTCATCCCAGTGCATTGCTTTCTTAAGTGAGGCAAGTGCATGATCACATTTATGCGCATTGTGTGCTTCAGTGTAGATTTCCAAATCCACATGGCGACCACTGGCAGTGGTATATTGACCTTTATTACATGACAAGTCGCCTGCGACCAATGCGAATAGATAACTTGGTTTTGGGTGTGGATCATTCCACTCAGCGAAATGTCTGCCGTTGCCAAGGTCACCCTGTGCAATGCGATTACCATTCGACAACATCACCGGTATCGCCTGTTTGTCAGCCTCAATGCGTACGGTAAAGATTGCCATTACGTCAGGCCGGTCCAGGTAGTAGGTAATCTTTCTGAAGCCTTCAGCTTCACACTGCGTGCAATAATTACCGGATGATAAATATAAGCCCTCAAGTGCAGTGTTCTGAGCTGGATCAATTTCAACCGAAGTGGATAAAATAAACTGCTGGGGAGGATTATGCAGCGTTAGATATTCCGAACATTGCGAATATTCGTTTGTCTGCAGTGGGCGCCCATCAATGCTAATCTGCTTGAGGTGTAATTGCTCACCATGTAGTTTCAATACGTTATGGTCTGAACTACTTTCATTTGCCTGGCAATGTAGCTCGGCGTGAACAGTCGTTTTATCATCAAACAGCTCAAAACGTAATGTTACCTGTTTAATCCAGTAGTTAGGTTGCTGATAATCTTTTAGGTATATTGCTTTTGGATTGCCTTCTTTCATATGAAAACTATTTTGATCGTTGAATGTTTGAGTTAATATTCGCCCAGAAATTTTATACAGTACAATCGACAGAAATAAGATATACAACAAGTGTAATGATAAATTTATCGCCACTATACCTTAATATCGCCGGCTATCGCTTTACTGCGATAGAGCATATCGAGCAAACACTTAATCAACTTAAAGGAATGTGTGCAGATCTTGATATCAAAGGGTCGATATACTTAGCCAGTGAGGGGGTAAATATTGGTCTATCTGGCAATCTGCTGGAAATACAAACCTTCCGTAAACGCCTCGATAATGATGCACGTTTTACTGGAATTAAGTTTCATGAATTATATAGTCAGTACTGTCCCTACCAAAAAATGACCGTCAAGACCAAAACAGAACTTGTGCCGATCGAAGATGGCACACTCAAAGTGGGAGACTTCGATCATCAATATCTTCCACCCCTGGAGTTAAAAAAATGGCTGGATGAAAATAAAGACTTCATCTTGTTGGATATGCGCAATGATTTTGAATTTGACTTGGGCACATTTGATCAAGCCACCCAGTTACATTTGCGCCGTTTTAGAAAACTACAAACCAAAGCAAACGAGTTGAATAAGCTGCCTAAAGATAAACCCATAGTGACTTTTTGCACGGGTGGTATACGTTGTGAAAAAGCCGCTCCTTATTTAGAGAAGTATGGTTTTAATCAAGTCTTTCAACTTGAGGGCGGTATCATTGAATATCTGCGTCAAACCAAAGGCGCTCACTGGCATGGCAATTGTTTTGTGTTTGATGATCGTGTCTCTATCAATAGTCAACTCGCACCCGAACAGTTTCACTTATGCACAGATTGCCAACGCGTCTTATATGATCTTGACGCAGAGTTTTGTCAGGAGTGTTTGTCTCAACAGCACGTACACAATGCCGCTGTTTGATCTTTGTTTTAATTTTACCAGTGGAAAATTCCGTGACGATGAACAAGGTTACTTGCGTCGCGCACATCAAGCCGGCGTCAATCACTTTTTAGTCACAGGCTCGGACCAACAAGACAGTCATTATGCCGTCCAGTTGGCGAGTAAATATCAAGCCGGCATGTATGCAACTTGTGGCGTGCACCCTCATTTAGCCAAAGGCTGGCAACATGATACGCTCACTGAGCTACATGCATTGGCCAAACATGAGCGCGTAAAAGCGATAGGTGAAGCAGGGCTTGATTACAATCGAAATTATTCGTCCCGCGAGCAACAAGAACTTGCATTTCGCGAACAAATAAAACTCGCGATTGAATGCCAAATGCCGCTATTTCTGCATGAGAGAGACGCGCATGATGATTTCTTCTCAATCCTAAAAGAATATCAACATGACATTGGCGCCACTGTGGTCCATTGTTTTACCGGCGATCAGCAAGCGTTGGAAAATTACTTAAATATGGACTTATATATCGGCATCACAGGGTGGATATGTGATGAAAGGCGCGGTCAGCACTTACATGAGTTAGTTAAACTGATCCCACAAGATCGACTACTAATAGAAACAGATGCGCCATATTTATTCCCGCGCACATACGAACCAAGACCTAAAAGCCTCACCAATGAACCGTCATATCTTCCACATATCGCTGAACACATCGCTTTTCATCGTGGGGATAGCGTAGAATCTCTAAGTGACTATACTATGCAGAATAGCAAACGATTTTTAAACTTATAAGGCACGCTACACTGACACTCATCCAATGAAAATTCAAACAGCAATTGATAAAAAAATCAGCCAGGCACTGAATCCAATTCACCTAGAGGTACTCAATGAAAGTGGTAATCATAATGTTCCTCCTGGGTCAGAATCTCATTTTAAGATCACCGTCGTCAGTGATGCATTTGAAGGCAAGATGTTAGTTGCTCGCCATCGCCTTATTAACCAACTGCTCGCAGATGAACTGGCGGGAGAAGTCCACGCATTATCTATGCATACTTATACGCCTAATGAGTGGAGTGATAAAAATGAACAAACACGACAGTCGCCTCCCTGCTTAGGTGGCGCCAAACGTGAGCAATCACATTAATACCTGTTCACCACGTAAAGCTTGTCACACTCCGTATGACTAGAAAAGATACCGAAGATGAGATCGTGCGCAGAATCTTTGAATTGCGAGTGGAACATCGAGACTTGGACGACGCTATTCAAGCATTAACTCAATCAGATTATGTCGACCAGCTACAAATAAAACGCTTAAAAAAACGCAAGCTAAATATAAAAGACTCTATTCAAAAATTAGAGAGCGGCCTAATTCCAGACGTGGATGCATAAACTAACTATCAGCAATCTCAGACAGTACGTATTTCATTTTTGTTTCATTTATTGGAAATGCAATTTCAGCCGTAAATGTAAACTGCTGTCTTAGCTTATCCAAATGATTGTTGTACTCAGTTTCATATAACACAATAAATTTTAACTGCTCATTTGTTTGCGCCACCGCAATGATTGATTCTAGATTGCTGAAACGATCACGAAAAGTATGCTGATAATTAAACTCAGCAACCACCACATCAAATTGTTTCTTTTTTAGCAAAGAAATTGCTTTGCGCACTGAAGATTCAACAATCACTTGATAGCCAAACTGCTCATATACACTGCGAAAGTCCGGATAGCCACCTAACTCAATAACAGCGAGCAATAATTTAGAACTCAATAGCGCACCGTTTGAATACTGCGATCTGGTTTGCGCGTAATCTCACCCGTATGTAATCTAAATTGGCCATGCTTTCGATCTTTTAGATAAAGCTCGAGTGTTTCATTAATGATGGGGAAGGCAAGATCCTCCCATGGGATGTCCTGTTCCTTGACAAATCTCGTTTCGAGGCTCTCAATACCAGATTGTGCCTGGCCGTCCTCTATATCAGCCCTGAACATAATATAAACTTGGCTGATATGTGGCAGGTTATAAATCGCAAACAATTCTAGATTAGATGCTCTTGCAGTGGCTTCTTCGAAGGTTTCTCGTGCTGCAGCCTGTTGCACGGTTTCATGATTTTCCATAAACCCTGCTGGCAATGTCCATGTACCATAGCGAGGCTCGATGGCACGCTTACATATTAATATCTTTTCTTCCCACTCGGCGATACAACCGGTAACTATTTTGGGATTTTCATAAAATACTGTGTCGCATTGCAGGCAACAGTGTCTTAGCCGGTTGTCACCTTCTGGTATTTTATGTTCTATATCGTCTGAACCACAGCTACTACAGAATTTCAAAACACTACCCTACGTTTATTACATACTCAACGAGAAAGGTAGCATGTCAATATGAATTTATGAACCTTTAGTTACTTAGCGTATTGAAAATGTCATCAATTGTTCTAGGTTTGCCAAAGATATATCCCTGCCCGTAATCAACACCTATTACTCTGAGTGCTTTGATTAACTCGGGTTTTTCAACATATTCTGCGATAGTTTTAATATTCATGGTGCGCGCAACATTTGTTATTGCCTGTACCGTAGCAAATTGAGTGGCATCATCCAGCATCGCGGACACAAATGAACCATCAATCTTTACATTATCTACGTCCAACTGATTTAAATAGTTAAATGAACAATAGCCCACCCCAAAATCATCTAGCGAAAAGCTGTACCCCACTGCTTTTAGATTTTTTATGAAGTTTTGCGCTCGTGAAATACTTTTAACAGCTACGCTCTCAGTAATTTCAAAACAAATGCAACTCGTTGGTACCTGGTATTTTTCAGTAAGCTCCAACAAGAACCGTTCAAAGGCCAGACTGACTATCGAATGGCCTGATAAATTTATTGAAATCTTTGGCACCCTAATATGGTTGTTTACTTTATCTTTTAAGGTCTCGAATACTTTCTCGCATACATATTGATCTATGCGTGTTGTTACCTCAAGCGACTCAGCCGCAGTAAACAATTCTTGCGATGAGATAAATTCTTTTTTCACATGGTCATAAATTCTTAATAGCACTTCATAACAATAATAATTATCTGGCTCATCCAAACTCACTATAGGCTGAGCGTATAATTCAAATTTATTATTTTGCAGCGCATCTTCAATCACCATGGCGTAATGCATTTTTCCAGAGTGATACGCCATCATTGTGTCTTGAGTGGCAGAGCTGTGCACACAATCACGACCATTTTCTTGTGCCGCACTTAGCGCCAGTGTTGATTGAGCTAGCACCGCCTCTATATCATCTTGGTTTTCTATCGCAATGACGCCTATTGAGACAGTTATCGCAATGTGCTGTTTTTGAAAACAAATTGACTCATCTTTGATTTGCTCACGAATGAACTCACATATCTGTACCGCTTCCTCGACATTGGCCCCTTGTAAAATCAAACCAAATTCATTGTCACCCAGTCGCCCTATGGCGTGTTCAATGCGGACATTTACCGCAATGATTTGTGCTAATTTTTTTAATACATAGTCGCCGGCTAGGTAGCCATGCTTTTCATTGACAACTTTGAATCTATCTATATCGATAGCGCATAAACATATGTCACTTTTATTACTGCTATTGATTATTGCAGATAGAGTTTGAATAAATTTATCTCGTGGCGATTGAAATTGTTGCGAATCTAATGATTTAGTTTGTTCAGCTTTGGCTGATTTCTCTAGCGTGACAATGTAATGATCACTCTCTGCAAATTGACCGCGCGTGACAGTGAAACGCAAGTTATGCGCCTTCGTTTCAACGTGTGTAGTTACTTTGTTTTTCTTCTCAAGCTTGGTGTTTACATCCGAGCGTGTTTTCTTGTTACTTAGGAATCCTTTGATCGGTTGGCCCACTTTGACTGTTTGGACAATTTTTCTAAACTCATCATTGGCGAAGACAACAACGCCGTCAATCATAGATAAAATAGCTAATGGCACGGAGATATAGTGCGGATTTATATACGCACCATAGGATTGTGGGTTGTGATCTGATTGATCAGATACTAAAGAATGAACATCAATGCCTGACGATTGCTTCTCTTGCTGATCCATATTGTCTGATTAATATCCATATCATTTTGTAGTCAATTTATTGACTATTTTGACGCAACTCAATCAATTTCCGCTGATTGGCATTTATTCTGGCACTATAGGCCCGTTAAATGAACACGCAAGTTATGTACTCGCCGCTAAATTTTGTATAAAAAATAAGCTTTTAGTGACGATTACTCCCCCGTAGCAACCTCACGTGATGGATCACGAATCCATTGACTCCAGGAACCGATAAACAACTTGGTTGGCGGCAAGCCTGCTACCGCTTGAGCCAGCAAGTTATGGCAGGCGGTCACTCCTGATCCACACATGTTAACTACATTTGTTAAAGATTGTTGATCTATAACATTATTAAAGCGCTGCTTGATGACTTCAGGTGAGGCAAATAAACCGTCTTGAGTTAAATTCCCACCGAAAGGTAAATTGCTTGCGCCAGGCACATGTCCTGGAACAGGATCTGTCTTTTGATCCTTGCCTGTGTAGCGATCCGCCGCGCGCGCATCAATCAACACGATGTTATTACCGGCTAATTCTTTTTCTACCGTATCAATATCCATCAGCCATGCCATATTGGCTGTGCCCGAAAAATTACCCGGCGCAACATCAACTTGTGCTTGTGAGAGGGCAAAACCAGCATCCGTCCATTGCTTCATACCGCCATCCAATACAGCGACATTGTCATGCCCTAACCAGCGCATCATCCACCATAATCGTGCGGCAAATGCACCGGAGATATCATCATAAGCGATCACCTGAGTGTCATTATTAACCCCCCACTGTTTAAGCTGATGAGTAAATTGTTCAGCATCTGGGAGGGGGTGCCGTCCAGACGTTTCTGTCATCGCCGATGATAGCTGGGTATCCATATCAGCAAATTGAGCATTGGGCAGATGACCCACTTGGTAATTTTTTAAGCCGCCTTGAGGGTCCTTTAGACTGAAGCGACAATCGAACACTCTGACATTATCTTGATCAATTATCTCGTTGAGTTGTTGCGCAGATATAATCGTGTTGAAGCTCATTTGATATGCCTTTTAGTATCGTGAAATTATTATCGTGAAATCGTTTTATGGTAAGAGGATAAATACAAATTCTAACAAAACAAGATGCAATTTATAGTATTAAATAACGACTACTAATCTCTTCGCAAATGTGAAACCTTAGCCATGGGCTCACAACGATAAAGCACTATTATTTTCGTCGCCGAGTACGATGACTTTTCATAGCATCAATAATTATATCCTTAGGAACTGTGTCAATTTGTTCATATTGCTCTAACGCGATTTGTATGGTGCTAGCAATATTGTTAACTTTTTCAACCTGCTTGTTGAAACATATCGACTCAAGACCCAACAGCCCACCATACTGAATCTTTTTCCATACACCATGCGGGACCTGAGTAAGATCATCATCCAACTCAAATACGTCTAACCCTGTTTTTTTTAACACTTCATACACGCAGCTACATTTCTGTTGCATCGCTTGCGACTGGCATGCAATGTCAGGCCCTGCTCTGCGCGTAACTAATTCTCCATGCTCACATGCAAAGTCATTAGTAATTTGTGTTAATGCAAATACACAGGCGTCACCAATCATATACACCTCTTCACTATAGATTTTTAGTACTTAACGACATTATGCAACTCATGTCTTCATTGCCTCTCACCGGCTCAGTGAAGAACCTTCTTGGCAACATATTTTTTTTTACACAAACGCGCTTGAAAATTTCTATTGCCGGGCCCGGTGCACTGACATAGATATCGTTACAGGATAAATCACAATGACTATGCATGACACGCGTCAGATGCTGTTCAAGAGATTGACAGCTTTGTTGTGGATTTTGTGCAAGTTCAGATAAGGACTGTTGTAACGCTATGCCATCATAGCTGAACCCATCAAATGCATCTTGCCATGAGCGACACAAGTTATGCATATACAAGCCATCGGTTCCACACGCCACCCAAATTAAATGAATGGGAAGTTCCTGCTCTTGTGCAGTAATATGTTCTAGTAAACTTTTAATTGCGGCAAAGCCCGTGTCAAATGCAAATAACACCACGGGTCGATTAGCATTTTCATCATAGACAAATTCACCATAGGGACCTTGCAATCCCAGGTTATCACCCTGGCGCAAACTTTCTGCAACTTGCATAGACACCGGATCATCCGCGCTCACACGCAAATGAAATTCAATTAGTCGATCTTCACACGGGCAACTCGCTATAGCAAAACGCGTCGTGCCTATGTGCGGAAAGTTAACTTCAATATATTGTCCAGCGAGAAATCTCAAGCGTTTTGTTCTAGGCGTTTGCACCAACAGCTTAAATACCTGCGTCGATAACTGTTCTATTTTGCGCACTTTCACATTCACAGTTTGCAATGGAATTTCTGAAGCATCATTTGCTATTGGCGCATCAATTACCACATCGCTTGTTGCTGCACATATGCAAGTGAGCACAAAATGCTGCAGTTTCTCCGCTTCAGAAACCACAAACTCAGGCAGCATAATCTCCTTAGTCTCACCGTTTATGACTTGTGCTTTACATAAACCGCAAGTTCCTCCGCTGCATCCATAATTAAGCGAGATGCCTGCACGAATTGCTGCTTCTAATATCGTCTCATTGTCTTGGGACATGAAAGATTGTTGTTGATTTGAAATTGTTATTTTGTGTTCCATATCGATTTATTATTCTAAGCACACACTTCAGTGCATCACATTCACCCTCTAGTCGTTATCTAATCGACGGATAGACTCATACTCGCTAGGTTAAGCATATGCAATTGTTCACTTTCAAAAATCTCCGCATTTTGCTGTTGCTATTGTTATTCGCAACTGTCGCCTTGTATGTCAAGGACCAACGACTAGTCACACAAGGCTGGTATAAGACTTTGGATATCGTTATTTATCCGATCAACCCGGCCAACAGCCCAATCGTGCAACGTTACATTGATTCATTAACTGACAGAAGTTTTGCTTCGATTGATAAATTCATACAGCGTGAAAGTAAAAAGTACGGCATCGTCACCAGCACACCGACGAAAACCCGTCTGGGTAACACGCTAACTATAGTACCACCTGCACCACCTGAAATCGGCAGCGGCCCATTTGATGCCATTATTTGGAGTCTAAAATTGCGCTGGTGGATATGGCAGCATGCACCTAAAGAAGCGAATGATAAATACTTGATACGCATGTTTGTTCTTTATCATGACCCCTCACAGATGGCACGACTAAAACATTCAGTAGGCCTGCAGAAAGGCTTGGTTGGTATTGTCAATGCATATGGCGTTAAGTCTCAGGCCAGACAAAATAACATTGTCATTGCACATGAATTCCTGCATACCGTTGGCGCGAGTGACAAATATGATGCGTTAGGTAACCCACTTGCACCACATGGCCTGGGTAATCCCAATCAATCCCCTTTATATCCACAAAAATATACTGAGATTATGGCTGGGCGGCGCGCATTAAGTCCTCGTCACGCCGAAATGCCTGGTGGCTTTAAACGTATACTCATTGGCAACAAGACCGCGCAAGAAATAGGTTGGATAAGCGAGCTATAATCACTCGCATGATCACTCATTACAATAATATTGCCAGTTATATCACTAAAGATGGGTCATCAATTCGCGAATTGATGCATCCAGATTTACATGGCAACGGCAGTCAAAGCCTCGCTGAAGCCACAGTCCCCGCTGGCACGCAAACACAATTGCACCTGCACAAACAATCCGAAGAAATCTATCACATCACCGGCGGGCAGGGCCTCATGACGCTAGGTGACCAGCAATTTAGTGTGCAAATGGGTGATAGTATTTTAATCTCAGCTAATACGCCCCATCAGATATTTAATAATCACAGCGAAGACCTTGTATTTCTTTGTGTATGTAGCCCGGCATATTCACATCAAGATACAATTCTTTTATAGAATTGATCTTTATCTTTTGCTTTATAAATTGTTTCGCAGTGCATAACCAAATTGACTTAAATCGTTTAATCGCCACGCCAAGCTTACGTCTCGGTGTAATCTCTGACACGCATAATAAAATTCATGATGAATTGATTCATCATCTTTCTGGATGTGATGCAATTGTTCATGCTGGGGACATAGGTGACGCTGACGTGCTTGAACAATTAAAACAATTAACGCCTCTAGTGTTTCCGGTGCGCGGCAATAACGACATCGAAGCCAAATGGCCAACGCAGCACATTCCTGAACTGCATAAAATACCCGAACATCTTGAGTTAACCTTCAATGACCAAGTGATAGGGTTAATACACGGGCATCAATATGATCCTGTACGTAAGCGTCACAACAAGTTACGTGATCATTTCCCACATGCAGACATAGTCGTGTATGGACATAGTCATCGTTACGTATGTGATCAAGAAACCACACCCTGGATCATCAATCCCGGCGCGGGGGGTTACACGCGCACATTCGGTGGCGCATCAGTGGTGCTATTGGCTTTTGAAGATAATCGCTGGTCAGTAACAGCGTGTCGCTTGGAGGAAAGTTAAATTGCAGCTAGTAAAGCGTCAGTGTAAGTGACCTTGAATGATCTCGCCCTCTGGGTGCAGTAAAGATAAATATTCAATCGCATTATTAAATTCTACCGCTACGCCGTTATAGCGGTCTGCACCATTGATACTGAACTCAAACACATAAAAGCGGCGTAATCTTAGACGGCCATTTTTTCTCGCCGGGAAAAATTTTTTCAGATGAATAGACTGGTCAAGTAGCTGAACATTATTCTCAGCACAAAACGTCTGACAGCGTTTCGTGGCAAATTCTCGCGAGCGCAAGCCATCCATCCATAGCCAGACCAGGCCCGCGATAATAACTATGACAATAAATACATCCACATTGATGTCAAACTGAATTATGTTTGCAGAACATGTCTTTTGCGCAGAGCAAAATTAAACCTGCTCAGCATGATTATTCGCAATCACTAAAAATAGTGAGATAAATTATTAGCAAATATGCAGAGATTGCAGCCGGCATGTTTACCCGGAGCGTTCACCTAGCCGAGTGCAGAAAATATCGAATCGCGAATCTCGTCTACTTTGCCTATACCATCCACTTTCACATACTGTGGTGCTTGCGCATCTCCAGTTTGCGCCCATTCTGAATAATATTTAATAAGCGGTGCAGTCTGATCATGATAAACACGTAGTCGCTCTCGCACGGTATCTTCTTTATCGTCATCACGCTGCACTAAGTCTTCACCCGTGACGTCATCTTTGCCTCCCACTTTGGGTGGATTGTAGACCACATGATAAGTACGACCAGAAGCCAAGTGCGCACGACGGCCGCTCATGCGTTTAATAATTTCTTCATCATCGACATCAATTTCAACCACGAAATCAATATCGACGCCCTGCGTTTTTAGCGCATCCGCTTGCGCCAACGTACGTGGAAAACCATCGAACAGAAATCCTTTGGCGCAATCATCCTCTTGAATTCTTTCCTTGACCAAGCCCAGAATGATTTCATCTGATACTAGCTGACCGGCATCCATGACTTTTTTCGCCTCTACACCTAGCGGCGTGCCCGCTTTAACCGCTGCTCGCAACATATCGCCAGTCGATATTTGTGGGATGCCATAACGTTCCGTGATGTATGTTGCCTGAGTGCCTTTCCCTGCTCCTGGCCCACCTAATAAGATTGCACGCATTGGTATATACTCCTAGTTATTATTTTAAAAACCATCATTCTGACACACACTGATGCAGTAACCTACCTTATTAAGTAATTTTAGTTAAGCATCAATGGTGTATATTTCTAAATGATGATTATCATTGCTGATTAATGAGCTGTCAGCCAAAAATCAATCCAAACACAGATAATCTCTGAGCTATATCTATATCAAATTGACTTATCATCAATTTAACTTGTATGACTTTAACTTATATAACTATGAGGCTTGATCACACATGAGTAAAAAGAATGCGTTTTATGCACAATCTGGCGGTGTCACGTCAGTCATTAATGCGTCTGCCTGCGGCGTTATTGAAACTGCACGTAAGCATAAAGACAAAATTGGCAAACTCTATGCGGGACGTAATGGCATCATTGGTGCCCTAACCGAAGACCTCATTGACACTTCAAAAGAATCCGCACGTAACATTGCAGCATTGCGTCATACGCCTTCTGGTGCCTTTGGCTCTTGTCGCTATAAGCTAAAAGGTATCGAAGAGAATCGTGCCCAATATGAACGCCTCATTGAAGTATTCAAAGCGCATAATATTGGCTATTTCTTTTATAACGGAGGTGGCGATTCACAAGATACTTCGCATAAAGTCTCGCAGTTAAGTAAAAAAATGGGTTATCCGATTCAGTGCATTGGTATCCCTAAGACTGTAGATAATGACTTACCCATTACAGATTGCTGTCCGGGATTTGGCTCAGTTGCTAAATATGTCGCGGTATCCATTCGCGAAGCAGGATTCGACGTGGCATCCATGGCCAAAACATCCACTAAGGTATTTGTCATGGAGGTGATGGGGCGCCATGCGGGTTGGATTGCGGCGGCAGGCGGCTTGGCGGCTGAAAATGAAGGTGATGCACCGCATATTATTTTATTCCCTGAAGTCCCCTTTAAGAAAACCGCTTTCATGCGACGAGTTAAACAATGTGTTAAGGATTATGGCTACTGTGCAATTGTTGTTTCGGAAGGCGCGGCTTACAGAGATGGTACTTTTTTAGCTGATGCAGGCAGTGTCGATGCCTTTGGCCATAAACAACTCGGCGGCGTGGCACCCGTTGTGGCACAAATGATAAAAGCGGAAACCGGATACAAGTATCATTGGGCAGTCGCGGATTACTTACAACGTGCCGCAAGACATATTGCCTCTAAGACAGATGTTGATCAAGCCTATGCTGTCGGCAAAGCAGCCGTCGAATTTGCATTACAAGGCAAAACCGCCATCATGCCTACCATCGTGCGCACATCGAACGACCCTTATAAGTGGAAGATAGGTAGTACATCGCTTGCGCGTGTTGCCAATGTCGAGAAAAAAATGCCTGCCAGTTATATCACTAAAGATGGGTTTGGTATTACCAAACGTTGTCGCAATTATTTATTACCACTGATTAAAGGCGAAGACTATCCACCATATAAAAATGGTTTGCCTCAATATGTGGTATTAAAAAATATTGCTGTGCGCAAAAAACTTAAAACTGAATTCAAAATTTAACATATGCGTGAAGTTGATCGATTAATTCAAGAAGAGAAGGCTAAAATTCTTGGCGAAACAGCGAAAATTTCATGGCATGATTTAGAACGTTTTTATGCACAAGGTAAATTGATATTAGTCGACCACTCACTCAACTTGGTTGATGTGGGTTATTCTGTTTCCCTCGATGATGCCACCAATATTATTGAGTGGATGGAACAAGGCTTATTACAAAAGCAATTTGACGCTTTGGCCAAACAATGGCATAAACAAAACGCCGAGGTGTGGAGCGTAGTGATTCACCCTTGGGTGCTAGTGCAAGCAACAAAAGATAAGGACTAAAGTGCTTTGCTGGAAGTAAAAGGACGCGTCCCAAACAACAAAGCACATAATGCTGTAATAAATAATAATATGGCCGGCGGTATAGGGACAGCACTAATATTTATATCCCCAGGAACAATAATAAATTCTATTGCCAATTCACTGATATTAATATGATCCCTAGGAGACAAATTGATTACACCCCCAGTGGTTGACAATATCCCTGAAGCCTGAATAGATATAAATAAATCAGAGCTAATGCCAATATTTTCATCTAAAGGCTCTCTGGTCACAGGGTCGATCGCTATAAGTGCTACTTCCGTCTCTAAATCACCTTGCAAATTAATAGAGCCGCCTGTGCTCATTAAATTAATCTCACCATTAGGAATTACAATCAGGGAATGCTGATCAATAAATATATTCCCTGTAGTTTGAATAAACAGACTAGCGCCCTCACCACCCAATATAGAAGTATTAAACAATCCAACATTATCATTATGACTGATGATTAATGATGATCCTGGATCTATATATAAAGATTGATCGATTAAATCAAATGGCTGCCCTGAGACTGGCCCGCTTATGATTGTTGCATGCGCAGATGACCATGCACATACTATTAAATACAAGATAAATATTATTATTTTCAATGCTGTTTTCCCCATTAGCTATAAGTGAAAGTATGTATAGCAAGCGTGAAAGTTTTATGAAGTTATTATTAAATAACTAAACAATTATACTCATTGACGAATTGTCAACATTCCGTCTTCATGGGTGACTGAAAGATTTCTTAAGAAAGACATGCCAAGCAGAATTTCTTCGCCTTGCATATGGGGATTAATATCTGCACGAACATTATAAAGCACAATATCACCTATGCTTATTTCATCTAATATAGTGGTATAGACTGTGATATTACCATTAGCGGTTGTTACCGTAGCAGGATGACCTTTTTTAAGCCCTACTTTATTGGCAACTTTTTCAGGAACTGAAACAAAGCTTGCACCAGTGTCTACAAGAAATACCACGGGTTGAGTATTAATTTTACCGCTTGCGATGTAATGGCCATGTCGGCTACTTTGCAATACGACTTGCTTGCTTCCATCATGATTAATATTCGTGCTTACATTTTGATTGGGGTTATATTTTTTATCTAGAATGTTAGTGAATAATAATGTCATTAACGCTATCGCTGCGACCCATGACAGCACGATCATCCACCTGCCTACACTGTGACTAAAATCTTTCTCCTGTTCACTCATTACACATACAGTTGAAGTTGAATTGCCTGGTTAGAGCTTTACTTCGCGTAATTGTTCAGCGGCATCTTCAGGGCTTACTGTACTAACAAACAATCCAGACCCGAGTTCGAATCCGGTGGGAATGCTGGTGCGCGGACATATCTCTAAATGCCAAACATAGCTCTGTTGACAGTCTAGCCACTCTGAAGAATGTGGCAATGAATGTAAGAAAAAATTATATTGCACACCGCCTAACACATCGTTTAAACGTTGCATGGTGTGTTTAAGGACTTTAGCAAAGTCTTTAATATGCTCATCTTTCACGTCTAAAAAATCTGCTTGATGCATTAAAGGCAAAATTTGCACTTCCCATTCAAAACGACTGGCAAATGGTTTAATAGCAATAAAGAATTCCCCGCGCTCAATAATGTATTGGCCAACATCGATTTTACGACGTACTTCACCAGATTCTCGATCGTAAATAGTTGCTTCAAATGTTAACGCTTCATCCACGAGCGTATGAAAAATATTTTGCTGATACTTTTGATAGTATTGGCGCGTATAAGTTAACTCATTAACTACATTCTCTGGTACCACCGGCATTGCCACAATTTGACTATGTGAATGCGCAATACTTGCTCCTGCCGCTGCACCAAAGTTTTTAAATACCAATACATATTTTATGCGCGTGTCACTCGCATATATATCTTGCATACGGTCGCGAAACACAGAGAATATTCCCGCAATGTGATCCACGTCCATATCACTGACACGAATGCCGTGATTAGGATGATCAATCACAACTTCATGTCGTCCGTAACCATCAATGACTTTTTGTAGACCAAAATTTAATGCATTACCACTTTGTTGTGGACTAAGCACAGGGAAAAGGTTTTCAACCACCCGCACTTTCCAGTCGGTCGGTGTTGGCCAGGCATATACTGTGGGTGGTGTCATATCTTCATTACCCAAACAGAACGGACATTTTTCTACATGTTCACGTGTGTCTCTATCGACTGGCGCTTCTTCTTTACGCGGGCGTAAGCCCCGTGCTGTCGACACCAATACTGATTCTGAAGGCACGATTGGATTTATTCTTATTTCTCGAACACCTTCATTTGACTCCGCCATGACAGCCTCATTTTATAATTCTCGGTTTATCTGATGATTATGGTTTATACCTAGCCAGGATAGTAGACAGATTTTCTTATGAATTCATTAATCGTATGAATGTATATGCAGAAATACTATTTTGAATGCCATAGCAGATGATTAAGTAACGCAATGCGTATTTAGAATTTTTTATTAGTAGTGAATTTAAAATTTTTTGAAGTAAAGCTAATGCTTGCTAGCGAAAATAGAATTTAGCCGCCGTTTGAAATTTAGCTTGACTTAAGTCAATGTGAATAAAAATAGTCATGAATACACTGTGGTTATAAATTCAAACACAGAAAAAAACAATGACACATAAACTTTTATTCACACTTAGTATCTTGTTCTGCTCACTTACTTCCCCAGCACTTCTGTATGCCTCTGACAACAATGAGTTTGACAGATGGATTGTCAGGTTGCGCGGTATAGTGGTAGCCCCCGACGATAGTAGCGGAGATGTGGCGATTAATGGCACAGCTGTCGGTGGCAGCGGTGTGGGTGTTGATGAAGACACTACCCCAGAATTAGATATCACCTATATGCTGACAAGAAATATTGGGATTGAATTAATTCTTGCCACATCAAATCACACGGTCACAGCTCGGGGTGCATTAGGTGGTCTGGATGATGTAATTAATACCGATGTATTGCCGCCAACGCTGACTCTTCAATATCATTTTAACCCTGAGGGGACTATCCGTCCTTATGTTGGCGTCGGTGTTAACTATACGAAGTTTTATAGCGAAAAAGTCCGCGGCCCACTGGATATTCCCGGCTCCAGTATTCGCCTAGACAGCTCTTTGGGCCTGGCAGCCCAACTTGGTGTTGACTATATGTTGCAAGACAACTGGTTTGTTAACGCAGATATCAAATATATTAAAATTGATACCACCGCACGCTTTAGCGGCACACCTACCGCGTCTGACAATGTCGAAGTTGATGTCGATATTGACCCGATCGTTGTTGGACTTGGCTTTGGCAAACGCTTTTAATCGACCTCAAATCTAGCCATTTCTATTCTTTACGGGATAGGCACTCGCCTTTGATGCCTGTCCCAGTGCCTTTATTCAAAGTTCTTTCCACGCGGATATCGATAGTTAAATTGATTTGCATCATTCCTCAGCTCAGCTTCGAGAGACACAATGAAGTCTCTTAATATCAACGTGTAAATAAAAAATATAATAGTGGAGGATTATTTATGCATAAATTTCTAGTTAACTTAAGGTATTTCTTTACCCCAAGTTTGATCGTGCTGGCCTTGGTCGGTGTGGTGCTTGGCGGCAATTGGGTGTGGTTAGGTGTTGGCTTGTTTGTCGCTGCCATCATTGTTGACTTCCTAACAAGCATAATTAAAAGCATACACTGCGAACCTGCCGGACGTGATGATGACGGGGAAACCTATGGTATACCTGGCCTGCTAAAGGCCATGATGTGGGCACAATATCCAATATTTGTCGCTCTACAACTTGCTTTAGTTTGGCGTGTATACGAATTTGCAACGGGCGTCCCAATTGGCACAATGGAGTTGCTTGGTGTCACGGTGCAAACAGGTGTCACTGGCTGGCAGATGACTGGCGCAACCATCTCTGCGGCAATGTTCTTGGGCCTCGGAATTATGTTTGGGCATGAACTTGCGCATACTAAGGGGCCCACATTTGTGTTAGCACGCTGGATGATGGCATTAAGTGGCATTGCACACTTCTGTTACGCACATGTGTACAACCACCACTTGGAGTTAGGTCATCAGGATGACCCAGCAACATCACCAAGAGGCAGAAGCATTTATAAGCACTATTTGCTATCTCATTTTGGCCAGTCTCGTTTCTTGTACATCATGGAACAGCAACGCTTAAAGCGCTTAGGCAAACCATTTATCACTTGGGAAAATCGTTGGATTCGAGGCTATGCGATGAGTCTGCCTACTATCGTAATTTTTTGGATAGCGGGTGGCTGGATTGGTCTTGGCATCATGGTCGCAGCATGGGCAATTGCTGGCTTTGAGTTAGAAGTGCTTAATTACTTGGAGCACTACGGATTGATTCGTGAAAAAGGCAAGCCTATTGAGTATCACCATTCATGGGATGTCGGTGAGTCTCCAATTACCCAATGGGGCTTCATCGAAATTGGTCGTCAAGGCGATCACCATGACCGCGGTGAAACACATTTCTGGGAACTTGAAGAAGTGGGATCTCCTGATACTGGCTATGGTTACTTCGCAATGTTTGCCATGTTGCTGGTGCCTCCCGTATGGGAAGCATTCATTAAGCCTCGCTTAGCAGACTGGGATAAAAACTACGCGAGTGAAGGCGAACAGAAGATCGCAGCACGCATGAATTATCTAGCCGGCTGGCATGATATGCCATTGTGCGAAAAACCTAACGGTAACCTCAGCCACGCGGCATAAGTAAATAAGGAGAATTTAAATGAAAACTTTTACAGCACTACTTTCAATCGCCGCATTTACTGCAATTGTAGGTTTCGGTCTGGTGGCATTAGGCGTAGAGCAGCATCACACAAATCCAATTTGGGCCATTGGAACATCAATAGTGTTTTTGATCACACTACTAATTGATGTTTGGATGTTCTTCGCAATTGCAGGTGAAGAAGCCTATCAGTGGGAGAAATAAAGCTCGGTACTCTTACTCCCTTAAAAGTAAGAAGTAGTCTTGGCGCGGCAGAGTGAATAACTTGCCGCGCTTTTTTTATGCAGCTTTATTAATTATGTGACTATGCCTCTGCGATATGCAGTAAACGATCATGATCAGTAATCTCAATTGCTCGGCGAGTAACTGCAAGTACATTTTCATCATTTAACTTGGTTAATATACGACTCACAGTTTCCACCGCCAGCCCCAAGTAATT
Organism: Gammaproteobacteria bacterium; assembly: GCA_965262455.1. Classification (GTDB taxonomy): domain Bacteria; phylum Pseudomonadota; class Gammaproteobacteria; order UBA4575; family UBA4575; genus UBA1858. The sequence goes on from CBDHFH010000007.1 coordinate 158,117, forward strand.
AGCAATATCCTGGCGACTCATCGATAATATAAATGACTCACTCGATAGCCCTCTGCGCTTAAATCGACCCGACAGACTTAATATAAATGTCGCCACACGTTGATCAGAATTTTTTTTCGCCAGCAGTAAAAGCATTTTGTGATCTTGAGAAATTTCGCGACTGACTAACTTTAAAAGTTGCTTTTGTAAGCTCGGAATTTGCATGCTAATTACATCAAGTTGATCAAGTGGCAACTCGCAAATACTGCTGGTTTCCAGCGCTTTACTACTGCAATGATGAATTGACTGGTCGAGGCCAGCTAAACCAACAATCTCACCTGGCAAATGAAAGCCAAGCACTTGCTCTTCACCACTTTCAAGAATAGTGAATGTCTTTACCGAGCCGGAACGTACCGCATAGATACTGTGATTTTCACTTCCTTGTTTAAACAGCATATCCCCGGTATGAATCACACGGCGTGCTTTAATGACATCATCCAAACGTTGCAATTCGTCATTATGCAGACCTCTTGGTAAACATAGCTCAGCCAAACTACATGATTTACATGAGTCACTTAATGCACGAAAACTGATATTGGTTCCTGCCACTGTCGTTGTAGGCAAACTCAACTCTCCTTACTAAATCCACTGGTAATTGCAAGCGGTGCAGATTTGATCCATATCATTTAAATTAATCCAGTCTTTGATTAACATTTGCGTGTGGGTCAGCTCTGTAGTGCAAATACCACAAGCGACTAATGATCATGACGCAAAGCCCCATCCAAGTCATTAAAATACTACTGTAAGTCGAGTTGATTTTAATTAAAATAGCCTTGGCGAAAATATAGGACGGGCACAGTCTGACTATTACAATGGTTAGTTACTGGCACTAGTGGACGTACAAAATAACGATAAATTGTCCTAAATCAGCCAAATAAAAAAAGAATTAATCATAATCACACATTACTAACACATTGAAATTAATGGAGAAATAGAATGGGCCTATTTGGATTTGGCGGCAAAAAAGAAAAAACAGCTGCCGCTGGCAAAAACGACACAATCTCATTTACTGGTGGTACTGACGCCGTCACAGCAAAATGTATTCTCACAGCTGGCGTACGCGGTGTTGAGATGGACATTAATTTATCTGGTGATAGCGCAAATCTAACTCATGGACCTGTGAACGCAAAAGGCGAAAGTGCCTGTATCACTTATTTCGACAAAAAAGGTGTCGGTCAATCATTGCGACCTAAAAAAGCACGTACTTTAGGCGAACAAAACTATTGGATGGATGTGTCTTACCAATATTTAGACCAGGGCGAAAAAGTCAGTGAAGTGCTTGGCAAGCTCGACGGTATTCTGGCTAATCAAGACTTCGTTACGAGTCAATTTTCTCTGGCTGACCCGGTACTCGCAGGCAGTGTGCTCACACTAAAAAAAGCAGGTAACTACCCATCAGGCTTATCAAACATCGATGCCTGGCTGGGACGTGTGGAACAAAAAATTCCCGACAATTTACGTGCTAACTATATGGGCCAACTTAGCTAAGTGAGACAAGTCGGCAAAATAAATCAGCGAAAAAGAATTTACATAAAAGGAAAACAATATGGATTTATTTGATCAACGCGCTGCCATCGATGAAAGTGAAGGACAGTACGGCTTATCCGGTGAAATGAAAAAAACCCAATACGTGCTGCAATTACTTGGAGCTCCTTGGTGCCCTGACACATTGAAATGTATTTTAGTTGCCGCTGAACAGGGCATGGAAATGACATGCGGTTTGTTGGATGTATCTGAAAACGAACATACATCAAGCGACTACCTCGCAATTTCCGAGTTTGGCGTGGCACCCGCATTAAAAGAAAGCGACTACACTACCGCGGGTGTTAGAGCGATTACGGAGTTCATTAATGCACGTGGTCTTGGTAACACACTCATCCCAATGAATGCTAAGCAGGCATCTGATCAAGATTGCTGGATTGAAATAGCACGCACTCAAGCAGAACCCGCTATTAATACTTTGGTAGCTGAGTGTGTGTGTTCAGATAATGGTGACATGGCAAAAGTTGATGAAGCTAAAGCCACCCTCGGCCCAATACTAGATCAATTAAATGATGCGTTAAGCGGTAATGACTACATTGTTGGTAAAAACTTTTCCTTAGCAGATATCCATTGGGAAGCAGACATACATTTACTCGGTTTAACTGCCGGCAGCGACTTAATTGACTCACGCAGTAACATTAAAAACTGGATGACTAAGTTAAGCAATAAAAAGAGCGCCTGTGGACAAGATGTAAAGGCTGCTTCTTTCTTACCATCCGCAGCGGATATTAAAGCTAAGAAGTTACCACCGATTGTAAAAATCGAAGACTTCTAATCACGCAACGTGTTATTGCCCAATAAAAAAGCCCCTTAACTGGGGCTTTTTTATTGGGCAAAGACTTTATTAATTATCTGAAAGGTACAGCTTGTTAATTCACACTCTGACCGAATCTTATTTATCACAATGAATTAGCGATTCAGTACTTCATCTCGATGCTGGTTAATCACCTGCGCCACTTCACCAATAATATTATTATCCACACCCATTTCTTTTAAGGTTGCACATACACAGTCAATCATGGCATCTATGTGAGTGTCATTGAGGCCCTCAGCAACGGCCTGCTTATGGGCAGCACGCAAATCGACACCTTTGTAAGATGTATCACCGCCAAACACATAACTGAGAAAAGCCTGCATTTTATGCGTTTGCCTGGTGATATTAATATTCTCAAAAAACGGCTTAAGCTGTTCATCACGAAACAGATTTACATAGAGATAATGTGTCATCTGTAACACAACCTCTTCACCGCCTAGTCGCTCCAATAATGTTTGCTTCATACTGACAATATTAATTAACTGTTAAGAGATAGTAGTCTAGCGTCTACTCAACACATTTGTTTTATATCAAACTGACACTGAATTATTTAAAATTCATATCCCAGAGTAAAGATATATTCTTTATCTGTACCGGTCGCGCCTTCCGCCGGCGAACGACTCCAGTCCACATTGGCCTCTAATTTAGCATTGATATACTCGTTAAGTGGAAACTTGAGTCCGCTACTTGAACGTATTGTAATATCGTCACTATTCTCTAGGCTAAAGAAGCCTTCATGATTATGATAGAACCCTAACCACTTCAGCCATTCATGTTCATAGTCAATCGCCCAGCGACCACCAGCATAATGATTATCTTGGTCTTGTTCAAAATCTTCATCGACATAGGCAACACCGATTTCTGCTTTTAACGTGATGTCATCTTGATCGAAAAATTGATAACCACTACCGAGTGAATAAGTCGATCTCAAATCAAGCAACTCTTCCAAGTCTTCTTCAAATGAAGCAGAGGTAAATGCATACCACTTATCATTGAAAAACCGGTCATATTGTAATGAAGCAAATGTCTCGTCTTGCGTTTTATTGCCGTCATTTTTTTCTATGGTTTTTGCCGCCTCCAAGGTATAACGATTTTTAAGGGTACGTGCTTGTGTCATTAATGCCACGTGATAGTCTTCTTCATCTTCATTCCCCGAGGTTTTACTCAAACCCACATCGACACTCGCTGAATACTTTATCTTCTTTTTCTCATTATGTTTAGGTTTCTTGCTGGGGCTATCCAATGGAGTTAAATCAGTAACATTGAGCGGAAAAGACTGATCATCAAGCTGATAATATAACGTGCTGCCATCTTCTTTAACCAGCTTTGCTGAAAGCTGTTGCCCATCATTAAATACAATGTTGATTTCATGCTCGGTTGTTATCTCAGCAATTAATTCATGTTTAATTTTTAACTGCTTAGCAAAAGCAGTATCGATGACAATATATTCATTAGATATGTGTGTGATGCTTCCCAAAAGATGATCACCTGACATCAAATGCACTTCATCTGCAGCATAAGATATCGGCGCGAAAACAACACATAACCACAACCAAGCAAGCCCGTATTTAATGGCGCGCATAATAGTTAACCTTGTATAAAAGATAAGATAGTATTGAGAAAATTGCTTGGTATTATAACCAAAAATTTATAATGGGACGTTTAGACAGTATTTTAACTTATAGTTCATGATAACTAACGAAGACTATGCCAATTGTCATATTATTTAGTCTAATCATCTTCGCACTGTTAGCCTGGTATGCGCGTAAGCATATTATTTCAACACGCCGAGATAAAATTTTTTCGCAGGCATTGCCTGATCATTGGCAAAAGCTGCTCATTAATAACGTCCCGCTATATACGCGTTTGCCAAATCATCTAGTGCAGCATTTCCATGGCTGTGTGCAATTATTTTTGCATGAGAAAAAATTCATTGGACGTGGCATCGAAGTCAACGATGAAATGCGTCTCACTGTGGCTGGAAATGCATGTATGTTACTCCTTCATCAACAACAGCGTCGCTTTCCTGATTTTAAATCTATTATTATTTATCCAGATACCTATGTCGCTGCGCACACCAAGCATAATGGAGCCGTTGAGGCGATAGAAAATAGCCATCGTGCAGGTGAGTCATGGGTACGCGGACCCATCGTGCTGTCATGGGGAGACAGTATCCGTGGTTCACTCAATAATAGAGACGGGCATAATGTCATACTGCATGAGTTTGCACATAAGCTTGATGAGCAAAGCGGCGCCATGAATGGCTTACCGGTATTACATGATCATGCCCATTATTCACAATGGTCCAAGGTACTCAATGATGAATTCAGCTCACTGCAATACCGTGCTGTACGCAGAAAGAATTCTGTACTCGACGAATACGGTACGCTTTCCCCGGCAGAGTTTTTTGCGGTAGCGACCGAGTCTTTCTTTGAAAAACCCAAACAAATGAAAAAGAAATTGCCCGAATTATATGAGCAATTGAGTCGTTTTTATAATATTGACCCGGCCAGTTGGCAATCAAAATAAATTATGTGTTTTACCTACTTCAGTCTCTTTTTCCATCACAATATATTCATTTGGTTTGGCTTGCATTAAATTATCAATGTCATCGATGTCATCACTGTATAGCCATTGTTGCGCATCGCTTTTATCGATAATCACTGGCATGCGGTGATGGATCTCGGCCATCAATGTATTCGGTTCAGTAGTACACACTGATAAAAACATCTCACCATCCTGGCTGATTTCGTATATACCACCCAGTGTAAATGCAGCTTCATGAGCACCAATTCGATATCGATCCCGTTTACCTCTGGGTTGGTTTTCATCCCATTCATAAAAGGCATTCACAGGAATCAGGCACCGATGTTTGCGTGCCGACTCGCCCCACACAGGACTCTGCCAAATCGACTGTCCTTTTTTATTCACGCGTCGTGAATTGAATAATCGTTTGCCTGTATCCCACTCTCTTTGCCAGCCCCACTGCATTAATGCTGTATCATGCTGGCCACTTTGTCCGACAAACCCTGCCAACAAAGGTTTGTAATAGGGAAATAGTTTTGTATGCGATGATGTGGCCTGACTGCCATAGAGGGGAAAATCCATCGTGGCCATCAAACGGATAATAGACGGATGATCGGATACACTAACACTTCCACACATTTTTACGTTTCATCAGCAGGCAAACATAGCGACACTTCATTGTATTGAACTATGCGTGAATTAGCCATGAAGATGCACAGTGATATCACTATCAATAATAAGCACTATCCCAAGGGCAGCGATATCCCTTGGTATATGATTTACCCATTCTTCATGGTTCACATGCTCATGTTTGGTGGCTCTGGCTTTTTCCTGGCCTACAGCGAGGCAGATGTTTTGTTCCTCTACATGCATGGCGGCATTGCGATACTTGTTTACATAATTTTTTATTTTACGATCTTTGGTGTAGACCAAGTCAAGTGGATGTTCACTAATGCAGCCTTGGGTTTACTAGGCATTTACAGTGAAATAGATTGGATCTTATCTTTATTCAATAAACACGTAGAAGATTTCGCATGGTATGTGCATGTCATCCCATTTCTATATTATATTCTCTATACATTTTTACTCAGACAAGCCGTGATAGACATTACCGGTTCCAGGAATAATGCATCACGCATGCGCACAATCAATATATTCTATGTATGTGTCTCAGTTATTTTTTATTTATATTTACTCATTAATTAATAGCGGTATATGAAAGCGTGCAATCAATGTGGAAAGTGTTGTATCAAATATGGTGCAAATGACTTAGCCGCATCATCAGAAGACATTCAATGGTGGTACGAACACAGACCTCATATTGCTGAATACATTCAAGATGATCAACTATGGGTGCACCCAATTAGTGGTCAAGTTGTTAAACAATGCCCTTGGCTACAAGTCTCTACAAACCACTTATATTCATGTGCTATTTATTATGATCGACCTGAAGACTGTCGACTCTACCCTTCAACGATTAATGAAATGATCGCAGATAAATGCGAAATGCTGGAACCGATTGACTTATTAAATTTGAGACGTGCTCATGCTGATCTTCAGCAATTAATGATGGACAGCCGCTAATAAATCCTTGATAGCTCGCTCTATTGATTTGACCGTTTAGACGTATTGTTATTTTCATTTAATTAACAGTAGTTATGCTGTGCTAAATAAAGGGCGCATCATATAAATTTTATTTGCAAATTGAATTTGCTCATTGTAGTTTTTAGCTTTATGTGCATGTATTTAGAGGAATTTAAATGTCAACTCAATCAGAATTTAATGCATTGTTTAACGCAATTCATGTAAGCAAAGAAAACTTACCCAAGATCAATGAATTAAAAGAGTGCTTTGACGAAAACCACATTGAAGAGTTTCTAGAAAAATTAAATCAGATTGACAATATAGATGAATTACTAGAATCATCTGACGAATCTCCAGAAAACACTAACCTATTTTTAGATTTTGTTAGCGGTCTGATCATAAATAAATAATATCAGCGCAATTTTTTTATCTATCCTTTCTATAAGTTTAAGTAATCGCGTAATACAGTTCTGTTTGCCGCGGTCTATATCAATAGACTCAACATGGGACCACTTAAATAATGTTTTTTAGATTCTACTTTGTATTATTAGTCCTCATATTTCATTACCCCATAGCATGGGCGGATAAAGCTGTTTTCGCGGGTGGTTGCTTTTGGTGCATGGAAGCCGATTTTGAAAAACTCAGTGGTGTTTCAGATGTCATCTCAGGCTTCACTGGTGGCACACACCCTAGTCCTACCTACAGCGGAAAACATGACGGGCACTACGAGGCCATACAAGTAACGTATGATCCTGAAGTCATAAGCTACCAACAATTGCTTGACTATTTCTGGCTCAACATTGATCCATTCGATACTAAAGGCCAGTTCTGTGACAAAGGCTCAAGTTATTTGAGCGCTATCTTCGTTGCTAACGATACAGAAAGACAGTTGGCGGAAGCTTCCAAACAAAGCGTTGTCGCTAAATTCCCAAATAATGAGGTTGTAACACCGATACTCACGCTTGCTACTTTTTATCCCATCACGGGCCATGAAAGTTACCATCAGGACTACTATAAAAATAATCCTCTGCGTTACAAATATTATCGTTGGAATTGTGGTCGCGACCAGAGACTCAAAGAGATCTGGGGAGATAAGTAATATTGCAATAGGTTGTTTAAAATACCGTTGATAATAATTGACTAATCAATTTATTTTAATAATTTGTTAAATTACGCAAATTTTTATCATAAAGTATTTTAACAAATGAAACATTTAGTCGTAGTTTTGCTTTCTCTTGTTATTACAGCTTGCGGTACTGCTAATACTCTTGTTATTGAACCGGCCGATGGTAACAAGCGCTATTCCGCTGTCCAAGTGGTTGAACACAACCCGACAGTTAATGTACCTGAAGAAGTTATCACTGTTTTTGAAACTGAATTAAATAAAGGCATTTACGAATCTGGTGCTTTTGCCAATGGTAATGACTTAAGATTATTTTATACGTTCATTTCACTCGAAGAAGGAAATAGACTTGCTAGATGGTTTTGGGCTGGGTTAGGCAATTCTGGCGAAGTCTCTATAACAATCCAAGTCGTATACAAAGACCAGGACGATAACGAGTTAGCAAAATCACAAGTTGAAGGAAGAATCTGCAGTGGCTTTTTTGGCGGCTAAATCAACGAAGCTATTATCAAAGCTGCACAAGATGTATCTGAATATACTGTGACAAATTTTGCCAATTAAATTGACCTGAAAGCAGTCTCTTTAACTTAAACTCAAGAGGGCTGAGCATAAAGCCTCTTGAGTTAATATCAATCTATAAAACTTACGATTCAATAATCATCAGCACCTCTAGTCACCGATTTGCAATGTGCCGCCTTTACCTAATCCGCCTTCAACAGTTTGTGCTTTGTAGTTTCTTAACGCACGTACCATGTTGTTATACGAGTCAGCAAACGCCGCTGCAATCGTTTTACCTTCAGGCGTTTTAGTGTAACCATCAGCAGAGCCACCTCCTCTGCTACCAAAAATTCCTACCCCGGCACCGAAATCAAAATTCTTTGCATTACCATTGGCTGCGGAGACTTGCACACTCGAGCGATTATCTATTAATAATAATGTAGTTGATGCTTCATTCTTCTTCAGACCACCGGCCAGTTTGCCTAACAACTTGCCTTTGTCACCAAACAAGCCACCGACATCGCCAGCCAGTCCACCAGTGTTTTCTGATAGCTGAATTGATGGGCTCATGGTGTAATCAGCTGCAACCATTTGACCTTTGCCAAAGTTACTCCCGTCACGAATTTCACCGGAGGCTTCTAGCTGCCGCTCGCCCATCATGTTTTTCATTGCCTTACCCCTCTCAACCACGACAAAGCAATTTGATTGTTGAACCATTAGGCGTAATAAAGGCACTGTGCTTCCTAAGGTCGGATAACGACGATAGTACGTATACCACCAGGGTTCAGTTTGGTCTTCATAGACCGCGAGCGTGCCTAGAGGTTGAGGGCATGACTCTAATTGACTATCAGCACCTGAGGTATTTGCCCCGGCAGCCGAGCCAGAAATTCCATCTGAGAATGCTGGTAGAGAGAAGAGATAAATTAGCGTCGCCAAACATATGAATCGATATTGTATCGAATATGACTGTGTCATATTTACGCCCCCTGGAAATTTATATTATTGACAAGAAGAGCATTTATTATATATCAAGGAAATGCTAATCCAAACTTGCTTGGATCGCATAACAATGACAAGTAACGAGTAGACATAATCTGTTAGTTACTTGTGAGTATGGTGATATAACGACCTTGTAACAGAAATTAAAACATCTCTGAAGAATCGACTTCTTTATTAGCGCTGTTTGACTCACGGGTTGGGATGTAGTCACCAGTAATCATCTCTTCATAGCACATGCCTGGGCCTACCATAGGATAAACACCGGCATCACGATCAATAATGACTTCAAGAAATGCCGGGCCGGGGAATTCAACAAACTCTTTAATTACCTTAGGCAAGTCGGCTTTGTTTTCTAACCTGACTGCATATTCAAACCCATCGGATTCGGCGGACTTAATAAAATTCTTTTTATGTAACGATTTGTCGCTCGCCGACAAACGTCCTTTAAAGAATAATTTTTGCCATTGTTTGACCATGCCGTCGCCGAAGTTATTAAGTACTACTGTCTTCACTGGTAACTGATAGGTTGTTACTGTTTCAAGCTCACCTAAGTTCATACGAATACTTGCATCGCCATCAATATTAATGACCATTGAATTTGGCTTAGCAAACTGTGCGCCAATAGCGGCAGGCAAACCAAATCCCATGGTCCCCATGCTGCCTGATGTCAACCACAAGCGTGGCTGCTTAAAATCAAAGTATTGCGCTGCCCACATTTGATGCTGCCCTACACCAGTACTAATAATGGCATTACCCTTGGTATGTTTGTTTATTTCTTCTATCACAGCATAGGGCTGAATGGCAGCTGACTCTCGGTCATAGTTCATGGCGTAAGTCGATTTCAGATCAGCAATGTGTGCATGCCAAGCAGAATAATCCGCCTCGAATTTATATACATCACGACCATATTCGAGTAAGTGACCCAAGCTCTCGGGTAATAAGCCGACATGATGCCAATTGACAGATTTCACTTTATCAATTTCTGACGGATCAATATCAAAATGCGCAATGTATTTTGTGTTTGGCGCAAACTTGTCTGGCACAGCAGCAACACGATCATCAAAGCGCGCACCTACAGCAATCAGAAAATCACAATCGTCGGCCGCATAGTTGGCGAACGCGGTACCATGCATGCCTAACATATGTAGCGATCTTGGCTTGGTGGTGTCGTAGGCACCAATGCCCATCAAGGTTGTAACTACTGGAATTTTCAATGCATCAGCAAACTCTCGTAAACTCTGCGATGCTTCGCCATTAATCGTGCCGCCACCGGCGTAGATTAATGGGCGTTCGGCTTGTGATAACGCATCATAAAATTGTTTTCTTTTATCAGCAGTCAGTTCAGATGAAATCACTGCATGCATGCGCTCACGATAACCACGCACTGGTAATCGGCCCCGGCCTTTAAATGTGCCAGTCCAATTTTGTACGTCCTTGGGAATATCTATCACGACTGGTCCAGGTCGACCTGTACGTGCAATCTCAAACGCGGTTCTGATTGTTGCCTCAAGCTTGCCAGGGTCAGTTATCAGAAAAATATGCTTCGCCACTGCACCCATGATGTTAGAGATTGGTGCTTCCTGGAATCCATCACTACCAATAGCGGCAGTAGGCACTTGCCCGCAAATCACCACCATAGGGATTGAATCCGCCATGCTGTCACGAACTGGCGTCACGGTGTTGGTTGCACCCGGGCCCGAAGTCACCATAACAACACCCACTTTGCCACTGGCGCGCGCATAACCTGAAGCCATAAACCCAGCACCTTGCTCATTCGCAGGTACAATCAGCGGCATGGCATCATTGGTTTCTTTGTTATAACGAAATACCGCATCATATGTTGGTAAGATCGCACCACCGCTATAACCAAAAATGACATCAGTCTCTTCTTGCGCAAGTACTTGGACAATAATATCCGAACCCGTCATTTCTTGACCGGCGAGAGGATGATCAGAGACTTGTTCAATTTCTAGGGCTTGTTGAGCGGCACTTTGCATAGCTTGTATAAAATCTTGATTATGAAGGAAATGCCTAGGAACGTAACGTATAACTAGGTGGCGAGTCAATCGCCAATAAGTAACATTTTACAACCGATGATGTGTTTCCCTAGTGATTGATAAACACGGCATGAAAAAAAACAAATCTTCGTACAAGTGAATGATAGATTTAACTATCAATTAATTGTTGCCCAGACTTGCACGCCTGTGTTGAACACGATAGGTTGATGACACATTTAATTCTGATTCACTTCAAACAGTATGAAATCCAACAGCAGCGCAAAAAGCTACAAACCAGAAGAATATTTTGTTGAACAAGAGCCCTATTACGAGCCTGTCTCTGATGAGATCGAAGTGTTTGAAGCTGCGTATAAAAATAAGCTTCCTGTATTGCTGAAAGGTCCAACTGGATGTGGCAAAACACGTTTCATGGAGTACATGGGTTGGCGACTGAAACGTCCGCTTATTACTGTCTCCTGTCATGATGACTTAACTGCCTCAGACTTAGTCGGGCGCTATTTAGTTACCGGTGGTGAAACGGTATGGGTGGATGGCCCACTGGCGCGCGCCGTGAGGACAGGCAGTATCTGCTACTTGGATGAAATTGTTGAGGCGCGTAAAGATACCACTGTCGTGATCCACCCCTTGTGTGATGATCGGCGTGTATTGCCGATGGAAAAAATAGGAGAGCTGCTTGAGGCCACTGATGATTTTTGCATGGCCATTTCCTATAATCCAGGCTATCAAAGTGTATTGAAAGACCTCAAGCAAAGTACTCGCCAGCGTTTTGTTGCGTTGGAATTTGATTACCCCAACAGTGAAACAGAGCAAAAGATCATTCAGTCTGAAACTGGAATCGATAGCAATACCGCCAAACAATTAGTCAAATTTGCACAGATGACTCGCAATCTAAAAGGTAGTGGTTTGGATGAAGGGGCAAGTACGCGTTTACTAGTGCATGCGGGTAAGCTAATCAACACGGGTATTAACCCGGTCACTGCTTGCAAAAGTTCTATCTCACAAGCACTGACGGATGACCCTGAAATGCTTGCTGCAGTGAATGAATTAAGTTCAGCAGTTTTTTAATTCAGCTGCCTCTGCTTTCCATGTAAGAATATCTACAGATAGCGGTATTTTCATAACACTTACTAATCAAGCGTAGTGTCTCTTACGTCCCTAAGCCTCGCATAGATACCCACTTATGCCTTCCAACCTCGCCCCAGGTCCATCAGTTCCTTTTTGGGATGCATTTAAATTCTGGTTAAAACTAGGCTTCATTAGTTTTGGTGGACCTGCCGGCCAGATCGCCATCATGCATCAAGAATTGGTTGAGAAACGCCATTGGATTTCTGAAAAACGATTTTTACATGCATTGAATTTCTGCATGTTATTACCCGGACCCGAAGCACAACAGCTTGCTACTTACATAGGCTGGCTAATGCACCGAGGATTGGGCGGTGTTATCGCTGGCGTGTTATTCGTTGCTCCCTCGCTATTTATATTAATTGCATTATCTTGGATTTATATTTCTTACGGTGAGGTGCCTATTGTTGCGGGGATATTTTATGGAATCAAACCCGCAATCACTGCTGTTATTGTTCATGCGGCTTACCGTATTGGCTCACGCGCAATTAAAAACAGTCTTTTATTCAGCGTCTCTGTGACAGCATTTTTATCTATTTTCATATTTAAAATTCCATTTCCCATCATTGTTATTGGTGCCGCCTTGATAGGTTTTATTGGAGGCCGCGTGATACCTGACAAATTCAGTCAGAACAGCGCACACGCATCCAATGAAAAATCATTTGGCCCAGCCATCATTGATGACACTTCACCAATTCCCAAGCATGCATTATTCAGTGCAAGCAAATTATTTCGTGCCATAACAATTGGAATAATACTGTGGATGATTCCAATGGGTGTGTTGAACCATATTTACGGCTGGGAACATACGCTGACGCAAATGGGCTGGTTCTTCACTAAAGCTGCGTTAGTCACTTTTGGTGGTGCATATGCCGTGTTGCCTTATGTATACCAAGGAGCGATAGACCACTACGCCTGGTTAACACCAACGCAAATGATTGATGGTTTGGCATTAGGTGAAACGACACCAGGTCCACTGATTATGGTGGTTGCCTTTGTCGCTTTTCTGGGTGGCTACTTAAATCAATTATTTGGCCCTGAACAATTGTTCTTGGCGGGCGCAGTCGCGGCAGCTCTGGTGACGTGGTTTACTTTTTTACCTTCGTTCTTGTTTATCTTTGCTGGCGGTCCATTCATTGAAACGACCCATGGAAATTTAAAATTTACAGCACCTTTGACGGCCATTACCGCGGCAGTGGTTGGAGTGATCTTTAATTTGGCATTATTTTTTGCTTATCACGTGTTATGGCCTGATGGCTTTGCTGGCTCATTTGACTGGTTATCTGCACTCATCACTATTATCGCTACTGTCGCCCTGTTTAAATGGAAACTGAATTTAATGTTAGTCATTGCTTTATGTGGATTAGCTGGACTTATTTTTAGTTCGTTTTGATAAACACGCTTACCCTGAATGTTTAATTCTTGTACCCTTATAAGGTGCGTGATCAACGCACCAATAATAATAACAAGGAGCATAAGATGGATGAAGCAACTCAATTAAAACTACTTAAAATTGCCTGTCTGTTAATTGGCATTGTTTTTACCTTTGTGATTTTACCTTTAACTATCTACTGGCCGTCTGGCTGGGCGTGGCATGCTGAGGGGCGCTCTTATTATCTAGAAATGATTCTGAGTATTTACGCAACGTTAGGTATATTCCTGATTATTGCATCGCGTAATCCACTGGAACATCGTAGCCTTATTTGGTTCACAGTATGGTCAAGTGTCGCCCATGGCGCGGTGATGGCTTGGCAGTCTTTTGATGGTGAACATAATATGGGGCATTTACTTGGTGACGTGCCGGCCTTATTTATTGTGGCGGCTGTGCTGGCTTATCTTACACCCAGAAGAACTTAGACATTTTCCCCACGCATAAAAAAAGCCAGCTTGTTGAGCTGGCTTTTCACTCTTGTGGCAGTTAAGAGTAAGGAGGTATTAGAAAATCGCAATGCCGATAGCAAACACCACAGATAGAGCCACGATAAACAACGCTGTTTCGGCAGCGATGAATTTACAAAAGATAGAATTTCCAAACATCGTTATTCTCCAGGAAAGTTCAAAAGTTAATGGCATTAGTATAGTAGCAAATGCTTATATAAGCAATCGGTAATACTCTAAAACCTATACACGGTCGTATTTTCAGTAAGTAACGGTTTATTATAGAGATGTACAGGTCTGATCTTGCTCAGTATCGGACCGCTTCACACTGGAAATGTTCACTTATCGAGCAATAAAGAACCATAAACCATATAAAAGGAAAGGTATTGTGATTCAAAGCGCATTCTTTTTTTCAATTCTGATTATCGCAAGTGTTGCTTTTTTAGCCATCATTATGCCTTTTTTCGAACCGCTACTGTGGGCCGTGACGCTCGCGGTGCTATTTCGCCCCGTTCAAAATGCCATCCTTGCGCGTATGCAACAACGCGAAAATCTGGCCTCACTGCTGACGTTACTGATTATCTTTTTTGCCGTAATCGTGCCCACCTTGATGCTTTCCATAGCCGTCGGTAAGGAAGGAGTGTCTCTTTACCAGGCGATAGCCAATGGTGAAATTGATTTATCCGGGCCACTGATCTGGGCACAGAATACCTGGCCTTCATTAATTGAAAGGGGCGAGTCACTCGGAATCAATATCGAAGAGATTAAACAGAAACTTTCTTCCTCTGCTTTGCAGGGGAGTCAGTGGGCAGTATCACATGTGTTTGCAGTGGGACAAAACACGCTTAAATTCGCCGTGATGTTTTTCTTGATGTTGTACTTGTTATTTTTCTTTCTACGTGATGGAAAAATAATTATTGAAAAAATAATACATACATTACCTATTGGTGATGAGAGTGAACGCTACTTGCTGGCAAAATTCGCTGAAGTATCACGTGCAACTATTAAAGGCACCTTAGTTGTGGGCATCATACAAGGCACTTTAGGCGGCATTATGTTCTCGTTATTAGGTATTCAATCGGCTATTTTTTGGGGTGTTGTGATGATACTACTTTCCATACTGCCTGCGATCGGATCAGCGTTAGTGTGGCTACCAGCAGCAATATATCTGATTACTAGCGGCATGATCATTAAAGGCATTATATTAATTCTTGTCGGCGTATTTGTTATTGGTATGATCGATAATATATTACGTCCCATTCTTGTCGGCAGAGACACCAAAATGCCCGACTACTTAATCTTATTAAGTACGCTGGGTGGCATCTCGTTAATTGGCATCTCAGGCTTTGTACTCGGCCCGGTGATCGCTGCGTTCTTCTTAACCATATGGACGATGTTTGCCAACGACTACAACACCGAAAATATTAAACAGTAAGTTCGCTCACACGTTGCTTTAATACTGGAATAACATCACGCTCAAACCAGGCATTGTTTTTTAACCACAGTTTATTGCGCGGGGAAGGATGAGGCATCGGCAAATAGCGCGGCGAATATTGCTGCCACGCTCTTACTGTTTCGGTTAAATTTTTTTTGCGCGCAGTGTGTAAATAATACTTTTGCGCATACATGCCTATTAACAACACTAACTCGATTTGTGGCATCAATTCTAATAGAGATGCATGCCATTGGGGGGCGCATTCGACTCGCGGGGGTAAATCGCCTGATTTTCCTTTGCCTGGGTAACAAAATCCCATTGGCATGATAGCAATTTTTTCGCTGTCATAAAAAACATCTCGCTCTATTCCCATCCATTCGCGCAATTTATTACCGCTTGCATCATTCCAGGACACACTTGTTTCATGTACTTTAATTCCTGGCGCTTGCCCAATAATCAATAACTTTGCAGTCGAAGAGGGACGCACAATGGGGTTGGGCACTAACGGTAAATGATTTTCACAAAGCGCACAGGAGCGTATTTGTTTTGTTAAACGCTGTAACTCTTCATGCGACATTATCTTTTTTTACGCCGTTGCCTTGAGCGGTACGCTGAAATTTCTTGCATTATATCGCTGTAAGGCAAATGTTCGAATGAAGTAAATTTATCAACGCTAGTGTGCACAACATGATAAATATCCTGCTCATCACAGTCAGGTTGATTAATAACTTTTACCAACCCCTTGATACCGCCGTTTTGAATTTTTATTTCTGCATTATGCGGCAACTGACCATCAATTTGTGTTTGCTGTAAAACAAAACGCGCTTTTTCTCTTAAACATTGCATCAGCTCGACACACTTTTTTTGTGCTGACGGCATCAGACAAGAAACACCTTCACGATCGGCCAGATTAAATCGCTTTGCTTGCGAGCAATTACATACTCGCGAGTTTATCACTTTCTCGTAAACACAACGTGTAGGATTAATGTCTTGGTAGGCCGAGCGATATTCTTTTTCATCCATTGCAAGCTATCAATGGTATTTATTTTTCCCACTCGCGCAATATGGGTGCATCGCGCCCTTCGGTTAATTTTGCTTCTGCCATATCTTCATTATCAGCAAACATAATTTTCACATCACTGACATCTTTCACTGCTAGCTCAACACGCAGGTTACGGGCAAAGGTTTTAGCGTCTTTATATTCAGTGAAACTATCTTTCAGCTCTGCGGATCGAACCACACCATTGGTGCCCCTGTTAAGATGAAAAACAAAATACGGCATAAGGAGTTACTCTTGTTTTAATTTTGCGCATTTAAACACTGTTGGTTAATTAATGAAATAACCTGGTCGGGCAGTACCCCTGGATTGTGGAGATATTTCAAGCTTCCTGTGGAGTTATTGACTGCTGAGAGAATTTTTTGAATAGTGACGATATGAACGAATCTTTCACTTTTGCTGCCCACTTAACCGATGTGTCACCGGGGAAAACCAAAAAAGTATGCCTCCCTGATCAAGGCCCGATATTGTTAGCTAATGTTAACGGCACAATCTATGCCGTCGATGATACCTGCACTCATGAAGATTCCTCTTTATCGTTAGGCTGCCTGCGTGAGGACAAAGTGAAGTGTACGTTACATGGCAGTTGGTTTAGCGTGATTACCGGCCAGCCTACTGATGAGCCAGCAGACGAGGCCCTGAATTGCTATCAAGTAGAAATCATTAACGACGAAATTTGGATAGACCTTAAGCCCGTTGCCTAAGCCGAATTTTTTACACCTGTTCATCACTAACAAGGCATTAACGTGTCTGTTGGCAACAAGACCAAGCTAGGTAATGAATGTCAGTCTGTACTTCGATATTAGTTTTATTTATTTAATAATTAATTATTTACTTATGCGCAATCATAGTGCATTGCACTAAATTACTGCGCTTATCTGTGTATCTTTTACGTTTACGTGTAAATAACTCAATAATTTTCTCATTAATAAGATACTGATCTTACGTGCTTTGTATTTATCAGATTGATTTATGCAAGCTATTCATTTGTTTTGGCATCTATTTTGCTGAATAGATTGTGAATACAAATGAATTACATAAATCCACAAGGAGGTTTTATGAGGTCATTAATGATAGGGGCAACAATTAGTATTTTATTTAGTTTCAATTCACATGCATGTGAAGAAGCACATACCACTCAAGCCATCGTTAACTATGTATGTGATTATTCACTAGTTAGTGATACACAATGTAAAATTTGGAAAGAAGATATGCGCCAGATGAACTACAACAATAAAATTATTGTAGATTCATTCATTAGCTGGGATCGCAACTTAGACTTAGAAGAGCCGCCACACATCGTTGCGGAACATTTCACAGCAAATTAAACAAGGCTTTATTAAATATCCCTGCTTTTGGGAGAGTCAATACAAATATTTATATATTTGAATTAGCATTGCTGTATTCCGTGATACAAGTTAACCACGTGTCTTGCTTCAGCAAAAAATAACCAACGCTCGATTAATACACCTATAAACGCACTGCCAACTGCGAGCATAATTGTGGTTGACATTGCCATAAAACTCGCGCCCAACCAAAGCACCAAGGCGGGCAGTAAAAATGCAAACACTATTACCAACCATCGCAAAACGATTAATCTTGCGCGTGCAACTTGATAGCCAAACTCATCCGTTAAGAATGTTCCTGCGGTATGGCCCACATCCAGCAAACGTACCATGCTACGTGTAAATGAGGTTGCTGTATTTAGTGTTGGCCCAGCCGGTGAGCCAATCCAGAAGAAGTATACAATCTTGGCAACGGCCGCAATGCCAATAAGATAAGTTGCAGTTATTATCAAATTCATCGTCGCCATGTTATACATGGATGCAAACAGCAAAAATAATAATCCGCCCAACATTGTGCCTAATAAAATATAGTTCACGGGTGTTAATGCATTGTGCCACTGCCTTATTGTTTTTAGACAGGCATAGATCATCCCAGTTGAAAATATTGTCGCTACAGACCATAGCGCGGCGAGCATAGTAATAACCACTAACCAGCCATAGTTACCCATACTTTTCCAAACCGTGAA
>CBDHFH010000008.1:0-1476849 GCA_965262455.1 Gammaproteobacteria bacterium
ATTACCATGAGGCATATCCGCCAAATGGAAGCGGCCAAAATAAAGACTCTGGTTGTGCCGCAAGAATACTTTATGGGTAAAGTAGTTGCGCATGACATTGTCGATCAGGGAACCGGCGAACTTATCTATCACGCTAATGAAGAACTTAGCGAAGAGAATATTCATAAGCTAGAAGAAAGCGGCATCAAAGAATTTGAAATTCTTTATACCAATGAAATTGACCGAGGGCCTTATATATCGCAAACACTAGCGATTGATACGACTACTACCGAGCTGGAAGCGCAAGTTGAAATCTATCGTATGATGCGTCCAGGTGAGCCACCGACTAAAGAGGCCGCGCAAGCATTATTTAATAATCTATTCTTCTCTGAAGACCGCTATGACTTATCGCCCGTGGGCCGCATGAAGTTCAATCGTCGTTTAGGTCGCGAAGAAGAAACAGGCGAAGGAACGTTAAGCAAAGAAGACATACTGGATGTCATGCGTGTATTGATCGATATACGTAATGGTAACGGTATGGTGGATGATATTGATCACCTGGGAAATCGACGTGTGCGTTGTGTAGGTGAGATGGCAGAAAATGTCTTCCGCGTTGGCTTGGTCAGAGTTGAGCGTGCCGTGAAAGAACGTCTAACACTTGCTGAATCAGAAGGATTAATGCCTCAGGAGATGATAAATGCTAAACCTGTGGCTGCCGCCATAAAAGAGTTTTTTGGTTCCAGCCAATTGTCACAGTTTATGGACCAAAACAATCCGCTCTCTGAAGTAACCCATAAGCGCAGAATATCAGCTTTGGGTCCGGGTGGTTTAACACGTGAACGTGCAGGATTCGAAGTGCGTGACGTGCATCCAACACATTACGGACGTGTATGTCCGATTGAGACACCTGAAGGTCCAAATATTGGCTTAATTAATTCGCTAGCGATTTATGCGCGTACCAATGATTATGGGTTCTTGGAAACGCCATATCGCAAAGTAACCAATGGTAAAGCGTCAGGTGAAATTGAATATCTGTCAGCGATTGAAGAAAGTCAGTACGTCATTGCTCAAGCGAATGCGCAATTAGATGCAAAAGGCAACCTGGTCGACGAGCTAGTTTCGTGCAGGCATCTCAATGAATTTGCCTTGTCCACACCAGACAAAGTGGAGTACATGGACGTGTCACCCAAGCAGATAGTCTCTGTGGCATCGTCACTTATTCCATTCTTGGAACATGATGATGCTAACCGTGCATTGATGGGTTCAAACATGCAACGCCAAGCAGTGCCGACATTACGTGCTGATAAGCCTCTTGTAGGCACCGGTATCGAACGTGCGTTGGCGATTGACTCGGGTGCCTCGGTTGTCGCCAAGCGTGGTGGCGTGGTTGATACGGTCGACGCTGGACGAGTCGTGGTCCGAGTTAATGACGATGAAACACAACCTGGAGAAGCCGGTGTTGATATCTATTCGTTAACAAAATATACACGTTCAAATCAAAACACCTGTATTAATCAAAAGCCATTAGTCAATCCCGGTGATGTCATTGCGCGTGGTGATGTACTTGCAGATGGTCCTTCAACGGATATGGGTGAACTGGCGCTCGGTCAAAATATGCTAGTTGCCTTCATGCCTTGGAATGGCTACAACTTTGAAGATTCTATTCTTATCTCAGAGCGTGTTGTTGAAGAAGATCGTTTTACAACAATACATATTGAGGAAATGAGTTGTGTTGCACGTGATACAAAATTAGGTGCCGAAGAAATTACCGCAGATATTCCGAATGTCAGTGAGAGCCTGTTAGCTAAACTGGATGATTCCGGCATCGTGTATGTGGGTGCTGAGGTGAAGCCAGGTGACATCCTGGTGGGTAAAGTCACACCAAAAGGTGAAACGCAATTAACACCAGAGGAAAAATTGTTACGCGCAATTTTTGGTGAAAAAGCCTCCGACGTTAAAGATACCTCGCTACGCGTGCCTTCTGGCATGGGAAGGCACTGTCATTGATGTGCGTGTATTCACACGTGATGGTGTTGAAAAAGATCGACGTGCACTGCAAATCGAAGAAGCAGAAATCGAACAAGTCAAAAAAGATATGCGTGACGAATTGCGTATTCATGAAGAGGATATCTTCAGTCGTGTTGAACGCCTAATAACAAACAAAGTGGCTGAAGGTGGTCCAGATGGATTGAAGTCAGGCGAGAAAGTGACAACAAATTACTTGCAAGGTTTGTCGCGTGATCGATGGTTTGAAATTCGAATGCGTGATGAAGCAGTCAATGAAAGCCTTGAGCAGTTGGCGCAAAGTATTGCCTCACAACGTGAAGCGGCCTGAACAGCGTCTGGTTGAGCAAAAAGAAAAAATCACTGCGGGCGATGATCTGGCACCAGGTGTGTTGAAAATGGTGAAAGTCTATTTGGCAGTGAAACGAAGAATGCAGCCTGGTGACAAGATGGCAGGTCGTCATGGTAACAAAGGCGTTGTGTCTATGATTGTGCCGGTTGAAGATATGCCGCATAAGCCAGACGGCACACCTGTTGATATTGTGCTAAATCCGCTTGGCGTACCATCACGTATGAACGTCGGTCAGGTATTGGAAATTCACTTGGGTATGGCCGCGAAAGGCTTAGGTCTCAAAATCCAGGGCATGCTAGACAACAATGGCCAGCCTGCACAACTGCGAGAATTCCTGGATCAAGTTTATAACCAAGATCAAGGCACTAAAGTCGATCTAAAACAGTTTAATGATGATGAGATCATGACCTTGTCGAAGAACTTGCAAGGTGGCGTGCCTATGGCGACCCCAGTATTCGATGGTGCTGAAGAGCATGAAATTAAGCGTATGTTGAAGTTGGCTGATTTGCCGGAAGATGGTCAAACCGAACTAATAGATGGTCGTACAGGTAATCAATTTGAACGCCGTGTAACAGTGGGCTATATGCATATTCTGAAACTTAATCATTTGGTTGACGATAAGATGCATGCACGTTCAACAGGTCCATATAGTCTTGTCACACAACAACCGCTCGGTGGTAAAGCACAGTTCGGTGGTCAGCGCTTTGGTGAAATGGAGGTATGGGCACTTGAGGCATATGGTGCAGCCTATACTTTACAAGAAATGCTAACCGTGAAATCAGACGATGTGGCAGGGCGTAACAAGATGTATAAGAACATTGTTGATAATGATCAGCAAATGGAAGCTGGCATGCCAGAATCGTTTAATGTTTTGATGAAAGAGATTCGGTCGTTGGGGATTAACATAGAACTCGAACAAAACGATTAATTTTGACTACATGAAATCAACAATAACTGTGTTAAAAATTTTTTCAAGCAACTTACATATTACAAATATGCGCGTTGCCAGCATAAATTTTTGCCTTGTTATCACCGATTTCACATTGTCAAAATAGCTTGGAACAATGGCATAAAGAATTAGATTTAGAAATTTAATTGAAGAGACGTTTCCCTAGGAGACACAATGAAAGACTTACTCAACTTACTTAAGCAACAAGGTCAATCTGAAGATTTTGATTCCATCAAAATTGGACTGGCATCACCAGACATGATTCGGTCATGGTCGTTTGGCGAGGTGAAAAAGCCAGAGACTATCAATTACCGAACATTTAAGCCTGAGCGAGATGGCTTGTTTTGTGCCAAGATTTTTGGTCCGACTAAAGACTATGAATGCTTGTGTGGTAAATATAAGCGTTTAAAGCACCGTGGTGTTGTATGTGAGAAGTGTGGCGTCGAAGTCACGCAAACAAAAGTACGTCGTGAGCGCATGGGGCATATTGAACTAGCGTGTCCAGTGGCGCACATTTGGTTTTTGAAATCTTTGCCATCACGTATTGGCTTATTGCTTGATATGACCTTGCGTGAGATTGAGCGTATTCTCTACTTCGAAGCGTTTGTTGTGATTGATCCAGGTATGACAACGCTTGAAACCAAGCAACTGCTTTCAGAAGAAGCTTATCTTGATGCTATCGAACAACACGGTGATGAGTTCCGTGCGCTTATGGGTGCAGAAGCAATTTATGAGTTGATGTTGCAGATCGACCTTAAGTCACAAAAGGTTGAGCTACGTGAAGAAATTGAAAATACACGCTCAGAAGCAAAATTAAAGCGTTTCTCAAAACGTTTGAAGTTGGTTGAATATCTGCTTGAGTCTGGCAATAAACCAGAATGGATGATTCTAACCGTGTTGCCTGTGCTTCCGCCTGACTTGCGCCCATTGGTGCCGTTAGATGGTGGGCGTTTTGCCACATCTGATCTTAACGATTTATATCGACGTGTGATAAACCGTAATAATCGTTTAAAACGATTACTAGAGTTGAATGCGCCCGATATCATTGTGCGTAATGAAAAGCGTATGTTACAGGAGTCGGTTGATGCACTATTAGATAATGGTCGACGTGGTCGCGCTATCACTGGAACAAATAAGCGCCCATTAAAGTCGCTTGCTGACATGATCAAAGGTAAGCAAGGACGTTTCCGTCAGAACTTGTTGGGTAAGCGTGTCGATTACTCAGGTCGATCTGTGATTGTATGTGGTCCAACATTGCGCTTACATCAGTGTGGTCTGCCAAAGAAAATGGCGTTAGAGCTCTTCAAGCCATTTGTATTTAGTAAACTAATGTTGCGCGGTATTGCGCCAACAATTAAAGCATGTAAAAAAATTGTTGAGCGTGAAGGTGCCGAAGTTTGGGATATCCTGGAAGAAGTTATCCGCGAACATCCTGTTATGTTGAACCGTGCACCCACCCTGCATCGACTCGGTATTCAGTGTTTCGAGCCACAGCTGATTGAAGGCAAGGCAATTCAATTACACCCTCTCGTATGTGCGGCATTTAATGCTGACTTCGACGGCGACCAAATGGCCGTACACGTACCTCTTTCAATTGAAGCGCAGTTAGAAGGTCGAGCGTTAATGATGTCGACCAATAATATTTTATCGCCCGCAAATGGCGAACCCATTATTGTTCCTTCGCAGGATATCGTACTTGGTTTGTATTACATGACGCGTGAAAAGATCAATGTCAAAGGCGAGGGTATGCTATTCGCTGATGTCGATGAAGTGCGTCGTGCATTTGAAACAGGCGCTGCAGATCTACATGCAAAAATAAAAATAAGACTCTCTAAGAAAACTACCGATGAAAATGGTGAAGTCGCAGAAGAAGTCGTTATGCAAGAGACTTCGGTAGGCCGTGCATTGTTGTTAGACATTCTACCCAAAGGGTTGTCCTTTGACTTAATCAATCAAGACTTAAATAAACGCGCAATCTCACGCCTAATCAATGCATGCTATCGTCAAGTGGGTCTCAAAGAGACTGTTATTTTTGCTGACCAGTTGATGTATACCGGATTCAAGTTTGCCACATTATCCGGTGTGTCTTTCTGCGCCGACGATATGGTGATCCCTGATGACAAGGTCGATATTCTAGGTGCTGCTGAAAAAGAAGTGAAAGATATCGAACAACAATATGCATCCGGTCTGGTCACAAAGGGTGAGCGTTACAACAAAGTTGTTGATATTTGGTCGCACACAAACGAGAAAGTGGCCAAGGCCATGATGGATAAATTAGGCAAGCAGCAGGTTGAAGATGCCGAAGGTAACACTGTTACACAATCATCATTCAACTCTATCTTTATGATGGCTGATTCAGGTGCGCGGGGTTCCGCAGCACAAATCAGACAGCTGGCCGGCATGCGTGGTTTGATGGCTAAACCCGATGGTTCAATCATTGAAACACCAATTACTGCCAACTTCCGGGAAGGGTTGAATGTCTTGCAATACTTCATTTCAACTCACGGTGCTCGTAAAGGTTTGGCGGATACGGCATTGAAAACTGCCAACTCAGGATACCTCACCCGACGACTTGTTGATGTGGCGCAAGACCTGGTAATTACCGAACATGATTGCGGCACAGAAGAAGGTATCGTTATGAACCCAATCATTGAAGGTGGCGATGTCGTTGAACCTTTAAGTGAGCGTGTGTTGGGAAGAGTTGTCGCTAAAGATGTCCTTGATACTGCGGGTAAAGATGTAGTGATCCCCAAGGGCACATTACTCGATGAAAAGTGGGTGGCAAGATTCGAAGAATTAGGTGTTGATGAAATTCTAGTACGTACCCCAATTACATGTGAGACACGTTACGGTGTGTGTTCAAGTTGTTATGGCCGTGATCTGGCGCGTGGGCATTTGATCAATCAAGGTGAAGCGGTTGGTGTGATGGCAGCGCAATCTATTGGTGAGCCAGGCACACAGTTAACCATGCGTACCTTCCATATTGGTGGTGCGGCAAGTCGTGCAGCATCAACCAATAGTATCGCGCCGAAAGCATCTGGCACCGTGCGTTTACATAACATTAAATTAGTGAAACACCATGATGGGCATAGTGTTGCCGCATCTCGTTCTGGTGAAATTGGCTTAGTTGATGAACATGGTCGAGAGCGAGAGCGTTATAAACTTCCTTATGGTGCATCAATTACCGTCAACGAAGGTGATGCAGTCGAGTCAGGACAGATCATCGCGACGTGGGATCCACACACTCATCCGATTATTTCAGAAGTCGCTGGTAAGGTAACGCTAGTTGATTTCTCTGACGGTGTGACGGTTAACAAGCAAGTCGATGAAGTGACTGGTTTGAGTTCAACTATTGTGGCTGATCCGAAAAGTCGGCCTGCGGCAGGCAAAGACTTACGTCCAATAGTAAAACTATTGGACGACAATGGAAACGAGCTGACACTGCCCGATTCAGATTTCCCTGCGCAGTATGTGTTGCCGCCTGAAGCAATTGTGAGTTTAGAAGAAGGCGCGCAAGTGGGTGTGGGCGATGTCATTGCACGTATTCCTCAAGAGTCATCCAAGACACGTGATATTACCGGGGGTCTTCCGCGCGTTGCCGACTTGTTCGAAGCACGTAAGCCTAAAGAGCCAGCTGTAATGGCATTGGCTTCAGGTATTGTTAGCTTCGGTAAAGAAACCAAAGGGAAACAACGCTTGGTTATTACTAAAGATGATGGCGATACCGTTGAAGAGTTAATTCCTAAGTGGCGCCATGTGGATGTGTTTGAAGGTGAGCATGTGGACAAGGGTGAAGTCGTTGTGGAAGGAGAGCGTAGCCCGCACGACATACTAAAATTGCTTGGCGTGAGTGCATTAGCTGAATATCTGGTACAAGAAATTCAAGACGTCTATCGTTTACAAGGTGTGAAGATTAACGATAAGCATATTGAGGTCATTATTCGTCAGATGCTACGTAAAGTAGAGATTACTGACAGCGGTGATACCAACATGCTGCGTGGTGAGCAGGTTGAGCGTGCGCGACTCTATGAGGTCAACGAAAATATGGAAGCGCGCAATAAGGAAGCTGCGAGCTATGAAAATGTGCTTTTAGGTATTACAAAAGCATCACTCGTGACTGAATCGTTTATTTCTGCAGCCTCATTCCAAGAGACAACGCGTGTACTCACAGAGTCAGCGGTACGTGGTTCAAACGATTATCTACGTGGACTAAAAGAAAATGTCATTGTTGGACGGCTAATTCCTGCAGGTACAGGATTGACCTACCATCAAGAACGTAGAAAATCTCGCGAAGAGCTCAATCTGGGTATGCCGGAACTGCCAGATGTCAGTGAAGAATCTGCTATGGTGGATATCGACCCCGAGTCAGATGCTGGACTCGCAGCCACTGATGCCCACGAGGCAGATCCTCAGGGGCAAGAGGATAATACTGCGAATACCTGAGCTAAATCATAGGCTAGTGGGAGTTTTATGTCCTTGACAGGGTGTAGGCCAACTCCGTAAAATCTCGCCACCTCACGACAGGCCGAGCAAGATTCGGCCTGTCGTTTATTTTATGCCGGAGAAAAATAAAGAATGGCAACCATTAATCAGCTTGTACGCAAGCCGAGAAAGCGAAAAATTGAGAAAAGTAATGTACCAGCACTCGCGGCATGTCCACAGCGCCGTGGTGTGTGCACGCGCGTATACACAACAACACCGAAGAAGCCTAATTCTGCTTTGCGTAAAGTTGCACGTGTGCGTCTGACCAACGGATTTGAAGTGTCTTCTTATATCGGAGGAGAAGGTCATAACCTGCAAGAGCACTCTGTCGTATTGATTCGTGGAGGTCGTGTAAAAGATCTGCCCGGTGTTCGTTATCATACTGTGCGAGGAAGTTTAGATACTCAAGGTGTTGCTAACCGTAAGCAAGGCCGATCAAAATATGGCGCCAAACGCCAGAAATCATAATCATAAGATGAATTTTTAAATCTACTTTTATTTACAAACCACACTCATAAATTAAAGCGAAGAAAACATGCCAAGACGTAGAGAAGTACCTAAACGTGAAATATTGCCAGATCCAAAATATGGAAATGAGCAGCTCGCTAAATTTGTAAACATCTTAATGGTGAGTGGTAAAAAGTCAGTGGCAGAGAAAATCGTTTATAAAGCGATTGATGAAATCACAAGTAAAAAGGGCACAGATGGCATGGATGTGTTCATTGAGGCGCTAGATAAAGTCAAACCTCCCGTCGAAGTTAAATCTCGCCGTGTTGGGGGTGCAACCTATCAAGTGCCGGTAGAAGTGCGTCCTGTTCGCCAAGCCGCACTTGCCATGCGTTGGATCGTGGACTCAGCACGTAAGCGCGGTGAAAAATCAATGGTGAATAAATTGGCCGGTGAATTAATTGATGCGGCTGAAAGTAAGGGTTCAGCAATTAAAAAGCGTGAAGATACGTTGAGAATGGCGGAGGCGAACAAAGCTTTCTCACATTATCGCTGGTAAAGCTTAGTTAGAACCAGTTGGGTGATATGTTGTGGCTCGCAAAACGCCGATCGAACGATATCGCAACATCGGTATTATGGCGCATATCGATGCGGGAAAGACTACTACGACTGAGCGCATACTATTTTATACCGGTGTCTCACATAAGATAGGTGAAGTGCATGACGGCGCTGCCGTGATGGACTGGATGGAGCAGGAACAAGAACGCGGTATTACCATCACATCAGCGGCAACGACCTGTTTCTGGACAGGCATGGATCAACAGTTTGATCAACACCGAATCAATATTATTGATACGCCTGGTCACGTTGATTTTACGATTGAAGTCGAACGATCGTTACGTGTTTTAGATGGTGCATGTGCTGTATTTTGTGCTGTCGGTGGGGTGGAGCCACAGTCTGAAACTGTTTGGCGACAAGCCAATAAATATAATGTGCCACGCATGGCATTTGTAAATAAGATGGATCGCACTGGAGCGAACTTTCTTAGAGTAATTGAGCAAATTCGTGAGCGCCTCGGGTCGAATGCAGTTCCAATGCAATTACCTATAGGTGCAGAAGATAACTTTCAAGGTGTCGTAGATTTAGTCCGTATGCAGGCGATCTACTGGAATGAGTCTGACATGGGGACGACCTATGAGGCGCGAGACATTCCCCAAGACATGTTGTCTGATTGTCAAGAATGGCGCGAACATATGCTTGAGGCGGCGGCGGAAGCCTCAGAAGAATTAATGGACAGTTACTTGGATAATGGCGAGCTGTCTGAAAGTGAGTTACATCAAGCAATACGCATGCGCACCTTGGCAGGAGAAATTGTTCCTGCTTTTTGCGGCTCAGCATTCAAGAATAAGGGTGTGCAGGCCATGCTTGATGCGATTGTGAGATACATGCCATCACCATCAGATGTGCCACCGATTAGCGGCATATTGGATGATAAGAAACAAACAGAGGCTGTT
The DNA here is from genome assembly GCA_965262455.1 of Gammaproteobacteria bacterium. Classification (GTDB taxonomy): domain Bacteria; phylum Pseudomonadota; class Gammaproteobacteria; order UBA4575; family UBA4575; genus UBA1858. Next base: position 9,728 of record CBDHFH010000008.1, read on the forward strand.
AGAAAGTCTTCTGATAAAGAGCCATTTGCCGCATTAGCATTTAAAATTGCGACGGACTCATTTGTGGGTACATTGACGTTTTTCCGTGTGTACTCGGGTGTTATGAAAACTGGTGACACGGTATATAACCCCATTAAAGGAAAAAAAGAACGAATTGGTCGCTTGTTACAAATGCATTCCAATTCGCGCGAAGAAATTAAAGAAGTCTACGCTGGCGATATTGCCGCAGCTGTAGGTTTGAAAGATGTCACGACAGGAGAAACACTATGTACTCCTTACGATGTCATCACGTTAGAAAAAATGGAATTTCCTGAACCAGTGATTTCTGTTGCGGTCGAACCGCGCACCACAGGAGATCAGGAAAAGATGGGAGTGGCGTTGCAAAAGCTAGCCCAAGAAGACCCATCATTTCGTGTCAGGACAGATGAAGAATCTGGCCAGACAATTATAGCCGGGATGGGAGAATTACATCTCGATATCATTGTCGATCGCATGAAGCGTGAATTCAAAGTGGATGCTAATGTGGGTGCGCCCCAAGTTGCCTTCCGCGAGACCATACGCTCTGCGGTTAAACACGAGAACAAATTTGTTCGACAATCAGGTGGGCGCGGCCAATACGGTCATGTCTGGTTGCAGGTCGAACCACTTGAAGAGGGTGCTGGCTTCGAGTTTGTCGATGAAATAACGGGAGGTGTGATTCCAAAAGAATACATCCCCTCGGTTGAAAAAGGCATTAAAGAATCCATGGAAAGTGGTGTGATGGGTGGTTACCCCGTCGTGGATGTAAAAGTCACACTTTTTGATGGCTCATTTCATGATGTGGATTCATCAGAAATGGCGTTCAAGATTGCCGGCTCGATGTGTTTTAAAGAGGCTACTAAAGAGGCAAACCCTGTGTTACTTGAACCGGTGATGAAAGTCGAAGTTGTTACGCCGGAAGACTATATGGGTGACGTAGTAGGTGACTTAAATCGTCGCCGCGGAATAGTGAGTGGCATGGATGATGCTCCTGCGGGTAAAATCGTGCGCGCCGATGTGCCGCTTAAGGAAATGTTTGGCTATGCCACCGATTTACGCTCTGCAACACAGGGGCGTGCGACATACTCAATGGAGTTTGAGAAATACAGTGAGGCGCCTGCAACTGTCGTAGAGGCTATTGCAAAAGGGCACTAACAACAGATACAAGAGTGACTTGGTAATTAACATTAACTTGGTTTATATATTTAAGAGGTAGAGATCGATGTCAAAGGAGAAGTTTGAACGTACGAAGCCACATGTAAATGTGGGGACGATAGGCCACGTGGACCATGGCAAGACGACGTTAACGGCGGCGTTAACGAAGGTGTCAGCGGAAGCACAAGGGGGCGAGTTCAAGGATTATGGCGACATTGATAATGCGCCAGAAGAACGCGAGCGCGGGATCACGATCGCAACCGCACACGTGGAGTATGAAACAGAGAAGCGCCACTATGCACACGTTGACTGTCCTGGGCACGCGGATTATGTGAAGAACATGATCACGGGTGCCGCGCAGATGGACGGAGCGATCTTGGTGTGTTCAGCGGCGGACGGGCCAATGCCACAAACACGTGAGCATATTCTGTTGTCCCGTCAGGTGGGTGTGCCTTATATCGTGGTGTATATGAACAAGGCGGACCAGGTGGATGACGAAGAGCTGCTAGAACTGGTCGAGATGGAGATCCGTGATTTACTTTCCAGTTATGACTTTCCAGGCGATGACACCCCGATTGTTACCGGGTCGGCATTAAAAGCATTAGAAGGGGATACCTCCGAGATTGGAACGCCGTCGATCATTAAATTGCTCGAAGAGATGGATGCGTACATACCGGAGCCAGAGCGTGCGATTGACGGCGATTACTTGATGCCGGTGGAAGACGTGTTTTCAATATCAGGGCGCGGCACGGTAGTGACGGGCAGGATTGAGCGCGGCATTATCAAGGTCGGTGAAGAAGTGGAGATAGTGGGCATTAAAGAGACCACCAAGACGACCTGTACTGGGGTGGAGATGTTCCGCAAATTATTGGACGAAGGACGCGCGGGAGACAACGTCGGGATTTTGCTACGCGGCACCAAGCGTGATGAAGTGGAACGTGGGCAGGTGTTATGTAAGCCAGGCAGCATTACGCCGCACACGAAGTTTGAAGCAGAGGTGTACATATTGTCGAAGGATGAAGGAGGCCGTCATACGCCATTTTTCAATGGATATCGCCCACAGTTTTACTTCAGGACCACGGATGTGACGGGGGCATGTGAGTTGCCGGATGGCGTGGAGATGGTGATGCCGGGTGATAACGTGAAGATGGAAGTGAGCATGATAGCGCCGATTGCGATGGAAGAGGGGTTACGCTTTGCGATTCGCGAGGGTGGCCGTACGGTAGGTGCGGGTGTAGTCTCAAAAATCATCGAATAAGATAGGTAGCGAAGCAGATAACGGGGTTAATTATTTTGTGCCTTGTTTTCAACGACCTTGCTACGCGCTGAAACTAATTAAATTGAGAAAATAGAATGTCAGAAAGTCAACGAATTCGAATCAGGTTAAAAGCATTTGATCATCGTTTAATAGATCGATCTGCAAGTGAGATTGTGCAAACAGCCAAGCGCACTGGTGCCAGAGTAAAGGGGCCAATCCCATTGCCGACACGTAAAGAGCGATTCACCGTGTTAATTTCTCCGCATGTGGATAAAAATGCCCGCGACCAATATGAGATCCGTACGCATAAGCGCATTATGGATATCGTGGACCCAACTGATAAAACCGTCGATGCTTTAATGAAGCTCGACTTGGCTGCTGGAGTCGACGTTCAGATCAAACTCAATTGATCTGTCATATAGGGGCTATTTTTTTATTATTTGTCACTGAAATAAAAGGATAAATTTTAAAAAAAGCGGTTTCCTATTTCGGCAAATTCTGTAATAATTCGCGGCTTCCTGTGGCCCGGACAAGCATCGCTTGCCCGGGCCACATTCGCGATGCATGAACGAAAGCAATAAATAGCAACTTTAAGCAAACTGTTAGCCAGATTGCTTGAGAAATAATAGAGATTAGATAAATGCCTTTAGGTGTAGTTGGTAAAAAAGTGGGTATGACACGTGTGTTCACAGAAGATGGTGCCTCAGTGCCTGTCACTGTATTGCATGTCGATAGCAATCGCGTGACCCAGCTAAAACAACAAGAAAGTGATGGTTATAGCGCTGTCCAGGTCGCTTATGGTGCGCGTAAGCCTTCACGAGTAAATAAAGCACTTACTGGTCATTACGCTAAAGCCAGTGTCGCTTCAGGCGAGGGTATGTATGAGTTTCGTTTGGCTGACGGTGATGAAATAGAGCTTGAATTAGGCGCTGAAATCAAAGCCGACTTGTTTGAAGAAGGCCAAAAAGTCCAAGTGACGGGAATTTCCAAAGGTAAAGGATTTGCCGGAACAATTAAGCGACATAACTTTCGTGGTCAGGATGCGACGCATGGTAACTCGATATCACACCGAGTGCCTGGATCAACGGGGATGTGTCAAACACCCGGTCGAGTTTTTAAAGGCAAGAAAATGGCTGGGCATATGGGTAATGAGCGAGTCAGCACGAAAAACTTAACTATTGTTAGAGTGGATACTGATAGGGATTTAATTTTAATCAAAGGGGCTATACCAGGTGCAAAAGGTGGCCGTGTGATTGTTAAGCCTTTAGGTAATGCATAACAAATTAGTGCATAAAAATATTTGTATAAATTATGAAACTTGATATTAAAAACGGTAGTTCAATAGACGTATCAGATGATACGTTTGGCCGTGAATTCAACGAGACACTGGTGCACCAGGCAGTGACTGCCTATTTGGCAGGATCTCGTTCGGGTACAAAAGCACAAAAGAATCGCTCTGCTGTGAAAGGTGGTGGCGCTAAGCCGTGGAGACAGAAAGGAACAGGTCGCGCACGTGCAGGAACAACGCGTGGACCGATCTGGCGAAGTGGTGGTGTTACTTTCGCTGCACAGCCCCGCGGTTATAAGCAGAAGATCAATAAGAAAATGGTACGCGCAGCATATTCGTCAATATTCTCGGAGTTAATACGTTTAGAACGATTACATGTTGTTGATGAATTTAAAGCTGAATCACCAAAAACAAAAGACATGCTGGCACGACTTGAAAAGATAGGTGTGAAGTCAGCATACATCATTGTTGGCGATGAAAAGTCTGACGAGAACTTATATCTCTCAGCGCGCAACCTTAACTATGTTGATGTCGATGAAGCTAGCAGTATTAACCCGGTAAGCTTAATTAAATATGAACATGTGGTGATTACTGAAGATGCAATCAAAGAAGTAGAGGAGTGGTTGCAATGAGTCAGGTGGTAGGAATGGAGCGCTTATCACAAGTATTAATCGCGCCACATGTATCAGAAAAGTCGGCAATATTGGCTGATAGTGCTAGCCAGCATGTGTTTAAAGTATTGCCAAATGCGAGCAAGCAAGAAATTAAAAATGCTGTCGAGCAATTATTTCAAGTCAAAGTCGCGTCAGTGCGCACTGTCAATGTTCGCGGCAAGAATAAACGCTTTGGTCGAGTAATGGGTAAACGAAGCGATTGGAAAAAAGCGTATGTTCGTCTCGAAGATGGACATGATATTGATTTCACTGGAATGGAATAGTAATGGCAGTCGTAAAATCAAAACCAACTTCTCCAGGACGACGCTTCCAAGTAAGAGTTGTTTCTAAAGATTTGCATACTGGTGAACCGGTAAAATCTTTAGTAGAAAAGAAATCCAAATCAGGTGGTCGTAACAACTTAGGGCGCATCACGACACGTCATCGTGGCGGTGGTCATAAACAACGATACAGATCAATTGATTTTAAACGTGATAAAGATGGAATACCTGCTGTAGTTGAGCGTCTGGAGTATGATCCAAACCGAACTGCACATCTTGCACTATTAAAATATGCTGATGGCGAACGCCGTTACATCATTGCACCTAAAGGGGTTAAAGCGAATGATGCCATTATTTCAGGTTCGCAATCACCGATTAAGCCGGGGAACACACTGCCACTGAGAAGTATTCCTGTGGGTACTGTTGTTCATTGCATCGAACTTAAGCCAGGCAAAGGCGCACAAATTGCGCGAAGCGCCGGTGCGGCAGTGCAGCTAGTAGCACGGGAGGGAGCACATGCAACCCTTAGGTTGCGTTCTGGCGAAATGAGAAAAGTACTTTCTGATTGTCGTGCGACTATTGGCGAAGTGGGTAACTCAGAACATAACCTTAGAAAGCTTGGTAAAGCGGGTGCCAGTCGCTGGCGTGGAGTTAAGCCAACTGTGCGTGGTGTGGCAATGAACCCCATTGACCATCCGCATGGGGGTGGTGAAGGTCGAACCTCTGGTGGTCGTCATCCTGTATCTCCCTGGGGGATGCCAACCAAAGGCTTTAAAACGCGCAAGAATAAGCGTACCGATAATATGATCGTGCGCCGCAGAAACAAAAAATAATACGAGGACATAACGTTGCCAAGATCATTACGCAAAGGACCTCATATCGATCATCATCTTGCCAAGAAAGTGCAAGTGGCGATAGAGAACAACGATCGCAAACCCATAAAAACATGGTCGCGTCGGTCTATGGTTTCACCGGAAATGGTGGGTTTAACTATCGCGGTACACAATGGCCGCCAACATGTCCCAGTACTGGTGTCAGAAAACATGGTAGGCCATAAACTAGGTGAATTTGCTGCAACCCGAACATTTAAAGGGCATGCAGGCGATAAAAAAGCAAAGTAATCGCTAAATAAGAAGAGTTTTATTATGGAAGTTTCAGCAAAGTTAAAACATATCAATATTTCGGCGCAAAAATGCCGACTCGTTGCCGATCAAATTCGCGGTCTCGATGTCAGTCGAGCGGTAGAAATATTGGAATTTAGCCCAAAGAAAGCTTCCCATATTGTGAAGAAAGTATTGGACTCTGCAATCGCTAATGCAGAGCACAATGAGGGTGCCGACATTGACGAATTAAAAGTAACAAAAATATTTGTTGATGAAGGCCGCACCCAAAGACGTTTTCAGGCACGTGCCAAAGGCCGTGCATGTAAAATTTTAAAAAGAAGCAGTCATTTAACAGTGACTGTAGGTGACGATCGATAAAGCTTATTGCTGGCATTGATAGTTTGAGTTAACCGAGCTACGTAAAACAGAGTATTAATATCCGATGGGACAAAAAGTACATCCAACTGGTTTTAGATTAGGTATCGCAACAGACTGGACCTCGAAATGGTATGCAGAAGGAACAGACTATGCGAAGTTTCTAAACAGTGATTTAGAAATTCGTAAATATCTCAAGGACAAGCTTTCACAAGCATCTGTCAGTCGCATTCAGATTGATCGTCCAGCTCGAGCTGCTTTTGTTGTCATTCACACAGCACGGCCAGGTATTGTGATTGGTAAAAAAGGTGAAGATGTTGAAGCGTTAAGAAAAGAAATTGCGCGCCGCATGGACCTCAATATCAATAACGTAAAAATTAATATTGAAGAAATTCGCAAGCCAGAAATTGATGCGCAACTGGTGTCTGAAAGTGTTGCTCAACAATTAGAGCGCCGCATAATGTTTCGACGTGCAATGAAACGCGCTGTAAGTAATGCCATGCGTTTGGGCGCTTTAGGCGTGAAGATAAATGTTTCAGGTCGTCTGAATGGTGCAGAGATTGCGCGTGCTGAATGGTACCGGGAAGGACGTGTGCCATTGCATACATTACGCGCTGATATTGATTATGGCTTTGCTGAAGCGCTTACTACTTATGGAATTATTGGTATTAAGACTTGGATTTTCAAAGGTGAAGTATTCGACCTTGAAAGTAAAAACAGTGAAGAGTTACCCGAAGCAAAACGAGCCAGCGCATAGCTTGTATTGAATGACTCAAGAATAAGGAATACACCGTGTTACAACCAAAGAAAACCAAATTTCGCAAGCAACAAAAAGGGCGCAATCGCGGCCTTGCGTTAAATGGTAACAAGGTAAGTTTTGGTGATTTTGGCCTTAAGGCTGTCGGCCGTGGACGACTCACTGCAAGACAAATTGAGGCTGCACGTAGAGCCATGACGCGTCATGTGAAACGTGGAGGAAAAATCTGGATTCGTATTTTCCCTGATGTGCCTGTCACTAAGAAGCCGTTAGAAGTGAGACAGGGTAAAGGTAAGGGTAACGTTGAATATTGGGTGGCTAAAATACAGCCCGGCAAAATGTTATACGAGATGGAAGGCGTACCAGAAGAGTTAGCCCGAGAAGCATTTAAGTTAGCTGCAGCTAAGCTTCCAATTCAAACGGCATTCGTGACCAGGACAATAATGTAATGAAAGCAGCAGAACTTCGCGCCAAAAGCGAAACAGAATTAAAAGATGAATTGGTTGAATTGCGTAAAGAGCAGTTCAAATTGCGTATGCAGTACTCGATGGGTCAAGCCAGTCGCAATCATGAATTCTCAAGAATTAGGAAAGATATTGCACGTATTAAAACCGTGCTCAATGAACAAAGTGCTTAGTAATCAATGCGCGCTAAGGTAACAAATTAGAAGACTATGGAAAACCAAGATAAAACAATACGCACAGTGCAAGGCAAAGTCGTTAGCAACAAGATGGATAAATCTATTGTTGTGTTGACCGAGCGACGCGAAAAGCACCCAATCTATGGGAAATTTGTAAGCAAGTCTTCAAAGATACATGCGCATGATGAAAACAATCAGTGCTCAATCGGTGATGTGGTGACAATAAAAGAGTGTCGCCCAATCTCGAAAACAAAGTCCTGGACTTTGGTGGAAGTAGTGACTCCAAGCGTTGCTGGCTAACTAGAGGATTAATCATGATACAGATGCAATCAAATCTCGATGTGGCTGACAACAGCGGAGCGCGTCGTATTCAATGTATTAAAGTCTTGGGTGGATCGCATCGAAGATATGCAGGAATTGGTGACATTATTAAAGTCAGCGTTAAAGACGCGATACCTCGTGGCAAAGTGAAAAAAGGTGAGGTGTATAACGCAGTGGTGGTTAGAACTGCAAAGGGTGTAAGACGCCCAGATGGATCTTTAATACGCTTTGATGGTAACGCAGCGGTGCTACTTAATGCGCAATTGCAGCCAATAGGGACACGTATATTTGGTCCTGTGACACGTGAGTTGCGTACAGAGAAATTTATGAAAATTATTTCTCTTGCACCAGAAGTACTATAAACAAGAAAGTGCAATAAAAGTTGTAGATATGAATAAGATTAAAAAAGGTGATGAAGTCATTGTTAACTGCGGCAAGGATAAAGGCCGTCGCGGTACTGTGACGCAAGTACTTACAGATGGGCGTGTACTTGTTGATGGCATTAACATGGTTAAAAAGGCGCAAAAGCCAAACCCTAATGCGGGCATCACTGGTGGAATTATTGATAAAGAAATGCCACTAGATCGTTCCAATGTCATGTTATTTAACCCGGCAACAGGTAAAGGCGATCGCGTGGGCATCAAAGTATTGGAAGACAATACCAAGGTGCGCTATTTCAAATCTAACGGTGAAGTGGTGGATGTGTAATGGCTAGGCTACAACAATTTTACAATGACACTGTAAGAACTCAGTTAATGGAGAAGTTCTCGTACAAAAACCCAATGCAAGTACCTCGTATTGAGAAAATAACCTTGAATATGGGATTGGGAGAAGCAACTAAAGATAAAAAAGTTATTGAGCATGCATTGTCAGATATGGCAAAAATATCAGGTCAGAAAGCGGTTGTAACACTTTCTCGTAAGTCTATCGCAGGATTTAATATTCGTGATGATTGGCCCATTGGCTGTAAAGTCACCTTACGCCATTTACGTATGTATGAGTTTCTAGATCGTTTGATCAATATTGCTATTCCACGTATTCGTGATTTCCGTGGTATCAGTGGTCGCGCATTTGATGGACGAGGTAATTACAACATGGGTGTAAAAGAACAGATTATATTCCCTGAAATTGATTACGATAAAATTGATGCGATTCGTGGAATGGACATTGCCATTACTACCAGCGCACCAACTGATGAAGAAGCAAAAGCATTACTAGAAGCTTTCAGTTTTCCGTTTAAAAATTAAACAAGTTACACGATAGAAGAATTAGAGGCATTACTCATGGCAAAAGCATCTATGGTTCAACGCGAGATTAAGCGAGCAAGAACTGTAAAAAAATTTGAGAAGAAGCGTGCAGCACTCAAAGCAATTATAAATAGTGCTACCGCTGATTATGAGGAAAAAGAAATCGCTGCATTAAAGCTGCAAAAGATGCCGCGTAATGCAATGCCTGTAAGACAGAGAAATCGTTGCAATATCACAGGTCGTCCTCATGGGTATTACCGTAAGTTTGGTCTAGGGCGTAATAAATTACGAGAAGCCGCTATGCGGGGTGATATCCCAGGCTTAGTTAAGGCAAGTTGGTAAAGGTAAGATGCTATGAGTATGAGTGATCCAATTGCGGATATGTTGACACGCATTAGAAATGGACAGAGTGCGGATAAAGTTAGCGTAACTATGCCAACGTCTAAATATAAGCAGTCCATTGCTGCGGTATTGAAAGATGAAGGATACATCTCGGATTGGCGAGTAGAAGGTGAAGGGGTTAAAAAAGATCTCGTTATCGACCTTAAATACTACATGGGTAAACCTGTCATTGAAAAAATTCAAAAAGTCAGCCGACCTGGGTTAAGAATTTATAAAAGCGCGGAAGAACTTCCACGAGTCATTGGTGGGATGGGAATCGCAATCATATCAACATCAAAAGGTATGATGACTGACCGCACTGCTAGAGAAAATGGGCAGGGTGGTGAAGTTATTTGCACTGTTGAATAAATATAGAAGTTAGTTATGTCTAGAATTGCAAACCAACCAGTAGCTATTCCATCAGGCGTTGAAGTCAAGGTCGATGGGCAAAATGTTCGTGCAAAAGGCGCGAAAGGTGAAATGCAAATAGCGCTGCACCCAACAGTAAAAGTAGTACAAGAAGATGCATCTTTAAAAGTGCAAGCGGATAACAAAGCTGCAGTAGCTATGGCAGGCACTATGCGTTCTTTGTTGAACAACATCGTTGTAGGGGTGTCACAAGGGTTTGAAAAAAAACTTGAGCTTGTTGGTGTTGGTTATCGAGCACAGGCAAAAGGCAAGACGCTGAATTTGTCACTTGGTTTTTCTCATCCAGTCGATTACCCCGTACCAGAGGGCATCACTATAGAAACGCCGAGTCAAACTGAAGTCGTTATTAAAGGGCCAGACAAGCAACAAGTAGGACAGGTCGCTGCAGAAATTAGAGCGTATAGACCGCCCGAGCCATATAAGGGCAAAGGGGTTAAGTATGCAGATGAGCGTATCGTGCGCAAAGAAGCCAAGAAGAAATAACTGACAAGAAATAATTAGCTACAAAAGTAATAGAGAAGTTGATAAACACAAAGTGAACTAGCTATGGATAAGAAAGCATCAAGAATTCGTCGCAGCAGAAAGACTCGATTTAATATTCGGGCTCAAGGCGCCAATCGACTATGTGTTTTTCGAACTTCAAAACATATCTATGCGCAAGTTATTGATGATACCACTGCTAATGTCATTGCAAGCGGGTCATCCCTGGATACCGATGTGCGAAGTAAAGTGAAGTACACAGGTAATGTTGAAGCGGCCAAAGCAGTGGGTAAATTAGTTGCTGAACGCGCTAAAGACAAAGGCATTACCAAAGTTGCATTTGATCGCTCTGGATTTAGATACCACGGGCGTGTGCAGGCGTTAGCTGATGCTGCGCGTGAAGCAGGTTTAGAGTTTTAATAACGTTCAGATGCTTTAAACATAATATAGAAAGTTAGAATAGAGATCGTTAAAGGGTAATTTAATGGCCGGACAAGAAGTAACAACAAAAACTGCAGATGGGTTACAAGAAAAACTTGTTGCAGTGAATCGTGTGGCAAAAGTAGTTAAAGGCGGCCGACAATTTGGTTTTACAGCACTTACCGTAGTGGGTGATGGCGAGGGTAAAATTGGTTTCGGCTATGGCAAAGCTAAAGAAGTGCCAATTGCTATTCAAAAAGCAATGGAAAAAGCTCGTCGCAACATGAAAACAGTTCCTCTTAATGATGGCACATTGTATTACCCAAAAGTTGGCATTCATGGTGCCGCGAAAGTACATATGCAGCCAGCTTCAGAGGGTACTGGAATTATCGCGGGTGGTGCAATGCGCGCAGTGTTTGAAGTATTGGGTGTTAGAAATGTATTGGCAAAATGCATTGGTTCAAGAAACCCAATTAATGTTGTGCGTGCCACTATGGAAGGTTTAACGAGTATGCAGTCTCCTGAGTCCATTGCATCTAAGCGTGGAAAATCAGTCGACGAAATATTGGGCCAATAAAACAGGCCAAGCTAGCAGGCAAGACACATGAGCAAACAACTACAAGTAACAATGGTCAAAAGTATCCATGGGCGTCTTAAGTCGCACCAAGCCTGCGCACGTGGACTTGGTATTCGTCGCATCCACAATCCAGTGATTGTCCAAGATACACCAGAAAATCGCGGCATGATTAATAAAATTCAGTACATGCTCAAAGTTGAGGAAATCTAACATGCGCCTAAATACATTAAAGCCTGCAGAGGGTAGTCGCAGTAATCGTAAACGAGTTGGGCGCGGCATCGGTTCTGGTTTAGGTAAAACTTCTGGTCGAGGTCACAAAGGACAAAAGTCGCGTTCGGGCGGCTTTCATAAGATCGGATTCGAAGGCGGTCAAATGCCTTTGCAACGTCGCTTGCCGAAATTTGGATTTCGCTCGGCCAAAGCAAAGTTAACTGCTGAAGTTCGTTTACATGAATTGTTGCTGACTGATGCGGCAGTGGTAGATATCAAGGCCTTAAAAGAGGCGAATGTCATACCTGCATTTACTCAGAGAGTAAAAGTGATACTTTCAGGCGAAATTGATCAAGCGGTAACGACACGTGGATTAGTATTTACTAAAGGCGCGCGCCAAGCGGTTGAGGCTGCGGGCGGTAAAATAGAAGATTAAGACCAGGTAATTATGTCAGCATCCCGTGAAAAAATGGCAGCCCAACTAAGTGGGATGGGGCAATTATCTGAACTAAAGCAACGCCTATTGTTTGTGTTGATGGCGTTAATTGTGTATCGCATTGGCACGTTTATTCCTACGCCCGGTATTGATCCGGCAGCGATGGCACGCTTTTTTGAAGAACAAAGCGGCACGATCCTGAACATGTTTAATATGTTTTCAGGAGGAGCGCTAGAGCGACTAAGTATATTTGCGTTGGGAATTATGCCGTATATTTCTGCATCCATTATCATGCAGCTAATGAGCGCGGTCATACCATCGCTAAAAGAGTTAAAAAAAGAGGGCGAAGCTGGACGCCGCAAAATCACCCAGTACACACGCTATGGAACGGTGGTATTAGCCACATTCCAAGCAATTGGTGTGTCAATTGCCCTGCAAAATCAGGGCGTGGCTTTGCATCCCGGCCCAAGCTTTGTATTTACCGCCGCGATTAGCTTAGTGACAGGCACAATGTTTTTGATGTGGCTTGGTGAGCAAATCACAGAACGTGGTATCGGTAACGGCATATCAATCATTATCTTTGCTGGTATTGTGGCTGGGTTACCCGCAGCGGTGGGCGGCACATTAGAGCTGGCCCGAACGGGTGAGTTGTCTAGCGGCTTGGTGTTGTTGCTGTTTGTAATGGCCATTGTCGTCACCGCCTTTGTAGTATTTGTCGAACGAGGACAGCGTCGCATCACAGTTAACTATGCGAAGCGACAACAAGGCAGAAAGATGTATGCGGCACAGTCTAGTCACTTGCCGTTGAAGTTGAACATGTCGGGTGTAATACCGCCTATTTTCGCTTCGAGTATTATTTTGTTTCCTGCAACATTAGGTCAGTGGGCAGGTAATGTTGAAGGATTTGGCTGGTTAGCTGACATCTCGGCAACGCTTGCTCCAGGACAGCCGTTGTATGTGTTGTTTTACGCTTTAGCGATTATATTTTTCTGTTTTTTCTATACTGCGATCGTATTTGATTCGCGAGAAACAGCAGATAATTTAAAACGCTCAGGTGCATTTATTCCAGGTATTCGACCGGGTGAGCAAAGCGCACGTTATATAGACTCAGTACTTACTCGCTTAACTGCGGTCGGTGCCATCTACATAACACTTGTATGTTTAATGCCAGAGTTTTTAATACTTAAATGGAATGTACCATTTTACTTTGGCGGCACATCGCTTTTGATTATTGTTGTTGTGGTGATGGATTTTATCGCGCAAGTGCAATCACACTTGATGTCACACCAATACGAAGGGCTAATGAAGAAAGCGAATTTAAAAGGTGGTCGAGCTGGTCAGCTGCGATAAGTTGAGACTGCTTGAGTTAATTGATTAGGAAAAACAAATGAAAGTCAGGGCATCAGTAAAAAAGCTATGTCGAAACTGTAAAGTGATTCGTCGAAATCGCGTTGTACGTGTGATTTGCACGGATCCAAGACATAAGCAAAGACAGGGCTAAATAAGCGCTCTGAATTAGAGAATATGATTGAAACCCGTGATTTTGTTGGTAAAATTCGCGGCTTCCTTGTTAAAACAAGGCGCAAAGGTGCGCGAAAGATTAAAATTAGGAGTGTAATGTGGCACGTATTGCCGGAATAAATATACCAGTGCATAAGCATACTGAAATCGCCTTAACCGCGATATTTGGTATTGGACGTACTCGATCCAGAGAAATCTGTGCGGTCACTGGCATTAGTCCATCAGCAAAGATTAAAGATTTGACTGAAGACGAAATCGAGAAACTGCGTGTAGAAGTGGCGAAATTTGAAGTTGAAGGTGATCTTCGACGTGAAATTTCTATGAATATCAAGCGCTTGATGGATTTGGGTACTTATCGCGGAATCCGTCATCGGCGTGGATTGCCTTTGCGTGGTCAGCGCACTAAAACTAATGCGCGCACTCGTAAAGGGCCTAGACGTCCCATTAAGCGATAACTAACGCTCCATATCATATAAAGCAAAGAGATTATTAAGGTTTAACTATGGCAACAACAAGTGCAGGCCGCGGAAAGAAGAAAATAAAAAGAGTAGTGACCGATGGCATTGCTCATATCAACGCGTCTTTCAATAACACCATTATCACTATCACAGATCGTCAAGGTAATGCATTAGCCTGGGCGACATCCGGTGGTTCTGGCTTCCGTGGATCACGCAAAAGTACGCCATTTGCTGCACAAGTTGCTGCTGAACGCTGTGGCAATGTCGCGCTGGAATACGGCATGAAAAATCTTGATGTATTAGTGAAAGGTCCAGGACCAGGACGTGAATCGGCAGTACGCGCGTTAAATGCACTTGGCTTCAAAATTGCCAATATATCGGATATCACGCCTATTCCACATAACGGCTGTCGTCCACCTAAAAAGCGCAGGGTGTAATCAGTATGGCTAGATATTTAGGACCAAAATGTAAGTTAAGTCGTCGTGAAGGCACAGATCTTCTACTTAAAAGCCGGCTTCGACCACTAGACTCTAAGTGCAAGGCAGACAAAGTGCCTGGCCAGCATGGCGATAAGCGAGGTAGAACGTCAGATTACGGTCTACAGTTACGCGAAAAACAAAAATTGCGTCGCATGTATGGTGTGTTAGAAAAGCAGTTTAGTAATTATTATAAAAAAGCAAATTTGAAGAAAGGCTCTACCGGTGAGAATTTGTTAGAGCTATTAGAGTGTAGATTGGATAATGTAGTTTATCGTATGGGATTTGGTGTCACGCGTGCGGAATGTCGTCAGCTTGTTAGCCACAAATCTATCGAAGTTAATGGAAGCATCGTCAATATTCCTTCCTATCAAGTCAGAGCAGAAGATGTAATATCGGTACGTGAAAAAGCGCGCAAGCAGTTACGTATTCAAGACTCACTTAACACAGCTGAACAATTCGGATTCCCAGACTGGGTGACAGTAGATACCAAAAAGATGGTAGGCACATTTAAGTCGGCACCAGAGAGAAGTGATTTACCATCAGACATCAATGAATCACTTGTAGTCGAGCTTTACTCTAAGTAATAAGTAAGCCCGACATAATATACTTATAGATCAGCAACAACAGCTTAAGAGGTCATATATGGCAAGTTCAAACGAGTTACTCAAGCCTAGATTAGTCGACGTTAACGTCATTAATCCAACGAGTGCAAAAATTGTCTTAGAGCCATTAGAAAGAGGCTTTGGCCATACTTTAGGAAATGCTTTACGCAGAATTTTATTGTCTTCAATTCAGGGTTGTGCCGTCGTAGAGGCGCAAATTGAGGGTGTATTGCATGAATACACAGCTATTGAAGGTGTGCAAGAAGATGTTGTTGATATTTTGCTAAACCTTAAAGGTCTGGCGATTAAAATGCACAATAAAAATGAAGCAACCCTGACAGTCAACAAAATGGGTCCAGGTGTATTGACTGCTGCTGACATACAAGGCGATCACGATATTGAAATAGTCAATCCAGAGCATGTCATTGCACACATCACAACAGGTGGCTCAATCAATATGACATTGAAAGTTGCCAAAGGACGTGGTTATGTTCCTTCAACTCAAAGAAATTCTGATGAAGACCGTGCTATCGGTACGCTTTTATTAGACGCAAGTTTCAGTCCGGTACGACGCGTATCCTATGCAGTTGAGAGTGCACGTGTAGAACAACGCACTAATTTAGATAAACTGATTATTGACTTGCAAACAGATGGCACAGTGGATCCTGAAGAGACGGTACGCAAAGCGGCAGGAATTCTTCAGCAACAATTAACAGTGTTCGTCGATTTGCAAGGTGATGAGCAAGAAGAACAAGTCAGTAATGAAGCAGAAATTGATCCAATACTGGTACGACCTGTTGATGATTTAGAATTAACAGTCAGATCTGCAAACTGTTTGAAAGCAGAAAATATTTACTACATTGGTGATCTGATTCAACGCACTGAAGTTGAGTTATTGAAGACACCGAATCTGGGTAAAAAATCACTGACTGAAATTAAAGACGTGCTAGGTTCGCATGGATTGTCATTAGGCATGCGTCTAGAAAACTGGCCACCTGCGCATATGAAAGAAGAACGCAAACCATTACTATAAGTTTGCAGGTAAAGAATTATGAGACATAGACACTCAGGTAGAAAGCTAAATAGAACCGATACACATCGTAATGCGATGATGCAAAACATGGCGGTATCACTTGTTGAGCATGAAATCATTAAAACGACGTTGCCAAAAGCAAAAGAGCTTCGTCGAGTGATCGAGCCATTAATTACTAAAGCTAAGCAAGACTCTGTCGCGCAACGCAGATTAGTATTTTCTCGTTTACGAGATAAAGCAGCAGTGGGTAAATTATTTACTGAACTTGGCCCGCGTTATAAAGAACGTCCTGGTGGGTATTTGCGAATCTTAAAATGTGGGTTCCGTGCAGGTGATAATGCACCAATGGCGCTGGTTGAATTAGTCGATCGTCCAGAATAAGACACCTAATAAATCATGTAATGTAAAAGCCAGGCAATATGTCTGGCTTTTTGCGTTATATGCATGTCTAATATTTGTGAGTTAATTGTTGGTCAAATAATGCTTATATACATTTATGGATTGTAATGCGCGAATATTAATTTCAGGAGCGGGCATAGCCGGATTGGGTTGTGCTGCGTGGTTACATAAAAAGGGATTTTCACCAGTCATTGTGGAAAAAGCTGGTTCTGTTCGTGCGGGCGGGTATTTAGTATCAGTCTCCCATCACGCCTATCATTTAGTTGAGGCGTTAGGGTTGTTACCTGAGCTAAAGAAAAGAGATACCGGCATTAGACGCTCAAGTTATCACGATGTATCTGGCCGAAATTTATTGTCACTAGACTACCAAAATCTATTTGAGAAAGTTGATGTGAGCCGCTATATTCAGTTTTGCTCAACTTATGCATTATATTTTCAGCTATGTGCGATCAGTGTGTTTTGGTATAAGTTTAAAATAGTTCAATCAAAAACTTGAACAATGCCAGTTAGATATATTTCACGTTTGGCTATGAATCAATTGAGTATAGATTTTAAATATTTACCAGTATAAGAATGTTTACTAGACGCAACTTTTTCCGGTGTGCCTGTCGCAATCACTTTGCCACCGCCGGCGCCACCCTCTGGGCCAAGGTCAATGACCCAGTCTGCTGTTTTAACCACATCCAGGTTGTGTTCAATGACGATTAATGTATTTCCGTGGTCTCTTAAGGTATGCAATACTTTCAGAAGTTGTTCAACATCGTGGAAGTGTAAACCGGTAGTTGGCTCGTCGAGTATATAAAGTGTTTTTCCAGTATCACGTTTAGATAATTCACGTGACAGTTTCACGCGTTGAGCTTCTCCGCCAGAGAGAGTAGTTGCACTTTGGCCTAGGGTGATATAAGTGAGTCCGACCGAAACAAGGGTATCAAGTTTGCGTTTTATCACAGGTACTGCTTTGAAAAAATCTAACGCATCTTCAATGGTCATCTGTAAAACATCGTAGATGTTTTTGCCTTTATATTGAATTTCCAGTGTTTCACGATTGTAGCGTTTACTTTTGCATACGTCACAAGGCACATAGATATCTGGCAAGAAATGCATTTCAACCCGAATCACGCCATCTCCCTGGCATGCTTCACAACGACCGCCTTTAACATTAAAGCTGAAGCGCCCGGGTGTATATCCTCGCGAGCGTGCTTCTTGTGTGCCAGCAAATAGCTCGCGGATCGGTGTAAATAAGCCTGTATATGTGGCTGGGTTCGAGCGTGGTGTTCGCCCAATTGGGCTTTGATTAATCTCCACTACTTTATCAAAGTGCTCCATGCCATCAATATCATCATATGGTGAGACACTGATACTCGATTTATTTAATTGCCGGGCAGCAGCGGCATACACGGTATTATTGATCAGTGTTGATTTGCCTGAGCCAGAAACACCGGTAACCGCAATAAACAATCCGACAGGGAATTCAACATTAACAGACTTTAGGTTATTTCCGCTTGCTCCATACACAGTGAATATTTTTTCACGATCAACTGGAGTTCTGTGTGCCGGAATCTGTATTTTTTTACTGCCAGATAAGTACTGACCCGTTAAAGAGTGTTTGCTATTGCCTACTTGCTTTGGTGAGCCTTGTGCAATTATTTCGCCACCATGTACGCCGGCACCTGGACCAATATCAACAACATAGTCTGCTGCACGAATCGCTTCTTCATCATGTTCAACTACGATAACAGTGTTACCGATATCGCGCAGTCGTGTGAGTGTATTTAACAGGCGTTGATTATCACGTTGATGCAAGCCAATTGACGGTTCATCTAACACATACATGACCCCGACCAAGCCCGAGCCAATTTGAGAAGCCAAGCGTATGCGTTGCGCTTCGCCGCCCGACAGCGTGTCGGCACTGCGATTCAGGCTTAAATAATCAAGCCCCACGTTGACCAAAAAAGACAAGCGTTCACGAATTTCATTAATCACTTTAGCGCCGACTTGGGCTTGGTGGCCTTGAAGTTTGATTTGTTCAAAAAACGTCAGCGCTTGCTGTATAGAAATCTCGGTTAAAGACGGTAAATTTCGATCACTCACGTACACATGGCGTGCTTGAATATTTAAACGATCTCCACTGCAATCTTCACATGCTTGCTCTGATAAGTATTTGCCTAATTCTTCACGCACGAGATGTGAATCTGTTTGATCATAACGCCGCTCCATATTTGGGATGATGCCTTCAAACGCGTGTCTCTTGGTTGTGCTGCGACCTTTCTCATTAATATATTTAAATGCAATTTGCTCATCTTCACTGCCATACAAAATGATGTCCTGTATTTCTTGAGATAAGGATTCAAATGAAGCATCCACATCAAAATCATAATGTGTCGCTAAAGACTGAATCATTTGATAGTAGTGGGCATTACGTCTATCCCATCCGCGTATCGCGCCACCGCCACAACTGAGCTGTGGGGAGTTCACTATTAACTCTGGATCAAAATATTCCTCCACGCCTAATCCGTCACAACTCGGACAGGCGCCTATCGGGTTATTAAACGAAAATAATCTGGGCTCTAATTCACTGACACTGTAGCCGCAAATGGCACAGGCAAATTTAGCCGAAAATAATAATGCTGGAGCATCTGCATCATCCATAAAAGCGACTTCTGCAATATCATCAGCGAGCTTAAGGGCTGTTTCAAAAGATTCAGCGAGGCGTAATTCAATGCCTGGTTTGACTTTAAAGCGATCGACAACAACTTCAATGGAGTGTTTTTTGCGCAAGTCTAACTTTGGAGGTTCATCGAGCTCATAGACTTCACCATCTATGCGTGCACGTAAAAACCCCTGTGCGTGCAGTTGCTGGAATAAGTGAACATGCTCGCCTTTGCGATTTTGCACAACTGGTGCCAACAGCATCAGTTTAGTACCAGTGGGTTGCTCCATGACTTTATCCACCATCTGACTGACTGTTTGTGCATTGAGGTCATTGCCATGCTCAGGGCATTTGGGGGTGCCGACACGGGCATATAATAGGCGCAGGTAGTCATATATCTCGGTGATGGTGCCGACGGTGGAACGTGGGTTGTGTGAGGTTGATTTTTGTTCAATCGAGATCGCGGGAGATAAGCCTTCTATCGTATCTACATCAGGCTTTTCTAAGCGTGCGAGAAACTGCCGGGCATACGCTGATAGTGACTCAACATAACGCCTCTGGCCTTCGGCGAAAATCGTGTCAAAGGCCAATGAGGACTTACCAGAACCGGATAAACCAGTGATCACAATAAGTTGATCGCGAGGAAGATCTAAATCAACGTTTTTCAGGTTGTGGGTACGTGCCCCGCGAATCTTAATTGCTGCCATGCGATGTCTCAGTCCAGGTAAACTTGTTAATATACGTGTTTTGCAGCACGAAACGCAAAGCTGGCATTCTTATATGAAATCTGAGGTTAATTAATGAACCCGATAGAACGTCGGGCCGCAATTTCACTTGCGCTGATTTATGCCACACGCATGCTGGGTCTGTTTATGATCTTGCCTGTATTCGCCATTTATGCAGAACAGTTGATACATGTCACACCGTTTCTGGTGGGCCTTGCAATTGGTATTTATGGCTTAACCCAAGCGCTGTTCCAAATCCCATTTGGTGCCTGGTCTGATCGCATCGGACGTAAACCAGTCATTATCATTGGCTTGGTAATTTTTGTCATAGGCAGCATCGTGGCAGCGCTGGCGGATTCTATCTATTGGGTCATTGTTGGGCGCGCCCTGCAGGGCATGGGGGCAATTGCATCAGCCATAATGGCGCTGGCCTCTGACTTAACACGCGATGAACACCGCACTAAAGTGATGGCGTTTATTGGTGCCAGTATTGGTGCTTCCTTTATGGTCGCATTAGTGTTGGGTCCAGCACTTGAAGCTTGGGTCGGTGTACCAGGTATCTTTTGGCTTACAGCATTGCTAGCAGCAGTTAGTATCTTAATTGTTGTTGTGTTAATCCCCACGCCCATCCAGGCAAGTTATCAGGCGACTTCAGACAATCGAGTAAATCTGCGGTCAATTATCAGTGATGCTCAGTTATTACGCTTGGACATGGGCGTATTTATTTTGCATATGACACTGACCGCTATATTTGTCGTTGTACCAATAATATTCCGCGATCAATTTGATATGCCTGCAGGGACACACTGGAAAGTGTATTTAAGTGTGCTGGTGCTTTCTTTGATCTTGCTTGTGCCAACAATTCTATTATCAGAAAAATTCAAACAAACAAAACTAACTTTTAATCTCGCCATACTGTTCTGTGCGGCTGGTATGCTGATAATGTACGGTCTCATTGAAAGTATGACTGTTTTCTTTATTGCGATGGTGCTGTTTTTCTGGGGGTTTAATTTCCTAGAGGCGAGTATGCCCTCATTAGTCTCAAAATTAAGCAATCCAATTACCAAAGGGATGTCCATCGGCGTGTTTTCTAGTAGTCAGTTTCTGGGTGCGTTTTCTGGTGGCGTCGTGGCCGGTTTGTTATTACAAAATTACGATCAAAGTGCGGTATTTTTGTTCGCTTTTCTTATGTTTTTGCTATGGTTTCTAGTAGCATCTACCATGCAAGCACCAGTCGATTTTAAGAGTTATACTGCAGAGCTTGGTGAGCTACAGCACATTCATGTCGAACAAGTGGCGGCGGCTTTACAGGCGCTACCGGGTGTGACTGAAGCGACGGTGATTGCAGAAGAAGGGGTTGCTTATTTAAGAGTAAACAAAAATACTTTTGAAGAAGACAAAGTAAAAGCCTATTGCGCACAATTAAATTAAAAACAAAAACAAATACGAATATTGAGAAAAGAGGATAAGCCATGGCTCGAGGTGTAAATAAAGTGATTTTAGTCGGCAACTTAGGACAAGATCCTGAAGTGAAATATATGCCAAGTGGACAAGCAGTCTGTAATATCAGTATAGCCACCACAGATAGCTGGAGTGATAAAGCGACCGGCGAAAAACAGGAACGAACCGAATGGCATCGAGTGGTATTCTTTCGACGCCTGGCTGAAATTGCCGGCGAGTATTTACGCAAAGGCTCACAAGTCTATATAGAAGGTCGATTACAGACGCGTAAGTGGCAAGATCAAAGCGGGGCAGATAAATACACAACTGAAATTATCGCTAACGAAATGCAAATGCTCGGTGGCCGGGGCGGTGCGAGTGCGGGTGGAGGCTTTGACAGTCAGCCAATGGATGAAGGTTTTGGCGGTTCAAGCTCGTCTTCCTCATCGCCTGCAAAAGCTGCACCTAGTACGGCTGATGATTTTGACGACGATATACCATTTTAATCATACTTATTTAGAGCTAAATAACAGCAAATTTACGTTAGCATGGCGCTTGTCTTTTTTGATTCTAAATTGACAAATCATCTTTTTGTTGAAACTTTAGTTTCTTTCGATTGAAAAAAATTAAACTTCTTTTGATTGCGCCTAGTTTCTATCCTGTGCATGGAGGCGCAGGGCTTCGGTTTTATCGCTACTTACCGCATTTCCATAAAAGTGGCATTGAAACGACCGTCATCTGCGGTACGCCTAAAGAAAAAAAATTCACTGATCAGGATCGACAAGCCGAATGGTGTGATTACCAAGATGGTAAACTCGTTTTAGAAGAGAATTTGGAATTCGCAAAAATTCTTAAATTTAAAATACCTGGTAGTGGATCTGCGTTAAGGTCAAAGATTTTACTAGAGAAGGCCATAGAGTTATGCACAGAAAAAAATACTAAGCCGGATATCGTGCATGTTATTGCGCCAATGCCTTTTCATGTCATTTGCTTGATAAATAAAATAAAAAAATTAGGCGTGAGGTTGCTTTTCTCGCATACCATTGCAAAAAAATATTCTCACAACTTTTTTTCAAGAGCCTTAACTAAGTGGAAAGATAGGCGTGTTTTGCAAAAATATGACGTTGTTTTTGTTCAGTCAAGTATGCAAGCTGAATTACTTTTAAAGATTCAGCCAGGCTTAAATATTATTATTGCTCCGAATGGGGTCGACACGGAAAAGTTTTCGCCTGTGAATAGCCAAGAAGAAAAAGATCAGCTACGTGAAACGCTAGATTTGCCAGTCGGAGCAAAAATAATTACCTCAGTCGGGGCTATACATCCAAGAAAGGGCACTGATTTATTGATTGAGGCTTGGGCGAAAGTTGTTTCGAAATACCCCTATCTGAATTTAGTGCTTTTAGGGCCGCGCTATGATTTATCACGAACTGAACTTTCTGCATTTAAGGAAAAGATCAATCAATCAATCAATCAATCTAATATGAGTGAAAATATTCATCTATTGGGTGCAGTTGATAATGTTGAAGCATATCTTAAAGCATCTGATATGTTTGTATTTGCATCTGAGAGAGAAGGAATGCCCAATGCGGTGATAGAGGCAATGTCAGTAAGTTTGCCTATAGTATTAACTCCATTCATAGGCTTATCAAAAGAAATGGGACTTGCAGGGAAACATTTTCTACTTGCGGAGAGATCCTCAGATTCATTAGTAGAACATATTGTGACATTGATGAATGATGGAACTTTATGTACTCAGCTGGCAGCAAACGGCAGAAAGTGGATTTTAACAAACATGACAATTAAACAAAGCGCTAATCAACATTCAGATGTTTATTTAAGCTGTATCAGCTCTTGAAAGATATTTACTAGATTATTATGTGTGGTATAGCGGGAGCTTTTTATTCTCAACCAATCCTTAATAACGATGACTTTTTATCGTTAATGAAAGGCATGGGAGACACATTAAAACATCGTGGGCCCGACGATCATGGTGAGTGGGTCGATGTCAATGCGGGGATTGGTTTTGCACATAGGCGGCTGTCGATTCTTGATTTGTCGCCGGCGGGTCATCAACCTATGGTTTCCAGGAATAAACGTTATGTAATTATATTTAACGGTGAAATCTATAATTACCGTGATATTAAATCTGATCTTGAAAAATCAGGAGTAGCGTTCAGAGGCCATTCAGACACTGAGACATTATTAGAGAGTATTGCACATACAGGTTTAGATAAAACGCTTGAAATTATAAATGGAATGTTTGCTTTCGCCTTATGGGATAATGAGCGGCGGACATTAACATTAGCTCGAGACAGAGTAGGTAAAAAGCCACTCTATTATGGCTGGAGCAATGGTGTTTTTTTATTTGGTTCAGAGTTAAAAGCATTAAAAAAGCATCCATCATTTGATGATGAAATAGATCGAGCTGCATTGGGTCAATTTATTCAATATATATGGTTGAATGGTCCATCTTCAATTTACAAGAATTTTAATAAACTCTCTCCAGGTACTTATCTTGAAATTGATCAATCTGGTCCTTCAGTAAACAGCCATCCAAAAAAGTATTGGTCAATATTTGATGTGGCACAGCAGGGGCTAGTAGACACTTTCTCCGGGTCGTATATGGAAGCAGTTAATGAGTTAAATACTATATTAATTGATTCTGTTGAACGTAGAATGATTGCAGATGTGGAGATAGGTGCTTTGCTATCGGGAGGTATAGATTCATCTTTAGTTGTCTCTATTATGCAGGCAAAGTCAGCTAAAAAAGTTAAAACTTTTTCTATAGGCTTCGAAGAAGCTACGCATAATGAGGCTGTGCACGCAAAAAAAATTGCCAGTTATGTAGGCACCGACCATTCTGAATTATATGTAACGCCTAATGACTGTATGGATGTCATTCCGGAGCTGCCAAAAATATATGATGAGCCATTTGGTGATGTTTCTCAAATACCGACGTTTTTAGTTTCAAAGTTAGCGCATGAAAATGTAAAAGTAGTCTTGTCGGGTGATGGAGGTGATGAAATTTTTGCAGGCTACACACGATATTTTAGATGTTTAGCTCATTGGAAGAAACATGAGAGTATTCCTTTATTCTTAAGGCCGGCAATTGGTGGGTCGATGGATATCAGTGCTAAAGCACTATGGAAATTGTGTGGTGGTACTAAAACAAAAACAGGTGTTAAAGGCTGGCGAAGATTTGGTGCGAAGTTAGAGAAGCGCGCAAGAAGAATAGATGCGAAAAGTTCGTTAGAGCTATTTGTTAAGATGATGGCAAGATATAAAAACATGTCAGATATTGTTATTGACGAAACTGATTCGGCAACAATTCTAACTAATTCATCAATGTGGCCTAATTTGCCTGACCCTATTTTGAATATGATGCTTATTGATACAGCGTGTTACTTGCCAGATGATATATTAGTCAAAGTAGATAGAGCCAGTATGGCTACTAGTTTAGAAGCTCGATCGCCATTATTGGATAAAAATATTATTGAGTTTGCATGGCGCTTGCCGATGGAAATGAAAGTTAATGAGCATGGAGGTAAAAGGATTCTAAAGAGCATACTTGCTAATTATTTACCGCGAGAATTGACGGATAGAAAAAAAATGGGCTTTGGTGTGCCTATAGGGAAATGGATGAGGGGGTCATTGCGAGAGTGGGCGGAGGATATGCTATTGCCACATAGAATAAGACAGCAAGGTTATCTCTATGAAACTGTCGTGCATAGGCTGTGGCAGCAACATCAGTCTGGATGGCGTAATCATGATGATATTTTATGGGCAATACTCATGTTTCAAGCATGGTTGGACTCAGACTAATTAATTTACGTTTGACTTGATTTACTTGATAGCTTGATGAAACAGAGAATAACTTTATTTATCGGGACCCTTCAAAGGGGTGGAGCTGAGAGAGTTATGCTCAATCTAGCCGATCTATTTAATAATAGAGGGGTACAAGTTGATTTGGTATTAACAAAGAAAAAAGGCTCGTTAGTACCAAATATTCCTGCTGGAATTAATGTTGTCGAATTGAAGAAGGCGGGCAATTTATTGATGTTGATAAATTTTGCAAAGCTTCCTATCAATTTATGGAAAGATATAATTGTTATGTTATTTTTTAAATCTCCTGCGATATTTAAGAGATTACCATCTTTAGTGGAATATATTAAACATAATCGTCCTGTATTGATGTTGTCTACACTTGACTCAGTTAACTTGGTTAGTCTAATGGCTAATAAGATTGCTCGATCTGATGCAAAGATTTTCATTAGGCAGGCGACTTATTTTTCGCAATTTGTACAAGAGTCAAATAGATACTTTGATGTGAAATTGATGCCATTACTTGCAAGTAAATTATATCCTAATGCGGAAAAAATTATTGCATTGACACAAGATATGAAAAAAGATTTGGTTGGGAGTCTTAAATTAAAAGATTCGAAAGTTGTTTCGATTAATAATCCAGTAAATATTGAAAGTATTCAGCATAGATCAAACGAGATAGTTGAGGATTCTTGGTATATAAATAAAGACATGCCAATTATATTGTCAGTAGGTAGGCTCGATAAGCTTAAAGATTATGCTACATTGATACATGCTATTAAACTTGTAATAGAAAAAACACAGGTGAGGCTAGTTTTATTGGGGGAGGGTAGTGAGAGAAACGCTTTGGAGCAATTAATAAAATCGCTTTCATTGGAGGATAGTATTAAATTGTTGGGTAGTGTTTCAAATCCATATAAATATATGAGTAAATCTGATGTATTTGTACTTTCTTCTGTTTGTGAGGGTTTTCCGAATGTGTTGGTAGAGGCTATGGCATGTGGTTGTACAATTGTAAGCACTGATTGTAAAAGTGGCCCGAGTGAGATCTTAGAGAATGGCAAATATGGTTCATTGGTACCTATCCGAAATGCACAACAGCTTTCAGATAGCATTTTAAATGCTATTGATAATAAGATGGATAAATCTATTTTGTTTAAAAAAGTAGAATCATTCTCTCTTGCTAAAATAGGAGACCAATATTCTAATTTATTATTTAATGTCGACTAGAAAATAAGTATATAAAAATGAGAAATGATAATATTACTTTTTCCTTTGGTGAGAATTGGCAAAGCTACTTGGGTTCAATTGATGATGATGATATTTCAAGAGCAAATCAGGATATATTAGATTGGATATCAAATGGCCAGGTTAGTGGTAAAGATGTAATTGATATAGGTTCAGGTTCGGGACTGCATTCGTACTGTTTTTATACTCAAAAAGCAAGAACACTAGTCTCTCTTGATGTGGATCGCCATTCAGTAGAAGCAACAAAAACCATGAAAAAAATCGCTGGCGATCCTGCGGTATGGAATGTTTTGAATGGATCTGTTTTGGATCATGAATTCTTATCGGGTTTAGATTTGTACGATATTGTGTATTCATGGGGTGTACTTCATCATACGGGGAGGATGTGGGAGGCTATTGAAAATGCATCTAAACTTGTTAGGCCGAATGGATTGTTTTGGATATCTTTATATACCAAAGGTCCAAAGTATGAAAAGGATTTAGAAGCTAAACAGGCATATAATAATGCATCTAAGCTTGGTAAGAAAATTTTCATATATAGAAAAGTGTTGAAAATTATATGGAAGCATATAAAGAAAAAGCAAAACCCTTTTAGCTGGAATGAAAGAGTAGGAAGAGGGATGCATAAATATCACGACCTTATAGATTGGTATGGGGGCTTGCCTTATGAGGTTGCATCTGTAGATGAAGTTAAGAAATTTCTTGAATCAAAAGGATTCGAATTGATTCGTGTTCAAGAAGAAAAAGAACGATGTTGTAGTGTTTACTTGTTTAAAAACAATTGATTTTTGTTGCAATGATTATTTGACGTTAGTCTTTTTGTGTATGTTATAAAGGTGCATGAATATTACAAACAGCCTGTCACAAGCTTTTAAAATATTAATTAGTCTTCTATTTCTATTAAGCTTATTATTTTTTGTTGATAAAGAAGAGTTTTGGGGCTTGGATATTAATTGGGGCTATTTATGGGAATTTATTTTTATCGCCTGTTTGTTAATGCTGATGTTTGGATATCGATGGAAGGTCCTTTTGCCGTCAAAAGTGCCAACGGCCACTATAATGCATTCATCTGTAATTGGTCTGGGAGGCAATCAAGTTTTACCCGCTAGAGGCGGAGATTTGTTAAGGATAATACATATAAAAAAATATACCGAGAGTATCTCTATGCATCGACTATTAAGTGCTACTATTATTGAAAAGTTTATGGACTTATTTGTTCTTTCGCTTCTCGGTGTAGCAGTAGTTAGTTTATTTGTCGCCGGTGGAGCTGAAAGTTCCTTGAAACAACCAATATTAATAGTTCTTTGTTTAATGTTTCTGTGCGTAGTGGCTGTTTTATGGATAATTAACAGTGGAATATTACTACATTTTATAAAGTTAGTTTGTCGAGCTATAAAAATCAAGCCTCAAGTTTATCGACATTTTTATATTGCCATTAAAGAGATGGAGAAAGCGACTCAACAGCGTCGATTTGTCTGGCCCCTAGTATTAACCTTTGTAATGTGGTTTATATTATACGTTATGTCATATCAAGCTGTTGCAAACATGATAGGATTGGATTTGTATTGGCACGAATTAGTTATTTTGGTTTTTATGGGAGGAGTTGGTGTTGCGATACCTGCGGCACCTTCTGGTCTGGGTGTTCTTCATGCTTCATTAGTTGCTGGGTTTGTATTGATGGGAAAAGATGCTTCAGAAGGACTTGTATTTGCAGTTGCTGTTCATGGAATATTTTTTATAACATTTGTAATTCCTGCATTATGTATTTATTTAGCCAATATAGTGCAACGTGAATTTCGTTAAAAAATTTTTTTTGTCATATCAATATTAATAAGATGATTAGATTCATTTAAATATCTATTTATATAAGAATTCTATGTGTGGAATTGCGGGTGCATTAAATTGGGCGCATGAACCAAATGTCGAAGCTGTGGCATTAATGACTGAAGCCCTAGAGCATCGTGGTCCTGATGCATCAGGTATATTTCATCAGGGTCCAATTGCGTTGGGTCATCGACGCTTGTCAATTATAGATGTGGAAGAGGTCAGTAATCAGCCTCTATTAGATAATAGTGGACAAATAATCATTGTTTTCAATGGTGAGATTTATAACTTCATAGAGCTTAGAAGTGAGCTTAAGTCACTAGGTGCTTGTTTTAGAACAAATAGCGATACTGAAGTAATTCTTGAGTCATACAAAATTTGGGGGGTTGAATGTTTGTCCCGTCTTGATGGCATGTTTGCATTTGCGTTATGGGATAACAAAAAACATATATTATTATTGGCAAGAGATAGGTTTGGAGAGAAACCTCTATTTTATACGATGCCTAATTCGAAAAGTATTGTATTTGCTTCTGAACCGCGAGTGCTAGGTTTACACCCAAATATCCATAAGTGTGTAGATGAGATTGCATTGAGTCATTACTTATCGCTGAATTATACGGTTGGGGAAAGATCGCTATATAAGGATATACTGCGTTTGCAACCAGCTCAATATATGCTTCTATCAAAAGAACGTAAGCCGCAGATGGGTACCTATTGGAACCTCGCAGACCATTATAAGAATAAAAAGCTTCGAATTACAGAAGATGAGGCTGAGGAAGAGCTAAGTTTCATTCTAGATCGGGCTGTAAGTTCAAGAATGATGAGTGATGTACCATTAGGGGCATTTTTAAGTGGTGGAATTGATTCTGCAAGTATTGTCGCTGCAATGAAAAAGTCCAGCATTGCTGATTCAATAAA
Source organism: Gammaproteobacteria bacterium (assembly GCA_965262455.1). Taxonomy (GTDB): domain Bacteria; phylum Pseudomonadota; class Gammaproteobacteria; order UBA4575; family UBA4575; genus UBA1858. The sequence continues at coordinate 38,876 of CBDHFH010000008.1, forward strand.
TACATTTAGTATAGGTTTTAATCAGGATTCATATAGCGAGATTCATCAAGCGCGCCAAACAGCAAATCATTTGCAAGTGAACCATCATGAAGAGGTAATAGATCCTTCTGCAGCTGAAATATATCAAGCGCTTGTAAAAGCATCAGACGAGCCTATTGCTGATACTTCGATGTTGCCTACATATTATCTAGCTAAATTTGCTAGTAAATCGGTGAAAGTTGTATTGTCTGGTGATGGAGGCGATGAATGTTTTGCAGGGTATGAAACATATTCTGCTGATCAATATCATGCAATGTTAAAATACATGCCGAACTTTATAAGTCGATCAATTTATTTGGGAGTTGAAAAATTCTGTCCCGTGAGTTTTCAACGAGTAAGCTTGGATTATAAAATTCGACATTTTTTATCTGGTCTATCATTGAATTCACAGCAGGCACATTATTCATGGAGGAATATTTTTACTCCTTCAGAGAGAGATAATGTTATGAGTCCTGAATGGCGGGATAGATTATCTTTTCCTGAAGGAGATGCATACTCAGTATTTGAACGCTATTTTTCTGATGTGGCAGAATGTGACCTGCTTGATCAAATGATGTATGTAGATATGAAGACATGGTTGCCTGATGATATACTAGTGAAGTTGGATAGATCTACTATGGCAAATTCACTAGAGTCTCGAGCACCATTTCTTGATTATCGGTTGGTGGAATTTGCAGCTTCTCTTCCAGTTAAATTTAAAATTAAGACTGGCAGTAAGAAGTATTTGCTTAAAAAAAGTCAGGCTACGCGGTTGCCAAACAATATTTTAATGAGGAAAAAACAAGGTTTTAATGCTCCCGTGAGCTATTGGTTAAATGATTCCATGAAAACCCTAATGCTGGATATATTGTCAGATAATAAGCTATATGAATGGTTGTCCAAAGATATGGTCGAGATACTATTAAAACAACATTTGGATAAAAAGCGTGATAATAGTCTTAAGTTATTAGGAATAATGAGTTTTGGATTATGGCTCAATCAGAATTAAAAAGTGGTGAGAGCACTTTCACGTCCTCAATTGAGAATGCAGTAAATTATACTCGCTGGGTGCTCTCTAATTACGAAAAACATTTTGGTCGATCTATACTAGAAGTTGGGCTTGGGCATGGAGCATATCGTAAATTTCTTCCTAATAGCGCTCAATATACCGGGCTTGATATAGATGAACACTGTATACAACAAGCGAGAATTCAATATCCAAATGACTATTTTGTGCAGTCGGATATAACAGACTCAAATTTGGGTGCGCTAGTTGAGGAGCGAAATATAGATACCATACTGTGTTTGAATGTTTTGGAGCATATTCAAGATGATAAACAGGCTATTAATAATATGCTTAAGCAACTAAAAAAGCATGGTAAGTTATTATTATTTGTACCTGCATATCAATGGCTCTATTCAGACATGGACAAATTGGCAGGTCATTTTCGTAGATATAGGTTAAATGATATTCATAATTTGTTGCCGGGTGATGTTGAGCTATTAGAATCAAAGTATTTTAATGCTGTAGGCGGGTTTGGTTGGTGGTTGAATAAATTCGCAAAACATAATTCTCTTGATAGCTCGGCAATAAATGCTCAGGTGCAATTTTTTGATAAAAATATAGTTCCAATAGCTAAATATGTTGACATCGGAACAAGTAAATTCTTTGGGCAGTCACTTATTTGGGTAATACAAAAGAAATGATAACAATAATAATACCTGCGTATAACGAAGAAAACGCAATAGCGAAAACTATAAATGAAATTAAAGTAGTCATAGATGCGTCGTATATCGAAGATTCAGAAATTTTGGTTGTTAACGATGGTTCAACTGACAGTACTGAAAAGCGTGCAATTGAGGCGGGGGCAAGGGTGATAAGTCATCCGCACAATGTCGGATATGGTCGTTCGCTTAAAGATGGAATAACAAATGCTTTATTCGACACTATTGTAATAATTGATGCCGATTTAACATATCCAGCAGAATCTATACCAATCTTGGTGGAAGAATATAGTAAAGGCTTTGATTTGGTTGTTGGTGCTCGTACTGGTCATCACTATGAAGGAAGTATGTTCAAAGGTCCGCTAAGAAATATATTGAAATATTTAGTCGAGTTTACTGCCGGACGAAAAGTTCCAGATGCAAATTCTGGGTTACGAGTGTTTAGTAGAGAAACTATATCTGGTTATGTTAAACACTTGTGTGATACGTTTAGTTTTACTACTTCTCAAACTCTTGCTTATATGATGACAGGCAAGTTCGTGAAGTATTTGCCCATTGAGTATAATGAGAGAGTTGGTTCGACAAAGGTTAAATTGTTTAAAGACTCTATGAGGACTTTGCAGTATATTCTTCAGGCTATCATTTATTATAATCCCATGAAGATATTTTTAATGTTTAGCGTCTTGATTGTGGCTTCTGCAATTTTGCTCTTTATTGTCGGGGCCGTTACTGGTTTGAATGCGCCTTATATTTTAAGTATAGGTGCATTAATGCTTTCAGTTTTAATATTTTCTCTTGGGTTGTTGGCAGATTTGCTAAGACAAATATTGGTGAAATAATTTTAATTCTGTTTGAAGTTGTTTTATGACGTGGGCGATATTGGTTTAAATGAAAAAAACTATTCCATATGATTTTTTTGAATTGAATCCAATAATGTTTATATTAAACATTGTTTGGGTTTATGGTCTGATAATGTTTGGATGGTATATTTGTGGCAAATATAATTATTTTTATTTGTGGCTGATATTCTATATTTTTACTGGTGTGCTGCAAAATGGATTAAGTAACTTATTGCATGACGCTTATCATTATAGAATTTCAAGCAATAATTTTGTCAATGAATTTTTTGCGAGATGGTTACTTGCCTCGCCTTTAACAATACCGTTAAGTTCGGGCAGAAATTCACACTTGACGCACCATAAGTTAGTAGGTCTGAAGGAAGACCCAGATATTATTTATTATGGAAATTCAGATAAGTGTTCTTTGTCCAGCCTTGTATGGTTTTATTTGAAATTATTTAGTGGTATTCAATATTTGATTGTTGGATTAAAAGTACTCGGCATCGGTAAGAAAAGTAATGTGAGAGTGGGTGGAAAAAATAGAAGCATATTAGATGTTGTAGCAATTGTTATAACGCAAGCCTCACTACTTTTTCTAAGCGTCTATTTTTATAGTGATATATATCATTATGTATTTTTATGGTTGCTGCCACTGGCAACGATTCTTGTGGGTCTTAACTCATTTCGATCATACTGTGAGCATGTTGAGTATGAAAAAGATAATTGGTCGGAGAGTAAAACTAGATTATATACGACAAAAAGTAATCCAATAGAGAGATTTATAATTGCACCTTTTAATATGAATTATCACGCTGAACATCATCTGGCTGTGGGAGTTCCTTTTTATAAGTTGCCATCATTTAGGGCGTGGTTAGAAGAAAATAATATGAATGATTTTGGGTATAGAGAAAGTTATATAAATACAGCGTTAAGATATATAAAATCATTGCCTATTCGTTAGACTAAATTGACCAGAGGGCTAAGGATGGGTAGAGAAAAAAAAATTGATTATTCTCAGGATGGAAGAATACTTAACTACGAGTTACTGCATTCTGCGAATATTAATATAGAGTCTAAAGAAGTAATTTGTCCGACATGCTCTTGCAGTAGTAAGCAAGTTATAGCTAAAGTGCATGATTTTGAATATGCAACTAGCAAACAAACTTGGAATTATAATAGATGTGATAATTGTGGCACGGTTTACTTAAGCCCAAGACCTTTGGAGTCATCTATGGGTGAGATATATCCTGAATATTACTATTCTTACTCCAATAATGATCAGGGGAAAAAGAATAAAAGCATTGTCTATACTTTATGGGAGATCTTGGAAAAGAGGAAAGTAACTAAATATTTGAGTTTTATTGCTGATAATGATGAAAATAGTGATAGCAGAAAGATATTAGATGTAGGTTGTGGAGATGGAAGGTTTTTGTCGCACTTTAGAGAACTAACGCATGATGATTGGGATTATCACGGAATTGAAATTGGAGGTGTGACTGGCGCCAAGCAATTAAAGGATGGAATTTTATACTTTTCAGGTGCAGTAACAGATATGGGTTCTGAATACCATAGTGCATATGATCTTATATGTTTGCAACAAGTTATCGAACACGTGCCATGCCCAAGAGAAACTATTGATAAATTAAGTAAGTTGTTGAAACCATCTGGAGTGCTTGTATTAGAAACTCCGGATATCAATGCGTGGGACTTTAGCTTATGGAAAAATAAATATTGGGGTGGCTATCATGCGCCTAGGCATTTTACGCTGTGGAATAAAGACAGTTTAACTACATTGGCAAGTATTTCAGGTTTTAAGGTGATTAGTTCACAGTCATTATTAAGCCCGGTGTTTTGGGTTTTAAGTCTTAGGAATTGGGCAATCGCTACTTCTAGATCAAGAATTTTAGTAAAAATACTTTCACCGCTGAATCCTATTATTATGGCTATTGCAACTTCACTTGATCTCATGCAGTTAATTATTTTCAAGAGATCAAGTAACCAGCGCTTAGTGTTGAGGAAGATTTAAGCTATTTAATATTGTCGCGTATGTAAAAGAAGGTGTGTTTTGAATAAAACTGTTGAAGACTTTGGAGAGCAATGGACCACGTATAGAGATAATGAAGGATATTATGGGTCTGTAGAGCTTCTCAGTGATATTGTAGGTCCTTACTGCCCGGATTTGAAAGGAAAAAAAATTGCCGATATTGGAGCAGGAACAGGAAGGATATCTATAATGTTAGTGAGTTCAGGCGCTAAAGAGGTTGTTGCGATTGAACCGTCTATGGCCTTTAAGGTGCTAAAAGATAATACAAAAGAATATCCTGTCACGTGCGTGAATGATACCGGCGAAGGGGTCATAAAATATGCACCATATGATATGGTTGTATCCATTGGTGTCATTCATCATATACCTGAACCAGATATTGTTATTAGTAACGCGTACACTTCCCTGGTTAAGGGCGGGCATATAGTAGTATGGCTTTACGGATATGAAGGCAATCAATTATATTTGATTGTATTTAATACTCTGCGAGCTATCACTATAAAACTACCTGATGCGATACTGAAACTACTTTGCCATTTTTTAAATGGAATCTTATCTCTCTATATATTGTTGTGTAGATTTTTGCCTCTGCCAATGCGTAGTTATATCAATGGTGTATTATCCAAGTTTGATAGAAAGAAAAGATACCTGGTCATCTTCGATCAGCTTAATCCAGCATATGCAAAGTATTATAAAAAAAATGAGGCGATAAATTTAATAGAAAAAGCAGGCTTCAAAAATGTGAAAGCTTTTCATAGGCATGGGTATAGTTGGACCGTTGTTGGAGAAAAATAAATGTCAATAAAATAATAAAGATTATTTCGGTTGTTGTATGAGTAAAGTAGACTCGTTGTACTGTAAATGTTCGATATTAGTATATTGTGTAATACTTTGTTTCTTATTGATGCATCATTTACATGTTATTTTCCCTGGAAAGGTGTTCATTAGCCCAGATTCATATAGTTATTACACCTTATTGCCATCGCGGGTACCGGGTTATGGCATTTTTATGTATCTTGTGTCGGCTGTTGTTGGTTCAATTCATGGCGTTGTTGTATTTCAAGTAATATTATATTTCGCATCGCTTGGATTTCTTGCTTATGCGGTATCAGTTGTTATTGGTAAGTGGTGGGTAGGAATTCTTGTAATTGCTATACTTGCTGGATCTGAAAGTGCCTTGCTATCTACATCAGAATTACTTACAGAGTCACTATTTGTAAGTCTATTAATGCTATGCATTTCATTTATTCTGTTAACTGTATGTAGTGGGCTGCTTAAGAATATTATTATGCTAGGGGCGACACTTGCAATGTTAATAATCATACGACCTGTTGGATATGCAGTGCTTGCATTAATCCCTTTCATTGTCTTTATCAACTTTAGTGAGACACGCTTTAAAGTCTTATGGGCTGCTTTAGCCCCGATAATAATTATTGTTAGTGTATCCACTTATAACTGGTACAAGTATGAGAATTATAGCTTGCAAATGATGGGTGGTTTTGCATTGCTTGGAAATGTCGGCTGGAATATTCAAGCTGAAGAGCAGAGCGAGCATTATCAAATGGAGTTAGACTTGGAAACAAAAGTCGCTAGGGTGATAAATAAGAGGCCTGTGAGTCTTACATATCCATGGGAGTACCATCAATATACCGCTAATGAATATAATACTTTGCTGTGGGGTAATATTGTTCCAGTATTGCGGAGTCATATGGATCGTGAAGGAATTTTGGATAAATATCCTTACGATATTAATATGGTGTCTCAGATTAATGAGGTGGCGTTAGATGTAGCGCTAAATGCAATTATCAAAGATCTACATTCATATACATACCATGTATTTGCGCATTATGCAGGGGCTTGGCGTTATTTATTCCTAAGAGGAACTTATAAATCAGGTGGATTTGCTAATAATACTTGCAGTAAATATGATTCAAGTGAATATAGTGTAGCAAATGCGAGTGAGCTTTGGGGTGGTGTCATTAATTATAAAGATTATGAATTGCATGATAGAGATATTTGCTATCAACGTAGTCCCTTTGACTATATAGGTGCTTGGCAAAAGTTAGGAAATGTATCGCTTTTACATATAATTACTTTTATAGTTTCGTTGAGTTTTATACCTTTATATTTTTTGTCTAAAAATAATAAAAATAAACAGTATAAAGTTTTAGCATTAATGAGCTTATTGCTCCATGGATATTTTTTCTTGGTGGCGCTTACACAGGTAACTATACCTCGTTATGTTTGGGTTGCGGAGCCAATAGCGTTAGTTATGTTGATAACATTTATTAGTTTAATTTTAAGTAATATAAAAACTACTTTTAGAAAAAAGCTAGTTATTAATTTGTATTTGCTATGGAGATGAGATTATCCAATCTCTCCTTTTAGCAATTATTTTTTGATTTTGAGTTAGGTATAAATATAATGGCTTACTAAGATCATTCTTGTTGTAAAGATAATATTTAACATTGTATTTATCTTGTAAAAATTTGATATTAGTCTCTCGTGTGTAAATGTCATTTGTTGAAGAGAGTATATTTATGCTGTCTCTTACTTCTAGCCAGTGATTACCATAATGTCCGCCTGCGTAAATAATATTATTTAAATCTTCTTTCAAAAATAAAACAGGTTGTAAGGCCCCATACCTTAACGCCGCACCGGCTATTTCATTTTCTAATGGAAGAAATAAAGAGTTTTCTTCTAGTGTTGAAGCGTCTTCAATGATTAGTTCCAAGTCGCTATTTTTTGAGGAATATGATGTGTTTAGCGGTCTTGATAAATCCCAGAGAGAATTTGTTATTGAGGTTGGATGGTATATCCACCAGCTGAATGTTAGTGTGATTATGCAAAGTGATGAAATGTAATTAATATTCGTATTTGGGAATTTGTATACTAATCGATTAAATAACAATTTTAATAAAATAAAGTTTAATATTAATAAAATAGGGATTGTAAATCTAAGATTTCTAATAAGGTCGGCTTGATATGGTTTCCGGTCAAAAAAGGAGGCGATGCATTGGTCAATATAAGATACACCTGAGGAGGATATTATGATTCCTATCATGAATAAACTCATGAATTTGACATGTTGTTGCTCTGGTATGGATTTGCTCCATACAAAGATAGTACCTAAAATCCCAAAAATCCATAATGACCACCGCCAAGACCATGGGATGTAATCTCCTCTTATAGCGCTGAGTGTTGCGTATATGGAGTCTGAATATATACGCCCAGCCTTATTGAAAAAAATCTCTTGCAATTCAATGAAAAAATAATTTTTATCTTGAGTCGCATACATCTGGCCAGTGCTTGCATGATAGGAATATATAAATAAACTAGAAACAATTAAGTATACTAAACCGCTTGCTAACAACCAGCTAAGTAATTTTTCCCATGAGATATGTTCTGGTTTCAAGGCAAAGCAGCCTATTAAGCCTGCAAAAGCTATTGATGGTGATGCAGATGGGTATATATATGTGATACCTCCAAGTAACGAGAATGTTATTACTAAAAACTTTAGAGATAGTGATTTGGTCCTAACAAAAATTATTAAGGCGAATGGAAATATTGCATATGCTAACATCCTGGCAAGTGGTGTATGGAAAATGCCCCAAAGTTCACTACCCCATATATAAACTGGTGGTAATGATATGATGGCTAGACAAAGAGAGTATACGAATTTTAATTTAAGACTGATGCCTAATAAATAAAATCCAGTTAGCTGTGTAAAAACTATAAAAAATATTGAAAGCTTAAATGCGGTACCGATATCATTGCTTATAATTGATAGTGCTTGAGTCATATCAATTAGGATTGAACCATAAAAGCTATAATTATCTTTGTTATTGAATACTGGGTCATTAGTAAACCTATCGGGCCATAGTTCAGCGGCAGCCATGCTTGCAATATTCCCAGAGTCGTCGTGGTGCAGTATCTCTATTTTAGTATGATCTAATGACAGGTATAGTACGCATATTGAGAAGATTAATATAAGAATAAATGCGATTAAATGTTTTATATTAGAAGTTAACTTTTTCGTAATTCTTTCTGAGTGAATAAATAGGATTGTTAAGCATGAGCATAAAAATATCAGCCATGATAATGCTATCAGTATTGGGTTTAATTCTGCTGTCGCAATTATTTTATATGTGTGATTCTTTCTAGGGTCTAAATTATCACTAGAAGAAAAATATAAATATTCATGCCAATGTGAAAAACGACCTTCTCCTCGCTCTACTATATATTCATGGACACTGTGAGCTAAAGGTAATGAAATGCCATTTTCAGTCAGCTGCAACCTACTATTACGATGGCCATTTGATGAGTCATACACAATACTATGGGTTAATGGGATATCAGGATCTAGCTTATATGTGTAAAGATAGCCTTCTTGCCATTGTATGTCTTGGCGATCAATTTGAATTTCAACTGGATAAGATAGTGGGTTTGAAGAGAGTAAAAATAATACGCTTGCTACTAGTAAATAATAATTGATATTTATCAATTTCATTATAGATTTACGACTGAATTATTTGAGTGTCTACATTAATGGGTGTTGTCATCAATCCACATATTAAACCACAATTCCATAATAAGTAATGTCCAGAGTCTAGTCGAGTGATTTACATTTTTGTTGCAGTGTTCATCTAATAACTGTTCAGTATATGAGTTTTGTATTATTTCTCTTGAGCTGCATCTATCAGATAGTAAAGTATCATATGCCATATCCTTAAGCTCATATCGAAACCATTCGTCAACAGGACACCCAAAACCCATTTTGGATCTATAGAGTATTTCATTGGGGAGATAAGGCTCCATAGCTTTTTTAAATATAGCTTTTGTCTCAGTTCTACTCATCGCTAGGTTTGAAGGGATATTGTTAGCCCACTCGAGAAAGATATGATCGAGAAATGGTGATCTACTTTCCAATGAATGTGCCATTGTTGCAATATCAACTTTAACTAATAAATCATCTGGCAGGTAAAAATGAATATCAGACCAGTTGGCTCCACATACAAGCGTTTCAGCTTGATTAAAATAAGGATTGAGCATTTCTAATGCAGAAGTCTCCAGATAAGTCTTCATAGTGTCGCCGTAAGCATCGATTTTATTGATATCACTGAAGACACTAACAGCAAATGAATAGCGTTGTTCTGGTGTTTGAGTATCTGGTGATAATTTTGCTAATAGATTGGCTTTACGTTTTTTCTTCCAACCTGGTGTAGGTATATTTCGCAGCAAGGTTGCTAAGTGATTTCGTAATTTAGGATTAATATGATCAAATTTGCTTATTTCTTCCATCGAACGGTAACGATTGTAACCAAGAAATGCCTCATCACCACCATCACCATTTAAAGTGACAGTCACATGCTGTTTTGCTAGTTGCGCCAAATAAAAGCTGGGTATTGCAGATGAGTCTGCAAATGGCTCATTGTAATGATGGATGATTTTAGGAAGTATGCTGATTGCATCTGCTTTTACTTTAAAAACATGATGGTCAGTCTGGTATCTTTGTGCAACGACTTTAGCATAGTCGGTTTCATCATACGCTTTCGTATCAAAACCAATAGAAAAAGTTTTTATTGGTTGACTGGAATTTCTTGCCATCATGGCTACTATAGCAGAAGAGTCAACACCTCCGGATAGAAAAGCACCTAGTGGCACATCTGCCATCATGCGAATTTTAACTGCTTCATCTAGATTATGTACTAGTTCTTCAATAAGTGCTGGTTCCGAATAATGATTTCGATTTGGTCTGGGTTCCGGTAATTGCCAATAACGCTCTATCCGAATTGGATTGTGTTGACCTTGTGGATCGAGGGTTAAAATAAGTTTATGTGCTGGCGGTAATTTATATATATCTTCAAATGATGTATGAGGTGCAGGAATGTATGCATATGTTAAAAAGTTATGTAATGCATTTAAATTTGGAGTTCTTTTAATCGACGGCCAGGCTAATATTGTTTTAATTTCTGATCCAAAGAAGAAGCCTTCTTTATTATGGGTATAGACGAGAGGCTTTTTCCCAACCCTATCTCTTGCGAGCATTAGTCTCTTCGTTCGGCCATCCCAAATTGCGATAGCGAACATTCCTCGTAGACGTTCTAGAACTGCATCACCCCATTCAATATAACCGTTCAGTATTACTTCGCTATCAGAATAGCTATTGAAGTTGTGTCCTAATTTTTCTAATTCTTTTCGAATTAGAAGAAAATTATAAATTTCACCGTTAAAAGTCAGCCATATATTTCCATTCATGGCTGACATTGGTTGGTGGCCTGCTGAAGATAGATCTATAATAGCTAATCTAGCAAATCCGAGTCCTACGTTCCCATCTGACCATACTCCATAATCATCGGGACCACGATACTCTATGGTCTTTGTCATAGCGGTCAGGCGTAGTTTTGCTTGCTCTATATCTATTCTAGTGTCTCTAAGAACAAATCCGGTTAAACCGCACACGTGTATAAAATTATTTTAATCGCTGAAAGACTATCTGGTGATTACCTATGCCATCATTCGGAATAATTTTTAATAATTTGTATCCATCATTTTCATAAAATTTGATTAACTCATCGGCTTTGGCGTTTTCATAAGGATGCCCGCCAATCCAGTCTACAATGTCATGCCATCGACTCATGCCACGGGTCTTTTTATGTTCTGTCCATTGGCGAAAATATTTATGGATTTTCTTACTTTTCAAAAAACTTTTGAAACTTTTGTACTCATGAGGTGCCCATATATATATGGCGTAAGGTAACTGAAGAAAAGTAGGTAGTTTGTTATATATTATTTTTATTTCTTTCCATTTATCTGTCATTTCTCCTGCATCGTTATATATCGCTATAAATAGCCTCCCTCCTTCTTTTGTAGGAATCTTGGCGTTTCTTAGTGCATCCCACATAGCCCCCGTGTGATGAAGAACTCCCCACGAATATACAATATCAAAAGTGCCTAATGATTTAATGAAGTTAAGGTCAAGCGCAGAACCTTCAAAAATATTCCATTCTGTGTCTTCTGGAAAATATCGGCTTTTTAATTCTTGAGTGCAAGCAACAGATTGTGGGTCAAAGTCAAAAGAAGTTACTTTTGCTCCCAAGCGTTTTGCAACTAAACTAGATAAGCCACTGCCGCATCCAATATCTAAGAAAGTTTTTCCGTCAAAAAGGTCTGGATCTAAAAATTCTTTAAGTGAATTCTCTGCTTGTAAAATTCTGTCTTCATTCAGCACGCGTAAAAACCGCTTCCAATTATTACCAAATTTAAAGCGAGAACCACTTTTAATTTCAGCGCTATGAGTACTTCTCTGAGATTGAGGAAATGTCATTGCGTAATGCCTATTTTGAATTGTTGATGTTAGATTTATAAGAAGTATTATAAACAGCTAGAGTCTCTTTTATCATTCTATCAATCCCATATATATTGTTGATAAACTTGGGGCCGTTTAATTTTGCTGAGTTGATTATTTCTTCATCAGAAAGGCATCTGTGAACTAAATTTGCAATCTCTATTGGCTCGCGAGAGTTTGAGACGAAACCAGTAATTCCGTTTTGCACGGCTTCTTTAGCGGCGCCTGCATCTGTACTAACTACAGGTATGCCTAACCATTGAGCTTCAATCAGAACGTTGGGAGTCCCTTCCTTAACCGAAGTTAATAATACGGTATCGCATATAGATAATCCATAAAGAGCATCTGAGATATGCCCATATAAGAATATTTTTCTCTCTAATGAGGCATTTGATATTATTTTGATTAAATCACTTTTCATTGACCCATCGCCATAAAGAATGAAGTAGACATCAGGGTTAAAGTGGGCAATTTCAATTGCGACGTCTAACCATAAAATAGGATCTTTTTCTGCAGTAAATCGAAACATTCCTCCAACAACTTTTGATGTTTTCGGTATTCCAAATTTCTCTCTTATAGTTATTTTCGAGGAATTTATCGAGCTTATATCCTCATGGGATTTTGTACCATTATGAAATTTTGTACCGTTTCTGATAACCATAATTTGATTTTCAGGTATATCTAGCCACTTAGCATAATCGCATGCTCCGCCATGACTATTATTTGTAAGAAATACTGATGGATTTTTAATAATAGCACTATAGCAAGGGTGGAAGTAGTAAGTGTTTAAAGCAAAATTTTTTGGACTATAGCTTCTTCCGGACAAAATTATTTTTGGTATTCCTGTTAAAATTCCTGCGATCCCTGCTTTGACATTACAACCATCTAACCATGAATGAACTATTTCAGGACGCAGACTGTTGAACTCATTATAAAGATTGGTAATATCTTTTGATAAGCTATGGTTTACAAACATTGATATTAATGATAGGCCTTTTGGTAGCGAGGTTAGCTGATTTTGACTCGTATGTTTTTTTACTTCTCTAATTTCCCAACCTGATTCTTTAGCGGCGGAAAGATAAAAATCAGAACCACTTGATTTATCACCATTCAAATTTTCACATAATAAAATAACTTTATTAAATGATTCATGTTTCAGCTCATTCAGCGTATTGACAACTTGTCGTTCTGCTCCTCCAGGTTGTAATGAACCACACAGTAATACAATATTTCCAGGAATTGGTTTAATTGGATGGGTTGTTTGGAGAGCTTTTTGAACAATAAATTGTAATATTTGAGGAGGGAGAAACCTTAGAAATTTATTTTTAAATTTTTTTAAAGACCTTTTGATAGGCTTTATTATGTTTTTTTTCATCCAATTTTTATATGAAGTATATTCTTTTGCCGGTTTAATTGGGTGTGATTTATTCATGCTTATACTATGAGTAAATTAATAATATTAAATATTAATAAAATATAACATATGCAGTGAACATTATTGTAATTTAACTAATTTTTTACCGCGTAACTCAATTATGTGATCAGATTCATCAACTAATGCGGGTCTGTGAGAAATAGAGATAATAGTTATTTCTTTACTGATTTCTTTAAATATTTGACTTATTGATCGTTCGGTTTCACTGTCTAGCGCGCTGGTAGCCTCGTCTAGGATTAATAGTCTCGGCGAATGCACCAGAGCTCGAGCTATTAATATTCTTTGTCTTTGTCCTCCTGATAAGTGAGCGCCATTCTCCCCAACAAGTGTTTCAATTCCGGTGGATAGCTCTTTTACAAAAGAAATACAATGGGCTTTATTTAAAGCGATTTCAATATCTTTATTGCTAAATTTTTGATCTCCCAATGTTATATTCTCACGTATGGATGTATTGAGAAGATTATTTTCTTGAGTTACATATCCAATTTGAGATCTCCAATTTGTAATGTCGAGTTGAGTTATAGAAATATCATCGATTAAGATTTTTCCAGAAGAAGGAAGAAATAGGCCGCAAACAAGATCAGCGGTTGTGGTTTTACCTTCACCAGAGGGACCGATTATGGAGTTTAACTTGTGATAGTAGAATGTTGCTGAAGTGTTATCCAATATTAATTTTTCTCCATGGTTGAAGCTTACATCTTTTAGCTCAATGTTGCCTTGTAGTTGATGTCTTATAGTTCCATTTCGATGTTCGCAATTATTCGTAGCTTCATTTAAAGAATGCATAACCATGTTGTATGCGCTTATGTTGCCGACATATGCTTGATACTGTTTCTGGGATTTACCAAATAACTTCATGGATCTTAAATAAAGAATGACTAAAATTATTGAAAATTCAATCGGAATGCTTAGATGTTCAAAAGAAAAATAGATAGTAAGAATGACGGTAGTCATAAGAATTATTTCTTGTAAGCCGTCTAATAATTCTGAGGCTATCGTGCCTTTTTTCGCGACAGTTTTTAATCGTTTTGTATAGCTATTTAATAATGCATGCGAATGGGATTCGCGTGCCATAGCTTTAAGTGGTTTTATACTTCTATATGAATCTGTAAGTTGAGCAGTAATCATCCTGGTTAACTGAGCATCTTCTGCGCCTAGCAATTTATTTATACCGATTAATTTTCCAAATAGGGCGGTAAGTGATAGGCCGGCAACAATAGCAACAATCGCGATTTGCCATGAAATAAAAAAAGCGACAGATAGGTATGCGATTATTTGCACGACATTTGAAAGGATGCGCACCATAGTTTCATATCCGTCACCTGCGCTCTCTATTTCATTAACCAGTGATGCAGTAAAATTGCCACTTGACTGTTTGGTAAAGAATGCCCATTCCGACTGAGACATGGCAGTAAGTAATTTTATTCGGAAATCTTTTATAACTTTAGCTTTTGTAAATCCAGCATAAATGTTTGCTGCTGCAAGCAATATTGCTTGAAGAGAAATACCAATTAAGAAAAATGCGATTAAATTTTCTGTGCTAGGTGTTATATTGAAATATAAGAAAAAATCATGAATGAATTGTGTTTTTGTGGAACTGCGCCCCAACAAAGTGAATAATAATGCTGGGAGTACTAATAGAGTTGCAGCTGTAATAATACTTGCAACTGTAACTGCAACAAATACAAAAATAGTGCGATTAGGATAAGCCTTAAAAAAATATAAAAATAGATCCATAAATGAAAATGATGTGTGATTATAATTGTACGAGACTTATTGTGAGTTTAGTAGGGAAAATGTTTAGTGCGTTGAATATACTAGTATTTTAACTAGGGTACCGATAAAAAGTATCACATGTAATGCAATAACCCATCTAGATATCCCACTAATTTACAATTCAAGTTACAATCTTAGTATGTTAAAAAAACTATACATCAAAACCCAAGGTTGCCAGATGAATGAGTATGACTCAGACAAGATGGCAGACGTGTTGAGTGACGTCAAGAACATGGAGCTAACACAAAACCCTGAAGAGGCGGATGTGTTGCTGCTGAACACCTGCTCAATTCGAGAAAAGGCACAAGAAAAGGTGTTCTCCGAGCTGGGCCGGTGGAGTAAGCTCAAACAAAAAAATCCCAACCTAGTGATTGGTGTCGGTGGTTGTGTGGCCAGTCAAGAAGGGGAAGCACTGAAAAAGCGTGCACCCCAGGTTGATGTGGTATTTGGACCTCAGACCTTACATCGCTTGCCTGATTTGATTGACCAGGCACGTACGCACGGTAAAACGGCTGTAGATATTTCCTTTCCTGCCATCGAAAAATTTGACAATTTGCCCGCGCCAAAAGTAGATGGACCTTGTGCATTTGTATCTATCATGGAAGGTTGTAGTAAATACTGTTCGTATTGCGTGGTGCCATACACGCGTGGTGAGGAAATTAGTCGCCCGCTAAATGATGTGCTGGTTGAAATTATGCAACTGGCTGATAAAGGCGTGAAAGAAGTCACCTTGCTCGGGCAGAATGTGAATGGCTATTACGGCAAAATGGACGATGGTCAAATTTGTAACTTCACATTGCTGTTACATTATGTGGCCACAATTGAAGGCATAGAGCGTATTCGTTACACAACGTCGCATCCACTAGAGTTCAGCGAATCACTGATTGAGGCCTATGCTGAGATTCCTAAACTTGTGAATCATTTACATTTGCCTGTTCAAAGTGGTTCAGATCGAATACTTGCTGCAATGAAACGTGGTTACACGGCACTGGAATATAAGTCAAAAATTCGCAAATTGAGAAAACATCGCCCAGATATCAGCATGTCATCTGATTTTATTGTAGGTTTCCCAGGTGAGACTGATCAGGAGTTTGGGCAAACCATGCAGCTCATTGAAGATGTCGGTTTCGATCATTCATTTAGTTTCATCTTTAGTGCACGCCCCGGTACTCCTGCTGCCGCTTTGGACGACACGACCCCAATGCATGTCAAAAAACAACGCTTACAGAGATTACAAACACGGGTGTTACAGATGGCAAATGCTATTTCTGATAATATGGTTGGCACACGTCAGATAGTTTTAATCAACTCACTATCCAAGAAAAGCAATAAAGAAATTAGTGGCAGAACTGAAAATAATCGTGTTGTTAATGTGCAAGGTTCGCAAGAGTTAATTGGTCAGTTAGTGCAAGTCGAAATCACTGAGGCATTACCAAATTCATTACGCGGTCAAATCATTTAATGGCTATTGTTTACTTATCAATTGAGGGCGCATAAGGTTTGAGTGCTCAGCTGGCAAAAGTTAATTTAACACTGCAACCCAATGATAATGCGCGATTAGCCAATTTATGTGGACCATTTGATGAGCATATTCATCAAATTGAAGAACGCTTGGCAGTGGAAATTCACCATCGTGGCAATGCCTTTACCGTTGAAGGTGAGCGAGCTTCTGCGGATGCAGCCTCTGAAGTACTGAAAACACTTTATGCTTCGACTGATTCAGAAGCCTTGTCAAAAGAAACAATTCATCTTCATCTTCAGGATTCGACAGTAACCAGTATGGCGGAAAACACAGAAGATCAGCACGCAGAAGTCACCTTGCATACTCGTCGAGGCATTATTAAACCCCGAGGCCCCAACCAGGCTGCTTACATTCATGATGTATTAAATCACGACTTAACGTTTGGTATTGGTCCTGCCGGTACGGGCAAAACCTATTTAGCTGTCGCATCTGCAGTGGCGGCACTTGATACGGAAAAAGTACAGCGTTTAGTGTTGGTGCGCCCTGCGGTGGAGGCAGGTGAGCGGCTGGGGTTCTTGCCCGGCGATTTAACTCAAAAAATTGATCCTTATTTGCGTCCCATGTATGACGCGCTGTATGAAATGATGGGCTTTGAGAGAGTCAATAAATTAATTGAACGTACCGTGATAGAAGTTGCGCCGCTAGCCTATATGCGTGGTCGCACTCTTAACGACTCATTTGTCATTTTAGATGAAGCGCAAAACACAACAAAAGACCAAATGAAAATGTTTTTAACGCGCATTGGCTTTGGTTCAAAAGCTGTTGTTACAGGCGATGTCACGCAGATTGATTTGCCTAACCGTGGTCAATCAGGTTTGCGCCATGTGATGCAGGTGTTAAAAGATGTTAAGCGCATAAAGTTTAATTACTTTAATTCACGAGATGTCGTTAGACATCCACTCGTGCAGCATATTATCGATGCGTATGACCGTCATGATGACAGTGATAAAACACCTCAGTAATGGTTACACTTGAGCTGCAAAATGCAGCGTTAGACTATGAAGTGCCCGATGCAGCAGAATTCCAAACATGGGGCGAGGCTATACACACGCCGCAAAACAAACATCAGCTTGCAGCAGTCCGAATCGTTGATGAAAAAGAAATGACGTCACTCAATGGTCGATACCGTCATAAACAGGGTGCGACCAATGTCTTATCTTTCCCCGCAGAGTTACATGAAGATGTCAATATTCCCTTTATAGGTGAAGTGGTAATCTGTGCACCAGTTGTCATAAACGAGGCTATTCAACAGGGGAAAATAGCGCAAAGTCACTGGGCGCATATGACGGTTCATGGTATCCTGCACTTGCAAGGTTATGATCATTTAAACGAAGCGGATGCTACGCAAATGGAATCGCTTGAGATTCAAGTTATGAACACATTAGGGTTTAATAACCCATATAGTTAACTATTCTGTCCTCCATATAATCATCTAGTATATTTCTATGGGCACTGTGCCTGATCCCGATCCACAAAAAAATCAATCCAACAAGAACTGGCTAGATCGTCTCGGGCATGTATTTTCTAGCGAGCCGAAAGATCGCGAAGAACTCATACTTATATTGCGTGAAGCACAAGAGCGTAATTTATTTGATACCAGCGCACTGGCAATGATTGAGGGCGTTTTTCAGGTATCAGAATTACAAGTACGCGACATAATGATCCCGCGTTCACAAATGGTTGTTGTTGAAGAAGAAAACTCTGTGCATGAAATGTTGCCGACAATTATTGAGTCTGCACACTCACGTTTTCCAGTAATCGGTGACAGTCGAGATGAAGTAGTCGGCGTGTTATTGGCCAAAGACTTATTACGCATCTTATCAGAGGCCAATCAATCAGACTTTAATATAAGAGATATTCTACGACCTGCGTTTATTGTTCCAGAAAGCAAACGCCTAAACATTTTGCTTAATGAGTTTCGTAACACGCGTAATCATATGGCTATTATTGTCGATGAATATGGCGGTGTAGCAGGCTTGGTCACAATTGAAGATGTATTAGAGCAAATTGTAGGTGACATCACCGATGAACACGATCTCGAAGAAGACCAATACATTAAGTATTCTGATGATGATCAATATGCGCTGGTTAAAGCGCTCACACCAATTGAAGACTTCAATGAATATTTTAAAACATCATTTGATGAAGATGAATTCGATACAATTGGAGGAGTGGTAACGCATAATTTTGGCCACGTGCCGAAACGTAATGAAATAACGCGCATAAATGAATTTAGTTTTGAGGTAATTAGCGCGGACAGTCGGCGATTACATCTGCTAAAAGTCACACGAAGCTAATCTAGCAAACGCTGATTTACAGTATTTTTTGCAATAAACAATTCATTAATCTCATAGTTTGAACTGTATGCTGCACAGCACGTTGTCATTAACTCAACGATTCCCATAAAAACTTCAAGGCATTAAGTCTTAACTTATTTCTCATGCAGCGTTACTTACTCTATCTGTTTTCCGGCGTAATTAGTGTATTAGCTTTTTCACCGTTTAAATTGTGGTGGGCATCTGTTATCTCCATCTCTTTGCTGTTACTCGTATTAAAACAACAGCGCGAATCGCAACCCTTTAAAGCTGGCTATCTGTATGGCATTGGAATGTTTGGAGGCGGTGTATCTTGGATCTTTAATAGTCTTTATGATTTTGGCAATGCGCCCTGGTTAGCTGCGGCAGGCATGACGCTGGTTGCTACCTTAGTGTTGAGTCTGTTTCCTGCTGCCGTGGTGAGTGTGTACATTAATCTATGCAAGCGCATGTCAAACAATGTGTTACAAGTGATCGCGTTTACCAGTATCTGGGTACTATTGGAATGGTTACGCAGTTGGGTGCTGACCGGTTTCCCATGGCTGTTAATAGGACATACTCTGGTAGATTCCCCCCTGCTTGGCATCATTCCTATTTTGGGCGTGTTTGGTGGTTCGGCGGTTGTAGTGATTATTGCGGCGTCCATGGTGCATGTGTTGACCGCTCAACTGGCTGATCAAGTTAAGTGGCTTATTTTTATTGGTGTATTTGCAGGAATTAACTATTCACTCGATAGTATTCAATGGACGCATCAAGCGAGTGCTCAGCCTGTAAAAGTGGCCGCGGTGCAGGCCAATATTCCATTTGATATGAAATGGGACAAATCCAGGCGTAACGACGTCTATCAGGCCTATGTGGATCTGACGCGAGAGCATTGGGATAGTCAGATTATCGTCTGGCCAGAAACCGCTATACCCACTTTTTACCGCGTCGCTAATCAAGATTTTATTCCCGTATTTACGCGAGAACTAAACCAGCATAATGTGGAACTCATCTCCGGTGTATTTACCTATGAACCTGGCACTGAACGTATCTTCAATTCGCTAGTGACCTTAGGCAATGAGGTACAAATTTATAATAAGCAACACCTAGTTCCGTTTGGTGAATATTTACCGCTAAGGTGGATATTTGAATTTTTCCGTGCGCTAGTAACTATCCCTATGTCTGATCTGAGCGCAGGAGAGGGATCATCTATTTTAAATCTCCAAGATATACCAGTGGGGGTTTCTATCTGTTATGAAGCCGCTTATGGCAATGAGATTGTGCGTGCATTACCAACCGCTGAGTTGCTAATCAACGTGACCAACGATGCCTGGTTTGGGAATTCGTTTGCCCCCCACCAACACCTTCAGATTGCGCGCTCGCGATCTCTGGAAACAGGGCGTTACATGATTCGAGCAGCAAATACTGGGGTGAGTGCGATTATCGATGCGCGTGGTCGAATCACCGCCCAATCCAGCCAATTTGTCGACGCGGTGGTCACGGCCGACGTGTGGCCAATGCAAGGCATTACGCCGTTCATTCGATGGGGGAATTGGGCAATAATCAGCAGTTTATCTGTTTTACTATTGCTAATATTTGTCACTCAACGAAAATCATCCAGTCAGCCAACATTTTATTAATATCCTTTTTGTAAACTATCGCTATGTCTAAATTATCTAAAGTGGTACCCGTCATTTTATCTGGTGGATCCGGAACACGTTTATGGCCAGTTTCACGCAAGCTATATCCCAAGCAGTTCATACCCTTAAGAAATAATCGTAGCTTATTTCAAGACACTGTCACTCGGGTGACATCACTCGGTGCGGGTATACAAGCACCCATTATTGTCTGTAATGATGAACATCGCTTTATGGCTGCGGAACAACTGCGCCAACAAGGTGTTGAAGACGCTGACATTGTACTGGAGCCGGTCGGTCGTAATACTGCGCCTGCCATTGGTTTAGCCGCGTTATGTGCACTACAGCGCAGTGAGGATGCAATCATACTTGTATTACCGGCTGATCATATTCTCGATGAGCAGGATAAATTTAACGCTGCGATTCAAGATGCTTTGCAACTGTGTGAGCAGCAACACCTGGTCACGTTTGGCATCACACCAACTCGACCAGAAACCGGCTATGGCTACATAAAATCTGGCGCCGAGTTGCTTGCAGGCAAGGCTAGCCAAGTGGAGAAGTTTGTAGAAAAGCCAGAGTTAGAAAAAGCACAAGCGTATCTCGATTCGGGGGAATATTTTTGGAATAGCGGTATGTTTATGTTTAAAGCAGCTACCTTTATGGCTGAGCTCGGGAAATATGAACCGGAAATGGCTGCAAATGTTAAATCCGCTTATGGCACACAACAGAAAGACCTTGATTTCATGCGTATTGATAAAGAGGCCTTTTCTGCATGTAAAAGCGAATCGGTTGACTATGCAGTGATGGAAAATACCAGCAACGCAGCAGTGGTGCCGCTCGCGAGTGATTGGAATGATGTGGGCTCGTGGCATGCTTTATGGGAATCATCTCAGCAG
This sequence comes from Gammaproteobacteria bacterium, assembly GCA_965262455.1. Lineage (GTDB taxonomy): Bacteria > Pseudomonadota > Gammaproteobacteria > UBA4575 > UBA4575 > UBA1858. Next base: position 60,413 of record CBDHFH010000008.1, read on the forward strand.
GATGAAAATAACAATGCGCTCACAGGTGATGTACTGCTTGAGGATTGTCAGGGTTGTTATGTGCATAGTTCTAATCGCTTAGTGACTGCGGTAGGCATGCAGGATGCAGTAATCGTTGAAACCGCAGATGCAGTGATGGTTGCACCCCGTAATCAATCACAAAATGTTAAACAAATTGCCAATGCACTTAAAAACGCCAATCGTGAAGAGTCCGACATTCACCGCAAAGTGTATCGTCCCTGGGGGGACTATGAGTCGATTGATAATGCGGAACGTTTCCAGGTGAAAAGAATTACCGTTAAACCCGGTGAACGTTTGTCATTGCAGAAGCATCACCATCGCGCAGAGCATTGGATAGTCGTCAGTGGAACGGCTGTTGTCACATGCGATGAAAAAGAATTCTTGTTATCTGAAAATCAATCGACGTACATACCCATCGGTGCCATCCATCGTTTGGAAAACCCCGGCAAAATTCCTTTAGAGTTGATTGAAGTGCAGTCTGGGACATATCTTGGCGAAGATGACATCGAACGATTTGACGACAAATACGGGCGCTCAGACAGCTAACATGGCAAGCGCATAAAATAACATGCACAAAAAAGCCCAACTTGGACGTTGGGCTTTTTGTGTAGGCTCAAGATTGATACAGTAATTAGACGAGTAAGCTTGTGCTAATATGTTTGAAGTTGCCCAGAGCAATGTTAATCGCAATGTTAATGGCAATGTTAACAGTAGTGTTAAGATCACCTATACATGCATAAGATCGACTCTGGACGAGTTATGTAAGAGCGCACCAAGCTGAACACTCATCGTTGTTAATTGACTTTTTGCGCCTACGTCGTCAGGTAACAACGTCATACTGTTTACCTACCTTACCCCGAAGCGCGTTTTACTACCAAAAGAACTTTTCTATAATGCCTATCGATCTGTTTAATATTAGCAAGACGGATATTTCTGCATGTGTATTTAAGTTATTATTGAGATGCTTATATGAGTGACAATTTATACATAAAACAGCAATTTAAATCTCCAATTCACTGTTCTTACTGTATGTGCTTGGGTTTATATTTTGTTAGAATTAGCAGGCACTTGTCTTATTAACCTCTAAATAATCTAAACTATGGAAGAAAACTATCAACCTCATCAAATCGAGGCTGAGGTTCAGTTGCGATGGCAGCAAGAAAATACCTTCAAGGCAACTGAGGATAATACTCGAGAAAAATTTTATTGTTTGTCTATGTTCCCCTATCCAAGCGGCCGCTTGCACATGGGGCATGTGCGTAATTACACCATTGGTGATGTGATAAGTCGTTACCAACGTATGTTAGGCAAGAATGTCATGCAGCCTATGGGTTGGGATGCCTTCGGGTTGCCGGCTGAAAACGCAGCCTTGAAAAATAAAGTGCCGCCCGCAAAGTGGACATATGAAAATATTGATTACATGCGCAGCCAATTGCAACGATTGGGCTTTGCCTATGATTGGGATAGAGAGTTAGCAACATGCAATGCAGATTATTACCGTTGGGAGCAATGGTTATTCACGCGCTTATTTGACAAAGGTTTGGTTTACAAAAAGAAATCAGTTGTTAACTGGGACCCAGTCGATCAGACAGTATTGGCTAATGAACAAGTCATTGATGGACGCGGTTGGCGTTCAGGTGCGCCAGTAGAACGTCGAGAAATTTCACAATGGTTTTTGAAAATTACTCACTATGCTGATGAATTGCTTGAATGCGTGCAGGCATTAGAAGGATGGCCCGAGCAAGTCAGAGTTATGCAACAAAACTGGATTGGTCGCTCTGAAGGCTTACAGTTTTCATTTGAAGTTGAAGGTAATTTACCCTCCATGCAAGTCTACACGACGCGTCCCGATACGCTGATGGGTGTCAGCTACGTGGCGATTGCCCCCGAACATGAATTAGCTGCGATTGCCGCACAACAGAATAAGGCCGCAGCGAGCTTTGTAGAAAAGTGCAAACAGCGAAAAGTGGCCGAAGCTGAAATTAATAGTGCTGAGAAAGAAGGTGTCGATACCGGCTTGTTTGCCATCCATCCGATCAGTGGAGAAAAGTTACCGATTTGGATCGCTAACTTTGTACTCATTGAATACGGCACCGGTGCTGTCATGAGTGTGCCTGCGCATGATCAACGTGACTGGGAATTTGCCAGCAAATATCAATTACCCATTCACCAAGTGATTTTTCCCAGGGATGATTCACAAGAATGCGATATCCAACAACAAGCATTTATCGATAAAGGCGTGCTAAAAAATTCTGGTGATTGGGATGGATTAAGTTCAGAACAAGCATTTGTTGCAATATCAGAAACAATAGAAGCGCAACAACGTGGACAACGCTCGGTTAATTTCCGTTTACGTGATTGGGGAATTTCCCGACAACGTTATTGGGGATGTCCTATCCCAATTATTTATTGCGATAAGTGTGGCGCCGTCGCCGTCCCCGAGCCTGATTTGCCTGTGAAATTGCCGGAAGATGTTGAGGTCACCGGCGCAGGTTCACCATTAGCCTCTATGCCTGAGTTTGTTGATGTGCCATGTCCCCGATGTAATCAGCCTGGTAAACGTGAAACCGATACCTTTGATACCTTCTTTGAATCAAGTTGGTATTACGCGCGTTATTGCAGTGCAGACAGTGAACAAGGCATGTTGGATGAGCGTGCTGATTATTGGTTGCCAGTCGATCAGTATGTTGGTGGTATAGAGCATGCAGTATTGCATTTATTATATGCGCGCTTCTTCCATAAACTCATGCGCGATGAAGGCTTGGTCTCGTCTGCCGAGCCTTTTACTAATTTGTTAACTCAGGGCATGGTGTTGAAAGACGGCATTAAAATGTCTAAATCTAAAGGTAATACTGTCGACCCCGAGCAATTGATTGAGTCATTTGGTGCAGACACAGTGCGTCTATTTACTATGTTTGCGGCACCTCCTGAAAACTCTTTGGAGTGGGTGGATACTGGCGTGGAAGGGTCTGCGCGTTTCCTGAAAAAGTTATGGCGCTTTGTTTACTTGCATGTGAGTGAAACAACATCGGTGCCAACATTAGATGTATCGTCGCTGAATAAACAACAAAAAGAGCTGCGTAATAAAATTCATAGCACCATCAAAAAAGTCAGTGATGATATTGGACGCCGCTATACATTCAATACTGCGATTGCTGCCAACATGGAGCTATTAAATGAGTTGTCTTCATACGAGGATAATCAATGTGCTGTAGTGCGTGAGGGTATTGAAGCCATAGTATTAATGCTCGCGCCGATAGTACCGCATATTTGTGCCCATTTATGGCAACAACTTGGGCACACTGATCACATTGAGGATGTCGCCTGGCCCAAGCATGATGAGCAAGCGCTAGTCCGTGATACCATAGAGTTAATGGTGCAAGTGAATGGGCAAATTGCGCGATAAAATTATGCTTGCAGCAAATGCCAATGATGATGAGATTAAAGCAACTGCCCAAGGCAGCGAAAAAATTCAGAATCATATTAAAGATAAAGCTGTCAAAAAAATTATTGTTGTTAAAGGCCGGCTAGTAAACATAGTTGTCTAACAACATGTCTGGAGAGCCAAATGAAATCATTTAAATTAATGCTAATCGTTATCATGCTAGTTGTTATGTCTGCATGTGGTTATCGTTTGGCTGGGAAAGCGGATCTGGATCCAATATTTGAAAGCACACACGTTAGCTACCAGGGGCGTGGACGAGGTATTGCTGAATTAATAGAAAAGCAATTCGAAGCAAATGCGTATGAAATTGTTAGTGTAGATAAAGCTACCGCCATTGTGGACGTGCTTTATGAGAATACGGCAAGAGAAATCCTTTCGTTAGATGATGACGGAAAAGTGCGTGAGTATGAACTCATTTTAAGTGTCGGTGTGCAGGTAAAAGATGCTGAAGGCAAGGTATTGGTCACCAGCCAGGAAATTCGCTTATCGAGAGATTTTTTATTCGAGATAAATGAATTGTTAGGTAATGCAAATGAGGAACAAAAAATTTATCAGGAAATGCGCGCAGACGCATCGCGATTAATTCTGTATCGCTTGCAGGCAATATCTGTTGATATAGATGAAAGCGGCACGACAGCAGAACAGGCTACTTCTGCAGAATAACTTTAGCGATTGAAGCAGAGTCAAGTTCCCCGTCGCCTTGCTCGATTAATTTCTCAAGATACTGACTACAAAGTTCGGCACCAGGCATAGTAATACCATTCGCTTTTGCGCTATTCAGAGCAATGCGTAAATCTTTCGCATGTAAATTGGTTTTAAACCCTGGCGTGTAATTGTCATCAAGCACGCGTTGACCATGCAATTCAAGCACCCGACTATAAGCAAAACCACCTAACAGGGCTTCGCGAACTTTTGCCGCATCAACATGACAGCTTTGTGCAAGTAAATAGGCTTCTGAAATAGCTACCATGGTTTCTGCAGCAACCAGATTGTTGCATGCTTTTGCGACTTGACCGGCCCCTGATTCCCCCACATGAATAATATTTTTACCCAGGCATACAAAAATAGGTTTGGCGCGTTCAAAGTCTTTTTCATCGCCTCCGACCATAATAGATAACGTTGCCGCAATCGCGCCAACTTCTCCACCTGATACAGGCGCATCTAATAAACTTCCCCCCGCACGTCGAAACTGTTGATACATGTCACGCGTTGCTTCAGGTGAGATGGTACTCATATCAATGACTAGAGCATCTTGCTGTAGGCCATGGATAACCCCTTCTGCGCCTAGCAGCACTTGTTCAACATCAGGCGTGTCAGACACGCATGAAATGATGATACTGGACGCTTCGGCAAGCCTTTGTGGCGAGTGGAAAACTTGGATATTGTCTGTTTCTAATGCGTCTATGCTGGCCCGGCGGCGTGCAAATACGTTTACTTTATGGCCGCACTTGGTGAGATTTTCCACCATGGCTTTGCCCATAATTCCGAGCCCAATGTATCCAATCTGTTCAGCCACAATCGCTCCTCATTTATCCTAATATATTGATTATTAAGTGTTAAAAAGACGTATAATATACGAACTCGAGTTACACTAGATATATCACCAATTTCGCATTAACAGGTATTTATTTGGATCTGAACCTACAGCAGTTAGATAACCACCTCAATCAGGCACTCGCTCCTGTCTACTTACTATCTGGTGATGAGCCGCTACAAATTGAAGAATCACTGTCATTAATTCGGGCACAAGCACGCGCGCAAGGTTTCCTGGAAAGACAAGTACTGTATGTGGAACGTAGCTTTGACTGGACACAAGTGACCGAACAAAGCAGTAATATGTCACTGTTTGGTGATAAGAAAATACTTGAGTTACGAATGCCGTCAGGTAAGCCAGGTACCGCTGGGGCAAAAGCATTACAACAGTATTGTCAACAGCCGAGTGAGGATGTGTTGTTGTTAATACAAAGTGGCAAAATTGAAAAAGCGGTACTGAAGTCAAAATGGGTACAGGCGATTTCTCAAGTGGGTGTGTTCATGCGTATATGGCCGATGACGGGTATGGACTTGGTGCGCTGGGTACAAATGCGTCTGAAGGCGGCACAGCTCAATGATGATCGGCAAACTGCCGAATATATTGCCTCACGAGTAGAGGGAAATATGCTTGCCGCAGCACAGGAAATTGAAAAAATGGCGCTGCTTGCATTGAGTGATAACAACCAGGATAACTCGAGCAGTTCGGGCCAGGCGTGGGTGTCCAATCAAACTAACTACAATGTGTTTGATTTAGTTGACACAATCTTGGCCGGGCAAAGAAATAAAGTTATTAAAATCCTTGCACAATTGCAGAAAGAATCATTTGCCCCCAACTTGGTCTTATGGGGGCTTGCTGAGTTAATCAGAGCAGTCATCCATAGTGCGTCACAAGGTCGAGGCCAATCTAAAGGTGTACAGAATGCTTTTTACTATAGCAAGCGTAACCAGTTAGGCGTTCATGCCAATAAATTCAATCGTGAGCAACTGTATACGCTACTCATGAAATGTGGTCAGGTAGACCAAATAATTAAAGGTCGAGCAAGCGGTGATGTGTGGCAATCTTTCAACGATGTCGCATTAAAACTCGCACGTTAAATTAGGTAAGCATCATGGCAGCAACACAACAAGACATTTCAATTAAACAATATATGCAAACATTAGGTGAGCAGTCTTCTCAGGCCGCACGCGAAATGTCTGCCGCATCCACGGCCAGCAAAAATAATGCGTTAAATACGTTGGCGGATTTATTACTGCAACATCAAGCGCAGTTAATTAAACATAATCAATTAGATCTACAGGCGGGAAAAGAACGTGGGCTTGAAGCAGCATTACTGGATCGCTTGGAGCTGACACCTGCAAGAATCAAGTCGATGGCGGATGGCTTGCAGCAAATCGCTAATTTGCAAGACCCGGTAGGTGAAATATCGGCAATGTCATCTCGCCCTTCCGGTATACAGGTGGGTAAGATGCGTGTACCTCTTGGAGTGATAGGCATCATTTACGAATCGCGTCCTAATGTCACCGCCGATGCCGCTGGCCTATGTTTGAAGTCGGGTAATGCAACCATCTTGCGTGGCGGCTCTGAAGCTATCCATTCTAATCGCGCGATCGGTGCATATATCCAGCAAGCCTTGCAACAAGCCGGGCTACCTGAGAATGCTGTGCAAGTGGTGGATAAAACTGACAGGGAGGCGGTCAATGCGCTACTGCACATGAATCAATTTGTCAGTGTGATTATTCCGCGTGGCGGGAAAGGCTTAATAGAGCGAGTTACCGCAGAGTCTAAAATTCCTGTCATTAAACATTTAGATGGCAATTGTCATGTGTATTTAGATAAGGAATTGGACAAACATAAAGCAATAGCGATTGCAATAAATGCAAAAACACACCGATATGGTGTTTGTAATGCCATGGAAACATTACTCGTGCATAAAGAGGTTGCAAATGAGTTGTTGCCGTTATTGAATAAGCAATATCAATCGCATCAAGTTGAATTAAGAGGATGCTCAAATACTCAAGCGATATTAAGTGATGTCAATGCTGCCAATGAGCAAGACTGGTATGAGGAATACCTAGCGCCAGTGTTAGCGATAAAAGTAGTCGACAATGTCGATCAAGCCATCGACCACATCGAAAAGTATGGTTCCCATCATACTGATGTCATTGTTACAGAAAATTTCTCTACCGCTCAAAAATTCCTGCGTGAAGTCGATTCTAGCTCGGTGATGGTTAATGCATCTCCGCGTTTTGCCGATGGCTTTGAATATGGGTTAGGTGCGGAGATCGGTATCAGCACAGACAAATTACATGCTCGTGGACCAGTAGGTTTAGAAGGCTTAACCACGCAAAAATTTATTGTATATGGAGATGGCAATATACGTGAGTAATACTAAATCCCGTTTGGGACTCTTAGGTGGGTCATTTGACCCGATTCATTTTGGTCATATCAAACCCTGCATAGAGCTCGCTGAAAAATTCCAACTATCTTCAGTTAAATTAATTCCCTGCAAAGTATCTCCTTTTAAAAGCGCAACGTTTGCTTCGGCGCAACACCGTTGGAATATGATTTCAATCATTACCGCCAATAGCGATTTGTTTGAAGCAGATGCCATCGAGCTTGAAAGGGACACTCCCTCATATACGTATGAAACGCTAAAAGAAATTTCCCAAGGTGTTTCTGCATCGACGCAATTGTTTTGGCTGATGGGAGAAGATGCATTGCATGGATTACCAGATTGGTATCAAGCAGAAAAAATAATGCAGCTGTGTCATGTGCTAGTCATGCGTCGACCTGGTCTGGACAGTGATGCAGATGAAAATGCCATGCAATGGCTGAGTGATTACATTGTAGAAGACGTAACGCAACTGGAAAAAACCGACGCGGGGTGTATCTACATCACAGATACTGAAATGTTTGATATATCTTCTACGCAAATTCGTGCAACACTGCAGTCAGGCAAACAGCCGCGCTATTTGTTGCCGGGTGCGGTGTGGAATTACATTAAAAGGAATCAACTATATCAACAAAGTGCTTAATGCAGCGGAATTATATTGTTAACTCACTATAGGAGAAAATGTGGAATTAGAGAAACTACATAAATTAGTCATCGACGCGTTAGAAGATGTCAAAGGCAATGACTTGGTCAGTGTCGATATGCGAGGTAAATTAGATATTATTGATATGATGGTGATTGCAAGTGGCACATCAGATCGACATGTTCAAGCACTTGCAGATAATGTCGTTGAAAAAGCAAAAAAAGCTGGCGCAACAGTCGTGGGTGTTGAAAAAGATCGTGCTTGGGTGCTAATAGATTTATACGAGCTTATTGTTCATGTGATGCTGCCTGAAACCCGCGATTTTTATAACCTGGAGAAACTTTGGCAACTTGAGATACCTGAAGAGCAAATACAAACTTCAGTCTAGATACTTTTATACATGCATTTTTCATTATTGTATGTCGCTGAGAAACCCACTGCCTGGGCGGAACAAGCATGCGATATTTATTTAAAGAGAATGCCATCCGCATTTGGGTTTAGTGAAACGCGCATAAGCCCTATCAAGCGTACAAAAAAGACCCATATCGATACTGCCAAAACACAAGAATGGCAGTCTATTCAAGAAAAATTACCCAAACAGTCCTTACTGGTCTTACTCGATGAGCGAGGTAAACAGTATTCTTCACAAGCATTTTCACAGCTGATAGATAATTGGCAACAACAAGGCCAAGACGTCACTTTTGTCATCGCTGGGGCAGATGGCGTAAATAATGAGCATAGACAACAGGCACAGCATGTAATGGCTTTATCTCAATTGACATTGCCACATGAAATGGCACGTGTTTTATTAATTGAGCAACTCTATCGTGCATGGTCCATATTAAACAATCATCCCTATCATCGCGTATAAATCAATCAAATTGATTGTCAGTCAGACGCATTAAACATGCGATAATTGAACGTATAGTCTCCAGGAATGTATATGAATATCGTTCTTGCGTCTGCCTCACCCAGGCGCGCCGAAATACTGCAGCAGATCGGCCTTACATATCACGTTTTACCAAGTGATATTGATGAGTCAGTCTGTCCTGGAGAATCAGTGGAGACATACGTGCAGCGTATGGCGAGCACCAAGGCCGAGGTTGCCAAGCAAGCGAGTCAGTCGGATGATGTCATCATCGCGGCGGATACCAGCGTCAGTATTGATGGCCACATATTGGGTAAGCCTAGTGATGAGGCACATCATCAACATATGTTGGCAAGCTTGTCAGGGCGAATACACACGGTGCATACGGCTGTGGTAGTGTCTCAGTCAGAATTTTTAGGCGCCGCGTTAAGTACCAGTGAAGTATCATTTCGGCATATAACTGCTCAAGAAGCGAAGAACTATTGGTTAACCGGTGAGCCTAAAGATAAAGCAGGTGGCTATGCGATTCAGGGTCTGGGTGGCATATTTGTCGAGCGGTTGACGGGGAGTTACACGGGTGTGGTCGGATTACCCGTATTCGAGTTAACACAATTATTAAAACAGGCCAGTTTATCTGTTATCTGAAAGTCATCTAAGGGTTATTTGTGAGTGAAGAAATATTAGTCAATGTCACCCCGCGCGAGACGCGTGTTGCTGTGGTGGAGAATGGTGTGCTTCAAGAAGTGCAAATAGAACGTGTTGCACGTCGAGGGTTAGTAGGCAGTATTTTTAAAGGCTGTGTCAGTCGTGTGATGCCGGGTATGGACGCTGCATTTATTGATATAGGATTAGAAAAAGCCGCTTTCATACATGCATCAGATGTAAATACTTTACCGCGAAGTTCTCAGACCATCATCAGTGAAGATGGTGATGCCGAGCATGAAGCTATATCGAACTTATTGCATGATGGGCAACAAGTTCTTGTGCAGGTTGTTAAAGATCAAATCGGCACAAAAGGGGCACGTTTGACGACAAACATTACAGTGCCTTCACGTTACTTAGTGTTGTTACCGTATTCTACCGATATTCGTTTATCTGCACGTCTTGAAGAGGAAGATGAACGAGAGCGGTTAACCAAATTAATGCAAGAGTTACTCAATGATAGTGGCAAGCAATTTGGTTGCATTCTGCGTACCGCTGCAGAATCTGCCTCAAAAGAAGAATTGCGCCGCGACTTGGATTTCTTGCTACGTCTATGGGATTCTATCGTCGAGCGAATCAACACAGCAAATTCTGTCGGTGAGGTATATTCTGATTTACCTTTGGCGGTAAGAACGCTGCGTGATCTAAATACTGATGATGTGGATGGCATTTATATCGATTCGCGAGAAACTGTATCGAATGTGATTTCCTTTGCAGGCAAATTGGTTCCAGAATTAGTTGAACGCATACAGCGTTACAAAGGCGAGCGACCCATTTTCGATTTGCACGGCATTGAAGATGAAATTGAAAGGGCACTCAAACGAAAAGTGATGCTCAAGTCAGGCGGTCATTTGGTGTTTGATCAGACAGAATCCATGACGACTGTCGATGTGAACACCGGTGGATTTATTGGTAATCGAAATCTCGAAGAAACAATATTTAAAACCAACCTGGAAGCAGCACAAGCCATAGGACGGCAGTTACGATTGCGTAACCTGGGTGGCATAATTATTATTGATTTTATCGATATGGTTGAAGAAGAACATAAACGCCAAGTGTTAAGAGCGCTGGAAAAAATATTAGAAAAAGATCGTGCAAAAACACAAATATGTGAAGTGTCTGCTTTGGGTTTAGTTGAGATGACGCGTAAGCGCACGCATGAAAGTTTAGAACATATATTGTGTGAGGCGTGTGTCACCTGTCATGGGTCAGGCTCGGTCAAGAGTGCGCAAACAGTATGCTATCAATTGTTCCGTGAAATTATGCGCGTTGCACGCCAATATGAAGCTGATGAATTATTAGTGTTAGCATCACAATCGGTTGTCGATTTATTAGTTGATGAAGAGTCTGATATTCTTGCTGAGTTAGAACAGTTTACCAATAAGACAATAAAATTACAGGTTGAAACCTTGTATACCCAAGAACAATTCGATGTTGTCTTACTATAATTATATTCTGTTAAGTGAAATTTAATTTTACAACATTAATAAGTACTGCCTCTCACATGGTATTGTATGTGGTGACAGTGCTGCTGGTGTTGATTGCTATATTTGTCAGTATTATTCGCTGGTATCCAAACTTAAGTGACATCATTGAGGCAAAAATAGAAACGCGATTAGCTGACATATTGCAGGCGGATGTGGTGATAGAGTCGCTGGATATCAGCCGCAATAAATTGTTTTCTGAGATCATTGCCGAAAATGTTGTCATCACTGACCGAAAAAATTCTGACAATGCATGGCAGTTACGTAAGGCGAAACTTGCAATTAATTTATCTAAATCTCTATTCAGTCAAACCTTACGCATAAAAGAAGTCAGTCTTGAAGGTTTAGACTTGTCGTTACAGAGAGACGCGACTGGCGATCTGCATATCAATCAGACGTTCTTACTGCCTTCAAGTGCGATGACGCAGACAGGTACCAATGGTGAAGCAAACCAATATACAGATGTGAGGCTTGCATTGATTGATGCAAATATTCATTGGGTTGATGATTTAACTCAAACCGATTATGCATTTAACGCAATGGATATTTCTATTGACCCAATCTCACGTGGTTATAATTTCTTTATCTCAGGAGATCTCCCTGAAGTACTTGGCAAATCATTGCGTGCTTACGTGAAATTTGAAGGTGATGTAGACGAATTAGCTGAAGCAAAAGTTAAATTCTATGTCAAAACGGAACAATTTCATTTGAGCGAGGTTGCAAAACGATTAGTAGGGGAAAGTGGTGCCAAGGTACCCGTTGCAATTGATTCAGAAATTTGGGGAGCGTATTCAAATAATACACTCAGCACGCTGCGTGGATTTATCAATGCTGAAAAAATTGTCGAAGATGCCAAGCAAATCAATCAAACCATGTGTTTGAGCGATGAATACATACAACAATTGTCTATGAATTTTGAGTGGCGAAATAACGACAGGAATTGGGAATTTTTTGCTAATGAACTGGACGTTGTTACCTCAAAGAAAGACTGGCCTACAAGTGATTTGCAATTCAAATTATTACGTCACTCTCTTAATGCAAAAAGCATATTTGCCCACGTCGGAAGCATGAACTTAGGTGCAATTTGTAATACCTTGCATGCTTACTCGCCGCATATCGTTCGCTTTGAGGATCAGCTTAGCGAGTATCGCATTAATGCCAATATTGATGACTTATTTGTACGATTTGATTTGTCTGACAATCATCAAACATCGTACCAATATTCTACTCAGTTTACTGATGCCAGTATGTGGATGGCGCAAGGTGATCGTTCTATCAAGGGGGTTAGTGGTGCGGTGAGTGGCGGCGATGCGGGAGGGTTAGTATCACTGGACTCGCCACGAGTGAGTATTACGCAACCAGATCAGTTTCCAGGCTTTGAATTAAATTTTGCAACTCAAGGTGACATCGCATGGGTGCATAAAGATACTTCCCATATTGTTAATACCGATACCTTGCGTATTTATAATGATGATTTAAATATTGATGCGCGTATTTATGTTAATGCCGAGGGTGGTGACATCTACACCGATTCTCAAATTTATATCGATCATGCCGATGCCAGCACAATCGGCAATTATTTCCCTCTGTTTAAGAAAACACGCACGACTAAGCAATGGTTAACTGATGCAATACAAAAAGGTGATGTCACCAGTGCGACTACGTTATTTAGAGGGAATGTTCGCGACTTTCCTTTTCATAAAGCATCAGGCACATTTCAAACATTAGTAAACGTAGAAAATGGCATTCTTGAATATAAGAGAGATTGGCCTAAACTGAATCAAGTCCAGGCTAAAGTCGCGATCAATAATGATCATGTGAATATTACCTCTCAGCATGCAACCATGATGAATTCAAAAGTTAAGCATGTTGATATCAATATTGAATCATTTTTACGTTCTGTGCTTGATCTTAATGGCACTGTCGATGGACCAGCGCAAGATTTACTGCAGTATCTAGGTGAATCTAATCTGGTGAAAAAGACTGATTCAGTGGTTGATCAAATTGCCCTGCAAGGTGATTCGCGACTAGAAATTAACTTTCGTCGTTCGCTTTCTCCTAAAATAGATTTACCAGCAAGTGCATCAGGAAAAATCCATTTTCTAGGTAATACTCTAAACGTACACGAAGTCGGTATCGAGTTGAATGATGTGGCGGGAGAGGTGTCATTTGATACTGAGGGGGCGAGCAGTGAATCTGTGCTTGCAAGTATTTATGGTCAACCCGTGACACTCTCACTGACGCCCAAAGGTGCCGGTGCTTCAAGTTTACTATTTGAAGGAAAATTTGATTTAGGCGAATACCTATCAATTAACTTTCCTCAGTTTAAGCCGTTCTTTGCTGGCATCACACCGGTCACAGGTGATTTGCATTTGCCATCATTTTTCAAAAAGAATAATCCTGATAAATTAAAACTTTTAATAAACTCTGATTTGCAGGGAATAGAGTCTTCCTTGCCAGCGCCGCTAGCGAAAGATAAAAATACTCTCGTAGATGCCATTATGGAGTTTGATCAGACAAGTAATCGCATGCACTGGCTAATTAAAGATTTAATAGGGCTTCATTTCTCGCTACAACCTCAGCAACCGTTTGCGCTGCGTTTAGTTGATCTAGATGCTGCTGATAAAGTAGCAATGCCAGAACAGGGATTAACTGTTTCTGGTGCCTGGCGAGATGTCGCTCCAGATCTGTGGTTAGCCGCATACAAACAATATTCCAGCCTGGCGAGCAATACGAATAACAGTCCTGATGCAAATGAAAAACCGATTATAGATGTGCAATTTGAATCTCTGTTACTTCCACAATGGCCTGCAAAAGATGTGCACATATCAGCACAACAACAAGCGCAGAACTATGTGATAGACATGCGCACAAGTTTGGGTGAAGGAACTATTCAAATTCCACAGGAGTCATCGCAAGCATTAACCATAGATATGACATCGTTAGTATTAAATAAAAGTGATCAAGAGAAATCAGCAGCTAGTGAGTCAAACACTAAAAAAGTGAATGCTGTCGACCCACGTTCACTTAGAGCATTTAAATTTAACAGTGACAAACTCAGCCTTAATGACATCTCTTTTTCCAATGTAGTGGTGAATGCGTCGGTAAATGAACAGGGCATGACATTTGATGAAATTAAAGTATCTGCGCAAGATATGCAGTCATCGGCAACGGGACAATGGTCACTACAGGATGATACACATCAGTCCAGGTTTGAGTTGCAATTTAGTAGTATCGATCTAGAAGATACATTGCGTGACTTGGGTTTTAATAGCAGTCTTAAAAAGGGTGAAGCCAATGCAAGCGGCAATTTATTATGGAATGCTGCACCATACCAATTTGAACTTGCTGAGTTACAGGGACAGGCCTCGTTTGAATTAACAAAGGGGTCTGTGTCAGAAATTAATCCTGGTAATGCGGGGCGTCTACTTGCATTACTTAACTTGGGCGCGATAAGCCGGCGTTTATCACTCGACTTTAAAGACGTCACCAACAAAGGGTTTACATTTGATTCAATAAAAGGTGATTTAACGCTTACACATGGTGGTGAGTTAAGCACCGAAAAAATTGCCATTAAAGCCTCTGCTGCCGATATCGATATTTCGGGAAGTACCAATGTTGTTAATCAGACTTATGATCAAAAAGTTTATGTTACCCCGGCGGTAAGTGGAACGTTGCCTGCTGCAGGTGCCATTGTTGGTGGACCGATAGGTGCCGGCATTGGTATTGTTGTTGATCAAGTTGCCAAAGGGGTAGGGTTAAATAAAGTGTCTAAAATAGAATATAAAATGACCGGCACTTGGCAGGAGCCAGTGATTGAAAAAGTTGCTAGAAAAAAATCGACAGCAGCTCCTGATCCACAAGGGCAGCTCACACCGAAATAAAAAGTGCAGGCCTTGTTTAGTACAGACTAGCCTAAGCCATACCATTCAAGCATACTTGAGATACATCTAGTGTTATAAATCATCATTTAGGAATGTTTAATTATGAGTAAAGTTGCAGCCATACAGATGGCATCCGCGCCACAACGCGATGCTAACTTGATGGAAGCGGGGCGCTTAATACAACTAGCCAAAGACCAAGGTGCTGAGCTTGTGGTATTGCCTGAGAATTTCCCCATCATGGGTGTCGAAGAGTCAGACAAAGTTAAAATCAGAGAAACCTATGGTGATGGCCCAATTCAATCTTTTTTAGGCGAACAGGCTAAAAAGCATGAGTTATGGATTGTCGGTGGCACCGTTCCAATATGGTGTGATGACCCAAATAAAATAATCGCTGCATCAATACTGTATAACGCAAATGGCGAAGACATCGCGCGTTATGAAAAGATTCACTTATTTGATGTCGAGCTAGATAGTGATGAAAGTTATAAAGAATCTGAAACAATTGCCAGTGGAACAAAGGTTGTTGTCGCCGACACACCCTTTGGCAAATTAGGTTTTGCTATTTGTTATGATCTGCGATTCCCAGAACTTTTTCGTCAACTAATAGACCAAGGTGCTGAGATTATTGTGCTTCCCTCAGCATTTACTGCCACAACGGGTAAAGCACATTGGGAAGTTCTGGTGCGCGCGCGTGCAATAGAAAACTTATGTTATGTGATTGCCGCCGATCAAGGGGGTTATCACTTAAGTGGTCGCAGTACTTATGGTGATAGCATGATTGTTGATCCATGGGGTAATGTATTAAACCGCCTTTCTCAAGGCGCAGGTGTAGTCATCGCAGAGATTGATATCGAGCAGATGCGTAATACGCGGCGAACATTTCCGTGTTTACAACACAGGACGTTAAAGTAAATTAATTACACTGACATCATGCTAACAGTATTAGTGTGAATGATAATGAAGAGGACTCAATGGAACACTTAGACATTGCACGAAATCAATTGTTGTCGCCGACCGGCTTAAGTGATGAAGATATTAATAAAGCATTAAGTGCGGCACTTGGTGGCTCAATTGATGCTGCAGATATGTATTTTCAATCGGTCACACGTGAGTCGTGGGCGCTGGATGACGGCATTGTCAAAGATGCCAGTTTTAATCTGCAACATGGGGTTGGTGTGCGAGCCATGTCGGGTGATAAAACCGGCTTTGCCTATTCAGATGACATCGCAATGTCAGCAATTCTAGAGTCTTCACATGCTGCTCGTAGTATTGCAAAGTCATCAGGATCAAATCCTATGCAAGCCTGGCGTGTGCAAACCGGGCACTCGCTCTACACGCCTGATAATCCTCTATCAGTATTAAGCGAAGATCAAAAAATGGATCTATTACGTCAAGCAGATGCAACAGCGCGTGCAGCGGATCCAAGAATCAAACAAGTCATGGTGAGTTTGCTTGGATCACATGAGGTAGTACTGATAGCGAGAAGTGATGGCACACTTGCTGCGGATGTTCGGCCGCTGGTGCGTTTTAATGTCAGCGTCATTGCGGAACAGAACGGGCGTCGTGAACAAGGCTCCATGGGCGGCGGCGGTCGTTATCATTACAACGAATTTATTGCTTCTGATGCGGCCAATGACTACGCGCGTGAAGCGGTGCGTCAAGCGCTAGTGAATTTAGATGCCAAAGAAGCGCCCGCAGGCAACATGGTCGTCGTGCTTGGTCCGGGTTGGCCTGGCGTATTATTGCATGAGGCGATTGGACATGGATTAGAAGGTGATTTTAATCGTAAAGGCACGTCGGCATTCAGTGGACGTATTGGTGAGCGTGTTGCGAGTCCTGGCGTAACGGTCGTAGATGATGGCACATTGCCAAATCGACGTGGCTCATTGAATGTTGATGATGAAGGCACCCCGACTCAGTGCACTACATTAATCGAAGACGGTATTCTCAAAGGCTATATGCAAGATCGCATGAATGGTCAATTATCAAATACGCAATCAACTGGTAACGGTCGGCGCGAATCCTATGCACATCAAACCATGCCACGCATGACCAATACTTACATGTTGGCGGGACAACATGATCCAGAGGAAATACTCGCTTCAGTCGATCATGGTTTTTACGCTGTCAATTTTGGTGGTGGGCAAGTGGACATTACATCCGGCAAATTTGTTTTTTCTGCTTCTGAAGCATATATGGTTGAAAAAGGTAAAATCACTTACCCGGTTAAAGGTGCGACCTTAATTGGTGATGGACCCGATGTGCTGACACGTGTAAGTATGATTGGTAATGATTTGAAACTGGATAATGGCGTTGGTACCTGCGGCAAAGAAGGTCAAAGCGTTCCAGTTGGTGTTGGGCAACCCACATTACTTATTGATGGTATTACAGTAGGTGGTACTCAAGCGTAATTAAGTATTAAGCCCTGATTCATTCTGATAATTCGTTAATAAATAATTCGCAATAATTATGTCTTTACATATACACGCTGCTTGTTGGTTATTGTTATGTGTGTGTTTATTGCGTTGAATCAGTCGTTTCGATAATTATTTAATGCTTGCTAAAAAAATAAATATTCTCTAAGACACTCAGGTGGCGATTTAGTATGACAAACACATTGGAAAAATCTCACAGTGATGATTCATTACAATCCTTACTGTCACAAGCAGTGGACTATGCAAAAGCGAACGGCGCCGATGCAATTGAAGTAGCTGCAAGTAATGATAAAGGCTTTTCGGTCACCGCGCGTATGGGCGAAGTTGAAACGGTTGAGCATCATAACCAACGCTCTATGGGTGTCACAGTATACCGGGGGCATGCCAAAGGGTCTGCAAGTACCAATATTGTTTCAAGCGAAGCAATTAATCGTGCGGTTGACTCGGCATTGGATATTGCAAAATTTACGGCCGAAGATGCCTGTGCCGGAATAGCGGATGCAGAGCTGATGGCATACGACTACCCTCAACTAGATTTAAATCATCCTTGGGATATTGATACTGAGCAGGCGCTTGAACAAGCAATTCGTTGTGAGCAAGCGGCGCGAGATGATAAACGTAT
This sequence comes from Gammaproteobacteria bacterium, assembly GCA_965262455.1. Classification (GTDB taxonomy): domain Bacteria; phylum Pseudomonadota; class Gammaproteobacteria; order UBA4575; family UBA4575; genus UBA1858. Next base: position 78,443 of record CBDHFH010000008.1, read on the forward strand.
TGTGAATAGTGAAGGGGCAAGTGTCAGCAGTATCACCACTCAAGTCACCTATGCCAATTCACATGGCTTTAGCGGTGAGTACCAAGGAACGCGTCATAGTATCAGTTGTTCAGTGATTGCAGGAGATGACAACGGTATGCAACGTGATTACTGGTATACATTGGATCGTAAGGCTAAAAACCTGCAAGATGTTGAGCAAGTAGGGGCCATGGCACGCGAACGTTCAGTGCGTCGTTTATCATCACAAGGCATGAAAACCTGCAGTGTGCCAATTTTATTTGAACCTGCGTTAGCAAGATCACTCATGGGGCATTTATTTTCTGCTATCAGTGGCAGTGCACTCTATCGAGAGGCTTCATTTTTACTGGATTCACTCGGCAAGCAAATACTACCCAGCTGGCTGACTATAAAAGAACAGCCACATACCCTGGGAGCACTAGGTTCAGTGCCGTTTGATAATGAAGGCGTACGTACGCAAGCACGTAACATCGTCGAGGATGGTGTTTTACAAGGTTATATTCTAGGGAGTTATTCGGCGTGTAAATTAGGCATGCAGACGACCGCGAATGCGGGTGGCATTCATAATGTTGAAGTGTCGCATAGCGATAAAACCCAGCAAGACCTAATACAAGAGATGGGCAGTGGCTTGTTGGTAACAGAACTGATTGGTCACGGTGTGAATACAGTGACTGGCGATTACTCCCGTGGTGCAGCAGGTTTTTGGGTTGAGAACGGAGAAATTAAATACCCAGTGCATGAAATTACTATTGCAGGCAACTTGGCGGAGATGTTTAAGGCCATTTCAGCCATCGGTAACGATACGGATACACGTGGCAATGTTCAGTGTGGTTCCATGTTAATTGACAATATGACTGTTGCTGGCAGCTCGTAACTAGATAATTCTTTCCAGTTCAATAGTTGTAGTTAAATAGTACTAGTTAACTAGTTCTTGCTGTTGTTAAACAATGAAGTTTCTTCAAGTTTAACAATATACTCGGTATCACCTTCTTTAATGCGTTCAATTTGTAACGGCAATCCTTGCATGTTTGGGTCCGCCCAAATTTTATAGGAAGAGTCATCCTTAATACGTTCAACAATAATCGTTTCACGTTCACCATACACGGTATCGAGTGACTCTGTGCCGACTTTAACAATATCGTATTGTTTCAATTTAGCTTTAGAGATAATCGGCAACGTCATTTTCTCAGGGATGGCATCAATATTTGCCATGATCAGTAATTGCAAGGTGAATTTGTCAGTGGTGAAATCGTTCAGAGCGATTTCTAGCTTGCGATCTTTGTACTGGGTTTGAGCCAGTAACGTATCCCAGCGATAAAAAACGCGTTCACTCTTATCAGCTTCTTTGGTTTTACGTATACGTTCGTAAAATGTCGGGCGAATGGATTCATTCAGCAAAGTAAGCTTGGTAGTATCCGTGACATTATTGCTGCCAACAAACACTGAAGCTAACCCTGTGGCAGAGGATTCAGAGTGGTACGTCCAGTTTGAGGCATCTTCTTGAGTTAACTTAACGTTGAGCTTTCCCATGCTCATGCCGCCGATCTGCACACTGTAGTTGGCATTAAAGGCGGGCGGGATATTGGTCACAGAAAGTGGCAGTAAGTGTTCGGCCAGCAGATGGTTGGATACACTCGCCCATACCAGTAGCGCGCTAATAATCAATTTGTTTAAGAAGTTCATTTTATATTTGCTTATCTAAGAATATGTTAATCTGACATTATGTTTTGTAATTGCAAAGGGGTCGTTAACTTCTTGCCTTCAAAATATGCGTGCCCGTTAGCATAATGAATTTTATTCTCACATAACCATTGCACACATATAGGGTAGATGAGATGCTCTTTTTCCAAGACACGCTTAGCTAAGCTCTCTTCTGTATCATCCTCTAATACCGGGACAGATGCTTGTAAGATCAGCGGACCGCCATCAAGTTCCGCAGTTGCGATATGCACACTGCAACCATGTGATGAATCGCCGTTTTCGATGGCTCTACGGTGCGTGTTTAAACCAGGATACTTGGGTAACAGAGACGGATGTATATTCAGTATTCTTCCCTCGTAGCGTGAGATAAACGTGTTTTTGAGTACACGCATAAAGCCGGCCAGCACAACCATATCGACATGATGTTTTTGTAGTGTTTCGATTAAGGCTTCTTCAAATAAAGTGCGTGAGTCATAGTGAGTGTGTTCGATAACATACTGCGGTATGTGGGCATTTGCCGCGCGTGTTAATGCATAGGCACTAGGCACATTGCTGATAACACATGTGATACTGGCTTTAGATTCGCCCAGATGAATATGGTCAATGATGGATTGTAAGTTAGTGCCGCCGCCGGAAACTAACACGCCAATTCTGCAAGCGTCTGAACTCATTGTTGTCTGATGATGTTACACATACACCACATGTGATTGGCCAGCTTGTGAATGAACTTGGCCAATTACATCTGCCTGAATATCATGTTGAGTACACAGTTCAAGTACTTTATTTGCCTGTGAGTTGGGGGTGATTACAATCATGCCAATGCCACAATTAAATACGCGCAGCATTTCTTCATCAGCCACGTCGCCTTGCTGTTGTATCCAATCAAAAATCGGTAAGCGTTGCCAACTAGTACGTTTAATTTCTGCAACCAGATTATCTGCTAGCACACGCGGCAAGTTCTCGGTAATGCCGCCTCCGGTCACATGACATAAAGCATGAATGTCGCATTGCTGAATGAAATCAAGCACTGCTTTTACATATATTTTAGTAGGTGCAAGTAACGTCTCACCGAGTGTTGTATCTGCAAATGAATCGTGTAGCGATGCACCAGTTTGTTCAAGCAGCTTGTTTACTAAAGAAAAGCCATTGGAATGCACACCGCTTGACTGCATGCCGATAATCACGTCATCAGCAGCGACATGGCTACCTGTGATGATGCGGTCTTTATCGGTGATGCCTACACAAAACCCTGCTAAATCATATTCACCCTCGGCATACATGCCTGGCATCTCGGCCGTTTCACCGCCAATTAATGCGGCACCGGCTTGCTTGCAGCCTTCGGCAATGCCCTGAACAACTGCAGCACTTGCGCTGACATCTAGTTTGCCGGTGGCAAAGTAATCTAAAAAGAACAGAGGTTCGGCCCCTTGCACAATGACATCGTTCACACACATGGCCACCAGATCAATGCCAATTGTGTCGTGAATATTTAATTGTTGAGCCAGCTTCAGTTTGGTTCCAACGCCATCGGTGCCTGAGACCAATACCGGATGTTTGTATTTATGTGCAGCAAGCTCAAATAAACCACCAAAGCCGCCAATGTCTGAAATTACGCCATCACGATGCGTACTCTTTACTGCTGATTTTATGCGCTTCACGAGCTCATTACCGGCATCAATATCAACGCCGGCGTCTTTGTATGTCAGTCCCATGGAAAATGAATAATAGTAAGGTGTTGAAATTTAAAGGATTACATCTAACCACTTGAAATACAAGGGTTTTGCTGAAAATTCACGTCTGAATATGATATCTTTATAAATATTAATACTAACACCGCATAGCAAAGCTTGCTGAAAATGCGGGAGACCAGGAGGCTGCCAAGATGTTTAAGGCACAATACATACCGAATTTAATCACCGGTACGCGCATATTATGTGTTCCATGTTTGATCTGGATGCTATTCCATCAACAGTTTGAGCGCTCGTTGATATTAGTGCTATTCATGGGTGTTTCCGATGCTTTAGATGGGTATCTCGCACGTTGCTATCACTGGAAAACTACGCTCGGTGCTTATCTCGATCCCATTGCGGATAAATTAATGTTGCTATCAGCATTCTTAGCGTTTGCAATGTTAGGGTGGATTCCCTGGTGGTTGGCGTTGGTTGTGATTGCTCGCGATGTGGTATTACTCATTGGCGCAGTGTCATATCATTTAGTCACACGCAAATTACAAATGGACCCTTTGTTTATTAGTAAAATAAACACCTTTGCGCAAATACTGTTGGCTGTGAGCTTAATTTATTCGCAAGTACATTCGATTAATCCGCAAATACTCAATGCCTTAATGACCTTGGTTGTCTGCACTACCGTGGCCAGTGGCATGCACTATGTTTTAGAGTGGTCGAAGCGAGCAGTGAGGGCCGCACATAGACAGATGTAATGCGTGCGATGTAATTTTGTTTGCTACGTTTAATAAATAACACAACTTATACCTGGGCGATTCTAGCTCGTGAGCTTTTGCAGTCTGACTCTCGGTTAGCAAATCGTTGCACTTGTATGCAAGCTCGGCCAAACTCCCACCATGAATTCTTCACATACACAGCAGGCGCTGAATTTACAGCTCGCCCAGGAAAACACATTTGATACATATTATTCGGGTGCAGACTCGACATTAATCAGTGTGCTGCGCAATGTCGCGATGGGCATATTAGAAGAGCCACAAATTTTTCTATGGGGCATGTCTAACACCGGTAAAACCCATGTGTTACAAGCCATGTGTCATGTGGCTGCCTCGTCGAATAAGCGCGCCATCTATCTTCCGCTTAAAGAATTAATCGAGCAGTCACCTTCATCGATTGATGACTTGCAGGCCATGCAGTTAGTGTGTGTGGACGATGTGCATGTCATCGCAAATCAACCTTTATGGGAGAAGGCGTTATTTAACCTGATTAATCATCTGCGTGCGCATGACACCACATTAGTGATTTCTTCACTGTATGCGCCGACTGACAATATTTTTGCCTTGGCTGATTTGAATTCACGCACGGTCTGGGGCCCAGTGTATAAATTAGCAACTATCACAGAAGAAAGATTGGATGATGCCCTGTTATTTTTTTCACAGGTTCGCGGCGTGGAACTCTCAACAGAGGTGAGAAAGTACTTATTAACACGATTCCAGCGAGATGTGTCCTCGCTAGTAAGAATGATTGAAGCGTTAGATAAAGCATCACTTGAAGCACAGCGCAAAGTGACAGTGCCATTTTTGAAAAAAATACTTAGCTAGTCTCTTTGCTGGCAGCGTTTTTGTTGCGCGTATCGTGTTTACGACAATATAAAATGGCAAATGTAAAAATAGCTAGGCTCATAGAAACTTGCAGTAACCCTAAAGGCCATTGAGTACTGCTCGCGCAGTTCCAAACACCCATCGTGAAATACAGCCATATAAACAACGTTAACCACTTAAACGTTTTAAAGCGGGCATGGAGCAACCCGCGCAAAGGCAATAATAATGGTGCGATCGTAAACAGAATGGTGACGCTTTTAGGTACAACAGGTGCGGGGTTCAGCCAGCCCACCCATAGCACTTGGCCAAACAATAAAATGAAGTAGCTGATCAGTGTGAGTGAGTAAAGTGATATTTTCACAGAAAAGACATTATTTAGAGTAAGTTATTTTGTGTGTTTAACGAATCATTACAGTTATTGAAATATTAAGTTCATTATATCTAAAGAAATTTACTATATATTTCTGCCAGAGATAAAATTTTAGTGGTAGCAATATATGGAAAATGATTTTACAAGCACAGGTTCCTGGAAAATTGTCATTAATGAGAAGGGCGATTGGGTGGTTGAATCTGTGGAAGAAACTCAAAGCGTAGTAGCCCATACAAGGGAAAAATCTGAACATCAAAAATCTGAATATCAAGATAGAAGCACAAGCACTTCTTGATTGCTCGTATTCATTTTTCTAAGTTTTTGGCTAATTCCGCGACACGCTTACCTAATGCGATACATAATCGTGATTCTTCCTCACTAATAGGTAAGTTACTGTCTTGCCCAGCAATATGGCTAGCACCGTAGGGCGTACCACCTGTTACTGTCTTGGCTAAGTCAGTATTGCTGTAAGGAAGGCCGACCATCAACATGCCATGATGAAGCAAGGGCAACATCATCGACAATAATGTGCTTTCCTGGCCGCCATGCATACTGCTTGTTGAAGTAAACACCGCGGCAGGTTTGTTTTCCAGTGCACCTTTAAGCCATAAACCACTTGTGCCATCGAGAAAATATTTCATAGGGGCCGCCATATTGCCAAACCGTGTTGGGCTGCCAAGAATTAGCCCTGAACATTCTTCTAAGTCAATTGCTTTAGCATACAAATCACCAGACTCGGGAATGTCCGACTCAGTCGCTTCGCATGTCGTTGAGACAGACGGTACAGTGCGTATTTTCACTTCAACTGAAGCTTGTTCAACACCGCGTGCAATTTTATATGCCATTTCGCGAGTTGCACCATTTCGGCTGTAGTAAAGGACTAATACTGGGTTCATTTAAAGAATCTCTAAGACTTTTTCAGGCGGGCGGGCAATCACTGCTTTACCGTTAGCAATGACAATCGGTCGCTGCAGCAAAATAGGGTATTGAATTATCGCATTAATCAAATCGTCATCTGATGCTGTTTCAATGTCCAGCCAAGTTTGAGACCATTCTTGCTCACCAGTGCGGATTAGTTCTTTTGCCGGAATGCCTAAATCTAATAGTTCTTTTAGTTCGGCTCTAGTGATTTGAGTATGCAAATATTCAATGACATCAAAATTAAGGTTAAGTTTATTTAATATAGATTCAGTTTGTCTGCATTTCGAACAACTTGGATTTAAATAAGCTATGATTTTGCACATAAAAAAATTTATTAATATTGATAGTTAAGTAGGATTATACTGCTTTAAATCATTTTATGAGTAAAAATATATTAATTTATTTTTCCTTTTTTCATAAGAAATTATTGATTAAACATTTATACTTATCACGTGAAAAATATAATATTTATTAACAGGTATTATTATCCTGATCATTCAGCCACTGCACAAATATTATCTGATTTAGCTGAGAATCTCTGTGCTAATAATTTTAAAATTAGCATTATTACAAGTCGGCAATTATATAATAATCCAAACGCCAATTTATCAACATATGAGCGAGTAAAAGGAGTTACGATAAACAGAATATATTCAACAAAATTTGGTCGAGAGAATTTAATTGGTAGGTCGATTGATTATCTATCTTTCTATTTTTCATTGTTAGTCTATCTTCTTAATCATACAAGTAAAAACGATTATTTGATTGCAAAGACAGATCCGCCATTAGTTTCGGTCATTGTATTATTAGCCGTTAAGGTCAAAAGAGCACATCTGATAAATTGGTTGCAAGATCTATATCCAGAAGTCGCATCAAAGTTAAAGGTTAAAGGGCTTAACTCGAGTATTCTGCTTAATTTGATAACTAGAGCTAGAAATTGGTCATTAAAGCATGCAAAGGCTAATGTGGTGTTAGGGAAATTGATGCAAGAGCGGGTTGTAAAGATAACTTCTAATGTAAATAACACTATTATCATTCCTAATTGGGTGATTAAACAAGATATCAAATCAATATCAAGAGCCGATAATAAATTAGCTCATGAGTGGGATTTAAAAGATAAGTTTATTGTTGGTTATTCTGGCAATCTTGGTAAAGCTCATGATCATGAAACGCTATTAAATTGTGTTAAATTATGCTCCGACATCGATGACCTCATTTTTCTATTTATTGGTAATGGTGCTGGCTATATAAAGTTAAAAGAAATTTGTAAGCATAAGAATTTAGAGAATATCCTTTTTAAGGATTATCAACCATTAGATTATTTATCATATAGCCTGTCTTTGCCTGATGTGCACTTAATAACACTTAAGCCGGAATTGGAAGGGCTAATTGTGCCAAGTAAATTTTATGGAATATTGGCAGTTGGTCGGCCAACAATTTTCATTGGTGATTCTCAAGGAGAAATTGCCGGTATAGTTAATGAATATGAAGTAGGTATAACAATACCTGATAAAAATACTGCAGAACTAAAACGTGTAATCGTAGAATTGAAGAGTGAAAGAGCCTGCTTGGATAAAATGGGAGAAGCTGCTAGACAGCTTCATCTAAAACACTACAATAAAACTCATTCATACAATCTTTGGCGTTCATTATTAAGTGCTTAAGATGCGTATTGCAATAATAACTAATGTTATCCCGGTTTATAGGAAGACATTTTTTGAAAAAATACTTCAAGATGGGCGCATAGAAGTTGAGGTATTTTGTCAAGATGGCATACCAGGGAAGAATTTAAAGTTATGCCACAATGAATTTAGCAGCAATGTCCATTTGGTAAAATATTGGTCAGTAAAAAACGAAAAGTTAACATGGCAATGGTTGCCGTGCGATATTTTGTCTAATAGATTTGACGCTTATATTTTTTATGGTAACCCTAGAGTATTTTCAAATGTAATCTGGTCCATTTATTTTTTACTAGTAAAGAAAAAACCTGTAGCAATATGGGGGCAGGCACATAATGCATATTCTAAAAAATATTCAGAACTACTTCGATTAAAATGGTGGAAATTATTCAATCACTTATTTGTTTATACAGATAAGGAGGTGATTTATCTTAAATCTAAGGGTTTCAAAGCTAATAATATTATTGGCATGAATAATGGGCTCAATCAGAATCATATTAATCAAGTTTCCCAAAAATGGTCAAAACCAAAATTACAACAGTGGAAGCATGAACAAGGTATGGAGAATTGTATTATCTTACTCTCTTGTGCGCGTCTAGAAAATAAAAATAACTTCGCATTATTCGTTAGGGCTTTGCCAGAATTAATAAAGAAACAATCAAATATTATTTGGTGTGTAATTGGTGAAGGAGATGAAAAAAAACATCTACAAATATTGTCGAATAAGCTAGGCGTGCATAAGTATATTCGTTGGCTTGGTGCAATTTATGACGAGGAAATAATGGCTCCTTGGTTTTTATCATCGACACTTTTGGTTCATCCAGGAGCAATTGGATTAAGTTTGCTTCATGCGTTTGGATATGGGCTTCCAGTAGTTACTCATAATGATGTCGAATCACATATGCCAGAAATTGCAGCATTTAAAGAAGGGTCTAACGGCATGCTTTTTGAAAAGAATAATTCAGATAATCTGATTAGTGTAATTTTGAGTAATTTGAATGTTAGTGATGAGATGAAACAAAATGCACTCAATACAGTAAACAATGAATATAATATAGATGTTATGTCAAGTAGGTTTAAAAAATTAGTTTCTAATATGATGTAATTCATATGAATGTCTCAATGATAAATACCGAGCTTACGCGGGGTGGTGCTTCAAGGATGGCAGCAATGTTAACGGAAGGAGTTAATCGTTACTGTTCCGGTGTAAGTGCTACTTTATATCATTGTGAAAATGATATTAACTCTGATTCATATGTTGGTTTGAAAAAGTATGCCTCAAGACATGTAAATGCATTTTTTGCAAGGCTGGCCGGCAGTTCTTTTGTATATGATTTTCACGTGGCAGACGATATAGCAAAGTTAACTTCCGGCTCTGATGTTATTCATTTGCATAATCTACATGGCTATTATTTAGATTATAAGAGACTTTTAAGACAAATTGGGGATAGGCCATTAGTATGGACATGGCACGATATGTGGGGTGCAACAGGCCGATGCGGTTTTTCTTTTGAATGTGAAGGTTGGCAACAAGGTTGTATGAGTTGTCCAAATAAGTCATTTTATCCTGCTGCATGGATAGATAATGCAAAGTATGAATATCAGCTTAAAACGGAAATATTTTTAAAGCTTGAGAATTTAACAATAGTGAGTCCATCAGAGTGGCTAGCTGATATTGCGAAAAAAAGAGGTTTCCATGCCGGACAGGTTAAGGTTATTCCTAATCCGGTTGATACTGCAAAATTCTCAGTTATAGATAAAGAAATTGCTAGGTCAAAATTAAATTTAGACAATAAGTTTACAGTTTTATTTATAGCATCAGATTGCGGTGAGGAACGCAAGGGCTACAGTGATTTTGCAAAAATGATTAGTAATACTGGTTGGTCTTGTATTGCTATCGGTAAACCGCCAAGCAAAATATCTGCTGATATTCGACATGTAGGAAGAATTTTCGATCAGACGATGTTAAATGCCTACTATGCTGCTGCTGATGTTATGGTGATTCCAAGTTATGCAGATAATTACCCAAATACAGTCATTGAGAGTCTAGTTTGTGGCACCCCTGTATTTGGTTATGATGAAGGCGGTATACCCTCGCAACTAAATGGTTCTTTTGGTTGTGTAGTCCCGAAGGGTAAATGGGAATTGATTCGTAGTGAACTATATTCTTATTCTCTGGCAAGTGGGAAAAATAGTGATATGGCTAATAAATTAGGAATCGATGCAAAAAATAGATGGGCTGTTGAATTAGTGGCAAAAGATTACGCAAATTTATACCAAGAGGTGTTGAGTAAATCGAAAGTTATATGAGTTTCATGCTGAAGTATATTTTATCAAGCATGTCGACTATCTAATATTTTGATATATCTTCTTTAATACATTATGGGGTTTTATAAGAAAGCATCTATAGGAATGTTGTGGCTTAGCATAGGTACGGTCATAGCAAAGTTTGGAAGCTTCTTGTCTTTGTTAGTATTGGGTTGGTTTTTAAATAAAGAAGATTTTGCCTTATTTGCTATTACACTATCTAGTAGTTCTTTATTTTATGCATTACGTAACGGTGGCATCCATCAGCTTTTACTGCAAAGGGGTGAACATGTTTTCAGTTCATCAATAGGTTTGTATTCACGATATGCTTTGATGATAAATGGAATTGTTTTATTTTGCATAATTATGATCAGTCCTATCGTGGTTAAAATCTATGGCCATAATGAATTTTATATTCTAATGTCAATATTAGCATTTTCAGTTTTATTGAATACAAATGGGATTACCTATAGGACATATTTGGCTTCGGAATTGAAATTTGCTGATGTAGCAATATTTGATATGTACTCAGCATTAGTGCGATATAGCTCTACCATATTCTTAGCAATAATAGGGTTTGGTGTTTATAGTATGGTAATACCTTTTATCATCGTTGCTATCTTTGAAAGTTTATATGGTAAATTCAAAGCGAGAATTAATCTTTATCCAACAGGAAAGTTAACAATCAAGCGTTTGATAAAGTTAATTTTTATATCCAAATGGATCCTATTGACTGCTGTCGCATCTACTTTAACTTTGCAAGGCGATTATTTTGTTATCGGGTTTGTTGAGAGCCTAGATGTAGTAGGTTTATATTATTTTGGTTTTCAAGTTATTATTGCTTCTTTAGTGGTTTTATCACATGGAATGCAGTCTGTACTATTGCCTGTATTATCTAAAATTAAATCAGATAGAGAAAGACAAGCAAATGCTTTCATCAGGATGGTAAGTATGCTTTCTTTAGTCATGCCATTAGTTTCCGGCTTGATTGTAATTGTTGCTCCATTTGCAGTTCACGTTTTATGGGGTTCAAAATGGGAAGATGCGATCATTGTCATTCAGGTATTAGCTGTAAGTATAAGTTTATGGATGTTGATTCCAGTTGCAAAATCTATACTAGAGTCTAGAGGAAAGTGGAAATCAGTGACTATTTTAACTTATGTTGATGCTGTTGGTTCAATAAGTGCTGCTGTAATTGGGGCATTAATTGGTGGGCTATTAGAAATATCAATTTTTGTTTGCTCTTTTAAAATAATATATGGCATTTTGTGTTTATCTTATGTAAGTAACGAATTAAATCTTTCAGTACTAATATTAGTTAAGAAAGCAATATTTCCTATTCTATTTATGATTTTACTTTTGCTTATTGTCTTCTTGATTCTATTTGATGGAGTTTCACTTGAGTTGAAAAATGTAATTATTCAGTTGGTTGTTTTTAGCTTATTTTATTTTATTATTATAATTGTTTTATCTCGAGATGAGGTATTTGAGATTTTTAAAGAGTTCAAAAACAATTTTATTAATTAGCGCTACACATCATCCAAATGTACCTAACAGCATATATTCTATTAATACTATTGGTATTGGTTATATCAACGAAAAAGCCATCATTTGCTTTTGCATTTTATTTAAGTACTTTTGCATTAGAGCAATGGTTACAGACTAGGGATGCCTATTTTATATCGAATGGTGATTTTGTGAATATAGTCAATGCTGCAGTGTTGGGGTATGCGTTCGCAGTGAAGTTTGTTAAAGACAGAAAAGTAGTCAAACCGTTAACTAAGGTAAGTTTGCTTGTATATTTTTTGTATATTTACGCGCTTATTAGTACGCAATGGTCTTTAGAAATTGAATTGTCTGTCGAGATATTTTTTGAGTTATTTCCATATATTCTTGCAGCTGTAATCGTAGCGCCAATGCTAATCTCGAGTTGGGATGATTTAAATTATACCATGTGGTTTCATCTTATTTATGGTTCAATAATTATGGTTTTATTGTATTTCTTTACTGATTGGGGGTATAGGAATATAGAAATCTTTGAATATAGCTATGCGGGCAATCTAAATCCGTTGGCACTAGCAAATTACTCAGGTTACGTGCTTATTGCCGCATTTTTTCTTACCACTAAAAAATATAAAGTATTGAATTATGCTAAATGGTTAATAATACCTGTATGTTTTCTTGTGATACTTCAATCTGGCTCGCGTGGCCAATATTTGTTTCTAGTGTTATCTATAGTTATTGGCACTTATTATAAATATAATCTTAATAAAGTAAGTGCATTATTTCCTTTGTTATTTGGCTTGAGTTTTTCTGTATTGGTTGCATATTATGTTTTCAATCAGTTTGCACCTGATGATAATAGGTGGGAATTAGAGAATATTACTCAAGATGCTGAAGGTAGATTTTATGCGGCTTCTAAGCTGATTGACGTATGGTTCCAAGATCCAATGTCAATACTCTTTGGTTTAGGTAGTTCTTCCTCATATTCAAATGAAATCTTTGGGTTCTATACTCATATTGTTCCATTGGAAATTTTGGGTGAGTTAGGTTTAGTTGGCTTTGGAATATTTTTGTCAATTCTATTTTTTACATTTACGTATACGACTAAAAATATCAATAAATTACAACAGGGCAGTATTGAGCGTAATACATTGATTACCCTATTTAGTTTTGCATTATTCGATCTAATGCTTTCATTCAAACAAGGTTCGTTTTTAGGCAGTTATGTATTATTCAGTATGCTAATTGTTTTATCGCGTGTAAATGAATATATTCGAGTAAGGATTGGGTGAATGAATTTAGGTAATCTCATTAACAAAATAATTCTCATTTCTCTTATTATTGGTGTGACTATGTCATCTAATTTGCATGCTGGAAATAGCATTCGAGTGTATGACGCGACTTTATATGGACATAAGAATAATGCGGGTTTTTACGGTATTAAAAATGCAATTGACTATGGAATTGAGAGGATAGAGGTAGTATATGCAGTTGGTATATGGATGAACCAGCAACATTTAAATGATGAACCGCCCACTAGTGAATTATTCAATCATAGTGTAAATATTATTAGAAGTAGAAAAGACTTTTCATCGATTAAATTGATTTGTTTGGATATTGAACACTGGCCCACAGATGAGGAAAACTTAAACTTACTAAGCAAAAATATAAATAAATATATTGATACTTATAATTTATACAAAACAGAGTTTGAACATCATGCGATTGGTTTTTATGGCATGCTGCCGTTAAGAAACTATTATGCAGCAATTAGTAGAGACACTTCAAAAAAAATGCTCGATTGGCGAGAAAAAAATTCTAAACTAATGTCTCTAGCCAAACATGTCGACATAATTTATCCGTCGTTATATACGTTTACGAGTGATCAAAACGATTGGGTTAAATATGCGATAAATACTATTACTGAAGCGAAGAAATATGGTAAGCCTGTATATCCTTTTATATGGCCACAATACCATGATTCAGTTAGACTTAGGAGGTTGGATTACATCTCAGATGAATTTTGGATGCTTCAGTTAAAGACAATAGCACAATATGCTGATGGTGTTGTCATTTGGGGTGGCTGGGATCTGGATAAAAATATGCGTATGACTTGGAATGAAGATCAAGAATGGTGGATTGTGCTAAAAAATTATTTAGCACTACAAAATGATTAATTTTTTATTATTTTTTGATTTGCAATATAATATTTTGTGCCGGAAATATATTGCATAAGCCGGTTGATTCATAATAATTCATGGCTTTCAAGTTCATATTAATGAGTGGTTCTATAGCGTAATTAAAAAAATAAAAAATACTCTTGTTAAATGTAATTTTTCGGTGATTGATCTCTTTGAATGAAAAATCAAAGTAGTAATTTCTATTTTGATGAGAGCTTTCCGTGAAAAAATCAAATGTTCGAATTGAAAATTTTGATTTATGAGTTGGATCGATATAATTATTCACAGATGTGAAATGAGGCACTTGGATGAAAATAATGCCGTCCTCTTTTAGTATTCTATGAAGTTCTTTGAGCATTTGGATGTAATCAATATGTTCTAAAATATCTTTAGCGTAAACTTCATCGAATGAATTGTCTGAAAAAGGTAATGGAACTTTGTTTAGATCGTGTATTACATCTACGCCATCTATATTCTTGCTATCAAGATTAATATAGTTGCTTTTAATATCCAGACCGCATCCTAAGTTTAATTTTTTCATATTGATTTTATGAGCTCTTTATATACCGTCGTTGTATAGTCTGGTCTTGATATAGGTTGCCAGAGTATTGTATATAGCTAGAATTAAAGATTATTTATAGTTGTGTTTACTAATTTTACAATATCTAAAAGATTTTAAATTATATTTCCAAAGTTGATATTTCTCTATAATTCCAAATAGACTCGTTATATTTCAAAAATCTGATCTAACGTTATGTTATTTAGTGAAATATTCAATCTTTATTGCGTATTTTTCTTTTATTTGTATTAAAGCCCTAGACGGCTCCAATATATTAACTAAATTTCTGCATAAATATTTTTGAATTGTTGTTTCAAGATTGATTCTATATTTTTATCTATGAATATAGCTCATGTTGAAAGCTTGGCTAAGCCCAATGGTTATTCTTTAGCAGGATTCTTTGTTAGTGATAATATGATTCATACATTTTTAATGTGAACCATATATCATAAATATTACAAAAATATAATAACAATAAAATATATTTCCAGGTAATTGTCTCGCGTTATTTTTAACGCATATTAATCAATGCAAGTAAAACGCTACTATTTGTTAGATCTACTTAGAGGCTTGGCCTCGTTGATGGTAGTGCTTTGGCATTATCAACATTTTTTCTATGTAGAGCCAGGTATAATTTCAAGTGAATTTTTGAGAAGTGATCAGCCTTTATATGAATTGCTTAATATCTTTTACGAATATGGTAGACATGCAGTTGAATTGTTTTTCGTGTTATCAGGGTTTATTTTCTATACCTTATATTATAAAAAAATAGGTGATCGAAATATAACTTCTAGAGAGTTTTTTATTCTTCGTTTTTCTCGTTTATATCCCTTGCATTTTTTAACTCTTCTATTTGTAACCTTAATGCAATTTGTAAGTGTAGAGTTCAACGGCCAGTTTGAAGTATACCCAAATAATGATATCAAGCACTTCGTATTAAATTTATTTTTTGCGTCAAGCTGGGGTTTGCAAGATGGGTACTCATATAATGGTCCTATTTGGTCTGTTTCAGTAGAAGTATTGTTGTATACTATTTTTTTTGTGACTGCATTTTATAGATTTGGAAATATGTTGTTTATAGTAATGTTGATCGCTACAGGCTTAACAATAGTTTCAACTACTAATCTTGACAATATAGGTTGGGGGATTTTTTGTTTTTTTTGCGGTGGGGTGATATCAAAATTACATCTTACAAGTAATTTTAGCAAGTTGCTCACAATGTCCAACCGCAATAAAGTATTGGGTATATTTGTATTAACTATAACAGCAACTTTGGTTTGGCTTTACCCGCCAGTTCGTCTTTCAATTTTAATGCTATATGGTGCTATTTTCCCAATCATCGTATTCTTATTAGCTGAAATACAGAGGTTTAATTTGAATTTGGGTTCGTCACTACACTTGATAGGTGATATCACTTATTCCACATACCTATTACATTTCCCGCTCCAGCTAATTATTATTGTTATATCTAAATATCATGATATAACAATACAGTATAATTCCATTGAATTTTTCTCATTTTACTTTGTTATTTTGATTCTTATCTCTACATATTCTTATAGATACTTTGAATTACCTATGCAGCGATACATAAGAAAATGCTATCTGTAAATTATTTATAAGGCGTACTGAATAAACAGTTAAGTAATTAGTATGAATATAGCATTTATAATATATCCTGATGCAGTACTGAGTGGGACTTCTAATGGAGTTCGAAGTCAAGCAATCAGTTGGTCTCAAGGTCTTATAGAAAAGGGATGTAGAGTTGATCTTATTTCTGCTTGGGGTAATTATGACTGGACCAGCTACGACCTTATACATATATACGGAAGTGGTCTTTGGTTGAATAATTTTCTACCTTCACTAGTTAAAAAAAATAAACAGGTAGTAATTTCACCAATAATTGATAGCAATCAATCGTATTTAAAATATAAATTAGCAACTAAGGTTGGTATAGATGTCATACGACTGTACTCAAATAATTTCGTCTTAGCAAAATGTGCTAGTCAAGTTAAAGCAATTTTTGTGAGATCCAATCATGAGGCGGGTTATTTTATTAAGTCATTGGGTTTGCCTGAAGAAAAAGTAGTACTTGTAAAATTAGGTGTGGATGCCAAACCTGGTTTAAAAAATTATTTAAAAGAAGATTATTGTTTGCATGTCAGTAGCTATACTCAGCCGAGAAAAAATGTTAAGCAACTAATTAAAGCATGCCAGAAAATTAATAAGAGGTTAGTAGTTGCTGGAAATCCTGGTTCTCGAGAAAGCTTTCAAGAAATAAATGATTTAGCGAAATTAACTGGTAATGTTGAAGTATTAGGATTTCAGGAGGAAGATGCATTAATAAATCTATATAGAAATGCAAAGGTTTTTTGCTTACCAAGTCTGTATGAAGGCGTTGGATTAGCCGCACTAGAGGCGGCGGTATATGGTTGTGATGTCGTTATAACAAATCGTGGTGGGCCAGTAGATTATTTCCAAAAATATGGTTTTCTAGTCAATCCAGAGAGCGTCAATTCAATCGCAAATGGAATAAGTCAAGCATTTGCATCCAGTAAGCAACCAAATCTAAGAGAATATATAATGAAAAACCACTCAATTAATATGTCTGTAAAATCTTTGTATGAAAATTATATTCAACTAATCGAAAATTAAACATGTCTAATAAAGCATTAATAACCGGCATCACCGGACAAGATGGCGCCTATTTGGCCGAGTTTCTATTAAACAAAGGCTATGAGGTGCATGGCATCAAGCGACGAACTTCTCTATTCAACACGGATCGAATTGATCATCTATATCAAGACCCTCATACAGAAAACCAAAAGTTCGTTCTTCACTATGGTGATATGACCGATACTTCCAGTTTGGTGCGTATCATTCAACAGATTGAACCTGACGAGATTTATAACCTGGCTGCGCAAAGTCATGTGGCCGTATCATTCGAAGAGCCGGAATATACCGCAGATTCTGATGCGCTTGGGGCACTCAGAATTTTAGAGGCGATTCGCATACTCGGGCTTGAAAAAAGAGCCAAATATTATCAAGCCTCGACTTCTGAATTATTCGGAAAAGTTCAGGAAATCCCGCAAAAAGAAACCACGCCATTTTATCCGCGCTCTCCTTACGCAGTAGCAAAAATGTATGCGTACTGGATAACCGTCAACTATAGAGAAGCTTATGGTATTTATGCATGTAATGGCATTTTGTTTAACCATGAATCACCCTTACGTGGCGAAACATTCGTGACGCGTAAAATTACGCGTGGATTAGCGCGAATCAAAGAAGGATTAGATCAGTGTCTGTTCCTGGGGAATATGGATGCGAAACGTGACTGGGGCCATGCAAGAGACTTTGTTGAAGCCCAATGGTTGATTTTGCAACAAGACTCTCCAGAAGACTTTGTTATTGCCACCGGTGAACAACATAGTGTGCGTGAATTTGTCGAGATTGCAGCGACTAAAATTGATATTAATATCAGCTGGCAAGGCTCGGGTGTGGATGAAAAAGGTATTGATCAACATGGCAATGTGATTGTTCAAGTCGATCCAAAATACTTCAGGCCTACAGAAGTCGAAACCTTGCTAGGTGATCCAAGCAAGGCAAAGCAGAAATTGGGTTGGAGTTCAGCAACCAGCTTCGATAGTTTAGTTGAAGAAATGGTAGAAGAAGATTTGCAGATAGCCAAACGTGATGCATTGATTCGCGAGAAGGGATACAAAACATTCGATTACAAAGAATAAGTCATGGAAAAAGACGCCAAAATTTATGTGGCTGGCCATCGGGGGCTTGTAGGTAGTGCTATTGTTCGAGAACTCATAGAACAAGGATATAATAATATTGTTACTCGAAACAGCAGTGAGGTTGACTTAACCAATCAACATGCTGTGAATGAGTTTTTTGCTTTGGAAAAACCTGATTATGTTTTTCTTGCTGCGGCGAAAGTAGGTGGGATATTAGCAAATGATTCTTATCCTGCTGATTTTATCTATAAAAACCTTATGATTGAAGCAAATGTTATTCATGCAGCTTATCAATCATCAGTAAAAAAATTATTATTTCTCGGCAGTACTTGTATCTATCCAAAATTAGCGCCACAACCTCTAAAAGAAGAATACTTGTTATCCGGGCCACTGGAACCCACTAATGAGTGGTATGCCGTGGCAAAAATTGCAGGCATAAAAATGTGTCAAGCATATAGGGCGCAGCATCACTGTGATTTTATTTCCGCAATGCCAACCAATCTCTATGGGCCGGGTGATAACTTCGATTTGCAAAGTTCTCATGTATTGCCTGCACTAATTCGAAAGTTTCATGAGGCAAAACTTACTAATGCACCATTTGTGACAATGTGGGGAACAGGATCCCCTAAACGTGAATTTTGCCATGTCGATGACTGTGCAAATGCATGTGTATTTTTAATGAATGAATACAGTGATGGCGAGATTGTCAATATCGGCGTGGGTGAAGATATTTCTATAAAAGAACTTGGTGAAATGGTGAAGTCTATCGTAGGTTATGAAGGTGACATTGAATATGATACCAGTAAGCCAGATGGTACTCCGAGGAAGTTAGTTGATGTGTGCAGGATAATGAGTTTGGGTTGGCATGCTAATACTTCTCTAGAGGACGGTATTAGTAGTACATATCAGTGGTATTTAGATTTAATTAATTTATGAAATGTTTTGTGATGAGTATTCAAAGTATACCTAAAAGAGTTGCTAATAAATTACAAATTATCATTTCAAAGTTAGTAGGCGTAGACTTATTAACGAAAGTGAGTGTTGCAAAGCGAGAAGATCTGCGTGAAATTGGCAGTTCTTATGGTGGTTGGGTAATTCCTACCGCTCTAATTGATGAAGAGTCAGTAGTATATTGTGTCGGCTGTGGAGAAGATATTACATTTGATTTGGGTTTGATCGATAAATTTCAATGCCATGTTTATGGTTTTGATCCAACGCCAAGAGCAATAGAATTTGTAAGGAAAGTTGCTAACAATCAAGCTAAGTATCATTTTAGTGAATATGGGCTTTGGGATGAGGACACAGTTTTAAAATTTTATACACCTAAGGTATCTGATCATGTTTCTCATTCGCTAGTTAATCTTCAAAAAACCTCAGACTATATTGAGGTCGAAGTAAAGAGATTAAGTCATGTAATGACAGAGTTAGGTCATCGTCAAATTGATCTGTTGAAATTAGATATAGAAGGCGCTGAGTATAAAGTTATTGATTCTATAATAGATGATGGATTAGATATTAAAGTTATATGTGTTGAATATGATGAATGTTTCAACCCCATAGACGATAATTATACCGCAAGAATTAAAGAATCAGTGCATCGGTTAGTGAAAGCTAATTATAAACTTGTATGTGTGCAAGGTAGGGGGAACTATACTTTTGTCAGGCTATAATTTGTAACTAATCAATCACCTTAGTTACAGCCTCCCCAATCTCGGCCAACGTCCTTACTGTATGTGCACCGGCTTTTTCTAATGCATTGTATTTATCTTCTGCTGTGCCACGACCACCACTAATAATGGCGCCAGCATGGCCCATGCGTTTACCGGGTGGCGCACTTGCCCCTGCAATGTAACCAACGACGGGTTTGCTAACGGCGCTTTGAATAAATTCAGCCGCTTCTTCTTCTGCCGTGCCGCCTATTTCACCTACCATCACAATCACATCGGTATCGCCGTCGTGTTCAAACATGGTTAAGCATTCAATGAAATCAAGGCCGTGAATAGGATCACCGCCAATACCTATGCATGTTGACTGGCCAAATGCTTGTGTTTGATTCACGGCGACATAAGTGAGTGTGCCTGAGCGCGACACAATACCTACATTACCTGCTTTGTGAATAGAGCCCGGCATGATGCCAATTTTGCATTGCTCAGGAGTAATAATGCCTGGGCAATTTGGGCCAATTAATAAAGACTGACTGGTTTCTAAAATATCGCTGACCGGAATCATATCTTGTACCGGTATTCCTTCCGTAATGCACACAACCAAGGGAATATCAGCTTCAATGGCTTCGAGTATTGCGTCCGCTGCAAACGGTGCCGGCACATAAATGACAGTCGCATCGATGTCGTGATGATTGACAGCTTCTTGAACGGTGTCATACACCTGCAAGTCGAGATGTGTTGTGCCGCCTTTGCCTGGTGTCACACCAGCCACCATATTGCTGCCATACTCAATGCATTGTTGTGTATGGAAGGTGCCTGTGCTGCCAGTGATGCCCTGGCAAAGAATGCGCGTGTGTTTGTCGATTAATACACTCATGCTTATGATCCAGCTTTTTCTATGGCAGTCTTCGCGCCATCTGTTAAATTAACAACTGGTGTGATTAATTGATGTTTGTTTTCTAGTAACGCTTTGCCTTGCTCGGCCTTGGTGCCCTGTAATAAAACAACTACGGGGATATCTAACTCAGTTTGTTCGAGTGCTTGTAGAATGCCTTCAGCAATGACATCACAACGCACAATGCCGCCAAAAATATTAACGAATATCGATTTCACATTGTCATCTTCAAGCAACAAATTAAATGCTTGAGTCACACGTTCGGCATTGGTGTTTCCACCCACGTCGAGAAAATTGGCTGGCTCACCGCCATGATGTTTAATTAAATCCATGGTTGCCATTGCTAAGCCGGCACCATTGACAATGCATCCGACATTGCCATCAAGTTTTACATAGTTAAGGTCGAACTGGCGGGCTTTGAGTTCAATAGGGTTTTCTTGACTGGGGTCTTTTAATGAAGAAATCTTTTTGTGACGAAATAAAGCATTGTCATCAAAATTCATTTTTGCGTCGAGGGCTAAGAAATTGCCATCTTGATTAATAATAAGCGGGTTGATTTCTATTAGCGATGCATCACTATCGATGAATAATGCATACATTTGTTTAAGGATATGACAAAACTGTTTGAATTGGTCTTTGCTTAAATCCAGTGAAATTGCCAGCAAGCGACAATGGTAACCCTGAATACCAGATGTCTTATGTATGCTTACTGAGGATATCTTCTGTGGAGATTCGGCGGCGACTTCTTCAATGTTGATGCCGCCTTCTGCTGAGGTAATGGCAGTGACTTTTTTGCTGGCGCGGTCAATCAATAAGCTCAGGTAAATTTCTCTTTTAATTTCTGCAGGTTTTTCGACTAATAAGGCGGTGATCGGTAGGCCATTGGCATCTGTTTGCTTAGTGACGAGGTTCTTGCCGATAAGATTATTGATGCACTCTTTTAATTCTTCTTTGGTATGTGCCCACAAAATTCCGCCTGCTTTACCTCTGCCACCGGCATGGACTTGTGCTTTGACAATCCATGATTCACCGCCGAAGTTGGTGACAAACTTTTCAATACTATCGCCTTGGGTAAACACCTCGCTACGCGGCACCGGGATATCAAAGGTATGCAGTAAACGTTTAGATTGATATTCGTGAATGTACACGCAATGTTCCCAGGAATGTTAATTATTGAACCCACATTAACACAGACTGACTCGCAGTTGCGTGTTAATTAAATATAACGAATGATCTTGAGTAGGGATTAATGCAAGGTAGATACTTTGACGAGTCTTTCTTGCCAGTATGGTTCATTCATGCTCGCATAGGAAACATATTTACCCGATTTGGGCGCATGAATAAATTGATTGTTTCCTGTGTAAATGCCGACGTGTGAAACTTGATCGCCGTAAATTTTAAAGAATAATATATCGCCTGGTTGAGCAGTACTCAGCTGCTTAGATGACTTGAAGTGAGCTTGTTGCTTGGTCGTGCGTGGGACTGTTATATCTAACTGTTGATGGGTATAGTATACCAAGCCGCTACAATCAAAGCCACGAGGTGAAGCACCACCATAACGATAAGGTGAGCCAACAAGTGATTCAGCGATAGATACTATTTGCTGACCAGTAGAATATTTTAACGGTGTTGAACGCTTGAAATTTTTATCTGATGCCGAATTGACTTGTGTTGAGCTTGTATGCGTGACATCAGGTTTTTCTGGTGTTGAAGAACAGCCGGCAAAAATCACTAGCGCGCCAAGTAAACTCAGCGTTAATGATGTCTTGTAACTATTTGCCACTATGCGTCTATATTTCATAGGGTATTACATTACCTGGTCACTGTTGCATTTTTTATTAGATCAGCTAAATGGCAATATTCTTCCGACCTTAAACAACAATTAATTCTACCATCATCAAAATTGTGATCGAGTTAAAATTTTTCTTACCCTATATCGCTACGGGTACTTCGATTAATGCATAACGTATCAGCTTAAATCAGATCTTGAAACAATCATCATGACAAATTCAAAGGGAATTAATACCGCAAACATTGTTGATATCACTTTAGATGGTAAGGGCGTGGCTGACCAGGAAGGCAAAGTCGTGTTTGTTCCATTTACCATTACCGGAGAAACGGTGTCATTTCAGCGTGGTCGCAAAAAGAAGCGCTATGATGAAGCTAAGTTAGTTGAGGTACTTGAATCATCGCCCGATCGCGTATCTGCCAAATGCGAATACTTTACTCAGTGCGGTGGTTGTTCAATTCAACATATTGCTGAACATGCGCAAGTGGCATTTAAGCAGAAGTCAGTTCTGGATACACTAAGTCGAATTGGCAACGTTGCTCCTGAAAATGTGTTGCCACCCATTCAGGGTGCGGCATGGGGTTATCGGCGTCGTGCACGCTTGGCCGTGAAATATGTGGCGAAAAAGGGACGTGTGTTGGTCGGCTTCAGAGAATACGGCCTGCCTTATGTCACAGACATGCGACATTGTGAAGTATTACATCCCACGCTTGCATGTTTGATTGAACCATTATCAGAACTGATTGCTGGTTTTTCTATTAAAGATAAAGTCCCGCAAATTGAGTGCAGCATGGCAGAAAATGCCACCGCGTTGGTGTTTCGAATACTAGCACCACTTTCAGATAATGATGCAGAACAATTAGCTGGCTTTGCAAATACACATAACGTGCGTATTTATACGCAAACCAAAGGGCCGGCGACGGTGACCGCTTTAAATAATCAAACATTTGATTCGCCATTAAGTTATACATTGCCGCCTTTTGGTATTCGTTTAGATTTTTTACCCATTGATTTTATTCAGGTACATAACGAAATAAATCAAAAGATGGTGCAACAGGCGATAGAATGGTTGCAGTTGGAAAAACGGCATAAGGTATTGGATTTATTCTGTGGCTTGGGTAATTTTAGTTTACCCATGGCAAAGCATGTCAGTCATGTGTTGGGCATTGAGGGTGACGCAGAACTGGTGGCGCGTGCGCAGCATAATGCACGTAGCAATCATATTGATAATATTGACTTTAACAAACAGGATTTATTTACAGTCAATGAGCAAAGTGATTGGCTGAATCAAGCTTGGGACATCATGGTAATTGATCCGCCGCGCGCCGGCGCCAAAGAAGTTGTTGAGCAATTGTCTGAAATAAGCGCGGCAAAAATACTTTACATTTCTTGTCATCCTGGCACCTTGGCCAGAGATGCTAATGTGCTTGTAAATGAGTTAGGGTATCGACTGAATAAATTGAGTGTATTGAATATGTTTCCGCATACGGGACATATAGAAACGATGGCGTTATTTATTAAATAAACGCAGTTATCAGTGATTAGTTGTCTGAGGTATTTTCTACCACGGTCGCTTTTCTGCGAAAGTTGATGCGAAATATATTGCCATTAGGTTCGATTCTGTCGCTCACAATCGTGTTTGGTTTGGCGTTGTTGTAAGGATCTTCTTTGCGTGTTGATACGGCGTTAATCATCTCTTCGTCTTGACAATTTACTTTGCGAAAATCGCCTCGATAATCGACCTCGTCTTCTTCACACAGTCTCACACCCGGCAAGAATTTGGTTTCGTAAACGGTTTGGGTTTTTAACTGAAGTGGCTGGCTTTCTGAGATATCTTCAGCGCTAGGGGGCGCTTCGAGTGTGCCGGATTGCTCTGCTAACAGTGGTGAGGACAGCAAAAATACCGCCATCATTGAAGCATGTATGAGATGAGAATTAAGTGTGGTTTTCATAGGTGTCCCCCTCATCAAAATTCAAGTAAATTTTAGCATATTTGAAGCTGTTAAATAATAAGTAATCACTAAGGTTATTTTTGTGATGAGTGTGTAATATATAGCGGCTCTAAGTGAGATGAGACCACTTATCGGTGTTTCTGAAATTGATTTATTTGCAAGCCAAGCTAACAGTTTCATTTGCCACTAAATGGTGCGATTCATAGTTAGCTGGCATAGATTCAAATGTGACTTGTTATGGTCATATTTGGCCCCATATAATCTCACACCAATGTGACTAAGGGATTGATAGTACATGCCAATTTATGAATACCTATGCCAGCAGTGTGGCGCACACCATGAAGTGTTACAAAAAATTAATGATGATCCTCTTGTGGAATGCCCTGCCTGTCATGCGCACGCACTAAAGAAGCTTGTGTCAGCCGCCGGCTTTCGATTAAGTGGCAGTGGTTGGTACGAAACTGATTTTAAATCCAAAAACAAGAAAAATTTAGCGCAAAGCGATTCACAAAAAGCAGAGAAAAGCAGCTCTGAGAAGACTGGTGCGGCAAAAAGTTCTTCTAAAACGAGCGAATCCAAAACAAGCAGCAGCTCGGCAAGTAATTCTTAAGTCTATTCACATGCCTATAGAGTCATAACATGCTACGCAAATATTTAGTGGCAGGCTTACTTGTCTGGGTACCCTTAGGCATTACATTTCTTGTTATCAAGTTCATGCTCGAGCTGATGGATCGGCTACTGTTGCTGTTGCCGGTCGAATGGCGACCAGAAACCGTTTTAGGCTTCACGATCCCTGGCTTTGGTTTGGTGCTGGCGGTAACCATTTTACTGGTGACCGGCATGATAGGTGCCAACTTGCTGGGGCGCTCAGTATTAAGGGGCTGGGAACTCATCCTTGAACGCATTCCTCTGGTCAGAACAGTTTACTCTTCATCCAAACAAATTTTAGCCAGTCTCTTGTCAACCGGCAGTCAGTCGTTCAGAAAGGTGTTATTGATTGAATATCCACGCAAGGGAATTTGGACGGTGTGTTTCCAGACCGGGCCGGCGGCCAATGAGGTTCAAGCGCATCTCGATAAAGAATGCATTATGGTGTTTGTTCCGACCACACCTAATCCGACCTCTGGATTTATTATGGTGGTGCCGATTGAGGATACGCGTGAACTCGATATGGATATAGAAACAGCACTGAAACTTGTTATGTCGCTTGGCATTGCCTCCAATACCAGCAAGGATGATGTTGATTCAAGCAAGACGACTCCGTAATATCCACCCCTCACGAAAATTCTCGAAATACACAACCATCTCAGCCAGGAAGCTAAAGCATGCGCACGCAATATTGTGGGGAAGTCACCAAAGCGAATCTCGACCAACAAGTCACTTTATGTGGCTGGGTGAATCGTCGTCGTGACCATGGGGGCGTCATATTTGTAGATTTACGTGATAGAACAGGACTCGTTCAAGTAGTTTTTGATCCCGATCGAGCAGATATATTTAGTCAAGCCGAACACATCCGCAATGAATATGTATTGCAAGTCACGGCGAAGGTGCGATTGCGCCCAGAAGGCACCATAAACCCAGAGCTCAGCA
Organism: Gammaproteobacteria bacterium; assembly: GCA_965262455.1. Taxonomy (GTDB): domain Bacteria; phylum Pseudomonadota; class Gammaproteobacteria; order UBA4575; family UBA4575; genus UBA1858. The sequence goes on from CBDHFH010000008.1 coordinate 104,597, forward strand.
CAGGTGAAATTGAGGTGTTAGCCACCGAGCTCAATGTGCTCAATGAATCTGAAACCCCACCGTTTCAACTTGATGACGATGATGTGAATGAAGAATCTCGTTTGAGATATCGTTACGTTGACCTGCGTCGCCCGATCATGCAGGAACGCATGCAAATGCGCGTCAAAGTGGTTCAGGCGTTACGTTCATATTTAGATAACAATGGCTTTTTGGATATTGAAACACCCATGTTAACTAAAGCCACTCCGGAAGGGGCACGAGATTATTTAGTGCCAAGTCGCACGCAGCCAGGATCATTTTTTGCATTACCTCAGTCGCCACAAATCTTTAAACAGTTGTTAATGATGAGTGGCATGGATCGCTATTATCAAATTGTGCGATGTTTTCGAGACGAAGATTTGCGTGCCGATCGCCAACCAGAATTTACCCAACTGGATATTGAAACATCATTCATGGGCGATGAAGACATTATTGTCATGATGGAAGGCATGATGCGTGACATGTTTAAGGCGACGTTAAATGTTGATTTGCCTAATCCGTTTCCACGCATGCCGTATGCCGAAGCCATGCATCGTTACGGATCTGACAAACCTGATTTACGCATTCCGTTGGAGTTAGTTGATATTACTGACTTAATGGGTGCCGTGGAGTTTAAGGTTTTCAGCGGGCCGGCCAATGATGACAAAGGGCGCGTAGCAGTATTGCGATTGCCTAATGGCAGTGAACTCACACGTAAAGAAATTGATGATTACACAAAATTCGTTGCTAACTATGGAGCGAAAGGACTTGCTTACATTAAGTGTAATGATACTGCGCAAGGACGCGAAGGGTTGCAAAGTCCCATCTTGAAATTCTTGCCTGACGATGTAATTGAAAAAATTCTCGAGAGAACCAAGGCAGCGAATGGCGACTTGCTGTTCTTCGGCGCCGATAAAACAGTGGTAGTCAATGATGCATTAGGTGCATTGCGTGTGAAGTTGGGAATAGATAGAGACTTGCTTGAGGGAGAGTGGCAACCGTTGTGGGTGATTGATTTTCCTATGTTTGAATGGGATGAAAAAGAATCGCGCTGGAATGCGTTACATCATCCATTCACAGCACCGAATACTGACTCTGCACAAGAGTTACTAGATAACCCAGGTGAAAGCCTGTCACAAGCATATGACATGGTGCTTAATGGCACTGAGCTTGGGGGTGGATCCGTGCGTATACACAAGCAAGATATGCAAAAAGCAGTCTTTGAAGTGTTAAATATCTCTCCTGAAGAAGCAGAAAATAAATTTGGCTTCTTGTTAAAAGCGCTTAAGTTTGGTTGCCCGCCGCATGCCGGGATTGCGTTTGGTTTGGATCGTTTAATTATGTTGATGACTGGCAGTGATTCTATTCGTGACGTCATGGCGTTTCCTAAAACGCAAACTGCAACCTGTCCATTAACCGATGCGCCTGCCGAAGTAAGCGAAAGACAACTTAAAGAATTAAATATTCGATTACGTGCAAAACCCACAGAGTAGTGTGACGAATTTTATTTGTGCCTGCTCTCTGAGAATAATTTATTCTGTCAGCAAAATAGATGTGCTGTTATTTAATGGTTGTCACTGCCCACTGAAACTCTTCTGAGCTTGGATATTCATTTTGCAGTAAATTGAAGTAACTCACTTCCACTTCTTTATCGCGCATTAGGCGGCCGATTTCTATGCCGAGTTTTAAAGTTTGTGGTGTATGAGAGGCAATTTGTGAATACGCATGTAAGCGCTCTAGTGCAGGGATGCCACGCCCTTTGGCTAGATTAATGTTAGCCAATTGGAACAATGCGACTGAGTTTTGTTGCTTAAAATCTAGTGCTGTCTTGAAATAGTCTTCCGCTTGGTCGAGATCGGGTGTTCTCAGCGCACATAAGCCTGCGTTTGTATATGCAATTTCCGGATTCGGATTACTTGGGTGGCTTCCTGCTTTGAGAAATTTCTTTTCTGCCTGCTCGATTCTGCCGTTATCACATAAAAAGCTGCCATAATTATTCAGCGTGGAGGCGTCATGGGGGGCAATGGATAATGCTTTTTCAAATAACTGTACGGCAAGCTCCGGCTGATTGGATTTGCCGAAAATGAGCCCGGCAATATTATTCGCATCGACATTATTGGGGTCTAATGCCAGTGCACGTTGGATTGTCGCTTGTGCCTGACTGAAATTAGCTGCCTGAATTTGTAACAAACTTGTCTTAACAAGTGCGTTAATATCCGGGCTGGATTCATTGTTTTTTGTTGTCGTTTGTTGAGGAGCGCAGGCGCTTAAAAAACATGCAAACAGACAAGCAATTATGGGTCGAAATCGAATCATATTAATCGAGTATAAAGTGACGTGATAAGGTTGAGTATCAATGTATCATTCACATGCATTCAAACATAATCACAGAGACGATGGAACAAAATCAAAATTACAAACGTCCTGAATCAGTCTTGGTGGTGATATACAGCCATACTGGGCATGTATTAATGATGCAGCGTGTCTTTCCAGAGGATTTTTGGCAGTCAGTCACTGGCAGCCTCGAATGGCATGAACAACCTAGAGATGCGGCGATTCGTGAGTTAAAAGAGGAAACTGGCCTTGACCCTGAGGGCTTAATTGACTGCGAATATGACCAGGAATTTGAAATCTATTCGATTTGGCGCGACCGTTATGCTCCCGGTGTGACGCGTAATCGTGAGCATGTATTTTTATTACCGCTGGATGAATGTCGCGAGATTCAATTTGACCCGCGCGAGCATACTGAATTTCGCTGGGTGGTGCGCGAGGAAGCAATCCAAATGGCGACGTCTTATACCAACAGTGAAGCCATTCAACGCTGGGTGCCAGAACGCCCAATAATTGCTTAAATCAATTTCTTTTTTCGCAATCTGCATTGATTTGGCTATGTCTCGACAGATGCTAAACTAGCGCCTTTATTTAACTCAACGAGAGGATTATGGCAGGTCATAGTAAGTGGGCGAATATCCAGCATCGCAAAAAAGCACAGGATGCGAAACGCGGCAAAGTATTCACAAAGCTTATTCGGGAAATTACTGTTGCAGCCAAGATGGGTGGCTCTGATATTTCAGCCAATCCGCGGTTACGATTGGCGGTGGATAAAGGCCTGGGCGCAAACATGAATAAAGACACCATCGACCGTGCAATCAAGCGCGGGGCGGGTGAGCTTGAAGGCATGGAGTACGAGGAAATTTTATATGAGGGCTATGGTGCGGGTGGTACCGCGGTATTGGTTGATTGCCTTACCGACAACCGTAATCGCACTGTGTCTGAAGTGCGTCATGCATTTACAAAGCATGGCGGAAATCTTGGCACCAGTGGGTCAGTGGCTTATTTGTTCTCTAAGCAGGGCGTGTTCAGTTACGAGCCGGGGGTGGATGAAGATCGCTTAATGGAAGTAGCGCTTGAATCCGGTGCCGATGATATCGTCAACAATGATGATGGCTCGGTTGATGTTATTTGCCAACCAGATACGTTTATGCAATTACAAGAAGCACTCAAACAGGCTGAACTTGAAGCCAGTTTTGCTGAAGTGTCAATGCGACCTGGAACCATGGCGGCAGTCAGTGATAAAGATGCAGAAAAAATTATTCGCTTAATTGACGTGCTGGAAGAGTTGGATGATGTGCAGAATGTCTATTCGAATGCGGATTTCCCTGATACTGTATTGCAAAGTATGTCTGAGTGAGTCTTGCGTATGCCCCAAATGATTAGAGTGTTAGGTATCGATCCTGGCTCAGTCAAAACAGGTTTTGGCATCATTGACAGTAACGGCCAGCAAAGTCGTTTTGTACATAGTGGTTATTTGAAATTACCCAGTGATACGTTGGCCAGTAAACTGGGGCAAATCTTTTCACAACTGACAGAAATAATTGCGCAATATCAACCTCAACATATGGCCATTGAACAAGTGTTCCTGTCTAAAAATGCGGCCTCTGCTTTGAAGCTTGGGCATGCGCGTGGAGCAGCCATGACCGCTGGCGTGCAAGCAAATCTGGAAATTTTTGAGTACAGCGCTAAAGCAGTCAAACAGTCAACTGTCGGATACGGCGCGGCATCCAAGGAACAAATTCAGCATATGATTTTGCGTTTACTTAATACTCGAAAAGTGTTGCAGGCTGACGAGGCTGATGCACTGGCTGTAGCCTTATGTCATGCTCACACGGGCTTGGTGACTCGCCATCACCATTCAATTGAGGCGAATCAATAGATGATTGGTCGCCTGCAAGGTCAACTCATTTATAAACAACCACCGGCATTGATGATTGAAGTGAATGGGGTGGGTTATGAGTTGGAAGCACCCATGTCAACTTTTTATCAATTACCAGAATGTGGACAACAAGTGACATTACACACTCACATGATTGTTCGTGAAGATGCGCAAACACTTTATGCATTTAATGATGTCCCCGAGCGTCATCTTTTCCGCACCTTGCTTAAAGTGAATGGTGTTGGTGCTAAAATGGCATTAGCGATTTTGTCAGGCATGGACGCCAATGGCTTTCGACGCTGTATTCAATTAGGTGATGTGGATGCGTTAGTTCGTCTTCCTGGAGTTGGCAAGAAAACGGCTGAGCGTTTAATTGTAGAATTGCGTGATCGCTTGGCAAATGATGCGTCATCATCGGTAGTCAAGCAGTCGGGTCATGTTGATACGGTGAGAAGCCACATAGATGAAGCCATTTCAGCGCTAACCGCATTGGGTTATAAAGGGCCGGAAGCGACTCGTATGATAGAAAATGTAAAAGATGAATCCTCCTCATGTGAAGATCTAATACGTCTAGCGCTTAAATCAAGTTTGAGCAAATAATGTATGAGTACTGAAAGACTACCCAAGGAAAGACTAATCGAAGCTGACAATATCGGTAGCGAAGATATCGCGATTGATCGCGCGATTCGACCTAAAACACTTGCTGATTACACTGGCCAGGAAAAAGTGTGCGAGCAGATGGAAATATTCATTGCCGCAGCACGAGAAAGAAAAGAGGCTCTTGATCATGTATTAATATTTGGCCCGCCAGGCCTAGGTAAAACGACGTTGTCGCATATCATTGCAAATGAGTTGTCTGTCAATATGCGCCAAACTTCTGGGCCCGTATTGGAAAAAGCCGGTGACCTCGCGGCAATTCTGACAAACCTGGAAGAAAATGATGTCTTGTTTGTTGATGAGATACATCGTCTAAGCCCGATAGTAGAAGAAATCCTGTATCCCGCGCTTGAAGACTTTCAATTGGATATTGTCATTGGTGAAGGACCCAGCGCGCGTTCTATTAAACTTGATTTACCACCTTTTACATTAGTCGGTGCCACCACACGGGCAGGCTTATTAACTTCACCTTTGCGAGATCGCTTTGGGATTGTGCAACGGTTAGAGTTTTATACCACTGAAGAATTAGCCTCTATAGTGGTACGTTCTGCTGATATTCTAAATGTACCAATAGATCGTGACGGCGCCATTGAAATTGCAAAACGTTCTCGCGGTACTCCCCGTATTGCCAATCGATTATTGAGACGTGTGCGTGATTATGCGCAAGTTAAATCAAATGGTGTGATTGAGAAGAAGGTTGCGGATAAAGCGCTCGATATGTTGAGTGTCGACCACAATGGGTTCGATCAAATGGATCGACGTGTACTGCTAGCAGTGATTGAAAAATTTGATGGCGGGCCGGTCGGACTCGATAGCTTATCTGCGGCAGTTGGTGAAGAACGTGGCACCATCGAAGATGTCATTGAGCCTTACTTAATTTTGAATGGATTTTTAATGCGCACTCCACGCGGGCGTGTAGCGACGATGAATTGTTACCGCCATTTTGGCATCGCTGCACCAAAACAATTACAGCAATTGCAGTCCACCAGTGGCGATTTGTTTTCTGAATAAGTCTCAACAAGCTTAGACAATGACAGATATAAAGCCGTTTGTGTGGCCTGTGCGAGTTTATTATGAAGACACTGATGCTGGAGGAGTGGTATTTTATGCTAACTATTTGCGTTTCCTGGAACGTGCGCGTACTGAGTGGCTGCGTAGTTTGGGTTTTGAACAAGATCACTTGCGACAGCAGCACGATATTATATTTGCGGTAAGGGCCGTCGATATAAAATACTTAAAACCGGCGCACTTTAATGAGCAGCTAAATATAACGGTCGAAAATATTCAATTGAAACAAGCCAGTATGGCAATGCATCAGTCAATTTTTAAATTATCTGAAGATAAAAACGAATTAATTGTTAAATCCACGGTCAATGTAGTGTGTTTACATAGTGAATCTTTTTCTCCGTCTCCTATTCCTAAACCTATATACGAAGTATTGAAAGCATGCATGTAGATATGAGTTTCTATCGGCTGATTGCCGATGCAAGTTTATTAGTTCAGTTAGTGATGATCATCTTGGTGTTGGCCTCTGTCATTTCCTGGACAATGATTTTTAGCAAGGCACGGGTATTAAAATTGGCGACCAAAGAAGCCAATGCCTTCGAGGATCGCTTTTGGTCTGGAGCAGATTTGCCATCTTTATATGAAAAAGTTGGTTCAAAACGAAACCTTTCTGGTATGGAGAGAATTTTTGTTGCCGGCTTTAAAGAATATATACGCTTACATAAAACACGTAAGGTCTCCGCATTATCCATCAGTGACACCTCATTGCGCTCAATGAAAGTAGCACTTTCACGAGAGATAGATTTCTTGGAACATTATTTACCGTTTTTAGCTACCGTGGGTTCAACCAGCCCATACATAGGTTTGTTTGGTACTGTATGGGGCATCATGAATTCTTTTCGGGCGCTGAGTGAAGTGCAACAGGCAACATTATCAGCTGTCGCCCCCGGGATTGCGGAAGCGTTAATCGCCACAGCGATGGGATTGTTTGCTGCTATACCTGCGGTCATTGCCTATAATCGTTACTCTACTCAAGCCGATCGCTTAATCACACGTTACGATAATTTTGTTGAAGAATTTACTGCTTTATTGCAGCGACAGGCGATTACACGTGATAGTGGCGAATCATCTGCAGCACAAACACGCAAAATGGAAAGCTAATGTCGCAACTTTCCCGACGTCGTAAGCCTATTTCAGATATTAATGTGGTGCCTTACATTGATGTGATGTTGGTGTTGCTGGTGATATTTATGGTCACTGCACCGATGTTCAATCAGGGTGTGCAAGTGGATTTGCCCAAGGCGCCATCTGAACCTATTAAAGAGTTTATGGAACAGGATGAGCCATTTATTGTTTCAGTTGATCAACTGGGTAAAATTTATGTCAATAAAGGGTCGAATCCCGAACGCCCAATGTCACTGGATGAGTTCCGTCAGTTTGCCCCTGGCATGCTTGCCCAATTACCCAGCCAACAAGCCTATGTTAAAGGCGATCAGAATGTCATGTATGGACGTGTAGTTGAGGTGATGGTGGCATTGCAAAATTCTGGTGTGCCATCAGTGGGATTGATCTCGCAGCCTGAGTCCAGGTCTGCCTCTGAACGCTAATGAGGCGTAACTGCTGAATCTGATTAACTCTGATGGCTAAGGAAAAGCTTTTTATTCCACGTTCTGCAGTGATTGCCGTTTTAGTGCATATCGTTGTTTTTTCTCTTTTTATATTTGGTTTCCAGTTGCCACCCAAAGCCAGTCAATCACTCGTTGATCCGGTGAATATTGTCAAAGCTGAAGTCATCGATGGCGCGGCAATTGAACAAGAGAAGCAAAAAATCAAAGATGAAGCCGAGGCCAGAGAGCGTAAAAGGCGTGAACAAGAGCTGCGTAAACAGCGCGAAGCAGAAGAAAAACAACGCCAGCTAGAAGAAGCCAAACGCCTTGAGGAAGAAAAACGCCAGGCAGAAATAAAACAAGCCCAAGAAGCAAAACGTCTTGCCGAAGAGCAAGCGAAAAAAGAAGCGGAAGCAAGAAAGCAAGCTGAACTAGAAAAACAGCAAGCAGAACAAGCGAAAAAAGAAGCCGAAGAGAAAGCGGAACAAGAGCGTCTGCGTGCTGAAGAAAACGCAAAAAAGCTAGCAGAAGAGCTTAAAAAACAACAAGAAGCACAACGTCGGGCCGAAGAGTTGGCGGAACAAAAACGTTTGGAGGCAATCTTAGAGCAAGAAGAAGCTGAAATGCGCGCTGAACAAGAACGGCAAGCGAAAGCAGCAAGACAACGCGAGTTAAATACTTTACAGTCGCAATACATTAATGCGATTCAATCAAAAGTAGGCAGTCGTTGGCGTAAGCCGCCAGGAGTGGATACCAGCAATGCATTCTGTAAAGTTTACGTTAAACAGGCTGTGGGCGGTTATATCGAAGAAGTGGTTGTTAAACAGTGTAGTGGTGGGGGCGAGCAATTTAAAAAGTCTGTTGAAGAAGCGGTATGGAAGTCTGATCCCTTACCCGCGCCTCCTGATGATGAATTATTTGCCCGTGAGTTGCTTATAAAATTTAGACCAATTCAGTAAACAATAAAGAATGATTAAATTTACCTACAGCATGTTCAACACAACAGTGAAGTTATTTTCTTTACCGGTTTTGTTGTTGCTAAACGTCATATATTCCACTCATGCCTATGCGCTGTTAGAGATTGAAGTCACACAGGGCGTTGAATCAGCGATGCCGTTAGCCATTACACCTGTCGACGGTGATGTACCTATTGCGGCGACTTTATTGGAGAGTGTGGTATTCGCGGATTTGCATCGCAGTGGCTATTTTTCCATTGTCGATAAAAAGAATTACCCACAACAGAAAATTCAGCTCGACCAAGTCGATTATAATCGCTGGCGTAACATGGGAATTGAAGCATTGTTATCGATGCGTGCGACGGCTGCCGGTGAAGACCAAATACGGGTTCAATTTGAGTTATATGATTTGGTGCGTAAAGCCCGCGCACTAGGCCACACAGTTACAGTTAATAAAAATCAGCTACGTAAAGTTGCACATAAAATCTCTGATTTGGTATTTGAAAAACTCACCGGGATCAAAGGTGCGTTCAGTACGCGTATTGCATATATCAGTGAATCAGCAAGTAATGACAGTAAAAAATACCAGTTACAGATAGCCGATGCTGATGGCTATAACCCGCGCACCATATTTTCTTCGTCAAAACAATTAATGTCGCCGGCGTGGTCTCCAGACGGACGACGAGTGGCTTATGTGTCATTTGAAAATGAGCGTACTGAAATATTCACCCAAGATGTATCTACGGGTAAACGCACTAAAATTTCATCACAACCCGGCATCAATAGCGCACCTGCCTGGTCGCCGGATGGTAGTTATTTAGCCCTGACACTCTCCAGTGGCGGAGACCCAGAAATATTTGTGCTAGAAATTGAATCAGGGAAATTACGAAAACTGACTGATCATTACGGCATCGATACTGAGCCCGCATGGTCACCTAATGGACGTTTTATTTATTTCACTTCTAATCGTTCCGGTTCGCCACAAATATATCAAGTTCCGTTTGGTGGAGGTTCGCCCAAGCGTTTGACGTTTGAGGGGTCATATAATGCCGCGCCGTCTGTGTCAGCGGATGGTAAAACAATTGCTTTAGTGCATCGAGACGATACGGGCTATCGTGTTGGCGTGCTCGACATTGAAAGTAATAATTTTAGATTGATAACTGATGGCGTGTTAGATGAAGCGCCCAGCTTTGCTCCTAATGGAAGCATGATAATTTATTCAACGCGACACAATAATAGTACTGTGTTATCAGCCGTGAGTGCTGATGGACGTGTAAAACAAAGATTGCGTTTACAAAAAGAGAAAGTGAGAGAACCTTCGTGGTCACCGTTTCGTAGATAAATTTAATTGTTCGTTAAGTATTTTAAAAGAGGAATACATATGACTATTCGACAACTATCAGTTTTACTTTTTCTATCACTTGTTCTTGTAATCTCTGGTTGCTCAGGGAATAAAACTAAACCGGGTGATGAAACCATGGGTACGTCTGGGATTGAAGACGGTGAGCCTATTGATGTCGGTGCCGATGAATATTCCTCGTCTGGTCTGGATGATGATGACTCGGTGATATTAGATCCTTTAGATGATCCCGCCAGTGATCTTTTCGTACGCACCATTTACTTTGACTACGATAGTGCCAGTATTCGTGAAGACTCATTAATGATCGTACGTGAGCATGGAAAATATCTAAGTGGTAACCCAGATCGTCTAGTTCGTCTGGAAGGTCATGCAGATGAACGTGGAACGCGCGAATATAACCTTGCTCTGGGCGAAGAGCGGGCTAAATCTGTAAGAGAAGTGCTCCTTCTCGAAGGTGCGCAAGAAGAGCAAATCGAACTTGTCAGTTTTGGTGAAGAACGTCCGGCAGTTGAAGGCACTGACGATTCCGCATTGCAATTGAATCGACGTGTTGAAGTAGTTTATTAATCTGCCGATATTGCTAGCTTGGGTTGATTAATCAGGATAAAGGGAAGTTTATGCAACATTGTCGTTTTATTTTAATAGTGAGTATATTTTTAATGATGCTTACGCAGGTGGTGAGTGCTGCGCCTAAAGCGACTAAAGAAGAGCTGAATATTGTTACGCAACGTTTAGAGAGATTAGAGCGTGCATTAGATGATGAGGCAGCAAGCTCTGCCAATAAAGAATCATTGATTACTTTACAGCAAAAGCTAAATCGCATGGAACGTGAGCTGCAACAGTTGCGTGGAGAAAACGAAAGCTTACGTAACGAGTTAGAAATGATGCAAAAACAACAACGCGAATCTCTCATGGCGTTGGATAAACGTTTACAGATGCAACAAGAACTAAATAACTCAAGCGAACAATTAGCTACCACGCAATCCTCTCAGCAAACATCTAAAGCGGCGACCAGTGCTGCTTCTGCAACCACCGAAGTGGAAGTAGTTAAAGCTGAACCGGTGAAACGCAAGCCCATTGTGGTATCAAGTGACACACAGGACTCAAATGAAACCATTGATGCATACCGCAATGCTTTTTTACTCTTAAAGCAGCGTCGACATGATGAATCAATTGGTGCGTTTGAAGATTTTTTAGCAAGCTATCCAAATAGTAAATATTCTGCAAATGCGCAGTACTGGCTGGCGGAGGCAAATTATGTCACTAAGCGTTATGACCGTGCATTAACTGAGTTTCAAACAGTGATTGACCGCTATCCTACCAGCAGCAAATTGCCGGATGCGCGTTTGAAAATTGGCTACACACAATATGAACTTGGCCAGTTCGAAGAGTCGCGCGTCACACTCACGCGCTTACGTGCACAATTTCCAAATTCGACCGTGGCTGGCCTTGCACAAGAGCGCTTGGAACGCTTAGAGAAAGAAGGGCATTAATTTGTGCTGTTACTTTTGTTTGTATAGTCAAAAAAAGTAACTAAAACAAAAGTCACATCAATAGCTTGGCCTTTGGCTGATCTAATTATTTCATTTTTCTACTCGATTGCTCAATGGCTCTTCCAAGAGCCCTTGAGCTACTTTGTGCATCTATCTGCAAAGTATGTGATCAAAATGAAATAATGCGACAAGCTATGAGGTGAATTGGGGAGCGGTGTGAGAAGCAAGTCGACTCACAGTGATATGGCAATGTCTGGTTCTATATGTGAAGATTATTTCTAGTTTAATTTTTTCTTTTTTGCATGCCCGAATCTAAATCAGAAGCCAAACTTCGTATCACCGAGATCTTTTATTCATTGCAGGGTGAAACCAGTACGATTGGTTTGCCCACTGTCTTCGTGCGCCTGACAGGCTGCCCATTGCGTTGCCAGTACTGTGATACAGAATATGCCTTCTCTGGTGGAGAATGGATGACCATGTCTGAAATTGAACGTCAGGTTCAGCAATATAAAACATCTTACGTCACTGTGACTGGTGGAGAGCCACTTGCGCAGCCCGACTGTATCGAATTGTTAACGCGCTTGTGTGATCAACATTACCAAGTCTCTCTCGAGACAAGTGGTGCATTATCACTTGAAGAGGTTGATGCGCGTGTTATAAAAATCATGGATATAAAGACCCCGGATTCTAAAGAGCAAGACAAAAATCTTTGGCAAAATTTAGTGATGCTTGATGCCAAAGATCAAATTAAATTTGTTATCTGCAGCGAGCAGGATTACACATGGAGTAAAAAACAAGTACAAGAACGAAAACTAGATGCGCGCTGTGAAATCCTATTTTCTCCAAGTCATCAACAATTGGAACCTGCTCAATTAGCTGATTGGCTATTGCGAGACCAATTACCGGTGCGCTTTCAAATGCAATTGCATAAAGTGCTTTGGGGCGATCAGCCGGGTAAGTGAGTATGTCAGGTAGTAAAAAAGCAGTGGTGTTGTTATCAGGAGGATTAGATTCTGTTACTGCATTAGCCATTGCACAGGAGCAGGGCTATGAGTGCTACGCATTGAGTTTTCGTTATGGGCAACGGCATGAGGCCGAAGTTGCCGCGTCTCAACGTATTGCACAAACCATGAAGGTGTCATGTCATCATGTATTTGATTTGGATTTATCCATTTTTGACAACTCGGCGTTAACTAATCACGACTTAGCAGTACCAACGTCACTGTCTGATGATATTCCTATTACTTATGTGCCTGCACGTAATACGATTTTCTTATCGGTGGCGTTAGGCTGGGCAGAAGTTTTATCGGCAGAGGCAATTTTTATTGGCGTCAACGCGGTTGATTATTCTGGTTATCCTGATTGTCGTCCTGAATTTATACAGGCGTTTCAGCAGCTGTGTAATGTAGCCACTAAGGCAGGAGTTGAAGCGCAGGGTGTAACAGTCATGACACCACTGATTGATATGACCAAGGCGCAAATTATTGCCCAGGGAATGCAGCTTGGTGTGGACTATTCTCAAACTGTATCTTGTTATCAAGCGACACCTGATGGCTTAGCCTGCGGACAGTGTGATTCATGCCAATTGCGTCGTCAGGGCTTTTATGATGCCGGCATTGAAGATCCAACCAGATATCAAGCTGCATCTTAACTGATTGTAATTACGGCTCTATTTATATAACTTATCGAGGTAGATATAAATTCAATATCGATTGAGTATATAAGATAATAATAATATGCTAATGTTCGTTCGTAGCACGATTTAGACCAATAATAATTACATGAGGGGGGAAGATGTCGGAGCAAAAAAAACTCGCCATAATTGCCACAAAAGGAAGCCTTGATTGGGCTTATCCTCCATTTATATTAGCCTCTACGGCTGCTGCACTCGATTATGAAGTGCAGATATTTTTTACCTTTTATGGCTTAGCGTTATTACGTAAAGACTTAAACCTTAAAGTCACACCACTTGGCAATCCTGCCATGCCGATGCCTATGAATATGGATAAATGGTTTCCTGTAATGGGAACTGCTCTGCCAGGCATGGAAGCGATGATGTCGTCCATGATGAAAGCAAAAATGAAAAAGAAAGGCGTTGCCAGTGTTGAGGAATTACGTGAACTTTGCATTGAAGCGGACGTTAAACTAGTTGCATGCCAGATGACAGTCGATTTATTTGACTTTGAGTCAGACGATTTAATTGATGGCATCGCATATGGTGGTGCGGCGACATTTTTTGAATTTGCCGAAGAAGCAAATATTACTCTTTACATATAAATATAATCCGCAGCCCTTTGTTAATGGGGTGTAGACTAAAGATTATGACGAGATAGGTGCCGTTTCTCAAAACGACAGGAGGAGTCGAATGAGATCAACAAAACATTTTTTTACCGCGCTAATTATTACACTGCTAATTACTCACCAATCAGTGCTTGCTGAGACTGAAGCGTCGAGCAATGGCTATGCCGCAAATAACCCTGCACATAACATGATGATGAATCCATATATGATGGGTGGCATGAATCCCATGGCATGGATGAATCCGATGATGATGAACGGGATGATGATGGGTCCAGGCATGATGGGTTCGATGTATCCCATGATGGGCATGATGAATCCGATGTTGGCAATGATGAATCCAATGTTCATGAGTATGAGCCCGATGATGCAAATGATGGCTAGCCCTGCGGTAGATGGAATGACTCGTGCAGAGTCACTCGACAGCATGATGCGCATGATGGATCCAAAGCTATTCTTGGCGGCAATGGGTGGTACCTATGAGCAACGTGAAGATGATGATGTGCCTAATACATTACCGGTTGGCAAAATTCCCGGCTTTCCTACCCAGAGTTTTTACGACCATCCGGTCAATACTGTCTTACCTAGCATAAGTGATGAAGCTAAGAAGAACGCATTCCAGACAATGATGATGATGAGTCCGTTGTCGATGCGGGACATGCTAAATGTGATGACTTATAAACTTCCTCTCGAAGAGGGGGTTACCTGGGATGACGCAGTAGAATCCATGAAGTTGCGTGCCAACGAGGTGAATTTCAAGTTTGTAGGTTCAAGCCCACTGTCAAAAGAGATTGAAGCCTTAACTGAAGCACCAACACCAAGAATTGAAATTTTCCGTTTTTGCGATGCGGTTGTAGCGCGCAAAATTTTGGATTACATGCCTGAGTTTATTGTCTTCCTGCCTTGTAAAATCGCCCTCATTGAAGATGCTGAAGGCCAAATATGGATTATGACCATGGACTGGGATGTGAGTTGGCTGGATTTTGCGCAAAATCCTAATTCACATATGACCAAAGAACTAAGAGCGGATGCAAAAAGAATTCGTGATGATATTCGTTACATTATGGAAGGTGCAGCGAGCGGAGACCTCTAGGAGTTGTATCAATTAAAAATTAAGGAGTCGAAATGAAAATTAGAAATATATTAATCGCTGTAGCGCTGGTGCTTACACTTGGTGTGTTTGTAAACGCAGAAGAGGAAGCAAGTAGTAATTATTCAATGCCAGGAATGTCATATGCCATGCAGAAATCTATGGATCCAGAAGTTTGGAGCAAGATGATGGCTATGATGATGGATCCTGCCAAAGCTATGTCTATGGAGAACTGTGCTTTATGTCATGAAGGAGAAGCGCTTGCGCGTTATGCGAAAGACTTTGGACCAATGATGGAAGCGTCACAACAAATGTCACAATTCATGTCACCTCATCAGATGATGCAAGGCATGAATCCAATGATGAATATGATGATGAATCCTATGGCCATGATGTATCCCATGATGGGCATGATGGGACCAATGATGGGGATGATGAATCCTATGATGATGGGCATGATGAACCCAATGGCGATGATGAATCCGATGACTATGATGAACCCAATGACAATGATGAATCCTATGTCCATGATGAACCCAATGATGGGCGGCATGGGTGGCGGCTATGGACACGGCGGCAATCCAATGGGTCAGATGATGGAGCCTGATCAGTACAGCCAATGGTTTGATCAAATGACAGAGATGATGAAGCAATTTACACCAGCACCTGCGGAATCAAACTAAATCAGGGTAATTACTCATTAAATTCCTAATATTTCAAGGGATTTGAGGGTATTTTGTGAGTTAATTTAAGGAAGATAGCATTGACATGGACGTCAATTTTACACATTTCATAAAATTCTAACTGTGGAATGTCAATTTTCGGAGGTACTGTTATAATCGCGCCCTCTATTAGTTAGTGAACATTTCATGGAAGACTTATCTAATATTCACTACATCGCCATCTGGGGTTTTTGCATAGCACTGGTATTCGGCTTTGTAGGCAATAAAACACACTTTTGCACAATGGGCGCCGTCAGTGACGTCGTCAACATGGGAGCTCGAGGACGTTTGGGTTCCTGGTTTATGGGTATTGGTATCGCCATTATCGGTGTGCAGATTCTTCGAATGTCAGGGCTCATCAGTCTGGGTGAGTCAATGTACCTTTCCACTCAGTTTTTATACCTGAGTTATATAGTAGGTGGATTCATCTTTGGCATCGGTATGACACTGGCTGCGGGTTGTGGTCAACGCAATCTAGTCCGTGTTGGCGGGGGTAACCTAAAGTCTTTGATTGTTGTCATTGTGCTTGGCATAACAGCTTATATGACATTACGCGGACTGCTTGCACTACTCAGACTTAATTATATATACAAAGCCAATATCGAATTGACCGATATAGGCATGCAATCACAAAGTTTATCTCAGGGTGTAAGTGCGCTTACCGGTATTGCAGATGGAAACATTTTACAAACTATACTTGCATTTGTTATTGGGCTTGCTTTTATTCTCTATGCATTAAAGCAACAGGAATTCCGCAGTAGCTTTGATAATGTGTTGGCAGGTGTCACGGTTGGCGGCTGTGTACTCGCGGCATGGTTTGTCACGGGGTATCTTGGTCAGGATGACTTTGATCCTGTATCACCGCAAGGTCTTACTTTTGTTGGTCCTACAGGAAATACAATTAGCTATTTAATGACATTCACCGGCGCTGAAATTAACTTTGGCATTGCAGTTACTTTTGGCATGATCCTCGGTTCATTTATATACGCCATTATTTCGCGAACCTTTAGAATAGAAACATTCAGTAACCAGTCAGAGATGGTCAGTCATCTCATTGGGGCTGTCTTGATGGGCTTTGGTGGCGTGCTATCCTTTGGCTGCACTATTGGCCAAGGTGTAACAGGCATTTCGACGCTGGCTATTGGTTCCTTCATTACTCTCAGCATGATCGTGTTCGGGAGCGCTTTGACAATGAAAGTTCAGTATCACATGCTGGATGAAAAATCATTCATTGGCGCAGTGGCGACAGGAACGGCTGAGTTGCTGAACCCTTTCCATAAAGAATAATACTCGGCAGTAAATTCTTATTTCGGTGCTTTGCAAAATGCTCGTTATGAGTATAATGAGCACCCCTCGTATTCAAGTCGATTACAGTAGCTGTAATTTAAGAATACATTCCATATAGCTTGCCAATGATTGGTTCAAGCTGGCGTAATGGGCCGTTAGCTCAGTTGGTAGAGCAGTTGGCTTTTAACCAATTTGTCGAGCGTTCGAGTCGCTCACGGCCCACCATTCCTGCCTCCTAAACATATCGCCTGATGCTTTGGCTAGTTATAGTCAAAATTAAAATGCAGTTGATATAGTCGTTAAAACATGACTGTTTAAACCATATTCAATACAGATTGTCTGACAATTTAGATACGTTTGTTGATATTCTTTTTAGCGCAATTAAAGCAGTCGACATTAACTACTGGAAGCAGGCAGCGACGACTGCATGAAAACTATTAGCCGAGATAATTATGAGTATTATAAAGAGTCTATTCGATAAGATAATTTTTGCCACGGGTGTGTTGCTGTTTATGCAAGTGCCGCACTTTATTGATCAATATGAGCAAAGACTGGGTGGCTATTATCAAGCCCAAGTCAAGCATTTAGAGCAATACCAGGCCATTGCTGATAAGCAACATAAAGGAGATTTGCGCGCCTTGATTAATGACTTTGAATCGAGTGCGAATGCTTCCGTTCAACACACAGGTAATAATATCCGTCAAATTGAACAAGAGTCTCAACAACTCAAGCAAGAAGTGCAAGGGCTAACAAATCAATCATTTGTGGTAAAAGTTATAACAATAACAAAAAGTTTGAAAATGGATATTGCACGAGCAGTAATCGATACATTTAAGCCAGCGTTTCCGTTATCTATTGAGGGGTTTGTATGTGGGTTGCTGGGTGGATTATTTATGAGTGCATTATTCAATGGGGTTGTCAGTATGCCAAGGGTATTGTTTGCAAATAAAAAACATCAGACTAAACAGCGCGTCAGCACAGGCACCAAGCAAAGAGTTGAGCCAACGATAATGCGCCCTGCAAGAGCCGGTTAGTTAATCCACATTTTTAATTGCCATGCAATCTTCAGCGCAGGATGCGTTATATGATACGCGTGAGATTACCAGCTATGGTGTTAAAGTGCTTTGGTTGCTTTTTACATTATTTATTTTTTATGGTGCACTGATTCCATTTGAATTTAGTTTCAGTAAAGAGCAGGTTATTAGCCGCATCGAAAACTTTAGTTGGGTGCCATTCTTTCGTGCTGATGGTTCACGTCATTCTCTAACAGATATCGTACAAAACATTTTATTCTTCATTCCATTTGGATTTTTTGGCGTGTTGTCTTTCGCGAGAAATAAATTTTTTGCATTATTCCTGGTAACATTTTTTGGTTTTCTGATTAGTCTAAATGTAGAAATACTTCAGCTGTTCACCGAGTCGCGTAACACATCATTGACTGATCTCGTATGTAATACTCTTGGGACAGGCATAGGCGCGCTCAGTGCGTTAATTGTTTTTTCATTATTCTGTTTGATGATGAGAACAAAAACTTTTAGACAGGTGATTAATAATCAGTACTATTACTTGTTTATGCTCGCATTATTTATTATCGCAGCAGGGACCTTGCAGCCATTTGATTTCACGCTTGATGTCAGTACTGTCTGGTCTGGTGTCAAAGAAGCATTCGCTCAATCTACTTCGTTTTCAACTCAGTTAACCGATGAGCTGGTTGTTGGATTTCGTTTTTTCCTGTTTTCAGTGATTACGTGTTTGTGGTTGCGCAGTGTGAATTATACCTTATGGCCAATTGTCGGCGTTTTTGTCAGTGCAAGTATTGGTGTGTGTTTCGAGTTAGCACAATTCATTGTGGTTTCTAGATCGCCTTCCGCACAAGATATGTTTGTCGTTATGCTAAGTTGTAGTTTGGGTGGTGTATTTATTTCTCTGTTACCCAAGAACGTAAAGTCATTTGTCTGGATTGCGCCGCTGGTTATATTTGCCATCATTAGTGCCGCTGTTCAAACATTGGCGCCTTTTGAAATTCGAAGTCAGCATGTTTCAATTAGCACAATGCCGTTTTTATCTTATTATCACGCGTCGATATTTACCGCGATTGCAAATTTCCTTGAAGTACTTATTACCTATATACCTTTAGGGTTTGCATTACAGTATGCGATTTCTTCAAGGCGCAGTGCATTCATGGTTATTACGATTATTGTTGGGTTGGTTGCCTACTGCTTGGAGTATATGCAAGGGTGGGTTGTTGGGCGATATCCAGATGTAACAGACGTGATTGCAGCGGTTATCGGCGCTACTTTTGCAGGCTCATTATGCTTGCGATGGTCGAGAGTGTTCTTCTCTCAGACAACTGAAGTTAATGCAGAAACTAAAGAAATCATAGTAACGTAATGAAAATATCCCGACGCCGTTTATCTCTTTAAATCGTTGCTTCATCCCTAAGTAAAATCATTTGTGTTATGCCTTTCACATAATTATCATCAATATCATCGATCAATTATTTGGAAAAATTAACTCAGTTATGAACACTTTACGTAATGTTTTTAATACAGCAATTGTGCTATCGGCTATAGGATTAAATGCCTCTCATGCTGTCACGGTAGATTTTGATACTGAGTATTTAAATGTTGAGGGTCTGGCAGATAATTTTATTACCGCTAACCCATTTGATCCGATTGAGAATACATCTGGTGTGAACTTTGTTGGTGGTGCAGTCACCTTTTCAGGTGGCGTGATCCTCAGAGATCCCGCAAATACGGATACTGATCCGATGGCGCCAACATTTTTTCCAGGCGTTTATTTTGGTACTGCGTTCTCACCAACAACATCGATTAACGAAGTAGGTTATGCCAATCCACTCACTATTAACATTGATGCTAGTGAAAATTTCACCAATGTCAGCGGCTTACTGCTAAGTGGTTTAAATACTAATGCGCCTGAGTACACCGGAATGGAGCTTGCGAGTTATGAGGTTAGTTTCTTTAACGATAATACCTTGTTAGGGACTGATAGCACGGGGGGTGTCGATTTTACTGATACTGCAACATTTGAATTCGACTCTTTCTCTATGGAAAGTGCAATCTTTGGTGCAGCTATTACACGTGTAGAAATCATGGCGAATCCATTTGACTTAAATTCGATGGATTCAATTATTCAGAATGAATGGGACTTTTTATTAGACTTCGTTAATTTCGAAGCGGGTATGAATCCAGTGCCTGTTCCTGCGGCACTGCCTTTATTTATTAGTGCGCTTGTGGGTGGCTTTGTTATTGCTCGACCTAAGAAAAAGAATTAAAAAATCAACTTCAAATTAGTCGATTATTGCTTAAGTCGAGCAATTAAAACTATTTTATTTTTGCTTGATTTGAGTTTCCCCAGCACCTGTCGCGCCAAGATTGTCTTTCCATTCAAGCTTGATTGTATCGCCTGCAGCACCACCTTTAATTTTAAAGGATAAGTATGGGTTCTTGGAAATACCTGTGCCCCAGTTGGCGTTCAGTACTGCGTTGTCATTGTGCATAACAACAACTTCTTGAATATATTCAGCAGGGACTAATTCACCTGTCTCTTTATCTTTACGCGCACCAGTTTCCATTGGATGAGTCATGAGTGCTTTTACAGTAGTAATCCCATCTTTCAGGCTGGCTCTAATTTTTACTTTCTTTTCCATGTTTATTCCTTATGTCGATGTTATGCGCAGCCGCCTGCGGTGACTTTGACAGATTGTTTGGCGATGAACTTGCCGTCTGCAGTTTCTACAATGGCAATCACATCTGATGTCTCACGCATCTTCACACGAGTTGAGATTGAAGCTTCAATGTTTTCATTGATAAAGAAGGTGGAGATATAAGGGCGTGGATTATGTTCGACTAAAACACTAATCGTTTTTACATTCTCCATGTCCGTTGAAATTGTAATAGGTACGGTTGCCCCGTTGCTTGCTATCTCAGGTGCGTCAATAGTGATGTCTCCTTCCTGAGGTTCGACGCCACCCGTGACGATAGAAAATGCTTCAGCATATTCCGTTGTATCAAAAGATGCGGCTGGCCATTCTGCCAATACGCTTTTTGCGAAACCTGAAAGAGTAGTAAATATGGCACCTAAAGAGCCAACTTTAATTGCATGTCGTCGTGATATTTTCATAATTTCCCGTATATTTTGTGTGGTATATTGCTAGCTAAGCGGAGCGTATTTTATACGTAACTCCAAAAATATGCTAAGTATCTACTTATGTTTCTTCTGAAACTCCTTTAACAGCTCTTTTTTTGCTTGTATTCGAGCTTTGCTATGTTGATCGATACCTGTTTGACGCTCAGCTATGAGTAAATGTTCCATTGCTGTGGTTAATCTTGCGTGCATTAGGTCATAATTTGCCAATGCTTCGTGGCTGCGCCAAGGCTGGCCCGCTTTATTAGCGGCATTGGCGCGTAAACGCTCAATAGCTGGGTTGCCAGTAATATCCTCAGAAATAATGTCCAGTTTGTCCAGAGCAGCTTTCGGGTTTTTATTTTCCAGCAAAGCGGTTGCGAGATAGTAAATCACTGCTTGATTTTGTGGATATAATGCATCCAAATCTTGCAACAATTTGACGGCTTGGTCTATTTGTCGATCAATAATGAGCGCTTGTGCTTTGGCGATAGCGACTGGAAAACGCTCATTTTCTGATGCCTCAATTTTTTCCAGAGCGGCGACAGATTGTTTGCCCCGTCCTAAGCGATTTAAAGCAATTGCATAAACATAGTAGCGAATATTGTTGGGTTCCTGCTGCAGCAATTTTGTGTAGCGTGAAACAAGGATATTAGGGTCAGTAGAAATAGCTAACGTGCGCGCTTTGGCATATTCGAAATGTATGGTGTTTTCAATGTAGCGCCGATTGGAAAATTGTTCTGCACGCGTAATAGAGTCGCTGATTCTTGATGTCGTCAGCGGATGGCTACGCAAGAATTCGGGGATTCTGCTTTGATTGATCTGCGAATGTGCATTGAGACGTTCAAAAAACCGAGGCATGCCAAAAGGGTCTAGGTTGGCATTGATTAGTAATGACATGCCAATCCGGTCCGCTTCTTTCTCAAAGGCGCGACTATAAGCCAATGCAGAATCCTGAAAAGCCCCTAAGGTTGCCGTTCCGGCTGCTTGACCGGCTTCCCCGCCATAGATTGTGGCGAGTACGGTTCCTAGCAGTGCAATGGTATTAAGTACGCTTAACTTCTGCTGCCTAGAAAAACGCCGCGCGATATGGCGTTGTGAGACATGTGAAATTTCATGTGCTACAACGCTGGCAAGTTCAGACTCAGATTCACTTAAAAGAAATAGCCCGCTGTTGATGGCGACAATACCGCCAGGCATTGCGAAAGCATTAATACGAGGATCAAAGACTAATCTGAAATAAAATGGGAAATTAGAGTTGAGTCCGCCGGAAATGAGGCGTGTCCCTAGCGACTGTAAATAGTTACGTAACTCAGGGTCTTCAGAGACAGGAAGTCGTTGATTGACCTGCGTGAGTAAAATTTTGCCTAGCTCAATTTCTTGATTGACGCTTAAAATAGCGCTTGCTGGGTCACCAATATCAGGCAGGATGATATTGTAATCTTCTTCGCTGTGCCCCACTGTGAGAATAACATGGAGCAGAATGAGCGCTATCCAGAGGTAGATAATTTTTTTCAACGGTCTAGTTGAAGTCAACGAAGTTCTCTAAGTTATATAGATGAGGTTACACACAAGGCTTGCGTGGTTATAGGTGCTACACAATTGTTATGCACAAGACCAATGCTCGCATTAAATTATGACATAAGCTTAATCCCATTTTTGAGGAGAGAAAGCTTATTTGCCATACCTTATTTACTCTGACTTAGGTAAGACGTGTTAATTCAACTACCCCCAATTCAGGGTTGTGATCGATTTCAAACGGGGTCAGGTGCTTGCTTGACTATGTATAGGGGCTTAATCATAATATCACGTTGTTCTAATATACAGTTTCTGCATCGGGGCAGAGATGGATAGACAGCGTTCATCCGGTTATCGTTTTTGGTTATTTGGCTGGACGAATTTTTATGTAATATTCTATTACTTTAATTTTACGGCTTAGATACTAACGGAGGTCCTGTCAATGGCAGATTTTGATCAAGAATTAGATGCGAGCGGGTTAAATTGCCCATTACCTATTTTACGTGCCAAAAAATCACTCTCTGGCTTAGAAAGTGGTCAGGTACTACGCATCGTTGCAACTGATCCTGGTTCGGTCAAAGATTTTGAAGCGTTTGCCAAGCAAACGGGTAATGAATTGCTTGAGTCCACAGAAGATGGTGGAAAATTCCAGTTTTTAGTTAAGAAAAAGTAAGCATTACCACTTAACATTTATAAAATCCAAGTTGGGTTGTTCATACTGGCTGAGCACTGCTTGTCTTTTTGGTGTTCAGAATGATTTGGTCGTGTATGAATATATGATGGCTAGCTTCGGTATGATAATAAGGCACTGCGAAATCTATCGCGTGTGATAATAAATGCGCCATATAATTTCAATATTGTTGGAAAATGAGGCCGGGGCTCTATCTAGAGTCTCAGGCTTGTTTTCTGCGCGTGCCTACAATATTGCCTCTCTTACAGTGGCACCCACAGTCGATCCGACCATCTCAAGAATCACAGTTGTGGCTCAAGGTGAAGATGCGGTTGTGCAACAAATCATTAAGCAGCTTAATAAGCTGGTCGATGTAATCGGGGTTATGGATCTTACCGATAATGAACATTTTGAGCGTGAGATCATGCTAGTCAAGGTTGCTCCTAAAGGTGCACAGGAGGATCGTATTAATAGTGTGATTCAGGAACTTTCAGCACGCCAACTCGAGACTGAAGAAGATATTGTTACCTTGGAAATTACCAACAATGGCCTCAAGCTGAATGAGGCAATTGAGAAATTGAAACCGTTTAATATTATTGAAGTTGTGAGATCGGGTGCAGTTGGTATTGGCAGCGGTAATTCCCTATTAACCATCTAATGATGAAGAATTTAATAAATACACTGAAATATTAAAGTTTAGTTAGGAGATAAGCATGAACGTTTATTACGATAAAGACGCAGACCTTTCCATCATACAGGGGAAGAAAGTCGCGATATTAGGCTATGGTTCGCAAGGCCATGCGCACGCGAACAATCTTAAAGAGTCTGGTGTATCTGTCGTTGTTGGCTTACGTCCCAATTCTCAGTCTGCAGCAAAGGCGCAAGCAGCAGGCTTAGAAGTTAAATCAATTGAAGATGCCGTCGCTAGTTCAGATCTTATAATGATACTCGCACCTGACGAACATCAGGCGGCACTGTATAGAGACCAGATTGCACCTAATATTAAACAAGGGGCAACAATCGCTTTTGCACATGGTTTTAATATTCACTTTGAGCAAATAGAGCCACGCGAAGACATTGACGTCATTATGATTGCACCGAAAGGACCAGGTCATCTGGTCCGTTCAACTTATAAGGAAGGCGGCGGCGTGCCTACTCTTATTGCCGTGTTCCAAGATGCCTCAGGCGCGGCACAAAAAACAGCGCTGTCATATGCATCCGCGAATGGCGGCGGGCGTGCAGGAATTATTGAAACAACGTTCCGCGAGGAAACTGAAACCGATTTATTCGGTGAACAGGCAGTACTTTGTGGCGGTGCTACGGCGCTTGTTCAAGCCGGTTTTGAGACCTTAACTGAAGCGGGATATGCGCCTGAGATGGCATATTTTGAATGTTTGCATGAGCTCAAGTTAATTGTTGATTTGATGTATCAGGGCGGCATTGCCAACATGCGATACTCAATTTCAAATACTGCTGAGTATGGAGATTTAACCCGAGGTCCTCGTGTTGTTACCGATGAGACTAAAGCCGAGATGAGTAAAATTTTAGATGAGATTCAATCGGGTAAATTTGCGCGTGAATTTATTTTGGAAAATCAGGCGGGTGCGGCTACCTTGAAAGCAATGCGTCGACGTGGGCGTGAGCATCCGATTGAAGAAGTCGGTGAAAAACTGCGTGGCATGATGCCTTGGATCAAAGAAAATCAGTTGGTTGATAAATCAAAGAACTAACTGTCTTACAAGTAAGTTAGGCCTGAAATTAACGCGCCTTACTATCTAGCGATATGCTGCCCATCGCTAAAGAGTTTCAATCCGTATTTATCATAGGCACGCTGATACTTATCAGCGTGCAATTTATGTGGGGTAATTATTTCACTTTTTTGTGGTTACCCTGGTTCCTCATGCTATTTTTTCTGCGCGATTTTCACCGTGATATTCCGCCTATACCACTGGCTGCGATTAGTCCTGTCGACGGTGAAGTAGAAAATATTCGTACTGTGCCTAATCCTTATCTCGACTCAACGTCTTGTTGTTACACTATCCAACAGTCCCACTTGGGAGAATTTAATATGCATAGCCCCACGGAAGGCAAAGTTGAGCAACTTTGGGTGCGCGTGCCGGATACAGATCAAAAAGCATTGTCATATTGGATTCAAACAGATGAACAGGATGATGTTATTGTTCATGTCGAACTCAATGAGTACTGGCAACATGGCAGTACCACTTTGCATCCAGGAGAGCGCGTTGGTCAGGGCCGACGTTGTGGTTTTGTTGCTGTCGGGTGTAAAGTCCATATATATTTACCAGAGAATATTCAGAAAGTGGCTCAGATCGGTGACAGAGTTATTGCTGGTAAAAACATTGTTGGACAATTTGTCCATTAAAGATAATTTGCACATTTAAGCTAAAGCGTAAAAACAGATGTCAGAGAACCCAAAGACAAAAAAAGGCATATATTTATTGCCTAACCTTTTAACGACAGGCGCACTGTTCGCAGGTTTTTATGCCATCGTATCTGCCAACTTAGGACGCTTTGAACAAGCTGCAGTGGCTGTGTTTATTGCGATGGTGTTAGATGGTCTTGATGGGCGTGTCGCGCGACTAACAAACACTGAAAGTAGCTTTGGGAAAGAATATGACAGCTTGTCAGATGTTATATCGTTTGGTTTGGCCCCGGCACTGGTTATGTTTGAGTGGTCTTTGCAACATGTCATTTATGAAGGCTGGTTGTTACAAAAACTAGGTTGGTTAGCTGCATTTTTCTATGCGGCAGCCACAGCATTACGTCTCGCACGCTTCAATTCCCGAAGTGCTGATCAAGATAAAAAGTTCTTTCAAGGCTTACCCAGTCCAGCGGCTGCTGGTGTGATGTTGGGCTTTGTGTGGGCATGTCATGATTTGCGCTATACCGGCGCAGATTTATGGTTTTTTGCTTTTGGTCTAACGCTTGTATCAGGTGGGCTGATGGTAAGTAATTTTAGTTTTTATAGTTTTAAGGAATTTGACGTTAGAAACAAAGTTCCTTTTATGGCAATGCTAGCAATTGTTGGTGTATTTATTCTTGCTTCAATTGATCCACCAAAACTAATGTTTGCAGTATTTTTAGTCTATGCTTTGTCTGGCCCGATCACATATGTTGTACGTTTATTTAAGAAACGCCTACGTCTAGCTAATAATCGCGAAAAGATTACAAAATAAGCATTGCAAAGTTGCGCTACTTAGATATAGTAGCAGGCATGTACGAAGCGCAAATCACAATCTGTCCACATTACACTGGCGAAGCATTAGCCCCGTCTTGCGCATCTCTATTTGCATTATTTTTATTGCTGCCGCGTTAGCGGCCTATCTCTATACCTGGCGAGGTCAAACGCTCAATGCTATTCACGAATCCTAATCATGCAACAAATGTTGCTAAGATCCCGAGCAAGTG
Organism: Gammaproteobacteria bacterium; assembly: GCA_965262455.1. Classification (GTDB taxonomy): domain Bacteria; phylum Pseudomonadota; class Gammaproteobacteria; order UBA4575; family UBA4575; genus UBA1858. Next base: position 131,066 of record CBDHFH010000008.1, read on the forward strand.
TCGTATCTTCACAACCTCCTCATAATTCGTGTGAAGCTTAATCAAAATTTACAATATACTTATGGAATTATACGCGGGCTGTTAGTAAGGATAACAGGCTGGAAAATGGAGCAAGAAAAATGGGTGCAAAAGATAGATTAATAATTTTTGATACAACCTTGAGAGATGGCGAGCAGAGTCCAGGCGCGTCCATGACCAAGGATGAAAAATTACATATTGCCAAGTCCTTGGAGAGGATGAAGGTTGACGTGATCGAAGCGGGGTTTCCTATTGCAAGTCCTGGTGATTTTGATTCTGTTAAAGCAGTTGCTGCGGCAGTGTCGGATAGTACAGTGTGTGGATTAGCGCGTGCACTTGATCGTGATATCGATCGTGCAGGTGAAGCGCTTAAAGAAGCGAAATCCAGTCGTATACATACATTTATTGCAACATCACCCATTCATATGGAGCGCAAGTTACGCATGCAGCCTGATCAAGTGGTTGAGCAAGCGATAGCTGCGATTAAACGAGCCAGCAAATATACCGACAACATTGAATTTTCACCCGAAGATGCGGGTCGTTCGGAATTGGATTTCTTATGTCGCATTATTGAAAAAGTGATTGATGCAGGTGCGCGTACAATTAATATCCCGGATACAGTTGGCTACAATATTCCTCAACAATTTGGTGATTTGGTCGGGAATTTGATTGAAAGAATTCCAAATTCAGATAAAGCAGTATTCTCCGTTCATTGCCATAACGACTTAGGGCTTGCAGTGTCTAACTCACTGGCTGCGGTCATGAAGGGTGCACGCCAAGTAGAATGTACCATTAATGGTTTAGGAGAGCGTGCTGGTAATGCTGCACTAGAAGAAATTGTCATGACTGTACGCACACGGCAAGATGTGTTCACCTGTGATACGAATATTGATACGACCCAAATAGTTTCAGCCTCTCGACTTGTGTCAACCGTGACAGGTTTTCCAGTGCAGCCAAACAAAGCAATTGTTGGGGCAAATGCATTTGCACACGAATCAGGTATTCACCAAGATGGCGTACTTAAAGCACGCGAAACTTATGAAATTATGCGCGCTGAAGATGTCGGTTGGAATGAAAATCGTATGGTATTGGGTAAGCACTCGGGTAGAAATGCCTTCAAATCTCGTCTCAGTGAATTGGGTATTGAGTTTGATACGGATGAAGATTTGAATCGTGCTTTTACTGCGTTTAAAGATCTTGCAGATAAAAAACATGAAATCTTTGATGAAGATTTATTTGCTTTAGTTGCTGATGATGACACGCATCTAGATGAGAAATATAAATTAGTCTCACTACGCGTATATTCTGACACAGCGAAAGTACCAGATGCCGATCTTGTACTAGCTGTTGATGGTGAAGAGAAGTCTGCCAATGCGGGAGGAGGAGGCCCCGTGGATGCTGCATTTCAAGCGATTGAGATGATTGCTGATAGTCATACTAAATTGCAATTATATTCTGTTAATAGCATCACCAGTGGTACAGATGCACAAGGTGAAGTCACGGTGCGTTTGGATAAAGACGGGCGTATTGTCAATGGTCATGGTGCAGATACTGATATCGTCATTGCTTCGGTCAAAGCGTATTTGAATGCACTGAATAAAATTAACTTTGTCACTGAGCGTAAACATCCGCAACATGGCAGAGTGTAAAAGAACTATTTAGCGCTATGGATACTTCATCACGAGAGGCTTATCTAAAAGCATTAGATATTCAGCAATGGCATTTACGTCATCAGGCTGAACAACCTGCGTTACTCAATGAAGAATCGAACGATGTACTTCTTAATGAACCTAAGGTTAATGCTTCACAGCATGTAGCAAATGCATCATCAGAACAAGCGTCGGTAGCTGCTAACACTGCCATTGCGTTGGAAGAGATTTCATCAATGGATATGGCTGAACTGCAAATGCAGGTGCGAGCTTGTCAAGCATGTGAGTTACATAAAACACGCAAACAAACAGTGTTTGGCACGGGCCATCATAAAGCAGATTGGTTAATCATAGGTGAAGCACCTGGGGCGGATGAGGATCGTCAAGGCGAGCCATTCGTGGGTCGTGCCGGGCAATTATTGACGCAAATGTTGCGCGCCATCGGTCTGGCCAGAGAAGAGGTATTCATTGCCAATATACTCAAATGCCGTCCGCCGAATAATCGTGACCCTAAAATAGACGAGGTGCAGGCATGTCAGGCGTACTTGTACCGTCAAATCGAGTTACTTGAGCCGAAAATTATACTTGCGCTAGGTCGCATTGCGGCACAGTCATTATTGAATAGTGCCACGCCTATCGGCAAAATGCGCGGAAAGTTATATCATTTAGACAAGTATGGTATTCCCTTGGTTGTGACTTATCATCCGGCTTACCTTTTACGTAGCCCGAAAGAGAAGCGCAAAGTCTGGGAAGACTTGAAATTTGCACGACAGCAAGTGGTATCTTAAAGCACATGGTATTTTAAAAAGAATAAAAATGAGCGCTGTTCTAGAACCTTCCGATCTGAATTTTCGTCCCATGCAGATTGATGACCTCGTAAATGTTATGCATGTCGAGCATCGCGCTTATCCATTTCCCTGGAGTCAGGCTATCTTTAAAGATTGTATTAACGCAGGCTATCATTGTTGGGTTGCTGAGGCGCAGAAAGAGTTTGTCGGATATGCAATTTTTATCAATGCAGTTGATGAATGTCACTTATTAAATCTATGTGTCGATCCTGAATTACAGGGTCGAGGCTACGGAAGACAATTACTGAATCATGTACTCACAAGCGCTAAAACATTTGATGCTGTATGCATTTTCCTGGAAGTGCGACCATCGAATACTTACGCAGTTGAATTATATGAGTCTGAGGGATTCAATGAAGTTGGGGTTAGAAAAAGATATTATCCCACTCATCATGGAAGAGAAGATGCTGTGATTTATGCAAAAGAAATTTAATCACACGCCCCTCCTATACTAAAATAGTATCTAAATAAAGTTTTATGAGTGATCACTTAGTAGAAACTAAGCGTCGAAGGACGTTCGCTATCATCTCGCACCCCGATGCAGGTAAAACGACCATCACCGAAAAGTTGTTGTTATACGGAGGTGCTATTCAGCAGGCAGGAACGGTAAAAGGGCGTAAAGCCGCACGCCATGCCACTTCAGACTGGATGGCCTTGGAGCAGCAACGTGGTATTTCAGTAACAAGTTCAGTCATGCAGTTTATTTACAATGACTGTGTTGTCAATTTATTGGATACCCCTGGTCATGAAGATTTCTCGGAGGATACCTACAGAACCCTAACTGCAGTGGATTCTGCATTAATGGTGATAGATTGTGCCAAAGGTGTAGAGGATCGAACAATAAAATTGATGGAGGTATGTCGCTTGCGGGATACTCCCATTGTGACATTCATTAACAAGCTGGATCGCGAAGGTCGTGAGCCTATCGAGTTAATGGATGAAGTAGAATCGGTATTAAATATTAAGTGCACACCTGTGACTTGGCCTATTGGTATGGGTAAGTCATTAAAAGGGGTTTATCACTTATTGAATAATTCAGTCCATCTATTCGGCGCCACTCATGGTGGCAAAAAACTTGATGGTGAAGTGATTGAGGGTTTAGATAATCCAAGGCTGGATGAAGTATTGGGTGATATGGCAGCTAATCTACGCGATGAAATTGAATTAGTGATGGGCGCGAGTCACGAGTATGACCATGAAGAATTTCTAGCAGGCAAATTAACGCCTGTTTTTTTTGGCTCAGCAATCAATAATTTTGGTGTGCAAGAGTTATTAGATAAGTTTGTTGAGGTGGCGCCTCCACCACAGGCGCGTGAAAGCCTGACACGCACTGTTAATGCAGAAGAAGAAAGTTTTTCAGGCTTTGTATTTAAAATTCAAGCAAATATGGACCCTAATCATCGTGATCGCATCGCCTTTATGAGGATATGCTCAGGCAGCTTCGAAAAAGGTATCAAACTTCGTCATGTCAGGTTACAGAGAGAGGTAAAAATTCCTGATGCGCTCACGTTCTTTTCTTCTGAGCGAGGCCATGTCGAACGTGCTTATCCAGGTGATATTATTGGTTTGCATAATCACGGCACGATACGTATTGGTGATACTTTCTCGCAAAAAGAAGAGTTAATCTTTACTGGAATACCTAATTTTGCACCGGAATTATTTCGTCGTGCTCAACTTAAAGATCCATTAAAAACAAAAGCATTACTCAAAGGGCTAATGCAACTATGTGAAGAAGGTGCAACGCAGCTGTTTCGTCCGCTTAACAACAATGATTTGATTTTAGGCGCGGTCGGAATTTTACAATTTGATGTAGTCGCGCATCGCCTAAAGGATGAATATAACGTGGATTGCCAGTTTGAGCATGTAAATGTATACACGGCGCGCTGGTTACATAGTAATGATCAACAAGCATTGGAAAAACTCAAACAAAAATCCTCTGCCGGTGTTGCTCTCGATCATGCTGGCGAACTGGTCTATATGGCCTCATCACGAGTAAATTTAGATATGGCTATTGAGAAATGGCCGGATATTGAATTTAAGAATACACGAGAACAAGTTTATAACTAACTGGGTGTATAATTAATAGAGAGAACGTTGAAATGGCTAAAGCGAGTGAGCTTAAACGAGGGATGTATGTAGTAATCGACAATATACCGCATGTTGTCAAACAGGTGGAAGCTAAAAGCCCCTCATCACGTGGTGCGTCCACGTTATATAAGATTCGTTTTAATAATCTAAAAACAGGTCAAAAATTAGATGAATCTTACAAAAGTGACGATATGTTAAAAGAAGCTGATTTCACGCGTGTTGCGATCCAATATTCATATAAAGATGGTGAGCATTATGTATTTATGAACATGGAGGATTATTCTCAGTACGAAGTTAACGTCACTGAGATTGAAGATTGTATTGATTACCTGACAGAGGGATTAGAAGGGTTAACTGCTTTAATTATGGATGATCAGCTGATTGGGGTTGAACTGCCGCAGGCCATCGCGATGCAAATCATGGAGACATCGCCAGCGATTAAAGGGGCGACGGCCTCAAGTATTACCAAGCCTGCCACGCTGAGTACTGGAAAAGTAGTGCAAGTGCCTGAGTACTTAGAGGAAGGGGAAACTATAAAGATTAATACCGAGACAGGTAAATTTATGTCCCGCGCCTAAATAAGTAATCGGAGATACAGTGAATAGTATCTCCGATTTTGCTATGTAAGTTTTTTAGTAATTACTTTTTTAACAAGTCACGAATTTCTGTCAGTAACTTTTCTTCAGCGCTAGGCTCAGGCGGAGCGGCAGGCGCTTCTTCCTCTTTCTTTTTTAAGCTATTCATTGCTTTGATAGCAACAAAAATTGCAAAAGCAACAATTAAGAAATCAAATACAGTCTGAATAAATTGACCATAATTAATAGTGACTGCTTCAACGCCCTCACTTGCTTGTTGAATTGTGATGGCGAGATTAGTGAAATCGACTCCGCCAATTAATACACCTAGCGGTGGCATCACTACATCAGACACAAATGAGGACACGATTTTCCCAAATGCGGCACCGATGATGATCCCTACGGCCATGTCCACCACATTGCCGCGCATGGCAAATTCTTTAAATTCAGTCATCATACTCATAGATTGGCTCCTAAATTGGATATTATTATGTTTATAAATAATGGGCGCCCAATGGGTTATTGAACGCAGAGCACATATTAATAAGATATAATCGCAGTGTACATAGTGTTTTTACTTATAATCAGCGTGACAGCATGTACATGTGCTTAATAAATACCTGACTTTTTATCTAATGGACTAGCTAGACTATGAAAAACAACCCACCTCCCACCACCTGGCAAGTCTTTAAAAGTGTGATTGCTAGTTTCTTTGGTGTGCAAAATGAAGAAACTAGGCAAAGAGATTTTACTTATGGCAAACCGTCTCAGTTTATTATTGTTGGCCTGATCATTACGCTGGCTTTTATTGTAGTGATATATATGGCTGTTAAAATTGCACTGTATTTCGCGCTAGGGTAATACTACGATAAATTAATTCCAGTGTTGTTTGCGGCACAGTCCTTGATAGTCGCATACGCGACAAGTTGTATCATCACCAAGTGCAAATAGCTTGGCTTCATTAAGTAGTGCGTTAATTAAGTTCACTATTCGGGTCTTGTGAAGAGACTTCAGGTGGGAAATTTCTTGCTCGTTTAACGGTGTGTTTGATCGAACTTCGTTTTGTAAACCCAAACTTAGGTATTCTGCTTGAGTGATGTTATCGTCTAATAATGCATAAAAGGGTAACTGCACCAATTCGCCATTGAGTATACTTTTTTTGGTCGCTTTTGTGCTGCCAGTTTTGTAGTCAATAACGGCTAACTGTTGTGAATCAGTATCAATGCGATCAATCTGTCCGTAGAGAGTAAATTTCTCGTTAATATGAGTTTGTAATAATGATTCGCCGCGCATTGGATGCCAGTGTATTGCGCGTTCTACCATCCACTGCATATAGGCAGGCACATTGTTCAGCCAGCGTTGGAGCCAGCCCTGTTTAACAGTAGTGGGAAAAGCAGCTTGCATGAAAATAGTCGTACTTAATTCGCATAGATGGTCAATGAGATGTGTGAGATTTTTCTCGTTGAATTGTTTGGCAATGTTGTACTCAGTATTGAAGTGGAACTCGTATAAACACTGATGCACAAGCATGCCATAGTCGGATGCTTCAAAATCATCTGCTGTTTGTTGATCATGCAAGCCCAACATATATTTTGCAAAATATTGGTAGGGGCAATCGACCAGTGATTGATACTGTGTCGCTGAGATACTTGTAGGTATTAGCTCGGCAGGCGAATTTGTTTGAGCTGGCAAAGTTTTAAGTTGGCTGAAGTCATGTTTGCTTTGTTGATATATATTGTAAGCATTAATGATTTCATCTAATTCGGTATTAATTATATCTGTTGAATAGGCTTGTTCAGAAAATAAATTAATTAATTTTACCCATGCGCAAATTTCTTGAGGCTCTCCGTTCATTTCCATTTCTGCGCTAAGTAACACTTTATTTGATTGCTGTATCAATTGCCGAAAACGCACAAAATTTATTGCATTCTCTTCATGACTTGTTGGCAGTCCGAGTTCATAACATACTTTTTCGTTAAAGAAGGTGCGATGTCTACTTTTCGATAAACGATTTTCTTCAACGCCAGCAATTATTACAGCATCAAACTTCATATTATCAGTATGCTCAAAGCCGCATAAAGTAATACGTTTGTCAGTTTGAGGTGGAATAAAATAATTATGCTCTAGTAGATCACTTAACCACTGTCGCCATTCTTTCCAGTTGATTTTAATGCTATTTGAGCGTGTGCTTTGTATGTGAAGGTCAAGCGTCTCTATTAGTTGTTGTCCCGCTATGTCGGTCTGTAACTCGTTGTATATGCCTAATTGTTTAAGTGCGTTAATTAAATGATCTGAAAGTTGAAATAACGGGTATTCACCTGACTGTTTGCATACGTCCAGGGGCAGGCAAGCTGACTTGATTGCATTTAACATGTTAATACAGTGTGTCTCTTGTGACTCGAAGCATTGTTCGGCTAGCACAATCATAGTGTCAATGCTGTCGACTGTGGTGTTGCGGTGTTGCTTCAAATATTTCTTAAATTGAAAAGTTTGTTGTGCGTAAGGTGAGTCTGGTAAGTGGTTATTTGATAAGAACGGCGAACTCAGCAGGTCTAGAAGTGCATCTTTCTTAAAGTTATTCTCTATTGCATCGAGTAACACTTCTATTATTGTTGCTGCACTGGTTGTTGATAAAGTCCACCCGCCCATGTCGCTGGGCTGGATGCCTTGTTCTTCTAGCACGGCACGAATACGTCTCGCCAACATGCGATCGCTGATTACAATGCCAATGCAAGAAACTTTAGCGAGCAACCACTTTTTAGCCTGTAAACAAATAGCATTAACATGCGTTTCTATTGAATTGCATGTGTAAAGTGACATCCAGTCTTTAAAGATATTACTTGAACATGTTGTAGTTAGATTCTGAATACGTGAGTAGGTATGCTCGCTTCGCGTATAGACGATATCCAGCACCTGTTCACGTAGATTTGTAGAGTGCTCACTATGCTGTGTTGCTTGTATGTAACGTAAGTGAGGGTGATGATGCGTCACATGATGTTGTTGTAATAACCTAGAGGTATATATTGAAACATTATTTGAGACTTACTTAAACGGTTCAAAAATAATGCTTCAGCAGGGTAGATGCGAGATTTACCAACAACATAATAATCTGTGTAGTTTAAGTTGTTAGTATGAGAGTGGTTATTAATCCGCTGGCAGTAGTATTCAACAGGATCGACTGCGCCACGTGCGTCTATTTGATCGCGATATGCTAGCCACAAGCGATAAACAATGTCGCTTTCCCGTGAAATGTTACTGGTATTGACATTGGGGTAGCGGTAACTGTTGGTTAGTTTCTCTTGTAGCGCTTGTTCGCCCTCATGCAAAGGGATTTGCGCTTGCGCGCATTCATTAAACAGATTTACCAGTTCTTTGGCCAGTGGCCATACATTATTTGTTTGAAATAAGTTTGCGCTATTGCGCAATGCATCGACCAATATTAGCTGTTTATTGCTTTCACTTAGAACATTGCCTATAGGTGCTTCTTGCTGCCACACCCAATCTTCAAGCGTCATAATAGACGGGAGAATAACTTGAGCAATATGCGCGCGTGATTTGCTGCTCGCATTAGATTGAGTTTGATTGTGTGAACTTGGGCACGTGATCCGCACCAAATGAGCGTTTGACTTAAATCACATGGGTTGGGTTTATCCAGGGCAACAATATCTTGTGCTAACGCATCTTCGGGTGAATATGCGTAGTCGACAAATACAAAAGGAAGTGAGATTGCAGGTTGATGCGTACTCAAGAGGTTATGTTATCGATCCAGATACTGACGTTTTTCTTTGACATCTTCCCATTCGCCAGCATCGTCTGGAGGATCCTTGCGTACCGTCAAAACCGGCCACTGTGCTGCTAATTCTTCATTGATCTCAAGAAATTCTTTTTGCTCCTCTGGCAAATCGTCCTCAGATAAAATTGCATCTACCGGACACTCTGGCTCACACATGGCGCAATCGATGCATTCTTCAGGATCAATCACCAGAAAATTGGGGCCCTCATGAAAACAGTCCACTGGGCATACTTCCACACAGTCGGTGTACTTACATTTCACGCATGGTTCAGTTACTACAAAAGTCATTTTGGCTCCGTATAGTCAATTAAAATCGCTGTTACAGTCTGAATTGCTAGAGATTTCAATGTTACAGACATGAATATTAAGTAGACTTATCTGCTGAAATCGTCTTGCAGTCAGGTGGCGTCCTTGTACGTCCTTGAATAAAACGGCAATTATAGCGAATTATGCCTATCACTATGCAACACAGGAGAATATTTTGGCAACCATACTAGTTACTGGGGGCGCGGGATTTATTGGTTCACATACGGTGGATCAATTATTGGCGCAAAATCATCAAGTTATAGTGTTGGATAATTTTTCTAATGGATCAAGAAATAACCTGCCTGAGGAATGTGAAAAATTAGCTATTATTGAGGGTGATATCACACGTGAGCAGGATGTGAATCAGGCCATGCAGGGAGTTGACCAATGTATCCACCTGGCGGCTCAAGTATCCGTAGTCAGTTCCGTTGAAGATGCCAGTTTCTCAGCCCAGCAAAATATCCTGGGCTATGTGAATATCATCGAAGCAATGCGTAAGCAAAATGTTTCACGCTTGGTATATGCATCTTCCGCTGCCGCGTATGGAAATCCAATTGAATTGCCGTTAAAAGAAACATCTGCATTATCACCGGAGTCGCCTTATGGGTTAGAAAAGAAAGTCAATGAGCAATACGCAGAACTGTTCTTAACGCTTCATAAATTGTCAGCATGTGGCATGCGATACTTTAATGTCTATGGTCCGAGGCAAGATCCCAAGTCGCCTTATGCGGGTGTTATCGCGTTATTTGTCGAGCGTATTAAAAACAAACAAGGCTTAACTATTTTTGGTGACGGGCTGCAAACACGTGATTTTGTATTTGTGCATGATGTTGCGCGCGCTAATTTGGCAGCATTACAAAGTGATTATAATGGCGCATGTAATGTTGGCACCGGCACTAGCGTAACACTATTGCAATTAATTGATGTACTAGAAGAATTATGTGGCTGGCAAGTTGAAAAACAATTTGCTGCGCCTCGCGAAGGTGATATTGTTCATTCAGCTGCCGTCGTTGATTGTCTCAATAATACATTGGGCTATCAATCAACAGTGACCTTGCATGAAGGTCTGCAAACATTACTTGATGAAGTATAGTTTTCGCTTGATGATGTACTTAGGTGATAGTCGATAATAAATTCATATAACATGTGACTATTATCATTGGATGTTCCATTGCGATCATTTGCACTCCGATAATACCTCTTCGATATCGATTTCACTTGTCTATATGAAGCACCGAAGTGATGAATACCATTCCGAGATAGCGTGAAGATACCGCTATCTTCAAAATTAGATGATCACTAAATTAACACCAGCTGACCCATGCATGGACATTTGTACATACCATGTAAAACCCTTGTAGAACTATATCGTTATTTTACATGTCGTATAAAGATAAGAATACTGCTTAGTACCGTATTTTAGACATTTCCTGACTTTTGGGTTTTGTATTGCAAGAACAAGAATTTATGAGTTGTCACAGTTTTCTAGTGCTCGTTCTCATTTATATAGGTGCACCTCAAGCCGGTGAATTGATATCTACTAAGGGTTAAGACCGTCAATGCGGGAAATATTTAAACCATCAGAAAAAATAAATTTCGCTTATTCAATCTGGTATAAATTTTTAACAAGCTAAGTCCATGCAACATTAATTCTTATTAAATTGATCTGTTTAACTACAACTTTACTAGAAAATGAGGACTACCTAACATGACTAAACTTTTTTCAATTAATACTTCGCAACATAACTTACACAATATCTTGCTAATATTTTTTGTAATATCTCTTCTTTCTACATCGTCTTTACATGCGGATGACTTTTCTGACCACATTAGTTTTTTGCCAGATGGGCCTGATATTACTAAACAAGATGTTATTAATTCACAAAAAGCATGGGGTGATGCTGTTGTCTCTATAGGAAAAGCCGGCAACGATGCTCCTAATGTCGCAGAACATGCCGCACGATCGGCTTATGCATTCGATCTTGGTCCAATACAATTCAAACCAACATTGGCGTCTGAACATCCGTTTCGTCCTGACCTGGAAGGTGCGCTAAGTTACTTTGTCTCAGGAAATGATAAATACAAAGAAGACAAAGGGTTTGCACTCAAGCCATGGTCCAACGTTCGGTTTGACAATCACACTGTTAAAATGAAGGGCAACATAGCGATTGCAATGGGTCACTATTTCTTCACAGGGCCAGACGGCAAAGAAACAAAGGTTGAATATACTAAAGGGTATGTGAAAACACCTGACGAGCGTGTGTTGATCTTCTTACAGGATTCTTCGTTGCCTTACCAGCCCTAGCGTTGAATGTAATTACGGAAAGCTTGGGTGAAAAACCCCAAGCTTTTATAATTTACATAACACTATTTAAGTAACTAGAGCATTCTGCACATCTGTTTTATCTAACCCATCTTGAAATCATAAACATTTCTACCAATGAAACTTACGCCTAATCAGTTAAAGTTACTATTTCTTAAATCGAGTGTTTTAGTGCCTTTTTAATGTCGCTGTCATAATTATCACGCTTAATTTGTGCTTGAGTTGTGGTTTGAATACGAAAATTAAATGATGAGATTAATATGAAAGAAGATAGAGATATTGAAAAGACTTATTCGACGCCAGAGTTTGTTGCCAAACTGAGGCGCTTGGCTGATGCATTAGAAAAGGGTGATCAATTTGAGATTCAAATTGCAGGTGAAAGGATTTATGTGCCTGTGCGGGCAACATATAATATCGAGCATGAACGTGGAGATTCAGAAGAGGAAATCGAATTCCAGATAAAATGGATGCACGATTAATTTACTGCGCTTTTAATCCATGACAGTAAGCTATTACTTTAGACCATTACCATAGACTATTATTCAAAACTAATACCAGAGCTAATACGCTAAGCTATTACCAAAAAATTACCAAAATAATTATATGAACCAGCACGAAAAAATAAATTACATAGAGCTTCCAGCGAAAAGTATACCGCCCACAAAAGAATTTTTTCACCAAGTGTTTGGCTGGGAATTTGAAGATTTTGGGCCAGACTATACGGCCTTTATACATGCAGGTATTGACGGGGGTTTCTATACGTCTGAACACTATGTATCGACTCAAATAGGCAGTGCCCTGATAGTGTTTTATAGTGATGCATTGGAGGCGACGCTAGCGAAGATTGAGCAAGCAGGCGGTTCTATAATTAAGCAAATATTTTCTTTTCCTGGTGGGCGGCGGTTTCATTTTACAGATCCTAATGGCAATGAATATGCAGTATGGTCAGATAAATAAACATACGTATGTAAAACAATAGTGAGAGGAACAATGCAAACATTAGAGGCTATTCAAACCAGGCGTTCGGTAAAACACTATGATGCTAACCATCAAATGAGCGATGAAGAAAAGCAACACATCATCTCGCTAGCAATGTTGTCGCCCACGGCGTTCAATTTACAGCATTGGAGATTTGTTGTGGTTGAGGATACTTCACTACGCAAGCAAATTCGTCAAGTAGCGATGGATCAAGCGCAAGTCACTGATGCCTCCATGCTGATAGTGCTTTGTGCTGACATGCATGCATGGCAAAAAGATACTGCACGTTATTGGCAACATGCGGATAGCGCGGTATTGGATTTTATGTTGCCTGCAATTGATGGTTATTACCGTGATAAGCCTCAAGTGCAACGCGACGAAACAATGCGTAGCTGTGGTCTTGCAGCGCAAACCATTATGCTGGCAGCGAAATCGCTGGGATATGAGTCATGTCCAATGGACGGGTTCGATTTTGATGCGGTGGGCAAATTGATCAATCTACCTGATGATCATGTTATTAGTATGTTTGTTGCCGTAGGCAAAGGGATAAAGCCTGCGTGGCCTAGACCAGGCCAACTCACACTGACTGATGTGCTGATAAAAAATACCTTCTAACTTTATTGCCAGTGCCACAGATGAATTGATTGACATATAATTTTGTTAATTATATGTGAAAGATTAACTGAATCTGGCTATGAAGCAAATTTTGTTCGTGTGCTTAATATTTGCCTGGCAAGCGAGTCAGGCGGAATGCGTCATTCTGTTACACGGGTTGGCTCGTACTGCTGGGTCGATGCAAAAATTAGCAGAGCAATTAGATGCGCGAGAATATCAGGTTGTAAACCTTGGTTATCCTTCAAGAGACCATACGATAGAAGTGTTGTCCGATTTAGCGATAAATCCCGCACTTAAACGATGCGGTTCTCAAACAAAAATTAATTTTGTTACTCATTCGCTCGGTGGCATTTTAGTTCGATATTATTTGTCACAACATGCTGTGCCAAATTTAAATCGAGTTGTTATGTTGGGTCCGCCAAATCAGGGCTCTGAAGTGGTGGATAAACTGTCTGATATGCCTGGCTTCTATTGGATTAATGGAGATGCAGGGATGCAATTAAGCACCGCTGAAAATAGTGTTCCTAACCGCTTGGGTGAGGCTGATTTTGACTTAGGTATCATTGCAGGTACACGCAGTATTAATTTTATTTTATCCATGCTGATTCCTGGGCAAGATGATGGCAAGGTGTCTGTAGATAGAACGCAATTAATTGGCATGCGCGATCACATAGTAATGCCAGTGACGCATCCTTTTATGATGAAAAATAATAACGTGATTGCGCAGGTAATTTATTATTTAAAACACGGAAAGTTTCTTAGGGAATTGGGTAGCTAAGCAATAATCATGAAACGCCAAATTGTTGCTTATCATCAGGATGAATTACATGATTGGGTGGCTGAATTGGACTGTGGTCATTTTCAGCATATCAGACATAATCCTCCCTGGATGAATCGGCCCTGGGTCTGCACGCAGGCAGGTCGTGAATCTAAATTAGGCGCACAACTAAACTGTGTTAAGTGTGATGCTGGCGCACCAAAGGATAGCCAAACGCGTTAAAGCATTAATGTGCGTGAGGGCTCAAAGTGTTTAACTGCGTAGTCTCTTAGCCAGTCAATATTAAGTTGCTTGCCATCATTCTGTGTAGTGGATTTGGCATGCTGATATGCTTCAATAAATTCTTTTTCGTTATCACTTTTCCAGTGATCGACTTGATTGAGCACGCTTGTCGCATCAGCACGAAATACTTCCTCAAAAACAGCATCTACAATGACGGCTACGGTATGTGGTTTGGTAATATTTAAATTACTCGCATATGCCTCACAAATACCGAGCATAGCACCAGTAATATATTGGCTATTATTTAACGAGGGAGGAACATTGCCTATTTCACCTTTTAATGGATCGAAGCATTTCGACATCGCTTGCTGCAAGTGTCGTTTACATTTTCCTGAGTTAAGTCCAAACATAATGAAAAATATATTAGTGAAACGAAGTTATTAGACCTAAAATATACCTTATATTTCCTAACGAAAGTTGAATTCATATGTCTGTGTCATGCATTATTTTCACTGATATGGATGGATCCTTGCTGGATCACGAAACCTATAGCCATGCTGAGGCAGATGATTGCCTTGGTTGGTTGCGAAACAAGCAAATCCCAATTGTTCCATGCACGAGCAAAACGCGTGCAGAAATGGAAGTCATGCGTACAGAATTAAACAATAAGGATCCATTTATTATCGAAAACGGTGCGGCTGTTTGTATTCCTAAAGACTATTTTCAGTCTAATAATGATAACTTAGATGAGCTCAATGGATTGCTAATAAAAAGCTTTTCTCCCGCACGAGCTCATTGGCAGACGATTTTAGACAATACACCAACGCACCTAAATGATGCATTCATTACATTTCATCAAGCGGGTGTTAAAGGCGTTATGCAAATGACAGGCCTGACAATAAATGAAGCGCGACTTGCTTCGCAGCGAGAGTTTGGCGAACCTTTAAAATGGTTAGGTAACGAGCACCAATTTGAGCAATTTGAAGCGTATATTGAATCACAACATGGCACCTTACTAAAAGGAGGGCGCTTTGTTCATTTATCGGGTGATTGTGATAAAGGACGTGCACTAAACTGGATGATGATGCAATTTAAACAGCAGCATCCAGACAGTAATTGCATTAGTATTGCTTTAGGCGATAGTCAAAATGATGTTGCGATGTTGTCTGCTGCAGACTATGCCGTCATGATCAAATCGCCAGTGCATGACTTCCCGCAGATGCAAGGTAGAATAGGTAAACATTTATATCGCACACAAGCTGAGGGCCCGTTAGGTTGGGTAGAAGGCATTCATAATGTGTTTGCACAATTGAATATAGATATTTAATTCGCAGTTACTAGTTAACTAACTACATAGGCTTAAACATGGGTGATTTTCATCAGAGCGGTATTGTCACAACATTACACAATCTAACTAAACGCACGATTGAAGATCTTGAGGATGAACTGCTTAGTTTCAGCCAACATCGTCGCATGGGCTTAATACTGCCCTCTTTATATTCTGAGCTACAGACTGATGCATTACCGAGAATAGTAACAACACTTGAGCAAGTCTCATATTTAAATCAAATTGTCATAGGTTTGGATCGCGCCGATGAAAAACAGTATCGACATGCGCTTAAATTTTTTTCAAGCCTGCCACAACAACATCGAGTGTTATGGAATGATGGGCCCAGGTTAAGAGCCTTGCATGAGGAATTGCATGCTTCAGATCTGGCACCCACTGAGCTAGGTAAGGGACGCAATGTATGGTACTGCATGGGCTACATACTTGCTTCAGGGCAAACGGATTCCGTGGCTTTACATGATTGTGATATTTTGACATACGAACGTGACTTGCTTGCGCGGCTTATTTATCCGGTGGCTAATCCACGCTTTAACTATGAGTTTTGTAAAGGCTATTATGCACGTTTCGCAGGTGGCAAGATTAATGGTCGTGTCAGTCGCTTGTTTGTCACACCATTGCTACGTGCGCTGAAAAAAGTCGTTGGACATAATGATTATTTAGAATTTATGGATAGCTTCCGTTATCCACTAGCTGGCGAATTTTCTTTTCGTACTGATGTTTTAAATGATTTGCGCATTCCAAGTGATTGGGGATTAGAGATAGGCGTATTGTCAGAGATGCACCGTAACTATGCGCATAATCGTCTGTGCCAGGTTGATATTGCTGATACTTATGACCATAAACATCAGGACTTATCTTTAGAAGACAAACAACAAGGTTTGTCGAAAATGTCTATTGATATAGCCAAAGCACTGTTCAGAAAAATGGCTACCCAAGGAGTTGTGTTTACAAACGAAACATTTCGTACACTTAAGGCAACTTACTTGCGTATTGCGTTAGATTTTGTCGAGACATATCACAATGATGCAGTATTTAATGGTTTGCTGCATGATATCCACACAGAAGAACTTGCAGTGGAAGCGTTTTCAGAAAATCTAGTTAACGCTGGACAGATGTTTTTAGATAATCCAATGGAAACTCCGTTTATTCCAAGTTGGAATCGTATCGCTAGTGCGATGCCAGATGTTTTCTCAAGACTTCGTGATGCAGTAGAACAAGACAATAAAGAATTCTCGTAAAGGACAACCTAATCGAATAGGACATTATTAAGGATAGTAAGAAGCAAAATGAGTGAGGGTCTGCAGGCGTTAATTCAGCGTGTCGTTTTGCACGTAGAAGCCATTTATCATGAAGTAGAAAGTGTCGTTGATTATCAGCAATTAGCTGAAAAGATTATTGATGTCGCCAAGTTAACAGACACACAACATACACCCAAAGCCCATAGCGATCACTGGGACCAATCAGATATCGCAATGATTACCTATGCAGATACGATTCGTGAAGAGGGCGTGACTCCCTTGCATGTGTTGCATAAGTCGCTCAATCAGCTATTCGATGAAACCATCAACATAGTACATATTTTGCCGTTCTTCCCTTTTAGTTCTGATGATGGGTTTGCTGTGATGGACTATAAAGAAGTCAATGAGGCGCATGGCGACTGGGATGACATTGCCAAAATTGCTAATGATTACCATCTAATGTCTGATTTGGTTATTAATCATTGTTCGAGTAGAAGTGGTTGGTTTGAAAATTTCAAACAGGGTGTAGCACCTGGCAAAGATTACTTTTTTACTGCTTCACCTGAGGATGATTTATCAGAGGTTGTGCGCCCGAGAACAAATCCGTTGCTTAATGAAGTTGAAACAGTTGGTGGTACTAAGCATGTGTGGTGCACATTTAGTCATGACCAGGTAGATTTGAATTTTGCTAACCCTGAGGTATTACTTGAGTTTGTCAAAATTGTACGTTTCTATTTGGATAGAGGTGTGCGTATATTTAGACTGGATGCGGTAGCCTTTTTATGGAAAATCGTTGGCACGAGCTGCCTCAATCTGGAACAAACTCATGAAGTGGTTCGCTTATTAAGAACGCTGATTGAACATATTCGTCCTGATGCAATGATAATCACGGAAACAAATATCCCTAATCGCGAAAATTTATCTTATTTTGGTAACGCGAATGAAGCACATTGCGTATATAACTTTTCATTACCACCGTTGTTGTTAAACACGTTAATCACAGGGGACTGTCATTACTTAAAACAATGGATGATGAGTATGCCACCTGCGCAACATGGTACAGCCTACTTAAATTTCATTGCCTCACATGATGGAATTGGATTGCGTCCTGCAGAAGGTTTGATGCAAGAACAAGAAATTGATGTGCTCATTGACATCATGCAATCTTTTGGTGGCAAAATTTCCTGGCGTACCGGTCAAGATGATCGTGTCAGACCTTATGAAGTCAATATTTCTTTATATGATGCCATGAAAGGGACTGTTGATGGTGAGGATGAGTGGGGTGAGCATCGTTTTATCAGCGCGCATATTATTATGCTGGCGTTAGAAGGGATTCCTGCATTTTATATTCATAGCTTGTTGGCTACCGGCAATGATTACGAGCGCTTGGAGAGTACGCAACGAAATCGCACCATTAACCGGCATCGTTGGCAGTTTCAGCAATTAGTTGATGTATTGAAAGATGAGACTACACAGCATGCTCGTATTTATAAGCGCTTACGGCAACTGATTGCGATTCGCCGTGCCCAGGCGGCATTCCATCCCAATGCAACTCAATTTACATTGCATCTAGGTAATCAAATATTTGGCTTTTGGCGTCAAAGTATGGATCGACGTCAAAGCATTTTTTGTATTAATAACATTTCCAAAGATGCGCTTACGTTGTCTCTGTTAGATATAAATTTAATCAGTACTGAGCATTGGTACGATTTAATTAGCGGTGAGACATTTGATGAGTTAGATGGGATGATTGAGTTAGCGCCCTACCAATCGCGTTGGATTACAAATATATAAATATTTTGCCACCCAGCAATGTAGTATTAATTTGTATCCAGTTTTTTCAGTTCATACAGCAATTCTAAGGCTTGTTTCGGTGTTAAATCATCGGGCTGTATAGCAGCTAATTTCTCTAGTGCAGGATGTGGTTCTTCCGTTTCAATAGATAACGGTAACTGGGATTGAATGTCATCATGTGTCTGTGCCTGTTGTTCTAATAGTGCTAAGCGTTGTTTAGCACTTTTAATCACGCTTCTAGGCACGCCGGCGAGTTGCGCAACTTGCAAACCATAACTCTGATTAGCAGGGCCGGGTTTGACGCTATGTAAAAACACAATTTCATCGTCATGCTCAATTGCGTCAATATGTATGTTGACGGCGCCTTCTATTTCATTGGCGAGAGATGTGAGTTCAAAATAATGGGTTGCAAATAAGGTCAGGGCGCGATTAATTCGCAGTAAATGATCAGCGCATCCCCAGGCCAGAGAGAGTCCATCAAAGGTGCTGGTGCCACGACCTATTTCATCCATCAGCACTAAACTGTTGGTGGTTGAATTATTTAGAATATTGGCGGCTTCCGTCATCTCAACCATAAAGGTAGAGCGACCAGTGTTTAAATCATCTGCTGCACCTACGCGCGTAAAAATACGGTCGATCGGCCCCAGTCGCGCATATTCTGCGGGCACATAACAACCGGCAAAAGCGAGTATTGTTATCAAAGCGGTTTGACGCATATAAGTCGACTTGCCGCCCATGTTAGGGCCCGTGATTAACAACAGTCTTGCATCAGGTTTAAGGTCAATATCATTAGCAATAAACGGCGTATCCTGAATGCGTTCTAGAACAGGATGACGGCCTTGTTTAATTTCAATGCCAATGTCGTCGGTTAACGTGGGTTGTACATAGTTGAACTCAATGGCCACGTGAGCAAAACATGCCAATACGTCGAGTTCTGACAAGGCATTAGCTATGAGTTGCAAGGGAGTTAGGTGTTCCAGTAATTGTTCGAGTATTTTCTCATACAAATACTTTTCACGACTTAATGCGCGTTCTTTGGCGCTGAGGACTTTATCTTCAAATTCTTTTAACTCTGGTGTGATGTAACGTTCGACATTTTTTAGCGTTTGCCTGCGCGTGAATCGTGCTGGAATCTTTTCTGCTTGAAGCTTGCTGACCTCAATGTAATAACCATGTACGCGGTTATAAGCCACTTTTAAGTTGCTTATACCTGTGTCTTGTTGTTCGCGTTGCTCAAGTTGAATTAAATAGTCATCTGCATTGGTATGAAGAGTACGAAGTTCGTCGAGCTCTTGATCGTAGCCGTGCGCAATGACGCCACCGTCTTTAATAAACGCGGAAGGTTCGTCTTGTAAGGAAGCGTTTAGTAAAGTAGTTAGTGCCTCGGGTGCATCAAGATCAGTTTGCAAACTATTTAATCGTCCTTCAGTGAAGATGGTTAAAATATTTTTTATCTGCGGCAGTTGAGATAAAGAATCTCGCAAGGCAGTGAGGTCACGTGGTCTGACCGATTGAATTGCAATGCGCGCGCGTATGCGTTCGACGTCTGCAATAAGCTTCAGCGCTGATTGCACTTCTGGGTAAGTATTCGTTTGAATTAAACTATCGATGGCATGATAGCGATGTTTAAGTACACTAAAGTTTAATGTCGGCTGCCCGATCCAACGACGCAAACAACGTGCTCCCATCGCGGTATGGGTATAATCAATCACACCAGTTAAACAGTGCTTACTCGTGCCATCAATTGATTGATCGATTTCTAAATTTTTGCGACTAATGGCATCAACAATAATGTAGTCATTGTGGCGTTGCACTCTGCAACCTGTGATATGCGGTAGCGCTTTGCGCTGTGTTTCTTTTACGTAATGCAGTAATGCGCCGGCAGCCGAGATTGCACTAGGTAGGTCTTCACAGCCAAAGCCAACTAAATCTTTAGTGCCAAATTGTTCCCTAAGAGTACGGTAAGCGCTATCAAACTCAAAAATCCATTCCGCTTGTGTTTGAGTGTTACGTCCAGTTAAGTGTAGATTGGCATATTCCTGAATGATGATTTCAGCCGGTTTTAATCTTTCTAATTCCGCCTGCAGTTCTTGCTCATTAGCCATGCTTTGTAGCAAGAAATCACCTGAGCCAAGTTCTATGCTGGCGATGCCTAGCACATCATTATGTTGATAAATTGCGCAAATATGATTATCTCTTTTTTGGTCGAGTAGATTCTCTTCGGTGATTGTGCCGGGAGTGACTATACGCACCACTTCACGCTTAACTAAGCCTTTAGAGGTGGCAGGATCACTGACTTGCTCACAGACAGCAATGGATTGACCGGATTTGACCAAGCGACCTAAATATCCCTCAGCAGCATGCACGGGGACGCCCGCCATCGGAATCCGTTGACCATTTGAGCTGCCGCGAGATGTTAGAGTTAAATCCAGCAAGCGGGCAGCATGTTCAGCGTCTTCCATGAACAACTCATAAAAGTCGCCCATGCGGTAAAATAACAGTTTGTCGGGGTGTTCCGCCTTGATGCCTAAATACTGTTGCATCATTGGTGTGTGTTTTTCAGTGGCCTGACTCATAGCGGATAGTTTAACGCTTAATAGATTGAGCAAATATAATCATATTCGTGTTATTTTCTTACTTTATAGTGCAAGCAGTAAACTAGAGTTATGAGTCAAATAATCACTCATGTCGCTGAACGTTTAATGTCTCAACAATCTATGCTGACAGTGGCAGAGTCATGTACAGGTGGCTGGTTGGCAAAGCGATGCACCGATCTGCCTGGAAGCTCTGCCTGGTTTGATCGCGGATTTGTTACCTACAGTAATCAAGCGAAGCATGACATGTTAGGTGTGAGTGAGGAAACCCTACAGAAGTATGGTGCAGTCAGCCAACAAACCGTTGAAGCCATGGCTGCGGGTGCTCTTAATCACAGTCTTGCCGAGTGGAGCATTGCTATATCAGGGGTTGCCGGGCCGGATGGAGGCACGGAGGTGAATCCAGTAGGAAGCGTTTGGTTTGCTTGGATGAAAACAGATCAACCTGTGATAACGAGTAAACAGTTATTTAGCGGTGATCGCACATCAGTTCGGAAACAATCTGTTGAGTTTGCTTTAGAAAAATTATCTAAGTTATTGAAATGAAAACGCGACGATTATTTTTAGCTTTTTGGCCTAATGAGAGCCAACTTGAGAAACTACATGAGATTCAATGTGATTATGCCGGCTGGGGAAAAGAAGTACATCCTGAGAACTTTCATGTAACACTTTTATTCTTGGGTAATATTCCACATCATGTCACCGACTGTTTGATTCAAAATGTGCAAGATATTCCAGTGCAACCGTTTCGCATGCGGCTGGATCGATTAGGCTATTTTGATAAAACAAAAATATTTTGGGTGGGCCCTACAGATACTCCCCGCGAGCTAGAAAGCCTGTATAGAAGTGTTCGCAACTGCGCACAGCATTGTGGTATTTCAAAACTGAGCAAGCGCTACGTGCCACATGTATCACTATTAAGAAATTGTGAAGTACCAATCACTAACCCTAATTTTTCGCCTATCGATTGGGAAGTGGAAGAGTTTCACTTGGTAGAGTCACGTTTAGATAAAGACCACGCACGCTACTACACCGTTGACAGCTTTCCCTTAGTCAATCTCGTGTAGACTGCGCATCCACACACTATTAATATACCTTGTTAGATTCTGAACTAGCTAATTAGCTCTAAGTATCTAGCCTGTCATTTATTAACTACAAATACTACTTAAGAAGCCGAGGTAATTCGTGGAAGAAGATAAAAAGAAAGCGCTAACAGCAGCCCTAGGGCAAATAGAACGTCAGTTTGGTAAAGGGGCGGTCATGCGCTTAGGGGATGAAGTGGGTCCACGAAATATTGATGTGATTTCAACCGGGTCTTTAGCACTTGATGTTGCCCTGGGGATTGGTGGATTGCCTAAAGGTCGCGTGATCGAAATCTTTGGTCCAGAGTCTTCTGGTAAAACTACGCTCACATTACAAGTGGTCGCTCAGTGTCAGAAAAAAGGTGGCACGGCCGCCTTCGTCGATGCTGAACATGCGCTCGATCCATCCTATGCTGAGAAACTTGGAGTGAATGTTGATGACTTATTGGTATCTCAACCGGATACGGGTGAACAAGCGTTAGAAATTACTGACATGTTGGTGCGTTCAGGCGCAGTGGATTTAATTATTGTCGACTCAGTGGCTGCACTGACACCACGCGCAGAAATTGAAGGTGACATGGGTGATTCTCACATGGGCCTACAGGCTCGTTTAATGTCACAAGCGTTAAGAAAGTTGACTGGTAATATCAAGCGTTCCAATACCATGGTGATTTTCATCAACCAGATTCGCATGAAGATTGGTGTCATGTTTGGCAACCCAGAAACAACCACTGGCGGAAATGCGCTTAAGTTTTACTCTTCTGTGCGCTTGGATATTCGCCGCATTGGTTCGATTAAGAAAGGTGATGAAATACTCGGCAATGACACGCGTGTGAAAGTTGTCAAGAATAAGATGGCGCCACCGTTTAAGACTGCAGAATTTGAAATTCTTTATGGCGAAGGGATTTCGCGCACTGGCGAATTAATTGATTTAGGTGTAGCGCATGATCTCGTTAAGAAAGCCGGTTCTTGGTACAGCTACAAAGAAGATCGTATTGGCCAAGGGAAAGAGAATGCTAAAGCATTTTTAAATGAAAACCCTGAAATTATAGAAGAGTTAGATAATTTGTTGCGTGCCAAGTTGTTACCTGATTTAAGTGACTATACTCCAGAAGATTCAGAGGAAGAGGCCGAGACTGCTGAAGCCTAAACAAACGACCCCAACACCCGGGCGTGATGCCTATTATGTCGCTGTCGATTTACTCTCTCGACGTGAGCATTCTCGCGTCGAGCTTGAATCTAAATTATCCAGCAAAGGCTTTAGTGATGAGCAGATAGCCAGCGCTATGGAGCAACTTCTAGCTCATGGGCTTCAAAGTGATGAGCGCTATTTAGAGGATTTTGTCCGTTCGCGAGTATTGAAAGGGTCAGGGCCATTAAAAATTGCCCATGAATTACGTGCACGTGGAATTGATTCTTCGACATTAGATGACTACCTAGCCAGCCAGACTATTGATTGGTTTGACGTCGCAAGCGCAACTTACCAAAAAAAATATCGTTCAAGTGATGAAATAGATGCTCGTGAACGGGCTAAACGAGTCCGCTTTATGCAATCAAAAGGTTTTCCTAGTGATATAATTTTCCGCCTATTTCGGTCATAGGACGATCAAACGCTGATCACTTTTGTCGAAGATGGTTTGATGACACCGATGGCATTGTGTGGAATTCGCTAGCAGAATATACAACTAATGTAATGGATGAAATAGTAAGTACTTAAGCTGACGAAGTTTGTTGACTGTTGTTTAAGTAATGCAAATAAACGCTATTAGGAAATTTGGCAATGGAAGGTAGTGCACAAGTACGCAACGCATTTTTAAATTACTTTGAGGATCATGGGCATACAAAAGTCCCAAGTAGTTCGCTGGTGCCTGCATCAGATCCAACCTTGTTATTTACAAATGCCGGTATGGTTCAGTTTAAGGATGTTTTCTTAGGCAAAGACAAACTTGCCTATTCACGTGCCACATCCAGTCAGCGTTGTGTGCGTGCAGGAGGAAAACATAATGACCTGGAAAATGTCGGCTACACAGCTAGACATCATACTTTCTTTGAAATGCTCGGTAACTTCAGTTTTGGCGATTATTTTAAAGATGAAGCTATCCACTATGCCTGGGAGTTACTGACCAAAGAAATTGGTTTGCCCAAAGAAAAATTATGGGTGACAGTATTCGAGGAAGACACTGAAGCCGAATCAATATGGCTTAACAAGATTGGCGTTAATGAAAATCAATTCCGCCGTATTGGCGCAAAAGATAACTTTTGGGCGATGGGCGATACAGGTCCCTGTGGACCTTGCACGGAAATTTTTTATGATCACGGTGATCATATTGCGGGCGGGCCTCCGGGCAGTCCGGATGAAGATGGCGACCGTTACGTGGAAATTTGGAATCTGGTTTTCATGCAGTATGAGCGTGATAAGGCGGGCAGCTTAAATCCATTACCAAAACCCTCCGTAGATACTGGCATGGGGTTAGAAAGATTGTGCGCGGTCCTGCAAGGTGTGAACAGTAATTATGACACCGATTTGTTTCAAGGCTTGATTAAAGACATTGCCTCATTGGCAAAAGTTAGCGATCTTACTAATCCTTCATTAAAAGTGATTGCGGATCATATTCGTTCATGTAGTTTTTTAATTACTGATGGTGTACTGCCTTCGAATGAAGGTCGCGGTTATGTATTAAGAAGAATTATTCGACGCGCTGCTCGACATGGCCATCGACTTGGCATGAATGAACCTTTCTTCCATCAACTTGTAACACCATTGATTGACACTTTTCATGGGGCCTATCCAGAGCTGATAGAAAACAAAGAAAAAGTGCAGCGTGGTCTGTTAAATGAAGAGGAACGCTTCAGTGAAACACTGGAGCAAGGTATGCGCATATTACAAGATGACATTGATAATATGCAGGGCAATACTATTTCAGGTGATACCGTTTTTAAGCTTTATGATACCTACGGATTTCCAGTAGATTTAACTGCTGATATTGCACGCGAAAAAAATCTGCATTTAGATCTCGAAGGTTTCGAAAATAATATGCAGCAACAACGTGAACGTGCACGTGATGCCAGTCGATTTGATGGTGCTTATGATGTTGCGCTTGATGTTAAATCGGTGACTGAGTTTACTGGCTATGAGCATTTGCAAGGTGGCACGCAAGTAAGTGAAATATTTCGTAACAATCAATCTGTAGAGAGCTTGTCTGAAGGAGAAGAGGGCATTGTCATGCTGCCACAAACGCCATTCTATGCCGAATCTGGTGGGCAAGTAGGTGACTCTGGTTTGCTTGATGGCAATGGTTTTAAATTCCTGGTAAATGACACGCAAAAGAAAGGCCCGGCATTTGCGCATATAGGTAAAATGATAAAGGGTAAGTTATCTGTCAACGATGATGTGGTTGCACATGTTGATGCGCAACGCCGTGCAGCGATCGTGTTAAACCATTCTGCTACCCATTTAATGCATGCCGCTTTGCGCCAGGTATTAGGTAAACATGTACAACAAAAAGGGTCACTGGTTGACCCAGATAAGTTACGCTTTGATTTTTCACATGATGCGCCTGTTACAGATGAAGAAATTGCGCGCATTGAAGCTATTGTTAATCAGCAAATACGCAATAATACAGCAGCCGAAGCACGCTTAATGGACAAAGATAAGGCTTTAGCGGCGGGTGCCATGGCACTGTTTGGTGAGAAGTATGGCGACGAAGTAAGAGTATTATCCATTGGCGATTTTTCTGTGGAATTATGTGGCGGTACACATGTGGAGCGCGCAGGCGATATTGGCTTGTTTAAAATTATTGCTGAAACCGGAGTGGCTTCAGGCGTGAGAAGAATTGAGGCAGTCACTGGCGAACAGGCATTTAACTGGCTACAAACAACAGTAGCTAACTTCAATAAAACTGCACACATTTTAAATGCGCGTATCGAAGATGCACCACTGAAAGCTGAAAATGCAGCTAATCGAATTAAACAATTAGAAAAAGAATTACAACAACTGAAAGCAAAGCTGGCGTGTCAAGCGAGTGCAGACATTGAGAGTCATGCGGTCGATATAGAAGGTATCAAGGTGCTAGCTCATCATATTGAAGGCGCTGATGCCAAAACCCTGAGGGAAACGCTTGATCGTTTGAAAGATAAATTAGGTAGTGCTGCGATAGTGTTAGGTACCACGAGTGAAGACAAAGTAAATTTAGTCGCCGGTGTGACAAAAGATCAAACAAGTCGTATTAAAGCGGGCGATTTAGTGAATGTGGTTGCCACACAAGTTGGCGGCAAGGGTGGTGGCCGCCCAGATATGGCTCAAGCGGGTGGTAACAACCCAGCAGCACTTGATCAGGCTTTAAAAGGTGTACCCGATTGGGTGCGCGAGCAAATTTAGCAACCTAGAAACATTTAGCTATGGCAGTGATTGTCCAAAAATATGGTGGTACCTCGGTAGGCACAGTGGAGCGCATCGAGAATGTCGCCAATAAAGTGATTAAATATCGCGACCAAGGCGACGATGTCGTGGTAGTCGTGTCAGCTATGAGTGGTGAGACCAATCGTCTCGTGTCACTTGCGAGTGAAATATTAGGGGAAACGCCGCATGGCCCTGAACTTGATGTACTGTTATCGACAGGTGAACAAGTCACCATTGCATTACTTAGCATGGCGTTACAAAAAAGAGGTTACCCAGCCATCTCAAGAACAGGATGGCAGCTGGAAATCCAGACTGATAACGCCTGTAATAAAGCACGCATTGAAAATATTGGGACAGGTAAAATTAAATCTCAACTAGATCAAGGACGTGTGGTGGTTGTGGCAGGGTTTCAAGGTATTGATGCGGAAGGCAACATCACAACGCTTGGACGCGGTGGATCTGATACAACTGCCGTGGCATTGGCCGCTGCAATCAAAGCTGATGAATGCCAGATATATACAGATGTTGATGGTGTCTACACAACGGATCCACGTGTGGAACCAAATGCACGTCGACTTGAGCAGATCACGTTTGAAGAAATGCTCGAGATGGCCAGTCTTGGATCCAAAGTATTGCAAATTCGAGCGGTTGAATTTGCCGGCAAATATAAAGTCCCATTGAGAGTGTTATCTACGTTTGAAGACGGCCCCGGGACATTGATTACAACTGAGGAAAACCAAATGGAACAAGCAAAAATAGCGGGCATTGCTTTTAATCGAGATGAAGCACAGCTGACTGTAAAAGGTGTTCCTGATCAGCCTGGCATTGCGGCGAAAATTCTTGGGCCCATTTCACGTGCCAATATCGAGATCGATATGATTGTACAAAATGTCGCCTGGGATAATACCGCTAATTTCACCTTCACCGTGCATCGCAATGATTATCCGCGTGCGTTAAAGATCCTCCAAGATACCGCTAATAAGCTAGGGGCGACGACCGTGAATGGTGATGATAGTATCGTAAAACTGTCATTAGTCGGTGTCGGTATGCGCTCTCATGCCGGGATCGCCAGCCAAATGTTCGAAACTCTGGCACATGAAGGCATAAATATTAGGATGATCTCGACTTCAGAAATAAAAATCTCTGTTGTTGTGGACGAGAAGTATCTAGAATTAGGGGTACGTTGCCTGCATGAGACATTTGAACTTGCCGGCGAAGGTGTAGAAGAATCATCAACAGCTTAATTTGGAGAGAAACTAAGGAAAAACAAGGATTTCTAGACATAGGCCAATAAAAACAATAACTTATCTATGTTCTAGGGGTAGAGTAAATAAAAAATAATTATAAAAACATACAGGAATAGGAGGACCGGGGCATGTTGATACTAACCCGTAGGGTCGGAGAGACCTTGATGATCGGAGATGATGTGACCGTAACCGTGTTGGGTGTTAAAGGTAATCAGGTTCGCATCGGCGTGAGTGCGCCCAAAGATGTGGCAGTGCATCGTGAAGAAATCTATGAACGGATTCGTAAAGAAAAGGAAGTCGATGCTTAACGACAAACTAGTGTAATCACGCTGTTTTCTTGTACGTCTAATAATTACTCTAAATTAGGAGAAGTGGCCGAGTGGCTGAAGGCGCTCCCCTGCTAAGGGAGTATACGGTTTATAGCCGTATCGAGGGTTCGAATCCCTCCTTCTCCGCCATTAAGTCTTGTCTCTGATCAGAGATGATTAAATAAGAATTAAATTTTTTAAGAATTCAGGCACTTGCATGGATAGGTTTGATGTATCTGTGCGTCAAATCGTAACTTGTTACCTATTTGTTATTCAAAAATGTAAAGATGTCTCAGTTCGGATTTTTGCGAGTCACGTTTGCTATAGGAGGTTGGTGAACCCAAGTGTTATTCGCTGCTGTTTCCACTCCAGTGGGAATCCCTTAAGTAACTTATTCAGTGTCAGGTCCGGTGGAAGACGACCATTGAAGATATCCTGAATGATATCCGGGGCAAGATAGGCAAGACGTAACCGTCTTGTGGTATAGGAACGAGAGAGATGCTCGATATTAGCAATTTCCTGAATGGACAGAACCTGTCCATCAACCAACTGTTTGTTCCAGATAAGTGCCTTGGCAATACTTTTTTGAATAGCCTCTAACGTGGTGTTATTAATAGCATGATGTGTGCTACTGGATAGAATGACTTTCATTTCCTGTCCACATCGTTTCAATTGAATCGGGATAGGAATGTCATGAAACTCTTTATCAGAATAATCTATTCCCAGGTGATTACCTAAA
The DNA here is from genome assembly GCA_965262455.1 of Gammaproteobacteria bacterium. Lineage (GTDB taxonomy): Bacteria > Pseudomonadota > Gammaproteobacteria > UBA4575 > UBA4575 > UBA1858. Next base: position 160,008 of record CBDHFH010000008.1, read on the forward strand.
CCAACCAGATTTATTCGGAGGGTGATCTGCTTTTGTCCAACGGTGACTTGCTTGATCGTTTGTTGCCGTAACTTAATTTGATTAGAGACAGAGAGTGATTTCCAGTTGTCCGCAATCGCCATTGCCTTATCCATTGCTTCCTTTTGTTTGAGTGCGTTTGTTAATTGATTGTTGAACAGTGACAAAAGAGGTTCATGAGATTTGAGTAACTCAAGCAGGGAATGAATAACGGGTTGTTCAATATCATTGGCGGCCACACGAAGCACACTGCCGGCTTCACTGGTGCGATAGTGCAAAAGAGCCTGACTGATATAGTAACGATAGCGACGATGCTTTTTAGTGGCATGGGTGGGGCTCATGGTATTGCCCTGATCATCTACCAGCAGTCCCGCCAGTAAACTGGGTTGTTTGGCATGGATACGATGTGTTTGTGCATAGCGGTTTTGATGAAGTATGTTTTGTACCTGCTTCCAGCATTCATCTTTCACAACGGGGTTGTGAATGCCCTCAAAGTGTGTGCCGCGATAACTTATTTTGCCAATGTAGAGGGGATTTTTAAGAATCGTGTATAAGGCACCGCGACTGAATGGTTTTCCCTGTTTGCCACGTATGTTTTTTGTATCCAATGTTTCTTTTACAGTCTTCACACACCGGACGTCTATATAGATATCAAAGATAAACCTAACGATGTTTGCTTCTTGCTGATCAATCACCAGTTGTTTGTCTTTAACGGTGTAACCTAACGGCACTGTGCCCCCCATCCATAGGCCTTTCTTTTTTGAAGCGGCAATCTTGTCGCGAATACGTTCTCCCGTGACTTCACGTTCAAACTGGGCAAATGACAATAAGACATTTAAGGTGAGTCGACCCATGGAGGTGGAGGTATTGAACTGTTGAGTGACAGAGACAAAGGAGACATTGTGTTGATCAAACAAGTCCACAATGCGGACAAAGTCAGCCAGCGATCGACTCAACCGATCGACTTTATAGACGACGACCACATCAATGCGTTTGTGCTTAACCGCATCCAGTAATTGTGAAAGAGCAGGGCGATCGACATTCCCACCTGAGAATCCACCATCATCATAAGTCGCTTTTAATACAGTCCAGCCTTCATGACGTTGACTTTGAATATAGGCCTCACATGCATCACGCTGGGCATGCAGTGAGTTGAATGACTGTTCGAGGCCTTCTTCCGAGGATTTACGCGTGTAGATCGCACATCGTAGCTTTTGCATTAAGGTTGCTTATCGAGCCCGAAGAAGCGGGGTCCTGAACAATGGGAACCGGTGATCAGATTGGCAATCTGGGAAAGGCTGCGGAAGATTGACCCATCGTACTCAAAGCCATAGTTGTGAATCGTGACCTCATACACCTGTCCCTGCCATTCACGAACGAGTCGTGTGCCGGACTTATAAAGCGCCTTTTTGGATTTTGACGAAGACTTGCACGTTTGTAACAGAGACTGTCGAAGTGAGCTGGGATCTTGCCCTGATACCTGAGCCTGAATAATCCAGGCGATATTGCCTCTGAGGAAATGTTCACTGGCATTCGTGGGAGGGGGATTATCCAGTGTCTTGGTATACAACTCGCGTAGTGCAGCACCTTTTAGTGTATTAAGTGACTCCCAGTCCATGTGTGCCATTCGTCCATGCTTTGCAAGGCAAGTCCAGTGAATGGGCCAGGATTCGTCCTGCAAAATGATAATGGTGGCCCCATAGCTAAAAAAGTGAGGTCAACAGTGTATTTATTACCCAATAAGCCACTTAAGGAAAAGCCCTGGAATAAGGGCAAACTGATTGGTCAAAAACCACCGCTTAAACTCAAAGAGATTTGGGGTATCAGAATTCGTTTGCAGATATCCAATGACACCAGACAACTTGCATTGTTCAACCTGGCCGTAGACAGCAAGTTGCGTGGATGTGATTTGGTAAGACTTAAAGTGCGTGATGTAATGCATGGTGATCAAATAGCTACACGCACACTTATTCTTCAGAAGAAAACACAACGGCCTGTTCAGTTCGAGTTAACCGATCATACCCGTCATTCATTAGAAAAATGGATTAATAAAGCCAAACTGGGTGAGAGCGATTATTTGTTTCCAAGTCATATCCATCAATATTCTCATCTATCGACACGTCAGTATGCACGCATGGTTGATAATTGGGTCCAAAGTATTGGTTTGGATCCAAGTGTGTATGGCACGCATTCCATTCGAAGAACGAAAGCATCACTTATCTATAAACGCACTCGAAATCTACGCGCGATTCAGTTACTTCTCGGACATTCAAAGCTTGAGAGCACAGTGCGTTATTTAGGGATCGAAGTTGAAGATGCGTTAGAAATGGCAGAACGAACAGAAGCCTAATACCTATAGTCGTTAGTAGGCATTTGAATGTCTGCTAACGGCGCAAAAGCGGTCATTACCCCTACCTTACCAAGACATGGTTTCTAAATACATGCGTAACTGGCTCACGTTTGGGAATTTTTTCAATATTAAACTGGATTTCAATCCGCAGCAGATTTCTTTTATTGCGGAAGGCTGATTAGCATAATGCTTAGCACCACCTAATGATTCATACAATATCTTTATTAAATCTATCAAATCTTCTTTTCTACCTTCGCGTTTTGAGTTGGTCGTAAAATAGAAATCCAAAATTTTGAGTTCAAATTCCAAACCAAATTTATTAACAATAATATTGTCTGAATGGAGATCGCCATGAAATTCATTCAATCCATGAACTAACTCAATACCTTTAGTAAGTGAATAAAGTAAGTGGATAGCTTGATAGGGTGACAATCTTTTACCTGGAACTTGCTTGATAAAATCACTAAGTAAATCTCCCTCAACATACTCAGAAATTAAAACAGTGATAGGAAAACGCTTAAAAGTTAATGTTTCTTTTGTATGGTAATGTATAACAACCGGACAATCTTGTAGCTTGTGTAGCTGTTGTGCAAAATATTTCGCAGTTTTATCTTTAGGATTTCTTTGCGGATAAAATAATTTTGCAGCTCGCTCTATACCTGTTTCAAGTTCAATAATTTTATAGACCTCACCTTCATTTCCTGCTCCTAAAAATTGTTGTACCTCATACTTATTGGCAATTATGCGGCCAGGGGTTAAGTCAAATGTATCGATTTTCACTTTAAAATAATTAAATTTTGATCGTCAATTAAGGCCAAATTTCAGAGCGTTATTTCTATGTAATTTAATGCTAAAAATTCCGAAAATTTAGTCCTAAATTTCTTTTTTGACTGCATACCAATGTAGATATTTCCAAGTTTGATTTTATAGGCGATAAATGCGCACCTAATTTGCTTTGGCGAGTAAATTTAATTAATGAAAACAATAAGTTAAGCCCCACCCAGTTAATTCTCAGTCAAGCTTGCGAGGGATCGATTGTAACCACAAGAGAACTTGTGAAAACACTTAGTTTAAGTGACCTTGCGGCATTGCGAGAAGGAGATCTTACGGTCGATGATCTTAAAGAAATTGTCTTAGATATTGCTTCACAAAAAGAGGCGACTTCTCAAGCTAAGCAATTGACTGAAGATGATGACCATCTACTTTAGAGATTAGCATGCATGGAAAAAATTAAATCAAATTGCATTGTATCAAGTTCAGCTTTTTCAGTGCCTAAATCATTAATCAAGCAATATGATCCAAATAACTATAAGACACCTGAAGTAGGTGATGTAGTTTATGGTGAGATTAAAAAACTGGGTCAGCATAAATCTATTGAAAGTCGATCGGCACGTGTCCATACCTTAAATGTCGGCACACGAGCTGTTTTTGTTTTTGGTAACCGTTACGCACCGCATCAATACGAAGGATTAGTACCTGACAAATATCAAGAACAATTAGATTTGTTTAGCATTGGGGGTGTCGTCGGTAAGGTGAAATCTCACAATCAGCTTATTGGCGTGCCAACGACAGTGAAAGTTTTAGGCTATCTCACAGATATGGACGGCAATGTGATTAATACGAGAGATCATCAACTCTTGCAAATCAAAAAACTACATAACGAAAAAGCTAGAGCAAAAGTCATTGTGTGTGTGGGCACGAGTATGAATAGTGGTAAAACTTATGCCGCTGCAGCTTGTTGTTATGCCATCTCCTCATTAGGTAAGAGTGTACGAGCAGCAAAGATTACGGGTACTGCAGCCCTTAAAGATATACTTCTGATGAATGATTGTGGGGCAGAATATATTGCTGATTTTACTTATTTTGGCTATCCATCAACGTCACTCGTTGAGCCTCAAAAACTCTACGATATTTTTAATACCTTTGATATGAAATATGGTAACAATCCTAAAAACTATTTAGTGATTGAGTTATCGGACGGTATCTTTCAAGAAGAGACGTCTAAGCTTTTAAAAATGGAAGCCATTCGCACTCGTATTCATAAATTAATCTTCTGCGCACCTGATGCAATCGCTGTCTATGGTGGTATTCATGCATTAAAAGAAGAATTTGATTTAATTCCAGATGCAATTTCAGGAGTATGTTCGAGTTCACCCTTGACGATTAAAGAAATACAAAACTTCACCACTATCCCCATAATTCAAAGTATGGAACGGGACTATAAAAAGATATTTGATATTCTGGAATCGACAGACATGAGCGGTAGAGCGCATTAATCATTTATGTCCGTTAAGGGTCGAAAGCGGTCATTCGATATTTGACATTTTCTAAATACTATTGAAATAAAAAAGCCCCGACCATTGGAGGGGCCGAGGCTTAATTGTGTCCTATGACTTATTAGTCGGTTTCTTCTAACAAACTAACTTACGCTTCTACAATATCTGCGGAAGGTGCATTTTTCATCACACTCTTAATTCCATTCTCACATGCCGCACTAGTGTTATACATTTCTGATGTGCCAATGACTTGACCATTCATGGCTTTGAGGTTGAACATGAACTTACCGTTCTTTGACTCTTTTCTCTCGTACCGTTTATCATCGGGTGAGTTCTTCTGAACCGAACTGATACCATTCTTACAACTCGATAGGGCCTTATAGCCCTCACTCGCAAGGATGATCTCGCCATTTCCTGCTTTCAATCGGAAACGATGCTCCCCTCGCTTATCTTTATAAATCTCAAATTTACCGGCCATCAGGAATCCTCATTGGTTAAAGTCGTAGTGACAATATCCTCAGAGGGGCCGAATTTCAACTATAAAAAAAGGTAAGTTAAACGTAAGTTAATCAAGCAATCATGGAACCCTTTTTATCTTTCATTTGGGAAGATTTTTTTTCAAGATAAATAAAGGGAAGAGCGAATGGGCCAAACACAAGCGCCATTATTACCCAAAATTTGGTATCGACTCCTCGGTTAGACGCAAGACTGTAAGCTAGAAATGCCCAAACCATTGTAAAAGTAACTGCGATTACAATTTCCATGCTCAACACTCCAAAAAACAACGATGATCTATATTTCTACCAAAAGATATGGTGCCTATTTGGTTGCATTTCAACCCTAGTGATACTGAAGTTAGGCAGAGTCAGAATTAATAACCAAAAAAATCCCCGCCAGGGCGGGGATGAGTCAGCTTCTTAGCAGAAGAGCGAGAGAATTTATTTACAGTAATCAAAACATAGCTATAGCTAAACCAAATGCTACAGATACTGTTCCAGCAAATATCAAGAAATCAGGTAAAAAAGTAATTAAATTATCCCCGAGTTGATTATCTCGGGTTGGAATTTTTATATTATTGTCATAAAAATTCGCATACATCATAGTCGTCTTAAAGCTCCATGAAATGTTAAAGAATTATTAAAAACTCACTATTAATAAGTAAGATACGTTAAAATCAGAAAGAGTATATTAGAAAAAGTTCAAGTCTTGAATTGAATCTTTTATGACAGCTGCAATTTAAACTATTTACTATTAATACAAGTAAGTAACATATAAATCATGATAAAAGTCTTGGGCTTTTTTTTAGTCAACAGCGTTACCTCTATTTAATCTTTTCACGCGTTGATAAAATCTAGTTTGAATTATTAACCTATCCTAATTAGATTCATGTCATACCGGTTAATTGAAGGTGAAGTGCGACTTTACTATCAAGGACAACGTCATGTTGGCTCACGTCCCGATGGTGATTCAGTATGGTTTAGACCTGACAATCCAAGTTTATTGGATGATGTCACCGGTCGCTCTGCGGAGTTTAATCAAGGAGGATTTGCACAACTTCGATTTGAAGGTATTGATGCCTTAGAACTTCACTTCCCTGGCAGTGATCATCAGCTCGAGCATCCTACCGTAGCCGCAAGAGATTTCTTACTCAATGAATTAGGGTTTGAGGAGATTGACTATGCGCCTAGCGAGCATATTGATTCTTCTGTAAGAGATTCTGCTCCCATTGTCGTACGTGGTTCCATTTTGACACGAACAATCGATCCCTTTGGAAGACCTGTCTCATTTATTTTTGCAGGAAATGCCCCTGAAAGAAGTGGCTCAGATATCTTTTTAGATGTTGATCGCATGGATCAGAGTTTAAATGCAGCGTTATTAAGACAAGGTCATGTTTACCCTGCTTTCTACTCTGCCCGTAATCAGGAGGGCGAGCGTGTTGGTGGGTTACCTGGAGACTTGAGAGATCATTTAACTGAACTTTCAAATCTAGCTTTTAGTCGTGGTGATGGCTTGTGGCAAGATGATCAAAGCACTTCAGGTGCAACGGTGACACAACACGAAGATTTATTCGAGCTCGCTATTTGGCCAAAACTCTATCGACGCATGGCAAAATTTTATCGTGATGAAACTGCAGATCACTCAACACTTCATGGGTTTATTGATTGGCTACACGAGGATCGTAATAGTCGTGATGATTTGATGCTGGTCCTATCAATCGGTGAATTACTTAACTTCAGTGACATTTTGACAGTGGCCTCCAATACTATTCAGATGAACTTTGAACCCGAAGATTTAGTTATAGTTCCTCGATAGATGAATGACCGCTTACGACCCATAGCGGACATTTCAATAAAGTTACTTACATAAATTTAGTGGTATGCTCTTATTAAGCTTGATATCAGTATTAACAGATAGCTAATGGGAAATTTAACTAATCATAGTGAGACATCCAAAAAATATGACCTTATTGCACAGTTTCTGCATTGGTCGATGGCTCTAATTCTTGTTTATTTGATTTTTTTCAGTCATTTTGAGGATCTTGCAGATGATGTTATGACAAGTAATATCAAGATACATTCGGGATTGGGTCTACTGATTATCTTACTTGGAATAATTCGATGGCATTGGAGACAATCTCATGGTGTACCCTCAGTTCCTGGCCCAAAATGGCAAAAAACTGCTAGCAAATTTGTTCACCTAGCCTTTTACTCAACATTCATAATTTCGCCACTTGTGGGAATAATATTAGCCGGGTTAGTGTCTTACCCTGTTAGTGTATTTGGATTCATCGAAATTTCAGGATGGCTGTCAGATAATGACTCAATGGCTAAAATCATAAATTCAGTTCATGGTTTTACCGCGGATGTATTACTTGCCTTATTAGTTCTGCATGTTGGAGCTGCTCTTTATCACCACTTCATAAAGCGTGATGGTCTGATATGGTTAATTTTACCAATTGGACGATGACTGCTTTTGCGCCGATAACCGAAAATTACACATGAATATTCTAAATGGGGACTCAGCCGCTGGAGTATTTAAACAGGCTTTTAAAATGCCAAAAGAAGAAATAATAGTATTTAGAGATGTCCTTTCTTGTGGTCCTATTAAATCATTCAAGGATGCAGATAATTGGATTCAATATAGAGAAGAATACTGGCACAAGATACTTGCAGATAATGCAATAGAACCATATTCATTTAAAGATTCACCAAGAGATTTCTTTACTAATTTCCAAGAGTTAAAAGACGCTAGCGAGATAAAGCTATGGATTGGAAGTAGTCTAAGCGAACAGTTATTGTTAGCCTTTATAGTGACAGCGCTCGTAGATAATGACATAGATACAAGTAAAGTATCAGTATATCAATTTCATGAATTAGAAGGTTTAAATTATGAAATTCATGGTATTGGTTTATTGCACCCTGACAACATAAAGAGACACTCAGAGCCAATCAAACTTACCAAAGATATTTTAGCCGTTTGTCTAGATGCTTGGAATGCAATGTTAGATAGTACGCCTGACTCTCTAATTATGTTTTTAACAGGCAATCACTCGTCGCTTCCTTTGATGTTTCGAGCAATGACACGGTTATTGTATCGATACCCAAATATAGAGAATGGATTAACTTATTGGGATGAAGCATTACTTAGTTACGTAACCTCGAACTGGACAAAGGCTGCTCGAATAATTGGAAATGCTATGTGCCATGATAACAACAACAAAGAAGAGTGGGCAGACAGAGTTGGCGATGCTTCTCTATATACTTGGTTAAAAGATTTAGCCCGACCAACATTAACTAAGCCACTCGTAGAAATGAGTGCTATGAATTACAGCATGAGGGAAACCGAGGTTTCAATAACGCAGTTTGGTTCAGCCGTAAAAGATGGTAGAGAAAATAAGGTTACGACCAATGGGATAAATGACTGGGTTGGTGGTGTGCATTTAGATTCATCACAGGGTGGGACTTGGTTTAGAGATAAAGAGAAATTAACTTATCTTCAAATAGGTTCTGAGTGACCGCTCTTGCGCCGAAAGCAACCATAGTTAAATTCTCTGATATTTCCCTGTTACTGAAATCTCAAAATCCTCAATATTTTATATAACTTGTTGTAATTCAAAGAAAATGGCGAAAATTTTTTGAAATTAGGGAAATTATTTAAAATTTCCCTGTAAATTAGCTGTTTAACAGGGAAGCTAAGGTGGAGTAGGGTTCGCTAAAGACTCCAACCACCGCCATTAATATCTAAAGCACCTTTTATTACTATCGATGCAACTCAGATAGTTTGACTGATTCAACGAGTGAAACTCTCGGCTTCGAGCAAAATGAATATGGTCATTTATGTATAGAACAATAACCCGAGTCATCCCATATTCCGACTCTAACAGTTTCAAAAGCGCCAATTAATTCAAGTTAATCTTCGAAAATATCAAATAACTCGTCTTATAGATCTTAACGGTGATTAATCGGCGCAATATCTCCGCAGCATATTTGCTAACTATATGTATGTATCTCGATGCGCGGTTAATCTCTAGTTACTCCTATAACTTTATTACGCAAGTTTTTGTGAGATAGATTCGTTTTCCGAGTGTTTCTATAAAGCAATAATGTGATGAAGTTCACATTTTTAAGATAAATATCTCTATCTATAGCTTTGTTTTCCTGTCTGGCTAATAAATCTAAATAAATCTTTGCTCTCGAAAAAAGCTATTGATCATTATTTTTTTGCAGCTTGCATAGTTAATTGAAACTTAATCTATTGATTTTATGTGTTTTAGAAGTGAGACTCGATTAAATTGAAAAGAATTATTTTTATTTTCTGAATTCTTTATTTATTTACATAAAAAATAAATATAACTTTTTTAACATCGATATTTAATTTTTAAACTACTATTATTTTTTGTTATCAAGAATTGTAGGAAGTGAGTGTAACGATCTAATTTTTAATTTGTTTACATAAAATTTTGCTTGAAATCTTATTGCATACGATAACTCAATATTAATAAAACACATAAGTGTTATCAATTTCAAGTATTTGCAAGTGTTTGTTTTTTTAGAAATAATATTTTTTACTCGTTTTACGGAAGGATAAAACTAATTCTACATGCGTTTTAAATAATTCTAATAAGTATGTCGAGTTAGGAGAGCAGTAGGTTGGTTAATGAGTGCTGAATGCACAGGGTATTCTGCGTTTGTGCCTGCCTGCTAGTATTTAACTACAATAATAACGATAAGGTATGTCACTACATTTTAGCAGCTTCGAGTACGCGCTAATAAAGTTTGGTCGCGAGAGAGTGATAACGCTCGTGTCTAATTTTATACTGCAACATTTATTTATGGTTGTGTCGATTCAAAGACAGATCGAAGCAGTTGCTATTCCCTATTTCAATAAAAAATTCTTATTACTTATCTCCATTGTCGCTACAGGTCAGGCATATCTTTGCCAACTGGTGGCATTACAGTGAAAACTAAGATGCCCGCAAATAAAGGTACATGGCCGTGTTTTGACGATGACGAAATTGCAGCAGTTACTGAAGTACTAAGTTCAGGCAAGGTAAATTACTGGACAGGGGATACCTGTCAGCGATTTGAAAACGAGTTTGCAGCGTATTGTGATTCGGATTATGCCATTGCAGTTGCCAATGGCACGCTTGCCTTAGAGCTGGCTCTGCGTGCAATTGGATTAACCCAAGGTGATGAAGTCATTGTCACTCCGCGTACTTTTATTGCGAGTGCCAGTGCGATAGTGATGTGTGGTGCCAAACCTGTGTTTGCTGACGTTGATAGAGATTCACAAAATATTAGTGCAGACACTATCGCGCCAGTTATAACAGATAAAACTAAAGCAATAATCACTGTGCATTTCACAGGTTTGCCCTGCGATATGGATCCTATCCTTGAGCTTGCAGAAAAATATCAACTGAAAGTGATAGAAGATTGCGCGCAAGCGCATGGCGCACGATACAAAGGAAAGCCGGTAGGTTCATTAGGTCATATTGCCGCTTTTTCATTTTGTCAGGACAAAATCATGACTACCGGTGGAGAAGGTGGAATGGTTGTCACTAGTGATCCTCAGCTTTGGAAGTCAATATGGTCATTTAAAGACCATGGTAAGGACTATGACGAGGTATTCAATAAACAACACCCACAAGGTTTTCGTTGGTTGCATACAAGTTTTGGTAGTAACTATCGAATGACAGCTATGCAGGCTGCAATTGGCAGCGTGCAACTACGTAAATTGCCTCATTGGCTTAAACAACGCAGAGATAATGCTGCGTATTTGTTAAATAGATTAAGCGCAGTTCAATCTTTACGTGTGCCATATGCTGACGATAATCTTCAACATTCGCATTATAAATTTTATGTCTTTATAAGACCAGAGTGTCTATCTGAGGGATGGTCTCGTGATCGAATCTTGGCAGAAATCACGGCTAGAGGTATTTCATGCTTCACAGGTTCATGTCCTGAAATATACCTGGAGCAAGCATTTGAAGCAGATGGTTTGCGTCCTGCATGTAACTTGCCAATCGCACATGAATTAGGTGAGACAAGTTTGTTATTTTTAGTTCATCCAACACTGAATTTAGCAGATATGGAGAGTGTTTGTAATGTTGTTGAAGAAGTGATGGTAATGGCAACGAATAATGCCGTGAATCATAGTAACATCATAGATCAACATGCAGACAGTTCAGAAGAACAATCATTAGTAAAGCAAGGTAGTACAGATTTACTAATTGAAAATAGTGCTCAGGCTAATGGGTGATTAAGTCGTGACACTACTCGTAAATAAAATAATTTCCCGGCTCGAGCCCGAATTTATTTCGTCCATAAAAGCGGCGATGCTCACAGGTATGTCGCGTGGTAGTCGAAAATCTATCGCCATCGCATTGGACTTTATATTCCTTGCAGCAGCACTATGGGTTGCGTTTGTATTACGCTTCGGCGAATGGATTGCGCCAGAAATTTCCCATAATTGGCAATTATTTATAATTGCTCCTTCTCTTGCATGCGCAATATTTTTACTGTTAGGTATCTATGATGTTGTGCATAGATATACAAATAATCGCGCTCTGTATTTAATCGCTAAAGCAATCACCCTTCATGTATTGATACTCGTTGTATCGATTGCTTTATTTAGCAGTTTTGTTGGTATGCCGCGTTCAGTATTTTTCACTTATTGGATGCTCGGACTAATGTTGACTACAGCGAGTAGATTATCAATACGCAGTTTATTCTCTTGGTTGGAGGGTGATATAAGTAGCGGAGAAACCGTTGCGATATATGGCGCCGGAAGAGAGGGTGCAAAACTGGCAAGAGCATTACAGCCTTATAATAATTATGTTCCAGTGGCATTTATTGATGACAAGCGCGCTTTACATGGCACTGAAATTGAAAGCTTAAAAGTATTACCAAGTGATAGTCTCGATCAACTTATATCGGCGCGTTCGGTAAAAAAAGTATTACTCGCAATTCCTACAGCCTCACGTGTGCGGCGCAAGGAAGTGATTGAGTTTCTCGAGAGGTTTCCTGTGAGCGTGCAAACTGTGCCATCACTCCACGATTTGGTATCTGGGCGTTATACATTAGCTGATTTGCGTGAAATAAGTATCGACGACTTATTGAGTCGTGAGCCAGTTGCTCCTGACCCTGACCTGATGTCAACCAATATCACCAATAAGGCAGTCATGATAACTGGGGCTGGTGGTTCAATTGGTTCAGAATTGGCGCGTCAAGTACTTAAACTTAAGCCTGAAAAATTAGTATTACTCGATAACAGCGAGTTTGCTCTATACCAAATTGAGCATGAGTTACGAAACTATCGCGATAGCATAAACCAGCTACATTCCGTTGAACTGATACCGATACTTGGCAGTGTGTTGGATTTGGTTAAAGTCACACGCTTAATAGAAACATTTCAAGTCAAAACAATTTATCATGCCGCCGCATATAAGCATGTTCCTTTGGTGGAATCTAATCCGTTAGAGGGTATTAAGAATAATGTATTTGGCACTTGGAATTTGGCGCAAGCGGCAACTAATATGGGCGTACAAACATTTATTTTAGTTTCTACTGATAAAGCTGTGCGACCAACTAATACCATGGGTGCAACCAAGCGTTTAGCTGAATTGGTTATTCAGGGTTTTGCTAGCCAATTTGCTGGGACTAGCTTCAGTATTGTGCGCTTCGGTAATGTGCTTGGGTCCTCGGGTTCAGTGGTGCCTTTGTTCAAGAAACAGATTCAATACGGGGGACCCATTACGGTCACTCATCCAGAGATTACTCGCTTTTTTATGACTATTCCTGAGGCGGCACAATTAGTAATTCAGGCAGGTTCTCTTGGTTCGCGAGGGGAAGTTTTTGTGTTAGATATGGGAGAGTCGGTAAAAATATTTGAACTAGCTAAACGTATGGTGCATCTCGCTGGGCTTAAAATCAAAGATGATGCGAATCCTGATGGCGACATAGAAATTGTATTTACTGGGCTGCGTCCTGGAGAGAAGTTATATGAGGAGACTTTGATTGGTGAGCAGGCGCAAGCTACTCGCCACCCAAGAATATTACGCGAGAATGAGGAACAGCTTTCATGGCATGAGTTATCAACCGTGATGGATGACTTTAGGACCTTATGTATACGTGGTGATTGTGGCCGTGCGCGCGAACTTCTTCAGCAGCTTGTAATCGAGTATAAGCCGCAATGTGAGATTCAGGATTACATGTGGTTAGCAATTAATACAGGCATGGAAGCGCCGGATGATCTATTAGTAGCTGATCTAGCGTAACAGTTTACAGATATATATTTTATTTTTACAAAACTGATTAGTGAATTATTAACTTGAGTTAAAGAGATTATGAACAAAAAAATAATTATTTCATTCATATTCGTATCATTTCTATCTGCCTGTGCATCAGCGCCAGGTCATAAGTTTAATCCACCTCCCGAAGATTCTAATATTGACGTTCAACCCATCACTGCTCAATTAATTTTAGAACAGAAAAATGATAATGTGGAAATGCCTACCCATAACAGTAAAACAATTACGCAATTGATTGAGGACTATGAGTATAAAATTGGCCCACATGACGTATTAGATATTATTGTATGGGATCATCCTGAATTAAGTGTGTCTGCAGGTGAAAATAGAACCACATTAGAAGCGGGTCATCTTGTCACAGAGACTGGCACAATCTTTTTCCCATATGTGGGTGAAATTATGGTTGAAGGTAAAACCATGTCGCAGGTTCGTGAAATTCTTACCAAAGAATTGTCAACGCTAGTGCGTAATCCTCAAGTGACAGTGAACGTAATCGCTTTTCGAAGCAAAAATTACTACGTCACTGGAGAAGTTGAAACGCCAGGGTCATTTGCAATCACGGATAAACCCGTTACTTTAGTTGATGCCGTCACTAATGCAGGACGTTATAAAGAAAACGCAGACATGAGTAACGTTATACTTACCCATGGTAATGTTGCTCAAAAAATAAATATGCTACGGATTTTACATGATGGAGATTTAACGAATAACACTATTCTATCTGCAGGCGACGTCTTACATATACCTAGTTTAGATGAGCAAAAAATATTTGTTATTGGTGAAGTTGAAGAGCCACAAAGCATGTTTATAAGGGATGGCAGTATGTCATTGGCTGAGGCAATTAGTGATGCAGGGGGCGTGGATCGAATTACATCTAACCCTGGTCAAATATATGTCATTCGTGGAGAGTTGGATGCTCCAAAAGTATATCACCTCAATGCGAAATCGCCTGATGCGCTATTATTGGGCGAGAAGTTCAGATTGCATGCCCGTGATATAGTTTATGTAGACTCTGCTGCTGTTACGCGCTGGAACCGTGTTATCGAGCAAATATTGCCTTCTTCAGCTGTGATACGAGATGCTTCTACACTTTGAGCGTTTACATAATTTAGGAGAGTAAACGATAAATGGATAATCACTCTGATCCATCAAATTCAGACAATGGCACTATTCGATTGAATAATAGCTACATCCCTGTAGATCAAGGCCATTTTACAGTGAGTGAAATAATAGCTGCGGTGATGCGTGGCAAGTATCTTATCGCAGGAATGGTATTTGCAATGCTGGTTCTCGGCTTAGCGCATATATTTATAGCTCAACCTACCTATCGAACTAATGCATTAATCCAGCTTAAGCAGCAAGGGTTAGGCGTTGCAGCAATACCTGATTTATCAGGTTTATCTAGTTTGTTTGAAGGCTCTACGATTGATTCGGAAATAGAAATATTACGCTCACGTACAGTCCTCGGTCAGGTGGTAAAAGACCTTAAGCTAGATATTAGCGCGAGCCCTAAACATTTTCCTATTATTGGAGAACCTATTGCACGCAGGCTAAAGCTTCCAGTAGATGTTGAAAGTAATGTCGCGATAAGTAGCAAGAAAAATGCATTTAAATCGTGGTTAAGTGATTTAACTCAAAACTCGAAATATGCGTGGGGAGATGAATATATCAAAGTCGAACAATTTGAAGTGCCTAATAGTTATTTAGGAGAAGCATTCAAATTGGTCGCAGGAGATGCTGGCAATTACAGTCTTTATGATAAAGATAAAAATCTTCTATTTAGTGGTAACTATATTGAGCAAACACCTTTGAAAATGGACCTTGGTGAAGGTGCTTTAGTTTTGAATATCTCTAAAATTCATGCTCGACCAGGAACTCATTTTAATCTTTTTAAAAATCATTACCAGAAAGTGATTAATAACATTAATGAAGCCATGATCACTAGCAAGGTTGAAAATGTTGACCGGCTTGACAGAGATTTGGCAGGCACTGGGTTAATGCGAATCTCTTTGTCTGGAGATAATCCAGTGTTCGTCAGTACCATGTTGAATAAAATATTGGCGGTTTATACTGAGGTAGGAGCAAAACGTAAAACAGCAGATGCTGATAAATCATTGCAATTACTACACGATCAAAGAGTAGTGCTGGAAGAACAAACAGAAGCATCACAAGAGGCCTTAAATAAATATCGACTTGCAAAAGGGTCAGTCAATTTGCCACTTGAGACTGAAGCAATTTTGAAACGCAGTGTTGATATAGAAACAAAATTGTCCGAGCTAAGACAGAATAGAGCATTATTACTTAAGAGATTCACAAACGAACATCATGATGTTGCTGCAATTAATGCACAAATATCTACTTTAAATAATCAATTAACAAAAATTGAATCAAAAGTAAAAGTGTTGCCGGAGACGCAAAGGGAATTGCTAAGGTTGTCTCGTGCCTTGGAGGTCAATTCGCAACTCTATTCGCTTTTACTCAGTAAAGTAAACGAACTTAAAGTAATAAAGGCGGGGACCGTAGGTGATGTGACGGTGGTAGACGCTGCATTGCCAGCAATTAAACCAGCCAAACCAGTTAAAGCGTTAATTTTGGCAATTTATGTCATGCTAGGCTTTATCATAGGATTGACAATGTTATTTATGCGCAGAGCGCAACAAGATTATGTTGAGGATCCGAAGTTAATTGAGCATACGTTTGGATTGACAATATGTGCAGTAGTGCCGCGTAGTAATAATCAGGCGACAGATAAAAAGACTGCCACGCAGTATCAACCCTTAGCGCTGACTCATCCTAATGATATTGCGCTGGAAAGCATAAGAAGTTTACGTACATCATTGCAAGTATCAATGGTTGCTGCCAAGGACAACATTTTACTTATCACCAGTCCATCGCCAGGGGTAGGCAAGTCATTTTTAAGTGTCAATCTTGCATTATTATTCGCTGATGCTGATAGGCAGGTGCTACTGATCGATGCCGACTTGCGCAGAGGCCGCATCCACAAAAACTTTGATATGGAGCGTGCAAATGGTTTATCTGATTTTCTCAATGACGACTGTAACGCCAACGAAGTAATACGTGAAACCCCGCATGAAAATTTAAAAGTGATCACAACAGGTGAATTACCTGACAATCCTTCTGAGCTTTTAAGTGGCAAAAGGTTTACGAAATGGATTGCTGACATTTCTTCATACTATGATTTAGTCATCATCGATTCGCCTCCTGTGTTGCCTGTGACAGATGCCGTGATTCTTGCTGAGCGTGTCGGTACAACTTTACTTGCGCTTAATTCGAATCAACATCATCTGCGAGAAGTGGAAGAATGTGTCAAGCGATTAAAGCAGTCACGCGCCAATATATGTGGTGCGGTGATCAATAATATGGATACATCAGCGGTTCGTTACGGCTATGGCAGATTCTATGGTTACGGCTACGAATATGGCCGCAGTAGCAAATAACGCTTTATAAAATTATATTTTAAAGCTTCATTGAAGAAGCATGGTATGAATGTAAATTAATCTTCATGTGAGTCTTACATGCATATCAACGTTGTGTTTATATGCATTTAGCCATTAGTATTAAAAGGACTCTGCGTGATCATACTGCAAATATCTACTAGCCATACTTATTATGCTTGTTAGCCTTTGGTCGAGGCTGCAACAGGACGGCCTGTTATCCTTGTTGGCGAAGGGTGCTACGGGGTCATTGGCTGTGGCTTTAGTTGCAACAGGATTAGGTTTTGTAGTCCAGGCGGTGCTCGCCAGAGTGTTGGGGGTTAGCCAATTCGGCGTGTATATTTATACGCTAACATGGATTAATACCCTGTTATTATTAACCACGCTTGGTTTAGACGGTTCTTTAGTTCGCTATATCCCTGCCTATCGTACTCAACGTGAATGGGGTCTCTTGCGTGGAGTGTTGCGTTGGAGTCTTACTGCAGTTTTCTTCGCTAGTTTGTTTGTAGGTGCAGTAATTTTTCTAGTTACATGGTTATTAGAAAATAAAATAAGCACTGATCTACAAGTAACCTTCTGGGTAGGAATCGCATTATTACCTTTATTATCATTAACTATTGTGCGTCAAGCAGCCTTGCGTGGATTTAAGCATGCTGCGCGTTCTGAAATACCTGACACGATATTTCGCTCATTAATTATTTTGTTTCTAGTCGGGATTTTTTATTACATCATACAGCAGCCGATATCAGCATGGCATGCAATGATGTTTAATCTGGTTGGAGCCGTTATCGCTTTCATTATTGGTGGTATTTGGTTGATGAGAGTACTGCCAATTGACATGGCTAACAATAAAGAACAATTTGCTCACCGTGAGTGGTTGCGTGTATCTATTCCAATGATGTTGATATCTGCAATGAATTTGATCCTAGAAAAAGCAGACGTACTAATGTTGGGAATACTTATTAATACAGAACAAGCCGGTATCTATGCTATATCTGCACGAGTAAGCGAGTTGGCCTTATTTGGTCTCTCTGCGGTAAATGCTATTGCAGCACCGATGATCTCTGAATATTTCAATAAAGATGCAAAACAGGAGTTACAAAGAACTGTCAAACTGGCAGCACGAGGAATTACAGCCTTTACTGTTGTAGTCATTGTTTTTGTTCTGATATTTGGAAAGTTTATTCTTGGTTTGTTTGGTGATGAATTTATCTCTGGATATGTACCTTTACTGATATTATTAACAGGCAATGCAGTGATTGCCTTAGGGGGTACGGTAGGTTTTGTCATGACCATGACTGGCTATCAGAATCAAGCTGCAACCATTGTAGCCGTGTGTGCAGTGTTCAATTTGATTCTCAATTCGCTATTGATTCCTTCATTTGGATTAAATGGTGCTGCGATTGCCACTGTGACGACATCGATAATGATGATATCCAGTATGCTTATTTATGTGTGGCGTAAATTATCAATCAATGCGAGTGCGTTTTGAGATACTTATAAAATGCTACTTTATTTATGAATACTACATAGTCTATAGATTGATATACCATGAAAATAATTTTTAGTACTTTGCTGTTTGTCAATTTGATACTTTATAGCACTCATGTGTATCAAATATTTTTTGATCAACAGCTTACAAGCATAAAACCTTTGTATTGGTACTTTCTAACGGTCGCTTCGGCAGCGTTTGTTTTCTTGTTTAATATAAAGCAACTAGCACATAAGCTGCCCTGGAATTTTGTTGTATGGATAGCCGTATATTTTGTCTATGTGCTTGTTTTGTTTTTATATTCCTCGCAGAGCAGTCATGCGATCGATGAGTTTATTATGGTAATGCAAGCGATAGTCATTCTGACATCATTTCTGATTTTAATGACCGTGCCAGAAGTAAAAAAAATTTCGCAATATGCCATGCTATTCACTGCAGTATTAGGCATGATTCTTAACTGCTTAGACTTTTTCACTCATATTTGGAGTGCAGTTGAAGGAAGAGGGGCAGGTTTTTATGAGAATCCTAATATTGCTGGAAAAATTTTAGTATTTGTCATGGTGGCAAGTGTGGCAACAGTACCTAATAAGTATCGCCTGATGTATTGTTGTTTAATTGGACTGGGTGTGTTGTTGGCATTCAGCCGTGGTGCATGGATGTTATGGGCCGTAGCGATCACTGGCTTAAGTATTATTGGTGTATTGAATTTACCGGGGCGAGCTGTTGGTGTCGTGTTGGTGGGGATGTTTGGCTTAACATTTGTTTTTCTTGCTTCAAGTGGTTTGTTGTTGGAAATACTGGATAATTTTGGTTTAACTCAGTATTTGAATACTGATACCCAAGAGCGTTTGGGCTACAAAAATCGTGGTTTCGCGGATCACTCTCTTGGCTCAAGAATATCACTTATATCAACGGCGCTAGAAGCTATTGGTGAGCGACCGTTGTTTGGTGCAGGGCTAGGGTTCTCGCGAGAATGGGGCCATCTCGGTACGCATAATATGTATTTACACATGGCAATTGAAGGCGGGATGTTGGGGCTGATGGTGTTTATAATGTTGTTACTTGTATTGTGGTATAACGCAAATTCTACCGGTCGATTACTTGTTATTCTTTACTCACTTTCTTCTCTAACAACGCACAACAATTTAGATCAGCCAGCAACGCTCGTTATAATTGCCATGATTGCGGTGACATTCAAACGTGAATCATTAGTCCAAGCAAATAACAGCATCCGTTCTGAAACAAATTATGCGCGCTAATGTAAAATTTCTTGATTAAATTATTATGTGTGGAATTGCAGGAATTATTGATCGACAAGGAAAGTTGGCCTCACTACAGAAGTCACTTGAGTTAGTCACTCATGTTCTAGAACATCGCGGCCCCGATGGCCACGGCACATGGGTTGATGAAGGCGTAGGGCTTGGACATCGTCGTCTGTCTATCGTTGATTTATCAGAGGCTGGCCATCAACCTATGATGTCAAATTCTTCTCGCTATGTGATGAGCTACAATGGTGAAATTTATAATCATGATGAGTTACGTAAAACACTAGTATCTAAAGGCTATAGCTTTCGTGGTCACTCTGATACTGAAATGATATTAGCAGCTGTAGAAGAGTGGGGACTTGATAACGCGGTGCAGTATTTTATTGGCATGTTCGCTATTGCGTTATGGGATAAACAACTTAAAAAACTATTTTTAGTGCGTGATCGGCTTGGCATTAAACCACTTTACTATGGTGTGTATGATGGCTTGTTTATTTTTGCCTCTGAACTTAAATCGTTTCAGATTTGCCCAGAATTTAATCCACCAATAAATAGGCATGCGCTCTCTCAGTTGATGCGTTATTGCTTTATACCTGCCCCGCATAGTATTTATGAAGGCGTATATAAATTAGAGCCGGGAAAAATTCTAACAATAGACGTGAATGCGCCATCATTAACGGATTATAAAATAAGTACTTATTGGTCAGCAAAAAACGTCGCAGAGCAAGGAGCTGCGAATATCTATCAGGGTAGTGCTTCACAAGCCGTTAATGAACTCGATGAGCTGTTGAAAAATGCTGTGGGTATGAGAATGCTGGCAGATGTACCTTTAGGTGCCTTTCTTTCTGGCGGGATAGACTCATCAACAGTTGTCGCCTTGATGCAAGCACAAAGCACCGATCCAGTAAAAACATTTTCAATTGGTTTTCATGAGGGTGAGTATAACGAAGCTAATCAAGCTAAGGCAGTTGCTGAACATTTAGGCACAGATCATACTGAATTGTATGTGACGCCTGAGCAAGCCATGGCTGTGATTCCGGAACTGCCTACATTATATGATGAGCCGTTTGCAGATTCTTCACAAATACCAACTTATTTAGTGTCTAAGTTGGCTAGAGAGTCTGTGACCGTTTCTCTGTCTGGTGATGGGGGTGATGAATTATTTTATGGTTATGATCGTTATTCAATAGCAGAGCGTATTTGGAACACTGCTGGTTGGATGCCGCAGCTTGCGCGCACATCAATGGGGCGTGGATTAGCGATGATTCCTTCATCAATCTGGCATGGCTCAGAAAAAGCACTACAAACACTTTTGCCTGGACAAAGTAGCCTGGGTCGGATGAGTGATAAAGCTTTTAAATTAGCCGAGTTTTTGTCACAAGGGTATTTGAATCGTGAAGAAAAACTGTATCAAGCATTACTTTCACATTGGAAGCAACCCTCTAATTTAGTGCTTGTCAGTGAAGAGCCACTCACGGCAATGACAGATCCAATGCTTCAAGCGGATTTACCTGAATTCAAACAACGTATGATGTTTATGGATTCAATATGTTATTTGCCAGATGATATTTTAGTAAAAGTTGACCGCGCCAGTATGGGAGCAAGTTTGGAAGCACGAGTACCAATAATTGACCATCGTGTTGTTGAATTTGCGGCAAGTGTTCCTTTGGAATATAAATTTCGAGATGGACAAACTAAATGGATATTGCGTCAGGTTTTAAATAAGTATGTCCCTAATGAGTTATTTGATCGCCCAAAGATGGGATTTGGTGTGCCAATTGATAGCTGGTTACGTGGTCCTTTGCGTGACTGGGCAGATGACTTGCTGAACTCAGACAGACTGAGAAATGAGGGATATTTTAATGTGAATCTTGTGCGTCAGCGTTGGCAGGAGCATGTTGAGAATAAACGTGACTGGCATTATCCGCTATGGGATGTACTTATGTTTCAGGCATGGCATGAAGCTAACCATTAGCGTGACTTGATTTAGCTGCTTTCGCTTCTGACAGATATAAGCTAAGAAGTAAAGACAGTTAATTTTTAGTGATTGTCCTGATAGGTGCATGATGCATTATGGTAATAAAAAAATTGCTATCTTTTTACCCACGCTAGACGGGGGTGGCGCTGAACGCGTGATGTTGAACCTCGCTCGTGAGTTTGCCCAACGTGGCTTGCATATTGATTTGGTTCTAGCTAATGCTACAGGTGCATATTTAAATCATGTCCCAAACACCGTTAATGTTGTTGACTTGGGTGAGAATAGAGTTCTCAAAAGTATTCCAGCGTTAGCAAAATACTTACGACAACAGCAACCCGATGCCATGCTTTCAACGCTGATTCATGCCAACGTGGCGGCGGTATGGGCAAAAATTTTTTCGAGAACATCAACACGAATCTTTGTGCGTGAAGCTATTTCACTTGGTGCGGATAAAATAGATAAGCATAGAATGCGTGCTGGGTTAACATCATTTGTCGCTCCGATGAGCTATAAGTTGGCAGATAAAATCATTGCTGTATCACAGGGGTGTGCTCAATCAGTTGTTGATACTCTTAAAATTTCTCATGACCATATTCGTGTGATCTACAATCCAGTGTCACGCGTTGAGCTTGAAAAGAAGGCGCAAGAGCCAGTTGATCATGAGTGGTTTAGAGATAATAAAGATCCAGTAATTGTAAGTGTGGGCCGATTATCTGCTCAAAAAGATTTTTCTACATTAATACGTGCATTTTCATTAGTTATAAAAAGTCTACCCGCAAAATTAATTATCCTAGGGGAAGGCGAGTATCGTGACAGTCTGGAAGTATTGATTAGTGAATTAAATATGGTTGAGCATATATCGTTGCCAGGGTTTGTAGATAATCCATATAAATATGTCGCTAATTCAAGCGTGTTTGTTCTTTCGTCTTTGTGGGAGGGAATGCCTAACGGGTTAATTGAGGCGGTTGCTTTAGGCACTCCTGCAGTCGCAACAGATTGTCCAAGTGGACCGCGAGAAATTTTTCAAGATGGGCGTTATGGTGTGCTAGTACCAATGGGCGATGAGCAAGCAATGGCAAAAGGTATATTGTCAGCACTTACGAATCCTATTGCAGATACTATCAACGCGAGTAAGCCGTTTGAAATGCAGACTATCGTGGATGAATATTTGAATGCATTGCTAAGTGAATGAAAGTAACGCATGAAGATTTGATTGGCATGGCTTAAATACTAATTACTCTATCCCACTCAGCCATGGCTCTATCAACACGCAAGTGTGCCACACTTTGTATTGCCCCTTCAGCCAGTGTTTGTCTTAAATTTTCATCTTGCGATAGTTGAATGATACTGGCAGATAATATCTTTATATCTTCTACTGGGACAACCCAACCTGATGTTTTATGTTTAACGATTTCAAGTAGCCCAGGCGATGCATCAGAGACTATTGGTGTGAGGCCACAGCTCATCGCTTCCAACATGGCATTGGGCGTTCCTTCAAAGCGTGATGGCATTAGAAAAAGTTTAGCTCGTCGATAAAATGGAAATGGATCAGCAACCTGGCCATGCCAGGTAATGTGAGCATCAATACCCAGCGATTCGGCTTGTGCAATTAATTCATCTTGTAATGGGCCGACCCCAAGCACTTCTAATTTCCAATCACCCAATTGCTTGTTGGCATCATATAAAGCTTGTAACAAAATATCGTATGCTTTTTGTGGTGCTAATCGGCCTACAGCAAGAAAGACATTTTCATTGCTGCGCTGTGTGCTAATGTCAGCAGGTATTTTTAATGGGTTTGGTACGAATGCTAATTTGTGTTTAGGCGCATAGATATGCATGGCATCGACTACTCCTTGGCTGTTGGCTGTTACGCGGTCAGCAAAGCGATAAAGTAAAAAACGTAATACATGCCAAGGCACACCGAACCAATGAATTTTAGGATCGCTGCGCTCGGAAATAACTACCGGACATTTAACCCCGATACTTGCCAGTATCGCCAGAATATTCATCGGTAATATAAATGAAATAAATACTTGTGCCTGGGTGTGTTTTAGAAGCTGACGAATTTGTTGTATTCGTTGCCAGTTGGCCTGTATTCCACTAAAAGGCCCTGATTTTCTGCCGCTTAAATTTAATGAGTGACGCATAACTTTTGGGCTCAAATAATAATCTTTATTATTCTCAGGGCTCATAGTGATCAAATGCACCTTTCTGCCAGAGTCTGCCCATTCATTTGCTATATGACTGACGACACGTTCTGAGCCGCCACCATATAAGTGGTCAACCAAAATTGCGATACATTGTGGAGGATTCACCATTTGATTCATTTTTTGAATATTAGTTAATAATTACTGATGGTTGCATAATATATACTTCATTAGCATGACAAAACTTATCATCTAGTCTGTTATGTTCTTCAAAGGTTAGATAAAACAGTAATACACAAAGTGATTCTAAAGGATAAACAACGCTATGAGTAATACATTATGATCAAGGTCGTTCACATTATTACTGATCTTGATAGTGGGGGCGCAGAAGCCATGTTGTATAAATTACTTTCAGCGACCGATCAGGCAAAACAAACAGTGCATGTGATTAGCTTGATGGATGAAGGTGTGCATGGAGAAAAAATCAGAGCCCTGGGTATTCCGCTTGATTGTTTAAATCTCAACGCTGGTCATTTTAGTTTAGGCGCATTATCCAAACTGAGATCCTTAGCAAAGACATTACAAGCCGACGTAGTACAAGGATGGATGTATCATGGCAATCTAGCCGCCTATATGTTCAGCAAATTTTGTAAACATAAAATCTCACAAGTATGGAATATTCGCCAGACACTATATTCTCTCGAAAAAGAAAAGAAACTCACTCAATGGGTTATCCGTGCAGGGGCTCATTTATCAAATAATATCGATCGCATTATTTACAATTCAAATTTAGCAGCAGAACAACATGCAGAGTTTGGCTATAAGCGTGCCAATGAAGTTATTTTAGCAAATGGGTTTGATGTTGATCAGTTTCGTCCTTCTGCCTCTGCAAGAAATAACTTACGACAAGTGTTAGGGTTATCCGCATCTACATGTATTGTAGGTATAGTGGGTCGATTTCATCCAATGAAGTGTCAGACTAATTTTATTCATGCTGCTGCGCAGATATATGCTACTCATCCCGAAGTGCATTATGTAATGTTTGGACATGACATCGTTGAGCAGAATCCTGTACTGGCAGAGTGTTTGCAGTCATCACCTGGGAAACAAAACTTTCACCTGCTTGGAGAGCGAAGTGATATTGCTGAGCTTACTGCTGCTTTTGATATTGCTGTATCGTCTTCTTCATGGGGAGAAGGGTTTCCTAATGTGATAGGTGAGGCAATGAGTTGTGCCGTGCCTTGTGTGGTTACTGATGTAGGTGAATCGCCAACTATTGTTCAAGATACTGGTGTAGTAGTACCGCCAGCATCGATACCTTTATTGGCTGATGGAATTCTCACGTTAATTAATATGTCTGTGAGTGAGAGACAAGCGTTAGGGGGACGTGCGCGTCAAAGGATTATTGAACTCTATTCAATAGAGCAGGTATCAACACAATATGAATCTCTTTACTATGAAGTTGCTTAATTTGTCATGCTTCAGGGAACTTAAATTACCAATATTTCTATTCAACATTTTAGACTGTTAGAAATTTAACTAAATTGCTACCTTTTTATTACATTCCAGTTTTATTCTAGTCCTGCAAAAATAAGCAAAATAATTGCTTTACCTTTGGTCGGTCATAAATGACCACCTATCTGCGGTAACAGGTACATAACATTTTGCTCAGTATAACGATCTCATCAATTTAAAATTCATAAAGGTCTGTTTTTAAGTAAGTTAATTAAAGTACTTGCATAAATTTATGTATATCAAATGCATATCTATGCACTTAAATATTAAGAATAACCCAGAAAAGTTTCTAGCAATTTAGAGATCACTGATGAGTCAATCATTAATGTTATTTTTTTACCTAAGCGAACATGTACGTCAGTTGTTAATTTCATATGCAAGCAAAATATTCCTGCTCATTATTGCAGCCTGTTTAAGCGCTTGTGGTGGTGGCGGAGGAGGTGGGGGAAGTGATGAAGTATCACAGCCCCAAAGTGAGTTAATTAATATACAGGAGCCAAATACCCAATTGCAGCCTCAAACTGAAACTAACCAAAGTGATAATAGCGATAAACCTCTCACCGATAAGACGCCTCCGGTAATTACTTTACTAGGGGATAATCCAGTGATGCTTAGTGTGGGTGACGCATATCTAGCAAATAATGTCACTGCGTTTGATGCGACTGATGGCGACATCACTGAAAGCATTATTATTGATGATACTGCACTCAACACATCAATTGCCGGTGCTTACGTGATTAACTATCTAGTAACCGATCAGGCAGGCAATATAGGGCGTGCTAGGCGTATTGTAAATGTCATTCAGCCGCCAGTAAATTTACCAGCAGGTTGGCAAAGTATCGATATCGGTAATACTGGCCAACAAGGTAGCGTTATTTACGCCGAAGAGCAGTATACGCTTAGAGGTGCGGGTTTGGGTGTGGATAGCAATGCAGACAGTTTACATTTTGTGTATACACGTTTAAGTGGTAATGGAGAAATACGCGCGCGAGTTAGCAGCATCGATGTCACTCAGCCATCGACTCAGGCCGGGCTTATGATTCGTGAAACACTTGATGCCGGCTCAGCATTTAGTATGATCAGTCTGACTTCTGGTGCTGAACTAAATAATGCATGGCGCAGTGATAACAATGCTATCAGTGTGGTTCAGTCTTCCACCCTCACAGATGCTAATACCTTCCCGCAATGGTTACGTATTAGTAGAGAGGGAAATAAAATTGAAATGTATCTGTCAACTGACAATGAGCAGTGGATGTTAATAAATACACAAACAATTACTTTTGGTACCGTACTCTATGTGGGTCTTGCTATTACGAGTCTAGATCCTGCAAGGCTTGCTTATGCCGAAATTGAACAAGTATCAGTTAGCCAAACGTCATCTAAAGAAATCCCCACTGACTCTGATATACATACAGCAAACTTCTATGTCGCGACAAATGGTAATGATGGCAACACTGGGTCGATTGACGATCCTTTGGCGAGTTTAAGTCGAGCCGCACAGCTCGCTCAACCTGGGGACATTATATTTATTCGTGAAGGTATATATTCTGTAGATGTGCAGTTGACACAATCAGGAGCCGCTAATAATCCAATTACTTATCAGTCCTTTCCAGGTGAGCTTGCGATTTTTGATGGATCAAGTATTCAGGCTGGTACCAATGTGCAAATAGATATTACCGGTTCTTATAATATATTACGTGATATTGAAGTAAGACACTCACCTATGCGTGGCATACTTGTTTCAGGTGATAACAATATAATTCAGGATGTCACCATTCATGGCAGTCATCATGTGGGTTTACAGTTCTTTGAAGCGACAAATAGTCAAGCAATCAATGTCACTGCTCATAGTAACTATGATCCGCAAAATAATGGAGGTAATGCCGACGGGATCCAGGCTTTATACTCTAGTGACATTAGCATCATCGGTTGTCGTGTTTACAATAATTCCGATGATGGTGTTGATACCTACGAATCTATAAGAATTACTATCGATCGTTGCCATGCTTATCAAAATGGATTTGATAACGGGGATGGTAATGGCTTTAAACTTGGTGGAGGAGAGGGTAATTCTGGAGAAGCAATTGTTACCAATAGTATTGCCTATCAAAATAAGCGTAGGGGATTCACATTTAATGGCAGCAATCTGGCAAATACATTATTAAATAACTCTGCTGCTGATAATCCCGTTAATTATCAGTTTCTTAATGCAACTCACGTTTTGAAAAATAATATTTCTTACCGTGGTCAGCTAGACCTTGATGGAAATACACGTGATGAAAATAATTCCTGGAATCTGGCAATTGATGATCCTTTATTTATCAGTGTAGATCCATTAAGTAATGAATTTTTCAAACTACAGCCTGCCAGTCCTGCGCTTAATGTTGGTGTTGATGTGGGCTTACCTTTTGCGGGTGCTGCACCAGATCTTGGCGTCACTAGATAATTTTCAATTAAGCTAATAAGTTTATATTTTTATTCTTTTTCATTCATATCCTCGAATAAATATTTTTCAGGTTTAATTATCGCTTAACAAGTATTTGCTAATCTTAGCAGCATATATAACTCATTGTATTTAAGAAAATACTTCGACAGATTTGAAATAGCTAACTTTTTATGCTCACGCATTATTTGATGTGATAGCTGTGATACATATTTGAGACGCATCGATGAGCTTGATATAGGGTTTTAGGATGACAATTACATATCTGTCATGGTTGTGTAATTCATTTATATGTATATTTTCCCGTTTGGAGAACCGAGGATGCTGGCAAATATAAAAAGTATCATGGTAAGCCTGGTCGTATACGCTTGGCTTGTTGTTGCCACTGATGACGCGATTACATTTGCCACAACTGTTGCTGAAGATGCACCTATAAAGCAAATACAGTCAGTGAGTTCCCAAAGTAATTCAATAGCGCCTCCAGCAGACTATTATGTTGCAACCAGTGGTGATGATTCAGGAATAAATGATGGCAGTGAAGAGGAGCCTTTCGCAACGTTAACTAAAGCATCCCAGGTCGTACAACCTGGAGACCTGGTTTATATTCGTGCTGGTTTATATTCTATAGATGTCCAGTTGACCCAGTCGGGGACTTCAACTAATCCAATAACATATCAATCATACCCTGGCGAGTTAGCAATTTTTGATGGTGCCAGCATCCCTGCAGGTACTAATGTGCAAATTGATATGTCTGCTTCGCATAATATCCTGCGAGATATAGAGGTCAGAAACTCACCCATGCGCGGAATTCTGGTCTCAGGTGATAATAATATAATTGAAAATGCTACAATTCATGGCAACCATCATGTCGGGCTACAGTTTTTTGAATCATCTAATAGTCAGGCCATCAATGTGAATTCATATAATAATTATGACTCCCAAAACGGCGGAATCAACGCTGATGGTATTCAAGCATTACATTCAAACGATATCAGTATCTCTATTTGTCGTGTGTATAATAATTCTGATGATGGTGTTGATACATTTGCATCAGTCAATATCACAATAGATCAGTGTGTTAGTTATCAGAACGGCTTTGATCAAGGAGATGGCAATGGTTTTAAGCTTGGTGGTGGTTTAGGCAATTCAGGTTCAAACACAGTCACAAACAATATTGCCTATAATAATAAAATGCGTGGTTTTACCTTTAACGGCAGTAATTTACGCAGCGTGCTTTTAAATAACTCATCAGTCAGTAACCCAATCAATTTTGAATTTCTTGGTCTTCGCCATGTTCTAGTCAATAACCTTACCTTCGATGGGCAGGTTGTGTTTGATGATGAAACTTTTAATTTAAGTAATTCTTGGAATATCTGTATCTCTGACCCGTTGTTTATTAGCTTAGATCCTACCAGCGAGTCTTTTCTACAATTACAGCCAAACAGTCCAGCGCTAGAGGCTGGCGTAGATGTTGGTCTGCCATTTACGGGTGCTGCGCCGAATATAGGTGTTTCTCTATAAGTCCTTATCCACGTATTTTTATTAGTTAATTTATTCCAATCTGGTTACCAAAAGATAAATATTTGTAATAATTATCTGCTACTGTTTGCCAGTATTATTCCTGTATATGGAAATGTGAGCGAATCCACAAATGAAAAATGTGCGTTATGCACGGAAATATATTAATCACGGATATATTTTCTTTTAATAACTATAAGACAGTTAAATTTGAGATAGTTTAACTTTGAGTCAAGTTGAAACATATCAATAGCAGATATGTAATGTGGGATATAAAAAAAATAATTCATAATAATGCTAAGAAGGAAATGAGATGCAATTTGCTCATTATGAAGAGATTACAAAAACGCGTTTACTTGGGCCAGAAACAATCATCGGCCAGTACATATTTATATTAGCCGGCACTAAGTAATGGCTAAAATACTGGTTATTGGCGGGTTACCAAGTTCATTGGTCTATTTTCGAGGGCCTTTACTTGAAGCAATGGTAAAAAAGGGTCACGAAGTTCACGCATGTGCTGCTGAAGGACAAGATCCTCAAACAAAAGATCAGCTCGCCAACATAGGTGTGACGTATCATAGTTATTTTCTAAATAGCACATGTATGAATCCGCTTATTGATATCAAGACTGTTAATAGTCTGAGTCGTTTATACGATCAAATTCAACCCGATATTGTATTCACATATACTATTAAACCAGTAATTTACGGCTCATTTGCAGCCATAATCAAACAGATACCGCTGCGTTTCTCGATGATAGAAGGTTTGGGTTATACCTTCATGCTATATAACTGGAAAGATCATATTATTAACCGTGTTGTGTGCTGGCTGTATAAGACTGCATTAAAAGGCAATCGTAAAACATTTTTTCTTAATAAAGAGGATTTATCTGTCTTCATAGATAAAGGTATTTTGAATGACGACAGTCAAGCAGTATTGCTCAACGGCATTGGTGCTGAGCTAAATCACTATACACCCGCACCTTCCCAAACCAAGAGTATTACTTTTTTACTCATTTCTAGGTTAATGCCAGACAAAGGTATCGATATATTAATCAATGCGGCAAGAATTATTAAACAGCGCCATCCTTCTGTTAGATTCCAAATACTGGGTCCATTAACCGATCATCCTGCTGGCTATAAGCAAACTGACCTAGATCATTGGCAACAAGAAGGCGTTGTTGAATACTTGGGCGTCACTGATGATGTGCGTCCAGTGATTGCTCAAGCATCTGTATTTGTACTGCCTTCTTACTATCGTGAAGGATTGCCTCGAACCATCATTGAAGCAATGGCAATGGCAAAGCCGATAATCACATCTGATGCGCCAGGGTGTAGAGATACAGTAGTTGAAGGAAAAAATGGCTTTCTGCTACCACTGCATGATGTTGATGCGTTAGTTAAGGCGATGCAATATTTTATTGATAAGCCAGAGCAAATAGAAATTATGGGCATACAAAGCCGTGCAATTGCCGAAGATAAGTTTGATGTACATAAGATTAATTCGATTATTATGCAAGAAATGGAACTCAGCAGTACGGATGGCGCGGACTTTATTAATGTAACACTATGATGTATCGTAAATTTGGTAAACGCATTGTTGACTTAAGTCTCACCATTCCCGCGTTAATTATTTTATTGCCGATTATGGCAGTCATTGCACTTCTTATTGCCATTAAACTGGGCAGGCCTGTGCTGTTTACACAGCAACGCCCAGGTTTGAAGGGTAAGCCTTTCATGATGATGAAATTCCGCTCCATGACGAACGCGCGAGATGAGGCCGGTGAGCTATTGTCTGATGAAGATCGCGTTACACCGCTGGGAATATTTTTACGTAATAGTAGTCTTGATGAATTGCCTGAGTTATTCAACGTATTAAAAGGTGAAATGAGTTTAGTGGGCCCAAGACCATTGCTAATGGAATACTTGGAATTATATTCTCCCGAACAAAATCGACGACATGAGACCGCACCAGGCATTACTGGCTGGGCACAAGTGAATGGCCGCGCGACAATATCGCATGAAGAAAAATTTATACAAGATGTATGGTACGTAGATAATCAGTCGCTTTGGTTAGATTTACGCATTCTTTACAAAACAATTATCACCGTAATAAAAAAAGAAAATACCTGTTATGAAGGTATGGCGACTGGTTGCCCGCAGTGGATGACGGATGAAAATGGCTTGCGATCTGTGACTGAAAATGCCCAGCAACATAAGCAAGATCAGGATGATTAAACAATTAACATTTAAATGACATTAAACGTGATCTCTAAAGGTGAAAGTAAAATACGCTGCTTAACATCGAATGATCCAGAGTGGGTAAGCGTGATGTCTAGTGTCAGTAATAATGATTTTTATCATCTGGCAGAATATCATCGATTGGCAGAGAAGCAGGGTGAAGGTAAAGCCGAATTGTATGTCTATCAGCAAGACGATTATGTTATTGCACTTCCACTCATGCTTCGTGAAATTGCTCTCGAGAGTGATACTGATGTTGCTCGCGTGTGGGATGCAACATCAGTATATGGCTATGCGGGTCCGATAGCATCAGACAGTCAACTTCCAAGCGAAGTAATTAATGATTTTCAGAAATCATTGAGACAAATACTAACCCAGCGCAAAGTCGTCACAGTATTTACTCGGCTACATCCATTATTAACGCAACAACAAACAATTGTCAGCAACTTGGGTGAAGTGCGTACCCATGGGCCGACAGTGTCAATTGATTTATCTTTAAATGAAGAAGACCAATGGCGCCAATACAATAAAAGTTTGCGTAATAAAATCCGCAAGCTGAAAAATAAAGGTGCTATATGTATACATGATGATAGCGGCAAGTATCTAAGTGAGTTTGCAGATTTATATCTGGAGACTATGGTAAGAAAAGATGCCAAAGATGAATATCATTTTAGTGAAACATATTTTCAAGAATTTATTAATGAACTGAATGAGTTCAGTCACTTGTTTTTATGTGTGCTTGACGATGAAGTGATATGCGGGGGCTTATATACGCTTTGTAATGGCATTATCCAAGCACATCTAGGGGGTGTTCGCACACATGCCATGAAATATTCTCCCACGACAATGGAAATAGATTCAGTTAGAGAATGGGGAAGAGAGATAGGTGCCAGCATGTTACACCTCGGTGGAGGTTTAGGGGCGGTGGAAGATTCTGTATTCAGTTTTAAAGCAACTTTTTCAAATATAAGGCATGACTTTCAGACCTGGCAGTGGGTGTTAGATGATGATGCTTATTCTCGAATTAATCATGCGGTACATGGCAGTGAATTACCGCAAGGGAATTACTTTCCGCTTTACCGTTCACCTGTAAATAGTAAATAAATTAATAATGGAATACTAATAGCAATAATACTTTGAGAGGACACAAACATGACAACACCAGACGCGCCGGAGATTGGCAGTGAATTCGAATGGATGGATATTCCAGAGGGACCAAGAATTAAATGGCCCAAAGAGTGTGTTTGGTATTCTGGTGGACAAGATGCAATGCTTGGGCTTTGGAAGATGTTATGTGAACAACAACCCGGACGTGTATTGCACTTGCCAGACTTTTTTGGCCCTGATGTGCCTACTGGCTGGAAGTATTTCAATTTACCATTTAAGTACTATGCCGATGATCCGCGTTGGGCGCATCCAGATTGGGATACTGTCGACATGCAGCCTGGTGACTTGATTATGGTGATTAATTATTTTGGTGTACGCGATGGTGAGGCATGTAGGCAATGGCACGAAGAAAACAGCGATATTGTTTACATCGAAGATCATACTCAAGATCCACTTTGCGAATGGGCTTTAACTTCCACCGCCGATTATATTTGCTCATCTGTTCGTAAGACTTTTCCAGTACCTGATGGTGGTGTGGTGTGGTCGCCTAAGGATTTACCGTTGCCCCCAGAGCCGTCCAGAAAAGCATGGTCTGGGAGTGGTATGCGTTTAGCTGCAATGATGCATAAACGTGAATACTTATCAGATGGCGCAGTAGATAAAGACAAAAAAAATATGTTTCGTGATTTTTACGAGCAGGGTGAAAAGCTAATTATTCGAGATGAAGATTTTAAGATCTCACCTTGGAGTTATGAGTTATTAAAAGATGGTCATCCAGTCGAGTGGCGTGAGCGAAGAGTACATAATGCACGCCTATTACTGGACTTACTTAAAGGAGCCGAAAATGTTGAACCATTATTCAGTGACTGGCCTGATGGACATAGTCCGTTTAGTGTAGAGCTGGTATTTTCAACTAATGCAATACGCGAGCATGTGCAAACCCATCTAATTGAAAATGATATTTATGCGCCTGTGCATTGGCGGCCGGGATTAGAACCCAATGAACGTACAATCAATTTGTCAGAGCGAATTTTAACTGTACACATTGATCAGCGTTATAATGACAACGATATTAACTATGTGGCCGAAATGATTCTAGCTGCACTTGAGAGTAGCTAATCAGCTTAGCTACTTATTTAAATAATTTTGCTCCCACTGCCAAGCATGTTCGACAATCTCATCAAGTTGGGAAAAGCTGGCTTGCCAGTTTAAGCGTTGTTTGACAAGTGATGAATCTGCCACAAGCGTAGGCGGGTCACCCGCTCTACGCGCTGCTTCAATTACGTTAACTTTTATTCCTGTAACACGCTCAACAGATTCAATGACTTGTTTTACACTGAATCCTTGTCCATTGCCCAAGTTGAATTGTGCGCTTTGATTGGAAGTCTGCAAATATTCTAATGCTAAATAGTGAGCCTGACATAAATCACAAACATGAATGTAATCGCGCACACAGGTTCCATCTAACGTATCATAATCAGTGCCAAAGATAGAAATAGATTCACGTCGAGCAGACGCTGCCTGCAGAATTAAGGGAATTAAATGCGTCTCTGGTTGGTGACATTCTCCGGTTCTACCCGAGGGATCTGCCCCCGCAGCATTAAAGTAACGTAAACAAATACTCTTAAAATCATAAGCGTTGTCATAATCACTTAGTATTTGTTCTACCATAAGTTTTGAATATCCATAAGGATTAATTGGATGCTTGGGATGTTCTTCATCGATAGGAGTATATTCTGGTGCGCCAAATATCGCTGCTGTCGATGAAAAAATAAATTGCTTGATATTATGTTCCAACATGGACTCTAGCAATTGCTGGGTAGCGATAACATTATTGCGGTAATACTTGGCGGGATCGATTACCGATTCGCCTACTTCAATATGTGCCGCAAAATGCATCACAGCACTAATCTTATGTTGAGTGAAGATTGAATCTAATAATGTCTGATCTGCCAAATCACCGTGAATAAACTCACAATCGGGTAATAATGCCTGCACACCGGTAGATAAATTATCCAATACAATCGGTGCTTGATTAATATCACATAAATAATGCGCCATATGGGAGCCGATGTAACCCGCTCCTCCAACTATCAGTACAGTCATTTAAATATCCCAAACATATTTACGGTTTGCACGTTTTAGCAATGCGAATGTATTTGCAGAATTCTTTGTTTTCATCCAAGGGGCTATGGTAATTGAGATAGTGATAAAATTATATGAAGTGGATATAACATACTTACAAAACAAGTCATGTTGCGGTGTTCGCTATAGTGACTGTCTTTGATTGGTTGATGAATATTGAGCAATTCATGACCTGTCTGTTGAATCAAGTCAATGTTCTTGATTAGATTATGTATTTTTCTGTAAGTATCTGTTAATAATAGGGAAAATACTTAACACCTAAGGCTTACAGAATAATGTCATTGAATTATCGCATTAACCAAGAATTTAATACCTATTTCCTTAAGAATTCGATTGATCCAACCAGCCTTATTACGCATAATTGCCGGCTTTCCAAATAACGCGCCCGTAGCTCAGCTGGATAGAGTACCTGGCTACGAACTAGGGGGTCGGGAGTTCGAATCTCTCCGGGCGCGCCATATAAAAAAAGCCGACCTTCATGTCGGCTTTTTTTATATGTTGTGCTTGGGGTCAAGATGAGAACTCATGTTCGACTGAATTGCCGGGAGCAATTCAGAACTTCGAGCAAAGCGAGAAGGCCCGCAGGGTAAAATACAGGGATGTATTTTGTAATCTCTCCGGGCGCGCCATCCTGTTCTTTAAATCAAATACTTAATCTTTTGTTCGACAACTAATAGTTTGGTATTAGATCAGAATATTTTCCATAATATTTGTTAGGTAACGATAATATTTCACTATATGTGAATGACCGCTTTCGACCCTTAGCGGACATTAAAAATATTCATAAATCGTTCTTGTTGAATTGATAGAATTCATTTTTATTTTTAATAATCTAGCTACATTGATCAAACATGCCCCTGAAAATTATATTTGTATTTATAATCTTTGCATTTCAAGCCAATCATACATTCAGTCAGGAGTTAGAAAACAACTTAGACTCAATTGAAATAACAGCGCGTGCAGCAATGACATGACTGGTATTGCACAATCTTCAACCCAAGGTGTTATTGGTAAATCTGATTTAAAAAAACGACCAATTCTTCGCAGTGGCGAACTACTAGAAGTTGTACCAGGTGTTGCAGTGACACAGCATAGTGGAACAGGTAAGGCAAACCAATATTTTTTGCGCGGATTTAATTTAGATCACGGCACAGATTTTAATGCCAGTTTTGATGGTGTACCACTCAATCTGCCCACCCATGGTCATGGTCAAGGCTATTTAGATTTGAATCCGATTATTCCCGAATTAGTGAATACAATTGAATATGGCAAAGGGCCTTATTATGCAGACATCGGGGATTTTTCATCTGCCGGTTATGCTAAGTACAATACGGTAAATTCATTATCCAAATCATTATTAATCGCCACGATAGGAGAAGATAACTTCTATCGAACAGTATTGGCCAACTCAAATGAGTTATATGATGGTGATTTATTATATGGCCTTGAAGCCCAAACTTATGATGGACCATGGACTGAAGAAGAGAATGCTATAAAGTTAAATCTATTACTAAAGTATACGAGAGAGAATGAACATTCAGGGTACTCGTTGATTGCAACGAGTTACTACGGAGAATGGGATTCAAGTGATCAAATTCCAGAAAGAGCAGTTGAGCAGGGTTTAATCTCAAGATTTGGTCAAATCGATGATGACTTAGGAGGGCGGGCGCAACGACACAGCTTCAATTCTGCTTGGTGGTTAGGAGATTCAAATTCCATGTGGCAGTCAAATGTCTATGCGTTTTATTCAACACTCGATCTTTGGTCAAACTTTACCTATTTTCTTAATGACCCCGTCAATGGAGATCAATTCAAGCAAGAAGATGAGCGTTACGTCGTTGGTGGAAATACTAGTTATTCATGGCTCAATGATTCTTTTGGTATGTTTTCTGAAAATACTTTTGGATTACAAGTTAGACATGATTACATTCCATCAGTAGGTCTCTTTCAAAGCCAAGAACGAAGGATTATTAGAACCGTCAGAGAAGATAAAGTTAATGAAACGAGTGTAGGAATATATTTTTCAAATGAAACCATCTGGTCTGACTGGTTCCGAACTAATATAGGGTTGCGTGGTGATGCATTTAGATTTGATGTGAATAGTGAAGTAATTGAGCAAAATTCAGGGACTCGTGATGATTTTGCTTGGAGTCCGAAGTTAGGGATGGTATTTGGTCCATGGAACTCCACGGAATATTATTTCAATATAGGCAAAGGATTCCATAGTAATGATGCCCGTGGTACTACAATAGAAATTGACCCTGAAACAAATATGTCAGTCGATTCTGTTGACCCTTTGGTTGAATCTCGTGGTATTGATATTGGTGCGAGAACGACTTTCTTTGATAACTTGCATTCAAGTATCACGCTTTGGTATCTGGAACTTGATTCAGAACTTGTGTTTGTTGGAGATGCAGGAACGACTGAACCCAGCGGTGAAAGTGAACGTTACGGCATTGAATTTAACAATTACTATCAAGCCACTGACTGGTTGACATTAGATTTAGATATCGCTTTCACACATGCTGAATTTACGGATGAGGAAGATGACGAGATTCCAAATTCGGTAGGAAGAGTGATTACAACGGGTGCTTCTGTAGATTTTGACAATGGCTTATTTGGTTCAATTCGTGCACGTCATTTTGGTGATGTACCTTTAGTAGAAGACAATAGTGTTGATGGTGGATCAACTACGATTGTTAACCTGCAAGCAGGCTACTCATTTTTAGAAAATTTAGACATCAGACTGGATGTGTTTAATCTTTTTAACTCCAATGATAACGACATATCATATTTTTTTGAGTCAAGATTACCCGGTGAACCTATGGGGGGAGTGAGCGATGTGCATTTTCATTCTGTTGAACCTCGAACAATACGACTGTCTTTGCAACTTTCAATTTAGATCATGAGCACTGATCATTTAACCAAAAATCTCAATGACCGCTTTTGCGCCGAAAGCGGACATTCACGAATTCGCAAAGCTAAACTTAACCAAATCACAAGACCTTTCATAGTTGAATAGAAAATCTCCAACTCTTGGACGTCCTAGGATATCCTGCATAACCTTATATCCATAAGGAGATAATCGAGCTAACCTTATATAAGTATTTAATAAATTACTAATATGTTCATAATATCCCCTCCAATTTAATCAATTATATTAATTCATATAGAAGTAGGGGCTCAAAATGTTTAAGAAATCAATCTTTATGCTATTTAGCATTACGCTTGTGGTAGCAAGCGCCACCGCACTGGCTAACGAAAACACCACGGTAGAGACCACAGCGCAAAGTAGTACTCCAGCGGCATATCCTAATTTTTTCGATCCTAATGCCTGGTTTGGTGCTTACGCAAAGACACATTCACATGCGCATGGCACAGGCAAGGTTACCTTTAATCCGGCGCACCCGAGTTCATGGATGAAGATTGTCGATCCCAAGACACATAATATGATGCATATGTATTTTGCCAATCCAGCGACATATGCGCAGTTTATGCAACCACAGTTTTGGATGGAATTTATGAAGCCTGAGAACATGATGGCATGGATGGACTTCAATCAGTATGCGGTCATGATGAATCCACAAACGATGGCTTACTGGATGAACCCGACTTCTTATATGCATGCATTTGATCCAAATATGTATGCAGCGACGATGAATCCAGCTAGCTATATGGTATTCATGAATCCAGCTACTTATATGAGCTGGGCTGGTATGCCTTACCAAAACAATCCTATGGCGGCGACAGAGTAAATCTCTTAAGAATAAATCAGTAAACGTTTAGAAAATAAAATCAGCCGCGGCAAATGTCGCGGCTTTTTTTTGCTTTTTTTTGCTTTTTTTTAGTCGGCTGGAAATATGCATCTATTTAAGAGGCTACACTGAAGCTAAGAATATTTCTTCTTCCAAGTAAGACTATGAAAGCGCTATTTGAGCCAAATAAGTAAATGGTTGCAGGGATTAGACAGCGGTATTGCTAAACGTGTCAAATCTACCAAAAGCCCATTATTTTTTTACCCTCTGATGATGTTTTCTTAATATATTATTAGCAATAAACTAGTAGCATATTTTGCACGCTAATAAGCTAGGGTGTTTATTATGGCGCACTTATATTTCCCGGTGAACTTGTCGAGGCAGGTAGAATGTCCTAATGCAGAATTTAATGCGTCAACAGTGTTCGAGTTACTGGAGAGTTATTTTCAACGATATCCTAAAGTGCGTAGTTATATACTGGATGATCAAGGCCATGTGCGCAAACATGTTTCTATTTTGGTGGATGGTGTAAATGTAAAAGATCGTACTGAATTAACAGATATATTAACGCAAACAAGTCAGGTATATATTTTTCAGGCGTTATCGGGAGGGTGAATCATGGCAGAACAAGCTTTAGTCGGCACGCGCAAAGGGTTGTTTTTAATTTCAAAATCACACAACAGTTGGAATATTGTAAAAGCCATGTTGTTGGGTAACCCAGTCACTATGGTGTTGGTCGATCGAGAGGGTAACTGGCATGCTGCGCTTGAACATGGCCATTATGGTGTAAAGATGCAACGTTCTTCTGATCATGGTAAGACATGGCATGAAGTAGCAACACCTGTGTACCCCAAACAGCCTGAAGGTGTTGAAGATATTGATCCTATTCGGCAGGCGCCGATTCCATGGAATTTAATGCGTGTGTGGTGTCTAGAAAGTGGTGCTGCCGATAAGCCAAATGATATCTGGTGTGGCACCATTCCTGGTGGGTTGTTTCGCTCCAGAGATTGTGGTGAAAGCTGGGAGTTTATTGATAGTTTGTGGCAGCACCCAGATCGTAAAAAATGGATGGGCGGGGGTGCTGACTACCCGGGTATTCATTCGATCGTGCTTGATCCAAGAGACGAAAATATCATTAAGATTGCTGTTTCGTGTGGCGGTGTGTGGGCGAGCTTGGATGATGGTGGGTCATGGGAATGCTACGGCCGAGGTTTAAGAAGCGATTATGCACCTGATGAATTTGCTTATGATCCCTACATGCAAGATCCTCATCGTTTAGTTCAATGTTCCAGTTCGCCTGAGCACATGTGGATTCAGCACCATAATGGCATTTTTAAAAGTGATGACGCAGGTGCAAATTGGCATGAAATTAGTCACGCGAAACCATCATGTTTCGGGTTTGCTGTGGTTGTTGATCCCCAAGATGCGAATACAGCCTGGTTTGTGCCAGGTGTTAAAGACGATCAACGTTATGCAGTAGGAGGCTCGGTTGTGG
This sequence comes from Gammaproteobacteria bacterium, assembly GCA_965262455.1. Taxonomy (GTDB): domain Bacteria; phylum Pseudomonadota; class Gammaproteobacteria; order UBA4575; family UBA4575; genus UBA1858. Next base: position 200,016 of record CBDHFH010000008.1, read on the forward strand.
TGAGTCGTACACAAGATGGCGGAGAAACATTTGAACTATTAACTGAAGGGTTACCTCAAACGCATGCGTATGACCTTGTCTATCGACATTGTCTGGATATCGATGCAGACGGGCAACAGTTAGTATTTGGCAGTACCACAGGGAATTTGTGGGTTTCAGACAATCGTGGTGATGTGTGGCAGACTGTTTCCTCGACATTACCGCCAATTTACTGCATACGTTTTATATAAATCTAATAAGCGTATGACTGAACGAGAAAAGTTTCTAATCAAGATGATAATGCAGACTCAGTTTAATCAAATCATGCTTAAGTTTCTTCTCAGTATATTCATTGCTATTTTTTTCTTGCCACATTCTTTTGCACAAGACATCCAGCGTTCTGAGCATCACGATTTTACTATAGTCACTATTGCAGAAGGTTTAGAGCGACCTTGGGGATTAGCGTTCCTACCTAATGGTGATTTGCTGGTGACAGAACGAATCGGCCAGTTAAGAATTATTCGGCAAGGTAAGCTTGATCCTAATCCTATAAAGGGGTTGCCAGAAAACATTTATGCCGCAGGGCAAGGTGGTTTATTGGATGTTGCATTGCATCCAGATTTTGAATCAAATCAACTGGTATATATTTCTTTCTCGGGGTTAAACCAAGAGGGTGCAGGCACCGAAGTGGCCAGAGGGCGCTTTACGGGTGACGCATTAGAAAATGTCGAGATAATATTTGTTGCACAACCGAAGACCAAAGGCAAACTTCATTATGGTTCCCGCCTGACATTTGCTGCGGATGGGACATTATTTATCACTACCGGCGATCGTTATACGTTTTTACATGAAGCGCAAAACCCGCGTAATCATTTAGGTGCAATTATTCGTATTAATGATGATGGTTCTATTCCTGAAGATAATCCATTTAGTACACATAAAAGCTATCAAGCAGAAATCTATTCTTATGGGCACCGCAATGTGCAGGGCATTACCATGCGCCAGTCTGATCAGTCTATATGGTCGCATGAACATGGGCCTAGAGGTGGTGACGAAGTAAATAAATTAACCGCAGGTGCCAATTATGGATGGCCGGCTATTACCTATGGCATTGATTATAGTGGCGCAATTATTTCTGATAAAACACATGCGCCCGGTATGGAGCAGCCGATTGTTTATTGGGATCCCTCTATTGCACCTTGTGGAATGAGTTTTTATACAGGAGAAAAGTTTTCACGCTGGCAAGGCGATTTATTTGTCGGCGCGCTGGCGCAAAAACATTTGCGCCGTTTACATATGCAAGGAGATAAGGTGATTGCGCAGGAAGTGCTTCTCGAGGGTATGGCGCGCATACGTGATGTGCGCAACAGTCCTGATGGCTATCTTTATATTCTTACCGACGATACTAATGGCAAAGTAATTAAACTTGCACCCGTCACATCGTCGCAATAATTAAATGTATGTTTAATTCGTTATTTTTCTTTCAAGCTATGTCGAAGAATAAAGTAACCAACAATCCCCGATAACAACGAACCAATAATAATACCGAGGCGTTCGTCAAACACCATATCGACACCGGTTTCTTCAAATGCAAGTGAGCCGATGAACATACTCATGGTGAATCCAATCCCGCATAAGGCCGCCAGGCCATACAAACTGCCCCAATTCATACCACTAGGCAATTGAGCAAATTTCAATTTAATGACTAACCAGCAAAGACCAAATACTCCGACCTGTTTTCCAATAAATAATCCAAGCGCGATACCGACAGGGACTGGATGAGTCAATTGTTCCATGCCTATGTTGGTTAGGTTGATGCCTGCATTAGCAAATGCAAACACGGGAAGTATAAAAAACGCAACTGATGAGTGCAGATCATGCTCAAAGCTTTTTAGTGGTGATAAGCTGCTGTCTTGTTTAGATTGCATGGGAATAAACATTGATAAAATAATGCCAACCAGCGTGGCGTGCACACCAGATTTCAACATGGCGACCCACATAATCAGTCCGACAAATATATACGGGCTTTTTGAAGTAATATTTTTTCTGTTGAAGTAAAACAGTATCGGTAAGCAGGCAGCAACAATTACCAGGGCTGTATTTGAAATATTTGCGGTGTAAAAAATTGCGATAATTATGATGGCGCCAACATCATCGAATATTGCTAATGAGGTGAGAAATATTTTACAAGAGATCGGTACACGTGAACCAAGTAAACTTAATATACCTAATGCGAATGCGATATCGGTGGCTGCAGGGATTGCCCAGCCTTGCATTGCAACAGCATCATCATGATTAAAATATATATACACCAGTGCAGGAAATAACATACCGCCAATCGCACCGACGCCTGGTAAAATTATATTTTTCTTGTCAGATAATTCGCCTTCGATTAGCTCGCGTTTTAACTCTAGCCCGACCAGGAAAAAGAACACCGCCATCAAGCCATCGTTAATCCATAAGAGTAGTGGCTTGGCAACGAGCAATTCACCAATGCGGATTTCAACCGGTGTGGTTAGTAAAAGACTGTAATAAGTATTGAGTCCTGTGTTCGCGAAAATTAATGCCAGTATCGTTGCAATAATGAGCAATATACCGCTGGCGGATTCTAATTTTAAGAACGAACGGATAAATGAAGCCTGTTGATTAATCATGAAGCTTTATCTTTATATGGTAGTGGAAACAGGGTAATGGAGTTGGAATATCAAGACGTATTAATTTAATTTCAGCCACTCAATTTAATATATTGTACGACAAATTCAATACTTCGGGTATATCGATAAGTCAGTCGATTATATTCGAATTTAGTTAAAGTTAATTCTAACTTTCTGCCACCAAAGTAGCTATTAATTGTATATAAAAGCTTGATTGTGTGGTTCTTTGCTGACGGCAGATATATCATCAACAATGAATGGTGAGATGTTTACATAAACGATTATGCAATTAATAAAAGGCAACAAATTGTATTATTTCTGTCATTAAATCAGAGCTTGACGAGAGTAATTGAATAACAATTCAATCACTGGATGTTGTTAAAAAAATTGTGACATTTTAAGTACTATAAAATCATCGTCTTTGAATGCCGAAGTCAATGAATCCTCGCGTGAGTTAGTGAACAGTTGGCCTTCCAATTCTACTTTTAATGCATCTCCTACACGCCGCTCTGCTTCTAATCGCAAGCTATAAGATTCGTCTTCTAAATCAACTATAGCGCCTGCTAACAAGTTAGTGTCTTGGATATCATTGAGTGTATAGCGCACACCTAAGAATATATCATTTTCTAGAATGGTTGAGGGTGTACCTGTGTCATCTCTATCATCAAATAAATGTTCTAACAGTATGCCGAAATCGGCATCACTATTTCTAAATTGAAAAAAAGTATATTCAAAACCAAATACACTTGCGGCAAAGGTATCTCCTTGTCCCTCGCGGATTATGCCTTCAAATTTCCATAGCCATTCTTCATTGGTATATTGAAGATCAATACCAACTTGATGGATGATTTCGTAATGAGGAATCAAACGCGTGCCATCTGTGTTAGTTATTAATGTTGGTTCTCTGCCGGTGCCGTAAAAATAACTCGCACCGATGTCCCAGTCCCCTATGTAATGTGAGTAGCGCGCGGCCAGGTCTGTATGCCATTGTTCTGCGCCTGATTCATATTCTGCTTCATCTTCATCGACAGCCAGTGGGGCACGTAAGCGTCCGTCTTCCCCAGCAAAAGTGCGTTCTCGAAATAAAGGTAATACATAAAATGAAAAGCGACCGAATTGTTTTTGTAAGGCTAAATTTACCATCGCTTGACCAAGGTAATCCTCTTCGTCAATATTTTCCACCTGGTCAATTTGATTCAATACATTAACCAGATGACGTGACTCTGTAACGCCCCAAAATTCACGATTAACACCAATCAACAGCTCCCAATCATCCTGAATGTACAGCCAGTAGGCCTCTCTGATATCGGCATGAGTTCTATCATTATCTCTTGAATCAATGCGTGCAAAAGGTATAAACGAAAATTGGTGATCACCTGTTTCATATATCCATTCGGGCTCAAGAATTAATGAGTTTTGGACGCCATTAAACTGATCACTAAATTGTGCATCGTGAGGGAACCAGCGTGATTCAATGCCAGCAAAGCCGGAAAATTCCAGCTCTGCGAAAACATTAGGTGGAAGGGAGCAGCAGACGAATGCGATTAAATAAGCTACTCGATTAGTTAACACGCTTTAATACGCCTTTGACAAAATCATTTTCATTTAAACCTGTTTTAAATTCGTAATCAGAATAGATTAACTCGGTGCTCTTGCCAGTTTGATGATTGTTCATAATAAAGGTATGCGAGCGCCAGATTCCATCCAGATATTCACGATAGTCATTTAATTCTAGTGTTTTTAATAAAGCATCTTTGCGATCGTAAAAGTCTAGCTTTCGTACTTGGTAAACCTGCTGGTCAACCCATGCGACTTGACGTGTGTAGCCTGAATTTTCATAGCGTGGATAACGTTCAATTACATCACAGGTAAATTCACCACAAGATTCTGTGCGCAGCCATTTGTATGAATATTTATTTAATTCTGTTGCAGTAAAATCTTCAAATGCGAACTCGGAGCCAACGAATGGGCCCGACTTATTGGTTGATGATATTCTTTTAACGCGTTTTAATGCAGGCAGAAATAACCATTGATCATCCGGGTCCAGAATTTGCGCATGTGATAATAACGCTGTTCCCTTGATGTCTCTAGGGCTATCAAAGACAACTAGGCTTTTATCACCAACATTTTCATCTTGCACTTCAAATGTTTTTATTTCCAGTGAACGCGAAGATTCTTTACCCGCAGCGTTGCGTAATACCATGTTCAACTTTACTGTGCTGTCAGTAAAGCCTCTGTCGGAACGATCGCTTCTGGCTGCGATATCAAATCCTTTTTGCTCTAAGTCTTCTTCTGCATGCAAGGGAGGAGATAAAACAGCAGCCGCAATGAATAAAAAGCTAAAACAAGTATTAAAGTAACGATTAAGAATACGCATTTTGGATTCCTTGTTGAGTTTCTGGATCGGATGATGATTTTTTTGACTTCTTATTTTTGTCTACCACTAATAACAGCGCCGGTAGTAATAAGAAATCTAACACCAAGGCCGCAACCACAGCAGTTGCGGTTAATATTCCTGACTCTTGATTAACTTTGAATGACGAAAATGCAAGAACGCCAAATCCTGCAGTCAAAATAATTGTGTTAATCGTTATTGCTTTGCCGACGGTATTAAGAGAATAGCGAATGGAGTCCTCGGTGCTAAGTTCTTTCTCTCGACGGCCGCGCAAATATTTTGTCAGTAAGTGCACTGTGTCATCAACCACAATACCTAAAGATGTCGCGGTCACAGTGGCAGCAGAAATACCAATCATGCCAACAGTGAGCGACCATATGCCAAAAGTAACCAGTACCGGAATGGCATTTGGAATAATACTTAATATGCCTAAGCGAATACTCCTTAGAGATAAAATCAGAATAATGGCAATTAGTGATACTGCGATGAGATTGCCACGTAGCATGCTTTCAATATTGCGCTTGGCAATATAAGAAAACATCTGTGTGGGACCAGTGGCACTGGTCCACATATATTCCGGTGCATTATCTTTTAGCCATTGCCTTGATTCAACGACAAACTCTCGTGTACGTATTGTGTCTACATCTCCCAGGGTTGCCGTGATCCGTGATGCCGATTTGTCTACGTTAATTCGATCATTCAAATCTAGCCCATAAGGCAGTGATAGTTCATACAGTAATAAGTATTGTGCAGATAATTCAATATCCTCAGGAAGGCGGAAATAACTTTCATCATCGCCATGCATGTTCTTATTTAAACGCTTGAATATGTCTGTAATTGAATAGACATGCTCAACATCTGGTTGCGCACGCATCCATTGGGCAAATTCATCTAATTTCTTTAAGTATTCTGGGTGACTGATACCACCAGGTGCTTCAGCCGCAACAGAAAACTCTACAGGATAGAATGCGCCTAAATGCTTAATAGCAAAATCTGTATCACGTCGAAATTCTATGGATTCATCAAAGTACTTCGTCCAGACATCATTCAACTGGTTGGTAAATGCCAGCGCAGAAAAGACGATGGCTATTGATCCCGTGAAAAAGAGCACTTTCTTCGGTTGTTCAATGACAAAATTTGCCAGTTTTGTGTAGAAGCTATTATTTATCGAATCACTAGTTACCAGTTTTGCTTTCATTGGCAATAAGCTAACAAAAGCGGGCAGTAAAAATAATGATAATGCCCAGGCCGCCGCAATACCTGCCGCGGTCATATTGCCAAGGTGGTGGAAAGGAGGTGAGTCAGAAAAGTTAAGTGCTAAAAAGCCAACAATAGTGGTAATGCTGGTAATTGACACTGCCAAGAAGTTAATACGTATCGCTTCAACAAGCGCCTTATTTTTCTCCATTCCCCGGCTAAGAAGTTCACGCATGGAGATTAGAATGTGAATACTGTCAGCAATAGCCAGCGTTAATACAATTGTCGGTGCGGTTAACGACACTGGTGTAAGCAATACACGCATCATTCCACCTGCACCCAAAGCGACTAAAGTGGACAGAATGATTACCACTAACGTAGCAATGGTGGCACTGATAGAACGTAATGATAAAAAGGTAATAATCAATAACACGGCATACATGATGGGTGTAAGCGTTTGCATGTCTTTAATGCCGGACTCTGCAAATGAATTATTCATCATGGATACGCCGCTAAGCACAATATTGATATCCGGATAATCTTCTTCGATCCCCGCAACAATACTGCGTGCATGCGCAGCCGCGGTTGGAACTTCAACCAGGTCTTTTTCCGGGTACTGCAATATGACGTTGATGCCGGTTGTATCGGCATCATGTGAGATTAAAAAATTATTCAGTAACGGTTCTGTTAAGGCAATATCAACTTTGCTGCTCAATACCTCTGGAGGGAGTTGCTTGCCATCGATAATTAAATCCTCGACGGTTAGATCGTCTCCGTCAGCCCAGGTATGCTGGAAGTTTGTAATAGAGTCGACACGGGTTGCATAAGGGATTTGCCAGGCTTCTTCAGTAATGCGTTCTGCGACCTCTGATAATGCACCATCGAAGCGTTGTTCGCTTTTAGATTGAATGACGAATAAGAAGTTATCGCTTTTTGTGTACGTTTTTTGAAACTCTTCGAACGCCACTAAATCTGGATTGTCACCAGAGAAAAATACCCGATAGTTTGTTGCAAAATCTAAATACTTTGCCTGACTAAAGATAAGGCCAACAATAAGCAAGCTAAACAAAATAGTTAGCCAGCGATGACGTATCACCCATTGTGCCCATTTTGTCGCGAAACTGTCTATCGTGCGAGTAAACTTATCCACAAGTTCTCCTTGATAATGAATATATGCAGTTATTTAAATATATGGTTTGAAGGGGTCATCAACAGGAGTATGGCTAATGTGATTGGTATAATTACTTAACACTTTATGCGATAAAACTAGAATAATCTCCAATACATTTTGTTTGCTATAACCCGCGCTATAAAATTCATCTAATTCTCGTTCGGTAACATTGCCACGATTTTGCACCATCGATGTTGTAAAATTTCGTAGCATCTCTAATCTTTCATCGCTAATTTCAGTTTTATTTTTAATCGCTGTGATTATTTCATTATCAACTTTATCCATTGTTGCCAGCATGATATGCGCAGGAATACAGTAATGGCATTCATTTTCAGTGTTGATTGTCATCCACACGATATGTTGCTCGGTAGCAGAAAGACTTGTTTGTCTCACTAGTTGGTGTAATTTTATATATGCTTCAAGAGCAGCAGGCGCTTCAGCCAGTACAGCATATAAATTTGGCACCATTCCATAGTCAGACTGCGCGCTTTCAAGTAATGCTTTTGATGCTGCTGGAGAATTATCAATAGTATAAAGCGTAAATGAATTATTCATTTCAATTTCCTTATATGATGTGAATAGAGCTTAACTTGGTATTTGTTGTAACGATTTTAAATAGTTGCAAAGGCCGTGAGTGTATTCAATAAAGCTCGTGGGGTTCTGTGCATTCTTAGCAATGCCAGTTGCACCCTGTGTTACTGCAATGATTAATGTAGCAATATCACTTGCTTCAACAGTGTTGTTCATGTAGCCATGCTGCTGACACTTTTGTAATTCATCTGTCAGCCTTTGCTTCCAGCTTGTGTAAATCTCTTCAATTCGAGCACGAAAACCTTCGTCGATAGGAGACATTTCTTGCGCAAGGTTATTGATAGGGCAACCATGCTTCACATGTTCGCAATCTAGCGTTTTGTCCGGCTCCGTGTATAAATTAATAATTGCCTGTAGCGTGTTGGCATTGGTGAATATGGGTTCCCAAATTTCAGTTTTCACTTGAGTAAACATTTCATCTAATACTGCGTAGCCCAAGTGTTGTTTGGTCGGGAAATGATGATAAAAACAGCCTTTTGAAACACCTGCCTTATTAATAATGTTGTTAATCGATGCTGCCTGAAATCCTGTCAGTAGGATTTCTTCTGCAGCACTGCAGATAATTTTCTCGCGAGTGTTTTCGCTTGAGGCTGGCTTGGGAGCATTCATTTTGCAAGGATACAGACCAACCGGTCGGTATGTCAACATCAGAGAATTATATTTAGTGCTTTGTTCAAGTAATCACTGGTGGTTTAATGAGCTGTTAAATAAATAATTAGAATAATAAGGGGGAGGTTGAGATGAAAAAATTTATCATCTGTACGTTAGCGATTTTTATCATATGGACGATAATCGATTTTTTGGCTCATGGTCTGTATTTGAAAGAATACTACTTACAAACAGCAGATTTATGGCGTCCTGAAGCTGAAGCCAAGATGTTTTTGAATGCCATTGTGGTGCTGATTGGGTCAGCCCTATTCACGTTGATTTATCTTTATTTGGTTTCTCCTAAATCCATTGTGCGTGCTCTGGTGTTTGGCATACTAATGGGAACGAGTGCAGGAATATTCATGGGTTATGGTTTCTATTCTTTTTCTCCTGTGCCTTACCATATGGCGATGACATGGTTTCTCGTCAAGCTAGGTCAGGGTTTCATTGCGGGCCTTGTAGTCGGCATAGTTGCAAAACCTTAAAGCGCTATTCAGGCGTCTTGTTCTTTCTCAAAGTCCTTTGTTTGAGTCCTTTCTTGGGGTGCTTCCTTAGGGCACTTTCTTAGACCATTTTTTACTGCCTCTCAAATTAATGAGAGGCAGTTCTCATTACTGTTACCGTCTCAATAAAGTTTAGAACAATCAGTCGAGCATAATTTATCGTCTATCGGATTATTGGCTACATACGCATAGCCATAGTATTAATGTTACTTATTAAATTGGCGACAATTAATTGTCGTATTTAATTATATATGGATATTAAATAATACCTATTAAGGATATGGCGAGTATGCAGAATAAGACATTTGTAGTTGGTGTTTATGGCATCGAAACCAAAGATATGCTTGTTCTTGAGAGAATTTTTAAGATCACAGAGGGACGTACACGATCTTATATGATTCAGGCTAAAGATGATGATCAAGTCAAAGACATTGCCATGGTTAATGTCTCAAATAAAGATGCAATTAAACAGTGGGGCTCAGAGAATTTGGACTCAAATGGTGAGCCAACCTGCCCAACACTGCTGGTCGGAAAGATGCGACCCAAGACTGATCGTTTTAGATTTACACCCATTCCGTTTTTCGCCACACGCGTACTCAAGTCATTAGATGAAATTACTGTCGAAGATTTAAAGTTCACACCTGAAATAACAATTGATGATGTTGCTAATAATCAAAAATTAGAAAGTCAGGCACGAAGAGCTTCAGCAGGTGGATTAAACCAACAGCAAGTTGTATCAATCGCCGAAAACGTCAATTCAACTAAAGATACTAATAAGCATGCGGTGCTCGTTGTTGATGATAGTTTGCCTGTCAGACAGGCCCTGGAAATGAAGTTGACAATGATGGATTATCAGGTGGAAACAGCCACCAATGGGCAACAGGCTATGGATATGATTGATAGCAATTATTACGACACAATATTTCTTGATGTAGTCATGCCTGGGGTGGATGGATATGAAGTATGTAAACGCATCAAACGAGATAAAAGAACCAAGCATATACCGGTAATTATGTTGACTAGTCGATCTTCACCGTTTGATAAAGTAAAAGGCAAGCTCGCCGGCTGTGATTCATATTTAACTAAACCAGTTGAACATGAAGAGTTTCAAAAAGTTGTTTCAGGCTATCTTGGATAGCATATTGAACTTATAGAGTTTATAGGAGAAATACGCATGTCAAATAAAATTCTCGTGGTAGATGATTCACCTGCTGATTTGCAGAATATTAAATCAATTGTCACTAATGCGGGTCATACAGTCATTACTGCGTCTTCCGGGGAAGAAGCGATTACAAAGGCTAAGGAAATGCAACCCGACATGATTTTTATGGATGTGATTATGGATAACACAGATGGGTTTGAAGCCTGTCGTGAAATTATCTCAGACCGTAACACCAAGAGCATTCCAATCGTGTTTGTCAGTTCTAAGTGCCAAAAAGCAGATCGAGTATGGGCAGAGCTGCAAGGAGGCAAAGCATTAGTTGGCAAGCCATATACTGAAGATGAGATTGTTGAACAGATAAATGCATATAGTTAGATAAAGATATGAGCACCATAGACTCTATAAAAAACGCACTATTTTCTTTTGGTAAGAAAACCAACAATGAAGATTTGGTTATACCTTTAGAAGGTTATGACGAAGAGAATGAAGAACATGCAAAAAAGCGATTTTATGGCTTCAAACTCAACGAGTTGCAATTGCTACTTGATGCAAATGTTCGTAGCGAAGTATTAAATCAGGTCACGATTACCCCCATCCCTCTGATGCCTAAATTTATTAAAGGCTTATGCAACGTTAGAGGAAATTTGGTGCCGGTCTATGATTTGTATGAAAAATTTGGACTGGATAAATCTGCGCGAGTCGATTCAACTAAACAAGTACTGGTATTAGATGAAAATAAAAACATGGCAGCGATTGAAATAGATGAAATGATCACATCGCTTGAATTCGACGAACAAGATATGCAAACAGATATTTACTCGCAAAACGAACAATTCAATCAATTGATTACCTATAGCTATAAACATAATGATGATCATTGGTACGGCTTTAATCATAAAAAGTTATTTCAAGTGAACATATAGCTGAAATAGCGCTTATACACTAGGGATGTAAAGGGGTAAACATGTTTAAGTTAACATTACTGGATAATCTAAAAATTAAAGATAAGTTAATGGCACTGTTTTCAGCTGTCATTGTTGGATTTTTAGTTTTAGGTGTTACATATTGGCTAGAGATAAAAGCATCGCGCGATGCTGAAAATAGATCGTCAGCATTCATTGAATATCAGGCGCTAGTTAATCAAGCGCACTCAAATTATTTGAAGCTGCGACGCTATGAAACTGACTTCTCGCTGAGTATCTCGGGTTCTACTGGAAAGACATATAATGATGCGCCGCTTGAAAGTCACAGAATACACATACAAGAACTTGAAGGTGTGATGCGTAAATTATCAACTATTGCCCCGCAAGTTGATGCTAATACACAAAAAATTACTTCCAATCTGGATGATGCTGACACGGAAGATTATATTCGAAATCTAGTCGCTCAGGCCTCAGACGTTGTTAATAATTATCGTTCATCATTTGGTGACATAGTTAAATTCCAGCGAATTGTGGGCTTTACTGAAAAAGATGGTTTGCGTAGTCAGGTCAATGGCGTGGCAAAGCAATTAGAGAAAAGCCTTGCACGGGTAGATGATTCAACAATGTTGGGTACTCTCGGTGTAATGCGTGATAACCAGAATCACATCATGCAATCAATTGACTTAACCCAGGCTTACGAAGAACTTAAATCATCAGCAACTCAGCTAAAACAGCAGCTTGATAATTCAAAAGTAGCTGGCGAAGAGAGACTTAATATATCTGCTTATATTGATCAGTATGTGTTAGGGATTAGTGCTATCGTGGCTAATAAGCGACGTGCAAATGAGTACACTGAGCTCTATGATTTTATGCTGGGGCCAATCTTTAATGAAATGTCTCAATCTTCACAAAATAGAATTCAACAGAATAAAGTTGTCTTAGCGCTGGAGTCTGGTCGATTAACAACTGTCTTTGTTTCTTCAATTTTTTTCGTGGGGCTCTTGCTGTCTGCAATACTCTTCATATTCGGCCGCAGTTTGGTTAAGCCGATTGAGTCATTACAGTCCACTATCCATGATGTAAACCAGGGTCGATTAGATGTGCGTAGTGAAATCCAACGTGATGACGAGTTGGGTGAGTTGTCAGTAGCATTTGATACCTTGCTTGACGAAAAAGTATCTCAGCTATCAGAGGCTGAAAAAGAAAATGATCAGCTCAATGAATCAATTGTTGCACTGCTTAAATCTGTAGCGCAATTAAGTAAGAAGGATTTTACAGTACGTGTGCCAGTGTTTGAGGATGTGACGGGCACGATTGGTGATTCACTTAATTTACTTGCTAAAGAAACTGGTGATGCCTTAAGTGATGTGCGCACAGTATCCATGAAGGTAGCCAAAGTTTCTACTCAAGTAAAAGATCAGGCCAGCATGGTAATGAAAGAGACGCGTAAAGAACGCAAGCAAGCTGAAAATGCTATGAATGAAATTCGAGTCGCATCGACTGCAATGCAGAAAATATCCAATGACGCACAAGAAGCTAACAAACAGGCGGATAGTGCCTTTGGAAATACTCAAGTAGCACTGGATACGGTGAACCAGTCGGTACAAGGTATTAATAGTATTCGTGACACCATTAGCGAGACAGAGAAACGAATTAAACGATTGGGAGAGCGGTCACAAGAAATTACCGGAATTGTGAACTTGATTAATGGTATCTCAGAGAGAACACACATTCTGGCACTAAACGCGAGTATGCATGCGGCATCAGCAGGTGAAGCAGGGCGCGGTTTTGCTGTGGTTGCTGATGAGGTCCAACGTTTGGCGGAAAATGCGCGTGAGGCGACTAAAGAAATTGCGACCTTGGTAACAAACATTCAGGTAGAAACTGGCGATACTGTGGTAGCCATGAATGATGTGATCACACAAGTGGCAAGTGGTACAGAATTAGCTGCGAAAGCAGAAAATGCCATGCTAATGACACAAGCATCTACCAAGGAATTGGTTGATGCGGTTGAATTGATTGCACACAGTTCTAAGTCTCAGGCCAAGGCTTCTGTAAATTTGCTTGAGCGTGCGAACGAGATTGTTGAAAGTACAAGACAAACCGATAAACACATGAAACAACAAACGGTGAATACAGAGTTATTGGGAAGATACTCGAAAAATCTTGTACATACAGTCAGCGAATTTAAGTTATCTATCGAAAAGCAACAGGAACCGATAGAGACTACACCTGTTTCTGAGTTGGAAAGGGAACTAGATGTGGACTTGCTGGCAAGTAACCAATAGTCCAAGCATTCAATTCTCATGAATTAGTTTCAGCCAGGGATGATGTTCGAATGCAAGAGATTGATCAAGAAAAGCTAACGGAATTTACTCATCAGCTTTCAGAGTTCCAAACAGAGGCGAATAAAACAGCCTCAATTGATGTTTATGATCGATTTACAATAAGTAAGTTAGAAGATCATATCGTCGATCTTTACCAGATAGCTATCGATTCTGCGCATGAAGGATTGCAATATCTTTGCGAATGCATGCGAGACAATATTCGTGACCATTTCATCACTGGAACGAATATCTCGGAAGAAGAATTCACATTAATGGCTGAGTGGAAGAGCTTAGTCAAAGTCTACCTTGTCAACAACGGTAATCAAAAAGTTGTAGAAGCAATAGCGACAAATCTCTCTAAACCTGGCTGGATGTACCCGCTAAAAAGTGAAAATCAGGCTCAAGTAATTACTGCTCTGTTAGCTAACTCTGTAGAGAGTAACCATCAAGCCCAACAAAATGTCAGTGAACCGGAAGTCAACGCAATGAGCACAGATTTTGATGCCTATATGAAAGAAACGACGAAAAGTCTCGCAGATGTTTTTGAGTCTGATGATGATATTGACAACGGCGATGATAGCATTGAAGAAATTCCTACATTCTTTGAAGATGATGAGCCGTCAATGGCTGAATGTTTTGAAGATTTAGGGGTTACTGAGAGTAAAACTGAGCAGGCCAATAGTTGCGATGATGACCAACCCGCTTTACAGGATGAGCTTGAATTAAAACAAAGTTTTAATCAACAAGATGACGTTCAACAAGTTGATGTATCAAAAGAAGAGTTATCACAAATCCAGCAGCCACCTGGAATTGCAAATGCTCATAACCTAATAGAAGATGAGGCAATTGAAGAGCAAGATGTCTCAATTGAACAAGAGAAAGCTGAAGATGATTTTGTTAAACGTCAGCTCAACAAGACACACGACATTGAAAAAGTTGAGGTTTCATCAGAAGAGTTAGCTGAAATAAAAGACCCCGTATCACATGTGTCTGAGCAAGAAACTCATATTGCTGATTCTGTGCAAGAGGAAAACTTGTCTGAAGATTTATCGGTGACTGAGGCAGTGAATGCGTTATCTGAGAGTAACGAGCAGCATAGCATTGAAGTGTCTGAACAAGAATTATCAGAAATTCAAGAGCCTTCAGACAATTCATTGGTAGATGAAATCTTCGTCGATGAATCTGGTAACGAAGTAAATCTAGCTGATGAAGATCTAACTAAAGATTTAACAGAAGTTGATGCGGTCTCTGTGTTAGCTGGAGAAAAAGAGCAAGACAATATAGAAGTCTCTGCTGAAGAATTATCTGAAATTGATGAGACAGTTGCTCCAGCACTAGAGAATGAACTACATGAAGAGCATGATAATGAAAACGTTCATGATGAAGTGCCTGCTAATGCAGTCATTAATGCATTAATTGCCAGTAAAGAGCAAGAAAACATAGATGTGTCCGCAGAAGAGTTATCCAATATTGCGGATCCAGTATCTCTTGCTGGTGATGATGAATTATATGATCAAGCCCCTGTCATCGATACGCCTGAAGAACGTGCTGTTTCAAATAATAATTTATCGTCTAATGATGCATTCAGAGCATTATTTTCCAAAAAAGAACAAGACAGCATAGACGCAAGTGAGCAAGAAGTAGCGAATAGTGACGAGCCTAGCATGAGTGTATCAGAGTCTGTGTCTATTGAAGATAAAGTGCCAGAAGAAGGGGCAGAACAAGCGACTAATAAGCTTATTAATGAAGAAGTAGCCAATAACGATGTGCCTGTAATTGAAACAACAGAAGCGATTGCAGATATTGATGAGCAAAACGCTGTTGATGATGCGCATAATGATGTGGGTACACCAGTGATGCGTGCACTAGAGAATGAGCTGTACGTTGAAGATACCTCTGACAAACAAACTGAATATGGCGAAGATTTTTACAATGATTTGTCTGAAAATGAGGCAGCCAATTTTTCACCTGACTCGACTGATGAGCATCAAATAGAAGCTGACGACACCGATGAGCCAGAGATATCAGAATCTGAAATATCAGAACCAGAGATATCAGAGTCAGAGATATCAAAAGAAATGGCACAACGTTCATCTCAGCAAGAGTTTTATGTCGATAGTGATGCTAGTGTGAATGATGCTAATTACTATTTTGATAATGAACATTCATCGTTGCCAGATTCACTCAACAAAGATTATTCGCCCGATGATGCACGTGAATTAACAATCGCGGAAGAAGCGATTTACGGAAATAATACCAATGCAGTAGATAATACCAGCGGCTTTGTCGATACCTCTATCGAAGAAGTACTGCCATCAATCCCAGATTCAGTAGATGCGAGTGACACCGCTGAAATTCAAGCCTTCGATGCTGGTGATCATCAATATGGATCCGAGCCTGTAGAGACTATATATATTGAACCTGCCGCGCCTAAAGAAGAAGATAGTCAACCCAGGAGTATTATTGAGGCTTATGTCGATGCAATTTCAAGTAATAAGCAACGCAGTCAGCCTGACGAACTAGAACAAGAGCTGATTGAAGAGCCCGTCGCTAAAGAAGCAACTGTCTCAATTGAACCTATTGAAACAATCTTAGCCAAGTACTCGGATTGGACTGATGAGCAAAAAGAGTTGCTTAGTTTGATTCTTTCTGAGGCGAGTGATGTGATTGAACAACAGACTTCAACATTGAGCGTGTTGCATGAGACTCCGCCTAGTGAAGAAGCCATTTTAGAAATGCTTTCATTGTATGCAGAGCAGATAGAACGAATTGGTTCTGCAGCAGAAATGGTAGGTTTAGATGCATTGCAGAAACTATGCGAATTGATCGGGTTTCATTTCGGTGATCTCGCAAGGGCGAGTGTTGAAATGATTATTAAGTCTGAAGAGCTTATTCGACAGTGGCCATTTATAATTTATGCTTATTTAAAAGATATATATAATGAAGATACTCAGCGTGAAGCGATTGAGTATATTTCGCATGATGAATGGGCGAGGACTATTCGAGAAGATATTAAGTCTGATTTAAAAATTGCTTTCACTCAATCGACCATTCAAATTGAAATTGATGAGCAGGATCAGCGCTTAACAACGGCTGGCGAAGAACATGTTGATGTGACAGTGCCAGATGATGTTCAAGCAGAACTGTTGGATGGATTGCTGCAAGAGTTGCCACACCAGACTGAAGAATTATCATCCGCTATACAAGCGCTCGTTAATGAAGAATTCTTAACGCAGTTAGAGGTATCTCAACGCATTGCCCATACCATTAAAGGTGCGGCTAATACGGTTGGAATAGTTGGGGTTGCAACATTAACTCATCAGCTTGAAGATATTTTACAAGCACTGCTAAAAGCGCAAGCTAAGCCGAATAAAGATTTACATGCTGCTCTAGTCGATGCTGCAGATTGCCTGGAGCAAATGACGGAATTTTTATTAGAACAGGGCGATCGTCCAGCAGATGCTATACGAACATTGCAAGCAATTTTAGATTGGGCAAATTATATTGACGAATATGGGCCGCCAGAAATAAGTGATACGCCATCCACGGTCGATGTAAAACCATCAAATGAAATTAACAAGACTGAAGAAGTACAAGAAGAAAAGTCAAAGCCTTCTCTAGAGGCGTCTTTAAGGGTGTCAGCCAATATGATTGATGAGTTAATTAATCAATCAGGTGAGAGTATTATTGCTAATTCGCAAATGCATGATAGTGTTTCACGGCTATTGCATAGTTTGCGTGACATAAGAAAGAACAGAGAAGATGTTTATACATTGTCGCAAAAACTAGAGCACATGATTGATGTGCAAGGCACGCAAGATAAATTTTCAGCCAACATTGCAGATGATAAATTCGATCCACTGGAACTCGATCAATATAATGAGTTACACACCTATTCTCGACGCTTAATCGAGGCAACAGCTGACTCGGTCGAACTCGTTAAAGACCTTGAAGAGAGGCTATATGGTTTAGAGACGGTTATTGCAGATCAATCTAGAGCGCAAAAAGATAATCAATATTCAATACTGAAAGCACGTATGGCTCCCATCGAGTCAATTGTTGCACGCTTGAAGCGCGGTGTTCGACAATCGGCCAAGATCAGTGAAAAGCAAGTTGAGTTGGAAGTGCTTGGTGCTGATACTCTGTTAGATAGCAAAATTTTAAATAATCTAATTGATCCGTTAATGCATTTACTGCGCAATGCGGTTGACCATGGTGTAGAAGTCGATGATATTAGGCGTGAACAAGGCAAATCTTTGCCTGCGAAAATTACACTATCTTTTGAACAGGTGGGTGAGCGTTTAGAAATTAGTTGCCACGATGATGGTAAAGGCTTAGATGCAGAGCAAATTCATGCACGCGCATTAGCGAAAGGCTTAATTACTCAAGATCAAGATTTGTCTCAACAAGAAATTTATCAAATTATCATGCAGCATGGGTTTTCCACACGTGATGAAGTGACACAATTGTCAGGTCGTGGCGTAGGAATGGATGTTGTCCATTCAAATATCAAAGACTTGAATGGGGTTGTGCAAATAACCTCTGAAAAAAATAAAGGCATGACTGTCGATATGTCATTGCCGGTTTCGTTGTTAACTGCACATGCCTTATTAATTCCAAGCCAAGATGGCACAATTGCAGTATCAACTAGTGGTATCGAAGAAATCTTGCAAGTAAATACTGACGATTTGATTGAATCAGAAGATAGCTTAATGCTTAACGTCGAGGAGCAACAATACCCTGCGGTACATTTAGAGCAGTTATTGAAAACATCTTTGGCGACAAGTTCTGATCAAAATAGTTATTCTGCGCTACTAATTGAAAATCTAACTGGCGGCAAGAAAGTTGTTTTGGTCAGTGAGATTCAAAGCGTGCGAGATATTATTATCAAACCATTCAGTCATTATTTGCCAAAAGTAGATGGTCTGGTTGGTGCTACAGTATTAGGTAACGGTGATGTAGCGGTTGTGGTGGATGCAGCCGAATTACTTGCACAGCAGTCCGAGCTAGTGGGCCGTTTACATAAAGATGTCTCCAATGATTTAGAAGTGATACATCAGGCCAGTGTGTTGGTGGTGGAAGATTCAATCAGTACTCGACGTTCGCTTGCTGAATTTATGCAAGACTTAAATTACAAAGTATTTACTGCTAAAGATGGTGTCGAGGCTGTTGAGATTATGCGTCAACATAAGCCCAGTATTCTTCTAACTGATTTAGAAATGCCCAGAATGAATGGCTTAGAGCTTACGTCTTATGTGCGATCTCATGACGAAACCAAAGATATACCTGTCATTATGTTAACCTCTCGTACGACCGAAAAGCATAAACAAGAAGCTAAATCCTTGGGTGTTAACGAATATCTTACCAAGCCATTTGTGGAAGATATTCTGCTTGAAAAAGTCCAGCATTTGGCTGAGGTTAAATAATAGCCTTATAGTTTTATTCTTCCAAAAATAAATTTCTCACAATTTATCTCTTTTAATATACAGTGCTAAACTATATATAGTTTAGTGCATTCGTAGAAGCTCTGTTAGATTTTAAAGAAATCGTTATGCGCCTGTAGCTCAGCTGGATAGAGTAACTGGCTTCGAACCAGTTGGTCGGGAGTTCGAATCTCTCCAGGCGCGCCAATAATAAATTAGGCCCATCCTATAGTGGGCCTAATTTATTATTGATGTTTGAGTTAGATGAACACTCTAGAGTTCGACTGAATTGCCTGGAGCGATTCAGAACTTCGAGAAGACGAGAAGGCCCTTGAGGGCGAGGGCAGGAGAAGCCCGAGTCATCTCTCCATGCCCGCCAACTACAAACATGATTATCACGCCATAATTTTTCATTATTCATAAATCTTTCCGTTTCTTACTGGTATTAATAAATATCAATCCATAAGTTATATAGAGTACAATCATCTTCAATTTCTAAAATGATTACTTCTAGGTGGTTTTGTGGCTGATCAAAAAGATTATCCAACCGGATTTAAAGTACTCAATAGCGCGTCACTCAATAAAGGCACTGCATTTACAAAAGAAGAGCGTGATAAATACAAGCTCCATGGGTTGCTGCCACCAACAATTAATACACCAGAAGCACAATTAAAGCGTGCATTACAAAATATGCGCAGGAAATATTACGATATTGAACGCTACGTATTTTTAAGATCACTGCAAGGCAGAAATGAACGCCTATTTTATCAGCTCGTTTTAAACAACATAGAGGAAGTAATGCCGCTTATTTATACGCCAACGGTGGGTCAAGCGTGTAAAGAATTCGGTCGTTTATTTCGTCGTCCTAGAGGCATGTATCTGTCTATTAATGAAAAAGGTCAATTAAAAGACGTCATGCGAAATTGGCCCTATAAAAATATCAAGGTAATCGTCGTTACTGATGGCGAGAGAATTTTAGGTTTGGGTGATTTAGGTGCCAATGGCATGGGGATATCGATTGGCAAATTAGCACTATATGTTGCATGTGCCGGGATACAGCCAGATCAATGTTTGCCTGTTATGTTGGATGTTGGTACCAATAATCAAGAATACTTAGAAGATGAATTATATTTGGGCTTGCACCAGAAGCGAGTGACTGGTGATATGTATTATAACTTTGTCGATGAATTCGTTTCCTCAGCTAATGAGTTATTTCCTAATGTTCTGATTCAGTTTGAGGATTTTCTTACACCGCGTGCCTATGCACTAATGCATCGTTATAAAAATGAGGCGCTTAGTTTTAATGATGATATTCAAGGCACTGCAGGTGTTGCATTGTCCGGTATATACGCAAGCACCAGAATCTCGAACATTCCTTTTCGTGAGTTACGTATATTGTTTTTAGGCGCAGGGTCTGCTGCAACAGGTATTGCTGATTTAATTTGTTATGCTTTGCAGAAAGAGGGTCTAAGTGAGCAACAAGCACGTGCCAGATTATGGTTTATAGATAGACAAGGTTTACTTGTTACGAGCAGAGAGAATGTGCGCGAGCATAACAAGCCGTACCTGCAGTCTGCGCCTGCCATGTCTTTTGCAGATGCTATTGATTACTATCAACCGCATGTATTAATCGGCGCAACTGGCTCTGCGGGTTCATTTTCAGAACATATTATTAAAAAAATGAGCGCGATTAACTCGCGCCCGACAATATTTGCTTTATCTAATCCTACGTCTCATGCTGAATGCACAGCGGAACAAGCGTATCAATGGTCAGAAGGCCGTGCGATTTTTGCCAGTGGTAGTCCATTTGATCGGGTTGAAATCAACGGACAGATATTTAAGCCAGGTCAAGGCAACAATGCTTATGTTTTTCCTGGTATCGGTTTGGCTGCAGTTGTATGTCGCGCGAAATATATTAATGACGATATGTTTTTAGTGGCAGCAAAATCGCTAGCTTTACAAGTCACGGAAAATGATTTGTCGCAGGGTGCATTGTACCCGGCCTTAAGCAATATTAGGCAATTGTCTATGCATATTGCGAAAGATGTTATTGATTATGCCTATGAAAATAATATCGCTCAGATGCATCCAAAGCCGGTCGATGTGATCAAAGAATTAAAAGAATATATGTACAATCCTGCATATTAGTTTTTGGATAGATGATTTGAAAAGTATAGAAGTAATTACAGATTCGGGTCATGTTGATACAGTGCTTAGCATCGCCGAGCAATATCATGCTAAAGACTGTTGGCATTATCCCATTTCAGAGAATGACCGCTATGAAATAAGAATGATTGTAGGCAATGATTCGGTGCAACCAATTTTAGATGTCATTCAAAAGGCGGTGACAAGCAGTGAAGGCTCACGCGTCCTGGTCATGCCGATTGAAGCTACGATTCCGAAAATGGATGCGGTAGAAAAAACTTCATCTAATGCATCTATTTCAAGAGAAGTACTTTATCAATCAATCGAAAAGAATGCGCATCTCGATTACAACTATTTATTGCTGGTTGTGTTGTCAACTATTGTCGCATGTGTGGGCATGTTGGAGAGCAGCGTTGCGGTGGTAATTGGCGCCATGGTAATTGCACCCTTGTTGGGTCCGAATATTGCACTTACATTTGGCACTGTGCTTGGCGATAGTAAACTTATGCTGCAAGCTATCGTGACATTAGTAACAGGCGCGGTGTTGGCATTAATTGTTGCGTTTGGTCTGTCATGGGTTTATCCAATTCAGGAATATAATCAAGAGATATTATCTCGCACACATGTGAATTATAGTTCCGCAGTCATGGCGCTAGCATCAGGTGCAGCCGCTGCATTGTCTATGACGACTGGGTTATCTTCGGTACTCGTTGGTGTTATGGTGGCTGTCGCTATCTTGCCGCCGACCTGTGTATTGGGTTTAATGCTAGGTTATCAGCAATTCCAATATGCATTAGATGCCTTTATGTTACTGGCAGTTAATGTTGTATGCATTAATTTATCAGGAATTATAGTGTTTATAACTAAAGGCATCAGGCCACGTACTAGTGGTGATAAGCGCAAGGCAAAAAAAATTGCAACATTTTATGTCTTTATTTGGTTTATGTTGCTTGCGGTTCTACTCATTATGTTAATCAACTAGCAATAAAGTATTGATCATGGATAAGCAAAAAAATGTTTATGGGGATGACATAGAAGTCTGTGGGTTTGATCCACTCACAGGTTATTTTCGTGATGGTTCATGCCATACAGATGAACAAGATTTGGGGTCTCATACGGTATGCGTGCAAGTCACAGACGAATTTTTGAGATATTCAAAATCTAAAGGCAATGACTTGATGACGCCAAAGCCAGAGTTTGGCTTTCCCGGTTTAGTTTCTGGTGACAGATGGTGTGTATGTGCGCAACGTTGGTTAGAGGCTTATGAAGATGGTGTTGCGCCAAAAGTTATTTTGCTGGCTACTCATCAAAACGTGTTAGAGATTATTCCACTTGAAGTTTTAAAGAGTGCAGCACTCGATTTAACTTAATGTCAGTTGAGTGGGAGCAGCAATACAATGGTGCTATTTATCGTGTAATACGTTTTGGCAATACGGTGCGCCTATATCGTAATTATGTATTACATAGTCAATGGAATTTTAAACAGCCAGTGTCTGGTAAGTTATGGGATTTATTCCTTATTTCAGCGTTGGGATTAAACAAGAATCTATCACGTGTATTGGTGTTGGGTGCTGGGGGCGGCAGTGTCATCAATCTAATTCATCATTTTTATCCTGATGCACACATTCATGCAATTGATTTTGATAAAACTCACCTCAATGTGGCAAAAAAATATTTTAAAATTAATGCAAAAAAATGTGTGCTCATACATGCGGATGCCGAGGCATGGTTATTAAGCAATAACCAGCGATATGATTTGATTATTGATGATGTATTTAGTGAGACTGATAATATTCCATATCGATCAATAGACAGTAAAAAGCATTGGGTAACATTATTATCCAAGCATCTGGGTGCTAACGGTATACTTGTGTTTAACTTTGCCGATAATGCGGAGTGGAAGAAAAACTACAAACTCTGGCAGGCGTCTCTGGTGGAGAAAAATATAGCCATTGCTACTCATCATAAATGTGATAACAAAATTGTTCATATATCAAATGAAGAAATTTCATTAACAAATATTAAGCCAAATATTCAGCAACATAGAGATTATCTTAAGTATATCAGACGTCGGATATTCTCATATCGTATGTATAGAAGGTCAGTGGAGTCATAGCATGCATCGATTTGTGCCACCTGATTTTGTTGAGGGAGTTTCAAAGTTGCAGTACGCAGTTATATATGCACCCCGTGCCAAGCGGCACCGATTTTCTGCGAATTGCGTGCACGTCTACCCGACTCTTGAAGAGGCTATCGCGAATGCTGATAAACAAAAACACATGTTGCCTGGCAAAGTGCTGGGTCCTTCGAAGTCATCGGAAGGGCAATTTATATACTACCTTATAGAATGGATAAGTATATGAAATTATTCGTTTTATAACATTTTATCTTGAATTTAGTCCCTTACAGCACCGGGGCATTTCAATTGCTATTTCAGTGAGTATGATGAGTAGTATCTAAAAATAAACCTCCGCAAATTATAGTTAACATGCTCAATATTTTTGGTCAGCAGAAGTCTTCTGAGGCTAAAGCTAAAAAATCTACCTATACGAAAACAGCGACAAGAGCACAGTCTAAGTTTTATATAGAGCTAGATTTAAAAGGCAATATTTTATTTATTAGCTTTGGTCTAAAAGAATTTTTTCTAATTCATGATATTTATGATGTGACACAAATTCTGCCAGATAATTTGGTTCAAATGAGCCAATTATTATCAATATCCAAACAGTCACAAGTAGTCAAATGTGAATTTGAGAATAAAGCATGGGTGTGGGAAGTTTCTATAAATGAAGATAATTGCGTTGTTGTAAACTTGTTAAATCACCAAGACTTTGAGAGAGATAACCGCGCTAAGTCAAATCAAGATGCTGATCAGCTCAATGAAGAAACGTTTGGTAGTGTTCCAGCAAGTATATGTGTCACTTCGCATGATGACTATCAAATTTTATATGCTAATAAAAAATTTAACAGCATGTTTAAGTCGGGAGAAAAAGCATACACTGATTTAATTTCATTAATTAATAATAAAAATGTACTTATCGATATTAAAACGTCATTACAGGATGGTGATGAAGTTGAGAACGTACTTTTTGTGTATAAACAACAAGGCCAAAGTTTTTGGCAAAATAGTGAGCGATATATTTCAGTTGATATTCAACGCTCTAAGTTAATTTTTGGCGATGTCTTGGTATGGAAATTTGAAGATATTTCTGACTTAAAAAATCTGCAATCGCAACACCAGTTATATAAGAAGAAATTTAATACTGCAATTCAAGCCGCCACTGAAGGTATTTGGGAATGGTCCAAATTAGATGAGCATGGAGACTGGTGGTCAAAGCCTATGTTTACCTTGCTTGGTTTAGATATGGATAACACCAAGCCTTCGTTTCAAATGCTGCTAAGGCTGATGCATCCAAAAGAGAAAAAAGTGTTTGATCGTTTAATTGAAAGTGAAATTAGATTGAAACAATATTTTTCCATGGAATGTCGCTTATCCGTCAAAGAGCATGGGTTCAGATGGTTCCGTCTAAGAGTTGTTGGTTCCTTCGATTCAAGTGGTGATCTTAATAAATTAATTGGTTCGCTAGTCAATATTCACTCAGAAAAAACCAGTCGACTTCAGCTTCAACAGGAAAAAGATAAGGCCATAGCGACGCTGAATTCGATCGTGGATGCAGTGATTACAACCAATGCAGAAGGTGTCATAGAATATCAAAATTCTGCGGCAGAGCGCTTGACTGGAATTCCAATAAATCAGGCTAAAGGAATGAGAATTGATAATGCGATTTCGTTTTTTCAAGAACATTCCATGAATGATATCGACAATCCGGTATTTACTTGTTTGCAGACAGGCGAGCGTATGAATCAAAAAATTTACGCCGATATGCTCGACAAAGATGGTACCCGATATACTGTGCAAGTGATGTCAACACCGCTGATTGGCAAAGACAAACAGGTGTTTGGTGCAGTGCTGGTGCTTAACGACGTAACCAATATACGCATATTATCAAGACGTCTTAAGTATCAAGCTTCGCATGATATTCTGACTAAGCTAATCAATCGTAGTGAATTTGAAAAGCGTGTTAGAAATGCAATTACTCAGGCGCAAAACTATGATGGCAATTCTGCAGTTTTATATATTGATCTTGATCGATTTAAATTAATCAATGATATATGTGGGCATGCAGCAGGAGATGAGTTATTAAAGCAAGTCGCTAAATTACTCCGCTCTATTGTTGAAAAAGAAAACTCAGTTGCACGTATGGGCGGTGATGAATTTGCGGTGCTGATAGAAAACACGCCTATTTCTGAAGCTGAGAAAGTGGCAAACAAAATACTTGCCGATCTCGCTGCGTATCGTTTCTCCTGGGATGAAAAATCTTTTTCAATTGAGTGCAGTATTGGTATGGCTGAAATTCAGCCTACCTGTGATGGGCTTACCTATATATTGAATGCCGTGGATAGCGCCTGTTACTTGGCGAAAGAATCGGGGCGAAATTGTATACGCACCTATTGTGACGGTGACGACACCATCATTGAGCGCAAAGGACAGGAACGCTGGATTCAACATTTTGATAAAGC
Source organism: Gammaproteobacteria bacterium (assembly GCA_965262455.1). Taxonomy (GTDB): domain Bacteria; phylum Pseudomonadota; class Gammaproteobacteria; order UBA4575; family UBA4575; genus UBA1858. The sequence goes on from CBDHFH010000008.1 coordinate 225,715, forward strand.
AATAGAAAAAGACGACTTAGTATTATATGCACAACCGATTGTATCGCTAGCAAAAAATGAGAAGAAAAAAACATCGATAGAGGTATTGGTACGTATGCTAGATGATGATGGCAGTATTATCCCGCCCAATGCCTTTTTACCAGCAGTTGAGAGATATGATCGCGCATATAAGTTAGATCGTTGGATTATTGAGAGTGTGTTTAAGTTCGTAAACTCGCATAAGAAAGCAGTTAAAAAACTAACTAAAATTTCCATTAATCTTTCCGGGCAATCTGTGGCTGAAGACGAACTGTTGCCATTCATTCAACAGAAGACCAGGCAGTATGGTATCGATTCGAGCAAGATTTGTTTTGAGGTGACAGAAACAGCTGCCATTGCCAATCTAACTACGGCAATAGACTTAATTGAACAGCTCAAACAAGATGGTTTCTTATTTGCCCTTGATGATTTTGGTTCTGGACTCTCTTCATTTGCTTACTTGAAAACATTGCCCGTCGACTTTCTGAAGATTGACGGCATTTTTGTCAAAGATATTCAAACTGACAAAGTAAACTACGCTATGGTCAAAGCCATTCATGAAATGAGTGCTGTACTTGATAAACAAACCATTGCTGAGTATGTGGAAAATGAAGCAGTGGTGGAGCTATTGTCTGAAATTGGCGTGGATTATGGTCAGGGTTTTTATTTAGGCAAGCCTCAGCCGATTGAAGAGTTTTTCAGTAAAGGCTCAGTATTTAGCAAAATAGCCGGATCAGCTGCATAAACCTCGAGTAATTATTCGATTCTACGAACTGAATCGATAGCCGACACCACGTACAGTTTTTATTAGGTCATCGTAGCCATGTTGTTGCAATGACTTGCGTAAACGCATCACGTAAACATCGATTGATCGTTCATTTAGCTTGTTTTCAGCTTCATTGCCCTTAGTTAATGCGCGTAGCTCATTGCGTGTAAATGCCTTATTAGGATTGCGCATAAAATGATAAAGCAATCTAAATTCACTCAGCGAGAGGTCAGTATTTTCCCCAGCAATAGACACTTGCAAAGACTGCATGTCCAGATTAATACCGTTATTTGACAAATAACTCGTGCTTGCGTCTTTAGCTTCAGATTTTCTTAGCAGATTATTTAATCTAAGTACGAGCTCATTCAGCGAGATCGGTTTTGATAACACATCATCCGCACCATTTTGCAGTGACAATACACGCGCAACCTCATTACAGCATGGACCAAGCATCAGACTTGGCACTCTCTGGTTAAGCTCATTTCTTTGTAGCTGTTTTTGAAGATCTATGCCTGAGCCATCCGGTAATTCGTAATCAATGATGGCCGCACTTGGCAGCGTCATTGACTTGGTCTCCAGAGCACTGGCATATGAACCAGCTTCAACAGTGGTAAATCCAGAGGAATTCAGTGCAGAAACAGTGGCGGACCTTGATAAAGTATCCGCTTCAACAACTAAAATTGTGTACATTGGTAATAGAATGGTTTTAATTGGAATTGCTACACTATTACAACCTCTTATTACACAACAGTTAAAATAAAGTGACAAAGCAAAAAATATATTAGATTAATAATGGTTGAAAAATAATCGAGTCTTAATAATATGCTTTAAGTATTCGTCATATATATTTAACTTTGTTAATGTATAGCTAAAAGAAATTTTATTCGTTCTGTCATATTCCTTTTACGAATTACTGAGACAATACAATCTTAGAAGATAAATTTAAGAACTAAGATTTGCAATAAATTGCCATGAGAAATCGACAAAATCGAGGCTCATTAATAAATATAATTACACTAAGTCGCTAATGAATAATAAGTTAGTCTATAAACTTTCAGCATTATGTCCGTTATTGTATGTAATGATTGTCATTCTATTTGCGGCTGGATGTTCTACATTTTCTGGACAAGCTGAGTATAAAAACACCGTCACTTATACTCATCCTGAAGTCAATGATGCGGATAAAATAATCTTTATTGTAGGTGCAGAAGGACCTAATCCACTATCATTCGTGCGAATTTGTACCGAAGACTTCAAAGAAAGGGTAGGTAAGTGGACAGATCATAGAATAGAATCCTCAGTCCAGCCTGGTGAAGTTATAATTATTGAGCAACCCAACTGGTTTCCAGTCAGAAGGCTCTGTGCTTATTCCAAAGATCGATATGCCAATTATGTCGGTACTCATGTCATCTCAGAGATTGTATACCCTGGCGAAGGAGGGCCCGGGATCTACTACTTAGGTACAGTCAAAACGCCAGACTCTGTTAGTAGTTACAAGTTAAATGAATTATATTTTCCTGAGATTACAGATACAGTTAGAGCCAATTTGATTGAGGCAGTTAACGCATATCCGGATTTTAAACCCATAAATTTTGACATACAGTGATTATAACTGTGAATATTACTGCAAATAGCAAGAGATCATCATTATGAAATTAGTGGCAATAGTCGATAAATACAATATTTTATACAGCAAATTTAATATGTTATTGCCGCCGCACTCAATGGCTTTGTTCTTTATGAGTTTCGTACTCACAATGTCGTATCAATATATGCAGCAAAATAACAATCAGGAATTGTCTGTTTCCTCATTTGTCAGTTCAAACTTGGCTAAAATATCCTATGTGGATCTCGGTTACTCGAATTCTGATGAGGCGCCTATATCTAAATCAATCAATAATAAAGTCTTAGAAGATTATCAGGCGGATCCTAACAATCAAAAACCAGCGACTAACGATGAAGGTCCGGAAGAAATAAATTATGCGGATGTAGATGAAGAAAATAGTGAACCTATTAATCAACTTGCAAATATTTCAACTGGCAACAGCTTCACAGAATCTATTCGCAATCAACAGCGCATCTATATTCCTAGTGGAAACAGTAGTTTTACGAATACAGTTTCGACTACTAATTCGAATGATCAGTCATTTAATCAAGTTACTACTACAGCAACTAACACGTCGAGTGTTACTAATACAGCTGTCGCTAATCAAGCACCCTTGCAGCAGACCGCAAATCAAATAGATCTTCAGGAAAATCTTGTTGCATCGAATGAAGTAAATACCAGGGCTGAAGAGCTATATGAGCGGCGTCGACAAAACGTATGTAATACGGTGACAGCTAGAGTCGGGGTAAATCCATCAGTCGGTGATTTTAGTAGTATCGGCGAATATTACCGACTAAGGAATGGCTATCGTTGTTTCTGAGTAATCAAGAAATACATATTCAAAGTTGAATAGTTTTTAATATTTATCTTATTTCATTTTTTTATTTCTAACAGTATGTTGCTTGTTAAGTAAGAAGTAATATATTCAATAATTCTTATAACTTGAGGTCTAATATACTTAAACAAAACCTTAATTAATTGGTGGCTTTATATTGTAGATATTAGGGTTTCAACAGTTATATGGTTTTAATAAGAAATAAGTACGTTACGAATGAAACATCAATAAATATAACTACTTATTTAATTAAAAATTCATCTGTATGTCATAAAAATTCATGCAGATTTAATATTTAAATACATTTGCTAATGTATATTCCTCAAAGCTTTTAGATAGGGGAGATAAATAGCCACACCTGTTGTGAAGCAGGGTCGGAAAGTCATCGGTCAATTACATTGAGTTGATAGCGAGACTGCCAAATCAAAGGTGCATCGAAACCAGAGATAGTATTACTAAATTAAGATAGTAAAAGTGTTTGTTTAACGACGCTATGGGCCAGGCTTCAAGTTCACCTTATGCTATCTTCAACTCTAGTAATTTTTCGAACCAAAATATTATTAGCGAACTTGTATATACATATCTTTTAACTTTTTGGAGGTAATCCATGAAAATATTTGCAAAACTAGCAGCGATTGTCGCAATGTTCGCGACTATAACTGCTAATGCCGCAGATTTAACGACAAGTGGTGATGGCTCTGTAATGCTATCAGTTTGGCAGGAAGGCACTATTGCACCTGCTGCTGGTACTGGCACAGGCCCTGTTTCTGTTCTTGTCGATACTGGTCTGAATTTCTCAGATCTATTTAATCTAGGTGGTGGTGATTCAATTACTGTTGATGTTAACAGTATTTTTGATGTCGGTGACTTCTTAGATAGCAGTATTGGAGTAGCATCTGCTAGTCCACAAATGAATATTGTGGGCGGTGCGCAGAATGGTGGATTCCAGCAGCTTTTTGTCTCTAATGAAAATTTTATTGACTCTGCAATCAATGTTGAGCTGCAAAATTCAATTATCAACACTGATCTATTTCTAGAGCGTATCGGTGCAACCAATGTAGAGACATCATTATCAGCTACTGATTTCCCGAACGCTGGTGCAGGTAATTCATGGGGCGATAATTTCGGTACTGCATTCCAAGATATTGACAATGCATTTGAGTTGCCAGGCACTCCTGAAGTTTTCCAATTACCAACTGGACCTTTCGATCTCGGACCAATGGCTGATGGAAATGCATCAGGAGAAATGATTTTGTTCCAAACATCAACTCAAGGCACTCTAAATGGACAGCCTCTGCAAGTGAATGAATTTGCCGGTTTGTTTACATTTGCTTATGACCTTGTCACTGGTGAGCTAACATTTACTAACTTAGGTGCTGCTGCTGCAATTCCTCTTCCAGCTGCTGTCTGGTTCTTAGGTTCTGCGCTTATTGGTTTAATGGGCTTTTCACGTCGTCGCGCGATTGCGGCTTAATTAATTACTTAAATACAGGAGATTTATAAAATGAAATCTAAGGTATTACTGGCGACATTAGCGTTAGCTACTGCGGCTACAACGGCGAATGCGATGCCAGTAGCTCTTTCAGACTTACGTACAGCGCCAATTGTACGCATCTCAGGCGCAACAGCACCTGATAATACATTTAACGAAGCATTTCTTCTTAATCCGGCATCTGCTACTGCGGGTGCATCTGCAATATTTATTGATACTACAATTCGTCGTTTTGAAGGTTCAGCTGACGGTGACGACTTCACAATCACTTGTGGTCTTCCAACTGCGTCAGTCGTAGGCGCAAACGGAGATGCAACTGCCTTTATTGATTCTAATGGTAATGCAGCTACACTTTCTTCTGCGACTCCACTATGTATTCAGAAAGTGGCACATGGTTCAGGTCAAGGTACAGGTAATGTAGGTAATTCTATTGCATTAAACTTTGCTGATTTGACTAAAATTCTCTCACCAGCTGGTGCTATCCTCCAAGAAGATGATGGTACAGGCACTTTGGTAGATATCTGTGATGCTGGAACAGTCGTTAACGCTTCTGCGACAAATTCAAATCTACAAGACTACACATTACACTCATGTCGTGATGTGGATACTGACTTCGTACCTGATTGTGGTGTCGCGGATGTTGAGCCAGCATTATTCAATGAAGATCCAACATTATTTGACTCAGGATCTACTATTGATATCCCTTGGGGTTTACAAGCATCACTTCCACTTTACTTCGCATTACAAGCTGTACAATTTGCAGGTACAGATTGTGATCCAGGTGAAGCTGGCTATGCATCTGCCTCTGATAACACAGACGGTGTGCGTCGTGTTGCTGAATGTCAGCCAAGTCTATCTCTTGGTGTGATTCGCAGTATTTTCTCTAATGACTTAGTTCTTGCTGATGAATTACGAGATGACAAGGGTAACCCACTTCGCTTAGCTCCAGACTTATACAACGGTGGTGTGATTGCTAATGGTCCACTTGTGATCACTGGTGTTACTCAAGACGATAGCTTTGCGCCTATTCCAGGTGGTGTGAGCGGATTAGATACAACTGAAACATTCTACCCAGGCGGTGACGGTGAAGTTAGCCCCGTTCCAGCTGCAAACGCTGATACTAACCACTTAGTTTACTTATGCCGTCGTAAGAACAGTTCAGGAACTCAAGCATCATTCGAAGCGAAGTTCCTTCGCCAACGTTGCGAGCCAGGTGTAACAATGGCTACGGGTAACATGCCTGGATCATTCAACTTAGCTGGTGATAACTCAGGAAATGCTGATTTCTTGGGCACAGGCGGAACATTAAACGTTTACGAGAACGATGGTTCTTCTGATGTTACACAATGTATGGACCAAGCAACCATCCAAAACGTATGGGCAATTGGAATCAACAGTACTGAAAAAGTGTCTGGTGATGACAACGTTCGTCGTGATGCTTGGGAGCATGTTAAGATTGATGGCGTTTCTCCAACATCTCTTAATGTGACTAAAGGCTATCACCCATTCTTCAGTTCTGTAGCAGGTAATACTCGTGCAGGTGAAGATTCATCTGGTGGTGCTCCTGAGTTGTGTCGTGAAGCTGTATTTGATAGTGCATCATCAGCAGCAGTTATTTCAGGTGGTTTAGCACCACGATTCACTCACGGTTGGGGTCAAGGCGGCGCGTTAGCAAGTGCTGACAAAGCAGTAAACAACTTACCAATAGCTACCTATGCTGGTGGGTTAACAGAAGCTGAGTTAACTAGTAATCCAGTTAACCAATTCTCAGTTGCGACTTCTGGTTCACTAAATAACTGTGCTGTTCCAACTAAGATTCCTTCTCCAAACCTTACAGATATCATTCCTGCAGGTGCTGGCCTAATCCAGTAAAACAGGATGCTGTAAAACTTCTGAAGGACTACTGCTCGAATGGGTAGTGGAAATGTTAAAAGCCCGAATAAGGATATTCGGGCTTTTGCTTTTTTAGGAATTTGTGTTTATGCTTCGCGCGACTAGCCAAGTATATAAATCTAACTAGCTATCAATTAAATCTTTTATATAACTAATCCCGTAACTACATACATTCTGTATTTATGAAACCGAATAGGACGCTCATTCAATACTTATTTGTTTTGCTTTGGATGCAGCCATTTGTTTTAAATGCATCCACTTCTTCTGAAAATGTAGAACAGCAGCCAAAATTTCCAATTTGGGAAATTCAAGTAGCGGGCAACTCCGTATTGAGCCAAAAGCAAATTGAATCTGCGGTGTATGGCTATTTAGGTCCAGATAAATCTTTTCAAGATGTCAAAAATGTGCAGCAAGCTTTAGGAGAAATTTACCGTGAAGAGGGTTATTCATTTGCTTCAGTGACTATTCCTGAGCAATCAGTTGAAGACGGAATTGTTCAGTTAAAAGTAGTGGAAGGTCGCTTAGGACGTGTAAGAGTCACGGGCAATAAATTTTTTTCACGCAAAGATATTTTAGAAAATGTACCCTCATTAACCCCAGGCAAAGTGCCTCAAATTGATGAGATACAAAAAGACCTTGCGTTACTCAACCGAAGTTCAACTGACAGGACTATAACGCCCTTAGCGAAGCCGGGGAAGAAACCTGAGACAGTTGATATAGAATTAAAAGTTAAAGACGCATTGCCTCTACAACTGGGTGCGGATTTTAATGGGCGCAATAGCCCAGAGACAACACGTACAAGGTTTGGAATCAATCTTGGCTATGGCAATTTATGGCAGAAGCAACATTCTGTTTCTATGTTTTATCAAACAACACCAGAAGATCGAGATGAAGTAGAAGTTTTGGGTTTCTTTTATAACTTGCCACTTTGGTGGAACGATAGTCGGCTTTCACTTTACTATATTGGATCAGACAGTGACGTTGCCACAGTTGGTGACGTGAGTGTGTTAGGTCAGGGGAGAATCAGAGGCTTACGTGCAAGTTTTCCGTTTTTTGATTTCGATGATGCATTTCATCAAGTCAGTTTTGGTTTAGAGTCCAAAGACTTTGATCAGACTGCCGTATTTGATACCGCTTCAGCACAAGATACACCAATAGATTACACAGCTTTCAGTGTTGACTATGGCGGTCGTTTACAGCTCCAAGAGCAATCTAGTGTTAATTTTGGTGCAGGATTTCGTAGTGGATTACGTGGCTTTGGCAATTCAGCGGGTGAGTTTGATCGTAAGCGAGTGGGATCTAGAAATAATTACAACTATTTTGTTGGTAATCTTGGATATCAATACCAGTTTGAAAACGAAATGAGATTTCGTTCTCGTATGAACTTCCAAGTCACTGGAGAGCCACTGATTGGTAATGAACAATACAGTGCAGGCGGGCAGTTTAGTGTACGTGGTTATTTGACGTCTCAAGAATTAGCAGACGAGGGTTGGACAACAAATTTTGAATTATGGAGTCCCGAATTTAGTTCTTATTTAGGCGTTGACTTCATCACTAATTTAACTGTCTTAGGTTTCTTTGATTATGCAAAGTTACATAATCGAGAAGTAGTCTCTGAGGGCCGTGTGCGCAATATTTCACTTGCAGGCACAGGCGTGGGTATGCGACTTGGATTTTTTGATTATTATTCACTCAACTTAGATTTTGCACGAGCACTATCTGACAGTTCTGAAGGTGAGGACTCAGTGGATGAGGGAGATTGGCGGGTTCATTTTGGTCTTTCTGGCCAATACTGACAAATTTGTAATTAATTCTTAATATTTATGTAGCACTGGGCAGGTATTTTACGTCCATTATCCAATGCAAGGTTCTTTTGCTACATATTTGTCACAATTGGGAAACTTTCTGTGAAACCTAGATTATTTAAATTACTCCAGGCCACTACGGCGGGTTTGTATGTATTTATTGCATTGCATACCGGTTTAGTGTTGGCTGATCCGGCAGTTGATGCATTGCCACAGTTTCAAAATATCCCAGATCCAACAATTGCAGATGCTGTCCAAAATGGCAATGTGTTGGATATAAACATTCGCCAAGACAGGGCTATATTAGATTTTAGTACTCACGATATTGGTGCCAATGCAACGGTTAACTACAATGGAAATACAAACTTTCATGTACTAGGAAACATACACGATCAATCAGCATCACAGATTTTTGGCACGTTAAATTCTGATGTTAATCTCACTTTAATTAACAAATATGGATTTATTTTTGGTCCTGATTCTGTGGTGAATGCCTCTTCACTTACTGCAAGTGCGATAAATAGTGCATTTCCGTTTGATGTAAATGACATAGAAAGGAGAGATCAAGCTGATTTTACAACATTCGCTGCAGAGGAATTTGATCAAGCAGTTGAAGTATACACAGGAACCATTGATATTCAGCAAGGTGCTCAGATCACTGCCAATGGCGGTAATTTGTTTTTCCTCGCTCCTCAGTCAGTAAAAAATGATGGCAAATTAACAGCAAATGATGGTCAAGTGATTTTAGCTGCAGGAAGCAAAATATATCTCGCACAACCAGATAGTGCGAGCAATGAAAGCAACATACTTGTTGAAGTAGAAATTACCAATGATCATATTAATGCTATCAACGCTAGTAATGCGGATGAAACTGATGATTTTGAAAACTTACTAGTTGGGCATGTTGAAAATGCAGTCGGAGAAATTTTTGCTGATCGTGGTGTGATTACATTGCTTGGCGCTAGTGTTCATAATAATGGAACACTATCTGCTAGTACCTCTGTTAAACAGGGCGGAAAAATCAGATTGCTGGCAGGATCAGATTTAGAGGACGTTATACTCTCTGAAAATGAAGCAGACGTCGCTAGCGTATTTGACCATGAAGACATTGGTTTAATTACTCTAGGCAGCAACAGTATAATTATTGCCTCTCCAGATACATCGGATAGATCTACTGCTGTTGAAGAAGACGTCCAACCGCAAGGTGAAATAGAATTCCTAGGTAAAAAAATCACTTTTGGAAGTGGATCAAACACCGTAGCACGCAGTGGTGATGTAAATATATATAACCTTGAGTCACAAAATTCTCAATCAATCCAAACATTATCTACAAGTGATGAAGCGAAATACTCTGACTTTGAAGTGGTTGTTGATAATGGCGCAAAAATTAATGTCTCTGGTATTGATACAAAAACGAGTGTTGCTAAGAATTTTGTAGAAGCTGAGTTATTATCCAATGAGTTAGCGGATAGTACACTAGCAAAAAATAATCAAGCATTGCGTGATGTACTCAGAGAGGGTCCAGTTACAATCGATGCAAGAAAAGTCGTGACTGTAGATGGCGAAGATTTTGAAGGGACTGCACTCGGTGATGTATCAGGGTTTATTGACTTGATCGAATATAACGTAGCTGAACGTAGTGTAGATGGCGGAAATATTAATATACAAAGTCGTAATTCAGTCGACATAAAAAATAATGCAAACCTTGACGTGTCTGGCGGATCCATTGAATTCACTGCTGACAAAATTATTACCACTAAACTTGTAGAACAAGGTACTAACAGAATTGTAGATATTGGTGATGCACGCTCTGATAGAAATTATATTTCAGTGCTTGATATGGATACAGTTTTAGGTCGCAGAATAGTTAATGCTACTCCCGCAATAGCTGGCTATGTTGATGGTAAAAGTGCTGGAACGCTAACGATTAATGCAGAACAGATAATTTCGCCATTAACTACAAGTAATATAACTGCAGAAACACGCGTAGGAGATTTTCAAATTGAACCAGGACTTGAAGTAATAAACTCAAACCGTCCTTCGCTGAGTCGGTTTACTCCTAGAGGGGCTGCGCTAGTCCTTGGTAATTCAAACATCACATCAGATAATTTCCGTCAATTTGCAGCGCGCTTATCAGACATAGTTCTGGATAAAAGTTTCAGTGCAGCATTAGACGACACAGCCCAGATATCTACCGATTTGTTTGCACAAAGTAATCGTAATGGAAATCGATATATAAATTTCACACAACTAGATGCTACTGCAAGTGATGCTATTTCCATACAAAGTAATATTACTGCCGCCGGTGAAGCTAATATTGATCTTACTGCGCGAGTGATCAATGTCCTTGCTGATGTCGCTGCTCCATCAGGTTCTGTTAATCTTCAAGTGATGGAAAGCGCAGATGGTGATATTTTAAATGAACCTTCTATATTTATTAATTCTAATTCACAAATAGATCTATCTGGTAATTTCATTAATCGAAATACTGATCAATTAACTCCAAAGTATATTGATGGAGGCAATTTTACAGTTGGATTTTTTGGAGATACTGATGGCTCATTATCAATTGAGTCAGGTGCTCAAATCAATGTGTCGGGCGGTGTCGAGTTTGAGCGTAACCTTGTTGGCTTGCAAAATGTAAATCTTGGTCAAGGCGGATCAATTGACTTGGATGTTACTGAATTAGGACAAGGTTCTGATGATAATGTGTCAATTGAAAATCTATTAACAGCCTTTAAAGGTTATGGTGTAAGCGCTAATAATTCTGTTAGTTCAGGTGGCTCTTTCCGTTATAGAACCGATGACAACTTATGTATTTCAAGTGCTGCATGTGATTTTGAATTCACTGCAAGTGATGCGGATACAATTCAATCTTTTACACCATCATTTTTTACACAAAATGGATTTAGCTCGTTTACGGTAGGAACAACGCGTGGTGAGCTCGTCCTAAATGAAGCACTTACACTTAAACCACTTGTAAACCGAATCCAAGTGAATGGATCCGGTTTTTCTACAGCAATTGAACAACCTATTGAGCTTTTTAGCAAACCCGTTTCATTAAATTTATCTTCAGCTGGACAATTTTACTTTGACGATTCAGCTTCAATTAATACAGTCGTAAATTCTAGTATTAATTTTGGTGGCTCAAATCTTATGTACATTGGCGGAAAAATTAATGCTAAATCTGGCGATATTAGATTTAGTCTCACTGGTGCAGCGAATAATGAATTTGGAGATAACGGCTCATTCGATAACTCAATATCACTATGGTTCAGTGATAACGCTTGGATAGATGTAGGTTCAACAGCTATTACGCGCCCTGTTAATGGATTTAATGTCGGTAATGTTTATGGATCGGGGTCAATCACTGCCAATTCTCAACGTGGCTACATTGTTGTTGAAGAAGGTGCAAAGTTTTTATCTGACGGAATTGCAACCACTATAGATCAGCAAAATCTTCTGGGTGCATTTGTACCAACGACAATTGCAACGGCTGGAGGTGATCTTACAATTAGTGCTGGTGAGCGAATTTTTTATTCTAGTTCTGCCGGTAATTTTTCTGTTAAAGCGGGTAGCAGCCAAACTGCTGGCGGCACGCTATCTTTCTTGATTGATCCCACAAATCGCGGGGCAAACTCAGACCTAGATACTGTAGCAATTAATCTAAATGATTATCCTCTCAGGCATGCGCAATACTTATTGACCTCTGATACATATAATCCTTTTATAGGGATTAATCTGGAATTCAGAGATGCTATTGAATCTGTCACAGGCCAAAATGGTGATGTATTTACTACAGGAGTTATACAAGGTGATAACGCTGTAGCCACAACAATAATTTCTACTGAAATGATTGCATTGTCTGGTGCTGATAATTTGTCATTAAAAACTGTAGACGTTGCACTGAACGATGCAAATCAAAATCAATTGCCATCATTACGATACCGACAGGGACAAATTTTACTTGATGATGGTTTAGATCTTAGCTTAGATGGGTTGCTAACTCTCAACACAAGTGAATTGATAATGCCTGATGAGCAACAGACAAACGCAAATATTAATGTTTTTGCACTGCGCTTAGGATCATCAAATACTGATACTAACCGAATATTCCCGGGTTTTAATCAAGAGTTTCTATCTGCCAATTTTACAGATGTATTTACATTAAAATCACCTACAGTAGATGATAATCAGTCGTTAGTTCTTAATGCAGGTGTAATAGATATTTTTGGTGATAGTGTCATTAATAATATTCGCTCATTCACATTAAATAGTCTGACTGATATTCGACTTATCGGTCTCCCGCAACAGAATGCTAGCGGTAACAGTACCAGCACTAGAACATCTGACGATCTAATTGGCTCATTACAAATGTTAGATGTGGATTTGAATTTATCGGCGCAGCAAATATATCCAACAACTCTCACAGATTTTACCTTGAGCAATATTGGTGATGATTCATCAGTCACAACTTCTTCACCTAATACTGGTGTAATTCCGCTTACACCATATTCAGTCGCTGGTGAGCTCGACATAATTACGCGTCGCTTAACTCATGGTGGCGTTTTACGTGCACCTGAAGGTGCAATTCGACTCAGCGGTGATGTCTCTGATATGGCGACAATTGAGATACTTGCTGACGCAGTGCTAAGTGTTTCTGCGAATGGCGCAGTGATTCCTTTTGCGCAAACCCTGATTGATCAGTTTCCAATTATTGAGTTTCAAGGTGCTCAGTATGTGCAATCAGGCCTGTTAGATTCTGATGCAATTGTAAGCGGTTCGTTATTGTTTGATGCTGAAAACATAGACTTGTTACAGGAAAAACAAGTAGAGTTGTCTGCAAATTCAATTACTCTTGAAGAGGGTTCTTTGCTTAATCTCTCTGGTGGGGGTGTATTACTAAGTACCCAATTTAATAGTGGATTGTTAGGTACTAGAGATATTATTCGTTCTAATACTCAAACAAATACTTTTGCATTAGCTCCTGTAACGGCTGTGAATTCACTAGCTGCACCAATTGATCCATCAATCCCAGCCGGTTTTGATATTGAATATGGTGAAACTGTAAGTTTTACAAGTAATGCGTTAGGGCTTCCTGCGGGCACATATGTCAAATTACCAGCTGAATATGCATTGTTACCAGGGCATTTGCTAGTTGAAGAAGTGAGTGGATTTGAAGGTATACGACAAGATGATGTTATTTCGCAACTGGATGGGTCTATAGTTATTGCGGGCGCTGATGGTTTATCTAATGGCCTTTCATTATCAACCTCACTTAAGGCCTATAAAATTCAAAATCGAGCAGTGATAGATCGTCGAGCAGACTATACTACATTTAATTTTGGTCAACTTATTGAGAATGTTATACAGCCTAGTATTGACCGAGTATTGCGTACTACTGAAGATGATGGACGTCTTCAACTTACGGCAGGCGATCAACTATTGCTTGATGGAAATATCTTTGCAGACCAACTTGATATTAGTTCTAACTTTATACGCATAGTGGATGATGCGTTTAATCAAGACATAGCAGACACGCTTATTCTTAAGCAATCCCAACTAAGAGACTTATCAGTTGATAGCATTCTACTTGGTGGAAATCGATTCAATTCTAATCAAGGCGCTATAGGTATCAATGTTAATACTCAATCAGTTGAGTTTGATGCAGGTGTAGATCTTGATGTAAGTGAATTAATTGTTGTTGCAATAGGCGATGATGGTATTCAAATAAATGATGATGTAAGAATATTCGCTAATAGCGATCAAACTATTACTCAAGAATTTCTGCAAGCACCTAGTGAAGGTTCAATTCTTGTCGTATCTGATGTCACTAATTGGCAAGTTAAACTCCCTGAGGTTCCCCAATTCAACTCTAACAATAAAATACATGTAGGAAATAACGTTTCAGTTAATGGGGCTGCAAGTGTTGTAATTGGTTCTGTAAATCAGTTTGATATTGCTCAGACAGCAAATCTCTCAGCATCTCAAGGAACACTGAGTTTAATGTCTTCTGAAATTAACATTCTAGGCGGCAATGCTATATTACCAGCTAATGGTGGGATGGTCTTCGCTGATTCGTTATCTTCTTACGATGCCAATAATGTGGCATTACTTGCTCCACTTGGGATTAATTTATTGGGTGATGTTCAAGTGCAACGGCAAAACTTAGCACTTCAAACTAGTTCCATTAATGCAGTTGAGGGTGTTGGTGGTCAAGCATCGAATTCAAGACTTGATATTAGTGATCGTCTTGAATTAGGCGGTAGTTCAAGGCTGGTAAATGTGGCTACTGGCACAGGAACGGCATCATTTAACGTGGGTAATGAAATACAATTTACTGGTGACATTATTAATTTTAATGGTTTCTCTGCTGATGATTCATTAACGTTTGATAGTCAAATTGTCAGAGTCACTAATGATTCAATTCTGAATTTTGCAGGTGGATTTAATCTTAATGTCAATGATGTGCGTTTTGGTATTGGTACTGATCTAATTATTAATACACTGGGTGGTGTGAGTATTGGTCGATCAACCCAAGCAGTAGATATTTCAAATATTATCTCTGATCAGGTGCCCTCACTATTTAGTCAGTTTACTCTCAACGCAGAGAATGATGTCACAATCGATACTAAATTCTCACTGAACTCAGGTAACTTCCAAATAAATACCAATGGGAGTAATGTTGTTTTTGGTGATCAGACACAGATCGATCTTTCAGGACGACTTATCAGCATTGGTGAAAAAGTTATTCCAACGGACGGCGGTTGGATGATTATAGATTCTGCAGGTGGCAATATCCAATTTAGTGAAGATTTATCAACAGGTCAACTTACTGTTAATTTAGATGCTAGTGAGGGAGGTAATGCTGGTTTGCTAGCATTATTTGCAGATACAGGCGACATAGATCTAAATCAGAGTATTTCTGCTAACAGTGTTGGTGGAAAGGGTGGTGCCTTCATAATGGATGAAGGTGAAATCACCCCTGAGGAATTTTCTGCTTTAAATTCCCAGCTTAATACTAATGGCTTTACAAAAGAACGTTCTCTGCGTTCTCGATCAGGTAACTTTGACCTATCAGCGACTGATGAAATAATTGCTGAAAAAGTTCGTCTTATTGCTGATCAAGGTGATATCAATATTGCAGGAACAATAACTGCGGATAGTGATCAAGGTTCCTATGTGGGATTATTTGCACAACAAAATGTTACCTTGCAAGAAGGTGGTGTTATTTCTGCACGGCTTCTAACTAACGACCAATTTAGTGAGAGTCGATTAGTTATGTCCAGTCGAGCAGGGACTGTTTCATTGGAGAATAATTCGCAAATCAACCTTTCACGTTTCGTTAATGGCGTCAATGCTGGAAATGGTGGTGATATATATATACGAGCTGATCGTGGAATTGACTCCGATGGAATTAACGGAGCTGATTCAGTTGCAGCTACAATTCAACAAGCAAATGAAGTGTTTGTCAGCGAAGTTGCTTCAACGATTGAAGGTGATAATAGTATTACTGTAAGTGGTTTTGCTGAATATATAGCAGATACTGTTGATCAACCTCTTATAGATACAATCAGAGCTGACACAAATGTATTCGGAACTGTAATTGATTCAATTAGTGCACGATTGTCTTCAGCTGGTAACCAGGTATTTGTGATTCCAGGCATAGAAATTCAAAGTGAGAATACAATTAACTTGACGTCGGACTGGAATTTCAATGATTGGAGATTCGGTAATTTACAAGTGGCACCTGATCTTGTTATCGCATCGACAAATAACATAGAAATTGGCAGTGAAGGCAATCCAATTATTTTAAGTGATGGATTGGATGATAATCTCGCAATCCTCTCAGATGAATTTAACACCTCATTCACACTTGTCGCAGGAAGTGATCTGAGTTCTGCCGATATCACCCAAACTCTTCGATCACCTACTGATCTTGCTAATTTAGGAAGCATCATTATTGCTGATGGTCAGGCTGCGGTAGTAGGTGACAGTGGTCCGGTAATAATTGATGTCCCTCTTTTTGGAATTTCACAACCATTTGACGGTAGTCAGTTTGATAATGATCCATCATCTCCTGCAACTATCGATGATTGTAATTCTTCGGCCATTGTCACTGGCGGATTTGGTACTTGTAGTGGTGGTGGTTCGAGCTCACCACTTAGACAATCTGGTGTTCGATCAGGTACGGGCGACATATCACTTATTGCTGCAAACGATATCGAATTTGGGAATGAATATTCTGCTGTCTATACTGCTGGAAGAAAAGTTGGTGTAGAAGATGTAGATTTTTTTACCCTCGATGGCATAGCTAATCTGGCGTACGGCGAGCAAGGCGGAAATATAACAATATCCGCTGGTAATAATATTATTGGAGCAGTCTCAAATACTTTTGTTAATGACTGGATTTGGAAAACTGATCAAGCCACTATTGGAACAAATTCTGATTCAGGCACCATAGGGTGGGCGGCAAATCCTTCAGCTTTCACTGGTGATGTTGCTGCACTTGGTGGGGGAAATATCTATGTTGAGGCTGGAACTAATATCTCACAACTAGATGTGTCAATTGCTTCTATTGGAAAGCAAGTTGGTGCATCTCAAAGAGTGCAAGCTGATAGTCAACTTGAAGTAGTTGGTGGAGGTAATCTGCATATCCATGCCGGTGGAGATATTACTAACCCGAAATTGTATGTTGGTAAAGGCCGAGCAAACATTCATTCACAAGGGTCTGTGGGGGATGCGCAAAATGGAGGCGCGATTGTATTATTAGGTGATTCTCAATTCGATATTACAGCTCGAAATGAATTATATATAGAGAGAGTTTTTAACCCAACAATTTTAGAGTCATCTCAAACACAGCTAGAATCAATTACAACTGGATTTGACTTAAGTAACATAGGCGCTAGATTTTTTACTTATAGCGATAAGTCTGCAATAAATCTACAATCTAATACAGGTGTTTTAAGCTATAACACCGATAATATAAATCTTCAGCAAGTCACTGGTATTGTTGACGCATCTTCAAATGAAATAAGTACATTACCAGGCATCGTTAATTTTACAGCACTAAATAATGATATTTTCCTAGGTGATAATGGTGACCGTTTAATTATGTTCCCAAATTCGCAAGGTAATTTTGAATTTATTTCAGGCGCAAACATTCTGGTTGATGGCATTATCACTCAGCTTGATTTGCCGGATAGTCTTATACCTACAGTTAACTCTAGCATCAATATTGAACGTAGTGTTGCAGGTAGTATTCAAAACCAAGCTATTTCAATATTTCCAACTATTAGTGATTTGCTTGGTTACACTATAATCAGTAATCGTTCGCCAGCCGCTGTGATTGATAGTTATCGTTTGCGAGTCTCAAATCGTCACGCTGGTATTAGTGAAAATGGCTTGGTAGATAATTTAAATAGTCGTTTAATGGCAATTAATTCTATTATCTTTTCTGGCAACACAGATATTGGTATCAGTACTGCTGAAGCAACTGATTTAATCGCAGGTAAGGATATTATTAATCCAAACGTGCAAATTCAAAATGTAAACGAGTATGATATCAGTCAACTTTCTGCGGGTGGGTCAATTAACACTGCGTTTAGACTAGATGATAGTGGCCAATTTTTTAATTCAGATACTTTTTCTGGAATATTCGTAGATGGGCCCGGTAGACTAGATATTATTACTGGCGATCAAATAAATTTAGGCGCATCTCAAGGGATTCTTAGTCGAGCAAATACCTTTAATCCATTTTTAACTAACAATCCAGCAACAATAAATATACTATCCGGCTTCACAGATTTTGACCTTCGTGTTAATAACTTTATTAGTACGTATATCGATATAGGACCAGAAGAAAGTATTTACGATGAATTCATTAATGACTTCCTTATTAGTCTCTCGCAGGGGGCTAATCAAACGTATGGCACATTGATTACTGATGAGTTCGATTTAACTCAGTATCAAACACTTTCTCAGAATGCACTAGCGTCACCATTCTTAGATCTATCAGCTGAAGATTTGCAGGTGTTAAATCAACTTGGTAATGGATCATCCTTTGACAATACACAGTTAAGGAATCTGTTCTTAAGTCTTAGTGAATCTCAGCAATTTGATGTTGTATTACAAGCATTCAATAATGAAATATTTACAGGTGGACAGGCTGCGGTATTAGCCACGGATATCGGATTAGGGACAGCTGGTTTCTACGCAGGGTATTTACAATCTTTTGATGCTATTCGTACCCTGTTCCCAGAACATGCTGGTGCACTTAATTTATTACAACAGCAAATTGGAAGTGGCGCAGGCTTGGTTGGTGTTGATACTGCTAATCCAGCCTTGGTGAGTTTCATAAACGAATTGAATACTGCCTTAACTAAATTGCCTGAAACACAACAAGATGCTGTTATAGAACAAATACAATCTAATATAGGTAATGGGATTAACTTAACCACCGCAATCAATCAGCCATTAGCAAGTAACGGTATAGTTAATGATAGTGGTGTTCTAATACAAATTTCTGAAGGAGTTGCTAATTTAGTCAATAGCGCAAACAATGTAGAAGGCTCAGAGATTGCTGACTTTGTTCAATCATTACAATTACAGAATGATGCACTATTTTCAGAAAATGTTTCTAATGTGAGTACACCTTTTAATTTGGTCGGTGGAGAAGTGGGTGGTGACATCAACGTGTTAGTACCATTTGGGTTTTATAATGTTGGAGGCAATATAGATAATTCTGAATTGGGTTTAGCTCGTAGCGCTGGGGAGCAAGGCATCATTTCTGGGGGCGGAGCGATTAATATGTTCTTGGGTGGAGATCTGTTTGTAAACCTTCAGCGAGTGGTAGGCATTGGAGATGAAGCACTTAATTTATTTTCACTATTTGATAATATTGATGCGGGAAGTGGTGCCAAGACTACAATTGCAGTGAGTCCAGCAACATATACATTTGATTTACAAGGTCAGCGTCTAGTCACTTTCTCACCATCATTCTCTGGTAGTGGTATTCGTAAATTAGAGGATGCGGATGGCAATTTAGCACCACCGGGATTATTCACGCCTTATGGAATAGTTGATGCTGGCGATGCGGGTATTGTCAGTGATTCAGGTATTTCGATCGCTGCGCTAGATGTTCAAAATGACACACAAATTAGTCAGGGCGGAGAATCTGGTGCAACTTCGGCACCAGTTGCCCCGTCGACACCTACTGTAGATGCTGGTGCAAGTAATGCGGCGACTAATACGGCCTCAAGCGACGCCGTTGGTGCTGATAGTGGTGATGAGCAAGAAGCGAATGCATTTTCTGATGATGCTGCAGCATTCCTGAATGTATTTGTGATAGGAGTGGGTGATGATTCTGAGGGTAGCAGTGGTTTTGACAGTGCAAGTGCTGGGGGAGTGAATACTTCAACTGATGAGTCAGAGGAAAATAATAATTACGACCAATCTGGTTGTAGACCGGATGAGAATGGCGTTACGCCTGAAAACTGCATAAGTTCACTCTAAGTTCACACAATAAATTTACAATAATATATCGGCTAGTCTAGTTAAATTTAATATTTCTGTAATATTTAGCAGCTAGCCTGCGTTGCCTTTGTTAAAAATTCAGAGAATTCTTATAAAAATCATAGGATTAACATGTTCCGCTTAGCGCTCCTAATTACTATTTATATACTTTCACTTGGCAGTGCGCATGCATGGTGGAATAAAGACTGGGATTACAGAAAAGAATTTACCTTTGATACCTCAGTGACGGGTGTGGCCACAGAAGCGACTGTTAATGATGTCTCCGTACTAATCAAATTGCATCTCGGCAATTTCACCTATTTCACGGATACAAAACCAAATGGCGATGATATTCGTTTTGTATCTAGTGATGACTTAACCCCTCTAAAGTATCATATTGAATACTACGATCCGGTCCAACAGATTGGCTTGATATGGGTGAAAATACCTCGTATTACTCCTGGGACTAATCTTGAAAAGATCTATATGTATTACGGTAATGAAAATGCCGTAAAAGGTGATGACATCAATGGTACCTATGGTGTAGATGATGCGCTTGTTTATCATTTTGATGGGGTACCATCAGACGCAACTGCTTATGCGAACAATCCACAAGGAAACTCATCGATACCTGCAGAAGGCGCAGCCATCGGTGCTGGCGTAGAGTTTCAAGGCCAGCAGAATATAACTGTGCCATTGTCACCATCTCTGAGGCTGATTCCTGATCCTGGTGCTACTGCTTCCGTATGGATGAAGCAAATAACTGAGCAAACCAATGCAACATTGCTCGCTTATGTTGGCGATTCTGGTAATAGTCTTGCGCTCAAGATTGATGGTGTTAAGCCTTATTTGCAATATACGTCATCAGATGCAGCATCAATAACGACATCTGTAGAAGAAGTCGCCGAGATTACGCTAGATGCGTGGAATCATCTTGCTTTCACAATCACAGCTGATTTGATGACGCTTTACTTGAATGGAGTCGAAATTAGTAACGCAGAAATTACTGCAGAAGAAATTGGTGGTTTACTTTCAATTGGTGCATGGGCAGATCAATCACAAGGTTTTGCGGGTCAAATTGACGAACTTAAAATTGTTAAGCGTGCTGTCGAACCAGATTGGATAGCTGTTAACTTCAGCAATCAAGGTCCTAGTGATTTACTTGTCAGAGCAGGCGCGGACGGTCAGCAGGAAGGCGCTGGTCATGAACATAACTACATTGCTTTCTCGCTATCAAAGTTGACGTTAGAAGGTAAAATCACCACCGGTACCTTAACTGTCATGTTGATCTTTGCAACCTTGATTATGATAGGTAAAGGCATGTTTCTGGGTAAGGTTAGAAAATCAAATCGCCTGTTCCAAAAGCGTTATGCAGGACAGGGTCTAGAAGAAGGCAAAGAAAAACTTGCAAATTCACTTGTCGCTACCTATAAAAATGTTAACGTTGATGATAAAAAGCTTAAAGATTCCGCGTTAAATCGGGTGTTTGCAACTGGTATGAAAGAGTTACATGCAAAGTTGACTGCGTCGACTGCTGGTGCGCAAAGAGCAAAAACATTATCTTCAAATGCAATTAATGCATTACGTGCCAGTATGAACACGACTATTCTGCGAGAAAACCAACGCTTACAGAAGCAAATGGTACTACTAACAATTGCCATTGCTGGTGGGCCTTTTATTGGTTTGTTTGGCACAGTGATGGGTGTGATGATTACCTTCGCTGAAGTGGCGCTAGCCGGTAATGTAGATGTGAACGCAATCGCTCCAGGCATATCAGCTGCACTAGTAGCAACAGTGGCAGGTTTGGCTGTCGCGATTCCATGTTTGTTTGGTTATAACTATCTGTCCTCACAAATTAAAGAAATTTCTGCAGATATGAGTGTATTTGCTGATGAGTTCGAGACACGTGTTGCAGAAGAATTTGGTGAATAATACTCATGGCTGAAGGTGTCCAAGAAGAAAACGAACCGTATGACGAGATAAACGTCGTACCCATGCTCGATTTGGCTTATGTATTGTTGGTGATGTTTATTATTCTCACTACTGCAACAGTGCAAGGCATTCAAGTCAATTTACCAAAAGCAAGTTCTAAACCTTCGCTTGCTGAACCTAGAACCAAGGCAATTACGATAACTGAAGACGGCACAATATTTCTAGATACATATCCTGTCACGTTAAGTGAATTAGAAGGTCTGTTAAGGCAATACAAAGCAGCTGATCCGACACTGCCAATCATTATCAAAGCGGATGGTATTAATCCATATCAAAGGATCGTAGATATCTTGGACATAGCTGGAAAACTCGAGATAACTCAACTGGGCTTAGTCACCCAAAACGTTGTTAAGTAGTCATTAGGTAATGTCGTCAACCAATGGAGGAAGAAGAGTCAGGTAATAAGTGGGTAAAAATTGCTTTTATTCTAGCAGTGGCGATTATCTCTGGACTGATAATTTGGTTTATTGGTGGAATGATGTCAGAACCTATGGAACCGCCCAAAAAGACTGTTCAAGAAATTAAAGTAATACGACCACCTCCGCCACCACCGGAAGTGGAAGAAGAACCACCACCTGAACCAGAGGTTGAGGAAGAGGTTGATATCCCAGAACCAGAACCTGAAGCTTTACCAGACGTGCCCGATATGGAGCCTCCCCCTGGTGATTTAGGTCTGGATGCTGATGGTGTTGCAGGTGGAGATGCATTCGGTCTGGCTGCCCGTAAAGGGGGCAGGGGATTAATTGGATCTGGTGATGGTGATTCAAACTTATGGTATGCAAATAACGTAGTTAAGGTAGCAGTGCTTGATAAGCTAACGAATATAGAAGGTATATTGATAACAAGATACCGTGTTCGATTGAATGTTTGGGTAAATTCAAGTGGTGAGAGTAACTCGATATAAATTGTTGCAATCGACTGGTGATAATGATGTTGATGCAAAAATTCGAGCAGCGATGGACCAGTTAAAAAGACTCTCTGAATTGCCTCCACCGAATATGCCGCAGCCTGTAAAGTTGGCTATTGAGGCCAGATAACTTGAATGAAAGTATTTTAATATTAAATGAATCAAATAATGAAATTAATTAATAAAGCAGTTAAACAGGCCTTATTAGTAATCACTTGCACAAGCAGTGTGATTTTTTCGTCGAATATATTTGCAGACGAAAAAGAAGATTTGACGGTATTGCGTAATACCGTCGTTAATCTTCTTCAGACGTTGGTTGAACAAGGCGTGATGTCACAAGATCAAGCGCGCAACTTGGTTCAACAAGCACAGGAAAAAGCTGAAGAAGAAGTGGCAGCAGCTCGAGCTGAAGAAGAAGTCTCAGAAGATGTCGTACGTGTGCAATATGTTCCAGATATCGTTAAAGAAGAAATTCGTAATCAAGTTAGAGCTGAATTAAAAGCTGAAGTACTTGCCGATGTTGTATCACATGCCAAAAAAGAACGTTGGGGGGTAAAAGATTCTTTACCTGGATGGTTAAATAGAATCAAGATCAGCGGTGATATGCGCGTCAGAGCACAAGGTGATATTTATGATAGTGGTAACCCTGCTCCTGGTGATGCCAATAACCCTTACTTGAATGTTGCTGGTTTTAATTCTTCAGGGCCATTCACAGATTCAGATTTATTAGCCGTTACAGCCAATGATGGATTCGAGGACTTTCTAGTCACAGATGAAGACCGTGTGAGAGAGCGCGTACGTCTGCGTATAAATCTTGACGCAAAGATTAATGAGAATTTTAGTAGTAATGTAAGAATTACTACCGGAAATACTACTAATCCTGTATCTACTAATCAGACGTTGGGAGAGGGTGGAAATAAGTATGATATTGTACTTGATCAAGCCTATATTAAATTCCAAGGAACTGAAGGCAGGCCATTATCCTGGTTAACTGCATATGCAGGACGTATGCCTAATCCATGGGTTAGCACTGATTTGTTATGGGATGATGACCTTGGATTTGAAGGGCTTGCTGCGATGGGGACTTTTGGTTTTGGTGGAGATGGGCTTTATGGCAAATTACATAATGATAAAGAAGTATTTTTAACTTTTGGTGCATTTCCCCTTGAGGAATTCAGTCGTTCATCAAGTAGAGATAAGTGGTTGTTTGGTGGCCAGATTGGGACTAATTGGAAATTTGCAAATCAGTCATCGTTTACACTCGCTGCAGCATATTACAATTATGTTAATGTGCAAGCGGATCCAACACCACGAGATGTGGATGAATTTTTTGCATCTAGTCCAGAGTCCGTTCAAAAAGGTAATACTGTATTTAGTTTGTTAAGCCCATTCGATAGAAATGCAAACGGCTTGACGAGTGATGACGATCGGCTTTTTGCTTTAGCTGCTGATTACGATCTTGTTAACGTAACTGCCCAATATAATTCAGCTTATTTCGCACCCTATAATTTGAAGCTCACTGCGGATTACGTAAAAAATATTGGATATAGTTCTAGCGAAGTCGAAGAGAGAATTGGGTCTGAAGTAGAAACGGGTGACGTAGGCTATCATTTTAGGGTTGATTTTGGTTGGCCAGTTATATCCTATTTTGGACATTGGAATGTTTTCGCGTCATATAAGTATGTTGAACGTGATGCTGTGCTTGATGCATTTACTGATTCAAATTTACATCTTGGTGGCACCGATGCGGAAGGTTGGGAGTTAGGAGGAAATCTTGGTGTAGCAAAAAATACTTGGTTGACTTTGACTTATCGTTCTGCAAATGAAATAGATGGTATTGTTATAGACGATGATTCATGTGAACAGATTGCTGGACTTAATTGTAATTTAGGCATTGATGTTATTCAGCTGGATTTAAATACCCGATATTAACTTGCTATGTATAAATTCTCATTCTCGTTTAAGTTCTTTCTTGTTTTAACGCTACTTATTAGTTATCAGATGGCGATGGCATCTGCACCTCGTGATGGAGGAGGGGGTGCAAACGCACAAACTCAACAACTTATTCAGCAACTTGGTATGGAGAGAACCCGACTTAATGCCGAGAACGCAAAACTTAAAAAACAAGTTAAAGAATTAGAAGAAAAGCTCGAATCTGCAAGCAGTGATAATCAACAGATGAGTTCCCAACTCGGGTCTACACAAAAGCAATTAAGTACTAAATCAGCGCTTTCAGATGAATTGCGCTCGCGTTTGGAAACAGCAAATGCAAAGCTACAAGAGCTTATTGCAAAATTCAGAGAAACAATTACAAATCTGCGCCAAGTTGAAAATGAAAGTGAAGAGCGCAGACAAAATATAGTTAATCTTGAAAAAGAATTAAATACTTGTGCAACCAATAATGTAGCGCTATCAAAACTTGGTTTCGAAGTGCTTGATAATTACGAAAATAAAGGCTTCTGGGACAGGGCCGGGCAAGGTGAGCCATTTACCCAAATAAAGCGTGTGCAAATTGAAAACTTAGTCGATGATTATACGTATTTGATTCAAGACCAAGAATACGAACTCCCTGAAACTAATCAATAAATAGGTCACTCCAATCGTCAGAGTGAGCCAATTTGCCACTAATTGCATTCTTTAATTGATTATTAAGATGTAATATTCTCACTATTTTGTAACTTACTGTTTTCTATGCACTGATCTCGTCAAGTTCGAGTAAATATTTGTAATCAGTGTCATTATTGTTACATACTTGAAACATCTTTTACGTACAATAGTGTAAAAACTATAAACAGGTATCAGAATGAGACGTCCCATAATCCTCCTTGCCATATTGTTGGCAATCTACGCTAATTCAGTATTTGCGCAAATTGACGAATACTTTCTGCAGCCAGGAGATGTACTCACTGTGTCTGTGTGGAAGGAAGTCGATCTTCAACAAATAGTCCTTGTAAGGCCGGACGGTGGCATTTCATTTCCATTAGTGGGTGATATTCAGGCCAGCGGTAAAACCATTGAAGACGTCAGGCAGATCATCACATCAAAACTGACTAAATTAATACCTGATGTGCAAGTAAGTGTGGCCTTGCAAGAATTAAATGGGAATTTGATTTATGTGGTCGGCAAAGTGAATCGACCCGGTGTATATCCATTTAATAAAAATGTTGATGTGCTACAAGCATTAGGTATGGCGGGTGGAGCGACCGCCTTTGCCGCACTGAATGATATTAAGATTCTGCGAAGAGACCAAGGGCAACTAAATTCGATACCATTTCGCTATAACGATATGGAGAAGGGTAAGAATCTTAAGCAAAATATCATTCTAAAAAGTGGTGATACGGTACTTGTTCCTTAGGCGCTTAATTTATTTAGATCAATGTTAAGTAATCTGGCACGCATGATGGGAATTATCCCGCTAGCTATCAACTATCAAGTAAATGCTGGAGAGTGGTACTACCAGCCAATATTTTCCTCGCAGATTGAAGCGGATGATAACAAACGTTTGCGCAGTCAAGATGAACAAGGCGTGGTTGGTGCTAATGCGCGCGTAGATATTAAATTATCTAATGTCACAGAAATCAGTGAATTGTATGTGCGTGGTGCACTGAGGTCAGTGCGTTACGATGGCGATGATGAACGCGCTGTTGATACTGATGATCAATTACTTTATGCCGGGGGACGCTGGAGCGGGGAACGTTCACAGCTTAGTGTAGATGGCGAATATACGCGCCAGTCCTCACAGTTTACCGAGTTACAAGATACTGGATTTCTAGAAGATGTTAATCGTCGAGTGGATAGACGAATCAATACTCAGTACATTTATACGTTAACCGAGAAAACTCAAGTATTTGTTGGTGGAAATTACTCTGACGTAGAGTTTCCAAATTCAATCCCGGTAACATTAACTGAATATAATGTTGAAGGCATCAATACAGGTGTGGTGTATACATTTGATGAACGTAATTCGGTAACATTCACGGCTTTTCACTCTGATTATGAGGCCGAGTCATTTACTAGTGACGTAGAAACTAATGGTAGTAATTTGCGTTATGACAGGGTGATAGATGAAATGTGGACTGGCTATGTAGGGGCGGGTTACCGTAAATCTAATTTTAAGAATATCCGCTCTGGTATGCTGAATAGGGATGATGATACTGGCTCTTCGTTTGAGTTAGGTGTCAGTAGAATCGCAGAGCGATCAAGGTTTAATTTGGATGCCAGTAACTCACTTGAACCCAGCGCTGATGGCGATGTTAATGAAAGGACTGAATTAACTATTTCATATAATCGAAGTTTTAGTGATAGATTCTCAAGCCGTTTATTTCTTGATTGGTTTGATGATGAATCTGTTAATAACGACGAAGAAGAAGAGCGTGAATACTGGACAGCAACGCTTTCAGCTGACTATCGACTAACACCCCAGTGGTCCTTGACGGGTACCGTTCGGCACCGTGAACAAGATATCGATAGTAGTATTAATGGTAGAGATGCTAAATCAGATGCGGTCATCATTGGTATACGCTACACAGGCGCAAATAAACGTATAAGCAAGCTATGAATACTATAAGCACAGAATATGATGATTCATTAGAATCAGAAAAAAGCCTAGCAGATTGGTTGCGCGCACTAAAAAGAAGAAAAACGTCAGTAATAATTACTGCGACTATTCTGATTATTATTACTGCACTGCTAGCATTTTTCTTGCCTGCAAAATATCAGTCAGCTGGAACAATCTTAATTGAACAACAAGAAATACCACAAGATTTTGTGCGTTCAACAATAACAACTTTTGCTGATCAACGCCTGCAGATAATTCAACAACGTGTCATGACCTCAACGAATTTGTTTCAGATCATAGAAAAGTTCAATCTATATCAAGATATGTTAGAGGAAGAGCCGAGAGAAGTTGTCCTGAAAGAAATACGTGATGCAATTTCACTGGACTTTATCAGTGCTGATGTCATAGATCCTCGCAGCGGACGACCAGTGCAAGCGACAATTGCATTTAAAGTATCCTATGAACATGAATCTCCCACTCTGGCTCATAAAGTGGCGAATGAAATCACAGGTCTATTTCTTAATGAGAATATCAAAGAGCGAACTCAAAAAGCACAAGATGCAACAAAATTTTTAGAGGATGAGGCCAGTAAGTTAGAAGCTGATATAAGTGCTCTAGAAGAACAGCTAGCTGATTTTAAGACAGGTAATGTTGAGAAGCTACCAGAATTGGTGTCAATGAATCTGAATTTAATGGATCGTACTGATCAGGAGATTAAACAATTAGACCAACAACTACGAGCACTTAAGGAACGTAAAATTTATCTTGAGTCTGAGTTGGTTCAAATGGACCCTAATCAAGCCTTATATAGTGAACAAGGAGAAAGATTACTAGGTTCCGGTGACCGTCTAAAAATACTAAGAATCGAATTAGCACAGAAATCAGGAATTTACGCGCCTGAACATCCTGATATCTTACGCATAAAAAGAGAGATTGCCGCGCTTGAGCAAGATACATCTTCCAAGGGGGGTGGATTAAAAGAAATACGCACTGAACTACAATTACTTGAACAGCAATTAGAAGCTGCAGAACTAAGATATTCAAGTGAACATCCTGATGTAAAGTCACTTAAGCGATCTATAGAATCACTCAAGGCGAGCTTGAGTGCAGCAAGCAATACGATTGTGCGTGATAATATTGAGGAAATATCAAATCCCGCTTACTCACAATTGTTAGCACAACTTGAGGCGGCCAATGCTGAGATAAATAGCATTAAGGTGACACGTTCTTCATTGCAATCGAAAATAAAAATGTTTGAACAGAGATTAATTGAATCACCAGAAGTAGAGCGTAAATACTTATCATTAATCAGAGATTATGATAATGCACGCGCCAAGTATGTTGATGTAAAAGCAAAATTATCTGAAGCGAAAATCGGTGAATCGTTAGAGCTTGGTAAACAGAGTGAGCGTTTTACCATCATTGAGCCGCCACTATTGCCTGAGCAACCAGTCAGTCCAAATCGGCCTGCAATTTTAGTATTAGGAATCTTGCTTAGTGGGATTATAGCTTTAGGCGTCATGCTATTAAAAGAGAGCATAGACGATGCAGTATATGACCGATCAACAGTATTGCAATTAACGGGTTATATGCCGCTTGCTGTATTACCTACTATGTACACTATAGAAGAAGTATCTAAAAATAAAAGTACTAAAATATTATTAGTCATTGCTTTATTAGCGCTACTGGCAATTATGTTTGTGTTGATACATATTTTTTATCTTCCTTTAGATGTTCTTTTTTATAAGGTATTAAGGAAAATATAAACTATGGATAAGATAACTAAAGCATTGAATATTGCGCGCAGTAAACGTGAGACTATAAGCACAGATATACCCAATCTGGTACCCGAAAGCATAAGTGTTGAAACAGAAACTGTTAAACAGGCCTATTCAATTCCTGTTTTTACACCTGACTCGTTAGTATTAGAAAAAAACCGTATATTAAATAGTGCAAGCAGAGAAGAGATTATTCAGCCTTATAAAGTTTTAAGAACGCGTTTGGTTCATATCTTACAGGATAAGGGTTGGTCGACTGTTGCAGTTTTGAGCCCGACAAAAGATGATGGCAAGACAACTGTGGCAATAAATTTAGCAATAAGTATTGGTAATAGCCGCAAAAATAACGCCGTGTTGCTTGATTTAGATTTGCTTACACCTTCTGTCTATTCATGTTATGGATATAAACCAGACTATGGTCTTGAGGATTATTTTGAAAATAATCAACCACTTTCAGATATTATAGTGTCTCCAAGTATGGATGGTTTGGTTATAGCACCCTCAATTAGACCTTTGCACGATTCTTCGGAGTATTTGTCTACAACAAGAGGTAATGACTTGGTCAATGAGGCCGGCTCCTTATTAGATAACTCAATTACTATTGTTGATTTGCCTCCCGTCCTCGTTAGTGATGATGCTATATCATTTTTGCCGCATGTTGATGCTGTGTTATTAGTTATTAGAGAAGGTAAAACGAATAAACAAGATATAGAGTTGACACTCGAAATGCTTGGCGATGTGAATATAGCGGGTGTCGTTATGAATGATTCGTTAGAACCTGCGACCTTAGGTTATTATTAACTGATCAGATTGTCTGAATTGGTTGGTTGATATGTATAACGAGCATTTCGGGTTATCTCAGAAGCCTTTTAAATTATCTCCTGATCCAGGCTTTTTATATTTCACTAATGGCCATCGTCTTGCGTTTACCATGCTGGAGTATGGGATTCAAAATGAATCAGGTTTTACACTTATCAGTGGCGATGTCGGATGTGGCAAAACTACTCTGATTAGGTACCTATTAAAAAATCTTGATCATCACTATGTTGTCGGTCTGATAAGCAATACCCATGAATCTTTTGGTGATCTGATTGATCTGGTACTGCTCTCTTTTGATCTTGATTATAAAAATAAATCTAATATTGAAAAATATCACACATTTGAGACCTTCTTGCTGCAGCAGTATGCGCAGGGAAACAGCACTATATTAATCGTCGATGAGGCGCAAAATTTGAGCCCTAAAATGCTGGAGGAATTGCGCGTGATATCAAATATTAATTCAGAGACGGATCAGGTTTTTCAGATAATTCTATCAGGTCAACCCGAAATCAGAGAGACATTAAGATTGCCGGAGCTCAAGCAATTTGCACAACGTATATCATCTGATTTTCATCTAACACCATTAAACTTGGAGCAGTTAACAGAATACATTAAATATAGATTGAAAGTCGCTGGCGCTCATCAGATGTTGTTCACTAAAAATGCGATTCGAATGATATTTAATTTTAGTAAAGGTGTCCCGCGTATGGTGAATACATATTGTGACTTATCACTTGTTTATGCATTTGCGGATGGATTAGAAGTTGTAGATTGGAAAACTGTCATGGCTGTAGCGAGAGATAAGAAAAACAGCGGCGCTATTGGCCTATTATAAAAAATGAAAATTTAGAATAATGGAAACTACTCAGCCTAATATTTCTCAAACCGAGATTAAAACGTATAAGTTCTCATGGCTTTATTTTGCACTGTTAACAATAGCAGTTATTGCGCTGTATTTTTTATTTGAAGAAGCGCTTATTCATGCTGTAGGAAAATGGGATTCACCAGAATATAGCCATGCTTATCTTATTCCGCTTATTTCTTTGTTCATTGTTTGGCAAAAGCATGCACAGATTATTAAAGAACCATTTCCTGGATCATGGCTAGGGAGTGGTATCGTACTATTAGGGTTGTTTCTTTGGTTCTTGGGAGAGGTTAGTACATTATTCATAATTATTAAATATGCGCTGTTAGTTGTATTGTTTGGTTTGGCGCTATCTTTTAGCGGCATTAAACAGATGCATTTTTATTTTATTTCTGTCGCGCTGTTGTTTTTTACTATCCCGCTACCTTCGTTTATATACAATAATCTGTCGTCGTATTTACAGCTGATATCGTCAAAAATCGGCGTAGAAGTAATTCGCCTTTTTGGTATAAGTGTATTTCTAGAAGGTAATGTGATTGACTTGGGTAATTATAAATTACAAGTCGTTGAAGCATGCAGTGGTCTGCGTTATTTGTTTCCGCTGGTTACTTTGGGGGTAATCGTAGCTTATTTCTACCAAGATAGTTTTTGGAAAAAATGTGTTGTTGTTGCATCTACATTGCCAATTACAATATTTATGAATAGCTTACGCATAGGGATTATTGGCGTGCTTGTAGAATATTGGGGAATAGAGATGGCAGAAGGCTTTCTTCATGACTTTGAAGGATGGGTCGTGTTTATGTTTTGTTTTGCAATATTGCTGCTCGAAATGTGGTTGTTAACAAAACTAACAACGGGAAAATCACTCGGGGATGTATTGAGTATAGATATTCCAGGTAAACTTGATCTTACAGGCCATAAAATAATTACAAGAGATATACCTAAGTCTTTTTATTTTTCTGTGTCAGTAATTATTCTAATGCTTATTGGAAATATTTTATTACCAGAAAGACAAGAAGCAATACCTGAGCGCAAGAATTTTAGCCAATTTCCAATAAATATTGGTGCTTGGGATAGTCAACGCAAAGCGATGGAACTTAAGTATATCAATGCGCTGAAATTTGAAGATTACCTGTTGTCTAATTTTATAAGCGATAAAGGCGCATTAGAGTTTTATATAGCTTATTACGATTCACAGCGAAAAGGAGAATCTGCTCATTCACCAAGGTCATGCTTGCCTGGAGCGGGTTGGCGAATAGTCGATAGAAAACCAGTGTTAATTAATTATAAAGAAGACGACAATGATAAGGAAATTAATGTCAGTCGTATGTTGGTTCAACAAGGCGATAGTAAATACTTAATGTATTACTGGTTTAAACAACGTGACAGGCATATAACCAATGAGTATTTAGTTAAATGGTATTTGTTTTGGGATGGTATTACGCGTAATCGTACAGATGGTGCATTAATAAGGGTAATGTATCCAGTGCCTAAAGGTATCGATGTCAATGAAGCAGACACGATTATTCAATCTTTTTTGCGAGATGCGCTTCCTTTGCTCCCGGATTATGTGCCTGACTAGCATCGCATAACATGATTTTTTATACTATCTTTCTCGTGGCAATGTTTACGGCGATCATACTTATTCCGCCATTAACATATATGTATAACAAGTTTGATTTGTTAGATATGCCTTCAGCCAGGAAGATACATACAGTTCCTGTGCCTAGAGTGGGTGGAATTGCTATTGTCATTGCTTCGCTAATTCCAGTTATTGGTTGGGTTCAATTCAACAAACCACTATTAGGTATGTTGCTAGGAATTAGTGTTTTGTTTGTCTTGGGCGTGATTGATGACGCTAAAAACTTATCATACAAAAGCAAATTTATAGTTCAGATTATATCAATTGCTTTGATATTCTTGTTTGGCTTTATAGACATTAATTCTTCATACTTTGTAGTTAATGAGCTAATTATTAGTTCTCTATTACTTCTAGTTTACTTTTTTTTTATTTTGGGAGTCACCAATGCAATTAATTTAGCTGATGGTTTAGATGGGTTAGCTGGTGGCGAAGCATTATTATCATTCAGTATTATTGGGTTGCTAGCATATGAATCAAATAATATCGATATAGTTCTCATCGTGTTGGCGGTGATAGGTTCGGTGTTTGGATTTTTACGCTTTAATACCTACCCAGCAAAGATATTTATGGGTGATACCGGAAGCCTATTTCTTGGTTTTGTGTTGGGTGTTTTGAGTGTTTCAATAACATATGGTGCTGATAATGCTTATGCTAAAACCCTGCCATTGCTATTAGTTGGGTTGCCTATATTTGATACCTTAATGGTGATGTTGATTCGTATTAAAAATAAACAATCACCCTTTAATGCTGACCGCAATCATTTGCATCATAAATTGTTGGATAATGGGTATAAACATTATCAGAGTGTTCTTATAATCTATTTGATACAGAGTATTTATATCCTTACTGCTTATTTCATGAGATATAATGCTGAGCTAAATATAGTATTAGCATTTGTATTAATTTCATCATTTGCATTTGCGCTAGGTTTAACGAGGGGTAAGTCAACTGAAGCTGATGTCGCGTCACAAAATCTACTTCATGGCATTAAAAGTATGACTAGTGAATTTGTTAGTAATAATGCGAATAAATTATTTGCAGTTTTATCTATACTGTTGTTTGTGTATGTAGTGATTTCTGCGCTCGAAATACGCGATTATGAGAATGATATATTAATACTTCTCTCGATAGTCACGATATTGGCAATATATGGGTTTCTATTTATGTCCAATAAGCCGTGCACATGGCCCGAACGCATCGCTATTCATGTCATGGTGGTTATATCGATATATTTTGGAGCTCAATCCAGTAGTGCGTCACTATATTTTAATATTTTCCATATAGGATTATTAGTTTTATGTGTATGCTTCATTTCTTTACTATTTTTGGGGCGTTCAAATAAACGGTTTGTTGGATCGCCTCTAGATTTTTTATTGATAGCAACGGCGATTGTGATCCCTAATTTGCCTAATTCGCCAGTGTCTAACTCGGGTCTGAGCATATTAATAATTGAGCTGCTGATACTATTTTATTGTGTTGAGTATATTCTATTTAATGTAAAAAATAATTGGTGGGCGATTAGAGCAACGTTAACATTAAGTGCTTGTCTGCCTATTTTTGTGAGTTTCTTATAGTGAAAATTATCCATGTTTTTTGCTGGAGTGATGATATTTATGAATAAATTATTAGTCTTATCTTTTTGTGTGATATTTGTATTGGCTGCATGTGGTGGTGCGGAATCAAGAAAAGAGAAATATTTACAGAGTGGTCATGATCATTACCATAATGATGATTGTAAAAAAGCGAAGCTGGAATATAGAAATGTTCTTCAGATTGATCCTAAAACGGTTGATGCCTTGATAGGTTTATCTCGTTGTGAGATTGAAGACAAAGAGTGGAGAAGTGCATACCAATTATTGTTGGGTGCCCTAGAGAATGATCCTAACTCTATTGATGCGAAAACAGATCTGGCAAAGATTCATCTAATTGCTGGTGACAACTCAAAAGCATATGAAATGTTAGAAGAAGTATTTGAGATTGAAACAAACAATGCCACCGCCATCGCATTAAGAGGGATATTTCATCTTAAAAATAACACATTAACCGCTGCCAGAACTGATTCAGAACTTTCGTTATCTATTGAAAATCATAATTTAACTGCCATTACATTGCTTTCCTCTCTTGGTGTAAAAACTGGAGATGTGCCAAAAGCGATTACTCATATAGAACAACAACTTGATATAGCTGAGCTGACTAAGAGAGAACGTAAAGAACTGCAGCTTATGTCTATTGCGCTTTACTCGCAGTTGAATGATACCGCCAATATTATAAGGATTTATTCTAATCTGATTGAACAGTACCCTGATAATAATACTTATAAGTATCGTTTAGCCGGGATATATGCAGAAGATGGTAAAATTGACGATGCTGAGAATATATTAGTCAGCAATATCGAGACTAGTGATGACAAGTTAGCTTATGTTTCATTTTTAAATAAATATAAAACTGCAAACCAAGCGACTGAGCAATTAAAAGAATATGCGCAAAATGGTGATGGAAAATTAAATCTTGCATTAGCTCGGCGATATAAACAGCTTGACGAAAATGAACTCGCTGAAGAAATTCTTGCAGATTTAGCTAATAATATTTCTGAACCAGAACATATTGAAGCAAAAAATGAGCTGGCATTAATTGCATTAAAAGCAAATGATGCGGATACAACATTCAAGCTGGTAGGAGAGGTTTTAGCTGAACAGCCAACAAATATACGTGCTTTAATTATGAGAGGTAGTATTGCTGTAGCGCGTCGTGATGCACCTGCAGCAATAGCAGATTTTCGTACAGTTTTACGCGATCAGCCAACAAACACTTATGCGATAAGGCAGCTTGCTGTAGCCTATATTCTGAATGACCAACGCGATTTGGCTAAAGAACTATTACAAAAGGCTGTAACAATAGATTCTAATGATAAAAGCTTAGGGTTATTGTATGCACGTCTGCAAGGCACGGATCAGGAATTCGATTCCGCAATCGATACTGTTAATGAGCTTTTAAAAAATGAACAAGATGATCTAGAAACAATTAAAACATTATTTGATTTGCAAATTGCAAATGAAGATTATTCAGGTGCAAAGCTAACTGCAGAATCTATGAAGGCTGCTATGGAAGATAATCCATTAGGTTATTATCTTACTGGAGTATTATTACAGAACGAAAATAATCCTACTGCCGCCGAGCAGCAATATTTAATTGCATTAGAAAAGCAGCCACGCGCTAACGAAGCATTATCAGGACTTATTAGGCTATATTTGTCACAGCAGCTAGAAGACAAAGCTATTAGTTATTTGCAAACTACAATTGAAAAAGATCCTGAATATTTAATACCTTATAATTTGTTAGGTGAGGTAGCGCTATCAAAGAAAGATTATTCATTGGCAGTTGAAAGTTTTGAATCTGCTATAGAAGTCAATGATCAGTGGTGGATTCCATATAGGGGGTTATCATTAGCATATCTGGCTCAAGGAAATAGAGCCGAAGCGCTTAAAATTCTTGAAAATGGATTTGAAAACAGTTCAGGCACAGAACGATTGGGAATTGAATTGGCAAATATCTATTATCAGCAAGGTGATCGAGATAAAGCTATCAAGACGTATAACAGTATTATAAAGAAAGTGCCTACATCAATAGTCGCAAAAAATAATCTTGCTATGTTGTTAGTTGATGAAAACAGTACTGATGATGAAATTAACTCAGCGCTTGAGTATTCAGTAGAACTAGAGACTATTGAACAAGCGGCATCTCTCGATACTGCGGGCTGGGTCAATTACAAAGCAGGAAATATCGAGAAAGCTATTGATCTATTAAACAAAGCCATTGTGCTTGCGCCTGAGGCAGGTGAATTACATTACCATTTGGGTATGGCGTATGCGGCTGAAGGTGAAGATATTGAAAAAGCGAAGCATCACTTAACTATTGCCGCACAGTCAGAACAAGAGTACAAAGGCAAACAAGTCGCTATTGATAAGTTAAAGACGCTTTAAGCCAATTTTCTTAATCTTTTAAGTAATATGGGATTAGTTGATTAATGTCAGTTTGGCCTTGAGCTTGTGCCAAACTGTTTGATAGTTGCAACTCGACAATTTTAATCAGCTCGTTGGCTTGTTGCACATTACCTTCATTTAACAATTGTTCTGCACTCGATAAATGCTTTTCAGTGTCTCTCCATAGCGCTATTTCACTCTTCACCTGATCGATTCTCTCGTATAGCATAGCAATTTTATTCTCTAATGCTTTTGTATCATTGCTTTGTGCCACAGAATGCGTTGAAAAAAACAATATAAGAACAAATGAGATGAAAGTCAGTGATTTCATATTCAGGGTTATCTGCGCACAGCTGGTCCGTTAATGGGTAATCCGTTATTCATAAAGGTATGGAAATACTCTAAATTACGGTATGTCTCGCTTTGGGCTGCATGAGGAGCGGCTCGTACCTGCTGGTTGCAGCCGATGTAACGTTTATGCAAAGGACCGAGGGCTCCCCATCTGTTTCTATAGGTTGGCCAACCGGTGGTTTGACCCAGTGCTGGGCCTAACGTCTCGGAGCGTAATACTTTTCCTGCATTATCAAAATGGCAATGGAAACAGGCAAAATTGAGTTGTCCTCTACGTGTAAAATAGAATTTTTTACCAGCTTGGTAAGCCTTAAGTGCACCGTCATTGGGTACTTGTATTTGAATAATTTCTCCACGACTTTCATACGCAATGTAAGCGACAAGGCTGTTCATGTCGTCACCCAGATAATCATAAACCTCTAAATTTGCTTGTTCGCGACATAAATTTATCGCATAAGGTAGTGTTATGACAGTTTGTTTATGTTCACTCCATGAAGGATATAGATGCTTAATTGAAGGCCCTTGTGGAAAGCAATCACTATAGATATCTAAATCTTGCTGCCATAATAATTCACCACTCTCTAGATGCATCTCATAAGGTGGAAAATCTTCCAGCGCTTCCCAGTTTTCTCTAGCTGCCATATCTAAGGCATATACGCCATTGGAAAATTCTTTAAATTCAACTTCAGGAAAACGTTGCTTGAAATATTTTTGAATTAATTGACGGTCTTTTTCAGGTTCAGATGTCGACGTGTCTGCACTAACAATCGAAAAAGAGAAAATTATGAGATAGATAATAGAGTAAAGAAAATGGTTAAACATGATCGCTTATTATGTGCTTAACCGCCACAGCCACCTATAGTTACTTTTATGCTTTTTGAGGCAGTAAAGAACTGTTTATCTTCAGTCTTCACTAGTGCAATAATGTTAGAAGATTTGGCCATTTTAACTCGAGTTGATACATAGGCTTCAAGTTGTGGATTGATATTAAATATTGATGTTAATGGGGCAGGGTTATTGTCTACGATAATTGATATATTAGAAACATTATCTATAGTGCTGTTGACCGTGACCGGCACCACAGCACCATTTTCTGCTATTTCAGGCGCTTTTATATATATGTTTTCACTACTCGTGGGTGTTATTTTATCAGTTAGAGAGTTAAGTAACTCATCAAGC
This sequence comes from Gammaproteobacteria bacterium, assembly GCA_965262455.1. Classification (GTDB taxonomy): domain Bacteria; phylum Pseudomonadota; class Gammaproteobacteria; order UBA4575; family UBA4575; genus UBA1858. The sequence goes on from CBDHFH010000008.1 coordinate 263,715, forward strand.
CCTTTGTGTGTAAAGTGTGACTCCTGCCACTCAGCAATAACGTTGCTGAAACTACCTATTACAGATAATGTGGCTACTCCACTTGATTGAAGTAGGAACTTTCTTTTACTGTTATTCATAATTTAATTAGTCCTTATTTACAATGAGTATATAAACTCAACCACTTGGTCAATTTCATCTTCACTAAGAATCTGATGCTTTCCAAAGGGTGGCATTACAGTACTTGGGATGTATTTAGTTTCATCCCATATTCTATCGCGTAAAAGTTTTACATCAGGGTAGCGTTGCTTCATGTTGGATAATTCAGGTCCGATATTGCCTGGGCTTTCTCCGCCTGCAATCGCATGACAAGCAAGACAATTTCCTTTAGTGCGATCAAAGGCAATACTCTTTCCGTCTGCTAATAGTGTTACAGGGCCTAGCGTCAGTATGAGTAGACTAATTCTGAGAATGTTTGTAATAGTTGTCATATTAATTGTATTTAAATAAATTATATTAAAAACAACACATGTAATTGTGACTTAAGATAGATTTACTACATTACTATAATATCGCGACTTAAAGAGTCGAGCTACTTTTTGCAATATAAACAGCTCGCTAGACTAATTTAGACCACTGCTAATCCGCGGTTAAATTAATGTTGTAGTGGCTAAAATATAGTCTAAAAGCACGTGTTATATCGATTCACGACTAGGTGTAGATTACTTCTAGTTGGATAGGTATTGTTCGGCGACTCTATATTCTAGAGTTCGTAACACATTGTTATTTATGTATATATTTTTACTTTGAGCGCGTTCAGCGTGATTGGAATGAAGCTTGACTTGCGTTTCTTCGAGTTCGGACGCCTCAAATGCGACATAAATGACAGGTTTCCCACCCCATTCACTTGGGTTTGTCCATTGTTCATACATGGTTGCTGTTCTGCCGATGGCATTTCTGGAAACAATATTATCAACCTGTTTGTCGATATCATAAAAGCGTAAAGAGCTTGCAATGGACCATTTACTTAGACCGACAATCAATGGTTGATGTCCAGTTTGCTGTTCTAGATTTTTTTCTATCGTGTGTAATTCTTTTGCAGTCTGTTTCCAGAAATAGTGTGCAGTGATGTTTTGGTCTATCTTAATGGGTAAACCGAGAGCAGCGTAATGTAATAGACCGCCATAAAATAAACATAAAAAACCTGCAGAATATAATACTAACGATGTGAAGGTTTTTTTATGTTTATATTCTGAAGTTGGGCTTAATGCATATGCAAGTAATGGAATAGACACTAACCATATCGGTGCTGTCCAATGAAAGCGTGGATAATGGTTTAGACTGAAATAGACATATACAGCGAGTGGAACAAAAGTAAAGACTAAGAAGAACTGCTTAAGTTTTTTTTCAGACCTGTATTCAGTAAAATTTTTATTGAGTAAACTAGATAAATTTTTATAAACGCTAACTAAAAATAATAATATAAAAGGAGAGAGTAGGATAAGCGCATGCAATATTAAATAATGCGTAGAAAAGATTGACTCTCTATCTAGGCGCCTTGATGTTTGGAACATAAAAGAACTCCACTCATTCTGCATATTCCAATAAATAGTTGGAAAGAAAACGACTAGAGATAACAATCCGGCAATATAAATAATCGGTTTTTTCCACCAAATTCGTAGTTCATGATTAATGGTGATATAGATTATTATACTTATCGGTATTAATGCGACAGAATATTTTGATAGCATTCCCAAGCCTATGCATAAACCGAGTCCAAGCCAAGATAGCGAACTGTTTCTAGTAGCGATGTTGGCTATTAGGTATAAACATATTGACCAGAACATGACTTGTAATGCATCTGTGGTGGCAAGAAATCCGGTTGCCACAGTGAAAGGGAGAATCGAGGTGATTAGTAAAGCAATGTAGGCTGAAGTTTTATCAAATAATAGCGCAGTGAGTTTAAATATAAAGTATAGAGTCAACAGCCCGCTCACAAAGGGTATAAATCTTACTCCAAACTCATTGTCGCCAAATAAACTCGTACCTAACCAGATTATCCAGGCGATCATTGGCGGGTGGTCTAAATAGCCTATGTCTAAATGCTCTTTGTAGTTCCAATAATAGGCCTCGTCCGGGATTAATTCTGCTGTGCCTAAATATATTAACCTCATGGCAACCATAAACGCGGTGCATGCAACAGCAAGTACACGCCAGTTAATTGAATTGTATGTTCTGTTTTGATGGCTTGTAGCAGGAAAAACAATAAATGAGGCGGCTAAAAAATTTACCAATGCGGCACTCACAATAGCAGGGAAAATAGCTATATTGGGGTCGATATTGAATATATTTATTTGAATAGCTAACACGCCCCCGCGAATTACGAGTGCTAACATGCCAAAAAATACATACTTGACGGCACGGCTTAACCAGCTACTCAATGAGTCATGTGAAAATTTGAATGACCAAATTGAATTCAATAAGTAATTAAAGCAGGCTGCAATAAAAAAACTTGTGATATGAGCATTACTCACAGTCCAGCCGTTTGCGATGAAGGAGCGAAAAAATAGCGCATCAACAATAATGCCAATTATTCCCACCGTTATAAAACGACTAGTCGTAGAGGTAGATACTCTGCCACCACTTAACTCGAGTAGTCTTTGAAAGTATTGCACTAATTGTTTGCCAGATAATTTAGATTCACCAAGAGTTCGATCTGTGAAAACTATCGGCACCTCGGTTACTCGATATTTATCTAATCCAGCGACAAGTAATTCCAGTAAAACTTTGTAACCACGTGCCGCTGTATCTATTTCACGAAAACAATATTTTCTGCAAGCAAAAAAACCGGAAGTAGTGTCTTTGATATCTGTTAATACACGTGCAGGCAGACCGCCAAACCAAGACAGAAATCGTCGATGTAAAGGCCAGTTATTTATGCCGCCATTTTTAGTGTAGCGACTGCCAACGACAACATCATGAGTGTTGTTAATGAGTGGTTGAAGTAAATTAGGAATTTGTTTGATTGGATGGCTTAGATCAGCATCCATGACGAGAATAATATCAGTATCTACCGAAGCCACACCGTCCAATATCGATTGAGTGAGATCCGCTTCTCCTTTTCTTTGTAATACTGAAATACGCTTGTTTTGCCTATGCCATGCATTAATCTTATCTACTGTCCTATCTTTAGATTGATCATCAACAAATAAAATATTAATAGAACAGTCTTGAATTGATATATCAGATAATTGTTCAAGTAACGGGTCTATATTCTGCTCTTCATTCAGAGTAGGAATGACGATTGTAGCGGTGTGCATGAGACGAATTAGGCGGTAGAGAATATAATGCTATTTGATGTATATGTTAGAGAAATGATACCAGAAATCAGAATTATATACGTCGGGTTTACGATGAATTCTGCAATGAAAGCCGATACTTAATTCTTCCCATGACTTACCTTTATCGATGACTTGCCACAACAGGCTGGCTCTGACTTCAATGAATAATGCTCTTTGTTCGCTATGATTTGATTGATATTGTGTAACCACTTCATGACTGGAGTTGCACGTTATATTGTTTAAGTCATGAAAATCGATAATTAGCCCTCTATCATATTGTTTAAAATCTGAAAAACAAGGAATTAGATAAAGAATTAAATTGTCACTAAACCCACAGTCTTTAAAATATTTAATCAAATGTTCATAGAAAATGTCATCATGTGGTATTGTTTCATTAGTGACATAATTATTAATTGTTTGCTGTGAAATATTTGCTTGTCTGTTGACTTGGCTATGACTAGCTGACACTTTGCCAGCAAGTGAAATTTGATCAGTTAAAATAGGGTTGATATATTCGACAGTTGGAAACTGTGTCAGTAATAGTTGCTCAATTTCGTCTAATGAGTTCTTTTTATTATTTGACTTAATGTAACTATCTCGAGGTGCATCCTCTGAAAAATACCCTGCATAGGGCATATAGGCCTTCGGTTGGCATGCCTCTACGTATCGGTTGACTGAATTCTTAACAGATTGGCGTCGCTTACTGGAGATAGTAAGCTTCTCATCTTCGCTATAATGATTGAAACACCATGGATGTCCAGATGCGCCCCCTGCAAACGAAGTGGCAAGAATATCTATATTCATCGGTAAGTGATAATGATTGAGAGCTGAAGAATCTACGGTGAGTAATGCTTGTTTTTTACCATAGCTCACATACAGGCCGCTATCATCTCTAAAGTCTCCAGATTTTAATATAGAAATAAATAGTTTGTGGTTATTAATTTCAAATATTTGATTGAAAATGAGGGGATGAACATTTTTAAATCCTATATGTCTGATCGGTGTTTCAGTTGATTTAGTTTTAAAGTTAGGAATAATAATAGGCATGTCTGGCCTGTGCTGATATAAATATTGCAGAGTTTCTTCATGCATGTGGTCAGGATGATTATGAGAAATATATACAAGATCTGCAGATAATAGCTGTTCTAAAGCATCATCACTTGGTGCAGGTTTATGCCACCAGCTATTTAAAAAACATGGGCCTTTTAGCCAAGGGTCTGTAATAAGTTTTATGTTGCCAAAATTAAATAGCAAGCAGGCGTGGGAAATAAATCTAATATCAATAGTGTGCTCACTTTGAAGCTCAGATAATTCATCAGGAAGGTTTAAATGGGTCTCAAGCTCATGCACGATAACAGTCTCATGCGTTTGCTGAAAATCTAGCGTCTCTTTAGCCACATTGACATTGCTATATTTCAATTTTTCTAGATCGAGCTTCCAGCCATGTAATGGGCACTCAGCAAATTGTTGCTGTGCGCATGGCTCTAACGTACCACTTGCGTGATCACATACTCGTGAAATAACCCACTCGACCTGATTGTTACTTGATAGCCTGATGATATGGTTATCTGTGAAATTAATGCCTATCGACAAATCTGATAATTTATATTCGCAATTTTTAGAAGCTGTTTTTTTTATACTGTTGAAAGTAGCAGCATAACGAATATCAAATTTATTTTCTTGCATGGCTGTAGGTAATATAATTTGAGATTATGGTGATGTTATTGAAAAAATATCGTCATTCAATGTTTTAATTTTAACTGACTTAAATCTACCTGTCAGAGAATGAAGCCGATGTATTTTTTCGTATAAAAATTCTTCATTGATATGTGGAAACCTATGCATATGATATTCAATACTATTGCGACTTGAAGGGTTTCTGCTTTTCACTTTTTTAATAAGGGTTCTGCCATTGTTGTGTATAATGCTAGGTGCAGTGAGAAGAAATTTCTTTTTCTTATATTCGCTATGATGATAGTTCTTATCGAGTATATTAATAATTTTATCACTTGAAAGCGTGCCGCTTAAGTTACTTATATGCGCATCAAGGTAATTAGTTTTATTGTTATATGTTTTTTCTGTTGAGAGTGCTGTTGATAATTTATCAGCGATCTGCTCATGGGTTTCACAATTATCACATAATGATTTAGGTAACTGGTCGTCAATGAGATCATTCGTGAAGGGATAGTAGCCTAAGGTGGGCGTGCCAAGCACTGTAGCTTCAATAGAGGTGGTGCAACCATTTGATATTAACGCTTTGGCCGCCATAATCCATGGGATTACATTTCCATTATTGTTAACAGTAACATTATTAAATTTGTTGAGATGAACTTGCCACGCATTAACGCTCTCCGAGGGGTGTGGCCTTAATATAAAATGAACGTCAGGAAATGAGCTTGCGAGGTACGGCACTAGTGATTTAAATGCGTCGAATAACTTTTTTTTGTGTTTAAAACGCTGTGAGATAAATTCATCGCTATGCATAGCGCTAAAATTTTTATCGCGGTCTAACTCTTTATTACCCACGTCGGGGATGAAATGATTGATTTGGCCAAAGTTCGTGTTTATTAAAACAAAGTTGCCGTATTGTTCTATTAAATTATTTTTCTCTGGTGCGAAATAATCCCTTAATTCTGGTCTTAAAATATCAATTCTTGGATTGCCAACTCTATGGATGGGTTGACCTTGGTAATATGGGTACTGTTCGAATGTGAGTGCATCACTGTCACCCCAACTAAGTAAATGGTCAATATAATTGAATGTAATTGGTGATAATCGATGCGTGTAATACTGCTCGTTCGGCAACCTAACTAATGCCTCTTCGTCTAATGCGATTATACGATGACCTAGGCCATGTAATATCTTGAACATTCTACTACTAAAGCGACGCATACTTTTGGCAAGGTAAATGGCATCTTTAACTTTCGATGCATGAAAGTGAACGCTTGCTCTAGCGCCAATAATGACATTAAAGTTATTTTCCGCAGCTATCGAAGCAAGTAATAATTTGCCATCTAGTTCGCGTACCTGGCTTTCTACTGGTATGAGTAATGTATTAAAATCTCTATGCATACAAATTAGCCAGCCATTAATACTTCAGCTAATTTTAAATCGATTTCCTCGTCGATATTTACGATAGGCCGGTGAATAATTAATGCCAAGCATTTTTCTTGCATTAAATTATTATTTTCAATCAGGCTCTCTCTTGTTGTCGCATAACAAATACCATTGCGATGGTAATAGTTAGGTATCTGTTGCCTAATAGAATATTGGATACCGTCTTTAAGATAAGGTTCGATGTTGCCAGAATCATTTATTTTTAATGTTTTATGTGGTGTGTAATGACCAGGTGTTTTGCTGACGGTTGCTACGCTGTAAGCATGTTTGTTATTTACGAGTAAGTCTACTGAATCTTTTATATCTTCGGCAGTTCGTAAAGGGCTGGTCGGTTCTAACAATACTGAAATGTCAAATGTTGTATTGTAATATTCCTCGCTGTTTAGCCATGCATGCTGCCACATATCAATTGATTTTGTATGATCCGTTGAGAGCTCAATTGGTCTTATAAAAGGTACATCTATATTTAGCGTTTGGGCATGTGCACAATATTCTTCGTTATCAGAAGATAGAATGATTGCATCAATCCATTGCAATGCTTGTGCACATTGAGCGGCATGTGCAATTAATGTTTTACCATTAATTTCACGTATATTTTTATTGGGAATACTTTTGCTGCCTCCTCGTGCAGGTATTACCGCAAGGATATTTTTATCGTGTCGTGCCATCGCTACAGAAGTACAGTCTAGGTTTTATTTGCCAATATCGAAAAACCAACCGGGAATTGAGTATGCTCACGAACAAGATTTTTCGTAAACTGATTATCCCATTTTTTTAACTGCGGCCAATGCTCATTGTAAAACCACTCTTCCGTTTGCTTACGCTGTTCTTCGGGTAGGTATTCTAAGGCTTGCAGCCAGCAATAGCCTATAGCGCTAAAAGGGCCACCATCAAGTTTGGTTTCACGAGGCTCTAGGCCTACTTTGCGCATGATCTCGTACATGCCATAGGGTGTATAACGCAAATAATCATCAGGAATTTGATGCAATTCTCTAAGTGTCGGTTCGAAAACAAAAACCTGTCCATTGGGTTTGGTGATACGAGCCATTTCTTTGAACAACGCATGTTGGTCAGCGATATGATGTACCAGATTTGGTACCAGGACTAAATCTGCTATGGAATCGTCCAAACCTGTATTCTCTATGGGGGCCCGTGTTGTAATTGGAACTTGAAGAAAATTACTATCGACCACTTTATCTTTATTATATGCGCCGCGCTCATCAGCACTAGCAGGACTGCTGTCCACTGAAATGAAATTTTGTTTATGAAAATATGGGCCAACTAAACTATAACCACCATACAGCAGGCCTCTTTCTAGTGAAACAACAGTAGTATTTGGCAGCGCTTTGTTAGCCAGTGCTTTAATTTCCCGTAACAGCAGTTCAAAGTGCGGAAGGCGGTCAGTAAGAAATACTTGTTCGGCGAGTACTTCACTGTGCTTATCAAGCTGTTCATCTGAGAAATTCATGTGATTATTGTACTAGAAAAATATGGGGTGATACTTGCTTAATTGTCACCGGTTTGGGGCTGTTTATAATTTGAGCAAATTTATCTATTTTTTCCTGTAACTCTTTTTCTGAAAGAGTTGGGAAGCGAACTTGTTGGAAAGCGGAGTGATATTTTGACTTAGGCGACATGCCTTTTGCTCGTTTAACAAATTTGCGCTTATCAGCAAGAAAGTGACCATGCAGTTGAGATGTTCTGGAGGGCTTGAAATGAGCTTGGGCAATTATTTTTTCTATTGCACTCACCATATGACTGCAACACATGGTGTGTTCGTCAAACGTGATGTAATGCTCGATCACCTCATTGTCAATTTTCGGAGCTGTCCCAGCAAAAAGTGTTCGAATTGCCGACTCGATTTCATCAAGTGAATAACATTGATAACTAATATTATTTGGCACTTGAGCACAATAACCATGCCTGTTATCAACAATAGGGATATAAGCGATGGCCGGTTTATCAGATAGATAAGCTTCTATGCCTGTTGTACAGCCATTATGTATCAAAGCGGTCGATGCACGAATCCATGGAACGACATTGCCTTCCTGAACAACCTCTACATTGTTATACCGACTTGCAATCTCGTAGTAGCATTGTTTATTTTCAACCGGGTGAGGGCGAATAATTATTTTCGTGTCGGCAAATTTTTCGGCCAAAAAAGGAATTAACTTTTTAAAGTGTTGGAATATTATCTCTTTATATTTTGCTCTTCCCTCTGAGAATTTTCTGCCTAACCCAGTAGCGCCTCGTCCCATCTCCTGGTAATTACCATGCTCATCTTTAGAGACAAAGATATTGTGAATAGGTAAGTGCGCATTGACATTGCCGAAGTTGGTATTGATAAGTATAAAGTTACCATGCTTGTTTTTTATTTCAGCTACTTCGTCATCGAAATAATATGAAAATTCTTTTCTCAACATATCCAGTCTTGGGTTACCAATTTTATGTATCTTGATATGTTTGGGCATTAATGGATAAGACCTAAATAAATCTTCATTATCTTGCCCCCAGGCGAATAAATGTGACACATAAGAGAGTGCAATTGGAGATAGTCTTCTTTTGAAATAAATATCGCTGGGGTAATGAACCAGAGCTTCTTCATCCCATGCACAGATAGTATGTCCAAGCTTAGAAAGAATGCGGAACATTTTGTCACTGCGATGTGTAAAGCTTTTTGCTAAATATATACCCTGAGGTAGTGAAGAAATCCTAATATCCATTTCGGTGCGATAGCCAATATAACTAGTGATACCTGATTTGGCGGCACATGTTGCAAGTAATAATTTAGGATCTAATTCCCTAACTTGATTTTCGATAGGTATCAGTAATGGAGTCGACACAATAATTGCTATTAATTCAGAGCAAGCATTTGTTGCCAGCGTGTTTCGAATGAAGACACTATGTGTGGGTCAAAAGAAGTAATAATAACCTCATGATTTAGCCACCATGAACGCTGAGACCAGTTAAAACTACCAAATAAGACACAATCAACCGTGTCTGATTTGTATATGATGAATTTGTTATGCATTAAGGCGTCGTCATTGGCTTTTAGTTGTGTATATTTTATATGATACTTCTCACATTGAGTTAATAGTTTTGGCGCAACACGGCGTTGCGTAGCATCTAATATTAGCTCAATTTGCTTCCCGGACTGGCTGGCTTTAATAAGTGGTTGAATAATATTGGGGCCTTTGAGATGCGAAATGGCACATAGAATTTTGGCGTTGTTATCTTTTGACGCAAGTAGTGAGCTTACCGGATGTGAGGTAAATCTGGGTAGAAAATTTATTGACCAGGAAGAATGGTCGATAGAGCGATTATTTAAACGGCTAAAACGGACCCAACGTCTAGCATGGTCAGATTGGATTTGATTAATATAAGTCAATAACTTGGTCAAGAGATGTTTATCTTCGAGTGTGACTAACACATTGTGGCTTGTTGAATGATCACCAATTTTATGAATTAAATGCTCGCTGATGTCACTTGTGTCAGTAGTCGGATTATATGAGCCTGCTAGTATATGCGGGGTAGGGTGCGAAAAATAATATAATTTGCTATGTAAATGTGCATGCCAATTGATAGTAAAATATTCCCAAAGTGGCTTTGATTTAGCTAATACCAGTTTTACATTGGGTTGGTTTTGAAAAAGTGAAATGCAAGCACTATTAATTTCTGGGCTACGTGGATTGGCATCGATAACGAGTTCTACACTGACGCCTCGTCGTGACGCTGAAATGAGCGCTTCAAACAGTTTAGGCTCATTAAAATAGTAGCAAACCCAGCATATCTTACCTAATGAAGGTACAGCATTTATTTTTTTTAACAGTGCATCGCGTAGTATATTTTTTGGTTTATCTGGGCCGCCAAATAAGACATTAGAATTATTCACTATGAAGTGTTACGTTACAGTGATGATAGTTCAATGTAAATTATAGAGTTCATTGCTAGTAGAGCAGTGTTTTCTCTGTTTTATTGCTGGCTTGCGCAATTACTTCCGCGATTCTAATTCCTGCTTGTCCATTGCCATACAATGAATCGGAAGGATACTTTCCATGATGTATTTGTTCTTCTAGTGCTGCTTTGATTTCATCACGATGGTAATTGACATCGAGCACATTCCTGCCCCGATCGCGGCCTTGTTGGCGGCTGCCAATATTGACAGATGGTGCGCCTATAAACGCGCTTTCACGAATACCAACACTAGAGTTACCTACAATACACTGACTTTGGTTTAACAGCTGAATAAAATTTTCTGGGGGTAGGTTTTTCACAAAGTGAATATGATTGCTTGGATTGTTTTCCCGAAATGCTCGAATGCCTTTTGAGGTGCCATCGGAACCAGCATCAACATTTGGCCAGAACCATAAAGCAGGAATTTGGCATGCATGGATTGCGGCGAGTGTTTCCTCTACATGATTTCTTGCTTGAGCATATTCTGTGGTAACCGGATGTTGCATGACAATAATATATGACTTATCTAAATCCACATTAGCGCCCACGCCACCAAGTTTCTCGCTTAGCGCGTCATTATCTATATGTTGGTTTTCACAGGCTTGCATGGCTAAGTCGATGGAAGGGCAGCCAGTAATATGTACTTGCTCAGGGTGTTCACCCATTTTCAAAACGCGTGTGGCTGCTTGCTCTCCAGATACACAATGAATATCTGCCAGTTTGGTAATCGCATGACGCACTTTTTCATCGATCGATCCAGTCACTTCTCCACCTTGCACATGCACCAGAGGAATATGCATGTAGCTGGCTGCGATGGCGGTAGCCATGGTTTCAAAACGATCTGCAATTGTGACGACGAAGTCTGGATTTAAGTTGTCAAATACTGTGGCTAACTCGGTGACACCCAATCCCGTGGACTTGGCTGATGTGACGCAGTTTTCACCTTCTACGATCATGTAAACGCGACGGTCGATAGTAAAGCCTTCATCTTCGATTACTTTGTCCGCGCTGCCATAGCGATCTAGCAAGGCAGAAGCTGCTACAACCAGCTGAAGTTCAAGGTCTTTATGTGCTTTAACTGCATGTAGAAGTGAACGAATTCGCGCATAACTTGGGCGGGCTGTTATGACGACACATACTTTACGCACGGCAATTACTCCAAGTCTTCCAGTTGAATCATGACATTTGGTGCTATATTTTTAGTCGCTGTCATACCAATTATCTTGTCGATATGGTTGATTGGTATACCTGTTCCAGGTTTCCTGGCGGTGAGGTGATCTTGAGTAATGGTTTCGCCAGCACTAATCGCTTGAGAGGAATATAGGCTTTTCATAAAAATATCACGTAATGATGCTGCTTGTGAGTCAGGAACAGATTTGTCGACAGAGTGATTCAATACAGTTTCAATATAACGTATGCCTTCAACCAGAGTTTTTAATTCCTGAGTGGTTATAGACGCGATTACATCAGGACCAAACATTTCGCGACTAAGCGTTATATGTACTTCTAATACCTGAATGCCTTGAGCGGCTGCAACTAACCCAGAATAAATTGTGCCTGAGTGGTCAGACAACCCAACGGCACAATCATAGGACTGACGAAATTCATTTATTACATTTATACCCAGCCGTTCTGGACTGCAGGGATATTGAGACGTGCACTGCAAGACTGCTAGAGGAATAGATGCTCGTTGCACATAATCAACTGCTGATGAAATTTCATCTATGGTGCTTAAGCCCGTGGATAAAATAAGCGGTTTGTTGGTGTTAATGATCTTATCTAACAGAAGTGTATTAGTAATTTCTCCTGAGGCAATTTTCCAAGCAGGAATATTAATTCTTTCTAGTAAATCAACTGCTTTGTTAGAAAAGGGTGAGCTTAGAAAATGTAGACCGACTTTATCCGCATGTTGTCTTAATTCAAGCCACTGAGCTTCAGTAAATTGCATGCGACGCCAGTAGTCCATGCGCGTGTCATCCTGGTAACTGAATTTTGTTCGCCACGGTTCAGCGCTAGAGCTCTCTTCGTCCGCAATATGGGTTTGAAACTTAATGGCATCAGCTCCTGCGTTCGCCGCTGCATCAATATGAGCGTGTGCCATGCCAAGGCTGCCATCATGATTTTGTGCAACCTCAGCTATAATTGCACACGCGCTGTCTTTGCAGGGATTATCCAACCAAGTCTGTGTCATGCTAGCCATGTAGAGTTAAATCTTATGGTGATGGCGGTATATGTTTAAGCAGACTGCTTATTCAGTTGCGGGTTTTGTAGATTTGCAAATGCGTCAAGCACGACATCTAATTGTGCATTTGAGTGAGCTGCGCTAAGACTGCAGCGCAATAAACATTTACTGTTTGGAGTGGCCGGTGGCATGACTAAATTCACGTAAATGCCACGATCAAATAATTTTTTCCACATGTTCAAGGCATTGTCTGGCGTACCGACATTAACAGCAATAACAGGACTCACTTCTGGGCTTAATTCATAGCCTAAAGACAACAGTCCATTATAAAGATGATGTGCATTTTTCCACAATTGTTCCCTTAAACTAGGCGTTGTCTTAATGATATTTAGTGCTGCGCGGGTCGATGCGATGGTGGCAGGTGACGGTGAGGCGGTGAATATATATGGGCGACTAAGGTATCTTAATACGTCTAGTTCAGAGTGATGGCTCACACAGTAACCGCCAATGCCGGCAAGACTTTTGCTAAAGGTACCAGTGATGAAATCAATATGATTTTCGACTTGCGCTTCTTGGGCAAGACCACGTCCCGTGTCACCCAATACTCCCAGCGAATGAGCTTCATCAATCATTAATAACGCATCGTAGTTGTTCTTAACTTTTACTATCTCGGCGATGTTGGCTCTATCTCCGAGCATACTGTAAATACCCTCAATGATGATAAGCGTGTTCGATGACTTTTCACCTAATCGACGCAAGCGTTTGTCTAAGTCTTGCTCATTGTTATGTCGAAAGTGGATGATGTCTGCGCCACTGAGTTTGCACCCATCATAAATTGAAGCGTGACAGTGCTCATCGAGAATTATGGTGTCACCTTTACTCACAAGTGCAGTGATCATGCCGAGATTGGCGGTATAGCCGGTTGAAAAGACAATCGCATGATCAACGTCATAAAAATCTGCTAACTCATTTTCAAGCGCTTGATGTCCAGCATAAGAACCATTAGCTAATCGCGAACCGGTTGTTCCTGTGCCGTAACTGCGCGTAGCGTGGTTACTGGCATTAATGCAGTTGTTGTCGAAAGTTAAACCTAAGTAGTTGTTGGTACCCACTAAAATGGTTCTTCGCCCATTTATGCTGCCTTCTGTTGGGGAATATAAATGATCAATCACCGCGCCTAGTGGGGCCATAAAATCGTTTTCTGATTGTGTGTGCTGTTGGGCGAATTGTTGAATACGATTGAGTAGACTCATGAGGACGCACTCTTTATTTTTGATATTTCTGTAGTAAGATCGGCGACAGTATTTACATCTGGAAGAGAATTCAAGGGAATTGATATATCAAAGTGATCTTCCAGTTCCATAATCAGCTCCATCACCATTACGGAATCTAATTCTAAATCATTCATTATGTGGAGTGACTCAGTAATATCTATGTCAGTTTTAGTAAATCGCTCGAGTAGGCTTATCACTTCTGTTTTGACGTCGTCATTGTGATTACTCATAAATTCTTTAATTAATTTCTAAATTGCTATTAAGAGTATAAGGTGCTGAGGCCTTTTTTTAAATCAATATGGGCGGACCACCCATGCGATGGGTCAATGCCCGAGGCCAACCAATTATTATGTTGTAATTCACTGAGCTTGCTTGGCGTCAGCATTGGTGACGAATTAATCAGCCTGGATAATAACACGTTTAACTTTGCTGCTGCGCTCAGCGCAGGGTTTGGGACGACAATTTTTTGGATTTTTCGTCCGAAGAACTCAGAGCAAAGCTGTGCTACCAAGTCCCAGTTGTAAGATTCGCTATCGTCTGGCTCGAGTATCTCTCCACAAGTATCTGAAGTTATTTGCAGGGCGGTCAAATCAACTAGATCCTGGACATGAATGAGCGAGAATTTTTGCTTGGGATTGCCTGGTATCCATAGAATACCTTTTTGCATCCAGTCAAATAATGGCAAAAGCTCTTTATCATTGGGTCCATACACCGCCGGTGGTCTAAGAATCGTCCATTCTGCAAAATTAATGTTTTTAATTAGATTCTCGGCTAGATGTTTGCTCTTTGAGTAATACGAGATATCTGGTTCTCGCGCTGCAAGTGAGGAGATGTGAATCAATCGTTTGACTGTTCTCTTGCGTTCACAGGCACGCAGCAAGTTTTTTGTTCCTAACACGTTGTCCCGATAAAAGTCCTCTTCACAGGCTCCTCTGACCCTGCCAGCACAATGAATAACATAGTCTGCCCCATGAATTAATTGCTCCAATGTTGCAGGCGAGTGCAAATCTCCCTGAATGATTTCTAGTCTTGAATCATTTATCTGTAATCGACGTGGATCACGTGCAAATGCACGCACTGAGGTATCTTGATGCAGCAGTGTTTGAACGAGGTGATTACCAATGAAACCACTGGCACCTGTGATGGCCACAGGCTTGATTTCACTGCCCATGATTCACTGTTCTAGTTTTAGTGTTGGTGGGAAGTGTTGGCATGATGGCATGCCAGTAGGCCTAACTGGCTGTTTTGGCGTGTTTGCTATGAGTCTCTGCGATGTAAGCTTCGGTCAAGCTATTCTGTTCCATGTAGTCGCGGCGCGCGGCTGAACGAGATAATTTGCCTGAGGAGGTTCTTGGTAATGTATGAGGAGGTACGAGCTTGATAAAGCATCGAACACCTATCTCATCAAGTACGGCAGTCTCTACTCGTTTAATTATATCGTCTCTAACCTGTTCGTCACGTTCACGACACTGCATAACGAGCACAACTGTAGTTTCACTGTTGAATCCAGGAGCTGAGAATGCAAGGGCGTCGCCGGTGCGAATTTCCGGTTGTTCCTCAGCAAGATGTTCAATATCTTGTGGCCAAATGTTTCTGCCGTTAATAATGATCAGATCTTTTTCTCGCCCTGTGATGAACACTCTGCCATTGACCAGAAAGCCAATATCACCAGTATTTAGCCAGCCGTCACGCAATGAATTCTCAGTTTCTTCACTATTGTCAAAATAGTGGGACATTACGCTTGGGCCTTTCACATAAATAACGCCGACCTCGCGATCAGGTAGTTTTTTATTGTTTCTGTCTCGTATTTCAATGACATGATCTGGCAGCGAAGGGCCGCAGTCGACAAATTTTGCAATACGCTGTGAATTGTTTTTGTTAATAGCTGGTACGGCAATGTTATTATCAGCTAATTGTTCACCATCAACACTCTCTATAGTGATGGGTTTCTCTAAGTCAGCAAAACTGATAGCTAATGAGCACTCAGCCATCCCGTAGCAGGGCAGAAAGGCTGATTCTTTAAATCCACACGTACTTAATAGTTTGGAAAAGCGTGCCAGAGGTTCAGGCCTGATGGTTTCAGCCCCAATACCTGCGATTCTCCAATGGCTGAGGTCATAATCAAGTTTTTTATTCTCTCGTAAACGCCGCTCGACTAGTTCATAGCCGAATGGTGGGCTGAAAGTAATGGTCGCTTTATTGGCTGACATGATTTCAAGCCATCGTCGAGGACGCATTGCGAAATCACGTGTGTCGATATAATCAACTGTTGTCTGAGACGCTATGGGTGACAGTACTAAACCAACCAAACCCATATCATGATAAAAAGGTAGCCATGAGATAGCTCGATCATGCTCAGTTATTTTGATCCCGTGAGAAATAATCCGAGCAAGATTACTCAACACTGCTTTTTGTTCAATGACAACGCCGCGAGGGAATTTTGTACTGCCCGAAGTAAACTGAATATAGGCAGTATCTTCGGGTTTAGCGTTATATAGCTCAATATCAGAGTCGACAGGAAATACCGAAAGACTCTCGATATCGCCGACAAATTTCATATCTATATCTTTACAAGCTTCATTCACCAGAGGTATAACCGATTCCGGTGCAAATACCGCGGTGGCATGGGCGCTTATTAGGAGGTCTCTGGTTTTGCGAACGTAGCCTGCGCGGCTGCCGAGCTGAATAGGCACAGGTACAGGCGCAGGAATGAGTCCTGCATACTGGCAGGCAAAAAAGCCACGGAGGAAATTAGGATGCGTTTCAGCAACAATTACAACTCGATCCCCATGCTTGAAATCCATAGCGATCAGCTTTCTGGCCAGGTCTTTCGCCTCTTGCGCCAGTTGTGAGTAAGGAACAGATTCTAATAGCTGTGCTCGGCTACCATAAAAATTTGATCCAGTGATGCCTTTAGCAGCATAGTCCAGCGTCTCAGCGAGGTTGCTGAAGTCTGCGGGTCGGAGAGGTATATTGTTTTTCGTTGGCGTTGGACTAACAGTCATGTGTTTAGTTTAATCCTAAAATTTCATTATTTTCAGTTACTTATGTTATTTCAGTGGGCCAACGATATGGTTATTATTATGTAGTTATATTGAGTAATATGGGCAATTTATCAACAAATTTGATGTTATTTTGCACGAACTCACTCTAAAACCATAACTTTTAAAGTATTTTGTAATGATATTCAAGTTTTATGCACTTTAATACGTCATTTGAGACTGCTATCGAATATCGACGTTCCCAATCATTTCATCAATCACATACAAATAGTAGTAATTTGGGGGTTAGCGGTTAAATAGCCTGCTTAATTGTTTTCCCAATGTTCAATTAGGTAATGTTGGAGTTGATCAGCTTGTTCTTGCGTTATGTCTACTTTTTGACCAAGGTTAGGTGGGCCCGGCCAGTCGTTATCTTCTGCTTGAAGAGATTCAAACCGACAAGCATTTTGATAGCGGGGAATAACATGAAAATGTACGTGAGGATCAACCATCATTAACATTAGATAGTTGAGTTTATCATATCTAAAACAACGAGTTAATACTGATTCAATTTCTTTAGTGATTGTGGATAATTCCGTCATAGCGGAGCTCTCTAAACCACCAAAAGCATGCGCATCACTATGACTGGCAAGAATTAAGCTGCCTATCGTTACTTGTTGAGGGCGTAGTAACACACTCCAATACTGATAAGACTTAATAACAGACTTTGGATAGCCAAATTTTACTAAGGTATCGTTCATATTAATTTTCTCTGTATTTATTGATAAAACAGTATAAAAACTTGATTAGAGTACAGGGCAATAAACAGATTGATTGGTTATGTTAAGTGATGCCGATTATAATCACCAAACTAAATTTTTAAATTTTGTCGCACATTAATTAATTCACAAGCAGAGATTGTTTAACTATGTTTTGGGCAGCGAAAAAACATCATCTGGAAGATATGACATTTACTGAGTTAGTGTTCGCTTATGTGCAGTATCCTGCTATTCAAGTGTATTTACTGATAGCGCTGATTGGGTTTGTAACAGTTTCAATACAAGCTTGGTGGGAGCCTATGCATATTGTGATTGCTTTGATAGTTGCCTTTATATACCCACTTATATGGTATTTATTGCATCGATTTGTGCTGCATAGCTCATATTTATATAAGTCGCCAAATTTTGCCAAGACCTGGAAAAGAATTCATTTTGATCATCACAGTGATCCAAATGATTTGCGCGTATTGTTTGGTGCGCTGCACACAACCTTGCCAACCGTTGGCATATTCACTTTACCTATAGGGTGGTTATTGGCCGGTCTTCCAGGAGCTATTGTCGCGGTGGCTGCCGGTGTGATTGTGACTATGTTCTACGAATTTTGTCACTGTATTCAGCATTTACACTACACACCTAACTTAACATTTTTCAAAACTATCAAGCGTTATCATTTGTTACATCATTTCAGAAATGAACATGGTAATTATGGCATTACCAATTATTTTTGGGATAAGCTGTTAGGCACTTACTATGATAAAGATGCAAACTGGGAAAAAAGCCCAACAGTCTTCAATCTTGGTTATGACGATGAACAAGCCGCTAAATATCCTTGGGTCGCTGAGTTAAGTAAGTCTGCAGATTAGCTGATCGGTTGCGGTTACACCTCAATATAACTTTCTGACATATGACAAACCATCTGCGCAGCTTTGATGTCACAGATCGTGCGCTAGTTAAAGAATTCATAAAAGTGCCCTGGTCTATATATCAAGACGATGCGCACTGGGTGCCGCCGCTAATTAAAGAACGTCTTGATTGTTTATCGCCACAGCACCCTTATTTTGAACACGCAAAAGTACGATTTTGGATACTATTCAAAGCGGGCGCTGCGATAGGTCGCATTAGTGCTCAACATGATCAGCTAAAGTCCACGTGCGATGATCAGTCAGTCGGTTACTTTGGTATGTTTGAGTGCATTGATGACAAACAGGCGGCTGGGCAATTAGTTGAAGCTGCGGAAACTTGGCTGAGAGAGCAAAAAGTGGAGTTGATTCGTGGCCCATTCAGCCTGTCAATAAATCAAGAAAGTGGTTTATTGGTTGATGGCTTCGATACGCCACCCTATATCATGATGGGACATGCCAAACCTTATTATCAAACACTTCTACAAGCGCATGGATATAGTAAAGCGAAAGATTTATATGCATGGTTTAATCAATCTGAGTTCAAAGATACTCCTGCAATGCAAAGATTGGTAGATCGATACCAAAATCGTATCGTGATGCGCGATATAGACACTAGACATTTTGATCGTGATATAAAACTGATGATGGGTATCTTTAACGATGCTTGGGCAAATAATTGGGGGTTTATCCCTTTTACTGAAAATGAATTTGTGCACTTAGGCAATGAAATGCTGCAATTAATCCCAGCGAGTCATTTCAAGCTGGCCGAGCTGGATGGTGAGCCCGTGGGTATGATTGCTGGCTTACCTAATTTCAATCAGATCATTAAAGATCTGAATGGCCAGTTGTTTCCGTTTGGTATTTTCAAGTTCCTCTGGCGTTTAAAGTTTTCACCGCCCACCACGGGCCGTGTTGCGCTGTTAGGAATAAAGCAAAAATACCAGAATCAGCTGATTGGCTCTGCACTTGCTTTTTTATTAATTAAACAGATTAAAAAAGTTGCACGTGATACGGGTGTGGTAGAACATGAAATGTCATGGGTATTAGAAGACAATCATCGCTTAAATAAAATATTAGAGAGTTTAGGTGGCAGACGTTATAAAACATATCGTGTCTTTGAAAAGCCATTGAGTGATCTCCAACAGAGTGTGAATAGTGGATAAACAATGGAATGCGGTCATCTTAGCGGGTGATCGTGGGCCCAATGATCCCGTCGCCTCAGCAGCGGGTGTAGAAGGTAAGGCTTTTGTTGCACTGAATAGCAATACACTACTAGAAGATATTATTTCAGTGTTACATGCAAGTGAGTCTATAAATAATATATATGCAGTTGGCCCTAAACAAGAATACTTAAATAAGTATCCGTCAATACAATCTCATATTGAGCAACATCAGGTACACGTCATTGAACCTGCAGATGGGCCGAGTGCAAGTGCGATGCGGGGTGTCATGTTTGCAGATAATTATCCCACGTTGATTGTAACCTGTGATTTGGTGTTTATTAATACTGATTTAATAGATCAATATTGCAAACTCATGTCGAATGTAAATGCAGATTTTGTCGCCTGCGCAATCGATTATGAAGTTATTCATGCGCAGTTCCCTCAGCTGAAAAAAACACAATACACGTTTGCCCAACGTGCTGTGTGTTTTGCCAATGTGTTTGCAGTATTATCGCCGCAAGGGTTAAAGGCATTGGACTATTGGCAAGAGATAGAGAAAAGTCGTAAAAATCCAATTCAACTGATTCGAAAAATAGATTGGTTGAGTTTGATTAATTATAAGTTGGGTCGATTGAGTTTGGATCAAGTTGCGGCGAAGCTGTCAGGCAAAGTAGGGGCGCAATTAGCAATTGAATCAATGCCTCATGCGGAATTAGCCATTGATCTTGACTCAGCAGAAGATTACTACCTTATTAAGGATACCCTTCGATTGTAGTCTATTTATTTCGACCATTTTTCTGCAAGTTTTTCTGCACACGCTAGATCTTGCACAAAATCAACTTCAGTCCAATCGAGTCCGTTGATAGGGCATATGCCGACAAGGTTATTAGTGGCAAGTTGATCAATGATAGATAAGTACCATTTCTGTAATGATTCAGGTTGATACATTAAATTCTCAATAGTCTGTTTGAAGTGTGTCGCTCCTTGCGGATTGAAATGCATGATGCCGATAGATTCTGCATTCACTTTATCTAAAGATAATTTTTTTCCAACAGACATCAGTTGTGAGCCTTGCGCAATAACTTTCATGTCATCGTCATCATAATTTTCTTTTTCATCAGTGGCCAAGGTAATGGGAAATTCATCTTTTGCGAGTAATGTGCTAATCACGTCAGGTTCAAATAAAGTATCTCCGTTCAATATTAAAAAATCATCAGTAAAGTGCTCTTTTGCCATCCAGCAACTCGCCAGATTGTCTGCGATCTCATAAAAAGGGTTATACACATAGCTGACTTTATTCTGATATTTATTAGCGAGTAATGTCTCTATGCGTTGGGCAGCATATCCGACTACTGCAATTACTTGAGTGATGCCTACTTGCATTAATGCATCGATTTGCCATTCAATGAAATGTTTGCCGGCAAGCTTGAGTAAGCATTTGGGTGTTGATTCAGTATAGGGTAGTAAGCGGCGCCCCTGGCCAGCACATAGTATTATGGCTTTCATGAAAAATAGTTAAAAAAGGGTTAGTGTTAATCAGCTGAATATATGAAAATAGAATTAAATTCCACTTGTATGTAACTATACACTAACGTTGCTTATTAGGTGATGATTATTCAATGTCAGGCTAATCTGTTTTGATTATTACGAGATACATAACTCGCGAAATTCTAAGACCGTTTGCTTTAATATGCGCAGTGCTTTTATTGTTAATGGTAAGTTACAGTGCGTTGATGCTTCTCGCAGACGCGGAAAGTAATCTCATCCCGGGTAATTTATTGGCAATATTGATTGTTGCCAAAACCATTGCCGCATTTGAGTTATTTCTTCCTTTGGCGCTATATATCACTCTATTGTTAGGTCTGGGAAAGCTTTATTCTGAGCAAGAAATAAGCGCATTGCAGGCGTCGGGGATGAGTGTGTTCGGCTTAATGAAATGCTTTATGCCGCTGATTATCTCAATTACTATATTAACAGCGATTGTCGCTATATTCGTGCGTCCGTGGGCCTACGACCTTCGCTATAGTGCAAAATTTCAAGCACAGCAGACGTATGATTTTGAACATTTAGAGGAAGGTTTTTTTTATGAAAATAAAGACACTGGACAAGTCTATTTTGTTAGAGAAATAGATAACGATAGCCAAGTAAATAGAGATATTTTTATTTATCAGCCTGATGTTGATACCTCACAAGTGATTTACGCCGAACAGGGCTATACACAGGAAGGCACCGACAAACTTTCACCTATTATGGTGTTCATTAATGGAACTGCGCATCAACTAAAAGAGTCTGGCAGCGATACGTTGGTGAATTTTAATCAGCTTGTCATTAAACCAAAAGATAAACAATTGGCTTCGCCGTCATTCAAACGTAAAGCGGCGTCTACACACTATTTGGCTACATCAAAAAACAAAAATGAAGTAGCTGAGTTTCAATGGCGAGTAACATCAGCATTTAAGGCGTTTTTATTGGCCTTAATTGCCATTATGTTAGCGAAGACTACGCCCAGACAAGGCCGTTATGGCAAATTAATATTGGGTATTATGTTTTTCTTTGTGATTCATGCCGCTAGCTTGGTGGCAAAAGCATGGATGGAGCAGGGCACTTTAACTAGCATGCCTGGACTATGGAGCATCAATATATTGCTGTTAGTTGTGACTCTGATTATGTTTAAACGC
Source organism: Gammaproteobacteria bacterium (assembly GCA_965262455.1). Classification (GTDB taxonomy): domain Bacteria; phylum Pseudomonadota; class Gammaproteobacteria; order UBA4575; family UBA4575; genus UBA1858. Next base: position 286,065 of record CBDHFH010000008.1, read on the forward strand.
TATAGTTGATATGTCGATTCTGCAGCGATATATAGGTATCAGTGTAGTGCGGGGTTTTCTGCTACTTGCGCTAATTATGGTGTCATTGTTTTCAATCATCCTGCTCATTGAAGAACTCGATCAAGTCGGCACTGGTCATTACAACTGGTGGTTGGCAATCAAGTATGTGTTATTCCACATGCCCAAATTTCTGCTTGATTTTGCTGCTTTCATTAGTTTGGTTGGTTCGATTATAGCGTTGGGTTCATTGGCCTCTAATTATGAATTAGTGGCAATTGAAAGTGTTGGCGTATCACCACTTGCTGTGATAAAAGCGGTTTTATTAGCTGCTTGCGCACTCATGGTTTTCATCATGGTGAATGCACAATTCATTATTCCGGCAACCTTGCAATCCGCTCATATTGAAAAGACTTTAGCGATCGAAGGTCGTGATGGGTTTATTAGTGAAGCTGGCTATTGGGCGCAGAGTAATCATAGGTTTATACATATTAAAGATGTTGAAAATGGGCGCATACCAACGGATGTTGAAATTTTTGAATTCAATAGCGATTATGAATTGCAACGATATTATTTTGCTAAAAAAGTATTACTGGCAAATGATCAAATCTGGCAATTACATAAAGTGACTATTAAAGAAGTAGTGGGCGGTGAACTAATAGTTAAGCAATTGGCTAATGCTCAATGGACATCATTTCTCACGGCCTCACAATTGGGAGTGATCGTCGCAAGACCTGAAGCGTTATCCATTACAAATTTATATCATTATGTAGATGGCTTAAAGCAACGTGGTGAGCAATCCCATCGGTATGAATTGTTGTTTTGGCAAAAAATCACCACACCAATTTCAGCGGCAATTATGATTTTATTAGGTATGCCCTTTGTATTTGGCTCTCAACGTCATGTGTCAACAGGCAAGCGTATTACGCTTGGAGTGTTGGCCGGCATTTCATTTTATGTGCTATCACAAATCATGACTCATGTTGGATCTTTAATGCAATGGCCACCCTTTATAATCGCTTTTTTCCCTGTTAGTGTAGCGATTATAATATTGGTGATTATTCACTGGCGTACTAAGCATAGCTACGCTTAGTTGTTATTTGCTGTGGCTCATTCGCGATAAATTTTTTTACTTTCATATCTAAGGTGTAGCTTTGTTTTAGCACTGACCAGTGTTGGTGTTGTCGGCATATGTCAAATAATAAAAACTCTGCCTGATAGCCTGGTTTTTTACTGATGCTTGATGTAGACGACATGCCGACTATGGGCAGTTCTACTTGATTATCACATACGATGGACTCGAGGCACGTATGATGGCCATGTCCATGTAGAACAACATCCACTGGATATTGTTGCAATAGTGACATCAGTTGTTGATGATTCAGCAAGCATTTGCGTGAAGGGGTATGAGTGACAGTAATGGGGTGGTGCACGAGTACAACTTTGCAATAATTATTTAATGTTTGATTGCATAAAATAAGTCTAAGACGCTCAAGTGATGCATCATGCATGCGTCCAGTGGCACGAAACCATGGCGCATCATAGATACTGTTTAAACAAATAAAAGCGACATTTTTTCTAATTCGCACAGTAGGGTATAACTGATTGAGACAGTCGAGGGCATTCTCATTTGGGTTAAACGTCGAGCCTTGTTCGTCATCTCCACATAAATATGGTTCCCATAATTGGAAGCTCCTGGACCATTTTTCATTCACGTACAGGTCATGATTACCAGGAATAACAGTGACGTTTGCAGGTGTCCCAAGCTGCTCAAGCCATTGACGGACTTCCTCGAATTCATTTTTTAATCCGATATGTGTGAGATCGCCAGTAATGGCGTAGTGATCAATATTGAGTTGCTGAAAAGTCTTCAGTGCAACATCAAGCACCCAGCGTTGATGAGTATGGCGTCGCCGTCGCAACCAGGACAAATATCCCAGGATACGTTTATTAGCTAAGCGAAGTGGGTTTGGCAGGCTAATGGATGATAGGTGTAAATCTGAAAGTTGCACAAATCTTAAAGACTCATTAGCATGCGCGCCAACTTGATTGCTTTCATTCATAAAGATTCTGCGTCGGAATAATAGATCAGTACTACGATTTGGGATTTATGTTACCTGCTATTATATACATATATGAATTATCACATTATTAATACTTGTGATGTCGCCTTATGGGGCATATCACAGCAAGTGAGAATTGAAAAAGTACTTGCCCGAGTGGGTGATTTTCAATGTTGCCAAGATCTTGCTCAGCTGTCCGATGAAGAAGATATTTTATTATTACGTGCTGATTATTTATACGAAGCAAATGTAATAAAAAAGTTGATTGAACAAAAAGATACACTGTTGACGAGTTCTTGCGAGAAGTCTCTGCCTGCTGCCGCATGGACTAAAGTAAAACATTCATCTCAGCTAATTAATATGCTGCAAAGTGGTCATTCCTCGCCTTTACCCGAAGGCATTAACAGTGTTTCACCGAGAATGCTTACAGGGGGTTATGATCCGCGTTTGAGAAAATATGATTTAGCGCATGTAGTACAAATTAATCATCAAGATAAATTAATTATCGAAAATTATCTGTATGATAAATCGTATAAAGGGATTACAGATTTAGTCACCAAATGGTGGTGGCCATTACCGGCAAGATGGGTTGTAAGGCAATGTGCGGCATTCAAAATTACACCTAATATGGTGACCGGCTTTGGTTGGCTGTTGACAATTCTGTGTGGCGTGGCTTTTTATCATGGTGAATTTGTATTAGGGCTATGTGCTGCATGGCTAATGACATTCTTGGATACTGTCGATGGCAAACTCGCGCGAGTAACACTGCAGTCAAGTAAAATCGGCCATGTGATGGATCATGGACTGGATATCATTCATCCTCCTATTTGGTATTGGTGTTGGTTGATGGGAGTAGGTTCTGAGTACATTAGTGTCATGGGTGTCACGCTGCCCGCAATGACATGGATGTGGATTTTATTTGTGGCCTATGTCGGTGGCAGAGTGTTTGAAGGTTTATTCCAACTATTCTTTAATGATATCAGTATATTTTGTTGGCAACCGATGGATTCTTATCATCGATTAATCACAGCCAGGCGTAATCCTTGCATGATTATGCTGACGTTAGCTCTTATTGTCTCTAGTGCTGAAGATGGTTTTATTTGGGTTGTTGTTTGGTCAGTGTTATCTACTTTATTACTTGCAGGGCGGTTTATATATGCATTATTGATGCGATTATTATCCGGCCCGCTGGTATCATGGATTGAAAATATTGAACCTAATATGGAGCAATCTAGTTTAGCGGTGAGACTATTTACAGGATATCCGGCGCTAAAAACAATAGCCCCATTACTCACTAATACTAAGTAGTTCTTATGCTAAGTAATTTTTCTACTAAGTGATTTTTCATGTGCAGCAATAAAATAGATAATCATCAAATTGTTGCAATTAGTAATCCTCGCAGTGGCCGTAACAAACGCGGTGGTTTTGAGAAATTTTGTAAAGTGATTGCGTGCTATCCGCAGATTCTGCATGTCGTTACCAGTGACACTTCAGATCTAGTTCAAACACTGCAAGCATGTAAGCAAAGTGCATGTAAGGTATTGATCATCAACGGTGGTGATGGAACACTTTTGCATATACTGACCTATTTAAAGCAGGCGGAAAATTTAAATTTCAATCCGAGTCTAGTTTTGCTGCAGGCAGGAACGACGAGCATGGCATATGGTGATGTGGGCTGTAAGGGGAAATTAGACCAAGTACTGGCAAAGATTATTGGTAGTTATTTTGATAACAGCAATCAACTAACGAAGACAAAGCGCGATGTTATTAGTATGACATTGCCGGCAAGGCCGTTAACGATTTGCGGAATGTTTTTTGGTGGCGGAGTTATATATAACGGCATTTTATATTGCCGCCAAAATTTACATACTAAAGGCTTGCGTGGTGAATTTGGGCCGTCAATGGCAATGATTCGGTATCTATTAGATTGGTTAACAGTCAATAAGATGACTACATCGACTTGTGCAAAAATCACCTATGATCATAAACAAGTCGAAGAAGCCGATTTTACTTTCATCACAGCGACAACATTGAAACGCTTACTGATGGGAGTTTATCCCTATTGGGCGCAGCATTCGGACAACACACCACTAGCATTCACTTTAATAAAAAAAAATGCACCGCAGGCAAGCAAAGCATTCAGAAGAATCATTTTTGGGAGATCGCCTGATGTTGAAGTAGAAGAAAATTTTTACCATAGCGTAAGCTGCACTAAAGTGACACTGGATATACACGATGGATTTACTTTAGATGGAGAATTGTTTGGGCAAGCAGGGTGTCTGACAAGAGTGGAACTCGAGTCTGCCGGTGAAGTTACCTTCTTAACATAATGGGCGCTCAACTCGAACAATACTTTACGAGCAAGTTATGCTATCAGCATGATGAGGTGCTTGAATCATTTGTCGTGTCAATAAAGCAAAAACATCCACAAGCCGTGACGGGGGTCGTGTTCTATGGTTCCTGCATGCGCACTCATGAATATAAAGATGGCATGCTGGATTTCTATGTGATTGTTGATCGCTATACACATGCATACAAAAGTTATTGGTATCGTCTCGCAAATGTATTAATGCCGCCTAATGTTTTTTATTTGCAGATAGATGTAGCGGGTAAAACATATCATGCAAAATATGCAGTCATGAGCCAAACAAGTTTAATGCGTCGCGTAAGACAAGACTTCCACTGTTATTTTTGGGCGCGCTTTACGCAACCCATGGCATATATCTTCTCGCGTGATAAAGAATTTATGTCATGGTTTGTTAAGGTGCAATGTGTTGCGGCTGAGAAATTCTATCATTCGGTAACGCCGTCACTAAAAAACACACTAGCTAGCCGCGACTTTTGGATTAAAGGATTGCAGCTGACGTATGCAGCAGAGTTAAGAGCTGAGACACAGTCGCGTGCCACGCTTATCTATGAAAACGATAGTGAATATTATGATGCAATATATTCTTACATCACACCAGCAACCAACTTAAGCAACACGCGCCTATTGTTTTATCAAATGCAATGGAAACTTAGAATTGTTTATGGAAAGCTGTTATCTGTAATAAGGTTGATGAAAGCAACAACAACATTTGATGGGGGTGTTGATTATATCGCGTGGAAAATAGAACGACATACCGGAGAGGCGATCTTTATTAGTGACAAAATGCGTAAGTACCCTTGGCTATATATTTGGCCTGTCGTATTTAAGTTATTTAAACAGGGTAAAATCCACTAGCACAATGTGCGTAATAAATTTATATTTTAATACATAAATATTATAATTATTAACTATTATACAGCAGTGATCCCGCGGCATAAAAAGCCGCAGGATCTAGCCTTAGGTCACTGGCTGGTTGGATCTAAGGCTAGGCGCACTATACGTTGAATATTAATTAATGTTTGCAATAACATAGAGTTATAAGTTAATTGTAACAAAATTTTTCAATTACATAGCTATGAATGAGATTGATAGAAATAAATTACGATTAAAAAAATTAATGAATAGGCACGGAAAGACCTCGCGCCACATAGCTGCCTTACTGGCAAGAGTCACAGGGGATCCTTTGTCGGCAAGAACAGTTCAATCATGGAGTGCCTCTCCAGATTTAGTAAGTGCACGTCCTTGCCCTGGCTGGGCGCTCTATATTCTGGAAACAGAGTTACAAATTATTGCAGAAGAAAGTCTTATGAATTCTTCATTTGCAGTGCCGCAAATAAAAAATAATTACAAATAATTATCTAGAAGTTGGGTTAACTCCTCTGTCATATTTTTAAATAGCCAGTGTGCACATAAACATTTATTTGAATATGGCAAGTCAATCACCCGAGGATTTAGCGTTAGATCGAACAAATATTCTTTAGGGAATTGAACTTCTATTTCTTTAACCCATATCCAATTGCCTTTGCTTTGATATATGCGGGAAGAAAGGTCTAAGTCAAACTGATAGTGGTTGTCCTCGATAGTGTTGATGCAGATTTTCGCCTCATCTTTGTGCAAACTGGTAATTAACTTGGCTGCCACTAAGTCGCTTTCAGGAATGCCAGGATTTATAGTTACTAACAATTCTGGATTGCATAATGAGAAAAATGCATAAATGTTTCTCAAGTGACTCTCAGAATTTTGCATAATACCTGTCAATTAAATTCGTTTATTGTCGATATAGTTAAATAGCTTATAGTCTGAATTTAGTAAGTTATTTTCTTCATATAAATAAAAATATCACTTCATCGTCAAATATCTACCATATATCCTCGTACAGAATTATCGCTTTTTGCCGATAAATCTCCTAGTTAAATCAAGAAAAATATTCATGAATGCATGTGCTTTAAATATGAGCAAGCTTTTGTTTGTCTGTGATTCTCAGGAGGATAAATCATAATGGATATCGCAACTCTGATTGGCCTCATCGGGGCTTTGATCGTTATCAGTATTGCAATACTTTTAGGGGGAGACTTTGGCACATTTGTTAATATGCCTTCACTCGTAGTGGTGGTGGGAGGAACATTTGCTGCCACACTTGCGCGTATCTCATTAGGAGAATTCTTTGGTTCTTTCAAAGTTGGATTGAAATCGATTTTACATAAAAGTGTTAATCCTCACGAATTAATTGGGGAAGCCGTTGAGCTAGCCAATGTGGCGCGTAAAGAAGGTATTCTAGCGCTTGAAGGCAGAGAAATTGGACATCCGTTTTTAGAGCGGGGCATTAACTTATGTATTGATGGTCATGCACCGGAAGTCGTGCAGAAAATGTTGAGTAAAGATATCAACTTAACTATTGATAGACATAATGTCGGAATCACTATGTTCAAGGCCATCGGAGATGCTGCACCCGCGATGGGAATGATTGGAACCTTGATTGGATTGGTGCAAATGTTATCGGCTATGGATGATCCAAAGGCAATTGGTCCTGCGATGGCGGTAGCATTGTTAACTACATTGTACGGTGCAATTATTGCCAACGCAGTTGCATTGCCTATTGCGGATAAGTTAAAAAAAATCAGCCGAGAGGAAAAATTGAATAAAAGCCTAATATTAGAGTCAATTTCATCTATTCAGTCAGGTATCAATCCTAAAGTCGTTGAGCAAATATTGCTAACTTTCTTACCTGAAAGTAAACGTGAAACTGAGAAAAAAGAGTAACTGATATGAACGAAGAAGAGTCATCCTCCGAAGACGAAGGTGATAGTGGCGCGCCAGCATGGGTGATGACCTTTGCTGATTTGATGTCGTTATTGATGTGTTTCTTTGTATTGTTACTTGCATTTTCAGAAATGGACGTGCAAAAGTTTAAACAATTATCAGGTTCTATGAAGCAGGCATTTGGGGTACAGCGTATGATCAAAGCTGATGAGATACCAAAAGGCACAAGTATTGTTGCCCAAGAGTTTTCTCCTGGTATTCCGCAGCCCACTCCATTTCAAGTCATTCAACAGGAAACTTCGGATGATACTAAAGACAACCTGCAATTTAATGAGGGTAGTGAAGGGAAAAGAAAAAATATAGCTGAGAGAATGTATCAAGCAGCCATTGAAAGTATTCGAGAGGAAGCGGAAAAATTAGTTGAAGATTTAAAAGAAGAAATAGAAACAGGCATGCTTGAAATTGAATGGTCTGAAACAGAGATCACGGTTCGACTTAAAGAGAAAAGTACATTTAACTCAGGTGAGGCCAAGCTCAAGCCATCGTCATTCGAGATTATTGATCGTGTATCAAAGTCGTTAAATAAAATCGAAGGGAATATTATTGTCGCTGGTCATTCTGATAATGTTCCCATTAATACCTATGATTATCGTTCGAATTGGGAATTATCTGCTGCAAGGGCGGCAAATGTGGTGCATCATTTAACAAATAAAAAACGCATTGACGCAAATAGAATTCAAATGCGTGCACATGCTGAAACAAAACCTTTAGTGCCAAATGACAGCTGGGAGAATAGAGCAAGAAATCGGCGTGTAGAAATTATTATCGTCGGTAATAATCATTTATTTGAAGGCTTGCACAATAATTTCAGTGTAGAACAAGTCGATCAAATTGCAGGTGATATTGAACCAGCTGGCACTGAAGCTGAATCTGAGATTACTCAGACAGAGTAATGGACTGAGATAATAGTATGAATTACGGCGCCATAAGTCTTGATGAAATGCCAACATCTAAAATTGTGGTTGATGCATTAAGTAATAACTTCTCTCAAGAAGACATTGATCTTCGTGATATTGCTGCAATTGCTAAGGAAGACCCTATCGTGCTGGCCAATATTCTCTTTTTAGTCAATAAGGTGATTTTAAAAAGAGGTGCTCAAGTTGTTAATACTTTATCTGCAGCAATTAACTTGGTAGGGCTAGGTCCTTTAAGAGAACGATTGTTAGCAATTAAAGCGCTTGATTCTGATCATAATCCTCTAGCTGGCTATGAGTTAATTCGTATGCGAATATATGCCAGTGCATGTCTTACGCAGTATTGGGCTGATTACATGGGACAGACTTCTGCAGAAGAAATGTATTGTGCTTCAATGTTTACTGGTATTGGTGATCTAGCCTATTGTTTACATGATTATCAAAATAATAAACATTCGGATGTTGACTTGGACTCAATAGAATCTATTCACAGCTTATATGGTAGTGATGATAATGAAATTCTATTAATGCCCGATAGCATTCAGAGCCTCTTTCAAACAAAAGTGTTACCTGATCGGCTCAAACTAAGTGTGTTAGTGTACGAACTAGTTGCCTGCTTGGAGCATGGTTACTCAACTGAGCAGCTAAACAAACATTTATTGAAGCTATGTGATTATGTTGGCATTGGCATACATCGGGCGGGCTATGATTTTGCCAGACAGCTGGTATGTTTGGAGAGAGAAGCTAATTTTCACTGTTATCATCACAGTAGATATTTGCTTTCAACCAATACACAAGTACTTGATCCAATTCAATAAATTTAAAATTCTATAAGCCGACTAAAGGACAATGTGTAAGTAAAGGATTGCTCTGCTTAGCCGATATACATCTTAAGCTTAGTTACTCTGGGAACCCTGCATGGAATACATTCTTTCTTGGTCATCGACACTCAAATCAATCGTACAAGTGTCTTTAGCATTAGCCTTTGCCGCTGCGGTTGTCACAATTGCAGTACTGTATGTCGTTGATGTCACACAAACTAAACAAGCTATTCGTAGAAATTATCCTGTTATAGGACGCTTTAGATATTTATTTGAATATTTAGGCGAGTTTTTTAGACAGTATTTTTTCGCTATGGACCGAGAAGAATTACCATTCAATAGAGCGCAAAGATCTTGGGTATATCGCGCAGCGAAAAATGTTTCCAATACAGCTGCATTTGGTTCTACACGTGATCTAAAAAAACCTGGTACGGTATTATTTGCCAATTGTCCTTACCCAACCATGTCAGAAGATGCGACATCACCCGACTATGAGACAATTGGTCCGCATGCAAACAAGCCATATGTCACTCGCTCTATTTTTAATATTTCTGGTATGAGTTACGGAGCATTATCCAAGCCGGCTGTTGAGGCATTGGGCTTGGGCGCTAAAAAAGCTGAGTGCTGGCTAAACACTGGGGAAGGCGGTTTGTCGCCTTATCACTTGAGTAGTGGCTGTGACTTGGTATATCAAATAGGTACGGCTAAATATGGTGTCCGCGAACCTGAGTCTGGTAAGTTAAGTGATAAAAAATTACAAGAAGTCGCCGCACACCATCAAGTCAGAATGTTTGAAATTAAACTAAGTCAAGGTGGTAAACCTGGTAAGGGCGGTATTCTGCCTGCAGATAAAGTGTCAGAAGAAGTCGCAGAAATTAGAGGTATTCCAGTCGCAACTGATTCTATTAGCCCAAATAGGCATCCAGAAATTAAATGCGATGATGATCTGCTCGATATGATTAATCATGTACGTGATGTGACTGGGAAACCCGTTGGTTTTAAAACAGTAATCGGATCTGAGAATTGGTTAGATCATCTGTGTACAGCAATATTAAGACGCGGTGTTCAATCTGCACCTGACTTTATCACTGTGGATAGTGCCGATGGAGGAACTGGTGCTGCTCCTTTACCGCTACTTGATGATATGGGCTTACCTTTGCATGAAAGTCTACCGATAGTAGTGAATAAATTGATTGAGTACGGACTGCGCGATCGAATTAAGATAATTGCCTCAGGTAAGTTGATTAATCCTGCGGATGTTGCATGGGCATTATGTGTCGGTGCTGATTTTATTACATCGGCTAGAGGTTTTATGTTTTCATTGGGTTGTATACAAGCACTTCAATGTAATAATAATTCTTGCCCAACTGGTATTACGACGCATGATAAGAAATTACAAAAGGGATTGGATCCTTTAGTGAAAGCTGACCGTGTTGCTAGCTATGTAAAGAATATGGTGTATGAAGTTGGCATGATTGCACACTCATGTGGAGTGAGTCATTTCAGGGATTTGCAACGGCATCATGCGCGAATTATGCAGGGTGATGGCATTTCAGTGCCATTAGATAAATTATATCCACCAGCAGAAGTATTGTTTGATAAAGAGAGAAGAGATTGGAAAACACGACCATGGTCTTCTAGTGAACATGTCGCTTTGGATGCCAATGAGTCCGCAGAAGTAAGCGAGAATAAAAAAGTTTCTTAATATAAGCATAAGCCTGTTTAGTAATTATGATTGATAAAATATTAAGGCTATTTAGTAGCAATAAACTTGCAAGCCTGCAAGATATTCAAGAAATAGACGCACTGTCTTCAATGAATGCCAGTTATGATGACTATTTGGCCGTCGCAAATCGTGAAAAAATAGAACAACTTTTAGTAACTTTAAAACAAACTAAAAATGTTCATACAAATAATGAAGTGATTGCATACTTGGGCGATTTATTTGTTAAAGTTTCTGCTGCAATGCAACACTCTAAGTTGGATGTGCAGACAATCCAAGTATGGAAAAAAGTACTCAGAGAACTGTTGGTAAGCATTCAGTTCACCGGTGAATATCTGGATACTGCAAATAGCTTAAAAGAAAAACTAGATAGTGACTCCGATATTGAACAGTGCACTCAAGCCACAAAAGACTTATTAATGGCATTTTCGAGTAGTATCACTGAGGATCACGAGGAAATGCATGGTTACTTAGTTGCCATCGCAAGTAAATTGCAATCGATTTATGCAGATATCACGCAAGCAAAAGATGAGTATTTTTCTCGTGAGTCTATCGCGGGCAGTATCAATAGCTCATTTGAAGATGGTCTAAAGCAAATGGGTGATTCTATTGATGCAAACGAAAATTTTGATGATCTTAAAGACAACCTAAATAATATTGTAACAGCATTGCAGAATAAAATTATTCAGGAAGTTGAAGCAGAAGACAGTGAAACTAAGATATTAGAAAATAAAATTGCAGGTATGAGTAATAAAATTAAGTTACTTGAGGACCATGCGAAAGATCTGGAAAAAACTATTCGCCAGAAACACATTGAAGCAATCACCGATCCTTTAACAGGCCTTTACAATCGTGCTGCCTATGTCCAAGCTTTGGAAAAGGCCTGGATGAAATGGGAGGAACAAAAAGTGCCAAGCACTATGTTAGTTTGGGACATTGATCATTTTAAATCAATCAATGATAACCACGGGCATGCAGCCGGGGACAAAGTATTACAGGCAGTGGCTAAAAAATTAGAGACTGGTGTGCGCAAGGGCGATGTATTGGCAAGATTTGGTGGCGAAGAATTTGTTATGTTGCTGACAGACAAAACGCTGGAAGAGGGATTACAATTAGCAGAAAGAATTCGTGCTTTAATTTCATCAACAGAATTCACTTATAAACAACAAGCTCTACATGTAACAATTTCTTGTGGTGTGTCTACGTTTATTAAAAAAGATACGCCAACCTCTGTATTTGAACGTGCGGACAAAGCACTTTACAAAGCTAAACGCAGTGGTAGAGACCGAGTTGAGACGCTAAAAGTAGCTTAGCAGTATAAGATAGACAGATTACGAAATGAATGTGCCGTCGGCGATGATAGACTGATTTCTGCCCATTTTTTTAGCATGTTGCGTGGCATGTATCGCTCTAGTAAATATACTTTCTATACTGTCATTGGATTCTAATTTCGCTATGCCAGTACTTATCGTAATATGCGTTTTTATATTACCAATATCAAAGTCATATCTATCGATAGCTTGTCGAACACGTTCGCTAATTAATAATGCATTATGTGTATTAACACCTTTTAGGATTAAACAGTAAGTATCATTTTCATATCTAAATAATAAATCTGTATCTCGGATATGGTAGCGTATCACTTTCATGACTTGATATAAAATTTCATCTCGGATGATAAAACTCCGTGCTTCAGAAATCATATTGAAGCGGTCTATATCAAAAAGAATTAATGACATATCAACATGCTCTCGATGAGCAAGCTTTGCTTCGCGTGTGACTAGTTGTTCCACTAGAGTCGCATTAGCAACACCAATTGTTTCATTATTACAGCCGAGTGATGCATTGGCTATATCTTGGATAATCGCTCGTAAAGGATGGGTCACTAGCGAGGTGATTAACTCAATACTATTTAATGCTGGGCGGCTGATAGGGTGATTGTGAAAGATTGTGATATCGCCTAAAAATTCATCGTTGGATTGAATTTGTAGGCAACATTGTTGTTTAACTCTATTTCCAATTGTATGGGAGATACCAAGTAGTGGGTAACGATATCTGATGCCACTAATTGCATGGACCGATTGAATGCATTCGTCGAAAGCACTGAAGAGTGACTCTATTGTTAATTGATTTTGAAACCTCAATACGAAATATAATACAGAGTTTTGAGACTCTGAATCGAATCGAGTATTGTCAGTTTTGTTAGTGCAAACTAACTTTATATTTTCCATCTATATGTTTATTTTATTTATTAAATTTGCATTCAGTACTAAATATTAGGCATCATAATTAAAGTAAAGAATTAGTACATTTACTTATATAATTACAATTTAACAACAGTTTACAATTCAATTGTAAAACGTCAAATAATTGACATTAACATAGTATCTAGTCCCTTTATATACAGGGAAGCCACATTGCATTGTGAAAGTTTAGGCGTGAACGGACCGATTAGGCGTTGAACTGATGTTTTGACTACCGTCTTCGTTGTATAAGGCAGAATGATTACTATCTAACAGGCTATGCAATTGTTGCAAAGCGGTGCTGGTTTGTTTCAAGCGATGATTGACTAGATAGCCATTCTCGGTATTTATCTCTTGGCAGGTTTTAAGCAGTTCTATGGTGGACTGCCATTTTGCATTTATAGGTTGATTGTTCGCAAAGTTATTTAATACGGGAGAAAATCGAGTTTCAAGCTCTGTTAATTGTGCAATACTCTCTTGTTTCTGCAAGGTAATCTCATTTAAATCATTTGCGTCGCCAGCTAACAGTAATTCTCTTTCTGCCGATAATTGATCTAGGAAAATAGAAATACATTGTCGTAATTCATCCAGGGCTATTTCTGCTTGAGAGTTATTCATTTTTATTTCCTCAGGATCGAGAGGTATGTGTGATAGTTACTTTAGAAGATCATCAATTTCGATGAGCTTTTCTGCAATTACAGCGCTATTGACTTCATAGCGACCTTCCGCCAAAGCAGACTTAATATCATCTACTTTCTGTCGATCCACAATTGGTTCGGCTGATAAGCTTGATAGTACTTGATCAACTTTTTTGGAAGAATTTGTTAAGTCAACTTGCTCAGTCGCACCGCTTGCGGCAGAACTTGCAGAATCCGCTACGCGCGCAGTACCTTCATTTGAAGATTTGGCTGCTGGCTTTGATCCTGAACTAGCCACTTGATTATTGGAATTAATATTTCTTATCACGTCGGTCATCTTTTATTACCTTTTCCTGATTTTCCTAATATCGGCCAAAAATGCCATTTCTTTAGTCAATTGTATATTCACTATTATATATTCAAATAAACAACACTATTTTTGCTTAAAATGCCTTCTAACTCTTTATTAGATGACAAGTTCTTGACTTTAATCCTATCGCCCTCTGCGCCTGAACTAAGCGCGGTCGCGGCGGTACGAATTTCCAGACCACCGATGCGTGCAATGACGACGACTCGATCACCTCGCTGAATAGCCATGGGTTTTTCCAGAGCAATCACCGGGATAATCATGCCTTTTCTTAACGGTCTCTTTGCTTTTAATCCCACAGGGCTGCGATCGACATTAAAGTATTCACTATGAGTGACACTGATTTCTCTCTTCTCTACTCTGATATTTTGATCATCGAGTAACGTGCCTCGTGATATAGCTGAATTAGCAATCCATACCTGTTCATATTGTTTGATCTGTGCGCTGACAAATATTTTCCATGGTTTATTGTCATTACAGCGAATTCCTACACTTGTGTGTCCTCGTTGAGTCGCACCAGGAGGCCAGAATGCTTGTAATGGTAATGTGCACGCATGTAACTTCAAGCGATTATCTAACGCTTTAATATGAATCTGAATGTCATCTTCCTGATTGTCTATTTGGCTGGCAATGAAGTTTTGTGCAGTTAACACTATGTCATCATGGCTTTGAGAAACAATGCCTATGTTGTCAGTTTCGCTGAAAACCTGATGACTAATACTACATATAACAATCGCTATATATAGTGTCTTAGTACCGCAAAATAAAAATCTCTTCAAATTTATCTTCATCTACGTCATCTGCATCTTCGTCAATTATTTAACGTTTATTTAACTAAAATTGTCATTATGGATAGTCAATGCAATGTTTATGCCTAAAATTATTTGGCGTAAATATCATTAAATGACGTGCATGAATGCAAGACTTGCCGGTGCCCGGCAACTTCTTCTAAGGCGATGTTGCCACATGCGGTTATTCCTGGGACGAAGTGTTCAATTTAAAGTGTAACTGGTTTATATCGGCTGGCACAGCGATTGCTTTAGCAGTAACAACAAAAAAACAAATTAATGTTATGGCTAATCCAATTAATCAATTATTCGCAACTCATGAACAAGCAATTAAATTGCGTGCTGCACGTTCAGAAATACTGGCGACTAATATTGCCAATTCAGATACGCCTAATTATAAGGCGAGGGATATTGACTTTAAATCTGCCATGCAGGCATTGCAACAAGGGAATAGTCGAACAAATATTCGATTAGATAAAAGTAATGCTATGCATATAACCAATGGCAATAATCTTTTATCAAGTCATGCAGTCCAATATCGTGTGCCATTACATTCTTCATTAGATGGAAATACAGTCGATTCAGATTTTGAAAAATCTGCATTCACAGAAAACGCAATTCGTTATCAATTTAGTTTAAATCGCTTGAGTAAAAAAATTAGCGGGCTGATAAGAACACTTAAAGGTGAATAAACAGAATGTCTTTGTTTAATATTTTTGAAATATCAGGAAGTGGGCTAAGTGCCCAAAGCACTCGTCTAAATGTAACTGCCAGTAATATCTCTAATGCGCAATCGGTTTCAGGCACGGCAGAGGACGCTTATAAAGCGCGTAACCCAGTATTTTCTGCCATGTATAAAGATGCGTTTAATACTCAAGGTCAAAATGTGGGTGTGCAGACTATAGGTATCGTCGAAAACAATGCTGAAGCCCCAAAACGTTATGAGCCTGGGAATCCGCTGGCGGATGAGCAAGGTTATGTGTACTTGTCTAATGTAAATCCCATTGAAGAGATGACCAATATGATGTCTGCATCACGTAGTTATCAAAATAATGTTGAAATCATCAACACGTCAAAAGAACTTATATTACAAACACTACGTTTAGGTGAGTAACAAGGAATAGAATTATGGAAATCGGTAAAAGCGATACATTGAATAGCCAGTTTGGCGTGCAACGTTTTCAGGCAAATAAACCAAGTAATAAAGAACTTGGGCAGGAAGATTTTCTGCAACTAATTGTTGCACAGATACAAAATCAAGACCCGTTTGAGCCAGTTGAAAATGGCGCGTTTATAGGCCAGTTAGCGCAATTCGGCACAGTCGACGGGGTGAATAACTTAAATGATTCATTTGCAGAATTCTCGCAAGGATTTGCTAGTAATCAAGCGCTAAATGCAGCAGCACTGATAGGTAAAAGTGTTGAGGTTGAGGGTAATCGAATCACCGTCAATGCAGAAGAGTCTGTGACTGCCTACGTGGATGCTAACGGTCAAGTTGGCACTGCGCTTGTTGAGATACGCAGTGCAGCAGGCCAAGTTGTTCAAACTAAAGAAGTACAGTTAATCAATGGTGGATTGAATAGTTTCACTTGGGATGGTCTAGACATGCAAAATGAGCCTGTTGATGTAGGTGCTTATTTTATTTCTGCCAGTGTTGTAGCAGGCGATGATGAGTTCATATTACCCACAGCAGTTCAAAGTAAAGTTGAAAGTGTCAATTTAGCCAACAGTAACGCGATTGAATTAGGTTTAGAGGGTGGCGATACCATTTTATTTAACGATGTACAAAAGATTTCACAATAAGTATGCATAACTAAAGGAGAAAGATATGCCATTTGATATAGCGCTGACAGGATTAAGTGCAGCACAAAATGATTTAGAAGTTATTTCAAATAATATTGCAAATAGCGAAACATCGGGATTCAAAAAATCACGTGCAAATTTTGCTGATATTTATGCTAGTTCTGAATTTGGTGTAAGTAGTAATTCAATTGGACAAGGTGTCCAGGTGTCTGGCATTCAACAACAATTCACCGATGGAGACATCACCTTCACTGATAATTCACTAGATCTTGCCATCAATGGTCAAGGTTTTTTCATATTAGAAGAATCAGGTGAGAGATTTTATGGTCGTGCAGGTGCTTTCGGTGTTGACACGGATGGCAATATTGTCGATCCCATCGGTAATCAACTAGTCGGGTTTCAACCAGACTCGAATGGCGTCATTACAGGTGCACTAGGGCCTATCGTTGTAAACAGATCGGATTTAGCTCCTCGAATCACTTCTGAAATTGAACTTGGCGCCAATCTTAGTGCCACAGAAACTATTTTGCCAGCATTTACTGTGGGTGCGTCTGGACCTGATCCAGCAACATATAATCACTCTACTTCATTAACAACCTATGATTCTCTAGGTGGAGAACATCTGACTTCATTATATTTCCGTCGTGACACGGCCACTAACTGGGAAGTGTTTGCTTTTGTTGATGGCACGCAAGTGGATGGACCTGACTTACTAAACTTTGATGCAAGTGGAAATCTTGTAGGCGTCAACGGTGGCGCAGGTACTACTGTTACTTCAGCCGCATTCACTCCTGGCGGTGTCGGTACTACTACAACCTATACTATAGATTATGCAGATGTGACGCAGTTCGGTAGTCCTTTTGGCGTTGCTTCTTTAGATCAAAATGGATTTGAAACAGGTCGTTTAACCAGTCTTGATTTTGGACAAAATGGCACATTGTTTGGTCGTTATTCTAATGGTGAGTCACAAGCATTTGGTCAAGTAGCATTGGCAAATTTCTCTAACACGCAAGGTTTAGTTCCATCAAGTAGCACACTGTGGACGGAATCATTTGCTTCCGGCCCTGCTTTGG
Source organism: Gammaproteobacteria bacterium (assembly GCA_965262455.1). GTDB lineage: Bacteria > Pseudomonadota > Gammaproteobacteria > UBA4575 > UBA4575 > UBA1858. The sequence goes on from CBDHFH010000008.1 coordinate 303,683, forward strand.
TTGGTGAACCTGGCTCGACTGACTTAGGTTTAGTTCAATCAGGAGCGCTTGAAGAATCGAATGTTGATGTGACTGCGGAACTCATTGACATGATTCAAGCACAAAGATTTTTCCAGTCTAATGCACAGGTGATTGGTGCAGCGGATGAGATCACTCAAACCATTATTAATATTATTTAATAATGAATTGAGTTGACATTGTAAATATTAGTAAAGAGGAATAGAGAATGGACGGTATGCTCTACGTTGCAATGAATGGCGCTAAACAAATCCAAGCGCAACAGGCCACGAATAGCCATAACTTGGCAAACGCAAACACCACCGGATTCAGAGCAGACTTTGACACTTTGCGTAGTCTACCTGTTTACGGACCAGGTAATCCAAGTCGTGTATTCAGTGTGGATGAACGATCAGGAATCAATTTTGATGTCGGTGAAGTCACGCAAACAGGACGAGATCTAGATATTTCTATTAATGGTGAAGGATTGATAGCAGTACAAGCACCTGATGGTAGTGAAGCCTATACCCGAGCAGGCGATCTTAGAGTAGTGAATGGCGGCTTGTTGCAAACCGGTGCTGGTTATTCGGTGATGGGAAATGATGGCCCAATCGCTTTACCTCCTTATGAAAAGTTAGACATCGCAGCGGATGGAACCTTGTCAATTATTCCTGTGGGTCAGGATGCGAGTGCGTTAGCTGTCGTCGATCGGATTAAATTAGTTAAGCCGGCAATTGATGATTTGGAAAAAAGCTTAGATGGATTAATTCGTGCTAAACAAGGTATCGAAGTTGATGCCGATGCCTCAGTCAGAATTGCAGCAGGAACAGTAGAAGGAAGTAACGTCAACTCAGTGAGCGAATTAATTAATATGATTGAGTTGGCTAGAAAATTTGAAATGCATGTGAAGCTAATGGAGACCGCAGAAACTAACGATTCTAGCTCAGCGTCAATTTTAAGATTGCGCGGATAATTTAATAAAGGACTTATAACAATGACATCAGCATTATGGAACTCAAAAACAGGACTGGATGCGCAACAAACGCGTATGACAGTCATCTCTAATAATCTTGCTAATGCCAATACCACAGGATTTAAACGTGATCGTGCAGTGTTTGAGGATTTAATCTATCAGAATGTACGTCAACCAGGTGCACAATCATCTCAAGATACCCAGTTACCTACGGGCTTGCAATTAGGTACTGGTGTACGCGTTGTCGCAACTGAAAAATTATTTACACAAGGGAATGTCTCGCAAACTGATGCACCACTGGATATTGCTATTCAGGGACGCGGTTTTTTTGAAATTCAATTGCCTGATGGCACAACAGGCTATACACGTGATGGCAGCTTTACATTAGATTCGCAAGGGCAAATTGTTAATTCAAGTGGCTATGTCTTACAGCCCGCGATTACGATTCCACCAAATGTGACGAGTATAACTATTGGCGTTGATGGCACTGTTTCGACATTAACTGCAGGTGATAATGCGCCAACGCAAGTAGGGAACATTCAATTAGTCGATTTTATTAATGAAACGGGTTTGCAGCCACGAGGTGAAAATTTATTTTTAGAAACCGCATCGTCGGGCAGCCCGACGCCTGGAACACCTGGGCAAAATGGTTTAGGCACAATGATCCAAGGCTCGTTAGAAACATCTAATGTTAATGTTGTAGAAGAGCTTGTTAATATGATTGAAACTCAAAGAACTTATGAAGTCAATTCACGTGCTATTGAAACTGCCGACAGCATGTTGCAGTACGTTAATAACAATCTATAACGTTTAACAATAAAGGATTAGCTAAATGACAGGGATGGAGATTATGAAACAAAACAATCAATTGATTTGGCTTTTGCTAATAGTACTGCTGTCAGGTTGTAGTTCTATTGGGCAAATAAGTGATCCTGACTATGAGCCTGCAGCACCGGTCGTGCCTGAGGAAAAAGTGACATATGATGGAGGCTTATTCTATGCGTCAACTAATCTTTATATTTTTGAAGATATCAAAGCAACTCGTGTGGGTGATTTGCTCACGGTAGTTTTGTCTGAACAAACCAATGCCAGTAAATCGTCCTCGTTAGAAGCTGACAAATCAACCAGCATAGATTTACCGAACCCAACACTATTTGGCAAAAACGATTACACCATTGATGGTAGAGAAGTGTTGTCTAGTAGTGCGACGGCTTCAAGAGATATTGAAGGTGAAGGTGAATTAACACAAGAAAATAGCTTGGACGGAAATATTACCGTCACAGTGACCGAACGATTGGCAAATGGCTATTTAGTAATTAAAGGAGAGAAACTGCTAACATTAAATGAAGGCAGTGAAGTGGTTAGGATTGATGGCATTGTTCGTCCTACTGATATTGATGCAAATAATCGGATTGAATCCACCAAAATTGCTAATGCTCGCATTACATATAAAGGTTCCGGTGTAGTGAGTGACAGTAGTAAGGCTGGATGGTTAGCCAAGTTCTTTATGCATGCAATATGGCCGCTTTAATAACAAGGGATTCGATATGCGTTTACTCTATATAATCTTTTTGCTGGCACTCTCAAACATTGTTCAGGCAGATAGAATAAAAGATCTTGCTTCTGTTGCGGGTGTTCGTTCCAATCAATTGTTGGGCTACGGTCTGGTTGTGGGTCTGGATGGTACAGGTGACCAAACCAGTCAAACACCTTTCACAGTGCAAAGTTTAAAAAGCTTTCTCAATCGGTATAACATTACTATACCGCCTGATGTCAGTCCGCAGTTAAAGAATGTCGCCGCCGTCTCGGTGCATGCAGAGCTGCCAGCATTTGCAAAGCCCGGGCAAACAATTGACGTCACCGTGTCATCTTTAGGCAACTCTAAAAGTTTGCGTGGTGGTAGTTTATTAATGTCACCTCTGAAAGGGATTGATGGAGATGTATATGCAATAGCTCAGGGCAATTTAGTTGTTGGTGGCTTAGGTGTTCAGGGAAGCGATGGATCGAGTATTACGATTAACGTGCCCAGTGCCGGCCGCATTCCAAATGGTGCAACAGTCGAACGAATTATTCCAAGTAATTTTGCGCTACAAGATCACTTGTACTTGAATTTACATAGCTCTGATTTTACTACCGCTAAACGTATGCAAGATCGAATCAATGAGATCATGGGTGGAGGTGTTGCAAGTGCCTTAGATCCTGTCACAGTTCGAGTGCGTGCACCTTTCGATGCTTCCAATCGTGTTTCTTTTTTAGCAGAAATAGAAAATATCAGAATGAAACCAGCATCTGCAGCGGCAAAAGTGATTGTTAACTCTCGCACAGGTACTGTTGTCATTGGTTCTAATGTGCGCGTATCGGCAGCAGCAGTTTCACATGGAAGCTTAGTCGTCACCATCTCTGAAAATACTGAGGTCAGTCAGCCCAATGAATTTGCTGCTGTTGGTCAAACTGCAGTTACTACTGATTCTGAAATTGAAGTACAACAAAATACTGATCGCATGTTTTTGTTTGATCCAGGTATTTCCCTAAATTCGATTGTTAATGCAGTCAATGAAGTGGGCGCTGCGCCGGGTGATTTAGTTGCAATACTCGAAGCGCTAAAGCAGGCGGGCGCGCTTAAAGCTGAATTAATAGTGATATAAATGATATGAGTCAGGGAATCGCTTCTATTCTATCCACTGCGTCTGATACGGCAAGTTTGCGTTTGCAAGCTTCCAGTGGCGATGAAGTTGATAGTGAAGTAATTCAGCAATTTGAAGCATTGTTTTTGCAGCAAATGTTAAAGAGTATGCGTACTGCTTCACTCGCTGATGGTTTATTCCAAAGTGATCAGTCAGATTTCTATCGAGATATGTATGATCAGCAAATAGCATCAGATTTGGCTAAAAATGAGTTATTAGGTGTTGCGCAAATTATAAATAGGCAATTAGGAAAAAGTCCTGTTGCTTCTGTCAATGATGAAACTTCGACGGCTAATCAGCCTCTCGATTTAGCACGCTTAGATAACTTCATTGATTATTTATCTGCCGGTGTTACTGCATCGCCTGCTAATCATGGAGCTGAAGCTGTCAGTGAGGTGCGACCATTGGCATTCAAACCTGAGACACCAAATGAATTTGTCGAAGTTGCCTATAAATATGCTCAATTGCCGGCAGAGAAATTAGGTGTAGAGCCGGACGTGCTAATTGCAATTGCCGCGCTTGAAACAGGATGGGGACATCATGTGCCTGCTGACGAATCCGGTAGCTCAAATAATTATTTCGGAATTAAGGCCGATAGTCGTTGGAAAGGTGAAAGTGTTAACAGTAATACGCTTGAATTCGAACAAGGAACATTTAAAGAATTAAAGCAGACTTTCCGTATGTATGAAACGCTTCAAGATTCATTTAATGATTACGCAGATTTTCTTATCAACAATGATCGTTATGCATATGCATTAGAGTTTGCTAGTGACACTCGACGCTTTTTACAAGAGATTCAAAATGCAGGTTATGCTACTGATCCAAATTACGCTAACAAAATTATGGGTGTGTTAAGCAATCAGGCATTTACAGTGTCTCGCTAACAATCAGGGAACACTATGGCAAATTCTTTAGACATCGCGGTAACTGGCCTACGCGCATTTCAGACTGCGTTAGCAACGACATCAAATAATATTGCTAATGCATCCACCCCTGGTTATAGCCGTCAGGAAGTTAACTTTTCAACATTGCAGCCACAAGGGTTTGGTAATGGTTTTATTGGTACGGGCACGCGCGTTTCAAATATTCAGCGTGTTGAGAGTGAATTCCTGATCGAACAATTAAGAACCGCATCTACCGAAGCAGGGCGATTAAATACAATCAGTAATTTAGCCTCACGTGTGGATAATCTATTAGCTGATGGTGATGGTAGCTTGGCGCCATCATTACAAAATTTCTTTAATAGCGTGCAAGACTTGGCAATAGACCCAAGCTCAAGTTCCGCGCGCCAGGTGGTACTTAGTTCTGCAGAATCTTTGGTTTCAAGATTCTCAAATATTGAATCTCAGTTAGAAGCAATCAATAGCGATATAAAAGTCGGTATTAGTGAAAACATTCAAGACTTGAATGCAATTGCTACGGCAATTGCGGACTTGAATTCAAAAATAGTTGAGGCGCAAGCATCCACTTCAGGAGGTCAACGACCCAATGACTTGTTAGATCAGCGTGACCAGCTAGTGCTAGAACTTTCCGAAATTGTTGCTGTTCAAACTCTCGAACAAGATGACGGCTCTTTGAGTGTGTTTGTAGGTAGCGGACAAAGTATTGTTGTCGGTGGTAATGCACAACAGTTAGTAGCTATTTCTGATCCCAATGACAGTGCCAACACACGTATTGCATATCAAACGTTCAGCGGTCAAGCAGATATTACTAATTCGATTACCGGAGGCAGTATTTCAGGTTTGTTGGAATTTAAAAATGAACAACTGGGCTCGATTCGTAATGAGCTTGGTCGCATTGCTACAGTGTTGGGGGGCACATTCAATGAACAGCATAATGTCGGACAAACATTAACTGGCGCGATCGGTACAGACTTTTTTGCTACCGGACCCGTAGAAGTGGTCGCGAATACAGATAATACAGGTGCTTCAACTGTTACCGGAACAATAACAGATTTCACAGCATTAACTTCTTCTGATTATAGTCTTAGTTATGATGGTGCGAACTATACGTTGACACGCTTAGATGATGGCACCACCACCGTGTCTGCTGCGGCAACATTTACTGTTGATGGTTTGCAGATTAATGTGTCTGCCGGTGCCGCTGCAGGTGACCGCTTCCTGATCCGGCCCACACGTCTGGGCGCCAGTGGTATCGATGTACTTATTTCTCGCACGGATGATTTTGCTGCTGCCTCGCCGGTACGTACCAGTGCCAACATAAATAATCTTGGTGACGCTAATATAAGTGCGCCACAAGTGTTGGATATAACGGATCCGGATTTAAGCGATACTGTGGAAATACGTTTTAATACACCAGCAACAACTTATGATGTATTTAATGTTACTGATGGTGCAACGATTGCAAGTGGAGTCACATACGCCAGTGGCGCTAATATAGATTTCAATGGTATTCGTGTGCAAGTCGAAGGCCCCGTTGAGCCGGGTGATGTGTTCACCATTGAACGCAACTCTGGTTCAGTCTCTGATAATACAAATGCGTTAGCTTTACTTGCATTACAAACGGCCGATACCGTCAGTGGTACGAGTAATTATCAAGAAACTTATGGTGGTTTAGTAGGGAAGGTCGGTACGCTGACTCGTCAGGCCGAATTAAATAGTAATGCGCAAAATCGATTACTTGAAGATTCTATTCAGGCGAAAGAGAGTGTTTCTGGCGTTAATTTAGATGAAGAAGCCGTGAATTTGACTAAATTTCAACAAGCTTACCAAGCGGCAGCACAAGTCATCTCTACCAGTGATGAGTTATTCCAGACACTATTAAATGCGGTTGCGAGGTAAATGATGCGAATTTCAACTTCTTTTTACTTCCAACAAGCAGTGCAAGATATACAAGAGAATTTATCTCAAATCGCTGGTTATCAATCTCAAATTGGCTCAGGCAAGAAATTACTACGTCCTTCTGATGCGCCCACTGAAGCGGCACGATCCGTTGATTTGAATCAAGCAATTTCAAGACTGGATCAATTTGAAAGAAATCGAGGATTTGCCAATCAACAATTAGGTTTGGTCGATGCGACACTCACTAGCGTCAATAATACTTTACAGAGAATTCGTGACTTAACCATACAAGCAAATACCAGCACGCAAACTGATGAAACACGCAGTATAATTCAAACTGAAATAAAACAGCGCTTAGAGGAAATACTCGATTACGCCAATACACGTGATGGCAACGGAGAGTTTTTATTTTCAGGTGGCAAAGGTAAGACAGAGCCATTTGTATTGACCTCCACGGGTGCTATTTATAATGGCGATCAATCTGCTCTGAATTTGCAAATCTCTTCCAATCGTGCCATAGATATCAATGAATCGGGTTATGAAGTATTTCAGCGAATTCGCAATGGCAATGGAGCCTTTGCAACTAATATTAATACAGCCAACACTGGTAATGGTTTAATTAGTGAAGGCAGTGTGACTGACAATGCCATATTTCAAGCGCATGATTTTAGAATTGTATTTACGTCAGCCACTACTTTCGATGTGATCAATGACACCACTGCAACGACCGTATTAGCTGTACAACCCTATATTGAAGGGACATCAATCAATTTTAGTGGTCTTGACGTCACGATATCAGGTGATCCTCAGACGGGAGATGAATTTAATGTCAGTGCCAGTCGTAATCAGGATATATTCCAGACCATTACTAATTTAATCAATACACTTGGGATCTCACCTAATGATCAAGCACAAGAAGCTCAGTTACAACAAGGCCTACAGGTAGCATTAGGCGATATCGATCAAGCGCTAGGTAATATCATTGAAATACGCACTTCAGTCGGCACACGTCAAAACTCTCTTGATTCTGCCGATACAGAATCATCGAGTGCAAAATTAGTCTTGCAACAAACGCTTTCTGAAGTGGAAGATGTTGATCTTGCTGAAGCAATTAGTAAGTTAACGTTTGAGATTAATACACTTGAGGCCGTACAAGCGACGTTCTCTCGCGTACAAAATCTAAATTTATTCAACTTTCTATAGGCTTTATATAGCCCTCTGACCATTCATCATGCTTTTGTCTTCAATTGTCCAGATTGAGTTAAAGAATTAGCAGGTGATAAATTTTAAAAATGCATTTAAATAAGCATTTTTAGTAAAAATTTTTCTTGTCAAGTTTTTTTCTTAAAGTTTTTATTTAACTTGCCGATACGTTGCTCAATGGCAAAGCGGCAGCAGGCAAGCTCCGCAGAGTCGGAGCTTTTCCTTGAATGGGAAGAAACTTTACTTAAAGGAGTTGGTAAGATGCCACAGATTATTAACACAAACTTGTTCTCGTTGAATGCTCAACGAAACTTAAATGAAACGCAAAATGCATTAGGTACATCATTACAGCGTCTATCTTCAGGCCTTCGTATTAATAGTGCGAAAGATGATGCTGCGGGTCTTGCGATTGCAGAACGTTTTAGTTCTCAGATTCGTGGACTTAATCAAGCAATTCGAAATGCTAATGATGGTATTTCTTTTGCTCAGACTGCTGAAGGTGGTTTAAGTACTGCAACATCTGCGTTACAACGTATTCGCGAGCTGTCAGTACAGTCCGCAAACGATACTAACACCGCCTCAGATCGTGAAGCGATTAATAATGAGGTTTCACAGTTGATTGCGGAAGTGCGAAGAATTGCAAATTCAACACAGTTTAATGGTCAAAATGTTCTTGATGGATCAGCGAGTTCGTTAACATTCCAGGTTGGTGCCAATCAAAACCAGACAATTACTGTTGACGGTGTAGATGCTCGTGCAGAAATACTCGGTGCGACTATATCTGAATCAGGTTCATTTGATACAACAACATTTGATGCGTTAAATGCAATTACTATTCAAGGTGTGGCAATTGATACAGGAGCTCTAGACACATTTGCTAACGGTGCAACTGTTGCAGGCGTAGTGAGTGCCATTAATGCCATCTCAGCAGATACAGGCGTAGAAGCTTCTCAGGCAACTACTGTTGCAACAGAGGTATTAACTATTACTGCATCGACTGACGTAGTCATTAATGGTGTAACTGTGAATACGGGTGCAAACCAAACTGCCACAGTTGATAATATCAATGCAGTATCATCTAACACTGGTGTGACTGCAACTGCATCGGGTGCTGGTGTTATTCTAAGTAATACTGATGGTAGTGACATTGTATTGACTGGCACAGGTCTTGGTGGTGCAGATACATATCAAGCAGGAATTGTACTGGCGGGTGATGTTGGTACTACATTTACAATTGGCGGTACAGTAGCAGCAGTAGCAGGTAATGCAATTGGTGCTGGTGCGACTGATAATGCCTTAACAAGTACATCTGTATTAACTCAAGCGGGCGCAACTACTGCATTATTGACACTTGATTTTGCATTAAGTCAAGTCAACACGCTTCGCTCAGAGTTAGGTGCGGTACAAACACGATTTGAATCAACTATATCAAATCTTCAAATTACTGCTGAAAACCTAACAGCTGCACGTTCTCGTATACAAGATGCAGACTTTGCAGCAGAGACAGCTGAGTTGACTCGTGGACAGATCTTGCAACAGGCAGGTCTTTCAATTGTGGCTCAGGCTAACTCATTACCTCAGTCAGTATTATCGCTATTACAGTAATAATACAAGTGTAAAAAATGTGCTCGGTCTAAATTAGCCGAGCACACTTTAAAAAGATTTATAGATGAGGTAACAAACGATGACGACTGATGTGACAAGCTTAACCGGCATAGCACGAGTACAGTCTAACTCGGCATTTGATCGAGTGCCCAATAATGTGGTGCCGATTAATAACGATATTCCGCAGAAGCCTCCTCTTCAGCAACAAGAAAAGCAGCCTAACAGGCAAGATATTGAGAAAGCAGCAAGCAAAGTAAATAACTTTGTTAGCCAAATCGATCGCAACATTGAGTTTTCTGTTGATGAGGCAAGTGGCAGAGTGATCATCACAGTACGTGAACCTGAATCCGGCAAAATTATCCGGCAAATTCCACCTGAAGAGCTACTGGTAATTGCAAAGTTAGTCAGTGAGAACTTCTCAAACTCTGTTCCTTCGGGAATCTTGCTCGCTGATGAGGGATAAATAACTTCGGCATCATCTTTGCAAGGTTTTATCGAATCGTATTATTTCTTAATAAAGGAAACACATGGCAGGTTCGATCACTTCGTTAGGCGTAGGTTCTGGACTCGATCTTGAATCTCTTGTGCAAAATTTGGTAGCCGCTGAATCTCGGCCAATTCAGTTATTAGAATCTAGAAAAGCAAATATCGACTTAAAGATTAGTGGCTTTGGCGCTGTCCAGAGTGCCTTATCAGAATTTCAAACAGCAGTGAATGCGCTCAATAATTCTGATGCATTTCGAGGTGTTAGTGCTGCTTCAAGTGATGATGGCGTCAGCACCGCATCGGCACTGCAGTCAGCTGTCACAGGATCAAATGTCGTTCAGGTCACGCAGCTGGCACAAAATAATAAATTAGGCTCGCAAAGTTTCACTGATGAGAGTGAAGTGATTGGGACCGGGCAACTATCTTTTACCGTGGGTAGTGAATCATTTACGCTCGATATCACAACAGAAAATAATACCCTGGCACAAATCAGAGATGCTATTAACACTGATCCCAATAACGCCAGTGTGCAGGCAAGTATTATTAATGTAGATGAAGGGAGTAAATTAATAATAACGGCAAACCAATCTGGTTTGACAAATCAGATTAATTTTACTGTAACAGATGATGATGCTAATGATGTTGATGACGCAGGATTATCCCAGCTTGTTTTTTCTATACAAGAATTAGATGCTGCGCAAAACGCAACGTTGTTAGTGGATGGATTTGCTGTTACCCGTAGCAGTAATGAAATTGATGATGTTATCCAAGGCGTGAACCTGTCACTCAGTAGTGTTGGAACAACAACCGTGACAGTGTCAGAAAACTTAGCGGTGGCGAAAACAACAATTGAGACATTAGTGACGGCATACAATAGTCTATCAGCTGCCTTAGCAGTACAAAGAGGCAGTACCTTATCGGGTGAAAATACTATTCTTAATATCGAGTCACGTGTCAGAGAACTGTTTTCTGCGCGCTATAACGACAGCGGTGATAACGTCAACTATCTTTTTCAACTAGGCTTGAGTTTTGATCGTGATGGTGTACTTAGCTTTGATGGTGAAAAATACGATGAACAGATAGGCAATAATATCTCTGAAATTCAATCTTTATTCACAAATGCCGATACAGGATTTATCACGTCGCTGGAAACAGTGATAAATAGCTACCTTGATAGTGACGGGATTATAAGTAACAGAACTGAAGGGCTTAATACTGAGAAAACAAGTATTGATGAAGATATTGAGCGACTTGAGCTGCGTCTTGAAAGCACTGAAGCCAGATTGCGAGCCAGGTTTGCATCATTAGATTCTCTGGTTAGCCAATTGAACTCAACTAGTTCATTTTTAACTCAACAGTTGGCAAATTTGCCGACACTAAATCAATCTAGATAAAAGGTAAACGCATTATGTCATCAGGGTTATCAAATCACGCATTAGCGAGTTATCAAGAAATGGGTGCTTATGGACAAGTCGAACAGGCTAATGGCCACGAATTGATTAAACTATTACTGGAAACATTGGCCGTGCGTATTAACGAGGCAAAATCATGTCTGCAGCAAGGTGATATCAGTCAGAAGATCACGCGTTTGACGAAAGCATTAAATATTCTTGATGGCTTGCGAATGTCATTAAATATTGAAGAGGGAGGCGAAATAGCAGCGAATCTTGATGACTTGTATGACTACATGCAGCGCCAGTTAGTGCAAGCGAATGCTCACAATGATATCGCGATATTAGATGAAGTAAAAAGCCTGGTTGAAGAAATCACTAGCGCGTGGGTAATGATTCCAGTGGAACTGAGAAAATAGAATTTAACTATGAGTCAAATTGAGCACGAACTTCAACATCAAATTTCACATGCCATCGATGCCAGTGAAAATATCATCGCATGCTTGCATACCGGTGATTTTGAAGGAGCGAAAAAATACGATTCAGAACGAGCGAGCTTTATTCGTACATTGTCAAAGTGTCGCAATATAGATGCCGCCATGCCTTTACTAGCAGATGATTTGCAAACACTCGCACAACTAAATGAGTCCATCATAGTGTTGAGTCGCTTTTTACGCGACGAAGTTTTGACGGATATTCGTACGATTCACTTAAATAGGGCAAGTCACGGCGAATATATTGAAAATCAGAATATTCCAGTCGATAAGTAAATATTTTAATTAATGTCCACATAAATAATTTATCTAACTGAGTGAGGGCAATGATGTCAAAGTTGTTGTGTATGGAAATAGATATCTCTGCTCTATGTTTTTGAAATTAAAGACAAATAACTAAACAAACGCTAATATTTGTTATTTGTTAACTTTCTAGCACCTATACACCAGATTTACAATGAAATTTTACAATTAAACACTGGTACAATTGCAAAATTAAGCATATTATTTCACGACATTAAATTGCCACAAGGTGACATAAAAACATAATTACAATAATAAAAAACAATTTTCAGCGTGTAACTGAATTGAAGGGAGATTCAACATGCGGAGTTTAATCAAAGATGATGAGTCACAAGATAACTCTATCACGACCAAAGAAGCCGTCGCTGCAAGAAGACGACGAGGTAAGTCATTTCTAGATGGTCATAGCCATGCAATCCAGAATGTCTGTAAGCTAGTTGAGCATGTCGCTGCCACCACAGCGAATGTTTTAATCCTTGGTGAATCGGGTACGGGAAAAGAATTAGTCGCACGTGCAGTTCACTCATTTTCAAATCGAGCAAAGAATCCTTTTGTGCCAGTTAACTGTGCAGCAATTCCTGCAGAACTCCTTGAGAGCGAGTTATTTGGCCATGAAAAAGGTGCATTCACTGGCGCAATTACCACTCATAAAGGGCGTTTCGAACTCGCTCAAAACGGCACAATTTTTCTAGATGAAATCGGAGATATGGACCTGCAAATGCAGGCCAAACTATTGCGGGTATTACAAGAAAGAGTGTTTGAGAGAGTGGGGGGAACCAAGCCGATACAGGCTGATGTACGTATTGTAGCTGCGACACACCGAAATTTAGAAGAAATGGTCGCACAAGGTGAGTTCCGTGAAGACCTATTTTATCGTCTTAATGTCTTCCCCATCGACATGCCGCCATTGCGTCGACGCGTTGAAGATATCCCGTCTTTGATTTGCGCTATTACAGATCGTTTGAAACGTGATAACGGCACCAATTTTTCTTTGACTAATGATGCGGTGAAAATATTGGCCAATTATCCGTGGCCAGGCAATGTAAGAGAATTGTCTAACTTAATTGAAAGACTAAGTATTCTTTATCCTAATAGCGCAATCGATTCCCTGCAGTTGCCAGAAAAATTACGCAATAAAGCTTCCCTGAGTTCATCGTCTGATCACAATCAGGAGTCTGAAATAGACTCTATCGAACAAGTTGTTGAGCCCTTTGCAGTTGAAGAACCGACACAAGCTATTCATGCCTATGGTCATTTGCCAGAATCAGGTTTCGATCTGAAAAGTTATATTGGTGACTTGGAAGTTCATTATATACGTGAAGCATTAGAGGCATCGGATGGTGTTGTCGCGCAGGCAGCAAAACTGCTGGGATTACGTCGCACAACCCTGGTAGAAAAGCTGCGTAAATATGGAATTCAACGTTAATAGTGACGAAAAATTGTCAATAAATCTCTGCATCGTTACTAAGTAGTTATTTTTTCTAGATAAAGTTTATTAGGCACGTTGTTTGCACATAGTTAATTAACTGGCAGTCACTCTGCTGAATTAATTAATGTTGTTTGTAAACAAAAGGGCGTGCTGTATGAGTGCAGTATCTAATTTATCTAATGCAGATCTTCATCTTGCTTTTCAGCAATTTAATCAAATCTCAGAACAGTTCACACATGCTTATCAAGACTTAGAAGGTCGATTCAAGCAAATTAAAACAGAGTTATCTGATACCAAAGCACAGCGCTTACATGAACTTGCCGAAAAAGAGCAGTTGGCAAATCGTATGCACTTATTATTAATGGCACTGCCAATGGGCGTCATGGTCATTGATAGTGAGGGTATTATCCGCGAATGCAATCAAGCATCGACAAATTTATTGAATATGCCGCTGCATGGATTGGTTTGGTCAGATGTTTTAAAACAATTATTTCCACAGCAAGATCAAACAGATATAAGCAATTTATACATCAATGGGAGAAATTTACATTTTTCTTCTAAAACCATTACTAGGTCTGAAGATTCATTAGTACTCGTCACTGATATTACCGACCCCGTAACGCATGTTGATAGTGTTAAAAGAAAAGAGCGTCTTGCTTTCTTGGGTAATGCAATCGCTTCGATTGCACATGATATACGTACACCACTGGCAACATCGTTTTTACACTTATCCAATTTAAATAAGAAATTGTCACATACTGATAATCTGCAAATTGTAGAAAAGATTAAATACAATCTAAAAACATTAGAGAACACTATTAACAGTATGTTGTTATATGCAAAAGGTGGTGCAGATACATTTGAGTCATTGGAGTGTAAAAAGTGTTGTGAAATGATTGCATCTGATTTGCTGGAAATTTTTCCAGATGTGATATTCAGTATACAAGCACAACCAGAACTTAATGGTAAGTATATTAAAGCTAATTTTGCTGCTTTAATGACAGCTTTTAGAAACTTAGTTTCTAATTCACGTGCTGCATGTAATGCAGAGGTGCTAATCAATATCAAATTTGAATATGAACACAATGACTTTATGAAAATCACGTTATTAGATAATGGCTCAGGTATAGAACAGGGTCTGATTAATACAATATTTGAACCTTTTTTTACCACAAGAAAAAATGGCACAGGACTGGGATTGTCAATTGTTAAATCTATCATTGACTCACATTATGGAGAGATAACAGCAGAGAATACTCAATCTGGTGCACAATTTATTATTAATTTGCCAATCGAATATAGACACAACATGCAGGTGCAGGGAGCGCAAAACAATAATGTCTAAATCCAAGGAGGAATTCATGTCAAAACCAAGAGTATTAATCGCAGAAGACGATCGAGAGTTACTGCAAGCATTATCTGATACTTTATCGATTGAAGGTTATGAAGTGTTTACAGCTGACAAATTGTCTTGCGCTGTAAATATATTAGGCAAGCAAGACATTGACTTAATCATAAGTGATGTAAATTTTGACGACCAAGACGAATACCCATTAGAAACTGGTTTAGATTTGCTTAGATATACGCGCGAAAATTCTATCCCTGTTCCATTCGTATTGATGACTGCGTACGCTACAGTCGATAAAGCAGTTGAAGCAGTCAAAATGGGCGCAATCGATTATCTGGTAAAACCATTTGAAGCAGAACAGCTGATCACTATTGTTAAAAATAATACGCATATAAATAATGACGATTCTGTATTCGTGGCAGTTGATGATGAGAGTGTCAGAATTAAACGCTTGGCTGCACAAGTTTCGGCAACTGATGTGTCAATCCTCATTAATGGTGAAAGTGGTACTGGTAAAGAAGTATTGGCCAGTTATATACACCATTGTTCAGCGCGAACAAATAAGCCATTTATAGCGATTAACTGTGCCGCTATTCCTGAAAATATGCTTGAAGCAATGCTATTTGGTTATGAGAAAGGTGCCTATACAGGTGCACATACCTCTAATCCCGGCAAGTTTGAACAAGCACAAGGTGGCACATTGTTGCTTGATGAAATTTCAGAAATGGATATTTCGCTACAAGCTAAATTATTGAGAGTTTTGCAGGAAAGACAAGTTGAACGTCTTGGCGGTAAGAAGGTAATAGATCTTGATGTGAGAATTTTAGCAACAACTAATAGAAATATTAAACAAGAAGTAGAGCAAGGTCGATTTAGAGAAGATTTATATTATCGCTTAAGTGTGTTTCCAATTACTTTAAAGCCATTAAGAGAACGCCCGGACGATATTTTACCCATTATTGAATCATTATTATATAAATACAGAGATATCGCTGGCAAAGCTGAGCTGTCAGATGCTGCCAAAGATAAACTGATCAAATACAGATGGCCAGGTAATGTGCGCGAACTGGATAATGTCGTGCAAAGATCAATTGTTTTATCAAATGGAAATTTAATATTGCCTGAGCATATTTATATCGAAGATGAAAAACATGAAGAATTGCCATTAGAGATAAAACAGAGCAGCCTCAAAGACACTGAAAAAAGTTTGATTTTGCATGCATTAAAAGAAGGCAATGGTAGCCGTAAACATGCAGCAGAAAAACTTGGCATTAGCCCTAGAACATTACGCTATAAACTTGCCAGACTAAAAGATGAAGGTGTTGATGTGCCTTCGGCTTTCGGCATGGCATAAGAGGAATACAATATGGATAAAATAAACTCTAATGAGTTATTAACTCAACTACAAGTACTCGCCAAAAAAGTACAACAAGGTGTTAATGACGGTAGTGTAACTGAAGTTAATCAACCAACGCAGTTTTCTGAATTGATGAAAGACTCTATCAATAAAGTTAATGATCAACAAATGAAATCTAGCGAATTGACCAAAGCATTCGAAATGAACGATCCAAATGTACCTTTATCATCAGTAATGATAGAGATGCAAAAAGCGCGTGTCTCCTTCGAGGCGCTAAAGCAAGTAAGGAATCAACTAGTGGATGCATATAAACAAGTGATGAATATGCCACTTTAAATCTACAATTTAATAATTAGAACATATCAATACTAATATAGGATAGTCATGGAAGGCGAAGCAAGCATTCAGCAACTCCCCGAGATGCCAGATAAAACAATGCGCATCACAAAAACTATTATATCGTCGATCAGTATGTTGTTTGGTTTAGCGGCAGTTCTGGCACTTAGTGTCGCTGTGATCATGTGGGCAACTAAGCCAGAATTTTCTCCGCTTATGGATAACATGTCTGATAGTGATGTAAGTGCAATAACATCGATATTAGCTGCAAATGATATTGACTATAAGCTTGATAGTCTTTCTGGCGATTTAATGGTCGCAAATGATCAGAAGCAACAAGCACGGTTATTAATATCTTCAGAAGGCTTGCCTAATTCGAGTCCTATGGGGTATGAGCTACTAAAAAAAGATACAACATTAGGTACCAGTCAATTTCTTGAAACAGCTAGGTATCAGCATGCACTTGAAACTGAATTAAGCCGTTCGATCTCTGCTATGAGAAATATTGACAATGCACGCGTGCATTTAGCGATTCCTAAGCGTACCGCATTTATGCGTAAAAAGGATCATAGTAGTGCTTCAGTGATGGTCAAAGTAGCAGGTGGTCGGCGACTAGATAAAGAACAAGTAAATTCAATTGCCTACTTGGTATCTTCAAGTGTTGCCTATTTAGAAGTCTCTGATGTCACCGTGGTTGATCAATGGGGAAATCTACTAAACTCAACAAGTTTAGATAAAACTATGGAATTTTCGCAAAAGCAATTTGACTATAAAAAAGAAGTCGAATTACTTTATGTTGATCGAATCGAATCGATGCTAGCGCCTATATTCGGTTATGGTCGCTTCAAAGTACAAGTAAATGCGGAAATGGATTTCACGCGTGTAGAGAGCACACAAGAGTTATTTGATTCCGATCAAGAGAAAATTAGAAGTGAACAGATCATAGATCAGCAACAAGTAGGGGTGCTCGGTGCAGTTGGTATTCCTGGTGCGCTTACAAACCAGCCGCCGGCAGCAGGTACTGTTGATCCACAAGTCACTGATGATGAGGGCAATCAAGCCACACCGACAAATACAAATAGAAACTCAGTTAGAAATTATGAGCTTGATAAAACCATTAGGCATGTAATGCAGCCTGTGGGTGAGTTACAGAGAATTACTGTCGCAGTCGTTGCTGATGATTGGATAAGTGTGGCCGCAGATGGATCTGAAGTGCGAACTGAATTATCTGAAGATGATTTGTCTCTGATTGAAGGAATTGTAAGTGAAGCGATAGGTTTCAATGAAGCACGTGGTGATAGCGTATCAGTATATAACAAATCATTTCAGACAGTGCCTTTAGAAGAGATCCCTGAAATGCCAATTTGGCAACAAGACTGGTTTGCGACGGTGATAAAACAAGCACTTGCGGGAATTGCCGTATTAATACTGATATTTACTGTTGTTAAGCCAACTATGAAAACATTACAAAGTCGATTGATCGCTTCAGGGTCAGATAACTCAACCAATAAACAGCTTCCATCGCCTGATGATCGTGATGAAATTGTCAGTATTGGCAATGCCTCTGGTGGACAGCAAAACTCATTAACAACCAGTCACCCCAATTATGTTGAGCAATTGGCCATGGCTAAGCAGTTGGTTGGTCAGGACTCAAGGTCAGTGGCAAAAGTTGTCAAAAATTGGGTAGCAGATAATGGCTGAGGAATTGCCGGCACTGGAGTCACCTAGGCAGCTTTCGGGTTCAGAAAAAGCGGCAATATTGCTGATGGTACTTGGTGAAGATGATGCTTCACAAGTCTTGCAACATATGAGTCCAGAAGAGTTACAACAACTTGGTGAAGCAATGACCAATATCAATGATATCACGCAACATGAGATTCAAGGCGTGATGCTGGAATTTGCAGGTGATACACAGACCACTACTCCATTGGATATCGGTGCTTATGACTATCTAAAAAAAGTACTTAAAAATGCACTGGGTAACAACAAAGCAAAAAATATCCTTTCACGCATTGTGTTAGGCCCAGATGCGAGAGGTATTGAAGTATTAAAATGGATGAATTCAGAAACTATTTGCGATTTTATACAGAACGAGCATCCACAAATTATTGCAACTTTATTAACACAATTAGATGGCGAGTTAGCAGGTAAGGTACTGGAAAGCCTGGATGTAGAGTTGCAGCCCAGAGTAATTGAGAGGATTGCGCTGATGGAGGATGTCAATTCTGAAGCATTAAAAGAACTTGATGAACTGATTGAAGATTACTTTAAAAAAGACAAACCGGATAAAGTGCCTAGTGTCGGTGGTCCATCAATAGCGGCAAATATATTAAACAATGTAAAAATTGATGTTGAATCCAGTGTGATGGATTCAATTAATAGTAAGGATAAAAAGCTGGGTGATAAAATCAAAGGTTTGATGTTTGTATTTGATAACCTGCTTGATATTGATGACCGCGGCATGCAAACAATTCTTCGAGAGTCGCCACAAGATAAATTAGTCCTAGCATTAAAAGGTGCAAGCGCAGATGTGAGAGATAAGATATTCAAAAATATGTCAAAACGTGCTGCTGAAATGTTACGTGATGACTTAGAATCTGCCGGCCCCGCCAAACTTTCAGATGTAGAAGATGCGCAAAAAGAAATACTTGAAGTTGCACTTAAGTTAGGTGAAGAAGGCAAAATTATGCTCGGCGGTGGCGGAGATGATTATCTATAAATAATTTATAAGTAAAGGTATCTATGGGCATTGGGGGAATCACTAAATTATTACAAAATAATGCACATCGAAGCAGTAGCGATGTGTTTAAGCCAAATGCGTTGTTGAATGAAAAACATCAACAGCACAGTCAGATAGATGATGGTTTTGCCAGCGAGAAGCAGCTTGCATTTGAACAAGGCTATCAAGAAGCGATAGCTAAGGCTGAGTCTGAATGGAAACACAAACTCGAAATGATTGACGCTATATCGACTATATTAAATGAGCCGATGAAAGACATCGATCAGCAAATTCAAGAAAAAACAGCTGAAATTGCCATTACTATTGCCAAACAAGTTGTTAGACGAGAGTTATCTATTGATTCAGGTCAGATTGTATCTGCTGTTAAGCAGGCCATTGATCTTATTCCCAAAGATGGTGAAAAAATTAACTTGCATGTCAATCCTAATGACGTGCAGCAGGTCAATGAAATATTCGCAGGTAATGATGTCTCAAGTAAATACAATATTATTCAAGACCCATCCATTGAGATGGGTGGTTGTAAAGCTCTGACAGATTATTCATTGGTAGACTTAACTATTGAAAAGCAAATAGCAAGTATTGCCGCGCAGATATTTGGAGATCAGAGAAGTGTTACCTAGCACGTATTGGCAACAAAGAGAGAGTATCTATTCACGTTGGTTTGAAAAATGTATCAAAAGTATTCAGCCTCAAGTGCCTATCGTACGTGGCGTGTTAACGCGTATTTCTGGTTTAGCATTAGAAGCGAAGGGCATACATTGTAAAATAGGCACGCGTTGTCAAATTGTCTCAGACTCAGATCAGTTAATTGAAGCAGAAGTGGTGGGGTTCTCATCCGGCGTCACATTTCTTATGGCAATGTGCAAAACACATGAATGTGCGCCAGGTATGGAAGTGTTACCGAAAGAGCAACTGATTGGCTTGCCCGTTGGGAATGAATTGATTGGGCATGTGCTTGATGGAAACGGTTCTCCCTTAGATCATAAATCTTTGCCAACAGATTTGATGCGTTTGCCTCTGAATCAGCACCCGATTAATCCGCTCGCACGTAGTATGATCAACGAACCGCTAGATGTCGGTGTACGTAGTATTAATAGTTTATTAACTATCGGGCGCGGACAACGAATAGGTTTGATAGCACCGAGTGGTGTGGGTAAAAGTGTATTGCTTAGTATGATGACACGCTACACTAATGCAGATATTACCGTCATTGCACTGATTGGTGAACGAGGACGTGAGGTCAGTGAATTTCTTCATAATACATTAACAGAAGAATCGCGTAATAATTCTGTCGTAGTGGCAGCGCCCGCAGATTACAGCCCGTTACATCGCGTCCATGCTGCGCAATATGCTACAACAATTGCAGAATACTTCCGCAGTCAAGGCAAGCATGTATTATTGTTGATGGATTCTTTGACTCGCTATGCACAGGCGCATCGTGAGATTTCTCTTTCCGTTGGCGAGCCACCTGTATCAAAAGGCTATCCGCCTTCCGTGTTCGCAAAAATCCCAGAGTTAGTTGAACGAGCAGGTATGAATCAAGATGGTACAGGTTCGATTACAGCATTTTATACAGTACTGGCAGAGAATGGTGATCTTGATGATCCCGTTGTTGATTCTGCGCGCTCTGTATTAGATGGACATATAACGTTATCAAGAGAGCTGGCCGAATATGGTCACTATCCGGCAATCGATATAGAAAAGTCAATTAGCCGAATCATGAATAATATTGTCAGCAAAGAACATATTCAATTTTCCCAGATATTTCGCTCAATCTACTCAAAGTATCAGGAAAATAAAGATGTTATTCAATTAGGTATTTATAAACGTGGCTCTGATGAAGAACTGGATATAGCCATCATGTTACATGACAAGTTAATGGCTTTTTTAGCACAAGACGTAGATGAAAGATCTCACTTAGAACAATCCGTGTTGTCATTAGCGCAACTGTTTGAGCAGGCAACACAACAATGAAAAAGTTAACGCGATTAAAAAAACTTCACCATTTAATCAAGTTGCAAGAACAAGACATATTAATTGCATTTAAAGGTACTCAAAAAGTGAGTACTGATCTTAAAAATCAAATAGAAGATTTATCACAACATAATCAAACTTCAGCTGCAAAATTAATGCGTCAGTCTGTTACCATGAATGAAGTGAATAATGTCAGATCGTTCAATGGAAAAGTAGAGCAAGTAATAGATCAATTAAAATTAAAACTAGATAAAAATGATGAAAAATTGTTGCATGTCGTTGAGCAAATGAAAGAAGTAAAAAGCCGTATGAAATCTATAGAAAGGCTCACACAGCGTGAAACTCAGCAACAGGATTATGTGCGGCAAAAGCATAGTCAATTACAGATTGACGAGAATATTAATTACAAGCTGGGGACCAATAATAGCCAGGAATAGCGCAAGTATGAAAAAGTTGGCTTGGTATATGCAATAAGCCTAGTAACGTTGTTTACTAGGTACTAAAAAATGCATTTACTGCTTGCTCAAATTACTAACATCTTTGCTGCGCAATCGATTAATCCTCTGCAAAACAGCAACATAGATAATCTATTGAGCGGTGGGGAAGACTTTAGTCATATGTTGGAAACACTAGGTAATGATGCAGTGCCTGCAAATTTTGCCATGTTTAATAGTCAATCTTTGCCATCTACAGCTTATACCCCAGTATCAATTCATGTCAGTCAATTTGCATTTTTAACACAACCATCCGCATTGCAACATAGTTTGGGTGCATCGGGTAAGCAGAGTGACACATCCGTAGCGTCATCGAGCTCAAACATTAATAGCTCAGGTCGATTGCCAATTTTCAATCATTTTGATGCTGCGAGTGAAGCTGGAGTTAAAAGTGGATTAAATATGCCAGCAGAGCAGATGCCCATGCGCTCAGATATCGATAAAGCATTAGATAGGATTATTGATAATCGTATCAATATCGCAAGAACACCTGAAGTCGTTGCTCAAATGAATGATATAGTCATTAAGGAAAATGATTTATCTCAGGTGCAGGATGCAGCTTTATCTAAATTGTCCACACTTTCAGATGCAGTTGAGAATACATATGTGAACATGCCTGTCATTAACGCTAAACATATGATGAGCAATAACGCTGCTGATACTATCAATGTTGAAATAGAAGAAGCTATATCAGTCTCACAGATAAATAAAGCTGCTACCGAATCATTATCAGGCATGCAAAAACGCGATGTTCTTCATACAATGAGTCAAGCAAATACAGGAATACTTGCTAATGAAAAATCAGTAAATCAGCATGTCAATGTGACAGATAATGCTTTACATAATCAAGATATTAAAGCTTTGAATAATCCCTCATTGAATAGAGTTGAAGCAATGAATAATGAGGCGATAAACAAAGATACTGCTCAACGTACTGAAGCTAATCCTGTCGTTGGTAGCCAGAGTCAACCTAAAGCGATCAATAGTACTGCAGAGATGAGCGCGCAGAAAAATATCCCTGAAGCAAACCTGTATAAGCCGAAGACTGACTTAATCAGTGAAAACACAGCAAATAAGCCTATTTATAATGTTAAAGAAAATAGCGACACAAGATACAACGATACTAGCTACAGAAATGAACGTACCGTTTACCAAACATCACAAACACAGGGAAATTATGAGCGTTATCTGTCAATCGCACATAATGAACAAAGCGGTTCAGACGTAGAATTTTCATCTTTAGTCAATAAGGGTCCAGACTCCAGTACCGAGCTAAAAAATAGTGTTAATCAGTTCTCTGTAGAAAAATCACCTGCAATGAATGTAGCAACGGACTCAGTATCATCAGCGAATAAATTGCTTGCTACTGATAAATCCGTATTCAATATGGCCAGTAGTGCTGAAGTGAAAAATGGTGAAGAACTAGCGCAACAAATTACTTGGGCAAAGCATAATAATGCTAATCATGTAAAAATTTCTTTATCTCCAGAGCATTTAGGTGCATTAGAAATTAATATTGAGAAAGATCGTGATGGATTTAATATTCAATTCACCACTCAAAATGCCTTAGCCAAAGACGCGCTTGAGACATACTTGCCAAGACTAAGAGATATGTTAGAGCAACAAGGCTTAAACTTGCAAAATGCTAATGTCTCTCAACAAGGAGCTAACCGTAATACCGATAGCTATAATCAAGCAGCTGATCAATATGATATACAGGAAAGCAATTCAAATAGAGATGACTCGACTGAAGAACCTCATCTAAATCAGGCATCTAGCCAACATAATTATTTGTTAGAGGCGTTTGCGTAACATTTAATTTGCAACGTCGATATTTCGGCGTCACCCACCTTAATCGATGTCAATCACTTGTCACTTGGCCAGAGTGACTTGCCAAATTTTTAGCGACTAATATTTATCTTATTGATAATTATACAAAAAATTTATTGGCACATGCCTTGCAGATAGCTAAGCAATGGCAGCGTCTGTCATTGAGAATTTAGTAAACATAGTTAAAGGGTTAAGGGATGGCTGAAGAAGAAAATATAGAAGAAGAAAAGAAAGGCTCAAGTAAAAAGTTAATCATCATGATCGCATTGGGATTAATTATCTTAAGCATAGGTGCGGGAGGTGCTTTCTTCTTCATGAGTGGATCTGAAGAACCAGTCGAAGGTGAAGTTGCTGAAGGCGAAATGACTGAAGAAGAAATGAACAAAGAAGTAGCAATCTATCACGATTTACATCCAGCCTTTGTAGCCAATTTCAGTGGTAAATCTAACAAGAACTATATGCAAGTCTATATTGTCGCTATGGCTTATGAGGATTCTGTAATCCAAGATCTGCAGTTACATATGCCGGTGATTAGAAATAATGTACTGATGACGTTGAGTTCAACAACCAGTCAGGAAATAGAAACTGTTGAAGGAAAAGAGCAATTAAGACAAAAAGTATTATTGAAAATGAAAGAAACAATGAAGGAAAAAACTGGCGAAGAAGGAATTCAGGACATTTACTTCACAAAATTTGTGGCGCAGTAACTGATGAAAGATGAAGACATATTAACTGAAGATGAATTGAATGATCTTACAAGTAAAGATCAGTCAGCGCAGGGTTCTACTGGCAAAAAAGAAGAGCTCTATGAGCTAGGTCAAGTTATTCCATATGACTTCAAGCAACCTGAACATACTAAGCAATCACAATTCCCAACCTTGCAAATTATTAATGAGAAAACAGCAATTGAGCTGCGAGAAAGTCTTGAATTGATGTTGCAACAGAAAGTAGAGGTAACAGCGTTAGATTCTTATATTAATAAGTTTGGTGAATTCGTTCATTCATTAAGCATTCCGATTGATATTAAAAAAATCAATGTGCCTGAGTTAAAAGGAAGCTTCTTTGTGTGTTTCGATAATGGACTTATCGATTCAATTATAGAGGGATATTTCGGTGCGCCGGAATTTGAGTCAGAAAAATCATCTAAAGATGAAAAAGAAGATGATAAGGATAAAGACGAGGATGCAGAGCCACAAGTTGAAGAAGTAGTAAAAAAAGAAGAATTTACTAAAGCTGAATCACGCATAAGTCAAAAATTATTAAATTATGTATTAGATAGTATGCAAGCCGCATGGAAGATTCTTGGCAGCTATCATTTTAATTATGAAAAAACAGAAAATAATCCAAAATTAATTAATGATCTTGATCATGAAGAGCTCGTCATCAATATGAATTTTGAAGTAAAGATAAGAGAAAAAATAAATATTATTCAAATCGGTGTGCCATATAAAACACTGGATAAAGTTAAGCATCAATTACGCAGAGTCGTGCAGAATATACGTGAAGCAAGTGATAAAAAGTGGTTAATGAGGCTATATGAAAAAGCGCAATCTGTTCCCATGGAGCTGGTCGGTGAGTTGTGCAGAGTTGTTATTCCTGTCAGTAAACTCGTTGAGTTAAAAGTTGGCGATACTTTACGAATTCAAAAGCCCGAAAATATCACTATCTATGTAGATAAAACACCGATATTAACTGGTCAACTTGGTGAATCAAATGGACAAACGGCTATTCAGGTGAATGAATGGATTCGGCCAGAAATTAAAAAATAAAAATATATTTGAGATAAGGAAGAAAAATGTCTGAAGCAGAACAAGATGCGAGTGTTGAAAGTCAGCAAACAGGTTTGGAGGATGAAAAAATACTTGATGCTGCGAGTCTTGAAGATAATCCAAACTTGGATGTGATATTGAATATTCCTGTTCAGGTCTCTCTAGAGCTTGGTAAAGCAAAAATGGATATGAGGGATTTATTGCAACTGGGGCAAGGTTCTGTAGTAGAGCTGGAAAGAATGGTTGATGAGCCGTTAGATGTGCTTGTCAATGGTGCGCTGGTTGCACGAGGCGAAGTCGTCGTCGTTGATAATAAATTTGCAATTCGCTTAACGGATATTGTTAGTCCAGAAAAACGCGTTCAATCATTTAGCGGTTCATAAATCAATGAATACTATTTTTGACGTAAGCAAGAAATTGTTAAGCGTTATTGTAATATATTCTATTCTAATGCCTTGTTCTCTGGCGCAAGAGTCTGTTAGTAGTAATTCTATTAGTTCATATTCATTTGAAGCGCTAAAAGTGATTGTTTCTTTGGCAATTGTACTTGGCATTTTTTACTTATTGATTTTTGCATTTAAAAAATATACCGGGATGAATTTGAAGGCGCACTCGACCATGAAAGTGTTGGGTGGACTGTCATTAGGTGCTAAAGATAAAGTTGTGATTATCCAAGCAGGTAAGGTTCACTTATTACTCAGCGTTTCCGCGGCTGGCGTTAATAAATTACATCAGTTTTGCGATAACGAGCTGGATTCGACTTTAACCATGAATATGAATAACGAAAACTTTAGCCAGCATATTAGTAAAGTGCTTAATAATAAACAATCATGAAACTACTAGTATCCCTCTTACTTTTCTTCTTTGCATCAGGTCTGTATGCGGCTCCTGGTCTTGAAGCATTGACAGTAGAAACCACAGTCGATGGTGATCAAAAATATTCATTGAGTCTGCAAGCATTAGTTTTGATGACAGCATTAACTTTGCTGCCAGCTGCATTATTAATGATGACATCATTTACGCGAGTGATTATTGTATTAGCGATCCTTCGTCAAGCGCTTGGTACAGCGCAGACTCCATCGAATCAGATACTTCTTGGCTTGGCGTTATTTATAACCATATTTATTATGTCGCCAGTGTTGCATGATATTAATATCAATGCTGCACAACCTTACTATGCAGAGAATATATCAGCTGCAGAAGCCATAGAGCAAGCCAAACGACCAATCATGGATTTCATGATGTCACAAACACGTGAAGATGATATTTCCATGTTTATTGAAATGTCAGGTATTCAGGGCATAGATGGTCCTGAGAGTGTTCCACTGACAGTACTCATGCCTTCTTTTATAACAAGTGAGCTAAAAACAGCGTTCCAGATTGGCTTTTTAATATTTTTGCCCTTTTTGATTATTGATTTAGTTGTAGCAAGTGTGCTGATGTCAATGGGTATGATGATGTTATCGCCATTGATAATTTCCTTGCCATTTAAACTCATGCTTTTTGTCATGGTTGACGGTTGGTCAATGATAGTGGGCAGTCTTGCGTCAAGTTTCTTATAAGGTGAATTAACTATGAGTCCAGAAGCGGTATTGGATATCACACAAAATGCTATGTGGACAGCCGTGCTGGTTGCCGCGCCTATGCTAGGTGTAGCACTGGGAGTGGGTTTAATCATTGGTATGTTCCAGGCAGCAACACAAATTAATGAAATGACGCTAAGTTTTATACCAAAGTTATTCGCATTGTTTTTAACGCTTGTGTTCGCTGGGCCATGGTTATTGGCAACACTGACGAATTACACACAGCAATTGATTTTAAATATTCCTGCGATTATTGGATAAATTATGCAAGCAGCATATTTAATTGAATATTTCAGTGAATTTATGTGGCCTTTTGCAAGAGTCACTGGCTTGTTATTAATTGCCCCGCTTATTGGTAGTTCGTATATACCATTATATATAAAAGTATTAGTAGCCACTGCGATTACAATATTTATTGTTCCCTTGATTGAAGCGCCCACTGATATTGATCCACTTAGTTTTAATGGTCTGACAATGTTAATGCAACAAATCATGATCGGATTAATCATTGGTTTAATCATGCAAGTGGCTTTTAACGCAATTACAATCGCAGGTGAAAATATCGCGTTAACCATGGGTTTAGGTTTTGCTTCTATGACAGACCCAGCTAATGGCGTCACTATCCCTGTTGTGAGTCAGATAATGACTGTGTTTGCATCGCTATATTTTTTAGCCTTGAATGGCCATATTGCTTTAATACAGTTATTAATCGAAAGTTTTTCACTGCAACCAATAGTAAGTACGCTTTCATTGGATACGGCACTGTCAGTGGCGGAATGGGGCGCACGTATGTTTATTGGCGCGTTATTAGTATCAATCCCTGCTGTCACAGCATTGCTTGTTGTGAATATCGCGATGGGATTAATGACGCGTGTCGCACCGCAAATGAATATATTTTCGGTTGGTTTTCCGTTGACTATGATGCTCGGATTTATTGCTATTGCAATTACTATCCCAATGGCAATGCGAATATTTCAAGATATTCTTGAACAATCAATCGAATATGCCAGCTTGTTATTCTAATTAATATGGTGAGCTATGGCAGAAAATAATACCGACGATCAAGAAAAAACCGAACAACCGAGTGCCAAGCGGTTACTTGACGCAAAGAAGAAAGGTCAGGTACCGCGTTCAAGAGAATTGAATGTCACTATTGCGACCCTGGGTGGTGGCTTTTTATTGTTATTTTCTTTAGGTGGGATTCATCAATCTATTACCAGTGCATTCAATAAAAGTTATTCAATCACGCATAAAGCAATGTTGAGTAATAATTATATCTTGGAAGTAATGGGGGCTACTTTTAGTGAGGTTTTAGGTAGTTTGATATTTCTGTTTTCAATGTTGACTGTTATTGTTGTATGTGGACCAGTATTAATAGGTGGCTGGTCATTTAACTTATCATCGATGGGTTTCAAGATTTCTAAATTAAATCCGCTCAAGGGTTTTAAAAGAATGTTTGGTCTGAACGGTCTGATGGAACTCATTAAGTCGGTATTAAAAGTCATTTTAGTTGCCTCTATTGCATATGTATTTATCGTCGCAAAACAAGGTGAAATGCTGCAGCTAGCAGGTGAGCAACATGATAAAGCTATTGTTCATTCTATTTCTCTAGTATTAAGTAGTTATATTTATATCGCTATCGGACTGATAATCATTATTGGTATCGATGTGCCTTACCAGCTGTGGAATCATAAAAAACAGTTAAGAATGAGCTTACAAGAGCTTAAGGATGAGTTTAAGGAAACTGAAGGTAATCCTGAGTCAAAAGCACGTGCACGTAACTTGCAACGTGAAATATCACAGCGAAAAATGCTGCAGGAAGTACCCAATGCCGATGTCGTTATCGTTAACCCGACACACTATAGTGTCGCCTTAAGTTATGACACTAGTTCTGATGCAGCACCCATTGTGGTAGCAAAAGGTGTTGACAACATTGCATTAAAGATTAGAGAAATTGCCGCAAGCCATAATGTCCCAGTGTTCACAGCACCTCTGTTAGCACGTGCTATTTACCATACTTCTGATTTAGATAATGAAGTGGTGTCTGATTTATACATGGCGGTTGCAAAAGTATTGGCTTATGTCTTCCAGTTAAAAAATGCCAAGCCAGGGAATCATCCTAAGCCGCCAACTGATTTAACCATACCAAAAGAATATAGGGATTATTAGCAACTATGAATGCGTTAGATATGATTAGGGCTTTTATAAAAAATGGGTTGGGTATACCAATTCTATTGGTATTGATGTTAATGATGTTGATTGTTCCAATCCCTCCATTTGGATTAGATGTGTTATTTACTTTCAATATCACACTGTCATTAATCGTAATTTTAGTCACTATTTATACATTACGCCCATTAGACTTTGCTGTATTTCCCACTGTGCTGTTAATTGCGACGATGCTTCGTTTAGGACTCAATGTGGCCTCAACGCGTGTTGTATTAATTGATGGCCATACTGGCTCCGATGCCGCGGGTTCAGTGATTCAATCATTTGGCGATTTTGTGATTGGTGGTAATTACGCGGTGGGGATTGTCGTGTTTGCGATCTTAATTATTATCAATTTTGTTGTTGTTACCAAGGGTGCCGGGCGCGTCTCTGAAGTGAGTGCACGTTTCACCTTGGATGCAATGCCTGGTAAGCAAATGGCCATTGATGCAGATTTGAATGCAGGCATTATTGACCAGCAACAAGCCAAATTACGCCGAGAGGAAATTGCTAATGAGGCTGATTTCTACGGTTCTATGGATGGTGCCAGTAAGTTTGTGCGTGGTGATGCGATTGCAGGCATATTGATTGTGTTCATTAATATTATTGGTGGTCTTGTCATTGGTATGGCGCAACATGGCTTATCATTAGAAGTTGCCACGCAAAATTATTTGTTATTAACGGTGGGTGATGGCTTAGTAGCACAAATTCCATCGCTATTACTCTCTACAGCGACGGCTATAATCGTGACGCGCGTGTCTTCATCACAAGACATGAGTCGTCACGTAATCACACAAATGTTTGATGATAAACGCGCACTAGGCGTGTCTGCAGCTATTATTGGTGGTTTAGGCATTATTCCAGGTATGCCAAATATTGCATTTTTAACTTTGGGTTCATTGGCGGGTGGTGCGGCATATTGGCTGCATTTAAAACAGCAAAGGAAACCGGTTGACGAAGACGAACAGCAAGAGGCGCCTCCAGTCGCTGAAGAATCAGCTGATATCAGTTGGGATGATATGCAGTCGGTCGATAAGATAGGACTGGAAGTGGGCTATAAATTAATTCCATTAGTCGATCGTAAACAGAATGGTCAATTAATGGGTCGAATTAAAGGTGTACGTAAAAAATTATCTCAAGAGCTCGGATTTCTTATTCAACCAGTGCATATTCGAGATAATCTTGATCTAAGTCCGAATACTTACCGCATTACTTTACTAGGTGTTAATGAAGGTGAAGGTGAAATATACCCTGACCGTGAATTAGCGATTAATCCAGGCTCTTCGTCCAGCGAGCTGAAAGGTATCAAAACAACCGATCCTGCATTTGGTATGGATGCGGTATGGATTGAAGCCAATCAAAAAGATTATGCACAGAGTAATGGCTATACCGTGGTTGATCCTGCCACCGTCATTGCAACCCACATCAATAAAATATTACGTGATCATGCCAGTGCCATGCTTGGTTATGATGAAGTACAAATGTTGCTGGACAATCTGGCAGAGAAATCACCAAAGCTAGTTGAAGATCTGGTGCCAAAAGCATTACCAATCGGCACCATCACTAAAGTGTTACAAAATTTACTGCAAGAGGGAGTTTCGATACGTGATATTAGAACGATCTCTGAAACATTGTTAGATGCAGCGAATACAAGTCAAGATGCTGACGCGTTAACAGGAACTGTGAGAGTTGCATTGAGACGCATGATTGTCCAGGGAATCAATGGGATGCGGCCAGAATTATCAGTCTTCACGATAGATTCAAAACTGGAACAGTTATTGCAGAAGTCTATACAAGGCAATAATGACGGATATTTGATGATTGAACCAGGACTCGCTGAGAAATTACAAGTTGGTGTTAAAGAATCAGCGCAAAAACTACAAGCAATAGGACTGCCTGCGGTGTTAGTAGTATCGAAAGGTCTCAGAACCATGCTTGCACGACTATTTTCAAACACAGTTGCTGATTTGCATGTGATCGCCTACGAAGAAATTCCTGAGTCTAAACAAATAAAGATCGTTGCTAATGTGGGAGATGAAGCCCAAGAAAGTACTGCAAATTTAATTGGCGCCACAGCCTAACCTAGGCTTATAGCCAATAAAGCGGAGTTAAATGATGGAAATTAAACGAATAAAAGAAAAATCTATACACGAGGCAATACAAAAAGTTCGTGATGAGCTTGGACCAGATGCCGTCATACTTTCGACGGAAAAAAGTCGTCATGGTGTGGAAATTATTGCCGCTTTGGATTTTGATGCCACTGTACTTGAGCAAAAGTTAGCAGAACAGAAGCAACAAAGTGAAAGTGAAGAAACACATGAGGTAAAAACAGAAGAAATCGCAGTGCAGGGCCTGATTGATGGTCTGGAAAAAGTTCTCCAAATACAGTTAGCTGAGCATATGCAAGGAATAAATCAAGTCATTACACATATGCAAGCAGAGCAACATGAAAAAAATACTAAACTCTATCAAATGTTAAATAGCAAGATAGATGAATTAAGTAAGTCTGTTGAAGAAAAATATATTGAGCAGCAACGTGCACGTAGCGAAAATTTTTCAGTATTACAAAAACAAGTATCGCAGTTAAGAGATGACTTCTCAGATTATATGACCAGTACTTTGCCTGATGAAATGAATTCAATCTTGCAAATACAAGAAGAATTAGGTGATCTTAAAGACGTACTTGGTTGCCAAACAAAGTTATTGGATTGGGAAAAATGGGGAAAAAATAATCCCGTTGGAATTTCACTTATCTCAAGGCTTGTGAATGCAGGTTTTGGAGTAGGTTTAAGCAAACAAATAATGACCAATATTAATGATGTATCGAATAGCGAAACTGCATGGAGAAATGTCATTGAATTACTTACTCGTGGTATTAAAACGCCTCAAGTAGATGTGCAAATTAACGGTGGTGTTGTTATGGCATTGGGTAGAACCGGTGTGGGTAAAACCACTACTTTGGCAAAAATAGCTACTAAATTTGTGATAGAAAATGGACCAGATGATGTTGTATTTATTAACTTAGATAACAAACGGGTTGGTAGCTACGACCAATTAGATGCTTATGGAAGAATATTGAATGTGCCTGTCTATCGCTTTGATAGTGAAGAGAATATGCGCAGCATATTAAAAGTAATACGTAGTAAGTCTTTGGTATTAATTGATACTGCTGGAATGATAGAACCTGGCAAAGAAATAGAAGCGTTTATCAACAAGCTTTCACAAAACAAAGTTGATGTGCATAAGTTGCTGTTGATGAGTGCGAATACGCAATTGCATAATCTAAAAGAAATTGTCGATGGGTTTAAAAAGTGTCATCCGAATGGATGTGTTATTACAAAAACAGATGAGTCATCTCAACTTGGTAATGTGCTGACAGTATCCATAGAAGATGATTTGCCTGTTTACTTTGAGACGTTTGGTCAACAAGTGCCTGAAGACATTTCCGATATTGAACCATCTTCTCTCATTCAACGAGCGATTGAAAGTCAGATGCATGAAGAAATATTCGCCTCTGATGATGGTTTATTGCTAGAAGGAATCAATACTAATGGAAGCACAGACTAATATATCAACTCTAAGAGAAAATACTATGAGCGCCGCGCAGTTAAACCACGTAAATCACAAGGTGCGATGTATAGCGATAACCGGTGGTAAAGGTGGAGTGGGTAAAACCAATATTTCAATTAATTTAGCGACAAGTTTATCCAAGCTTAATAAGCGTGTGATGTTGTTGGATGCTGACTTTGGTTTGGCAAATGTTGATGTGGTATTGGGCCTAAGTCCAGAAAAAAATCTGGTACATGTGCTAGATAATCAGTGTGAACTCAAAGATATATTATTAGATGGGCCAGAGAATATAAAAATTGTACCCGCTTCTTCAGGGGTAAAAAGAATGGCTAATCTGAATAGCCTGGAACAAAGCGGCTTGATATCTGCTTTTAGTGAATTGAGTGATGACCTCGATGTAATGATTATTGATACCGCGGCTGGTATCAGTGACAGTGTCGTTCATTTTGCTCGCGCTGCTGGTGAAGTAATTGTTGTTGTATGTGACGAACCAGCGTCAATTGCTGATGCCTATGCGTTGATCAAAGTTTTGAGTAAAGACTATGCCGTTCATAAAGTCAGTGTCATTTCTAATATGGTTGAATCAAAAGCGCATGGTGAGATGCTATTTAATCAGATCTTGCGTGTGATAAATAAATATCTTGATGTGTCTGTTAATTATCTAGGCGCTGTGCCGGAAGACACCTATTTAAAGAAAGCTGTAAAGCGACAACTAGCAGTGACTTCAGCATATCCACGCTCCAGGTCTGCTGAAGCCTTTCGAGAGATCGCTAAAGCAATTAATAACAGAAAATTTGAAGACAATTCTTCAGGCAACTTGGAATTTTTTGCCGAGCAACTTGTACATATAAATTAAAATAAACCACAGGGAACTTACAAGGGAAAGTCAAGGATGAATGCTCATACAATGTACTCAAATGTACAGCAAGAAGCATCAGAAGATGATCTTGTTATAAGTCATGCACCATTAGTGAAAAGGGTAGCTTATCACTTAAAAGGGCGCCTACCAGATTCTGTTCAAGTCGACGACTTAATTCAGTCAGGAATGTTGGGTCTGCTCGAAGCCGCTAAGAATTTTGATTCCACCCAGGGTGCAAGTTTTGAAACTTATGCGGGAATTCGTATTCGCGGTGCCATGCTTGATGAAATCAGGTTAGGTGACTGGACGCCAAGATCTGTGCATCGTAAAGCACGTGAAATGAATCAGGCGATAAAGAAAATTGAAGACAGAAAGTTGGCCACTGCATCAGACAGCGAAATTGCTCAAGAGATGGGTGTGTCACTTGAAGAGTTTAATCAAATTTTAAGGAACGCATCTGTATCTAAGGTATTCAGTGTTGATGATGGTGATATGGAACAAGACTACAACGGTAGTATGTCAACAAAAGTACAGCCAGAGACAATATATAAGAGACAAGAACTGGCTTTGGCTTTGGAAGGAATTATAGAAGACCTGCCAGAAAGGGAAAGATTGGTGATGTCTTTCTATTATGAAGAGCAAATGAATTTGAGGGAAATTGGTGAAGTGCTCGGTGTGAGTGAATCGAGAGTATCTCAAATCCATGGTAAAGCGTTGATGACTATACGCGCTAAAGTAGAAAATACATTCGATAATGTTAAATAATTATGTTTACTTATATGAGTCAAGAGTTAGCAATAAGAAGTGAGGCGTGTGAATTAACAAGGGCATGCCAATGGATAGTAACCGTATCAAACAAGTTTCTCCTTCTGTAGCACGATTAAAATACAAAAATAATCACAATAGCCAGAAACAGGCTAAGCAGCAGAAGAAAGATGCTGAACAAGATATAAAGAAAGAATCCACAGACAATGGTAATGTCATAGACGATTTTGCATAAAGGATAAATAATGAATTACTCAATTACAGATGATGATGTTTTTGCAACACGACCTTCTTTGCTGGAAAGACTTATTGCAAAGATGAGCAAAAAGAAGATGCCAATAGAGAACCAAATTGATGGTTTGAAATCAGATTACGCTATGGCGTTAGATCAATGCCAAATGATGAAGCAGCATATACAAGAACTTGAAAGCAAAATTGATCATATGCATGCCACTATGGATTTACGTCCAGAAACAGTTGAACCAGAGATGCCATATTCGACAGCAATCGTACTTGCTAAACGTGGTTGTCATAAAGATGAGATCAAAGAAGCGTGCGGCTTAACTGACTCAGAAGTTGAATTAATCCTCACGTTACACAACAAATCTACTCAGCAAGCTCACGGTACAATGTTAGCCAACTAAATCCGTATGAGCGTTTAAATTTATAGGACGTTTGGTCATAATAGCACGAATAATGCGAGTATTATTGTTTTTTATATAACTAACATATTATATTCGTATGGAATACTTTGGTAAGAATACATTAGAACAGCAAATACTGGACTATCTTGATAGGCAGAAAGAATCAAGAAATTTATCGACCCAAGAATTGATCGGTAAAGTGAACAAAGTTGTTGAATATTACAGAGAGTCTCTGATGTATGAGTTTGATGAGTCTGATTATCCTAGTACGCTAGAAATGATGCGGGTTGAGAATATGCCGGGTGAAGAGAAATCTTAAGCGCATATTTGACTAGCTTTGAACACTAAATCATCCCATGCTGTTTGATAAATTCAATAACCTTATCTAGTCCGTGTTCTTCTTTTAGATTAGTAAATAAAAATGGTTTATCGCCGCGCATTTTTTTTGCGTCGCGTTCCATTATTTCCAGCGATGCACCTACTAGTGGTGCAAGATCAATCTTATTAATAATTAATAAATCTGATTTAGTAATACCTGGCCCACCTTTGCGGGGAATTTTTTCACCTGCAGCAACATCAATGACATAGATTGTTAGATCAGATAGCTCTGGGCTAAATGTTGCACTTAGGTTATCGCCACCGCTTTCGATAAATACGAAGTCTAAATTACCAAATTTATCGCAAAGTCCCTCGACTGCAGCAAGATTCATCGAGGCATCTTCACGAATAGCCGTATGCGGACAACCTCCAGTTTCAACGCCGACAATTCTGTCTTGATCAAGTGCCTCATGGCGTATTAAAAAATCAGCATCTTCACGTGTATAGATATCATTTGTCACAGCAGCAATATGATAATTATCACGCATATGCATGCATAAAAGTTTAAGTAATGCAGTTTTGCCAGAGCCGACTGGGCCCCCGACGCCAATTCTTAATACTTGTTTATTGGTGGCCATAGTTGTTTAGTTAAGATCGAAATAGTCGTGTATATTGATGTTCATGTTGCATGCTCGCCATAATAGCGCCAGGACAAGCCGCACCTATACTAGCATCGTTAATGTTGAGTCCTTCATCAACCGCTTGTTGAATCTTGGGTATTAATTGTGTTAACAGTATTTGCCCTTGTGTTTGTCCTAGCGGAATTAACTTAATGCCTATACTGACTTGATTTTCACACCAGGTCCAGATAAGTCCATAGGTGGCAGTTTTCTTGTCAATTTTCCACTCTGCACACGCTAGGCTAAACGTGGTTAATAGTGAGCATGGTGTTTTTTTCCAATAACCTGCAGCATGAATATCTAAACTTGCAAGCAGTCGGGCTAGGGCGCCACCCATTTGTGTGTCTTCTAATAATAACTCGCTGGTTTCGCGTGCTGCGAGCACATAGTGATTCCAATAATTCACCTCTTCTTGCTTGGAGATTTTATGAGCATCATATAAGCGAGAGAAAACAGGGATATCAAGATGTTGCATGCTATGACTAAGTAATCCTGAAATCCAATCAAGCAAGGAATCTTGATTTGTTACGTAGTTATTATGACAAGCAGTTTCCAAACCTTGTGAATAGGCATAACTACCAATCGGCAGTGTAGGGCTGCACAATCTCAGTAACTGTAGAAGAGCAGCTTTAGTCATGAGTATGATTGTGGTGACTGTAAGCACCTGCTTCTGGTTCAAAGGGTGCATACTCTTGTGTCACTGCTATATGCATGTGTTGCAACATTTCATTTAGCACATGATCATACTGATATCGTAAATAGGTTGGCTTAATTTCAAGTGGAACATGACGATTGCCAAGGTGATAACTGGCACGCATAAGCAAATGTGGATCAGCTGAAGTCACGGTGCTGACATCTTCGTTGGCTGAGATGATGGTAACAACCTCGCCACTTTCGGCTTGTAATTGATCGCCATTGCGTAGCACGTCACCACGCGGTAAGAATAGTCCGGCCTCGTCACCATTATCTAGTTGAATATGCAGTCTCGCTTTTTGCCTGGACTCAAACGGCAACGTAAGGGTTAATTCTGATGTGACGTTTGCTGATAACTTTTTTGTAAACTTGATCATCTAAGCAGTATTAAAATAGGAAATAACGCTGCGCGAGTGAAACAATCTTAGCCGGTTCACATGTGAGTAATTTGCCGTCTGCACGCACTTCATAAGTTTGTGGGTCGACCTCAATTTTAGGCTGATAAGTATTATTAACAAGATCCGCCTTTCTCACGCTACGTGTGTTCTTTACTGCGACACACTTTTTTTTCAGTGATAGTGAGTTTGCAATGTCATTATCGAGAGCGGCTTGTGAAACAAATGTAAAACTGGTTTGGTAATTTGCCTTGTCAAAAGCACCAAACATATAACGGTAGTGCACGGGTTGTGGCGTTGGAATTGACGCATTTGGATCTCCCATGGGTGCCGCTGCGATAAAGCCACCTTTAATAATCAGTGATGGTTTGGCACCAAAAAAAGCAGGCTTCCATAATACCAAATCCGCGAGTTTTCCAACCTCTACTGATCCCACTTCATGGGCAATGCCATGAGTTATTGCAGGGTTAATAGTATATTTAGCAATGTATCTTTTGGCGCGTTGATTATCGTTTTCATTTGTGTCTTCTTCTAATGCACCAAACTGCTTTTTCATTTTGTCAGCAGTTTGCCATGTGCGACAGATCACTTCACCGACTCGCCCCATCGCTTGTGAGTCTGATGCAATCATGCTGAATGCACCTAGATCATGAAGAATGTCCTCGGCAGCAATAGTCTCTTTGCGAATTCTTGATTCGGCAAATGCAACATCTTCTGGAATTTTAGTATCCAGATGATGACATACCATTAACATATCTAAGTGTTCATCAATGGTATTGACGGTATAAGGCCGTGTTGGATTAGTGCTTGAAGGCAGAACATTGGCTTCGCCACATGCGCGAATAATATCTGGCGCATGTCCGCCGCCAGCACCTTCAGTATGATAAGTATGTATCGCACGCCCTTTGAAGGCTGCGATAGTGTCTTCTACAAATCCAGATTCATTAAGTGTGTCTGTATGAATAGCGACTTGTATATCAAATTGCTCTGCAATATTTAGGCAATTATCAATTGCTGCAGGTGTTGTTCCCCAATCTTCATGCAGCTTTAAGCCCATCGCGCCGGCGCTAACCTGTTCTTCTAATGCAGCGGGTAGGCTTGCATTGCCTTTGCCTAAGAATCCTAAGTTCATGGCAAACGCATCGGCCGCTTCTAACATGCGGTGAATGTTCCATGGGCCAGGTGTGCATGTTGTGGCATTTGTTCCTGTGGCTGGACCTGTCCCACCACCCAGCATGGTCGTGACACCTGACATTAATGCCTCTTCAATTTGTTGCGGACAAATGAAATGAATATGTGCATCTATACCGCCTGCAGTGACTATTTGACCTTCACCTGCGATTGCTTCGGTGCCAGGACCAATAGCGATATCAACATTAGGCTGAATATCTGGATTACCTGCTTTGCCAATACCGACAATTCTTCCATCTTTAATGCCAATGTCTGCTTTTACGATTCCCCAATGATCAAGAATCAATGCATTGGTGATAATGGTGTCAACGACATCTTTAGCACATAG
Organism: Gammaproteobacteria bacterium; assembly: GCA_965262455.1. Taxonomy (GTDB): domain Bacteria; phylum Pseudomonadota; class Gammaproteobacteria; order UBA4575; family UBA4575; genus UBA1858. The sequence goes on from CBDHFH010000008.1 coordinate 342,131, forward strand.
CTGGCTTTGTCCCATACCGTCGCGTATGACTTTGCCGCCACCAAACTTTACTTCTTCCCCATAGGTTGCAAAATCTTTTTCGACTTCAATAAATAAATCTGTATCGCCTAAACGAACTTTGTCACCCACAGTCGGGCCAAACATTTCTGCGTAAGCTTGTCTTGATATTTTTCCCATAACGTTACTTTACCTTTCCCATGACTTTTGCATTGAAGCCATAGATGGTTTTGCTGCCACTTATTTCTACAAGATCGACTGTGCGTTGTTGACCGGGCTCGAAACGTACCGCAGTGCCTGCAGCAATATCTAGGCGCATACCGCGTGTTGAATCACGATCAAATTCCAACGCGGTATTGGTTTCGTAGAAGTGATAATGTGAGCCCACTTGAATTGGGCGATCACCAGTATTTGCAACGGTTATTGTTAGAGTGTTTCTATCTTGGTTGATATCAATCTCGCCAGGTTTAGCTATCAGTTCACCAGGAATCATATGCGTGTCCAATTATGTAATAGGGTTATGAATTGTGACCAGTTTTGTTCCATCAGGGAAAGTGGCTTCTACTTGAACTTCATGCACCATCTCTGCAATGCCATCCATGACGTCGTCTTGAGTCAGTAATTGCCGGCCTTCTTCCATGAGTTCAGCCACAAGCTTTCCTTCACGAGCACCTTCGAGTATTGCGCATGATATGTAGGCAATTGTCTCCGGATAATTAAGTTTAATGCCTTTGTTTTTTCTTCGTTCCGCTAGCAAGCCAGCAGTGAATAATAGTAGTTTATCTTTTTCTCTAGGTGAAAGTTCCATGCTGACATCCTGTAAAAATTATGTAAGCCATATTCGGGGCGAACTTGATTCTACATCTAATATAAGTGGTCTTAATGTATGCCACAATGAGGTAAAAAGACGCTTGATTTTTTCTGCATATAAGCTCATTGCTCTAATGATGAATAAGCCATTTACATGTGTGCAAGCAGCCACTAAACCTTCATGTTGCTGGATTAATTGTGTCATCTGATGTTTATCAACAATAGCATTATGATCGCTAGAAACAAAGGTGCCTAATGATTTGTAACCTTGCAGTCCCCAGTCGGCGCTCAGTAGTGGATCATTGCCGGCTAATCTATTTGTTTCTAATAACAGCGGCTGATTGTCGCGCCATATTTCAAACTTTTGACAACATCGCCCGGAAGTAAAGAATTCTTTCTGCGCCGGCAAGCCTAAGCATTGGATTTCCCACGCAAAAAATCGGTTATTATTTTTTAATTGTATGTTTGTTTGAGCATGAGCATTGGCCTGGTTAAAGTAGACTGTTTCTTGCGGCAACCACTCGATAATTGCATGATCTTGTAACGATATCGTTTGTGCCTGAGTAGCAATTGGCCCGAGGCTGCGATAAAACTTAGTTGCTCCCGGTGTGGTGATTAAAGCGTGGGCATGCTCATCCAGTGATGCAGTTAAATGAACACTGTCGCCACCGACAATGCCTCCTGGCGGGTGAATCAAATACACATGACAACAGCCATTTGATTCTGGGTAAAATGGTTTTTGCACCATTAAAGGGCCCGAATGCTTTTTCTCTGCGAGTAATGTTTTCCCATCTCGGTATGCAAATGATAACTTTAGGTTCGCTTCCCAGCTAGCATTTGCAGAAGGTGTCAAAGCGGTAACCATGCGTGATTAATATTTCTTAAATAGACGATACAAAATCACGGTGATAGCAACACCAAGTAAAAAAAATTCTACAGTATGATGTATATGTGGAGCTGAGGTATGCCCGGAATGTGAAAATACGGGTGAGCTTAACATCAATATACTCACGAAGGTTGCTAATTTAGCACGCATAATTATCTCCAGTCGTTCAAAGGAAGCTATTATTTCTTATACCGACTCTGAGTAAATCAGAGAGTCTTTTATACTTTTAAGTAACGGTCAATTAATTCATCATCCAATTCATGCATCTCGCCTTGAGCCACATTCCTGCCTTTTTCTAAAATACAAAAGTTTGAGGCAACACGTCTTGCAAAAGGTAGTTTTTGTTCAACTAATAGAACGGTTAAACCCAGTTCATGATTAAGCTTTTTAATAATATCACCAATTTCACGCACAATATTAGGTTGGATGCCTTCGGTAGGTTCATCAAGTATGAGTAACTCAGGTTCAATCGCCAGCGCGCGCCCAAGCGCTAATTGCTGTTGTTGTCCACCCGATAAATCACCTCCGCGTCGTTGTAGCATTTCTTTTAATACCGGGAATAACTCAAAGATAATTTTGGGCAATTGTTTTGATTTGTTTGCAACTAAACCTGTATGCAAGTTTTCTTCGACAGTTAACTGAGAAAAAATTTCTCTGCCTTGTGGGACATATGCAATTTTGTGGATCGCACGTTTTTCAGCATTTATTTTAGTTAGTTCGATATCTTTGAATTGAATTGATCCATCTGAAGTCGTCTCAAGACCCATGATGCATTTAAGTAATGTAGTTTTGCCAACGCCATTACGCCCCATCAGACAAGTGACACTGCCTTGGGGAACATCTAATGACAGATCCCATAACGTGTGGCTCTCTCTATAGTATTGATTGATGGCAGAGACTGTTAGCATGTTACTCACCTAAATACACTTCTATAACTTTAGGATCAGACTGGATTTTATCCATCGATCCTTCTGCGAGTACTGAGCCTTGATGTAACACAGTAACTCGTCTGGCAATTGAACGAATGAATTCCATATCATGCTCCACAACAACAACGGAATGACGCTCCGCTAATGAGGTTAATAGCTCTGCGGTGCGTTCTGATTCTTGATGAGTCATGCCAGCAACCGGTTCATCAACTAATAATACTTGCGGGTTCTGTGTGATGAGCATGCCAATTTCTAACCATTGTTTTTGCCCATGAGATAATTCGCCTGCATGGCGATGTTGCTCGGCTTGTAGGCCAATGACTTCAAGTGATTCGTCAATGCGATCGCGTTGTTCGCCAGAGAGTTTGTAAAACAGATTCCCAAGTATGTTGCGATTTCCCTCTAAAGCTAGTTCCAAATTTTGAAACACCGTGTGATTTTCAAATACAGTGGGTTTTTGAAATTTTCTACCAATGCCTAGGTTGGCAATTTCGGCTTCATCTTTAGTGATTAAATCAATATTGTCACCAAATACGACTTCACCTTCATCAGGTTTGGTTTTTCCAGTGATGATATCCATCATGGTCGTTTTGCCAGCACCATTGGCGCCGATGATGCAACGTAATTCATTTTTATCAATGTATAGACTTAATGCGTTAATTGCCTTGAAGCCATCAAAGCTAACTGAAACATTATTTAAATAAAGTATAGATTCTGGCTTCATGATGATTGCTCGGCATTGGCTTGAGCTTGTTTGTGCGATTTGTTCTTGTTGTTACGAGATGTGATTTGATCATAAATACCGACTAAGCCTTTCGGCATAAAGATGGTAACAAACACAAATATGCCGCCGAGGATAAATAGCCATGCTTCGGGTGCCCAGGCAGTAAAAAATGTTTTTAAATAATTTACAACAAACGCCCCTAGCACTGCACCATACAAGGTGCCTCTGCCACCAATGGCTACCCAAATTACCAATTCTATAGATCGGATTGGGGCAAACTCGCTTGGATTAATAATGCCAACTTGAGGGACGTATAGTGCACCGGCAATGCCAGCCAGTACAGCAGAGACGACAAATATAAATAATTTCACATGTTCATCTCGGTAACCCATAAAGCGCACACGACTCTCCGAGTCTCGAATGGCCATGACAAGACTACCCAATCGCGATTGTGCTATGTATTTACATACTGCAAAGCCAATCAGTAAGGCAATCGCTGATGAGACGAATAAACCACAGCGTGTACTATCATTTTGCAAGTTGAATCCAAGTAGGTCTTTAAAGTCGGTAAGACCATTGTTACCCCCAAAGCCAAAATCGTTTTGAAAGAACGCTAACATTAGTGCATAGGTCATTGCTTGAGTCATGATTGATAGATATACACCGGTTACACGTGAGCGGAATGCTAACCATCCAAACACAAATGCAAGAATGCCCGGTGCTAAAAATATCATGACTAGTGCAAATGCAAACATATCAAAACCATACCAGTACCAAGGCAGTGTGTCCCAGTTCAGGAACACCATGAAATCTGGCAGCAGGGGATTACCATAAACACCGCGATCGCCGATTTGACGCATTAAATACATTCCCATGGCATAACCACCCAAAGCAAAAAATGCACCATGGCCTAAACTTAATATCCCCAAGTATCCCCAGACTAAATCGACAGACAGGGCCAGTAAGGCAAAACACAAGTATTTACCGAGTAATGTGACCGTGTAGGTGGATACATGAAATGCCGAATCAGCAGGTGTGAATAAATTTAGCGCGGGTACAATAACGATTGCTATTAGTAAAACAATGGTGAGTATTTTACTGCCAGTATCAGAGAGTAGTAAGCGCTGTAGGAGTGACTTTTGCATAGTACTAACTGTCCGCAGAGCGACCCTTCAAGGCAAACATTCCGCGCGGTCGTTTTTGAATGAATAAGATAATAAAGACAAGTACTAATATCTTAGCTAACACTGCCCCCGTGAAAGGTTCTAAATATTTATTTGCAATGCCTAATGTCATGGCACCAAATAATGTGCCCCATAAATTACCAACACCACCAAATACCACCACCATGAATGAATCGATAATATATGATTGACCGAGATTAGGGCCAACATTGGTTAATTGACTTAACGCAACCCCTGCTATACCGGCGATGCCTGAACCTAAACCAAACGTGAATGCATCCACCCAATCAGTGCGGATACCCATTGCTTTTGCCATGGAACGATTTTGAGTGACTGCTCTGACTTGCAGGCCAAATTTTGATTTATTTAACAGTAGCATCAAGCCAATCAAAACCATTAGAGCAAATATAATGATATACAAACGATTATAAGTGAGTGAAAGTGCGGGGTTGATTTCCAGTGAGCCACTCATCCAGTCAGGCGTAGAAACAGCACGGTTTTGTGGCGAAATAATCGTTCTTACTGCTTGTTGTAAGATCAAGCTGATTCCAAATGTGGCCAGTAATGTTTCCAACGGGCGACCATATAAAAATCGAATCACACCTCGTTCAATGGCAATGCCTACCAAGCCTGTGAATATAAATGCAGTGGGTATTGATATTAAGATCGAGTATTCAATGTGATCGGGTAGAAGTTGCTGAATAATATAGGTTGTATAGGCACCTAACATCAGCATTTCACCATGCGCCATGTTAATTACACCCATTACGCCAAATGTAATAGCCAGGCCTACAGCAACTAGTAGCAGAACCGATCCGAGGCTGAGGCCAAAAAATATATTTTCAACCTGTTTATAAATGCCGACCGTTGAATGTATCTTCTCCAGCGCTTGTTGAATGGCATCACGTAACGTTTGTACTTGGACGGAATTCGTTTTATTGGCAAGCTTACTATCTAATTCTTGTAATGCAGTGCGTACTTCAGGATATAGAGAACTGTTTAATGAATTAATTGCGCTGAGTTGATCTTCATAACTTGATGCGTTTAGTTGGTTAATAGAGATAGCTGTTTGTAGTACTTCAATAACGTCGTTATTTTTTTCTACTGTGAGTCTGTTTTTGAGAATTGCTGCGCTATCGTCATTAATGTTTTTAAACATCTCCACTACAGCAGATTTTCTAACTATGGGGTCATTATCAGCTAGGCTGAGTTCAGCGATCGACTGGTTTAATACGCGTCTTAATTTATTATTTATGCCGACTTTTTTGATTTTTTTCTTTGCCAGTGTGCCCAGTGATTCACCTGAGATTGCATCGGTTATTCCAGCTTGCTTGCCATCTATTTCTGCGATGACAATCGTTTTATCATCTTTTTTATAATATATTTTTCCGCCCAGTAGATTCTTAAGTATTAATAACGAGCGCTGGTGTTGGGACTCTTGGATATTCTTAATGATGTCAGCTTTTTCATCAAACTTTCTCGTTGTTAAAGATGAAACTAGCTGAGTAAAGGTTGGTTGTGTGTCTACACTGTTTAATTGATCGTTGTTTGTCTGTTCTGAAGTACTTTCTGAGAATGCTGTTGACGAGAATGTCACACATAGCAAAAATAAAGCTATTGTTTTGAATAGTAGACGCATTGTGGTTTTTATTATAATGAGGCGTCCTGAAAATCAGGACGCCTCAAAGTAGATTACGACTAAATTGTTACTAAGACAAGCTATGTAACTAATTTAGTAGTTTTGACCTGAACACTTTTTAGTTTCTGTGTTGAAGTTTCCACAATTAATGGCAGGATCAGACCAATCTGACACAATTAGTGCGCTTTCAGGAAGGTAATCAGTCCATGCATCACCTTTTACTTCGCTGTCAGTTTGCCAGACAATTTCAAATTGACCGTCATCTTGAATTTCACCAATTAAGACTGGCTTAGAAAGATGATGATTAGTGTTCATCAAAGCTGTACCACCAGTTAGGTTAGGTACTTCTAGACCGTACATTGCCGGTCTTACTTTATCAACTTCGGTTGTGCCAGCTTTCTCTACCGCAGCTGCCCACATCTTAAAGCCGATGTAAGTGGCTTCCATTGGGTCGTTAGTCACACGCTCTTCGTCACCAATAAAGCCATGCCATGCTTCGATAAATTCATCATTGACATCACTCTCTGCGCTTTGGAAGTAATTCCAGGCTGCCAAGTGACCAACAAGAGGTGCAGTATCGATACCTGAAAGTTCTTCTTCACCAACAGAGAATGCTACTACAGGAATGTCTTCTGCAGAAATACCCTGGTTGCCTAATTCCTTATAGAAAGGAACATTCGCATCACCGTTGATAGTAGATACTACCGCAGTTTTCTTGCCAGCCGAGCCGAACTGTTTAATGTCAGAAACAATTGTCTGCCAGTCCGAGTGACCGAAAGGTGTGTAGTTAATCATGATGTCTTTTTCACTGACACCTTTCAATTTTAAGTAAGACTCAAGAATTTTGTTGGTTGTACGCGGGTAAACATAGTCTGTTCCTGCTAACACCCAACGCTCAACGCCGCCGTCCATTAAGTAATCGACCGCAGGTATTGCTTGCTGGTTTGGTGCAGCACCTGTGTAGAAAACGTTTTTAGATGATTCTTCACCTTCGTATTGCACAGGATAGAAAAGTAGCCCATTGAGTTCTTCCACTACAGGAAGTACTGACTTACGAGATACTGAAGTCCAGCAGCCAAATACCACATCGACTTTGTGTACTTCAATGAGTTCACGCATTTTTTCAGCAAATAGTGGCCAGTCTGATGCAGGATCTACGACAACTGCTTCAAGTTTTTTGCCGAGTAAACCGCCTGCTTTATTTTGCTCCTCCACCATCATTAATACAGTATCTTTTAATGTGGTTTCACTAATAGCCATTGTGCCTGACAAAGAATGAAGCACACCCACTTTTATAGTCTCTGAATATGCGCTAGATGACCATGCGATCATCAAGACACATAATACTGACCACATACTTAGCTTTTTCATTTAATTCTCCAGTGATGTTTAGTCATGATTAGTTCTAGAAAAGGGCTACGTGCTTTGCGATGAAAATTGTGCTTTCTCATTGTGCATAATGCCCTGGCATTGAGCTTTCATGTTCCATGCCAGAATGCATTGGAATTGATGTGGGATATTAAATATGCTGATAAAGCACTGATATTAAAGGCTAATTATTTGTTTTGTTTGCTGATATTAGAGGCTGATAAGAGCGATGTATGCTTAGTTACTGAGCAATTAACGCACCAAATAAAATCATAATTTGACTAAATCGCACCAATAAAGAGCAATTTTTTCGATTACCGCGCATTAATAATTTAGAAGGAATAGTGTTTTTTCACTTTGTAAGCGGAGATGCACATCTTATTGTACATATGTAAGCCATTGTATTTAAATGATATTGCACTATTTGCACAAATAAATAGTTATTTGCACAGCAAAATGATGTTATTTCCCTGTACAAATGGTCATTAAATGCGTAATGTATATGCCAATTACATGTATAAAGTCAAGGTGAATGTCAATGGAATCACAACTTAGGAATGATGAATACAAAATTGGTGCGGTATCAAAAATTACTGGCATTGGTACGGAAACACTTCGTGCGTGGGAGCGACGATATCAAGCAGTCGTGCCTAGCCGATCAGAATCTGGAGACAGGGTCTATAGCAGTGAAGATCTAAGCAAACTCTTTTTACTTAAAAATCTTACTGAAGCTGGCAACTCCATTGGCACAATTGCCCGTTTACCTCTGGACGAACTCAAGACTAAGTGGGAAAAAAGCGTGCAGCTGAGTGAGCTGTCTTCTTCATCAAATAGTTTCTACTCAAATAATGAGTTGTCCAAAAGTCAAAACTGCAGGGTATTGTTGTTGGGTGAGGATTTTCCACTCAGAGTTCTCGATGGTATGTCTGACTTCAATGGCATCGAATTGTTAGGTCATGTAGACACTATTGAAGAATGGAATATCAAGAACCCAGATTCATCGGTACATGTGTTTATCATGGAGACTCCAACAATTAATGAAGGTACCCGAAAATATGTATCTAAGTTATTAAAAGAATCAGATGTTTGGCATATCATAGTGTTATATGGTTTTGGTGCCCAAAGCGAAATAAACCAATTGCAAGGGCCTCAAGTCAGTGCAATTCGTTCATCAATTGATGTCTATGAACTCGCAAGACTGTGCATGGACAGGAGTGGAGGAGACCCTAAAAACCTAGTGGCGGCTAACAATGCAACGGTATATCTGGAAGACTCGATTCCAACCCGACGTTACAGCTCTAAACAATTAGATAGTTTGGCTCGAATTTCTTCTTCAATTCAGTGCGAGTGTCCTAAACACCTATCAGATTTAATCAAAAGTTTAGTAGCATTTGAAATTTATAGTGCAGAATGCGAAAACAAAAATGATCGTGATGCTGAATTACATGCATTCTTGCATGCGACAAGTGCACAATCACGCGCATTACTTGAAGACGCGTTGGCGCATGTAATTAAGTTCGAAAATATTGATATTTAAATATGCCGAGCTTGCCTTAGCTTGCCAGTAGGGATTTGCCTTCACAGCTTTCTATAAAGCTGCTTTGATAATTTGGATTAACTATTTTCATAATAGTTGGCGTTATATCAAGTATGGAAATTGTGTCGCCATTACTTTTTTCATACTTGAAGCAGGCTGGTAGATAAAGTAAGCCTGATGGGTCGTGTTCACCGCTCTTTATATCTTCTAATTTATAGAATAGATCGTAAAAGCTGACAATCTTACCGCCAATTGAAATCTTAAAGTCATTATCAATTTGATTGAATAATTGGCAGCCAAAGGTAATCACGCCTCTTTCAACAGAAGTGACTTCAAAGACCTGTGTTTTATCGTCAATACTCTTAACGCTGGCTAATAAATCCATGTAATAGTCAGTTTTATTCGGGTCTGTTAAGTTTAATTTGTATTCTTGCGCCATTATTGGGAACAGTTCTACTTCATCATTGTTGATGTTTAGTTGTTCCATGATATCTGTTTCATTAATTAATCTATAATAATGTCTCCCACCAGAAGCTTCGTAGGCAACATAAGGGCGTTGGCTTAAGGCAGAACATGCAGCAAGTTTGTAACCGTGTTTAGCGGCAATTTTTATAAATTTACCTAACAGGATATCTAGACGTTGATACCCATAAAATACTGCATCCTTGTATAGCTCTTGATTTTCTTTACCAATTTCTTGATTAAATTTTTCTGGTTGAAGGTAACGCCAATATGCATGTTGTAAGTGTGCAACACTATTGGAGAAGAATGTAATAAATGTTGGTTTGCTTTCCTTGATAATTTTATATGCTAAATCAAATTGTATAAGGTCAAGTAGTGTGGCTTGTTTCCAACTATGTTTTTTATAGTTTATTCTTTGAATAAATAGTTGTTGTAAGATCTTTAATATTGTCTTAAGCGTTAATCCATTCTTCCTTAAGTTATTAATTGCCTTAATTTTATTAATTGTTCCTTTTGTTTTATCTGAATATCCCATGACATTTTCTGAGATGAAGTCATAAGATTGTTGTAAATGTTCTGGATAGGTACTTTCACCGTTACACCAGGGATCAGGGATGTACGTACTATTGTCGCCTTTGAAATTTTTAACATTCATGGAGCCTATTGAGGCAACATTCTTGCCATCTCTCAGTAGCGCTTGCCAGATATTTTCAAGTTCGCAATTTAATCCATCGGTAAGTTCGAAGATTTTATGTGTATCATACGATTTACCAACATGAATTGAGTGCCATTGAATCCAAGGTTCTAAATTTGGAATATCTTCATCTGACAGGGTGTTGAAAAAAGTAGAATTGTCTCTTAGCTCTTTAAAATTCTCTAGCTTCCCTTCGTTTATCCATGGGTCTATTAAGCTGATGCAAATTTCGTTTAACTCAAGGAATATAAGTTTATTGTCCATAGGATAAAGTTCTCAATCTGAAGCTAAATAATATGCTTTTATAAAGTGTAAACCTTCTGTACGCGTGAGTTTATAAAATCTATTTCCTTGAAACTATGAATGAGTTCAATTTTTTGCGACGAATGGAATTAACATGCATGTTTCAATTGTTCATTTATTATTAGTCCGATAAATCACTGTTTTTGCTATAAAATGACTAGCGTTTGATGTGTCCTGGTAGTGAATATGCCAATTTTTAGACCACGGCAGTAAAATCTTTTTATCAATCAGGTAAACACGCCTATCCGTTTCTATAGTAGAGGAATATGTTTGGTTGCTATGTTGTCCGCCAATGGAGTCGATCGTTATCTATATATTTAAATAACGATAAATAATTATATTACATAGAACAACGTGGTGAGCTAAATGCAATCGGAAAATGCAGCCGAGTACGAGAATGTACTTTATGGTGTGCAATTGAGTCAGCAAGATAAAATTGTACGTGAAAAATTAGAGCAGAGAATTCGTCCATATTTTCTTATAACCGGGTTTTTGTTTGCCTTTTTATTATTGGAAATATATCGCTGGTACATGCAAGTACCGCCCATGCCCTATGTCGTTTTAGGCTTGTTTTTAGCATCAGTGGTATTCGTTGCTTTTCAGCTTTCCGATTATAAAGATCATTTCCGCTTTTTGCGCTTGGGGAAAAAGGGTGAGCCAAATCTAGATGATGTGGTTAAGCATCATAGCGACGAATCAGGTAGTACAGTGTACAAGAATGTTGTGGTCGGTAAAGAGAGTGTGGACTATGTGATCGCTGGACAATACGGTGTCACGCTCGTAAATGTTTGTGATTGGCGTACACCTTCAAGCAATGAAGCGATGATTGAGTACGACAATGAGCAAATATTATTAAACGGGTATCGTCCAGACACGAACCCAATTGAACCACTTAAAACTGTTAAACAGTGGATGGAAAACAAATTATACGCAGGCTTAAGCAAGCCTATAGATGTTCAATGCGTGGTTGTATTTCCAGAATGGTTCGTTAAATCACCTACAAAGCCAGCTGTAGTTAAAGTGATTAACCCACGAGAAATGCATACTGTCTTGAGTGATCGAGGTGTAGAATTATCTGATAATGATAAATGTTTACTCAACTATCACATTACTAAGTTGATTAACAAGAAAAAGTCTAGCAATCGCTAGCTGTATCCGATTAAGCATACGAGTTATAGAGCAAACTCGTATGCTAATTTTGCAAAATTAGTTAATTGCGCCCTGCTCGAAGTCAACTTCAACTTCAATATCACTGGTAAGTCTAGACTGACAAGCTAGTACCATTCCATTTTTAAGCTGGTCGCCATCAAGCACATATGAAAAATCATTAAGCGGTTTTATTTTTCCACTTTTTATAGTTGCACGACATGTACCACAGCTTCCGACTCGACAATCATGTGGCCATTCAATGCCTGCATTTAAGGCTGCCTGCAATAAGTTGATTCCACCCTTGACCTCGAATGTTTGACCAGTATTTAGAATGGTCGCTGTGAAGTCTTTCTTTTTTCCTAGTCCGAACATTTTATAATCTCCAAGCTTTTCACTTCCAATGTAATACCCTAAGTCTTGTAGGGCGGCTAATTGTGACTGAATTTATATAATATTTTGGTTGTACTTGCTATTAAAGCTCATACAAGCTTAATCAAAATTAAATTAGGTTTTGATGTTAAATGGTAGATAACCGGGACACCAAGCAGTGATTCCTGTAAAGATTGGTACAATTCCTATAATTCCCCACCAAGAGGACATTGCAAGACCAATTCCGATAATTAATAAGCCGGCAAGAATTCTTACCATTCTATCTGTGTCACCCACATTGCATGTCATGTTTATATCCTCTATTTATATACTGATTAATTAAGCTTTTTTAAGGCAAATTCGATTACACATATGGCTATACTACAGTGATTTGAGCCTGAAACATAATTAGGTGTCTAGCTATAGTACAGATTGTGATTGATCAATCTTAGCTGCTCCAATTACCCACATTATGCTAGTGTACATAGTTTAGACATGATTTCTATATACAATTAGAAAAAGTGAAAGCACCATGAAAGATAATGACGAAAACCACGGTCAGATGCATAGTGATAATAAAGATAGTCAGATAAATATGAGCGCAAAGGAACAAGGTTTTGAGTCTATGGTGCATGCATACTCAAAAGATCTTTATCGATATGGATATTGGTTAAGTAAGGACAGCGCTATTGCTGAAGATCTCGTGCAAGAGACATTTTTACGAGCATGGCGAGCCATTGACTCCCTGAACGATGCGAAAGCGGCAAAAAGTTGGCTATTTACAATCCTCAGGCGTGAAAATGCACGCCGATTTGAGAAAAAGAGTGCTCAAGCTGAGCTAACCTCGCTTGACGATGAAGTCGTCGAAATGTTTGCTGTAGTTGATGATGACTTTGCCAATATGGACAACATGGCGGTGCGTTCAGCACTGCGAAAAATTCCTGCCTCTTATGCTGAGCCGCTAGTGCTTCAGGTAATCGGTGGTTATTCGTGTGATGAAATTGCGACAATTATCGATGCTAAACCGGGTGCTGTGATGACGCGAGTGTTTCGGGCCAGACAGAAGCTAAGAGCGATTCTTGAGGATGAGGATACTTCCTCAGGCGCATCTCTAAAGGTAGTTAAATAATATGGAAGAGAAAGAGATGAATTGTTTATCTGTGAGAAGATTGATTACAACTGATATTTCTCTTGTGAAAGATGATGTCATTAGTCATATGACAGGTTGTTCGACATGTAAGACTTTCTATGAAAAGCAACTTAAGTTCAATGGTGTGCTTAAAAAGGCTGTTGAAATTGATGTACCTGAAGGCTTGGCAGATCGAATATTAGTTGAACATCAACTTAGTCAAAAGCAAGAGCAGAGTAAAAAGAAATACAGCTGGAGCGCGATGGCCGCAAGCCTTGTATTGGTGTTTGCTGTGGCCACGGTAACCACATTGCAATCGCCACCTGCAATTGCAGATGTGATTTTAGAGCATGTGCATGATGAAATGTGGATGTTGGAGGACAAGAGTCGCGTAACATTAGAGAGCTTAAATCAGTTGCTTAAACCTCATGGTGTCAGAGTAGATGAATCTATTGGTTTGGCAACTCATGCGGGTGATTGTGTGATTCAAGGTAAGCGAGGGGCGCATATTGTTTTCCAAGGTAAAAATGCACCAGTCACTATGATTGTTTTCCCAGAGTTGCTGGATCGCTCTGAACGGGTATTTATCAGCGATGATACATTTGAAGGTGTGCTTATGAATACTAAGAAAGGTACGCTTGCAATTTTATCAGAAGATAAGGAATCACTAGAGCATTTTGAACAGCAACTTACTTCGTCGCTGATGACTTTTATCTAATACAATCAAAATTTTCTGCATTAAAAAAGGCGCTTCAAAAGAAGCGCCTTTTTAGTTTTAGTACTTTAAACTATCTAGCTAACTGTTCTGATAGTGATCCATGAGAATTTTTGCGACTTCCGGTCGTGCAAACTCCATTGGCAGATCTTGTCCCGCGGCAAGCATTTCTCGCACCTTGGTTCCAGATAATAAGACGAAGTCTTCTTTAGAGTGATCAGGTGCGTCACGCATCATCACAACTTTATCAAGTTTTTTGGAGTACGCTGTGTGGTCTGCATTGAATATTTGTATTTCTAATGCATCTTCAGGGACGTCGTTGTCAAAAATAGTTTGTGCGTCGAAGGCGCCATAGTAGTCACCCACGCCTGCATGATCACGTCCAATGATGAAATGAGTGCAACCACAATTTTGTCGAAATACAGCATGTAATACCGCTTCTCTCGGCCCTGCATACAGCATGTCAAAGCCATACCCTGTAATCATTACAGTGTTTGGTGGGAAGTATAGTTCCACCATTTTACGAATTGCTGCATCGCGAACAGGTGCAGGAATGTCACCAGGTTTTAGCTTTCCAAGTAACATATGGATGAGTACACCATCAGCGCCAGTGGATTCTTTCGCCATTTTACAAAGCTCTTCATGCGCACGGTGCATAGGATTACGAGTTTGGAAGGCGACAATCTTTTTCCAGCCGCGCTCTGCAATTTCTGATCGAATCTGGCCGGCAGTACGGAATGTGCCAGGGAACTCTGTTTCGAAGTAACTGAAATTTAACACTTCTATTGGTCCTGCAACGATAAAATTGCCTTGTGAGGTAAATGTTGCGACCCCAGGATGATCTTGATCTTTTGTTGCATAGACTTTTTCTGTTACTAAATCTAACTCTTCTTGAGATATTTCTTCAATGCTCTCAACAGTTTGAATGGCAATCACAGGATTACCTTCTACATTTGGGTCAAGTAAAGCAATTCGCTTGTGTCCATGTATGCCTGACACATCTTCACACAGATTAAGCACTGGTGTGGGCCAGAATAGGCCATTGCTTGTATGCAGGTTATTAGCAACACTTAAAGCATCGGCTTTATTCATGTAACCGTTTAAAGGAGTGAAGTAGCCGGCACCAAGCATGACTGCATTGGCGGCGCTAGCTGAGCTAACGAGTAACTGAGGTAATGTTTCTGCTTCTTTCATAAGTGCAGCGCGCTGTTCGTCACTGTCTACAAAAAGAGGGGTGAGTTCGGCTGCTCCATGCGGTTTAATCATTGCGTGCTCCTCTGTTAAATTTATGTCGTTATTATTATTTTTTATCAATCAAATCTGCAGGATTTGGGTTCAATCAGTATTGCGCGGAATATTAACATTAAGGCATTGGCGAGCAAACTGACGAGGCAGGCTAATTGAATTATTCATGATCACTAAAAATGCTTGGATTAATCAATATCCTGTTTTATTTCACATGGTTAAGGTAATCGATATCAATGGTTTAACAAGAAATAGTGTGCTGTTGCTGGTTAATCGCATAGCTCAAGTGTGCTGGGTGATACAAGCGTACTAATTTGTGTGGCCATTATCGTTACATCAATGTTGGCTAAATCGACTATTTTATTTATTTCAGGATATTCACATAAGTGAAGTCTTTGTTGAGATTCAAATGAGTAAAAATTTTGGGTTTGATAGATGAATTTTTTGTTAATAAGCGTGATGATCATCACGAGAAGAATAAACTAAATATTACTAACATACAGATATCTCAAGATATTATTCTGTGATCACTTTTGTAAGCTGATTTCACCCGACATAATGCGAATTAAAATCTAAATAAGATTTGTTAATTAGGTCACATTGCCTCATTAAGTGCCATGCTAGTCTAAAACTCTACATCAGAGCAGGGAAAGTAGGGGATATTGTATGTTGTTAACACTAGCTGTTGTCGTTGCATGGTTTGCAGGACTTTTAATTATGTTCAGTGGATTTGAACGTTCACAGGAGCTAAAGTCTGGTGCATTAATCGTTGATCATGAAAAACGCAATAAACTTACTTATGGCCTAGGTCTTTATCTCGTTATCAGCCTTGGCTTACTGGTTATTTTCGTTACCACTTCTGCTTGATGATAACACGACTTACTATTATAAATATCTAACTCGGCACGAAATGAAGTGCCGCACCATTACTACACCAACGTTCTCCTCTAGGCAGTGGTCCGTCCATGAATAAATGGCCATGGTGGCCTTCGCAGCGTGCGCATTTATAACCTCGTTCAGGGGGAATTGCCGAGAGATCAGTGTACGTCATTAGATGTCCCCGAATGTGATCATTAAAGCTTGGCCAACCGGTATGGCTTTCATATTTCATTTCTGAGGTGAATAAATCTAACTGGCATGCTTTACATTGATAGATTCCAGAACGCCATTCTTGATCCAGTGGGCTGGAACGTCTTACTTCTGTTTTACCTTTTCTTAATATTTGATAGGCATCTTCGCTTAGTTTTAGTTTCCATTCATCGTCACTAAGAATCAGTTTTTCTATATCCTCAGCCGCGGTATATAACTGCTTACTTTTACCAGATAAAATTTGCAAGTAAATAAAGCCGAAGAAGCCTGCACAGGCAAGTAAAATATTGCGGCGTGATTTATTCATTGATGATAGGGTTTAACAATGTATATATTCTCAATAAAAAATTTAATAATGCTTAGTTCCCCATAGGTTAAGTATATACAGCTTAGCGATAAGATAAACGACAATAATATATTTTGAGGGCTTGCTGATATGGCGTATACCCCAAACGATGTAAAACAGTACTTTTTGCAATTAAATCGGGCCCTCACTGTGGGTTTAATAATTATCTTGATCATTGCTTCAATGGTTTTCTGGTACACAGAGAGTTTATCTCTGCAATCATCGTCATCTCTAATTGGCGCAGCGTTTATGCTGCTAGCAGTGCTTTTTTATCAACTGCCTTATATAAGTTTCTTGTTAACCCGGCGAAAATTTTCTGCTGAAAATAAACAAGGCATCGAAATTCTCGATTCTGGATGGAAAGTATTTAAAAAGTGGCTAGAAGCTTAGTGGTCGTTATTCGCTTGCTTAAATAGTTATTTTTGCTGACCGCATAGTCATTTTAAAGGCAGTATTGTCGGGATATCAGCACTCACTTTACTCGCCTGCGGTAATCTCTCAATTATTGTGGAAAAAACTAACTTTTCGATATTTAAACCATGGAAAACAATATGAATTATCCACGCAGTCCCCGGCAACCTATTGATGGTGAGGTGATCATAAAACGACCAGGTAAGCCTGTGCTCAAATCTAAGCAGGGCAATGTCAGTGAAGGTGGGTTGTATGTGAATTTACCTCAGCATGACCTGCAGAAAGGGCGTCGTGTAGAAGTCATTCTCGTGCGTGAAAACGGCACGATTCGGGATATGCAACGCATGTCAGGTATCGTCATTAGGCTGGACCCAGAGGGAGTTGCTTTGGTGACTTATCGGGCGGATCAACTACGACGTAATGAAGAGGATATAATGACTTCTTCAAGTGCCATCGCAAATTCCGCTGAAACGTCATAAACGGTCTATTTCGACCGATAATGTGTACAGTAATAATTTACCTGATCACTATAATTATTAGTGTAGTTTCTCTCCTTCTGAAGCTGACCCGCAGCAATTTATTACTGCGGGTTTTTTTATGCCTGCAGCCTTATAAATGACTGTTTAGTCTGTGTATATCTCCAATAGTATCAAGATCTTGTCTCACCAGGAGACAAGTGTTTCAATACGTATTACTAAATCACGATAATGAACGTAAAGATATGAAAGGTTTATTGCTGGTTGCCCACGGCAGTCGTCGCGCCCAATCCAATGAAGAAATTGCCACGGTGGCACAGGCGCTGAGAGTAAGAGTTGAGGACCACTATCCGTTCACGACGCATGCATTTCTGGAATTAGCGGAACCGTTGATTCCTGAAGGCATTGATCACCTTATTGGCAAAGGAGTGACTGAGATCACGATATTGCCTTATTTCCTCTCTGCTGGACGCCATGTCCATGAAGACGTACCAGGCATCGTAGAGTCAAAACAGCTGTTACATCCAGATGTGCGAATGACAATCGCCCCATACATTGGTGAGGCCAATGAAATCGTAGATGTCCTGGCCGCAGTATCCAACAGTGCATAATTATTAGGCAATTGACTCGAATATAAACTTATCGAACATAAACCTATTAACGGCCCAGCAACTCCTGAGTGGTAATAGGTTGATAGGGTGAATTTCTCATTTTGTCGTGGGTATGCATGCGATATTCAACAAATTCAGCACATTCGTTAAAATGCAAAAAAGGATTGCCTTCAATCTGTTCACTTAAGCTTGACGTCGATTGACACGCGTAATTATGTCCCGGGTGAATACAAGTGTCTGCGGGCAGCTCATGTTTCATTTTCTTTAAGGTAGAAAACATTTGCTCTGGGTCGCCTCCATTTAAGTCACAGCGACCACACCCAAAGACAAATAATGTGTCGCCAGTAATAATGTCTTCGTTCAGAAAATAACAGGCAGAACCGGGCGTATGGCCCGGAGTGTGTAATATTTTGATTTCTGTCGAGCCAATTGCAATAGTATCCCCACCATGATGAAGAGCGGGCCTCTCCATTTCACTTTGCCAAAAGTCTGCCTCTTGTTTAAGTAAATGAAGCTGTGGGTCAGAATAGTTAAGCAGTTCTTCAACCCCATTTATATGATCATGATGACTATGTGTAAGTAAAATATCACTAATATAAAGATCGTTAGTTTTGGCAAAATCAATAATCTTTTGTACATCCCAGGCAGGATCGACGACAGCGGCTTGTCGAGTTTTTAGATCGGTAATGAGATAAATAAAATTTTCCATCGGACCGAGTTCCATTGACGTGATTTCATATGTTTTGCTCATAGTGTCTCCGAAAATGTTGCTGCATCATTAAGTGTTCGCGAATATTTAGAGTAAGAATTTATATAAATCGATGCCCTATGGTCAAATTAAATACGCCTGACATGATGTTACCCGACTATATTGACTATCAGCTAAATATTCTATCAGTTGGTTTAAACCCATCTATTCCTTCGGTCAAGATGGGTTATTATTTTGCTAATCCGAGGAATCGATTCTGGCGGGCATTTAAACAAGCACATGTGATTGACGATGATATTAATATTGATGCTGCAGTGCATGAAAAGCTATTAAAAAACTATTCGATCGGATTCACTGATGTGGTTAAGCGAGCTAGTCGCATGGGGCATGAGTTACGCGCTGAAGATTTTAAACGTGATGCTCCAGAGTTACGTGCAAAGATCGAGTGCTATCAGCCAAAATTAATTTGGATTCACGGTAAAATAGCGATGAACAAATTTATGCAATATGCTTACGGAGTTAACACTTCCTGGGATTGGGGACTACATCAGATTGATAATATGGATGCGAAAATTTATCTTACCCCTAATCCTAGTCCGGCCAATGCTGCCTATGGTCTAGAGGATTTAGTCACTTGGTATCGTGACTTACGGAATTTATGAACCATATCTAATCTCATGTATCTTAATGCAGTGCGAAACAATACACGTAGGTTTTGGTAGTGGTTAAGAGATTCTTTCAGCTAGCTTTCATAGTATTGATACTGCTGTCTTTATTTTTATCATTGTCTCCAGGCGCGGGAGGTGTGCCGCTATTGTGGAATGATAAAATGATTCATTGTATGAGTTATTTCGTGTTAATAATGGCGTTAGATTTTGCTTGGCGTTCAGGTAAAGACATCATTATTAAGTCGATAATGGTATTGGTTTATAGTTGTTTAATAGAATATGGACAGAGTTTTGTGCCTGGTAGAGAGATGTCATTGGGTGACATGGCAGCAAATGCCAGTGGGATAATTTTATTTTTGCTCGTCATTCCTCTGTTTAAACAGTTTGGTGTTTATGGGTATTTGAAGTTGACGTAGGGTTTATAAATGTATCGATTGATTAACTTAAGTATTGTTTCGATAGTGATAGCGTCAATGTTATTCGCTATTTATTACCTGGAAGGAATGTTGCATCTAGATCCCTGTCCTTTATGCATGGTCGATCGTGCGATATTAGTCGTGATTGCAGTGATCAGTTTGCTAGCAGGGTTGCATAATTCGGATGGCTTTATGCGCTGGGTGTATACATCACTAGCAGTGATTTTCAGCGGTATAGGTATTGCGGTTGCAGCCAGACATATTTGGTTGCAGGGACTTCCGCCGGATCAGGTGCCGGAATGTGGGCCAGATTTAAATTATATGTTGGAAGTATTTCCAATCGCAGATGTAATAAAACGCATCTTTACCGGTTCAGGTGAGTGTGCGGAAGTAAGCTGGACATTTCTTGGCTTAACTATTCCGCAACAGACACTGATTCTATTTATTATATTATTAATAATGACACTATTTGCTCACTTTCAGCGTCGCTCACGCTAAATTAAGTTAATATAGCTGTACGTTAAATTACAATAATCGTTATAATTTAATTTTTGCATTGGTGGTCATCTCGACCACACGAAAGTGATGAGTACAACTACACTGGAAGTAAAACAAGCCTCTGTGAGAACAACAACAGCTACAAAATTCGTTTCTTTAAGAGGCGATTATGGTACCGGTGATTTTGTCATGCATCGTGGCGGTATCCTCAAGGAAGTGATTATTGCTTATGAAGCTTGGGGCACATTATCTGACAATCATGATAATGTCGTGCTTGTGTTTGGCGGTTTATCACCTTCAGCACATGCATGTTCATCTGAGCTAGATCCTTCTAAGGGCTGGTGGGAATATATGATAGGCCCAGGCAAGCCTATAGATACTGATAAGTATTATGTCATTTGTGTCAACACATTAGGTAGTTGTTTTGGTTCCACAAGTCCTTCATCAATTAACCCTGAGACTAATCAAATCTATGGATTAGACTTCCCTGATTTAAGTATTGAGGATGTTGCTAAATCTGCCCATCATGCATTACAAGATTTAGGTATCGATCATTTACATACTGTGGTTGGGAGTTCAATGGGGGGTATGTCTTCTCTTGCTTATGCACTGATGTATCCTGATGAGGTCGATCATTTGATTACTATTTCCGCGGCGACTAGGGCATTACCATTCACGATTGCAGTGCGTTCTTTACAACGTGAGATTATTCGTTGTGACCCTGCATTTAATAATGGTCAGTACGCTCAAGATAAAGAGCCAGAGAGTGGCATGGTGCTGGCGCGTAAATTGGGTCTGATGTCCTATCGGGCGGCTGAAGAATGGCATCAACGATTTAATCGCGCACGTGTCAGCGCGGATAGAAAATCTGAAGATCGATTTGGTATAGAGTTCGAAGTAGAGTCGTATTTAGATTATAACGCGCATAAGTTTGTTAAGACGTTTGATGCAAATAGTTATTTATATTTATCTCGTGCAATGGATTTGTTTGATGTGGCTGATCATGGTGGATCTGTGAATGCTGGCTTAGCTATGATCCAGACTAAAAATGCACTGGTGATTGGTGTAGAAACAGATATCTTATTTCCAGTGCATCAACAAAAAGAAATTGCGGACGGTATTAGCAAAGCAGGCCGTCAAGTAGAGTATGTTCAATTAGACTCTATAAATGGGCATGATTCATTTTTAGTTGATGAAGTGCACTTCGCGCCGGTGATTAGAAAATTTTTTGAGACCAACGAACTGGCTAATTAATTGAATTAAAACTTAGTGGGAATAAAAAAGGCCAGTGCTGATTTCACACTGGCCTTTTTTGTTGGTTTGAGATTAATTAACGTTTGTTAATGTCGACATACTCCTTGCCTACATATCCAGTGTATAACTGACGTGGTCTGCCGATGCGTGCATCTGGATCACTCATCATTTCCATCCAATGTGAGAGCCAACCTACCGTTCTGGATAAAGCAAAGATGACAGTAAACATGCTTACTGGTATCCCGATCGCTTGGAAGATGATACCTGAGTAGAAGTCTACATTAGGATACAGTTTGCGCTTGATGAAGTAGTCGTCTTCAAGTGCAATTTTTTCAAGGTCCATTGCAATCTTGAGTAAAGGTTTATTTGGATTGTCGTCACCTAATTCGTTGAGTAAATCATGACAAATTTCACGAATAATTTTTGCACGGGGATCATAATTTTTATAAACACGATGGCCAAAGCCCATCAGGCGGAAGCGATCATCTTTATCCTTAGCGCGTGCAATATAATGCGAGAGGTCTTTGCCGGATTCTACTATCTCATTCAACATCTTAATCACAGCTTCATTAGCACCACCATGGGCAGGTCCCCATAGCGAGCCAATACCAGCGGACAGCGCGGCAAATGGGCTGGCTTCAGAGCTACCAGTTAAACGTACGGTGGAAGTTGATGCATTTTGTTCATGATCAGCATGTAAAATAAGAATTAAATCCATTGCACGTACCATCGTTGGTGACGGTTTATGCAAACGTCCAGGCATGCTGAACAGCATATGTAAGAAGTCTGCCGTGTAATCTAATTCAAGATTCGGATAGTTAAATGGTTGACCCAACGCATATTTGTAACACCAGCTGGCAATTGTAGGGACTTTAGCGATTAATCGATGCGCTGCTATTTCGCGAGAAAGTGGGTCGTGAACATCAACTTCTTCATGATAGAAAGCGGCTAAGGCACCCACCGAGGCCACCATCATTGCCATGGGGTGTGCATCATGACGGAAGCCAAGAAAAAAGCGGCGCATTTTTTCATCGATTAGTTTTCTTTTCTTAATTGAACCGGTGTACTCATCAAGTTGAGTTTGTGTCGGTAGTTCGCCATACAGTAACAAGTAACAGACTTCATCATAGTTACTATGTTCTGCCATCTGTTCAATGGAATAGCCGCGGTAGGCGAGGCGGCCTTCACCACCATCAATAAACGTGATTTTACTATCGCAACTTGCGGTGGACATGAAGCCCGGATCAAACGTGAAATATCCCAGTTCCTTATAGAGAGCTCTTATATCTATCGTGGCGGGACCGTCTGTGCCTTCCAAGACCGGTAACTCTACTTGTTTGCCTGTGGAATTATCGGTAATAGTGACGGTTCTGTTTGACTGACTAGACATTTTTAGTCCTCCTGGATTCTAGTTCTATGTCCGTTATAAGGATTACTAGGTTAAATGTATTCAACTGCTGAATTAGTGAATAATCGGCAGTACATAATAATTTTAATTAAATAGTAACTTTAACTGACTGATTTTTTGTAAATTAGAAAGTTTCAAGAAAATCTTAAACGGATGATATCAAATTATGCTCCGTTTTTTGCGGGGCATTTTACTTACTTAAGAGTATAGACGATATCGAAATGAATAATTGGTCTTGTCGCACACAATTATTCATTGATTAGAGATTGAAGTGACTAATTATAAATTGCGCAATCTCCTCAGGCGCATTGATATCTAGACAACGAATATGTGTCGGCACATGGCACGCTTGGTCTGAGGCCAATGCAACAATATTATTGTCAGTGTGACACATCACTGGCTGCCCTAGACTAGGGCGGTGTAATTCAATTTTGGTAAAGCTTTCTTTTTTAAATCCTTCGACAAGAATTAAATCGATGTTTTTATGATCGACTTGTTCAATTAGCTCAGATAATACTAATTCATCTTGATTATCTGCTAGCTCAGTCATTAATGCCCATCGTCGTGCAGATGATATTAACATCTGTGTCGCACCTGCATGACGCAGTTCGTAGCTATCTTTGCCTTTTTGATCAACATCAAAATTATGATGGGCATGTTTGATGACAGCCAATCGAATACCGTGATGTTTCAATAGCGGTATTAATTGAGTAAGAAGCGTAGTTTTTCCGGTGCCGCTATAAGCACAGAATCCCATTAACGGTGTCGGGCATTGGTTAAGTTGCATAATTATAATAATGTACTTGCCGCGGCCAGCTCGGCAGGGGTATTGATATTGGTGAACATCTCAGCACATGATGAAAAATCTGCTCTAGCAAATTGATGTTGTTCATACCAACGATCAATTTTGCGCTCACCTGAATCTAAATATTTTCTTAAATCGGGCAATAGTGTTGAATGTATTAATGCGTATACAGGTTGAATGCGCTGACCATCATATGCCACGCTTATCGTGCTGTTAGCTTGTTCTGCAGAGGCGAGCAAGGTATCTATATAGTGTTGATTTAATAATGGGCCATCACAAGGCACTGTTGCAATATAATCTGTATTGCAATGTTGAATGCCGCTTGCTATGCCAGCCAGAGGGCCTTGGTAATCTGCCATATCATCGCTAATAACAGTGTATCCGTACGACTCATAATCTCTGATGTTACGATTTGCATTAATGATTATGGTCGCGACTTGTGGCGCTAGTGCCTCAATAATGTAACTGATCATTGGTCGACCTTCCAGTTTGATCAACCCCTTGTCTGTTCCTCCCATGCGCCGAGCGAGGCCGCCCGCAAGAATTAAACCAGTAACATTTTTGTGTGTTTTCATGTCGATTACGCACAGATCACGGTAATATAATTAACTGAACCAATTTATAAAGATTCATTATATAGTTTTCAGATGTAATAAGGAGTTTATTTAAATGACAGATAAATTAAAACAGAGGGAAATTGAAGCTGCTGTTTTTCGCAGATTAGTTGCTCATCTTCAGGCTAAAACAGATGTGCAAAACATTGACTTAATGAACTTAGCTGATTTTTGTCGTAATTGTTTATCCAAGTGGTATGTGGCCGCAGCCAAAGAGGAGGGTATTGACATAGATTATGATCAAGCGCGCGAACTAGTTTATGGGATGCCTTATTCGGAATGGAAACAGAAATATCAAAAAGAAGCCACCCCCGAACAAATGGCGGCATTTAATGCGCGTAATAAGTAATTTAATTTGTTGCAATGACAAACACCAACCAACTGTCTGATACGCAATTATTGCAATACAGTCGTCAGATTATGTTGCCGCAGATTGATGTATCTGGGCAACAGACGTTAATGGATTCAAATGTGTTGGTGTTAGGCGCGGGTGGACTGGGTTGTCCCGCATTATTATATCTCGCCACCGCTGGCGTGGGGACAATTGTAATTGTTGATCACGATAAGGTGGATAGGTCGAATATACAAAGACAGATCTTATATTCAGCGGCAGATATAGGACTACATAAAGCGGATGTTGCAAGCGAAAAATTACGACATTTTGCTGAAGATATAGTTGTCACTCCCGTTAATCAATTGCCTGAAGATGCGGAATTACTAGATCATATCAACGCAGCTGATCTGGTTTTGGATGGTACTGATAACTTTGCAGCGCGCTATCGACATAACCAAACATGTTTAGCTGCAAAAACACCATTAGTGTCCGGTGCTGTGATTCGCTTTGAAGGTCAAGTTGCGACATTTGATTCAAGAGACCCTGGTTCGCCGTGTTACCATTGCTTGTACTCGAATGCAGTTGATGATGAACAACTGAACTGCAGTGAAAATGGTGTGTTAGGTCCTGTTGCAGGCATGATTGGTACGGTAATGGCAACTGAGGCAATTAAGGTGCTGCTGAATATCGGTGAATCATTGACTGGCAGACTCCTGCTTCTGGATGCATTAGATATGCAATGGCGCTCATTAACGCTGCGTAAAGATAAAAATTGTCCAGCATGTTCTACTTAATATGACACCAGCAATCTCACAATATTTTACTGATACGATCTGGAAAGTTGATGTTAAATCTCAGCCATTACTGAAGCGATTCTTAATTAGTATTGTTCGTTTTGTATATTTGATCATTGCGGATCTTTCTAATGGGCAATTAAATTTACGTGCAATGTCGCTGGTGTTTACCACTATTCTGTCTTTTGTCCCATTGATTGCAGTGAGTTTTTCGGTATTAAAAGCCTTTGATGTACATAATCAAATTGAACCAGCCTTGCTGCGATTATTTGCCCCCATGGGAGAACAAGCCACTGAGCTGACAAGTAATATCATCGGATTTGTTGATAATGTAAAAGTAGGCTTGCTGGGTACAATTGGCATTGCATTTTTGTTTTATTCTGTAATTTCGTTGCTGACGAAAGTCGAAGAAGCCTTTAATTACACCTGGCGAATTAAGAAAACTCGAACGCTGGCTGAACGATTCAGTAATTATTTGAGTGTGTTGATGGTTGGGCCCGTCTTGGTATTTACAGCGATGGGTACTACCGCTAGTTTGCTTAATAATTCAGTCACTCAAAGTCTTGCGACGATAGAGCCATTTGGCATGTTGCTAGAGCTGACTACGAAATTAATTCCCTATATATTGATTATTTCGGCATTTACTTTTGTGTATTCATTTGTTCCTAATACAAAAGTGCGATTCATTCCTGCTCTGACTGGCGGAATAGCGGCTGGAATACTATGGCAGTCAGTGGGTTATTTGTATGCATTATTTATTGCGCAATCCTCTACGCAAACAGCTATTTATGCCGGATTTGCGATCTTGTTTTTCTTTATGACCTGGTTATATCTCAATTGGTTGATTTTATTAGTTGGCTCAAGTATTGCCTTTTACCGTCAGTATCCAGAATATTTAATGGCTAAAACACATGACATTGCGTTAAATAATCAAGATCGTGAACGTTTGGCTTTGAATATATTGCTGCTTATTGGCAGTCATTTTTATCAGCGTAATTCGCCTGTCAGTATCGAGACTATCATGGATGAGTTAGCATGCCCCAAGCAAGCGGTAGATGAAATATTACATTGCTATCAAGCCGCCGGCATATTACATCAAGTAGGAAGTTTAAAACCCACCTATACGCCTGCAATACCACTAGAGAATTTAACCGTGTTAGAAGCATATCAAGCTATTCGCACAAGTTATGCTAGTTATTCACCAATTGTTAGGCATAATACTCACACCGATTTAGCAACGCCGGTGATTCAACGTATCGAAAAATCAATTGAAGATGAACTTGGTGAACTAACAATAAAACAATTAATCAAAGCCAAAATTGATCAACAACCCATTAACTTTGTCGTGGCGCAATCATAATGAAAGATTCAGAAGTACTACAGCTGATGTTGGCCTTGAGAAAATTTGCCCAAGAACGAGACTGGGAACAGTTTCATAGCCCTAAAAACTTATCCATGGCATTAAGCGTTGAAGCTTCAGAGTTGTTAGAGCATTTTCAATGGATGGATGATCAAGCAAGCTTTGCCTTGGGCGAAGCAAAACATCAACTTGTCAGTTATGAAGTAGCAGATATATTTATCTATTTATTACGTATATGTGATCAGCTAAATATTGATCTAATGGAAGTGACTAAACAAAAAATGCTTATTAATGATAAGCGATATCCAGTTGATAAAGTGAAAGGCAGTTCCAAAAAATATACAGAATATTAATTTCTAGACTAACTAAAAATGAGTGAAACACTAGCCGAGACCCAACCTATTGAAGAGGTTAATCTCAATGGCACGCATATTACAATTTTAGGTACCGCACATGTGTCAAAAGCAAGTGCAGATGCCGTGTGTGAATTAATCGAAACGAACCAATTTGACACAATTGCAATTGAGTTGTGTGAGAGTCGTTATAACTCAATCGTGAATCCAAATTCGTTGGCTGATATGGATTTATTTGAGGTAATTAAATCCAAGAAAGCGAGTATGGTGGCAGCGAGCTTGGCACTGGGTGCATATCAACAACGGTTGGCAGAACAGTTTGATGTGCAGCCAGGTGAGGAAATGCGAGTAGCCATAAATCTTGCTCAAGATAAAGATTTGAAACTTGAGTTAATCGACCGTGATGTAGGTATCACCTTAAAACGTTTATATCGCAACATTCCATGGTGGCGAAAACTTTATGTCATATCGGGCTTAGTCGCGAGTGTGTTGACTAATGAAAAAGTGTCTGAAGAAGAGATTGAGAAACTCAAAACCGGTGATATGCTCGAAAGTACTTTTTCTCAATTTGCCGATTCTGCCAGCGATTTATTTAGTCCACTAATTTCTGAGAGAGATCGGTTCATGGCTGCTAAGCTAGGATTAGTCGCGAATAATCCACAAACTAATAATATGCTTGCTGTTGTTGGAGCCGGGCATCTTGCGGGTATTAAAAAAACACTGCTAAGTGGTGGTGAGGAACCTGAAAAAACGATCGAGGCGTTGACCCATTTACCTAAAGCTTCAAGCTTTGGTAAGTATATTCCCTGGATTATTGTTGCATTAGTTTTGTCAGGCTTTGCCATTGGGTTTAATAAAAGTACTGATCTTGGTTGGGATCTGGTAATTAATTGGATACTTATTAATGGTGGGTTATCTGCAGGTGGTGCCGCGTTAGCTGGGGCGCATATTTTAACTGTCTTGACAGCTTTTTTAGCTGCGCCTCTCACCTCGTTAAATCCCACTATTGGGGCTGGTGTAGTTACATCTGCCGTGGAATTATATTTACGCAAGCCAACCATCAAAGATTTTGAAAACGTTCGTGCGGATACGACTAAATTGTCAGGATGGCGTTCTAATCGTGTTGCAAGATTAATTTTAGTATTTCTGTTAAGTACCCTGGGTTCTGTACTCGGAACCTATATTGCCGGTTTCCATATATTTGATGCGATTGTGAATTAGACTGTGCTCGAAACAGTTATTATTTTTTTATTGCTGGGTATCGTTGTTGGTTTTTTCTCAGGACTGCTAGGTATTGGTGGCGGTGGCATCATGGTGCCGGTACTCACAAGTTATTTCTTATACAAAAATGTTCCCGTTGAGCTTGTAGTACATTTAGCGCTGGGAACATCAATGGCATCAATTATTGTGACGTCCGCATCCAGTTTGTATGCCCATCATCAACATCAGAGTATATTGTGGAATGTGGTTAAAGCCATGGTACCTGGTTTATTACTTAGCACATTTGCAGCTACGTATTTGGCAGCTTTGATAAGCTCGCAACACTTAGCAATTATATTTGCCGTTTTCATGGCTTATGTATCGCTGCAAATGTTTTTAAATCGGCAACCAAAAGCGACGCGTAAATTACCTGGTACACGAGGATTAATGTCTGTTGGTTCAGGTATTGGTGCAATGTCTGCAATGGTTGCCATTGGTGGAGGTAGCTTAACGGTACCATTTTTGACATGGCATAATATAAATATCAAAAAAGCCATTGGCACTTCAGCCGCGATAGGCTTTCCCATCGCTTTCGCTGGTACTGCTGGTTATTTGATAAATGGCTGGAATTCAGGTTATCAGCTTGAGTATTTATTCGGCTTTGTCTATTTGCCTGCGGTATTATTCATATCGATGATGAGCTACTTTACTGCGCCGCTTGGGGCGAAGCTAGCACACCGACTACCGGTTCCGATCTTAAAAAAAGTGTTTGCATTATTTTTATTTTTGCTAGGACTTAAAATGTTAATCTCTGTGATTAACCCCTAGCAGGGTGCGTTACTGCTGAACAACCATTCTTTGTGAGTCTTTATTCCAATATCGGTTCAAGTCTGCAGATATCTGTGCCGCTTCAATAAGTAACACGTCGCTGTTGATATCAGAATTATTATCCGAGTCCTGATCTGCATCATCATCAGATTCATTCAGGCCGATAAGCTTCTCATACGTTTTACGGTCTTCTTCTAACTTGGAGAAAGTCTTTTCACGTTCTATTTTATTAAGTGAAAGCTCTGTTTGATTTTGTAAGGCTTCATTAAGATTGTATAGTTTTATTAATGACTGGTACTTTTCGTCGTCCTTCGTTCTACTATCATGTCTGTTAGATAGATTAGATATGATTTCTTTGGATATATGTCGATTATCAAATTGCGTGGGTGAAATTTTTGTCCAGGGCAATGCGTTATCTAAACTTCGCTCACCTTGCTTAGATTTATCATACGAGGCCTCAAAGGGAATATCCGGCTCAACACCACGATGCTGTGTGCTGTCACCATTAATTCTATAATATTGGGCAATAGTTGCTTTTAACTGTCCTAGATTTGCATCGCTTT
This sequence comes from Gammaproteobacteria bacterium, assembly GCA_965262455.1. GTDB lineage: Bacteria > Pseudomonadota > Gammaproteobacteria > UBA4575 > UBA4575 > UBA1858. The sequence continues at coordinate 372,008 of CBDHFH010000008.1, forward strand.
TACGACCAAACCGATTAAGGTCGACTAGCTGCTGAACTGATCCTTTACCAAACGTTGTTTCGCCGACTATTACTGCGCGGCCATAATCTTGTAATGCGCTGGCGACGATCTCAGAAGCAGAAGCACTGAAGCGATCAACAAGCACTACCATTGCACCGTGATATGAAATATTTTCATCTTTATCTTTATGTATTTCTATGTGGCCACTTGAATCGCGTACTTGAACAATTGGCCCTTTGTCGATGAATAAGCCAGCTAGTTGAGTTGCTTCAATCAAAGAGCCGCCGCCATTAGAACGAAGATCCAGTACGAGAGCGTCAACTTTTTCCTCTGTTAGTTCTCTGAGTAAACGATCTACGTCACGTGTGGTACTTCGGTAGTCTTCTTCACCGTTCTGAAAGGCATTAAAGTCTAAATAAAATGTAGGAATTTTGATAATGCCAACTTTGTCAGCTTGGTTATTATTTTGTACTTCAATAACTTCTTTGGTTGCTGCCTGTTCCTCGAGTTTTATTTTATTACGCGTTATCGATATTTCTTCAACGGCAGCACCATCACCCTTATCGCCAGGTAATATTTGTAATTTAACTACTGTATCTTTCGGGCCACGAATAAGCTCAACGACTTCTTCTAAACGCCAGCCAACCACGTCAGTGAATTCTTTTTCGGTTTGTTGACGAATACCAATAATTTTATCCTTGGCATGAAGTTCATCGCCAAGATCTGCCGGACCACCTGGGATAATGCGCTCGACGACAGTATGATCACCATCAGTACGCAGAAGGGCACCAATGCCCTCAAGAGATAAGCTCATGCGAATTTCAAAATTATCAAATGAGCGGGGCGATAGATAACTTGTATGAGGGTCTATCGCAGTTGCATAAGCATTGATGTAAAGTTGAAAGATATCATTTTCATCAAGCTGAGTTGTTCGCTTTAGAACGCTGCTGTATCTTTTATTTAAAGTATTTTTGATTTCGTCTGGCTTTTTGTCCGCTAACAGTAGAGAAAGAACATCATTCTTGATGCGTTTTCGCCAAATTTCATCTTGTTGCATTATTGTATACGGCCAAGCATCATTCTCTCGTTCTATATTAAAAGATTCCATTTTGTCAAAATCAAAGTCTTTTTCTATCATCAGTAACGCATACTCTATGCGTTCGCTGACTCGCTTTTGATAAGTAGAGAAAATTGAATAGGCGGGCAGTAAATTATTTGATCTTAACGCATCATCCAATGCATATTTGTATTTATCAAATCGTGCGATATCCGTGGCAAGAAAATAACTTTTTGTGGGATCCAAGGTTTCTAAAAAATTCTTGAAAATAGTGGCTGAGAATTCATCATCAAGTTCGATCTTGCGATAATGATAACGGCCCAAGAAATCGGTAATGATTTTAGTCGCTCTTAAATGGTCAACAGTCGGTGAGAGTGTTGTGGGATTCTCTACACTGAAGCAATTGAATGACGTAAGTGTAAGTAACAAGGCTAGCAGCCAATGAGATATAAATTTATACACAATAATTTATTCGATTTGACAGTAATTAATTGGTCGATTTGCGGAAATTCAATTTATTGTATACAGGTGTTTAAGTAAATAGTTTGTTTGAGTCTTTATTTTGATGAAAAATTCTCAGAGATTGCAATAAATACCCTCTAAAATAGCTTACTTATTATTTGTTCGTACATCACAAAGTGCCATATAATAATGCACGCTAACATGTAACTTATTGAAATAAAACAATATATCGACATGATGTCGAATCATAATCATGACACATCAGGAAAAGGGAGAGAGCGTTGTGGACACGCTAAAGCAAGAAAAAAAACTATTTATGACGCGTTTAATGACACCAGAAATGGCCAATTTTTCTGGCAAGGTGCATGGAGGGCATATTCTTAAATTACTTGATGAAGCCGCCTTTTCTTGTGCGTCACGCTATTGCCAAACTTATGTTGTGACTGCAGCGCTAGATAATGTCATGTTTAAAAACCCATTAATGGTGGGTGATTTGGCTACGTTTAAGTGTCATGTAAATTATGTCGGTCGCAGTTCAATGGAAATTGGCATCAAAGTTGAAGGAGAAAAAATCTACGAGAAGAAAAAGTATCACGCTATTTCATGTTACTTCACAATGATTTCAGTCGATGAACAAGGCAAACCACAACAGGTGCCTCGATTACAACTTGAAACTGAAATTGAAGAGAAATTATTTGAAGCTGGCAAGATGCGCTGTCAGATGCGTAAGGAAGTGCAAGAAAAAAATATGCAGTTACACGTCAGCTTTGACCAATAGTCACTATCGAATGGCTTGGTGGTATTTGTAATTGGCTGGATATTTGCGCTGCTAAGCCTCACGCACGTTTCAATTGTGGGTATGAAAATACACTTATCAAACCTTTCTTAACTAACGACTCTAATTTTTTAGCCACCAAGTAAGCAAGCACAGATATAAATGCAACCGCCAAAATCGGGTAGATAGCGCTTGGAACTGACGTTAAGTAATTATCTAGCATGATTGTGATCGAAATCATCATGTTTTCATGCAATAAATAAAGCGGGTAGCTAATAAAGCCAAAAAATAGGAATACTTTATTACTCATGATTGCTTGAGCTTTGCTATTGGTAATCGCAACATAAAATAACAGTGATACAAAAAGTGCTGCAATCAATGCGCCCAGTTCAAAGCTGCTTTCTACGCAAGAACTTATCAGTGAGAAAATAACACCAATGACTAACCACTGCACTTGGTTGTGTTTGGTATATAAATAGTATGCTGCACCAGCGGCAAACCAACCAAAATATTTGAAGCTAAGTAGATCTGTGATGGAGTGAAGTGCTGAGAATATGCTTGCTGAGCTGTAAGCGCTTACCTGGCTCGATATCAACCATGCTAGGAAGCATATAAATAATGCGTAAACTAATTTTTTACTGCCAATGAAGAAATATAATAAAGCTGCAATCACATAAAATTTGAACTCGACATACAGTGACCAGAATGACCCTTCCAAACTGTCAAATTCCAGTCCTGTCACTTTCAGCCAAATGTATGGCTCGATGAATGTAAGGCCAGGAATCAAGTCTTGTGTGTTGGGTTGACCAAGAGGGCGATATTGAAACAAGCCGGCCGTAACGAACACGATGAGTGAGCATATCAGCATGGCTGGAAACAAGCGTAACCATCGGCGATAAATGAAGTTTCTTATGCCATCACATTTCTCAAGCGTCATTAAAATAACAAATCCAGAAATCAGGAAGAACAGCTGTACGCCTAAATAGCCATAGCGAAATATAGGTAACTCGCTGTAGGTATCACCATACGGAACGATATCGCTCCACCGAGTGTAGGCATGGAACAAAATCACCATCAAGATGGCGATGCCACGTAAACCATCTAAATGATTTATTCGATTCATTAGTTAACTCAGTGTGTTATTAAAAATCTTCTAACTCGGTTAAATGAGTTGGGTGACAGCACTGATACATGCTGTATAAATTTCAGTGACTTATTTTAGACAAGCTGTGATTAATTTCTGTGATGAAATTCATTTCATCTCCAGCTTGGCGATATTGTGGTAGAGCAGTTATCGAGCGAGCACTAGGCTTAACTACATAATGCAATCTGCTTACTGCGCTGTCACAATATTAGTGTTACTGCTGATATGAAATATCAGGTAGGGGCAGGATGACTAGGGTATGTTTTGTAGTAGGTGAATTTATCGTGTGTTAAATAGGAAATTATTTAATAACAAGGGTAATGAGATCTAAATTGCAATCAGTGGCTTTGGTTTAAGACCTCAGCCACTGAATAAGTATAAAAGATTATATTGCTACAACATTGTTTGCACATGGCCCCTTATCGGTCTCACCGACTTCAAATTCAACTTCTTGGCCATCTTTTAATGTTGCAAAACCTCCATCATTTTTTATTTCAGAAAAATGTACGAAAAGGTCTTTGCCACCATCTTCAGGGGTGATGAAGCCAAAGCCTTTTTTTGCGCTGAACCATTTAACTGTGCCTTTACTCATTTTTTTCATTCCTTCAATAAATAATAAAACCACCAGCCACGCATTATGATTACTGCATCACTGGAAGCTATAGTTTACCCGAAGAAACCTAAAGATTGATACACAAATCAGTGAATTAAATGGCAATTATTAATTTTATTTACCTAGTGTGTAATTAATAAATCAGGTTATAAAATACATTCAACTTCTTTGATTAATTCAATATAACTGTTGTAACGTGATTGCTTGATGTTGCCCTGCGTTACCTGGTTTTGGATCGCACAATTAGGTTCGTTAATGTGTAGGCAGTTGGTGAATTTGCAATACTTGATGTGTTCTAAAAATTCTTCAAAGCCAGATATGACTTGTTGCTTGTCAGTGAAAATGGGCATGAATGTGCGTACACCTGGGGAATCTATAATTTTCCCATGCTGGTTAATATTATGTGCATAGGCATTGGTGGTAGTGTGTTTCCCTTGTTGAATAGTTTTCGAGAGAGTGCCTACTTTTATTTGATTGCTATGTAATAGACGATTGATTAATGATGATTTGCCAACGCCTGACTGACCCACAAGTATGGTATTTTCATTGCCAATCACAGTGCGTAACGCTTGAATGCCATAGCCTAGTTTTGCACTAGTAATAATAAAATGGTCCACTAAGTTTTGATAAACATCCTCTAATACCTTGATATTGATTTGCTGAGCATTTAACAGCTCAGCTTTATTGATAGCGATGGTAACTTTGCACTGATTCAATCGTGCGCATACTAAATATTTGTCTATTAATGTGCTGGAGAGTGCTGGAGTTGCAGCCACAACAATAATCATATGATCAATATTGGCCGCTAGTGTTTTTTCTCGCTTGAAATTATCAATGCGTGTGATTTGATTTTTGCGTGCGAGTATTTTTTCTATGACATGTTTGGATTGTGATATTTCGTTACATTCCACTCGGTCACCACATACCGCATCGATGGCGCTGGTTCTTGCATGGCAATTATGGTGCCTGCCTTGGTCGTCTTCAACGATAAATGTTTTGCCTTGTCTAGCGATGACCTGAGCAAGATACATAAATTCGATTAGTAATGATAATACTGATCGTTTAAGTAGTCTGTCACAGTAATGATTTGTGATTGATCCCAGTCCGCATCACTGCCTTCGGCGCAATAAGCAACACGTGTTTTCAATTCTTGCATGTTATTAACAATACGGTTATCTCTCGCATAAATGACATGACCGTCACCTCCAGTCATGCGGCTATGACAGTCAATACAATGTGATTCGTACTCAGATTGGCCCTTCTCGGCAAGGACGGTATGTGTGTAGACAATAACTAAAAATAGTAGGGCGCATTTCATTTTCAAATGAGTTCTCTTTTGGATATTGGAATAGATTTTCATCATTGGCGTTGACTTGGTGTACACTCTTCAACAATCTAATTATACCAATAGTGAAAATAGAGTGGATCAAAATTCTACTGATAGTGATAATAATCTTATCTGGATCGATTTAGAAATGACCGGCCTGGACACGTTGAACGATGAAATAATCGAAATCGCAACCATCGTGACAGATAAAGAACTTAATATCCTTGCCGAAGGCCCGATGATTGCCATTCACTTGCCGCAAAGTCGATTGGATCTTATGGATGAGTGGAATCAAACTCAACATGGAAAATCAGGCTTAATTCAGCGCGTACTCGATAGTCAATATACGCTGGCTCAGGCTGAAGCCGAAACCATGACCTTCTTGGAAAAATATGTCACAGCAGGAAAGTCGCCGATGTGTGGAAACAGTATCTGCCAAGATCGACGTTTTCTAGCTCGTCAGATGCCACTCCTAGAAGAATTTTTTCATTACCGTAATCTGGATGTGAGCACATTAAAAGAGTTAGTCAAGCGCTGGTATCCTGGTGATGGCTTTAGTTTCGATAAAGAGTCAGAACACCTTGCATTAGCCGATATTCGTGACTCGATTGATGAACTCAAGCACTATCGTGAAAAATTATTTGTTAAGGTCGACTGAAGCGTTTCAGTATCCCAGCCAGTGACGCGTTGATTAAGATCCGGGGTAAGTATTGTGTTGATATTATCCAGCGCAGGATCTGTCTCTGGATAATCTAAGGTGTAATGAAGACCGCGACTCTCTTTCCGTTCCAGTGCGCTTTGAATAATCAAATCTGCAACCACAGCAATATTCCGCAGCTCAATTAAATCACCAGTGACTTTAAAATGGCTGTAATACTCATCAATTTCACTAAGAAGTAAATCAATACGATGTTTCGCACGTTGCAAGCGTTTTGTGCTGCGTACAATACCCACGTAGTCCCACATGAAACGGCGAATTTCATCCCAGTTATGTGCGACAACAATTTCTTCATCTGAGTCAGACACACGGCTTGCATCCCATTCCGGAATATCAATCAGTTTAGTTGTCAAATTGGTTGAGCGATTAATATGTTGTCCCGCAAAGCGACCATAGGCTAAACATTCAAGCAACGAGTTGCTTGCCATACGGTTAGCGCCATGCAAACCAGTGAAGGCTACCTCACCAATGGCGTAAAGGTGTGCAATATCTGTTTGTCCGTGTTGATCTGTAACAACACCACCACAGGTATAATGTGCCGCCGGCACAACAGGAATCGGTTGTTTGGTCATGTCGTAACCAAGTGATAAGCAGCGCGCATGAATATTCGGGAAGTGGCTTTTAATGAAATCTGCCGGTTTGTGGGTAATGTCCAGGTAGACATTGTCTAGACCATGTTTTTTCATCATGTAATCGATCGCACGCGCCACTATATCTCTCGGCGCCAGCACACCTCGAGGGTCAAATTCATGCAGGAATTCTGTGCCATCTTCTAATGTGATCTTGCCGCCTTCACCTCTAATGGCCTCGCTTAATAAGTATGATTTTGCCTTGGGATGGTATAAACACGTTGGGTGAAACTGCATGAATTCCATATTGGCGACACTGCATCCTGCACGCCATGCCATGGCCAGGCCATCTCCACAGGCACCATCCGGATTGCTGGTATATAAGTACACTTTGCTGGCCCCGCCGGTGGCGAGGACGACATTTTTGGCGCGAAACACTTCCACTTGACCAGACGCAATATTGAAAATGTATGCACCAACGCAGCGATTATCTTGATAGCCCAATTTGCGTGTTGTGATTAAGTCAACGGCAATATAATTTGAGAACAAATCAATATGCTCGCGCTTATGCACATCATCAATGAGCTGATTTTGTACTGCATTGCCTGTGGCATCCGCGACATGTGCCACGCGGCGTCGGGTATGACCGCCTTCCCGTGTGAGATGCAGTTGATGACCACTCTGGGGATTGTTTTCACGCGTAAAATCAACCCCGATAGATAACAGCCAGTCAATCACGTCGCGCCCTTCAGAGACTGTTTTTGCCACTACATCAGGGTCGCATAAGTCTGCACCAGCAGAAATCGTATCGGCAATATGCTGCTCTACAGAGTCATTATCATCTAACACGGCTGAGATACCGCCTTGAGCATAAGAGGTATTGCCGCTACTGAGTTCGGCTTTTGAGATCACCGCGATGCGTAAACTTTGGTCAATGTGCAGGGCGGTACTAAGACCCGCGGCGCCACTGCCTAGGATGAGCACGTCGTAATCGTGTGATTTTGATGGCTTTGAACTCATAATTTTATAATTTTGTCACAAAATATGTGACGCCGTTAGCATCTATCGTTAGTATATCGCCGTAATTGCCCATTCCAGATGGCTTTGGGCGAACTTCATCGATCTAACATAGTCATATCATCAGCGGATAGCTATTCGCCCAAGGAGATAAGCCCAAGATGGGCGAGCATAATAATAACGATAAAGAACTGGTTGAACGTGCGCAGCAAGGGGATACCCGCGCATTTGATTTGTTAGTTCAAAAATATCAGTTCAAAGTGGTTAACTTGGTGAGTCGTTACGTCCGTTCTGAGGAAGCCCAAGATGTTGCTCAGGAAGCATTTATCAAGGCTTACCGTGGATTAAAGAATTTTCGTGGAGACGCCGCATTTTATACTTGGCTGTATCGAATAGCCGTGAACTCCGCTAAGAATTACTTACTTTCTGCTTCACGTCGTCAAGCAGATCGTCAGGTCGATGTAGAAGATGCAGAATATTTTGATGATGCAGTAGTGCTTCGTGATTACACCACACCCGATAGCATGCTTCAGTCAGAAGAGTTGGAACAAAAAGTGTTTGATGCGATCCATCAATTGCCGGATGACCTAAAGATGGCTATTACTTTGAGAGAGCTAGAGGGCTTGAGCTACGAACAAATTGCAGAAGCCATGGAGTGCCCGATTGGCACAGTAAGATCTCGAATTTTTAGAGCACGTGAAGCAATTGATAAAGTAGTGCGCCCATTAATGGACTAGTTAATCTATACAACTTATTTTTTTATAAACCAGAGCTGATGTTATGAGTACAGAAAAAGAACTAAATGAAACCGACTTGGGGCTAATCAGTGCCAGTTTGGATGAAGATCTCTCAGATTTTGAACGTCGTCGATTAAACACAAGTGTGCTAGCAAAAACTGAAGGTGAAAAAACCTGGGTGCGTTACAACGCTATTAGCGCAGTGATGAAAAAACAATTTCCTGCCCATATTAGTAAAGACTTCTCGGCGCAAGTTATGCAAACTATCAGTGAGCAAGGTTACGAACAAGAACCAGAATCAGCCACGCAAGTTAAAATAAAACGCGTCAGTAGTCATTTAAAACAAGTCGCAGGCCTGGCAGTCGCCGCATCAGTTGCCGCTTTCTCAGTCGTTACTTACCAAAATTTTTATCCCACAAACTCACCTACAAATATAGAATCCCCTGAAGTTGCTATTAATCAACAAGCCACAGCTGATGAAATGAAACCCGCTGAAGTGGTTGCTATACAAAGTTCACAACGTGTTGATTTTGCTCCTGCGACAGCTCAGCAACCTGTCAGTGCGCAAACTGTCGAACAAATTCAATCCAAATCTAATCAATCACAACAAGTGAATCCTCACATCGAAGAAAATCTTTACTATCAAGAATTAAATCCTTATATCCATGGACATGCTGGCTATGGTAGCCAACGTGTAATTACTCCTTATGTAGAAATTATCGAGCTGAAGGATGTTAAATAAAAGTTTGGCGAGTTCATTTGCCACAACTACTGTTGCCTCGCTGCTATTTGCAACTATTGCGCATGCGCAAGAATCTCTTGTGCTGCCAATAGAAGTTGAGCCGCTTGCTGCGGATGAGCGTATTGAGTCAGAAGGTCATGCATTAATAAACAAAATGCTCAATAACGTTAATAAAATTAACTATCAGGGTACTTTTGTATTTATGCATAGTGGTCAATTGCATTCGATGCGCATCGTGCATGGAATTGTCAATGGACAAATGAAAGAACGCTTGACTTCATTAAGCGGTGAACCACGAGAAATTGTTCGCGATGCAGAAACCGTAACATGCGTTTGGCCGAAGCGTAGTTTGGTGACTGTCGACCCCTCTTCAGCGAATCATGGAATTCCAACCATTGTGCCTCGAGAGCTAGAGAGATTAACGCAGAATTACAAAGTGATATCCGGCCCCAATAATCGTATCGCAGGCCATGGCTGCAAAGTGTTGGCAATTAAGCCGGTTGATCAGTTTAGATATGGATATGAGTTATGTATTGAACCTGAAACTGGCATGCTATTGCGTTCAAAAATGATTCACCCACGTGGACATTTGCTTGAGGAAGTCATGTTTACTCATGTGCAATATCTTGATTCTGTTGACCATATAAATTTTGATTTGGAAAATGATATTGATAACTTCACTTGGCGGCGTTCACGTCAAGCAAGCGAGTATGCACAGCAACAATTAGATATGCAAAAAGGCTGGCGTGTTTCTAAGCTGCCTCCAGGTTTTTCTGTCAGTAAAATAAGTGAGCGTATTATGACGACCAGTGATGAACCTGTTCATCATATGGTGGTGTCAGACGGTGTTGCATCTGTATCAGTCTTTATCATCAAGCCACGTCAACCGTCACACTTTTTTGAGGGTATCACTCGGCGCGGTTCAATCAATGCATTTTCCAAAGGGTTTGCTGACCATCAAATTACAGTGCTTGGAGAAGTGCCAAACGAAACAGTCAAAATGATTGGTTCGTCAATTGAACACAGAGAATAACATCTTATTAATTAAGTGATTATCTAGTAAGAACTTTTCGCAATACAGCGCTGTCAATAGAGTGATTCGAATATGGACTGAATTACTGCATATAGGGAATAACAAAATGCATCATTTGAAATTACATGTTTGTATAAAGCTGATTTAGAAGGAGAAAAGCTTTGTTTCAAAAATATAAAATCCATTCGTTAGTATATTTATTCGTACTCATTTTTATAGGCATGTCAAACATTGCGTTTGCAGAGCAAGGCTTGCCAGATTTTACCAAGCTCGTAGAAGATAATTCCAACGCGGTAGTTAACATAAGCACCACAAAGCAACAGACAGTGCGACGTGGAATGCCACCCAATGTAGAGATCCCTGATTTACCGCAAGATGGTCCTTTAGGTGATTTCTTGGAAAAGTTCTTTGGTGGCCAGGGGCCGCATGAAGACTATTTTAATTCGCGCTCACTCGGCTCGGGATTTATTGTCTCTGAGGATGGTTACGTTGTAACAAATCATCATGTCGTAAAAGATGCAGATGAAATTATTGTTAAGCTAAGTGATCGTCGCCAGCTAGAAGCAAAAATCATAGGCAGTGACCCGCGCAGTGATATTGCCTTGCTTAAGATCGATGCCAATGAATTACCTGTTGTGTTATTAGGCTCAGCTAAAGAACTTAAAGTGGGTCAATGGGTATTGGCGATAGGCTCACCTTTTGGTTTTGATCATTCGGTTACCTCAGGTATTGTCAGTGCAAAAGGACGCAGCCTACCAAATGAAAACTATGTGCCATTTATTCAGACGGATGTCGCTATTAATCCAGGTAACTCTGGTGGCCCATTATTTAATTTAGACGGCCAAGTGGTGGGAATCAACTCGCAAATATACAGTCGCACAGGTGGTTTCATGGGGTTATCGTTTGCCATTCCTGTTGAAGTGGCGATGGATGTGATCGATCAACTCAAAGAGCATGGATATGTTTCACGTGGCTGGTTAGGTGTTTACATTCAAGAAGTCACGCGAGAACTAGCGGAATCATTTGGCATGGAAAAACCAATGGGTGCTCTAGTAGCGAAAATTATGGACGGCAGCCCTGTTGAAGAGGCAGATATAAAAGTTGGCGATGTGATACTTAACTTTAATGGGCAGGATGTAACGAGTTCAGCTTCATTACCACCCATGGTGGGTCGAGTGCGTGTTGGAGAAGAAGTAAAAATTAAACTTATGCGCGATAGTAAAATGAAGACCGTCAAAGTGAAAATTGGTCAACTCCCAGATACAGACAAAGCGATCGTTAGTGAAGCAACTGAAAAGGCTTCAGAGGGCATACTAGGTTTAGATGTCCGTGTGCTCACCAAAGACGAGCTCGAGGAAATGGAACTGTCGCATGGTGTACAAGTCGTGACAGTGACTGATGGGGCAGCTAAGGATGCGGGAATTCGTAAAGGTGATGTATTGCAGCTGATTAACGGAGAGAAAATAGAAACCGTTAGCGAGCTTAAAGAGGTTGTTGAAAATCTTCCCAAAGGTAAATTTGCATCGATCCTTGTACAACGTCGCCAAGGTCCTCAGTTCTTAGCACTGAAAATGCCAGACGAAGAAAACTAGCAGTTCCCTCACACTTACCTCATAATTGCGTAGTATGATAAGCGGGCTTACTGAGCCCGCTTTTTTATTGTTTTCCATGCAAATTTATTTCACCCTTGAATGAAACATATACGTAACTTTTCCATTATTGCTCATATCGACCATGGGAAGTCGACGCTCGCTGATCGCTTTATTCAGATTTGTGGAGGATTGAGTGATCGAGAAATGCATGCTCAGGTGCTGGACTCTATGGATCTTGAGCAAGAGCGCGGCATTACAATCAAAGCGCAGGCGGTGTCATTACCTTACAAAGCCAAAGACGGTAACACCTATCAACTGAATTTTATTGATACCCCTGGTCATGTCGATTTTTCTTATGAAGTGTCTCGTTCGCTGGCAGCATGTGAAGGCGCTTTATTAATTGTTGATGCCTCACAAGGTGTCGAGGCTCAGAGTGTTGCGAATTGCTATACCGCTGTTGAATTAGGTTTAGAAGTGCTCCCTATTCTCAATAAAATAGACTTACCGGCAGCAGACCCTGATCGTGTCTGTGAAGAAATTGAAGAAGTGATTGGGATTGATGCTACTGATCCGATACTTACAAGTGCTAAAACCGGGGAAGGTGTGGAGAATGTATTGGAAGCGCTCGTCACTAATATTCCTCCGCCACAGGGTGATCCAGAAAAACCACTAAAAGCCCTGATTATTGATTCATGGTTTGATAGTTATGTGGGTGTGATCACTTTAGTGCGCGTATTTGATGGTTGTCTGAAACCAAAGCAAAAAATTGTTTCTATGTCGACTGCGCGAACCTATCAAGTAGAAAAACTGGGCGTGTTTACGCCCAAGCGTGAAGATCGATTGGAATTATCTGCGGGGCAAGTCGGTTTCTTAATCTCTGGGATTAAAGATATTTCCAGTGCCAAAGTGGGTGATACATTAACGTCAGTTGATAACCAAGCAGACGAACCACTGGCAGGCTTTAAAGAAGTGAACCCGAATGTGTTCGCCGGTATCTTCCCGGTGAATTCTGATGATTATGAAAGCTTTAGGGATGCCTTAGATAAGCTGAAGTTAAATGATGCGTCGTTCTCATTTGAACCTGAAACATCATCTGCACTTGGTTTTGGTTTTCGATGTGGATTTTTAGGCATGTTGCATATGGAAATCATTCAAGAGCGCTTAGAGCGTGAATATGATTTGGATTTGATTACCACAGCACCGACGGTGGTGTATCAAATTCATTTAACCAATGGTGAGATATTAAATATTCATAACCCCTCTGAGTTGCCACCTACCAATAAAGTGGCGTCGATACATGAACCAATCATTACTGCCAATATTCTTGTGCCGCATGACTATGTGGGCAATGTTATTACCTTATGCATTGAAAAACGTGGCGTACAAAAAAATATGGTTTATCACGGTAGCCAGGTGGGACTAACCTTTGATATTCCTCTCAATGAAGTGGTATTGGATTTCTTTGATCGGTTGAAATCGGTGAGTCGTGGTTATGCATCATTTGATTATCATCATTCGTATTTTGAAGCCGCACCCTTGGTCAAATTAGATATTTTAATTAATGGTGAGCGTGTTGATGCCCTGTCTGTGATTGTGCATTCTGATCACGCGCGCACTTATGGCAATGCACTCGCTGTGAAATTAAAAGATCTTATTCCAAGACAAATGTATGATGTTGCTGTGCAGGCCGCTATAGGCACACAAATCATTGCGCGTACCACCATTAAAGCCCTGAGAAAAAATGTCACGGCAAAATGTTATGGTGGTGATATCACGCGTAAGCGTAAATTACTTGAGAAGCAGAAAGAAGGTAAAAAGCGCATGAAGCAGATCGGTAGTGTGGAAGTTCCTCAGGCAGCATTCCTTGCAGTATTAAAAGTCGATAAGTAATGATGCATGGGTTTTATATCTAGATAGCTTAGATGACACTGTACTTAAAATACCCGCCTATTGAATATAAACGCCATGTCTTTCGTCTGTGTGATGCTTTGTCTTTTATGTGTCGGCGATCATTGATGAATAGACTTCATATGAAAGCGGCAGCGCTAATATGTTTATTGTTCTCTATTCAGACACATCTGTATGCAGATTATCTGGAAGTGACCTTGCTGGGCACAGGCACGCCGCGGCCCAATATTGAGCGATTTGGAGCAGCCACTCTGGTTCAAGCCGGCGGACATAATTTTTTATTTGATGCGGGTCGTGGTACGACTATTCGCCTTCAGCAAGCGGGATTAACGCCTAATATGATTGATAAGGTGTTTTTAACACATTTACATTCTGATCATATCTCTGGCTTGGATGATTTATGGATTACTGGATGGGTGTGGCAACGCAAGGGCATGTTAAACGTCGTCGGTCCTCGCGGTACGCATCAATTGATCGCTGGCCTCAGGGAGGCGTATGCATCAGATATTGCTTACCGTACTGAAAACGTTCAGTTGGATTCAGAGCTAGCAAACATTAATGGTCAAGAAGTTCTCGAGGATGTTGTATTTCAGCAAGATAGTGTCACTATACGTTCGTTCCTGGTGGAGCATGCGCCAGTGAAACCTGCGTTAGGTTACCGCATCGAGTTTGGTGATCGGGTTGTCGTTATATCTGGTGACACTACGTATTCAGAGAATCTGATTAAACATGCACAAGATGCAGATGTTTTAATTCATGAGATTACGGCAGCGTTACCATCAATGCTAGAGAGAAATCAACGACTTGAAAAAATTGTCGCCTACCATACCACTCCGCAACAAATGGTGCAGGTGCTAAATAAAACGAAGCCGCGTTTAGCAATTCTCTATCATGTTTTGTTGTTTGGTGTGCCTGAGCAAAAAGTATTAGATACGATAAATACTAACTACTCAGGTGATGTCATTATGGGCTATGACTTGATGCAGTTAGGCGTGGGTGATTCAATACGTATCAAGCGGCTTAATCAAATAAATAAGTAGTGACTTTATGAGCAATATTCTCAATAAACCAGGCCCATTAATCATGGGTATTTTAAATGTGACGCCAGATAGCTTCTCTGATGGTGGGCGTTATGTAAATACACGTGATGCTGTTGCACGTGGATTGGATATGATTGAAGAAGGTGCAGATATTATCGATATAGGTGGTGAGTCGACACGACCCGGTTCTGAACGTGTCGATGCTGTAGAGCAAAAAAGAAGAATACTCGATGTTATTTCTGCATTATCACAATCTGCTAGTAAGGAAGTAGTCATTAGTGTCGATACAACACTGAGTGATGTCGCCGAAGCAGCACTCGATGCGGGTGCTGGTTTTGTCAATGATGTTACAGGTGGCACAGATGATGCTGATCTTATGACGCTCGTCGCTGAGAGAAATGTGCCTTATTGCATTATGCACATGCAAGGTCGTCCTCATAATATGCAAGATAATCCAACCTATGAAAATGCAGCGCAGGAAGTCAAAACCTTTCTTATAGAGCAGGCGGCTAAACTAGAATCAATAGGTTTGGCTAAACAAAATATTATACTTGATCCCGGTATTGGTTTCGGCAAACGTACACAACATAATTTAGAATTGTTAAAACAACTACATCAACTTTGTGATACTGATTATGCGATTTTGCTAGGCACGAGTCGTAAACGATTCATGGGAGAAATTTGCGCGACGGAAGATCCTGCACAGCGCATGCCTGCTACCTGTGCAACCACGGCGTTAGGTGTTGAGGCAGGCGCTAAGATTTTCAGAGTGCATGATGTTTGGCAAAATAGACAAGCTGCTGACGTTAGTTTCGCAATTAAAAACTGCTTTTAAATTTTTCTGCAAAAACAAAGGCTAACATATGGTTAGCCTTTGTCGTTACTACTCAACATCCTTATTGTAATAAGTAATCTTCCATATTACTTATACATAATTAATGGTGCCTTCTGTAACCATAGTTATAGTAGCGTTTACTATAGTACGGTTTTCTATAACCATAATAACGGTTTCCGTAGTCTCGGTTTCTATAATATCGATTTCCATAGTATTTATTTCCATAGTATCGATTCCTATAGTAGCGCTTTTTGTGGCCATAGTATTTTTTATTGTAACCATGACCATAATTGTAATAGCGTTTACTATATCCGTGATGATGGGCATGTTTATCATAGCCATGATGCGCCAAGTAACCTAAAGCAAAGCCAAGAGGAATATAACGATAACCATCACTTGCAAAGGTGTTGCTTGAATAAATTGATATTAATGAAAACAACGCTACTAATGTGCCTATTTTCGTCACTCTTTTACAGCTGCTTTTCATAAGGTTGTCTCCTTGCGTAGAGTAAATGTGATGTAATTAATATGCACTGTTAAATATAAGATCGTATTGCTGTAATTATTCTTACATTATAAGAGAATTTATGGATTAAACTATTGTAATGTTAGATGTAAAAAAAGCCTCGTGAGTTTCCTCACAAGGCTTCTGGTTGAATTATCAGTGTTTTAATTAATAACGTGAACGACAATATCTTCTTGGTTTGTAATAATGGCCTCTATAGCCATGGTGGTGCTTGTAGTGATGATGTCGATAATGTTGTGGTACATAATAGTGCTTACGCTTGTAGTGCTTATAATGGTGATGCTTGCGATGATCGTCATAACCTATGACGATTTTAAAAGGTGAGTGACCATATCCAACTTTGCCATATATATCTCCAGCAAAACTATTACTTGATATGCAAACCATACATAGCAAAACAGCGCTTAGTGTGAGTTTGGTGTATCGTCTTAACATAACAAATTCTCCATGCTTTATTTCTTAGACATTAATTTCATTAAGTACATTCACCACAATATGACCAAGGAAAATGCCTCGAATCAACGCTACTAAAATGCAGGCGTCTTGCTAGTTAAAACGAACGGGAATTTATTTGGTTGACGCATAATAACCCTATAAATGAGGCGATTATGCGTATCTTTGAGTGTGACTTCGCTTAAGCATACAAAGCCACATGTTTAGCTGAGTCGCTAGTGTTGTTGGGCAGACTCTACTTTAATTGCGCAGAATTTAAATTCTGGAATCTTTGCAAACGGATCAAGCGCATCAGTGGTGAGTAGATTCGCGGCTGCTTCGTTATAACAGAACGGCATAAACACTTGGCCTTCTCTAAGGCCATTGTCTACACGTGCATAGCATTCCACAGACCCGCGGCGCGAGCTTAATCTGATTAAAGTATTTTTCTCAATGCCTAAACGTTTAAGATCATTAGGATTAAGTGAAGCAACTGGCACCGGTTCGATCGCATCAAGCATAGACGCATGGCGTGTCATTGCGCCAGTATGCCAATGTTCTAACTGTCTTCCAGTAATTAATACAAAACTATATTCACTATCAGGTAACTCATCGGCATTGGTCAATTTCGCCGGAACTAATTTGCCTTTACCGCTGGCAGTTGGGAAATCGTTAATGAAAATTATACCTTGGCCGGGATCTTCCGGTGTTTCGCATGGGTAGGTCACTGAATGGTCACGCTCTAATCGTTCCCATGACATGCCCTTAATAGAATCCATGCCTTCACGCATCTCAGCAAATACTTCACTCGGTCCTGCGTAGTTCCAATCTAAGCCAAGGCGTTTAGCAATTTCTTGAATAATCCATAAATCTTGTTTTGCTTCACCAGGCGGATTTACTGCCTGACGACCCAGTTGCACGCGACGATCTGTATTAGTAAACGAGCCATCTTTTTCAGGGAATGCCGATGCAGGTAATACGACATCTGCAAACAAGGCCGTTTCCGTCATAAAAATATCTTGTACCACGAGATGTTTTAATGAGGCTAAGGCTTTACGTGCATGGTTAAGATTTGGATCTGACATGGCAGGATTTTCACCTTCAATGTACATACCTTTGATATTACCTTTAGTAATTTCATCCATGATTTCGACCACAGTTAATCCCGGGTTTGGATCAAGCTTAGTTTGCCAAAGCTTTTCAAATCTTGCCTGTGCCTCAGGATTATCTACTCGTTGATAATCAGGAAACACCATGGGAATTAATCCAACATCCGATGCACCTTGCACATTGTTTTGGCCACGTAATGGATGCAACCCAGAACCAGGTTTACCAATTTGTCCAGAAATCAAAGACAGAGCAATTAAGCAACGCGCATTGTCAGTGCCATGTATATGTTGGGAGACGCCCATGCCCCAGAAAATAATCGACGCTTTAGAAGAGGCATATACACGTGCCACTTCATGAAGAGTCTCCGCTGGGATGCCACAAATTTTTTCCATTTCTTCAGGTGAAAAATCTTTTAAATGAGCTTCAAGTTCAGCATAGCCTTCAGTGCGATTGGCAATGAATTCTTTATCAACTAATCCTTGCTTAATGATTGAATGCATAATGGCATTCAACATGGCAACATCAGTATCAGGCTTGAACTGCAAAAAGTAATCGGCATGACGTGCGATTTCGGTGCCACGCGGATCCATCACAATTAACTTTTTCCCTGCGCGTGCCGCGTTTTTGATAAAGGTTGCGGCAACAGGATGGTTGGTTGTTGGATTCGAGCCAATGATGACAATTACTTCAGCATCTTCAACTTCTGCCACTTGATTAGATACCGCGCCAGAGCCTAAGCCTTCTAGCAATGCTACGACTGATGAGGCATGACAGAGACGTGTGCAATGATCGACGTTGTTTGTGCCAAATCCTGTGCGTACAAGCTTTTGGAATAAATAAGCTTCTTCATTTGAGCCTTTTGCTGAACCAAACCCAGCTAATCCATTCCCTCCCAGCTCATCACGTATATCGCGCAAGCCTTTGGCAGCGAACTCAAGTGCTTCATCCCATGAAGCCTCACGGAACATTGCCTTCACTTGCTCATCTGTGAGAGATTCGATGTCTGTGACTTTGGGTGCATCAGGCAGGCGGATTAAAGGTTTTGTTAAGCGTCGCTCATTATGAATGTAATCAAATCCATAACGTCCTTTTACACACAGGCGACTTTTATTTGCCGGACCATCTCGACCTTCAACGTAAATGATTTTTTCATCTTTAATATTAAAGGTAAGCAAACAGCCAACACCACAGTAAGGGCAAGTAGATTCAACTTGGCGATCTGGCGCTTCTAAACCTAAATCATTGGAAGGCATTAACGCACCGGTGGGACAAGCTTGCACGCATTCGCCGCAAGCAACACAAGAACTGTCTCCCATCGGGTCAGCAATATCAAATACAATCTCAGAATGCGAGCCACGCATTGCATAACCAATCACATCATTGTTTTGTTCTTCGCGGCATGCGCGCAAACATCGAGTGCATTGAATACATGCGTCAAGGTTAACTGCGATAGCAGGATGAGAAAGATCTTGTTCTGGATTATGGCGAGATTCGAAACGCGGTAGACCGACTTCAAGTTTTTGTGACCACTGATCTAACTCGCTATTTAATGTGTATTTTTTTTCTACGACATCGGATTGTAGTAATTCAAGCACCATTTTCTGTGAGTGCATGACGCGGTCATTGGTAGTGTTCACTACCATACCTTCGGAAGGTGTGCGTACACATGACGGTTGCAAAACTCGTTCACCTTCTATTTCAACAACACATGCACGGCAGTTGCCGTCTGCGCGCATACCATCTTTATAACACAGGTGTGGTATTTCAATGCCGTTGCGCCTTGCCGCCTGTAAAATGGTTTCATCTTCGAATGCAGTAATACTCTCTCCATTCAGTGAGAACTCAACGGTTTTTAATTCAGTTAAATCTTTCGGATTGGCTGCCATTGTTAGTTACTCCATGTCCTTATTTGAGTTCATCAGGGAAATAATTCATCACACAGGTCATCGGATTAGATGCGGCCTGACCTAGGCCGCAAATGGATGCATCATTCATCGTTTGTGAAAGTTCTTTCATTAGAGGCTGATCCCACTGACCTTTATCCATCAGCATTACTGCCTTAGAAGTGCCTACTCGACACGGTGTACATTTGCCACATGATTCATGTGAAAAGAACTTCATGGCATTGTGTGCTAATGCTTTTGCACTGTCTTTATCAGAAAAGATCATCACGGCAGCGGAACCTATAAAGCAGCCGTATTCGTTTAAGGTATCAAAGTCGAGAGGAATATCGCCCATGGTCGCGGGAAGAATGCCTCCAGAGGCGCCACCCGGGAAGTAACCATAGAATTCATGGCCATCTAACATGCCATCACAATACTCATCTATGAGTTCTTTTACTGTAATGCCAGCAGGTGCCAAGTGGACACCTGGTTTTTTAACTCGGCCGCTGACTGAAAAAGAACGCAGGCCTTTGCGACCATGTCGACCATATGAAGTAAACCAATCGGCGCCTTTTTCAATAAGATCTCTTACCCAATAAAGTGTTTCCATATTGTGTTCTAAGGTGGGTCGACCAAACACGCCTACTTGTGCAACAAAAGGAGGGCGCAAGCGAGGCATGCCACGTTTACCTTCAATAGATTCAATCATTGCTGATTCTTCACCACATATGTATGCGCCCGCACCGCGGCGAAGTTCTATGTGAGGAAGTGCTTGAGGTGGATTCGCTTTAAGTTTTTCTAGCTCTATTTCTAATGCTTTACGTACGCCTGCATATTCGTCTCTTAGGTAAATGTAAACTGAATCAGTGCCGACCACATGAGCCGCAATTAACATTCCCTCAAAAAAACGATGTGGATCTTTTTCTAGATAATAACGATCTTTGAATGTGCCAGGTTCACCTTCGTCTATATTGACTGCCATGATTCGTGGTGCATCCATGTCGCCAACAATTCTCCACTTTCTGCCTGCAGGGAAACCAGCTCCACCCAAGCCGCGTAAATTAGAATCTTCTAACGTTGTAATTACATCTTCTTTGGAAAGTTCACCGGAGAATAAATTTGCTAGTGTGTGATAGCCGCCTTCTTTTTTGTAACCTTCATAGTCAATGTAATCAGGTGCGGATGCTTCAATTTCATTGCTATCTACGGCCGCTGTTATTTTGTCAACATCGGCATAAGGAATTGCGTTAGTACCTACCACTGCAACGGGAGCTTGTTCGCATCGACCTACGCAGGGCACTGGTTGAATGCGTATTTTACCTTCGTATTTACCGTCAAGTGCAGAGATAATGTCTTGCGCATTATTCAATTCGCAGGTGACTGAGTCACACACGCGAATAGTTAATTCTGGCGGCGCATGATGTCCTTCTTTAACAAGATCGAAGTGATGATAGAAAGATGCGACTTCATACACTTCTGTCGTGGCAAGTTTCATAATACTGGCCAAGGCAGTCATATGTTCTGTGGAAATATGATGATAGCTGTCTTGAATCAAATGCAGATATTCAATCATAAGATCACGCCGAATAGGTCTATCGCCGAGGAGCTCTTGTACTTGTTCTAATGCTAAAGGGTTAACAACTCTGCCGCGTTTCTCGCCCCGCATTTTGTTCCGTTTGCGCTTAACAGCTGTATCCATAATATGCTTGAATTCCTGTGTAATATGATTAAGGTGCCGCGAATGCTTATTTTACGTGATTTCTCTAAGAATGCGTATATTATCAATTCGATATTCTGAGCTAGTTATATAGTAACAATCAGCGAATTGACTAACTTACTAACACAGGGAGGCCAACATGGCTAAATGGCGTGATATACAACCTGAACAAACCTATACCGAGGAACAAATTGAATTACGTTTAGCTGAAGAGTTACCGCATTGGTACTATGAAAATGGCTGGATCAGACGGAAATACAAAACCAATAGCTGGAAAGGGACATTAATGGTGGTCAATACGGTGGGCCATTTAGCTGAAGCAGCTTGGCACCATCCAGATTTAACCGTTTCTTATGCCTTTGTGATAGTAAAACTGATGAATCATGCCGCCAAAGGAGTGACGAACAAGGATTTTGCCCTGGCAAAGAGGATTGAAGACGTGATTCAGTGGAATCCAGGCAAAGACGAGCAAGATTTAGACGGCGTGCCAGATGATCAGCGCTTTGCGTATATTAAATACGATTAAATTATTATTGTGCGATAAGTTTGCGCACTTGTTGTTCAAGTACTGCAAAGGGTGTTCGAGGCAAAATAATGCTGCCGATGTCACCGTTTTTATTAATTAAATACAAGTTGGCAACGTGTTCAACGCTATAAGAGTCCGAGTTTAGGTCGCCACTGAAACTGACTTTGCCGTTATATTGTTCTAGCACCTCATTCACTTGTTGCTCTGAGCCGGTTAAACCAATAATACTTTCATTGAAGTAGCTTACGTAACTCTCTAATATTTCAGGAGTATCTCGTCTTGGGTCTACGCTGATAAATAGTACCTGCAGGTGGTCTGATTGATCCTCTAGCGAAATTAATAAACGTTGAATCTCGAGTAACGTGTTGGGGCATACATCGGGGCAGTGTGTGAAGCCGAAGAATAACACCCCGACCTTGCCTTTAATGTCGCTTAACTTGAACGGTTTGCCTGTATGGGCGGTGAGTTCAAAGTTTCCTCCTAGAGTGGTTTTATTGTTGGCAAAGATGGATGATGAAGGAATGTACAGTACAAATATAATGGCTATTAAATATACGTATTTTATGGTTTTGAGCATTTCCTTGCACCTTAATTACGATTAAATTGATAGATTAATCAGGGATAACCTGAGTGAAATCATTTCATCTCAAATTAGTCGCTGTTCAAGAACAATAGTTTCAACGATGAACACGATAACCCCATACTAATGCTAGGTTACTGATAGCGATTTCGCTATTTTACGCGCGATTGATCTACAGCAACTAGTATCTTATTAGAACTTGATAGTCAGCCTAGATGCGGCATAATGTCGCGCATCAAACTTGTTGTTGGTTAGCCCATTCGTGGGTGAGGGCTTAAGTCAGGTTTAAGCTGTGACCATGTTTGTTAATCTAGATTAAAGATCAGGTCTACTAAATATAACGGAGTTTAAACAATGAAAAAAATGCTTCCATTTAAATGGGCAAGAGGAGCTGTAGCTTCCGCATTAGTGGGTACATTGGCGCTGACAGGTGGGATACCCAGCGCAGTTCATGCGGATGAAACATGCATGTCCCCGTACATGGCTAAAATCGTAGGTCAAGAAGACTATGTTTATGTTTGGACACTAGGTGTTGAGGGATTAGGTGATGAGCAAGATAAGCTAGTCACAATATCTGTTAACCCTGACGCAGACGATTACGGTGAAGTTGCACACATTCTCTCAGTGGGTGGTCGAAACGAAGCCCATCATTCAGGATTATCTGATGACCGCCGCTTCCTTTGGGCAGGTGGCTTAGATAGTAACAAAATATTTATCTTCGACGTCCATACAAATCCACGCGAGCCAAAATTACACAAAGTCATCACTGACTTCGTAGCGAAAACTGGCGGCATGGTTGGCCCTCATACATTCTACGCATTACCAGGCCGCATCATGGTGTCTGCATTATCAAACAATGTTGACCACGGTGGTCGCACAGGTATGGCGGAATATACTTCTGAAGGTGAGTTCATAGCTTCGCACTGGAACCCAACGGATGAAGATCTACGCGGTGCTGAAAAGAGTGGTCAGTTTGCTGATGGATATGGCTATGACGTTCGTGTGCTTCCACGCCGAAATGCCATGTTTACATCGTCATTCACTGGTTGGTCTAACTACATGATGGATTTCGGTCAGATGTTGGCAGACCCTGAAGCAATGAAGCGCTTTGGAAATACCATGATTGTATGGGACTTACATACTCGCCAACCAAAGAAAGTATTAGATGTACCAGGCGCACCACTTGAAATTCGTTGTGCATGGTCTGGTATGAATAATTACTGTTTCACAACTACTGCGCTAACTTCAAAAATCTGGTTGGTCTATGAAGATGAGCATGGAGAGTGGCATAGTAAAGATGTTGCCGACATTGGTGATCCATCAAAAGTACCACTACCGGTCGATATCTCAATCACTGCTGACGACAAAGGCCTTTGGGTACAAACGTTCATGGATGGAAAGACGCGCTACTTTGATATCAGCGATCCATTCAACCCTGAGCAAATCTACGAGTACAAAGTTGGTTCTCAAGTTAACATGATTTCTCAAAGTTGGGATGGTAAGCGCGCTTACTTCACAACTTCTTTATTAGGTAACTGGGATAAAACTGGTAAAGATGATGAGCAATGGTTCAAGCTATATCACTGGAATGGTAAGAAGCTTGACCACCAGTTCACAATCGACTTCTATAAAATGAAGCTTGGTCGTGCACACCAAATGAGATTTGGTGCTTACTCACTTTACTCTCAAAAGCCGAACTCTAAAGACACAATGTTGTCTCAAGTAGAGAAGTAATTGGCATAAGGTTTGGCTGTTAGACGTTAGTTAACGTCTAAGCTATAAGTTAAAAAGGCCGCCTTTATCAGGCGGCCTTTTTTTATATCGAAGGAAATGAAACGAATGAATAGAAGCACCAAAGGAATCGGCTTATTTAGTCTATTGATTACATTTAGTATTAGTCTCTATGCATCACAAATAGAAAGTAATGCAGTCACTGACAATCAAGCAGAGTTTAATACCGAGGTTTCAAGTCATGGAGATCAAGTAGAGCTACATGCACCTGGATGGGGTGATATGCAGTTCGAGTTGCCAGAACCTGGCACGTATAATCTGCCCCCATTTGGGAAAGCTGCTGACGGTAATGTATTAACCAAAGAGGGTGAGAAAAAACGTTTATCAGATTTCTATGGCGATAAAGTCGTTGTATTGAGTTTTATGTACACTCAATGTGCTGATCTTAACGGTTGTCCGTTAGTGACTGCTGTATTTTATAAAATTAAAGAAGCGCTGAAAGAGCATCCGGAATTGTCTGATCAATTACGTTTGATTAGTTTAAGTTTTGATCCAAAGTATGATACGCCAGAGGTTATGAAGTTTTATGGCCAGGGAAGCGAAGATTTTGGTGGGCCAGAGTGGCAGTTTTTAACGACTGAGTCAGAGGATGAATTATTGCCTATCACGAATGAATTTGGTCAGTATGTTAATCAAGAATTCGATGAAGAGGGCAATGCCACTAATCGTTTTGCACATATATTAAGAGTCTTCCTTATTGACAAGAATGGTATGAAAAGATCGCAATACAGCGCAACATTCTTGCATGATCAGTCTGTCATTACTGATCTTAAAACGTTGCTGAATGAAGAAAAGAATAGCTAACGTTCATGGGCTCTGTAACTAATATGCTAAACAACTATTGTTATAAAATTGTATTGCTGATTTTGTTGTCATTGCTTATCAGTGTGGCAACAATTTTTACTGTGAAAGCTGATATTGTTAATGAAGACGCAATCTTTGGCCCGGGTGATAGAAAAGATGGTTATGACACAGAGGCCTACGTCACTAATTCATTAAGTGTCACCGCCAGGAGAGGCAAGCGTGCCGATCTCATGCAATATGTTGAGCGTCCACCCTTGGGTTTACCGCAAGTTGCAATTCCTGACTATAATGAAATTACACAAGAGAAAGTTGAATTAGGTCGGTTACTGTTCTTTGATCGAAGGTTATCGCTCAATGACACATTTTCTTGTGCGATATGTCATATACCTGAACAGGGCTTCACCAGTAATGAAATTGCTACAGCAGTTGGATTTGAGGGGCGCAGTGTACATAGAAATAGTCCAACGATTTATAACGTCGCTTACTACGATATTTTATTTCAAGATGGTCGTGAAGATAGTCTAGAACAACAAGTGTGGGCACCTTTACTTGCACATAATGAAATGGCAAATCCTTCGATAGGTTTTGTGATAAATAAAATCAAAGGCATTAAAGAATATGACGGTTTGTTTGAAAATGCTTTTGATGGCAAAGGGCCAACAATGGAAACGGTTGGTGCTGCACTTGCAAGTTACCAACGTGCTCTTAACTCGGCTAATTCGAAATTTGATCGTTGGTACTATGGTAAACAAGAAGATGCATTGAGCTATGACGAGAAACAAGGCTTTGCACTGTTTATGGGCAAGGCAAAATGTTCTTCCTGTCATTTAGTGAATCAAGAGTATGCACTTTTTACAGATAATCGAATGCACAACACCGGTCACGGCTATGCAACATCCATGGGCATAGGGCCAGAGAAAACACGTGTTCAATTAGCCCCAGGTGTGTTTGTTGATGTTGAGAATGAACTTATAGATTCTGTGCGCCAGCAACCCAAACCTAATGATGTGGGTCTATACTCTGTGACTCAGAACCCATTTGATCGATGGAAATATCGAACTTCGAGCTTACGCAATGTCGCGTTGACCGCCCCCTATATGCATGACGGAGCATTCTCCACCCTAAGAGAAGTAATCGAATTCTATAATAAAGGTGGCGTTCCAAATGAATTGCTGAGCCCTTTAATTACGCCGTTAGATCTTACCGATAAAGAAATTGAGCAATTGATTGCCTTTATGAATTCATTAACTGGTGATAACGTGGAAACACTAGTTGCAGATGCATTTGCAGCACCCATAGGTGACTTGCGACAAGAAGACCCTAACTGGGCACATGACACTGAACTTAAATAAACAATAACGACATAATCAATGATTATCAAACTCTTAGCGATCACGCTTATTTTTGTAATGTCTGCGACAGTTTCAGCAGATCGATTACTCGATGCGATGCCACGCACCATGGCAGCAAAGAATTTCACCTTGCCTTATCCCACAACGGGTAAATTCTCGCTTGATGAATATCAAGGTGAATTTACGATTGTTAATTTTTGGACGACACGATGTGCGGCTTGTCGTGCCGAGCTGACGTTATTAGAAGACCTAAAAATGCAGCTGGCAAAAGATAAAATCAAATTAAACATTGTAGCTGTGCATGCGGGCGATGATTTAGATGCAGTCATAGAACAAATTCAACTTAATCCAGTCAGCTATGCAGTGGTGATGGATATGGACTTAGAACTTGGGCATTGGGGCATTCAAAGCATGCCGACAAGTTATGTGTTAACTCCAGAGGGCTATTTCGCATATCGAGCACAAGGCTCTAGGTTATGGAATTCTCCACAAATGATCGATTTTTTAAAGCGGGTATTTGAAGACTATAAGTTAAATAAGGAAATAAACTAATAGTTAACGCATAATGCCCAGTATTAATGGTTCATTTAAGTTGACCTACGTAACGAACTAAATCAACTAACAATACTCTATTACCACATATACTCAATACGCCACCTACACTATGAAACAATACTTCAATATTGGTCAAAAATACTTTTATGCGCGATATGGTTCAGTAGCTGCCGTGTTAATGATAACTGCCTCATTAGTATTCGCAGGCGGTACCTTGATGGAAAAAGTGCCCAGTTCAAATGCATCTAACTTTACGTTAATGAGTGCCAATGGGCGGGATATCAGCTTGTCAGACTATCAAGGTAAGTTTGTATTGCTTAATTTTTGGGCAACATGGTGTCCGCCATGTGTGAAGGAAATGCCAGCATTGAATGACTTACATAACAAACTAAATAGCGCCAACTTCGAGGTTGTAGGCGTGCACGTTGGGCCAGCATTAGCGACTGTGAAGCAGTTTTTAAAAGATAAGCCTGTCGACTTTGATATAGTGATCGATAAAAACATGTCTCTATCCAACTGGCCAGTTGCGGGATTACCAACAACGTTTTTAATCAGCCCGTCTGGTAAAGTACTCTATAAAGCCACAGGTGAACGAGAGTGGGGCTCAGATGAAATGATTAATTTCATCCAAGCTGCCATGAAAGAATATGAGCGTCTAGCAATTTCCAATGCAGTTATCTTAAATGGTTAGAGAGAGATTGGACTTTCACCATACTAATGTCCTCATATAAAAAAGAGCTGAGTGACTCAATACTGAGTTACCTGCAGTCTGAATTTCCCAATTTTAGTATAGAAGAACAGCGCGAAGCTGAAAGTTATTGCTTTCGTTTAAATTGTGGCGCTGAGCAGCATTTTCTACGTGTTATGTACACAGCAATTGAAAGTAGTGATGCTGCTGATATTGCATTGCAGTTAGAACAGTTCTCTGTCGCGGCGACCATGCGCGGCCTAGGAGATTTTCCTGTGGTGGTCACTGAGTATGGATGTATTTTTGGAAGTCCCTAGAGGTTAGTGACTAGTCGCTAAGATAGTGGATAAAGCAAGTAGAGAGAAAAAAGCCATTCAAGATTGAATGGCTTTTTTTATATGCATACTTTGATATTACTCTGAGGTTGTCGGATCAATGACACGTTTAATTTGTGCAATACTGTTCGCGGGGAAACCACCCTCGCTAGCATGCTTGCGGATTTCTTCTTCGTTGGGTGCGATATAAGTGCAATAAATTTTGTCTTGTGTTACGAAACTTTCAACCCACTGAATCTGAGGCCCCATGTTTTTTAGGATACTACAAGATTTTTGTGAGATACCTTGTAAGTCATCGGCTGTTAGGTTTCCAGCATCAGGAATTTCTCTTTCGATAATGTATTTTGGCATATTATTCTCCTAAACCTCTAAAAATTTGCTATTCAGTTAATCTTATACTATCAATATGATAATTATATTTGTTTATTACTAACTAACCAATCCAAATGAGTATTTCTCCAAGACCGCCGACTGAAGGGTCACCCATATACTTCTGAACACGCCGTCTCATAGAGTGTAATGATTTAAATCCACTGTCATGTATTCTTAATTCATGTAATAGCAGCGTGAGATAACCCAAATTATGTCTGCCGCAGTTAATGAATAAAGGATTCATATCTTTTGGTAATTCTGGAAAAAGTAATGTTCCACGCTTCATGCCAGCACCGGCATGTTCTCCAACTGTCCCGAGATTAGTGATTGTCCCGGCGATCATACGACTACCGCAATAATCACCGATATCGCCTTCGACCATAATAATGCCACGACGCATTAAATCTCCAGTGAAATTTCCTGCGTTACCGTGTATCAGAACTGTTCCGCCTGACATGCCTTTTTTATGGCCGGCATAAGCGCTGCCAATATAATCCTGGCTGCTTCCATGTATTTCGATGATGCCACTGCGCATGGAGCAAGCAGTAAAGTGACCAGCGTTTCCATTCACTGTTAAGTGGCCACCTGATAATTCAGCTCCCGTATAGTGTCCGCAATCCCCCTCTACAGTTAACCGCATACCCTCAGGTAATGCATAGCCAATATAATCTAACTTCTGGTTAGGGTTGTTGAGTACCAGTGCTTGACTAGAGAAGTCGCCAGAAATATCAAATAATTCTCCACTCTCAACTTTATTGCTGCCGACCGCGATAGGGATCTTGTTAGCCTGCTCTTCGGAATATGTATTTATAATTGCGGTGTTTATCCAACGCATATCAATGCGGGCGCTGGTTAATCCATTGCATGTGATAGTAGTAACCTTAGCCATTCACAATCTCTCGTAAATGAAACTGATGTTGACCTAGCTTGCCGCCATAGTTACCGCCGGTAATTTTTTCAATGCCTTGTGATTTACCTAGATCACAGATGGCATCAATGCCGCGTTTCATTGCAAGCCGCACATCTTCTGTTTGCAGACCATCAATAACAATTTCCATTACTGCTTCTATGTTCTTGTTTAGCTTGTTACCAGGTAAACCTTTCAGTGTCGGACAGTAATTATGATTTGTTGATGCACTCAGGGCAGGGTATTTAGATCCGACTTTAGATCCTGAGCGAACACCGCCGCCCGGAAAAGGTAAAATAATATTTGGCAGCATGCTCATTGAATCAATAGCAGCCTCACACGCAAGCAGTGCCTGGGAAATATTGCGTGCAAACACCAATAGGTTACCACCACCAATGGCGCTTGTGACACCGGTTTTTTCTTCACAGAGAAACTCTCCATCCATCACAGGTACTCGCCAATAGCGTTTACCACCAATTAATTTTGAGGTTTGATAGCCATCTCCAAAGTAGCGCAGATTTTTACCAAGAGAAATTTGTTGTTCAGTTTCCATACCTGCAAACACGGCGGTTGTCGGACATGTTAGAACACATTGCCCAACTCTAGCTTCTAGTTGTTTTTCCAGTGTTTTTCGGTCAGTAGAAAATAATAGTACTGATATGCCGGGTCTGCCATCCGGAGTTTCATGATTACCCATGGTGCGTTCTATACCTGCTTCAACTTTGCAGCCAATAACCGATGTGGCAAACCCGGTCATTGTCTCGGCAGCATGGCGGGCCCACTTGTAATTAATTGCTGTGATGACAACACGAGTAGCGCGCATTGAGAATGCTTCTGAAAATGTATCGTCAATCAATACGCCATTAATAATCATAACGCTAATTCTTTGTACAAGGATGGACTTTCACTTCACTGCCAATGCATTCTGCCATTTCATCGTTAGATATTTTGAAATTATCTATAGAAATAGTTTGGTAGTCAGTAAAGTATTTTCTAAGTGATTTTTCAATGCTGGCATCGAATTCAGGTTTGACGACATGAGTGACACCTTTGACTGTTTCAATGATCTCGCCGTCTCTAACGATTAATGTGCCATTTTTGAAAACTAATGCGGGTTTGGCAAACATGCGCTCCATGTCTTCTTGTTTGCGATAAACAGCAATATTGGCAGTTGCACCTTCACCTAAGTGGCCATGATCAGTTAGGCCTAAAATCTTGGCAGGCGCTGCGCGCGACATAATAGCGATTTCATATAAGCTATATTCTCTATCCATCGAAGCCAGGTTAGACATTTTTTGTGCCTCTGGATGAATAATGCTGAAAGCGTCATTTCTAAATGATCGATTCATTAGTAACTTGATTAAATGTGGGTAAGTTGTAAACGGTGCGCCATTTGGATGGTCGGTAGTTAAAAATACTTTCCAGGGGTCATTGACTTGTAAAAAGATCTCCAAGCCAATTGCCCATTGCAGCGCATTAACATAACTTTTATCGCGATACTTGAATGGTATAACACCGCAACCCATTTCACATTCAATATCCATCACGGTCCACTTCTTGGGATGCGCATGCTCATGACCAAAGTATTGCATCATGGTATCGCCTGATGTTGTTATCGTTTGCCCAAACATAATCTGGCCGACATCAGCAGTGACATTTGGCATAGAGTTGATCGCCTCGGCGATTTCACATGCCGCCGATGAAAAATTATAGTCACCCTGTGTGCCATAACTATGAAACTGTATATGGGTGATGTGAATAGGAAAGCCCTCAGCTGCCTGCATAGTGGCAACAGTGGATTTGAAATTACCTGCAATGCCCAAGTTACTTGCATGTACATGTAAGGGGTGAGTGACGCCTAGTTCATTTACCGCGCGAGTTAATTTGGTAATGATATCCCTGGGAGTACTGCCGGCAGGGCCTTTTTCATCAACATCCAAACGGCGCTGATTGTATTTGAATGCATGCACGCCACCTGCATTCACAACTTTAATGCCAATACACTGGCTGGCATTTAATATCCACGCAACATAATCATTGATTGCAGACTGACTCGCGTTATTCTTCAACATGCCCATGAGGAAGTCATCATTACCAAGTAGTACATAGCCACCTTTGTCAATCATGGGTGTATCCGCCATTTCCATGTGTGCTTGACGTGCATTCACTGGCAGTATGGCGGGTTCAAAGCAGGCGGTGTAACCCATTTCCGCATAGCGGTAACCGGTAGTGAATGTAGAAGGCACTGCATGTCCGTTGCCAGAACGACAAATATGGTTGCCATGATGAGGATGTGCATGTTCATCCTCTAACATCATGGTGCGAGCGATATTGACTTTGCCGCCTCCGATATGAGTGTGCAGATCAATAGCGCCTGCCATCACAATGCAATCGCTTATGTCATGAGTGTCGGTTATTTTTTCGTTGTCAGGTAACGTGTGTGCGATTTTGCCATCAACAATATATAAATCTTGTTGTTTGCCATCAATTTGATGGGTGGGATCATATAGTTCGCCGCCTGTGAGTTTAGTTGCCATGCTTGCCTCTATAACATCCCTATTATTTTATGAATAACGTCGCTTGCAATAGGGAGTCCATTGTCGCGAATTTTTTGTAATGGCAGTGTCGCTACACTATCAGCACGACATGCGAGTCCCCGTGTATCAATACCAGGAATACCGACAGGTATAAATACTGCAACCTTGTGTGCTAATTGCATGCCAGGATGTCCTATTACTATCACCGGAACGTCGGTAGTTGGAGGAATGTCATCAGCACTGTAAGTCGATAACCATATAAGTGCATCGGCTTCTTTGTTCTTCAGGATGTTCGCACCATCATAGAGTAAAGGGTCGTGCACAGGCGTGCCGGTCATAAAACCCACCGGTAAAGGGACACCGGTTTGCCAGGTGACAACTTGACTGGCGGTGATTTCAGCTTTTGACCCACCCAGGGGAAAGCCTACGCAACGAACGTCTGCCATCAGTGATTTAATGGATTGAGTAATGGATTGCACGGTTTGCTCAGCCGACGCATGATTGAACAGGCTGGTACTCCAAATTAATACTGTGTAATTACTATTTAAAATCTCTTGATGCAGTGCGAGAAGTGTTTTCATATCTGTGTCGTCTTCTTTTGCTTTGACATCTGTATGAACAATTAACTCTAGCGAGTGTATGACGGATTCCAGATTGGGTGCAGCTAATCTTAAATAATCGATATTTTCTTGTTTGAATGATTTTCCTTCTGGCTCGCTTAGCGTATCTATTATTGTTATCTTTTTATTGACGGTGTTGGCAGCGCCTATACTTTTGCTTGGGGATAACACCCGTTCCAGTAAACGCGGAAAGCGATTTAATATCTCTGAACCGAATATGATGACATTGTCAGCGCGGTTTCTAGTTTCAGCTAATGTGGTTTTTACTTTACCGAGACGTTGCATGACGGCAACATTGGCACGCATCCCCGATCCATTTGCATGATCAATGACACCCCTGACTTTTTCTGTCAGTGCGACAGCTTCTCTACATGCTTGAACATCAGCAATTAAGCCGCTAATTAATGGCTGGGATGTGTTGGTTAAAATATCCGCGGCTTTTTCAATGGCTTCATGCAGTGAAACATCTTGCCCATCGATTTGTGGTTGTGGAAGGTTATCAGCATCTAGAGATGCTTGTTGAAACCCTTTCTTGCAGTAAGAATGTTCAAGATTGATTGCCGTGACAGAAGATTCACTAACCTCTACGGATAGATCATCACAAAGAATCCCGCAATGTGGGCAAGTGACATGTTCAAACTGCATTGGCTTTTTTAGGTCTGATGAAAGTCTTATTGTTTTTATATGAATGATTCTAATCGCAACATGGGTGACAAATCATGGCATATTGTCTTAGATTATGGCCGCATCTACTAGTTTGAAATAGATACTTCAGTATAAAATAAAGCCCTTGCTGCACCAGAAAATCGACAACGAATCCGATCACTGATCGACGAAAAAAACACCAGCGATATACGCACACTTAGATTAGCAATGTTATACCACAAAAATCAAAATGTTACCGTAACAACCTCAGCGCGACTGCATTTGGGATTCGTCGATTTGGGCGGAGCATTAGGTAGAAAGTTTATCAGTGTGGGTGTCTCAATTGACGGTTTTGCGACTCAGTTGTCGCTCAAATCGAGTAATAAATTTGAAGCCACGGGACCCTGCAGTGAAAGGGCGCTTGCCTATGCGCGTGAGCTGTATGAGAAATGGAATTTAGATGGCGGCTGCAGTATCACGGTTTCTGAGTCTATTCCTCAGCATGCGGGACTGGGTTCAGGTACCCAACTTGCTCTTAGCGTTGGGACGGCAGTGGCTAAACTCTATGATATTGATATGGATACCGTCGGTATCGCCCAGGAACTCAACAGAGGTGCGCGATCAGGCATCGGTATCGCTGCATTTGACCAAGGTGGGTTAATTGTGGATGGGGGTCGTGGGGTCAATACCCGTGTTCCACCCACGATTGCTCGTCATCCATTTCCAGAAGCATGGCGAATATTAATAATTGAGGATCGAAGTGATTTGGGTTTACACGGTGCGTCTGAATCTGATGCATTCACGACACTGCCGAGGTTTTCTGATGCCTGTGCTGGATATTTATCCAGACAAGTATTAGCCAGAATCCTCCCCGGAATGATAGAAAATAATATTCATGAATTTGGCATTGGAGTGCGAGAGATTCAGCAACGCGTGGGAGATTATTTTGCGCCGGCACAAGGAGGACGCTACACTAGTGAAGCTGTCGCAGAGATCATTGAATATCTGATAAGTAAAGATATACCAGGCGTAGGGCAGAGTTCGTGGGGGCCGACTGGCTTCGCTTTCTTTGAAAGTGATTTAGCTGCGCACTCAGTATTAAAAGAGCTGCAAAGTAAATTTTCGCATTTACATCAATTAAGTTATAAAGTGGTGCAAGGGAATAATTCAGGTGCCAATATAACGATTGCTGACGAAGAAAAGCAGCCAGAAGTTAATCAAGGCGAGAGTCATAATACCGGCAAAAAAATCGGTTAAATACATTCAGATCTTCCAATTAAATAAATACACACTTACACAAGCTGTTTGCAGGTGAGTAAGTAAATTAGTGCGATAATATTTTAAGAGAGAAAAATTATGGAAAAGGCATACATACTACACATGATTACTGCGGCGAAGAACTTAAGCCCCTTCGATGTAAACATGGCTATTGACGCTGGCTGGACTCACTGTATTCCCTATATCTCTGTTGAGAATGATGAGGTACAAGCTTTGGTGCAGGACGCGATTTTTTCACGCGGTCCGAGTGGGGTAAAAAGAACGGGTATATTCTTCGGTGGTCGTGATATGCACGATGCGATGGAAATGATGAAAGTATGTGAAAAATCAATGGTACCTCCATTTGAGGTTTCCGCTTTTGCTGACCCCAGCGGTGCGTTCACAACCGCGGCAGGGATGTTAGCTGCGGTAGAAAAAGCTCTTAAAGATAAATTTGATACCGATCTTACTGGCAAGAAAGTCGCGGCATTGGGCGGTACCGGTCCAGTTGGGATGGCGGGTGCAGTGATTGCAGCTAAAGCAGGCGCCGATGTGACTATCTTTGGACGGCAAAAGGATAAATCTCAACGTATTGCAGGTATTTGTAATGCGGAATATGGCGCGGATCAGACAAATATAAAAGGTGAAGCCATTGATACTCTGGATTCAATCATAGCTGATATTGATGTGATTTTAGCGACGGCATCTGCAGGCGTCGAAGTAATGAGTAAAGAGCTAGTGCTTAAAGCTACCAGCATGAAAGTTGCCGCGGATGTTAATGCTGTGCCTCCTTCCGGTATTGCTGGCTTAGGCGTGATGGATGATGCAGAGCCCGTAGACGATTCACCAAGTGGAGCCGTGGGCATTGGTGCATTGGCAATTGGTAATGTTAAATATCAAACCCAGAATATTCTTCTCAAACAAATGTGTGAACAAGACAAGCCAGTCTACTTACACTTTGAGCATGCTTTTGAGGTAGCGCGTAATTACGTTAGCAAGAAGTAATCCGCTAATCATAATTTCCCATTCGGCACGTGCGCTGGCTCAGTCAGCCACCAGAGCCGGGTGGGATGTCATCACCGTGGATGGCTTTGCCGATCTCGACACTATTGAAGTTTCATCGTCTAGTTGGTGTCTACCATTAGATTCAGGTGCATTTGTACAAAATCAACTCGACGCATGTTTATCAAGGCTTAAGTCATGCCGCCAAACAGCTGGAGTGCTGTTGGGGGCTGGTGCAGAGCATCTTGCACAATGGATTGAACAGGAAACCGAGTGGACTATCTTCGGTAATTCCTCATCGACAATACAGGCGATCAATCAGCCAAAAAGTTTCTTTCAAGGTCTAACTCAACTGGGAGTAAAATATCCTGAGGTGTTGTTTGATAGCAGCCCTAATCCGGACCCAACGGGATGGATATTTAAACTGGCAGATTCTTGTGGCGGTGTAGGTATCACCAGAGAGCCCTTAGCTGCATTTGATGGCACAGGCTATTGGCAACGCGAACTTTCAGGACAGCCTATCTCCGCGTTATATATCACTGATGGTGAACATCATCATTGCATAGGACTGAATACCTTGTCGGTTCTGGCCATTGATGAAAATCACCCCTATGTCTATCTAGGCGCTAACTCAAATACAAAGTTAAATAATTATTTATTAATAGAAATAGATAAATATGCTCGAAAAATTATAGATCACTTTAACTTAATCGGTATCTTTAGTTTGGATATGGTGATATCACAAACTAGTATGGAGACTAGTGAAGATGCCCAGCAAGAAGTCTATGTGCTAGAGGTGAATCCACGAATTTCAGCCAGTTATGAACTCTATGAACGCATTAATGCGAATTTGAATTTGGTTGACGAGCACATCAGAGTATGTGAGGGTGTGGCCGACCCTATTTTTACCCGCATTGATGCAGCCCTGCCAAGTTCTGTATCAAGCTATCGTGTTGTTTATGCAGGTAAAGATACGGTTATCGCGGCGCATGATTGTTGGCCGGAATGGTGCCAGGATTTACCCGAGGCGGGTCGCTCAATCAAGTGTGGGGAGCCCATTTGCAGTATTTATGCAGATGCTGATCAAGGTGACATAAACCTACTGCTTGAAGAACGCGAGAAAATAATAATAAATAAAATTAAATAGTTAACAAATTAAGCTAGAAATAAAATGAATTATAAGCCAAGTATTAATGCACTTACCCAGCCCATTGTTGAATCACTGATTCGTCAATCTGATGTATTACGCATTGGTGTCCAACAGGAGGATACCAGTGGCGCAACAATTATCGATGCTGGCATCAATCATCCAGGTGGTCTAGAAGCGGGTCGCTTAGTGAGTGAGATCTGTCTGGGGGGGTTGGGACATGTGTCACTGACGCATACCAACACAGCGCCACAGTGGCCTTTGTCTATATACGTGCATACGACTAATCCTGTGTTGGCCTGTTTAGGCAGTCAATATGCGGGTTGGCAGCTGTCTCATGGCGAGGGTAAAGAGGCCTTCTATGCGCTTGGTTCTGGCCCGGGTCGAGCAGCTTCCCTGCGTGAACCACTTTACGAAGAATTAGCTTATGCCGATAAAGCCGAGCATGTGTGTATTGTCATGGAAGTTGATAAAAATCCACCTGCCGAACTATTAATGAAAATGGCCGAACAATGTGGAGTTGCTATAGAAAATTTAACTGTGATTCTTACTCCAACCAAGAGTTTAGCGGGAGTTGTTCAGGTTGTGGCTAGAGTGCTTGAAACTGCTCTTCACAAAGCACATGAACTTAAGTTTCCATTAGAGAATATTATTGATGGTGCCGGCAGTGCGCCTTTGTGCCCACCGATACCAGACTTTGTGCAAGCAATGGGTCGAACCAATGATGCAATTCTATTTGCGGGCAGAGTGCAATTATATGTCACAGGCTCAGACGATGATGCTAAAGCGCTGGCGACAGATTTACCTTCAAATACTTCCAAAGATTATGGCAAGCCGTTTGCGAAAGTATTTGCGGATGCGAAATATGATTTCTACCAAATTGACCAAATGCTATTCAGTCCTGCACAAGTCAGCGTCACTGCTGTGGAGAGTGGAAATACTTTCTTTGCTGGGGAAGTAAATCTCGATCTATTGCAAGAATCATTTGGTGGCTAACAGTTGTGCAGACATTGCCATAGTCACCGATGATCCAGGTTGGCATGGCAAGCAACTGCTTCAAGTCCTCAACAAGCGAGGTTACCACCCTCAATTTGTAAGATTACAAGATTGCCACTTTGATTTAAGTGCGGACTCTTTGCCAATTACATTGCCAGGTTTTAGCGAGCTGCCAAAAGCGGTTTTTGTAAGAGGGGTGCCCGGAGGAAGTCTTGAACAAGTGGTTTACTATCTGGATGTCCTGCATGGCTTAGAATATCTTGGTGTGCCAGTGTTTAATAATACGCACGCTCTTGAGCGCAGTGTAGATAAAGGTATGACCTCATTTCTCTTGAGAAGTCATGATATACCAACGCCAAATTCATTTTTTAGCAGTGACTTACATTATATTAATAATAAAATACATGAGCTTTTGGATAGAGGGCATGAGCTTGTCCTGAAGCCAATTTTTGGTTCACAGGGCAAAGGTGTGCAACGCATCAGCAGTAAGTGCGATTTTATCGACCATACATTTATTCATGGCGTGATGTATGTGCAAGACTATATCGATGCGGGTCACCAAGTAGGTGTCGATTATCGTGTGTTTATTGTTGCTGGTGAAATCATTGCGAGTATGAAACGCACTGGCGAGAGCTGGATTACCAATGTTGCGCAAGGTGGCAAAGTCGAGGCAATCAAGCTTGAAGACACCATTGAAAGCATAGCGCTAGAAGCAGTCCGAGCGACTGGATTGGATTATTCCGGTGTCGATTTGATACAAGACAAACATGGAAAATTCTGGGTGACCGAAGTGAATAGCGTTCCGGCCTGGAAAGGACTGCAGCAAACGACCCACACTAATTTATCTGAAGTCATCGTGGACGGATTCTTATCTCATTGTGGGCTCGATTAGGTCATGGATGATCGTCAACTTCGTTATCAGGAACTATATCAACAGGCTTGCTTGCTGGAATTAAAAGCAATTAAGCCGGGTAATGTTGGCTACCATGCTGATGGTCATGGTATGAAAGTTGAGCAGTTTGAAATTAGCGCTGCAGAATCAGCGCTAGGTCTCTTTGAGGCTAACTTAAGTGTCGGCGAACGCATTTATAACGCGGTGAATAAAACGCATCATGCGGTTGGTGATAATACAAATCTCGGTATAGTGTTGTTATGTGCACCAATTGCTGCTGCGTTAGAGTTTGGGAATGATCCTAAGCAATTGCGAAGCAGACTTGAGAAAATACTCGAACAATTAACACTAGCTGATGCTGAATTTGCATATCGCGCCATTCGATTAATGATGCCTGGTGGGATGGGAGAGGTTGAAGAGCAAGATATAACCAGTCAGCCCACAGTGACTCTGCTTGAAGCAATGCAAATCGCCGCGGATAAAGATCGTATCGCCTATCAATATGCATGCAAATACGATGATATTTTTGCACATAATTTGCCTATTTATTGGCGTTATCTCGAAAAATGGCATAGTGCTCAGTGGGCCGCCACCGCAGTCTATCTGAGCCAGTGGCTGCGTGTTCCTGACAGTCTAATAATTCGTAAAAAAGGTCTATTAAAAGCGCGGGAAATTAGTGATATGATTGCGCCTCTTGCCGGTAGTGTGCTGGCGTCTGAGGATCCAACCGACTACGTTTCGGAGTTATTATCACTCGATAATGATTTGAAACGAGCAGGAATAAATCCGGGGACAACAGCAGATATCACGGTTGTGACATTGTTTGTCGCAATGCTTGAATCTGAAACATCAGCGGCTGAGTGTTAGGGACGAACCAAAGGTTGAGAGCTTACTAGTAGCTTTCATTAGGAGTGGCCCATAACTAAAATTTTTATCGTAAATATTTACGGCTGTTTGTTAACAAACAATACTAATTAATTAGGAGAAATTAAATGGCAGTAGTCAACAGAGTAATGGTTGGTGAGTCACTTGTGAATGACAATGACCCATCTGGCACTATGGCAGAAATCGCTCACATCGACTTGTTAATGGGCCCACGCGGTTCAGCAGTTGAAACAGCATTCTGTAACGGTTTAGTAAACAACAAAGATGGTTTTTCAACTTTATTAGCTGTTATTGCACCTAACCTTCCTTGTAAGCCAAACACAATGATGTTCAATAAAGTGACCATCAAAGGCGCTACTCAAGCAGTTCAAATGTTCGGTCCAGCTCAGGCTGCTGTTGCTAAAGCAGTTGCTGACAGTGTTGAAGACGGTACTATTCCAGCTGACGAAGCAGATGATATGTTCATCTGTGTTGGTGTATTTATTCACTGGGAAGCAAAGAGCGACGAAGCTATCTACGAAAACAACTACAAAGCTGTTAAAGAGTCTATTGAGCGTGCTATCAAAGACGAGCCGAAAGCATCTACAGTGGTTGCACAAAAAGATACAGCGGAGCATCCATTCAAAGGATTCTAAGCCGTTTCAAAATTGTTGTTATAAATACCTCGGATATAACAGTCCGAGGTATTTTTTTTGCCCAAAGAAAAGCTAATAATACTGAATCTAATAAGATCTATATTTTTACAGCAGTGTAGATTTATATATGCACATATATTGAGGCTAAATTTTAATAATGTGTGATGTTTCTACTTTCGATTTTGTTATTGTTCGTTTTACAATACGCATATCATAAAAAGATCTAAATTCTATGAAGTGCCGCGAATGTCAAACAGATATCAGTCAAATCGATAATACTCATCTTGCTGAGTGTTGTGGGCTAACACTGCAAGAGTATGCGATTCGACATCACATTTCCTTAGATTTATTAGTGAATGAATCGATGGTAAATGTGGATGATGAACTCTCATCATATGCGCTACCCGCAGATGAGCCCTCGGTGCATGCGCATTCAATTCTGCAGGCATTATTAGATACAAATTCATTAACTCAAGACAATGAGTTTTTATCCATGTCCTGCGATGTACGCAGACTGGATGAATTATTATGGTATTTAAGAGCGCTGAGTGTATATGGCTTTCAATTCCGTCAAGAGTATTGTTATACCCAAACCAGTCACCGGGTAGTTTGCGAGAACAAAATCAAACTCCCAGAAAAGTATCAACATAAATTCTCTACGAATTTAAAGGCTATCGATTTTCCATTATATCTTTCGGTTGTCATTGCTCAATCTGCAGAACAGCGTAAAGGTTACTTGTTCTTATCTTTGCCTAATAGCCAATATACAGAGGCGTTACTTATTAGATTAAAGGATGAACACCAAATACGCTGGATATTACTTGAAAATGAAGACAATATTCTAGTGCGTACTGAATCGTTAGAAGACGCGCAGCGTTTATTGAGCTTAGTTGAATCAAGCCTTAGTAGTATACCTTGTGTTAGCGAACGATTTTATGCGCTGGGAGAGGAGGCGACAGTCAGTAAAGAATTAGTATTTGATTCAGCGCACTTTATTACTGATCATCCAGGAAAGTGTGAAAATCTACATGGAGGCAGGTATACATTAAATGTCAAAATTAAAGACAGAATTGATCCGTTAACCGGATTTGTGATTGATTATGGTTGTCTTAAATCTATTGTCAAACAACGCGTCATTGAGAGACTTGATCATCAGAATTTAAATTATGTTTGTTCTGATTTGGGTTGGCGCTCCAGTACTGAACTTTTAAATATCTTTATCTGGGAACAGCTAATTGATTATTTGCCAGGACTAATTGAGCTGCAAACGTTTGAAACAACTCAATCGTATTGTCAGTATCGTGGGCCTAGTTTAGAGCAAATGCAAAAGACACAAATTGATAGTGGGCTAAAACATTTTTCAAAAGATGATCTTGGGCGTTCCTTATTGCGAAATCAGTTAAAAACGACTGATGCATCGAATAGCTTGAAGGTTATTAAGAAGTAAATTCTTTTAGTTGCTTTTTATTTATTACATTGCGGTGTAATAGGCTGGCAGACAATGCTCCGCTGATGCCTAAATCTTCAAGTGTATCTATATCTTCAATGTTTCTAATGCCACCACCATAGTAAAGTTTTGCAGACTTTGTAGATGCTTGTATTTGATTAATCGCCTCCAGGTTTGGGCCTGTATTGCTGCCTACATGGTCTATCGATAAGACAATAATGTCATTAACTTGCGAGCAAATAGATAACTCAATATTTTTTGGCCCTAGGATTGAGCCATGTTTGAAATCAATGGAGAGTAATGGATTAAATTGTATAAGGGATTGTATTGATGAATTCAGATCATCATTTGATTGAAATGATTCAGTCCCAATAACTGGACGCGCGTTATTTGCCTTTAGCATCATGTCAGGCCAATATTTAGACATTGCGCCTAAATCAATCCAAAATTCGATACTTTGGTAAGTCGCGCAAAGTTTTGACCAAAGGGTAGGATCTAAACGTTGCTTTTCTATGCAATCTAAATCTGCAATATAGATTGTCTTGAAGCTGGCTAACGTTAAAATACTATCGACCACATGGTATAAATCTGATGATGAGCACAACGGCGTTGTGACTGCTTTATATTGATCGCGTTGTCCCTTTTTTGCCAGTACGACGTGGCTTTCTTGATAATCAATAACGGGAATAATTTTCATTAATGCGCTTATTTGTCACTGAATTTATAACTGGCGGTGGAATTGCCAATGATCCATTACCCGAGACTTTAAAACAAGAAGGGCAGTTAATGTTGCAAGCAGTATTGGCAGACTGCAGTAAAATTCAGGATATAGAATTAGTGACTACTAGGGATGCTAGAATTGCTATAGACATTGAGTATGTAGAAATACATGTGGTTGAAAATGCGATTGATTATTTACAACAGCTGACATTAATTGCCAGCCAATGTGATGCCACATGGGTGATTGCTCCTGAAAGTGAAGGTGTGTTGGACTCTATTGTTTCTCATCTGACAAAACAAAAAGTCACTCTGATAAATTGTGATGTTGAGAGTATACGCATATCTGGGGATAAACTTGCTTGTGCTGCATATCTTGCTGACCATGGAATACAAACAATCCCGGTTCTTTCTGAGCAACAGGCGCATACATTGCAGGCGCCAGTAATAATCAAAGACCGGTATGGGGCAGGGTGTGAGGGTTTAGCACGATTTGATACAGGTATTGATGCGCTGCAATGCATTGATGATTATTCCCAGTGGGTTGTACAGCCATACCTGGAAGGCAAACATTTGAGTGTTTCAACTTTGTTTTCTAAGCACAAAGCTATAATTATTGCCCTAAATGAACAAGAGCTTAACTTTGAAAATAACACGCCTAAATTATTAGCATGTAAAGTTAACGCAATATCATTGAATCATGAAGTCGCGACACTCATCGATCAAATCAATGATGCATTACCCGGGTTAAAAGGTTATGTTGGTATTGATCTTGTTCAGGTGGATAATATTTTCTATGTGGTAGATATTAACCCTCGTTTGACTTCTTCTTATGTGGGTTTGAGTGACGTAATAGAAAACAACCCGGCAGAATTATGTATAAACAGTGTGTTGGATAATAATTTCTCTGGTCACATCAAACGCAATGACAAGGTTGTTGAGGTGCGGCTTGCCTGATTTGTACAATATAAATGCTGGCTGGGATATTGGTGGAGCACATGTCAAATTAGCGTTTGTTGATGAAGCAAAATTAAATGTTCATCAGTGGGATTGCCCGCTATGGAAGGGCATCAATGAATTAGAAAGTGTGCTTCAAATGGCAATAACTCTTTTACCTGATTCGATCGCCAGACATCATGTGACCATGACAGGTGAGTTAGTAGATATTTTTTCTTCTCACCATGAAGGTGTCGACGCGATTATAAATACATTTATTGATATTATTGGTTCACAAGTAAATAGCTGGTTTTATTCGTCTGAAGGACTGCTTACTTGCGAACATGCAATAAATAATTCAACAGAAGTTGCTTCAGCCAATTGGATTGCTAGTGCGCATGCAGTAAGTGAACAAGCAGATAATACGGTTTTTATTGATATGGGAAGTACGACCACTGACATTCTTCATATTGATGATAAAGGTTTAGTGCTCAATGGTATGACGGATTATGAGAGATTAATAACTGGTGAATTAGTTTATACGGGGGTTGTACGAAGCTGTGTAAATACGATATGTCAAAAGATTCCCTATAGAAATAATATGGTGCCGTTGATGGCTGAATTTTTCTCTTCTGCCGCAGATGTGTATCGAATATTAGGATGGTTGCCTAATCATGCAGATTATGGAATGACTATGGATGGTGGAGCAAAAGATAGAATTTCTAGTATGCGCCGACTTGCTCGTATGATAGGCAAAGACTATGACAGTCAAGATGACCAGGAATGGAAAAAAGTAGGTGAATATATAGCCGAACAGCAGCTACTCATGGTAGAAAAAAATGTTTCACCACTTTTGCAAATCAATCAACAAATTAAAACGATTATAGGAGCAGGGGTAGGACGCTTTTTAATAAAGAAACTTGCTGAGCGATTGCATTTAAATTATGTAGACTTTTCACAATGTATCATTCCACCAACAATCACTTATGATGATAGAGCGTCGGAATGTGCTCCTGCAGTGGCACTGGTTTTTATGGATGCTGTGAAGTAACAAGCGCATGTCATATACTTACTATCAAGTCCCATATATAGAAAATGTGGCGCAAATTTTTTCTCAATTTGCCTCTTTTCCGTGGGCGATCTTTTTAGATAGTGGTCGTCCTTATAGCCAGCAGGGACGCTATGAGATTTTTTCTGCCTTTCCTAAAAAAACTTTTCTCACTCTAGGTAAAAACACGACAGTGGCATCAGGAGGGAATGAGCAAGTTGTTCCCGATGATCCATTTGAATTACTACAAGCTGAGTTATCTTTGTATCCTGAACAAGCAAGTGAACTTCCATTCGCAGGAGGCGCTTTAGGATTTTTTTCTTATGACCTTGGTAGAAGAATAGAAAAAATGCCCAACATTGCTATTGATGATGCCAGAATGCCTGATATGGCTGTCGGTATTTATCATTGGGCATATGTGGCTGACCATATCGAAAAGAAAGCTGTCCTAGTTGGAGATTTATCTGAACCACGTGTCAGACTTTATTGGGGTGACATTATTAATTGGGTGTCAGAGCCTGCAATATCTGAGTCAGAGAGTTCATATTCAGCAGTATCAGATATTCAATCGAATATGACGCGTGATGACTATGCTGAAAAATTTTCATCTGTTAAAAATTACATTGGTTCTGGCGATTGTTATCAAGTCAACTTGGCGCAGCGATTCAGTGTGAAGGTAAAAGGTGATCCTTGGCAGGGTTACATGCAACTGCGTGAG
This sequence comes from Gammaproteobacteria bacterium, assembly GCA_965262455.1. Lineage (GTDB taxonomy): Bacteria > Pseudomonadota > Gammaproteobacteria > UBA4575 > UBA4575 > UBA1858. Next base: position 416,637 of record CBDHFH010000008.1, read on the forward strand.
ATTAATCCTTCGCCCTTTGCGTGTTATTTTAATGTGCCTAACTGCAATGTGTTAAGTGTCTCGCCTGAACGTTTTTTGAGTGTCAATGATAATGTAGTTCAAACAAAACCAATTAAAGGAACGCGTCCACGATCAAAAGATAAAATTAAAGACGAAGAACTCAAGCAAGAGCTTAATACAAGCATTAAGGATCGTGCGGAAAATGTCATGATTGTAGATTTGCTAAGAAATGATTTGAGCAAATGTTGTGAGATTAACAGCGTGAATGTGAGTAAATTATTTCATATAGAATCGTTTCCTACGGTGCACCATTTAGTGAGTACGATTGAAGGAACATTACCAATAACAATATCGCCCATCGAGTTATTGCGTGAATCATTTCCAGGGGGATCAATTACCGGCGCGCCTAAAATACGCGCAATGGAAATTATCGAGGAGCTAGAGCCGCATCGTCGTGGACTTTATTGTGGGTCTGTAGGCTATATAGGCTTTAATAAGAAAATGGATACAAACATTGCAATTAGAACAATTATACAAAAAGATGATGTTGCTTATTTCTATGCGGGCGGTGGTTTGGTTTGGGACTCAGACATGAGTGAGGAATATCAAGAAACTTTCGATAAAGCGGCTGCAATGTTTAAGTTCTTTAAACAAACACCATGATTATAGTAAAGCTTGGTGGCAGTTTGTATTCAAATGCTCTATTGAAGACTTGGGTCGATGGATTAGCTTCAATCAAAAAGCAACAAATAATAATTGTTCCAGGCGGAGGTCCGTTTGCTAACCAAGTGCGTGTTGCATGTAGAGATTGGAATATAAACGATCAGTTTGGACATGAAATGGCGTTATTAGGCATGCAGCAGTTTGCTTATCTGATAGCAAGCCTGAATGAAAACATTCAAACACTAGATACGTTAGATTCGTTAGATTCACAATTGAGCAATTTTAAGTGTAACACCTTAGTTTGGATGCCATTTAATGATGTAAATAAAAAGTGTGCTTATCCTAAAAACTGGCAAGTCACATCTGATTCGATTGCATTATGGCTGGCAAGTCAACTTTCTGCCAAGGTCTTGTATTTGATAAAATCTGCTGAAATAAATAATCAAACGCTAGAACAATTAATTGCATCTGACATTGTTGATGATTACTTTCCTGTAGTAAGAAAATGCTTCGATGGTGAAGTTGAAATTTACCATGCCAACGCATTCAACCAATTCGTGCACGAAGTGAATAATGAGTAGCACTGAAGATCCTCATCCATTTGAAAAACTTAAGCCTGATTTCATTCTTGATGCCATCGAGAGAGTAGGTTTTGAATGTGATGGTCGGGTGACCGCACTGAATAGTTATGAAAATCGCGTGTATCAAATTGGTATAGAAAATGACGAACCGATTATTGCTAAATTCTATCGCCCAGCGCGTTGGAGTGATGATCAAATTCAAGAAGAACATGATTATTGTTATGAATTAGTTGAAGCGGAATTGCCAGTTGTTGCGCCTATTAAAAACGAACATGGCTTAAGTTTATTTGAATGTGATGGCTTTCGATTTTCCCTTTATCCAAGAAAGGGAGGGCGTGCACCTGAATTAGACAATATGGATAATTTGTTTGTGTTGGGTAGATTCCTGGGGAGAATCCATATGATAGGCGCATCAAAATCGTTCCAGCATCGACCCGAGATCAATAGTAAAACATATGGGCACGATAGTGTGGCTTTTATTAAACAGTATTTTATACCGGAAGAATTACTCGACAGTTACACTAGGATTACAGATCAATTGCTAGATAAGATTGATTTAATTCTTGATAACACCAAAGATATATCATTAATAAGAGTTCATGGTGATTGTCATATTGGCAATATGCTATGGCGTGATGACTTACCTCATTTTATTGACTTTGATGATTCGAGAATGGCGCCTGCGGTACAGGATATTTGGATGTTATTGTCAGGTGATCAGCGTGAACAGCAAATTCAACTTTCTGAAATAACGGAAGGCTATAACGAATTTGCTGTGTTCAATATGCAAGAATTACAACTTATAGAGTCTCTTAGAACATTACGCATGCTTCATTTTTCGGCATGGTTAGCAAGACGCTGGGATGATCCAGCTTTTCCGCTAGGCTTTCCCTGGTTTAATACTCGAAAATATTGGGAGGAGTTGGTTATTGATCTAAATGCTCAATTAAATATGCTAAATAAAGATAAATTGTACTAAGACAAATGGACATAACTACCAGCAATAATCAACTGGTTTGCTACCAGTAATGGTTACTACTCCAGATTGATCGTATGTGTATGTTCCACAGTTATTATCATTCGCATCTGGTGTCGCTGTGATTGTGTATTGTTGAGATCTAGACGCAGCCGTGCAAGCCGCTGTAGGGATACATGCAATGGCTATATTATAGTGACCACCATCACTAGTAATAGTTGCGTTATTGGTTAAGTCATTTGCATTTCCATAATAGCCAAAATTTGAATAGTATCTTTCTTGCAGTGAGGCAATTTCCATGACTGCATTTTTAGCGTCAGCACGACGACCTTTTTGCACTTGCTCGTTATATGCGGGTAGACCGAAGCTAGCAAGTATGGCTATTATAGCAATTACTATAAGCAGCTCAGTTAAAGTGAATCCATTTTGTTTATGTACTTTCATATGGTATTTACTCATAGTTCTAATTGATGCCGCGCGCTAGATCAGTACCCGACTTGCTAGATAGAGATTTAGGTAATTCCCAAACTGACAAAATATTATTACCAGATAATACACAGCCTATTAACATTCCTTCTTTCAAGTCACTGACTGATGAATTAAATGAATTTAATCTATGTACGCTAAAATTGTTCAAGTTGAACTCTCTATCAGAGATGATTATTGTATTTCCAGATATCTCTTCAATCATACCTGTCCACGCAAATGCACTTGGATAATGATTTGGTAAATTAGTGGCAATCGATATACTCGAAAATGATGACAGTACTATGATTAGTATTGATTTAGCTAATAATTTAATCATTCGAATAACTCCTTCCAGGCAAGACGCCCTTTAGATTGGAAGTTTAATTGTTGGATATCTTCGGCTGATAATCCAGATAATGCACCACCAATTGCACCACTACTTCCAGTACCAGTGATGTAAAGTTTTCCACTGCCACCTAAAAAGCCGAGTCCCGCAGGTAAACCATTATTAAATTTGAGGCCGGCAACATAGGTATTGGATATTTGATCATTTCCGTCGAATACTCCATCTGAGTTGAGGTCAAATCCGCCCTGGGAAGGTTCGCCGCCATTTTCAGCATCAAGTATCATGATCCAGCCCGAACCGCCACCGTCATCACATTTTTGAGATGATGGCACACTTGTCGCAATGAATACTTGTTCTAGCCTAACAACTGGGTCAATTAGAATTCTTTCACCTGTGTCTGGCAAATCAAAGTACCACCCTAGATCTCCATTACTTGGATTATTTACGTCGTAGTTGACTGTGTTATTTGTCATGACGCGTTGGGTTGAAGTTGAAAATGATTCTAATGTTTGTTCAACAAGGTTAGACACAGTGATGTCGCTGACACCCGCATCCCAAATACCATATATTGACTGTTGATTTGTTGATGTAGGATCTGCATCAGTTAGGTACTGACCCGTGCCTAATATAATTAATATATTAGGGTCGTTAGCTAGCGTCGAACTTTCAGTTCGAGTAACTGCTGTCTTGACCGTGATGGGTTGACTTGTTTGCGCAGTGAATAAAGGTTTGCTTGTGGAGCCTGATTTATAGGCTGAATCCCAGTTGTTTGAATTTGTATCTGATAGATCAAATGCCCACAGGTTTCCATCAATTCCACTGCCATACACTCGATCAATGACTTGATCACCATTTATATCAAGCACCGTAATTTGTCCGATACCGCTTTTATTTGCGACACTACCAACGCCAGTGTCTATAATCTTATAATCAGCTGTATCCCATGTGCCGTCGATACCTTCTTCAATATACAATATTATTAATGCGGCTTTACCGTTATCACTGTTGTAACCATTACCAAAAATCACAGCCCATTTGCCATTATTTAAAAGTGCAATTCTTGGTTCGCTATAAGAATAGCCCATATATGCACTATTGCTATCGGAGAATTCCCAAAGTACTGTGCTTTGCGCGCCTGCCACACTGTTTGGAAATGATTCATCTGTGATGTTTAATGCGAATACTCCTCGACCACCTGCGCCATAACCACCTGCAAGTATTGTTTCCCAACTTGCTGAGCCAAATCCACCAGTGGAAGTGTTTATAAATACATCATTCGAGGCCAAATTAACATCCACATAATATTTATGTGTATAGTTTGGATCAGATAAATAATGTAATCCCGTTGTAGCACTGCTGCTATCATAAAGTTCAGCAGGTACGTAAGTCATTATTTCTTGGCCGCTTAATGATGAATCAAATGCATGCACCATGCCATCGTTGGCGCCAACGTAGACTATTCCTCGTCGATTTTTTTGTGCTTCAACAAAATCTGAATAACGTTTGGTGCTCGATCCAAATGGATCTAAATCAGGATAACTAGCATTAGGTTTGCCAACAAATACCGGGCCTGAATGGACAATGTCTCCAAGAATAGAATCTCTTTGTCTGAAGTCATATGCAGTACTGCTTGCTTCATGTGTACGGTCGCCCAGAAAATAGCTTAGTCGTGCCTGGCCGTCTGTGATACTTCCAAGACTTCCATCGGGCGCCGTTCTGAAATCATTTTGTTGCGCAGTAGATAGATTTGCCCAGGCAAGCGTTGTGCCTGAATTTGTTGAATCGTTTAAAGTATAAGTTACACGGTTGGTATAATTATAGCTACCTGAATCTAAATAATCACTAACACGCCAGGCTTCTGCAGGATTAATTGTACCATCTGAATTAAAGTTGAATGCGACAATGTCGCCAGACCAATTCTCGCTATTAAATTGTGTTAGGTATAGCTGTGTATCTGCTCTTAATTCGTTAGAGTTGAAAGTCACAGCAGTAGATGTACCTATTCTGTCTTCAATAGAAGCAAGTGCATTCTCAAGTGATGAAATCAATGTAGCAGGATCTCTGGCACTTAAAAATTCACCGCGACCATTCCACGCGGCATGACGCATATCATCTATACGTTCAGCATCTTCAGTGTCAGTAGGATCGGGCCAGGTAAATGGATCAGTTGTGTTAGGTGGATTGGCTGTAAGTGTGCCATTAACTCCAAATGCGACAGTGTAGGTAGTTAAGTGTTGAGCCTCATTTTCATCGACATTTTCAAGTGGTTTAACTTCATCAGCAATACCTGTTGCTAAATCTGTTTCGTAATAATACATAGCAATATCTGCTAACGTATTGCTTACTGAATCAGCATAAGAGCCTCCATCCCACATAGAATTACTTGTACCGCCATCAGTATTTCCTACACTTGTTATTGAATCTGAATTCCAGAATCCATCAGAAAAAACAACTGCGAAATTTTGTTGACATTCCCCGCCATTACCTGAATTTAAAATGGGACTTGAATTACTGAATCCTAGGCCCGAGTGATCAGAGTCACTGCCGGCTTTGTCAAAGTAGCGTCCTGTATTCAACAATAATGTTCTTAAGGGTGTGCCATTAGCTGAGTCAATACGACTAACAGCATCAAGTAAATCATCTTTATTTGAAGTGACAGACATATCATCCACAGCAGTGCCCACACCGCTTCCATCTAAACTTTGATCCCATAATGTCGCTAAACCCATGCGTTGATTAGAATTGTTTATCAATTCAGTCATTGCACGTTTGGCAACATATTCACGTTTTCTGTAATATGTATACCAATTAGCATAGTTTCTTTGAGAATTTGGATAGCCTGTGTCTCCAGGATTTAATGTCGCGGGTAAGGAATTTACTGCTACTGCGTCAGAGGTAGTATTACTTGCCAAATCTCCGCACTCATCCGTTGCTGGGTTGTTGGGCTCTAGGAAACCAATGCTGCCAGGTCCATCGTATTCTCCATCCGAATCAGCATCATCCCAAATAAAATATACATGGTTTGAAATATCTAAAACGTTATCATTATCATAAGGATTAGGTAAAGCATTCGTTAATGATCTGTCGCTGTAAGCAATGCCATCTTCATCTTCACCTTTCCATGGTGAGTATACTGTCTCAGGATTGTATGCAAGCACATTGTAACCTAAGCATGTTGCACGACGATACTCAGCATCTGTAGGAGGGTGAACTACAATACTATCTGCAACACCACCAGGATTCCATGTGCCATCATTAAGTGTGGTTTCCCAATTCATACTGCCAGAGTCGTCTGTGGCAAAGAAAATATTGGCTTGTACATTAGTACCTAAAAACAAAGGTTGTGAAGCTAGATTCCCTGGTGCGGCATGTAGGTTTGAGTTGCAAATTACAAAAGATATAAGAACAGATACCAAGAATTCTTTCTTTTTGAATAGCTTTGGATTGTTCATCATAAATTCCTCAATGTCATAAATCAGTAAAATTTAAAAATATTCAATTAAAGCTTATTAATTTCAAAATAGGCCTGTAATATTTTTGTTGTATCGCGAGACAATCCCGTTCCATGAGCGGTCACCCTAAAAATTTCCCGCTTACATAAATTTGTGTTAAATGCGCTATTGGGGTCAGTTATCCCAGATGTGTTACAAATATCTTGGGTACCCAAATGTTTGATTATGTATTTTGGAGGTAGTGCTAGTTGATCTTCGCCGCTACTATTCGTACCTAAAGTACTTGCTTCAGTGTAGTTGGATGTGTTTGTGGGGTTCCATGTGCCTGGATCTAGATAATCGGGTTCTAGTTTTGCTGCTTCAAAACCGGATCTGTAAAGCCCATTATTGTTAGTCAAAGCTGACAAACCAGCTAAATTATTAATAAATGTTTCAGCATCTCTAAGTGCACTTTCAGCTGCTTGATGAGCGAGCTGACTGTCTCGTAAATTTCCTGACATTTTTTCATCTACGATACTTGTTCTCATGCCAGTCAACGCAAGAATGGTTAACACAGATAACAAAATTAAACTCATGAACAATACAACACCATTTTGTTTTGATTTGTAATTATGTATATAGATTGTATTCATAATTAACTCGTTCGATTACGTACGGATATTGTTGTCGAATAAACTCTTCTAGTGTGATACTCGCCACTCGTGTCTGCAGGAATGTTACCTGCAGGAACTGTAACACCTTCTAGAGTGTAACTTGGAGTATCATCATTATCAGCATCTGGAGAGCGAACTAGAATGCTTATTCTGACGCTAACTACACTCTCCCAGTCAGTGACATTTGATGCATCTACATATCGATCAGCTTGAGAGTCATATGGCACATCTGTATCTTCTCCGTATACAATTTGCATCGTTTCAACACCAGGTACGATTGCTTCTGCAGCGCCTCCATTAATTGAACGCATTAGACTAGGAATGTTGGGTGTTGCCGCGATACCATCATGATCTACTGAGGGATTAATGCTGTAGGTAACATTAGTGCTAACGCCTCTAAAGACAGTCGTATTTTCTGGTTGAAAAATGTAACCTAAATTTGGTTGAGTATTATTATAGGGGGATGCAGGTGTCGTTGTAGCTGGTACTGTACCGTGCTGAATCGTTGCGATATTAGGTGTGCCACTGGTATCTACGGTTGAATCTACATCGTTTGTTGCTTGAAATATAACTGAGTTGGAACAATCAGCTATAACCAATATTTCATTTTCATCGATATTGCTTGCTGTGCTGCTGCCTAGACTAATTGTAATTGGTGTTGTGTCCAGTGCGTTTATTGATTCAGTAATTGAAAATGAGCGACCTCGTCTGACTCCGCTGATAATAAGGGTATCTGGTTGAGAAGTGTAACCGGCCAGCCCTGTCGCGGCTGCACCTTCTTGTCCACTAACGCCAATAAATCCACCAGGTAGGCCGTTAACAATATTTAATACACCATCTCTAGGCCAATTGAATAAACCATTTTGTGTGTCTGGCTGAAAAGAGGGGATGCATCCCCAGAAATCAGCTGACTTAACCGCGTTAGTAAGCAAGTTTATAGCATATCTTCCATTTTCTTGTGCACGGGTAAGTGACTCTTGTGAAATATAGGTTGCTTTACCCTGTATGAATAATTGTACAACTACAATGGCTGTTACAGAACTTAACGCGATTGCAATTAATAGCTCGATCAAACCAAATCCACGATATGGTTTTCGTTTGGTTCTGATATTGTGTGGTTTTGATTTCATATTTGCAAAGTGTAAGTTTATGGCACAAAAGTGAAGGTTTGACGTTTAATTTTGAAATCGGCTTCTTCTTCTTTTTGATCGGTCCAGTCTATGTAAATCGTCCATTGTCCAAGTAAACCATCGCAGTTGATGCTGCCACCCACTGCTGTTGGTGTTGTAATCGTAGGTGTCGAATCGTTGCATAAAACAATACTTGCAGCATTACTAATAGTGTTATCACTATTTAGTATAGGTAGCGCCTGGTTTAGTGTAAGAAGCCATTCTCTTAGGTCATTTTGTGCCATATTTGTAGCACTACCACAGCCTGCAGCTGTATTACAGTTTGCAACTGCAGCTGGTAGTCCATCATTAGATGAGTCATAAGCATAATCACCAGCAGTAACTCCATCGATATTGGCTCTCATGCGTTCGAAGAGATGGCTTGCTGCAAATGTAGCAGCAGTTCGACCTTGTGCCGAGCTTGCAGCTTGGTAAGCTTGAACTTGTAATCCTGCCAGTCCTAGCATGCCTATTGCAAAAACTAACAATGCTACTAAAACTTCAATCAATGTGAATCCAGTGTTATGTTTTTTCATGATCCAAACTCTCTTAGCATTTAGCAGTCCGTTAAAGCACTGGTGCTTCCTGCATTTCTATTAACCCATGCATTACCGACACCGCTTAAATATATGAGTCGTGTTCTATCATTATCATTATCTGGGTCACACAAGCGAAATATTTCTTGCTGACTACCACCGTCACCACTGGCTTCGCCCATTGGGTTAAATGTTATGGTGTCGTCGTATTGATTGTTTAGTGCAACAATCGTATATCCATCTTCTAATTGCTCTTCTTGTGCAACAACTTCAACCTCACCATCTTGATTAACATTTTCAATCAAACCATCACCATCTGAGTCTGCCCAGATTATCCATCCGTCTGACCATGTACCAGTAGTTGCGCATGCAGTGCCAGCTGTATTTAACCGACACATGACAACTTCAATATTCCTTGTTACAGCTTCACTTCGCGCAAGTGCAATACTCGATATGAATCGGTTAGCCGTAGTAGCTAGAGAGTTATTTTCCATTACATTATTAAATGCGGGTATTCCTACAGTTAACATGGCTGCTGCCAATGCTAAAGTAATGACTAGCTCTACTAAGCTAAATCCATAGTTGCTATCGAGTTTTAATTTGACTGTTGATGTTTTCATAAAGCGAAACAATATTTTCTTTAACTCTACTTTAAATGATTTAATCTTAGTTACTATTGAACATAACTCGCTTGGTTTCTCTGATGAGTGGTTATGTGCTTTAAGCACTTGATAATTCTCAAAATATAACCGATAAATTTTTCTCGATGAACGGTAAATATCAAGCTAATTACATTCAATGTAGGTAGTTGTTTACACCTATTTTCGTGATTCGGCTGAGAGCTTTTTCACAGTGTGATGGGATGAAAAACAGAAGGTATTATTTGCTGGACAGATAGAAAATTTATGTGATGAGTAACTCACACATAGTTCTTGAATTTTGTCTTTGAGGTAAGTGACTAGTCTAAATTTTATCTTGTAATTATGTGAGTTAATTCAAATTTTACTTTTGCTGAAAAATTGAAATTTGTGTTTAATAAACTGAGTTTTTCTAATGTATATATAGACTAAAACTGTCATTATTTAGCAGACACTCAGGTCTACTAGCTAGTGATGCTATTTAATGAAAAATATTCTATTCACCTTGAAATAATATCCAGAATAAATAAATTAACCACATGAGCAAGGACGTGCTAATAAAGGGTTGGAACCGTGAAAATTATATATAAGCTGTTGGTGTTTGGATTCGTAGTGTTAATGTCTACATATGCTGCGGCTGAGACAGTGAAATTTTCGAGTAGTAATTCTCAGACGATCATGATCGAGCTTTTTACATCTCAAGGCTGCAGTAGTTGTCCACCCGCAGAGCATTGGTTAAATAGACTGGAACAAAACGATCAACTTTGGCACAAGATAGTACCGCTAGCTTTCCATGTGGATTATTGGGATAAATTAGGCTGGCCAGATCCGTATGCTAATCATGCCCATAGCATGAGGCAATATCGCTATCAGCAGCAAGATTATTTAAGTTCAGTTTATACACCAGGTATGTTGGTCAATGGGCGCGAGTGGCGTGGTTGGGTAAGAGGGGAGACATTTCCTGCTGCAAGAGAGCAGGTCGGTATACTGAGCTTTACTGCAAATCAAGAGCGCATTGAGGTCGACTACTCAAAAGTAGAACAAGATAAAGTGTTGAATGTCGCTCTGCTTGGCGTTGGTATTGTTACAAAAGTGGCTCGTGGTGAGAATAGAAATAGGGAGTTAGAGCAGGATTTTGTTGTTTTGTCACATAAGATGTATTCCTACGCAACTCTAAATACCTCGGGCAAATGGTCTATTCCGATGTTGACGGATATATTAGAAGGTGCAAACCGATACGCCATTGCTATTTGGATCAGCGAGACAGATGACATTGCACCCATTCAATCGACTGGTTATTGGTTGCCTGAAGAGTGGTTTAAAAAAGAGTAGCGAAAACTAGTCTTGACAAGTTAACTCGCACTGGCCGTTTTCAATTTGAATAGTGGTATGGTGAATGCCATATTCATCTCTTAGTTTTTGTGTGGCTTGATGCAACATATCGTCGTCAATGTAACGGGAGTTTCTTAACAAGTGTGCTGTTAATGCAACTTGAGTGGTACTCATCGCCCATACATGCAAATCATGAATTTCTTCCACCCCGGGCAGGCTGAGTAAGTACTGTTTGATTGCTTCTAAATCGATATTACTCGGTACGGCATCAACGGATAGATTAAATGCATCTTTAACTAAACCCCACGCACTAATCGCAATGACCAGTATTATGAGTAAGCTGAGTAACGGATCAATCAGCTGCCATTGTGTGAAGTAAATAACGATACCACCAATTACGACTGCGACTGATACTAAGCCGTCAGCTAACATATGTAAGAAAGCGCCTTTAACATTTAAGTCTTCATCTTTATGGCTGACAAACAATGCTGCTGTTATAAAATTAATCACAATACCTACACTGGCGACAATGATGATGGTCAAGCTATCTGCCTGCACGACGGTGTTTAAGCGCTTCACTGCCTCAATCGCAATTAGCCCCATAGTAATCACAAGTGTGATGCCACTAAACAATGCGGCAAGTATTGTTGCTCGACGATAACCATAAGTGTGGCTGGCTGTAGGTTTCACGGCAGCGAGAATATTGGCACCCCAGGCTAGTAACAAAATCAGTACATCGCTAAAGTTATGGCCAGCATCTGCTAAAAGTGAAAGTGAGTTAGAAATAAATCCAAATATGGCTTCAATGATGACGTAAGCTATATTTATTGTTGCACCAATTAGGAACGCTTTATTTGATGTTTTGGTGGAATGATCGTGATGATGGTGCATAACTGAATAGTATTACTTTTGTGGATGATTATCAGGACTTGTCAATCAATCGCTTTATTAATATTACCCGCATTAAGCATCAAATATTTATATCTACATGTTGCAAACGACTGTCTGAGGAAGTACTCACGTTGAGTCTTGGTTGTATTTAACCGTGATTAGCAGATATTTTGAGTCAATTTACCCGGATACGTCTAGCACCAGCCAGCGTGCGAATGTTTACGTAATATTTGCTATCAGTAATTAATAAGCAATTGAAATACATAAAATTATTGCTTGTCAGTCTGAGCATATATAGTATTGAAGCATTACGCCGATATTATCAAGGTGACTGGCATGAAATTAGCACCTATAAAGCATAGCTAGCCTAATATATAGATGTTAAATGTAACTATTTACAATGATGAAATTTTAGTCTGTTTTAAACAATGAATTTTAAGATAAAAAAAGGCCTGCAATTACCTATCACTGGTGCACCACGTCAAAATATTGATGGCTCCCCCTCAATATCGCGTGTTGCAGTGCTGGGCAGAGAACATGTTGACATGAAGCCGACCATGCATGTTGCTGAAGGGGATTATGTCAAGCTTGGTCAAGTGTTATTCACAGATAAAAAAAATCCTCGCGTTAAATATGTCGCACCAGGGGCAGGTACTGTTGAGAGTATCAATCGTGGCGCACGACGTATTTTTCAATCTTTAGTCATTCGTCTTGATGGTGAGGAAGAGGTCGTTTTTGAGCAATTTGATGAACAAAGTCTACTTTCGCTTGCACGTGAGAGCATTGTCGAGCAATTGCTTAATTCTGGCTTATGGGTTTCAATGCGCACCCGACCTTATAGTAAGTCGCCTGACCCAGATTCAATACCAAATTCTATTTTTGTTACAGCTATTGATACGCGTCCGCTGGCTGCGGATCCCAATGTAGTGATCTTAGAGTATGAGCAAGATTTTAATATAGGCCTACAAATTCTTACGCGTTTAACACAAGGTCAGGTTCATGTGTGTTGCGCAACAAATAGTACCTTTAGTATCGAAGATCATCCGCAAATTAATAAAGCAGTTTTTGAAGGGCCCCATCCTGCAGGAATTCCAGGTACACATATTCATATGATAGATCCTGTGAATGCGAATAAAAGTGTTTGGCATTTAAATTATCAAGATGTGATTGCGATAGGCAAATTATTTACTACTGGGAAGATTTGGACCGAAAGAATTATTTCTTTGGCCGGTCCAGCAATAAAAAATCCAAGACTATTACGTGTTCGTTTAGGTGCTAATACAAACGATATCATCGAGGATGAAGTTGAGTCGGGTGAGTGCCGCATTATATCCGGCTCTGTCCTATCAGGCTGGCGAGCCGCCGGATGGGCGAGTTATTTAGGTCGATTCAATTTGCAAATTGTGGCCATGCATGAAGGGCGAGAAAGGGAGTTCTTTGGCTGGATTGTTCCAGGGATGAAAAAGTATTCCAAGTCAAATGCTTTGCTATCCAGTTTTTTTAGGAGCCAGGCAAAATTTTCATTCACAACATCTCAAAACGGCAGTCCACGTGCCATGGTGCCAATTGGTGTTTATGAAAGAGTGATGCCTCTGGATATTTTGCCCACTCAACTCTTGCGGGCGTTGTTAACAAAAGATACTGATTTAGCCCAGGCACTTGGGTGTTTGGAATTAGATGAGGAAGATTTGGCTCTATGTACATTTGTCTGCCCAAGTAAATATGAGTACGGACCAATACTAAGAGAAAACCTTATCCAAATTGAGAAGGAAGGGTAATGAGAAAGTTACGGAGATATTTGGATAATATCCATCCCAATTTCATTAAAGGTGGGCGCTTTGAAAAATTTTATGCGCTGTATGAAATGGTGGATACCTTCTTATATACCCCGGCAGATGTTACACCTCATGCACCTCATGCGCGGGATGCATTAGATATTAAGCGTGTTATGACCTATGTCGTGATAGCCACGCTGCCTTGTATTGCAATCGGTCTGTGGAATATTGGTTATCAAGCAAATACTGCCATGGCGAATATGGGCATTGAGCATGCGCCGGGCTGGCGCGGCGCAATTTTGTCTTGGTTGAGTTTTGCTTACGATGCACAGAATCCACTGGGTAATTTCTTGCACGGATTTATGTACTTTTTCCCAATTTATCTAGTTACATTAGTTGTTGGTGGAATTTGGGAAGTCGTGTTTGCTGCAGTGCGTAATCATGAGGTCAATGAGGGATTTCTTGTCACATCGATGTTATTTGCTTTGACTTTGCCACCAGATGTACCGCTGTGGCAAGTTGCTTTGGGTATCAGCTTTGGCGTTGTAATAGGTAAAGAAGTATTTGGTGGCACGGGTAAAAACTTTTTAAATCCTGCACTAACGGGGCGCTGCTTTTTGTTTTTTGCCTACCCTGCAGAAATGTCTGGTGATGCAGTATGGACAGCCGTCGATGGTTTCTCCGGTGCAACACCATTAGGAATTGCTGCACTTGAAGGAATGCAGGGAATTATTGCCAGTGGTGTTACCTGGTCGCAAACATTTCTTGGGTCCATTCAGGGCTCTATTGGATCGACATCAACGCTTGCATGTTTACTCGGTGGCGTATTTTTAATGTACACGCGCATTGCTTCATGGAGAATTATCTTTGGTGTATTTGCTGGCATGGTGGTGACTTCAACTTTGCTGAATTTAATCGGTAGCGAAAGTAACCCGATGTTTGCCGTGCCCTGGTATTGGCATTTGAGTTTAGGTGGGTTTGCATTTGGTATGGTGTATATGGCAACAGACCCTGTGTCAGCATCAATGACACAAACAGGCCGTTGGATTTTTGGATTTTTGATCGGGTTTATGACGGTGTTAATTCGGGTGATTAATCCCGCATTTCCAGAGGGCATCATGTTAGCCATACTGTTTGCTAATATCTTTGCCCCTTTAATTGATCACTTTGTTGTACAAGCTAACATCAGGAGGCGTAAGCGAAATTATGTCTAAGGATAGTACGGCAAATATTCTTATCGTCGCCATCACACTATGTTTGGTGTGTTCTGTCATTGTGTCAACAGCAGCCGTGCAGTTAAGGCCTGCCCAAGAGGCGAATAAAGTACTCGATAAAAAAATTAATATATTAAAAGTCTCTGGACTATGGCAAGAAGATGCAGATATTGATGCCTTGTTTTCATCAATTGAAGAGCGTCTGGTTAATTTGGACACTGGTGAAATTGAAACAGAAATCGATTCAAAAACATATGATCAGCGCAAGGCATCTAAAGTCAGCGACTTAAGTATTAAATTGAATGATGATATTGATTTAGCGAATATTAATCGCAGAGCAAACTATGCCAAAGTGTATTTAGTGCGTGAGTCCAATAAGGTGGCACGTTACGTTTTTCCGGTGCATGGCTATGGATTGTGGTCGACTCTATATGGCTACGTTACATTGGAAGATGACTTAAATACAATTTACGCATTGAAGTTTTATGATCATAGAGAAACCCCAGGTTTGGGAGGCGAAGTTGATAACCCTAAATGGCAAGCGTCATGGCAAGGTAAAAAGCTGTTTGACGAAAATGGTCAAGTTAAAGTGAGCGTAATTAAGGGCAATGTCGTGCCTGGCAATGCAAATGAACAATATCAAGTTGATGGGTTATCCGGGGCCACACTGACAAGTAATGGAGTAACCAATATGTTTCGCTTTTGGATGGGTGAATACGGATTTGAAAAATTTATATATAACGTTCGTAATGGAGAAATTTTATGAGCGAAAGCGCTAAAAAAGTAGTACTTGATCCTCTGATTGATAACAATCCAATTACGCTGCAAATACTTGGAATATGTTCTGCACTAGCTGTAACAACCACATTGGGTGCAGCTTTGATAATGTGTTTAGCGTTAACTTCTGTCACTGCATTATCAAATGCTTCAATTAGTATGATACGAGAGCGCATACCAAGCAGCATTAGAATCATTGTGCAAATGACGATAATTGCTTCATTGGTAATTGTCGTCGATCAGATATTAAAAGCCTATGCCTATGAGACGAGCAAAACACTGTCCGTCTTCGTTGGTTTGATTATTACTAACTGTATTGTGTTGGGCCGTGCAGAAGCATTTGCGATGAAAAATCCTGTTGGTATCAGCTTCCTTGATGGTATTGGTAATGGCCTAGGATATAGCATTGTGCTTATTGTCGTTGCTGTATTCAGAGAACTGTTTGGCTCGGGAACATTATTGGGTTACACCATACTTCCTCTAACTAAAGATGGGGGCTGGTATGAACCAAATGGCTTGATGCTGTTACCACCTAGTGCATTTTTTATTATTGGCTTGATGATCTGGTTAATAAGAACCTGGCAGCCGAAGCAAGTTGAAAAGCGCGAATATCAAGTACATCGTGTACATCGTACTGAGACATACTAAAAGATAACGGGGAACATTCTTATGGAAGCGACACTCAGCTTATTAATTAAAGCGATATTTGTTGAGAATCTTGCGTTAGCTTTCTTTCTCGGTATGTGCACTTTTCTTGCCGTATCTAAAAAGATTGAAACAGCGATTGGTTTGGGTGCTGCGGTTATTGTTGTTCAAGTCATTACTGTGCCTGCTAACAATATTATTTACCAATTTATACTTAAGGAAGGGGCGCTAGCATGGATGGGGTTGCCTGAAGTTGATCTTAGCTTTTTAGGCTTAATAAGTTACATCGGTGTAATAGCAGCAATGGTACAAATATTGGAAATGGTTTTGGATCGTTTCTTCCCGTCGTTATACAACGCACTGGGCGTGTTCTTGCCATTGATTACTGTCAACTGCGCCATACTTGGTGGCTCTTTGTTTATGGTGGAGCGTGATTATAATTTTTCTGAAAGCGTCACCTACGGGATTGGATCAGGCATCGGTTGGGCATTAGCTATTACAGCCCTTGCTGGTATTAGAGAAAAACTTAAATATAGTGATGTACCTGATGGCTTGCAGGGCTTAGGTATCACTTTCATTACTGTTGGATTAATGTCGATGGGCTTTATGGCATTTTCCGGAATTCAGTTATAAACCATGGAAGAACTGTCATGCTAGAAATTTCTTTAGGTGTTGCCTTCTTTTCAGCAATTGTGGTTTCACTTGTATTAGTAATCTTATTTGCACGTTCCAGATTAGTGTCATCTGGTAATGTCACAATTACTATTAATGGAGAAAAAGAAGTTACTGCGCCTGTGGGCGGCAAACTTCTAGCAACGCTTGCCAATGCCAACTTGTTTGTTCCCTCGGCTTGCGGTGGCGGTGGGACATGTGCTCAGTGTCGAGTGAAAATTCACGAAGGAGGTGGCGCGTTACTGCCGACTGAGGAGTCTCACATTACTAAGCGTGAGGCCTCACAAGGAGATCGACTATCTTGCCAGGTGGCTGTCAAACAAGACATGAACATTGAAGTCCCTGAAGAAGTCTTTGGTGTAAAAAAATGGGAATGCACAGTTGAGTCTAATGAGAATGTCGCTACGTTTATCAAAAATCTAATTTTAAGATTGCCTGAAGGTGAAGATGTTGATTTTAAAGCGGGGGGTTACATTCAAATTGAATGCCCACCGCACCTAGTTAAATACTCCGACTTTGATGTGCAAGAAGAATTTCGTGAGGATTGGGATAAATTCAATTTGTGGCAGTATGAATCCAAAGTTGATCAAGTGGTGTCTCGTGCTTACTCAATGGCGAACTATCCCGATGAGAAAGGTTTGATTATGCTCAATGTTCGTATTGCTTCGCCGCCGCCAGGTGCAGGTACCGAGGTACCACCAGGCATCATGTCTTCATATATTTATAGTTTAAAACCTGGAGATAAAGTGATTATTTCTGGACCTTTTGGTGAATTTTATGCGCGCGATACAAAAAATGAAATGGTCTTTATCGGCGGTGGTGCGGGTATGGCACCTATGCGTTCACATATTTTTGATCAGCTAAAGCGCTTGCATTCGGATCGCAAAATTTCCTTTTGGTATGGAGCTCGCAGTAAGCGCGAAATGTTTTTTGTAGAAGATTTTGATGGCTTGCAAGAGTCGAATGATAATTTTGACTGGCATGTTGCACTATCGGACCCACAAGAAGGTGATGACTGGAATGGCTATACTGGATTTATCCATGAAGTGTTATACGAGAATTATCTCAAAGACCATCCCGCGCCAGAAGATTGTGAGTATTATATGTGTGGCCCACCGGTAATGAATGCAGCTGTCATTAATATGCTGAAAGACTTAGGGGTTGAGGAAGAAAATATCATGCTTGATGATTTTGGCGGATAAATAAGTTTTTTATGACTACATTATTACTCACTATTATTATTTTCTTGGTAATGTTCACTGCTATGATGGTTGGCGTATTACTTGGTCGCCGTCCAATTCAGGGTTCATGTGGTGGCATTGGTAGCAAATGTTCCTCATGTACAAAACCATGTAGTAAGAAAAAACAATTATAATAAATACAGGGTGAATTTATGATTCAATCAATTGCAGTTAAAGATTATATGGTAGCGAGTCTAGTTACATTTACACCCACGATGGATGTCATGGAAGCGATTGATGTTTTGGTTAAGAATAGAATCTCGGGCGCACCCGTAATTGATGATCATGGTAATTTAGTGGGTCTTTTGTCAGAAAAAGACTGTATGAAAGTAGCTATACAAGCAGGCTATTATGAAGAACTTGGAGGACGTGTCGAAGAATATATGACTAAAGAAGTAATCACAGTAGAGTCAGAATCTAGTGTGTTAGATTTGGCAAAAATGTTTATGGAGAAAAGTCCTAGACGTTATCCAGTTGTAGAAGATAATCGACTGGTTGGTCAAATAAGTCGTCGTGATGTGCTAAGAGCCTTTATGGAAATGAATAATAATTATTAATAAGCAGTTTATTAAAGAGCATTTATATTAACTAGCTGCTTTAAAACCAAAGTTCTGAATAATATTTAATTTGGTATCGTCAGTCACATTGGGTATGTAACTAAAGGCTCTCGTTGCCCCTAACTCGCGCGCATAACTAAGCATAAATCCCATCATCTTTTCAAGTATTGCTTCATTAGGTAATACTTTTTCAACTTCAATACAATCCAGTACAATAGCATCTTTATCTAGGCTCAGTTCAAGACCATGGTTTTTGTATTTAGCACCCATTTTGCTTAACCAACCGTAGCCAACTAATTTATCATTTTCCATCAGTGTGATTAACGTTTCCTCTTTAGAGAATCTATGGGTCGCATCACTCAACAGTGTTTGCATTTCAAGGCTGCTAGAATAGCCTTGATGAATCAGTAAATCATTGTATTTTTGGATATGCATCATGGTTGAGGGTGTATTATATTCTTCTATATCACTGTTAGATAAATCAATATCAAACAAACGAAAGTCTTGATTGGCAGGTGTGGTTTGGTGTTTCGTTTGCAATTTATTTATAACTGTCTGTTTGTCTATGCCTAGTACTGATAGCAATGAAAACACACTTGCCTTGGCTTGCTTGATTGCTAGCTGTTTGAATTTAGCTGGCGCACTTGAAAATATAACGGGCCGATACAAAGTATGATGTCCATTGCAGAATCTTTCTTTGTATTCGTCACCGCCCGGTGTCAGATCAATAAATCGAATCCCTTGTTGTTGCATCAATTCTGCAAGGTAGAGAATAAAAATAACACCAGGAGAATGTTTACTCTCACGTGGGTCAAATGCGGTTAAACCAATGTATAGTGTGTCTTTGTCAATACAGCCAAAATGAAATGCAAGTAAATTATCATCAAGCCATAAAGCGCTGAAGTGGTTAGTTGTTAAATTTTCGCAGCGTGAAAGATAAAAACCATGTTGCAGAGGATCTTCTTTAAATGCTAAATCACCATGTGCTGCACCATGCCTGAAGTTAACTAAATCAGGTATTTGTTGCATGACTGTTTTTGCGCGCTCATGATCAGTAATATGTTCGATACGTAAATCACCTTTACGCTTGAGACGATTGATTTTTGATTTAATGCTTTTATTTTTTTTTATTTTATTGATTTTTTCTTCATCATTTAAATCGAGAACAGGAGAATTTTCCTTTTCAAAATGCAAGTGCACATGACATGGCTGTTGAGATGATATGCGCAACCAGTCAGTATTTGCATAGGGTGGGATATGCGACCAACGCCAAGATGAACAAACGACTTGTTGATTGACATGATTAATGGCTTGGCTCAGAAAATCTTGCTCATAAACTGGATCGCATAGCCAACCGCTATATTCAGCTTGCTGGTCTGCGGCATGTGTTAGTCGACTAGTTTCGAAATTGATGGCTAAAGGGAGTAGGCCTATTAATTGCTGTTCCTCATTATAACCAAGCACCATGATAGGCTCATATTCTGGCGAATATTGCTGATACCATCGATTGACAAATTCAGGTTCTTGAAACACTGAGACGTGATTTGTTTTCGCAGCAACTGACTCCCAATCATCAATAAATTCTGATAAATCTCGCGTTTTGTGAGCAGCATCACCACGTAAAATTTTAATCGAGAGGTTCATATTACTTGGGTAGGGATGGTTCAATACTTAAGTAGCGGACTATATCACCACCCACTGACAAATAACTTGATGGCATCGCCAGTTCCGTCTTCAGAATTTTCTATATCAATGGCGAAAATTATCCCAGTTGAGCTGTAGATAACTGGTTTGGAATCAGGTTGCGAATCTGACGCGTAGCATCTTCACTTATTGATGCGGTGCGTTGTAAGCCTTGGCATAGGGCTGTGCGAAAACCAAGATAGTCGGGCGTTAGAGGCAATAATATTTTTACATCTTGTTGACGTAAGGAACCAGCAAGACCTGTTAACAAATTATGATGATGTGCAAGCTGTATAAACTGAGATAATTCTTTGGTCGTTCTATGCAGTAATAAACTGCCCGCCTGTTTCCCAGCAGTATCCATCATGACACCTGCTAAGCGTGCCTTTTTGCAACGTTTAAGCGTCGTTTCTATATCAAATTCTGTATCAGCAAATAATACCGCAATGATGCGTATACCGCGTCGCGCATGATATTCAAAACTGGGTAAGCAATTATCGATATGGGCTTGAGTAAACATGCCGACCTTCACGTAGTCCACACCGGTATCGGCTACTTGACCAATTTTATCTAAAATAAGTGACACATCCGCATCAAGATCGCCCACTGTCGCGCTAACAATTGACTTCTCCCATACATGATCAACAATTCTATGAATAGCCTCTATACTTAGTCCACCAAGTGCACCTTGCTGTGGATCTTTAAGGTCAATGATATCTGCATCATTTTTACTGACAGTGATGGCGTCTTGTAAATTATCAACGCTAGCTAAAAATCCAGTCATTGTAGAGTCTCTTTTGGTTGATTTCTGTATTCAGTTACTTTTTGCATTAACCAGTTCCATGCCTCACGCTCTCTGTCGCCGGCCGTTTTATCTAAACCTATACGTAAATACTCAATTTCACTGTCAATTTTATCATCCGAAAGCATTTTCAGGCGACTCACTAATATGGCCAGTTCAATCACAGCAAATTGTGCACGGTTGTATCCATGAAAAGGGCGATGCATTTGTTCATGCACCACGTCACAATAAAATCGTGGCCGAAGTTCATCCTCTTCATGTGTGTGAACTTTTACCTCAGTATGTGACAAGCAATCATGTAAACGAATGCCAGCAATGACATCACATGGAGAGGTAGACCAATCCCTCCGACCAGTAAGGCAGCCCGCATAGATACGTACATCATCAGTGTAATTAATGGTGGCGGTTCTTTCGCGTAATAAATTATTTAACGTAGCAGAGGGTTTGAAAGGAGCCAGCATCAACCCACGATCAGTTTCATGAACGCCCATTGGAGCGATATGCGCCTGACCATTGTCGTGTAATGTAGTAATGATCGTTTCTCTGATAAATGGCATAGTGATTTAATTGTTAACAACGGCGCGCATCGTTCTTTTTATTATTGCTTTTTTGTTTACGTTTATTTTTTCGCTCAAGACGTGACTGCATGGTGCTGCCTTCTTGCTTAAATTCTGTTAAGTCTTGTTCGGGTCTTTCAACGGCTACACCCCAACCAAGTTCCTCATCTTGTTCGTAACGTTTTCCGAGTTGCCATGCTATTTGTGCTCGAGCAAGCTCTACCCCTAAATAGAAGGCATGTGCACCATCTTCAGAGACATCTAGATCTGGATAGAGGTCAAAAGGATCTTGGGCTTGCCAAATTCCATCGCGATTGTATATGAATATACCTTCATCACATACTTGAATTCTAAAGTTTGGATCGCGCACTGCACTGGAAAATTCTTTAATCTCGCTGATGTTATAAGGGAACGGTTTGCGCTCATGTAATGCCATAAGACCATTATCGTAACCCTTGGGAGGAATATGATCTTGTTTTGACGCATACATGATTCGTCGAGCAAGATCCGCTTCTTTTACCGCTTTGCGGCAATGCTCACTGACTTCGGTGGCTAATACATGATCAATATTCAATTCAGAGATTATGCCCATTAATAGAGCGTTGGTGCCGGCAGTGTCCGCATGGGTCAATTCAGTTAAATTGCCAATGCCCATCATGATTTCAATATCATGATAGCGTTTGCGCAAATTACGATAGCGAACGATTGATTCAGTAAAATTGAAATTAATTGGATCGAGTATCGGGTCAGCGATGAAGCGAATACCTTCTTTAGTTAACACATCAATAGTTTTATACAGACTGCGCAAACTTGTGGGAGGGTCACCGATAATAATAGGTGTTGAATCGACTTTTTCTAATACTGATAAGGATTTATATTGCAAACTTAATAAAAAATCTGCACCTGCTTTGCCACCCGTAATCAGGTCTTCTGTTAATAATGAGTCCACACTAACCTTAAAGCCTGCGGCTTTAAGGGTTTGCACTGACTCGCTTAAATGACCAAAAGGTGTGTTAGGTAAACAACCAAGATCGATCACATTGGCGCCGTCTTTTTTATATTGCTCAGCACGCTTTAAAATTTGTTCGACTGACATATTGGGTGCATCAACAATCTCAGCAAAAATATCAGTCGTATAGTCAGAAAGATCGGTCCTTTTAACTTCATGGCCAAAGAATTGGGGAAGATCTTTCAGTTCTTCCGGTCCTCTTTCCACTGGGGTGCCTAGCTGGCGTGCTAATTCATCGATATCGCCACGACAGCGACCAGGTAAAATGACTTTATCGTAGTCGTTGGCTTGGTTGAGTCTTCTGGCGATTAAATCGGTGGTCATTAACGCGGCAACACTGACACCAATTTGGTAAATATCGTAGTCAAAGTCGGTTGGCTGCATGCCCTCAAGTACTTTATGCAAACTTTTTTCTGCGAGCTTGCCGGTGAGAAAAAGTAGTCGTTCACTCATGAGAATTTAAATAATGAAAACATTGACTTGTTATTATTAATTAGAAATTACTTTAATAAAAATTTTATTCATAATCTCGTGTGAGATAAGCGATGATATTGGTACACTTGGCTGAATGAATTCACAAGTAAAACGTCGCGTATTTCAGGTGCAAGAGGCACTGGCGCAAACCGAAATCCCGGATATTTTGCAAAGAGTATACGCC
This sequence comes from Gammaproteobacteria bacterium, assembly GCA_965262455.1. Taxonomy (GTDB): domain Bacteria; phylum Pseudomonadota; class Gammaproteobacteria; order UBA4575; family UBA4575; genus UBA1858. The sequence goes on from CBDHFH010000008.1 coordinate 439,932, forward strand.
AATCGTGGTGTGACTGATCCTGCAGATTTAGAGTTATCTATACAAAATATTCTTCCTCCGGACACACTTAACGGCACGGTAGAGGCGGCACAACTTTTGTTTGCAGCCATACAAACTAATAAATCTATTGTCATCGTTGGTGATTATGATGCGGATGGGGCAACCAGTACTGCGTTAGCAATCAGAGGTCTAGTCGCATTGGGTGCACAAAATGTGAATTATCTTGTGCCTAATCGATTTGAATTTGGTTATGGCTTAACACCGGAAATAGTCGATTTAGCCAATCAATACAATCCAGATTTAATCGTCACTGTTGATAATGGGATTTCAAGTATAGAGGGGGTGCAGCATGCCCGCGATAAGCACATAGATGTATTAGTGACGGATCATCATCTGCCTGGCGAAATGCTGCCCAATGCCAATGTTATTGTTAATCCAAATCAACCTGGCGATGAGTTTGGCAGTAAATCATTGGCGGGCGTTGGTGTTATGTTCTATGTGTTGGTGGCATTAAGAACTTACATGCGTTCACAAAGTTGGTTTGAGGACTCTAATCAGTCTGAGCCAAATTTTGCAAATATGCTGGATCTTGTTGCTTTGGGTACTGTGGCCGATGTGGTGCCTTTAGATAGAAATAATCGTATTTTAGTTGAGCAGGGCTTGCGAAGGATAAGAGCCGGTCAATGCAGCCCGGGGATATTGGCATTACTCAAAGTCGCTGAGTGTGACTATTCACGCACCATAGCCAGTGATTTGGCTTTTTATATAGGACCTCGAATTAATGCAGCCGGAAGACTGGAAGATATGTCGATTGGTATCGAATGTTTACTGTCGACGGATCCATTAGCTGCTGAGCATATAGCCACACGTTTGCATAAATTAAATGGTGAACGCAGAGAAATCGAATGCCAAATGAAAGATGAGGCCGTTAGACATTTAGAAAAGATTAATCAGTCTCTTGATCCAAGTCAGCAAAAGAATAAGCTTGGCATTTGTGTGTATGAGTCTCACTGGCACCAAGGCGTAATTGGGATTGTTGCAGCCAGAGTTAAAGAAAAATTCTATCGTCCAACAATTGCCTTCGCAGATGCTGGCGACAATGAGTTAAAAGGTTCGGCAAGATCAATCCCGGGTGTGCACATCCGTGATGTACTTGATACTGTCGCGGCCAAGCATCCGCACATCATTACAAAGTTTGGTGGTCATGCCATGGCTGCAGGATTAAGTTTGAGAAAAAATAATTACCAAGACTTTATCCAGGCATATAACCAAGTGCTCTCTGAGTGGATGAGTGAAGATGATCTAAACCAGGAAATCTTCTCCGACGGGGAACTCGAGAATCATCAATTCAGTTTGAATGTGGCAAAATATTTGAGAAATTCCGGGCCTTGGGGGCAGGGATTTCCTGTACCTGTCTTTGATGGTGAATTCACTGTGCTTGACTATCGAGTTGTTGGTGAGCATCACTTGAAACTAACATTGCAGCCTTCTAATGGTGATGTTTCTCTCGCGGCTATCGCGTTTAATTATGCAAATTTTGATTGGAGTAACCGCGCGCGGGTGGTACGCGCTGCTTACCAATTAGATGTAAATTACTTTCGCGGAATTGAGTCACCTCAATTGTTAATAAAACATCTTGAAGTGTGTGCAATGCACTGATTTTTTTACATTCACTGCAGGCTTGGATTCCAGTAGAATGCTCACTCTCGAGCGCATGGAAGTAATGTTCTTCTCGGTTTATAAACAATTATTTGACTATAAAGTACCCTCTCGTTTGTTTAAATTGTAAGTAATGGATTAGATAATGGAATTAGCACCTTATTACAACCAATTGAAAGAGCTTGGTGAGCGAGTCAATGCACTTAGGGGGTATCTTTGACTTCGACACAAAAGTGGAACAGTTAGAGGAAGTCTCGCGTGAATTGGAAGATCCTGATGTATGGAATGATCCCAATCGCGCACAAGAGTTAGGTAAACTGCGCGCACAATACGAGGCTGTTGTCGATATTATTCGCACGACTGAGCAAGGTGTGAATGAGGCTGTTGAGTTACTTGAACTGGCAGAAATGGAGGATGATGAATCCACTGTCAATTCCGTTGTTGAAGATTTAGATGCACTTGAAAAACAAGTTGCGCAGCTTGAATTTCGCCGCATGTTCTCTGGTGAAATGGATACCAACAATGCTTTTTTAGATATTCAGTCTGGCTCAGGAGGAACAGAAGCTCAAGATTGGGCAGAAATGATATTACGTATGTATCTGCGCTGGGGTGAAGACAAAGGGTTTAAAACAGAACTCATCGAAGCTTCGCCAGGTGAGGTGGCAGGTATAAAAAGTGCCACCATTAAATTTGATGGTGAATATGCCTATGGCTGGCTAAGAACTGAAACCGGCGTGCACCGACTAGTTAGAAAGTCTCCTTTTGACTCTGGCAATAGAAGACATACTTCATTTGCTGCAGTGTTCGTTTCCCCCGAAGTCGATGATGATATCGACATCGAAATTAATCCGGCTGATTTGAGAATTGATGTGTATCGTGCAAGTGGTGCAGGTGGGCAGCATGTTAATAAAACTGAATCTGCAGTACGTATTACGCATATACCCACCGGAGTGGTGACTCAATGTCAAAACGATCGCTCACAACATAAAAATAAAGATGTGGCGATGAAACAGCTTAAAGCCAAACTTTACGAGCTAGAGATACAAAAAAGAAATTCAGAACAACAGGCGCTAGAGGATTCTAAGTCTGATATAGGTTGGGGAAGTCAGATTCGTTCTTATGTATTAGATCAATCGCGTATAAAAGATTTACGTACTTCAGTAGAAACAAGTAATACCCAAGCAGTACTGGATGGTTCATTGGATCAATTTATTGAAGCCAGTCTTAAAATGGGTTTATAAATTTAATTGACGAATATTGAAATAATGAGTGAAAAAAAAAATAATCAAGATCATTTGCAAGTAGATGAAAATAAACTGATTGCATTAAGGCGCGAAAAGCTTGCCCAGATAAGAACTCTGCGAAGTGCATTTCCGAATGACTTTAAGCGTGTTGACTTGGCTGCGGATTTGCAGAACCTGTACAGTCAGAATTCTAAAGAGGAGCTATCAGAGTTAAATACAACAGCGAGTATTGCTGGTCGCATTATGGCTAAGCGTGGGCCCTTTTTATTGCTACAAGATATGACGGGGCGAATCCAGGCATATATTGACCGAAAAGGCTTGGCAAAAGAGTTACTGAAAGAGATTGATACCTGGGATATTGGCGACATCATTGGTGTAACGGGACCAATAAGCAAATCAGGCAAAGGTGATTTGTATGTCAAAATGGAATCTGTAAAGTTACTTACCAAATCACTAAGACCGCTGCCTGAAAAGTTTCATGGCTTAACAGATCAAGAGCAACGTTATCGTATGCGTTATGTTGATTTAATTATGAACCAAGAGACGCGCGATACTTTTGTGATGCGTTCAAAGATTGTTGCATTTATTCGACATTATTTAACCGATAAACACTTTTTAGAAGTCGAGACACCCATGATGCAGGCCATCCCGGGTGGCGCGGCAGCAAAGCCATTTGTCACGCACCATAATGCACTTGATATGCAGCTTTACTTACGTATTGCGCCTGAACTTTATTTAAAGCGTCTTGTGGTCGGTGGTTTTGAAAAGGTGTTTGAAATTAATCGTAACTTTAGGAATGAAGGGTTATCGACACGGCATAATCCTGAATTCACTATGTTGGAATATTATGAAGCTTATGCGCAATATCATGAACTGATGGATCGTACAGAAGATATGTTGCGCCAGTTAACCTTTCATTTGTTTGGCAAATATACGCTTGAATATCAAGGTTCATCGTATGATTTTGAAAAACCATTTAAGCGAATGTCTGTAAGAGAGTCGGTATTGGCATTTAATTCAGACTTAAAGGAAAACAATCTCGCGACAGTTGAATCATTGAGAGCAGTATGTGAAGGATTAAAAATTCCCTATGAGGATACCTATGGCTCAGGGAAATTATTAATCGAAATATTTGAAAAAACTGTTGAAAGTCGCCTTGACCAACCTACTTTTATTACTGAATATCCAACTGAAGTCTCTCCTTTAGCGCGGCGAAATGATCAAAATCCTGAGGTGACAGATCGTTTCGAGTTCTTTGTGGGCGGTAAAGAAATAGCTAATGGGTTCTCTGAGTTAAATGATGCTGAAGATCAAGCGGCAAGATTCAAGCAACAGGTTGAACAAAAAGAGGGTGGGGACGAAGAAGCCATGCACTATGATGCAGATTATATTCGCGCACTTGAATATGGTATGCCGCCGACAGCAGGGGAAGGGATTGGAATTGATCGCTTGGTGATGTTGTTTACTAACTCTGCTTCAATTCGTGACGTGTTATTGTTCCCGCACATGCGTCCTGAGTAGATTATTCAAAACAGATACAATACTAACGACAGTATAACAATGGTCGTTACTGCTATACGTGTTTTGTAATAGTCTGCTGTAATTATATTATTTTTTTTAAGCTGCAGATCTATATACAACAAAGCAATAAAAGCTAATATATACACACTGGTTATGAATGTTTGATCTAGTAATAGATAGACAAGCCAGCTGGTGATAGTAATAAAGTTGCTTAATAAAAATAAATTTAGTTTGGTTAGTGTCTGGTGCTGGAGTTGTATTCCCCAATGTATTCCAGCCATAAAGCTAATAATTAGTAATCCATAAGATAAAATAATATTGCTGGTGTTTTCGAGTAAAGGAAGATTCTGAAAACCTAACGTGTCTAGTAATATAAAGAAAATAAAAGGTAGTGTGCCAGAGAAGGCAAGTGTTTTATAAAGCTTGGTACTTTGACTCATATTGTTCAGTATTATGACAGTCCAAGCATAATATTACTGGTAACAGGGCTCCTTTGTTAATCTAGACATCGCATGTATGTATTTAGCTGATATACGCTGCAAACATTTCCGAAAATTCTGCGTCTGTTATATCTAGCATATCGACATCTAGACCTGCCATCCTTCGATCGGGCCGTTTACGACGTTCTATTTTGTTGTTCCATAAACTACAGTTGACTGTCCTTCGATCTTGTTCAGAGCGACGATCTATCAGCATGTCTTTATGTTTCAAGTTCATATATTTGTAGATCTAAAGTTCGTTATAAGATTTCACTATAAACACATAGTATTCGTTGAACGACGAAACAAGTTCGGAGATAGAGAGCAGGTGTGCGTTGTAGTCAAAAATGCTGCCTATATCGCACAAATTGATCGTTATGAACACTATGGATTATCCACTTGAGCACAATTATGTACGTATAAAACTCTCATGAATTCAATCAGTTCACACTTTTTGAAATTCATAATTTGAGTAAAAAATAGTCAACTTATGGATATGCAAAATAACTTATATAATTCATATAGATAGCCATTTTTATTAATTTAGTTTCAAGATTATGTTGAGGAATATTCGTCTATTTTGGAACCGATGAGAGTGAACTGTCAGTAGGCAGATCTATCTTAGTGAGTAATATTAAGCGCAAAGAAGCTACGAAATGAGAATATTTATTAACCTATTTATGCTTGTCTTTTTGCTGTTACCTTTAGCTGCGACATCAAGTTCATGGCACGGTGCGGGGAGAGGCTTCGAGGGAGGTCTATTTTTTGGTGCTGATTTAAACCGCGATGAACGACTTGATCCCAATGAGGCAAAATCAGTAAAGAACTTGGGCGATAAGGAAATCTTTTTACGCTATGACGAAGACAATAGTGGCTATATTACACGTTTAGAATTTAAAGAGTTCATACAGCAAAGCCCGTGGTTAGATAAATTTGTGCCACCAGAGGATAGATAACTAAATAGGAATTTTGCTATCTATTTATATGTAGTAAGTGTCAGCTGGCAGCCTTTGCTGCTTCTCAATTCTCATATTTATATAGATAAATAATTAAGCTTAGGTATTTATCACTAGACTATCTACAAGTCGCCCTAACGAAACTAATAGTTGTTTTTCCTCAAGACTGAATATTCACGGTTTGGTGTCTATCAGGCAAAGCGTACCAATATTTGTGCGGTTCTTGGATTGTAAGACATAACTTAGATAAGAATGTGCGTAAGGTGGGTTTGTAACATGATAATTGCTTGCAAATCGTTCGTTAGCAGATGTATCAATTACCTCATAAAACGATGGATTTTTTGCGGGTAACAGTGTTAGTTACAATGTCACACAAAATGTACTGTATGTGCCAATACCTGCCAGTGGTTTGTTGCTTTTCTCGGGCATACTTGGCTTATTCGCATCAAAAAGGTTATCTAAAGTAAAACACTAGCTACTGCTGCTCAATAATTATTGATACGCCAAGAATAGCGAGACTTATTACTGATGCGAGCAAGAGTAGATTAGAAATAGTTCGACTGTTCGCTCTTATGATGTAGGCGGCGAGGGCAAATAGTGCTGCAACCGCAAGATATAACACAATGGCACGCATTTATTTATTTTTCTGTTTGGTTTCGGTAGGTATCTGGTAAGGCAATTCTAAAATTTTAATTTCGTTACCTTCCTCCGTGGTTAGATGTACAGACTGATCTTTGGCTGCTTCAATACGTAATACGGCCAGGCCTTCCGTTTTATCATCACTGACCCTGACTGTAGTGAGAAACTTCCCCATTTCTTGTTTAGACTCAGATGAATATATCGTTTCACCGGGCGCTAATTGTTGTTCGGAACACGACTCAACTCTAAACATCCTTCTATTCGCGTTGCCTAAATAGTGAAGTCTTGCCACAACTTCCTGCCCCGGGTAGCAGCCTTTACTAAAGTTCACACCGTCAATCAGTTCCATATTCGCCATTTGTGGCACAAATGCTTCTTGAGTGTCTGCGCAGATCATCGGTATGCCAGCTAGTATATCTAGCCACTGCCAATAGCTGCTGTTAAATACGTTTATTTCATCCGTCGGCATTTCCATAATACTATCAACTAACGCCTGAGTGCCGACCAGCATAAAACGGGGATTCATTCCGGGCACTTTAAAGCAGTGAACATTCTCATTTGAGCATGCTTGATAGTCTTTTTCTGGGATATCCAGGCCTAGGTGTTTTAGAACAATACTGTTTTTATCACTACTCAAACCAATTAGATGGATATCGTCAAGCTTGGTAATGGTCACTTTGGATCGCATTATGTACATTTGTAGACGCTTCATGACATCTTCAGCGATATCACTGGATGTAATCAATAGATAGCCATCAGTCGTCTTGCATATAAAGAAGGTTGCAAGCATGCGTCCCTTGGGAGTGCTGTAACTGCTTAATTGTGCATTCGCATCAGTGACATCATTTATATCGTTAGAAAATTGACCCTGAAGAAACGTATTTACATCCTCGCCGGCAATTCGATAGCACATGAGGTGATCTAATAGGGTAAGTACAGGCTTGTCCAGCTCGGTTGCATAGCTTACTGGTGATATGATGTTCTCTATATTGGTATCTGTCACTGGGATGCGGTCCTGTGTGATTGTTCATGTATGTTGAATGAGCAGTTGATTGCATTATTAGCTTGTCAAGCTAGCTTCCGAAGCAAAATTAATGTAATTTTCGGCCACTTGTAATACCTCAGCGGGTATACAATTCACGCATGGGCAATTACGATTTTGGCCCTGCCAATACATTGGATTGCAAAATAACAAGATAAATTAATCCAGTGCAGCGATATAATAAGTTCAGCACTTAATCTCAATAATACAGGAAGTTAGGAGTCATAATTATGGGAGTATCTCAAAGGCCCTTATCGCCTCACCTAGGCATATATCGATGGCAATTAACGATGGCCCTGTCTATATTACATCGCGCCACCGGAGTGTTTCTAAGCATTGGTGCCGTACTTATGGTCGCTGTATTGATGGCTGTCGCAATGGGCGCAAGTCAATTTGAAAAAATTCAGTCTTGGTTGGCTCATCCTATTGGTTTAATTCTGTTGGCCGGCTGGACATTCGCGCTTTATTTGCATCTCGCGAACGGTGTGCGCCACCTTATATGGGATGCGGGTGTGGGCCTGGAAAAAAATATCGCCAATAAGTCTGGGTTATGGGTAATCGCCTTTGCCGTATTGGCAACACTGGCTACTTGGGCAGTTGCTTGGAGTTAAGATATGAGTCTACGTACACCATTATCTCATGCTAAAGGCTTAGGTTCGGCTAAAGAGGGTGCGCATCACTGGTGGGCACAACGCTTAACCTCTATCGCTTTAGTACCTCTAACAATATTGTTGGCATTTTGCATCGCCAGTTTTGATGACTTCAGCTACCAGACGGTCGTTGAGTGGATGCAATCACCTTGGGTGGCAGTAGGCTTGTCTCTTCTGGTGGTGACCACGTTTTACCATGTCCAGCTTGGCATCCAGGTAATCATTGAAGATTATGTCGGTGGGTGGCTGAAAATTGCTTCATTGATTGCATTAAACTTTGCATGTATTGCATTAGTTTTCATGGGTTTATTTTCAATAATTAAAGTATCTCTTTAAATATGAGCGAAAGTTATAAGTTTATTGATCACGCTTACGATGTATTAGTTGTCGGCGCCGGCGGTGCGGGATTACGTGCCACGTTTGGCATGGCTGTAAGTGGACTATCCACTGCATGTATCACCAAAGTCTTCCCGACACGAAGTCATACGGTTGCAGCACAAGGCGGAATGAGTGCTTCACTTGGCAATATGGGTGAAGATGACTGGCGCTGGCACATGTATGACACAGTCAAAGGGTCAGACTGGTTGGGTGATCAAGATGCGATCGAATATATGTGCCGCGAAGCGGTCCCCGCAATTGTTGAGTTGGAACACTACGGTGTACCGTTCTCACGAACTGACGAAGGTAAGATATATCAGCGTCCTTTCGGGGGGATGACAACACGTTATGGCGAGGGCATTGCACAAAGAACCTGTGCGGCTGCGGATAGAACAGGTCATGCAATACTACATACTCTCTATCAACAGTCATTGAAGCATAATGCTGAATTTTTCATCGAGTATTTTGCCATCGATTTGTTAATGGACGACGAGGGCGTATGTCGTGGTGTGATTGCTATCGACTTGGCGACCGGTGAGCTGCATCGCTATCGAGCACACCAAGTCTTGCTTGCTACCGGTGGTTACGGGCGTACTTACTTCTCATGTACTTCTGCGCATACCTGCACGGGCGATGGTAATGCCATGATTTTAAGAGCCGGCATGCCATTACAAGACATGGAGTTTGTACAATTTCACCCTACAGGTATATACGGCTCGGGTTGTTTGATTACTGAAGGTGCACGTGGTGAAGGGGGATATTTAACCAATTCCCAAGGCGAGCGCTTTATGGAGCGTTATGCACCAAATGCCAAAGATTTAGCATCGCGTGATGTCGTCAGTCGCTCTATGACCATGGAAATTAATGGTGGGCGTGGCGTGGGTGAAGAAGCAGATCACATTCATCTCCATCTTGAGCATCTCGGGGCGGATGTCATTAATGAAAGGCTGCCTGGTATAGCTGAAAGCGCGCGCATTTTTGCAGGAGTTGATGTTACCAAGGAACCTATCCCAGTATTGCCTACGGTGCATTACAATATGGGAGGCATTCCTACCAATCACTATGGGCAAGTCGTAAATTTAGTCAATGGAGATCCAGATACCGTCATGCCAGGACTGATGGCGATCGGCGAAGCAGCCTGTGTTTCGGTGCATGGTGCCAACCGCTTGGGATCAAATTCACTGCTAGATTTAATTGTATTTGGACGTGCGGCAGCCATACGTGCTGCAGAATTAGTCAAACCCGATACCGCGCATCCAACGTTGCCAGAGAGCGCTACGGAGAAAGTGATGGATCGGTTTGATGCATTGAGACATTCCAACGGCAGTACAACTACAGCAGAACTGCGTTTGAATCTGCAAAAGACCATGCAGACGCACGCGGCTGTATTCAGAACAGGTGAGTCATTATCGACCGGCTTGGATAAAGTCAAAGCACTATACGATCAATTTGATGATGTTAAAGTTACTGATAAATCAATGGTTTGGAATACAGACTTAATAGAAACTCTAGAATTATCCAATCTCTTTCCACAAGCGGTTGCCACAGTTGCTTCGGCACTCAATCGGCCTGAAAGTCGAGGTGCTCATGCACGCGATGACTATCAAGATCGCGATGATGTATCGTGGATGAAGCACACTTTGGTGACTGTCTCAGATAAAGGTGAAGTCAATATTGATTACAGACCTGTGCACATGACAACTTTGACGGATGAAGTTGATGTGTTTCCACCTAAAGCACGTGTGTACTAAGTAAAAGGAATATAGGAGCAATTTCATGGCTGAATTTACACTTCCAGCTAACTCGGTCGTCAAAAAGGGCAAGGTTTTCAATGCGCCCGCGGCTGCCAACAATACTAAACGTTTCAAAGTGTATCGCTATGACCCAGATGATGGTCAAAACCCCCGCGTAGATGTCTATGACATTGACTTGGATACGTGTGGACCGATGGTGCTGGATGCGCTGATCAAAATTAAAAATGAAATTGATCCTACCTTAACGTTTAGGCGTTCCTGCAGAGAAGGCATATGTGGTTCATGTTCTATGAATATTGATGGTCTGAACACGCTTGCCTGTATTAAGGCTATCGATGACATTAAAGGCGATGTCAATGTTTACCCGTTGCCGCATATGCAAGTGGTAAAAGATTTAGTGCCTGACTTGACTAATTTTTATGCGCAATATGCGTCTATCAAACCTTGGATGCAAACCGATACGCCTCCACCGCCTGATCGTGAACGTTTGCAGTCTAAAGAAGACCGTGAACGACTCGAGGGACTAGAAGAGTGCATTCTTTGTGCCTGCTGTTCGACCAGTTGTCCAAGTTATTGGTGGAACAGTGATCGCTACTTGGGTCCGGCAGCATTATTAGCTGCCTATCGCTGGATATCGGATAGTCGTGACGAAGCCACTGGAGAGCGACTGGATGAACTGGAGGATCCGTTCAAATTATATCGCTGCCATACAATCATGAATTGCACAAATGCCTGTCCAAAAAATCTCAATCCTGCCAAAGCGATTGCTGAAATCAAAAAGCTGATTGTCAAACGACGTAATTAAATCAATCCGTGTCATGGTTTGGAGAATTAGCCTTAGGAGAGACTAATGTCGGCACATTCACATGACCTGTCCAAATTGAAATGGCGTTGCCGACGTGGCACGAAAGAGCTCGATACATTGACAACACGTTATCTTGAGCATTTTTATCTGCATGCAGATCCAGGTGAACAGAGTGCGTTTGCTCAGCTATTGACCCTGCAAGACCCAGAGTTAAATGCCATACTCACACGAGACAACATGCCGGATGATCCGTTAATAACTACTATAGTGGATAAAATACATTCAATTTGATTGAAGAATTCTATGTGAAATTTTCTCCTGGATTTTTCATTTTTCTGGTGGGCCTGCACATCATCGTATTTGGTGTAGCTATCAATTTCCAAATACCATCAATTGTCAAATTATTGATTATCGTCTTTATGCTTGTGATTTCGTACGCAAAATTCAAGCAAATAAAAGATGAATTTTGTATTTTGAAATTCGACTCCAAGACAAAAACATGGAAAATGTCTAAAGATGGTAGAAATTGGCATTGCTTTGATGTTGTCAACACGATTTACTTAAATGACTGGTTTGTTTGGCTGGTATTTAAAAATTCAACCAAACATACTCAGGGCGTTATTATCGGTAGAGATTCACTGCCAATTGAAAGATTCATGCAATTAAGGCGATGTATACTTTGTCCTGAAGTGATACATCAACGTCAGGTTTAATCAAAACAAGGACAATCGACAAGATGCATTGTGCGATCAAACATGCTCGTATCCCTCAGCCAAGGCCAAACACCTTTGCTGGGCTTATGGAAATGTATGAGCATAACTATATAAAACTCAGAAAGTTATGTGGTGATATTAATAAACTACCTGAGTATAGATGTTCGCATATTGATAATGCATTGGACCTGCACATCAAGGTGGTTGAAAGAACAAAATACACCACAACAATTAATCTTACCTATAAATTCTCACCATCTAGTCACCACGCTACCCGTATCCTGCCAAATATCTTCATTCGTGTTTATTTTGATGCCATGCAGGCTGAAGTACTGCATCGAGAGGTTAAAAATCCATCAAGGCCCAGAGAGTGGAGAAAACTCGGTAATAAATGGCGCGATAACAGGTTCTTATATAAGTGGCTAAGCTATTGTTTAGCTCAAGGACATAGCTTTACCTGATAAATAGTGTTTAGGTGGACTGCATGAGTGTCTACCTGCTATAGGATTAATTTTAGAAATAGCTCGCTTGTATATGAAAATTATAGGTTTATCTATGATTTCATGACGATATGTTATTGATTTCATAGCGAATTGAGAATTTAATGAAACCTGCAAGCAAAAATACACACTAACAAGGTAATGTTAAAAATTACTTCATGGTAGAAAGGTGGATATATATGAAACTATCAACTAAAGCACGCCATGCTATAACAGCAATGATGGATCTGGCGTTGAATGACAAGATTCGACCCATCACTCTGGCCGAAATCTCCCAAAGCCAGGGAATATCCTTGTCATATTTAGAACAGTTGTTTGCGAAATTACGTAAGAATGGACTTGTGGTCGGTGTTCGAGGCCCTGGTGGTGGATATAAACTGGCTCGAGTACCTAATGAGATCACTATTGCTCAGATAATCACCGCGATTGATGAGTATCAGCCTCAACCCGAGGTACAGGCCAGCTCAGAGCCGAACTTAGAAAAAAAATATGTCACTCATGTCATGTGGGATGAGTTAAGTGAGAAGATTTATGCGTTTCTAAATAGCATCACATTGGCAGAATTTGCCGAGAGGAACCATCCCAATGGGCCCGATTCTGATAGTGATGGTAACAGTGGCATTTTTTCGGCACTTACCGCAGCCTGATTCCGACATCAATTTGTTATACGCAAAGCCCTGTTAAACAGGGCTTTTTTTGTGCATGAAAATTTATTTGACAGATCATTCCAATAAAAATAGAGTTTGTCTTCACCGCTGAATATATATCATCTCAATTAGCTATGGGTCGAACCAAACAATTTGTTTACCAAGATGCTTTGGATGGTGCGATGCGTGAATTTTGGCTAAAGGGCTATCACGCGACGTCTATTCCGAAACTAGAATCAGCCATGGGGATTAGTCGCCAGAGCATTTATGATTCTTTTAAAAGCAAACAAGCATTATTTCTGCAGGTGCTGAAGCATTATCAGATACATGTGATTGAAAAAAACCTATCTTATATTGAGACAGCGGACTCGCCTAAACAAGCAATTTGCGACTACTTTATTGCCAGAGCTGAAGATGCATTGAATGATAATGTCATTAAAGGTTGCCTGTTGACAAACTCTATTGCTGAATTAGCACAACATGATAAAGCGGTACGCGAGCAGACTAATAAAACGTTGGCGTATATGAGAAAAGTCTTTCATGATGCAATCAATAAAGCCAAACATTTAAATGAAATTTCAAATAATTTAGATACGGACAGCACTGCGGATTTTTTAGTAAATAGTGCGCAGGGTTTATTCATACTCAGTCGTATGAATGCAACCAAGTCATCAGTCAATGGTGTGGTTAAGCAAATTGAAAATTTACTAACAAAAAATAACTAAAATGTGAGGAGTAGGCTATGAAACAAGAAGTAACAGTTGATGGTTTGAAGCTTAATATCAATATTGAAGAATCAGGGAGTGGGGATACAACGCTATTAATGGTTCACGGCATTCCAACAAATGCACGTTTGTGGCGGCACGTGCAAGCAAAGCTGCCACAGTATCGTACTTTAGCTATGGATATGGTTGGCTATGGTCAATCGGATATGCCATTAAATGACTTCAAGCACTCATTTATGAATCAAGCGGAGGCGGTAAAAGGTGTAATAGAAGGGCTGGGCCTAAAAGGCAAAGTTATTTTGGTTGCACATGATCATGGTGGAGGTGTTGCGCAAGTATTTGCGAGCAAATACTGTGACTATATTTCGCGTCTGGTACTGATTAATCCTGTGTGTTTCGATCAATGGCCAGTGTGTGAAGTGGAAGCGTTAGCCGGCTTGGATGGAGCCCCTGATGAAGTTCTACAAATGGCAATGGCGCAAGCAGTGGCAGGTTTTCCCGCACTCATGCGCATGGGTAGTTACGATGGCTCTCCATTTACCGATAAAAATTGTAAACAAAATTATTTGCAGTTCTGGGGCAGAGGGCCGGGCTTGACCGGATTTAAATCATTAATCCGTATTTCAGCTGATCCACAAAACTCAGATACAGATGTTGATCATAGCAAGATAGCCTGTCCTACCATGGTCATGTGGGGTGTGAATGATAATTTCATGTCATGCACTGCTGCGGAAAAACTTAAACAGAGAATATCCGGGCCAACCAGAGTGCAATACATAGAACGTGCCGGGCACTGGGTGCAAGAAGATCGCCCTGATGTCGTCGCAGATTATCTAAATGATTTTATTACTGAATGGGATGGAGTGAATTTATAAGTTATTCGCATAATAACCATCGAATCATATCGCGCTCTTTGATTAATTCACTTTCAGAGAGCGCAATCATTTCTCTTGAGAAATCATCTAACTCTAAGTCGGTAATAATATGGTATTCGCGATTCATGCAGTGGGCAGGGAAAGAGTACATTAATTCACTGGTGACACCATAGGCGCCCGTCGAATAAACACCCATACTCACCCAGCTATCTCCGTCGGAGCCGAGTACCCAGTCACGCATATGATCAATGGCTGCCGATGCAGCGGATGCGGCAGAAGAGGCACCACGAGCTTCAATGATTTCAGCACCACGTTTTTGCACGCGTTCAATAAACTCATTGCGATACCAATTCATATCAATCATGTCATAGGCTTTATTCCCCTTGATAGTGCAATGCTGTAAATCAGGGAACTGAGTAGTTGAATGATTACCCCACACAGTCACGTTATGCACGTTAGAGGAGTGAGTATTTACTTTTTCAGCGAGCATGCTGATGGTGCGGTTATGATCCAATCTCATCATGGAGGTAATTTGATTGGGTTCAAGATTAGGAGCGTTGTGTAAAGTGATTAGTGCATTGGTATTCGCCGGGTTGCCAACGACCAATACACGAACATTCTTTGCAGCATTTTCACTAATGGCAACACCAGTGGGTTTAAAGATAGCACCGTTAGCGCTGAGTAAATCCTGTCGTTCCATGCCTTTGCCGCGCGGGCGTGAACCGATGAGAAAAATATAATCCGCATCGCCAAATCCGGTAGAGAAATCAGCGGTAGAAACAATTTTATTTAAGGTAGGGAAGGCACAATCATTTAATTCCATTACCATGCCAGTAAGCTTAGGCAATACAGTTTCTATTTCAATTAAATGTAAATTGACAGGTTGATTTGGACCAAATAAATCACCAGCTGCAATTCGAAATGCAATAGCGTAACCAATATTTCCACCGGCGCCAGTGATTGCAACAGTGACTGGTTTTTTCATAGCTTACTCGTTGGTGTATGTGTGGCTGCAATGATAACGAAACAGGATTAGTCTGTCACAGTGATTTATGTGGTCTAGCTAAGTAATCATGTGAACGCATTTCAAGCAGACGACTAATCGTACGTTGAAATTCAAACGCTAATTTTTGACCTTTGTATAGTTCGTGAACAGGTGCTTGTGCAGAGATAATTACTTTCACACTGCGATCATAGAACTCATCAATCGCAGTAATGAAACGTCGCGTCAGATCATCTTTATTAGTCAGAATCGGTACCTCTGATATCAAAACTGTATTAAAGCAGCGTGCAATCTCAATATAATCAGCAGCGCTTCTGGGACCATCACATAATTCATTAAACATGAACCAAACGGTGCCGTCTGAGCAACGTATAGTTTGAATTTTTCTGCCCTCAATCGTTAATGATTCATTTTCTATACCGGCTTCTGGAGAAACATGCATGAAGTTATCCAGCATCACACTATGAGCGGAATCATCTATCGGGGAGTGATATATATCAGCTTGTTCTAAAAATTCAAGACGATGATCAGTGTCACCCCCTAGCTCAATTACTTTTGTATGATGTTTGATTAAATCTATGGCGGGTAAAAACTTCTGTCTTTGTAGCCCACCTTTATAAAGTTCATCAGGCTGACAGTTGCTGGTAGTGACTAAAGTGATGTCACGCGAGAATAACGCTGCAAATAAACCGGCTAAAATCATCGCATCACCAATATCAGAAACAAACAGTTCATCTAAACAGATTAAATTTGTACGTTGCTTAAAATTATCAGCCACGATGTTTAATGGTGATTCTTCATTTTTAATGTTTCGAAGCTGGTAATGAACTTCTTGCATAAAACGGTGAAAGTGCAGACGTAATTTGTTTTCATCATCGAGACACTCGTAAAAAATGTCCATCAAAAATGTTTTACCTCTGCCAACCGAGCCCCAGATATATAATCCTTGATTGCCAGATAAATGATTAGCAGGGCGTTTAAATATGCCTGTCAGCTTGCTTACCAAAGACATGTTTGGTGTATCAGTCTGCGCTAGTCGTCTATGCAAACCCTCTAGCTGATCCACCACATGCATCTGCTTTGCATCGTAATTGATTTGTTTGGCCTGCAAGGCTTGTTGGTATTTATGCTTGGGCATCTTGGGTGGTCAAAATCACATTAATCATGTCTGCAATGCTATTAGATGGTGCAAAATACGACTAAATTTCAATGAGTTCGCGAGATTTTAATTGGCAACTTTTGCCACACACGGAAACAAATTGCCATAATTTGTGGTTAAAAAAGAGTCAAAATTTCAACTAATTTGCCAAGAAAAATTTAAGTGGTTGATTATTATTAAAAAAATATTATTGGCACCATAAATGCAGTAATTATTACGAGCCTCACAACATCAATCAGAATTTATTTGATTGCCATGTTGTTATTCTCGACTCCTCCTGGTTAGGGCACTCGGTTATGGGTGCCCTATTTTTTTACCTGAAGACAGCAAACAGGTAAAGTGACGTCTTGTCTCTTATTCTCATTTGTTTTGATAACACCCTACAAAAATTTTTTCTGGCTATGGATTCACCATATTCACGTTCAGCTGTCTGGATGATTATTGGATTATGAGTAACGGTCCGTTAATGATCGATCTGCAAGGGTACGAGATCAACACACAGGAGTATGAATGGTTAAGTCACCCTGTAGTGGGTGGCGTGATTCTATTCACGCGAAATTTTCATGACAAGACTCAATTAACTAACTTAATACAGTCTATTCATGAGGTGAAGAAACCCAAGCTACTGGTTGCTGTTGACCAAGAAGGGGGTAGAGTACAACGCTTTCGTGAAGGGTTTAGAGTTTATCCGCCTATGCGCGCCTTGGGTGAAGTTTATGATAAGGATCCTCATCAAGGCTTAAACCTCTCTGAAATATTAGCCTGTCAACTGGCAACCGAATTGCGCGCTGTCGGTATCGATTTTACTTTTGCACCGATACTTGATCTTGATATTGGTAAAAGTACCGTGATAGGTGATCGTGCATTTCATTCAGATATTGATGCTGTTAGTGCCCTCGCAAGTAAATTTATGTTGGGATTACGTAAAGGCGGCATGGAGTCAGTAGGCAAACATTTTCCAGGGCATGGGTCGGTTGCAGCAGATTCACATTTTGAGTGTCCAGTAGACGATCGTTATGAAAGTGATTTACAACTGTGCGATATCATTCCCTTTAAGCGCTTAGTCGATCATGGCATTGCCGGTATCATGTCAGCGCATGTAATCTATCAACATGTCGATGCTAAACCTGCAAGTTTTTCGCGCTACTGGTTGAAACAGGTGTTACGAGAGCAACTTGGTTTTGAGGGTGTCATCTTCAGTGATGATTTAAATATGCAGGGCGCGCAGCAAATGGGTAGCATTGAACAGCGACTTGATATTGCATTAGATGCCGGATCCGATATGATTTTGCTCTGTAATAGTCCTGAAGAGATTCCTGCTGCACTTGATCATCTTAATGACTACAATAACCCAAGTTCACAATTACGTTTAGCGCGGTTTCATGGTAAAAATTATCAGCCATTAAATGCAGAACAATGTGCTTTACTTGATGCCTTTGTCGATAACTATCAATCCAATAAAAATTTATCTCTTAATATCTAAGTTATTAACCTAACCTATGTCAGCACTGATCGAAAATATAAAACAATTCTTTGCCAACAATATTATTGAAGCATGGATATATGAAGTCTTTGCGGTGGTACTGGGTGTATTAGTTGCTGCGTTTATAGCCAGAAGCGTCATGATCAAGCTCGCTGGCAAAGCAGAGCAGACACATAATCCATGGGATGATGCATTGGTGAATGCCATACGCAGGCCACTGCGCTACACGATTTTGATTTTAGGCATCTCGTATGCTGCTCAAGTTGCCGGAGCAAGAACAGAGGCATCAATCTTTAATTACATAGATACCATTCGCTATGTATTAATCACCATTATGATTGCATGGGCGCTGATTTCATTTGTTGCACGCTTTGAAGAAGCCACGATCAAACAAAAATTAATGTCCGGCCAGCCGGTTGATAGGACATCCATTCACGCGATAGGAAAGCTGGTACGTACTGCCATATTCATCACTACTGGCTTGGTCATACTGCAAACGTTAGGTTTTAGTGTATCCGGTGTGTTGGCCTTCGGGGGGATTGGTGGCATTGCGATAGGATTTGCTGCCAAGGACTTATTATCAAATTTCTTTGGTGGGTTAATGATTTATTTGGATCGTCCATTCACTGTAGGTGATTGGATTCGCTCCCCGGATAGATCAATCGAGGGCACGGTTGAATCCATAGGCTGGCGTCTAACCACGATACGTACCTTTGATAAAAGACCTTTATATGTGCCTAATTCTATCTTTGCTACGATTGCTGTAGAAAACCCATCACGTATGTCACATCGTAGAATCTATGAAACAATCGGCCTGCGCTATGATGATATTAAGCAAATGGATCGTATTGTTGAAGATGTTAAAACAATGTTGAAGTCGCATGAAGAGATTGACCAAAGCCAGACAATGATTGTTAATTTCAATGCTTTCAATGAATCATCAGTTGATTTCTTTGTGTATACATTCACGAAAACGACAGATTGGGGTTACTACCATACAGTCAAACAGGATGTATTGTTAAAGATCTCTAATATTATTGAAGAGCATGGCGCGGAGATGGCATTCCCAACCACAACAATGTTTTTGCAGCAAGGTATGTTAAAAAATTCCTCGTAATTAAGTGAGAATCATAAGTTAATTTTTTTATTATGTCGTATCTTACATTGGAGCAACTGCAGCAAGTCAGAGACAACTCTGATTTGATCTTCAGTGCCAGTCAAATAAACACGGCGGTGGAGAAAATGGGCTTAACATTAGAAGCTCAAATTAAAAATAAGAATGCCATCCTTATCTGTGTGATGAATGGAGGTATTACCTTAACCTCAGATTTGTTGCGTAGTATGGACTGTGATGTTCGCTTTGATTATTTGCAAGTTGCACGTTACAGAGATAAAACAGTTGGCGGAAGTCTTCATTGGTTGAAAGAGCCTCAATTGTCTCTGGAAGGCCAGACGATAGTATTGGTCGATGACATATATGATGAAGGTTATACCATGGATGAATTGGTATCTTACTGTGAGCGACATGGGGCAAAACAAGTTATTACAACCGTTCTTTTATATAAACAAAAATCATCTCCACAAGTGGGCAACAAACCGGATATACATGGATTAGAAGTCACTGATCGCTATGTATATGGTTATGGTATGGATTACAAAGGCTACTTGCGACATATCCCTGCAATTTATGCGCTTGCAGAGTAACTAACTGGACACAAACTTTATGCAAGATATTGCAATTATTGGCGGTACTGGCTTAGCGTCTTTCCCGGGACTGAAAATTCTACGCAAGGAAGTTGTAAGAACACCTTTCGGCAATCCATCCGGGCCAATAACATTTGGAGACTATTGCGGGAAAAAAATAATTTTCATCCCGCGCCATGGATCGCGTCATACTATTCCGCCGCATATGGTAAATTACCGCGCAAATATTTGGGCTTTACATGACAAACAAGTAAAAAATATTGTCGCAGTTGCAGCAGTAGGTGGCATTCATAAAAATATTTCTCCAACTCGGATTGTGATCCCCGATCAAATCATTGATTACACTTACGGTAGAGAACATACTTATTTTGAGAGAGACTTAAGTCAGGTGAAGCATATTGATTTCACCTATCCTTATGATCAAGCATTACGTGAAAAGTTAATTCAAGCCTCTGATCTTGCCGATGTTGATGCCTATAAACAAGGTGTTTATGGCGCGACACAGGGCCCGCGTCTCGAGTCAGCTGCTGAGGTAAATAAACTTGAACGTGATGGCTGTGACGTTGTAGGTATGACGGGTATGCCCGAGGCTGCCTTAGCACGCGAGCTTAATATAGCATATGCGCACTGCGCTATTTGTGTTAACTGGGCTGCGGGGCGCAGTGATCAGTTAATTACATTAGACTCCATTCGTGAATGCACTGAAGCAGGTATGGAGAAAGTGCGTTCATTGCTTGCCAAATTAATGGAACTCATTTAACGATGTGACTAAATGATTTTTAACTGCCATTATTAGTTTTTAGTAATAGGTGTTGCTTCAACAATAATGCCCACAATCGGGTGATCAATATAATGTAATTCGCGACTACGCATACGACGATGTGAGTTGACAGCATAGTCCACTAAAATCTGTTCACGATTTAATGCATCGTCTATGTATGATGGGTTTGTTCGAGGTAATCGATACACCAAATCACTATAAACATGAATGTAGCGTGTAATGGCAACCTTTATCGTGCCTGCAAGTTCGTGTACTTTATTTGATCCCGTATTTGTCTGGTTTGAAGTATCGCTAAACTCAATTTGTCGGTAGGCTCGTTCAGGATATAAATCAGTAAAGTCACGTCCAGCAATTATTCTAATAGGCAAGGCCTCATCTTTTTCGACTGCGGGTTGTCGCCAGGCAATATGTTTTAAAATTCTATAATGACCAGAGCGTTTTAATTTCTCGGCAACATTATTCAGGATATATTCATCTTCACTGACTGGCTGCCAGTCGGTATTATTATTGGGTGAGTAAAGCTGTAGCCCATCTCTCGGCACTGGAATAAACTGATTGATAGAGAATTGCTCAGCCGTATGTTGTAAACCATCTTTATTTACAAAGATGATCACTTCAATTGCATAGTCTTTGTCATTCGCAGACACAAGCGTGCTGAATAAGGTAAGCGTCAATAATGTAAATACAGCTATTTTAACTTGATAGATCATGCCGCTTCCTTAAAAGCAATAGTGTTGATTAAATTTTTTATGTATTCGACTCTGTTGTCTAACGTCGTTAAGTTTACCGTAAAATATAGTTTTTCACTGCCGGACATTTTGAATACTGAAGACTGTCTTTGTAATAACTTGAGTAATTCATCAATGTCAATCTTGGGTTGTTTATCAAATAAAATTCGACCGCCATCTTCGTGTGCTTCTATTTTATTGATACCCAGACCATGAGCAAATAGTTTAAGTTCCGTAGTCGCCATCAGGTTTTTGGTTTGCATTGGCATCAAGCCAAAGCGATCAATCAGTTCTGTTTGTAGATCCTTTAGTTCATTCTCATTGGCTGCGCTGGCGATACGCTTATAGAGTACCAGTCTCATATGCACATCCGGAACATAACTCTCAGGTAATAACGCAGGCTCACCCAAATCGACTTCAAGCCCATGATCAAGTGGCCGGTCAAGTTCTGGTAAATCACCTGATTTAAGCGCATTGACAGCGCGAGCTAATAGCTCGTTGTACATGGTATAGCCGATCTCTTGAATTTGACCACTTTGGTCGTCACCTAATAGCTCTCCCGCGCCGCGAATTTCTAAATCATGTGTGGCTAGGGTAAATCCTACTCCGAGCTCTTCCAGTGACTCGATTGCATCTAGACGCTTGACCGCATCTGCCGACATGGCTTTACGCGGTGGTGCAATCAGATAGGCATAAGCACGATGATGTGAACGACCCACACGTCCACGTAATTGATGTAATTGTGATAAGCCTAGTTTGTCTGCGCGATTGATAATAATGGTATTGGCAGTCGGTACATCCAAACCACTTTCGATAATAGTGGTCGCGACAAGAATACTAAAACGAGTGTGGTAGAAATCCAGCATGACTTGTTCGAGTTCGCGCTCTGACATTTGTCCATGCGCGAATCTAATAGATGCATTTGGTAATAAAGCTTGTAAATCAGCAGTGACTTTTTCAATTGTTTTTACTTCATTATGCAAAAAGTAAACTTGGCCACCACGTTTGATCTCACGTGTACATGCTTCCTTGATATTGGCATCATTCCACTGCGAGACAAATGTTTTAATAGCATGTCTATGTGTGGGCGGTGTTGCAATGATTGATAAATCCCTAAGTCCACTGAGTGACATATTCAAGGTTCTTGGAATAGGGGTAGCGGTTAAAGTTAAAATATCAACTTCGGCGCGTAATGATTTCAATTTCTCTTTATGTCGAACACCAAAACGTTGTTCTTCATCAATAATGATTAAGCCTAAATTTTTATATTTGATGTCTGTATTGAATAATTTATGTGTGCCAATAACAATATCGATTTTGCCTTCTTTTAATGCCTCGATGGTTTGTTTTTGTTTTTTACTTGAATTGAAGCGAGACAGGGATTCAATATGGAAAGGCCATTCAGCAAAACGATCAAGGAACGTTTGGTAATGCTGTTGTGCTAGTAGCGTGGTAGGTACTAGTACAGCGACTTGCTTACCATTGCTTACCGCGATAAATGCAGCGCGCATGGCCACTTCGGTTTTACCAAAACCAACATCGCCGCATACAACACGATCCATAGGTTTGCTAGAGCCCATGTCACTGAGCACGTTTTCTATTGCAGTTTGCTGATCTGGTGTTTCTTCAAACGGGAAGCTCGCTGAGAAAGTGACGTAATCAGAGATATTAGTATCATAAAAAATACCTTGTTTAGCTTCACGGCGTGCGTAGACATCAAGAAGTTCAGCAGCGACATCACGTGCCTTCTCTGCCGCTTTCTGTTTAACCTTGGCCCAGGCATCAGAACCAAGTTTATGCCAAGGGGCACTTTCGTTGTCCGCACCAGTGTAACGACTGACTAAATGTAAATTAGCCACAGGCACATAGAGTTTGTCACCACCCATGTATTCTAAGGTGAGAAACTCGGTTTCAACATTCTGTATATCGAGTGTTTGTAAGCCAATATATCGGCCGACACCATGATCTTCATGTACAACCGGAGCACCCTCAACAAGATCATTTAAATTACGTACGATGGCATCGGCATCACGCGTTTTTCTTTTTCGGCTAGCCTGTCGCGCACGGTTACCAAATAGTTGGCGCTCAGCGATAATTGTCACCCCATGTTCTGGCAGATCAACAGAGTCATCTATGGGAGCGACAAGCAGGTTAATGTGATTTTCACTGTTAGTGAATGCCTGCCATGAGTCATGAATAGTGGGTTTAATACTGAGGCTTCTTAGCGTTTCATTAATGTATTCACGCCGGCCTAATGACTCTGCTGCGAACACAATACTTCGATCTTTACTGTTAATAAAATTACGTAAATGCATCGCAGGATCTTCTAAGCGCGAGTCAATATTAATAGCAGGTAACGAAGAACTTGGGTAATTGGTAAAACTTTCATCCTGACTGTTCTGGTATTTATTACTATTTAGTTGCACGCATAAGAAGTGTTTAATTTTTTCTTGTATCTCGTCTGCAGATAAATAGATATCGCGCGGTGACAAAATTGGTCTCTCTAGGTCATGACGTCTTTGTTCATAACGTGAATAGAGTTCATTCTCGAATTCTTCTGTTATCTCTAGCGCATTTTCATGCATGATGAATAAAGTATTGTCAGGAAAATAATCAAACAAGGTTTCTGTCTTATCAAAAAATAATGGTAGATAGTATTCAATCCCAGGGGGGAAGTTACCATTGCTGACTTCCTTGTAAATAATGCTTTTATTGGGATCACCTTCGATTTTTTCACGGTAACGACGTCGAAACGATTTTATGGCTTGCTCGTCACTAGGGAACTCATGTGCCGGCAATAAGCTAATCTCATTGACTTTGTCTAATGATGTTTGTTTTTCTGGATCGAATGTACGAATTGTTTCTATTTCATCATCAAATAACTCAACGCGAAAAGGCTGATTTGATCCCATCGGGAAAAAATCGATAATCGATCCGCGTACCGTAAATTCACCGCGTGTCATTACCTGTGACACATGATGATATCCGGCGGAAGATAACGACTGTCTTAACTCATCTAATTCTATCGTACCACCCACCTTGAGGTACATAGCCACTTCGCGAATAAATTCTTTTGGTGCGACACGTTGCATGCATGTCGTGATGGGCAACACTATTACACCATGGGTGAGTTGAGGGAGTTTATGCAGGGTAGTGATACGGTCCGAGACGATATCTTCATGTGGTGAGAAGATATCATAAGGTAGTGTTTCCCATTCCGGGAAGGTTAAAAATTCTGTTTTATCTTGATTGAAAAATTTAGTTTCATTGTAGGTAATCGTGCTGGATAAGGTGTCGGTAGTGAGAACGACGACAAGACCTTCATGTTGTGAGACAGCATCATTGATAATTAAACCACGTGCACAACCATATAACTGGCCCCAATGTTTAATGGGATGTGCAGTGTTTGGTAGAGAGGCTTTTAAGTAGTTCACGATTTAATTGTAGCTAATTAACAATTCGATCAAAATAAATTGATGCAATTAAATTTAAAAAGCTGGCCAAATAAAAAGCGGAGCATAAAGCTCCGCTTGGTTAATAAGATAATAAACGATATCAGTGCATATTAGGTAAACATATCAGCAACAATATTGTCATACCAGCTATATGCATACTGCACTTCACGCTGTAAATGATCGGCACTAGCGTCGCTAGGCGTTAAGCCGCCAGCCACTTTCTTAATGGAAGCCCGGTCTTCAGCAAGTCGGTAAACTGCCGCGACAGAAATACCATAATCAGGTGCGACCAAGCTGTAGCAAGTGTTGACATAAGAAGGGTCAACCATGTCTTTCTCATTTAATGAAGCAACTATTGCAGCAGCACACACTTTTGCCTGAGAGTTGGCAGCATAACCAGATTTAGGCATACCTGTGGCAATGCTAGCATCACCAATAACATAGACATCTTTTTGCAAGGTAGATTCGAAAGTGCCTAAGTCCACAGGACACCATCCTGAATCATTTGTTAAGCCTGCAATTTGAGCGATTTTACCAGCGGCTTGTGGTGGAATGACGTTGACCACGTCTGCCTTATATTCATCGAAGTCAGTAGAGACTGTCATACTGCTGGCATCAACCGACGTTACACCTCCACCTGTATCAGCGGCGGGTACCCATTCAATCATGCCGTCGTAACGCGCTTTCCAACCTTGAGTGAATAAACCTTGTTTAGAAAACTTATCTTTGGCATCTAAGATTAAAATTTTTGACTTGGGTTTGTTGTGTTTTAAGTAATGTGCAATCTGACAAACACGCTCGTAGGGTCCAGGAGGGCAGCGGAACGGATTTCCTGGTGGTGCAAGAATAACTAAACCACCATCATCCATCGACTCGAGTTGTTTGCGAAGAAGTGCTGTCTGGTTTCCCGCTTTCCACGCATGAGGCATTACTTCTGCAGCTGCTTCATCGTACCCTTCAAGAGTTCCCCACTTGATTGAAATGCCAGGAGAAACAACCAGCTTATCATATTCAAAACTATCGCCACTTTCAGTCATTACTTTTTTAGCATCTACATCCACGCCAGTCGCTTTGGAGTGTACAACGCTAATGCCATGCTTTTTCAGGCCATCATAGGTATGACGAATCGTTTCTATATTGCGATCACCACCGATAACTTCATTACTCATAAAGCACGTATGATAGTCTTTATTTTTTTCGATCAGCGTGACTTCTGTGCTGCTATCCGCTATGCGAATGTATTTTGCTGCAATTGTGCCACCCGCGCCGCCACCAATCACCACGACTTTTTTAGTTGCGCCTAAAGCAATGTTGGGAACACTTAATCCTGCACTACCAGCGAGTACGGAACTACCACCAAGTTTAATAAAGTCTCTTCTGTTTAATCTCTTCATATTAGGTATCTCCGTTCCTGTTACTCATTGATACTTGCATAGTATTCAGCTAGCTGTTTAATGCCGTCATCTCCGACAGATTCAGCGATTTCGTCTAGTTCTTTTTTCATTTTCTTCGGCATGGCGCGATTACCGCTTATGAAGTCATGCATGGTGTAGAGGAAATAGGGTTTCCACTGGCCTGCGAGAATTCCGGTATCATCCTCGGCTGATCTGCCTTCATTCTCGTGACATTTATCGCAATGCAATTCATGTAACTCTGCACCCGCAGAAGCCATATCAGAGTCATAGGTTTGTGTGGGGAATTGTGGAGTTAATGCACTAAAGTACTCAGCAATGAGTTTAATTTCTTCTTCAGTGTAGCCTTTTGCAATTCTTCCCATAATAGTGGAATAGCGAGGAAATATTTCCACATCTTCAAAATCCGGGTCGGCATCGATGACTTCTTCTAGCTCATCTTCATCATCATATTTATAAGCTAGCATGGCCGCCATCATATAGTTCGGTGACATCCCTGATAAATTGGGAATCGCAGGACCCACACTATTGCCTTGTTCACCATGACATGCGACACACGTATCAGTAAGCATATTGACAGCGCTAACTTCTGCGCTGGCTGTGTTATGTAAAAGTAAGGCTAGTGCTAATAAACCAGTCACTTTCATGGTTTTATACATACGTTGACTCCTGCAAGTTGCTTTAGCTTTTTTGAGTGCACAATTATAACGCGCACAATTGATAAGTAATGTGTATCTGAGTATATTTGACTAATAATTATACAGTTAGTTGAAATTTCTCAGTAAAATTAATCATTAACCTTTGTTCGTCTTAGGTTTTCTGGGTTTTTTATGAGCAACGCCTTTATGACATTCAATGCATGTTTCTCCGCGTTCTTCAGCCTTTTTGTGTTTCTTTCGAGACTGCTTTTCCTGTTCTGATAAATCCATGGCTTCAAATGTATGACAATCACGGCATTCCCGCGAGTTGGTCGCTTCCATTTTCGCCCAGACACGATTGGCCATGGTCCATCGATGTTGTTCAAACTTTTCTTTGGTGTCTACGGTGCCCATAATTTCACCCCACACATCTTTGGCTGCCATGACTTTGGCATACAGTTTGGGCCCTAATGAGTGTGGTACATGGCAATCAGAACATTCAGCGCGAACACCCGATGCATTTGAGTAGTGCATGGAGTCCATCCACTCTTCTTTAACCCATTGCATGGAGTGGCATGAGGTGCAAAATTCTACGGTATTAGTTGCTTGGAGGGTGGTGGAAGAACCGATAGAAAAAGCGACGCCAATAGCGATTGCGACGAGAAAGGCTATCCAGCGTAAAAGCTTCACAGGCTTTTTAGATTCATCTGACATAGTGTGACCGGAATGTTAGTATCAAAACAGATGGTACATTCTAGGTAATATTTTTTATCACCACAATCTAGCAATTTATCTGAATCCATTGCCGTTTGATATATATCCATACAACAGTAGATTGTATAAGCCTTAAAATCCTCATAAATGTCCGCAAATTCCTCTGAAATACAGCTAATTGGCCAATCCCTCGCTTGTGAGCGTGGAGAACGGGTATTGTTTGAAAATCTCGACTTTTCATTGCAATGCGGTCAGGCAATGATCGTTCAAGGCAATAATGGCACTGGTAAAACCAGTTTATTACGCATCATTACAGGGTTAAGTCAAGCGGCGCACGGGTCGGTGTCCTGGAATCAGCATAACATTGAATCCATTGCTGAAGAGTTCCAACAACAGCTTTTGTATATTGGTCATCTAGCCGCGATAAAAACCGAATTAACCGTGCGTGAAAATCTACAGTTATTGTTGCGCTTTTGGCCTAGCGACAATAATTGTTCGATACCTGAATTGGCAGAATTGGTCGGCTTACGCAAGCGCTTAAGTGTGACGTGCTCACGCTTATCTGCTGGACAACAACGACGCGTATCACTGGCAAGACTATTTATCTCTCAGCAAAAATTGTGGGTCCTGGATGAACCATTAACGGCACTTGATGTGGAATTTATTGAAGTCATAGAACATCGATTGCAACAGCATCTTAATTCAGGCGGCATGGCTGTGTTGACAACACATAGAGGCATTGATGTTGGCAAACAAGCTGAAGTGCACTTGAATTTATCTGACTACACAAGGCATTAATGGTGAGATTATTCTATTCAATCTTATATCGAGACCTGATGCTGGCGATTCGCCGGCGCAGAGAACTGGCCAATCCTTTGGTTTTCTTTGTCATCGTTGTGAGTTTGTTTCCGCTGGGTGTTAGTCCAGATAAAGAGCTACTAAGTCAGATGGCCCCAGGAGTTATTTGGGTTACTGCACTACTTGCCACACTAATGTCTATGGATGCTATGTTTCGCTCTGATTATGACGACGGTTCTCTCGAACAATTGTTATTGTTGCCCGGTCCTAAAGTGGTATTAATTAGTGCTAAAATTGCTGCTCACTGGCTCAGTATCGGGTTACCATTAGTGATACTCGCGCCAGTGATGTCATTGCTTTTATATTTTCCAACGCATGCAATCGGTAGTCTTATAATTACTTTACTTATAAGCACACCCATATTAAGCCTATTAGGCTCAGTTGGCGTAGCATTGACCTTAAGTTTACGCTCAGGAGGGATATTGTCTTCGTTATTAATACTGCCTTTTTATATACCTGTTTTGATTTTTTCTACCATGGCTATCAATGCGTCGGCTAATCAGCTCCCTGTTTCGGGTTACTACGCGCTTTTGGGTGCATTTTTAATAATCTCAGCTTTACTTATTCCATTTGCAGTCGTTGCTGCACTTAAAGTGTCTTATAGCTAATTATGATGCAATTTATTCATAAATACGGATCTCCACGCTATTACTACCAGTGGTCTTACGGCTGGCAGAAGTGGTTGGGGATTACGACAGTAGTTTTACTCGCAATTGGTTTATATCAGGGGTTTTTTGTCGCACCTCCTGATTATCAACAGGGTGAGACGGTACGCATTATGTATATTCATGTACCTGCTGCATGGATGTCCATGTTTGTTTATGTGGTAATGGCATTTTCAGGCATTGTTGCTTTGGTATGGCGTATCAAAGTGGCTGAAATTGTTATAGGTGAGTGTGCAGTGTTGGGTGCCTCATTTACTGCCATGGCGTTAATTACCGGCATGTTATGGGGGAAACCCATGTGGGGGACATATTGGGTATGGGACGCACGTTTGACCTCAGAACTTGTCCTATTGTTTTTGTATTTTGGTGTTATTGCACTGCACGGCGCGTTTGACGACCCTCGTACAGGGGCGAAAGCAGCGGCAATACTGGCTATTGTGGGGATTATTAATATCCCAATAATCAAGTACTCTGTGGAGTGGTGGAATACTTTACATCAAGGCCCAACAGTGACTAAGTTTGATAAACCATCTATGCATATATCAATGTTAATACCTTTGCTTATTATGGCGGTTGCGTTCAAAACGTTCTTTTTGTCATTGTTATTTATGCGTTCGCGTGCCGAACTACTGGCAAGAGAAAAAAACGCGTCGTGGGTAAAAGAGGTGGTGAGGTAATTTCTTATGAAAGAATTTTTCGCCATGGGTGGGTATGCTTTTTTTGTCTGGACGTCATACGCAGTGGTCGCTTTTTTAATGATTGCTAACGTTGTGCTGGCGCGCATGAAGCGAAAAAAAATTATCAAACAAATGCAGCAGCTCGCTGAAGAGTCTTAAATTAAGCTTGTTAAACTGATGCTCACATGACACCGAAAAGAAAACAACGTTTAATTTTTGTCTTTGTCCTGGTGACTGGCTTTGGTGCTGCAATAGGTTTGGCGCTTTTTGCTTTTCAAAAAAATCTTTTGTATTTCTACAGTCCGGCGCAAGTGGCGACCGCCATCAAGTCAGGTGAAGTCGAGCAGGGGCAAATGTTTCGCTTGGGCGGCTTGGTAGTAGAAGGCAGTGTGATGCGTGAGAGTGATGGCGTGACTACACAATTTGATTTAACCGATACCGCAGACAGCATTACTGTGCGTTACACAGGTTTACTACCAGACTTATTTCGTGAAGGACAAGGAATAGTTGCGCAAGGTAAAATAAACACTCAAGGGGTATTCGTCGCGCAAGAAGTGCTTGCCAAGCATGATGAAAATTATATGCCACCCGAAGTGGCTGATGCACTTAAAGCGGCGGGAGCAAAGCATCCTGAATCGATTCCACGTGCCGTTAACTAATATATAGAAAATATCCTATGGTTGCTGAAATTGGTCAATTCACTCTTATCATTGCGCTATGTTTAGCAGTAGCGCAATCCATTCTTCCACTCGTCGGAGCATACCGAAATAATATTAGCTGGATGGCGGTTGGTCGTACAGCAGCAAGTGGACAGTTTTTGTTTTTATTCATTTCTTTTATATGTCTGACTTATTGCTTTGTGACTAACGATTTCTCAGTGTTGTATGTCGCAAACAATTCCAATACAAAACTGCCTGTCTATTATCAAATATCCGCGGTATGGGGTGCACATGAGGGTTCATTATTACTTTGGGTTTTATGTTTAGCGGGGTGGGGGCATGCCGTTGCTATTTTTAGTCGATCGTTGCCTGAAGATGTCATTGCGCGAGTGTTAGCTGTTATGGGCATGGTCAGTATTGGATTTATTTCCTTTACATTACTCACTTCAAATCCATTTGAGCGTTTGTTTCCTGCTGCGATTGAAGGCCGAGATTTAAATCCATTACTACAAGACCCGGGTCTTGTGATTCACCCGCCAATGCTCTACATGGGCTATGTTGGGTTTTCAGTTGCCTTTGCCTTTGCAATTGCGGCATTACTAAGCGGCAAAATGGATTCAGCGTGGGTGCGTTGGTCGCGACCATGGGCCAATGTCGCCTGGGTTTTTTTAACTATTGGTATTGCGTTAGGCAGTTGGTGGGCTTATCACGAACTCGGCTGGGGAGGCTGGTGGTTTTGGGATCCGGTAGAAAATGCTTCCTTTATGCCATGGCTGGTGGGCACTGCGCTCATACATTCGCTGGCAGTAACCGAGAAACGAGCCACATTTAAAAGTTGGACGATACTGCTCTCTATCTTAGCGTTCTCGTTAAGTTTATTAGGTACTTTTCTGGTGCGTTCTGGGGTGTTGGTTTCCGTGCATTCTTTTGCCAGTGATCCTGAACGCGGTGTGTATATTCTTGGATTCTTGGCTGTGGTCATTGGTGGCTCGCTGACACTATATGCATGGCGTGCAACACAATTCAGTCCGGGCGGACGTTTCGAAGTTGTATCAAAAGAAACCATGTTGCTTATTAATAATGTATTACTTGTGGTGGCAATGATTACAATTTTGATTGGCACATTATATCCGTTGTTTCTTGATGCATTAGGCTTACCAAAATTATCGGTTGGTCCACCGTATTTTTCTGCTGTGTTTGTCCCTCTGATGTTGCCTCTGGTGGTGTTAATGGGAATTGGTCCAATTGCTAAATGGCGGCGTGTTTCTTTTAAAGAATTATTCAGTAAGTTGAAAATTCTATTGGTATTAAGTGTTGTGCTTGGCATCTTAATGCCACTTGCGATTTACCGTGACACAACCATCATGACAGCTGT
The DNA here is from genome assembly GCA_965262455.1 of Gammaproteobacteria bacterium. GTDB lineage: Bacteria > Pseudomonadota > Gammaproteobacteria > UBA4575 > UBA4575 > UBA1858. The sequence goes on from CBDHFH010000008.1 coordinate 471,830, forward strand.
TGGAATTGCTGCCGGCGCGTGGGCGATACTGACCGCTATCTATGCCGTCATTCGCTTGATTGTAAAACGAGATGCATCGACGTCGATGACTAAAGCGTTAGCTAAAATTCCGCGTGCAATGTATGGCATGGTGATCGCTCATGTTGGCATTGGTTTATTTATATTTGGTGTCGTGTTTACAAGTGCTTTTAGTGACCAAAAAGAAATTAGTGTTAAGTTTGGTGAAGAAATAGAACTGGCAGGTTACACGTTTAACTTAAAATCAGTCGGGCCTGTGCAAGGGCCAAATTATCAAGCGATGCGAGGCACGGTAGAAGTGCATAAAGACGGTGAGTTTGTGGCAAATTTATATCCAGAAAAAAGAGTGTATACCGTGCAACAAAATCCTATGACCGAGCCAGGCATTGATACCGGCTGGTTTAGAGATTTATATGTGTCACTAGGCGAGCCTGTCAACGAAACAGAATGGGGTTTTCGCATTTACTATCGCCCGTTTGTACAATGGATATGGATAGGATGTTTATTAATGTCCATCGGTGGCGTGCTTGGCGCAATGGATAAACGATATCGCACACTGACTAAAACGTCCAAACAAGCAGTCAATACAGAGTTGCCCTCAGCCAAGACAACATTAGGTGCTTCTTCTTAATAGACTGAAATTCTATGATACGTTTTCTACTTCCTGCTGTTATCTTTCTAGTGTTAACAGGATTCCTGTTTGTAGGGCTATATAAAGATCCTTCCTTAGTACCATCACCACTAATTGGTAAACCAGTGCCAACATTTGTTGCCAATACTCTTAAAGATCCAAACAAAACAATTACCGACAAAGATCTTCAAGGTGATTATGCGCTTATTAATGTTTGGGCCACATGGTGTGCTGCCTGTAAGCAAGAGCATTCCGCGTTAGTATATCTAGCCGAACAATTACAGGTGCCTATTTACGGGCTGAATTATAAAGATGATCGTGCCACTGCCTTAGATTGGCTAAATCGTTATGGCGACCCTTACGTGGCGAATATTTTTGATGACAGTGGCCGTATAGGGATTGATTTCGGTGTCTATGGTGCGCCAGAAACATTCTTGATTGACAAAAACGGTGTCATACAACATAAGTTAGTTGGCGTTATGACTCCTGATGTCTGGGAAAAGCAGTTTATTCCGAAAATAAATCAAATTCTCTCCGCGACCACCACTGCGAGCGTGCAATAGTGAAACGCGTTCTGCCAGTACTCATTTACATACTCCTAATTGCGCTGGCTGAAGCCAGTTTCATAACCGTTGCGCCAGAGTATGAAGAAAGATATGAAAAAATCCTTTCAGAACTGCGTTGTTTAGTGTGTCAAAACCAAACAGTTGCCGAATCGCCGGCAGGACTGGCAGATGATTTCCGCATAGAAGTCAAAGAAATGCTAGAGCGCGGTGCAACTGATCAAGAAATTCTAGATTTTATGTCTGATCGTTATGGTGATTTTGTTTTATATAATCCGCCAGTAAAAGCAAGAACTTACTTGTTATGGGTTGGCCCATTTGTATTGCTCGTTGGAGGAATATTGATTGCCATTATATTGGTGAGAAAAAGAGCCACGGCGGTGCCGGCAGCAGAGTTAACAGACCAAGACAAGCAGCGCTTGAAATCACTCCTTGATGAAAACGATAAATAAAGCGAGCGCAGCATGATAACTTTTTGGTTGGTAGTAGTGATATTGACTTTAGCAGGGTTAGCCTTTGTGCTGTTGCCATTGGTTAAATCAAGTGAAGGTCATTCCAATATCACACGTGAAGAGATAAACAAAGCTATTTATCTGGGAAAAGTAGAGGAACTTGAAGCAGACTTGGAAAAAGGCCTGCTGGATAAAGATGAGTACCAGCATGCACTAACCGATCTGCAACAGACTTTGTTGCAAGATGCAGAAGCTGAACAGCCTGAGCAACTAAACATAAAACAATCTGGCAGTAATATGGCTGCCACGCTAACTGTCGCAGTGTTACTGCCTGTGTTAGCAATCTTGCTCTATAAGCAAGTGAGCACCGGGGAATTCACTAATGATGTCAGCCAGCAGCAAGTAGCAGATACACAAGCTCAATCTATTGAAGGGGCCGTTGCCAATTTAGAACAAAAACTGAAAGAAGACCCGGATAATGTAGAAGGGTGGAAAATGCTTGGTCAATCATATTTTGTCATGCAACGTTATGACGAAGCCAAGAATGCTTACATAAAAGCACTGGATTTAGTTAATCAAGCGGATCCAGAATTATTAGTATTAACTGCGGAGTCTTCTGCATTCTCAAATAATGAATTATTCGCTGAGTATGAAAAATCATTATTAAAAAAAGCACTGACAATTAATCCAAAGTACGAAAAAGGGCTTTGGTACGCGGGTTACGCTGCCTATACATCTTCCGATTATTCGGTGGCAGTCGAGCATTGGCAAACATTACTGTCGCTAGTCCCACAAGATCGTCCGCAAGTTAAACAGTCTTTGGAGAGGTTTCTTGGTGATGCGCGTGAAAAAGCAGGTATGCCGTCGTTGGCATCTAGCGATACTGTCGAGGAAACACCTGCCACTGATGCACGTGCAATTGATGTATCGGTGCAGTTAAATGAAAAAGTGAATCAACAAGCAAGCTCTAGCGATACTTTATTTATTTATGCGCGTCCTGCTCAGGGGCCCAAAATGCCGCTGTCGTTAGCGCGTATGACAGTCTCTAATCTACCAGTGAAAGTTACTTTAACCAAAGATATGGCTATGGTGCCAAACCTTACAATTGAATCTTTCGATCAAGTAGAAGTGCTTGCACGAATTTCTAAAAGTGGCCAAGCAGTGACACAAAAAGGTGATTTAATTTCCAAGGGTGTGTTGGTAGATTTTAGTCAGAGCAATGCTGTTGAAGTCTCGTTGGATATAGACTCCATTGTAGAATAAACTGTTTATTATTTTTACTCATTAGTGATGAAGGCATTAACAAACAAAGGCTAGACTACAGTTTCAATTACTAATTTTTTTATGGGTGAAGTTAAAAAAACAAACATACTTCCGCCTTATCTCGTGCTCAGTGCAATGCTGATAATGTATCTGTTAGACAAGTATTTTCCGTTAGTCGAATGGCAAAACACTCGATTGTTTGCAGTCGCATTAATGGTATTGAGTTTTTTCTGCATTCTTTATTGCGCTTATATGTTTCACAAACACCACACTGAAATCAAACCGCTAGAAGAATCCACGTTTTTAATTCTTTCCTGGCCATATACCATCAGCCGCAACCCTATATATTTATGTATGGCTTTGTTTCTACTGGGTTGGTGGTTATGGCTACAAAGCCTGTCTTGTTTGTTGATGGTAGTTATTTTTATATTCTGGATTCATCACCGATTTATTTTGCAAGAAGAGATTATGCTAGAGCAAACTTTTGGCGACGAATATCTATCCTATAAACAAAGCACGCGTCGTTGGTTATAATTTCACTCGATTAATACACTCCTTTTTCAATATTGCAGATTAAGCCGTTAAAGCTACAATAGCGTCTCCTTAATTCTTGGCAGTCAAACAGCTTGCGTGCATACCATGGCACTTAAATTAGAACATTACGTAGCCAATTTGCACGTAGTATTTTTACTATTAAGCATAGTGAATTTCCAGCCTGTCGTGCTTGCAGATAGTCCGCCATGGTCGCTAAATGCTGCATTAAATCCACCTGAGTGGTTAACTATTTCTGGCTCACACAGAACTCGCTATGAAACATTAGATGAGCAGTTTCGTGCCGGTGGCAATGGCGATGATCAAATTATGGTATTTCAAACAACACTGCTTGCACAAGCCACTTGGGATCAATGGGATGTTGCTTTTGAATTGTTGGATTCACGTCAAGCCTATGCGGATGACAGTACTAAAATTGCCACCGGCGATGTAAACCCTTTAGATGTGTTGCAGCTTTACGTCAAGCGTAACTTTGCCCAACATAATGGCATGTCATCAAGTCTAAGATTAGGGCGCCTTACCATGGATATTGGTAGTCGTCGGTTTGTAGCACGCAACAAATTCCGAAATGCGATTAATGCATTTACAGGTCTAGACTGGCAACAAAACTATACCAATGGCCAGCAGATGCGTTTGTTTTACACGTTGCCCGTGCAACGTTTACCGCGCGAATTTGATCGTAGAAAGCGCAATCGCACCCAAGGGGATGATCAAGACACTGAGGTATCATTTTGGGGTGGGTATTATCAGTTACCTACAGCCACCTTGAGTCGTTGGCGCAGTACAGCAGAAATGTTTTATTTTGGTTTAGATGAAAACGATACCCATAACCGTGCTACGCGTAATCGTGATATTCACACAGTTGGAGGCCGAGTTTATAAATCTAAATCTCACAGTCAATTCGATTATCAAGTAGAAGGTGCATATCAATTTGGTGACTCACGTGCGTCAACATCGGCAAGTGATCGTGAAGATTTAAAACATTCCGCTTTGTTTGCACGCGCCGAGATTGGTTACAGCTTTGATATGTACGGCACCGCAAGAGTCGCAGCATTTTTCGATTATGCTAGTGGAGATGATGATCCCAATGACGGAAACAATAATCGCTTTGATAGTTTATTTGGTGTAAGAGGAGGCGACTTTGGTCCGTTAGGTATTTATGGACCGTTTTCTCGATCTAATATAGTCTCTCCTGGTGCACGTCTAGAGTCAATGCCACACGCTAATGTATCAATGACGATCACGCATCGTGGTTTTTGGCTGGAGTCGGATAAAGATGCATGGGTGATTGCAGGTGTGCAAGATCCCGAGGGAAATTCTGGCAGTTATTTAGGACAGCAATTAGAAGGACGCTTACGTTGGGATATTATCCCTGTCAATGTAGGTGCTGAAATAGGTGCTGCATATTATTTTAAATCTGGCTTCGCAAAACGCGCACCCAATGCTAATGATGAGGGTGATGCTAATTTTGTGTATGCGCAATTAACGTTTAAATTTTAACTCGAATGAAACCAATGCAAAATGTAATCAAGCTGATGCTACTGTCAGCATTAATATTTTTTACGCACACTGTTGTTGCTAAAGAAAACCCATATATTCTTTTGCAGTCTACAACATCAACCAAAAATTCAGGCTTATATGATTATTTGTTGCCTAAATTTAAACATGCTTCTGGTATAGATGTGCGCGTGGTTGCGGTGGGCACCGGGCAAGCTATTAAAAATGCTAGTAATGGTGATGCTGATGTATTGATCGTGCATGCAAAAAGTCGCGAGGAAAAATTTGTGGCTGAAGGATACGGCCTGAAGAGGCATCAACTCATGTATAACGATTTCGTGATTGTCGGACCGAAAACAGATTATGCTGGCGTTAAGCAAACAAAGCGGGTCATTGACGCATTAACAATAATAGCCCATAACAAGGCTGTATTTGTTTCCAGAGGTGACGATAGCGGTACACATATTAAAGAGTTATCGTTGTGGGAATTAGCAGGTGTGGATGTCGCTATAGAGAGTGGCACCTGGTATCGGGAAGCAGGTGCGGGCATGGGCGCTACCCTGAATACCGCCATCAGTATGCAAGGCTATACCATGACGGATCGCGCCACCTGGGTAAGTTTTGGAAATAAACAAAATCACACTATTGTTTTTGAAGGTGATCCGCCATTGAATAATCAATACAGTGTGATTGCAGTGAACCATCAAATACATCCGCATGTAAAAGTCGATCTAGTACAAACATTCATTGAATGGCTATTGAGCGAACGTGGCCAAGCATTGATTGGCGACTACCGCGTCAATAACCAACAATTATTTTTCCCTAACGCAAAATAGAAAAAATCAGTATACATATAAGTACAATTTCAGAGTGCGACCGCCAGGGATGGCGGAAGTACTAGAAATGCAGGACGCTAACATGGATGTAAGTGGTAGAGTCGAGTCTGGAACAGAGACCGAGCAATTTCTAGTGAAAGATCAACCCAACAATCTTGGTCTACACTTTATTAATCATATTACCTGACATCCATGGAATATATTTTATTCGCTGCCGCCGGACTTACCGCATTAATTTCCATCGCTTTATTACCCAGGGTGTGTAGTGAGCGTTCTTTTTTCTCAGGCTTATCACCACGAGGTCATGCACCTGGTGTGTTAACACTAACGTTCTCTCAAGTCACCACATGGATTTTCGCCAGATCATTAATGAATGCAGCCATATTGGGATACTACTATGGGCTATGGGGAACATTGGCCTATGCCGGTTATTACTTATCGTTTCTGACCGGTTGGAAAATTATAGAACATGTGAGATTTAATCAAGGGTTTAACAACTTACATGAGTTCTTTCAGCAGCGTTTTGGTCGAGCGGGAATGATTTGCTATAACGTTGTGATTGTTATCCGTCTGATCAGTGAAGTCTTTGCCAATTTATTGGTTGTGGGCATCTTATTCGGTGAAGTGGGAACTCATATGTACACATTCGCCGTGATTGGCTTCTCCGTTGTCGTCCTGTTTTATTCAATGTTAGGTGGCTTACATGCTTCATTGAAAACAGATGTATTTCAAATGAGTATGTTTATCGCCGTGCTTGTGCTGTTAATTTTATCGATGTTCGACTCAAGTCAGTTTGCTTTTGCAGATTTAAATCCTGTCGCGTTTGATATTTCTCAACCTGGGCCAATTTTACTCATTGTTGCGTTATTGCAGGTATGGAGTTACCCCATGCATGATCCAGTGATGATGGATAGAGGCTTTATTGCAGATAAAAATACCACCAAAAAAAGTTTTTTACATGCTGCTTGGATAAGTATCTTATGCATAACTGCTTTTGGTTGTCTGGGAGTGTTTGCCGGTGCGCATTCAAGTGCAGGTGATACAATGAATTCAGCATTAATGGCATTATTAGGTGAGTGGCCAATGCTGTTGTTATCGATTGCTTTGATAGTGTCTGCAATGTCGACACTGGATAGCAGTTTATCAAGCGCGGCAAAATTAATTGCCCTGGACATGAAGCTTGTAACGCCGAGTATTTTTAACGGACGAGCAGTGATGCTTATATTTATGCTGCTCGGTGTGTTGTGTGTTTTTTGGGGCAATCAAGATATATTTAGCGCTGTCGCCGTCAGTGGCACTGCTTCCATGTTTTTAGCGCCTGTCGTGTTTTTCTCGCTATTTGCCAATCAAAAAAATGTACCGCAGTGGAGTTTTCTATTTGCTTTTTGTATTGCTATCTTAGGTGCTGTTTTATATTTTTTAGAATCTTCTGCTTACACGCAACTATTAGGTGAAGCGCATAAATACACTAAACTTCTTTGGATATGCTTGGTTGTATTATTAAGTGGTTGCTTGGCTTTTTGGACTGGATTACTTCAGCAGAGAACCAATGCGCATACTCTAAGTTAGTTGTTAATCTATAGAACGTTTATTTAAATCAGCATAAGCATCCACACGGCGGTCTCTGAAGTACGGCCAAATCAAGCGTTGCTGTTCCGTTTCGTGAGTATCAATTTCAACCAGCGCATTGGCATTTTCATCCGCCGCGCATTGATGAAGCATTTTTCCCATTGCATCGCAGGCAAAGCTATTGCCCCAGAAATTAACACCTGATGTTTGCTTGCTCGGGTCTGCTTCGAGCCCTACACGATTTACACTAATCACAGGTAAATGGTTAGCAATAGCGTGACTGCGTTGTATGGTTATCCATGCATCTAGTTGTCTAGTGCGTTCTTGTGCATCGTCGTTCATGTCCCAACCAATGGCCGTGGGATAAATTAATATTTCTGCGCCGGCCAGCGCCATTAAGCGTGCTGATTCAGGAAACCATTGATCCCAGCATATTAATACACCAAGTAAGCCAACACTGGTTTGAATCGGTATGAAGCCAGTATCACCAGGCGTGAAATAATATTTTTCATAGTAGCCTGGGTCGTCGGGTATATGCATTTTGCGGTAGAAGCCGGCCATGCTGCCGTCATTGTTAATTACAATCGCCGTGTTGTGATACACCCCGTGGCGACGTTTCTCAAAAATTGAACCAACAATAACAATATTATTTTTTTTAGCACATTCACCTAACAGTTTTGCAGTTGGGCCATCGAGTGGTTCGGCCAGTTTGAAGTGATGCGCAGATTCAGTCTGACAAAAATATAATGAGCGATGTAATTCCTGTAATACAACTAGTTGCGCGCCTTGTTTCGATAACAACTCAATTTGTTTGAGTGTAAAGCTGATGTTGGTATCCGATTCACCCACATTGCTATGTTGGACTAAACCTACTTTCATTAAATAGTATCCCTTAAAATATTTTCAGGAAGATGCAAGGTTGCGCAATGTAAACTACCAAATTGCTGGACTAATGTATTTGCATTTACACCAATAATTTTACGTTCGGGGCATGCTTGCGATAAACGATCTATTGCCACTTGATCATGCTCATCCTGATGTAATGGTACTATGATGGCATGATTAATAAATAAAAAGTTGACATAACTGGCAGGCAAATAGTCATCGTCGCCGTTTAGGAATACTGTTTTAGGCAGAGGAATAGGGATCAGTTGATACGCTTTGCCTTGTTTATTTTTCAGCGTCATTAACTGGTCTTTGAGTAATAATAAACACGAATGGTTGGGGTTGTCAGCATCATCCGTGCTGCTGTACACAATGGTGTCATCATTCACGAAGCGCGCTAAAGTATCTATATGTCCGCCAGTGTCGTCTCCTTTTAATGCTGGCACATCGATGCTTAGCACCTGTTTAAGTGAATACAAGTCACGCAGATTTTCTATTATCGCTTCATCGCTGAGTGAAAAATTAGGGTTATTAAGTCGAATACAGGCAAGATTAGTTAATAGGTTTGCTTGTGAGTCAAATTCTAAATTGCCACCTTCAATGACTAAAGGAATACGGTGATACTCGCAACGTTGCGTATTCAAATATTCATAAAACTGTTCGGCAAATAAATTATCTAATCGCCACGGGTACTGTTCACCCCAGGCATTAAATTCACAATCAATATATTGATGGCCAGTGGCACCTAATAAAATCTGTGGGCCGTAATCACGTATCCATGTGTCGTTGGTTTCAATAGCAACAAAACTTAGACATTGCATATCGCATTGGTTGTCTACACATAATTGTATGATGGCTGCTTTATGCGCGTCATTAAAATACACCACAATGACTGGTTGATAACGGGTAATCGCTTTGATTAATGCTACATATGTCTGCTGAATATCATCTAACATATGTGACCAGTCGCTATAGCGGTGAGGCCATACGATGACAGTGGCACTTTGCGGGTACCACTCAGGCAAGGGGTAAAAGTTGTTCACTAGTTAAGCTTAACTCTGAATCAGTCGCTTAACTATTATTGAGCTACGTAGGAGAAATTCCTAGTGAAAATCGTATTACAAATATTAAGTGACTATTTGCTTGAGGTGACGACTGAATGAATCACGTAATTGTGTTCAAAGAACACCGAGTAATCCGCATAATCCCAGCGATAGATTGCGGGTTCACCCACGGGGCCAGAAGCATTAATAGGCGAACCAAAATTGGATTCGACCTGCTGCTTGGTCATACCGCGCACAGGGGCAGCATCACTCGTCACGATTTGTGGCGCTTGGGACGGTAATTTAACGACATCTGCCTGCGCGCTAAGCGCGAAAAGCAAACAGAATGCGATACAATAACGAGTGATTCGAGTAATCATGCAATAATCCTAGTCAGTGGTGAATTTATCTAGTTGAATAGTGACTAAACTATACCATTCGCTAGAATTTTCGAGTAAGCATTCAGCCCCTTAAGGGGATAATTCGAAGTGTTTTCCTGATTAACGATGTAATAATCAACTAGCCTGATGAGAATCTGCCTATTTAACTATTCTCTAGCTTATTAAATTCATATAAAACAATAGAATAGTTAATATAATTAATGTGAATAATCATGTTTAAACCACTCGAATTATTCGTCGGCTTACGCTATCTGCGTGCCAAGCGCCGCAATCATTTCATCTCATTCATATCTTTGACATCCGTGTTGGGTATCGCGCTGGGCATTATTGTGATTATCACAGTGCTCTCTGTTATGAACGGCTTTCAAACTGAGGTACGCGATCGCATGTTGCGCATGACAGCCCATGCCAATGTGCTGGAATTAGATGGCACATTAGATGACTGGCCGCGCGCGCAACAATCATTGCAAAGCGTGGAAGAAATTGTTGGTATGGCGCCCTATGTTGAAGGGCAGGCCATGATGGTGAAAAGCACTCAAGTCACAGGGGTGTTACTGAGTGGTGTTGATCCCGCGCAAGAATCTAATGTGTCAGAGATCCAGGACTATATTCTCGATACTAACTTGAACATCCTTGAACCGGGTAAATTCAGAATTTTAATTGGCAATGAACTGGCGAGATTTTTGGGCACATTTGTGGGAGATAAAATAACAATAATTACTCCTGAGGCATCTGTCACACCCGCCGGTATTTTGCCCAAACTTAGACGCTTTACTGTCTCCGGTATATATGAAGTCGGCATGAATCAGTTCGATCGCAATACGGCAATTATTCATATTGAAGATGCCAAGCGTTTATACCGCATGCAAGCAAATGAAGTGACTGGCTTGCGTTTAAAATTGTCGGATATTTTCTTGGTGCCGGAATTAACCCATAAACTGAATAATCAATTTAAAGGTGAATTTTGGTTAACAGATTGGACGCGCCGGCATCAAAACTTTTTCCGTGCAGTCAAAATGGAAAAGACTATGATGTTTATTATTATGACTTTGATTGTGGCAGTGGCTGCATTTAATGTCGTGTCGATGTTAGTCATGGTTGTGACAGACAAACAATCTGATATCGCAATCTTGCGCACTTATGGTGTTTCACCGAAAAGTATTCAATGGATTTTTATCATCCAGGGAAGTTTGATTGGCTTTGTCGGTACCGTCTTGGGTGTGGCGGGAGGATTAGCGCTGGCATTAAACTTAGCCGAAATTGTTGCCTTTGTGGAAAACTTATTTGATATGAAAGTGCTCTCACCGAGTGTGTACTACATTAGTGACTTGCCTTCGGAAGTACGTTCCGGTGACGTGATTTACGTCGCATGCATATCGTTTTTCTTAACCGTGCTGGCAACCATATACCCCGCTCGCAAAGCGGCAAAAACTCAACCGGCTGAGGCGTTAAGATATGAATGAGGGTGAGCAATAACTATGTCGCAACATGCCGTCGTCGATACCGTGCCTGAGACTATCATCTCAGTGAATCATTTGAGTAAACGCTTTCATGATGGCGACCTCGACGTCACCGTGTTGAAAGATATTCAGTTAACAATTAATACCAGCGAGCGCATAGCTATTGTCGGTGCGAGTGGCAGTGGTAAAAGTACTTTACTGCAATTATTGGGTGGCTTGGATAAACCTACCCAAGGTGAGGTCATCCTTGCGGATAAAAAATTAAATGAAATTTCGGACGAAGCATGTGGATTGTTGCGTAATCAGAATTTAGGGTTTATTTATCAATTCCATCATTTATTGCCTGAATTTACTGCACAAGAAAATGTGTCCATGCCACTTATGTTGCGTAAACAAAGTATTAATCAAATACTGACTGCGGCAGCACACATGCTTGAACGTGTCGGGCTAAAACAACGCATGCAGCATAAACCAAGCGAACTGTCGGGAGGTGAACGGCAAAGAGTGGCAATTGCACGTGCTTTAGTGACTCAGCCTAAAGTTATATTAGCCGATGAGCCTACCGGTAACTTGGATAGTAAAACCGCGCAACAGGTATTCGACCTTATGATGCAACTTAACCAGGAATTGCACACAGCCATTGTCATGGTGACACACGATATGCAGTTAGCACAGAAAATGGATACTGTATATGAATTAAAAGAGGGTGTGTTAAATTCAGTCTAATGAACAATTGGGTAGTGTATATATTAGAGTGTAAAGACAAAACTTTCTATACTGGCATCACCAATAATCTTGAGCGTCGCCTGCATCAACATGAAAATGGTACCGGTGCAAAATACACTAAGGGTAGAGGGCCGTTTAAAGTTATCTATCAAACTGAATGTAAAGATCGTTCTGATGCTTCAGTCAAGGAATCTTATATCAAAGCAATGAGTAAGCAGGAAAAAATCAAGCTTATTGAATTGAGTGATTTTTCTAAGTAAAAGTCATTTCGCAGAAAATAGCTTTCAACTTATATATTTAATAATCGTTATTGATTCAAGGTTGTCAACTTTAGCTTTAATAACCCTGGTTAACAATAGTTTGTTTGTCTATTGGCGGTCGTTTATATCCTGATTTGCTTTTTCTTGGGGGCAGTTTAAACTTTTTGGGTGTCAAGTCTTCGTATGGAATTGAGTTAAGCAGGTGACTAATACAATTGAGGCGTGCTAGTTTTTTGTTGTCTGCTTGTATCACATACCATGGGGATTCTGGAATGTCAGTGTGTGTAAACATGACATCTTTAGCCATTGAATACTCTGCCCACTTGTCTCGCGCTTCTAAATCCATGGGACTTAATTTCCAGCGCTTTGTTGGTTCATTAATTCGCGCTTGAAAACGTCTCTCTTGTTCTTCATCGCTGACTGAGAACCAATACTTCCTTAAGATAATACCTGAATCGATAAGCATGCGTTCAAACACGGGGCAATCTTTAAGGAAAATATGATATTCATCATTGCTACAAAAATTCATGACGCGTTCAACACCAGCACGGTTATACCAACTGCGATCAAATAACATGATTTCACCAGCAGCAGGAAGCTGAGCAGCGTAACGCTGAAAATACCATTGGCTTTTTTCTCGTTCTGTGGGCGTGCCCAGGGCAATAATATGGCAAACTCTGGGGTTTAGGTGCTGAGTAATTCTTTTAATAACACCACCTTTACCCGCTGCATCACGACCTTCAAACACAACAGCGACTTTTACACCTTTATGTTTTACCCATTCCTGTAATTTGATTAGTTCGACTTGAAGGCGATGTAATTCTTCTTCATAAGCCTTCTTTGTTAGTTTTTTTACTTTCTTTGGTTCGGGGTGTTGGGTAACCATAATACCGCCTTGCGGGTAATTAAATTCATACACGGTTGTTTTCGGCAGTTATTAGAGAAGCTTTATTTTTGCAAAAATTTGTGGAGGAAAATAAAGAGGTCAATAGCTTTTAAACTGAAACAAAAGGGTCAGTACCCCTTTTGCCTTAAGAATCTTTATGCGAGAGTTATATATAAGTATTTTGTATGAAAAGTGAAGAATTATTCGTTTTATACAAAAGAATCAAACGGCCAAATCTCTACTTTTTCACCTTTTTTTATGCCAGTGCTTTCCATGGGTAAATAGATAAAACAATTTGCATCTGACATGGAGCGTAGGATGCCGGAGCCTTGTTCGCCGGTTTTTGTAACTTGGTATTCGCCATTATCATTTAATTGGTAGCTGCCACGTTGATACTCAACGCGACCCGGTCGTTTTCTTAAGTCACTATTTGATATGGCTTGAATTTGTATGCGTGGTTTGGGTGTTTGCCCCATCATTTTTTCGATCGCCGCTTGTACAAACACATAAAATGTCACCATCACTGAGACGGGGTTACCGGGTAGGCCAAAAAAGTAAGCATCTTTTATTTTGCCGCACGCAAGCGGCCGGCCTGGTTTCATGGCCACTTTCCAAAAATTTATTTCACCCAGTTTTTCTAACGTTTGTTTAACGAAATCTGCATCACCCACGGAGACACCGCCGGATGTTATGACTACATCTGCATTTTTTGACGCTTCTATAAATGCATTTTCTACTGCTTCGGGAGTGTCTTTAATCACGCCTAAATCGTTGATCTCAACATTCAGGCGCGTCAACATACTCCATAACGTGTAGCGGTTACTATCGTATATCTGGCCTTGTTTTAATTCACTGCCAATTGATACGAGTTCATCACCGGTGGAAAAAAAGGCCACGCGAGGTTTGCGATACACTTTGATTTCAGCAATGCCTATTGAGGCAATTAAGCCTATATCTGCAGGGGTGAGTAATTTTCCTGCCTGGAAGACTTGTTGGTCTTTAGCGATATCTTCTCCGGCTTGGCGAACATTTTGTTTGGGTTTTTGTTGTGCGTCGATGGTCACGTGTTTATCGTTGACATTGACATGTTCTTGCATGACGACGGTGTCAGTGTTAGTCGGCATGACTGCGCCAGTCATAATACGTACGCATTCATTGTTATTTACAGAGCCTTCGAAAGGTCTGCCCGCCCATGAAGTGCCAATTAACGTTAATGTGGCATGATCTTTACTGGGAATGTCCTGGCTGCGAATCGCGTAACCATCCATAGCCGAGTTGGTATGACTGGGAACATTAATGGTCGAATGAAGTTCTTGTGCTAACACGCGATTTAAAGCATCACGAATAGGCACAGTTTCATTATCGGTAATAGTATGAATGCTGTGTAAAATATGTTGCTGGGCAATCTGTGCATCCATTGATGCGGGATCATAATCGTCCATGCAACTCGGGTCATATTGAATTAGGTTAGTGGGAGTCTGTTTTGTCATATCACACAATGTATTCGCTAGGGGACTAATTAAGGTACTTAGTTAAGCTGTATAATTCTAAGTGTAGTTTACTCTTTTGCGTCATAATATACGCACGAATGAATAATAGAATAGTTATGCTTAAATTATTAGTTTCTACTCTTATCTACTTATTGTTGACGGCGTATTTGGAGACTCCTGTATTAGGCAGCGAATGGGTTGTTCGAGATGCTGAAATTATGGGCACCACTATTCATACTGAAGTGTGGCATTCAAATGAGCAACTTGCGCAAGATGCAGCGGAGCTGGTCTTGCAAACAATGCGTGAAGTCAATGCCAGCATGAGTCCTTATATTGACACAAGCGAACTGTCGTCAGTGAACAAAAATGCTGCGTCGCAGGTGTTGCCAATCAGTGATGAGTTATACCAGGTCATCGCGCGTTCTCTACATTATTCAGACATCACCCAAGGTGCCTTTGATATCACTTTTGCCAGTGTGGGTTACTTATATGACTATCGAAATGGGGTGCGACCGAGTGAGTCAGAAATTCAGCAACAGTTGGAAGGAATTAATTTTAAACATATTGAGTTAAACGATTCTTCAACTGAGAAATCTATCCGTTTCAAGCATCCGCAAGTGTGCATCGATCTGGGAGGAATTGCCAAAGGCTATGCCGTGGATTTAGCCATACAACGCGCTCAAGCATTAGGGATTGAACAAATTATAGTCAGTGCGGGAGGTGATTCACGCATAGTGGGTGATCGTCATGGTCGGCCTTGGGTGATCGGTATCCGCCATCCAATTAATAAAGAGAAGGTCATAGTCAAGCTACCTTTGGTGAATGAAGCACTCTCTACTTCAGGCGACTATGAACGCTATTTCGACGAAGATGGCGTACGTTACCATCACATTATCGATCCGAAAACCGGAGATTCTGCACGTGAGGTGCGTAGTGTGACGATTCTGGGGTCCAATGCCATGGATACCGATGCATTATCGACCAGTGTGTTTGTTTTAGGGGCTGAAAATGGTCTCGCACTTATAGAATCACTTGAGGGTATTGAGGGAATTATTGTTGATAGAGACGCTAACTTGCTCTTTTCTAGTGGTTTGCAAAATGTTGATTAGCGTCACAAAAATATTCGCTATCTATCTTGATTTTATTGAAGTTTTTCACAAAAGAAATTTCCTTCCATCCATCTGAAGCCGTTTGCCGTTTATCTACATCGACCACTTCTCATAATTAGTCTCAACAATAATCGCCTCCATAAATAACTAGATTCTGTTCACGAAAACAGAGTTTTTGGAGAAGTCGGTCATGTTAGTTAAATGGACAAAAAGCATACAGGCATGTCTATTGGCAATTATTAGTGGTGTTACCAGCCTCACAATATTAACGGGTTGCGGCGGTGGTGCAGGTGAAGACGGCGTCATTATCAATGGTGATTTTGCCATTGTTTATGCGCAACGAAATACCGAGGCACTGGGTAATCCCACTGATGGCGTTCGCTTCTCTCCGGGCGGAGATCTCTATATGAAGAGTGTGTCTGCGCCGTTGTCTGAATCAACTAACTTAACCGCTTCTTACACTCAAGGTCGTGGTGATGTGTCTGATCCTGAGGTGAATTTTAATGCGACAAAAGTCGTATTTGCGATGCGTGGCCCCAGCGATACTACATTTAATATTTGGGAAATTAACTTACAAGCCAATACTATGTCGCGTTTAATTCAGGATACCACGATTGCAGAAGCGGCTAACGATGTAGACCCTGCATATTTGCCTGATGGCCGTATTGTATTTTCATCCAGTCGACAAAAAACGACTCAACAAAAAATGCTTGAGGAGAATGTTGAACCGTATACCTATTTAGATGAATACGAGCGGGAACAAACCATTGCATTGCATGTGTTGGATCCTGTTACTCAAGAGATTACACAAATTTCGTTTAACCAAAGTCACGATCGTAATGCGACGGTATTAAAGTCAGGCGAAATTATGTACTCACGTTGGGATCACTTCGCCGATAGAAACCATTTCCCTGTGTTTTTTACAAACCCAGATGGTACCAACTTGTTTGTGCAATATGGTGCGTTCAGTCCAGGTAATAGTTTTTTACATCCACGTGAAATGCCTGATGGCCGTGTGATGACTTCGTTAATGCCTTTATCCGGCACTAATGAAGCCGGTGCCATTATGTTGTTAGATGTTAAAAATTATTCAGATGCATGTGAGCCAATACCTGGTCGACCACAGAACTGTAATGGTCAAACAAAGGTACAGTTAACTGATTTGACTGTTAACTACGATGATTCATTTTCACCTGGTGGACGCTTTACAACGCCTTATCCGCTTTGGGATGGTACCAATCGTGCTTTGGTTTCATTTAGACCTGCACCACCCAACCCAACCACAGTCACTGATCCTATGACGGGTGTGAGTGAATTGGATCAAGGTGTTCCTGAATACAGTATTTACATGATGGACTTAAGTAATCGAACACTGCGTCCAGTGCATTTAGCGACATCTGGTAAAGCATTGGTGGATCCCATCGCCATTATTCCACGTGGCTTAGGTGATACACCAGCAGTGATCGGCGATAAGTTTTTAGATCCTACATTAGTTGCAGAGTCTAATGGCTTGGGCGGAACAGGTATGGGTGTGTTTAATGTACGCAGTGTTTATGACACAGATGGATTAGACATCATGGGTGATTCTGTTTTAGCGCCAGGTGAGAGCATTCCACGCACGCCAACAGGTGAACCTGATCTGTTAAAAATGAAAGATCCAACTACATCTGAATTTACTAATCGAGTTGCACGCTTTGTTCGTGTCACGCGTGCCATTCCTACACCACCAGGCATGATTATGGATGCCATTGGTGAAAGTGAATTTGAGATGCAGGAAATTTTAGGTTACGCACAAATTGAACCGGATGGTTCTTATCGTGTAAAAGTACCTGCAGACACAGCAGTCGCAATGACAGCCTTGGATATAGAAGGGCGTGCATTTCAAACACATACTAACTGGTTGCAACTACGTCCAGGTGAAACGCGCACATGTAATGGATGTCATTCACCGCGTCGTGCTACACAGCCACTGAATTCAGCACCGATTGCTGGCAGCCATGCAATGAATTTAAATAATTGGGCGGTTGCATCAGGTGACACTATGGCTGACACGCGAGCGAATAACGATCCTACCTCAGGTGATTTGCAACCTAACATTACTTATACGCCAGTATGGGCGGCCATTAGTGTGGGTGGTGTTCAACAAACGATTATTTCATACGATGATTTAGATACACCGCCACCAGTGGCACCGAATGGTCGTATTCGCATTAACTATGAAGAACATATCCAACCGGTGTGGGACAAAGTACGTCCCGATGTGTTAGGTGCATGTAGTGCTGCAGGTGCTGTTGGTGATGGCGGGTGTACTTGTACTAACTGTCATAACAACGCATTACTTGCTAATGAAGCAGTATCTGCAGGCTTAACATTAGAAGGCGGCCTTGGTGGTCTGGGTGGCCGTATAATTTCCTATGATCAGTTACTCATTGGTACGTTTGAAAAAGATGCTTTTGGTCAACCGCTTCCTCCTGTTGTGCAAGATGGTGAAGTTGTTTTCTTGCGAGAAGAACCACTTGTGTCTGTTGGAGGATCTGCCAATAGCTCGCGTACCAGTCATTTAATAGAAACGATTTATCACGAAAAATTACGTGCTGATGCTGATCATACCTTGGGTGCATTGGATCACAGTCGCTTTATCAATGAATCTGAGAAGCGTTTGGTCACAGAGTGGGTAGATATTGGTGCGCAATACATCAATGACCCATTTGAATTCGATGGTGTGAATTACAAAGTTAAAGCCAACTTATTATCTAACGAAGGTGTCAGTCAAGCGCAATTTAACAGTGCTGTTCATCCACGTTTAATGGCCGACTGTCAGTCATGTCATAAGCCAAGTGAAGATAGTAACAACGTTACTAATCCATCCAGTGGACAAAATCGTTTTGTGCTAACAGGTAATGAAAGCGGTGACTTTAATGTCACTGTCGCAATGATTAATGATTTATGTACGCCAGTGAATAATGATTTATTACGACGTCCTATTTCAGATAACGTTGCGCCAAATTTGGCACATCCACAAGTGCTTGTTAATCCTAATAATCCGGGCGGAGCCACTCGACCGGTATTAATAGACACTAGTCCGAATTCCACTTATGGGGTGATATTGAACTGGATTACAGTAGGTGCTGCAAATAACCCAACTTGTTAAATATTAATTAGTTACGGAGCAAAACCGTGATCAAGAAGCGGCGATTTGCGTCGCTCGCAGCGATGCTAATCATGTTGAATGGATGTGACAACGTCTCCACGGAAGACGATCCTGGTAGCGTGGCAGATTTATGTGCAAACATTTTTAGTCTGTGTATCAATCCCATTTTGCAAGGACCGATTGGATCCAGTGCAGTCAGTTGTGCTGACAGTGCATGTCATACCTCTGGTGGTTCGGGAGGTGGATTTATATTAATTCAGAATGCGGCGTTAGGTTCTACTGATGAAGCATTTAACTTCAATTCTGCACAAGCATTCATTAATGCAGCAAGTCCTTCACAAAGTAAGTTATTAGCTGAGCCCTTGGTTGGTGATGGCGGAGTGGCATCAATTGGTCCTCATGGTGGTGGAGATATTTTTGCCAGTACCTCGGCGACTTGTTATCAAGAAATTCTTAATTGGGCAAGTAGACCGAATGGTACATGCCTTGCGAGTTGTACTGTCCTCACCCCCACGGGAGGGTCTGGGCAACTTGTTCCTGCTGATTTAACCAGCTGCGCGCCTTAATTTAAAAAATATGAATAGCTTCATGGATAGTTACGCTTACAACTCAACAATAACTCACTTAAAACATGTGATTTTACTGTTTGTGATTGCCATCACAAACATGTCTGTTGTTCATGCGGAAAAAGATTATCAAATGGTACAGGTTGCCGACCCTTATATTGAAATGCACACCGGGCCGGGTCGTGGCTTTCCAATTTTTCATGTTGTTGATCGTCATGCATGGATTGAAATTATTAAACGCAAAACAGATTGGTTCAAAGTAAGAACTGAGAAAGGTAAAACCGGTTGGGTTGAGCGTTCGCAAATGGAACGCACATTGACTGAAGCGGGCACTAAAAAAAGTTTTCGTGATGTATTGATTAGTGATTATTTAAGTCGACGTATTGAGTTTGGTGTATCTGGCGGTGACTTCTCTGGTGATCCTATCGTGATTGCACGACTCGGTTATAAGTTTACTGAAAATATTTTATTGGAATTTTCCTATGGCGAAGTTGCGGGTGACTTCTCCAGTTCAGATGTTTACAGCCTTAATCTCGTTTCAACACCATTTCCAAAATGGCGTGTCAGTCCTAATTTCACTATAGGTTATGGCAGGTTTGAAAACACACCAAGAGCCACCTTGGTTGATGCAGAAGACACAGATTCAGATTTGGCCAATGCGGGTATCGGGGCAAGATTTTATATTACTGAAAGATTTTTTATTCGAGCGGATTATCGTCGTTATGTGGTGCTGTCAAGTGATGATGAAAATGATGACTTTGATGAAGTAACCGGCGGCGTGGCATTTTTCTTTTAAGTAAAGAAGGAATTAATTATGAAATGGATATCAATATTACTGCTGATGATATTAGGCATGACTAGCGTAATAGCAGAGCAAGAGCAGGAAGAACAAGAGCAGGTCATCAAGCCTGATATTTTCCGGCGTGACATTGTTGTGCCAAAAATTGATACCGAAGATTTTGAAATTACAGCCTTCTATGGCGTGTTAGATGTAGAAGATTTTGGTTCAGAGCCCGTGTATGGCATTCGTGCCGCTTATCATGTGACCGAAGACTTTTTTGTTGAAGCGACTTATGGAGAATCCGAAGTATCAGATGAATCATTTCGTCGGCTAGGACTACCTTTGTTCCCTCAAGAGACGCAAGACGTTGAATATTACTCATTATCGGTAGGCTACAACATATTTCCAGGTGAAGTATTTCTTGGTAGAAACATTGCCATGAGTAGTGCCTTCTATGTCCTAGCGGGTGTCGGCAATGTTGAATTTATTGATGAAGATGAATTTGCATATCATTTTGGCGCTGGTATAAAAATTCTTCCTACTGACTGGTTATCGGCGAGGATTGATTTTAGAGATTACATCTATGAAACAGATCTATTAGGTGAGAATGAATTTACGCATAACTTAGAAGCCACATTTAACTTGGGAATATTTTTCTGATCAATATGTATGAATAGAAAATTGATAGGAGGATGTGCCATGACAATTAAACACTCAAGACTCATTTCATTAATGCTCGTGATGATCATGGCGTTATGCATAAGCAATAACTCGTTTGCGCGAACAGAACTCGTGGGTAAACCAGCACCTGATTTCACATTACGCAGTGATCAGGGTGACAACAAAAAATTAAGTGAATATAGAGGTAAGGTTGTATTAATAAATTTCTGGGCATCTTGGTGCGGCCCATGTCAACAGGAATTACCAAAGTTAGCTGAGTTAAAAGACCTGCATGATGTAAGAGATTTTGAATTGCTGTCAATTAACATTGATGAAGAGCCTGAAAAAGCACTCAGGTTGGCTAAAAAAGTAGGTATTAACTTTCCTGTGCTTTTCGATGAAGAAAAACAAGTCAGTAAATTGTATGACATTGATGCCATGCCGATGACGGTACTAATTGATAGGAACGGTGATGTGCGTTTTTTACATCGCGGCTATAAGGAAAGTTATTTAGGGTTATATCAACAACAAATCAAGAAACTAAAGTTTGAATAAGCAATGAAGCGGCACTTATTAATCATACTTGTTATTACATTAGGTCTGACGGCATGTAGCGTCAAACCTATTGAGCCATGGGTAGCGCCGTATGAGCGTGAACACCTGGCTGATCCAATTATGGATCCAAATCGAGATGCGATATTTAGTGCATTCAGACAACATGTTCACGAAACGCGTGAAGCTGCAAAAGGTGCCGGTGCTGCACAGGGAAGTGGATGTGGGTGTAATTAACGACATATATAAGCTAATCATACTTGTATCATTATGCTTGGTATTACATGTAATGTGGTCTGCAAATGTATTTGCTGCTTCATTGCCAGAAGATCGTGCTGATATTCAATATCATTACTATGATGGCGGTGGAGTAGAAGTCGATGGTGCCACAGTACTTGTACGTAAAAGTTTTGCACAAAAGTTTTCCGTGTATGGAAAATATCATCAAGACAGCATTAGCGGCGCTTCACCTGATGTATTAGCCGGTGCAAGTCGATACTCAGAAGATCGCGATGAATATACGATTGGCGCAAATTATATTCATGACAATACCTTAATGTCTGCGTTCTACACATATAGTGATGAAAATGATTACGAAGCGAATACAGCTGGCTTTGATATTTCGCATGATATGTTTGGTGATCTCACGACTGTCGGTTTAGGTTTCTCATATGGTGACGACACAATTATGCGTGTTGATGCGCCCGAATTTGAAGAAGACTTAAGGCGTTATCAATATCGTGTGTCTTTGTCGCAGATATTAACTAAAACCATTCGAGCTGATATTTCCTATGAAGCCACTGTTGAAGATGGTTTTTTAAATAATCCTTATCGGTTTGTCATTATCGGCAATGTCCCGCAAGGACTTGGTTCAGAAGTTTACCCGGGCACGCGCACAAGCCAAGCAACAGCTGTCAGTGCAACTAAATACTGGCAATTTAAAGGTGCAACAACATTGGGTTATCGCTACTTCCGTGATACCTGGGATATCACTGCGCATACTGTTGACTTTGTATATTCACAATACTTCGGTGATCGCTGGCTAGCCGACTTGTTCTTGCGTTACTACACTCAAGATGCAGCAGACTTTTATAGTAATAATTTTGCTGTGGCGCGTAATTATATGGCACGTGATAAAGAGTTGAGTAGTTTTGATAATTACTCTGTCGGTGCAAAAGTGAGTTATAAGATATTTGATGAATATTCTAACTTCAATAACGGTACGCTTAATTTTTCCGCTGAGTATATTGACTATGAATATGATGATTACAGTGGGATAGATGATTTTTCACAAATTACTGACGATCCTTATTCATTCGATGCGGCAGTTGTTCAGGTATTTTTTTCAGTTCGCTATTAGTGATGCATAAGGAAACATAAAAGGGGGTCAATATGGCAATGAGATTAATCATATTTTTTGTAACTGCATTAATTACAGGCAGTGTGATCGCTGCAACGCAATCAGAATCAAATTTAGATAATGAATTTAAGTCATTAGATGGGCGTGTGCAGACATTGAAAAAAGAAGTGTTGGAGATAAATCGTGATTTATATGTATTAGAGGAAGAATTACTCTTCCCGGCTAATACACAAATTGCGGTGTTTATTTCGGTAGATGTCGGTGATTTTTTTGATCTTGATTCAGTGCAGTTGAAGCTTGATGACAAAGTCGTAGCAAATTACTTGTATACAAAACAAGAAGTCGACGCCTTGCATCGTGGTGGTGTGCAACAACTCTATATAGGGAATATTACTAGTGGAGAGCATGAACTGATTGCACTATTTGTTGGTAAAGGTCCAAATGGTCGAGATTATCGTCGTGGTGCCAATGTTGTTGTTGAAAAAGGGCTGGGTGCTAAATATTTAGAATTAAAAATCTCTGATCGATCAATTAAAAAACAACCAGAGTTTGTGATTAAAGAATGGCAATAGTCATCGCCTTTAAGGTTGTTCGCTATGTTTAGATTGTCAATCAAGCAGTTGCTCTGTTGGATACTATGTTTATGCATAGTGTCCGTTTCAGTATGCGCTGATGAAGACATTCCTGATAACAGAATTCCAGCGAAAATTGTCAAAGATTTACATTATGGTGAAGTATTGTTTCATTTCTACCAAGATGATTACTTCACATCAATAACCCACTTATTGGCAGCTCAGCAACTCAATCGTGTAGCAAATCATCATCCGGATGATCAGTTGCTATTGGGTGGCATACAGCTTTCTTATGGTATGCATAATGAAGCGGGAAAGATTTTCGCCAGGATATTAGAAGAAAATACGGACGATGCTATTAAAAACCGTGCGTATTACTATTTAGCGAAAATATCCTATCAAAGAAGTTACTTAGCTAAAGCAGCTGGCTACATCGAAAATGTTCATGGAGCTGTTCATGCAGATATATTCAGTGATGTTAAGTTACTCAAAAGCCAAATTTATTTAGATACCGGCCAACCTGCAAAAGCGATTGCATCGCTAGACACTTGGAAAGCACCTAAATCTTACCGACACTATGCCTTGCATAATCTAGGTATTGCTCATATTCGAAATGGCAATGTTGATAGTGGTGTTAAGAGTCTTGAGAAAGCAAGCAAGTTACGCATTCGTCAACCCAATCAGTTAACGTTACGTGATAAGTCTAATTTGGTAGCGGGTTTAGCTCTATTAAAAGATAAACCAGAAGTTGCTCAACACTATCTAGAAGATGTGCGTTTAAGTGGGTTATATTCTGATATTTCTTTATTAACAATGGGCTGGGCGCACAGTGAACAAGGCAATTATGAAAAGGCCTTAACTCCTTGGTTAGAATTAAAAGATAGGCGCTTAACCAGTACACCAGTCCAAGAAGGCTTATTAGCCATCGCTTACGGGTATGGTCAATTAGGCTTAAATGGTCGTGCGGTACAATCGTATGAAGAAGCAATTAATCTTTATCAAGTAGAAAGTACTAAGTTATCTCAATCGATTAGCTCTATCGAGCAGGGAAAATTAATTGCTGCATTAATTGAAAAGTCACAACAAGAACCACTGATTGGTTGGTTCTGGTCATTGAAAAGTATCCCAGCAGTACCTGAAGTGCGTTATTTAACTGAGCTCATGGCGGATCATCAATTCCATGAGGCATTAAAAAATTTCCGCGATTTAATTTTCCTGAAAAATAATTTGCAGGACTGGCTGGATAACATTCATGTATTCAACACAATGTTAGAAACTCGTAAAACACGTTATGAACAAACGGTTCCAGTCGCGGGAAAAACACTTGACCGGTCAATGCTTAAATATTTTCAAAAAAAATATGACAAGCTAAGCGCAGCATTAAATGACGCTAAACAACAAGATGATGTCATGGCATTCGCTAATGATGATGAGTATTTAAATATCAAACGGATCGAACGTTTAGAAAATAAATTACTTGCCTTAAGTGAAGAGTTTCCTGAAAAACAAGAATATAAAGCTAACTTGCAGCGTGTAAAACTTCTGCGTGGGCGCATATTGTGGAATATATCGCAGGAATATGCGCATCGAAAATGGCAGATGACACGTGAGCTTGCGCAAATTGAAGATCTAATTAAGCAACAACAAACAGTAGAACAATCGATTGCCGGTGTCGATCAAGTCGCCAGTTTTGGTTTTGGTGGGTTTCAATATCGTATCGATGAAATTAAACAGCGTATCGAAAAGGCGTTGCCTAGACTTCATGTGGCGTATGAAAAACAAAGCAAGTTATTAGAGCGACTTGCCGTAAGAGAACTAGAGAAACGCAAGCGTGTCATGAAGAGTTACCGTGCACAGGCAAAATTAGCATTGGCGCAAGCCTATGATAGGGCCACGGTTGAGAATCCAGATGTGATTCCGGAAATCGAATCAGAAATAAACCCAGAAATAAACCCAGGTATAGAAGAGGAACAACAATGAAGTCGTTTTTTCAGTATTGCATTGTTTCTGTATTAGTTGTGCTGTTGAATGCCTGCGGCTGGGGTGGTGGTTCTTATCACACTATTGAGGACCTGGAACGCAAAACAGTCAATGTTGAAAATGATATTCCTGTTGATTCAAGTCGTAAGAAAGCAATCTATAGTTATAGAGAATTGTTAGTTGACGAAGATCAGGAGCAAGATCAACCAGAAGTCATTCGTCGATTAGGTGACTTACGCCTGGAAGAAAATGAGGATTTACATGCTGTGGATGTTTCTAATCCACTGGTGGCAGATAAATTTACCACGGTAGATATTAATTATCAGGAAACTATTGATTTATATGAATACCTGCTAGATGAAAAGTCTGACTATCAATTAAATGATGTCGTTTTATATCAACTCTCGCGCGCTTATGAAGCAGCTGATGAAAGAGAGAAAATGTTATACAGCTTGGATCGTTTAATTGCTAAATTTCCACAATCTGAATACTACGTAGAGGCGCAATTCCGTCGCGGCGAAACATTATTTGTCGATAAAAAATATAAGCAAGCTGAGTTTGCCTATACAGAAGTAATACATTTAGGGAAAGATAGTCGTTTCTATCAGCACGCTCTATACAAGCAAGGCTGGTCTCACTTTAAACAACTTAATTATGATATTGGCCTGCATTCGTTTATAGCCTTGATGGACACTATGCTTAAGCAGGATGTGGAACAAGACATGCAACAGCTAACACGTCCTGAGAAAGAGTTACTCGATGACTCGCTACGTGCATTGGCATTAAGCTATGGATACCTGGGCGGTGCATCAGAAATATCTGATTACTTTAATGCCCACGGTCGACGTCCCTATGAATCGCTTATCTATGATCGCTTGGGCATGCAATTCCTGGAGAAGCAGCGCTTTAGTGATGCGGCGAATACTTACCGGGAGTTTGTCAAACACAATGCATTTAACCAGCAGGCGCCAGACTTTCAGATTAAAGCCATTGAGGCATTTAAGAAAGGTAAATTTCCATCTGAAGTGTTATCCGCCAAGAAGCAATTTGTCGAAAACTACCACATTAATGCTGAATACTGGCAACACAATAACATTGAAGAAGCTGGTCACGTCGTTGACTTTCTAAAAGAAAATATTATCGATTTGGCGAAGTACTATCATGCTATTGCACAAAAAACGAAAAAGAAGCCTGATTATATAGAAGCAACGCGTTGGTATAAGGCATATATCGCATCATTCCCTGAAGATCCTCATTCAGCGCATATGAATTTCTTGCTAGCAGATATTTGGTATGAAACCAAAGAATATGAATATGCCGTGGTAGAATTCGAAAAAACTGCTTATGCTTATCAAGCACACCCAAGGGATTCTGAAGCGGGCTATGCGGCATTAGTTGCATACAATGACTGGTTAGCAACAATTAAAGATGATCAATCAAAGTCGTTAGTTAAAACCAGACAGATTGATAGCACATTTAACTTTGCCAACAAATTCCCTACGCATAAAGAGGCACCTGTGGCATTAACTAAAGCGGGTGAAGATTTATTCTCACTGAAAAACTATCCTAGGGCGATCGAAGCATCCAGTTTGCTGGTTGAAAAGTTTCCTGATGCAGATATGAAATTACGCCAAAGCGCATGGACAGTTAAAGCGCATTCAACGTTTGAGTTAAATGAGTTTGCTGAATCAGAAATTGCCTATCAACAGGCCATACTATTGGTAGGTAACGATACAAATGAAAGAAAAAATCTCGAAGATAAACTGGCGGCATCCATTTATAAACAAGGTGAGGCAAGTCAATTAGCTGGTGAAACAGATGCGGCCGTGGAGCATTATTTACGTGTTGGTGAGATTGTGCCTAATTCTGAGATTCGTGCGACAGCACAGTATGATGCAGCAGCCTTACTACTTAAGTCAGAACAATGGGGTCGTGCAGCGAGTGTATTGGAAGACTTTAGATCGCGTTTTCCTGATCATAAAGAACAATCAACTGTCACGCGTAAATTGGCTTTAGTATATGAAAAGGATCAGCGTAATTTATTAGCTGCTCAGGAGTATGAGCGTATCAGTCTTGACGATTCAAACGATAAAGAAACTCAGCGCACATCAAGTTTGGTTGCAGCGGATTTATATGTGAAGGAAAAAGATCATTTTCGTGCAATAGAAATATATCGTTCCTACATAAAGCGTTTTCCGATGCCTTATGAAGCATCCTTGGAGGCAAGGCAGTCACTAGTAGATATGTATAAAGAAAAACAGGATGACAAATCAGTTAAACATTGGCGCGAGGAAATTATTAAAACAGAGGCAAAAGCGGGTAATCAAAGCACGCCAAGGATGAAATATTTAGCAGCGAATGCGTCATTGCAGTTAGCCATTCCAAAATACACCATTTTCCAGGCGCGTCGTTTGACTATACCACTAGAAAAAAGCTTGAAAGTTAAAAAATCTTTGATGCAAAGAGCATTGGCCGCATTTGAGTTAGCAGGTGCCTATAAGGTTGAAGAAGTGACCACGGCGGCGACCTACTACTCGGGGATGATTTATTACGACTTTAGTCGTGCGTTAATGCAGTCTGATCGGCCGCATGGATTGTCTGCTGAAGAACTGGCGCAATATGATGTATTACTTGAAGAACAAGCTTTTCCATTTGAAGAACAGGCTATTGAATTGTTCGAGTTAAATGCAGTGCGAACCGTTGACGGCGTATATAACCAATGGATAAGAGAAAGCTTGCGTGAGTTGGGTGAATTAGTGCCAGCGCGTTATGCGAGAAGTGAAAAATCGGAAGATTATGTTGAAGCAATACATTAAATTAATTTTGTCTATGGGCTTACTTGCTGTCATCACAGCATGTGGCACGGTAGCGACCAAGAGCGCCTCAAATAGTGCTGCAGAGGGCGACAGCACTGACGCTGTTGATAATCAGATAGTTATCCAACAAGACTACAAAATATCGGCGTCTGTGCAACAACAATATGCTTATGGTATTGAGGCCATGCAACAAGAGAATTATCTCGAGGCAATTCAGCTATTCAAACAAGTTGCTGAAAAAGAACCACGTGCATCTGGCCCGTGGGTAAATATCGCTATTGCTCATCGAAAATTGGATCAAATTGAAGATGCCGATAAAGCGATACAAAAAGCAGTTAAATTGAATCCAAAAAATCCTTACGCACTTAATCAAGCAGGCATTATCAAGCGTGAAATAGGCGATTTTGAACAAGCGGAAAAACACTATATTAGCGCATTATCCGAGTATCCGAATTACTCAAACGCTCATCTAAATTTAGCTATTCTATGTGACCTATATTTACAGAAAATAGTGTGTGCAAAGTCTCATTATCAGGCATATCAAGAGATAGAAAAAAGTGACGATAAAAAAGTTCTCGCCTGGATGAGTGATTTGTCTCGAAGAGAGAGCCAGATTAAATAGATATGGGGTTGAGATGTTGAGAGCACTCGTAATGTTGTTATTGTTTGCGTTCATCAGCAGTCATGCTGTGGCAGAACAGCTTGCTGTTGCTGATCAGAATGTACAAGAGCTCAATGGTATTTCAATCATAGGTAACAAAGAGCTACCTAAAAGTCTTGTGATCGTCCCCTGGAAAGCATCATTACCAGGTGAGGGTGATTTTTATCTCCAGCGTCATATGAATGAGTATATCCAACCTGTTGATAAGGAAGTCTTTCAGCGTAAGGTCGATTTTTATTTGCAAAGTAGAAATTAATAATAGGGAGTCCTGATGAGTTTTTATGAGTCTGTTGTGACATTTTTTCAATCGGGTGGGATCTTCATGATACCCATTGTTTGTGTATTGGCATTAGGTCTTGCTATCGCAATTGAAAGATACATTTATCTTTCTTCAACGCGTGTAAAGAATCAAATTGCGTGGAAGAAAATCCAAACAATTCTTGCAAGTGGCAATATGAGTGAAGCACTTAATTTTGCTGAGAAATCCAAGTGCGCTATTAGCCGTATATTAAGTTATGGCGTGGCAAGCTCGCAAACATCGCGACGCCGTGATGATATTGAAACAGCTATGGAAGAGGGCTTAATGGAAGTTGTGCCTAAACTGGAAAAGCGCACTCATTATTTGGCTACCTTTGCTAATGTGGCCACCTTGCTTGGTTTATTGGGAACAATTATTGGTTTGATTGATGCGTTTACTGCGATATCTGCTGCTAGTCCAGCTGAAAAAGCTGATTTACTTTCATCAAGTATTTCGGTAGCAATGAACACGACTGCATTTGGCTTAATGGTAGGTATACCATTGTTGCTTTTGCACTCTTGGTTACAAACCAAAACGACTGAAATCGTTGATAGCTTAGAGATGGCGTCAGTTAAAGTTTTAAATTCTATTGCTTCACACGCACGCAATAATCAATCTGAAGCGGCAGCATAAATCATGCGTTATCGTCGTTATAGAAGGCGTAACAAAGAAGAGGCTGAATTAAGTATTACAGCCTTTATGAACCTGATGGTGATTCTGGTTCCTTTCTTGCTCATTACTGCCGTATTTTCAAAAATTAGTATTTTAGAGTTGGATTTGCCCGCCAAGTCAGACGTGGTTAAAAACAATCCTAAGAAACTGGAGTTAGAAGTAGTAGTGCGAGAAAATTCTTTGCGTATTCAGGATCGTAACCGTGGTGTGCTTAAATCAATTAAGAATAATCAAGATGGCTATGAACTTGCTGGTTTGAATGAATATTTGCAAGGCCTGAAAACAAAATATCAAGACATCAGTCATGCAACAATTTTGTTAGAACCAAACATCACTTATGACGTGTTGGTGCAGATTATGGATGCAGTACGTGTTGCAGAAGTAGAGCAAGACGGCGAGAAAGTCTTTGCGGACTTATTTCCAGATATATCTGTGGGTGATGCCCCAGTCTATACGGCGAGTCGATAATTATGCGTGGCGCTAAAACAATCAGAAGAATGCAGCGTAATCATGATCGTGCGAAGAAACAAGCGCCGTTCAATATTGTTTCTTTGATGGATATTTTTACAATTTTGGTTTTTTTCTTGTTAGTCAATGCATCAGATCCAACTGTGCTACCAAACGCAAAAGGGATAGAGATGCCTCAATCCATCGCTGAACAAAAGCCTCGTGTGTCAGTGGTGTTAATGCTCAGTCAACAAGACATCAGTTTGCAAGGTGAAAAAGTTGTTAAATCGAGTGATATATCTAACAATAAAAAGTCTGATGTACAAAAACTGCAGATTGCATTGCAAGATGAAATGCAAAAAGTTGCTTCCAATGATAGTGAAACATCAGGCCCATATGAAATTACTATAATGGGTGATAAAGAAGTCCCATTCAGTTTAATTAAACGTGTCATGCAAATATGCTCAAGTGCAGGTTTTGAGCAGATCTCTTTGTCTGTGATACAACGTGAATCAACAGTAAGCTAAATTATGACTGCATCAGCCGTATATTCATGGCGTTTGCCATGGGAAGTATCCACTGTCGATAAAACTCGATTCAGACGTATATTGAATCGTGTCACCATGACGTGTTTAGTATTAACTTTAATCATTCCATTTCTTCCGTTACCAGAGAAACAAAAACCGGTTGAGGAAAAGCAAGAAAAGCGTGTAGTTAAAATACTCATCGATAAGAAAATTCCGCCTCCACCCAAAGTGGTTAAAAAGGTTGAGCCACAGAAACTAACTAAGCCAGTTAAAACGGTAAAACCAAAAGCAATTAAAAAAACACAACCGAAGAAAGTTGAGAAGGTGGCTAACAAACCAGTACCACAAAAAAAGATTGCCGCTGCACCACCGAAAAAATCAGCAAAAGAAGTAGCTCAAGGCTCGGGCTTACTTGCATTTCAAAGTGAGCTTGCCGATATAAGTAAAAATAGCAATTCAAAAACGCTCGGAGAAAAGTCATTAAGTAATAGTGGCGGTTCCGCGGCGCGAATCGAACGCTCGTTAGTAACTAAAAATACTGGGCAAGGCAGTGGGGGCATTAATACAGCGGCATTAAGTCGTGATGTCTCGGGTACTGGACTTGGCGGGCGTACTGCTAGTCGAGTGTCTGGCCCTGCGGGGATGGGTGCAGGGGAAGGTGGTTCAGGTACCGGGACCGATGACGGTGTTGGTCGCAGCGCGCAACGAGACCTTGAGAAAATCCAGATTACATTTGATCGCAATAAGAGTGCGATTTTCAGTATGTATAACCGTGCCTTGAGAACCTCACCCGAGTTACAAGGTAAAGTCGTGCTCAATATTACTATTGCTCCCTCCGGGAAGGTCACAGAAGTCTATATAGTTAGCAGTGAGTTGGCCGATACAGAGCTAGAGATGAAACTCATTCAGCGTGTCAAACTTATTAACTTTGGATCGGAAGATGTGCCAGTCTTTACGTTCAATTATCCAATCGACTTCTACCCAGTTTAACGCCGGCTGTGTCAGTATTGCGATGTTATTCAGCGTGGGTGCGTTTACGCCGGCCTATGCGTCATCATTAACTCTCACCGAATTCGAACTAAGTGGCGTCGTAGTCAACAACAGTGACTCACTCGCGGTTATATTTGACAAGCAAAGAAGCAATGAGCTTGTGCTGCGCGTCGGTGATGTGATCGCAGGCTGCGTGTTGGATTATATTCGCCGCAGTCGCGTGAGTTTTTATTGCAACGATCAAGTGCAAACACTAACACTTAGAAGTCTAAGCGTAGATATTACCAGCACTATAGGCCCTGATGTATGGTCGCCGTCAGTGACTATTAATGAACAAACCCAAGAACAGCTTTTTAATCAACCGGCGAATTTCATTACTGCATTTAATTTAGTACCACATCTTCAGGATGGCGAGCTGACAGCATTTGAAATCAAAAGCACACCTGAAGATGATGAAATGTCATCTGCTTTGGATCTGCAACAAGGTGATCTCATTGTAGCTGTGAATGGCGTCTCAGCGAGAAATGCAAATGAATTTTCTGATGCTTTTGAGCAAATTAAATTCACTCAATCGGTAGACATAGAACTAATCCGTGGCGATGTACGTTATTACAAGAATTATCTGTTACAACGCTAAGTGCTTAGAGTGCTTTTTCAGTGCAATACATATAACAAAGTATTTTTAAAATACTCAACTAGACTTAACTAGCACATACACCGCACCCGTGCCTCCGTCAACTGGTCTGGCGGAACAAAAAGCCAAAATCTCATCTCGCTTTCTTAACCATTGATTCACCAGTGGTTTAATCACAGGGCCCTGATTACTAGACCCATAGCCTTTGCCATGAATAATACGCACGCAACGTAAGCCGTGGTTACGGACATATAAAATAAACTCATTCAACTGAAGCTGTGCTTCGTCTCGAGTCAAGCCATGTAAATCCAGCTCGGCTTCCACGCTATATTGACCACGTTTGAGTTTTCTGAATACCTGCTTCTGAACTCCAGCTTGAACGTAAGTTAAACTATCGCCGGGTTGCATGTCTTCGTGCTCATACTCATTGGGGCTCACTAGCAATTCTTGCATGATTTTTCTTTCATCTTGCGCAGCTTGTTGAGGATGAGGGCGAGGCTTTGGCTTGTTGTGAATGACCTTGTCGGAACTATTCAAAATCTTTACGCCATCCAGCATATCGGCGAAGCTGTCACCGGTATTGAGCTTGTTAGTTTTATCTGACATGGATCACAACCCTACATATAATTTTTACTACGAACGATAGCTACTAGCCTGCTATTATAAGTCTATCTTATTTTATCGATAGTTCACTTTTCACTCAAACTTACTCATGCACCTATTATTAAGTAATGATGATGGTTATCAGGCGCCAGGTTTAATAGCGCTGGCGGATTCTCTTGCCAATATTGCTGATGTCTCTGTTGTCGCTCCGCATATTGACCGCAGTGCAGCGAGTAATTCATTGACCTTGCAGCTCCCACTACGTGCAAAAGAAGTGAAATCTAATTGGTATTACGTCGATGGTACTCCTACGGATTGCGTGCACCTGGGGATTACAGGGATATTATCAAATGAACCCGATATGGTGGTTTCAGGCATCAATAGCGGCCCAAACCTGGGTGACGATGTGATTTATTCCGGTACCGTTGCGGCGGCGATGGAGGGGAGGCATTTAGGCTTTCCGGCCATGGCGGTATCAATCAATTCATTTGAGGCGAGTCATTATCAAACGGCTGCGATTGTCACACGAGATTTGGTCAAGCAAATTATTCATCGTCCAATTTCAAAAGATATTATTTTGAATGTGAATGTTCCCGATGTACCCATTGAGGATATAAGGGGCATCCAAACGACCCGCTTGGGCAATCGCCATAAATCTGAGCCGGCCCTGGAAGATAAAGATCCACGCGGGAAAAAGATATTTTGGGTAGGCGCTGCAGGGCCTGAACAAGATGGGGGGCCAGGCACAGATTTCCATGCTGTAAGTGAGAATTATGTATCAGTGACACCATTACATGTGGATTTGACTCAGTACAGTGCTATGGATTCTGTCAGTCACTGG
This sequence comes from Gammaproteobacteria bacterium, assembly GCA_965262455.1. Classification (GTDB taxonomy): domain Bacteria; phylum Pseudomonadota; class Gammaproteobacteria; order UBA4575; family UBA4575; genus UBA1858. The sequence continues at coordinate 505,582 of CBDHFH010000008.1, forward strand.
CTAAGCAATATAGAGATTGGTAATGAAAAGTAATTTACAAGGCATCGGCATGACCTCCCAGCGCACGCGCGACAGATTGATTGAACGCTTGCGTGCCAAAGGCATTACTAATACCACCGTGTTAGAGGCGATGCGCTCTTTGCCACGACATTTATTTGTCGATGAAGCATTAGCCACACGTGCTTATGAAGATGATGCCTTGCCTATCGGCCACAAACAAACAATCTCTCAGCCTTATATAGTTGCCAGAATGACAGAAGCATTAATTGCTGACGGTATTCCACAAAAAGTATTAGAGATCGGCACTGGGTCAGGTTATCAAGCGGCATTGCTCGCACAAATTGTTGAAAAAGTTTATAGCGTGGAATTAATCAAGCCGTTGCATTTACAAGCGAGAAAATTATTCATGTCATTGGGTATTAGAAATGTGCAGTGTAAACATTCTGATGGTAGTTGGGGATGGGAAAATTATGCGCCCTATGATGCCATTATTGTTACTGCCGCGGCAGCAGAAATACCCACTTCATTGTTGAATCAGTTAAACATTGGCGGCAAATTAATTATTCCTGTAGGTCCGCAAGACAGTGCGCAACAATTGCTGACACTTAAACGTACGACAGATGGAGTTACACAAGAAAAATTAGAGGATGTCAGTTTTGTTCCTCTGGTAAGAAGCTGATGATGCGAAGTCAATGATGCGGTTGATGACAAGAGGTTAATGGCAATGAAGTTATTTGAGAGTATCTATAACAAATGCATGCAGTGGGCAGAACATAAACGTGCGCCTTCAATCTTAAGTGCATTAAGTTTTGCTGAGTCATCGTTTTTTCCAATTCCGCCGGATGTAATGTTGGCGCCAATGGCGATGCGCTTACCTAATAAAGCCTTTTGGTTTGCGTTTTTGACAACTATCTTTTCAGTGTTAGGCGGCATTGCCGGTTATGCCATAGGTTATTTCGCATTTGATTTAATCTCAGGATGGTTGCAAACAACCAAGTACTGGGGCAGTTATTTGCATGCGCGTGAATGGTTTGAACAGTGGGGTGTGTGGATTGTATTTATCGCTGGTTTTTCACCGATTCCGTATAAGTTATTTACCATTACTGCTGGCGTGATGGCGCAACCTTTACTGCCTTTTATTCTCGCCTCGTTTATAGGTCGTGGGTCACGCTTCTTTTTGGTGGCGGGCATCGTCAAATTTGCCGGACCGCATATTGAACCAATGCTGCTGAAATACATCGAATGGTTAGGGTGGATATTCGTGATGATACTGGCGATCGCAATTGCATGGGTATCTATGCATTAATCGATTTTTTAATATTCGATGCGAATAATTATACTAACTATATGTGCGGCACTTTTTATTAACGGGTGTGCTTCAAAACCAAAAGAGCCTCGTCACTATCATCACAGTTACCACATTGTAAAAAAAGGTGACACGTTATTTTCTATTAGTTGGCGTTATGGTATTGATGCTAAGCAACTAGCGAAATGGAATAACATTCCTTATCCCTACACTATTTATCCGGGACAAAAATTAAGAGTCAACTCGACCGCGCCGACCAGCAGTACGGCATATAAATCTAGCAACAAAAAGAAGACTACAGAGCCTGTTAAATCGGCCCAAGCAAAAAAGAAAGTGCGTGATGTACCCGTAGGTGATTGGCGTTGGCCTGTGCGGGGTAAATTAGTCAGTAAGTTTTCTGGCAAGAATAATGGTATTGATATCGCTGCGAAAGAGGGCACCGTAGTTAGTGCAGCCTCGGCCGGCAAAGTCGTTTATGCGGGTAACGGCCTAAGAGGCTATGGCAATTTGTTAATCATTAAACACAATGCCAGTTATTTTAGTGCCTATGCGCATAATAAACGCTTGTTGGTGGCAGAGGGTGCAAGCGTTAAAAGTGGTCAGAAGATCGCTGAAGTCGGATCAACTGGCACTGACCGTGCAAAGCTACACTTTGAAATTCGCAGGAATGGTAATCCGGTGGATCCTCTTAAATATCTACCGCGTTGAGTATCAACGATCGGGGTTATTTAGCAGTAATAAAGTGCCCACATTGCGCTGCTCGGCAGATAATACTGAATATGTGCGACATGCCGCGGCATGGTCCATGGTCTCAAATCCAATCTTATGCTGGGCAAAATAGGCAATCACACTAGCGTCGGGAAATTCCAGTACCTCGCCAGTACCTAAAACCACGATTTCAGGTGCCAGCTGGATGATGAATTCGACAGCATTTTGAGTGAGTTGTGAGCTGGCTACGTAGTCAATATCGTCGATCAGTGAGTTTGCAGAGAGATACAGTGATGATCTATAGCAGTGTTGGTTGATGGTTACAGAAATTTTGCTGTACTCATTAATAATGTAGTTACCCGCAGGCTTGTCTTCTGTAAAATGCACGGCTCGTTAAATTCTCATAATAGTCATAGGAAACGCTGATTTATCAATGAAATAGCTCAGGTGAGGCACGACAACGAAAAAAGCGCCGTTCTGGGCGTAAAATTCGGACTTTTTGAGTTGGTTTTTAACAAAAAAACAGAATAAATCAGAGACACCTAACTATAGTACTTTAAGTTCTGGAACACTGCATCCATGGAAGATTTCCCTAGAATTCAAAGGCTTCCGCCTTATATTTTTAATATCGTAAATGAACGCAAAGCCGCTTTTCGCGCGGAAGGGGAAGATATTATCGACTTTGGTATGGGCAACCCGGACCAGGGTGCACCTGCTCATATTATAGACAAATTGGTGGAAGCGGCGCAGCGCAATGATACGCACCGATATTCTGTCTCGCGAGGCATTCCACGCCTGAGGCAAGCCATCAGTAATTGGTATGCGCGCAAGTTTGATGTTGATATTGACCCTGAAGAAGAAGCGATAGTCACAATCGGCTCGAAAGAGGGATTGGCGCATCTTGCGCTGGCGATGTTAAGTCCAGGTGATGCCGTATTAGTGCCTAACCCTGCCTATCCGATACATCCTTATGGCTGTGTCATTGCTGGGGCAGAAGTGATTTATGTGCCTTTATCTGAAGACAACGACTTTTTTGCAGAGCTAGAGAAGGCCATCCAGGTTGCCTGGCCTAAACCCAAGCTCATTATCTTAAATTTTCCAGCCAACCCGACCACACAATGTGTTGAGCTAGAGTTCTTTGAGCGTGTTATCGACATTGCCAAGCAGCATAATATTTGGGTGATCAATGATATCGCCTATGGAGAGATCACCTTTGATGGCTACGAGCCACCCTCAATTTTGCAAGTACCAGGTGCAAAAGACATCGCTGCTGAATTTTATTCGTTATCTAAAACTTACAATATGCCGGGCTGGCGGGTAGGTTTTATGTGTGGTAACAAGCCACTGGTGTCAGCACTTTCACGCTTAAAATCGTATCTTGACTATGGCATGTTTACACCTATCCAAGTGGCTGCCATTGCAGCGCTTGATGGACCTCAAGAGTGTGTTGAAGAAATTCGTTCGATGTATTGTTCTCGCAGAGATGTACTGGTCGAAGGATTAAATAATTTAGGCTGGCAGGTTGATCCTCCCAAGGCCACAATGTTCGTCTGGGCAAAAATTCCGCCTCAGTTTGCTGATCAAGGATCTTTAGATTTTTCTATGAGCATGTTGGAAAAAGCAAAAGTCGCTGTATCGCCGGGGATAGGGTTTGGTCAATATGGTGATAAACATGTACGATTCAGCTTAATTGAGAATGAACATCGAACACGTCAGGCATTGCGTGGAATTAAAAAAATGTTTCGTCAAACTTAATCACAAATATTTTTAAATATCATAATGAAGCCAGTCACTATTGGAATACTCGGTTTAGGCACTGTCGGTGGAGGCACAGCGACAGTATTACAAAGAAATGCAGCAGAGATAGCACGCAGAGCAGGGCGTTCAATTGAACTTGTTGCAGCAAGTGTGCGTGATATTAATAAAAAGCGTCCCGCTAGCTTGCAACATGTCAAGCTGACTCTGGATTCTGCCGAGATTGTCGATGATCCAAATATCGATATTGTGCTGGAGTTGATTGGTGGGACGGATTTAGCCAAAGAGTTAGTCATGCGTGCTATCGAAAACGGTAAGCACATTGTGACTGCCAATAAAGCGTTGATTGCGTTACATGGCAATGAAATTTTCGCTGCTGCACAAGCACAAGGAGTGACGGTTGCATTTGAAGCAGCGGTGGCGGGTGGTATTCCTATTATTAAAGCGATCAGAGAAGGGCTGGCCGGAAACCAAATTGAATGGCTAGCCGGAATCATCAACGGCACTGGAAACTTTATTCTTACTGAAATGCGCGATAAAGGCCGTGATTTTGATGATGTGCTTAAAGAAGCGCAAGCATTAGGCTACGCCGAAGCAGATCCAACATTCGATGTTGAAGGTATAGATGCTGCGCATAAATTAACAATTCTTGCGTCTATTGCATTTGGTGTGCCACTCCAATTTGAAAAGGTGTACACCGAAGGCATTTCCAACATTACTCGTGAAGATGTCGAATATGCCAGTGAACTCGGTTATCGCATCAAGCATCTTGGTATTGCCAAACGCGTATCATCCGGCCTAGAGATGCGCGTGCATCCAACATTAATCCCATACAGACGTTTGATTGCCAATGTTGATGGCGTAATGAATGCAGTATTAGTTCGTGCGGATGCGGTAGGCCCTACTTTATATTATGGTCCTGGCGCAGGTGCCGAACCGACAGCATCGGCAGTAGTCGCCGATTTAGTTGACGTGGTGCGTGCTTTAACCACCGATCCAGGGAATCGTGTACCACATTTAGCCTTTCAGCCGGACGCTATTCAAGAGATACAGGCATTAGCAATTGATGATGTTGAAACCGCTTTTTATCTGCGTATGCAAGTGCAAGATCAAGCGGGTGTGTTAGCAGATATTACGCGCTTGTTTGCGGAAAAAAATATTAGCATTGAAGCCATCGTGCAGAAAGAACAAAAAGATGAACGTGGCTGTGTGCCTTTAGTGATGCTAACGCACAATGTATTGGAGTCAAATATGATGGCGGCCATACAAGATATTGAAAGCCTGTCCACAGTGACCGGTAATGTAATAAGAATTCGATTAGAAACGTTAGATTAATTTAATATAGGTTAATTTCATGTCACAAAAAGATAGCCATTACACCGGGCTAATAAAACGTTACATGCCGCGGTTGCCGATTGATCCCAATGGCAGGATTATAAGTTTGGGAGAGGGGAATACGCCGTTAATACAATGTCACAACATCGACATTGCCAATCAGCATGATATTTCTTTATATCTTAAATATGAAGGTTTGAATCCCACCGGTTCGTTTAAGGATCGTGGCATGACAGTGGCGGTGACTAAAGCCGTTCAAGAAGGTAGTCGTGCCATAATTTGTGCATCGACTGGTAACACCTCGGCCGCCGCCGCCGCGTATGCCTCACGTGCTGGCATTACTGCCTTCGTATTAATCCCCGACGGTAAAATTGCTATGGGTAAACTTGCCCAGGCTATGATACATGGCGCGATCGTCATACAAGTGCGGGGTAATTTTGATGATGGTATGCGCTTAGTGAAAGAAGTTGCTGATCATGCGCCGGTCGATATCGTTAATAGTATCAATCCATATCGTCTGCAAGGACAAAAAACCGCATCTTTCGAAATTGTGGAAGAACTTGGCAAAGCGCCGGACTTTCATTGTTTGCCGGTAGGCAATGCTGGCAACATCACTGCGCACTGGATCGGCTATACCGAATGCGCAAGTGATCATGGTTCTGTGCAAACGCAAGCATGCAATTTATGTGCAGGCCAGTGTAAATTTAATAATCCTAGTGTTATTACACAGCGTCCTAAAATGGTAGGTTATCAAGCGGCTGGTAGTGCACCTTTCATGCGCGGTGCTATGGTAGATACGCCAGAAACAATCGCGACGGCAATTCGTATTGGTCATCCTCAAAGCTGGGATAATGCCTGGACGGTATCTAAAGAGTCGGGAGGATGGTTCGATGAATGCACAGATGAAGAGATACTCGCGGCGCAAAGAACGTTAGCAAGCGAAGAGGGTGTCTTTTGTGAGCCTGCGTCAGCTACGTCTATCGCGGGTGCGTTGCGTGATATCCAGCAAGGCAAAATTCCGCAAGGCAGTTCTGTTGTATGCACGTTGACTGGACATGGTTTGAAAGATCCCGATACTGCAATCAAGCAGGCAACCAGTAAAATGATTACTATTGATGCAAATCTAGATGACGTGAAGAAGGCAATACTCTCTAATATGACTTAGCTTGTGTCTTAGTCGCGTTATAATCATGAATAACAAGAGCCCTAGAGTTTATATTTATTGCATTATCGTTTTTAGTCTAGGTGTTTTATTCAGTGGTATCTCTCATGCACATCCTTTTTTATGGAAAGTCTCAGGGACGCATGAATTCTATTTATTTGGCACGATTCATTTACCTGATCCAAGAGTGGCGATTTTATCTAAGGAAGTCGATCTAGCATTGTCTGAATCCAATGTATTTTATGCTGAGCTAGATTTGAGTGAGGCAAACACAATGTTAGTTAAACAATCGATGTGGCTTCCTGAGAAAAAAAGTTTATATCACTATTTGTCGCCGGAGTTAGAACAACAAATAGTAGATTACCTATATGAAATTAATCCTGATCTCAATTTGGAATTTTTTGCTAAACAAAAAATTTGGGTGCTTGCAATTACTTTAACGGTCTTAGAACAACAGCTTAAATATCCAGGTCATCCACCCTTGGATTCAGTGTTATATAATCGTGCTGTGGCGTTGGGGTTAGATACCGGAGGATTAGAGACAGTTGATGAGCAATTAGCAGTGTTTGAAACAATGTCTACCGATCATCAACTTCGCTTCTTGCAAGACACAGTTGAATTTATGCACTCGACAATCGATCAAGAAATATCGTTTGTCGAGGCATCCATAAAAGATTACCTCGAAGGTGATTTAGAAAGCCTGATGACGCATTTAATGTCTTATATGAAAGATAATCAATTTTATGATGAATTACTTGATCGCCTGATAGATCAGCGTAATCATAAAATGTCGACTAAAATGCTAGAATTAGTGAGTGCTTCACCAGATAAAAACTATTTTTTTGCACTAGGTGCTGGGCATTTTTGGGGTGAGCAAGGAATTCATTCTATCCTTGAGGAACAGGGATACACAATTGAGGCTATCGAATGACATGGATGCTTTTCAATGAGTCATCATTAGCTGATATTTTCAAGTCAATATGAAGCTACTTCATTCAATGATGTCGTCCTTTGTTAAAATTGGGCAACTCACAATAATTGATGTGCAAGGCATTTCTCATACGTACGGTCCAGGGGGACATAATACCCCGTGTGCAACCATCCGCCTCACAAGTGAAAAACTCTATCATAAATTATTTGTTAATCCTGAATTATATGCTGGAGAAGCCTATATGGATGGCACATTAATATGTGAGCACGGTGGTATACGTGGCCTTCTTGAAGTGTTTGCCAACAACCGTGGTAGTTTGCGCAAGCAAGCCTCGCAGAAAGTGTTGAGGCGTTGGCTAAAAAAAATACGTAAATTCCATCAAAGAAATAAAGTTACGGCTGCGCGACAAAATGTTCAGCATCATTATGATTTATCTAGTGAGTTTTATCGTTTATTTTTAGATGAAGACTTAAACTATTCCTGTGCCTATTTTATTCATCCTGATAATACTCTTGAGGAAGCACAACTCGCCAAAAAGAGGCACATTGCATCTAAATTAAGATTGCAGGCAAATATGAATGTGCTCGATATAGGTTGTGGTTGGGGCGGTATGTCGATCTACCTGGCAGAACAGTTTGGCTGTAATGTGGTGGGCGTGACACTGTCACAACAACAGTTTGAACTGGCTAATCAACGTGTCAAACAACTCGGCTTGGAACATAAAGTCCAAATTAAATTGATGGATTATCGTGATGTGACTAATACCTTTGACAGAGTCGTATCGATTGGTATGTTTGAGCATGTTGGTGTAAGTCATTATTTAGAATACTTTAAGGCGATAAAGTCATTACTCACAGAAGATGGGTGTGCACTTATTCATTCTATAGGCAGGAAGGGTGGGCCAGGTACTACGGGCGCCTGGATACGCAAATATATTTTCCCTGGTGGCTATTCACCGGCACTTTCAGAGACATTTGCAGAAATAGAAAAATCGGGTTTATGGGTGACAGACTGTGAAGTACTACGTTTACATTATGCTGAGACATTGCTTGAATGGGATAAACGATTTCAGGCAAATAGAAAAAAGATTGCAACGATGTTTGATGAGCGCTTTTGTCGCATGTGGGAATTTTATTTAATTATCAGCGAATTTAGTTTTCGCTACGGGAAGCATATGAATTTCCAAATCCAGCTGGCAAAAAATGTCACTAGCTTGCCTATCACGCGTGATTACATGCAGCAAATTGAACTGGACAATATGTAATGCCTAGAGAACGATTTATTCCTTATCGACGTGCAGATATTGTCACCATGTGCCTGCAAGATGCAGTGTTGGATGAAGCCCAGAAAACCCAATTCAAGAATTTCTGCCAGGTACTTACTTCATTATTTCATTTTGAGTTACATGAAAAATTAGAGAAACTCAAAGCCTGTTATGCGCCATTCAATCCGGACAAAGATACTATATCGATAAATAATAATGCGATTGATGACAAACAACTGAAAATTAACCTAGAAACCGAATTAAAAGAGGTGCTAGAGCAGGCTAACTACGAAATTGTGTCGCAACATGATCTAAATGAAGCGCTTCATAGTGAATCTTTATTTAAAGTTAAGTTGCATGTTGATTTTAATGACTTTGAAGAAGTATTGTTTTTCAGACGAGGTACAACTCATCAATCTGAAACCATTCGTGAGTGGTTTGGTTTAAAAAGAAAGCAAATTAATCTTGAGGTATATGATCGTGTGCTGGTTTATGTGCGCTTTAAAGAACAAGCATACTTTGATGAGAAAGCCCATGACGATATCTATTTTGAACCGGGCTCTACGATAATTAAATTATTTCGTAATGTGCCGAAAAATGACATGGAAATGTTATTTCCAAATACCGAAGTGCAAATGAAGTCGATCGATAAACTTCTAATAGGTGTACCTACTGCAGTGGGTGGTTTATTTATGCTGGTGACAAAACTGGGTGCTACTTTATTGCTTGTATTATCGGTAGTAGCATTTTGGCTTGGTCTCAGTGATGAACCGGCAAAACTCGATCAAACCAGTTTAGTCGCTCTGATTGTTGGTTTGGGCACGTTAGGAGGATTTCTGTGGAGGCAGTTTAATAAATATAAAAATAGAAAAATTCAATTTATGAAGCAACTGGCAGAAAACTTATATTTTAAAAACTTGGATAATAATTCTGGTGTGTTTCATAACTTAATTGATTCTGCAGAAGAAGAGGAGTGTAAAGAAACAATACTTGCTTACTATCATTTGTTAATTTCGAAGCAAGCCATCACAGCAACAGAATTAGATAATAATATTGAGGCTTGGTTTGATAGTAAATATGACTGCAAAATCAATTTTGAAATGCAAGATGCGCTAGAAAAATTAATTCGATTAAATCTCATCGAAAAACAAAACGATAAATTTATTGCTAAACCAATTTTGGAGGCAAATAAGCAATTGGATCACTTATGGGATAGCTACTTTAGTTTTGATTAAAATATTTATAAATAGAAAAGCGTATGAGTATAATAACTAAATTACTTGAAAATAATAAAGCTTGGGCAAAACAAATCACAGATGACAATCCGGATTTTTTTTCAAGATTATCGCAACATCAAACGCCAGAATATTTATGGATTGGATGTTCAGACAGTCGTGTGCCTGCCAACCAAATAGTTCAATTACCTCCTGGTGAAATATTTGTACATCGAAATATCGCCAACATTGTTGTTCATACAGATTTAAATTGTTTGTCAGTCATTCAGTTCGCGGTTGAAGTATTACATGTGAAACATATTATCGTATGTGGTCATTACGGTTGTGGCGGTATACAAGCCGCAATGGACGAGAGTCATCACGGTCTCATTGATAATTGGTTACATCATATTAAAGATATTGCACGCTTTCACAGTAAAGAACTTGCAACGCTTGAAATCAATGAGCGCAATGATCGTTTGAGTGAATTAAATGTCATTGAGCAAGTGTCTAACGTTTGTAATACCACTATTGTTCAGGATAACTGGAAAAAGAATAATGAGCTTACTGTGCATGGACTTATTTATGGGTTACATGATGGAATTCTCAAAGATCTTCATTTTTCTATCAGCTCAAATCAGCAGTTAGAAAAATATCGTGCGGTTGAACCTGTATAACACGCTGCTAATTGTGCGCCTCATACATACTAAATGACAAACCAACTTAGTGCTGATTATCTGAAAATAGTGTAATTAGCTATATATCATGCACCAATATAATCTGATTATTATCCCTATTTAGTGCGTAATAAATATATTTTTTGCTGTTAGTTAGCAAAGATAATTTTTAAGCGACTGATTCTAAAAAGAACTCCTATGGTTGGCACACATAGTGCGTAATTTTTGATGTATTTGTCCATCCATTACCACCTGGGAGTATAAAAATGATAGAAACCCTCATTGAAGTTAGTTTTGATAAAACACCAGAAGAACAAGCTGAGGTACTGCATAATCGCTGGCATCCTGATATTCCATTTTCATCGACGGTTAAACCAGGTGACGAATTTAGAGTTCAATGTATCGATTGGACAGGTGGGCAAATTCATAATGATGATAGTGCCAATGACATAAGAGATGTTGATCTCACAAAAGTCCATTATTTGAGTGGACCGATTGGTGTCGAGGGCGCAAAGCCCGGTGATCTATTAGTTGTAGATATTCTTGATGTAGGTGTATTGCCTGAATCTGCTTGGGGCTTCACTGGTTTCTTCGCGCGTGAGAATGGCGGTGGTTTCTTAACAGAACATTATCCTGAAGCGCGTAAAGCATGTTGGGATTTCAGTGGTGTATGGGCGTCATCTCGTCACATACCTCATGTCAGCTTCCCGGGTACTATGCATCCTGGTCTGATAGGTTGTTTGCCTTCTGCTGATCTATTGGCTGAATGGAATGCGCGTGAAACTAAACTTGTAAATACTGATCCTGATCGTGTCCCACCATTGGCCGCATTACCATATGCTGATACTGCCTTAATGGGCTCACTGACTGGAGCCGCACGTGATAAAGCAGCGGCAGAAGCGGCACGTACCGTGCCCCCTAGAGAGCATGGCGGTAACTGTGACATTAAAAATTTGTCACGTGGTTCAACTGTTTATTTCCCAGTGTATGTAGATGGTGCTGGCCTCTCAATGGGAGACATCCACTTTTCTCAAGGGGATGGTGAAATTACTTTCTGTGGTGCAATCGAAATGGCGGGCTATTTGGATATCAGAGTCAATATCATAAAAGGTGGCATGGAAAAATATGGTGTGATAAACCCAATCTTCAAGCCTAGTAAAATTGATCCTGATTACTCTGATTATTTAATTTTTGAGGGTATATCAGTCGATGAAGATGGAGAACAGTATTATTTAGATCCGCACGTGGCCTATCGCCGGGCATGTCTGAATGCAATTGAGTACATGAAAAAATTTGGCTTTACTGGCGCTCAGGGTTATGCAATTTTGGGGACAGCACCTGTAGAGGGACATATCAGTGGTATTGTTGATATTCCAAATGCATGTTCAACCTTATGGTTACCCACTGGTATATTTGATTTTGACATGAGTATTAAAGAAGAAGGACCAACTAAATATGTCACTGGCAGCGAAGACTTAGCAGTAACCAGTTAATAATCACAGGAGAGAGACGATGCCTATCTATGAGTATAGATGCGAACAACATGGTGATTTTTCATTTCAAACAGAAATTGCTAAACGAAATGATGATCAGTTTTGTCCCGACTGTGGCTCAATCGCAGCACGTATCATCTCTGCACCTTCTTTAGCATTAATGAGTAGTTCAAACAGGCAGGCATGGGCACGTAATGAAAAAAGTGCCCATGAACCTCAACGCAAGAAAAAACATGTGTGTAGTAGCTCCTGCAATCATGGTCACACTAATAACAACACGTCTAATTTTGCACAGGCGCAAAAAAATGGTCGCCCTTGGATGTTAGGGCATTAAATTTTATGCGCAGCTATAAAGAAGATCATCAAAATGCCAGAAGACTCCGTTTTGGCTGGAGGATATCTTCTTATGGCTATCAAATGGTTGATACTCAACAGCAATTAATCATCGCCAAAATATTTCACCTAAGAAATGAAGGTTCAAAACTACAGGACATATGCGACCGTTTGAATAATGAGGGTATACAAACGCCCAGAAATGGTAGATGGCATTGTTCTACTATTAAAAAGATTCTCGATCAAAATTCAACTTCATATGTAAATAGAAAATAATTTACATATTTTCTCTCTCTTATTTAAGCACTATATTATAGCCATTGTATGCATCGATGTGATGCATGTTTTTGCGTTATATAAATTAACTAAACTCAATACTATTAATTTAAATATACATTGTATCTATAGTGTTTCATTTCGCACTATTAATAAATTTATTTAAAATTTTTTAAACGTATATAGTGCATAAATGAATTAATATATCTAAAAATATTAATTGAGCATTAAATAAAGCTTAATAAAACGTTGTTGGCATCTTAGTTGCAATAGCTTGCTATGTAATTAATTAGAATTAACTTTGGAGATGTAAACGATGTTTAAACTCAAAATTAATATTTTGATGTCAGTAGTATTACTACTATTAAGTCAAAGTATCTTTGCAGCAGAATTTCCTACTGCTGAAGTCAATACGACTGGGTTGGCAGTAACTGATGACACTGTGACTGTTGGAATTTTGCATTCAGTGACCGGCACTATGGCAATTAGTGAATCTGGTTCTGTTGAAGCAGAAAAACTAGCAATTAAGCAAATCAACGACATGGGTGGTGTGCTAGGTAGAAAAATCGAGATTATCCAAGAAGACGGCGCAAGTGATTGGCCGACATTTGCTGAAAAGGCTAAGAAATTGCTTGTGAATGATAAAGTCGCTGCGGTATTTGGATGTTGGACTTCTGCGTCTAGAAAAGCTGTTTTGCCAGTATTTGAAAAAGAGAACGGCATGCTTTATTACCCAACATTTTATGAAGGGCTGGAAGAATCTAAAAATGTGATCTACACGGGTCAAGAAGCAACTCAACAGATCATTGCCGGTCTGGATTGGGTAAGCAAAGTGAAAGATGCAGAAACATTTTACTTGATTGGCTCTGATTATATCTGGCCAAGAACTTCAAACAAAATTGCACGTAAGCACATTGAGAATGTACTGAAGGGTAAAGTGGTTGGTGAGGAATACTATCCTCTAGGTCATACCAACTTTGGTTCACTCATTAACAAGATCAAGCTCAAGAAGCCTGATGTGATTTACAGCATTGTCGTTGGCGGTAGTAATGTCTCTTGGTACAAGCAATTGAAAGCTGCAGGTATTACTTCAGATAAGTGGACTTTACTTACTATTTCAGTCACTGAAGATGAAATGTTAGGTATTGGTGGTGAAAACGTTGAAGGCTTCTATGCTGCGATGAAATATTTTCAAAGTTTAGATAATGAAAATAACAAAGAATTTGTTGCTGCATTTAAAGATATGTGGGGCGAAGACAGTGTTATTGGTGACGTGACTCAAGCAGCTTACCTAGGTCCTTGGTTATGGAAAGCAGCAGTAGAGAAAGCGGGTAGCTTCGACATCGATAAGATCGCTGTCGCGTCTAATGGCATTGAACTTGATACTGCGCCTGAAGGTTATGTAAGAATTCATGATTCTAACCATCATCTTTGGAGTAAAACACGTATCGGTCGTGCAAGAGCGGATGGTCAATTTGATGTGATATGGGAATCTGACTTGATTGAGCCAGATCCATTCCCAGAAGGTTATCAATAAGATCATTTCTAAACATATTTGTTAGATAAAAATGTGTATCGAGTGGTGGCTAAATCTATATGCCCAAAATAGTCATCACTCGCATATACCACAGTAACTAAGCAAGGAGCGAAATTATGTTTTCTGACTACTCAGCATCTGAATTAGGCGCCATTTTTGCGATGCAAGGATTTTCAGGCTTGAGTCTGTTCTGCGTGTTTCTACTCATGGCATTAGGGTTAGCTATCATCTTTGGGCAGATGCAAGTGATCAATATGGCTCATGGTGAATTTTTAACAATCGGCGCTTACACCACTTACCTTATTTCAGTCGTTACCGAAAATCATATGCCGGGTTTCATGGATTATTATTTCTTCCTGGCAATTATCGTCGCGTTCTTCGTTGCATTTTTCGTAGGTTATCTCGTTGAACTAGGAATAGTCCGGCATTTATATAAACGACCTCTTGATACTTTATTAGCAACCTGGGGCTTAAGCCTCATCATGCAGCAAATTTTCCGATCTTCATTTGGTGCCAGGGAAGTGAGTCCTACGCTACCAGACTGGTTATTAGGCTCTTATCAGTTAACTGACATAATTGAAATTCCTATTAATGGCATGTTGGTCGTGTTAGTCACGTTAATCTTGACTGTCGCGGTATTTTATATGTTAAACAAGTCAAGATGGGGGCTGCGTATTCGTGCAACAACACAAAACAGAGTCATGAGTGGAGCAGCTGGTATTAATACCAAGAAAGTTGACCGCTATACATTTGCATTTGGTTGTGGGATTGCAGGCATTGCAGGCGCTGTATTTACAACCATCGCATCAACTGGTCCCACCAGTGGATCTCTATATATCGTAGATACTTTCTTAGTTGTTGTATTTGGTGGCGCAGCAAGTTTGTTGGGAACAATTGCTTCTGCATTCTCAATTGCCCAAGCACAGTCGATTATGGAATTTTTCCTCTCTGGCTCTATGGCAAAAGTGCTGACACTGCTTACCGTCATTGTCATTCTAATGATTAGGCCTGAAGGTCTGTTCTCAATCAAGGTTAGAAAATAAGGAGTAAAGAAGAATGAGTATCGCAATTAAACGGATGTTTGGTGGGAGAAGCGACATTATAGGTCTTGTTATTCTGCTTGTTTTCTTGGGTATATTTTTACCCATGGTGTTAGATATTTTCCGACTTAACTTGGTAGGTAAGTATCTATCATATGCGTTTGTTGCAATGGGATTAGTGCTATGTTGGGGTTATGGCGGCATTCTCAGCTTAGGCCAGGGAATATTTTTTGGCTTGGGTGGCTACTGTATGGCGATGTTTTTGAAACTGGAAGCCTCTGATCCGGAAACCACAGCAATACAATCCACGCCTGGAATACCCGATTTCATGGATTGGAACCAATTGACTGAGTTGCCATGGTTCTGGGTACCATTTGATAGCTTTATATTTACCTTAATTGCAGTCATCGCGGTGCCGACTATCTTTGCTTACATTATTGGTGCAGCGATGTTCAAACGTCGAGTGGGTGGTGTGTATTTTGCGATTATTACCCAGGCCATCGCAGCAATTTTGACTATTCTTATTATTGGCCAGCAAGGATTAACAGGCGGTGTCAATGGCATCACTGACTTGCGTACATTGCATGGTTGGGACATCCGCGAGGATTCAGCTAAATACATTCTGTATTACATCAATATTGTATTGTTAGCGGTATGTGTGTTGGTTGGTCGTTATATCACGAATAGTAAAGTCGGAAAGCTATTGCTAGCACTAAAAGATAAAGAAGATCGAGTGAGATTTTCAGGTTACGACGTGGCTAACTTTAAAATATTCATATTCTGTGTAGCTGCTTCTTTCTCTGCAATTGGTGGCGCCATGTTTACCTTGCAAGTTGGTTTTATGTCACCGTCGTTCGTTGGCATTGTGCCATCGATCGAAATGGTCATCTTTGCTGCAGTTGGTGGTCGAATGAGCTTAATCGGCGCTGTTTATGGCACTTTATTGGTCAACGCAGGTAAAACATTATTCTCAGAAAGCTTCCCTGAATTATGGTTATTCTTAATGGGCGCATTGTTTATCAGTGTGGTGATGTTATTCCCGAATGGACTTGCCGGACTGTATGAAAAATTCTCAGATTATTATAAGAAAAGAAAAGTTAAATCAGACAAACCTGATTCATCAAATAAGGTTCCTATACTTAAGGAACCTCACTCACCCAAAGATGATGTGAAAATTAATTCATCGACTGTCACTGATTCATAAAGTAATTAAGGAGATACATTATGGCAGAAGGAAATAATTCAGATTTTGTTCTCAGTATCGAGGATCTGACAGTATCCTTTGATGGATTCAAAGCCGTTGATAATGTCACGATGTACATAGATAAAGACGAATTGCGTGTTGTGATTGGGCCCAATGGTGCAGGTAAGACAACATTATTAGATTTAATCTGTGGGAAAACAGCCGCCAGCAGTGGCTATATAAAATTTAATAATCATGAACTCACTAAAATGTCTGAGCATCAAATTGTACATTCCGGTGTCGGTAGAAAATTCCAGACACCTTCTATCTATGAAAATTTGACGGTCTATGAAAACTTGGAAGTTTCTTACCCGCAAGCAAGAAATGTCATTAGCGCAATCTTCTTTAAAGTATCTGATGAGATTGACAAAGAAATACAACGTGTAGCAAAAGAGATATTTCTTGAAGAACATTTAGGTATGGAAGCGTCGCTATTAAGTCATGGTCAAAAACAATGGTTGGAAATTGGCATGTTACTAATTCAAGATCCTGAGCTGCTAATGCTAGATGAGCCGGTTGCTGGCATGAGTGTCAGAGAACGAGACCAAACCGCTGATTTATTAAAGAGGATTTGTCAGGGTAGGAGTGTGATCGTTATTGAACATGATATGGATTTTGTAGAAAAAATTGCTAGTAAGGTGACGGTATTACACCAAGGAAAGTTATTGGCTGAAGGTCCGATGAGTGAAGTTAAAGCAAATAAAGAAGTGATAGAAGTCTATTTAGGCCATTAATAGTGAGGAACTCAATATGTTACAGGTAGAAAATATTCAAGTATCTTATGGCCAAAGTAAGGTGATAGAAAACTTATCATTTACTGCAGAAAATAATCAAACCATTGCCATCATGGGTCGAAATGGAATGGGTAAAACGACCTTATTTAAATCATTAATTGGTATACTGCCTTTGAATGATGGCAATATATCAATAGATGATAAAAGTTTGTCAAACATGGAAAGTTACCAACGCGTGTCTGAAGGCATTGCTTATGTCCCACAAGGGAGGATGATTTTTCCTACTCTATCTGTACAAGAGAATATTGAAACGGGCTTGGAAAATTCCAAATCTAAAAAAATTCCTGATGAGATTTTTTCACTGTTTCCGGTATTACATGAAATGCGTCACCGTAAAGGCGGGAATCTATCGGGTGGTCAGCAACAGCAACTTGCGATAGCACGCGCACTTGTCACTGATCCAAAAGTATTATTACTTGACGAACCCACTGAAGGAATTCAACCCTCAATTATTAAAGATATTGCCAACATTTTAAATGAAATAAGAAAGATGCGTGATATCACAATCATAGTATCTGAACAGGTACTGCATTTTGCATTGGCCGTTGCAGATCGAATATTAGTAATTGAAAGTGGCGATATTATTTTTGAGAATACACGGGATGAAGTTGATGCAGACAAGATAAGCAGTTATCTGTCTGTGTAAGGAGAGTTTTTTATATCTGGGTCGTCGATATTTAGAAAGGTTATTTTTCCTACTCTAGTTCCTGAGAGTCAAAAATAACCTTGTGCATCCTGCGTTTTAAATCTCAATTAAAATGACACAAGTACAACTAAACTACTTTATAATATTCTAATGTATTTACATGCTAAAATATATAACGCTCTATTATGCGAATATTAAGCATATAAATCAATTAGATAAGTGATATTCTTAAAATATTTATAAAGTTATATTTTGCACTTTTAACTGTAGAATCCGCTAATATATAACTGAGTTTAGTCAGGAAGCGTTGCAAGATTGAACCAAAAGTTTTCAATCATTTCGACAATCTTAACGAATTTTTCTAATTCAATCGGTTTCACAATATAACAATTCGCACTGTTGTCATACGACTCTAAAATATCTTTCTCCACTTTGGAGCTTGATAGCACGATTACAGGAATACGTCGCAGCTTCGGGTCTTTGCTTAATTGCGTAAGTACTTCTCTGCCATCAATCTTAGGCAAATTAAGATCAAGAAGGATTAGGTCAGGAGTGACAGCGTTTTCAAATTCATGCTGCTTACGTAAAAAATCTAGCGCCATTTCACCATCAACTGCAACGTGAATCTGTTTATCGATGGTAGAGTCTTTAAATGCTTCTTGCATTAACATCACATCAGCTGGATTATCTTCCACTAATAATATCTGTGCAGTGCTCTTATTATTCATAGCTATATTTATACTGTTTATACAAGTTTGTTGCGTATATTCTCTGGATATAGTGCTCTCAGATAATTCCACTGCTCGAGTTGGTTTTGAACGCCGTGGCGAATGCTAATCTGGTTCCATAATTTTACAGTTGTATCTAATGCCAGTTTAACGCTCATTTTTCCTCGGTTTGCTAAGTCCAGATTATTTTTCAATGCATCCCAATAGTCTCCTTGACCGGTTAAGTAAAGGTCGGGAATACTATTTTGCATGCTAAATTGGTGGGTATCCAAGAATTCTTTGCTGAATGCTGCAATGATTTTCTCATCTTGATAATGCTCATCGCGAAAAGGATCAAAATAACCATCTGGAAATTGCACCGCCAGAGTGGACATTTCTGGACTACAAGCAAATAAGGTATATAAATAAGCAATTTCTTTTTCTTGTGAAGAATTAGTAACAGTGTAATTCCAGCCCCAATTAAAATACGGCACATGAAGTAATTCACCATTGACTTCACCGCCAGGAGTGGGACCAAATGATAAATTATTACGCATGTTTGAATTCGGTCTGTTTAAATATTTTTGTGTTCCACCCCAACCAATATTACAAAAAATATTACCCTTAGAATAATCTTCCCAGTTTTCGAATAAGCCGTTTGATGCTGCACCGGGATATAATCGCTCGCTCGCTGAAATCATTTCTGATAATGCGTCTATTCCTGCTTGAGAGTTGATTTGTGGTTGTAGTTGTTGATTAAAAGGAAAGTTTCCTTTGGCATGAAATCGTGACCACCATTCCCATGCGATATAATCTTTGTTTCTGAATAATGCGCCGCCGTACATATTTTTTTCTGGACGATGAAAAAATTCCATCATTTGATCCAGCTGTTGCCATGTTTTAGGTACATCTAACGCATAGCCATATTTTTCTTTGAAAGCATTTTTTTCATCAGAATTGTTCAGCCATGATTTGTTATAGAACATGACATACGTGTCGCCATCAGTTTGATAACCATAAAATTTACCTTTATAAACATCACCGATGGAATACAACATACTTTTATCATAACCATAGGGTTGATATTTGTTGGCAAATTCAGTCAGATCCAAAATGACATTTGCTTCTACCAAGTCTGGCAAACCAAAAGTCGCCGGTAACGCAATATCAAAATACGTATCATTAGAAAATGCCTGCGCCATAATTTTTGCGTTGATCTCATCTAATGATGCTTCAATATATTTAATCGATACCCCTGTACATTGGCTAAACAACTCACCTGCAGGTTTCACGTTACCGAGAGAACCTTCGGGTTGTAATATCGTTAATGTTACATCGCGATTGCCCGTTAGCTTCAAAACATGATCAATAATGCCTAATGTTAGTGGGTCAGATGGGATGCCTGCATTAATACAATTTGCACTAAGATGAGTGATAGGAAATAAGGTAGCAACCGTAGCAAACCCAATATCTTGTATAAATTCTCTACGAGTTTTCGGCTTAGAAAATAACATTAGTTTTAGTAAATTTATTCTTTAATCAGTCGATATTCATTAAGGCAATTAATGTAACGGCGATTTATTAGTATTCTTTAGCATGATCAGTCTTTTAAATATGAAGTCCAGTGTGGGTAGAAAATTAGTTCTATCTATTGGAGTGATATTATTTTTCACCATTTTGTCAGTATTTGTTGCAACAATTGCGATTAATAAGATCGATCGCTCGCAACGTTTATTAACACAAGACTCTTTACCCGCATTAGTCGATGTAAATCTTCTTTCAAGGATCGCAATTAGAATTGTTAAAAAATCATTGTTCATGACTGATGTAAAGAGTGTAAGTGAACTAGACGAAATCATGGTTAGAACACAGTCGTTAATTGATGAGCATAAAAAACAGGTAGAAAGAATTAATAATTATCAACTACCAAGCCCATTAGTAGGAGAAATTGAAGCAATATTAGATAAGTTAGATTTAAACGTGCGGGAGTTATATAACGCTACTCATGATAAATTGGAATACGATAAAAATATAAATAGAGATATAAAGTCTATGTTGGATGCAATTGACTCCATTACTGAAAAATTATTATCAACGCGGCGTGAATTTAATCACTCGCTACGACAAATTGTAAGAACATTAGTGCAAAGTAAAAAGGCAGAAATAAAAAAAGCCATAGGTGAGCATGTCAATATACTTATAAATTTAGGTCAGGATTCTCCGGATATATTTGATGAAAAGTTAAAACTTATTAATGTAACAGAAAAATTAGATGAAATAGCACAAGAAAATATTATATTAACGCAGCGATTGAATGAGGCAATATTTTCGCTCGTGAATGAAGTTAAAAATAAAACCATAAACTCCTCCGATGCACTTTATAACACAGTTAATCAGAGTGCCGCTATGCTCTATGGTATTGGCCTAATCGCAATAATCGTATCACTGCTTATTGCCTGGAAGATTATTTACAACAATATAGTTATAAATTTAAATAAGCTATCAATAATTACACAAAAATTATCAAATAATGATTTCAAATATGACGTTGAAATCAAAGGTGACTCTGAATTTAAAAATATCCACTCGGCATTAGATTCACTTAGAGAACACTCGTTGAAGCGCATTTATTTAAACAAAAAACTAGAAAAACAATCAATTAAATTAAAGCAGTCTAATGAAGATCTAACACAATTTGCATATATCGCATCACATGATTTGCAAGAGCCACTAAGAATGGTTGGCAGCTATGTACAATTGCTGGAAAAGCGTTATGCTGGACAGATTGACGATCAAGCCGATCAGTATATTAACTTTGCTGTGGATGGTTGTATCCGTATGAAGAATTTGATTGAAGGCTTGCTAGAGTATTCACGTGTGGACTCAAATACTGATGACGTTGTCTATATTAATTGCAATAAGTTGCTAGACGAGGTGCTACATGACCTTAGCATTAAAATAAACGAATCGAATGCTAAAATTGCCGTTGATGACCTTCCAACTATTTATGGAGTTCATTCACAAATCAGGATTGTGTTCGCTAATTTGATTAATAATGCTTTAAAGTACTGTGACAAAAAAATCCCCAGAAATAAATGTGAGCTATAAAGTAATTGGGGATACAATTCAGTTTTATGTAAAAGACAACGGCATAGGGATAAAACAGCAATATCTTGATAAAATATTTATTATATTTAAACGCTTACACTCACGTAGCGAGTACTCAGGTACAGGAATAGGTTTATCAATCAGTAAGAAGATCATCGAAAGGCATGGTGGTGAAATAAAGGTGGGGTCGACACTCAACAAAGGGTCAACGTTCTATTTCACGCTGCCGGCTTCAGGAGAGAATATTGATTTGCAAAAAATTGCTGTGTAGATACGATCTTAGTTATTAACAATTAGGCGCAATGCTTGTAACTTATACTTGGCTTGATCAATTTGCTGTTTCGAAATGGCAATGACGTTTCTTATGTAGTCTATTTCCTCATCTCTTATCGATGGGTTAACTTTTTTCAGTGTGATTAATCTTTCGAGTTCCTGTGTCAGCGAATTAGTCATTAAATTTTTTGCCGTATCTTTAATCTCTGCCAGTTGCTTGTCAGCGATTGTTTGCGAATGTTGTGTTAGACTTTGTACCAATGAACGTGTTTTTTCAGCAATCGCCAGTGCTGTTTTCTTTGGTAGCGATGAGCATAGTCGTGAGAGTGTTGCATAAGGCAAAATGTCACTAAAGTCTTTTTTGCTACTGTCGATTAATATACGGGTTGGATGAAAAGGTAAGTAGCGATCTAGTTGTAAACTCTTTTCTGAAATAGTGTTAATCGTGTACCATGTTTCAAGAAATAGGGTGCCTTTAGGTAAGCTTTCTAAATTAATCACGGCCAATGCAGTATTGCCGAACTCGCTGTTGATTATCATGTCCATACTTTCTGATACCATCGGGTGTTCCCAACTTAAGAACTCCATGTCTTCACGTGATAATGCCTTACCTCTGTCGAACGTGACTGTGTTTCCTTCATCTTTTAAATATGGGAAATTTTCATGCATATGCTCACTAGGGTGAAGAACATAACTATGTTCAGAGTGAAAATCGCTGTCCACGCCGAACTGATCAAACACAAGTTCCATGTATTCAGTCAGACGTTGTGAATCATCGAACTTTTTAATTTCATTTATTAGGTCGTCGGCTATCTCTTTGTTGCAGGAATTTAGTTCAAGCAGTTTATCGCGGCCTTGTTGTAAATTCTTAATTGTCTCTTGTGTTAGTGACGCTGTCATATCAATAAGATCGATTAAATCTTTATCATCTTTTAATGGTGAGTCATTAATGAGCTTTTCGAGTTGACTTTTTGATTGCTTATATAGTTCGTAACCAGCAGAACAGCTTTGTGAAAATAAATTGATTCCATGATGTACCCACTTGAAAAGTACTTCTTGCGCAGATCCAGTAATATACGGAATATGAATTTGGATATCATTCTTTTGTCCTATTCTGTCCAGGCGGCCAATGCGCTGTTCAAGCAGGTCCGGATTCTGTGTTAAATCAAACAGAATTAAGTGGTGAGCAAATTGAAAGTTTCTTCCTTCGCTACCTATCTCAGAGCATACCAGGACTTGTGCGCCATCTCCGCTATCAAGTTCCTCAGGGTTTGCGCCCTCTGAAAAATAAGCGGCTGCACGATCACGTTCTAAAATACTTAAACCTTGATAGAACGATGTGCTGCGAATACCCATTTTTAAGTTTAAGTATTTGTCTAATTTGATCGCTGTCTCAGCATGATGACAAATAACCAGTATTTTGTTTGGTCGGAGTGACTTGATAGTACTGACTAGCCAGCTTACACGAGGATCATGTTCAAGCCAGGCTGGATCGTCTAACGTTGTTTCAGGATATAACGCGTCACGTCTGATTGGGTTAGTCTCATCTATTTGAAGTGGGTGGGGATGCACAATCCGACTTGGAAAGCCGGAAACTGTCGCTCTGGAGTTTCTAAAAAGAATTCTGCCAGTGCCATGCATGTCGAGTAATTTAGCGATATTTTCTTCTATATTTTCACTGCATGCCTCGCCTAAATAATCTTTTAGCTCTGCTTGAGTTTCTTGATTTTCTGAGCTGCTGGATAATAATTTTTGAATTAGTGCATTTAATTTTACTAACGCTTTTTGTTCTAACTTGTATTCATTTAAACAGTGAAATCTTGCCGGGTCTAACAATCGCAGGCGTGCAAAGTGGCTTTCAAGACCAATCTGTTCTGGAGTAGCGGTAAGTAATAATAGACTTTGGCAAACTTTAGATAATTTCTCAACTGCTTGGTATTCAAGGCTTACGTTTGATTCGCTCCATGCTAAGTGGTGTGCTTCATCAACGATAATCGTATCCCAATAGGTTGAATATAAATATTCTAATGAGTTATTTTGTTTGTCTAATAAACTTAATGGGCAAATAATTTTTTGTTCAGTTTCAAATGGATTAAGCTGTTCGTCTGCTGTAAGTTCATTGATCCTCTCATGGTCAAATATTGAAAAGTTAAGATTGAATTTGCGTAGCATTTCTACTAGCCACTGATGTATTAGACTTTCGGGGACTAATACTAGTACGCGTGTGGCTTTGCCAGTGATTAACTGATGGTGAAGTATCATGCCGGCTTCAATTGTCTTACCGAGACCAACTTCATCAGCTAATAACACTCTAGGCGCATGACGACTTGCGACATTATTCGCTATATAAATTTGATGGGGTAGTAAGTCGGTGCGTGAGCCTAATAATCCCTTGACCGGCGATTGTTGTAAGCCATGTAAATGTTGCAGTGTTTCGATGCGTAGAGCAAAATTTTTATTTTTATCAAGCTGTCCACTATATAAACGCTGCAGTGGTGTTGTGAAGCTAACAAAGCTGCTTAAATCGAGTTCATGAATTTGCTTTGTTTCGCCTTCAGTTGATTGACCATGATAGGTGATTAGACCTTCCTGTTCTTCGAGGCTGGTAACGACGAGTTTAAATTCATTGCTATCTAAAATTGTATCGCCAACGTTATATTTAACGCGACTTAGTGGCGCGTTATCAATGGCATAGACTCTATTCTCAGCAGATGCAGGGTAAAGTATTTTTACTCTACGATTAGCCACTTCAGTAATTATACCCAAGCCTAACTCTGTTTCTGAATGGCTAATCCAACGTTGACCTATTTTAAAATCCATTTAATTGCTGCGAATTAGGGAAAAAGTTTCTTTGGTAATATGCTCTTTTATGTAGCTTGGCAATAATAGCACTTCACTTCGTAAACTCACATCAACTTAATACGATTTAACTTTATTCAATGATATTGAATGTTCAATAGTGTCTTGCCCACAATGCGATTAAATAAAGAACAATTTGTCTAGTTAATCAGTAGAGCGCTAACAACACAGGTCACAGAAGAATAATCCTAATCAATAAACTAACAATTAAAACTCTATTAAACAAAACCCTATACTGCGATTGGTTGTTGCTAGAGGAGATAAATTGGGCAATTATTGTGTAATGGTACTTATAGTTTAAAGCGCGAATATTGTAAGTGTTTGATTAATATAGAAGTAATCAGTTCGAGCAATATATCTTTATGAGAGTCCATACAAATATTATAATAACTGTTACACACTTGGTGGTTAATATTTCTTGTTTACTGCTAATTCCTCTACACATCCAATTTTCAAGGTACATCTAATGAAAGCTATTTTATTGGCCATATTATTCTCGCTCGCATCAACTGCACATGCTGGCGCCTATGAAGATAATCTTAAAAAGTTATTTGAACTTACCGGCGTGATCAATAGCTATATAAGCCTGAATACTCAAGTCATTAATCAAATGCAAACTGGGTATTTAAGAGCAGCGGATCAAAACATTGATAGTTCATCATTTACCACCGCACAGAAACAGCAAGCAGGTGAGATACTAAAGAAACAATTTGCAACAATGGTCAAAGACTACGAGTCGCATGTAAAGTTATCCATGCCATATGATAAAGTCGTCGACGAGATTTATATCCCTTTATACAAAGAAACATATTCGCCAAATGACGTTCAAGAATTATTGATATTTTATCAATCACCCCTCGGTAAAAAAACTTTAGAATTTTCTCGTACGGCAAGTGAAGAAATATCTAAACGCACTGCAGCGTCGTACGAAAAAATCATTTTTGATTTTGTGAAAAAACAAATTGATGAGAATATTGTTATAGTGAAAAGAGAAATCGCATCTCAAATCAAATAACATTAATGTCAATATATTATTTATTTATCGTCTACCTATCAATTGTTTCGATAGCTAGGTAGACATAAACTTTTTTATGTAAATATATTAGCTCTGGCAAATTTAGTAATTTGTTTCACACCTGGATGTTTAATTTTACGCTCAGGTGATATCGCATAAAATGATTCTCTTACATCATCAACTACCGCAATTTTCCTCGCGCTATACATTTTCTCAATATGATCTGCTATTGCATCAGGTGCTGGATACAGGCCTATTGCTGCTTCGCCAAAGGCTTTCAATAAAGCGCTGTCTTCAAATTCGGCTATTATCTTGGGATTGATGTCATTGACTTCAAACCATCCATCAAGATTTCTTCTAAGTTGGCTTGATTGTAGCGGTAATAGCATAGGCGCTTGATCCAGAGAATTGGGAAAATCATTTAGGTATTTGTCTGCGATATCTTTGTGTGCAAAAAATGACACTGGGCATTCACCAAGTAAATGACTGTAGGCTTTAACACTGAGTCCGGTTGGTACAGGGCGATCTGATAGTACTAGACCGATTTTATGGATGGATAAATCAGCCAGCAGGTCTTCTAATTTCCCTTCAATGCATATGACTTTAGTATCCTCTTCTGATTCGAGAAAAGGAGCAATCGTACGGTATGCGATTAATTTTGGTATCGAATCAACAATTCCGACAGACAACTCAGAGGGGTGGCTGGTAGATCTGTTTTTAATTGTGCTGGCTAACTCGCTACCTAGGGAAAAGATTTCTTCAGCATAGACACTCATTATTCGCCCTGTTTCGGTTAATGCTAAGCCGCGACCGGAACGAATGAAAAGTGATGTGCCTATATTTTCTTCTAATACTTTTATCTGACCGCTAATTGTCTGCGGGGTGATGTGTAGTGTCTCTGAAGCACGTGAGATGCTGCCTTCTTTAGCAACAGTCCAAAAATAGAGTAAATGATTATAGTTTAATTGTGCCATGTTATTTTAAATAAGTAATTGATAATAAAGAAATAATTATCTTAAATCAGGTAAATATTGCATATCTAATATTGCGAAATAATCTTATCATAATTAAATTAAATACGATTTGATCGTAGTGTTCATTTTAGGTAAATTTATAACCGCTGTAAACAACGATGAGTAAAAAAGTGCAAATTGAAATACAAGCTAAAGGATGTGTGGTGAGCGATGAGCTAAAGCATTCTATATATAAGCGTATTAGTCATTCTTTTAAATTTCATAAAAGAAAAGTTAGGAAGGTTATCGTCAGGCTGTTTAATACTGTTGGCAGTCGAGGACAAAGAATTAAGAGTTGTCGTGTACAGACTGTGGCGAATGGCATTCCACAATTAATTACCGAAAAGCATTCAGATAATTTGATCGATGCGATAAATAGTTCTATTTCTGTTGCTAGTCGTTCAGTAGCTAAATATTTAAGAAAACTTAAAAACTTTAAGCACATTAAAACACAACCCACACATAGGAGACTCGCATGAATACACCTACATATTTAAATTTTAACTTAACGTCATTAGGTTCTAACGTTAAATACTTGCTATTTGCGGCGCTAGCATTGTCACTTGCTCTTTTTAGTGTCAAGCCAGTAGTGGCGGGGACAACTGTTGATAAGGAATTACTGCAGAACAAAGTTGATAACATTCTAATCAACACAGAAAAAGCCATTGCATCGTTAAGAATTGATGCAGATATTTCTCTCAAGAATATTGAAGATGCGATGGGTTCAATTGAAAAGCTAGAATCTGCCTACTCTACTAAAGTGCATACTGAAACGCGTAGCAAGCACAACACAGAAATTGCTAAGTCATATAAGCACTATTATCCACCACTAGGTGAGACATTAGAAAACAACAGTGCTTTGCCAAATCTGTCGTATAAAATTAATTCAAATGTTTTATACAAAGGAAATGACAACAAAGGTGAATTGACTAATGCTTATCTTGATTACACATTTGCTAAAGCAAGTCTGATGACAGCAAAAGATGCAATTAACGATGGTGACAAGTTGGAAGCCATGGCTAATTTGAAAAGAGTGTTTGAGGCTGTTTATCTAGCGCCTGATTTTAAAGTGGCCGGATAAGCGATAAATAATTTAAAGCTAATTCTTTAACTAAATACGGAGCGGTAATATGAACTCAATATGCCAAGGATCTATTAATTGTCGATTATGGAGTGAATTCACTCTGTTAACTGCTGGAGTATCAGTTGGCTTTGGGTTATTGCTAGCCTACTTTTAGATCAAAGAGATAGCAGCGAATGCATGAAGAAGGTTGCCCTAGCCATGTAGAGACGAGCGCATGGCTAGGGTTTTTTTATGAACCGCTTAGCACTCGTGACTGGTTAAGCAATAGTTTTCGTCATGCGCTTGAGTGTCATCATGACTGCTTGAAGCTTTGGCTTGCTTGTCATAGCTAGAATGATCATCACTACTGACTAACGTATCAGTAATAATATTCGCATTAACAATATCTTTTCTAACTGACCACAAGATGGCGAGAATTTCATTCATTTCTTGTTGATTCAATCCGTTTGACTCACATGCTGCTAACACATCATCAACCACAGCATTGAATTCCATTTCACTGATATTCATTCCACTGTGTGCTGTTTTCATATCCATGCCAGTGTATTGCACATCCGCTGCGCCAGTCGCGGCTGCGAATATCTCAAATACTCTTTGTTTCACATAGTCTGGATTACTTTTAGCAAATCGATCTTTAACAATTGGATTTTTACTGTGGTTATCCCAAATATCGCTGACAATTTGTCTTGCTTTTGCTTCACCGCCAATTCGTTCATACAGAGATTTCTCAGCAGAAATCGCCATAGACGCTGTAAATAAATATGAAAAGAGTATAAGTAGAGCCGAATAAATAGTTGTTTTCATTAAAATTTCCTCCTTATTTATAATTATCTGCTATGCAATATCATCCTATCGTCGAAAATATGTGCATTGTTTGCGAAAAATATAGCACATCAGGTGAATTAGCTATAGATAGTCGTCAGAAAATGCTAGTCCCATCAGAATGGGGTGAAAATTTTGTGACAGCTGACTAGTTGATGGAGCGGTGAATCCGGATATACCCGTCACCTTGAAATAGGTACATTTGACCGTCCAGGTAAAATGCCTGCGCATTCATTTCAGAAATTAAGATATTAAATTTTTCAATGACACTGGTTGATTTTGATAGGTCGACATATCCAGTGCGTCTAACAAAAGCATCTTTGTAACCTGCTTGTCTTAATTTAGCTTTTAATGTCTCTGCAGCCTTACGATCTGTAAATTCACCCACCGTGACACGTGAAAGGTTCTTATATGTGAAAACGTGCACGGTACCAAAGCGGCTGGCACCCTGCTTGGTGCTCTCTGCGAATTCTTTGTAAGTACCTATTTGCACAGTAAATATTTCTGCGTTATCTGCAAAACCTGTGAGTGGAACAAGCAGAAGCAATAAAACTATGAGTAATTGCATATCTATATATACTTTATTAAAAGCTAACATTGGCTAAAATCTACTAATACTGCATTATTTTTTATCTGCTATCTTATGCCGTTTATGTGATTAATAAATCCCTAAACTAATTATGAATTTGGGTTATGTAGAGCTAAATTATAACTATCTGGATAACCCTCATGTAAGTATAAGGTTAATCAAAAGGTCTAGGTATAATTGATGTTTCTGCGCCAGAAATAAAATATATAAAAGAGAGTATGTCCATATGACGATGAGACAAAATTTTGTACTTGTAGCAATAATTTCCAGCTTACTGCTGCTCGCTTTAACTGGCTTTGTTTCGACCACGTGGTTGTGGGGATTTGTCATTATCGGTCCGATAATCTTACTTGGCATCTATGATATGTTTCAGGTCCGTCACTCAGTGTTACGCTTGTACCCTGTGCTAGGTCATTTTCGCTACATGCTTGAGTCGGTGCGTCCTGAAATACAACAATATTTTGTTGAGGCCGAGTTAGAGGGCGCACCTGTTTCCCGAGAATTCCGTTCGCTTATTTATCAACGTGCAAAAGGGGATCGTGAC
Organism: Gammaproteobacteria bacterium; assembly: GCA_965262455.1. Lineage (GTDB taxonomy): Bacteria > Pseudomonadota > Gammaproteobacteria > UBA4575 > UBA4575 > UBA1858. Next base: position 535,310 of record CBDHFH010000008.1, read on the forward strand.
ACGCGTCCATTTGGCACTATCTTTGATGTGAACCGTGCAGGCTATGAATGGGTGAATCATTCTATGCAGCCAAAGCATCTAACAGATTTCGATCCACGTATTAAGTTTGGTGGCACCGATTGTACTCAGCCGTATATGGCATCCCCGTTGAATATTTCTGCCATGAGTTATGGATCATTGAGTAAGAATGCCATCATGGCGCTTAATAAAGGTGCAAAGTTAGGTGGTTTTTATCACAACACGGGCGAGGGCAGTATGAGCCCCTATCACTTGGAACATGGTGGCGATATTGTCTGGCAAATTGGTACCGGTTATTTTGGCTGCCGCGATGGCGCAGGTAATTTTAATCCTGAGACTTTTCAGCAAAATGCGACCAAGTCGGTGGTTAAGATGATTGAGCTAAAACTCTCACAAGGTGCTAAACCTGGCCACGGTGGTATTCTCCCGGCAGCGAAAGTGACTGAAGAGATTGCAAAAATCCGTCACGTGCCAATGGGCGAAGATGTTATTTCACCACCCGCACATACTGCTTTTTCGACACCGACAGAATTATTACATTTCGTAAAAACTTTGCGTGAGCTTTCTGGCGGCAAGCCGGTTGGTTTTAAATTATGTATTGGCCGTAACGATGAATTCTTGGCGATATGTAAAGCCATGTTAGAAACTAACATCTTGCCTGACTTTATTACTGTTGATGGTGGAGAAGGTGGCACCGGAGCGGCACCAACTGAAATGACTAACTCAGTCGGTACACCTTTGAGAGATGCGCTGATATTCGTCAATAGTGCCCTAATAGGTGTCGGCCTAAGAGATAAAATTCGTATCATTGCCTCAGGCAAAATGTTTTCAGCGTTTCATATTTTGAGAGCTATCGCACTTGGGGCAGACACTGTGAATGCGGCTCGTGCATTCATGATGACGCTTGGGTGTATTCAAGCGAGATCATGTAATACTGATAACTGCCCAACCGGTATTGCCACTCAAAACCCCTCACGTAACAAAGCCATTGTAGTGAGTGATAAATCCCAACGCGTAGCAAACTTCCATCGCGAAACAGTGAGCAATCTTGTCGAACTCATCGGAGCCGCCGGTCTTAATAATCTCGACGAGTTAGAGCCCAAACATATCATTCGACGTGTACAAGGCACGGAAGTAAAGAGTTATGCTGAATTATATCCAGCCATCATGCCGAATTGCTTACTTGATGACAGTGCCATTCCTCATGAATGGCGTACTGATTGGCTTGCTGCCAATGCTGCCAAATGGTAGCAGCTCACACGTGGTGAGATGTGTTTATGTTTATTTACTCAACGCAGTTTCTATTTGCTGAATAACAGCAGGATCATACGGTTGAGTACGTGCTCCGATAGCACTGATGAGTTCACCATCTCGACCAATCAAGTATTTATGGAAATTCCAGGTGGGATATCTGCCAGAAGCTTCCTTGAGCGCAACAAAGAATGGGTGTGCATCTCTGCCTTTAACATTAATCTTCTCAAACATGGGAAATTGGACGCCGTAAGTTAGACGGCAAAATTCTTGAATTTGCTCTTCTGTGCCAGGCTCTTGGCCAAAGAAATTATTAGAAGGAAAACCTAGTACAACTAAACCCTGATCCGAGTACTCTTGATACAGCTTTTCCAGGCCATCGTATTGAGGAGTATTACCGCACTTGGAGGCAGTATTGACGACAAGTATGACGTTATCGTTATAAGTTTCACATAAATTAACTGCATCATTAGACGCTAACTTTTTAAAAGAATAATCAAGTAATGGATGCTCACAAGCATAGGTACTTGATACAGTAATAAGTAAAAAGATAGCGATCAGTCTCATGATTTGTCTCACAGTTTAGTATTGGCAAATACATAATATTTACTCGTGACGGAGATGCCTAGTTTTTGTATCGTACATGTAGTTCATTAGTACACTTAATAATTTTATAATTACGCAAATAACCGGAAATTATAGGATATGTCCAAAATTCTAATCATTGGTGCAAGTTCAGGTATTGGGCTGGAAACGTGTAAAACAGCCTTGGCGCGTGGATATGATGTGGTGGCATTTTCTCGTCATGCTGATGAGATTCAGACAAACCATGACAGGTTAATTAAATGTAAAGGCGATGCGCTCAACTATGATGAGGTCAAACATGCTATGCAGGGTGTGGATGCTGTTATCCAAACACTGGGTGTGCCGATGAATGTTAAATTGATCACTGGCCCCATTACCTTGTTCTCGCAGGCAACTGAAATAATGATTAAAGCTATGAATGAAAATCAAGTAAAGCGCTTGCTGGCGATTACTGGCTTCGGTGCAGGGGATAGTATTCATCGAATTCACCCCTTACAAAAAATTGGCTTTAATATGGTTTTTGGTCGTGCTTACGCGGACAAAGATATACAGGAAACAATGATCAAGTCTAGTGAGCTGGACTGGACGATAGCACGTCCAGGGGTGTTAACTAATTGTAAGTCAGTGACAGATTATCGTGTGTTAGTTGAATCAAATGAGTGGAAAAATGGCACGATATCGCGTGCATGTGTGGCTGACTTTTTGCTATCTAATATCGATAGCGACGACATGATTGAAAAGGCCCCAGTGTTAATTAAATAACTTCTATTTAATGTAGGCGATATTTTTCAAAGATATTTGCTACATTCACGCGAGCATTTAACTTTGCTGCAATTAGGTACATACCAGCTATTTTTCTATGCAGGAATAGGGCGTCTGCCGGTGGTGTATGCCACTGATTTTTCTCTGTGCTGAAATGCATGGCATTTTGACTAATTTCAGTGGCGAGTTTAGAGGCACCAAAATCATAGCTTTGGCTACATCTAAGGGGCTCACATGCAGACAAGAAAAGATTGATTATCATGTCACGTTGTGAATCTGAAATTGATGTTTGAAAAAAGCCAATTTGTTCACACGCAGCATTAATACTTTTTTTATCATTTCGCATACTTGCTGACATTAATGATAAATATCCCTTTGATACTTTGTCGGACAGTTTTCTCACTGCACCAAAATCCAGTAATGTAATCTCACCTGTTGCATGGTGATATAAAAAATTGGCCATGTTCGGGTCAGTTTGAACGTGTTTGAGCTCGAACATTTCTTTAAGTAATACTTCCATGAGCACTGTCACGACTCTATCCCTTTCCGCTTGGGGTAAATCGTGTAACTGATCAACCTTGACGCCTTCATGATATGACATGGCTAGAATCGTTTTTGTAGTTAAGTTGTGATGGACATCAGGAACGGCAATACCAGAGATGTCTTTTAGTTCTTCACGGTAGAAGTCTACCCAACTAGCTTCCTGTATGTAATCGGTCTCGGCTATAAGTTGTTGTTTAGTTTCTTCCAGCAAGGAATCGATGTTATTTTGCTTGGGAAGTAAACCTGACACACGCAGTAGTGTTGCTACATTGTCGACATCGCTATCAATAGACTTGCCGACATTAGGGTATTGAATTTTTAGAGCTAATTTATCACCAGTCGAGGTGATTGCTGTATGGACCTGGCCAATTGATGCCGCTGCAATCGGCGAATAAGAAAATTGTTCAAAGTTATCAACCCATTGATCACCCCATGCTTCTTCTAAACATGATATGAGTTGGCTAAACGGCATAGGATCAACATCATCACGTAAGCGCGCGAGAATGTCACTGAGTTCTTTGGGAACAAATTCTCCTGCATCCATAGATACTAACTGGCCAACCTTTAAAGCTGCACCTCTTAATTTCGTGAGTTTTTCAGTAACGCGTTTTGCATTAGATGGCGTTAGCAGTAGGTCTTTTATGTGAGGACGCCGACCTTTAGAGAATTGACTAATGCCTTCCGTGATCACACTTCCTGCGAGTGAAGAGGCAAGTGAGGCTAAATTGGCTGCGCGAGAGGTTCGAGTGCTGGGTATATTTACGCCGGAGGTATACTCTTTTGTCATTGAATTAAGTTCTTAATGATTGAGATATCAATTAAACGTTCTATAAATAAATACATCCAGTGTCAGGAATGAAATATACAGTACAAACGCTATACATGAGTGAGTTGTTATGCAGTGACAGAGCGAAAGGTGATGTTAATGCGTGGAAGTTTTACTTTTAAGGCTTTTGGTAAGCAGTGTTTCCAAAAATGTTGAATATCTCCAGCCATAATTAGCAAGCTGCCTGAGTGGAGTAGCAATTCATAGTCTAGTCCCTGTTCGTGCATGTGTTTTAATTTAAATCTTCTTTCTGCACCCAGGCTAATGGATGCAATATAAGGTTGCGGCCCTAGTGATTTTTCATTGTCTCGATGCCAACCCATATAGTCATGACCATGCCGATAAAGATTTAAAAAAGCTGAGTTAAAAGTATGATTAATTTTACTCTCGAGTGAATTTTTAATATCAAGTAAATCATTCGTCCATGGGGTAGGGGTGAGATCAATACCAGAATAGCGATAATGAATACCTGGTTTGGCATGCCATGAGATTAATCTTGGTTGATTAATTGTCTTACCAAACATTGTGATAGACCGTTGCTGCCAAGGAATCTCATTGAGCATGTTTTCAAACATGGCAGTGGATGTTTCAACATCTAAAAAATCACGCTGATAAAATAGAACACCATTCTTTGGCAATAGATTGCTATTGTCAGAATGCATGGGCGAGTTTGACGTCAGATTTTTGAGATTGAGGATAAACCACCATCTGCATGAATAATCTGTCCTGTCATCCATGAGGAGGATGGGCTTAATAAAAACAGTGCAATATCTGCAATCTCATCTGGGCTGCCAATTTTTTTAAGTGGATGTTTTTTTGCAATTTCTTGTTTTTTACTTTCATTAGTAAGAATATTTTTCGCCAGAGGAGTATCTACGATTGAAGGTGCGATGACGTTAAAACGAATTTTATGCTTGGCATATTCAGCAGCGAGTGATTTCATAAGCCCTTCGAGCGCGCTTTTTGAACATGCGATGGAGCTATGATAGCTCATACCTAATTCACTTGCGATTGTGCTAAAGGCAACAACACTTGAATTGTCAGCGTTCTTTAGCAGTGGCAGGCAGTGTTGCAATGTATTTACCAGTCCAAGCACGTTAATGTTGAAATCCTGGATAAATGCATTTGTATCAATATTGCTAAATGGCTTGAGCGTAATGCTACCTGGGCAATATATTACCCCATCAATAGATGACGTATGCTCTGTAAGATTTGGAAAAGTATCACACACGTCAGCATTAAACCCACTATGCATATTATAATTTGACTCTACTGGTTGGCGTGTGACTGTGATGATTCGGTCTTCTTGAAGTTTAAGCTTGTTAAAACAAGCTTCTCCAATCCCTTGGTTTCCGCCAATGATGACATATGTTTTATTCATACTAACTCTCGTTTTTGCTTAGGGAAATGTGAATTTTTTCTACTTCCATGTTTTATATATACTTGTCGTGAAAGTTGCTTTGTCTGCTGTTTTGACTTCCACTGATAAATTTTCTGTTTTGCAGTTTGATAACATTGAGCATGATCGATAATCGGATATGGATAATGCTCGCCAATGATGACACCGCAAGCAATTTGTTCAAGTGGTGGTGTTAAATGGGGTTGATGTATATTTTCATTACTTAAATTTGCTAGTTCAGGGCAATATTGACGAATAAATTTTCCGTCGGGGTCTTGGTCTATAGCCTGTTTGATTGGTGAGTAAATTCTTATTGCATTAATTCCGGTGACTCCTGACTGCATTTGCACCTGACTGTAATGAATACCAGGCTCGAAATCAGTAAATAAACGTGCTAGGTGATGTGCTGGTTTTAGCCAATGCAGCCATAATTGATAGCACGCAAAACTAATTAACATGGCACGCATGCGGAAATTAATCCAACCGTGTTGTATGAGTGCACGCATGCATGCATCGATAAACGGAAAACCCGTCTCGCCACGGCACCAGGCATTATAGTAACTGAGTGTGAATTCACTTTCACGCATGCCATCAAAACCAGAATTAATGTTATTAAATTCAATATTAGGTTCAGACTCTAGCTTTTGAATAAAGTGGCAATGCCACCATAAACGACTCTCAAATGCTTTTAAACTTCGCAACCATTGCATTTTATGATCGTGTGCATAAAGTTTTTTATAGGTGTTAGTCAGTTGCAGGTGTATCTCACTTAAAGAGATCGTCCCCCAAGCTATGTGCGGACTTAATCGACTACATTCATCATATGCAGTATTTGGTGATGACATAGAGCTAGTATAATTCATACCGCGTTGTGTTAAGAAGCTATCTAGTAGACGAATGGCGTGTGAGCGTCCGCCTAATTGAATATGGTTTAACTTTGATGTGTTGTAAATATCTTCTAGGTGCTGCAATTTTATATTTGGAATATTATCAATGTTGATTGATATAGACTGAGTGCGTGGGTGAGAGTGAAGGTCTCTCTCTATGTACTTTTCCCTCGCTTTATTCCATGTGTCACGTGATCTAAGTTTGCGAATCACTGAGAATTGTTTTGATTCATACCAGTCAACTGAATTCATGCGGCACCATTGCTTAACCGCTATATCTCTTTCATGTGTCCACGTTAAGCCAGTTTCCATATGACTATATAATTGATTGAATGCAAAGCTCGAATGAATGCGGGTCAGACAATCAAGACACTCTCCACGCATAATTAACAATGGGATGTTATAAGTGCTCAGTGCTTGCTGAAGATCTGTTAATGAATGAGTTAAAAAGTATAGTTGATTATGAGAAAATTCTGCGCTAGAAAGCCAGTGCTCTTCCAGTATATACACTGCAACGACTTCATCGCTATAAGATGCGCTTAATAATGGCTCATGATCGGATACTCTTAAATCTTTTTTAAACCAAACTAAACTTTTGCTCGCCATAATTATGATATCGATGCTAAAAACTTTTCACTATCCGTGCGTATTTGATCAAGCTTGTCTTTAGAAAACTTATTCAAGCTTGAGTAAATCATGGATAAGCGCTGATTATTACCTAATTTATCTTTGTGCTGGTCTAGGAAGTTCCAATATAAGTAATTAAAAGGGCATGCTTCATCACCGGCTTTTTCTTTAACATTGTAATCACAGGAACTGCAATAATTGGACATTTTGTTAATGTAAGCACCACTTGCAGCGTAAGGTTTACTTGCCAGGAAACCACCATCAGCAAATAAAATCATACCGGTGACGTTGGGTAGTTCAACCCATTCAAACGCGTCAGCATAGACAATTAAATACCATTCGTTGACTTCATCAGGATCAACACCACAGAGTAATAGAAAGTTTCCTAATACCATGAGCCGTTGAATATGATGTGCATATGCATGTTGTTTGGTTTGTATAACACATTGCTTTATACAATTAAGCTTGGTGTCTGTAGACCAAAAAAAGTCTGGGAGTTTGCGCTGTGCATCGAAAAAGTTATTGTCTTTATAGGCAGGCATTTTTAGCCAGTATATTCCGCGAATAAATTCTCGCCACCCTAGTATTTGACGAATAAAACCCTCAGCCGCATTTATGGGAACTTCATCATTTGCATAAGCCTTTTCTACTTTTTTGATGACTTCTTTAGGTAATAAAAGGCCAATATTTAAATAAAAACTGATGGCGGAATGATACATAAACGGCTCATCTTGCAGCATTGCATCTTGGTAATCACCAAAATGTTTAAGTCGGTATTTAATAAAATGATTAACAACTTTTAGTGCTTGTTTTCTATTGATGGCAAAACTGAATGGATATAAATCACCAAAATGATGAGCGAACTTCTTCTCAACAACAGTGAGTACCTGTTTTGTTATATCGTCAGTTGAAAAGGCGAGAGGATTATTGATTTTGTCTAAGTTTTTCGGTGGTTTTCTATTTTGTTTGTCATAATTCCATTGACCGCCGCTTGGTTTATCATCTTCAATTAAGATGTTGAATTTCTTCCTGAGTGTGCGATAGAAGTTTTCCATGCGACACTGTTTGTATTGATTTGCCCATTGCTCAAATTCATCAGGTGAACAATAAAATCGATCATCAGGTAAAATCGAAACTGGTATGTGTTGCTGCAGAGTGTGTATCTCATCTAGAACTCGATATTCACCAGGCATGGTGACTACAATGCTGTCCAAGCTATGATGCTGAATGACTCTCATGCACTCAGACTTAAAACTGCCTGAGTTATTTGGGTCGTCTATCTTGACGTAGTTAATATCATAACCATTGACAGACAATTCTTTAGCAAAATGTCTCATGGCTGAGAATATTAGCGCTATCTTTTTCTTGTGATGTTTGACGTAGCGTGTTTCTTGGTCAACTTCACACATCAATACAACGTCATTGGCTTTATTACATTGACGAATACTGGAAATTTTTGAGTTGAGTTGGTCTCCAAGAACAAGAATAAGTGCTGGCATGTCGGTGAGAATTGTTGAATGTGACGATATTAGCAGCTGTCCAAAATTCTAGGCATATTTGTACTATATACAGGCTAACAGCTGGGATGCCTTGATATGGCATGTTGCGAATCAAATGAAACAAGCGAGAGCAAGTCTATTTGTATCGTATAAGCTGTAGAGCTGCATACATAATATGCTTTAAATTAATCGCATATCTTATTGAAATATAAGAAATTAAATCTACAGTCCTGGTAGCAATCTCAATAATCGCATTGTCAAGCATTGATGCTTTAATCAAACAGTGATCTTCAGTGTTTTCAAGAGAGTCTCTTACCACTAAAGGTGAATCACATACATAGAAGTGTGTGGTCATTTTATTTTCTCTCCGACGATGTTGTCGAAGGTATAACCCGTATTGATCTAGCAGATTAATTACTTTTACATATGCTTACCAACGAGTGTCTGTCGATTGATTATTGATTTAGAGATCTTAACATCCATGCTGTTTTTTCATGGACACGCATGCGATCGGATACAAGCGCCATTGTTGACTCATCATTACCATGCTGCGCAATTTTCAATACATCGCGACATGTTTTGATAATTGTCTCATGACCGCGTTTTAGAATATCGATCATTTCTGCTGACTCTGGTACGCCTTGCACTTCTTTTATTTGGCTTAACTTTGTAAACACGCTATACGTTCCAGGTGCCGGGTTACCTAATGTCCGAATTCTTTCTGCGATATCGTCTACAGCCACAGCAAGTTCATTGTATTGTGCCTCAAACAGCGTATGTAACTCGGCAAAATAAGGCCCAGTCACATTCCAATGAAAGTTATGTGTCTGTAAATATAATGTGTAAGAATCTGCCAGTAGATGATTCAATCCCTGAGCAATATTGTTTCTATCTGATTCATTTATGCCAATATCTATTTTCATCTTATGTGACTCCTTGGGTACATGCTTCCCGATTAAGTGCCTAACAGTTTGGGTTATATTATGGTGAATTTTTTAAAATTAGTATAATGAATTAAAATTAATACAATGATTTATTTAGTATATTAATGATTCGGCTTAATCTTAAAGTAATAACCGATTTCACGTGCCATTCGTCGATTTGGCTAACTTATGTAGATAATCCTTTTATTAAAATTGAATTTGGTGTATACGTTTGATTTTAAACATGCAAAGACCTGACTTATGCAACCAAGTAGACTCATTTATAAAAGTGTTGCTGATCCCAAAGTTTTGCGACCGGAGAGCTTGAGAACGCTAGTCAATAATGCCGCAAATACTAATCGAAGGTTGGGAATAAATGGTTTGCTTGCATTATCCAATGGCCATTTTTTGCAGGTACTAGAAGGCATTCCAAGCTTTGTTAATGAAACTTTTGTCAATATAGTTAAAGATGAACGCCATCGAGATATTCAATTAATCAGTTATCATGAAATCGTTAAGAGTGAGTTTGATGCCTGGAATATGAAATTAGTTGAAATGGATCTCATCGAACCAAGTATCAAGGAGTTATTAGTAAAAAAATACCCCTTTGAAAATAATATGTTAAATTTCACATCGGACGCATTTTTAATGCTTTCTCTACTGGTCGACCTGAAAGTCATCGACGAATGATAAGTTTTGATTCGAGCTGCCTAGAGTGAGTCCACTATACCTTGAGCACTAATTGTTAAAGTTTCTTGGTGCCAGATTTTTCCATCCTTGTTTTTCAGTGATATCTTAATTATCGGATTGGTTTGCGACCAGTCGATATTGATCACCCCGTAGTTATTTTCTCTGAAGTTATCTTGTGTGATTCGAAAGCGGTTTTTTTCTCCTGCGCCATACATTTTGGTATTCATGCCACTGGCCGTGACTTCATAAAATTTGTGCTGAGAGCCTGCTGGAGAATATTTTGATATCTCAGCGAGGTGACGATCACCACTCAAAAATACGACATTAGTAGCTTGAGTATCTATTAATAAGTCAAACAGTTTTTCGTGCTCTAAAGGAAAGTTCGACCATTTCTCCCAACAATGTTGATCAGGGATTATCTGAATACTCGAGATTAGTAGACGCAGACTGGCAGGTTTTTTTAATTCTTTCTCTAACCATTGCCATTGTTCGTTGCCTAAGATGGTTGCTGCAGTATCCGTTTGTTTGCCGTAATGAGTATGTGAGCAACGATCAGTGGTGGGTAACTTCACTGGGGTTGTTCTGAAGAAACGAGTATCAAGCAAGATTATCTGAAGTGTATTCTGGTTGTCAGTAAAATAATGCGAAGAATAGATGCCAGGCGTTGATCGAGAGGGTGAAGTTTCAGATACCTTGAAAAAATCTTGAAAGATCGCTTGAGCTTGTTGTTTGATCGGATTTTCCAAACCGGAATCATTTACGCCGTAATCATGATCATCCCACGTGGCAAGCACTTTGGTTTTAGCTTGCAGTGCATCATAACCTTGCTTATTGGCTAAACGTTGGTATTTCTCTCGCATGATATCGGGATCACGAGTATCCGCATAGATATTGTCACCCATAAATATGAACACATCGGGGTGTTCGCCATTAATTGCTTGCCAGATAGGTTGAGCTTTATTTTGGTGTAGGCAAGAGCCGAAGGTAATTGTTTCGATAAGTGACGTGGCATGTGATCCACTCGATATAAAAATTATAAGTAAAAAAGCAGGGCAGGAAATAATATTTTTCAAATTCACTTTGTAAATCCAGACGAGTTATAGAAATAAGGGTTTAAACTATTTTGAGCTTATTGTTAATCATCAGTATGAAATTTATATGATTATCTAGCTTGGACATGCAAATTTACTCTCAAGTCTGCACAGGTATATTTGTGTCAATCAATATTCAATAAAATTTGATATACATCATTTAGTGATTTAATAGCTATTGTTATGGTGCCGGATGAGTATTGAGTCAGGCATGCATGAATAAAGCATGATCAAATTTAACGACTGTCATTTTCGAACTCTGACTGGCTAAATTTTATATTTAGTCAATGAATATGGATATTTTAATCTCTAAATAAATGTTTCATTAATGTCATGGATAAAGCTTTTTCAGTATTCTTAGTGTTGCGTTTATTATTTCAACCGACCGCAGTTTTTAGAGTTCTATCTGGGTTGGAGCCGTCTACATTATCGATTTTTTTCAAAATTGCCTTATGGCTTGGAATTTTGCCGCCGTTATTTGCCTATTTCGGTGCGAGTAACTATGGATGGCGATTAGGAGCAATCGAGCCATTATTTCTGCCTAATCACATATTAATTAGTGTTAGCGTGGCTTATTTCGTTGCCTTGTTAACCGGCTTTGTCACGACCTCAATCGTTTCGCATTGGATGGCTGTGACCTATGGAGCCAGAGAGTCACTCGGGATACATTTTGCGATGATTTCTATCGTAGGTGCGCCGCTTGCACTTGGCAGTGTGGTTCATTTGTACCCTGATGTATTCATCAACATATTAGTCTTAGTGCCGGCCATCCTGTGGAGCATGTACTTACTTTATAGGGGGTTGCCGATTGTGCTTCACACAACGCCCGAACGTGGCATGTTAATGGCGTCATCATTGATTGGATATTTTCTTGTCGCACTTGTGAGTTTGTTAGGGATAACTGTTGCTTTATGGGTCTTTGGATTAGGTCCATCACTAGGAGTATAAAATGCCAGATCCAGCTAAATCATTATCTGTAGAGATATATAGCGATCGTATTGTCACGGTGCTGGTGATGTTCTCAATTTTATGGGCAGTCATTGGCATGGCGGCCGGCGTATATGTTGCGGCGCAGCTGATTTGGCCGGGGCTTAATTTTGATAATCCTTGGATCTCTTTCGGTCGCTTGCGTACATTTCATACCAACGTGGTGATATTTGGTTTTGCTGTGTCAGCATTAATGGGAACTGCTTTTTATAGTGTGCAGCGGACATCTCATGTTCGATTATTTGCACCTAAACTTGCCTGGTTTACTTGCTGGGCATGGCAAATCACTATTCTAGTTGGTGGGCTCTCATTACTTGCAGGCCTGAACACCTCTAAAGAATATGCTGAACTGGAATGGCCATTTGATATTGCGATTACATTTGCCTGGGTATGTTTTGCAATTGTATTTTTTGGCACGATAGCTAAGCGTCGCATTAAAGAAATCTACATTTCTAATTGGTTTTATGGTGCTTTAATTATTGTGATTGCTATGTTGCATATCGTAAATAATCTTGAGCTACCTGTGACATTAACTAAATCGTATTCTCTTTATGCAGGTGCTCAAGATGCGATTGTGCAATGGTGGTATGGGCATAATGCTGTGGGGTTCTTATTGACGGGTGGATTTCTCGGCATGATGTATTACTTCCTGCCTAAACAAGCTGGACGTCCAATCTGGAGTTACCGCCTTTCTATTGTTGCCTTTTGGGCATTTGCTTATAGCTATATATGGGCGGGCCCGCATCATTTGCATTTCAATGCTATACCAGAGTGGGTACAAAACTTAGGTGTGGTTATGAGTCTTATCTTACTTGCACCATCCTGGGCCTCTATGGTGAATGGCATTATGACGGTGAGTACTGCCTGGGAAAAGTTACGCACAGATCCGGCCTTAAAATTTATTGTATTAGCGTTAGCGTTTTATGGGTTAGCAACATTTGAAGGGCCGATGATGGCCATTAAAAGTGTCAATATGATTAGCCACTTTACTGATTGGACAATCGGCCATGTGCATTCTGGTGCATTGGGTTGGAATGCATTAATAACGTTTGGCACATTTTATTTCTTAGTACCTAGATTAGTAGGTGGAAAACTTTATAGCGTGCGCTTGGCAAATATTCATTTTTGGATGGCATTAGCTGGGACAATTCTTTATATCGTTGCCATGTGGGGTGCAGGGGTGTCACAAGGCGTACTATGGTTAAGTTTAGATGAGCTTGGGGAACTTCGTTACAGTTTCACGGACATCATGGAAGCAATGAATCCATATTACTTATTAAGATTCTTTGCCGGGCTAATCTTTTTTCTAGGCGCTTTATTGATGTTGTTTAATTTTTCCATGACGATTCTTGGTCGACGCACTATTGCTGTCAGGCCACCAATGATGACGGAGGCAATGGCATGACTGGCCTAGAGCTTCATCATCGTTTAGAAAAAAATATTGGCTTACTAATATTTGGCATTTTGTTTGTCACTTCACTCGGTGGCTTGGTACAAATCCTTCCAAGCTTGTTTCAAGAATCATTGAAAACACCAGGCGTGAATACTCATGTCTATCAACCATTAGAACTAGTTGGGCGTGATATTTACATTCGCGAAGGATGTAATACTTGCCATTCTCAACAGGTGCGTCCACTGGTAGCAGAAGTTGAACGCTATGGCTCATACTCTCGTGCCGATGAATTTGTTTATGATCGACCTTTTTTATGGGGGTCTAAACGCACCGGACCAGACTTGCATCGTGTCGGTGGAAAATATAGTGACGACTGGCATCGACTGCATTTGTTGAATCCACGTGATGTCGTACCAAACTCCATCATGCCTTCATACCCCTGGTTAGCTGAGCGTGATGCAGGTGCAAGTAAAGATATCCAAGCAAAGCTAACAGGATTGCAGCGATTAGGTCATCCTTATACGCAGGAAGACATTGATAATGCGGCAACTAAATTAGCTGGCAAAACGGAAATGGATGCATTAATCGCTTACTTACAGGTATTGGGGACAGCTTACCCTGAAGGAGATTTATCATGGCTTATTTTTTATTCGCAGGAGATATGCTTGTAATGGCCTTTATGATTATCTTAGTCATATGGGTATCATTAAAATCAAGCAAAAAAAGTATGGACAGATCAGCAGAAATTCCATTGAAGGATGAGGAGTATCATGGCTGATATGCCTTCAGAATTTTGGAGTGGATGGATTATCGCTCTAACGGTAGGGAGTTTGGCTGGGTTAGTCTGGTTAATTCTTAGTATTTATTTTTCAAAAAAGAATACCAAGCATTTTGTTTCACCCGTGTGGGACGAAACACTAGAAGAAGGAAACAACCCTGCGCCTATGTGGTGGTTTTGGTTGATTTTCAGCGCTCTAATAATTTCTGCAGTGTACTTAGTGCTGTATCCTGGCTTAGGATCATTTAGTGGCACTTTAAAATGGTCGCAAGGAGGTAGACTAGATAAGAATCTTACAGCATATGCTTATCAGCATGCAGATATGCATACGTTTATTAAGCAAGCATCAGTGGCCGAATTAAAACAAGATGCAGACATCATGCAATCTGCAGAGCGTATCTTTCAGCAAAATTGTGCGGCATGCCATGGAGTTGATGCACGTGGACAAGCACATGCTTTTCCTAATTTAAAAGATACAGACTGGCAATGGGGCAGTAAAGAAGCGGATATTGAACATTCCATTCGCTACGGACGCCAAGCGATGATGGTGCCTTGGCAAGATGTATTGGGAGATGATGGCGTTACAGAAATCGTCAACTATATTAAAGTGATGTCGTCAGCGAGCAATTCAGCAGCGAATGAAAAAGGTCATGCTTTGTATCAGCAATTCTGTGTGGCTTGCCATGGAGTCACAGGGGAGGGTAATACGGCCCTGGGTGCGCCAAATATTGTGGACGATGTTTGGTTATATGGTAATTCCGATGAGCAGCTTAAACATACGATCGCATTGGGACGTAATGGAATAATGCCTGCGTTTGATCGCAGATTAAGTGAAGCGCAGATTCGTATGTTAGTTGCTTGGCTTAGTAATCAAGATTATTAATGTCAGCTACAGATAGCATCGGGCTTTTGACATAGTTGAAAATTCTTAACATGGGCAATGACAATTATGAATGCGCCTATCACAGTGAATGTTTTCTCTAAGGTTTCACTGAGAAAATCATGACCTAGAATCGCAGTTAATATCAAAATCATTAAACCGATTAGCCCGGTCACAATCACCGCATAGTTTTTATGCCTCTTGCACCCCATCGTGAGTGCATAGGCAGAAATTGGAATGACAGCAATAACCATCCATATGTGAAACATCTCATCATTGAGAGGCAGAGCTGACATTGAAGGCACTAGCACTACTAACGCAGGCAATGCTAAACAGTGAATTGTACATATCAAAGATAATCCAATAGCTGTTTTATCTGAAATATTTTGCAGATTGATCATAAGTTTTATTGTTAATTATTAGGTCAGTATTTGACGGCCAACTAGGTGAGATATAAATAACATTATGATGTCCTAGTGTAATGATCATTATGCATTTTTCACCTGTTGCATTTTTATTGTTGAATACTAATAGTCAACTGAGATACCAAACACTAGATTTCTTCCTGGCAGTACCACACGGTCTTTTTGAAATGAAGTGTGCTGACGTGCATCTTCATCCAATAAGTTTTCTCCCTTGATGAAGAGATTCAAATCAGTATCACCGGTATAAATGGTTTTATTCAAACTTGCATTCAACATAGTGAAACCGTCGGTATCTGTTTCCAGCTCAGCCTCTTTGTTTTGATCTGCGGTAACAATGATGTCAAGTGCTGCTTGCCAAGTATCAACAGTAAGTACTGTGCCTACCCCAATGCGTGCAGGTGTAATTCGAGGCACATTGCCAAAATCGTTATCATCAAATTCAGCGCGTACGTAGTCCCCAAATACTCGTCCGTCAAGTATGTATTGATTGGATTGAATGAGTTGATGTGTGAGTTCGGCTTCGATGCCATAGAAAGTCGCATCTTCATTGGCATAATTCGCAACAAGTAATTCTCCATCGACAGCAAATTCAAACATTTCAGTCATCTCATTTTCCTCAACACGATCTGCTATGCCGTCATTATTAGCGTCTTCGCTGGCTAGAAATATATAGTCATCAATCTGATTATAAAAAGCATTCACTCTCCAGCCCGTGCGTTCACCTTGTTGTTGTAATGCGATTTCTAAATTATGAGATGTCTCTTTATCAATATCCGTAGAACCAGTTTCAAAAGTGAGTGTTGCTAGATGAGGGCCATCAGCATAAAGTGCAGTCTCTTGAGGCGCACGTTCTGTGCGACTGGCGAGCACGCTCAATTCAAGATTATTTTGCAAGTAACGTGTTGCACCAAGTGACACAGAAAGAACATTAAAATCTTCATCTTCACCTGACTCTGGATCAAATTCATCTCGATCGTAGCGAATACCACCTTCTAAGTCCCACATATCAGTATGGTAATGAGTAATGGCAAAGATTCCATAGCGTTTCTCATCTACTGGAGCAATGAATGCTTCTTCTCCGACAGCAGAAAATTCGCGATCGTTATATTGAAGTCCAAAGATATTGTCCCATTCCTCGCTGATGATATTGACAATCTCTAATCTTGATTCGAGCTCTTCATTTTCGAAAGTCGTTGCAATCTCACCTGATTCTTCTATTTCAAAATGTCGGTAATTATTAAAGGTTGAGCGAAGTGAAACTGATTCAATAGCGTCAGTAAGATTATTAAATTCAAATAAACTATCGTAACGATATTGCTTTACATCTAAACGTATATCGCCCTCTTCAGCGCCAGGTATTCCGTAGTTGGAATCAAAACGGCTGAATGCAAATCCTGCGAGTGCATTATCTGTTATGTAGCTTGCTCCATAGGCCGTATTGATCTGTTTCAATATCACTGTTGGCTAAGCGCCCTTTATTAGCCGGATCATCTTCGTTTGCAAATCCATCAATATCATAATCATTTGTGTTTCTGGTTAAGCCATCAATATTCCAGCTGAATGAATTTTGTGACCCTTTTATTTGTGCAGCGCCAGTATTGCCATCCGACACGGTGGCATGATCGACTCTGCCACTGAATTCAAATGTCTCAAAATCATTGCGTGTTGGTATGCGCTGATTAATGACATTGACAACACCACCGATAGCACCTGGCCCATAGCGAAGAGTTGCTGGTCCTCTAAGAATTTCGATTTGTTCTGCGGTATACGGTTCAATCGAGACTGCATGATCTTCACTCGTGCTTGAAACATCGAGAGAATCGATCCCATTTTCTAGTACACGTACTCGATTGCTACCCAGACCTCTGATGATAGGACGACTCACACCAGGTGCAAAATAAGTGGATGTAACGCCAATCTCATTCTTTACTGTTTCACCAATTGAATTAGAGAGTTTTCTATCTAGCTCAGTTTCGTTAATGACTTCTACAGATTGTGCATGTAACACGGTTGATTCAACCGTGATGCCTTGTAAATGTGATTGTTCTTCTGCATGAGTAGAGTAAGAAGTGCAAATGAGCCATGCACAGATGAGTATTTTTTGTCTCATATTAGTATCCAGATATATTACAAATTGTTATCAGTTAGGTCGATAAAGCGTTTCATAACTGTTTGATTATGTTTGGCCGTCTATAATATCCGTAACGTTATAATATAACAATTATTACAACATCTTTACACTCTATTTATTACATGCGTCGGGTATACCATAAATATAATTCATTACTATAATATAAATAATGAGTTTGATGTATTAATTACTGTAGGGAATAATCTCCTGCGTAGATTAAATTCATTCTGTGCAATAGGAGAAATCAATGACAGACGTAAGCAAGTGCCCAGTCATGGTCACAGTAAACAAGCATTCGACAAGCGAGGGGACATCTAACCGTGATTGGTGGCCAAATCAGCTAAATGTCAATGTACTTCACCAACATTCGGCCAAATCCAATCCTATGGAAGACGATTTCGATTATGCAGCCGAGTTCAATAAACTAGACCTCAATCAAGTAAGAAAAGATATCGTTGACGTCATGACCACATCACAAGACTGGTGGCCCGCCGACTATGGGCATTACGGTCCTTTTTTTATACGTATGGCATGGCATGCAGCCGGGACTTATCGCACTGGCGATGGTCGTGGTGGTGCCGGTACAGGTAATCAGCGTTTTGCTCCCATTAACAGTTGGCCGGATAACGGTAACCTAGATAAAGCTCGTCGACTTTTATGGCCGATTAAACAAAAATATGGCAAGCGTATTTCATGGGCCGATTTAATTATATTTGCTGGTAACTGCGCGCTTGAATCTATGGGCTTCAAGACTTACGGGTATGCTGGTGGTAGAGAAGATATCTATCAGCCAGAAGAAGACATTTACTGGGGAACTGAACAAGAATGGTTAGGTGACAATCGTTACTCAGGTGAACGTGATCTTGAAAATCCACTTGCTGCAGTACAAATGGGTTTGATCTATGTGAATCCTGAAGGTCCTAATGGAAATCCTGACCCACTTGCATCTGGCACAGACGTGCGTGAGACGTTTGCGCGTATGGCGATGAATGATGAAGAAACAGTTGCTTTAACAGCAGGTGGTCATACCTTCGGTAAAAGCCATGGTGCAGGAGATCCAACGTTAGTAGGACCAGAGCCAGAAGGAGCAAGCATCGAAGAGCAAGGTTTCGGATGGAAAAATGCCCACGGTTCAGGAAAAGCGGGTGACGCAACAACAAGTGGCATTGAAGGTGCATGGACGCCAACACCTACACAATGGGATAACAGTTACTTTGATACATTATTTGGATATGAGTGGGAACTTACTAAGAGTCCTGCGGGAGCAAACCAATGGATTCCAAAAGATGAAGCAGGGTCGACTTCAGTACCAGACGCACATGATGGGAATAAAACACATGCGCCAATGATGACGACTGCAGACATGTCAATGCGTATGGATCCTGCCTACGAGAAGATCTCAAGAAGATATCATCAGAATCCTGACGAGTTCGCAGATGCATTTGCACGCGCTTGGTTTAAGTTAACGCATCGTGATATGGGGCCTAAGTCTCGTTACCTAGGTGCTGAAGTGCCTCAAGCAGATTTGATTTGGCAGGATCCTATCCCTGTAGTGAATCATGAGCTTGTTGAAGACAGTGATGTTGAAGAAATTAAACGTCAGATCTCAGCGGCAGGTATCAGTGTAGCCGAGTTAGCTTCAACAGCATGGGCGTCAGCGTCGACATTCCGTGGATCCGACATGCGTGGAGGTGCGAATGGAGCACGCGTACGCTTAGCGCCGCAAAAAGACTGGGAAGTCAATCAGCCTGAACAGCTTGCTCATGTCATCGAGAAACTTGAAGAAGTGCAAAAACAGTTCAATGACGCGCAGTCAGGCAATAAAGCTGTATCGCTTGCCGACGTCATTGTTATTGCTGGAAATGTTGCAATTGAAACTGCGGCAAAGAATGCAGGTCACCAGGTGACTGTTCCTTTCACTGCAGGACGTATGGATGCAACGCAAGAGCAAACTGATGTAGAGTCATTTGCAGTATTAGAACCAAATGCGGATGCATTTAGAAACTATCAGAAAGCGAAGTTCACTGTTTCTGCTGAAGAAATGATGGTAGACAAGGCTCAGTTGCTTACCTTAAGCGCACCTGAAATGACTGTATTAGTGGGAGGCATGAGAATGCTTGAAACTAATGCTGATGGATCAAAGCATGGTGTATTCACTAACAATGTTGCTACCTTAAGTAACGACTTCTTTGTTAACTTGTTAGATATGAGCACAGAGTGGAAACCTGTTTCAGAGGATGCTGATGTATTCGAAGGTCGTGATCGTGCAACGGGTGAAGTTAAATGGACGGGTACTCGTTTTGACTTAATCTTTGGTTCAAATTCACAATTACGTGCCATTGCTGAAGTATACGGATGTTCAGATTCGAAGGTTAAGTTTATTGATGACTTTGTTGACGCATGGACGAAAGTCATGAATCTTGATCGCTTCGATGTGAAACACTAAGCTTTACTGTATTATATATTATCTGGTAAAACGATTAATGCCCCTATTTAGGGGCATTAATTTTTACGGCTGAGCATTATTATTGCTCAGGTTTTGAAATAATGGCTTTGAGCTTACTGCACTCATAATCAGCATACATAAGCCAGCTATAATCACAGGGTAGATCCAACGACCACCGGTTTCGAAAAATATAACTAAATCCATCACTAAAGGTGCTTCCATTAGATGGCCAGACTGTTTTTCTGCAGCAGATAAAAGTTGGTGTTCAATATGACCCGCCAAAAGTATCGGTACTACTGTGCCTATAATTACAAGCACGCCAACAGTGCCGAAAAAACATAATATTATTCTGTGTCTAATTTCTATTTTTGGCCAGGCCAATAAAATTGTAAATAAAATAACAATCGGCACTAAAGAATGGATAAGGTTAGTATGCGATGTGAGCTGATAGCCTGCCGGAGCGATGGGGATATTTTCAATATAAATATCTTGACTCATTGTGGCTATACACTGAATAACTGTTGATTCGCTCGTTTTTTCAATGCTCAAGCCACAAGTAAATTTGTCGGTAATAATATCAGTAATAAAACTTATATAAGGAAGTAAAGGACCAATGATATATTTACCTGTAATAAATATAATAATCGATAACACTAACCAGATAATAAACACACGCGCTGATAAGAAAATAAATGTCCGTAAATTCATTTATTGACTATTTCGCTTCTTGCGTAAGATTGGCAGAGCGATATGCCCACCAAGCGAAGTAAAGTCCACAAATAATGACTATAAAGCTAGGTGCGTAATATGTATGGATGGGTAGGAAATATTCTTTTTGATAAGCGACCACAAAATATAAGCCGATAATGCGTAACTGATTGACTATGTAGAGTAGGGTGATGCCAAAGATTAGTCCGATTATTTTGTCTTTGACAGTGGCAGAAAATGCGAGAATAGCGGAGCACAATAAAAATAGACTACCAGAGCCATCACAGCCACGAATAATGACTAAAATTGCTTTAGATGATGAAAGCTTATTTTCAATCGCCGTTAAATTTTCATTAGTGAAAAAATTAATAATATCCACACTCACTGTGACAATACCATAGTGGTAAATTATGTCTTTTAGTACTGTCCATGGGATTAAAAAATATAGCCATTGAAGTAAACCAAATAATGCAAGAAATATGAGTAAAAACTTTATTTCACGTGAGGCTAAATTCAGATTCGAGAGCATTGTTTATCAGTTATTCTTTATTGATTTTAATTCTATAGGTCATCAGAGCCAGAATAAAGATTACAATACTCATTAGTATTATGCTAATGAAGTTCATCATAGGGATGTTGACTATGGGCGCCGAAAGCGGATCTGACCCTTGGCTAACTTCGTCGCCATCACTCACGCCGTCATTATCAGTATCAGCGTCATTTGGGTCAGTCAAATAAATATTAACTTCCTCGCCATCTAGTAAATTGTCATTATCTGAATCGGGGTTGAATGGGTCAGTATTCAGTAGTAATTCATCTGCGTCATCTAAGCCGTCATTATCATCATCGTTATCACATATATCCCCAAACAAATCATTGTCGTTATTTTCTTGCATGGGGTTAGCATCATTCGGGCAATTATCGACACTATCTTCGATGCCATCATTATCCATATCAGGGATCTCGCAGACATCGCCGATGCCATCGTTATCTGAATCTGTTTGTGCAGGATTTATATCAAGGGGACAGTTATCAATGATGGTTGGGTTGAGAACAGTTGAGAAAGGTAAATCTATGCCAAGGAATCCCCAATTAGTGCCGCTATTCGAGCTACCCCAGGCTTGTCCATTTGGGTAATTGCTGCTGTTGTTAGTGGTTATCCAATAACATAAATCATTGTTATTGTTGTCAACAAAAAATCCAGCAGGATAGGACGCTACAATGGCATAACTCATCCCAGCGACTACATTAAATGGTGTTGTAAAGTTTATCGTGGTGAAACCAGTGTAGCTTGTTATATTAAAATTCTGGTTTGCAAGCTGAGACCCAGTCGGTCTTTGTAGAATGCCCTGTAATTCTCGTATCGTGACAGTAATTGATCCGTTATCACAAAATACAGGTAAATTAATGGTACTTATTTGTCCGCTCACTGTCGCGGGAAATGTCTGTGCATAAAAATTTGGACCATAAACAAAAAGTAAGCTATTGCTTATATCGCCCATGCCAAAGCTTGCATCAGTGCCTTGTTTATCAAATACAGCGTCACCGTCAATATCTGCATCACAGTCGTCACCAAAAGAATCTGCATCCGTGTCTAATTGGCTGGGATTATTTGCGCTTGGGCAGTTATCATTGGCAATACCTAAGTTATCTGAATCAATGTCGTATAAAAAATCGGCTCCAGAGAGATCATCGCTCTGTGGTGTTTCAGCTGCATTAGGAGCAAGCGCTTGCATAATGGCAGGGAAGATAGTGGTATGGTCGAGGCCCAAGCCATGTCCTAATTCATGAATGGCAACACGTTTAAATTCTGCCACACCTGTCCATGGGCCCGAGTATATATCCCAGCTAAAAGCATTATTAAATATAGTACCTGTCTTGAGAGTGACTTCACCAAATGACCAAGTAAACTGAACGGCTAACGTGGATGCATCAAATACTCCGGTACAGTCATCTGTTGAAAATTTCACTCCATTCCCAGGTTCCACAGATGGTGAAGGGCATGGATCTACAGCCCCGCTTGCAGTATCTGCACTATAGTTGAAGCTGGAATTGTTCGTCCAAATATTGATTGCATCGATATATGCAGACTGAAATTCTGCATTCGTCGGTCCATTGCTCACAGTATTAGGTGCGTTGCTGGTGTCTGCGGGGTTAGATGCTTCAATATCAACATTAACAGTTGCTTCTCCATCCAACCAGGAAGAACCTAATAATACAAATGCATTTGCGGGTGTATTCCAAAATAATATGATTACAAAACTAGCGACGATAGCCACTAGGTAATTTCTGATGCTTTTTTGAAATTTATTTGTAAACATGTTTAGTCGAAAAGCTAGTTATCATTAGACGAACTTTGTATAGCGCGTAACTTGTTTACTAGTGAATTTTTAAAAACTGTCACGCTCATGGCTTCATGCATCTGATTTTTATTTTCGCCAACATGTAGACCGCGCACGATGCCATGACTAAAAGGCACGTACTCTGAATGAGATTCATGTGAGTGATGCAAATCTTTTAAAGTCGTTTCGTTTGCAACATTAGGTTCTTCAATGTCTATCACTGGTAATCCGTCATAGGTCATAACGCGTTCAGTCCGATCACTATCTTGCTTAACAATGAAATGACCCTGACTCCAGCCAATAAATGGGTTGATATAGTTAATAGAACTTTTATGCGTAAAATAAATTCCTTGTTCACCAACTTTTGGGTAATTCATTGAAGCAATATTTAATCGAGTGCTACCTACCGTACCGCCTGCAAAATGCAGTGTTAATGTATCTGAAGTATGACTACCTTTGATGATATCTTTGATGTGAAATTCAATATAAGTAGAAATGCTGGTTTTATCTTTATTCCAACGCGATTGGCTAGATAGAACTTCACCTTCGAATATTAGTTCTGACTTCTTCAATAAATAATCAACGTCAACACTGAGTACCGTAGAGGCTTGACTATTATTCAGTAGTAACAAAAGCAGTATCAGGATAAAGATGTCTATATTACGAGCTAGTAACATGATGTCCTATTTCTTTATAGTATTGTGAGATGATTTTATAGGTTAACTGTGTATTGGATGTTACATTACATATTAAGTACAGGAATAATTCAGTGATTTAATATCAAAGTGACCATGAGTTCTAAATATTAAGTTTCAATTTATTCCTTAAATATACTACGTGTATGTCAGGGAGAGTAATGTGCGAGTTGAATCATCTGGTACTACTTATAAACCTCTCTATATCTTTAGATGTTTCATTGGGTTGTGTTTGTAGCAATAAGTGTGGTGCATTAAATTGAGAGATGGATAAGTTTTTAGCCTTGGTTTCTATTTGAGTTAAAGAATATTTTTTTACTAACCAGTCATCTAGTGCCCGCTGATATAAAATTGGCAGTTCGAGTTCAGCTAAAGTGTCTAATACGTTTATGTTAATTATTTCCTCGAGTCTCTTATGTATTATTTCAGCAGATAATGTTGCATTTGCTAATTTAACTTGTTCAATCAATGCTTGATTATTTGCTCCACCCAATAAGGCTTTTTTTATGTACCATGCTGGCATTTCATTGCGAAAGAAAATTGGATGTGTAATCGGACGAAACAATTTACTTAAATGAGGGCGGGGATTACTTGCAAAAGTGACACACAGGATTAGTCCTTTAACGTAATCTTTTGCGTAGTTTGCTATTAATATCGCCAATGGCCCGCCAAACGACTCGCCTAAAATATAGAGTGGTTCGTTAGGCAATCGAGGTAGTAGGTAGGTATAAATCTCTTGGTAGGACAAGGGTGCATGATTTGGATAAGCCAGTACAAGGGGTTCGATAGTAGGTGAAAGTTTATCTAGCAAAGGCGTGAATAAACGACCAGAGCCATCGAAGCCTGACAGCAGAACAAGTTTTATCATAACTAATTTAAATTAATAGAGGCTTGAGGAAAAAAATTAAATTCTCTCTCAAGGACAGATGTGTATTTAAATACTAGACGTTGAAAATGACAGTTGTTTGTCAGATAAAATAATAAAAGCTGTCGTTAATGTTTATTGAGTGATTTTACTAACCACGGATCTTATAATTCTACATTCCTGGTTTAATTTGATGTCTTTTATATTTGCTACTTTGTGTTTAAGGGTCTTTGTTGGACCAAATTCTAGAATAGTATTACCGGATAATATGATGATGGCATCTTCAAAATATATCAATGAATCTTCAGGTGATGAAGACGATGGGTTGTAGGTACTGTTAATTACTGGACCTCTCAACACTGTAATTTGAGCAGCCATGGCTACCTTATTATTATGATTAGTCATAATGCTGTGAGTAATGCGTAATATTGTAATAAATCACTGCATTAAAATCACTACCTAAAACCAAGAAAAAGGGCAGATATAACTAACATACAAGGTAAAAATTCATTTATTCGAATATAAAAACCTTAACTTTATTGTGACAATAATGTCATCTTAATTTGCCTATACATATTTTATTTTTTATAACTGCTATGACTAACTAGTTGTAAATTGGGTTCTTCAGTTAATTCATGAATTTGAAAATTCCCATCAACCATACCTCTTGCCCACTGCGCTGAGCGAGTAAATGTGCCAAATGGTAATATGTGTATTGAATCAAATACTTTTTTGTCAACTTTAACGTTATAAGCAGCCATGTCTAGAATGGTATGATTGGGAGTCGAAACAGATACCAACTTTTTCATAGTTTTGGTATGTTTCATTAAGCCAATAATTGATGCCTTGACGCCACATTGTTTAGCAAATTTGTATAGTTTCGTGGGGCTGACTAATCCAGGGAGTCCAGCACGTATTGGTGTATCTTTTGATTTGTCATGACTAGAATTTTCATACCAGCTTATTAATGGGTCTGCCGAGACGATGAATTGTGAGATTAAAAATGGATTTAAGCTATTCTTATAACAATATGATAGTTTCTGGTTGATAGATTCGGAAATAATATTGGCATCTACCGCTGGGTGCCCCTCAGGGTGAAAAGCGATACCAACCTCTGAGATATTATGCTTCTCATATACCTTTGTTTTTAAAACATCCAAGGTGCTTTCAAATGCGCCTTCAGGTGGATTAGGATCTCCACCAATTGAGAGTAATTGTTTTACATCTAAAATTTCTAGATCACGAATATATCTGTCTAGCATGTCTAAATCTTTTATTCTTCTTGCAGGGATGTGTGGTACTGGCACCATTTCTTGATCCCTTAATTTCTTCGCCACAGCAACGACATCACTAGGCGCCACATCAGGAATAAGACCGATGAATACGCGTGTTCCTTTTGGTAAATGATCTCGATAATCATCAATTTTTGCTGATTCGCTTGGTAGTATCTCTATAGAGAACGATTGAAACATTCTCTCTATTTCGCTCTTCACGGCAGCTATGTCGACGGTTAATTTCATATCTATATATTGAAAGAAACTTGAATGTAATAAGCTTTGTTTTGCTAAACAAGAGTGTTGAATAGAAATTAGGGCATAAAGGATGATATATATTTAGCTAAGAAATTAATTAAAGCTAGTTATGATATTTTCTAATGTATTCCAAATCGTGTTTAGAATTATTGATTGAGCGTCGCTGGTAGGATGGAGTTGGTCCGTCTGGAAATATTTATTTTCTAATGCAATATCTTCAAGCATAAAAGGAATGTAATGAATATTGTTTTGACTGGCGATGTTCGCATAAACTTGGTGGAAAGCGCTTGCATACTTCTCACCGTAGTTGGGTGGTAGCTTCATACCTATTAATAATGTATCACCAGTTTCATTGCATTCATCTGTCATGGCTTGCAAATTCAGCTGCATAGCTCTTAAGGATAATCCACGTAAACCATCGTTTGCCCCAAGAGCAATAATGCACAGTACAGGTGAATGCTGTTGTATAAGATTTGGTAGACGTTCATATCCACCCGCAGTAGTGTCCCCACTAATCGATGCGTTGATCACCTGCCAGTGTGAATTTTTATTCTGCTGACTCAACTTGTTACGTAATAAATTGACCCAACCTTTTTCAAGCTCAATGCCATAGGCAGCACTGAGACTGTCTCCCAAGACTAGAATAGTGTTGTCATTAGGTGAAGGGTTGATACTATTATCTGCATAGATAACATAGCTGATAGTTAACAAATAAATTGTAAGGAAGCGGAGTAACATTATTTCTAAATTACCAATTTTAAGTTGTAGTCAAGTAAGTAAAATTGTTTCAACTGAAGAAGGCCCGCTTACAATACTTGAAAATATTACCTTTGAAGTCTCCAAGTCAGAGTCAATTGCAATGATCGGGCAATCCGGCTCGGGGAAGACAACATTATTAAGTATTTTGGCAGGACTTGATACTCCGACCAGTGGATCGATTAAATTGTTCCAGCATCAGATTGAAAATTTATCTGAAGATGGACGTGCGGCTCTGCGTAATCAATATATTGGCTTTGTATTCCAGGCATTTCACTTATTGCCTGGTTATACCGCACTGGAGAATATCATGTTGCCGCTAGAAATTAATAACAACAAACAAGCTAAATCAATTGCTCAATCATTACTCGACAGAGTGGGATTAAGCCATCGAGCAAATCATTTTCCAACCACTTTATCCGGAGGCGAACAACAACGCGTGGCGATAGCCCGTGCGTTTGCTACGACACCGCCATTATTACTTGCTGATGAGCCAACAGGTAATCTAGATACACACACTGGCAGGAAGATTATTGATTTATTATTTGAATTAAATAGCGAACAAGATACAGCATTAATTTTGGTTACTCATGATGAAACTTTATCTAACAGATGTGATGTGTGTTATCAGTTAGAGGCGGGCTATTTAAAAACGAAATAATATGATTGGTTTTTATAGAAAGTCATTAGCTAGACAATTACGCCAGCCATCAATTCGTTTATTTTGTATTGCAATAGCAATGGCGTGCGCAGTGACATTTAGTATCAGCTTGCTAAGTGATCGACTTGAGCAGCTGTTTAACATGCAAGCAAAAGAGGTGCTCGCGGCTGATCTGGTATTGCAATCATCCAGTGAAATTAGCCAGCAGCAAAAGGATGTCATCCAGACTTTTAGTTTGGATCAGGCTAGAACATTAACATTCCAAACCATGGCCAATGCAGATGCCTCGGCTGGCTTCTTACTTTCAAGCGTCAAAGCGGTGACAGCTGCGTATCCATTGTTGGGAAAATTACAAGTTGCAAATGAGTTATACGGTGAGTTTAGCGACGCGGATGATGTCCCTCAATCAGGTGAAGCCTGGGTAGAAGACCGTGTGCTTAATGAATTAGGCGTCGACGTGAATCAAATGATTAACGTTGGTGAGATGTCTTTTAAAGTGACGCGAGTATTAGTCTATGAACCGGATCGAGGCAATAGTTTTTATAGTTTTACCCCTAGGATATTAATTAATTGGCAAGATATTGCATCGACTGAAGTGATAAAGCCGGGTAGTCGTGTCACGTATCGTTACTTATTTTCCGGTGATGAGTCACAATTATCTGGCTTAAGACAAAGCTTATCGCCTTCGCTTGGTTTAAATCAGAAGTTTGTTACCGTCGACTCTGCTAATCAAACCTTATCTAATACTTTAGAAAAAGCCTATCGTTTCCTGAATATCACTGCGCTCATTGCAGTGTTATTGGGGGCAGTGGCAGCATCATTAGTGAGTTTTCAGTATGCCAATGAAATGACTTATCAATACGCGCTGTTGAGATGTTTGGGTTTAAAAAGCAAACAAATGATCACCGCGGTGGTGTTTCCTTTTATACTGTTTACATGTCTGGCCATTGTAATAGGATTTTCAATAGGCGCAGTCGCACATATTATAATTGTCAACACATTAGCAGATTTGATTCCTGAATCGCTGCCAGCAGCGAGCGCCAAACCCTATATATTAAGTAGCTTAACAGCAGTCATTGTTGTGATTAGTTTTGCCTGGCCATTTCTTAATAAGTTACTTTCTACGCCACCTAAGCTGCTATTAAATCGCATTGAAGTGCAACAGCATTCTATTTTTACCACAGCAATTTATATATTTATTGGTTTATCGCTACTTATTTATACTGCGACACAAGATAGCGTAATGAGTATTTATATTTTAAGTATTTTATTTGCATTTATTATTGTAGCTTATTTTATATCGCGGCTTTTTATCTATCTGTTAGTCAAGTTCTCTGATAAAAGAGCGGCAACATTCAAGCTGGCATCTAGAAATCTAAATGCAAATCACAATATGGTCGCCATACAAGTCATCGCGGTGGCGCTGACGTTTTTTGCATTAGCGCTAGTATCGACGATTAGAGATGATTTATTGATATCATGGCAATCGAAAGTGCCTGATAATGCGCCAAATGTATTTGCCATTAATTTATTTGAAAATGATCAAGCTAAATTACTGGGTCTTTTGCAAAGCAACGAGATAGCACATAGTCCTTTTTATCCGATTGTTCGAGGGCGTTTGAGTGCCGTGAATAATATTGCAATAAGAGAGTATACCAATAACCAATCTGGCAGATACGATGAATCCCTAGAGCGTGATTTAGCCTTAACCTGGAGTGAGCAATTACCTGCGGATAATAAGATTTTATCTGGTGTCTGGCATGCATCAAATACCGATCTATATAGTGTTTCTATTGAACAGGGGATTGCAGAAAATTTAGCAATCGGCTTGGGTGATCGCATAACGTTCACTATTCAATCTAGAACTGTATCTGCTGAAGTGACAAGTATACGCTCAGTTGAGTGGGAGTCTTTCACGCCTAATTTTTATATGATCTTTTCTTCCGGCGTGCTTGATGATATGCCAACAACTTATCTGACAAGTTTACATTTAGCTAGTGAACAACGACCATTAATGCGTGACCTTGTTGAGAATTTCCCAAATGCGACATTTTTTGATGTTGAATTCCTGTTGAAAAGGGTACGCCAGATATCTAACAAAGTTAGTCACGCGGTTGAAACTGTTTTATACTTTTCGCTTGTGGCGAGTATTTTAGTATTTATCTCTATCGAAATGATATTGCAAAAATATAGAACGTATACAAGTGCCATATTTAAATCTGTCGGTGCAGATATAAAGTTGATTCAAGGAATATTTCGTATTGAATTCTTATTAATTGGACTTTTGTCTGGTGTGATTGCATACATGTTAAATATGATTATTAGTTATGGTATATCAAATTATATTATTGAAGGCGACTTCATATTTAATTTAAAAACAGTAATTTTATGCCTAGTGTTTGCGCCATTAATGGTGCTTATTGCGGGCTATATATCTATCAATCGAACTAAACAGATTCCTGTTAAATCACTGTTAGCATGAAGCCAACTACATTTAAATAAATGTGACAACTAGACTAGTAGAGTCACTCATCAAATAGCGTTGTAAATACTCGCTAGCAAATCTCAACAAGAAAATTATTTTATCAATTCTAATTCTTTTAATGCCATGCTCGGGCTTTGCTTCAAAAACAAATATGAATAGCTAGATTTATCGATTCAAATTCAACAAATAAATGATTAAATAAATTAATCACCGCTGTTATTCTGTAGTTGTACCAGAACAATACATATTAATATGTGGTTTCTACTTAAATATACCTGATTTGTAACGTGTGACAGTGCTAAACATAGCAATAACAATAGAAAATGTGCAGTCATATTTAATATGAGAATGATAAATTTTCTTGTATCATAACCTGCATGGAAATTGATTTAGACACAGGAAGGCTGTATGTATTTGTTGGAGGCCTGCTAATATTTTTCATTCTTGAGAGTATATTCACTAAACGCGAATGGCATGGCATGCGTTTAAAGCGGCTTGCACTGCATGGTGTTGTTGCAACTTTTAATACTATTCTTATTCGTGTGTTTGCCTATGTGCCATTCTTGCTCCTGGCTGTCTATGCCGAAGAAGAGGGATGGGGCATATCTCGTTGGCTGGGGTTAGTTGGCTGGCTTGAGATCATTCTTTCTATCATTGTTTTAGATATGTTTGATTATTGGTGGCATAGAGCAAATCATAGAATACGATTCTTATGGCGATTCCACAAAGCACATCATTCAGACACCTATATGGATGTCACCACTGCACTTCGTTTTCATCCTGGCGAATTGATAAATTCGTTTTTCGTCAAAGCGGCTTGGATCGTTATTTGGGGGCCTACAGTCATTGCCTGGTTTTTATTTGAAGCACTAGTGAGTTTAAGTGCGCAATTTCACCATAGTAATTTTGATTTTCCAGATAAAGTTGAGCGCTGGTTATCGCTATTAATCGTCACTCCACGCTATCATGCTTCGCACCATGCTGTTGACCGTAAATATGGTGATGCGAATTACTCAACTATCTTTAGTATTTGGGATAAATTATTTTTCACTTTTGCACAACCTGCAAAAGGTGGATCAACGACATCAGGAGCAGATGCCATTGGTCTACCACAAGGGCGAGAGATAGCTTTCTCTCCCATTAAGCTAGCCACTGAGCCATTTAGCTCAAGAAATTTAAATCTTAACAAGGAAAGTACTTCTTCTTAAACCAAATCGACTACATCAGGAGATATATAATGAAATTAATACTATCTTTACTATTAGTAATACCTTTGATTGCATTTGCAGGTGAACATGCAGGCAAAGGTGCAAAAGAACACGCGGGTAAAGAAGCCAAAGAACACGCGGGTAAAGAAGCCAAAGAACACGCGGGTAAAAAAGCAGAGCATGCAGGCAAAGAAGCCAAAGAACATGCGGGTAAAAAAGCAGAGCATGCCGGTAAAGCTGCCGAAGAATAATAATTTAAGTATCAAGACACTTCATTATGCGCAATCGACTAGAAATGAAAATAGTAACTATCCTTACACTAATCCTGTTGGCATTTTCTAGTACGGTTGCGTCTGAAGAAGACACATATAAAACGTATTATGTGAAAGATATTAAGAAAGCAATGATGGATTACATAGCTGAAGAAATTGATGAAAATGGTATATTTCATATGTACGACGAAAAAACTGGGGAAACTATAGCTCTCAAGTTTGTAAAAATTCATGATCCTGTCAGAGTGATAAACAGTAGTACTTATTTTGCCTGCACAGATTTTCACGTTGCAGATAATCCGAAAAAATTATACGACCTGGATTTTTGGATGAATCCAGAAACAGGTAAATTAAAAGTATATCGCTCTAAAATCCATAAAGAACCTCGTAAATCGCTCATTTATGGCTGGTATAAACAACCACGCTATACCTTTGTTGATGATAAAGTGGTGCCGCTTTATTAATCACGCATCACCTGCATATCAAGCATAATTCTCAATGACATATTCTAGTTCAGTCACCGCTCAGGTGACGATATTAGCTATGTTTGATATTAATCAAATTAAATAAGAATTAACTACCTCATTAATATTATGTTAATATAATTTGATTGATATCATGATTACTATCTGGATTATAAATTAATAATAATTAGGCTTTAGGTAAAATCTTACCGGGAATAATCTTTAGTGATTTTAAGTGATAAAGAGGGGGAAGTATGGGCAAATTTTTTCAAGGTATTGTATTTTTAGCTATATCATATTTTTTGACGTCCAATGGCTATGCTACCAATGGTTATTTTGCACATGGCACTGGAATTAAAAATCGCGCATTAGCAGGTGCGGGAGTAGCATTTCCACAAGATGCTATGGCTGGCGCTACAAATCCTGCTGGCATGGCATTTGTCGGTAATCGATTTGATATTGGTACGGTATTGTTTTCACCTGATCGTGAGTACACGGCTTCATCCTCTATAACACCTCCCGGCATGGCATTCACGCTTAGCCCCGATTCTGAAACCAGCGGTGATAAATTATTTTTAATTCCAAGTTTTGGATATAACAGAGAAATTTCCGACAAGACATCTATTGGTTTTTCCATGTACGGTAATGGAGGATTAAATTCAACGTGGGATGGAGGTAGTGTGGGTCCTCTACCAGGTGTGTTTGGTGCTGGTACTGCGGGTGTAGATTTGTTTCAAATCTTTTTCAATTTATCCCTTGCGCATAAGTTTACAGAAGATTTTTCAGTAGGTCTAAGCCCAATCTTTGCCGTTCAAGGCTTTCGATCAAATGGATTAGATGGGTTTGCAGGATTTACTAAAACCTTTGCAGAAGGTGGAATGCCAGATAACTTGACTGGAAACGGTCAGGATTACGCTTATGGTGGTGGCGTTCAGGTGGGAGCATTAGTAAAAAATGTAGGAGACTTTATTGACTTTGGTGCGTCATATAGAAGCAAGATATATATGGATGAGTTTGATGATTATTCAGACCTGTTTGCAGAAGATGGTGATTTTGATGTACCACCGACTATGTGGCTTGGCTTTGCTGCACACTTATCAGATTCATTAACCATGGTTTTTGATTTTCAGCGTATCTGGTATGAAGACGTAGATGCTGTAAGTAATGATATACAAAATTTATTCGCATGTCAGATGATGGATATAGAAAGTTGTTTAGGAGGTGATAACGGTGCCGGGTTTGGTTGGCGTGATATTGATGTCTTAAAGTTAGGACTGCAGTGGCAACAATCAAGTCAGAATATTTTCCGTATTGGTTATAGCCATTCTGATCAAGCCATACCAAGCGACCAGACACTATTTAACATACTAGCTCCTGGAGTAATTGAAGACCATATCACAGCTGGTTATACACGCATTTTAAGCGACAATACTGAAATCAGTTTTGAAGCCATGTATGCGTTTTCAGAATCTGTTGAAGGCGCAAGTGCATTTGATCCAAATCAGACTATCGAAATTAAAATGCAACAATTTGAGGCTGGAGTAAGTTGGTCCAAGCGTTTTTAAAACTTGTCTAGGCGGAAAATTTCTGTATCACTTAAATATACGATCATTGCATAATGCTCGTAATATTTATTTTTCAAGTAGTTTGAAATATTGTTAGCCAGTTCATCATTGCAAATAATATCGATACGTATATTGCTATTTGTTTCCCAGCCAGCAGTACGCACGCCATGACTGCCTTTGCCGCGCGCATCAATAATTGTATATCCTTTGACGCCGAGCTCTTCAAAATCATCAACTAATGAAGATTCTATTGATGCTTCAGTTACAATAGTTAAAAGTTTTCGTTTGTGAGCATTGTTATTAGCCATTTAATTATCCATGTATAAGGGTATGTATGAATTCTGCTAATGATAGGTAAATTGGAATGCCTATAATGACATTAAATGAAAATGTAATACCAAGAGATGCGGTGAGTGACAGGGTGGGATTCGCTTCGGGTACTGAAATCCGCATGGCGGCAGGAACAGCAATATAGGAGGCGCTTGCCGCTAAAGTGGCTAACATGCCAATTCCTCCTATTGATAGTCCCAGGCTGATACCGAATAAACTGCCAATTACCGCAGAAAATAGCGGCATTACAATACCAAAAATTGCTAGAAACAGACCATGATCTTTGAGTGTGCCTATTTGCATCGCTGCAATTAAACCCATCTCTAGTAAGAAGATGGCCAGGATTCCTTTAAATAAATCAAAGAAAAGAGGCTTAATTGAGGTAACGCCTTCAGGCCCCGCTATCCATCCTATGACCAAACCACCTACGAGTAACACTATTCCTTTGCCTAAAAATACTTCATGAACGACGATCGACCACTGAGTTTTTTTTGAAATCCCTTTGACAAGTATGATGCCGACTAAAATCGCAGGAATTTCGAGCAACACTAGAAGTAATGGCATGTGCTCTTCATAAAAAATATTCTGCGTGCCATAGTAAGCTACAGCGACTGCAAACGTTCCAACACTGACTGATCCATAATGTGCGGCAATTGATGCGGCGTCAGCCTTTTTAAATTTGCCTAAAAAACGTAATACGGGGTAGCCAAATAAAGTTAACACGGTACCCATCACAATCACTGCCGCCATGTCTGGGAGTAATTGAACAAGTGATTGTTTTGCCAATTCGATGCCGCCTTTTAATCCTATCGATAACAGCAATACAAAACTGACAAATTCATAAATTTGCGCAGGCAGACGAAGTGCAGAGCGAAAAATGCCTGCTATAAAACCTAATAAGAAGAATAAAATAATCGGATCGATGATGTCACCTCTAACGAAATGTCAAAGATTAAAGCAACATGTGCATTATTACATAACTTGTATGTAAAAGTTGAAATTGAAATCAAGTGACAAACATATAAGCAATTTATCAACCATCTTTTGACTGATATACTACCTCGATAGATTAGTATATGTGCTAAATTGTGTTGCAAGGAATGTCAGACATAGAGACTCAAGTAATCAATCATAAGTAAGGTGAAAACAACCAGGCAATTCCATCACGAATTTTTTGTGCTAAAGAACGGTTATCCACATCCTCAAGTGTCACGCGCGTACTCTTTTCAATAGTTAGTTGCATATAATCATTCAATTCATTGGCAAAGGCTTTATTGTAAACTTCTACACCGACTTCATAGTTTAACCGCAGGCTGCGTGGGTCAATATTTGCTGACCCTACTAAACTAAATTCATAATCAACGACAAATAATTTAGAGTGAGCAAAGGGCCCAGGTTGATAGTAGATATTTATATCTCTTTCTAACAGCTCCCATAGCATATTGCGAGACGCCCAATCTACGTATCTTAGATTGCTTTTTTGAGGCAGAATAATCTCGACATTGACACCGCGCATTGCTGCCGCGCGTATTGCGCCAATGAGTTCTCTGCTGGGTATAAAATAAGGTGTCATCATGACTATGTGTTTAATTGCAGAATTTATTGCTGTAATTAATACTGTGCTCAGATGGTCAATGTTGATGCCGGGTCCATCTGCAATCACTCGACAAAGAATCTCAGAGTGCGTATCAGTGAGGTCATCGGAACCGTTCGTTAAGATATTGCCTCCCGAGACCAGCCAGTCTGCTTCAAACAATGCTTTAAGTTGATGAGTAATGTCACCTTGCATTTTGAAATGTGTGTCTACCATCGCTTCACGATGATGTGATATATGGTGCGAATATTCTGCGTCTATATTAATGCCACCGACATAACTGATTTCATCATCTATGATTAAGAGTTTACGATGATTGCGCAAATTGATGTTCAAATTAAACGGTATTAAACGAGGAGGGAAAAACGTTCTAACACATATATTGTTATTACGTAATAAAGTACGTGCTTTCCTCCAGGAATATTTTTCACCAATGCCATCGATTAATACGTAAACACTGACACCTCTATTTTTTGCATCCGTTAATGCTTGGATAAATTTAAGGCCAATCTCATCGGTTTTGAATATATACACACATAAATAAATATATTCTTGTGCTGCATGAATTGCGTTTAACATACTCGTGTACGTGTCATGACCAGAATAAAATGTTTCAATTTTATCGATACAGACAAGTGGTAATCCTGTTATTCGATTAGATACCGTTTGTGTATTTATTAACGTTTGAGATATTTCACTTGTTATAGTGCTGCTAGCTGAAGGGCTTTGAGGGACACTTTTCTGATCTGAATATGAGAGCCTGAGTTTTCGTGCACGTTTCTGCACACGGTTGACGCCAAATATAAAATATATCAATGGCCCTAAGATAGGTAAAAACAAACATACATCAATCCAGCCAAAAGCAGCTCTTGAGTCTCGTTTGTTTAATAACGCATGACCCGCACAGTACAATGACAACGCGATTATTAAAATGATGAGTATATATTTATAGGTCATAACTTTTTATCTAATAAAGTTATGCTTAAAGTCGTTATTGATGTCGTTTATTTTAACTTAAAATTTTCATACGCGCTTTTCTAAAGTATTGTAGTAACTTTTTATGGTTGTTTGCGCGCGATTAAAGCCGAAGCTAATCAATTCTTGTGCACGATCAAATTCATGCCATAAGCAAATATTATGAGGAATTTCGATTACAATATCAGGGCGGTTTGCCGCAATTTTATAGCGGGCAAGTGACGTTTGCATAGTTTCCATGGATTGTGTAATTAAATTAAATGCGCCCAGTCGCTCTTTATCTTTTTGATGTGGGTTTTTAGATAACAGGTTGTTTATATATGTATCAATTGTTTGGCGGTATTTGTTTTTATATTGAGTGATATTTTCATTATTTTTTATATCTGACTTCATGGTTTCAGGGCGTCCATTCAATGTGACTATAATTGTTGTATCTGTATTGTCATGAAGAGTCGGTGCTATAGGGATTGGGTTTATTATACCACCATCCACTAGCAATCGATTTGATACTTTAACTGGAGAAAATATCATTGGGATCGAGATAGATGCTCTTATCGCGTTAAATAGTGATCCCTGTGTGAACCACACTTCTTTTTGTTCATTTATATCCGTTGCGACAGCAGTATAACTAATTGGTAAATCTTCGATGTTGCGATCACCGATCATCTCTTTCAATACATCAATAATTTTTTCACCTTTAAAAATAGAGTCTGTACTGAAAGACAAGTCGAGTAATTTTATAATGTCTTTAGTATTGAGTTCAGATACCCAGTCAGAATAGAGATCTAATTCACCAGCAGCGTATATGCCGCCCACCAAGGCACCCATGGATGATCCTGATACAGATTGAATGTCAAATCCATGTTCTTCCAGGCATTTGATAACACCTATATGAGCTAAACCTCTCGCGGCGCCACTGCCTAGCACCAAAGAGGCTTTTTTGCTTCCTGTTGTTGTCATTTGATACCTATCAAGATGCCAATATTTGCCACTAACTATGTTACAAGAATTATTTCGATAGAACGTGTCTAGCGTAATTTATATGTGGCTACAGATCTAGGGTTTAACGGGGCTTTCAAACAACGAGGGTTTAATTGACAGTACTGAACATGTGACCTTGGAGAGTACTGTTTCTGCGGTATTGCCAATCAATAGACCAGGCACGCCAGTACGATTGACTGTACCAATCACTAATAGCCCAATATCATGCTGGTCAATAATTTGAGGGATAATTTCACTCGCGTCTCCTTTTTCAATGTGCCACCTCACTGCGTCTTGATTAATAATGGCTGTATCAATTAACCAGGCTTTGAGCTCATTTTGCTTAGACTCTACATCAGAGCGCGTTTTTTCTAAGATTTGATCAATTTGTTGTTCAGAGATATTTAAAAATGGACTGTAGCGAGCGCTGGTTTCACCAAAGACTTCCCAGGCACTAAATACATCGAGTTGAGATTCAGAGTATTTTGCAATTGTTGCGGCCAAGGTGAGTATTTCTTTATTGAACTCCATATTTCCAGAATCATCAGTGACATCAATAGCCACAGCCATTCTTTGAGGAATTTCGGGTTGCGTATTTTTTACTATCCAAACCGGGACTGGTGACTTCCTTATCAAGCGCCAATCAGCACTTGAAAAAAATAAACGTCCTTGCTGTTCTGAGTGTGAAGACTGAATAATAATATCTGCATTGAAAACAAAAGCTTGATTAATTATTTCGATATAAGGTGTGCCTGTAGTAAATTCAAATGTGATATTAATTTTATTGGTGTTTAGTGCGTTTACCATATCTTCTGTTCGAGAGCGATGGTATTGGATCAAATATTCACGAAATTGTGTTTCAGAAATTATATCTGAGAACGCATGAGCCGCTTTCTTTGTATGATTCAATACGGTACATATCATCACATCAGCCTGTTGTTGCTCTGCAAGTAACAAACCTTTCTTAATGACAATATTTTCATTAGTCTCATCATCAATTGCGATTAAAATTCTCTTTATATTGCTCATATAGATTCCTGTGAATTACAAAACGTATTAATTACACTAGATTTAACAATGGCTACTTAACTATTAACGTGATTAAACTACTTGTGACTATATTGTATCAGTGAGGTGGGTAATATGACTGAAATCAGTTTCAGTCATGAATCAGTAATGATTTAAATAATTCCAAATTCAAAGTTCGGAAAATTTTGATGAATCATTCGAAAAAGTATTACTTAGCCATGTCGCCTAAACATTAATTAGAATAATTAACTGGATGAGAAAGTAAACCTAATAACATGTTGAAAAACTGTTTGAGTATATAAAGTCTATATTTAAGATTTATACAGTCTGGACTGAAATACAAAGACAATAACGATAAACAATCCGGCCAATACCAAGCTCACCCAATAAGGGAGCGGCAAATTCACACTCGCGGGTGTGGCGACCGATGCAATGGAGAAATCCTCCACTTCAATGCGATAAAGGTCGCCGACTTCTATGTCATTGACTGTCCATTCAAAGTCGAATGAGTTTTCTATGCCGCTGCTACTTGGGCTGTTATTAAACAAACCCGGATCAAAAGGAGTGGCTGGTAATACTGTTTCACTGGTGATGCCATCCGGTGCCATATTAGGTATCACATCGGATAGATTCATGGTCAGGCTAGGCCCAGAAACAATCGTGCCTGTGCCTAAATCTGGTCCAGTAAATGAGGATACTGACAAATTCAGTCGATCTTCAGTGCCTACAGCAAATACAATAACGTCATCATCATTCAAGCGTAACCTACTAAAACCAGTCCCATCATAATTCCAGATATTTCCTGCGATAGTCACTTTTGCAGAGGTCACAAGTCCAGTAAATACTGTGCTACTTGATCCTGTAGTACCCGTGGTTGAGTCCTCATAAGTGACTTCGACTTGCATCGTCTGGCCAACGAATCCTAAGTCGATGGGTCCAGATTGAGTAACAATCGTGCCTTCATATACACCAGTAACTTCTGCCGCCTGAAGTGAACTAGAAACGAAGAATAATAAGATTAGTACTATTATTGATTTCATTATGTTATTGCGCAGTGATAAATAGTCATTATTCATTGAAATCAAATCCTGATTTGATTCTGTTTTGTCTTATTCTAAATAACCCAATAGCAAGCATCATTAGGGTTGATAGGAAAATCCCTATGGGACCGAATAAAGGAACTGCAACTGGATTCAATGCAAGTGGATTGCTGATGATTGACACAGATCCAGTCGAAGTGAATCCACCTGTCGCATTACCAGCAGCCGTATTTAAATCAAGACTGACATTATATATTTCGGGACTGTCGGGTCCTAAGTCATATTGAGATGAGCCATCAGCGAGGCCAGTGAAAGGTATGTTGGTGACACCATTCAAGATAATAATCCCTTGCACTAGTATTGAGAAACTAGAAAATGCTGTCTCACCAAAGGGAAAACTTAAAGCTTCAAATAACTCTACGTCATAAAACTGGTCGTTATCCAATTGAATCTCTACAGTATCAGTGGTTGTGGTTGAGTCGCCAGTGATGATGAATGCATTGGCGGGAATAAATCCTTGCAGCGTATTGATACCATCAAAATCATCAGCGATGACTTCAAAGTTTCCCGATAAAGCAAATGTTTGACCATCTAACTGGATAGTGCCAATATCGATGGTATGTGAAGCTAATGCCGTATTGTTTGGCGTCATCAATGCCGCGAGCTGTGTCCCATTTTCAACGCAGTTATCGCTGTCTGTCATTGACCAGGAGTCTCCTTCACTTGCTGCAGCGGGTGCTTCAATTGCAGCTTTACCGCTTGCCCCTATAGTACCTGTTTTAGTAACTGGGCCAGTGGCTGTTTGCCACGTCACAGTTACAGTTACTCCAGGTGTACCAATACATTGAACGCCAGCTTTTACACCCCATCTCTCGGTTGTTGAATCGCAAACAGTATTTGCCAAAGATGCACAAGGTGTGAGTATAAATATTAGAAATAGCGTGAATTTATATGCTTGAATTAGTTTGTATAGTCTCATTTTTCAGTACCATCATCTTTATAATTTTATCTTTACGCATAAGATTACTATTCGTACATTGCAATAAAATGAAGGTACTAAAAACGATGAGTCATACTAGTCAAAAGTAGTTAGGCTAAAAATCTAATTGATAATCGCTATATGCAGTATTAACCATTGAAATTCTTACATAATAAATTATTAATGTTATTACAATTCATATATGAACAATGATTTATATAGTTTAATATTCTTGAATGTTGGATATAAAACTGATCATGTGAAATATGCTAAATGAATTAATGAAGTAATCTCTAACTCACTCGCTCTCTCTAGATTACGATATGAGACTGATAAGAATATTTCTGTCACTTAAACATAGTTAGAAAATTAGAAATATTACAATGCAGTGAAAATTAATAATCAAATATCACAATATCAATAAAAAATATTAATTTATTCGTAATATACGCTACATCTTTTCTAAATAAATAGTTGAGTAAAATTGTAAGCTTAATAGAGGAGGTAAGATGAGCGAGTTAGAAGCGTCATCAAGTAATGTCGGCGAAGTATCTAATGCTGAACGCTTCGGTAGACAATCTCAAACAGCAGTTATTAAATATGCACTGATAGTCAATTTAATGATGTTCAGCCTTGAGTGTTATTACGGTTTCGTATCATCTTCAACATCCCTGTTAGCAGATTCTTTTGACATGCTGGGCGATGCATCAGTTTACGCATTGACACTGCTTGCTTTCATGCAAGCTGATAAATTTAAAATAATCGCGGCTAAAGTTAAAGCCTATCTGATGGGTAGTTTTGGTTTGTTCATTTATTGCTATGCGCTATTTAAAATTTTTAATCCAATCGTCCCTGACTATGAAACGGTGAGTGTGCTTGGTGCGCTTGCACTCGTTGTAAACTTGAGTTGCTTTTACCTGTTAGCAAAATATCGCAATGAAGATATAAATATGCGTTCAGTATGGTTGTGCTCTAGGAATGATGTTATTGCAAATATTATGGTGATTTTATCTGCGATATTAATATGGCTTACAAGTAATCAATGGCCAGATATCGTAATAGGTATCTTGATTGGTACACTATTGTTGCATACCTCATTCGATATTATGCGACAAGCAAATGCAGATTCTGCAAGTCAAATAGCAACATAAATTTGAATTGTTATTGCTTTCGTTCTTTGTTCAGAACAGTTTACGTTGAAATTAATACTCTAATAGACACTATTATTAATAACTTCAGTTTTAATACTTTTGAATAGTGATGAAGCACTTATCCGCTAGTGATGAGTCTGTTGTCTATACTTTGAAGAAATAGGCTCAAATCTATTTCACCTAAACAATCAATATCTAAATAGCAAGTCTAAATTGTATCGCATCGTCTGATGTAGAATACGGTCATTAGATTATCGCTTTGATGTAGATTATATTTAGCGTTAAATTAAAGGTTTTCTCAAAAGGATCATCATGAAAATTGGAATTATCAGTGGTAGCCATAGAAATCCCTCACAAAGTGAAAAAGTGGCACACTATATGAAGCGCCGACTTAACCACTTAGGCGTCGACACATGGCTATATACATTAGCGAATAATCCCTTGCCTTTGTGGGATCAATCAATTTGGGAAGGAAATAAAGACTGGCAACAAATGTTGGAGCCATTAAAAAAGCAGCTCATTGAATGTGATGGATTCGTTGTGATTTCACCTGAATGGCATGGCCAGGTTCCCTCTGGGTTAAAAAATTTCTTTCTATTATTTAGCAATAAAGAACTAGGTCATAAACCAGCGATGCTGGTTGCAGTGTCTGCCGGGGATGGGGGTGCGTATCCTATCGCTGAGTTACGTATGAGTAGTTACAAGAATAATCGTATTTGTTACATTCCGGAGCATTTAATTGTGCGCAATGTGGAAAGCATATTCAATGAGAATCCTGATGATAATGATGCTAGATCACAAGCCTATTACGAAGAGCGCATTGACTGGGCCTTGCAAATTTTAACTGCTTATGCGGAAGCGTTAACGCCTATGCGCGCGAAGACGACAATCTTTCATGATAAATTTAATAATGGCATGTAAGTCTCAAACAGCTCAACCCTAATAAATTTCAATTGTTTACATCAAATTCGTTCTATATGCTCTTAATAAAGTAAATAATAACGACATCTACGCTAGATAGTATGATGAGTAAATACTAATCTCCACATGTACTTGCTTATGCTAATACGTCCTATTAATGTCTTCTTCAAAAGCATTTTCGCAATTACTTTGTTGTTTGGTTTCAAGGCATATGCTGCGCCTGTGACCTGGACAATTTCTAATAGCGCGCACCTGCAGGGTAGTTTTAACTATGATGCAGATTCCAATACGTATTCTGATTTTAATGTCACGTCTTTACAAACTAATATTGATTTTTCACAGAGTGTCACGGGAATTGATTTAGGCACGTTAGAGTTGATTGTCGAGCCTTCACAACCGGGTGGTACTAGCATCATGGTGTTAGTGCAAGTAAATGAATTTGTCGGTTTTAATCAATCCACTGCTGAATTTGATTGCTCATTATTGACTATAAAATTCGCCAGTCCAATCACAAATAATGGTGGCGATGTGGTGATCGAATCTAGTCAGGAAGATGCATATTCTGATTTTAATTGTATTTCAACAAGTAACACATATTTCTTCGATGAGGGGCAGATTTCCTCAAGCCAAATCAGTCAGGTCGATGTACCAATGCCTTTATGGGCAGTAGTGATATTGGCAGTTATCATATATATGCTAGGTAGAAATTATCTTCTCAAATTATAAAGTGCCAGTGTGTTGTATTGCTTTATTTAGAGCTGACGAATTTTCTTTCTAAATATATGCCCATTATTAAAAATACCATTGTTAGTGTCATATAAAACCAAAGTGGAAGCGGGACATTTACACTAAGTTGGCTGATGGAACATCCATCTGCATTACTGGTTTCATCTGTTGGCGTATTAGGGCATTGATCAATATCGTCAGGGACACCATCATTATCGGTATCAGTCGAATCAATATCGATTAAAAAGATTTGCCCATCAGTAAAGTCGACAATATATACATTGCCATCTGCATCTTCTCCAAATGACGCAATTCTGTTGATATTCACTGAGGTATTAAATAAGTTGGTCAAGTCAGTAAAGTCAGTAAAATTGGTGCCATCATGCGTCGTTGGATTCGACCCATCAAACTTTAAAGACCAAATTCTTTCGCTGATAAAATCTGCAAACAAATAGTGCCCTTGTAAGCTAAGGATAGGACCCCTATAAACATACCCCCCAGTAATTGAAAATCCTTCATTAGTGCCGCTACCATGGGTATATTCATAAATAGGATCGACTGAAGGTACT
The DNA here is from genome assembly GCA_965262455.1 of Gammaproteobacteria bacterium. Taxonomy (GTDB): domain Bacteria; phylum Pseudomonadota; class Gammaproteobacteria; order UBA4575; family UBA4575; genus UBA1858. Next base: position 579,299 of record CBDHFH010000008.1, read on the forward strand.
GGGGCAGGACCGCCCACGCCACCTGTAGGAGTAGCGATTGTGCCTTCACGCAATCGCCATCCATAATTTTCCATGCCAGAGCTAGAACTGAGCTGCACATTAACTTCTTCACGTGCATCTTCACCTACATCCGCAATATAGAAATTTCCATTCGCTCGATCAAAACTACAACGCCAAGGATTGCGTAATCCATATGACCAAATTTCATCGGCGCCCGCTGAATTCGCATATGGATTTGAATTAGGAATGGCATAGTTGCGTGTGGCATCCATGGGAAAATCATCGTTATTTATGTCAATACGAATGACTTTTCCAAGCAATGTACTAATGTCTTGAGCACTGTTATTGGGGTCATTGGGGTTAGCGCCATCACCTGAGCATAAATATAAAAAACCATCAGGTCCAAATCCCATCCAGCCACCATTATGATTCAGAGTAGGTTGTGAAAAAGATAATATTGTCTGTACACTAAGTGCATCTGCGAGATTAGGATTGGATGTATTGACTGTGTATCGTCTTATTTCTGAGTTGCCGCTTGAATTTGTAACATAAACATAAAAAATGCCATTTGATTGGTAATCAGGGTGAAAGGCTAAGCTTAACAAACCACCTTCTGAGCTAGTATCTAATCCGGTGACTGTCAGGAATGGAGTAGCAAGTACGTTCCTGGTAGCGCGTTCAATAATTTTGATTTCACCTGATGACTTTTCAATGACGAATACACGTGTCGTGTCATTGGGCGGGGCAGTGAGATATAACGGTTGTGTAAAGCCTGAGGCATACTCTACAACTTCAAACCCAAATGCATTGTTAGAAATTTTTAATATACATAATGAGAAGATTATAATAAGGGTTTTAATGGCATTTTTATTCATTATCACTCAGCGACAAAATCTTAGACAGATTTGGATTATAAGCAAGTCAGAATTAGCTTGCTTGGTGTAACTCACTGATAATTTATTTTTGGTAAAAAGTTTTGTCTTTGAACAAATATAAACAGCTCCTAAGAAGCAGCCGAAATAATATATTTCAGAAAATTTAGCGAGATGTGCTATTAACGTTGCATTTGAAACAAAAGATTAACTTTGTTGTAATTCTGTTTCAATATATTTGATCAGAGAGGACACTCTTATAAAAGAAGAGTGTCCTTAAAGCATATGTTTTAGCGAATTGATGTTTTATCTACCGTAAACATCAATGCCTGGTAATGGACGATGATACTTCACTAGTTCAGCATACTTCGCTGAAGCAGCAGCGATACCTTTCGCACTATCAGCAGGAACACCAGCTTCATCGATAGCATGCAAGAACGCAATCGAGGCAATCAGCGCATGTTGAGGTTGAATACCACCAGTGGCGCATAGTCGCCAACCCATATCAGGATAGCCAGGAATTGCAGCAGCTTCCACGGCATGTTTGAAGTACATAATACTAAGTACTTCCATGATCTTTTGCTCTCCGTAGCCTTCAGGTGCACGAATGGCGGTGACAGCATTTGATGCAAGACTCATGTCTTTTGTCACCAATTTGAAACCGGCGCCAAGTACCGCAGCACGGAAAATTTCAGAACATTCTTTATGACGTTCACATACACGATCAATGCCCTCAATGGCGATACTGTCTAATGCCACCGCAAATTGAGCATAGTTGCTTGGCGTTTCGATATGCAATCCGTGTGTATCCATCGCTTCAATGATTTTACCCAGATTGAGGTAATGTTGGCTTTTAACCTGATTTGCTTCTTTTAACTGTTTCTCTGACTCAAGAATCTTTTCGACCGCTTTTGGGCTGAGTGTAATCATGCCAATTCCCGGTGTTCCCATGATCCCTTTTTGACTACAGCCGACTAGCATGTCGATACCCATGTCTTTCATAGAGCATGGCATGCTGCCAATTGAAGAAATACCGTCAATCACAAGCAGTGCTGGATGGTTCAATTCATCTAGCATGTTGCGGAGCTTCTTAGGATCGATAGTAACGCCCGCGGCAGTTTCATTTTGCGGTGCCATCACTAGCTTGATTTTATGATCGGTATCGTTTTGTAAAATTTCTTTTGCTTTTGCATAGGGTAGGTCGTCGCCCAAATCGCACTGCAATCGAATTGCCTTTCTGCCAATGTTTTCAACACAATTTCCCATCGCCATACTGAACCAACCAATTTCCATGGTAAGTATGACTGGAGTATCAGAGTCTTTCTCGTCAGGAGTTCGGCACGAGCCTGCCGCTGCTTCAGTTGCAGCCGTGCCTGAGCCCGTGAAGAAGATTGATTTACCACCTTCCTGTAATCCCACCATTTTGCCGTATTCATCTCTTACCGATGCAAAAAACTTGGCTACACCGGGTCCACGCATACCGCGGGTTTGATTTGATGAAAATTGAGACACTAACTCGGAGCCAAACGCTGGGCCTGGTGTTACGTTGATAATTTTATTGTGCGGTGACCAGACGTAAGGCTTATCGTTAATAAAGTCGACATCAGAGGCTTCCATCTGATTGGTTTCGATTAGGCGTCTAAGCCCGGAAAGTGGTGAAATTAATTCATTCGTCATTTTCAAATATCCCTAAGAATTTACATATGTATTGCAGATAATTAACTAAAGGCCAAACGGGTCGAAAATCTGACAATCAATAAGCGAATTGACTGCCGTCGATAATCTCTATAAATATGGGCATAACTAAAGATGCTATGCCTTATTTAGCACTTGTTTATGTGGCTAATTTACTGAACGGGCGATGATATCATACTAATCTCCCTAGAAAAGATAGATATCTCCGTTTTTAGTGTGCTTGTATTGGTTATCACAAGACAAACAAAAAACAATATCAGAAGGTTGGCATTTAGGCATGTTCTACAAGCAATGGAAAATATGCGCCCATAGAAATTTATACGATCAAAGCGCTCATTCCCTTGGCTACCAGTATAGGGATGAGTAAGAACGGCATATTCAGGTTATGCAAAACATCTATGTAGAAACGTAAACCACTGGATAGAAAAACGAAATAATAACATTAAATACAATAACTTAACTTATATTATTAAAGTATTCTATAATATTAAAATTGATTTAAATGCGATTATTCAACGTGCATTTTCAGTAACAATATAGTCACTGCTTCAAAAATAGTTTGTTACAGTTTCTTCTTCTACTCTAAATCTTCCTTCCATATTGGCACCATCGAGCTCCAGATACCATCACGTGTTAAGCGGTGAAAAATAGCCGCGCCAATATGTAAGCCAATCACCAGGTAGCTTGTAGTCACAGACAGCTCATGCAAACCAATCACAATATTCATTGTTAAACCACTTTTAATGCCATATCCATACAAAGCGCCAATCATTAATCCTGATATCGCGATCATAGATAAACTGGCATACATTGTTAAATGAGCGCCACGCGCAAAACGCTTGATAATTTGTGAAGTGTTTTCTGGTAACGCAGAGGGTCTAGTTAGGTGCATGTAAATAAATCGTGCAATCAACAGCACAAGAAATACAGAAGCAAACACCATTTCAAATTGCAGTAAAGAATACTCTTCTAGCTGTTCAACATTGTCGAGTTGTTTGGTGAGCGCATAGAGAAAAACACCTATAAACCCCCAATGCAAAATTTTTGCTGTCAAGCAATGTGACTTCACTTATTGTGAAGATGCTAACTTATTAGTTTTTAGTGGAGTTTTCATCAATAAAGAGTAGATGTTATTGACTTTATATTACAACCTTAAATGAGCATGCTGCTAGTTCAAATGAATACTCTGTTTTTAGAGAATAACAGTCGCACAATAATAGTGCGAATGGTGATGTGAAACTGATGATGTTAGGTTGAAATATAAGCGTGAACAAATTTATACTACAAATTTACGCTTGTTAGTATGGGCTTTACGAATTGAGATCAGTCTCACAATGGTAAGTAAATTACTCATATTTACACTATGCGTACTAATTTATAGTGTTTGTTCATTTTCATGGAGTGGACAAGCCCTTGATCTCGATAGGGAATTAGCCAGTGAAGGCTATATTACAATTTCATGGAAAGATCGTTTTCAATCGGCACCGAATACAATACAAGTTGCACTTGATGCCTCATTCACTCAGCTTGTTCGTGAAATAAAATTAATTGATCAGGAGTCAGTCCATCTAAGTGGGTTTGACAACGGCATGTATTATGTACGTTTAATTGAAACTCACACTAATCAAGCGAGTCAGCCGTCGACATTTACAGTTCAACATCGCAATCTGAGTGATGCCCTTAAATTCTTCTCGTTGGGCATGATTTTATTTGTATTACTTATTTTCATGCTTACAAGATTCAACTATCAATCTGATTAGCTTATGGCGACCACTTACATTTCAACTCAATCAGCGATCTTTATTTTAATCGCTTTTGGGATAATCTGGATTTTGTTTGGATGGTGGTTAGGGCACCGCAATCGAACCCTTGATGATTTTATGTTGGCAGGTAGGAGTGTTGGCTTGGCGCTAGCAGCTGCAACGTCGATGGCAACATGGATCACAAGTAACACAACATTGGTGGCGCCGCAATTAACCTATCAATTTGGTATCTGGGGCATGATTGGCTACTCAATGGCTGCGTTAGGCTTAATCCTTTTTGCACCGATGGCAAAACGAATTAAGTCATTAATGCCAGATGGCTACACATGTGGTGACTTCATTCGAATGCGTTATGGCGCGTTTGCCTGGGTTATCTTTCTTATTGTGTCTTTCTTTTATGCAATTGGATGGTTAGTTAGTCTGGGTATGGCTGGAGGCATCTTACTGCAATCATTGAGTGGGCTTGATTATCACATCGGCATGAGTGCAATTTTGTTTATATGCATTGCCTATACGTTATTAGGTGGTTTGCGTGCAGTGATAGCAACTGATTACATTCAAACAATTATTATTTTACTTGGCATTATATTTATAGCTTATGTCTGTATGCGAGATGTTGGCCTGGAAAATATTTATCAAAGCGTTTCTAGTGAGCAACCAGCCTTGCTTAATTTACTCTTTCCTGCCGCCATTATGTTTTTATTTAATAACATTTTCTTTGGCATTGGCGAAATTTTTCATTCAAATGTTTGGTGGTCTAGAGCGTTTGCATTTCGCGAAGGTGTTGGTAAAAAAGCCTACTTAATTGCTGGATTGATGTGGTTACCTATACCAATTGCAACAGGATTTATCGCGCTTGCGGCAACGTATTTAAATATCTATCCCGCCAGTCCTGATATGGTAGGGCCGTTAGTTGCAGCAAAATTACTTGGTAGTGTTGGTGCGATATTTGTATTTATAGTTGTTTTTTCTGCACTCGCCTCCAGCATGGATTCATTACTCGCTGCGACAAGTGATCTACTTACTCAAGATGTCTATCATAAGATGATAAATAAACATGCGGATAATCAGCATTTACTAAAAGCAAGTAAGTTTATAATTTTATTATTAGGTGTTGTTACCTGGTTGTTATGTTTGCCGCGTATAACAACATTGGGTGAGTTATTAAATTTCACCGGTGCGTTTGTAGCTAGCACGATATGGCCCATTGTTTTTGGCTTATATCAAACTCGACTGTCAGGATCATTTGCAGGTGCAGCAATGCTGTTTGGAACACTGTGTGGATTAATCGCATATTTCACTATCGGTTTTTATGTGGCGGCACTCTTTTCATGCTTGGTCTCACTGGTATTTTGTCTCATAGGGCTAGCATTGAAAGATGATCAATTTGAATGGAGTAAATTATCTATGGTTAAGTCATTATGATGATTGATTCACTAGTGTTTAGTTTAATTGTAAGTGTGGCCTTATTAATCGTAGTGGTGACACCGATAGCACTAATATACATGTTATTTATTGACTGGAAACGAAAGGACTTATGGTGAGTAATCCAGAAGACACAGGGACTGATTTTGTACGTGATATTCCTGATGCGTATGGCAACGCACACCCCAAAGCTTTGCTTAAATTTATCGAGGAAGATGGTGATGTTCTAAAAGCATTGACTTCGCAACATATTATTTCGTCGGATCAATTTAATCGTGAGGTTATTTTGCAGTTATTTAGATTGGCTGCAAAATATGAAAGTAATCCTCAACGCTTTAGTACGCCATTACAAGGGAAATTACTTATCAGTGCGTTTTACGAGCCAAGTACACGAACACGACTATCATTTGAGAGCGCTTGGCATCGATTAGGTGGCGATATTATGTCGATTACCGATCGCACGACAACAGGCATTGCTAAAGGTGAGTCATTACAAGATGTTGCGGAAATGTTTAACAATTATGGTGACTGTGTGGTTCTGCGTGATAACGATGAAAACTCTGTCAAATATATGATGGAGTCTTTACGTATACCTATAATTAACGCAGGCAATGGCTTTGATGAACATCCTACACAGGCTTTATCAGATTTATACACTATATTTAAATGGCGACCATCATTATTAAATATTGTCATGGATAATCAAAGAGTTCGCGTAGGTATTATTGGTGTGCCTAATAAAATGCGTACTGTGCGTAGTCTATTAAAGTTATTTACTCATTTCTCTGATTTTATTGCTGATATCACAATCATACATTCTGAAGATAATGATGAAATTTTTGATGAGGGTCAAAAAGAGCAGTTGGAAGACATTGGCATCTCGATTAGTGTTACACGAAAATTAGATGAATGCTTACCACATTTGGACATTGTTTATATTAACGCGATTGCATGGATGGGTGATGATGCCGAAACGTTTGGTGACAGATTTCAATTAAATCGAAATTCTCCATTAAAGAGAGAAGCAATTGTGCTACATCCATTAGCACGTGGCGATGAATTATCAACTGATTTAGATGCGACACCACATAATTGGTATTTTGCGCAGGCGAGAGGCGCAGTCTTTTTGCGTATGGCGCTTCTCACTTGCATGAGCGAACGCACTGAGCGTGTCATGGACGTTATTTAGTTAGCGCTAATTATTATACTAAGGAGAGAATTGCATGTGTGGTATTGCTGGTGTTTTTCACCATAATCCGAATGAGCCGGTCAATAGCCAGTTATTGGTCAATATGGCTGCCATTCAATCGCATCGCGGCCCTGATAACTTTGGCTATGAGAATTTGACAACAAATGGGGTGGGGTTCAGTCATGCGCGTCTCTCAATTATTGACTTGAATGAAGACCGCGGTCGCCAGCCGCATGTATCAAAAGATAAAAATTACTATCTAGTTCATAATGGTGAATTTTATGATTTTCAGAAGTTACGTGCGTCACTGACTGCAACCGGTTCTAATTTCAATAGCAAAAGTGATTCTGAAATCATTCTTCACTTATATCCACGTTATGGTATCGAAAAAACACTTGAATATTTACGTGGTGAATTTGCCTTTGCTTTATATGACAAGATAGATGATTGTTTATATCTAGCGCGTGATCGATTTGGAATTAAGCCATTATATTGTACACAAACGAAACAAGGCATTGTATTTGGTTCAGAGCTAAAAGTGCTTTTTGCTCACCCGCATGTTGACAGAGAAATTAGTGCGCAAGGTGCATATCATCAATTAATTCAGGTGATGGTGCCTGGATCCACTGCATTTAAAGGTATATATCAGGTACCACCAGGACATCTGATCAAAATAAAAAGGTCTCATTCCAAGCTTAATATTTTGCAGCAGAAATATTGGGATCTAGACTTCCCAGTCGCTGGTGATCATGTCAATCATCATGATGAAAATTATTATATTGAAGGTGTTCGGGAACAACTTCTTGAGGCGGTACATTTAAGACTGCAGGCAGATGTACCGGTAGGCTGTTATTTATCAGGCGGTATTGATTCATGTTCAATACTTGGGCTTTCCGCAGCAGTACGTCAGGACCCCGTGAAAGCATTTACGATTGGCTTTGATAATACTGAATACGATGAAACCAGTATTGCCGTTGAGATGGCGCAATCTACCCAAGCTGAACAATTGATATTGCCGGTCTCAGGTAATGACTTATATGAAAATTTTTCACGTACCATATGGCATACAGAGAGAACTATCTACAACACATTAGCTGTTGCAAAATTATTAATGAGTCAGGCCGTCAAGCAAAATGGTTATAAAGTTGTATTAACAGGGGAGGGATCAGACGAATTATTTGCAGGTTATCCTGCGTTTCGTAAAGATATGTTTTTATATGGCATGGATGATTTGCCTGCAACATTAAGAAACGAATGGCAAGCAAGTCTTGAAGCCAGTAATAAGCTATTTCGTGGCGCAATGTTGCCAAGAGAAGAATTTGATTCGCCGGCAATGAATAATAAAGTTGGCTTTACGCCTAGTTGTTTACAGAACTGGTTGCATTGTCACGATGAGGCGATGAATTTATTAAATCCTGAGTGGAGAAGCCAGTTGCAAGATTATGATGCAGGTGCAGAAATAGCAGACACTTTAGATGCGCAACAACTTGAAGGGCGACATCCATTAGATAAAGCCCAGTATGTCTGGATTAAAACAATGCTTGAAGGTCAAATACTCACTTGGGGTGGCGATAGAGTGGATATGGCAAACTCAATGGAAGCGAGACCTGCGTTTCTAGATCATCATCTTGCAAAATTTGCCACTCACGTGCCACCGCAACTTAGAATTAAAGGGCCGACAGAGAAATATGTGTTACGTGAAGCAATGAAAGGTTTGTTGCCAACATCTTTATATGAGAGACAAAAATTTGCTTTCATGGCGCCACCAGCACATACAGACCCGGCAAAATGGAAACAAGTACTCACACTTATTACAGAAGTGGCTGATGAGAAAAGTATTAATGAAGCTGGATATATTGATTACTCTGCATTTGCATCACTTCTTGCTACTCATGAAGATCCCACCATTGATACAGAAACAAAAGTTCAGCATGATGCAATTATTAATCATGTATTAGGCTTACAGTTTATGCATAAGCATTTTGTCAAACAAGATATACCATCATTAGCCAAGCAAAAAGCAAATGAATTAAATTGGCATGTAAATGATTAGTGCCATGCTATTCATTGGCAAGTTCTATTACTGAATTCAGTAGCACATTACATCCCATTTCAATGTCTTTCCAATGAGTCCACTCATCCGGCGCATGACTGACACCACCCACGCTGGGAATAAAAATCATGCCCGCACGAGTTATTTCAGTAAAACATTGTGTATCATGACCAGCGCCACTGGGCATGATTTGATAACTGTAATTTAGATCCTTAGTGTGTTTTTCAATAATGTTCATTATTTCTTGTGAACATGCTTTAGGTTCTAACCAACTCATTTGATCATATTCAAAATTTAGACGGTGGCGTTGCGCAATGGCAGAAAGTGTTTTGCGACAAGCTAATGCTAATTCTTTCATCACTTCTTCACACATATCACGGCCAACCAATGTGAAATCTGCTTGCCCAGGGATTGTGTGTGCATAGCCAGGTTTTAAATCAACATGTCCGATTGTCAGACGCGACTTTTCAGTGCCGTTTTCATCAATTATTCGTTGTATCTCATGAGCAAAATCAGCCACACCCATAAACGCATCACTACGCATATTCATCGGTGCAGTACCTGCGTGATCTGCTTTTCCAATTAAGCGCACTAGCCATTTAAAAACACCTGAGATACCTTCTACTACACCGATGGTAATATCTTTAGTCTCTAGCACCGGACCTTGTTCAATATGCAGTTCGACAAATGATTTAATAGTACCGGGTTCTCGACGCGCATGCAGTGCATCATGGTAATCAAGTCCGCAGCTTTCCATTGCATCAATTAATAAATCGCCTTTGGTTGCATCTTTGGCTTTTTCAAGCCAATCAAGCGTTAAAGCACCAGTTAATGCCTGTGAGCCAAGCATTCCACCAAAGCGACCTTCCTCTTCACTGGTGGCAATGACTTCGATAGGGTGTTTAATGGGTATATTTTGCTCTTCGATGACGCGTAAACATTCAAGACCTGCCAGTACGCCTAAACTTCCATCGAACATTCCGCCTGCTGGTACTGAATCTATATGAGAACCAATGACAACAGCAGGGTCAGTAGTGCTTCCATAGCGACCACATACATTGCCTGCTCCATCAATATGAGCAGTTAACCCATGTTGTTGGAAATAATTTAGCAGCCAATTTCTTGCCTTCCAGTCAGCCGCTGAGAATCCCTGACGGTAAATACCTCTGTCTTCCAGATTGAAGCCATATTGTGCTAACTGATAAATGTCATGCTCGACACGTTTGATATTAATTTCTAAACTCATTAGAAGGGCAATATAATTATATGTAACCGTAGCTAATTTATCAGAAATTCTTAAAAAAGACAGAGATGTAATTCTGATATTTCAAGTATATGTATACAAATTATTCAAAGGAATAACATTAATTTATAATTGCTTCAATTCAAGTGCTAGAAGATACAGTCATTACTCAGCTATTAATATAGGTGGTTGTTAAAGCCATCAATTTTTTTGATATTGATACAGCTTAAGAAACCAAAACCAACATTTGTGAATTTAACCTGGCTAACAGGCTCTGTTTTAGCACCAACCTGTGCATACTTAGCTAACACTTCAAAGATGGTCTTACGAGATATTATATTTTTACTTTAATACGAGAGAACTTAAGTGGTTAATAGAACTTAAGTGGTTATTAGATAAATGAATTATTATTTTTATCTTCTATGCATCACTAGTCAATCGATTACCAAATGTGATTGATGCAGCGCCAAGTCCGAATAATAATGCCAGCCAAATTAACACACTGCCTACCAAGGGCACGTAGCCCAATATCAATAGCAAGATTATACCAGCTACTAAAAGTAGTATTCTTTGAACAGTTTTTTAGACTCACTCGTGCGGTTGAGTAGCAAATCTGAAATACCTAACGTAGCAATAGTAAATCCAAGCACAAGCAAAAACGGTAACAGCAACAGTGTAGATAGTCCGACCGGAATACCTATTACTGTAATGATTGTTGCAATTTTTGAAAATTGGAATGCCGATAAATATAATCAGCCCCCGTAGAATGCTTCTGCCTGGTTGATCGCGCAACGATGAAATACTTTATTACACTCGCTGATAATAACAATAAGAATCCACCGCCATCGCCATCGTCTCCAGATGCATTAAAATATTTCGTCTCTTCCAGACCTGATTGGGTTAGATTCCCGCTGATGTTTGCATTAGGTGATATTATCGCGTCTTCACTTGAATGAATTGTAAGGCTTCCTTCAATCACAGCGGAGTCGCTAAGTTGTACCTTACGCCCCTCAATTAGTACGGGCCCAGCAACTTGACCAGAAAATATAATTTCATCAGCATATAAATTTAAGTTGCCTGTTGCACTGCCTTTAAACTCTATCAATGCAGCAGCCAATGAGGAGTCAGGTGGTAGCTTGGCATTTTCAGTTACAGTTATGGATGCCGCCGCCGCATTTAATACCTCTCCGACTTGTGCATCTATTTTAATATCAGCTGCAGCAATTCGAGCTTTGCCAGAAATTTTTCCTTTAATATTTACTTGCGATCCTGCTGCATATAAATCACCACCTGTTTGGCTATTAATATCAACTAATGCACCAGCGACCCAAAGATTTTCTTTATTCTTGCCGATTATTTTAACGCGAGCACCTGCGGCATAAATTGCGTTTGCACTTTCTGAAGAGACAATTACTTTTGCACCGGCAGCTTTGATGTCATTATCCGAGCTTGAGGCGCTGGCAAATGTACACAATCCAATAATAAGTACCATTGATATGAGTAACATCAGAGCATGCTTGGTCATACACCCTCCCAGCGATAGTCAAATAATTCGCTATTAATTAGGCTGCCAATCTATTCATGACACCATGATATAAATCAATAATTTCATAACACCTTACAATTTGAATGCCATCCGCCGAAAGATTTCGCCTGATATCAGCATAATTGGCCGATAGAAGTCACTATTTATAACCATAAATTATGCCGCTAGTCTTAAAATAAGCTCATACTACTGGTCTAGGTAATACGTTTAATAAGTTTAATTTCTGGATAAATCAGTGATGGAAAGTTTGAGTAATATGATCAAACACTCTTTTGCCAATATACCTTCGATTGCCAAAATCGTTCAAAATAAACCTAGTTATTCAGCGAGTAAAAAAGAGAGTCTCAATCCGAATAGAGCCGCGCTAAAAGAGGCAATGTATCAGTGTCGTCGTGAAGTCAAAAAATCTACGCGTTGGCATGTATTACCATCACCCATATGTTTTGAGCATGCCGCAATGTTATCCAGGCAAAATAAAAGTTATCAAACTGAGATAAAAATATGTCAGCTTTATATTTCTTTAGTAGATAAATGTATCGCTCGACGCTCTTTCAACAAGAAAAGATTGGAGAAAAGGGCACAATCACTTCGTCAACCATTTATTTCACGTATAGATAGTATTGAACATCTAAATACGTCTAATGGTGTTGATGTTCACCATATTTGAATGCTTTTGCGTTTAGCCAGCAGGTTCTTTATATATATGTACAGTATAGATAGCAGCGAGTACATAAATGCACTAAATGGAGCTATTCACTCGAGAAAAAATCACTTCGTAGACTATTGTCAGTGAGGCAGCTTGAACTCTAAATTATATTAACAACATCTTGCAAAGATGAGTGATATATTTAAAGTAGTACTTATTTATTAATAATCAATAAGAGGCTGCGATGAAAAGAGATACGATATTGATGGGAGCTGCGAACTTTGGCCCAGGTGCGGTCACTATCTGGGATGGATTTAGAGCTTGGTTCAATAAGAAAGGGCTTCCCTTCGAGTATATCTTATATAACACCTATGATCGTCAGATCTCAGAATTGTTACTTGGCCATATTGATGTGGCGTGGAACGATCCAGGTGGCTGGGTGCGAACTCAACGAACCGCAGACTTGGAAGGTAGGAAAGCCGAGGCATTAGTCATGCGTGATGCTGATTTTGATGTTGCTAGCGTTCTTGCGGTGGGTACCAACAGTCAATTTAAAAGCTTAGCAGATCTCAAGGGAGCCACTGTTGCCGTTGGTAATCCAAACTCAGTTGAGTCAACAATGCTGCCCTTATATGCACTAAAGCTAGCTGGTTTGGAACCAGGCAAAGACTACCATCTTCTCGTGTGTGGCTCTTCAGATAACGGCTATCGTCCATGGATTATGGATGGCGAAGTCGCTGCGGCAAAAGCTGTGCTGGAGGGCAAGGCCGATGCAGCCGGTTTGTCAGAGGCCAACTTTCAAGGTTTTGGCGCTGATGGCACATTTTCCGCAAACGACATGCGCGTACTCGATTACTCACCAAAATATGACCATTGTAATTTAACCTATCTCGAGTCAGCTAACTCTGTTCCTAGAGAGTTGATTGATAGAATGTCGGCGCTGTTTCTTGAGATGTCTTATGACGACCCTGAGTTACAGCCTTTTATGGAATTAGAATACGTTAAGCAGTGGAAAGCTGCGCGCACTTCGCATTATGAGTCTATTGATCATGCTTGGGATTTTACTGAGTCGTTAGATCAGAATATTTTTAAATCAGATAAATAAGTCAGTAAGAAAAATGCATCAAGCAACGATTCAATTCGAACTAAGTTGATTTGAATTAATTTCGCTATTAACAGTGGTTAAAGAGCATTAATTCATTCTCTAAGTTTTCATGTCTTATGGATATGTTGAACAAACAGTGTTGAGTTTGTTAGCTCCAGATTTGTGAAGCGGTATCAACCAGGGTGCGCAATTTTAACTTTTGGTCATCAATACTCAGATCGTTTCCTTCAACGGACGTTGCGAACCCACACTGCGGAGAGATAGCGAGACGTTCCAGCGGACAGAATTGGGATGCCTGCAATACCCGGTTGCGCAACATATCCACGTTTTCTTGTTTGGGCGATTTTGTTGTCACCAATCCGAGCACGGCTATCTTGTCTTCGGGTACCTTAGCTAAGGCTTCAAATGAGCCAGAGCGATCATCGTCATATTCAAGCATTAGTCGATCGGCTTTAATGCCACTGAATATTTGCGATGCGATTTGATCGTATCCACCAGATACCAACCATCTACTGCCTTGATTTCCACGACATAAATGGAACGCAAAAGTTACCCCCGGACGATTTCCAATAACGTGATTGTCAAGCTCTAAACCGAACTCCAGCCATTTTTCTGCGGATGTGCCGCGTTGTGCATAAAATTCACTAAATGCAGGATCCACCAGCAAGGTGTAATGGGGTGCATCAATTTGAAAGTACCTGCATCCTAAGTTTACTAGCTCATCGACATCTTCTTTCAATAATTCGGCTACGTCGCCCAGGTAGTGTTCGGCATTACGATAAGCATCTGCCGAGCGTTCGGGATCCCAAAAATTTGCAAACAGACTAGGACTGGGAATCGTCATTTTTATAATTCTATTAGTTCTAGCGCGTGCGTAGGTATACTCCTCGGTTCCCAGGGAGCGTAGTCGTCGAAGGGGTTCTAATACTGCAATTGGTGGCCGCTCAATAGACTTCTCGCCAACATCATCGCTATGCCAGTCAACCCCATAGAAATGCATTAATGTCCCATTCACTAAAGCCACTAAATGATTCGCACACTTGGCTCTGGAATGAAAGTCGACGCATTTCACCGTCGGTGACTACATCTAGGCCGGCATCTTCTTGCAGCAACAATGCGGTATCGACAGCAGCATCTTCAATACGCTTAAATTCTGTAAGTGAGATTGCATTTTGTTGGCGCAAGTGTAGGGCTTTTTATCAATTCAGGTGGGCGTAATAGACTGCCAACAACGTCAACGCGTGATTTGATCATTAATTCTCCCTAATCTCACTGCTGGCATTGAAGTTATAAGTTGAGTGACGTACCAGCGTATGAAATCTTATTATTGCATATACTTTCATACATGCAGCAATAGACATGAATTTAGCTAGTGATATTGGTATATTTTAATCGATCAGGGGTTATATAAACATTTTTACTCAGATGCTATGCTGGCTTACAGGCTGTTAGGTTGCTAATTAAGCCTTAAACACCTCTGTAATCTGAAATCCCACAAGGTAATATTATTTTTAACAAGCAGAGTCATTAATTCAACGCTGATAGTGTATCCAGCCAACGGAGGTATCAGGCTTAGGATCGTATCCTACATCAACAATCCACTCACCATCAGCAAAGTGGAAATCTGCATTCTTTATCAGCCAGTTTTCCAAAGATTGAAGTTGAAAATCCAAATCCCAGTTATCGTTTACAATTTCAAATGACATGCAAAGCATTTCCTTGTTTATTATTCTTTAAAATATGTCCCCATATCAGAGCACCTGGTAATGATAGCCGATGAATAAATGGTTTTGATGTCATTAATGTAATGTTATATTATTACATTATTTAGTTTCAACACATAAATAATGTTGATATATAAAAATTCTCCTTGAATAACTTAGGTATCTTATGGACAAACAGACAAGGCTACCAGTGACCGTACTATCAGGCTTTCTGGGTGCAGGTAAAACGACAGTGCTAAGCCATATTTTAAATAATCGGGAAGGTAAAAAAGTTGCGGTTATTGTCAACGATATGAGTGAAATAAATATTGACTCATCTATTTTAAAAAATGAAGTCACTCTGAATCATAGTGAAGAAAAGCTCGTGGAAATGAGTAATGGCTGTATTTGTTGTACTTTGCGAGAAGATTTATTAGTAGAAGTGAGCAAACTTGCCCCAAGATGGTCGATTCGATAATTTAGTTATTGAATCTACGGGTATTTCAGAGCCTCTACCTGTGGCGGAAACATTTACATTTGCTGATGAAGAAGGGATTTCGCTGTCAGACGTTGCCTCATTAGATACCATGGTTACCGTTGTAGATGCAGTCAATTTCTTTGAAAGATTATGAAGAGGCGCAATTATTAAAAGATACTGGTGAGTCACTCGGTGAAGAAGATGAACGAAGTGTTTCAGATTTGCTCATTGATCAAGTTGAATTTGCCGATGTGATTTTAATCAGTAAAACTGATCTAGTTAAACGTACTGACATTGAACGTCTCACTGCAATACTAAAAAAGCCTGAACACCAAGGCACGTATTATTCCTATTACAAAAGGGCAGATTAGCGTTGATGAAATTCTAAACACGGGTTTATTTGATTTTGCTCAAGCGCAGCAATCTCCCGGCTGGCTGAAAGAGATGCGTGGTGAACATGTGCCCGAAACTGAAGAATATGGAATTAGCAGTTTCAGTTATGTTGCCAGACGACCATTTCATCCAGAAAAATTTTATCAATTTCTTCATGCCACTGAAGACTACGGTAAATTGATCCGCTCCAAAGGCTATTTTTGGTTAGCAACACGTCCTCAGTTTGCTGGTCAATGGAGTCAGGCAGGTGGTATTGCCCAGTATGGATTTGCTGGCATGTTTTGGAAAGCGGTTCCTAAAGAAAATTGGGCCGACTGAGCAAGATTATTTAGATTCGATTGCAGAAAACTGGGTAGAACCCTTTGGCGATATGCGTCAAGAGTTGGTATTCATTGGTCAAGATCTCGATCAGAATGCAATGATTAAAGCACTAGATGACTGTTTATTAAGTGAAGAAGAGGTGCTGAAAGGGAAACAGCACTGGGCAACACTTAAAGATCCTTTTCCTGCATGGGAGAATAAAGCATGAGTAGTGCAGGTTATGTTCACGTTGATACACAAACACACTTTAAATCACGTAAAGCGATAATAGGTGACCATCCTTCGATATTTGCTGATATTTATCAACAATATATCAATATCGCTGTATGGCAACGAGAGTTATCGGATGAATTAGACACGTGCGTAAATAAATTTCTAAAGACGCATAGTAACTATCAAAAGACATTAATAATTACACCTGATGATGCCTATTCCAAACTAATTAAGGCTGATGATCTGCTTGGTAACTTTGAAGCACTTAGTAAAGATATCGCAGAGCTTGTAGAAATGTTTTGTTTGTTATTTGAGACAAAGCGAGTAGGTCTAAGAATGGCAACTTTGGATCGTGCCATGTGCCCACGCTTTCATGTGGATAAAGTAGTATGTCGTTTGGTGTGCACTTATCATGGTGTGGCAACAGAATGGTTAACCCAAGATAAAGTTGATCGCAGCAAACTTGGGAGAGGAAACAATGGTCTTGGAGGATGAAAAGTCAGGCATTTATCAAAGCGAACAAGATATTAATCAATTAACCATTGGCGATGTTGCCATGTTAAAAGGTGAGCTTTGGCAGGGTAATGATAATGCGGGCCTGGTTCATCGTTCGCCTGCCACCATCTAAAGATAGTAAGCGACTATTATTAACAATAGATTTTTATGAATAAATAATTCTTTTTATTTAATCGATGCGTACAAAAACACAATATCAGGTACTCTAATTTATACATCATTTATAAGCGGTAAACAGTAACTAACTGATTACCGCTCTATTGAAAATTAAATTTAATCTTGTGTATTAAATTCGATTAACTCAACTCTCTCACCACTGTCTAAGTTAACTTCTAACACTTTACCTAGTCCAGGAAGATAATATTTATTTTCATCGACACCAGGCTACTTTACAAGCTATCTAAGTATTTTTATCTTGATAAGTTGTATTTAACCCAAAACTTTGTACCTCTAAAAACGTCTGAAAAATGCTCGGCTGTAGTAAACTAGTATAAGACGTCATTGTGCTTGTATTTTTGTATGAAGCTTACTTGATTTGTTTTTTATGGCTACACCAATTTTTGAACGTATTACATATAGCGAAGGAACAAGCACTAGCGTAATCATTGTCGCAAAGGCTACGCCAGCCGCGAGACTAATTGCCATGGGTATTAAGAATTGAGCTTGTAGGCTTTTTTCAGAAATAATTGGTGCGAGACCGGCACATGTTGTTAGCGTAGTAAACATGATAGGTCTAAAACGGCGTTGGCTAGCTGTAATAACAGCATCAATTAGTTCTTTGCCCTGTTGGCGTAATCGATTAATCATATCCATCAATATTAATGAATCATTTATTACAACACCTGATAAGGCTACAATTCCGAAAAATGAAAAAAAGCTCACAGGGAATCCAAGAATTTTATGGCCTAACACTGCGCCAACGAAGCCAATCGGAATTACTGACATTATGATTAGAGGTTGCGTGTAACTACGTAACTGCACTGCAAGTAAAGCAAAGATTCCCAATATAGCTACAGCTAGCGCTTTTAACAAGCTGCTAAAACTATCCTTGCGTTCTTTCTCTGCTCCTTCAAAATTATATGATAAGCCAGGTAAGTCTGAAGCTAATTTAGGTAACAGGCTCGTTTTTAACTGTTCATTAATTTCATTTGCATTGGCTGTATCGGCTTCGACTTTCGCTGTGACACTAACAATGCGTTGCCTATTTGAACGTTCTATGGTTGAGTAACCACGTGCTTCTTGTGCGGTGGCGACTGTCTTGAATGGAACTTCTTCACCATTTTCCAGCCTCACACGCATATCATATATTGTGCTAAGGCTGCGTCTTTCAGCTTCAGAGTAACGCACTAGGACTTCTATGTCATCACGTCCTCGTTGCACTCGCTGAGCTTCTTCACCAAAAAAGGCTTGTCGCACTTGGCGTGCTAGTTCATTTAAAGTCAAGCCTGCGGCTAGTCCTTCAGCAGTTAAAGCTAGTTGTAATTCTGGTTTTCCTAACTCAAAACTATCACGAATCTCAACCACACCTGCATAGCCACGTAAAATTGATTTCAAACGTTCCGCAGCAAACAATAATTGTTGGTAGTCAGCATGTGCTAGTTCGACATTAATATCTTCACCTGCATCGAGAATATTACTGAAAAAAGTCAATTGAGCACCAGGAATATCGCCAATAAGCTCCCGCCATCGACCTTCAATTTCAGAAGCGCTATATGGGCGTATTTCTCCAGCGAGTAATTCAATTTTAACTTCGCCAAAGTGTGAACCGCTGGAAGATTCTTCACCACCGCCAGGGCCGCCTCTGCCTGAGAAAGGAGTTGAGCCGACATTGGCTGAAATATTTTTAAATATCGAGCCCATATCATCAGAAAGTTTTTTATCATATTCAATTCGCACTTCTTCGGCCATTGTTATCATATGCCGCACAATAGCCTCGGTTTCTGTCGCAGGCGTGCCATTTGGCATGCGAAGTTTTGCAGCAATGTCATCACCATCAATAGATGGGAAAAATACTGTTTTAATCTGACCACCATTTATTGCGCCGATGGTTAACATAAAAGCGGTAATTGCTATTGCAACAACAACATAAGGCGCTCTAAGAGCTTGGCGTAAAGTGGGTAAATAAATATTATCGATTAATCGTTGTAAGCCATTGCGCAGTTTTGTTTGAACTAATGGAATCGCGCCACGCATGTTATTTGTTTTTACGTCAGAAAGATGTGAAGGAAGAATTAAACATGCTTCAACTAGTGACATTAATAACACGCTGACGACCACTAAAGGAATAACTGACAATATTTGTCCAATAAAACCGGTTGTGAAAAACATAGGCACAAATGCGATAACTGTGGTGAGGATTCCGATAGTAACGGGGACGATAACTTCGTATAATCCTTCAACTGCAGCACGCCGGGGAGGGATACCTAATTCGCGTTTTGCATAAATGCTTTCTCCGACAATAATAGCATCATCCACTACTATCCCTAGCACAACAATAAAAGCGAATAGTGAAATCATGTTAATTGTTCCACCAGCTGAAGCAATCAAGATAAAGGCACCTAGAAATGAAATTGGGATACCCATAGTTGTCCAAAAAGCAAGTTTTAAGTTTAAAAATAAAACTAACACACCAAACACAAGTACTAGTCCCATTAAACCATTACGTACTAATAAATCTATGCGACTACGAAGAACATCAGCTGAGTTTGCCCAAGTTGTGGCTTCTACACCATGAGGCAATACGATGTTATTAGCATATTGCTTAACTTTTTCTTCAATATCTAATACTTGCTGATCACCAACTTGAAATACATCTACAAAAGAAGCAGGTTTTCCATTAAATAGGCTGAGCTCATCTACAGATTCAAAACCATCTACAATTGTTGCCACATCAACCAATCGAAGCAAACTGCCATCAGTATTTGTTCGCAATATGAGTTGTTCAAAATCACTTTGATTGTAAGCCTGATGATCTGTACGTAATAGGATTTCTCCTGCTTCAGATCTTATGGTTCCACCAGGTAAATTAATAGAGAATTGGCGAACAGCTTCCGCAACCTCTCTAAATGTTAAGTTATATTTGCGTAATGATCCCTCACTAACTTCTACGCCTATCTCATAGTCCCTTACCCCTGATACATTAACAATTGATATTCCATCTAATGCAGTTAAGTCATCACGCACTAGATATGCGAGTTCACGTAAGGTGCGCTCGGATGTATCTCCAAACAAAGCAATAGTAATCACAGCTTGAGTGGCTGAAGTGTCAACAATTTCTTCATCATCTGCATCTTCAGGTGGAAAGTTTTGAATTTGCTCGACTGCAGATTTAACATCATCTAGAACTTCACGGTCATCAATATTATCTTCAAGTTCTGCGGTTACAGTACCTGCACCTTCCGCGGCAACTGATCGAACTTTTTGTACTCCTTCAATTCCAGTTATAGCTTCTTCTATGCGGCGATTGATGCTTTCCTCAACTTCATCAGGAGTAGAGCCAGGATAGGGCACAGTCACTGTAATTGTACGCGGATCAACTTCAGGAAAAATTTCTACAGTCATTGTCAATGCAGTGACTAAGCCCCCAATAATCAATGAAGCCATTAATAAATTAGCAGCCACATGATTTTTTGCAAACCATGAGAATAGATTGCTTGAATCGTTTTGATTTGTATCCATTAATTTTCTTCAGTGACTCTCACTTGCATACCTTCTGTCACAATTTCTAGATTACTAGTAATTAATTGTGTATCAGCTACGAGATGTTTAATTAATATATATTGATTGGATTGATATAGAATATCTGGCTTAACAAACTGAATACGGCTATTCTCGTCAAGCGTCCAAATAATATTTCCTTGGCGTAGCGATTCGCGTGGAATGACAGTGATGTCTTTTATTTGTTGGCTTTGGATAGACACATTGACAAACAAGCCTGGAATAACTTTTTCTTTTATTGAAGAAGGAATATCTGATGATTGTAATGAAACAACCACACGTGCAAAACGTGAGAATTCCTCTAATTCGCCTTCAATACGTATCACTTCTCCAGGTAATTCATAGTGTTTATTTCCAAAGGAGACATTGATCGTGACGGGACTCCCTTGATTGCCATTATTAGGTAAATCAATCCAGATGAGCTGATCTACTTCGAGTGGAACAGGAATTTCATAACGTTGACTATTGTAAACAACACCAAGTTGTTGATTTGCAGAAACGACTTCACCTACATCAATCGTAGTAGATACAACACGTCCATTAAAAGGCATTTGAATACGTGTTCTTTTTAAGTCTAGCTTTGCTTGGGCTAATCGAGCTTCAGCAGCTTTCACTTGGGCGTTTGCTTCAGTTATTTGTGGTTCACGACCAACTAATGTGGGGACGGGCTGATTGAGATTTAATGCTTGCCATTCTTCGCGGGCCGCTTCTGCTTCAGCAATTTCTAATTCTAGTGCTGTTTTAGCTGCTGCAACCTCAGCAGAAATACGTGTGACTTCTAATTCATAATCAATTCGCTCTATTTCAATTAACTTCTCACCTTCTTTAAATGTTCCACCTGCGCGTAAATTAGGGTGAATATATGTGATGCGGCCACTGACTTGAGGGACTAAATTAATGCGTGTTCTTGCTTGTAGAGTTCCATTGCCATCTACGATCACTTGCTCAGTCGTAGCTGCAGTTTTTAATACACGAACTAAAGGAGCATAGCTAGGACGTTCGGCAGTTTGAGGCTCTTCTTTGAACATGGATAATCCACTTGCTCCAATAAATCCAAACACTAAGATGGCAATTACCAAGATTGGTTGTAAAATCCAATGAAAGCTAAAAGATAGTTTGCTCATTTACTCTGACTCCATCAAATTTGCTGCCGCAATATCATCATAATTATCATCTAGCCAAGTGCCTCCTAAGGCTAAATGTAAATCAACACGCGAATTCCAATAATCTTGTTCAACTTGTAGCAGCGAGTCTTCAGCATCTTGACGGCGACGTTCTGTTTCTAGCACGACAAGCAAACTTTCTACTCCTCTTGCATATCTATCGCGTGATAGTTGTTCAGCCAAACGTGCTTCAGTAACTTGCAGGTTAACTTTGCTTAAGCGTTGATTTAATTTTTGGTTTTGGATTAAAGCATCTTCTACTTCGCGAATTGCTTGCAATACGTTGCTTGCATAGGTGTTTGCTTGATTTTGTAGTCGTGCTTTTGCTGCATCTACTTCAGCACGTAAGCGACCACCAGAAAATAATGTCTGAGTTAATTCGCCAAGCAATTGCCCAAATAAACTGTTTGGGTTAAATAAGTCGGAAATATCTTCACCACGCCATCCACCACCTGTGTTGATAGTCAAACCAGGGTATAAATCCGCTAAAGACACACCAATGCGCTCATTAGCAGCAATAACTCTAAACTCAGAGGCACGTAAGTCTGGACGCCGATCAAGAAGTTGTAATGGTACGCCTGCAATCGCATCATTTAATTTAGGTAATTCATTTAAGTGATTATTAGTTATGAAAAGCGAAGCGGGCTTCTTGCCAATTAAAATATCAAGAGAATGTTGAGCAAGCGATACATTTTGTTCTAAAATCGCTATATTAGCCTCTGCAGAGTATAAATTTTCACGTGCTAAGCGTACATCGACAGCAGAAGTATTTTGTACACCTCGGGAATATCTTCGATTGACAATCTCTAAAGTATTTTCACGACTGTCAAGAATTTCTTGTGCTACATATAAACGCTGTATTGCAATTGCTAATTGCACACGTTGTCTTATAACATTTGCTATCACTGTGTGTGTTATAGCATTACGGTCATTACGTGAAGCTTGCCAGTCGGCAATAGATGCTTTTTCTGCACTACGTAGACGACCAAACAAATCAGTTTGCCATGCGATATTAGCTCCAACAGAGTAGGTTGTGGTGTAGAGTCGATTTGACCCTGGTGAAAAGCTTGAGCCTGTACTTGCACCTGTAAAACTTCTTTCTCCTGATATGGATGCGCCAATCTCTGGCCAACGTCGCCCAGTGGCTGCGCGTGCTAATGCTTCAGTCTCCAACACGTTCGCTGCTGCAATTCTTATATCCAAGTTATTCTCTAGTGCTTGATTTACAAGCGTGTCAATAACCGGGTCATTAAATTGTTTCCACCAATTAACTGACTCAAATGTTGTGAATGGTTGTTCATTAGATGCTTGGGCAAATTCTTCACCTAAATAAGCTTGAGTGTCAGGTTGTTCATATTTAGGCATTACTGAACATGCATTTAATATAAATACAGACACTAAAACTGATGCTTTAGAGAATTTCATTAGTCATCCTCATGGGCAGAACGCATACCGGCTAAACTGACATCAGCAATATGCTTAGCAAGTTCGTCTGCATACTCAGATGTAAATTCAATATCGTTATACAAGCGCTCCATAACAGGGCGCGCGAACTTATAATGTAAGCATTGACCTACAACACTAAAGCTATGGTGACGAATTTGATGTTCAGTGGCATTGTCAGGTAATAATGCAGAGACAATAGACCTAAGTTTCATATGATTGGGCTTAATGAAATTTTCAACTATCTGATCGAGTACAGGTGATGGGTTCATCATTTCTTGCATGTGGACTGAATCGAGAAAAGTCGGTTGTTTATTTAACCCGGTTGCATTGCTAATAAACCACTTTATAAATTTTCGTAATTGAGCTTCAGGGCTTTGAGTTTCATCAAAATCCGCTTTTTCTCCGCAAGGTGTTTGGGCTAGAGCATGTGAGACGACATGACCATAAAAGCTTGCTTTATCACCGAAATGATAATTAATAGCTGCGATATTAGTACCTGCACGATCTACGATCTGTTGAACGGTAGAGCTTTGGTAGCCTTGTTCAGCAAAGACATCCAAAGCAGCTTCAATTAATTTCTCTCTTGTATCTTTTGCCATAAAAATGAAGTTTAGTTGAATCATATAGCTATTTCAAATATATATTTGAAATATATTTTTGAATTTAAGTAGTTTAAAACACAATAATCATTTTTAGTAGTAATGACCATTTAAGCTATTGTTTTATATAAAATTAGTAATAATTGTTAATTTTTGTGTCCCTTATATGGGCCTAAATGATTTAGCTGTAGATAAATCTTATTGAATATCCTCGGATCTTAATGACTGCTCAAAGTCATTAATGGATTCTACTTTCAAATCTAGGATTGGATATACATTTAAAAAGTCATCAACGCTTTATCCAGCTTTACCTGCCACTCATTAGAGTTTGGAAGCTTATTATTACTAATGCTAATGCTTTAACTATTATTACCGATAGTTATCTTCGATAGGTAAAAGCTAGTAGTCAGAATGTTACTGATTATTAGTTAAAGCCATTAAAACTAATTCAAATATAATCTTTGAATGGATAACTATGATTGAGTGTGTGACTTTTTTCTTGGCTGGCGATAAATATGCTGTTGATATCATGCGTATTAGGGAAGTGCGTGAATGGGAAAGTGTAAGAGACGTTCCTAATTCTGCAGATGAAATTATTGGCATCATTGATATACGTGGAAAAATAGTACCCATCCTCGATCTGAAACAGAAATTTGGATTTGGAGCTAATGAAATAGACGATGAAAAGGCTGTGATCATTCTTAAATCAGATGACAGCCGCCTTGGATTTATAGTTGATTCAGTATCAGATATAGAGAAATTATCTGAAAAAGATATTAAGGATATTAATAGCTTTAACCAGATAACAAATACTGATTACATCGAATCAGTATTTACCAAGGATCAAAATGTGATCATGATGCTCGATGTAGACCAGTTGTTTCAAAATTCTTCAGAGCAAAATAAATTACTAAATTGATAATTATTTCATCTCATCATAGTAAAAGGCATAGTAATGATAGATATTTTGAGCAGATATTCAGCCAAGAATAACGATATAGAACAAATATTAGAACAAGCCTTAGACGCGGTAGTTACAATTGATACTGCAAATAATATTGTTTTTTTTAACAGTGCAGCTGAGAAGTTATGGGGCTATACACGCAATGAGGTTTTGGGTAAAAATGTAAAAATCCTAGTGCCTGCAGGCATTCAAAGTGTTCATGATGGATATATAGACGCTAATAGAACAACAAGCGTAAACAAAATTGTAGGTACTTCACGAGAAATTGAAGTCCCTCGTAAAGATGGAACAACAATCTGGTGTGACTTATCTCTGTCTAAAATCGGTTCTGGTAAAGAAGCACGTTACTCCGCATTTGTAAAGGACGTTACTGAAATTAGGGAATCACGAGAAACGATCAATCAAACTCTGGAGCAGGCAGTTGATGCAGTAGTCACTATTGATGAAAATAATAACATCACCTTCTTTAATAAGGCGGCTGAAAGTTTATGGGGTTATACGCGTGATGAGGTGCTAGGCCATAATGTTAAGATGCTTGTACCAGCTGAGTTGCAGGGAAATCATGATAGCTATGTAAATACAAATCGAGAGACAGGTGTAAATAAAATCGTCGGGACTTCTCGAGAAATTGAAGTGCCTAGAAAAGATGGTTCAACTGTTTGGTGTAACTTAGGCCTTTCAAAGGTAGAAGTAGGAGATAAAATTATTTATACCGCTTTTTTGAAAGACATTACTGCAGAAAGAGAAGCAAGAGAAACAATTAATCAAACATTGGAACAAGCCATAGATGCTGTCGTAACAATTAATGAACATAATGATATTACATTCTTTAATCGTGCTGCAGAAGAGTTGTGGGGATATTCCCGAGAAGAGGTATTAGGCAAGAATGTGAAAATGCTAGTCCCAATGGCCTTGCAAGCAGATCATGATAAGTTTGTGAATGCAAATCGAGAGACCGGTGTTAATAAAATTGTTGGCACGTCAAGGGAAATAGAAGTGCCTCGGAAAGATGGCACAACTGTTTGGTGTAACTTGGGATTATCAAAAGTATCTGTAGGTGAAAATATTATTTACACTGCTTTTGTAAAAAATATCACGGAAGAGAGACGTTCTCGTGAAATTATCAATCAAACTCTCCAGCAAGCAATAGATGCAGTTGTGACAATTGATGAAGAAAATAATATTACTTTCTTTAATACAGCGGCTGAAAACTTATGGGGTTATACACAAGAGGAGGTTGTTGGCAAGAATGTAAAGATGTTAGTTCCTGCAGATATACGCTCTATGCATGATAACTATGTCAATGCCAATCGATCTACGGGTGTTAATAAGATAGTAGGAACTTCTAGAGAGGTTCCGATTTATAGGAAAGATGGCACCCAAGTTTGGGGGGCATTATCTCTATCTAAAATTACCTCTGATAGTAATACTTTGTATACAGCATTTATTAAAGATGTTACTGACGAGGTAAATAGCCGAGAAAAATTAAAAGTGCTTTCATTGGTTGCCGATGAAACTGATAACTCAGTTATTATCACAGATGCAGAAGGAAACATTGAATACGCAAATAATGGTTTTACACGAATGACTGGCTATACATTTGAAGAGGTTGTTGGTAAAAAGCCAGGCAATATATTGCAAGGTGAGCTGACGGATAAACAAACAGTTCAAAACATCAGTCATCACTTAGCTAGAAAAGAACCATTTTATGAAGAAATATTAAACTATACTAAAGATGGCAAACCATATTGGATATCGTTATCGATCAATCCTGTATTCGATGATAAGGGTAATATTCAAAAGTTTGTATCTGTGCAAGCTAATGTAACAGAAACAAAGCAAGATGCTTTAGACTCAAGTTCTAGATTGGATGCGATTAAACGTTCAAACGCGATAGTTGAATGGAACCCTGACGGTGAGTTAAAAACAGTTAATGAAATTTTTGCCAATAGCTTTAATTGTAGCTCTGATGAAATTATTCAAACTAAGAGTATATACGCGCTTGATAGATTGCTATCTGCTGAAGAGATTTCCGATGTGCGGGCAGGGAAGCATGTTCAGAAAGATCTGACTATACCATATTTAAAAAGCCAGATTCATATGTCAGCAAATATTCAGCCTATTAGGGATTACCAAGGTAATATACTTCGAATTGTTATGTACGCTTTAGATAATACTCAACGTCGTGTTGCTATTAATGAAACTAACCAACTTATGACAGACGTACTTGGTAAAATTAGTCAAATCGCATCAAATATTAGCACTATCTCTAAACAAACAAATCTACTATCGCTTAATGCAGGAATTGAATCAGCTCAAGCAGGTGAAGCTGGTTATGGTTTTAGCATCATAGCTGGTGAAATTCGCACCTTGGCAACAGGTTCGGCAGAGTCAGCTAAAGAAATTAACGATATGATTGAAACTACTCGTGAGAAGATAGATGAGCTTCAAGTACTCTTTTCTAACTAAGCAATCTATCTGCAGTAAATATATTAAATATTTTCTATCAGGTGCTGGCGGTCAAACTCGCTACGAGAGAACAATTCATCACCATCAAAAACTAAAATGGCTCCTAAAGGAGCCGTTTTAGTTTTTTGATGGAGGCGGTAGCTACTTAACAAGTTACGCAAGCTATTGAATGTATTATTTAATTTAGAATTAACCTAATTCTAGCGCCCCTATTTATACCCCTAAGTGATCTGGCTGTTATAGGCTTTCTATAGGCGGTGCTGGATTGCAATTGATCGTAAATACTCAATGAAGAGGGGATAGTACTAAGCTTTATCCTGAAGCCTTAAATTGATTTTGAGATGTAAGCTTAATATGACAGTGTGGGCATCTAAGAGGAAAGTACAAAATTCCTAGGTATAAATTATATTTTCCATGCTGTATGTCAAAAATACCTTTGTTGCAATTATGACACTGTTGTTCTCGCGAAAAAACAAATTGAGCAAGAACAGCTAGAGGAAGTGTAATAATTATCCCTAGATTACTTGTAGATAGTAAGCATGCGCAGAGATAGCCAATAAAAATAACTATCGAGATAAACATTTTGGTCGTATACGGTAGAAAGCTCACGAGTTAATTGAAACATATTAACGGTCGTATTTTAGTGATGAGCGTTAGTTTTTGCTTTGCAGCAAATAAATATCCTTAGTAGTGAGGAAAAATCATTCATTTACATTCAGCCGTAGATAAATCAGTTAGTTAGCTATATTTAATTTATTTTTAGAAAATTAAAATATACCTGCAGCATACTGTACACATATTTAATTACTCTTATGCACTAAAAAAAAATGCTTACCTGTCGTTAACACTCACAGCAAATCAGTAAATTACGAGGACAGGTTAAAATGAAAAATCATAAACTAATGGCTAGAGGTTTTACACTCGTTGAGTTGTTAATCGTCGTTATTATTCTAGCTATCCTAGCTGCAGTGGTTTTCCCACAATTTTCCGCAAGCACTAATGATGCTAAAGCCGCAGCTCTACAATCTAATCTGACTAATATCCGATCCGCTATTGAGTTTTACTATCAAGAGCATGGTGAATATCCTGGAGCGAATATTGCGACAGGTGCGACCTGTGGAGTAGGTGCGGCAGTAACTGCAGGAGCTGCAAATTCCGAAGCAGCTTTAATTGCCCAGTTAACTCGATACACCAACAGTGATGGTCTAGCTTGCACAGGAAAAGACGCAACATTCCAATACGGTCCTTACATTAAAGGCAATATTCCAGATAATCCAGAAGGTACCAATAATACAGTTACAGTAGTGAGTACAGGTGTTCTCGGTTTGAGTTCTTCTGCAACCGGCGGTTGGAGATACGATACTGTTACTGGTGAGTTTATAGGCGATCATTAATTTATTTCTGTTGCAGAGTATTTGTAATGCACATTAAAAAAGAAAAATTAAGATATGCTCGCTATAAAACCTATAACAGAATATTTTGGGATTAAGTCGCCTTTCGTTAAGACAGGTAAAATTGGCCTTGATTTTGCGCTTGAAAAAGTAAATTTCGTACAATTGGGTGAACTCCAAAAAAGTAGCATTGCACTTAAATCATTTTGTTCACTTCCATACTTGAGTACGAGAGAGGAACTACTTAGCTCACCAAAACTGCTTAGAACACTTATACGTAGTGCATTCTCAAGTACTCATTTTAACGGTAAGAAGATAGTCACTTCTATACCGTCAAATGAAGTACGAATAATTTCTATCAATTATCAGCAAAAGAGTGGAGGAAGTGCTGAGTCAGGCATTCTAGATTCTCTTAAAGATAGACTTGATGAGGATCTCACGGGTTATGTGATTGATTATTTGCCTGTCAGAGGTAAAGAGATGGATCAAGAGAAACTAGCAATTGTTGCACTTGTAAAAAAAGAGGCTGTAACAAACTACTTGGAGGTTTTACGCTATGCTGGGCTTGAGGTAGATTCTTTAGAAATCCGTCCAGCAGCAATTAATCGTTACATTTATTCAAATTTAAGAAAAGATAATTATCAGGATATTTTATCTATTAATTTTGGAGAGGTTAATAGTTATTTAACAGTAACCTCCGGCAGACGATTATTGTTGGATCAACAAATAGAATTTGGTTCTAAAAAGTTAATCGAATCGATATCGAATACACTAGATATTTCCATTAACTCAGTTTTAGATCTGGTTTCACAGTATGGTTTTGAAGATCAGAGTCAAAATCTAGAATCAAATTCAATCGCTATAGAAAATCATTCAAAAATTCTTAAAGAAATATGTAAGCCAGAACTAGATAAGTTAATTGATGAAGTAAATCAAGTTTTGCTGTTTTTTGCTTCAGAGAACCATGGTCGTAGCATTAATAAGATATTTTTATTGGGGTGTATGTCGTATTGGAAAAATCTGGATAACTACTTAAATAGTTCTTTGAAAATTAATACTGAATCGATAATAAACCCGTTAGACAAGTTAGAAGATCCATATCAAGTATTAACAAATTCTAATCATATAAATGGACCTGAGCTATCGATTGCTATTGGTCACGCTTTGCGGGGTTTAGTATAAATGAAAGAATTTGATTTAATCCCTGATTCCTATCGAATTTATCTTTGGAATATAAAGATGACTAAGTTATCTGTTGTTACGTTGATTAGCATCATCATTATCTTATTGTTCACATACAATGCAATAGTCCATGCAACACAAGAGGCTGAGACAAAGATTGAGCAGTTGAATTTAATCGAAGATGGAAAAAAGCAATTTAAAGTTAAGTATGAAGAGTTACTCGAAGAGAAAAATAATCTTGAAAATAAATGGAAATTATTAAATGGATTAAGAAGTACGCCGCCACCAGAAGATATATTCTCTACTATCGATGATGCATTGGTTGGATTGGAAGTGTGGTTCACTAATCTTAACTATAATCGAACTGAGCAGTTATCTGAGCAACAATCGCTAGTGAATACTGGTTATTTCATTATCATCAATGCGGGTGAAAACGAATCGTTATCTATAGGTACAAAGCTCCTAATCTCTGGTGGAGCAGGTAATCACTCAACACTATCTAAATTTGTTAAAAATTTATTAGTACAAGATTCAGTCCTCGATGCGAAAGTGCTAGAAACTTCATCAAAGAGCAACCAGGGTATCGGGCATATCAATTTTGTAATTGAAGTCGTGTGGAATCAAGAGGCTAAATATTCATGATCAATAGCATCTTGTCAAATATGAATAGTCGCACATATATAATGATTATTGTGGGTTTTATTTTTGTGATTTTTTCTATAACAATTTCATATTTAATCCTCCCAAAATACAAGCACTATCATAGTCTTTCTTCTAACTTAAATATTCTAGAAAAAGAAGCAGGTAGTGACGATGGAATTGAAGCGGCAATCACCTCTTTAGTTGATGAGGTAGAACTTGCTAAGCGTAAATTGAAAGGTGATATGGCGAACTTGCCAGAAAAAGAAATGGAATCCTATATCATTGGAGTGCTACAAAATATTTCTTGGGATAATAAAATAAATTTGATTGGTGTTAAGCCGGCTAAAGGCAGTGAAATCCATATATTCCAAGAGCTGCTATTTAACGTAAAGTTATCAGGTGACTATTTCGACTTATACAACTGGTTTGTTGAAATACGGGAAAACTTAGGATTTATTGTTGTTAAGAAACTCAATATCTCTCCTGTAAATAGTCGAGAAGAAAATTCACAACTGTTGATGGATCTGACGATTGCCTCTTACAAGAGTACACAGCAATGATAACGCGCATATTCTCGTTTCTGATCATTATGAATTGCTTGGTTTATATGCACAGTGTGCCTGCAACAGAGCGTAATTCTATATTAAAGAAAAATCCATTCATTCAACCCATTAAATATTTGGGTACTGGGTCTCAAATAGATCCTTCTAATGATATGGATTCGTCATTTGGCAGTCTAATTCTTCGCGGGACGTTGTCATCAAAGGAAAACTCTATCGCTAATATCAATGGCAAGATGTTATCCATTGGTGAAAAGATTAATGGCTACGAAATAAAGAAGATTGATGTGGGTAGTGCTGTTCTAATCAAAGATGGCGCGCCTAAACTTTTGGTCGTGAATGAAAAATATCAAAAATTAAGATGAACATTATTAGACTAATCATTCAGATAATATTGTTAACATCTTCATTGACAAGCATTGTTTGCGCAACTGAATCTCAGCAATCAAACAGGGTGTCTTTGACATTAAGCAATGTTGAAATTTCTGAAGCTATGGAAATGCTTTCTATAAAAGAGCGGGTAAACATAGTGCTATCAAAAGACGTCAAAGGTGAGATTTCGATTAACTTATATAATATTTCACTGCGTGAGGCGATATTGTCTATCGCTAGTGCCGCTGGATATGCCGTTGAATTTCGGAATAATAGCTATTTTATATTAAAGAGAGAAGAAAGCGGGAAGTATGCCAGTAGTGGATTGACCGAATTAAGGACATTTAAGGTTAAGTACTCCAATACTGATGATGTAGAGCAAATTTTAGAGACTTATCTATCAGAATACGGAAATATAACTAATCTTCCCGATAGAAAAATGCTTGTTGTTGAGGATCTCCCACCATTTATCCATCGTATTGAGAAACTACTCAAAGAAATAGATCAGCAGCCCAAACAAATATTCATTGAAGCGAAAATACTTGAGGTAACACTGCGAGATACAGAATCGTCTGGACTTGATTGGGCCAAGTTATTTAGTTCTGATGGTGGGAGTGGGTCATTTGGAACAAGAGGGCTTTCAAATGTTCTTTCTCCCGGATTATTTTTTAATTTAGTTACACCTAATGTAGAAGTTGCATTAGATAGCTTATTTGATCGTGGCAGATTACGCACACTTTCCACGCCAAAGTTACTTGCACTAGAGGATCAGGAAGCTGAAGTCATTATTGGTGATCGTCTGGGTTTTAGAGTAACAACAACTATAAATCAAGTAACAAGTGAAACTATCGAATTTTTAGAATCTGGTGTCATCATGCGTGTAACACCTGCTGTCGATGAGCAAGGTCGAATTCTATTGGATATCCACCCTGAAGTTAGTACCGGGCGTGTAGAAGATGGTATTCCAAATCAAGTTACCACTGAAGTAACAACGCAAATGTTAGTAGACGATGGGCAGACAGTATTTATTGGTGGTTTGATTAGGAGAAGTCTAGATCAAAATAAGTCTGGAGTTCCTGTGTTGGGTGGCATACCTGTAGTTGGCAGAGCATTTTCAAACAAGTCCATAAGTAGTTTAAATACAGAAACAGTCGTAATGATTACTCCCTATATTGTTTCAGATCATAATAATGTGCTCAACAATAAAGAGAAAGCTAGGGCTGAGAATATTCAAAATGAATTCATCAATAGAGCGACTGACATTGATAATAAATTTATTAAAGAAAATGCAAGTTCGAAAAGTGTTAATCAAGAGGAGGCATACCCTATTAAAATAAATAATTCTAATGGGTCGACTAAGGACAGTCCGAAATACCATGAGAGTGCTTGTACTTTAAATCCAAGTTATAGAGGAAGTCTAGGGTGTAGTACAAACATCCATGCTAAGAAATAATATGAATAATTATAGTGTAAAAAGCATGTTCAATTGGAGAATGCAGCAAAGTGGTGTATTTATTTTAGTCTTTACCTTGCTTGGAAGTGCATTCATTATGTTTGGTTTTCTCTCATATGATAAAACTAATAAACTTAATCAAACAAGAATCCATGGAATCGAATTAGCACGAATTTTATCTGAAATGCCTTATGAGCAACTAGTTAAAAATAAGCACCATAATGGTTTGTTAGCTATAGCGAAATACTATATTGGAAATCCCAGATTCGCTTATGTGGCAGTTACGGATAAATATGGCAGTATCCAAGCAAGCGCAACACAACCGGGTCAGACAGTATCACATAGAAATGCGCCAGTTGATCCAAGTGGATGGTTGTCTGAAATAACGATAGAGAAAGAATCTAGCGATAAGAGAATTATTGAATTTCAAGCGCCTATTTTAAGTGCTAATCAATTAAATGGATTTGTGAGAATTGCTTTTCATGAGCCATCAACTTTATTTAGCAGTCATCACATACCAGTTATATCGGCCATTTTATTGCCATTTATTACCATTGTTGGATTATTTATTTATCTTCTAAATAAAGAAAACAGAGTGTTAAGTAATCTCGGAAATGTGTTGTCTGATACAAATAAACTGAATCAAGTACAAGTATCAGCAAGTGGTGAGTTGGCTGAGTTTATTGATAAATTTAATCAATATATTAGTGGTACTAAACAACATATTGAGGATGTCTCTAATAAACATAGAGAACTGGAAACTTCTTCTAAATTGATCAGTTACCAACAAGCAAAAATACAGTCTATATTGCATGCTGTTCCGGAGGGGATGATTGTTATTGATGATACGGGTAATATCAGCTTTGCTAATGACAAGATGATGGCCTTATTTGGCGTAGATAAAAATACATTATCTGATAAGTCGTTAATTTGGTGTACAGACGATAAAGTCAAAAATTATCTACATAAAATTATCACTAATCCTCTTTCAAACAATAATTATGAGCAGGTAGAATTTATACCTGAAGGATATGCTGATAAAAAATATGTGGGAAGAGCATTTCCATTATTTTCGCCTCGAGATACAGATCAAATTCATGGAACTTTAGTCGTGTTTCGTGACTATACTGAAGAAAGTCTTGCGAAAAACGCAAGAGGAGAATTTGTTGCTCATGTCGCGCATGAAATAAAAAACCCTTTGAATGTATTAGCTATGTATAGCGAATCACTACTGACAGAAGAAGGGGAATCCCATGAACACAGAATTGAAGCAGTCAATGTAATATTGGATGAAGTAGAACGTCTTTCAATGTTAATTAATAACCTGTTATCCATTACTAAGATAGAAATGGGCAGTATGGATATTAATCGTCAACGAGTTAAATTAAAGGATTTGCTAGAAGATGTATTTGCAACAATTAAGCGCACTGGTTCGAATAAAAAGTTAGATTTTGTCATAGATGTACCAGGAGATTTGTCGTCTTTATATATCGATAAAGATTTAATGCGTATTGCCTTAAATAACTTGTTATCAAATGCTGTTAAGTATAGTAATCACACCGGATCAATTATCTTGTCAGCTGAAGAATCTGATGGGTATATACATATCAAAGTTGCTGATTCTGGCATAGGTGTTTCAGAAGAAGATCAGCAATTTATCTTTGATAAATTTTATCGCTCAGACTCAGAAAATGCTCGTGCTCGAACAGGTCATGGCCTGGGGTTATCGTTAGTCAAAGATATCGTGAATTTACATCATGGGAGAATTGATATTAACAGCACTCTCGGAAATGGCACTGAATTTATCATTACAATAGAAAACAATGCAGCACTATTAGAAAGGGTCAGCTAAAGATGGATAAGATATTAATCGCAGAAGATGAGCCACATGTAGCAAGATTACTTTCCCGAGCACTAGAAAAGCAGGGGTATACAATTGATGCTGTTCATAATGGCATTCAAGCACTCGAAAAAATCAATGCCAGCCATCCTGACATGCTCATTACTGATATCAATATGCCAAAAATGGACGGTGAGGAATTATGTAAGCAGCTTACTACAAGTATACCGGATAGAAAATTTCCTATTGTTGTTCTCTCTTCCAGAACAGAAGTTGAGCATCGAGAATGGTCAGCCTCTATGAGTAATACTACATTTATAGAAAAGCCTGTAAGTATGAGAAGACTAATTAAATTTATTGAAGATGCGTCCCAAAAATAGAAATGAATAACAGCATACCTAAGTTAGATTACTCACGCTATTATGATTTGGTGAATTTGTTATTGCCAGATCCAGTATCGCTATACATTTTTGATGTGGAAGGAAGCATAGTTTGGAGGCATGAGAATAATAATACACCGATAAAGCAGATCAATATAAATCACAATATAAAGCAACGAAATAATAATAAAGTCTATGTGCATACACATGGTAACCAAGTAATCTATATTAAGTATCTATATAACTGCGCAGATGAACTATATGGTGGAGTTGTGGTTTGTATAAAATCACTCGAGAAAGATAATAAGATCGCTGAATCTATTTTGCATATTTCAAATATAATTTCTAACGAGATAAGCATGACTTCTGAGTTAGAGGCATTAACAGATGAGTTAGAAGAACGTTATGAAGAATTAAATCTTGTGTTTGAGTCTGATGAAATACAGCTAGATGACGATATTGGATTGGAGGTATTTGATAAGTTAGTAGCTAACTGTGCAGAATATTTAGATGTAGCT
This sequence comes from Gammaproteobacteria bacterium, assembly GCA_965262455.1. Taxonomy (GTDB): domain Bacteria; phylum Pseudomonadota; class Gammaproteobacteria; order UBA4575; family UBA4575; genus UBA1858. Next base: position 615,156 of record CBDHFH010000008.1, read on the forward strand.
ATGTCTGTGCTTATAATGCCACGTGAAGACTTGACTGTGATAAATTCACGTAATTCTGAAAAAATTCACTATCTGCATTCTATGCTGACTCAATTCAAGAATTACACATTCCCATGGATCGTGAAAAATCAACAAACGATAGTCAGTAATGACTTAACAGATCAATATCGTTTAGAGGCTTTTCCAGATATACCCTATAAACTGATATGTAGTCCTATATATATTACTGATCATATTATCGGTGGAGTATTAATAACCTTAAACCCAAATAGTGCAAAAGATTTCACTAACAGTGACCGTAACCTCATCGAAGCGATGTCAAAAAGAGCCTCTAAATCTGCCATGAGCCATTATGATGGGCTGACAGGATTGTTCAAACGTTCAGTATATGAAAATTACTTAGAGAAAGCTTTAATAGTATGTAAGTCTGAAGCTAAATCATTTTGTCTACTGCATATCGATATAGATAACATTACAGTTATTAATGAGTCAATTAGTAACAAAGCAGGCGATTATTTAATTAACGATATTGCAAATCTACTTCGAGATAATACAAGAGAAGTAGATATTATTTCTAGGCTTGCTGGAGATAAGTTTGGCATATTATTAGATTCGTGTTCATTGGAAGCTGGTTGTGAGATTGCTGATAATTTAAGAAACGTGATTGATAAAGCCAAACATAATTATGAAGGTCAGTCATTTGAATCTACCGTATGCATTGGCGTATCTGAAATAAATGCAGATACAGAGAATATTCTTAGCGCTATTGCAGCTGCAGATTTAGCTGTCAATCTAGCAAAAGAAAATGGACGAAATATAGTCCAAGCATACCATCAAGGCGATACCGTATTACAACGCAGAAAAGAAGAAGTCATTTGGGTTAGAGAAATACAAAAAGCTTTAAAGCAAGATCAGTTTGTACTTCATTGTCAACCTATTATGCCTATTCAAAATGGTTCTGATGTATATCATTTTGAAATCTTGGTTCGGATGTTAGACGATAAGGGTAACATAGTACCTCCATACCAATTTATTCCTACTGCTGAAAAGTTCAAGCTAATTACTCAAATTGATCGATGGGTAGTACTAAATACTTTTCAGATACTCAATGAATATATTTCAATTGCTAACAACTATGTATGGACGATAAATCTTTCTGGACTTTCATTTTCTGATATTGATATCGCAAACGAGATCATTGAAATGGCTGAGCGGTTTCAAGTATCACCGAATCATATATGTTTTGAGATTACAGAGACTGCCGCACTAAATGATGTTCAGAATACTAATCAGGTCATCTCAAAACTAAAGCAAGCAGGGTTTAGCTTTGCTTTAGATGATTTTGGTACTGGCTCGAGTACATTTGAATACCTAAAGAACTTAAATGTTGATTATTTAAAAATTGATGGGGCGTTTATAACTAATATTGTATCAGATGATTTTGCTGATGCAGTTGTTAAGTCCATATCAAGTGTCAGCAAGGTTAAAAATATACAGACCATTGCAGAATTTGTCGAAAATAAAGAGATTACTGAACATTTGAAAAATATTGGAATAGATTATGTGCAAGGCTATGGTATTGGCAAGCCATTATTACTCAAAGAATGTTTAACTAATCTTTCGTTACATAATCAGTATATTGTCAATCATTAACGGTGGAGCAAGTTATGGAACCTGCAAGATCGTTAGAAATTAGTGAAATCTCTCTGAATAATGTTGGAGCATTTACTTATTTTACACCGCGCAACAGATTAACAGAGGACATAGTAGATCTTTTTAACTCTATTGTTGAACAATGTATCAATGATAGGCAATACAAAATTGTTATTGATTTATCTACAACGACCCAACTTAGTAGTAGTGGATTAGAAGCAATACTCGATACACAAGATAGGCTGATTAAATTGGGTGGCAGTCTTCAACTTGCTAACATCAAAGAAAATATTCGCGATATCCTGTTAATCACTCAATTAAATAATGCGATTAATGTAATTAAGCGTGATGCTTCTGTAGATGAGATTGAAGCAGCTAGCACACAGCAAAATGATAATTTCCGGCTGGGTGATATTCTCCTTGCAAAAGGAATGATCACTAATGAACAAATAGAGGAAGGCCTTAAACTTCAAAAAGAAACAGGCAGTAAGCTTGGACAAATTATAGTAGAAAAAAAGTGGGTAGCAGAGCAAGATATTTTAAAAGCGCTATCAGAACAACTTTCAATTCCTTACATCAAATTACGTGCTGGGCTATATGATGTACAAGTTGCGACATTGATAGAGAAATCTACGGCTTCAAGGCTGAAAGTAATGCCGCTATTTAAAGTGCGTGGACAATTATATTTAGCCACTGCTGACGCACAAGCTGTGCATAGTTTTAAAGAAATAGAAGAACGTACACGTTGTAGAGTTAAACCAGTTCTTGCACGTAAAGAAGATATTCTCAGTAATATTGAAGAAGCTTACTCAAATAGCAATATCGTTACTGAATATATCGAAGAGTTAGATGAAGAATTTGAGCTGATTGATAATCATAGTGCTCAGAATTATGCTGAAATTGATCAGGTTGCTGCTGAAAGCCCAGTAATCAATCTTATCAACTCGATTATTCAGCGCGCAGTACGAGATCATGTCAGTGATATACATATAGAGCCAGGGCGAAATAAATCTCGAGTCAGATTTCGTATTGATGGTTTATTGTATGAAGTGATGACTCCAAAGATGGAGTTACATCCGTCTTTAGTCTCTCGCTTGAAAGTCATGGCCAATTTAGATATTTCAGAACGTCGTCTCCCTCAAGATGGCCGTATACAAGTACAAACTCAAGGACGATCTGTCGATTTACGATTTAGTTCATTGCCTGGACTTTATGGTGAAAAAGTAGTGCTTCGAGTACTGGATAAAAATCAAGCAATACTTGATATCAATAAGCTTGGCATGAGTGCGCATAGTCTGGATGTTTTCACACAATTGCTTGATTGCAGTTATGGTTTAATTCTTGTTACTGGTCCAACTGGTAGTGGTAAAACTACGAGTCTATATGCAGCGTTGAACTATTTGAATTCCATTGAAAAAAATATTGTCACAATAGAAGAGCCTGTTGAATATCAGGTTGATGTCATCAATCAGAACGAAGTCAAAAGCCATATTGGTTTGACATTTGCAAAAGTCTTAAAGCATGTGTTACGCCAAGATCCAGACATTGTGATGGTTGGAGAAATCCGTGAGAAGGAAACCGCTGAAATAGCTGTGCAAGCTGCGCTAACAGGACATCTTGTATTAGCAACATTGCATACGAATGATAGTGTTGGTGCGATCAGTCGAATGATTGATATGGGCGTTGAACCTTATCTTTTATCTTCTGCATTAGTAGGTGTTGTTGCACAGCGATTAGTACGAGTGATATGCCCTATATGTAAGACAAGCACAGTCGCTTCTCCAGAGCTAATTAAACAATATGGATGGTCGAGTGATAAAACTATTAGGCTTCATCATGGTCGAGGTTGTTCTGACTGTTATGATTCTGGTTATAAAGGCAGAGCAGGTATCTATGAAGCCATCTCTATGTCTTCAGAACTTCAGGAGTTAATTGTAAAAAATCCGAGTCGTGATGAATTAAACAAGTATATTGATACACAAAATGTGAAAACACTCTTCTCAGACGGACTTGATCGTGTGCTTGAAGGGATCACGACGATTGAAGAAGTGTCTCGTGTTGTTAACACACATTAGGTGAAATAATGGCACTTGATATTGGGCAAATACAAGAAAGCAATAAGACTAAGTCGCAAGTTCGTTCGTGGAATTTCAATGTTTCATTGTTTGAAACGAGTAATGTTTCATCAAAAGATAGAATTTTCCTCTTCCAACAAATTCAGTTGTTACTAGAAACAGGAACACCATTGCATACTGGATTAACTGCCTTAGCGAAACATTCTGAAAAATCAGGGATAAAAAATCTACTTGAAAAGGTTATTGAATATATTGATGAAGGCAAGTCATTTTCTTTTGCATTATCAAATTTTCCTGAAATATTCAATTCTACTCACATTAATTTAATATCGGCTGGTGAAGAAGGTGGCTATTTAGATAAAGTGCTGCAGCAAATCGTCGAAATGGAGGAAAAGCGAGAAAAATTAAAAGAAACTCTTCTATCGGCTCTCTCATATCCGCTATTTCTAATGATATTCTCATTCGGCGTTATTGTATTCATATTAGTTATTGTATTCCCAAAATTTGAGGAATTATTCTCTAAAATTCATGACCATTTACCTGCTACGACTAAATTTTTAATGTGGACGAGTGATGCATTGATTCACCAGTGGCCAATTATTCTTTTTTCTATCACAGGCTTAATAGTGCTTATCTATCTATGGATTCGTAGTGAAAAAGGAGAATACTTTTTTGATAAGATAAAATTATCGTTACCACTACTTAGTCATATCTATACACAGATTTATCTCGTTCAGTCTCTACGCGTAATGTATCTGTCATTAAATAACGGTGTAACAATAGTTGATACATTGAGAAGCTGTAAACACTCAGTAAAAAACAGAGTCTATAGAGACTTTTTAACAAACGTCGAAGTTATGGTCCAAGAGGGAAGTGGTATTAGTAACGGGTTTTCTCAAGCAGAATTTGTTCCCCCGTTAGTTAAGCAAATGATTTCTACAGGTGAAGAATCAGGGAAACTACCTACTGTTATGGGAAAAGTTGCTGATCATTATGAAGACGAACTGCTAAAACATTTAAAGACATTATCTAAGCTGGCAGAGCCCATTATGCTTGTGGTGATGGGAGCTATCGTTGGAATCATAGTGAGTTCTTTAATTCTGCCAATATTTATGCTTTCTAGAGTGGTTAATTGATTTAATTGATTAGAAGTAAAGACTTCAAAATCAGTTTTATAATGAGAGTAAGACGCTATGCAAGGATGCATTACAAAAAGGGTCTCTAATGGCACTACATTAATCAATGTTATGATTGTAGTGGCAATACTCTCTATTGTCTCATTTATATCTATCCCATCTTTTTCATCTAGTCAGAAATATAAATTAGATTTAGCTATTCAGGAGATAGTGCTTGCGCTTCGCTTTGCACGAACTGAAGCCATGCGCACAGGCAGTGTTTATGGTATTGACATTGATCGATTAAGTCAGCAAGTCACTGTCTATAAGGCAGATTTAAGCATTAACCCTGTTGGTCAAGAATTTATCGTATATCACCCGATAAATAAAAATTTATATGACTATAACTTTGTATCTGATTTAAATTTATCAAATATCGTTTTTGATAATACTAATGATCCATTTGCATATACGGATTCGGTCATCCGAAAAACACTTTTATTTGACAGTAAAGGCATTCCATTTTGGATAGATGTTGCTGGTGGGACCTCTGTGCAACTGCAACAGGCCAGCGTCGATTTGAGTTACGGTCGCTATAGTCAATCCGTGCAGATACAGCCATATACTGGACGGATAATAGTTCAATGAACAAATTAAGTGCTAATGATGGATTTTCTTATACGGAAATTCTTGTCAGTATCGTGTTAATTTCTATTGCTTTAATCCCTACAATAGAATCCATTCAGATTGCCCATACGGGATCTTCAGTTTATCAATCTCTGTCTACCCAACACTATCATTTATCGTCAAAGATAGAAGAGGTGTTAGCCCAACCTTATTCTTCGCTAGAGTCTGCGGCTATCTTAGCAGGAGCACCAAATATCCCAACAAGTTATTCAGATTCCGCTGGTGAAAATAATAGACGATTAGTCTTTCTCTCTTTATATGATGGTGATAATGAAGACTCAGATGATGATCCATTTACAGGGACAGATGCAGGACTACTTTGGGTGCGTGTTTCTATAGAAGGAACATCAAAGCAATTTGAAACACTCATCGGGCGCTAGGCTACGACGTATGAATACTCATATTCATCAATCTGGATTGTCATTAATTGAAATGCTTATTTCTACAGCGATTGCTGCAGTATTGCTTGTTGCTATGAATGGTATTTTGGAAAACACTTTGCAAGCTAACCAAGTCACTCAAAGTCGTAATAATACAATTCAGACAGCACATTATGCGATGCAGCGAATGATAAATTCACTAGCAACGACTCGACAAGTACTCGTACCGTTAAATGATAAGCCATCGACAGATCTCGTTGAAAATATTCGGGAAGAAACGGTACCTGGGTCGTCTCCTCCTACTGGGAGTTCACGAGCGAGTGCAGTGCTTGCAGTCACTTTGCCAATGACATTTGATTTGGATGGTAATGGAGTTCCTGATGCAGATAACGATCAAGATGGTCGTGTTGATGAAGATCTTCCTTCCGATACCACTAATGATGGTGAACCAGGACTTCGCGGCTTTGATGATGACGGCAATGGTGTCACTGATTTCTTTTTATCACCTGCGGGTGATGATGATGAAAGTAATCTAGCTACTCAAAGCGAAGATCCTATTAATGGATTAGATGATGATGGTGATGGTAATGTCGATGAAGACCCTGGTGAAGATATGAATGGAGATGGTCAACCAGGAATCTCCGGCGTTGATGATGATGGCGATGGCACTATTGATGAAGGTAATCCAGAAGATGATGACGAAGATGGAAACGATAATGAAGATTGGCTAGACCCTCTAGTCTATTACTTAGACAATGGTAACTTGATAGAGCGCATCGCTGTACCATGGGATGAAAATTCGAGTGGCAGTGTTGACGGGCGTGATTACATTGAATCTGTCTTAGCAGAAAATGTCACCCATTTGCGATTTGAGAGAATAGCGAAAAACACAGGCGATCGCTCACAACGTGTCGACATACTACTCGAGTTAACGCCACCCAATGGTGAGCCATTCAGTATAACTACTCAGGTGCGAGTAGGGGGCGCACTATGAGTATTGAAAAATATTCATTGCAGTCCGGGGTCACTATGTTGCCCGTTGCTATTATTATTGCTGTGGTTGGTAGTATTGCTTACTTAATCAGTAACCAAACAACTTTCAATGTAAATTCTGTATCGGCATACTCAGAAGATACTTATACAGATTATGTTGCACAAGCTGGATTACAACATGCGCTATGGACTGCTAATAAAAGTGGTTGTAGTAATTATGCGATGGTAGATACTGCTTTTGGTGCACATAGTTATAATGCAGTGTTTGCACCCACCGATGAGTCTCCGGTAAATATAACAGTGACAGGGACACTTGCTAATGGAAACACACGATCGATCACTCGAAATAACGTGCCTATCTATGATTACACCTCGCCCGCCACGATTATTTTACAGCCTGGCTCAGAAGGTAAGGATTCATTTATAGAGGGTCAAAGTAGTCATACAGATCATAATAAAGAAAACGACAATCATTTAAGAATTAATTCTCAGTCCACTAAAGAAGACCGGATACTTATTCAATTTGATTTATCGACATTACCGTCTACAGCGATTATTGAATCCGCAAGTTTGGAACTTAATGTAAGTAACAATAAAGGGTTGGCAAGTACGATAGAAGTTTATCGAATAACGCGTGATTGGACAGAGGATGGGGTCACTTGGGAATCCTATAATGGAACCAACGACTGGTCGACAGCAGGTGGTGATTATGATCCGCAACTTATCAATTCATTTTTGATTGATTCTGTCGGGCCGAAAACGGTTGATCTATCTGTAATTACGCAGGCATGGGTCGATCAGTCGATCCCAAATTATGGAATCATTATGGTGAGTCCATCAACTTCAACAAATAGTGAAAAGAAGATAGATAGTAGTGATAATCCTTCTACTGTCACGCGTCCAAAATTGACGATAAATTATTATTGTGAGTGTTCAACCATATGTTCTGGTTTGTCGCCCGGCTATGAATTGTTATTTTCCACTGATGGCCCTGCAGAACTTGCTGGATTATCTTTTGATGATATTGATATTGTAAAATTTGATGCTTCTACTTCTTCAGCATCTCTCGTATTTGAAGGAGCATCGACAAGCTTAGATCGAGATATTGATGCATTGCATGTCTTGCCTAACGGGAATATTGTCTTTTCCACCAAGGATGATGCTTCGCTTGCGGGACTGAATTTTTCTGATGATGATCTGGTTGAGTATGATCCGGTAGCTTTAACTGCTTCTATGTATTTTGATGGTAGCCTTCATTTTTCTAATGCTGATGAAGATATCATTTCAGTTCACATCCGCGAGAATGGAAATTTAATCCTCTCTACTGAAAATAATGCGCAACTTGGGGGGCTATCATTTAGCGATAGAGATCTAATTGAATATAACCCAACGACTATGACTGCGAGTATATTCTTTGATGGAGACGCTACCTCACTTTCTCAAGATATTACGGGAGTGCATGTGTTGGAATCTGGTATGTTAGTGCTAGCTGTAAAGAATAATACTACGTTAGGTGGCATAGATATTTCTGAAGCGGATCTTATTCAGTATGACATTGATAGTGATAGTGCAACTTTATACTTTGAAGGAAGTGGCTTATTTAGTGATGCTAATGAAAAAATAATTTCTGTGTTTGTTAAAGAACCTGTTATTGATGTAAACGAACTTCTAGGGCATTGGAAACTTGATGAGATAAGTGGAATCAATGCAGAAGATTCTGCAGGCGAATATGATGGCACCTTAAATAACGGGCCGGTATGGGAGCCGGGCGTATTTGAAGGTGGGTTATCGTTTGATGGTAACGATGACTATATTGACCTTAGTGTAATGAATCCGCAGTCATATGACGACTTTACCATTACTTCATGGTATCGATCTGCTGAAAGCACTGTTAGTGATGATGAGTATATTTTTGTGCATGTTGATAGTTCAGATTATGCTTATGGCTTTACATTTGGCCCGACAGATGATTCGGCAGGTAATGAAACGTTAAGGCTAGCAACCTACGCAAGTGAGGTATCTGACCGACATTACGGAACCACCGACATCGTCGACCAACAATGGCATCATTTAGCCGCTGTAAGACAAGATGGCAGAATTAAACTCTATGTTGATGGCGTTGAAGAGTCTGATGCTGTAGATGCACATGCTGGCTTAACGATTGCAGTGAATGGAGATGGACCTTTTATCGGTGACTATCCTGATGAGTCTGAACCAGTACATGGGACTGTAGACGATGTAAGATTTTATGGGCGAGCCTTAAGCTCTGAAGAGATTGCTGAACTCGCGCAAATACCGCTGCCCGACCCAGTAGCGCATTGGAAGTTTGATGATGGGACTGGACTGACAGCCGTGGACTCATTAAGCGGTCACGATGGTGTGTTAGAAAATGGACCACAATGGACAACGGAAGGGCAAATAGATGGCGCATTAGACTTTGATGGATTCAATGATCAAGTGATCGTACCTCATGATGAATCACTGGCATCATTTTCAGCGTTGACCATTTCTGCATGGATACAAAATCAGTCTACATTTTTTGGTAGTGCTCATCGGATCATTAGTAAAGAGTCTAATGGTCAGAATAATAATTTTTGGTTGGCTTTGTCAGGGCAGTATTTATATTTAGGTATTGGGGGCAGCTTTTTTACACCAAGTACTGTATTTTCGCCAGACCAATGGTACCACGTTGTGGCTACATTCGATGATGATGCAAATATGGTGCGTATTTTCGTCGATGGTGTTGAAGTGTATACACAATCGACGAGTGCAAGTTTGTCAACAAATACCGCAGATATAGTTATTGGTAGTAATTGGGAAAATAAAGCGTGGGATGGCTTGCTGGATGATGTGCGTCTATATGATCAGGCATTAACAAGTGAAGAGATAGCAGCTTTATATAATATGGGTGCAGGACAAGGGGAAAGTCCTCCACCTATACCAGGTTGTTCGGACACATTACGAGATGAGTTTAATGCGCGTGAATATGAGGGTAATGATGGATCAGTATCATGGTCAACGGATTGGCTAGAAGTGGGTGAGAGTGATGGACCGACATCAGGTGATGAGAGAGTTATTTCTGATTTAGGACATAGTTATGTGTTGCGTGTTCGAGATAATAATAATGGTGGAGAAGGAGTGCAGCGCGAAGGCGATTTATCTGCCTATACATCAGCAACACTTAACTTCGATTATAGTAGAAACTCATTAGATAACAGTAATGATTATGTCACTATTGATGTATCAAATAATGGCGGAAGTACTTGGACAGAACTTACAAGATTACAAGGTCCAGGAACAGATTCATCATATTTTTCTATGAGTCACGACATAAGTAGTTTTATCTCATCTAATACACGAATTCGTTTTTTAACCTCACCTACGATGGGAAATACTGATGAAGTGTATTTCGATAATGTCGAAATTTCAGTGAGTGGATGTGCAGAGTAAAAACTTATGTTCTAAATGTAAGAACATGATGACTTTGTTCACTGCTTGATGAATTTGGTGGAGGCGGCGAGAATCGAACTCGCGTCCGCAAATCCTTCACCGTCGGTACTACATGCTTAGAGCTGTCTTTAGTTTAATGTTTAAGGTCCGACAGGCAGGGCGTTTAAACACGAGTCTATGCTTTAAGTTTAGTGGCACCACTATAGACACGTTTCGCCACGATCTTGCTAAAGTGACGCCCGGTTCTTAACGCGCAAGCTCATTAAGGCAGACGGCTTTACAACTGGTTTTTAAGCAGCTAAAGCGTAGTTGTCGTCGTTTGCGACTATATGTTTGCAGAAATATTTAACGAGGTGTCTACATCCTCGGCATGCACCTAGGGTTTAGCAACCCACGTCGAAACCTGGTCGCCCCCAATACTTACAAATTAGACTTGATTATAGCGTAAGAGTTCGACAGAAGTTGGTTGTTATTCGCACTGATTATCGTGTAATCACGACAAGATATTTATAATGTTTCACGTTTCAGAATCATATAAAATCAACGCTTAACTTCTTGTAAATTAAATTTCCTCCTAAGAGTTTCGGGCCTTATGCTGATTCTTCGTGGTGGCCCAGCAGCCACGCCTTTCCGTATTAAGCAGCAGCTTTCATCGGTTCAAGCAATCTCTTCGCATATTGAATCTATAACGTCACACTGGATTTATTTTGTCGAAAAATCTGGTGTTTTGCCTTCCGAGCAAATTGGCATATTGCGTGAGCTGTTGTCCGTTGAAGCGGGTATATCTTCATCTTATAAATTAGATGAACAAGTTGTTGTAAGTCCACGTTTAGGTACAATTTCTCCATGGTCATCTAAAGCGACTGACATCATTGAGCACTGCGGCTTAGGTGCATCGGGGCGCATAGAGAGAGGCATTCTATTTACGCTCTCTGGCTGGCGTAAGTTAGATGAAAATGAGAAAAAAGATGTCTTGGATCTTCTACATGACCGCATGACTCAGAGCGTGTTAACAACTATTGCGCAAGCGTCACTGTTATTTGAACATAAGGAACCAGCACCTGTGAAGCGTCTGATGTCACTCCAAGACCTCGCGCAAGATATTCAACAATACAATGCTGAAATGGGTTTGGCGTTATCTGATGATGAAGTCGATTATCTAGCTAAACATTATTCTGCGCTTGAGCGATGTCCCTCGGATGTTGAGTTAATGATGTTTGCTCAAGCCAATTCAGAACACTGTCGGCATAAAATATTTAATGCTAATTGGATTATTGATGGCCAGGCTCAAGATGAAACGTTGTTTAACATGATCCGCAGTACGCATAAAAATGCCCCTCATAACGTGCTTTCAGCTTATAAAGATAATTCTGCTGTGATTACGGGTCATGCTGGTGAGCGCTTCTACCCAGATGCGAGCACGACCTACCGCTATACGACTGAAGATATTCATATATTAATGAAGGTCGAAACACATAATCATCCCACTGCAATTTCGCCTTTCCCCGGAGCAGCGACTGGGTCGGGCGGTGAAATCAGAGATGAAGGCGCTACCGGCAAAGGGGGTTATCCAAAAGCCGGTTTATGTGGATTTTCTGTATCCAACCTCCAGATTCCAGGATTACACGAACCCTGGGAAACTAATTACGGCAAACCGGACCGCATTGTTTCTGCCTTAGACATAATGCTTGAAGGCCCCATTGGTGCCGCAGCGTTTAATAATGAATTTGGTCGCCCGAATATCCTGGGTTATTTCCGCACTTACGAACAACAAATCAATGGTGTCGTGCGCGGCTACCATAAGCCCATCATGATTGCTGGTGGAATGGGAAATATTCGTGCCGATGATGTCGAGAAGGACCATTTTCCAGCCGGCACGCCAATTATTGTACTTGGTGGCCCGGCCATGTTAATTGGATTAGGTGGGGGGGCTGCCTCTTCAATGGCATCTGGCAGCAGTGACGAACGACTCGATTTTGCTTCCGTCCAGCGCGACAACCCTGAAATGGAGCGCCGCTGCCAAGAAGTAATTAATAGCTGCTGGGGAATGCAGCAGGATAATCCAATTATTTCTATCCACGATGTGGGCGCAGGAGGATTATCTAATGCATTGCCCGAGTTACTGCATGATTCTGAACGTGGTGGTGTTATTGAATTGCGCCAGGTACCCAATGCTGAACCGAGTATGTCACCGATGGAAATATGGTGCAATGAGGCGCAAGAACGCTACGTGATCGCCGTAGAAGCCAGCAAATTAACTACATTTAAACAATTATGTGAGCGAGAACGTTGTCCGTATGCGATCGTTGGTGAGGCAACAGACACTCAAGACCTGATTGTTACTGATGCAAAATTTGGTCAAAATCCAATCGAAATCCCCATGGATGTGTTACTTGGTAAGCCGCCGAAAACTTTGCGAGAAACTCAACGTAAACGCTCAGAAATAAAACGCGCGGATTATAGTCATATCGAAATTCATCAAGCCATCGAGTTAGTGTTAAGAAACCCGACTGTTGCATCGAAAAAATTTCTTGTGACCATTGCTGATCGCACTGTCACAGGATTAATTGCACGAGATCAGATGGTTGGGCCATGGCAAGTCCCCGTGGCTGATGTCGCGGTCACTTCGAGTGGATTCAACACCAATACCGGCGAGGCGATGGCCATGGGAGAGCGAACTCCCATTGCTGTCAGCAATGGCCCAAGTTCAGCTCGAGTTGCACTTGGTGAGGCAATTACTAATCTGGCTGCAGCAGATGTTGAAAATATGCATGACATTAGGTTGTCAGCAAATTGGATGGCCGCCGCTAATTATAGTAATGAAGACAGTGAGTTATTTGATACTGTTAAATCACTTTCTGATATATGTAAAGCGTTAAATATTGCCATTCCCGTCGGCAAGGATTCATTGTCGATGCACACTCAATGGCAGCAGAATGGTCAACAGAAACAGGTTGTTTCACCTGTTTCATTAATTATTTCTGCATTTGCACCGGTAAGAGATGTACGACGCACATGGACACCTGAGATTCGATTAGATGAAGGAACGAGCTATATAGTATTTATCGACCTTGGTGCTAAACAAAATCGTCTTGGTGCCTCATGTTTAAGCCAAGTGTATAAGGTTCATGATGACCAATGCCCAGATTGTGATCAGCCGGAAATTTTAGATAAATTCTTCAGTTATATTATAGAGTTAAAAGATAAAATTAATGTAATTTCTTACCATGATCGAAGTGATGGAGGGATACTAGCAACTCTTTGTGAAATGGCATTTGCTGGGCGTTGCGGGATGAAAGTGCAGATCAACACACTCGGTGATGACCCGTTAGCAAGTTTATTTTCTGAAGAGCTTGGCGCAGTTTTACAAATTTCTGCTGACGAGCTTGCGACGGCAACGTTATTGGCAGAAGAGTTCGGCTTGCAAGAGAATTTTCATATTCTTGGTGAGCCAACTGCAGATCAAGCAGTAATAATTTCACATAAAACAAGTGAGTTATTAAATAAATCTCGACAAGAACTTGAACTTATCTGGAGCCAGCCAAGCTATCATATTCAGTCGCTTCGCGATAATCCTGAATCAGCCAAGCAAGAAATCAACTTGGTTAAGAATAAAAGTCACCACGGGCTTATTTCAAAATTAAGTTATGATATTAATGAAGATATCTCTATTCCTCATATAATTAGTGGGTTAAAACCAAAAGTTGCTATTTTACGTGAACAAGGTGTCAATGGTCATATAGAGATGGCGGCGGCATTTAATCGTGCGGGCTTTGAGTCTGTGGATGTACACATGACGGATTTAATAAGCAAACGGCGTCAATTAGATGAGTTTCATGTACTAGCTGCGTGCGGTGGATTCTCTTATGGCGATGTGCTGGGTGCCGGCAAGGGATGGGCAAATAGTATACTATTTAACAATGAGTTAAAGGAGCAATTTAAAGTATTTTTTGAACGTAATGATGTCTTAGCACTTGGCGTTTGTAACGGTTGCCAGATGATGTCGCAATTATCAGGGCTCATCCCTGGCAGTGAATTATGGCCGCAATTTGTGCGCAATTCTTCTGAGCAATTTGAATCACGTCTGGTGAATGTAAAAATCAATAATTCACCCTCGCTCTTTTTTAGTGATATGTCAGGCTCAATACTGCCTATTGTCGTCGCCCATGGTGAAGGACGCGTAACTGTAGATTCCTCTCAACTGCAGTCCATTGAAGCGTCGAATCTAAATGTCATGCAATATGTTAATTCATTGTCAGAACCCACTGATATATATCCATTAAATCCCAACGGCTCTGCATCAGGAATGACGGCTTTTACCAATACTGACGGACGTTTCACTATTATGATGCCGCATCCTGAACGTTTGTTTAGAACCAGCCAGTACTCCTGGCATCCACAGGAGTGGGACGAAGACGGGCCTTGGATGAGAATGTTTCGCAATGCGCGAGTGGCGATCAGTTAATTATCACGGCTGAACTGCACTACTAATTAATGCATGGACATGTGAAACTTATTACCTGTGGTCGGTCATAAATACTATGTCATATATTTTGTTTAATATCGGTCTTAGTAGATAGTCAAAGATGCGTAGAGGGGAGCGCTGAGCGAATGAACACAATCAAACACTTTATTGCTACAGCAACATTGCTGGGTTTACACCTAGCTTTGCCAGCCCAAGCGGAGTGGTATATGGGTGTTGATCAAATACCGACGTCTAACTGGTACCAGATTGATGATTACTCAATCGATTCATCCTATAACTATTTTGATACGTCACTAGATGAACCCGGCATAAAATTATACAGTGGGTTTAAAGCCCATGAGCTTTTCACGCTTGAATTGGAATATAAAGACCAAATGGAATTTGGGGTCGGCAATATATTTAGTGGGCGAGAACTATGGCTCACTAATGATGACAACTATGATATTGAGAGCAAAACGCTATTCTTTTCTGGTAGCAGCACGTTTGTTATAGACGAAGGCAAACGAATCAATTTCCGTGGTGGCTTATACAATTGGGATCTGAAACCCAATGGAACTCAATTAGATGATGACACGGAAAGCAATCGAAGCGGCACGGATTTATTCTATTCAGTCAGCTCATATTTTGATGTCACAGAAAAGATCGGTTTTAGTGCAGAATGGGAACGATTTGAATTTGAAAACGAGGATGTCGATTTCATTTCTACCGAATTGCATTTCAACTTCTAAGCATTCAAAAACTTTATGTTGATTAAATCAAAAAGGTCATCTGACCTGTCTGAGTCTGATGTGACTGATATTCAGATCTATCAGCGCCGCAGAGAGTTTATTAAAACAATGTCTACCACGGCTGCTGCACTATCGTTCGGTCTACCTGCTTTAAGCTCTGCAAGCGTCTCGATTGGTGATTATAAGAAAGATACTGACAACCCATTGTCCAAAGAGCTAACCGAAGAAATAAAAATCACGTCTTATAACAACTTTTATGAGCTAGGCACGGGCAAAGGTGATCCGAAAAAAAATGCGCATTTGTTAAAAACCGAACCCTGGGCAATCACGGTGGAAGGAGAATGTGCTAAACCGGGAGTGCTTGCAATTGAAGACTTTATTTCTCCCCATCATTTGGAAGAAAGAATTTATCGTCTGCGTTGCGTTGAAGCATGGTCCATGGTTGTACCCTGGTTAGGAGTTGAGTTAGGGCCGGTGTTGAAACGGTTTGAACCAACAAGCAAAGCGAAATATGTTGAATTTACGACGATTCTGGATCGAGAAAATTTACCTGGACAGCGTCGCTCAATTTTGGACTGGCCGTATCAAGAAGGTTTGCGCATTGATGAAGCCATGCATCCTCTGACACTTCTTACGGTCGGATTATATGGCAAACAGTTACCCAATCAGAATGGTGCACCTCTCAGATTAGTTGTGCCATGGAAATACGGATTTAAGAGCATTAAATCTATTGTAAAAATTCGCTTCACTGAACAACAGCCTGATACTAGCTGGAATCTTTCGGCACCTAGGGAATATGGATTTTATTCAAATGTAAATCCTCATGTGGATCATCCACGTTGGAGTCAGGCACGCGAACGGAAAATTGGTGAGTTGAGAAAACGCAAAACGCTCATGTATAACGGCTATCAAGAGGAAGTTGCCTCTCTTTATCAAGGCATGGATTTAAAGAAAAATTTCTAACGCTATTATCAAAGTACGTCGCTGGGTAACATCTTCTTTGTTACATCGTAAATAACATGCCAGCATTATTTCATGTTTGATTGCTAAATGTTTTATTACTCTATGTTTTTTAGTAATTGCTTGCCAGCATAATCACGTGCAAACTGATTGGCAATGCGTCCACTACGAGAGCCACGTTGTAGTGCCCATCTCAGAGCCACTTCTCGATAACTTTCTGGTGGTTCAGTTATGCCATACTCATTCAGCCAATGCTGCACAATATCTAAGTATTGATTTTGTGTGTGGGAATGAAAAGACAACCACAATCCAAAACGATCAGACAGCGAAATAGTTTCTTCAATCGCTTCTGAATGATGTATTTCACCATTGATATGTTTGGCATGTTGATTATCGGTCAGATGTTCGGGTAACAAATGACGTCGGTTTGAGCTTGCATAGATAAGTGCATTTTTCGGCAAGCTTGTTAATGATCCATCTAATGCTGCTTTCACTGCGCGATAACTTATATCATTATGGTTAAACGACAAATCATCACAAAATATAATATACTTTTTAGCGTGATTGATGTTTAGCCACGTGACAATATCTAGCCAATCAGAAAAATCCTGATGGCTGATTTCAATCACTTGCAATTGTTGTTGTTTAAAACTACCAAGTACGGCTTGAATAAGCGATGATTTTCCAGTACCTCTAGCCCCCCATAAAAGTGCATTATTTGCCGGTAGACCCTCAACAAACTGTTGTGTGTTGGCAAAAAGGAGTTTAGCCTGCTGTTCTACATGGAGCAGCTTGTCGTGAGACAAAGGGCTTGCCCAGTTGATTGGAACAAATCCTTTGTGCTTGTTCCATCTCAAGACAAAGTTATCTATGTCGTGAGACAGGTGTTTATCCTGGGTATATTGCATTTCCAGACGATCTAGTAATTGACTGGCTTTTTTCAATACATTATTTAATAGGCTTGCATCAACTGTCATAGTGTATGGCAATCAAAAAGGCTGATTAACAATTTCAAAGTGTTTAGATTATAGATGGCAAAAGAAACCTCTATTTTAGGCAATCGCCGCGTTATCCTCATTTCAATCGTCATTGTAAGCATCGCAATTGGCTTTTGGTCAACTTCTCGCTATCCCACTTTGCAGGGTAAAGCAGATATGACAGGGATTGTTCATCTTGAAGATACGCTCACTCATGAAGCTTATATACATATCGATGAAAATGCATCCTTTGTGGAGAAGGTTGGATACACAACAATTAATTGGGCATGGACCAATCGCCAGGGGATGACTTTTGCTGTGTTTATTGCCGCTGCGTTTATGACTTTGTTTAAATATCTGCCTCGTTATCGTTCACGTAATCGATTTTTAAATAGTTTATACGGCTTAGCGACCGGTACGCCTCTAGGCGTCTGTGTCAACTGTGTGGCACCAATTGCTAAAGCTATGTATGAAGGTGGGCGTAGCTTGCAAACGTCTCTTGCGGTAATGTTTAGCTCGCCGACTCTGAATATTATCGTGTTAACAATGTTGTTTACATTGTTCCCGTTTCATCTGGCATTAATTAAATTAGCTTTCACTATTTTCCTGATACTTGTAGTTGTTCCTTTTATTTCGCATAAAGAAAATAATGAACAAGCTGTTGTGTGTGCTATTTCCGACGCACCCGTTGTTTACTTGGAATCTTGGCCGCAAGCACTATGGGGCATAGTCAAGGACTATTGGGATAGCTTTGTATATATCGTTATACGTACCGTACCGTTAATGTTTGTAGCCGGCTTCTTGGGTGCGTTGGTGTCGCATGTATGGGATCCCAATACCTTAATCGGCACTGAGCCATCTTTATGGGTGATCGCCGCAATTGGTGTTTTTGGAACATTTTTACCTATGCCAATTGCATTCGATGTCATGCTTGCGCAATCTTTGTTTGCCGCGAATGTGCCTATTGTCGTAGTCATGACATTATTATTCACATTGGGTACTTTCAGCGTTTATTCAGCTTTTATTATATGGCGTACATTCAGTTTTAAGTTGGCAATATTATTATTCATCATTGTCACAGCACTTGGTGTTGCTGCGGGATATTTTGCCCAAGCGCTTACTGATTACAAAGATATTAAATGGGAGCAACAATACACTAAAGAAGTGCTTGAAGGAGATAGTCACTACAGTACTGAAGTTGTCAGGGATATAAACACATTTGCTTTGCATGGCTTAAAAGAAACTCAGCCGGTGAAGCATGAAGAATTTTACTCAAAAAGAAATTTTATTGTCACACGCACACCATTTAACAAATCATCAACGGAAGGTTCATTACCATTTACTAAATATAAAGCCAAAGACTTAGGCATCGATTCCTATAACCAAATTAATGAGACTAACTTTATTGAGCCGTTCTTTTTGGGCAGAGGACTTGCCTCAGGCGATTTTAATAATGATGGTTGGGTTGACCTGGTTGTTGCTGAAACAGGTGGTGTTGATTTATTTCAAAATATCGATGGCGAACGTTTTGAGAAAGTATTTCTAGATATACCTGAGCTGGTCAGTACTGAAGTTATTTTTGTTGCCATGGCAGATTTGAATCGCGATGGCTGGTTAGATTTTTATATCACTACATTCGGTGAAGATAATTATATTGTGTTGAATCCTTTGTCTGGGCGACAACATGATAATCCGGTACGTAAAATTGAAAACGGAGAGGCGCTGTTAACAATGTCAGTGTCCATGGGTGATGTCAATAATGATGGATGGTTAGATATATTCAACGGCAATTGGAATGGAGGTGAAATTACTGCTAATCCTGGCCCAAAAGCCAGAAATCAAATGTTGATAAATAACAATCTGGAATTTAACTTTTTCCCGATGCGGGTGTTACCAAGAGAAGTCGAGGGAAATACATTATCTTCATTATTGACTGATTTTAATCAAGACGGTTACATGGATTTAATTGTGGGTAATGATTTTGAAGTGCCCGATCGGTTTTATATTAATGTTCGTGGAGAACTGCTCGGTCAACTGACAGATAAACAAAATATTATTCCAAGTTCTCCCGAGCTCAACATGAGTATTGATACGGCGGATTATAATAATGATCTGATGGTTGATATTTATATGACGGGTGGATCATGGACAGAAACGCCTGAACGCGAACGCGCGGCGGCGGTGTATAAGGATTCTGAATTTTGTTTGAATAAGCCAACCGCGGAAGAGCAAAAGGAATGCCAGAAAATTTGGATGCTAAGTAAAATCAACTTAGTTAAAAACTTTAAAGAATGCGAAGAAATGCGAGAGCGTTATGGCGATGAAACAGTGCGAGATTGTCTTGTTGCCAGACGTGTGCACTATATGAAGTTTGAGCGTGATTCGTGTAGTAAAGTCCCCGATAACTATAAAATTTATAAAACACTTTGTAATGCTATAGAAGGTTATCCTGAGCGTGTTAAATTAAATACATCAGGATTTATCGATCAAGTGCCTCTAACCAATATACTTCTGGAGAATCAAGGTAAACAAGGATTTATTGATACCTCAGAAAATAAAAATGCACAGTATGGTGCCTGGAGTTGGGCAGGTAAGTTTGGTGATCTGGACAATGATGGTTGGCAAGATATTTATGTGACGAATGGTTCTGTATACGCGGCATTTGTTGGACCGACAACTCATTCACCAAATATGTTTTATCACAACAGACAAGGTGAAAAATTCTCATTAAAGCATGTGTCTTATGGGCTAGATGATTTTGATCATAGCTCAGGATTTACCTACATTGATATCGATAATGATGGTGACTTGGATATTATCGGTAACACAACGCATGGCGGTTTAAAAGTATTTAAGAATAATGAGATGGGTAACCAGTCGATTATATTTGAAATCGATGATGAGATTGGCAATGCAAACTGTATCGGTTGTAAAATTTTAATTGCAACCGGCAGCGGAGAAAACGAGCTTAAGCAAATTCGTGAAATCAAAGCAGGTGGCGGATTTCTCTCATTTGATGCGCCTTATGCCCATTTTGGTTTAGGTAATGAGACCATTATTAATAAAGTGGCGGTAATTTGGTCGACAGGTGAGAGAATAATTTTCAATACACATTTTGAGGCTGGCTATAAGTACAAAATTACACGTAACTCAATCGCCGAGGTTGAAATCGAATAAATTCAATTGCTATCTTTTGGTGCAAATGATTAAAATGCGATTCGGAGAGTTAAAACAACTATTCAATAATTACTTACATAATAAAAAATACTTATAAGTATAAACATTCAAAAATACACGAGAGGGGTTTTCAATGTCTAAAATTATCATTGCAATCATTGTTATTGCAGCAGCTGCCTACTACTACCTGAATCATATGGCGCCTGAAAAAGGCGAAGCTGTGATGGAAGAAGCATCCAGCGCAATGGAAAAGTCAGGCGAAATGGCCAGTGACATGGTAGAGGATGCTGCTGATGCTACCGGCGATGCTATGGATAAAGCAGGCGAAATGGCCGGTGATGCTGTCGATGCTGCAAAGGAGCATGCAGGTGATGCAGCTGACTCAGTCAAAGAGCATGCAGGCAAATCGGCGGAACATGCCGGTGATGCAGTTGAAAAAGCAGTGGACGCTGCTAAAGAACATGCCGGCGATGCCGCCGAAAAAGTTGAGGAAGCAGCTAAAGATGCAGAAGATGCTGCCATGGATAAAGCCAAGTCAGTGATGTAATTTGATAATTTAACCAGTCATGCAGCTAACGCCGGGCATATGCTCGGCGTTTTTATTTAAGCATCTAAGCGTTTGTATCTGACTCGTTTGGGTTGTCCAGCATCCTCACCCAAGCGTTTCTTCCTATCTTCCTCGTAGTCTGAGAAGTTACCTTCAAACCATTCCACATGGCCTTCATCTTCAAAGGCAAGAATATGTGTTGCAATTCGATCCAGGAACCAGCGATCATGAGAAATTACCACTGCGCTGCCAGGAAAATTAAGTAAGCCTTCTTCTAAAGCCCGCAAGGTTTCAACATCCAGGTCGTTAGTCGGTTCATCAAGTAACAACACATTACCTCCCTGGCGTAATAATTTGGCTAATTGCAATCGATTGCGCTCTCCGCCAGAAAGTTCTTTAACTAATTTTTGTTGTGCACTGCCTTTGAAGTTAAAACGGCCGACATAACTTCGTGACTGCATTGTATGGTTGCCCACTGTAATGACATCTAAACCATCAGAAATTTCCTCCCATACAGTGTTGTCACCCTGCAAGTCATCACGTAACTGGTCGACATAAGAAAGCTTCACTGATTCACCCACTTTCAACTCGCCAGCATCGACAGGTTCCTGGCCGACAATCATTTTGAATAAGGTAGTTTTACCTACGCCATTGCCGCCAATCACACCTACAATCGCGCCCTTGGGAATACTAAATGACATGTCGTCAAACAAGACACGCCCATTGAATTGCTTGACGAGATTATTAGCTTCAATTATTTGATCACCTAAGCGGTCACCAACAGGAATAAATATTTCATTGGTTTCGGCTCGCTGTTGGTATTCTTGTGAATTAAGTTCTTCAAAACGCTTTAAGCGTGCTTTGCTTTTTGCTTGCCTCGCTTTGGGATTGCTGCGTACCCATTCTAGCTCGGCAGAGATTGTTTTCATTCTTGCTTGTTGTTGCTTTTCTTCTTGTTCTAAGCGCTTTTCTTTTTGATCTAACCAGGATGAATAATTGCCTTCCCATGGGATACCATGGCCGCGGTCCAGCTCTAATATCCAACCCGCAACGTTATCTAAAAAATAACGATCGTGTGTGACTGCCACGACGGTGCCAGAATACTCTTTAAGAAATTGCTCTAGCCAGGCGACTGAATCAGCATCTAGATGGTTAGTAGGTTCGTCTAAAATGAGCATTTCAGGATTGGATAATAGTAATTGGCACAAGGCGACACGACGGCGTTCTCCACCTGAAAGTTGTTCAATACTGGCCTCCCAAGGAGGCAGGCGCAGTGCATCGGCAGCAACGTCTAATTTTCTTTCCAGATTCCATCCATCACTAGATTCGATTTGATCCTGAAGTTGAGCCTGCTTTTCTAGTAATGCAGTCATCTCGTCATCAGACATGGGCTCAGCAAACTTCATACTGACTTGATTGAATTCATCAAGTGCTTGTTTGAGAGGTGCAATGCCCAATTCAACATTGCCACGCACATCCAGAGCCTTATCTAGTTCGGGCTCTTGGGCGAGATAACCTATATTTAAATCAGTTTGCGGGCGCGCTTCGCCAAGGTAATCCTTTTCTACACCTGCCATAATTTTAAGTAGGGTTGATTTACCCGCACCGTTGTATCCCAGTACACCAATTTTGGCACCAGGGAAGAAGTGTAGAGAAATATCTTTGAGAATCTCTTTTTTTGGTGGCACGACTTTACCGACGCCACTCATAGAAAATACGTATTGAGCCATAATGCTGAGTAATGAAGTGAAATTTTGAGTAAAATATGAACTATAGCAAGCCAATTTGGCTACCGGCGTGCATAATTCCAAAGATTAGCCTGTACGTCTACTATTGAAATCAATGGTAGTGCAGCGATATATAGGCCAGTCGGGTTAGTTAATCCACAATACTTTGGGGTATAATGCCATAGCTTATGGATTTTGATTATTTTTAAAACAGGAGTATTTACATGTTTTCAGCCGATATGAGCATCAACGGTTTCGATGAAGAACTCGCCGATGCAATTAAGAGTGAGATTCAACGTCAGGAAGAGCACATTGAATTGATAGCCTCAGAAAATTACGCAAGCCCTAGAGTGATGGAAGCACAAGGCACTGTATTAACCAATAAATATGCCGAAGGGTATCCTGCAAAACGTTACTATGGTGGATGTGAGCATGTCGATACAGTTGAGCAGTTAGCCATCGACCGTTTGAAAAAACTTTATGGCGCTGCTTATGCAAACGTTCAACCTCACTCAGGATCGCAAGCCAACGCCGCAGTATTTTTAGCGTTACTGCAACCAAATGACACTATATTAGGGATGTCATTAGCGCATGGTGGACACTTAACACATGGTTCGCATGTAAACTTCTCGGGCAGACAATTCAATGCTGTTCAATATGGTTTAAATCCAGATACAGGCGAAGTTGATTACGATGAAGTTGAACGCTTAGCTAAAGAACACAAGCCTAAAATGATCATCGCTGGCTTCTCAGCATACTCACGTGTGATGGATTGGCAGCGTTTTCGTGATATCGCTGATAGTGTTGGTGCATATTTCCTCGTTGATATGGCACACGTGTCAGGCTTAATTGCTGCAGGTTTATATCCAAGTCCGGTACCCATTGCGGATGTAGTTACCTCAACCACACATAAAACGTTGCGAGGTCCGCGCGGCGGAATAATCATTGCTCGTGAAAACGAAGAAATCGCTAAAAAGCTAAATTCTGCTGTATTCCCAGGGATGCAAGGCGGTCCGCTAATGCATGTAATTGCAGCAAAAGCGGTAGCATTCAAAGAAGCACTTGCGCCAGAATTCAAATCTTATCAAGAACAAGTGATTAAAAATGCTCAAGCCATGGCAAATCAGTTTATGCAACGAGGTTATGACATCGTATCCAATGGTACGGATGACCACTTAATGTTAGTCAGTCTAATTAGTAAAGGTATCACCGGGAAGGCAGCCGATGCAGCTTTAGGTAGTGCCAACATTACAGTTAACAAAAACACTGTTCCTAATGATCCACAATCACCTTTCGTCACTAGCGGTATTCGTGTTGGTTCACCTGCGATCACCACGCGAGGCTTTAAAGAAGCGGAATGTGTTGAGTTAACTAATTGGATGTGCGATGTAATGGATGACATGGAGAATGAAGAAGTCATCAATAGAGTCAAACAACAAGTGCTCGATCTATGCAAGCGGTTCCCTGTATATGTTTCTTCTGCAGAGGGCCAAGCTGTCGCTTAGCTCGCACGATCTATGCTCACAATAACTTTTTAGGATGAACACATGCGTTGTCCATTCTGTGGAGCAACCGATACCAGAGTGATAGATTCCCGTTTAGCGGGTGATGGCAGTCAGGTTCGTCGTCGAAGGGAGTGCGCCAAGTGCAAAGAGCGTTACACAACTTTCGAGACAGCTGAGCTTGACTTACCCAGAATAGTTAAACGTGACGGACGTCGTGAAACATTTACTACTGACAAGCTCCGCTCTGGTATTCTTCATGCGATAGAAAAAAGACCTGTCTCTACTGATCAAGTAGAAAAAATCATCGACCATATTCGTCGTTTAAGTCTTGCTTATGGTGATCGAGAAATTCCTGCTAACCAATTAGGTGAGTGGGTCATGCATGAATTACGTAATATTGATCAAGTCGCTTATGTACGCTTTGCCTCAGTTTATCGCTCTTTCACAGATGTACAAGAATTCCGCGAAATCATTGAGCATGTAGAAAATGATTTGCCTCCAGAAATGCGTAAAAGTCAGCTATCTTTAATCTCTGATAGTTAATAAACGCAACACATATCTATGTTTAAACAACACGATGTCGAGTGCATGTCACGTGCACTACGTCTGGCTAAGCGCGGTATATTTACCACACGACCCAATCCTAATGTGGGTTGTGTGATTGTCAGTAAACAGGGCGTGATTATTGGCGAAGGATTTCATCACAGGGCAGGTGATGCGCATGCAGAAATACATGCTTTGCATCAAGCAGGTTCAGCAGCGAAAGATGGAAGTGCTTATGTCACGCTTGAACCTTGTTGCCACCAGGGCAAAACAGGGCCGTGTACTGAATCATTAATACAGGCAGGAATAAAAAAAGTATTTATCGCGATGCGTGACCCTAACCCCTTGGTATCCGGTAAAGGCATTGAACGACTCATTCAACAGGGCATTGAAGTCGAAGAGAACATCCTTAATGATCAAAGTTATCAGCTTAATCGTGGTTTTTATAAGCGAATGCGACATAACCTGCCTTGGGTCACAGCAAAAATAGCCAGTAGCGCTGATGGTCGCACCGCATTACACAATGGCATTTCAAAATGGATTACTAGCGAGCAAGCAAGATTAGATGTACAGCGAATGCGCGCACGCTATGATGCAATTTTGACAGGTATTGGCACTGTGTTGGCTGATGATCCAAGTTTAAATGTAAGATTATCGGCCCAAGAATTAAGCATTGATGAAATCATGCAACCCACCAGGCTTATACTTGATCCTCAGTTGAAGATGCCTGCAAATGCTAAGTTATTAACTCTGCCTGGAAAAACTATCATATTTTCCAGTAAAGATACCTCTAACACTAGTTTGGCGAATATAGACAACTGCGAAGTGGTCGCCATGGAAACTCACGATGGCAAGTTCGACTTAAACGAGGTTTTAATGCATATTGCCAAATTAGAAATTAATTCAATTTTGCTTGAATCAGGTGCGATATTACTTGGTGAAATGCTTAAGGCAACGCTCATTGATGAGCTAATACACTACGTTGCACCAGTCTTGATGGGTAACCCATCGAATGGCATGTTTGAGATAAATGAAATCACGACAATGAATGGATGCAGTCATCTAGAGTTTCAAGATATTCGTCACATAGGTAAAGACATACGCATCACTTCATTAATTAAATATTGAGTATTGACTATGTCCACAATTGTTGCAGTGCAAAAGAATAACAAAATATGTATCGCGGCAGATACATTAACAACCTTTGGTGATGTTCGACAAAGCAATGAATATGATCAGACGAGTGAGAAGATTCTAAAATATGAAGCGAATTATATTGGGATTGTCGGTAGTGCAGCACATCATTTGGTCATGCAGCATGTATTAGAAAAAGAAGCGGAAATTATATGTCTGGATTCGCCTATTGATATATATAAGACGTTCTTGGATTTGCACCCGATACTTAAAGATCAATATTTCCTTAATGCCAAAGACGAAGATGATGACGCTTATGAGTCATCACGCATTGATGCATTAATTGTTAATCCTAATGGGATTTTTGGCATTTATTCATTAAGAGAAGTATTTCAATATAAACACTTTTGGGCGATTGGAGCAGGTGCGGAAGTAGCGCTGGGTGCGTTATATGCTATGTATAAGATGGAAGATGATGCGGAAAAAATTGCTTGTTGTGCGATCGAGGCTAGTGCTGAATTCCATACCAGTAGCGCATTGCCATTAACTAAATACTGTATTCATTTATAAAGGCATCCCGTTGTGTTTACAGGAATCATTCAAGCAATGGGCGATATTGCTCACATACAAACACATGAAACGTCCAGTCGTGTCAGTATTAGCACACCCGATAAATTTTTAGATAATACCAAGCTGGGTGATAGTATTTGTGTGCAAGGCGTGTGTCTTACCGTAACGGAAATGGAAAATAACCAATTTATTGTTGACGTCTCAGCAGAGACGATTCGCTGCACAACCTTCGCTAAACTAGCAGTGAATAAAAAAGTTAACCTTGAAAAGGCATTAACTTTGTCTGACTCTCTTGGTGGACATTTAGTTACCGGTCATGTCGATGGTGTTGGTGAAGTATTAAGCGCGACACAAGAAAATAATTCAACAAGATTTATAGTTCGATCTCCCGATACAATCAGCAAATTTATTGCGAAAAAAGGCTCAATCTGTATCGATGGCGTTAGTCTTACTGTTAACGACGTTGATGGAAACACTTTCTCTGTCAATATTATTCCGCACACATTTGACAATACCGCTATAATTGACTATCAACCAGGTACCTTAGTAAATTTAGAAATCGATTTGATTGCACGTTATGTCGAGAGACTGCATACATATTAATTCTGTTATGAAATTTAATTCTACTGAAGAAATCGTAGAAGATATTGCTGCTGGTAAAATGGTCGTTATTGTCGATGATGAAAACCGTGAAAACGAGGGCGACTTGCTTATGGCTGCGTCTATGGTACGTCCGGAAGATATTAATTTCATGGCCAAATACGGACGCGGGTTAATTTGTTTAACACTCACTAAAGAGCGTTGCCAACAATTAAATCTACCGCTAATGGTTGATATAACCAATGCAGACCATACCACTAATTTTACAATTTCGATTGAAGCCAGTGAAGGCGTCACTACTGGCATCTCAGCGTATGATCGAGCACATACAGTTAGGACTGCAGTTGCGCCCAATGCCAACAGTCAAAGTATCACACAACCAGGGCATATATTCCCATTAATGGCACAATCAGGTGGCGTTCTTACGCGTGCCGGGCATACGGAAGCGGGTTGTGATTATGCTCGCCTAGCACAGTTAGAACCTGCGGCAGTAATTGTTGAAATTATGAATGAGGATGGCACCATGGCGCGTCGTCCTGAGTTGGAAAAATTTGCTCAAGAACATCAATTAAAAATAGGCACGATAGAAGATTTAATTCGTTATCGCATACAACACGAACGTACTGTGTATCGCAAGTCTTCTCAACCATTTTCAACAGATTATGGTCAATTTGAGTTATTTACCTATGAAGACAAAATAAATAAAGAAACTCATTTTGCATTAGTCAAAGGTAAGATAGATTCTACACAACCTGTTCTCACGCGTGTGCATATTGAGAATACATTATGCGATACATTACTCGGAAATAGTGCAAGTTGTGGTTGGCCATTGAGAGACGCGATGAAACGCATTGCAGATGAAAAAAATGGTGTTGCAGTAGTATTGAGAATTGCTAACGATAGTGACTCTCTATGTCAACAACTAGAAAACTTAAACATGCTAAACAAACAACATAAAGACTCTGAAGCAAACAATTCGCCAGTGGATCGATGGACGCTAGGTGTAGGCGGACAAATTCTATCTGATTTAGGTGTAAAACAAATGCGATTATTAAGTGCACCGCAAGTTTTCCATGGACTCGGTGGTTTCGGCTTAGAAGTTGTTGAATATATTGATGGAAAACTGTCCTGATGAAATTACAAGAAATTCAAACAGGTGATTTAACTCCTGGAGAAGCTAAATTCGCTATAGTGGCTGCACGATTTAATAGTGATATCGTCAATAATTTATTGCAAGGCGCATTGACAACATTGAGTAACCAAGGGGTAAAAGATAAAAATATTGAAATTATTTTCGTCCCGGGAGCGTTTGAATTACCTCTGGCGGCCAAACAGTTGGCCGCAAGCAGATGTTTTGCAGCAGTCATCACCTTGGGATGCGTGATTCGTGGAGACACACCGCATTTTGATTTTGTTGCTGGCGAATGTGCGCGCGGCATTATGGAGGTTAATTTAACAACGAATATTCCTATTATATTTGGTGTTCTCACAACGGATACACCTGAGCAGGCAAAATTACGCTCTCAAATTGATGGAGAGAACAAAGGCATTGATTGTGCATTATGTGCTCTAGAAATGACTAATGTCTTGAGAGGTATTCAAGAATTATCTTGAATCAAGCTGAGAATGGATCGCATTGAAGAAAGAGCTATACTACATAAACGACAGTGCGCAAGACGTCTCGCATTGCAAGCCATGTATCAATGGCATCTGACTGATGAAAAGTTAGAAAATCTTTTTATTCAGTATCAAGAAGATGACTATTGGCCTAAGGCAGATCATGAATATTTTAAGCAGCTTGTTTCGGGGTGTATAAATCAATCGACGCATATAGACCAGACTATTGGTACTGCATCTGATTATGATCTTGAAAAAATTGATCCAATTGAATTATCTGCATTACGTATTGCCACTTTTGAGTTAATGCAGTGTATAGAAATTCCTGAGAAAGTCGTTACTGCGGAAGCGATTCGTTTATGTAAAAAATTTGGTTCCGATGAGGGCTACAAACTTGTTAATGCAATTTTAGATAAACTAATGAAAACATTTGATCGTTCCCAAATGCTACAAAAAAATTGAACGAAAAAGATATCATTCACTATTTTATTAGTAAGCAACAGAATGATTCGGTTGCAGAGGGAATAGGCGATGATTGTGCCGTTTTAAATGTTACCCCAGGTCACCAACTAGTCACTTCAACAGATTGTATGGTTGAGGGTCGACATTTCTTAACGCATACACCCGCATTTTATGTTGGCTTCAAACTCATGGCGAGTAGTATCAGTGATATTGCATCAATGTGTGCTCAGCCTAAATGGGCGACGCTAAACTTAACTTTAACTGAATCTAACCCAATCTGGTTAAATGAGTTTGCAGATGGCTTACTTAGCTGCGCACGACAGAATAATGTTTTATTAGTTGGTGGCGATACAACAACTGGCAAGCAACTTAATATGTCTGTGCAAGTAACAGGCGAAGTCCCACAAGACCAAGCAGTGTTACGCGCTGGGGCTAAAGCTGAAGACATCATCTACGTCACCGGCAAGATTGGTTGTGCGTCACGAGCGCTACAGTATCTCCTGCAGAATAACAATCAGGATTCTTTACTAAGCGATAACCAAATGCACGCCCTCTACATGCCGCCATCAAGAGTAAAACTAGCCATTGAGTTGCGTCATTGCATGCATGCTTGTATCGATATTTCTGATGGCTTGCTACATGAACTAGAAATTTTATGCGAAAAGAGTCAACTTGGCGCTGAATTACATTTAGAGGCCATCCCAATTGATGACAATATTGAAATAATATCTGCAATTACATCAGGTGATGACTACGAATTGCTATTTACTAGTGATGAAAAATATAAAGATGATATTCGTCGTATTGCAAATAACTATGATTGTTTAATCACACCCATCGGTGTGATGACAAATAGCAATGTAATAGAGCTGACGTATCATAATGAAGTTGTCTCTTATCCAGAACGTAGTGGTTATGATCACTTTACTCACACTGAGTGAGCTCGCCGGTTATGCATAAGCATCCCACAGTAAAAGAAGTCTTTAGCAATCCGGTACATTTCTTGGCGTTTGGATTTGGTAGCGGTTTGTCGCCAAAAGCACCCGGCACTATGGGGACGTTAGTAGCCATTCCCATCTTTTTATTGTTCTCATATTTAACCTTAATTAATTATATTATCTTATTGATTATATTGACTATAATTAGCTTTTACATTGCAGGCAAATCAGCGAAATTATTAGGTGTTCATGATCACGGTGGGATAGTGATTGATGAAATATGTGGATATTTGCTTACCATGATGCTGGCGCCGGTCTCATGGCAGTCAGTTATTCTTGGTTTCATCCTGTTTAGAGTGTTTGATATTTTCAAACCCTGGCCGATAAAATTTCTAGATCAACATGTCTCAGGCGGTGTCGGCATTGTCGTTGACGACCTAATGGCGGGTATATATGCCTTATTGTCGCTTGAACTCATATTCTGGTTAGTAAAGTAATATTCAAACATAATTGTTTGCTATAAGATAGGCGTTAACGTTATGTTTTTCTTAGGTTTTAAGGGACTTTTACCAAGACGAACGCACCATCCTTAAGCAACTACCAAACGACAATAATTTTTTAGCAAGCAATTCATGGGTTTACTAAGCGGCTTACTTTCAGATAGCTCAATCTCGCAGATCACTCAAAGCGGCTCTTTGGCTGAGCCTGCTGTAGAAAAGGCAATTGCCAAACTGAAAAAGAACCCCAAGGCGTCCATCCC
Source organism: Gammaproteobacteria bacterium (assembly GCA_965262455.1). Lineage (GTDB taxonomy): Bacteria > Pseudomonadota > Gammaproteobacteria > UBA4575 > UBA4575 > UBA1858. The sequence continues at coordinate 646,240 of CBDHFH010000008.1, forward strand.
TAGGTTGGCGGAAGCTTTGCAATCGTCAAATAAGGCTGGCAACGAAAAAATCATTGAAGTGTTGGCAGAGCTTGCGAGCCCCTCAACCCTTGAACATTATGTGCCCTTACTAGGCAATGATGTTGAGTTAATTCGCAATGGAGTGTCTGAAGCATTGTGTAAGGCTGAGAGTATTGATCCCAATCCTCTGGTGACAAAGCTTTCAGATCCAAATCTCTCCAAAACCGCGATAATGAATATTCTTACGGCTCACAAAGAAAAGTTAAGAGCGATTAACTTGATCAAGTTTGTGTTCAATGTGGATCATAGTGAACAAGTCGCTTTATTCAAAATAATTGACAGTGTTGCAACAGATACCGTTGTGACTGAAATTGTTAATCGTATCGATACTAAAGAAGCTTTTATTCGCAGTAATTTCGCCAAAATTTTACGCAAGTTTGATCGTCCACAAGTGCACCATGCATTAGAGAAATTACTCGATGATGAAAATAAATCAGTGCGTTTAGCTGCTCTAGATGGCCTCTCGCATATGAAGGGTGAAATCAGTATCGATAGACTAACCATGCTGATCGATGATGCAGATTTCTCTGTGCAGAATAAAGCAGTTGAAACAATTGTTAGTATTCAACACCCTGAAACAGTAGCTCACTTGGTGCCCCATTTAAAAAATGAATCTGAATACACGCGTCGAGCGGCTGTTGAAGTTCTTAATGAAATAGCCAGTCCAGAATCAATCAAAGATTTATTCCGTATCTTGAAAGATGAAGATTGGTGGGTACGCTCCAGAGCGGCTGATGCATTAGGCAAAATTGGTGGACCTAAAGTTGTTAAAGCGGTACTGGTGTTACTCAAAGATAAAGATGAGTTTGTTCGCCGCTCTGCTATTGAAATTATTAACTCCACCGAAGATGAAAGTACTTATGATGCACTGGTGAATGCCTTAACTGATTCAGATTGGTGGGTAAGAGAGCGCGCAGTCGATGGTTTAGCGAATTTAGGTAATAAGCAAGCTATTCCAATGTTAATTAAATTATTGCAAAAAAATGAAGCCAATGAGAGTGACAAAAATAATGAATCAATGGCTATTATTCTTTTGCAAGCATTAGGTAAGTTGGGCGCTAAGTCTGCTTTGCCTTATGTTATTAAACAACTATGGGCGAAGAAAGATAACATCGTTAAAGAAACCTTGGCGTGTTTGGAAAAACTTGCAGACGATATGAGTGTTGATGAGATTGTTTCTTCAATCAGTCATGCGTTAGAGAATAGAGATGAAGAATTACGTGAATTAGGTGCGTGCTCAATTGACAGAATTTTAGAAAATCAAAATAAACAACGCACTGATATTCGTGCAACACTTAATCGACCTGGTGCTTCTGATTCACCTGAAAAAACTATGCCGGGTACAATTATTCGTGGCAAGGCTGAATTGCAGCCCAAATCTGTTGATCCAACTAAATTACAACCAGACGATATCTTAGCAGGTCGTTATAAGTATATTCGACAAGTCGGTAAAGGCGCATTTGGTTCTGTATATTTGATGGAAGACTTGATGATCAATGAAGATGTGATCTTAAAATTCCTCAATACCCAGTTTGTCTCTGATGATAGTGTAATTAAACGCTTTATTTACGAACTTCGCTTTGCGCGTAAAGTAACTCATCAAAATGTTATTCGAATTTATGATTTGATCACATTTGGTGAGTCACATGCGATATCTATGGAATACTTTGAAAGTCATACCTTAAGTGCCGAGCTAAAAGAACGTAAACCATTATCCAATGAACGCGCGATTAAAATTGCAACTGACATCAGTAGCGGCATGGAGAGTGCGCATAGCGCTAAAGTTATTCATCGTGATCTAAAACCGAATAACGTCATGATCAACGATGAAGATCTTCTTAAAATTGTTGACTTCGGTATTGCCGCCGCTAGCCAAAGCTCTGACACCAAGCTAACTAAAACAGGTTTATTAGTGGGTACGCCGACTTACATGTCACCTGAGCAAGTATTAGGTAAAGATATCGATGAGAGAACGGATATTTACAGCTTGGGTACTATCATGTACGAGATGGTCACTGGCCGTCCACCATATAGTGGTAAAGACAGCATGTCGATTATGTATCAACATGTTCAAGGTGAAGCAAAACCGCCGATAGAGAAAAATGATCAAGTTCCGATGGAATTAAGTAATCTAGTTATGGACTGTATGAAAGTTAAACCTGAAGAACGCATACAATCAATGTCTGAGTTATTAGATAAGCTAAAACAAATAAGCTAAATTAAATTATGCCTCGTATAGATGCTTTTTTAAAACTAGGCCATGAACAGGGCGTTTCAGATATTCACTTTGCTGTGGGTGTCCCGCCCATGTTTAGAATGCATGGTGATTTACTGCCTATTAAGTTTCGTGATCTGGGTGATACAGAATTAGAAACTTATTTGTTTGAAATTTTGACCAAGAATCAGCAACAACGCTTTAAAGCGGGTGAGGACTTAGATTTTTCATACATGTCAGAAGGTGTGGGTCGTTACCGAGTTAATTTATTTAGAAAACTGTCAGGAATAGGCGCGGTACTTAGACATATACCAACAGAAATCCCAGCGTTCAACACTTTGAATCTACCGCGTGTGATTAAATCCTTTGCGGAATATAAACAAGGCATGGTGCTGGTGACCGGCGCCACAGGCACAGGTAAATCAACCACACTTGCATCATTATTACACCACATCAACAGTACACGCCAAGAAAATATAATTACGTTAGAAGATCCGATTGAGTTCATTCATCCTTCGCAAAAATCACAAGTAATTCAACGTGAGGTAGGCACGCATGTAAATAGTTTTTCTGACGGATTAAGGGCCGCCTTGCGAGAAGATCCCGATATTATACTGGTGGGCGAGATGCGAGACTCGGAAACAATCAGTATGGCGATGCTAGCTGCCGAGACAGGCCACTTAGTATTCGGCACACTACATACGACATCGGCAACAAAATCTTTGGATCGTATTATGGATGCACTTCCAGCCGATCAGCGTGAACAGGGAAAAATATTTTTATCGCAACATTTACATGCAGTGGTCACACAAGATCTGGTGCGGACAGCAGATGGCAAGGGGCGTAAGGCAATTGTCGAAATAATGATAATGAACAATGCGATTTCAAATTTAATAATGTCGGACAAGACATTTCAGATACCAAATCAAATACAAACTGGGAGCACAATTGGTATGCAATTAAAAGATCAGGCGCTTATGGATGCCATTATGGCTAAAGAAGTGGATCCTGATCATGCCTATCTTTATGCCAATGATAAAAAGCTATTCGCGAAGTATGTCACTGATCCAAGTTTAATTGCTGCACAGTAAAGTATTAGCCATGGTCAATCTTAACCAATTACTTCAACAACTTGTCGACGAAAATGGCTCTGATTTACATATCTTGTCCGGTGATCCGGTACGCATGCGAGTCAATGGAGATTTAGTTGTAGTCACAGAGCAGCCTGTGAGTTCAAAAGACACACTCGAAGCACTTAAAGAAATTATGACGGTGCGTCATCGAGAAGTGCTTGAGATGGATGAACAGGTGGATTTCGCACATGAAATTAAAGGCATTGGCAGATTTCGTGTCAATGTGTTCAGGCATATTAATGGTGTTGGTGGTATTTTTCGTGCCATTCCAACCGAAGTTATTGCGTTGGAAAAACTTAATATGCCGCCCATTATCGAATCAATATGCAAACAAAAATCCGGATTAATTTTAGTTACCGGTAAAACAGGGTCAGGCAAATCGACCACATTGGCCTCAATGGTAGATTTGATTAACAACTATCAAAAAGGCCATATCCTGACAATTGAAGACCCGATTGAATTTGAGCATGAACGTAAAAACTGTCTTGTCAGTCAGCGCGAGGTGACTAACCATACCAAGACGTTCTCACAAGCGCTCCATTCTGCATTACGTGAAGATCCAGATGTCATTCTGGTGGGCGAGTTACGAGACTTTGAAACCATGAGTCTGGCCGTGACGGCTGCTGAAACCGGTATTTTAGTGCTGGCGACGTTACATACGAATAGTGCTGCAGCCACAGTGGATCGTGTTATCAATACGTTCCCTGTAAATAAACAACCTCAAATTCGTACCATGCTGTCCACCTCCTTGCGCGCGATTGTCTCTCAGCAATTGTTGAAAACTGCCAATGGCAAAGGTCGTATTGCAGCAGTTGAGATACTGGTCAATACCTCAGCGACGTCTAATGTTCTCAGGGAGGGCAAATCTGAACAACTACAGAATTTGATTCAAAGTGGATCCGCACATGGTATGCAAACAATGGACAAAGCCTTGCATAATTTAGTGCAAAGTCAGAAGATTTCAGCACAAACCGCATTTGAAGCAGCAAATGAAAAAGGCGCATTCTCACAATACCTTAAGAATACATCGTAACTCACTTTGCTGTGAGAATATTTTTCTTTATTACCTGAATTTTGTTATAGTAATTGTATTGCTTTTTTCTTCACCAGCCAATGCAGACACACCGCATATTGAAATTTCAGCTCTATTTGAAAACAAAGCCATGTTGCTTGTGGACGGTGAACAAATTTTAATCTCAGTCGGTGAGAACACTCCCCATGGAATTAAGCTAATCGCCGCGGATGCGGATGCTGCGGTGATAGAATTTCAGGGTAAGCAACATCGCTATACACTTGGTAATGTCATTCGTGAGACTGAAAAATTAACAAGTGACAATAATTCATCAGCAGATATTATTGTTTATCAGGGCATTGATACCATGTTTCGAACCACAGGCTCGATCAATGGATACCCTGTTAACTTCTTGGTTGATACAGGCGCGTCCAGTATCGCGATTAGCTCACAAGAAGCAAAACGACTGGGAATAAATTATAAGCTTGATGGGAAGCCTACCTGGGTCTCGACAGCATCCGGAGTGGAACAAGCAGCAGCAGTAACGATTGATCGTGTGACGATTTCAGGTGTGACCATTCGATCTGTCGATGGAATAGTGATTGAAGGTAATGAACCTTCAGTCCCTTTATTGGGGATGTCATATTTAAAGCGTTTTAAGATTATTAACGATGGCGATATGATGAGGTTGAAAAGAAAATACTAAGTATTTCATATGGAAAAGCATACTGACTGTGCAGTGATGTTTGTCGATATAGCGGGAAGTACTAAGCTGTATCATGAATTTGGCGATACGCTTGCTCAAGATAGCATCGCGCGCTCGCTCATTCGCATGTCAGAATGTATTAAGCGTAATAAAGGCACGGTCGTCAAATTTATTGGTGACGAGATCTTATGTTACTTCCATGAAGTTGATCATGCGATTAATACTGCGTTTGCCTTAAATGATCTGCTTGAACAACTCAAAGACCCACATGGCATCCAAATTAAAATTCGAATAGGCATGCATTTTGGAACGGCTATTATCGATCAGAATGATATTTATGGTGATACGGTTAACGTTGCAGCCGCCATGCGTGAGCAAGCTCGCTCACGACAAATCATTACCACTGAAGCCGTCATACAAAAACTACCTGCAGAATTATTACATCGCGCACGACGTATAGAATCCACCAAGCTTAAAGGTCGCCAAGAGGAAACCGTCATCTACGAACTGCAATGGGATGATGAAGACTACACTCAAATGCTGTCTGCGGTAGAACCAAGTGATGATGAGAAAGTTACCCGTTTACAATTAAATTATCGTGATTTAGAAATGTCTTTGCTTGAAGATATGCCGATATTTACACTTGGAAGGGATGCGTCCTGTACCATGACCATTGAAGGAAAACTAATTTCACGTAACCACGCCACAATAGAGTACAAAAAAGGCAAATTCATCTTTCGAGATACCAGCACCAATGGCACTTATATAAGAACCGAAGAGGGTAGAAATGTTTATGTAAGAAGAGAAGAAGTTGCTTTATGGGGCTTGGGAAACATAAGTCTTGGTCGTGTGCCTGAAGAAGATGAAGATAATTTAATTCAATATATTAGCCGTTAATGCAATAAAAATTATTCAACCATTACCCTTTTGTCTAGGGTATTATCATCTCCCTTTCTCAATCGCAATTTTCTAGGCATTCACATGCAAGTAAGAACCCGATTCGCTCCTAGTCCCACCGGCTATCTCCATATTGGCGGTGTGCGTACAGCATTATTTTCTTGGTTATTTGCAAGACATCACCAAGGAAAGTTCATCTTACGAATTGAGGATACGGATCGAGAACGTTCGACACAAGAATCTGTTGATGCGATTCTACAGGGCATGGAGTGGCTAGGACTCGATTACGATGAGGGACCTTTTTATCAAACACAGCGCTTTGATCGTTATCAAGAAGTGATTGAACAACTTCTCGATGAGGGTAAGGCTTATCGTTGTTATTGCACGAAACAAGAACTTGATGCACTGCGGCAAGAACAACAAAAAAACAAGTTAAAACCGAGATACGATGGTCGTTATCGCGACTATAGTGGGACTGTTCCAAACGATATTGATCCAGTTATTCGATTTAAAAATCCATTAGATGGCGAAGTGATTATCAATGATCTAGTGTTAGGTGAAATCAGAATAAACAATACAGAACTTGATGATTTAATTATTGCACGTGCAGACGGCACACCAACATATAATTTAACAGTTGTAGTAGATGACTTGGATATGAAAATGTCACATGTCATTCGCGGTGATGATCATGTCAATAACACACCTAGACAAATCAATATGATTGAGGCACTAGGAGGAGCTCTGCCAGCCTATGCGCATGTGCCAATGATTCTAGGTAATGACGGTAAACGTATGTCAAAACGTCATGGCGCCGTCAGTGTGTCTGCTTATGAAGAGCAGGGTTACTTACCAGAAGCATTATTGAATTATCTAGTGCGTCTTGGCTGGGCGCATGGCGATAAAGAATTATTTACTAAACAAGAAATGATTGATCTATTTAGTTTAGAAGGTGTGAATAAATCAGCCGCCGCGTTTGATATCGATAAATTTCAATGGTTGAATCAACAGTATTTAAAATCTACTGCAAATAAAACGCTTGCTGATTTATTAAAACAACGCTACGCCAGCAAGAATATACCAATTCAATCGGAAGTGCAGTTAGTAGAGGTAGTTAATATTCAGAAAGAACGTGTCAGGACAATCAACGAATTAGCAGATGCCAGCGAATACTTTTTTCATGAATTTGAAAATTATGACGAAAAGTCGGCAAAAAAACATTTTAAACAGGCCAGCTTGACCGTTTTACAGAGCATGCATGAAATATTTAGCGAACTGGAAACATGGGATGCCACAAACATTAATCAATGTATTCATGAATACTCAGAAAAGAGTGAATTGAAATTAGGCAAAATCGCACCGCCCATTCGTGTGGCTGTTAGCGGGAGTGCGAGTTCACCATCTATTGATATCACTTTACAGCTGATTGGCAAGCAAACAACCTTAACAAGATTGAAAAAAGCCATGGAATACATTCAATCAAACGTTGAGGCTGCCCAAGATTAAAGGCATAATTTGCAGTCATTCCAACTATTTTTTTGGGGCTATAGCTCAGCTGGGAGAGCGCCTGCATGGCATGCAGGAGGTCAGCGGTTCGATCCCGCTTAGCTCCACCAAAAACAAACAAATAAAAAAGCCCGACACTAAGTTCGGGCTTTTCTACTTACCTGACTAAATTATCTATGAGTTTATTTAGCTTGTAGCTTTCCTCGGCGCGAAAACCCTAGCAAGCCAAATAAGCCAGCGCCCATCATCCAAACAGCGGCTGGAAGAGGTACTGCGGTTCCAGTTATTGATAGATCATCAATTGCAAAATCCTCATCACCTGAATCAAGATCTAGAGTTATTCGCAAATCTAACACAGATCCCGTACCAGTAATCGCTGCGGTGAACAATGCAAAAGTGTCAGTTAATTCAACACCGTCACCGGTACCATCAAAATTTGTATCTTGTAAAGGTGCAGAATTGAAGCCACTACCAGTTCCTACACCGTCATTTTCAAACCAAATTAGGTTTTGATAACCATTTCCATCGATTTGATAGTCAATATGTGCAAAGTCTGAAAGGTCCCAATCTTCATTAGAACCATCATCATCCTCGGCAAAATATGCAGAAAAAGATAGATCTGTTTGACCTGCGATATTAACGCCTAAAAATGATATTGTCTGTTGGCTTGAAGCGCCTTCACCGTTTATATCCATTGCGGCAAAGTAACTGGAACCTTGAATATTATTATAGTTTACAAAGGCACCTATGTTTGATCCATCAGTGCGAGTAAAAAAATCTCCGAATCCATCAGTGAATTCTGGTGTAGATGTAGTATAAGTAACAGTAGCATCTTCAAAATCTTCAAATAATAATGTCGCAGCATTTGCACTGGTAAAAGCTGTTGCAGATAGCAGCAATACTGGTAAAAACTTATTCATTATGTTTCCCCTCTATTGAGTATTACTAGATTAGGTGAAACTCTATAGCTCCAAAGTTTCATCAGCATTAATTAATTATTTATCAAATGAGATGATAATGTAGATGTGATTCTGATATGTACAATGTATTACAGATTTATTATATCTATTTACTATAGTTAGCTAAAATTTGATAGTTATGTCATAAAAAAAAGTATGCTTAACAAAATTAAATAAAATTTGTTACTAAAAATTCATCATACATTCATTCAACATTTCAATATTACGCAAGCATCTTGATGTAATTCTTTAGCTTCATATAAAAATATATTCATATCGGTACTAGATATGCTCAGTTACATAAATCATTGGTAACATCAAATTCATAATTGTTAAGTAATCTTCAGTAAATTTTTTCTGAAGGATTAGACATGTCTTTAATTCGCATCTATATAGTGAAGCTCTTAATCACATTTTTCTGTTTAACTCTCACTTGTTCTGCATTTGCTAAGTTTAAAGATTTAACGCCAATCGCTGATGCTCATGTTGCCAGTGGTAGTGGGAGTAATCAGGGATCTAACGGAACTCTATTTATCCAAAGTAGTAACTCAGGCTTTGGTGATGAGCGTGCATACTTAAAGTTTAATTTATCTGATCAAATACCAGCGGGTGCAACAATAAGCTCTGGTAAGTTAAGACTTTATGCATTTGATGCGTCTATTAATGACATGGCCTTAGAAATATGCAGTACATCAGATGCATGGGATGAATCTACTATCATCTGGTCTAATCAGCCTAATTGCACATCAGTTGAAACGACAGGAACGTTTAATGCTAATCAAGAATTTCTATGGTACGAATTTGATGTTACTTCATTCGTTCAAAGTCAATTCACTGGAGATCAACTGGTCTCCCTATTAGTAAAGCCAACCACGGAGGGAACTAGTACCGAGATCACTTATCGCTTAAATGCTAAGGAATTCATTCGTGACGGTTACAGCTTCACACCAAAGCTTCGTGTTGAATATACAGGTAACTGGCCAAGCACAGGCGCCATTAATATTATTCATACTAATGATATTCACTCGCGACTAAGTACTCATGATTATGACTTCCCAGATGGACCAGGTGAAGCACCCTTGTTAGAAGAAGCAGGAGGGGCCGCCTATCTTGCTGCTAAAGTGGTTGAGTTAAAAAAAGCAAATCCAGATTCACTTTACTTAGATGCAGGCGATATCTCTGAAGGTAACCCATTAGGTGATTTACGTGGTAATGGTGGCACCGTAGATTTCTTTCAAGAATTGAACTCGCGCTTAAAAGCACTACCCGGCAGTTCGCGAGGCATAGATGCGATTGTGGTGGGTAATCATGATGTACGTGAAGCACTGATGTTAACTAATATGATGGATCCTGATGGTGATTCAGTAATGAATACACCTGCTAATCCTAATGCAGATCCGGATGATGTTGCTTACATTTCAGTCAATATAGTTAATGATGGGGCAACAAAACCGGTTCCTTCCGCATGGCCAAGTGTGATGCCATTTAGGCCCTATGTCGTAGTCACAATCGGTTCATCTAAAGTTGGTGTTTTAGGCTACACCACAGATGATTCAGCGATCCTTACTTCAGAAACCGTCAATGTCATTGATGTATTAGAAACCGCTTGGACGGATAAAAATAACGGTGTCGACAACTCAACTGTTGTGTTGTTAGAAGAGTGGGTAGAACATTTACGTAAGCCCACCGCCCAGGGTGGCGAAGAAGTTGATATGGTTGTGTTGCTATCACATATTGGCCATCGTCGCTTAAATGCAGATGGTGATGTAGGTTTTGGTGATGCGAATGACGAGTTGCTAGGCGACATAGGTGGTGCAGCCACTTCTTCACCCCCTGACTTAGTCGTTTCCGGACATTGGCATACTTGGTCTGATACCGCTTGGCAACCCAGTAACTTAAACTACAAGACTACTAACGTAGAAGCTTCATCATATTCACAATATGTGGGTGAAGTTACCTTGACTCCTCAAGGAAGATTTATTAATGCCAATAAGCATGCGATACGCATCAGCGATTTTTCTTTTCCGTCAGGAGATGTGGATGTAGATAATGCATATAATGCTGTTGTTGCTTTATTAACTTCACTAGAAAGTGAATATGATGCGCAAGCCGGGCATGCGTGCACGATAGCTGAAGCTACCATTCAAACCCAATTCCCTGGTTACACTGCAGGAGAACCATGTCCACTAGATTACGTTGTTGGTTATTCCGCAGATGACTTAACTCTTGATAAAGACAAGTGGTTTACTCTCAGTGAGTTTCCATGGAGTGGAGATAACAAAGCGGGTGAATGGATCACTGATGCTATGGCCTGGAAGGTGAATAGTGATGCATTAGCGGTTCCTGGTGGGACTGAGGGTAATACAGCAGTGCCAGCACCTGCAGTAAATCCCAATAGCACATTTGCAGATTTAGCTTTTCAATCTGGAGGTGGTATTCGTCGTGATAATGCTTCTGGAGAATTAACCTATCGCGAAATATTTGAAGCTTATCCTTGGGATGATGATCAAATGGTTCGTGTGCAAATGTCTGATCAAGATATTTGGAATTTCATTGAGGGTGCTTTTGTCGGTGCATCTATTTCCAGTGGCTGGACAGTGACTGCCGACGACGGCTTAATCACTGCGATTGCCTATGATCATGATGATAATGATTTAACCCCCGCAATCGTCATTGATGAAAATAATGCTAGCAGATTATGGAATGTCATCATTAGTGAATTTATGTATGAAAATGAAGATTGGATTAATGAAACTGGTGGCGGATTCCAAAGCACCTTTACTGACCTTGACAATACTCCGGATTTCTTAGGACTGAGTATTCGTGATGAAGCGTTGGTGCCATATACCAGCCAATTCACACAACTAAGTCCGATGACGGTAGAAGGTCCGCGTTATATTTTGAATACAGAGATTGCTGGTGAGTTCGAAGCCGTTGTGACAATGACGAATGACTTTGAAACCCAACCTTTCTTTGAAGGTGTGTTTGTTAGATTTACCGGTGTGAGTGCTGAGACTATTGCGCGTAGAAACTTGCCGGGTGATCCATATGGGCTTGCAAATATTATCAATGTTGATGGGACAATTAAATCAGACAGTGAATTTAAAGAAACACTATGGTATCGAAGCCACCTAGGATTTCCCGACGGATATTTACAAGTGGGTGACCGTGTCAGCATTAAAGGTGAATTTGGTTTCTTTAATGGCAATGCTCAAATTGTTGAACAAGAAGGTATTCAAGCCGCGGAAGAAGAATTTGACATCCTGGGTAATGATCCAAGTCTAGCGGCAGCAAACTATTTCGCTACAACAGCTGAATTTATGCAAGAATCTCACGAAAATCATCTTGTTACATTTTATGCTACGCGCGCAAGTAACAGCACAGTGCAAGATGCGCAGGGAGATATCCTGCAACTATATCGTGAAGGTGGATTTTTCACGTCGTCAGTATTCTTACCCGGCAACAATGGTGATTGCTTACAAATTACTGGTGTCTCAACAGAGCGTGCAGATGGATCTCCAACTCGACGCTTTAGACTTCGTGACGCCATGGCAATGCCATTTATGGGTGGAGTATGTTTTCCACCCACCTCTATGGTGACTCTATCAGGTCCTATGGAAATTGGTTCACCCATGACGCTTACTGCATCTAGTGAAGATTTAAATGGCTTTAGCCAGGGTTCTTCAGGGCTATCTACTTTCTTCTCGGCGATGGATTTAAATGGTGACGGTCAGGCAAACCCCCAGGAAATGTTATTTAGCAATATCGATATAAGTTCTCAAACAGGTTTGCAATTTGAAGCACAAATCGCAGAAGCAGATGCGTCAGATAATAATGAAGATTGGGACGCCACCGACTTTGTACATATCGACTATCAAATTGATAATGGTGGCTGGCTAAGTTTGCTCTGGTTTGAAAGCGATCTTGCCTCAGGCTTTAATTCTGCAGCCTTTGAAGATACAGATTTCAATGGCATCGGTGATGGCGTTGAATTAACACCAACACTGACAACTTTTACCCGTGCAATTGCTGGGACTGGTAGCAGTCTTGATCTTCGCATTACATTTTCACTAGAATCTGGTGATGAAGATATTGCCTTTGACAATATCAAAATATTAAATGCTGCAAATAGTGAATTAATGTTGGAAGACTTTGAAGATGCAATTGTTGAATACACACTTCCGCTAGCAGTATCGATGCAAGAATTTAATGATGGCTTTGGTGACCATTTCACGCGTACTGATGGAACTGATATTGGCGGCAACCTTAGTTATATAGGTGGGAGTGGATCTTCTGGCAGTCAGCTATTTGGGTCAGTCACTCGTGTTGAGTTCTTTGTTTCAACTGATGGTGGAGAAACATTCACTTCAATAGGTATCGATAATACAGCTGGAGACGGTTTCACCATTGATTACACACCAATTGTTGCGGGTGATTATCAATTTTACTCCGTGGCTACCGATGATGATGGTCTTGTAGAAATGCCACCTGTACTTGCAGATGCAGTATCAGTAATTCAGCAAACAACTACACCTGCTGAAGTACAAGTACCCTCGATGCCTTGGTATATTCAGTTGTTATTACTGGCTAGTTTAATCTATATAGCTAGAAAAGGATTAGTCAGATCTCGATAATTTGATTCACTATGGATTGGTTGATGTGCAATTAAATTTAACACTCAGCAAAAGTACTGCGACCAATCCATTTAGAAATATTTTTTAAATGCTTTTTCGAACCTAGCATTTTAAGTTTACGTTTATCTATCATATCATTTAAGTTGACATAACCCAGCCACACTTGTGTCATAACCGCTAGTGTTGTGATAATTACAATATCTGGCTCATGCCCTGTATCTTCAAAACACAAGTCGACTTCTCCATTCTCTATTACCATCCACCAATAACGATCACGCTTATCCTGGTCAGTAAATTCAATATGAATATCAACACGTTTATCACCAAAATAATCAGTATTTAAACGTCTGCGCATATCCCATAGTAAAAAACCTGCATCAAGGTCTTCCTTAACGATTTTATTTTTTGCCCAGCGATGACCCCATGTACCAAACCCCAGAACTATGGGACGTAATTCTTCTCCTGACTCAGTCAAATGATATTCATAACCAGATGTATCAACTTTTTGAATGCGATCGATAACCCCGTAGTCTTCCAGGGTTTTAAGTCGGCGTGATAAAATACTGGGTGAAATTCGCGGCAATCCCTTTCGCAGTTGGCCAAATCTTGTGCTGCCCATCATTAATTCACGCAGAACTAAAATAACCCATTTCTCACACAATATTTCAGCTGCCTTAGCGACAGGGCAGAATTGACAATATTTTTCCATAAATTAGCTATTCATTATTGAAGTGTCAGTACAGTTTTAGGACTAGTTATCCAGTGCGCCTTACGACAAACTAATCAAACAGGCATCAAGCATTGAAAAGCGCCGAATTCAGGTATTTTGGTACCTCCTCCACACCCACAAGTATCTGAATTTGGCATTTTCTCTATCATATAACGCCTTCACTGAGCTCGGAAGCATACGAGCCTCTAAATCGTGCGACATATTGTCCCAACACACTTTCATCTAATACAAGGTATAATCCAGCCAAACTAGCACAGCACAATTACCTGATTGATTAAGCACGTTTGATAGGTTTAATCCCTAAGGTTTATATTGAAAACTTTTGAATACCATTCCACTTAAACTGGTAGTCAACCATACTAACAATAAAATTTTTTTCTATGAATTCCGTTGATTATCAAGTCAGTCTTTCTCGCGTTAGTGATCTCATTGATGCAGGAGGCCCGGTCGTTATCGCGTTACTCGCAATGTCAGTGGTTGGATTGACTGTGTTATTACTTAAGACATGGCAATTTTTTGTATTGCAAATCGATAAAAGAAATTTCATTGAAGATGCAATTAATGCGTGGCAAAAAAATGATACCACTTCAATGAAGCAAATCTTGTCACTAACGAGAAACCCCATTGCGCGTGTGTTAGAAACCGCAGCATCAGTCTGCTCACAGCAGACTGATATACAATTGGCTAGAGAAGAGGTTATAAGAGTTGCAACGTTTCAATTAGCCAAGCTACGTGCTTACCTAAGAATAATTGAAGTGATAGCAGCTTTAAGCCCATTATTGGGTTTGTTTGGAACCGTCCTTGGCATGATAGAAGCATTTCATCGTCTAGAACAAGCAGGAACAGCTGTCGACCCATCGGTATTATCTGGTGGGATTTGGGAGGCATTATTAACAACGGCAGCGGGTCTAGCCGTCGCTATTCCTGCCATCATAGCTCTAAATTGGCTGGAATATCGGATAGAAAACTTCAAGCTTGCTATGGAAGATTCAATGACACGTATTTTTACCAGTCAAGCGATCGCAATCAAATAATATGCAATTACAACCACTGCGCAAGAAGAATTTAGTCAACCTTACACCGCTGATTGATGTAGTTTTTATTTTGCTAATATTCTTTATGCTTGCATCAAACTTCACACGCTGGCATACACTTGAATTATCAGTCGGTGAGACGAAAGAAGTAGAAGTGGACCCGCTAACACTAAGCATAGTTAGCATTAATCCTGATTCAAGTTATGCATTGAATAAACAACCGTTGCCATTAGATACTATTATGTCTAACTTGCGTAAAAAAGTGGCTGAACAACCCAGCCATCCAATTGTTATCCAACCGGAGCAGGGAGCAAATGTTCAAGCGCTAGTAGATATTTTAAACCTCATCAAAAAGTTTGCCGGCGATAATGTATCGATAGCTAAAGCAACCGAGTTTAATCAAGATAATTAATTATGATGCGCTTACCTGTAGAGCAATCAAAACGAGAGCATGAAAATTTATTGCCTTTAGTTAATGTCGTGTTTTTGTTATTGATATTTTTCATGGTTGCAGGGGCATTTTCTTCTCCTGAGGCATTTAATATTCAACCCGTCAATGCCGTGACTGAGAAAAATGCCGATACTGCAGTATTAACCATTTTAATGAATGTTGAAGGCGAGCTCGCTATTGAAGATCGTATAGTCTCAAGTGAAGAAGTCATATCAATAGTTCAAGCGTCTATGCAAAACGACTCACTAAAAAAAGTGCAACTAAAGTCAGATGCTAATGCTGAGGCATTCAATATTGTCGAACTGCTTGAGGAATTGGCAAAAACTGATCTAGAAACGCTGCATATACTGACAAGCAATCAACCTTAACTTATGACATCAGATTTTCAAATTAAAACTCACCATTGGGGATTAACAGCACTTTTCGCTGTGTCATTGCATTTAGCGTTATTATTGAATTTCAAACATGAAGCACCACAGTCACAGGCTGCTAACACTACACAAAATGAACTTGTCATTAGCCTTAAGAAATTCAAATCACCCAGCGCCAATGAACAGGCGCCTGTGAAACGCCAGGTTACCAGCAAACCAGAACTGCAAGTAAAACCACAACCGAAAACGATACCTCCTGAAAAGCCTAAGCCAGTTGTAAAACAAAAACCAATTATTCAGAAACAAGCCAAACCGGTCATTAAGCCCACAGTTGAGCCACTTACTGAAATCGTTGCGCCATCGAATCCAGCGCCGACAGCAAAGCCATCGGAGGTAGCAATACCCAAAAATAATAGTCAGTCTCAACTTGCTAATGTTTCACAGGCTGATGACGCAATTTATATTAACGAAAAAAATCGATATTTAAATCAGCTAGTTGTTTGGCTAAGTAAGCACAAACGATACCCCGCAAGCGCGCGCAGAAGGGACCAGCAGGGCACAGTCGTGGTTCGCTTTGTTATTGATACTCAAGGCCAGTTATTAAGTCATTCGATCGTCGAGCCATCTCGACATAGTTCATTAAATAATGCAGCCATCAGGATGTTAAAAAGTGCCTCGCCTATGCCCAAAGTACCCGACAACTTAATTAATAATAAACAAAAATTCGAATACACCATTCCCGTTGCATTTTCGCTAATCAACAACTAAATCGACTTTGAATGTTATAACTTACTAATCTTTAATAATATTATATATATCAATATATTGAGTATATAATTTAATGTAAAATATAGATTATTTATGTATGTCATTATATAATTAGCTCTAATTACAAAAATCCAGATTTAATTGACGAAGGGGACAAATCAGTGAATAAATTTGTGTTAATCGAGGACGAGTATTCAGAACGGCGGACTCAGGAAGATCGTAGAATAGATTTCAACCCAACAACATTCCCAGTGTATACCAAACAAGGTACCTGGGTACGTAAAGAATGCCGTAAAACCCCTGAAAGACGCATAGATAACATGAACGTCTCAGAAACTGAACTTGATGCCCATGAATTTAAAGAACTGTTTAAAGACTACTCTAAGTAATTCTACTCAAACCTAGCTATATAAACCAAACTGTCATAGTGGGTTAAATCAGGCAAACGATTCGCAAAATGCTTGTGATGTCGCTACAATGCGGCAATGTGATTTTCATTAGTATTGGATCGTCCCTTGCAAAAATCCAAACCCCCACAAAATCGAGCGCGCACAAGCTCTCGGCAACGTAGTCAATCTAATACGACTACACCAGGTCAACAAAAAAGCGAAAAAACTCGCGAACGACGCAAGAAGTCCTCAGAACGTCGCCATAGCGATAGCATCACCCAATTTCCCATCATTACTACTCAGGGCATATGCGTTCGCAAAGAACGAAGAAAAATACCTGAGCGCAGAATGTCAAATATCGTTGTTAAAGAAACGGTGATGAATGAAGAAGTGTTTGAAACGTTATTTTCAGGTTATTTAGCTTATAAAGAACGCATGAGGTTAATTAAAAAGTTAAATAACTAGCTTTCCATTATGCAATATACGTCTGGATCCATCAGCTTGCTGGTCTCCGATAAACTGCATACCATTGACAACAGCTTCGCTAGATTGATTATTTTGTTTGATATTCATGTCTAATTCATAAGACATATCATGGAATAACTGCGCATTGCCTAACAAGTCTATATGGCCTTGTTGATTTGAAATGCGAACTAGTGTGTGAGCGTCTTGCGGCTCAAATACAGATTTCAAATCGCCAAGTAATACTCTCAACACACCATTAACTGATAGAGATGTAAACTGCACATCGCCATCTATAGTCTGAATGCGGTTATTGTCGATTGATAATTTTTCAAGATCAATTTGAAAATCACCTGCCAGGGTGATGCCATGCCTATCGAGTAATGAATTAAGTACATGTGCACTACCTGAGGCACGTAAATTTTCCAACACAGTTTTTTTTCTTAGTTGCAAGGAAAAATCACTACTCATCTCATGATTACTTTGCTCAATATCGGCGCATAGTTTCAATGCAAGAAAACATCCAGGTTTTATTTTCCATTTAAGTGACCCTAAATTCACTTGATCAATTGTGAAAGAAGTGGCAGAGCCTTCCCAAATATTGCCGTTAAAGCTATTTGCTTCAATATGGCGAGGAAGAAGTTTAGACGCAATACTTGCAGGTATAGTCAGTAATATTGTTAATAAGAATGCAATAAAGCCTAAAAAGATATACTTCTTCATGATCTTCTCAATATAAGACGTGCTTTCACGATGCCTGCTTTTTCCAGCTTAGTGATGTTTGCTTCAGTTACTTTAACATTACTGTTTTTATCTAACTGGCCTAACATGGTGGACAATGCATCAAAATCTATTTCATCAATCCACACAGTGGCACCATGAGGACCATCTGGTTGAATCTGTTTAATCGCCGAACGCAACCCTAAACGATTAGCCAGGCTATCAACGATAGCCAGTAAAGATCGTTTACTATCGGAGCGTAATGCATTGGGATTAGTCAGTTTAAGCTGTTTGACTTCAGTGCTTTTTGTTTGCATCCAGGCAAGTAGTTGCTGATTATTTTCAACTTGCATTTTTCTATCATCTCGTGCCTTGTTTAATGGTGCCCAAGCCAACGAATAGAATAAAAATATGCCGACAACAATAGCAGCTATGAGAACAAAATTTTGCTCTCTAGTTTGTAAATTATTCCACCAATCTCTCATGATTTACTCCGACACCATCATGCGTGCTAACACATAGTCATCAACTGTTTTAGCTGTTTTAAGCTCTGCATTAATATCTTTCGATTGTAATTTTGTTTTAACTGCTTCTAATATTTGGATATCTTTGGCTCTTATTTCCAATGAAAGTTGTTTGTTTTTATATTGAATATCAAGAATAGAGACATTAGGATTTTTATATAATTCATAGCCACTTTGATGTAAAAACTTTAAAAAATCAGCACTACTTGTTTGCGCACCACTTGAAGTTAACTTCTTGATACGTTGTTCCATTTGAACACGTGCATTAACTACTCTTTTCACATCTGGGAAGGTAGCTTTGAATACTTGATCAACTTGTTTAGTGAGTGATTCGTTTAATTTATTATATCGATTGTATTCAATTGTAGTGTGAAGCATGGAAACAGCCACCCACACTGCGGCTAACGCGGCAGCGATTTTCCAAGGACGAATTGTTTTATGTGTTTTGTCTGCTTTTGCATAACTGCCTTGAAGCAAATTAATACATGACTCACTGGAAAATCCTTTGATAAATGCGCTGGGCGACCAAAAATCATCAAGTTGCACATTTTCCAGCTTGGCAATTTCGTCAATCTGTTCATCAGGATGACTATATACAATAATATTACTAGGCGGTTGTTCTTGTTCGCTGACTGCGATTTGCATGAATTCAGAAAAATCAGCAACATCACAAGCAAATCCATTCCAATCGCTGGTTCTTGCTATTAGGTGCCCATCATCAATGCATAAAGTCCAGTGTTGTTCCGAGTATTCCAGTCCGTATACATCAGCAGTGATAATATCGGGGAGAATATTAACGTTGCTGAGAATTTTAATCAGATGGTCTAAATGTGCTTTTGAAATAACTGCAACTGGAATTTCTCTGTTTTCAGTTCGTTTGCCTAATGCAAAATGTAAGTCCTCGATATCCTGTGTTAAATCATCTTCTAGGGCAAATGGAATCGCTTTTTCAAGTTGCTTCTTGTTTTTTGTTTGCACTGCAACACAGCCTAGATAGAGTTGTTCAATCGGCAATAAAATAATAACACGTCTATCTTGTATGAGTTCTGCAGCATTAGATAATTTTACAGTGCCACAATCATTTGCCTCGGTGGCATCTGTTTCCAGTACCCATCGTACTGACGTGTCTTCATCAATTACACGGCTATCAGCATCAGCAAAAAATCTTAAAAATAATGTTTCCATATTTGTTAAATTCTAATACTGGTAATTATGTTTATATTTCTGGGACACGATTAATGACTTTAATGCTTGAATTGTTAAGTCTATTCATAATGCTTCTATTTTTAATAAAACTATTCCCGATCCTAACTTCTGAGTTAAGACTAAAGTAACTGCTTTCTGTTGATAAGCCTTGTAAATTCACTGTTAGGCCTTGAAGAAATGGGTGAGTGGCAAATTCTTGAATATTTTCAAACGCCGTATCATCACGTTCTTCAACCATACTTTCTGCATTTGCTATGCCCAAATCAGGGATCACGGCCGCGATGACATCCGCTTTTGCAGTATTAACGTTCACTGCAGTATTCTCTGGTAAAGCGGTCAGAAAAGGAGAAATATCATCATAGATCTCCTGACTTATGCCTTTAACTAAGCGTAGCTCTGAAATATGTTGCATGGTCTGATTGGCAGTCAAATAAGGGTATTCTAGTCCAGTATAATAGTCATCTTCGGCGCCATTCGGAGGTATAGCCTCGACATTTGGGTCCATCCAGTCGATGACTGCCTGTACGATAGATGGATCATGTTGTCTGAGGGTAAATAGGGTTTCAAGTCGTGTGCGGGTGAGTATATCGACCTCTCCAGTAGAAATGAGGTTATTGATATTGATTTTTCCCTGTTCATCCTCGATTTTACCCGAAATATATCCGCCAGGCAGTGGCAGTGCAGGTAACTCAGTTGCCCATGCTTCACTGTTATGATCATAGGAATTCTCATCATCATCGAGATCCCTGGCCAACACAACCTTCGCCCATGCTTCTCCACCATGTAAGTATGACCAAACTTGACTTCCAAATACGACATTTTCAGTGCGTCTGATTGATAAATGATGATTTGCTGCAATTGAAGTGGCCGCTATCACTGCCAGCGTCAACACTAAAATGGCAGTGAGTAGTGCGATACCCCTTTGAGAAGAATAGGTTTTCAATTGGGCACCGTAAAGATTCGAGTTATTTTACCGAAGGGAACGGTATTAAATGTCACAGATACTGCGCGTGGTAATCCTGCTTCGTTTGCACCAACGTTGATAGGAGGCCATTGATCTATCCAGTCATTGACAGGATTTAAAAACGCGATTTCAAATTCTTCAACTTGACTTAATAAAATAATTTCACGTGCATCTTCACTTATTGCACCATCAAGCCGATTCCAACTATGACGAATTAATTCTTCATCATCATCTTTGTATTCATAAGCCACACGTTGAAGATGACTTCTTAGTAATCCCGCTGGGTTGCGCCATCCACTATAAGTTAAACTCATAATAGATTCACCATCTGATGAAAACGAAGGCTGTCGGTCACCATATTGATCGCGCACGGTCCGTGCAATAGCACGATTAATATCTTTTTCTAAATACTTTAACGTTAACTGAATAGATTTTATCTGCTCAGATTTTTCATTTAGGTCGCCTTGCCATTTAAGTATTGCATTTAACCCGCTGGATGCCATCACGCCAACAATCGCAAACACGGCTAGTGCGACCACTATTTCAATTAGTGTAAATCCGTGATTGTTACTCTTACGCATCATTAGTTATTGGTTTCAAAATAGGTCGGTAATAGGGACACTAATGTGGCATAAACCTGACTGTCATCATCCTCATATTTGCGGACTTCAATCTCGACACGTTGAATATCAGGGTCTTCTGTATCGACTAATACTTTAGTCCAATACCATTCAATGCCCGCAATTTCCTCTGAACCTGACGTTTCTTCACTTGCATCAGACTCAATATCTAACTCGTAAATCGCCATGGCATTTTGTGCCACCCATGTAGCAATTATTTTTTCATTTAAATACGCAGTATTGCGCGTGACAGTGGATACCGTCTTAATCGTTGCAGCCAAACCAAATGCAATCACTGCTACCGCAACTATCACTTCGATAAGCGTAAATCCACGTGAGAATCTTTTGCTATTCATCAGGCATCAGCGAGCTCAAGCTCATACTCTCCAAGCTCGTTAAAATTAATTTGATATGTCCAGTCTTTTAAGTCGGTTAAATCTAGTTGAAAAGGCGAGACCTCACCATCTGATGTAATGAATATTTGTGGTTTTTTCTTATCTTCTCTATCGAGCGTCACTTTCACGCCTTCGAGATATAAAACAAATTCCAGCCCTTCAGGCAGATCACGCTCGCGAAAAATTCGGTCGCCGGTGACTTGCACCCAGCCAGCCTCATTGTAAGTATAAAAAGAGTAGCCTGACTCCCATACTGATAGTGCATAGTCTTGAGAATTAAATATGGCTTGCTCTTTTACTAGTTGTATCAGGGAAGCCACTCGTTCGCTGTGTTGTTTCATGCGCTTGACTTGTGGGTCACCAATACTAATTGTTGCAATAGTTAATACAAAACTGATAATCGCCACCACAACGATGACTTCAAAAAGTGTAAATCCAAGTTGTGGCTTATAAGCTTTCAAAATATACGCTAGTCAAGATCTAAGTTAGAGATGTCAGCATTGTAATCTGTGCCGCCTGGCGCTCCGTCAGCACCCAGGGTATATAAATCATAGTCTCCCGTTTCACCTGGGCTGATGTATTGATAATCATTAAGCCATGGATCTTTCGGAAGTTTTGGAATATAGCCACCTTTCTGCCAATTTTTTGCTTCCTGACCAGTTGTTGGTTTTTCAACAAGCGCTTGCAGTCCCTGATCAGTTGTTGGGTAACGGAAGTTATCAACACGATACATTTGTAACGCACTTTCTAATGCACGGATATCTTGTTTGGCTTTAACTACACGTGATTTATCAACGTTACCGATCACGTTAGGTGCAACAATTGACGCCAAAATGCCAAGAATGACTAACACAACAATGACTTCAATTAAGGTAAAACCCATTTGTTTTTTCATTTCAATTTCCTTCTAAACACATTACTAATATATTAATTTTGAACACTTTAAACAGTTAGCCAACCAACTGATTCATTTCAAACAATGGCAACATAATAGCTAATACGATCATGAATACTAATCCACCCATGAATACAATCATCAGAGGTTCAAATAAGCTCAAAGTTGCAGAGATTATCGTTTTAAGTTCGCGCTCTTGTTGCGCAGCAGCACGTTCCAGCATTGATTCTAGATTACCCGTTGCTTCACCACTTGCAATTAGGTGAAGCGTCATTGGCGGGAAATGTTTTGATGTTTCTAACGAACCATGAATACTGGCTCCTTCGCGAACATTCACTGCAGCATCATTGACTGCTTTTTTCATGGGTAAATTTGGTATAACTTGAGAAGAAATCCTTAACGCCTCAAGTACTGGGACGCCTGATGCAGTCAGGATACTCAATGTGCGCGCGAAGCGAGAGGTGTTTAAACCGCGGATCAACCTGCCCATAATAGGCATTTTTAGTTGCAATGCATGCACTTTACTTTTGAATGTATGTGACTTCATTAAGTAACTAAAAGTAAATAGTCCACCAACAATGCCGATGATCCAATACCACCATGTCGCCCTAAGAAAATCACTGCAAGCCAATAGGATCCTGGTAGGTAAGGGCAACTCATTACCCAAGTCTGCAAATACTTCAACGACCTGTGGGACTACATAAGTAAGCAAGCCAACGACAACCGCAATGCATATGATTAATAAGATTACAGGGTAAACCAGTGCCGTTGTTACACTCTGCTGCATTTCTTGTCGACTTTCTGTGTAGTCGGCTAATCGCTCAAGTACTGGATCAAGGTGCCCAGATTTCTCCCCCGCAGAGACTGTTGCACGATATAAGTCTGGGAAGGTGGCTGGAAATTCTGCTAAACCATTTTCTAAACTATGGCCTTCTGTGACTTTAGCACGCACACCTAATATTGTACGTGTCACATGAGATTTTTCTGATTGTTTGGCACTTGTTCTGAGTGCCTCTTCCAAGGGTGTTCCTGCTTGCAATAATGTAGCGAGTTGCCGCGTGAATAAAGCAAGCTCACTAGAGCTCATACGTTTGCCAAAAGAGAATAGGGGGCGTTTCTTAGAACTACGATCTTTCTGAGAAACAGGATTAATGTCTAAAGGTGTTAAACCTTGTGAACGCAGTACTTGACGCGCAGACTTTGGGCTATCGCCTTCGATAACTCCTTTTTTTTGGCGTCCTACATCATCAAGCGCACTATATTCAAAAGCAGGCATGGTATTAGGCGCCTAGTTTTCTCGGGTGACGCGCATTACTTCTTCTAAGGTCGTCTTTCCTTGGATTACTAAATTAATACCATCTTGACGAATGCTTGGTGAGAGCTTGCGTGCGTATTCTTCCAATTCTTGTTCGGCACCAATATCGTGAATCATGCTGCGGAAGGTATTATCTAGTGTTATAAACTCATATATGCCGGTACGACCGACATAGCCACTGTGATTGCAATTAGGACAACCCTTCGCTGAATATATTGTTGGTGCCTCGGCAGCGCCGGAACCAAATTGGGACAGATTTAATTGTTCATATTCCATTGACGTTGCAGTATGAGGTTCTTTACATTCATTACATAACACTCTAACTAAACGTTGCGCTAACACGCCTGATAAACTTGAAGCTAATAAGAATGGTTCGACGCCCATATCGCGCATACGTGTAATGGCACCCACTGCGGTGTTGGTGTGTAGGGTAGAAAACACCATGTGACCAGTTAAACTTGATTGCACTGCAATCTGAGCTGTTTCTAAATCACGAATCTCACCTACCATGACCACATCGGGATCCTGTCTCAGAATTGCACGTAAGCCACGTGCAAATGTCATATCCACTTTATTATTTACCTGAGTTTGTCCGATCCCATCAAGAAAATACTCAATCGGATCCTCTACAGTTAAAATATTACGTGTCGATGTGTTCAACTCACTGAGTGCGGCATACAGCGTAGTCGTTTTCCCCGAACCGGTAGGTCCAGTGACAAGTATGATGCCATGAGGTTTAGTTATGATGTCTTTTAATCGTTTATGTAAATCTTCGGTTAAGCCAAGATGTGACAAGTCCAAGCGTCCCGCTTGTTTGTCTAACAAACGCATGACCACACGTTCACCATGACCAGAGGGCAGGGTAGACACACGCACATCCACCGGTCTGCCTGCTACGCGTAATGAAATACGGCCATCTTGTGGAAGTCTTTTTTCAGCAATATCGAGATTCGCCATGACTTTAATTCTCGATACAATCAGTACGCCAGTATTCTTGGGCGGTTGTAAAACCTCTCTTAGTACGCCGTCTACTCTAAGACGAATAGATAAGCGTTGCTCAAATGTTTCAATATGAATATCAGAGGCATTTTCTCTAACTGCTTGTGTTAATAATGCGTTTAATAAGCGAATAATAGGCGCATCATCATCAGCTTCCATTAAATCCTGCGGTTCAGGTATGGAGTCTGCCAAGCTTTCTAAGTCTAAATCGTCTCCCAGATCTTCCATCATTGCTAGAGAACCATCAGCGCCGCTGTCATACACCTTAGTTAACAACTCATCAAATTCTTCTTCTTCGAGAGACTTGAATGCGATCGGAACACCAAGGAAACGTTGTATTTCCTTTATGGCATTCATTTTTACATTGGGACGCTGGAATACAATTATTCGACCATTAATTTCATTACCGACCAGGACACCATGTCTTTTTGCAAAGCTGTAAGGGGGTCGACGAGTTTCCATTGATGTTGCCATGCGTGGTATTAGTTACTCGAACTTGGCGCTTGTAATTGTAATTGACTATTTGATGAAGGACTTGGGTTTTGTACTTGCTTAGGTAATTGTGTTACCAAGTCATTTAAATCAGGAAAGCGTGCGAAATTATCTTTAATTAAACCGCGGTCTTCTATTTTTGATTCTAACTGGCGTGCACGAAGAAAATCATATTTCGTTTCTGTTGCCAATGTTGAGGTACTACCATCACGTAAAATGACAGGATGAATAAAGACCATTAAATTTTGCTTGGTTTTGGTGGTGGAAGTCGAGCGAAATAAATTACCAAGTAAAGGGATATCACCTAACAAGGGTGTCTTAGTAACAGAATCACGATAATCATCCTGGGTTAATCCACCCAGCACCAGGATCTCATTGTCATCCACCATTACCGAGGTGCTTATACGTCTTTCGTTTGTGATGATGTCAGAAGCGACACTTGAACTTGAAATATTAGACGACTCCTGTTCGATGGTAAGTCGCACACTGTCACCTTCGTTGATTTGAGGAGTAATTCTTAGTGTGATACCGACATCTTGACGTTCAATGGTTTGGAAAGGATTTACTGCAGAGTCTGTACCACTTCCGGTATTGGTAAATTGACCTGTGATAAAAGGAACGTTCTGTGCCACGACTATTTCTGCTTCTTCATTATCTAAGGTAACAAGAGTTGGCGTTGAGAGAATATTGGTTGAAGCATCCGATTCAAGTGCACGCAACAATACACCCCACTGCGTTGAGCCTTCTAAATCAGCACCGCCTAAATTGAGACCTTGACCTGCCAAGGCCGCACCAGAACTTAGTCCATCAGTCAGTAGTGAGAGGATATTACCAGAATTAATAGATGCCGCGGCGGGCCCACTATCACCATCAGACGGAATAATGAATCCCTCGGCTCCGAGTTCTTTGGTTAAGTCGTTAGATACTTCTGCAATTACCGCTTCAACCAGGACTTGAGCTCGTCTTACATCTAACTGGCTTATTATGCGTCGCAAGCTGTCAAATCGCGCAGGTGGCGCGGTAATGATTAACGCGTTATTGGTCTCATCTGCTTGAATATTGATTTCACTATCACCTGAACGTGCTTGACCGGCCCCGCTTTCTGAGTCTTCGAAATCTGACACACCTTGTAAAATAGGTGCTATTTCTTCTGCAGATGCATAATGCAGATAGACAACTCGCGTATTACCTGTGCCTTCAATAGGCGTGTCTAGATGCGCAATCAATCCACGGATACGTATTCTTGCTGCACTATCTCCCGATAATAATATGCTGTTCGTTCTCTCATCCGCCGCAAGGGTAGGTGCACCTGGAGTTTGCGCAGCTTGTGCGCCACTGGCAGTTCTTAACGAGTTAATAATCTGAACAACTTCACTTGCAGACGCATGTTTCAGCGGGATAACTTCTATTTCTTGTGCATCTGGTTGATCAATTCGGCGGATAATTTTTTCCAGTCTTGAAATATTCGCACTACGATCAGAAATCACTAGCATATTGCTTCCTGGGTAGGCGGCTAAGTGACCCTGTTGCGGCACAAGTGGACGTAATATCGGCACGAGTTGTGCGGCAGCAACATTGTCTATTTCAATAACACGCGTCACCAATTCATCGCCTTGCGAAGAAGCGGCATTGGAAACTACTGAGCCGGCACCTTGTTTGGCATTAACATCCGGCAATATTTTAATAATTTCACCGACTTCCACGGTCGCAAATCCATGTACTTGTAACACGGAAAGAAACACTTCATAAATTTCTTTTTGATCCATTGGGCGTGCTGATACCACCGTTACTTTGGCTTTTACTCGCGGATCAATAATAAAATTCTTACCTGTGATCTCGGCGACTGTCTCAATAAAGGATTGTAGATCGGCATCTTTAAGGTTTAGGGTAATTCCCGTTTCGGCGATGGAAACACTCGAAACAATACAATTTAAGAGCAAAATTAACGCGAGAATAGGGGGCGCTAGTTGCCTCGCATAGATATGATGAAACTTTGTTTTAATCATTGTATTTTGAATTATCAAATAATATATGGGAATTTGGGTTAATAAACTCTAAATTAACGCTCTAACAGTGGATTATCGACGAGTTATATGACGTTTGTGTAGTTTTGCGTACAAATGGCTTATTCTAGGTTATGAAGTAAAGTGATTTCAGAGCCAGCTCGTAATACGGTCATCTCAATCTCAGTTGCACTCACCAACTTCTGGAACGCTTGAGTGGCCTTGTTAGGGTTATTTAGCTCAATTTCGTTAATTTCTGTAATCACGTCATTTTCCATTAAGCCAAGCTCATCGAATAGAGCAGAGGACTCACTGCTAGGTTTCACTCTGTACCCCATAAATTCGCCAGTATTTTCATCGTTGGCAGTGCTAATAGAAATATATTTTGCCAGCGACGAAGGATTCTTGGTCAGTTGCTGCTTGAGGCTAGCCAGCGATGGTTCTTCAGACTCAGTCGATGACTGCTGAATCGCGCTTGAAATACCTGGCCGACGCATTTGTAAAGCCGCATTGGTATTAACAGGGAGATTACTCGTCGAACTAGCAGAATTGAGTCCATTCATTGATGCTTTGGGTAGAGACAGCTTTTCCGTCCGACCCGCTCGGCTTAGAAGTACATAATCCTGATAAACTGAATGTAAAGTAACACCTGAAGTAACTTCTTCATCTAATTGATAAAACTTATGTTTTTTCTTTTCATTCTGTATAATTGCGAAGCCTTCACCGCCGCCGAGTGCGAGTACACCACTCAAGACTAAATTTAACGACGTATCCGGTGCATTTTGGTCAACGACGACCGTACTATCTGCAATGGAAGCTTTACCCATTAAATGTAAGCGTGCCACCTGCGAACCATAATCAGGTTTTGGTGGCGGTGGCTTAACTAGTCTAGGGGCAGACGTTTCGACAGCAGGTGCAATGCTTTCAGCACTGTTACCTGAAAATAAACTCCAGACTAACTTTGCCGAACTCATGGCGATTAATACAACTAAGATATAGCTTAATGCACGAGGCAATAGTGTGCTGTTATGCTGCACGAATCCTGGCAGTTGTTGAGGAAGGCTAATCATAATAGTTGGTTAGAATAGTCTGGTGGGCAGAAGTTTACTCAATTTGCTGCCCAAATTCAGAGAATTTCCGATGAGGTAGATATTTATAATTGTGAGTACTTAAATTATGCCAACTCTTGACATAAGTGCCTGTTTTAACGTAATGTTCGCGGCCGATAAACACTGTAGAAATGCAGTGATCTCTACGCTATCACGATACATATGTCCCCATCGTCTAGAGGCCTAGGACATCGCCCTTTCACGGCGACAACAGGGGTTCGAATCCCCTTGGGGACGCCATTTATATCTCAACGCATAATCACTCTTTTACAGTAATATTTCGAGAGCTTTACTTACTAGCTTGTGTCTGAGACAAATATAATATTTATATTTAGTTCGCATAATGTATATTATGTTAAATAATTAATTCGATGTAAAAGCATAATCAATTGACTATACAATAATATTAATTAATTTATCTTATTATTGTTTGCATATATTAATGAAGAAAAAATATCACTAGTTCACTAGAACAATACAAAATAGACAAAGAAAAATGTATAACAGCAAAAATAATATTAGAGAAATTGATTCGAGATTAAGAAATCCATATAACGTAGAAACATTCAATAAATTAGATAATCATAGAAAATTGTTTGTTAAAGATAGAGCTAAATATTGTCTTTAATAATAGGGAATTTAGTGTTGGATTAGCGGATATATGTGATGTTAAATTGACTGCTATATTATGGACAAAAACATTACAATTGTTATCCCCGTCCTCAATGAAGAACAGTTGATTAGAGACAATTCAAGCTATTTAAAATCACTTAACAATCACTCCAATTTACTGTTTGTCGATGGTGGCAGCTCAGACAATACAGTCAGCAGTTTACAATCACTATCATGTAAAACCACGCTCTCTCCCTCAAAAGGTCGCGGTGCACAAATCAGCTGGGGTGCACAGAACACTGACCAACACTGTAAAATAATTCTGATTTTACATATCGATACTAAATTGCCTAATGAATTTGATCGCATGATCAAAAATGCCTTATCTGATCATGCTTGGGGTCGTTTCACTGTTAAATTAGACTCAGAAAAGATGACTTTTAAACTAATCCAATTCATGATGAACCTAAGATCGAGAATCTCGGGTATTGCCACAGGCGATCAAGCAATATTTGTCAAAAAATCCATCTTCTTGAAATATCATCATCAAATGACGCAACACCCATTAATGGAAGACATCTTTCTTTCAAAAACATTAAAAAAATTTCATGGTTGCGCAAAGATTATTGAGCGCCCTGTCGTAACTTCAACACGTTATTGGTCTAAGAATGGTGTGCTCGTTACTATCATTAAAATGTGGATATTTCGATTACTCTATTTCTTAGGTGTATCACCCAAACGATTATATAAGTTTTATTACTAACTACCCGTGCGTAGAGATAACACACTCATTATTTTTACAAAGGCATTGCATATTTGTCGGGTCAAAACACGCTTATGGCCCGCACTGAGTCATAGAGAATGTTTGCTACTCTATCGTCTGCTTCTACAGTCTACAATTGAACAACTGATTGATAGCAACCAATACAATATTGTTATTTATAGCACTGCTATTCATACCAGAAGAGCATTACCATACAACTTGAGCTATAAGATTCAACGTGGACATGATTTGGGTGTTCGCATGCATAATGCAATAAATAATGAATTAAACTATGCGCAACGTGTAATGTTAATTGGTAGTGATTGCTTTAATTTCACGATGCACTTCATTGAAAGCGCTTTTAAAAGAATAAACAAAGGTAATGACATTATTGTCAGTCCCACTGTTGATGGCGGCTATTGTTTGATAGGCATGCAAAGCAGTCATCAGGAATTATTTAAACATATTTCTTGGAGCACTGATTATGTACTACAACAGACTCAGCATAATGCTAAACAGCACGGTAAGAATTTAATGCTGACTGAATACATGCATGATATTGATACGATAAATGATCTTCACGTTTTAAATAAAAAAAATCAGTTACCTGCCTGGGCGCAAACATTTATTCGATCTTAATTGAGCAGTTCCAAGCCCTGATAAATCAAACCGACGTCTGCATCAGGTTTATGCATATTTTCACTTAAATGGCGCCGCCACATTTTTGCACCAGGAACACCTTGGTAGAGATTTAAAATATGCTTAGTCATAGATTTTAATGGAACACCCTGTTGTAAATTATTTTCAATATATTTTGCATATTCAGTGATTATTTCATTCATATTATTTTTCTGATTATAAGCTTGTGAAAATATCTCTCGATCCACATTCAATAAAAACTCTGGATGTTTATATGCCTGTCGTCCAATCATGACGCCATCAACATAGTGCAAATGTGTTTGAATTTCTTCAATTGATTCAATGCCACCGTTAATGATAATTTTTAAATTAGGGTAATCTCGCTTAACCTGATAGACACGCGCATAATCAAGAGGCGGTATTTCTCGATTCTGTTTCGGATTGAGTCCTTTAAGCCATGCTTTACGCGCATGTATAATCAATACTTCACACCCAGCATCGGCGATTTCATCAATGAACTTGCAGAGAAATTCATAACTATCATCGTCATCCACACCAATACGACATTTAACAGTAACAGGCAGTCTCGTTTTGCTTCGCATTGCATCAATACATTTAGCCACAAGTGTAGACTCACGCATTAAACACACACCAAACCTGCCAGCTTGTACTCGGTCGCTGGGGCATCCAACATTTATGTTAACTTCATCATATCCCGATTGCTCTGCCCACTGAGCAGATTGCGTCATTTCTGCAGGATCACTGCCACCAAGTTGGAGTGCAATGGGATGCTCTGAGTCATTAAAACGCAGGAACCGTTCTCTATCACCATGAATTAGTGCCCCCGTTGTTATCATTTCTGTGTAGAGACGAGTGTGTTTTGTCATTAGACGCACTAAATAACGATAATGGCGGTCCGTCCATTCCATCATCGGCGCAATGCATAATTTGTGGGTGGGTAAATACTCAGACATTAACTAGTTGTCAGATAAATAACGTGACTCTAAATAGTGACACATGGCTCGCAGTCCCATCGCCTCTCCGCCTTTCGGTCTGCCTGCCCGTTTGCGCATGTTATAAGCCATGATATCAAAATGAAGCCAATCACAATCATCACTCACAAATGACTGTAAAAATAACGCTGCCGTAATGGCCCCACCATAACCACTGGATGCACAATTTACCATATCGGCAACATCACTTTTAAGATGACTCTTGTATCCTTGGTGCAATGGAAGTCGCCAGACATCATCTTCAACCGCGTTAGCAGAGGCGTACAAAGCATGTGACGTTTTATCATCTTGACTGAAGAACACGCCCACTTCAGTACCTAACGCAACCCGTGCTGCTCCTGTCAATGTGGCAAAATCAATTAATAGGTCAGGCTTCATATCGTTGAGTTCATGGATTGCATCGGCCAGCACTAGCCTACCCTCTGCATCAGTATTATCGATCTCAACGGATTGCCCTGAGCGTGAGACAATGACATCTCCTGGTCGATAAGCATCACCTGAAATTGCATTGTCAACTGCGGGTATAAACATATGCATATTAACCGGAAGCTTAGTTTGCATAATATAATTTGCCAAACCCATGGCATGCGCAGCCCCACCCATATCTTTTTTCATCCATCGCATTCCATTGGCAGATTTAATATTCAACCCTCCACTATCAAAACAGACACCTTTACCTGCAATGCAAAGCAATGGATTGTCGGGATTCCCCCACTGCATTTTTATTAATCTAGGTGCATGAATACTTGCTCTGCCCACTGCATGTATGAGTGGATAATTATCTGCTTGCAACTTATTTCCAACTACTTCTTCAATTGTAGCGCCATATTTATCAGCCAGCTGATGGGCGGCTGCTGACAAATGTTGTGGCATCATTTGATTAGCAGGTTGATTAATCAAGTCCCTAACCATATAGGTGGAATCAATCGTAGCGAATAGTGACGCTTTATCTATTTGCTCATCGAGTAATAAACGCGCGGGTTCTTTACTGGTTTGATAGTCAGAGAATTGGTACGCACCAAGGCCCCAACCAATTGCCAAAATTTGCCTATCTTCAATTGGAATTGCCTCAGACAAATAATAGTTACCCGTGGGTAGTGACATGGGTAAATCAGCCAAGGTCCATATCGATAGCGTCTCATTAACAATAACGACGACTTGGCTTAAATTGCCGTCAGCATCTGGAACTAAATAATTATTCCCTTCTTTAACTTTACGAGAGCTAGTTAAGAGCCAATTAGTGGTATGATCCAAGGATGATTTAGCTTGCTCATCAAAGCTGGATTTAAGTAGTAAAGTAATCTGAATGTGAGCATCATTTTTAGTCTCGTAGAAACAATCCATATCTATTATTAAGGTTATTTATTCGGCCCATATTGTAACAAACGATTGAACTATGCACCGCTAGATGTAATGCAATGAATAATCATATACCCGCATTAAAAATTGAAAATTTAGTCAAACGTTATAAAGACGGTTTCCAGGCACTCAATGGTATTTCGTTTACTGTTGATCAAGGGGATTTTTACGCCTTGCTTGGTCCAAATGGTGCAGGCAAGTCGACCACGATAGGGATTGTATGTTCGCTGGTGAATAAGACCTCAGGTATGGTCGAAATATTTGGTCATAACATCGACAACGAATTTGCTATGGCTAAAAAGTTAATTGGACTAGTTCCCCAGGAATTTAATTTCAACACATTCGAACCTATCTTCGAGATTGTTAAAAATCAGGCAGGTTATTATGGCATTCAGCCAAACATCGCCAATGAAAAAGCAGCAGAAACATTGAATATGCTTGGTCTATGGGAGAAACGTAAAAATACCCCCAGAGAACTTTCCGGTGGAATGAAACGCCGCTTAATGATCGCACGCGCATTAATCCATGACCCGCAACTACTCATTCTTGACGAACCGACAGCAGGTGTCGATATTGAAATACGGCGTTCCATGTGGGAGCTACTGCAAAAACTCAACAGTGATGGCCGAACAATCATATTAACTACACATTATCTTGAAGAAGCGGAGTACTTATGTCGCAATATAGGCATTATCAATAATGGCGATATTATTATTGATACATCATTACGTGAATTTTTAGATCAGCTCAAGAAAGAAACTTTTATTGTTTATTTAAAACATCCTGTGTCAACGGCACCTACTATTAAATGCGCAGACGTAATAATTTCGGATAATAAAACATTAGAAGTCACGCCCAATGAAAATCATACATTAGAAAGTGTGTTTTCAGAATTTTCAAAGCAAAATATTCAAATCTTGAGTATGAGAAATAAATCCAATCGATTAGAAGAATTATTTATGAATCTAGTCAAAAATTAGCAAGACACAATGAGCCTACTTGAAAAATTAATCGCCCTGCGCACATTATTTCTTAAAGAAATATTTAGATTTGCCCGCATATGGATTCAGACCATCATTCCGTCGGTGGTGACGGTGGCACTCTATTTTATTATTTTCGGCAATCTTATAGGTTCTCAGTTGAGTGATGTTAAAGGATACAGCTACATTGATTTCATCATTCCAGGTATGATCATGATGTCGATCATCACTAATTCTTATGCCAACGTCGTCTCTTCTTTCTATAGCTCAAAGTTTCAAAAACATATTGAAGAAATGTTGGTGTCACCCATGCCTAACTACATTATTATCTGGGGCTTTGTTTCAGGAGGTGTTGCGAGGGGTATCGCAGTCGGAATAGCTGTGACAATTACCGCGACATTTTTCTCTGATTTGCGATTTGAAAATGTTCCATTACTAATACTTGTCACGCTACTGACTTGCATATTATTTTCATTGGCCGGATTAATTAATGCTATCTTTGCCAATAGCTTTGACGATATATCATTAATACCCACCTTTGTATTGACACCACTCACCTACTTAGGGGGAATATTTTATAGTATTGATATGCTTCCTGAGTTTTGGCGCCTCACTTCATTCGCCAACCCTATTCTTTATATGGTCGACACATTCAGAGCAAGTATGCTTGGTGTGAACGATATAAATATTTATATATCGCTTATGATTATAGTCGGATTTACAATAATCTTGTATTCAGTCGCAGCTGTTTTATTAAATAAAGGCGTTGGAATTCGCACTTAGTAAAAAATACTAGACTGACATTACGGCTTCTTCACCCTTACTAATATCTTTCATAGGTGGAATTTTGGCTTTTACTTTTGAGCCATTAACCAGCTTGACTTCTTCTTTCTTTTCTTGATAGTTAATATTATCTACGCGGTATTCCATTTCAACGCGCGCGAATGCAATTTTGTCACCTGCTTTTAGTACGCATTTATTAATACGATGGCCATTTACTAATGTACCATTCGTACTTCTTAAATCTTCTAGGAAAAAGTTGTTATGAAAGCTGATGACCTTAGCGTGATGCATGCTGACTGAATTTACAGGCAAATGTATTTCATTGCTAGGTATGCGTCCGATCGTAGTCACTTCTTTGGTGATATCAAAACATGCAACGACTTTATCGCCGTCCATTTGCACTAATTTCGGCGTAGGTTCCCCAGCCATATTAATTGAGGCAACATTCTTTTCTGCAAAATGCTTAATACCGACACGCTCTTCATAAGGAATCCACTGAAGCTCTTCAATAGCCAGCTCTAAGATTTTTACTGTAATACTTTTTGAACCTTCAACAAAGGCAGTGATCAATGCTGTATCAAACAAAGCATTGATTAGTCGTGGTACCCCACCAGTATATCGATGGACTACTGGATAACACTCAGGAAATACCACCGGGTCAGCTTTGCCTTCAGTTTCTTTTGTATAATCGTAGCCTGCTGTACTTAATCTGTGATGGATATAGGAAGCAATGTCATCAACAGTTAAAGGCGCCAGATGGAAGCGAAAACGAATTCTTTGACAAAGCTGTTCCATGCCTGGTGCATCGAGCACTTGCTTTAATTCTGGCTGACCCACTAACACGAGATTTAATATACGTTCATGCTGGGTTTCCATCCCTGTAAGCATGCGTACTTCTTCAAGCACACGACGACTGAGATTTTGCGCTTCATCAATGACTAAAATAACTTGACGTCCCTTCTCATATTGCTCCATCAAGTAAGTATTGAGCATTTCGATTAACTCAACTTTACTTGCATTAAATGGTTTAAATCCAAATTCAACTAGAATCGCCTGGAAAAATTCCAATTCGTCAAGTTGTGTTTGATATACACGAGCAATAACTACATCATCTCCAACACTTGATAATAGGCTTTGTATTAGCGTAGTTTTACCTGATCCTATTTCCCCTGTAATGACCACGAAGCCATCACGATTCCAAACCGTATAGTCCATATATGCTTTAGCGCGCTTATGGCCTTTACTTAGATACAAGAAATTTGCGTCGGGCGTTAACTGAAATGGTTGCTGCTTTAAACCAAAATGTTCTAAATACATACCAAGTTTTCTCTTCTTGTAGTGAGTGTCAGTTGAAGCTGTTGCCTGACATCGGGATTATTAATATTTATAAGCCGCATTGTAATGGTGAGGAAAATCATTTTTAGAAGACAATTCACAAAACAAAGTAATTTATAGGATTTGCCAGCAATAACTTCACATTATTCTGCTAAAAGTTATTTGAAGTGAACAAATAACATTAAGCTAACGTAATGTTATTTAAGGATTTTAGATAATTAATGCGTATAAGAATGTGACTTCTATCAAAAACACAACAATGACAGATAATTTATAAGATTAACTAGAATGATCTAGTGAGAGGAATTACTTAGCTACCAACACAGTCGGGATTATTGCAATCCCCATAAATAATTAGAGAATGATCAGTAATGGTGAAACCATTATCTTCAGCAATTTTTTTCTGTTGGTCTTCTATTGCCGAATTAACGAACTCGACGATCTTGCCACATTTAATGCAAATTAAATGATCATGATGTTTGCCACGATCCAGTTCAAACACAGCTTGACCGCCCTCAAAATGATGGCGCATGACTAAACCGGCCCCTTCAAACTGAGTTAATACGCGATATATTGTCGCCAGGCCAATTTCTTCATCAGAATCAAGTAGTACACGATATATATCTTCCGCGCTCAAATGTTGCTGAGTGGATTGTTCAAGTATCTCCAAAATTTTCATGCGTGGAAGAGTAACTTTTAGGCCTGCCTTGCGGAGATCTTGATTTTCCATGTTGAGTTCTGAGATTTAGTATTTTTGAGGAAGAGCTATACTAGCAAACCTAAATGGTTAGCGTTAGATAGACAATCAGGGTTTCTGTTTGATTCTGAAATGTTTTAGGTTTTTCAACAAGTTACCAACTGCAGCTTCAAAAGATGCATCGCCATTGACCGCACAATAATCGTGCAGCCATGTCTCGATTTGATCAATTGTTTTCGTCTTTCCTAGAATCGAATAAGTATCCGCTTGGAGATAGTTATATGCCGTCATATAGCCTGCCAACCAGCTTAAATAATAAGCGGTGCCCTCCTTTTTTTCATTTAAAAATGACTTACAACTGAGATTCCCCAAACCCATGACAAGATAATCGCCTGCGTCATCAGCCGCATTAACTGGGGTCAGGAGGATAGCTACAATCAGGGTGTATCGCAGTACGGCGTGAATTTTATCCAAATTCAGACTAATTAATAATCTCATATTTTACTTGAATATGTTCTTATAAATTATTGAATATAAAATAAAAACCCGTCATAAAGACGGGTCTAGAATCAGCCATTTGTACACTAGGACTTAGCAATTTATTTTTATTAATACCCAACTAGAGGAGAAAGGGTTGCCAATTTTCCGTGCGTACGGCGTACCTAATTCTGTTGCTAAATCTCCCAAGCTGCACTTTGGCTAGCAAACATTAGTTCTGAGGAACACCTAAGACATCACATTAACACAACTTTTTGTGTAATTCACAAGGTTTTTTAACCATTTCTAATCGAAAGCTCACCTGCCTTAACAAGTCCAGCAGTACTCAGAGCGGTTAAGTATGACGTTCATACTCAAACAAATTTCCTGACCGACAAGTGCACTAGAACAACCGCCAAAGCGCTGGAAAATTGCAAATATGTGCAAATAATTTCTTTATAATTCATAAAGTTATACGAATAAATTAGATTGAATATTATAACCCCCACGAGTAAGGATTCTGCAAAATCATGCACATAAAAACACTCATTGCTTTCATTATGATCCTGTTTCTCAGCACATCGCTGCAAGCAGATATGATCCTGAATAAATCGATAATTTATTTTGAGCCTGATAGCCCCTCCAGAGAAGATTTGGAAATCCAAAATGCGGGTGAGGAACCTTTATACATTCAAGTGACGCCGAAAGTTGTCAGCAAGCCTGGTACTGAACAACAAGTACGCACCGTTATCGAGAATCCCAAACAAGCTGGGTTACTAGTCTCACCCAATAAATTAGTGGTCCCACCGAATGGTAGAAAGTTATTACGCTTTGTAAATCTGAATCCTAATCCAAAAGAAGAAAAAGTATATCGAGTCAGTATTACCCCAGTTGTTGGCGAGTTGAGTGCAAAAAATACCGGCGTAAAAATTATGATTGGTTACGAAGTGCTAGTGATTGTGCATCCCGTTGACGGCCATATTGAGCTCACCCATGAACGTACTGAACGCACTTTAACCTTAACGAATCAAGGCACACAGAATGTATTGTTGCGTAAGGGTAGCCAATGCCCAGAAGGCAGTGAGGACGAAAGCGAGTGTCACCAGCTACCTGGTAAACGCTTATACCCTGGTAATACATGGTCAGTCGACCTAGCAAAAGATCAACCAGTCACATATTTCCTTAGTCGTGGAAAAGAGCATTCAGTGCGTGTGTTTGAGTAATAGCAACACTTTTTCAAGTCAAGAGATTGATAAGTTATCTCAACATCGCTTTTTATAGAAATCCGAATTGTTATACATTAATTCGGCTCTGTATTCTGTGTGTGGCATTATTCTCTAGTCAAACTTTGGCAGGTACAGAGACTGATAATTCAAACAACACTAACAACATTAGTTACACAATTTCATCCAGCGGTGTGCCGGAGGGATTTGAAAATTTAGCAGGACCGCAATTCAATCAAATAGATGTTTACTATCAAGGGAAGTTTTTAATTAGCACGGAAGCAACCTATGATTTCCAAACAGTCACATTTCATAACCCAGCTGACATCGTAAGTCGTATAGATTATTTAATCGACGCAGACTTTATCCAGGATCAAATTAGCTCTCCGCTAG
This sequence comes from Gammaproteobacteria bacterium, assembly GCA_965262455.1. GTDB lineage: Bacteria > Pseudomonadota > Gammaproteobacteria > UBA4575 > UBA4575 > UBA1858. The sequence continues at coordinate 685,083 of CBDHFH010000008.1, forward strand.
CAAATAACTCCAATAAGTTATGCTTAAGCATTTCAAATGATACTGAATGTGGGCTTTTGAAACCCAATGTTGCTGGAATTATTTTTGACGAGGGCCGCTTTAGAGCTGATCTTTTTATTAATCAGCAGTATATAGAAACGCAATATATTGGCTCATCTAAATTTTTACCTTCCGCAGAGCGTGAGCTATCAACAATACACAATTTAAATCTAAATTTATCAGGTACCGATGAAATCGAAGATCGTTACAATGTACAGACAAATAGCATTGTGTCATACGGAGAAACACGCTTTCTTGCACAATCTAACTATACCAATGAAGAAGATTTTTTAATTGACGAAATCTCAATCCAGAGAGATAACCAGGGTTGGGAAGCAGAGCTTGGCGTATTTGAAAGTGAAGCGAGATCGACAAATTTCTTCTCACAAGTTGATATCACTGGCATTAGAGCTAAGACGTCTCTCAATACACGAACTGATATTAAAACAAATAATGCAACAAACATTTTTATATTTTTAAATGCACGTAGTCGCGTGGAAGTATTTCGTAATAATCGCTTAATTGATGCAAGATTTTATGATGCAGGTAATCGACAATTAGATACATCACGTTTTCCTGACGGAGCATATCAAATCACCATCAGGATACGTGAGGAAAATGGCTCAGAGAGAACTGAAGAATATTTCTTTGTGCGAAATTATTTATTACCGCCAGCAGACGAGCCTATTTTATACGCAGAAGCGGGTAAAATTAATGAGCTTGAGCAACACACTGTTTTACCAGAATCCACTAATGACACGTTCGTTCATATTGGTGGTGCGCTACGTGTAAGCGAGAATACTGCAATTGAAGGTGAGATTTTAACTGCTAACAAGCAACATATGCTCCAAACTGGCTTTGTTCATGTCATGTCTGGATTGCAAAGCCAGGTCAATGTCATGGCGACGACAGAGAGTGATTGGGGTATTTCACTACGAGAGAATTATGCCAACAATGCTTTTTCACTTGGCGTTGATTTCAGACATGTGCATCAAGGTGACGATGATGTTGCGGATATCGATGAATTTGATTTGGTTACAAGAGATACTACTCAAGCCTCGGCAAGTTTAGTCCACGAACTTCTCTCAGGCAGAGCTTTTTGGCGCTATCGACATCTTGATTTAAGTGATGCAGAGAAATCTGAAACATATTCATTTAACTACCGCAAACAATTGCTTAGAAAAACATATTATCAGTTGGATTGGGACCTTGGGGCAAGCAAGGATACTAAGGATTATTTATTCAACACTCAGTTAAAATTCACATTTAGGAAAAAAAATAATACCTATCGCTTGAATAGCGGCGTGCAAAGAGCACGAATTAATGGTTCGTATGATAATGATGCCATCGGCAGTGTTCGCTGGCACCATGCGCGCAAGGATCCAAAATTTGGCAAATTACAATCGCAACTGTTCCATATAAAGGAAAGTGAGTTTGATACTAGCGGCTTAAATCTATCATCAGAATCACGCTATGGTTTTAACGAGGTTGAATTAAATAAAACTGACAACAGAGGTGATACTAGCTTTGGTTACTCATTACGTAGTCAATTAAGTATAGCCAGTGATTTCAACACAGCTTCTATGGGCGGGGCGCAACGAAATAACAGCGCAGTGATAATTAATTTAACAGGAAAGTCGAAAGGTGAGAAATTTGAAGTTTATGTCAATAGACAAGCCATAGGCTTCGCCGAAGTTGGCAAATCAACAATTATTCCTCTGGCGCCTTATGAAACATATGATGTACGTCTTGTATCTCGCTCAGAATCATTTCTAAATTTTGATGAGACGCCAAGGGAAATCACGTTATATCCAGGTAACGTTAACACATTACATTGGGACATAACCCGTGTACTGGTATTGATTGGCAAAGTCATTGACCAGCATGGGCAACCAATCAAAAATGCCAAAATAAATCATTCTGGCCCCTTTGCTGGCACCGATGACCGAGGATGGTTCCAAATAGAAACGGGGGCTACAGATTCACTAGAGTTGCAACAATCTGGTGGATCAATATGCCGAGTTGAGCTTGGCGATTATAACATTGAAGAGGATGTGCATATTTTTGATGAGCTTGTTTGTTATGACACATCAAATACAGTCACAGATTTATAAAACTATTCAGCAATGAGTATTAATAACAACGCTGATTTATTTGAGGTGTGATCAATTTCAATGGTGTTTTTTAAGTCACATGCCCTATTGTCATTAGTCGTTTTTAAGTAATTATTATCTAACTTAATGCGTGAACTTACTGTCTGATAATTGGTTTCACCAATGCCATAGCGAGCATACAAATCGCCATTCAGACCAGCAACATTATAAAAACCACTTGAAGGGCCAGTAAAACTATCTAACACATGTAAACAAAATTGCTCATCTTGGAGTGAATTTGTATCCCTAGATGATTTAACAATCAGTTGTGCACTATCGGGAATAGTTAAAGAGATCGAAATAGATCCAAGCGAACTGGCTTGCCCGACTGAACCCTGTCTCGCAGCATATAAAGGGTTCGTTATAACACCCAGTACTAATAAATGTATTAAAGCACTGCGCAGCATACGCAGTGCGGAATCAATGACATCCTCCAAGATGACCTTCCTAATTATTATTCTATTAATGCGTATGTGCTATCGGCACATACAGGTAGTTTCTAAAATTTATATAGAATTAATAATAACCAAAGGTAGTAAAATAGCGACAGAATGTCTATAAAAGAAAAGGCTGATTAATATTTAAATAGTCAACTCTGTGTACTTCGTTTAATTTTTATCTATTACTCTGGTATCACAGAAAGCTGCATGACACCCTGATAACGGCCTGCAGTTGCTTGGTTTAAATCTTCTTTTTTAATAATTATACGTAATCGTCCTGCATTTCCCTGGCAATTACGTGAGTTACGTAATGGACGAGTCAAAAACCCACTCACTGGCACACCGGGTGCTAGCTCAACAAAACGATTACTGGAGCGCCGATCACGATATGACGCGGAATAATCCAAACGATACGGCCCACTATTTAGTGTGAATGCGCCATTATTCCCGCTTCCTAACGCCACGATGCCGTACACACCCACGGGATCACTAGCAACACACAAACGTTCTGTAACTACCAGATCCCTTGCCAGGTTGGCAGGTGTTGATACGGTTACATCATCAAGCTTAGTGATAAGAATATCGGCGTGCGCATTCAGGACGAGCAATGTTATAAAACTTAATGTGAGAAAGAATATTGGTCGCTTCATTAGCGCATAATCAGTCGCTAGTCATATAATATGAATAGCTTACACGACAAAGCGTTATGACTATTCTGCTGAAAGCTCCAGTGTAAGAGTACCGGAGTGGGATCCGCTGCCTGCCGCTAATTCTGCCTCTTCCACTAATACTGAAATGGTGGCATTTGGATTAATACAAGGATTCGCTGACCCACTAAAATAAGCATTGATATTCGCATTATAACCAGGCGTGCCTATGAACTGCCGACCACTGTTAATATTCCCGGGCAACATTTCGATTTGACCATTGGCATCGGTTAAAAACACACGATATTTAATGCTATTGATGCCGTTAGATAGCGTGAAATCATTGGGATTAGCGGGGGTTCCATCACCCGTCGCGCGTAAGCGATAGCTTCTTGGTTGGCCAAGAAAAGTGGGTATCGTAGAAGTCACCGCAACACAAATTAACTCATCTGCTGACATATCACCAGAACCGCTCCAGGTGCCTAAAACAATGTCATTTAATCCAAATATTAATGCAAATTCATTGTTAACAACGGTGATATCAAGTGTGCCTGTAGAGTTAGATGACAAACTACCCGGTGTGGCAGCCCATGTGTATGAGATATTGATTAACAACAAAAAACAAACACACAGGTGAGTGAGTTTGTTTAATAATTTAGTACTGTCGTACAAAGGAAAACGGTCCATCTAAAATATGCATGCCCGACAAAATTAGCGCCAAACACATCCTTATGTTGGCGCTAAATAGGCCGCTTTATTTATTCAGGTGCAACTTCTAGCGTCAAGGTACCGTTATAAGTACCCGCCGGTGCTGCTACTAATGAAGCACGTGGAACAGTGACACGCACTAGCGCATTAGCGCCACCTGAACTACAGTCATCAGTCACTGTATTTGCACCCGTTTGACCGGTTAATGGTGTTCCAGATGTCACGGCCGCAGCAGCAGTACCTGTAACAGCGTCATCCCATTCAACAGTATATGCGATGGCAGTTGGGGCCGGTGCAGCATTTTGAATTGTAAACGCGCTACTAGCGCCACTTCCTGTGGCATTTAAGCTGTAATCTCCAGCGCCATTGCGATAGATGCAAGCGGTTGACGAACCAATAATATCTCCAGTACCTGTGATATCAAACGTTAACAAAATATCACTCAAACCAGAGATTCTCACCAAATCTTCAACATCAACAGAAATATCTAAACTACCTGTTGAAGTAGCACCTACCGTTCCTTGAACAGGTACAGCCATTACACTACCAGATGCGATCATCGTAGCTGCGAATGCAGTTGTCTTTAAAAATTGTTTCATTATTTTCTCCACGTTAATTTTTTAATTCCATTTAAAACATCATCTGTTTTTTGTCGTGTGACTAAGCTTGTGTCAAAAATAGTACTGAAACGAAGTGCTAATATCTTTGCTGGGTCGATAAGCGAGTTTTATTTTGGGCTGAGTGGATTAAAGATTTTTATTTTAGTGAATAAGGTCAAATTTCTGTCTGTATTTCAAAAACTTAAATACGACAAATTAATGTCAAAATAGACAATAAATGTGATTAAGTTCACATAAAAAATAATCGTGCGTTTAGAAATTTGACACTGAATATGTAGCAGAGATGAATAAAGGAGATTTAGAGTACAAGAAAAAATGACTACACATTGCAAAAACCCACACTCATGACATGCAGGCTTTTGCGGCCTCTTGGTGAGAGGTCTTTTTTATTTATTACAGACTTAGCTTAACAGGATGAGTTAAAGATATGAAATTCTAAATCTTTATAGATCTAATAAAGTAAAGTGATGAAAATTACTGCGAAATAATAGTTCTAAAAATAGCGCTTGTATTACTATTATCTTGTGCTCTCTTTTAGCGCTCTCTTTTCATTAAGTAGTTTGTAAATTTTCTGCGGGCTGTTTTATTGGGTTGCAAATGATGAAACTTACACCAGCCACTGAACGTTTCTATGTATATTGGTAATAACTTTACATCCAAACCACGATTAGATATTTCAATAATTGCTTTATCCGCTTCAGAACGCCATTCATTGAATGAACTAAAAAATGTTTTAGGATCAGTACAATATGACTTCGTGGCTAACCACTGCCTTTTTGTGTACCAAGGTAGACCAACAATTAATTTATTACTGCCTGTATCGACCGCTTCTAGCGCTTCTTGCCCAAAGTTGTTCATTCCTTCTTCACTGCTCGTTTATTAATTTAGAGCAAAGAATAGCAGACAAGAATTAGAAAATTTTGTGTGTTAAGTCACGCAATAATTGATAGGAATATAAACTCGACCGAGATGTGACGCAGCTATACAAATTTTTGATATTTTTTGATGAATTCTTCTTCATCTATCTCGGCATCTTCCACAGAGATATTATTAATGCGTCGATCAGGGATTTTGCGGCGATCCTTGAGAATCACGAGCCCTTCTTTAGTTTTAAAGGGAAATCCGACAGAACTATGCAAACTGCGACGGTCTTCTTTTATACGGCGATTAGTATTTTGATCAACCATTTTATCATTTTTTTGATTTTTTTCTTCCAAGACGCTCACCTATTCTGCCTAATACTCCAGTTATCTTCGAATATACATATCTATGACTGACAGATTCATCTACAGAGACAATCACACACATAAATCGGATTATTGGTCATCTATTAGTGACGGATTTCACAGTTATTTCAAGCAGTTGCGCCATTAAATAATTTTAAAACAATGCCGATAAACTATCTCGGTACCTACCAAAAATCCAATCATGTTATTAAATGCCCTCAAGCAAAAAACACAAAATCTTGATGCGATTACAAATGTATTAGATAGAGTAACGTTCTTAGACGTGCTTGAGAAAATTGTTTCTAATCACCCTGCTGCTGACAAATATGTTTTTGGTCTCGCTAATATTGAGCAATTTAAGTTAATCAATTACTCGCATGGCAACAAAGCAGGTGACTATGCGCTAAATATTGTTGCACAGACAATGTCTTTAGAATTAGATAAAAATACCATCATAGGCCGTTTGGGCAATGATGAATTTGGATTTATTTGCGAGGACAAGCAAATAGCCCAAATTCAGTCCAGTTGTGAATCATTAAACTTTTCACTGGGACATGCACCGGTCAAATGGAATGGTAAAAATTTAAGGTTGCATATTAAGTTTGGTCTAGTCAGTATCAATGACGATACGCAAGACTGTGACCAATTACTTCGCCATGCAAACGAGGCAATATACACAGCTCAATACGATGGTTGTGACACGGTATGTGAATATAAAGAGGAAAATACTGCAATCTTGCGTCGCAGTGGAAACATGCATGAAGCCATGACACTACAACGTTGGATTGCCAATGATCAATTCTTACTATACGTGCAACCGATTGTGTATTTGGCTACACCCAAGAAAGCGAGTCATTTTGAATTATTGCTGCGCGGCAAAACTGATGAAGGGGACGTCATTTCACCAGGCAAGCTCATCGAAGCTGCTGAAGATTTTAACTTGACGCCGATGCTAGACAAATGGGTTATCAGAAATCTTTTTAAATGGATTAAAAAGTCAGGTGATACAGTTCCATCGAAATATCGATTTTCTCTTAACTTGTCTGCACTATCGATTAACGACAGCGATTTAAGTAACTATATAATTAATCTCGCACAGCGAGAAGATATTAATCCACGAAAAATAAATATTGAGATCACTGAGCGTGTCGCTATTAGCAATATTAAACGCTGCTATGATTTTATGGTGGCGCTAAAAAAAGAGGGTTTTACATTTTCATTAGATGATTTTGGCACAGGATACTGTTCATTCAAGTATATTCAAACACTGCCTTTTGATGTGATTAAAATTGATGGTTCATTTATCAAAGATATTGACACCAATGAACAAAACAAAATTATCGCAAAGGCCGTAACGGACATCGCCAAAGCTTATGGTAGAAAAACGGTCGCAGAATATATTGAGAACGAGACTATCGCTAATATTGCCAATCAAATAGGCATTGACTATGGCCAAGGATATTACTTTTCCAAACCCTTCCCTATTGGATTACTATCTGCCAAGTAAACTAACTTGCTTTTTTAGATGAACGCTTTCTTTCGTGTTCTTTTAAAAACTTTTTACGTATGCGAATGTTTTCAGGTGTCACTTCAACCAGTTCATCGTCATCAATAAATTCCAAGGCATACTCTAGGCTCACAGGAATCGGTGGTGTTAACACAATATTCTCATCACTTCCAGATGCACGCACATTAGTTAATTGTTTACCTTTAAGAGCATTTACCGTCAGGTCATTATCGCGTGAGTGAATACCAATCACCATACCTTCATAGATTTCTTCACCATGACCAATCATCATACGACCGCGTTCCTGCAAACTATATAAAGCATATCCAGCCGCTTTGCCCTGGCCATTTGAAATAAGTACACCTTGAGCCCTTTGCCCTATTCCACTTGGTGAAGCCACACCATAACGATCAAATACGCTATATATCAATCCAGTGCCTGAAGTGAGCGTCATAAAGTCAGTGCGGAATCCAATCAGGCCACGCGCGGGAATAATGTAATCCAGTCTTACTCTTCCTTTGCCATCAGGTTCCATATTTTTTAGTTCACCGCGACGTTCACCTAACTGTTCCATCACTGCGCCCTGATGATCCGCTTCTACATCGACAGTAAGTTGTTCGAAAGGCTCCATTAACACACCATTTTCCTCACGTGTGATAACTTCAGGCCGACCCACCGCGAGTTCATAACCTTCACGACGCATAGTTTCTATTAATACTGAAAGGTGTAACTCTCCCCGACCAGACACCCGGTATTTTTCACTGTTCTCAATCACATCAACGCGTAGGGCAACATTATGCTTTAACTCCTGTTGCAGTCTGTCCCAGATATTACGACTGGTGACATACTTACCTTCTTTTCCCGCAAAGGGCGAAGCATTTGCTTGAAAAGTCATGCTAATGGTTGGCTCATCAACACTAAGTGCTGGTAGTGCTTCAACGGCATCAGGGTGGCAAATCGTGTCAGAAATATCGAGTGGATCTATCCCTGTAACAGCGACAATATCGCCCGCCGCGGCTTTATCAGTTTCAATACGCTCCAATCCATGGAAACCTAAGATCTGTAATATTTTACCTTTGCGTGGCTGGCCTTCTCTATCGACGATCGTCACCGATGTATTAGGTGCAATTTCACCTCGCTTGATCCGCCCTATACCAATGACTCCAACATAGTTGTTGTAATCGAGTGTTGATACCTGCATCTGAAAAGGCCCGGTGGCATCCACATCTGGCGCATTTACATGTTCGATAATGGCCTCGAGCAGAGGTGTCATATCACCATCGCGAGCATCTGCATCAAGATTCGCGTAGCCATTAATTGCCGAGGCATACACCACAGGGAAATCAAGCTGTTCATCTGTGGCCCCAAGTCGATCAAACAAATCAAAGGTACGGTCAAGTACCCAATCGGGGCGTGCCCCGTCTCGATCAATCTTATTAATTACAACAATTGGGCAAAATCCCATGTTGAACGCTTTTTGCGTGACAAAACGTGTTTGTGGCATTGGACCTTCAACGGCATCGACTAATAGCAATACTGAGTCAACCATTGACAGTACTCGCTCGACTTCGCCACCAAAATCAGCATGTCCAGGTGTATCAACAATATTGATTCGATAGTCATTCCAGCGGATGGCAGTGTTTTTAGATAGGATAGTGATACCGCGCTCTTTTTCTAAATCATTAGAGTCCATCACTCGCGTTTGCGGTATGGCGCGTTCATCAAACGTACCGGACTGCTGTAACAACTGATCAACCAAGGTTGTTTTACCATGGTCAACATGGGCAATAATGGCAATATTACGTAGCTTGTTGGTCACGTGCGAATCCTTGCATTTAAGTAGCAGTGCATAGCTACTAAATTAATTAGAGTTAAGGTTGAATCAAATTGCGCGCGATTATACATGCCCATTAGTGAATTAATAGCTAACAGCGCTTATTAGACGGGTTAATCAAATAACCCACTCGAGAATAGTGAAAATTACAATATATAATTTACATTAATATATTTATATAACTTATTGTATTTTATATTTTTCTCGATGAGCTACAACGCATTTATGCAAGGCTCGCAAACCTTTCACATAGGCTTTGCCAGTCTCGACGAAGTAATTCACTTTGCGTGGAAGCTCGCCACCTAAGTCTTGATTGGCCATTGATAGTTGATGTGAGTCGATATATTCTTGAATGAATTGTATGTTGGCTGAGCCAACATCACACGATGATGAAATGATTGCACCACCTCCAAACACTTTCAACTCAAGTAAATTTTTATTTGCACCCATAGAATCAAACTGTTTCAACATATAATCCATTGAGTAACTTCCGAATCTAAATAAATCTTCAGGAAGGCTTTTGCCAATCTCGTAGTCACTGCCCGGTATCATGAAATGGTTCATGCCTCCAATTCCATGCGCGGCATCCCATACACATACTGATATACATGACCCAAGTACGGTAGAAATCACTTCATCTTTATTTGTAATGTAAAGACCACCGGGTGAAATTGTCACCACTGTTTTTTTTAATTTTTTATCGTAATGCTTTTTGATATGGCAAGGGCTTGCAACCTCAAATCCATTTTCTTTATTGTTTCCCATATTTAATTACTCGTATCGCTTAACTTAAAGCATCCAACATAATGCTTTTATTGCGAGCATAGCTTTGTTCAACTCGTTCACAAATTGCTTTTATATCAGTGAGATTGTCATTAAATTGCTTGCGCAAATTGTCACTTACAGGCGCGATATCATTTAATTTTTCGCTGCGAATTTCTGTTAATATGGCTAAAATATTGGCCATATTAATTGTTAAAACTTCTTGTTGAAATGAGGTCGCATTTTCATAGTCATGATGATGCGCAATACATGCTTGCAAAATGGGAGGAAAATTCCACATACGCGCTAATTCCAAACCCACATCAGCATGTGTGAAACCAAACACCTCCTGCTCCACTTGGCATTGATCAAGCTCTTCGTAACTGTCAATGCACCTCTCTAACACTTCAATTGATTGTTGTTTTCTATGCGAAAATAACACTAACTGGCCAATATCATGCAGTAAGCCTGCGGCATAGAGTGCACCTGATGCTTTTAAATTAAAGTTGGCTGCTATTTCTAGCGCCGAGTGAGCACACAAGATGCTATGGTTCCAGAAGTCTCGCATGGTGATTAGTGTCTCAGGTATACCGTGAAAAGTTTCACTGGCAGAAACACTCAACGCCATACGAAACAATTCTGTTGTACCGACTCGACTAAAGGCATCTTCAATTTCACTAATTTGTTGTGAGAACCCATAATATGGGCTGTTGGCTAGTTTAAGTAATTTTGTAGTTAAGACTGGATCTTGTTGAATAATGTCTGCAATACTTTTACCCGTGGACGTTTCATCATCTATGACATCACATAATTTGATGGCAACTGGAGAAAATGCATTTAGCTCAGTCGCTAACTTTGCAATATCATGTGCTGTTTCGTTCATGACTTAATAATGATTCGAATGTGATAAGGAATAAACGAGACATAACCATATAAAGTATCAGTATATATCGTAGAATAATTAATTTTTGCATCTAATTGATTAATATTAATTTTATATTATGTCAATCTATTAAAGGATGAGTATGATTTTTCGGCAACTATTCGAGCCCACATCCAGCACCTATACCTATTTGCTTGGCTGTGAAGAAACAGGTCAATGCGCATTAATTGACAGCGTCATCGATACAACGCAACGTGATCTCGAAGCGATCAAGCAACTCGATCTTGAGTTAGTTTATACCATCGACACACATATTCATGCTGATCATTTAACAGCTGCCACCAAGTTAAAAAAACTCGTCAATAGCCAAATAATATATCCGAATAACTGTCAGCTACCCTGCATGGATATTGGTGCCAAAGAAGGTGAAGCTATAAAAATAGGCCATATTACCTTGCACCCTTTATTTACTCCGGGACACACCGATCATCATTTTGCTTATCTGTTTGAAACCAACACCCAGCAGATGGTGTTTACTGGTGATGCACTATTAATTGAAGCGTGCGGACGAACCGATTTTCAGTCGGGTGATGCTACTACCTTGTATAACAGTATTCATAACAAAATATTTAGTTTGCCGAATGATACCTTGGTTTATCCCGGGCATGATTATTCGGGACGATTAGTATCGACTGTGCTGCAAGAAAAACAACGTAATCCAAGGCTCGGTAATGATCGACCTCTGCATGAGTTTGTCGAAATTATGGATAACCTTGATTTACCTTATCCTAAAAAAATTGATTTTGCCGCACCTGGTAATGAAGATTGTGGGATTTGTCCAGACAATACACCCGAAGAGTTACGTGCGCCTTGTGATATTCATGATCAAGGCTAGTGACTAACCCGTTTTTCGACGACGATTGACATGTTGCACACTACCCAATCGATTATGATTTGCGTAGCGATTAAACCGCAGTTTCAATTCTTTAATTGCTTGTGTTCTTTCACGTGTGCGTCCACCTCGTATCGCGTCAACTAAAGCTAACAGCTCATATAGTGTCGCATCAAGTCGTGCCGCATCCGGTACAGATGGATAAAGAGGTCTGAATGCAATGCCTTGCGTTTTACTATTTTCGTCAGGCCACACTGGCGGGTTGCTACCATCATAAATCACTCGATCACAAAGTGGTTTAGCCGCATAAGACGTAGGTATTCCGACACACAGCTCACCTCGTTCTGGTGCAAACGCGTACTTCACGCCGTAAACAATAAATTCTTCAAGATTTTTTGCGTCGGGCATGATGGTTTCTCCTTTATCCATCATCAATCCCGCATTGTATGCACGCTTCATCGCTGCATGAATTTCTGATGAACTCATGCATAATTGCATCGCAAGCCGGCTGTATACCCAGTCCATGTCACCTTGGGCAACCAGTTTGAGTAATACTAATATATCTTGAGGTTTTAAATTCATAACAAATATTCGCAATTAGCGAATAATTAATACCTCACATGCCGATCAAAACAACACTAAATCTGAATGAAATGCCAATAAATCCTATGAGCGGACAAATTTTTATTGCAAACTTGCTTGTATTCACACTTCACCAGACAAAATAAATTAGTCGACTATGGATCCGCTGACTCAAGGGGCACTTGGAGCAAGCCTGCCACAATCACTTAGCAATAAAAAAACAGTCCTGTTAGCTGGCATATTAGGGTTTATTTCCGGTATGGCCCCTGATCTTGATGTATTCATTCGCTCAAATTCAGATCCATTACTATTTCTTGAATACCATCGTCAATTCACACACTCGTTAGTGTTTATTCCTATTGGAGGCTTTATTTGTGCATGTTTACTTTATGCATTAATCGCACGACATAGTTCACTCAACTTCAAGCAAACCTATTTATTCTGCACTTTAGGATATGCCACTCATGGCTTACTCGATTCTTGCACCAGTTATGGTACCCAGTTGTTATGGCCATTTAGCAATCATCGCTACTCATGGGACACCATATCAATCATCGATCCAATACTCACTGTTCCGCTGCTATTACTGGTTATTTTATCAATGCTATTCAAACAATCTAAATTTGCCTTGCTTGCTTTGATTTGGGTGGTTTGCTATCAGCTTGTTGGGTTGTATCAAAATCATCGTGCAACTGACATTGGCTGGCAACTGGCAGAGCAACGCGGCCATACTCCTATCAGGCTTGAAGCCAAACCAAGTTTTGCAAATATAATATTATGGAAAATCATTTATGAAGTTGAAGACGGCTTTCATGTTGATGGAGTCAGGGTTGGCCTGAAAACAAAGACATATCCTGGCACACTGATATCTAAGTTAGATGTTTCACGTGATTTCCCCTGGCTAGATCCACATTCACAACAAGCCAAAGATTTAACTCGATTCAGTTGGTTCTCACAGGGATATGTCGCTGTGGACCCAAATAATCCTCTAAGAGTCATCGATGCGCGCTATTCATTGTTACCCAACGAAGCCAAAGGGCTTTGGAGTATTTGGTTAACACCTGCAGCATCTGATGATCAACATGTTGAATACCGCACAGATCGGCAAATAAACTCTGAAAAACGCGACCTGTTTATTGATATGTTATCAGGCAATTAACATACCAGCCAAAGCATGACTAATACAATCGTTCTGCAATCACACACTCAACCATTGCCAGCTACTTGGTTACAATCATGCATTGATTCTGTAAAGTCATGGGCCAAGAAAAATGCCTATGCCTACAAATTTTATGATGACGAATTATTTAACTTTATTGATCCGTCATTATTTACAAAACTTGATGCGCAACGCGTCATTGCTTCAGATCTAGCACGCCTGTATTTACTTCAGCACTATTTAGAGCAAGGCTATCATACAGTCATTTGGTGTGATGCAGATTTTTTAATTTTTTCACAAGACAACTTCACTCTAACAGAAACAGAATTCGCATTAGGCCGAGAAGTGTGGATACAGCAAAATAGTGATAGCGATAAAAAATTAATCTGTAAGCGTAAAGTGCACAATGCTTTCCTAATGTTTAGGCAGAATAATGCTTTTTTACAATTTTATATCAATACAGCGCTACGATTACTTGAATTAAATACTGGATCTATGTCACCGCAATTTATTGGTCCTAAACTGCTAACAGCATTACATAATATTGCTCAGTTTCCAGTCAATGAAACAGCAGGCATGTTAAGTCCACTTGTCATCAAAGATATTATCCATGGTCAGGGGCCTGCATTAGATTTATTTTTAGTAAACTCTCATCATCCTATCTATGCCGCTAACTTATGTAGCTCATTATCTCAACAAGGGCTAGTCACTGATGATGAAATGATAAAGTGTATCAACAAATTACTGTCCTCTGTCCTAAATGATTAGACAGTCCAACGTGATTAAATCTATTGCCAGAATAATAATTTTGCTATTCGTCACTATTGACGTATTTGCTAATGACATCTTTGCTAACCCATGCGTGCATAGAGAAGCGTCAGTCATTATTGAAAATGACAGCGCATTAACATTAGGCGGCGGGACGGATCGCTTTTACTCTAGTGGCTTTGAAGCTGTGTATCGTTGTCAACACAATCCTGATAATGTTGATTATATTGCTAACCTGGCACATCGCAGTTTAAGCTGGTTTACTAATGATATTGAGATATTCAAAGTGAGCAGTGGATTTAAACTCGGACAGAAGATTTATACCAGCTCAGATTTATCTCTGGAACCTCAAGAGATTGATACTGATCGTGATCGTCCTTATGCCGGTTGGAGTTATTTGAGTGTATTTTTCGAAGCAGAAACAATTTACGACCGTTATATCAAACATGAATTTAGCTTAGGCTGTATTGGGCCTTGCTCTCAAGCAGAAGAAATACAAACCGAATGGCATGAGTTGTTTGGCTTTGTAGAACCGGAAAGCTGGGATTTGCAAATCAGGAATCAACTTGCACTGCAATATTTCCTAGAGTACAAAACCAATCGTTATGAACTTACCCCGTTAGTGTCATTGCACCCCAGATATAAATTATCACTTGGCACGGCATTCAATGATATCTCTCTTGGTGGTGAATTTATTATTGGTGATGAAAGTAATGAAATTATCAGCAAGCCAAATTACAAATACAATAAGTGGGAGTGGCAGGCATTTGTGCATAATGACATTAAATTTGTTGCATTCAACGGCACACTTGAAGGCTCACTATTCAATGACAACAGCCCACATACTGTCAGCCCTTCACGCGTTATATTAGAGAATGGTCTAGGGGTACGATTAAATTATAATAATCGATATTTATTTGAATATCGTTTCGTTGGAAAGAGTACAGAAAACGAAGAACAAAGCTGGAAATTTTGGGATCATAAATATGGTAGCTTTGAATTTGGCTTCGGCTTTTAAGGCTTTATACACAGTCTGTACAAATTAATTTCATCACACAAATGCGACACAAGACATTATATCATAGATACATAATTACTAAGCCAATTCATTCATGATAAGTAAAGATATCAACGCTGCAAATCCACAAGGCAAAGGCTCTCTTTCCTTGTTAGATGATCTAAATAGTTTTAAACAATATCGAGCCGCTGCTAAAGACATTCCAGAGTGGTTGGCAGATTACTTCACATCTTTATTTGTACTCAATGCTTCTTTTGGTTTCAAACCGGTAATGAATAAGCCATATTATTTATATTATGATGATAATCAATGGAAACTTAGTCTCATTGAGCCAGATAAATGGAATAACTGTCCTTATGTTTATTTTGCTAAGTGCATACTTCATGAAGATAGAAGCTGGAGCCTCACACCCGTTGATAACTGGAATGATAATCAAGATCTGGTTACGCAAGTCAATTTAATGAAAAGGGATTTCTTTGAGTCATTGAATTCAAACAAACCAATTGTTGAATCTCTACCCTATTTTGCTGAACATCTGCCTTACTATCGAAGGCTAGCAGCGTTTGGTTTAGCAAATTCGCTAAAACAATCCTTACAGCTAACACTTGGTCATGATGAAAGCCAAGAAATTTCTGCTAGAAATATACTTCAGCAAACGAAGAATTCAGGTAGTTTAAAAATTGAATTTCAAATCGACAGATAATATTTCCGATTAATCTAGCTGAATGATCAGTTAGAAATTGCCTTGGTTGAATTATCCTTATTTCTTAACACATCTGCTCGCTCAGTATGTTGTGACTTCAAACCTTCACCAATCATTTCCCAGCCATCGAATAACATAGCTAATGTGTGCAGCGATTTTCTATTTCTATGCCCATTTGTTTGCTTATTCATCATCATTCACATACTCCCAAATATGTTTAAAAAAATCCCCGCCGAAGGGTGACGGGGATAAACGACTCGAGTAGTGAGTCTTCGGAGGCTTAGTAGCCTAAGAGGAGACCTAATCCTTATTGAGCAGTAATCAGCGCACTTGGGGTAAAGGTGCGCACAATTACACATCGCGTCCCTGAGATGTACAGCTATTATTACTGAAATCGTTCAGAATTGCATTTTCTGTATATGTACATAGTCTTTATATGATATTAATCTATATTATTCAGTTTATTATGAATGTACATTTCTATTTTATATCTTTTAACGCACACAAAAAGAGGTCGTATTTGTAGCAACACATAGCTAATTACATGTTTTGTACATGTACATAATTAGCAATAAGCTTACAAATTCATTATAGTCGGCATCAGTTGATAGAAAGTAGTTATACAACGTAAACCAAGGAGCAAATCATGAAAAAGATGTTTATTAATCTGCGATATTTAATAGCGCCGCTATTAATATTGTCTGCAGTTTTCGGTGTCATTGCTGGTGGCCCATGGGTCTGGACGGGTGTAGCAATGCTCGGACTCGGCATCATTATTGATACGCTGACACGAAATCAAACACCAGGCGCAGGTTTCGACGAAACAGGTAATACTTACGCCAGTGCTGGATTTCAAAACGGTGTGATGTATGGAATGTTAGGCGCGTTCGTGCTTCTGCAATTAGTTCTTGCATGGCGAATCTGGGAATATGTAACCGGTGTGCCCATTAGCCAATCAACATTACTAGGCATGAACATACAAGAAGGCATTACAACATCACAGTTAATCGGTGCTTGCATATCAAGTGGAATATTTGCCGGTATTGGCATTATCTATGGTCACGAACTTGCACACACTAAAGGTTTTAGTTTTGTGATTGCCAGATGGATGATGGCTCTAAGTGGTAAAGCACATTTTTGTTATGCGCACGTATACAACCATCATCTAGAATTAGGTCATCAAGATGATCCAGCTACATCGCCACGCGGACGCAGTATTTACAAACATTTTCCATTGTCAGGTATCGGACAAAGCAAATTCCTGTTTAAGATGGAAAAGCAACGCCTAGAAAGATTAGGCAAACCATTCCTATCATGGCAAAACCGCTGGATCAGAGGATACTTAATGAGTATGCCTACAGTAGCGTTATTCTGGTTTGCAGGTGGATGGATTGGTATCGCAGCGCTCAGCACATTGTGGATTATCGCTAACTTTGAGCTAGAAGCACTCAATTACTTAGAGCACTATGGCTTGATAAGAGAAAAAGGCCAACCCATCGATTACCGACACAGCTGGGATAACAATACTGCTTTCACTAGCTGGTTCTTCATCGAGATCGGTCGTCAGGCAGACCATCACGACCGAGGTGAGACTCACTTCTGGGAGTTAGATGAAGTAGGTGCACCTAACTGTGGTCGAGGCTACTTCTCACTGTTTGCACTCACTCTAATTCCATCTGTATGGCATAAGTATATGGATGAGCAATTAGGCAAATGGGACAAAGAAATGGCGAATGAAGGCGAATTAAAAATTGCCGAAGCCTTAAAAGTAGCTGCTTAAAAGAACTGTACCTCCCTACATCAATTTTTTGATGATGCAGTGCTCTTGCCCCTTAACAGATAAGTTAAGGGGCATTTTCTTTTTATTTAATTGCCCCTACGTATAACCACTTGCCTGAAACTCTTTTAAATAAAGAGTTTTCATGCAGGATATTCAAATCGTCCTGTTCTGATTGAAAATATGCCTTAAATTCTACGGTTGCACTGTCGCCTTTTTGTGTTTTATTCATCACCTCTAGTTTCACCCATTCATATTGCTTAGCAGAGAGCTGATTAGCATCAAGCCCTGCTGTCATCGTGGGATACCAAGTATCAAGTAAATACTGACCATAGCCACCCAAAGCAAATGCGCTGTAGCGAGAGCGCATTAGTTGCTCAGCCGTCTTTGCATGTTTATTGTGATCAATAAAACGACCACAACATATTTTAAATGGTTTATCTTTACCGCATGGACACTGCATGGAATAAATTAAATATATTTAATGATTGAGTATGCAAGCCGTGAATATTGGTTCTGTAAAGTGATCTCATCACAAATCGAGTAGATTACCATGAAGGCAATTTTAGCTATTATCTTAATTTTAATCTTATGTATAGTACTTTCCGGGTGCACAGTCGTGGGTATAAGAAATTCTGAAGAAGCAAGCTATAAAGTATTATTTGAAGAACAGAACATACAGATACGCTTGTACGATTCTGCCCTGATTGCGCAGACATCGTCTAAAGGTAATTACAAGCAAAGCAGCAATAGCGCCTTTAGGCAACTCGCAGGCTATATTTTTGGCGACAATCAGTCACAACAAAAAATAGCAATGACGACACCGGTGATACAAAAGCCAAGCAGTGAAAAGATTGCTATGACAGTGCCTGTGTATCAACAGGAAAATGAAAATGACTGGACAATGAGTTTTGTACTTCCAGCAGAATACACAATGGATACTTTACCTATTCCAACCAACCCAGATATTCAGATTGTAGAGATTCCAGAGAAAAAAGTTGCCAGCATTAAATACACCGGATTAATTACTGATGAAAAAATAGCAGTGCAGACTCAAAAACTCACTGACTGGCTAATAGCTAACGAGTACAAAATTATCTCTCAGGCTTACTCTGCAGCCTACGACCCACCTTGGACCGTTCCATTTTTACGTAGAAATGAAGTCCACATAGACATTGAATAACATTAATCCAATGCCTATCAAAAACATTGCAGACATCGCTGACAAGCTATCGTAAAACCAAGCTTTTAAAATAAATAGATAATCATGTATTAATGAAAGACATGTGACACATCATTGTTACAAGGTAATTTTTTGTGATATGTCTGTAAAATATCACACACGATGGCTGACAGCATTTATGACAGCTATGTTCATAACATCGTAATTAAACATTCATGAAATTAAGTTAGCGTTTGAACTAACACTAACAAAAATATTTCAGAAAAATGAAACTATCACGTCGTGGATTCTTTGGCCTTGTTGCTGCAGGCAGTTCTTTAAATCAAGTTAATGCTTCAAATTACAATCTGCATGAATGGATGCCTCATGCTGATGATATTGAAGACGGCCCAGTATTTAGACATGGTGTTGCCAGTGGCGACCCACTTAAACGCAGAGTCATCTTGTGGACACGTGTAACCCCTAGATTCAATTCAAAATATATTAAAGTTAGAGTCGTCGTTGCTACCGACCCCAAGCTGAAGAAAGTTGTTTGCAGGTATACAGACTTTGCTCATGCATACGATGATTTCACGATTAAATTTGATGCATACGGCTTAAAACCAGACACAACTTATTATTATCAATTTTACGCTTTAGGTGAAAGCTCTGTTATCGGGCGTACTCGTACGTTACCTCGACATACCGATAGAGTCAGATTTGCTGTTGCTTCATGCTCAAATTATCCTGCCGGCTTTTTTGGCGCATATGAAAAAATTGCATATCAAAATAATATTGATGCTGTTCTGCACCTCGGTGATTATATCTATGAATATGCCAATGCCACGTTTGGTGACGGAACGGATCTAGATCGAATACCAAGTCCAGATAAAGAAACAATTGCTCTAAGTGATTATCGTGAGCGTCATGCGCAGTATAAAACAGATCCGCAACTTCAATTAGCACATCAAATGCATCCCTGGATTGTGGTTTGGGATGATCATGAGTCAACTAATGATTCTTATAAAGATGGTGCTGAAAACCATCAACCCGAGACCGAGGGCGATTGGGGCGTGCGTAAAGTGTTATCACGTAAAGCATATTTTGAATGGATGCCGATTCGCGATAACCAATATCGAAGACTTTACAGCGGAAAAATATTCCGCCGTTTTAAATTTGGTGACCTAGTTCAGCTAGATATGCTGGATACACGTTTATTTGGACGCGAACAACAAGTCGCACCCATCATTGATCCATTCTCAGGGCAGCTATTAGTTGATCCAGCGACAATCCCTGAGTTGTTAGCCGAGCTAAATAGGCCTGATCGACAGTTATTAGGCAAGCGACAGGAAAATTGGTTGTATAACCAAATCGAAAGTGCAGCGAATAACGGTACGAAATGGCAAGTCTTTGGTCAACAAGTGATGATGGGACAGTTGCAAACATTATTACCAGAGCCGTTTCCACCAGGCACATTTGTGCCTTTGAACTCAGATCAATGGGATGGATATGCCGGTGCGAGAAATCGCTTCCTAGAATTTTTGTCAAACAATAATCCAACCAACAATGTTGTATTAACTGGTGACATACATTCATCTTGGTTTAACGATATTGCAATGAATCCGTATGATGGCAGCTATAACCCAACCAATGGTGCAGGCGCAAATGCCGTAGAATTTGTTACACCTGCAATTTCATCACCATTCTTCACTGATCCAAATACACCACCAGCAGTTATTCAAGGCCTGGAACAACAAATACTTGCCGGCAATCCTCATACACAATATGTTGATTTTGAAAGACGTGGTTATTTGATTGTGGATATAGATTGGTATCGAACTCGCGGCGAGTGGTACCATATTGATAGCGTAACAACACCCACTACAACGGAGTTTTTAGCAGCGACAGTGGAAGTACAAAGTGGCACTAACCATGGTACGGTCGTTCAGCAAACTGATCAGGCTGTATAAGACTTTGCAAACTATTCGTTATTTGATTCAAAATACTCCATGAATTGAGTATCCGAAATAAGCTCAGAAGTAATAATTATTTTTGAACGTCGGTCATCAGCTTTGCGACGATCACATTTTACTTCAACGCCATTCGCATCAGTAAAAGGAAATTCTACAAACTCTCTTTCACGTCTGCGTTCTTCTTCTCGTCTGTCTGCTTTATATGTCATAGTCCTGGTGTGTCAAGGGCGTCCATTAACTCTTCAAGTTCTAATTCAGTGAGATGCTCATTACTCTCTTCATCCAATGTAAAATTTAGATCATCTACAATTTCATTGATTATATGATTGTCTGGATCATTCATTAAGTCACCTGTTTTACTCTTCCAAGTGACAGTATTTGTATGCATTTTTTGGCATCAAGAATGTGAAGAAGCTTACAGAATAGTTAAACTAATGAGATAACAGTTGTTTAATACTCATTGTTTGTGAAGGAAGTCATTATTGTTGAGATCGAGTATAAAACTCTATATATGCTGCATTTTGTCATATTTTTGTAACAAAAATATATTGGAACATAGTATAAATATTAAAGTTCGATAATATACTAACTTTCAATGTGAGCTAGTTCAAATTTTCTCTAAAGTTCATATGAATCTTAAAATTCTTATAACCAAAGTCACACATCTCATCTCTAGCTTTGGTAATTTAATTTTCAATTCTTAAAAAACACATTAGCTGAATTGGGGAATTCAAATGGATGTTGAAAAAGCTTTGTATCACTTAAAGGAAGCAGAGAAAGAATTAAGTCAGTACGTCAGTGAATCTAGTGGTGAAAATGCTTACGATCACCAATCTTACTTAATAGCGATGTCTAATGTATTTGACTTTGTGCACTCGATCAAACCACTGAATAGTGCGAATAATGTAATCAGAGATGATTACTAACCACTTGAGATACACAATCACGCATAATTGCACATAAATTTCATTCACTGCACATTAAAGGCCTACTTGATGCCATGGGCCTTTAATAGCAAACGTTATTCCAGGCGTTTGTATATTAACAAACAATGTTTTACCAATCGGATCAAAACAAGCACCGCAAAATTCTTGTCCTCGATAGTCACCTAATGCGATTCTTGGTTTAGATTTTAGAGGTGAAGAAATAATTGCAATATTTTCTGCGAATATATTTGCTACACCCCGTTGATTAATCGCAACTAATCGTGAGCCAACGGTTGAACCATACTGACTAGTAAAACTACCACCATCTTCACACACTAAAATACCATCACGCGGACTGATTGTAATATTGTCAGGGTTATTTGCTGTCTCCTGGCCGGGCGAAACAAAAAGAGCAATTAATTCTCCCTGAAAATTATTCGTTCTTGATGGCTTATATACCCACACCACGCCCTTGCCTGCAGTTCCCCCACTTGTATCAACAAAATAAATTACATCTTTGTGGTACCAACAACCTTCACCACGTAAGAACTTTGCGCCTCCTTTAAGCTTACCTTGACGATAAGGACCAGACTCACCCTCAATACCATCCATATTAGGATTTTCAATCGTCACCCATTCAACTGGATGAGTATCACCGCGCATAGGAGACGTTAGGTCTACATTATCCCGAGATGTAACCTTTAACATTTGCAGTAATCCACCCTCTTCCAGGGCACCGAATTGTTGCGCTCGATTTTTAGGAATAAAACGATAGAACCCAGAGTTAGGGCCATTATCCTCAGTCAGATAGACTATCCCGTTGACAGGATCAACCGCGACAGCTTCATGCTTCATCTTACCCATACTTACTATTGGCTGTGCGCTAGCTTGACCTAAGTGGGGCGCTGGCACTTCAAACACATAGCCATGATCACGCGTTGCATGCTGAGTTTCATCACTGTCTTCATTAAGTGCTTGACTGACGACATATTCTTCACAAGTTAACCACGATCCCCAAGGTGTCGCACCACCTGCACAATTAAAAAGTGTGCCGCCGAGCGCGGCCTGACTGTCAAGTAATTTTCCATCTCGATATCGAAGCGCAGTGACGCCCCCTCCAACATTATTTGCACTATCACTTGATTCATCGTTGTGGTCATAGATGGGCGCAATTCCATTTCCAATGACCAGATCATTGACTTCACCACGTTCGTGATTACGCATCAATGTAATCACACCTGATGTATCATCATAATCAACAACTGCCATGCCATCATGTCGATCGGGTGTGTATGTGCCATCATTCATTTGATCGCCTGTCCAACCAAAAGTTGTATAGCTAAAGCCTTCGGGTAGTTTCAATAAATTTAACCCAGTAGCATCATCCGTAACTGGTGAAAGTGGAAGACTTTCATTTACTTGCTGGGCTGCAGATGCGTGAGCATTGTTGATAGCCAAACTTGAAAATAAATGGCCCAGTGCTATTCCAGACGTTGCGGCTACTGCAGATTTA
This sequence comes from Gammaproteobacteria bacterium, assembly GCA_965262455.1. Lineage (GTDB taxonomy): Bacteria > Pseudomonadota > Gammaproteobacteria > UBA4575 > UBA4575 > UBA1858. The sequence goes on from CBDHFH010000008.1 coordinate 708,375, forward strand.
ATAATTTTACGACGATTACGATTATGGCTAGGCATTTATGAGTCTCCGCAATCACATACGATTGATTAAAATGTAATGTCAATACTAGTGCTGCTCGTTGATAACGTTGGCTGATGATTTTATTTATCAAATAAATTAATTAAAATAACTATACATAGAACGATTCTTGAGGTAACTAGCATGTGGTGTATATTTAAACAGGTTAAAAACAATTGTCACTACAGGTGATATCACATTATTTAAGCTGTATATGTACAAACTACTGTGCAAATAAATTTAAACGTGAATTTTTTAATAAATTACAATATTATGTTAAATGTTTAATAAAAAGTTCATATTTATCCTCATTCGTCATTGTCAGATTAATCATGTAATGAAAAGATATCAATCATCATCTACGTAAAATTAATCTTTTAAATACTTTAATTTTATTCCACCTAAGTATTGGAGAAATTAATGAAACGCTTTCATATAAACCTCGGTGTCACTAACCTAGCACAATCCATAAGTTTCTATTCCACATTGTTTGGTGAACCACCAACGGTAGAAAAACAAGATTACGCAAAGTGGATACTTGATGACCCATATGTAAACTTTTCTATATCGACGCATAGTTCCAAAGCAGGTGTTGACCATGTTGGCATTCAAGCTGAAAATGATCATGAGTTTAACCAACTACGCGAACGCTTGAGTCACGCCGATGCGCCTAAAGTCGATCAGGAACAAGTGACCTGTTGTTACGCCAAGTCGTCTAAAACATGGGTTTATGATCCAGATGGTGTCGCATGGGAGACTTTCTTAACCCACGGTGAAAGTACAACATTTAATGATATGACAGAAGACTCGCAAGCACGCATTGCTAATAAGAAAGAAGATAGCTCTGCTTGTTGCGTGCCGACCACTTCATGCTGTGACGGTAACTAGTAGTAGATCTATAGCAGTATGAGAGACAAGGTTTTATTTGTATGCATTCATAACAGTGCTCGTAGCCAAATGGCAGCCGCACTTTTAAAAAAATATTGCGACAATACGTTTCATGTAGAAAGCGCGGGACTAGAACCAGGCCTGTTAAATCCACTTGCGGTCAAAGCCATGCATCATATAGGTATCGACATTAGTAATAATACAACTCAGTCAGTGTTTGATTTGTACAAACAAGGAGCAATATTTCACTATGTGATTTCTGTTTGCGAGAAAGAAGCCGCTGAAAAATGCCCAATTTTCCCAATGATCAAACAACATATACATTGGAGTTTCCCTGACCCATCAAAAGTTCTTGGTACTGACGATGAAAAGCTCATACAAGTGTCAGCAATTCGTGATCAGATTGACGAAACGATTAAACGATGGTGTGAAGAAATATGCGCAGTAACCGTATGACATCAATATAGGAATAATAGGATTGAAGTAAATAGCAGTCTTAATGTTATCAATGAGTTAAACAGGAAAGTTAAATTTAAATATAAAAATACTATAATTTTAATTAGATAATATATATAACTCATTGTTTTATATATATTTATTTTAATTTATTTTCTGTTTTATTTTGCCTTAATTTATCTGTCATTAGTTTAAGTTAGCTTCCAATATCTGACATTAATTAAATACATAAATAATTCATATTTTTTTAATCTATATTAAATTAAATAGTTACTTCGACTCTTATATACTTCAGTCATGATTTTTAATTCACAGCTAGGGAGAACATGCATGAAACGGTTGGGACTGTTAACGACGCTTCTTTTATCTATGTCGGCGGCAAATGCGGCTAGCATACTGCCAAATTTGACATATTTTTTGAATGATCATCCTGATGGCAATCTGACGGACGTACTCAATGGAATCACTTATGGCCTCAGATTAGATGATCCGATTTTTTCCATGGCGGGTTCTGGAGGCGACGGCTCCAACGGTGCAAAAACATTCAGCACTACCCAGGAAACTGCCTCTGTCAGCCTATTTTGGGACAATATGGGTGACATGAATGACGCCAACGATATAGTAACTATTACTGGGCAATTATCGAGAAACTCAGACAATTCCATTTGGGATGTGACCTACACATTAACTGATATTACGTCAATGACAGATGGTTTTGCAGCAGCAACCGCCAGCGGCACATTATCTAATGGTGGTGATGTATTTACATTAACCGGAGAACAAAATACTTCTGGCTATGTATTCTTAGCATTAGGTGACGGCCATCGTCTCGATAACGATACTACTTCTGAAGTAGCGCGCGGATGGTTATTGCCTAACGGACCTACTGAAGATTGGCTAGTCACACTGACACCCGTTCCAGTGCCTGCGGCATTGCCATTATTACTTTCTGGCGTACTTGGCATTTCATTGTTCTCAAGAAAGCGCAAGTCAATATAGTAGTTAATACTAGATTCAATTTTTCAATACAGAGGCACAGCCAATGTTGGCTGTGCCTTTTTAATTTCTACACAAACATTTCAGCTTTGATAGTTAATCAATCCACTGTCAGAATGACTTAATTGCTAACTTTTAAGCGGTGATAGTCATTCATGGTATCGACCCCTATCCCGGGATTTTGTTTACACGCTTCAATTGCTATTTCATCACCATGTTCAAGTGCACGTAATTGTTCTAGTTTTTCTATTTTCTCCAGGGGAGACTGTGGCATTGCTATAAATTGTTTCAAATAGTCAATACGATATGAATAAATGCCGACATGTCTAAACACTTCAAATTCTTTAAGCATTTTAACGTCGATGTTGCGAATAAATGGTAATGAACTGCGACTAAAATATAACGCTCTTCCATTTACATTTTTTGCAACTTTGACGATATTAGGGTCCTCGTATTCCTGAATGCTAAAAATACGATGACACAGTGTGCCGATAGACGCAGTATGATGCTGCATTAACAATTCAGCCACCTGCTTAATATTTGCAGCAGGCATTTGGGGCTCATCGCCTTGAAGGTTTACCACTACTTCTTCATTCGCCCATTGTTGTTGTATCACCGCCTCAGCAATACGATCCGTGCCTGACTGATGCTCACTGCTAGTCATACACACATCGGCATTAAATTTATGCGCGGCGTCAGCGATGCGCTCATCATCAGTGGCAATCAGCACAGATTGCGCATCACTTTCACATGCATTTTCATATACATGTTCAATAATAGGCTTATGTCGAAAAGTAAGTAGCGGTTTTCCAGGCAAGCGACTCGAGGCGTAACGCACTGGAATCACCACACGAAATGAACTAGCCATTATTTTTTCTTTTTATAATACTCATACTCTTCTTCATTTATCTGACGAGCTTCTTCTTCAAGCATTACAGGGATATCATCACGAATGGGATACGCAAGCTTGGCGGACGTTGAAATTAACTCTTGTTTATCTTCGTCATAAATAAGTGGACCTTTTGTAACAGGACAAGCCAAAATATCCATTAATTTTTTATCCATCACTTAATCCTCGGGATTGATTGTCTTTATATTCATTTTAAACATGCGAGCAGGCGTGTAATAAAGTCTTTTGGTAGCTCTGCATTGACTGGTACATACCATGTATTCGATAAATTAAATTGCTTACATTTTACTGCATCTTTCTCTGTCATAAAGACAGGATCATCATCATTAAAAGTAATATTTTCTTTATTTAGCATCGCATGGTCTGCATATTCATGTTCAATTACATCTAACCCATGCTGTTTTAGCGCATTGAAAAAACGATGTGGATTGGCAATCGCAGCCACAGCATGCACTCTTTTACCCTGCCACTGATTGAGCGGACATATTTCATCATCTAGCAAACTAACAGCACTGTCTATAAGTAACTGCATACAATCATTACTAATTTTAGGGATTAGTTGTCCCGTTGCAACGATAAAATCTGCATGCTGAATACGCTTAACATTCTCTCTTAAGGGTCCAGCTGGTAACAGGTGCTTATTGCCAAATACTCTTTCTCCGTCCACCATGACGATTTCAACCTCATGTTTAAATCGATAATCTTGTAAGCCGTCGTCGCAAATCACAAGATCGCACTGATGATCTTCAATCAGAGATGCTATGACAGATAGACGATTACTGCCCACCATTACTGGGACTTTAGTTCTTTGATAAATGAGTAACGGTTCATCTCCTACATCTTCCACCGTATGTGATTGAGTGACTAATAACGTATCACTAGATTGTCGCTTGTAACCTCTGCTTGCAACTCCCACACGATAGCCCTGCAAGTGTAATTCACTTGCAAGTGCGATAACCATAGGTGTTTTACCTGTACCACCAACCGTTATATTGCCAACTACAATGACAGGTTTGTTAAATAGTATTTGCTGTGATGTCTGTTGTCGCTTTCTTAATGATGAAATGATCGCAAATACACCAGATAAAGGGGTAAGCAAATAAGCAAGCCAATTTCCTCCATACCACATTGAATTTACATAGTGCTGTGTAAATTGTTTTGCCATGGTCTTGAATAAAACTAGTTGGGTTTGAATTGACGCTGGTAGAGACTGGTATATGCACCATCTTTACTGATCAGTTCTGAGTGAGAACCTGATTCAATGATTCTGCCTTTATCTAATACATATATTCTGTCTGCACTTTCAATCGTAGATAATCGATGCGCAATGACAAATGTGGTGCGGTTTTTTCTTAATTCATTAATTGCTTCTTTTATATGATATTCAGATTCAGAGTCCAATGATGATGTTGCCTCATCAAGAATTAAAATGGGCGCATCTTTTAATAACGCACGTGCAATGGCAATGCGCTGACGCTGCCCTCCAGACAATAAAACCCCTTTATCGCCTACAATTGTCTCATATTGATTGGGAAGTTTATCGATGAATTCTGTCAAGTGCGCTTGTTGAGCCGCATGGATAATTTGTTGTCTTGATTTATCTGGCATTGCATAAGCAATATTATTAACAATAGTATCATTGAATAAAACCACATCCTGACTCACCATGGATATATTGCTACGCAGACTTTTTAATTCAATATCGTTAATCGAATGATTATCAATTAAAATGTCACCCGCTGACACTTCATAAAAGCGTGGAATTAATTTAACTAAAGTCGACTTGCCGCTCCCTGACTTACCGACAAAAGCAATCATTTCATTTTGATGAGCCTGCAAGGTAATATCACTCAGAACTATGCCAGGCTTTGACTCATATGAGAAACTCACATTGTTAAATTCAACTTTCCCTTTGCAGTCAGATAAAACGACATGTCCAGAATTATTCTGTGTGGGTTGATCAATAAGTTTAAAGACACTTTCACATGCGGCGATACCCGCTTGCAGTATTTGATTAATGGTTGTGAGTTTGCGCGCGGAATTTAACATCCCCATCACGGCCGTTACAAAACTGGCAAACGCACCGGCCGTCAAATCACCTTTCACTGACGGCAAAAATGCCACATAAATAACCACGGCAAATGCGATACCCACAATCATCTGCACCAAAGGCGTATTGACAGCTTTGACCGCTATAAACTTTGTTTGGTTACGTCGATTCTTTTCATTAATTGCTTCAAAACGCTCAATTTCTTCTTTTTCTGCAGTAAATAACTTAACTAAAGACTGTGCACTGATCGATTCTTCTATTCTGGACGCAATACTTCCTGTTGATGTTTGAATTCTGTGACTTAACTTTCTAAATTTTACGGTGGCGTACTTAATTACCAAATACACCAACGGTGCAGAAATAAATAGAACGCATGTTAACTTCCAGCTCAAGTAAAGCATGAGGCCAATCAGGAAGATGACAGTTAACGAGTCACGGACAATAATAGGAATACTTTTTGATCCAGCCCAAGATACTCGCTCAACATCAAAAGTGAATTTTGAAAGTAGTTTACCTAGCGTTGAAGCATCATAATAAGAAGATGGAAGATACATTAAACTTTCATGCATTTCAGTCCGTAGCTCCTTCACCATGCTTTGCCCAATGCTACCTATGTAATACAAGCCCAGAAAACTACCAATACTTCTAATAATAAAAATAAAGCCTATGGTGAGTGGAATCCATAAAAACTGTCGCGTGCTCTCAGCGACAAAGGCTTCATCAATAATCGGAGCTAGTAGTAAAGTAAAGGCTAATTGACTCGCCGCAACGACTGCCAAACCAATCACCGCAATCAGCAGCATCAGTTTGTAGTTCTTGAGATATTTTAAGAGACGAAGGTAGATAGACAAGCCAGACGTGACATGATCAGCATTATTGTTTGACGTCTTCTTGCTCACTTGATGTTGCTATAAATATTTTACTTAGACCAATTTTACCGGCAGCGTCCATCACCGATACTACATATTGATGAGGGGTGCTGGCATCCGCACGTATTGTGATTCTATCTAATTCGTATTGTTTTGATAATTTACTCAATGCCGTCTCAAGTGTACGCGACTGGCCATCGAGTAAGCTTTTACCATCCATGTAATATTGACCATTACGGTCGATAACAACCTCTAAGCTCTTTTTCTCTTCAGATTGTACCGCATTACTGGCTTTAGGTAAGTCAATCTTTAAACTTGCATCATTATCGAAGGTGGTTGTTACCATAAAAAAGATCAGCAATAAAAACACCACATCAATAAGTGGGGTGATGCTGACATCCGTTTTATCTTCTTCGTCTAGATTGAATTTCATTACAGCACTGGACCTTCAAGCTACTTGCGTGTCTTTTTAGCAGTCTTTCTATCAGCATGTTCCGGCATTCTGGAACCTTGCATGACTTCAACGAGTTTAATCGCCTCACCTTCCATGTCCACTACTAATCCGTCCACTTTACGCCTGAAGTAACGCACGAAAAAGATGGCTGGAATCGCGACAGAGATGCCTGCCGCTGTCGTGATTAAAGCCTTGGAAATTCCATTGGCAAGCTCTCCGGGATCACCCACACCAACACTGGTAATAACAGCAAACACCTGAATCATACCAACAACAGTGCCTAACAAGCCTAATAAGGGAGAAATGGCAGCAATAGTGCCAAGTGTTGTAAGAAATAACTGTAATTCATACGCGGTATGACGACCTGTCTCTTCAATGCTTTCGCGCATGACGTCACGCGAGCTGGTGCGGTTCATTAAACCTGCCGCCAGGATGCGACCCAAAGGAGAACTATCACGTATGGCAACAACTGTCTTGTCGTCGAGTTGATTATTTTGATCAAGCTTCCATACTTTTGCGACTAGATTATCGGGTGCAACGCGCTTCTTCTGTAAACTCCAAAATCGTTCTAGCACAATGGCTAGCGCAACGACAGAACAACCCAAGATTGGCAACATTAGCCAACCACCTGATTTGATTATCTCAAACACTGTGCAGATATTCCTTATTCTATTGGATCTGTTAACTCTTCCTCTGTGGAATGCCAATAGCGTTTATTCTTTAGTCTATGTCCTGTTTGCATTTGAATTCCCTTTTCAATGTCAAACAAAAACGTAACCGCTCCATGGTGTATGGTATCCACAATTTGCGTTCCACGATCTTGGTAACGCTGGCTAATAGTAGCATGAGGAAAGCCGTATCTGTTCATGTAACCCGCTGAAAAAACGACAGTTTGAGGATGAACACGGTCAACAAACCGATAACTCGATGATGACCGGCTGCCGTGGTGCGGAGCAGTGATCAAATCGCTGGCTAATTTATCGCCATATTGCTCAACCAGCCACTCTTCAGCTAATTTTTCGATATCACCCGTGAGTAGAATTGTGCCTGCTGGGTGAGAAATTTGAAGTACACATGATCGGTTATTATCGTTCGACTGCCATTTATCCGGCGGATGAAGCATATGAAAAGTAACATTCCCTGACTGCCACTGATCACCAGCTCGACATATAGTGACGTGACGTGCAGAGTATAGACTTGGCTCGTTACTCACAACTAATGTCTCCACTTCAGTATTTTCCAATAACCAGTGCATGCCACCAGCGTGGTCATTATCGTTATGACTTACAATTGCCATATCGACCGTTTGTATATTGCGCCATTCAAGATAGGGCTGAATAACAATTCGACCAGTATTCAATCCCGAGCGTGAGCGCATGCCCGCGTCGTACAATAGCGTGTAGTGAGGTAATTCAATAACAACTGCCAATCCTTGGCCAACATCAAGTGTGGTCATTCGCAACTGACCGCCTTTAAGTGAAGGCTCTTTAAGAGCAAACATGGCGAGCAGCAACATCCAGGCAAGATATTTTGCCGGAAAACCTTTTGCTTGCACTAAAATATATAAACCGGCCTCGAAACAAATAACACCGACTAATGTTGGTTTAAATTGCCATGCGGCATATTCAGTGGAGGCAAATCCTTCTAATCCCCACCACAGTCCAGCCAATAGCATATCAATCAGATTCAACAACCACTCAATATTCTCAATACCCAACAAAAATATACTCTGTGCAAATAATAGTAACGGCAACACAATAAAACTGACATAAGGAATGGCAAGCAAATTAACTAGCGGTGAAATAATTGAGGCTTCAGAGAAGATCAACAAGCTAATTGGAAATAACGCGACACCTAGATAACATTGAATTAAACCAATACGTATTAGTTTACTGGTGAATTTTTTTGATCCCAGTGACTTGGTCGCATTGAGTGCTATAAATATAAATAACACTGCTAAGAACGACATCCAAAACCCAGCAGTTAATACCGCCAGTGGATTGATAATTAATACTAATAAAAGTGCACTTGAATAGACCGATAAACTAAACATTGGCCTGCGCAAAAGTATTGCAGACAATGCAAGTGCAACCATTATCAGAGCACGTTGTGTGGGCAAGGTAAACCCAGCCAAATAGGCATAAAATAAAGTTGCGAATATAGCCGCAACTGCTGCCACAGTTCTCGCAGGTATGACATTACATAATGTCGCACTCATGCAATATATTTTTTGTATAACAAGAAAAACAATAAAAGCCACTGCACTTAAATGTAATCCAGAAATTGCTAATAAGTGCGCCGTGCCTGTTTTACGTAAAATATTCCAATGTTGGTCAGTTATATTTTCTCTGTATGCAAATGTCAGTGCTTGCATAAATGCCGCGTTGTCATAATTTGCACTCTTATGTAAGAAATTGTTTATCCAGCTTTCACGTAGATGAGATAATTTTCTTACCTCAATTTCTGCTAACTGACACGTTCCTTGTCGTACATACCCTCGAGCCGTAATGCCTTGTAAAAAAAGAGTCTTTTCATAATCCCATGCACCCGGATTCGAAAATCCCCACGGTTTTTTCAGCTTGACAGTCAGATGACATAGTTGCCCTTTCCTTAATTGATATTTTGGCTGATACCAGCTGAGTAAAACCTTTTTTGCAACTAAGGCATCCGATGATTCAAGTGAAGGTGTTAATAATTTAAAAATAAATTGACTGTATTCTTGCGTGTAAGTCTTCAACTCGACGATATGACCTTTAACGTTTACCTCATTACCAACAATGTCAGATGAAATTTGTGGATTTAAAGAGTGATAGGCAAACAAATGAGTCCACGAAAATCCTAACAGAATGATTAAAGCAAATAGCGTTTGAGGAATCTTTAACCAAAACAGCACCAAAATAGGGAACAGAAATAAATAACTGAGCGAAGGTAGTTCACGACAAGTCTGGAATAGCAACACGCCTAGCAAAAATGACAATGCCAGCTTAATCATGATCATGCGATAATATTAGTAATCTAGTTACCTAGTTATTTGTTTAGATACATGCCAAGAAAACTACTTAAAAAATGGTTTCCCAATTTAGATGCGATGCGACATAGTCAGTCGCTAGAGATGTTTGGCCATGCAGGTCGCGAACCCAATCTCTGGCACTTGAACCGTCGATCAGTTTCACGAGGGATTGCAGTCGGGTTATTTTGTGCATTTATTCCTATCCCAGGGCAGATGTTACTAGCCGCGGCAATAGCAATTATCGTGCGTGCAAATATCCCTCTCTCTGTTATTTTTGTTTGGGTATCAAATCCAATCACAATGCCCGCCTTATTTTTTACCGCATATAAATTTGGCGCCATCTTGCTGGGAGTTGAATTACAACCTTTTGAATTTGAATTTAGCCTGAATTGGTTATTTACTGAATTACAAGATCGTTGGCAACCATTCCTGGTCGGATGTCTCTGTAGTGGCGCACTGGTGAGCGCAATCGCTTATGTCATTGTGCAACTTTATTGGCGCAGTTATGTGTCCAATGTATGGCAAAAAAGGAAGTTCTCCAAACGAGTAAAGAAAGTCAGTTCGCGCCAAAACTGACAGAATATTTTCTGAACTGCATCACAAAATACTTAAATACTTATCACACCTCTTAGAGGTGGATCTTAATTTGTGTGTATATTCTATTTTCACACGCCATTCTCGCGTTAAGTTACGCCAACTCAAAAATTTTCATGAGCTATTAAGTTGGTGCTCAAGCATCAGAATTATTTGCTTGAAATTTAATTTCACATCGTTCGCATTATGCAAAACGTCATCACGGGTCACATTTCGCAAGACAAAGCTATCGGCTTGCCAAAGCTGCTGTTTATTGCGCTATTGTTTTTTTATTGAAGTGTTGTTATTCCAATGGATCAATGGCGTGTTGGATAATGAGTACACCGGCTTTCCTGATGAAGCCGCACATTATGTAAGTTCATTGTTGATTGAAAATTATATTACCAATGGTGAAATTGAGCATCCTCTCGCATATGCAAAAGACTATTACTATCATTATCCAAAAGTCGCCATCGGACATTGGCCTCCCGTTATGTACGGCATGCTTGCAATTTGGTTCATAATCTTTCGGCACTTCCAGACTGTCTACCATGTGTTTTGTTGCATTCACCACAGCAGCCATAGCAACCACTATTTATTACATTGCTAAAACCTATTTAAACAAATATTCTGCTTTTGCCGCTGCAATACTATTCATTGCAATGCCTCTCATACAAACCATGAGCGCAGTGCTAATGCTAGAGTTAACGGTGACATTATTAACACTATTGGCGTGTGTATTGTTAGCCAAGTTCTTATCAAGCGGAAAAATTTCTCATGGCATATTATTCGCATTACTTGCCTCTGCTGCGATTTTAACGCGAGGAACCGCATGGTCGATTGGATTAATGCCAATCATGATTATGCTAATTGCCTGGCGATTTGAAATGCTAAAACGCCCTATTCTATGGCTGTCGGCTGCAATCGTACTAATGCTTTGTTTACCCTGGTACTTAATAATGCCCAGTGTTGATGCCGGCGCATTTGAAGGGGGCTCAATTTTCAGTAGCAACTTCACACTATTAGCCATATCCTGGTTCGCAAAAAATATTTATGTCGAATTAGGCTTAGTACTGACACTACTTTTTTTCTTTGGCATTTGGTCAAAAATAATTGTGGCAATAATTAGTGGCGAAAAAATGGAATTGATATGGCCCACTCTATTATCAATAATTATTTCAATATATATCATGCACGTCATTGTCCCTGCTGATTTTGCAATACGCTATATGACAACGATCATTCCCTCTATCATTTTATTTTGTTTCGCCGGCATTGAGTGGTGTATAAATAAAATAAAAGCCGATCATGCAACACCGCTTATATATACTGCTTTTCTGGGAATTTATATCGCTTTTAATTTTGGTTTTGATACAGAAAGTATTAATACAAATGGCTATATCTCGGCACACGATTTGGCAGCAAAACACATTAGCAGCGACAAGAAATCCATACTGATCGCGTCTGATGTATTTGGCGAAGGCAGTGTCATTGCGCGCGCCGCTGAGTTGGATAGTGAAAAACAAAATGTCATTGTTCGTGGCAGCAAACTGCTGGTCGCGGAAGATTGGGTAGGCCGTAATCCTGTCAGCAAGTTTAAAAGTACACAAGAAGTATCACAGACATTAGCTAATATTCCTGTAGATGCCGTGATTCTCGATAACACAATCGCGGAATATCGACGCCGGGAATATCATCAACAGCTTGAATATATTTTAAAGTATGACACTGACAACTGGCAGTTAGTAGACAAACTACCTGCGATAAAGAAAGGCAAACTGCATGAAGACGGTTTGTTAGTTTATGTTTCCCGTAACATTCAAACGAACAAATCAATCGATACGGATATGATCAGCGAGATATATGATAACGATCGTATTCTTTAACCACACATCATTATAATTAGTTACTAATTAATCATTCACTAGTATATTTGAGTTAGATCATTCATTGGTCGTTTGGTTTTCAATAGAATTGCTAGTCACCCCTTAAGCATGAATACCAAAGTTTAAATTAGATCGTTTTGCTATGAAGATTAGTCAAATCATGAGTAACAATGTCGTTACTGTTGAAATGGACGATTCACTCGGCGAGGTCAAGAAAATCTTTGACTCAACTCGATTTCATCATTTACTTGTGGTTGAGAACCATACGCTGGTTGGCGTCATTTCTGATAGAGACTTACTTAAATCGATTAGTCCAAACATAGGCACAATGGCTGAGTCTGCTGCTGACGAGGCAACTTTGAATAAGCGAGTCCATCAGATAATGAGCAGGAAACCCATTACATTGACGGCTCAAGCAGACATTGATGACGCAATCATGCAATTTAACAATAATGATGTGTCATGTATCCCCATCGTCAATGACAAAACCGAAGCCGTTGGTATAGTGAGTTGGCGAGATATCTTAAGAAACCTAAACTAATTCAGTCAGCATTCATCGACGAAAATTAAAAACGACGCACTTGCTGATGTGCATATCGTATTTGATGGTCTTCGTCATCATGCTGATTACCAGTCGCATCGCCAGCAACCTGCACATTTTTTGTAAATGATTTGATGAGACTCAACTTAATTTGCTTAATTTCTCTTGCTTGCAGTATGTCGTGTTCGTGATTAATGTCCATATTAGTAAACCTTAATATTTATTTATATATTTCAGTGATTTATTCACTATTCTTGAGGATTAAGATAAGGATAATATAAAAAAGTTCAAGCCCATGATGACATCAAGCTATGTACAAATTACGTACAAATTCCTCTCGTACAATTAAAATCACATGCAGGAGAAATTACATTGCAGTCGATACTTTTAGTAGTAATTGAGAGTATTTTTTTTCAGTGGGATCATGAAAAAGTGGATCAGGCACATTGTCTAGCTGCATATTGAGATTCTTCCAATCATCCGGCTTAAAGTGCTCATAAATAGCAGGATAGACAGCGGATTCCTCTTGGTTCATATGTTGTTTTTGCACGTCTATGTACTTAGCCAAATGCTCACAGAACTCGTCTCTGTTTATTGGCGTTTCACAGACAATCGACTCTAACATATCAATAATTCTGTCTGTCAGCTGCGGCATGGATACATGTTCCTGCATCAGCGCGAGAATATCATCGTGACTATCTTTATAATGTTCTAAAAAATAATTAAAGATAATGTTTTCTTGCGGATGATGAACTTCATCAGGATACTCTTTCATGTAAATCATAGCCATGAGGATTAACTCGAAATCAACGACTTCACAATTCTTAATACAGTTTAGTTGAGACTCCAAGAATTCTAAGAGTTTGACAAAGTTTTTATGATCATCATGCAAGTTATCTAACAGTTCAGTCATATGCGCAATATTATAGTATTTCCAGTAATATAGCGTTGAACCCAATTTATTAGATGACGTATATCAAATATAAAATAGATATAATTTATTCGCCGCGTTTATATTATTTATTGACATCAATATATTCAAAATTGGATTGTATTTTAATCTCGCCTAATAAGGTTTTATGCACGGGACATCGATCAGCCACTTCAGTTAGACGTTTTAATTGTTTTTCATCCAGTTGGCCGGTAATAGTAATAAGCTTTTCAATCAATTCTATTTTGCACAATTTTTTATCAGGCTGTTCGCAATCTTGAATATGTTGTCGAGAATGTTTGAGTTCGACTTGAATATCATCCACTTGCCAGCCTTTGTGATTGACATACATTCTTAAAGTCATCGATGTGCAAGTACCCAGTGACGAAAGTAATTGCTCATAAGGATCAGGACCTAAGTTATCACCCCCTACAGCAATAGGTTCATCTGAAAACCAGGCATGATCATCACTCGCAACTTCTCTCAAGAAGTTATTATTACCCTCACCGACCAGTACCTCACCGCTATCAATTTTTGGCACTTCAGCAATATCTGCATCAATATATCTCAATGCCCATGCGTTAATGGCTTCAGCAATATATTCAATGTCTTTTTTTTCTGTAATAAGGTGATCGGCTTTATCAAGTGAAATAAAACTTTTAGGATGCTTCGCGGCCACAAAAATTTTTGAAGCTTCATTAATAGAAACAATATTATCAATGGGAGAATGAAAAATGAGTAACGCTTTACGTAGTTGACTAATTTTTTCTATTAGCGAATGTTGCTTTAAATCCGCCACAAAGTCTCTGCTGATAGTAAGCGTTTTGTTTGCCAGCTCGATATCAACTTTTTCTTGCTTTTCTAATTTATCTACTTCGCTCTCAAAATGACTTAGCACATGATCGGGAGAAGCCGGTGCCGCAATGGATACAATCGCTGCCGCCTCTGGGATGTGTTCTGCCGCGTTAAGCATGGCCGTACCGCCCAAACTATGCCCGATTAATAATTTAGGCGCCTGGTAATGTTGACGCATATACTCGGTTGCAGCAACGATATCCAGACAATTATTCGTGAAATTAGATTCTTCAAATGAGCCTTCAGAACTACCAATGCCAGTAAAATCAAAGCGCATCACTGCGATTCCTTTTGCGGCTAATGAACGTGCAATACGCGCGGCAACCAATATATCCTTGCCACATGAAAAACAATGCGCATACAGGGCGTAATATTTAATTGGGAGTATCGGTAAATCAACTATCGCAGCTAATTGATGCCCCGAAGCATTCTCAAAAGAAAAGCGTAGACTGGTTGCCATGGAAATACATAATCAATTCAAAAGATTAATTATAGCCTGTTATTGAATTGATATTGAAATGATATCAGTGCCGCAAATAATATTTTATATAAAGCACATATACTTATAATTTACGTGTTATTTGTTTACGATAAACAAACATGATTAATACCACCCCACATAATAATGACCATAAAGGTAACGGCACAGACACACTCGTTGGTTGCACTGCAGCAGGAATGACAGCGAGAGATTCTATTTCATTGACCAGCTTACCTGTGCCCTCAAGTAATATTGGACTGGCTAATGTTGCTGTCCCAGTAGCGGTATCAATTGTGAATAACGTCTCTTGCAAAGAAGCTACTTGTTTATCAACTCCCCACAACACACCTGCTTCATCAAACTCCAACCCTACCTGAGAACCGATAGTAATCCCTATGCCACTTCCTACGATTACAGATGAACCATCGATAGGATTAATCATTAGCAATTCTTTATCTATGCCGGCGGCATTAACACCGAAAATACCTGACTCATTGATTGCCAAGGCAGAGGTATTTGGTGCACTTCCCCCTGTAGCAATATTGCTTAAGTCACCTGAAGTAATGTCCATTGTCGAGAAACGTCGTCCAGAAGTCGACGTAAAATAAAGTTCACCAGTCGCATCAAATGATAAACCCATATTTGCAATGGAAGAAATTGGGTTACCACCTTGCGTTATTGAACCAATGAATGTGGCCTCGCCTGTTTGTTGATTAATTGTAATTAATGCATCTTCACCGTCATCAACAGCATATAGATCACCAGATAATGGATCTAAATCAAGCCCACCTACCAATGAATACACAATGGATGGATTAGCAGAATCAACTACCTGGCCAATACGTGTTGTCGTGCCATTACTTAAGTCAATTTTTACTAATACACCTGACTCAACCGGTGAACTTTGAATGGTGCCTACAGCATATGCAAAGGGCTCCGCATTGAGATTAAGTGACACACAACAAAGCAGCAGAATAAAAGAAAAATAACGTCGCATAACTCTCACCTTCCAAAGGGTATTTAACGCTTAATGGTAGTTATGCTAAATGCCGATTATGAACAAAAAATGAAAACGTAGGTGAATTGGGTGAAACAAATACAGGCAGGTTAGTTTATTTAGTATGTAATGTAATATTAAATAAGTGTTCAGCTAGTTTTATAATGAGAATGTCATTATTGATATTTAAATTAACAAGTATTGCCGCTAAGCACTATGTTTTCGCGCTTAGCGACGGATATAAATGATGATGATTGATGATCAGCTCACCGCGAAAAACCTATGCAGCAAGTTTATGCTTTTGCTCATTAACTTCACTCTCGATGGCATAAACCAAATCGTTAGGAAGATTCAAACGCGTTGCAAGCATTGTGAGATACTCTCGCTCAGCCGGATTAGCATCTTCAATCACCAGGCAACTCACAGTATAGATCTCAGTGGCAAGCTCAATAGAAGACACTGCACTGATAATTTCATCAATATCGGTTGAATGATTAAATTGATTGATTAACTGGAATTCTTCTTTCTCATCCAGATTAAACGAACGAATCTGACTGAAAATCTTCTGTGTTTCCTCCACGGCAACTTCACCGTCTGCTCGACTGGCGGCAATCATGGATTTCACTAAAAGTAACTCCAATTTCTGCATGGAGTCCTTATCACTTTGCTCAGGTAGAAACTTAGACTCACTCACAGGCGTGACTAATGAGCTCACGCCAATTTCTGCTTTACTATTTTTCTTATCGCTGTACTTGCGATAAGCGCCATAAGCAATGGCACCTACGGCAGCGACACCGCCTAATTTAAGGGCGTTTTTACCCAGTTTTCGCCCTGTTTTCGTTGTTAACAGTGAACCTGCTAAACCACCCACCATGCCACTCGCAAAACCTTTAGCGGTGCCATTTTCTAAAAATCCACTCAGTACTCTATTAAAATTCATGTTTAGTCCCACTTATATAATTTACATCGGAGTTATATTAGACCAAATAATAGTAAAGAAAAATCAGATATTCACTATCATTAACATCGGGATTTTGGAACTATATACCGTTAAATATTCATTCAAAACCGCATATCTGAGATGCACTTAGGATTATTATTAAAAGCATCTTCTTAGATAGAAAAAATTAGAAAATTGATGATCCTCTTCACCTCTTAGATTAAGAAAAATGTAGCGCCTCACAAGCAGGCTCCAATAGTCGAGGCAGAAGTGGATATAAGCACCAAATCATTATTTTCTAGTCAACAGAGTGACCACAATAGCCAAGATAAATAGACCTGTTCCGAACTCCACTTCACCCGCTAAAAAGCTCAGTAGAGCCACAACGAAAAGAATAATGCGAAGGACTGATTTCATTTAGATAGTGTAACAACTAATTGGCGAAATTAAGCCGAATACCGATTGTGCATTAACAGGAATTTCAGAAACGCCAACTATCGAATAATTTTGCTGATTACCATAAAGTGATCATTTTAGAGTATGGGAAAACTATCATGTTAGTAATGACGAGCCCGATAATGACCCAAATAGTTATTTGCATACTAAGCACTCGCAAATCAATGTTTTCTGATAGCAATCCTTTTGCATGAATTACTCTTCCAGCTATCAACAACAGACCAAAAATATGAATTATCAAAGGAAATGCACCGTTGTATTCAAGCGGATACATGAGTAATAGCGCGATTGGTATGTACTCTAATGCATTTGATTGAGCTGCCATTGCCGTTTTCAACTGCATATCGTTGCCATCGCCAATACTGATTTGATTCTTTCGCCTTATTTTTATAACGTTAAATGATAACCAAATAATTAATAGCGTAAGCAGTATTGTATAAATAACTGAAATCATATTTGTTCTTTAAATATCTCTTTCAATTGCAAAATAATCATTTAAAAAACATGACGAACTACAATTAAAGAAAATTTTCCAGCTCTCAACTTTAATACTCTTCTTGCATGTAAATTATTTCCATATAAGTTACTCGATCACCTGCACTCCTCGCCAAAAAGCGACCATACCTTTTATATGATTAGCCTTTTCCTTTGTATCTGGATAATACCATGCTGCATCTTGATTTATCTTTCCATTAACATTCAATGAATAGTACTTAGCTTCACCTTTCCAAGGACAGATGCTGGTTGTATCACTGTCTTTAAAAAACTCTTTATTTATCGAGCCAATTGGAAAATAGTGATTTGACTCTACAACAATCGTTTGATCGCTTTTTGCAATAACCTGGTCATTCCAAACTGCTTTCATAATGTTTTATCCTTTGTGAATTACAAATAATAGTTTCTAAACATGCCCACTGAGAATTCAAATAAATCAAAACTATTTTACTAATTTAAATTTATTTCTTTTAAACAGAGAATGCCTGCTATGGATTGCAACCGTTCATGCAAAATTAACTATTTACTGCTGTTAATCCAGACTTTATATGGTATGAAATACGCCTTGGCAATAATCACTGTTAAAAAAAGATATTCACGCCTATCACCAAAGTGTGACGCGTAATGAAATCCCCCTGAATACGAATACGGTTATGGCGATAGCCCGCTTTGATCTTTGTCTTATTAACAGGGAAAAAGGAAAGCCCAGCCGTGGTCCAGTTGGCTTCAATCCAATCATTGCGGGTACTGTAAAATATTTCGTTTTCTACGAAGGGCTGCATTTCTAACAGCGTGAGTTTGTATGGCGCGGTTGCGGTAAATTCTTGCCGAAGGCGAACATCATTTTCACGCCAATTAGGTTGTCGAAACTCGATGCGCGAACGGCTGGTTAGTCGCCAGCCATCATGCATGTTGCCATGATATGCTTCGACTATCGGCCGCCTTTCCGTACGCCAATCATCACCAATTCGAAAGCGTGCAACCCGGTAACCTACGCGAACGCTCCATTGCTTGTTGAATTGATAGCCGAGGCTGGCACCGGTATAGCCAAGGAAAAGCTGTTCATTATCGCGGCGTGTTGCCAGATTGGAGCGTGAAAGCAAAAACCATTCTTCGTTTATCGCCTTTTTCAAAAGTAGATTATAGCTCGACCCCCAATCATCATCGGCGTCAACATTGGGCACAAAAAGAAAAATAAGAAGCAAAGTCAAAAAATGCTGAGATCGAAACTTCATTTTATTACTCAAAAGGAATTACGCGCATATTACGCCTTGCAGTCCGGTCTGGGTTCCGTGATCAAATATTAAATATGTTATCTCAGACAAAACCCCGTCAGTCACATGGTCAATGTCATATCGCGATGGTACCCAACAACAACCTACTCTAATGAAGCAATCTTGTCTTCATCATTAAGAGTTATATTGAAAATTACTATGCTTAGAAAACGGTGATTAGATATATATTAGCAGCAAATTTTATTATTAAATGATATAGATTTATTAATAAATTAAGTCAGGCGATAGACTTAGGTGACCAAAGTCGTTGAATTGCGCTACCACCTCAATTGAGAAATCTTTTTCGGCGTAATAGCGGTCATTGATCTGTGGAACAGCTATCAATGCACTATTTTAGTTTTGATGCCCACAATGCGAGCTTATGTTTCATGGACAGCTGAGATATCTGATCCTGTGGAATGGGCTGTATTACTTTATCGTGTACTAGCAAACGATAAATATATTCAATTTTCTCTGTTGCGGAGTCCGTGGGCTCAAATTCAACGACACCTCTTTTTTCTCCATACTTCATGCCTTCAGCTATTGCTTTTTTCACTAATTCCTTTTCATTTTTTAGTTTCTTCATAGTTGGCAACTATTACTTTGTATGGAGCATCAGTTTATCCGATACTTAGTAAGAATGCCTGCTTCAGGCGCAAATGCTGGCTTGTCTAAAGGCCAGAAAAAATTCTTGAACTAACTCTAATGACTACTAAATTTGTAACAATAAATTCACATTAAAAAAATTTAATATTTAATTACCAAATAATCAACTATTTACTTCTTTGTACAACTTGATATAGCACTTAATCTAAAAACAATTTAATTATGCATTAATGTAAATTGTCGCAATTTATATATATTTCTCAAGATGATTTTAACAAATTCAAAGGAGAAAATATGTCATCTTTATTTAACATATCAAAACTAACAATCGCCATACTATTGGCACTACTTCTAGTAACTAACTATGCAAGTGCCTCAAATAACAATTCTACTATAGCGGGCCTAGTGATTAAGACGAATGGTTTTGATGTGCTTGAATTTGCTCTTGATGCTGAAGGGCTATTAGAAACGTTAGATGGTAAACAAAAGTTTACACTTTTTGCACCTACAAATGATGCGTTTCAATTAATTGCTGATGAGTGTACTAATGGTGATATTAATGCGCTTGCCTCAGCTTTAATCAGCGCAGGCTTACTCGATGATGTTTTATTGTATCATGTAGCGAATTATAGGATTTCTTTGAAAAATTTGCTATCTCAAGGAAACATTCATACTTTAGCCGGTAGCGATGTTACAAGTGGTGTGAGCAATAACGGCATTAATGTCCAGGGTGTAA
Source organism: Gammaproteobacteria bacterium (assembly GCA_965262455.1). Lineage (GTDB taxonomy): Bacteria > Pseudomonadota > Gammaproteobacteria > UBA4575 > UBA4575 > UBA1858. Next base: position 728,815 of record CBDHFH010000008.1, read on the forward strand.
TTAATCAAACCCCTTCAAATTTTGTAAGCAAAGGTATACGTGTAAGAAACGGAATTGTATATCCTATTGACCAAATCCTACTAAATGTTGATCCAACATCATTGTGCGTAGAATAAAATCTATAAAATAAGGATTGTTTTATGTGTGAACATGGATGTTCACGTTCTTGATTTATTTAATTATGTGTATTGGGCGCTAAAAAAGTCATTAATAAATTAAACAACCTTTTAGGGAATGATTGCTAGTCGAACTTTGATATTCTCGCTGTCAGCCTCTAAGGTTTTATTCAAACAATCTTCAAGCTCTGCAATCAACTCAGCATTACCGTCTGGCTTTATGGCTTCTATAAGTGAGCCAAGTACTACCTCTACATCTTGAGGAATTACATAATTAGGTTCAGCCTCTACGCCGTATTCCTCCGATAAAATTGAATGATCATAAAATTCACTTATTCTATTAATACCTAATTCATCAGCTAAAGACTCAAGATATTTTTCATGCGAGAGAACAAGTGAATGATCCCATTCATCCTCATCTCTTTTCTCATTTAAAACCCAAAGTGTATTTCCCATATTAATTAACTTGCTTAAATGAGTGAAGGCACAAAGTGTTAGTTATAAAGAACACTTTCGTTGCAAAAGCGGTCATTCCTTTTGCAAATCAACCATGACATCAAACCCACCCATAATCATTCTATTGATTTCAAATGGCATATTATTTTCATCGCAGCTTTCTTTCATGCGTGGGTCTTGAAATACTTTTTGATTGACTTCATCACGATGTTCTCTTGATTTATAAACCACGAATGCAAATATTACGGTTTCACCTTCTGATGAATTGGCTGCTTTGCGGAATGCGCCATTAGACATTTCTGAATCAATATCATCGGCGATGCATTCTTTGTAAGCTAAAGCACCATGTTCTATCCAGATTGGGCCCATTTTCTCCGCCAATTCTTTATATGCATCAATATTTGATTCAGATATTGGAATTACATAACCATCGACATAACTCATTTCATAGCTCCAAAAATATATATCATTGTATGATTACATGACTTCTTTTGCGTCATAAGCGGACACTCAAATTTTGGCGTAACAAAAACTAAAGTACCTATACAATAGTTCCTTTTTAACATAATTACTATTTACGCGTGAATTCAAAAAGACATTTCTTTTATTCTTTTAAGCACTGCATAATTTTGAAGTGATGTTAGCCAGAAATTTCATGAATAAAGAAGCTTCATCACTGCTCCAGAAGTCTACATAGATCAAAATAAATTGATGCAGAAATCTGGTAGAAAGAGTGGATCATCTCGAATGAGATATCAATAAACTACTGATGATAACTTTTATAACTATGTGAATTTATTGGTGCCCGGGGCCGGAGTCGAACCGGCACGCCCGTGAAGGCGAGGGATTTTAAGTTACTGGTACACCCCCTCACCTTCTTAATTTTCAATCACTTATCGTTATTTAACTCCATTATTCGTCATTATTTATCGTTAAAACCCCGGCAAACAGCCCGGCAGGATTCTGATGAAAGGTCAAATTTATTGGCCACCATATTGGCTCTACATCCTGGATTATCAAATTCCCACTCACTTTAAGAACTACTCAGCTAATGTGATTTGGCGCGCGATATCATTTTTTTAACTTCTTTATTACAGTTTATAGCTGTAATGTTTATTTCTTTATGCGTTTCAGAAAAAACTCTAAAAATTTCATCGGCAAATGCCTGACCTATTTTATTAACGCCTTCAAAATTTAAAACAACTGTTTTAAATCTTTTAAGTCTATGAAGTACTCTCTTCGCTTGTGATCGTGATACTAAAACTTGATCTTCTTGTTGAGCCAATATAACCGGAATAATAGTTTTATCGAATTGGTACTCTTCTCCTGTTGCATACTCATTAAATACGTCTGATAGTTTTCTTTTAGTATCTTTATATAGTTTCATGATAACTATAGTGCCATCTTCTCTTTTCATTTTTCCCTCAAACAAGTGATCGTATTTATCATGATCTTCATGGCTAAATATCAGTCCCCTTGAGCCTATAATGAACTCATCAAATGCTCTTGATGTAAAAAAAATCCCCTCTCCTGTGTGTTTTGAAGGATCAGTTGTCAACTTACCTTTTGCTAGTTCTAAGATAGCTTCCTTTTCATAGTCCAATCCTAATTCGTCTTTAATTTTTTTAAATATTCCTATTCCATAGTCTACTATTGATATTCTTAGCCATATCGCTGTTTCACTTACGTCAATACCAACTATTGCTGCACCAGAATGATCAATCGCATTATTTAAGATTTCCGTAAAACCGTAATGAAGTATATCTGTTTGATCTTCATCATATTCAGAAAGTAAATTTGAAATATCTTTTTGCCAAACTATATGCTCTTTAAGATTCTGAATATCTTTGTAGTTATCTATAAACAGATTATTTTCCTTTAGAAAATATTCCTTATTTCTAGTAGACCCAGTTGCTATCAATTTTTCATCATCTATAAGCGCCCTTAAATGTCTATTAGTAGCTTGTCTAGATATTCCAAATTCATCACATGTAAATGCAGTAATATCGTTCGCGTGCATTTCAACATTTGACAGAATAAATTTTCTAATTTCTTTTGTAATACCTCTGGTAGCAACCACTAAATCACCTATTTTTTCCTCAAATATTTGTCAACTTAAGACCGGGATATTGTCAACTTAAGGTTGAAATATTGTCAACCTAAGACCGGGATATTGTCAACCTAAGACCGGGATATTGTCAACTTAAGGTCGAAATATTGTCAATATAAAGTTATTAAACACGGTAATGAGCGAGGATTTGGTATAAGATCAAATCTAATGAAACCCCGGCAAAAATCCCGGCGAAGATTTTATGAGCGATAAAAGAAGATCGATACTTATTAGGAAAGTATCGATAAGTCTTTGATAATAAATGGTGCCCGAGGCCGGAGTCGAACCGGCACGCCCGTGAAGGCGAGGGATTTTAAGAGCTATATAGCTCCACTTTTAACTTACAAGAAGTGCTTATAAATTCCTTTTACTTACTGAATTTTATAGCTTTTTTATCTAAGGTCAAGAATTGAATGTAAGGCAATGGAAGTGAAAGTAACATCAAATATGTTACTTTTTTTGTTACCAATTAGCGCTAGCAGATTAAGTTTGCTTGAAATTATAGGTCTTAATTTAATGACTGCTTTCGGCGCAAAAGCGGTCATACACCTTATAGTCATTTATGAGCAATTGGTTTTTCAGTAAACAGATAATCCTTTAACTCTTTATCAAAGGTTGGATCCTGACGGCGAATCCATTCTAGAATCATAGATGCATGTTCTTTCTCTTCGTCTCTATTATGAGCAAGGATGGCTTTTAATTCTTCGTCAGTGCATGTGTCTACTCGTTGGTTATACCAATCAACAGCCTCTAGTTCTTCCATGAGTGATGTAATGGCTCTGTGCATATCCTTGGTTTCATCTGAGAGAAGTTCAATTTGTTCATGGTAGCCTTCGTTTGCCATCAGCCTCTCCTTGTAATTTTAGTTAGGTAACATGTTATTAATTTCATTAACTCGCCAGTTATTTAGGTTGAAAGATTTACATTTAAAGTACGGTCGGTCCACACCCTAAAGTATTAAATATAATGATATAGGCCCAATGCGGTTCCTACTATTACTCGATTTAATAATGTAGAACTGATCTACATCAAAAGATTTAGACTCATTCTATATTAGAATATGCTTATATATTGAAGTTTTTGGTTTTATTTAAGTGTATGAATTATCAACCAATTTAAGAAGCTGAAAACAACAATTAGTTTAAATATACACAACTTTGGAGAACGACGATGAAATTTAAAAATATAGAAGACGTATGTAGGCATTTAATGGAGAAAGCTAAATCATCAAATTTTCTGCAGCACTCTGTGGATGAAGTAGAGCATGAGGCTAATAAATTTGTTGAGGAGTTTTCAAAAGAGCATGACATGCATTCACATACAATTTCACCTTACAGATGGTACTTTCAATCTAAAAAACACATGTTTGAAGATGGTGTCATTGAGTTGCAATGCGATTCTAAATTTAAAAAAACAAATGGCGGCTGTACTTTTATGTTTGTCGATGTATCTGATTCAAAACTAACTAAAGCAAGCTAAATAAATATCAGGAGATTTTTATGAAAAAATTATTAGCGACATTAACGATTGTTTTAATTTCAATTTTTGGCAGTGTAAATGCTTCGGATCATAATGATGAACAAAACGTTGTCATCCACTTAAGTAATTACACAAATGACCTGCATTCAGTAAACATGGCCTTAAAGCTTGGACATATGCTCTCTGAGGCTGGATCGTCAGTCACTTTATTTGTTGATTTAGAGGGTGTTAGATTAGTCGATAAGCACCAGCCACAAAACTTAACATGGGGTGCTGGAGAGTCTATTGAAACATTATACAATCAATTTATTAGTGCAGGTGGTAGCGTTTTAGTATGCCCACATTGTGCTAAAGCAGCAGGTGTCACAGAAGTAAGAAAAGGTGCTGTAATCGCAGATAAAGATAGTTTAATGAAAGCGATAACTTCTGCCGACAAAATATTAGACTACTAATCAGTTCATCAAAAATACATGGAAGCATATTGCATCAAGGACGATGCAATATGAAATACTCAGCGTCGATTTACGGCCAATAGCGATAATTCGACAATCGAAAACTTAAAGCATATTCATCTTGCCTGCCCGAAATATCACTCTATCAAAACCCTTTCTCAAATATTTTCCCTGCCACTGCAGTTAGTGCCATTGCCATTGCGCCCCAAAAACAGACTCTTGTGGCACCTTTAAATTTTGACGAACCCCCAGTTCGTGCAGCAACTCCACCTAGAATCATAAGGAAAACTAGAGATAGACCAGCTACAAACGGTATAAGTTGTTTACCTGCGATTAAACAAGCTGTCAGTAATGGCAGTGCTGCTCCAATAGCAAATGCGCCTCCAGAAGAAAATGCTGCTTGAACAGGTTGCGGAGTGACACTATCAGATATACCTATATCGTCCCTAGCATGTGCACTAAGAGCGTCGTGTGCCATTAGCTGATCTGCAACCTTCCAAGCTAATTGTGACTCTAATCCTCTGTCTTTATATTTTTTTGCAAGTTCCTCTTTTTCAAGCTCAAAGTTGTCATCTAAAGACATTTGTTCAATCGCTAGATCTGCCTTTTCCGTATCCAATTGAGAACTAACAGACACGTACTCTCCAGCCGCCATAGACATTGCTCCCGAGACTAATCCTGCAACTCCAGCAAGAAGAATATTCTCATGAGTAGCGCCTGCAGCAGCAACCCCTATTAGGAGACTTGACGTGGAGACAATCCCATCATTTGCACCCATAACGGAAGCACGTAACCAACCTATGCGATGTGATCTGTGAATATGTGGGTAGACCATGTATTACCTCATTAAGAATTACCACTCATAGTGTGGATACAGTATAAATAATTATTAAATGGATACTAAGTTAGTAGGAATGACCGCTTTGGGTCGCAAGCGGACACTTAGGAATAGCAGCAGATTTATTCTTCAGGGAATCTCCACTGAAATACAATTACGCCCTTTAAATCATCGCCATATTCTTCTTTTATAAGCTCCATCTCCTGCTGGCTGGTAGCAAATAGCAATTTGGGCCGGTCATCATTAAATCTCATGGCTTTCTTAATTCTATTTATTTCTGATCTTAATCCACTTTGATTCATAAAAGCATATTTATTTGAAGCCGCGATCGTGTAATGCCTCTTTTATTAGACGTATCTCAGACTCTAGTTCAGATTCTCTTAGCGCACCCATGATGATATTGAGAACATTTGCAAAACGAGAACAGTCTTGAGTAGTGATCTGCCCTCGCCTAGCCTCGAAATAAATTTTGTTTAGCTCACGTGTTACGTCCGTAGAATTTTTCATGTGACGCGCGTTCTTTGGGGGTGCCATAACTAACTTCTTGTTTCGTATTCAGTAATTTAAATTTTGCTAGTGTATTTTAGCCCTTTTTAATTAAGCGATGGAAATTCAATCCACTGTAAATTTTACTATTTAGTAACATTATTTATAACAAATTACAATTATTGACATGAAGTAACTAAGATCTACTATAGTTGATTAGATAATACGAGTTTTTATAGCTACTGATATGTATCAATGAATAATTTGATGGAATCCTCCAAACTTAACAAAAATAAAAATACTCTGGTGAGCAAAATGAAAAAGAATAGAAATAAGTTACTTTTCCTTAGATCAAAACTCACAACAATTATTGTATCAATTTTTTTATTTAGCTCATGCAACACTACTCCAGTAAAGCAAGTAGAAGTAAAAACACCACTTCAAATAACTGACAAGGCGGTCGTTAAGCCTGTTGCAATTACCAAAGTAGTTGCAAAAATGCGACGGGGCACAGAAATTGGAACATTAGCTACGGGATGGCTCTGTTTAGCAGACAACAAGGTACACTGGAAAAGTGGTGGCCAAGTTAATCTTTCGAGTGAAGAATTGGTAGATGTATTTAGAGAAGAATTAGAAGCGAATGGTTGGCCTGTTGTTGGTTCTACAGAGGATCTATTCACTGGTTATGATGTATCTGAAGCCGAACTATTAATCGCAGCAAAATTAAGCTCAATTGAAACGAATATATGCTATGTAAATGCAGGATTGGGCGATTGGACAAACGCAAAGGGCGAAATGAGCCTAGATGTTGAATGGCAAATTTATAATCCAGCAAGAAAAGAAATTATAGGCGAAGTAACAACGGAAGGTTCTGCAAAACTCGACAAAAGTAAACCTGATGCTGCATATGAATTAATGAATCAATCATTTGCTATTGCCATAAATAACTTATTGGCCTCCCCCAAGTTTATTGAGAATGTCAAAACGAAGTAATAAGTTAGCGACTGCCCCTTATTATGAATCAACTAAAACTATAAAGAATGATTTAATTAGATATCAATCATTACAACAAGCACTTGATGCTGCAATTGTATCTACGGTAACAGTTAGAACTGCTGCAGGACATGGCTCTGGTTTTGCTATTGGGGATGGTAGCCTAGTTATTACAAACTCACATGTTGTTGGTGATGCTAAAAACGTCACTTTGGTTTCTTCAGGCAAAGTAGAATTACCAGGCAAAGTCACGATGAAAGATAAAGGCAGAGATGTTGCCTTGATTGAAGTCAAAGGCATAAGACTACCTTCATTACACATCGATTCTAAAACACCAAAAACTGCCGAACCTGTATATGCAGTAGGTTCGCCTTTAGATGAGGAACTAGCTGGAAGTGTAACGAACGGAATTGTAAGTGCAATCAGGACTTTTGAAGGATATAAATGGATTCAAGCGGATGTCGCAATAAAACCCTGGAAATAGTGGCGGACCATTATTAAACGCTAATGGCCACGTAATTGGAATATCAACAGCTGGGTTTCAACCAGCTGGCTCTCAAGTTGGATTGAACCTATTTATTCCAATTCAAGAGGCTGTAGATTATTTGGGCATGACGTTAGAAGATTATTAATCCAATTTTTACATGATTAAGATTAATCTAGCTGTCAGTGGACGGTCCATCCGTTGTCAATCATTAAAGAAATAACACCCCTGCTCTTCTTATTTACTCCTAAAATGATTTTAGTAACAAAATAAGTAACTGCTAGAAATAATGTCTGCTTACGGCGCAAAAGCAGTCATTAACAAAATGCTTTCTTTAAAGCTCATAAACATAAGAATATTCAAGATCAGCCATTTTTTTATCGATCAAGTCTATTAGTCGCCCTGAATTTTTAAGAATTTCTGGTTCCGTAGTAATTGCACCAGATCGAAACTCAAGGCATAACTTTTCATCTGCCGATGTCATTAAATAGTGAATTTGATTCTTTACTCGTTCAAAAAAAGTATTAACTTGTATTTTTTTATTATGAATTGTTAGTACAACGAATCTGCTTTTGTCAATTCTTGCTAGAACATCTCCATCTCTAAATGTTTGCTTTAAGATATCAGTGAATATTTTTAACATTTTAATCTCATAAGAGCCGTCATTGAATTTAACTAAAGATTCATAGTTTTGCAGATCAAAATACACCAAAGTTGCACTGCACTGTATCTTAATACAGTTAGCCATCATAAATTCGGCTGTAGATAGAAAGCCTCTTCGATTGTATATTCCTGTTTGTAAGTCTTTATCTTCATGACGTAATGATTGCAATATGTCTTGAGCGATTAAAGCCAAATCAATAAATAACTTTCTATCATTGTCTGAAAGTAATCTAGGCTTAGTATCTATGATACATAAGGTTCCCAAGTTGAAGTTATCATGAGATTGTAGGGTAAATCCTGCGTAATAACGAATATTTGGTTCTCCTGTTACAAGAGGATTATCTTTAAATCTCTCATCTAAATCAGTATCGGGCACTTCAAATATTCGGTTTTCATGGGTCGCTGTTACCTCATTAGTAATCGCATGACTGCAAAAAGATATTTCGCGACTGGTTTCATTCACCAGCAGCCCTTGGCACGACTTAAACCATTGTCGTTTTTCGTCTACAAGACTAATTAAAGCTATTGGTACATCAAAAAGACGTTGAGCGATTCGAGTAACTCTATCAAAACGCTCCTCTGGATCGGTATCAAGCACATCAAGCTTAATTAAACTTTTAAGTCTAGAGGCTTCATCGATAGGAATTGGAGGTTCTTGCATAAGAAATAAGAGCTTCTTTTACTATGAATTTGAAATTGTATATGCGTATTTTATTTCAACGCGCAAATATTGATTATGTCCGCTATGGGTCGAAAGCGGTCATTAACATTCCTGTAATATTAGTAAAATCAAATATACTAATCTAGAATAGACCTCAATGACTGCTTTCGACCCAAAGCGGTCATTAGGCTATTAATAATTTATTGGGTCAGCTAGAGTGTCTTAAATAAAGATTTAATGAAAGCAATGGCTGGGAATTCAGAAATCTTCAATAAACTCGAAGACTTAGATAAACTACGTGGAGCCATCCTAAATAGCATTTCAATCAAACGAAGAAGTGCTACGGCACAATTGGGTCGTTATTCAGTCACATTTCATAATCCAATTTCCTTAAAGCTTAACTCTTTAGAGTACACTCAAGATAATCGTAAATTTACTTCGATAGTTGAAGATCTAATTGGCAATAATATAGATAGTGTTTCTTTTGATGAGAGAAAAAATATCGAATTAAATTTAGACGCAACGACTAAACTTGTTGTTTCTTTACAGTCTTCTCAATTCACTCGAAGTTATGCCTTTGAAATATCGGATTTAAACAATTCATATCCGACTACAAAACATTTTTCTCGTCCTCCTCAGCCATCAAAGCTTGAACGGCATGTATCAAATCCACGAATATCTGAACTGTCAGCGATTAAGATGCTGAGGGATGAAATCAATGAATTGCCAGAGATTAAAAAACAAAAGCCTGATCAATTTAAAGCAATGGGCCATTTTGTTTCAAGGATTAAATATGCTATTAGTCTAGCATTTAAAGAAAAAGAAATATTTTTGTTTGTTCTTTTGCAGTGGCTAGTTGTCATGCTTGGATATTATCTCTGGGTTCAAATGCTAGATTGGATACCTCAAGAAACTTGGCAAAGAGCAGCTAACGATGAGGACACAACCGGAGCTAATATCGCTCTAACAGTTTGGTCATTCTTAGTGGTAGGCCTAGTTGCTTATCCATTAGGGATTCTTAGTGCATGTATGGCAAGTGTACACTTTCTTAGGAAGCAACATTATGAATCAACAATTGGAACGTGCATGAAGACAGTACTTCCTCATAGCTTTGCTTTATGGATTTTGCATTGGATAGATGGATGGTACACAGTAAACCGAATATTAGATAGATTACCTAAGAAAAATGATACTGAAAGCTACAAAGAAAAAGCACTAAAGGAAGCACTTTATTATGCTTGGAAAATTGCCATCTCCGGAATGTTACCAAGCATTACTCTAGGTTCTGGCCTGATACAAGGGGCTAAAAACTCTTTAATATTCGTTAAAGTAAATTTCAAAGAAATTGCATTGTTACGCATTGGGTATTCATTATTCTGCTGGGTCGTAGGAATACTGACATATATACTGACAATACTATTTTTTGTATTTACTAACGTTATGTCTGATACAAAAGACATAACTGAGGGAATTTATGGGTTTTATATGTGGGTAGGCATTCCCGCTGCGGTAGGTATAGGTGTTGTTATTGTAATTTTAAGGCCCATTTATCTTATTTCTCTTTGTGATGTATATTCCGATCATATAGATAATTCAGAAGCAGAGAAAATTACTCTTGATCGTGCTTCTAGAGGCGAAAATACGTTTTATGCATTTGTATTAATAGCGATTGTTATATTATTGATATATATATTTCGGGAGCAGCTAGGAATACTAGATCTACTAACATTTTATAATTAATCAAATGACCGCTATTGCGCCGTAAGCAGACATAGATTTGTTAATTTGAGTTAAACGACTGGTTACGACCCAAAGCAGGCATTCAGACTAACCTTTCATGAAGATGAAATGAATAAGGTGTAGTTTTTCATCATAATTCTTTTTGATATGTTAATAGATCTTCGAAAACCGAATGAGAGTTAATACTGCTATAGGCTTAAGAGTAGATAATAAAGCTTTTTTTCATGAAAGTTTAAATGACGAATATGTACAGCAACTAAGGTTACACATTGACCTCCAATACGACGATTTAAGCATTATAGAAAATTTAGCTAATTGTGATAATTTAAAGTCTGTAAGTTTTATTTCAATTCAGAATATTGGTTCAACTAGCACTAAATCGCTTAAAGCATTACTATTATCACAAAAGTTAGGTCAATTAGTTGAGTTAATTTTAAATAATTCTGTAAGAGGCGATGAAATTATTAATGATATTTTTAAGCTAAATACTAATCTTTATAATTTAAAATATCTAAATCTCTCCAAGAATCATCTCACTGACGTTGCTATAAGCACGATGACAGATGAAGTTTTTATGCCCCAAGTTGAAAGAATTTATTTGAATGATAATTCTATAAGCGATTTAGGTTTTAGTTGCCTACTTTCTTCAAATGTTTTTAATAGATTAAAAGTTTTGAGTTTATTAAAGAATCCTATTTATGACTATAGAGCACTGCAATACTTTCTAGAAAATAATCCATTTATATATCTTCAAAAGTTAAAAGTAGGACCTGAACCAATGCAGCGAAGCTTGCATTCCATGTTAGGAAAAAAATACCCTAATATTGATTTTCAAATTCCACATATTAATACAGAGCCTATTTGGGTTGATCAACTAAAAGATTTAACAGCTGAGATAATTATATATAAAGATGATCGATTCACGCATAGATTAGTAGTTAATGCTCTACATGCATATGGTGAAATATGGCAAAACTTATATCCTTATGAATTAGAACAGCTAAAGAAAAGACTTCAGGCACCAAATGACAACAATAATAAGCACTGTGAATCAAAAAAGTTAAAAATTCTCTTTATTGGTACTAGCCACCTTCAAACTGTTGTGAATAGAGTACCTATAAAGGGATTATATTGTGCAGAATGTGATAAGTATTATCAAAATCTTGGTTTGATTATTGAAGAATCAGACGAATTATATATATCGAACAACTCTATCGACAAAAATTCAATGAGAATTATCAATGTAGGTGACGATGTTATAAGAAGAGATTTGCTTTGTCCTGCATGGCATACTATTTTTGGAGGTATTTGATGACTATAGCTCATAATATAGAATTTATATTCATGAACATAATCTATGTCTATTTTTCTAATCTTTGTTTACTATGAGAAAATCATTTTAAACCATAGCTTCAATAAATTAAAATAGTGAATAAATCAAACTCTGCATTTTGCTTACCAACAGGATGGCCAGAATCTACAAAAGATAAAATTAATGAATCCCTTAAAGATTGTAATAGCTACATTAAGTATAAGAATCAAGAGCTAATATTTTTTTCTACACTAGATAAAGCTCACTTGCCTTGTATATACATTTCTTGGGAAAAGTTCAGTTTTTACAAGGAAAATACAACATTTGCTGATCTACCTAAGGAACCTGAGGCAGGATTTTTTGTTTGTCATCACTTAATGGTTAATTATGATGACGCTCATGGAGTATCAAGAAATGATGAATATAAAAAATTAATATTACTAGCTCAGCAGTTAATAGACAATCTTCCACAGCTTATTAATCAAGATATTAATAGCGAAACACTTAACAAAGGACCTTCTAGACAAACTCGAGTTAATCTTGGCGGAAGGTTAATCGAAGGTTTTGTTGATAAAAGAAAACTTACCTTATTAAGATCCTTGCTGGGTACGCTAAATTATTATGCTTATATTCAGTTAGGTGAATCATTTGGTGATATGAAAAATAGAGAAATTAATAATCCCTGGAGCATTCCCTCTAAAGAGACATACTATGATTCAAGTATTAAAACTATTGACTATGAAAAAATCAAAGGCGATATGGAGAAATCGGCATTTGATCTCATGATATATTTAACAGCTGAAGACTCATTTATGGATGCAGCATTGGAATCTAGGCGTGTTTATAGCGCTTGGTCGCGTTTTAAACACTATCAAAATGATGAAAATGGTATTAAGTTTAAGATTGCTAGGTTAGAAGGCATCGGTTTAAAAAATATGAGATATTTCGTAGCAATACTTGAGAAGCATGATCTCTGTTTAAATCTAACAAGTATGCAGTTAATTACTGACAGAGAATTATTAATAAGATTTATTCAAGTATTTAGGATGTTAACTGAAGATAATAGCCATAAAAATTCCAATAACATAATGAACTCTGTTATCACATGCAAAACACAGCTAGCAGACTTGCAAGCTTTCTTAGAGCGTGTATTAGAAATAACTGAAACTGCCCTTGAAAATAATCAAAACATATTAATCAAAGGTGGATATGACGATAACAATCTGTTTTGGAGTAATTGAAGAGTTATACATAAATTCCTTAATGACCGCTTTTGCGCCGAAAGCAGTCATGTTTGATACACTTATTTATAATATTAGTTTAATAAAATAAGGGGGTTAATCATGAGTTCAGAAACTGATGCAGTAAAAGCTTATTTTGATGCATGGGATAGTCATGATACTGATGCAATCCTAGGCTCATTGACACCAGATGGGACTTACAGTGATCCTGTTGGCGGAGATAATTTATCTGGTCAAGCTTACGCAGATTATGCCAGTTCTTTGTTCGCAGCATTTCCTGACCTTAAATTGGAACTCATCAGCAATACTGTTGCAAGTAACGGCATAGTTGCTGCCCCTTGGATATTATTCGGCACTCATAAAGGGCCAGTTGGGGATTACGCGCCTACTAATCGAGAGATAAGTCTTCCGGGTTGTGATTTTATTACCGTTGAAAATGGTAAAGTGAAAAAAGTAATAGGTTACTTTGACCCAGAGTATTTATTTAGCCAGCTAAAATAAAAGATCTGTCAAATGACCGCTTTTGCGCCGTTAGCGGACACTAAGATTCGATGGAAGTGTAATCCCTCGCCTTATAGCTTTAACCTGTTAATTTCATTCAAGAAATAATTTAACGCAACAACTTAGTAACAGCCAAAGTAACATTTGGGTAGAATAATTCATCGACGATGAATATCTTTTGCATAGAAGTGAGGACATCGGCAGGGCTTCTCTGGACTAGCCAACTGAGAATAGAAATGACAACCACGCTTACGCACTAAGTATCGCACACACTTAATACAAGGGTGTGGCGTCAGATTCATGACCTCTTCGACTGTAAATTTGGATCTAGTTTTATCTAAGACCGCCAAGACCGCCAACTCCCTACCCCATGTAGTTTGGCGGCCTTAAAGACCAAATCCATTGGTTACCATCACGCAAGGCTGTAATTCCCAGTTCTTTCTTTGCACGTTCTATAGTGCGCCATGAAATATCCCTTTCTATGGCCTGTTGTTTTAATTCAACCGTATTAACTTTAATATCAGGATGAGTGAATACACTTAAGAGCCATTCTTTAGCCGCCTCTAAAGCAGAAAAGTTTTCACCACTATTCTCATTTAATGCTTCATCGACAGACATCGTGATTCCATAATCTTGCCAATCAATATAAGGAATCTCAGATTCAATCGAGGCATTAAATCTGGATTGTATTCGATAGGAACATCCAGGCACTTTAGGTGAAATATTGTTCTTCAGTGTTAATAAAAGTTTTAGCTCTGGATCGTCTTTGTGATTTACCACTATATGAACAATTCTTGCGACAGCTAAGAACTGCAAACTACCACTAATTCTATACAATGCTTTAGTTTGAGAATTTTTATTGAGGTGTTCGACACCTACGATGGCGACATGATGTTTTCTTGCTAAACTTAGTAAAGGCATTAGCGCATTACGCACTTCGATAGAATTATTTGCATCTATTCTTCCTAAGAAAGATTTCAGTGGATCAAATAGCACTAAACTAATTTCTGGGTGTTGGCTTAGCTTTTCATCCAGCAGCCTTATATGTTTTGCAACAGAAAATGAATATTGATCAATACGTTGACCACGTAGGTGATCTACATGCGAGATTAAATGAACCTGAGATAAATCTGCATTTGCACCAATCAGTCTCGGTACAATGATATCTTCAAAAGTGTCTTCATTATTAATGACAAGAACACCTTGCATAGTTACTTCTCTATTTCGTTGTGGCCAGGATTTTCCACAAGTTAATGCTGCAACCAGGTCCATACAGAGCAATGTCTTACCCACACCAGGATCACCACTGAATAAATTTAAATGCCCTTTAGATATAATGTTAGGAAAGATAAAGTCAACTTTAGAAGGCTTTATCTCGTTTGCACGAGTCACACCAAGTGACATCCCATCAGTCTGATGATTCATCGTTTTGATCCTCAGATTCGGTTAATTCCAATTGACGTGGTTTACTTAGATCAAGTCGGCGAATGACGATGCAAGGCTCACAGCCTGTTATGTCATTAGAAAGTTCAAACAAACTTTCTTTGTTTGAAACGTGATTTAGAATTTTAAGTAAATAAATTTTTAGTTGTGCTTTAGTTAAATATTTAAGTATCATGGTAATGCTCCAATAGTTGAGAAAAAAGTTGAGAGGCGTGGGATACACTGATTAGCTTTTTTGACACACAAACAAACGCAAACGCCTAGCCGTCCTGCTGGGCGTTTTTGCGTCTGGACATCAGAAGATTTGCGCGTGTCTACTTTACTATTCATCAGTAGTGAGACACCCCTCAACAATGCTTGAATCTAAAGGATTTTCTTGAGAATTAGCTGGGGTTTGGTCATCCGTCACCAATCGATTGTGGTTATACAACCAATCTAGATAATTAACTTGATCGATATACACCAATCCTGATGGTTTAAGAACAGCATTGAACGCATCTAGACCATTGGTAAATCTATTTTTTATTTGAGTCTCGAATTGGCTCCATGAAGCAAATAAATGTCTGTTTTCCTCAAAGAATGCTTTCTTTGTCAAAATACGGTCAAACTGCTGGTTATTAAGTTGACCCGAATCTGATGTATCTGGACGCATAGCTACCTCCGCAAGATGAATATGCGGAAATCTTACATGCGGTTATAAAGATAACTTTCCTGTTCAGCTAAATTATCTAAAAATAAAAAAGGAAAGTTAATTTCACCCTAAATCAGGCAAAAGCTTGCTTACATACTTAAGTTTAAGTTTTTCTTTCTTCCTATTTTTTATCTCTACGTCATTGAGTAAATTAGCGAGTTTGTCTGCCCAAATTTCTCTACGCTTTTTATATTTTGGCCCAACCCAATAGGGTTTCAACGCTCCAACAATACTAGAAAGCAGTGAGCGCATTTCATCTTCATATTCAAAATGTGAGTTTATTTCTGGATTATTTTCAGCGTCAATATGTTTACAGGCTTGAGAAAATGCGGTGATTAACGAGATTAGTAATTGATAATTCTCTATTGGTTCTTGTAGCTTCAAATAATGATCAGTGATTGAAGAACAGGGTAAATCTTCTGCATCTGGATTACTTCCTGTCATATAGACCTGCGCTGTTTTTGATGGGTAATCATGGTTTATGTAAACACCTTGAGAATTTGCAAGCCAGGTGTTTTTTGAAAAAGAATCTAGAGTCGATTCTGCAAGGTATGGGTTATTTATAAGTTTAGCCATATCCCTGCATAAATTCTTGCTATCCCTAATACTATCTTTAATTAAACTGACAGCATTATTTTTATATTCTCTGAATTTTTCATCAACAAGCAATTCATGCTTATATTCTGATAATAATTTTGCGATAGTTACTAATATATCTTCAGGCACCTCCCTGAAATATTCAATGTTCTTCTTTCGCCAGACGTAGACTTTATTATAGGTATCCTGATACCAATTCTCTGGCCACTTATCTAATTCTTCTGTAGGTCGTTGAACAGGTAGTTTTGGAACTAAAAACTTTTCATAAGTAACCTTACTCATATTCTCCTCCCAATCGCTCTTTCATTACACGATTAGTCACTTGCGATATTCGCTTACTATTTAAATGCACATAACGCATCGTACTTGCAGGAGACTTATGTCCAAGCTTAGCTTGTATTTCAATAAAGTCGGCACCATTTTCTGCTAACCAGGAACCACAAGTATGTCTCAAATCGTGTAGCCGCAAACTTTCAATCCCTGCTTTTTTCAACGCTTTGCGCCAATATCTATAATATGACATTGGCTTATTTCTATCAGTACATGAAGGAAAAATTAAGTGAGATCCAATCTCCCTGAACTTTAGAAGTTCGTTACGAGTAAGATCAGTGAATGTGAGTGTTTTGGGTAACCCATTTTTTGAATCATCTAAATGAGCGGTATTGTCTTCAAAGTTAACATCAGTCCAACTTAGCCCTAATAATTCACTTGCTCGCGCCCCGGTTTCAATCAACATCAAGACAAATAGATGTAACTTAGGCCAGCTTGATTGCTTGCATGCTTCTAATAGACGTTCGGTTTCACGCGAACCATGCTTGCCATCATCTAAATAACGTGTGCGTTTGTTATTTTCAGTGCGACTGGCAATATCTTTGGTTGGATTTTCTGAGTAGTAACCTTCATCGTTGGCGTATTTAAAAACAGCACTCAAGACACTTCTCATGCGATTGACGGTAGCAGGGGCAATCTTTCGGCCTGTGGATGCATACTTGGCTTTTCCATCTGATCCCTTCCCATGATAACGACGGCCTGTGCCTTGTTCATACGTCTTAAGAATCTGCCGAATTAACGAGCGATCAATATCAATTAATCGCTTAGAGCCGATTCGCTTCACCCACCACCGAACTCGCCTGGGTGTGCACGGATCTTTCTTAGAGTATTGCCCCAGAAATTCTTCTGCTAATTTTTTAAACGTAAGGTTCAAGCCTCCCGAAGAACGCGCTTCAAGATCATCATTGTAGACGTCTAAATAATGCTCAGCCCAGGCTTCTGCTTCTTCTCTCGTGGGTGTCGTTTTCGCGGCGAGATATTGGTTATTCTCGCGAATGATAGCTTTGTACTTAGTTAAACCTGTTTCTGGATGAGTAATACAAGTGATTGTTTTAGTTGCCATTGTCAGCTCCATATTCAGAAGTTAAGTTGTCGAACACAACTGAGCCGGACTGGATGAGTAACTTATTTTGTTACCAATCGACCGTTCAGTGCATTCACGGCACTTCTTGCTGTCAATGTCGGATGTAAAATTCCTTTTTACATCATATAGTTATGCTGGTGCCCGGGGCCGGAGTCGAACCGGCACGCCCGTGAAGGCGAGGGATTTTAAGTCCCTTGCGTCTACCAATTCCGCCACCCGGGCAAAGGGGTGTGTCATGCATTTTTCGTTTGGATCAAATCAGATGAGTAACTGGTAGAGAGTTACTATTCATCCAAGAGCCAAACCTGCATTTATTGCTTCTGAATATCTATGAAGTCATATGTTGGAGGCGAGTAGCGGAATCGAACCGCTGTACAAGGCTTTGCAGGCCTCTGCATCACCACTCTGCCAACTCGCCATGTTTACACGATTCTGCATTCTGTTAATGGTCGCTAGCCAGCCAGTATTACATCTATAATAGACTTTAATAAATACATGTAACATTATGTATTATATGAAGTTTATTAGAAGAATATGTTGCCTGAACTAATTACTCACCGTCGTGAAGCTGCGAATTATAACTAAAATTTTTAGCGATGGTTTAATTATTTATTCTAAGCTGACGGCACTTTGAGCGTTATGAATAATTTTTAAGGCAAGTATATTTTTCGCCAGCAGACCCACTAAAAGATGTATTGGTAAACGAACAATTAATGTATTGCTGAAATATGCACTTTGATTATTAAAAGTCTTGAGAGTGGTTGAATGTTATTCATTCACTCTTGATGCCTCCCACGCGATCATGGCAGATTTTCGCACAGGTCCCCACATGTACCCACCAATACCACCTGTGGCCTGGATGACACGGTGGCACGGAATCAAATACGCGACCGGATTTTTACCCACCGCGCTACCCAGCGCGCGTGAGGCTTTGGGTTGGTCGATGGTGTGTGCCATTTTTCCGTAGGTGGTGAGATTGCCTTCGGGTATTTTCAATAGACAGTGCCATACTTTAATTTGAAAGGGTGTCCCCTTGAGATGAAGCTTAATGGCATTTAATTGAGACCAATCTTTTTTGAAAATAGCCAGTGCATCATGATGTGTTTCAACATCATGGTGGCTGTATGTCGCTTTCGGAAAATTTTTCTTTAGTGCATTTAATGCATGCGTTGCATCTTCAGCAAAAGACAGATGACAGATGCCTTTATCTGTCGATGCAATAAGTAATTGCCCAAATGGGCTGTCTGCAAAATTATAATCTATGCGCAAAGCCGCCCCGCCATTTTTATAGTCGCCAGGCGTCATGCCTTCTATACTGACAAACAGATCATGCAGCCGACTTGTGCTGGATAAACCTGCTTCATAGCTCGCTTCAAGCATATTTAACTGCTGTTCTTTTAGCATCGATTTAGCATATTCAAGCGTCGTATATTGCATGAATTTTTTAGGGCTAACCCCTGCCCACTCGGTAAATACACGCTGAAAATGATGTGGGCTTAAATTCACTGCGGCAGCGACCTCATCTAGTGAAGGCTGTTCTTTAAAATGGGATTGAATATAAGCGATAGCGTTAGCAACACTATTATAATGCTGTCTATGTTTAGTATTCATTTGAGTCGGTTAATTAAGCTATTACTTTAAGCCATGTCAATTGGATACCATGAACGAATACATCATATAACGCGACCCATTTCTTGCTGAATTTAATTCGCCAGCATGATTTATATTTCTCGCTGATGAATTAACACACCATCATTAATTTGATTACTTGGGTGCAGTATAACCTGTTGGCCTTCCTCTACGCCGGATAATATCTCAGCCTCATAGGCGTTCCTTTTGCCTATCTCTACTTTCTTTAGTTTGGCGCGGTTATCCTCTACAACAAATACTGACCACTCTCCCTGCTCTCTAAATAATGCAGTGATGGGTAATTTTAATACCTTATCGTGGTGCCATAAAATGACGCGTGCTTCCACTTGATAGCCATGCCCTAACGAGCTCCAACGTTCTTTTGCTTCACTGATGTCGATAATGACATCGACACGCTGCTCTTCGATACCAAGAGACGATACTTTTGTGTAACCAAACGGCTCTACACGTTTAACTATGCCATTTAAATTATAGTCGCCGCCCCATTCCTCAATAACAACGCGTTGCCCTGGTGTTATTCGCACCGCATCAATGGAAAGAAAGTCAACTACGATTTCCAGATCATCGGTATCACCAATCTCAACTAATACATCACCCGCTTCTACCACGCCTTCACTCTCCTGGAGTATGCGTAAAATTTTCCCTTTGGTTGGCGCATAAATTGATAAGCACTCACAGTCTTCACCATTATTGAGCGAATTCACTGGTGTCACTAAGCGTGCTTTGGCTTGGGCTAACTCAGATTCGCGCGCTCTTATTGAAGCTAATGCCGTATTTACACTGGCAATTTTTGTTTTGTATTCTTTTTTCGCCTGATCATATTCACGCTCGGAAATGAGCTTTCTTTCAATCAGGCGTTGCATGCGTGCGAGTTCGGATTTTGAAAATTCTAATTCTGATTCCGCTTCATGTAGTTGTGCTCTTGCCAATAACAACACGGCTTCTGATGCTTTAACCGCTGCCTCGGCTTCCTTTTCACTACGAATATCTAAAAATGTCGGGTCACTTGGTTGGATTCTGGCAACGATTGTTTCAGTGGCTGTCACTGCATCACCCACTTCAACGTCAAGTCTCAACAGCCTCCCCATCAGTGGCGAAGAAAGTTCGTAAATATCACGCACTCTGGTTTCACCATCATCTGCAATCGACACTTCCAGTGGTCCAAACTCAACTGCTGCCATATCAACGGAATAGCTTTGTTCTCTAAATGTTTGGTACAGACCGTAAATAAGAATAGCCCCTGCTACTAACCAAATGATAGATCGTCGAAATGATACGTTCATATAGAGTTACTCTCGTGTTTTTAATACTTCTAATAAATTCAGATGATTTATTTTTGCTTGCACAATGGCAGCAGAAATTGCCGCGGCAATTAATATAATCACCATCGAAATGCCATAGCTAATGGGGTAAACAATAGTTGGAATTCTAAAAAGCTCATTTTCCATTAAGCCAGTGACAAAGTATGCAAAGCCATAACCAATTACACATCCAAACGGCAAACTGAACAAAACAAACAACGCCATTTCGCCAAGTAAAATATATGAGATTTCCATGGTGGAAAAACCTAACACGCGCAGTGTTGCTAATTCTCGACCACGCTCAGACAGTGCAATTCTGGTACTGTTATAAACAAGTCCAAAGGCCAGCGCACAGGCAAACATGGTAAAAAACGATATAAAAATCATGATGGTTTCTGCCATGGTATCTTCGAATGTACTGATAGCACCATCCTTCACCATCACCGCAGAAACTATTGGTGTTTTCTTTAGCTCTTTAAATAAGCTTGGCTGATAATTTTTATCTATAAGAATATTCGCGGTGTCCACTTGCTGGGGTTCACTCATCAGCGTATTTAAATTCTCAAGGCGTATATACACTGGCATACCGATGTATGTATCGATGACATCAACAACAAGCAGACTTGTTTCTGGTCTGTGACCTTCTAACAATTTAATTTCTATAGTGTCATCAATCGTCACAGCTAATTTTTCCGCGAGTGCACTGCCCAACACTGCACCTTCATCTGGGACAGTAATCAACCCTCTATGATTGTCGTACACGGGCGTCAGGCGCGCATTTTTTGGCACGCCGCTAACTGAGCCGCGATGAAATCGATGCCCTGAATTTATCTCTGCACTCACTTCTCTGGCAGGTTCCGCATGCAATACACCCGGCAGATGTTTTATTTCATGTAAAACAGATTTATGTTTTGAATCGGCCAGTAACACAGTAATGTCTTGCAGCTGTGCAGTATAAAAATAGGTATTAATGATGGCTTTAATCGAGTCAGACCATTGCAGTGACATGACTAATACCGCCACTGACATCGCAATGCCCAAACTCGTGAATACTGAACGCACTGGCCAGCGGGCAATTTGACGTAAAATAATTCGGCTGGGTTGGTCTAACCAAGAAAATAACCTGTTATCTTTTTTGTTATGTTTTTTGAAGATAGGCGGCGCCGGGGGGCGCATTGCTTCGGCCGGGGGTAGCATACTCGCGTTACGCACCGCTTGACTGGTACCGATAATTGCCGCCAATAGTGTGATTAAAGAACTTATCGTAAATGTTGTCGCACTAGGCTGAAAGTAGATGAACGGGAACTTAAAAAAGTCGGCATATAATTCTGTGTTTATTTTACCTAGCCATAGACCGACCACCCAACCCAAGACAATTCCAAGGCTGGTAATTACAACCACCATACTTAAGTAATACACACCGATCCTGAAGCCACTGTAGCCAAAGGCTTTCAATAAGCCTATTTCACTGCGTTCTATGGTAATCAATCGAGCCAACACCATTTGTGTTAAAAACGCAGCCACAATAATAAATATCACCGGCAATGTTCCGGCAATGCTTTTTAATTCCCTAAATTGATTTTCTAAAAACCAGTTCGATAGCTGATCCTTACGACTCACTGCGCCGATACTGCCATAGCGCTCTAGCAGAGAATCTAATTGACTGATGACATCTTTTGGATTGACATTTCTTAACAGCGCAATTGACACATAGTTAAATGATGCTTCCATATCAAATGCCGCTGCCAGCGCTTTATAACCCATCCACAATACACCATAGCGCTTGTCGTCAGGCATAATGGCACCCGGACCAATCGAGTAAATAAATTCAGGTGAAAGACCTAGCCCAACAATCATTAATGATTTCTGATGCCCATTGAGTATTGCCTCAATTGAATCTCCTACTTCTAAATCATGTGCCAGTGCAAAACTCTCACTAACGACGACTTCATTAAATGCGCCCGGTCGGACTAATCTGCCTTTTTGCAAAGAAATTAAATTTAACAGTGATTCACCTGACTCAGGTATTGAATTGATTTGCCCAATGACAGGCTCGTCAAAATCATCTATTGATAAGGTCACGAGTTTATTGATGCGTGTATGCACTGTTTGCACGCCAGGGATCTTCTCAATACGATTTACCACATGCTTCGGTGCACGTTCTACACTTGAAAATATATGACCAAAACGGTAACGGTCATAATAAGCTGCGGTGGTTTCTTGCAGGGACTCAAGTGAGCTTAATGACATGACCATGACGGCAACACCCGAGGCGACGACCAGTGCAATTGCAAGCGCCTGACCGCGGATTTTCCACAGGTCACGAAATAATTTTTTATTTAACGCATCCATTACCACTGCAACTCATGGGCAGAGCGACGTGTTTCATTTGTCACTACCGTTGCAATCTTGCCGTCGACCAGAGAAATTGAGCGGTCAGCCATTTCGCTTACCACAGAATTATGCGTGATAATAATAGTCGTGGTGCCCACTTCTCGATTCACTGTGTCGATGGCATCGAGCACTAATGCACCGGTTTGACTATCGAGCGCGCCGGTTGGCTCATCGCATAACAATATGGCAGGCTTCTTGGCAATCGCACGCGCAATGGCAACGCGTTGTTGCTCACCGCCGGACAACTGAGCCGGAAAGTGATTCATTCGTTCTTCAAGGCCAACTAATGCTAAGGCATCTTTTACATTCATAGATGTGTCAGCAATTTCTGTCACCAATGCCACATTTTCAAGCGCGGTAAGACTGGGAATGAGATTGTAAAATTGAAATACAAAGCCAACATGCTCACGCCTGAATAAGGTCAGCTTATTTGTTGAGTACTTGGTAAGTTCCTCTTGTTTATAAAATACTTGCCCAGAAGAAGGTGTATCTAACCCACCAATGATATTAAGTAATGTTGACTTGCCACTTCCTGACGCACCCAACAATACTACAAATTCTGATTCATAAAATTCAATACTTATGCCTCGCAGGGCATGAATTTCAATTTCACCTGTTCGGTAGACTTTCTTTATATCTTTTGTTTGAAGAACAGCGTCCAGACAGCCTCCTTTACAACTATTAATAAAGCTACCTTGTCTGGAAAAATTACATTTGATTCACATCAATTTCTGATTTTTTATATACTTTTCAGTAAGATATTAAATGTGATTGCAATTTAGTCGTCTGTTTTGAACTTATTTAGAGGGTGAGTATCTACTGTAATGGACGCTTTAGCCATGTGCGCGTGGTTGCATATACTTAGATTTGATAAGATCCAGCTATGAAAAATATCATCTTATACATAGTGAGCTTTATATTTGTAGCAAACACTTTTGTTGTGTCTGCTTCTATCAAGCCATGTATGCATAATGATGCCAATGACAGTACTCAGATTGAGCTCATGGCCTCTTCTGAAATGCCCTGTCATTCTGAGCAACAGGATACTCACCATGATCATTGTCAAGACGCCTGTTTTTGCCTGCATTTTTCAATCAATCAGATACCTGTAGTTGATTCATCACACTTTAATCATGTAATTTCACATCATGAAAAGCTAAGTGATTTTGATCAACTCCCTTACTCTATTAATACCTCTCCTTTATATCGCCCCCCCATTCTGAACTCCTGATATTCGAGCCTAGGGCTCTCCACTTACGTTAGCTGCTGTAACTGGTAGCAACTTGAATAGATTTCAGGAGAATACTAATGCGAATTTTATTATTTGCACTTTTTTCAATCACTATGCTGCACCCTGCCGCTTGGAGTCGACCTGTTTCATATCCTGGCGGGATAACATCAATTGTCATGAACAATGGCAAAGAACACTCTGCACTCATACATTATTCACCGACTGCCAAGTATTCCATTGGTTTAAGAAGTGAATACAGACGCGCTAAGGAGTATTCCTTAACGGGCATTCAATTAACAAACTTACTCAAACGCTGGAATAAGAAAGATTCGCAAGCCAATGTCTATGTTAACTCAGGCATTGCTTATGCCGATCGAAACTCCAGTCGATTTAAAGATGATTCTGGGTTTGGCGTATTTGCAGGCGTCTCTGCAGATTGGGAAACACGACAGTATTTCAGTAGTTACCAGGCACGCTACGTTGAGGCAGGATCTATCGATGACTTTTTTATACACAAAGCACGCGTAGGCATTACACCCTATGTAGCAGAGTACGGCAATTTGCATACCTGGTTGATGCTGGAATTAGACCATATGCCTGAAGGTGAGGATACTTTCACAATAACGCCATTAGTACGCCTATTTAAAGATGTACATTTAATAGAGCTCGGCATTAGTAACCATAACGATGCATTGTTTAACTGGACAGTGCGTTTCTAGATTTTAAGGATCAAATCATGAAAAACTTTTTACTAGTATTAATTATTGTTTTTACTTTATCGTTTCATTCAGCGCATGCGGATCACCCTGAAGGCACTGTTAAAGTCGATATCTATGGCTTGGTTTGTGATTTTTGCGCACGCGCATTAGAAAAAGTATTTGCTAAACAAGACGCCGTTGACAACATTGAAGTGAGTCTTGATTCTAAGATTGTCACTATTCATATCAAGCATGGATATGATTTAGATGACGCTATCATCGAAAAAAAAATAATCGATGCAGGCTATAACATCGAGGAGATACGTCGCGGTGGATAATTTTTATAAACAAACAATATTACCGATACTGAGTTTATTCACCAGTGTCGGCACGCTGCTTTGTTGCGCCCTGCCAGCATTGCTGGTCACACTTGGCATGGGGGCGGCCTTAGCAGGGGTAGTTGCAAATGTGCCTTGGTTAGTAGCGATATCCGAATACAAAATAATTGTATTTACTATCGCAGGCATTATGTTGGTACTGGCCACACTATTTCAATGGCGTGCGCGCAATGCACCCTGCCCTATTGATGCCAAACAAGCGGCAGCATGCATGCGCTTAAGAAAATTTAGCTGGGGTTTATTAGCGGCCTCAATTCTTGTGTACTTAATTGGGTTTTTCTTTGCATTTGCTGCTGCAGAACTTTTTTATGGCTAACAGTATTTAAATACAAGTGACTTAGGCAATCAAAGAAAAAGTTTTAGCGAGCTATTTGACTATTCGATAGAAATGCGTCTCGTGGCACTTTGGGCAGATAGGAATTACGCCGGCACGAAAGTATTGCAACACTTCACCGCAGTGTTCACATTTTAATGTTGCTGGACCGATCACTTCCCCTGACCTATAACGCGTATTCATGCTTGACTTCTCTTTCAGATTAAGAAGTTTGATAGTGGTCTGATCAGCCGCTTTGATAAGCATATCGAGGAGTTTATTTTCTACTAATGCTGTTTCAAATCCGAACCAGTCTTTCAGTTCATTGCCCGTTTTTGATAAGTAATCTCCAGCATCGGTGATGTCTCGTCTCACCCAAGTAGCCACTTTCTCTGCGTCTTCCTCGGATAGGTGTTTCAACTCAACGACTTTATTTTTTGCATCACTGACTAGTTTATTAAATAGCGCTTCTGTCTTTTCCTCAGCGTGATGTAAATTTTCTGTTATGTGTTCATACATGTTCTCGTATGAGTCACTCAACCTATCAAATAAATCGTGGTCAGTATGATACTTTTCTGTTTTGTCTTTTTTAAGTTTATTCATAATATATTCCCAACAAGAGTATTCTAATAAATAGTCGAGATTAGGAATTGATATTAATCAAATTCGTTAGGCCAAAAAAACGAGCTCAAGATAAGTGGTATTAAGATATAAGTATTATTAATATAAGCACTGCGAGTTAAATAGAAATATTCAACGGCATTGAATTAATATGACAATAATTAGCTTTATTTCATTGGTATTGTGAAATCCGCAATTATAGGCAAGTGATCTGAGGCAGCACGCGCCAACTTAGTATGCCCGGCAAATGAATGTACGATATTTAAATCACCTTGATAGAATATTCTATCCAGTGCACGTGATGGGAATATTGACGGGAATGTTTTGGTTTTATCTAGCACTGAAATGAAATCATTGGCATATAAAAATTTCCTGCATAAATTTTCCCATAAGTCGTTAAAATCACCGCCAATAATAACAGGAAGGTTGTGTGGGTTATTAACAATGGCAGAGTTATTTATCAGTTTGCTTACTTGTATGGCTCTCTCATACGCCGCCAATCCAAGGTGAACATTATATAATTTAATTGTTCTTACATGCCCTTGGCTCTTTAGTTCAACTTTCGTAAATAGGCTGCGCCTTCTTTTCTTTGGTTTGACAGTAAGATCAATATTGCGCTGCTCACCTAACGGATAATGGCTTAGTATGGCATTACCATAGTCGCCATATTTTAGGCTGACATTTGACTGAAATAAGAAATGTCTAAAGTTCAACTCATTGGCAAGTAGCTCTGCCTGATTGTCATAGTTCGAACGGGGTACGCCTTTATCCACTTCTTGCAGGAGTACAATGTCCGGATTGTAATGCTGGATAGTTTCTATGATTCTTTCCGGCTTATATTTACGATCGACACTGCCAATGCATTTGTGAATATTGTACGAGATGATACGAAATTGCAGAGTATTATCCTATTTTTTAATTTTACACACGATTAAATGAACAATTAGCACTTGCAAAAATTAATTTCTTACAACGACACTATAAATAATGGCTGATATTCTTCAGCAAGGTCTATTTTGTTCGATATAGTTTATCCTAAATAGGGATATCTAGTAGTATTAATATTTTGCTCTACAAGAGCTGGAATATGAGAAATACCAAAAGATTAAGTTGATAATATACCCTTACATTTAACTTTTTATGTCAATATAACCGCGAGCACAATAAGAGTATTTTCAATCATAAAAATTTCCAGGAAAATATATGAACACGAGAATATCTGAACTTATAGATGAAATTAAAGAACGCGAAGAAGAGCTAGAGGATCTAGTTAAATTCTACGAAGAGAAGCTATCATATAAAATTGAGGGCAAAAAAATACAGTTTGATCATTTTATTGAGGATGCCCATCTTAGATTAAAAATTAATGTCATCCAGTGGCTACGCAGAAGTAGTTTAAGAAATATTATTTCTGCACCCTTTATATACCCAATGATCATTCCATTCATAATGATGGATATATTGATTACTCTATACCAATTTATTTGCTTTACTTTGTATAGAATCCCAAAAGTACCCAGGTCAAAATATATAGTGGTCGATCGCCACCATCTAAAGTACCTTAATGCCATTGAGAAAATGAATTGTATTTACTGTGGCTATATCAATGGCTTGATATCGTATATGCGAGAGATTGTAGCCAGGACGGAGCAATACTGGTGTCCGATTAAACACGCCAGAAAAGTACTAGACCCTCATAGAAGGTATCTTAAATTTTCAAACTTCGGCCATGCTGATAATTATCACCAGCATGTATCGGCAATGAGAAATGAATTTATAGACTCTGACTAGCTTGCAGAGCTTACCAAGTCATATAATTCCATTTCCTCATTTTCATTTAATATTGTACTTATCTCAGAGTATTCACTTAGCAATGAATCCAAGAAATGATTAAGAATCACCATTTCATTTTTTATTTGTGTAATTTGCAAATGTAACTCATTCTGTTTTTTCCGTAGTTCTAATAGATCAGTATTATTCATAACACTTAACCTCTAGTTTTGCTCACGACGCAATAGACATCAGTGCTCCATGAGAATGCTTGCAAATGGAAGCCAGCGTATTAGCGATGTCTTCGGACTTAATGTGTGATGCTAATGTATGATTATCATATGCCACCGCAATATCGTTAAGTGATAAAATACCGACCAGTCTGTTCTTTTTATCTAATACAGGTAGCCTTCTTACTTGATGATGGCGCATTGTATCTTCTGCACTTTTTAATGAATCATTTTGTGTGCAGCTACTTACCACTTTAGACATAGTCTCACCTACGCTTATCGCATCTAATGCCTGCCCTTTAGTATAGGCTGCCATACATATATCACGGTCAGTGATCACGCCAATGACGTGATTATCTTCATCTGATACAGGAATGAAGCCACAATCATCTTCCCACATTAATCGGGCCGCTTCATTAAGTGATTGTGTTGGTTTTACATCTGAAACAGATGTGGTCATGATGTCTTTTACATTCATTATGTCTGTCTCCTGAGAGCATTTATTTCTGAAACTAATTTTGATAATTATGTGATTATTGTGTTTTTATTTGTATATACAAATGAACACGACTTAATGTGAATCTTTACACCCCTTGTTGTACCTAACCTTGATGTAGGTCAACAATAATTTTACGAATTCTAAGGTCATGGAATATTAAAATTTCTGATAAGTTTAATAATATTTAACAATAGACAAATAAGATTTATGACGATAGAGACTTATATTGTTGCAATGCAAGTTTTATCGTTTTGGTGTGATCTAGAAGTATAGTGCCTTATTAATCCCACTGATGAATCAAGGAGCAATCAATTAATGCTCTATCTTCAAGCCAGTCAACGAGGCAGTATCTCCCAACGAATTGTTGTTTGGGTTTTTTCTGACTCAATTTGTCTTTAAATGCAGTCTTATCAATCACATATGATTTATTGTTTAAATGGTGAGATGATAGTAACGGTCTTGAGTACAGTATTGTTTCAGCCATGCCAGACCCTCATAGTGAAATTTGAGCTTTATATGTAACATTTGGGTAGAATATTCTCTTGATTTAGCGCAATGAATTAGCATCTACCAACGGCATTAATTTTATTTATATTTTCAAAGACCTATTTTTTTCATAAGCAAGGCAGTATTTCGACATATCCATGAATAAATTTAAGGAATCTTGTGCTATATTTATGTCTTAGAAAACAGAGAGATACAACATATTGATACAGATAGAGTGAATGCGTTTACTATTCACTATTATTTTAATTAAGCTTATTATTCATGTATTTACTATTTCAATTACTTAATACTTTTTATCAACGACAGATTCAAATAATCTGACCTAATAATTTATAAGAACACTGTGAATGTAAGAATTCTCACTCCTCTGTTAGATACATCAATAGCAGAGACTCACACACAATGCAGAGCTTGCATTCGTTTGAGCACATACCTCTCAAACGGTCTAGAGGGCACTTTACTCTCAGAGTTTCACAAGACTATTCAGCATGCAAAGAAACTAAAGAAAAATGAATATTTATTTCGTGCCGGCGAGCTATCTGATTGTCTATTTATTATTGGCAGCGGCGCGTTAAAGACACTAATTGGCGATGAAGATGGTCATGAACAAATCATAAAGTTTTCAATCCAGGGGGATATTCTTGGACTAGATGGGATATACAAGAAAGCACACCCAACCTCCGTACAAGCAATAGAAACCACCTATGTGTGCAAGATTCCATTAAATAGATATTTGGAATTAGCCAAAGACAATTCTCAACTTTTCACCAATTTATATACTGCGATGAGTAGTCATATTATTGAAGTTGAAGAGCATACACATACATTAGGCACGAAAAATGCCAATCAAAGACTAGCCACAATGTTATTGAAATTATCTAGGCTTAACGATAAGGATGGCATTTCCACCACTGAGCTTATATTACCTATGTCGCGTAAAGATATTGCTAATTACCTATCAGTAGCGATTGAAACTGTGAGCAGATTGTTTACTCACTTTCAAAATACAGGAGCTATAGGATTAAATGGCAAACGCTTAGAAATTAAAGATTTAGATAAATTGAAGCAATTGGCAACCTAATATAATTAATTTAAAAATATAGCCTAACTCGCTTTGTCTTTAATTTTACGAGTACTCCGCTCTGA
Source organism: Gammaproteobacteria bacterium (assembly GCA_965262455.1). GTDB lineage: Bacteria > Pseudomonadota > Gammaproteobacteria > UBA4575 > UBA4575 > UBA1858. The sequence continues at coordinate 759,250 of CBDHFH010000008.1, forward strand.
TAAATGTTGGAAATATTTTCGTCTTTTTATTTCAAATTCTTCCTGACGCATATCAAGATGTAAACCATGCAATACTTTGTATGATTTTTTTTCTAAATTCATACTTTTCTTATTCAGTGTATTCATCGCATAATTAATTACTTCAAATTGACTGGTAATGATTAATACATTTACTCCTTTAACGTTAGCATGACTGTCCATATTTTTAGATAGTAAGTCTCAACGAACTATACTGACCATTCTCGTTACTGGCTTATTTAGCCCTAATATTATATTCGATTTAATACTGTAAATGTTGACATATATCAAACTTAATAATGATTCTTAATAACATCATAGGCATTGATTATAGACATGGCTAATATGCAATATTTAGTTATCTAAATGAGTTTACTTAGTGCATTAATTATTACTTTTTGCACTATGAAATTTTTATGAAAAGTATTTGGATAATTATTTTAAGTATAAAATAAAGCATAAACTTAGGAAATTTTTATGAGTTATCGTTCACGTGCAAAAGAATTAATGGGATATTCTTTTTTAGTGGTATTTGCCAACGACAATACTATTAGTGAAGAGGAACTAAGCTTAATGGAAAAGTTAGCTTTAGAGGATCACATAGCAGATGACCAAGAAAAGAAAGTGTTGAAAGCTATATTTGACCGAGTCGATAAACATGACCTAACCGCTCAAGTTGAAAAAGAAATTCACACTTTTAGGTGTAAATATGAATTTTAGACTCTTTAAAATATATCTAGCAATAGATTAAATAGGTATTCTGAATAAAAAAAGTAGTCATGTAATATAATTTTACTATCTTTCACTTAAGATTGTCTGTGTTATCTTAAATACAGATAATAATAACACTCAATTGTTTGGCATATTAATACGATACGTCTGTGCAATATAATCAACCTTGGCATAATCAGTCATCAGATCAAACATTAGCTGCACTGGAAACGACACTTGATGGTTTAAGTGATGATGAAGTCGTAATACGTCGGCAATCTTACGGCATTAATAAACTTCCCTCACCGCCCAAGAAAAGTCTCATCTTGCGGTTCTTATTACAATTTCACAATCTATTCATATACGTATTAATAGGCTCTGCCTGTATCACCGCATTACTCGGCCTGGTGGTAGATACGTTTGTCATTGTTGCTGTTGTGATTATTAATGCCATTATAGGTTTTTACCAGGAGGGCAAAGCTGAGATGGCAATGCAAACAATTCGGCATATGTTGGCATTGCATGCTTCTACTGTGCGAGATGGCGCACGCCAGCAAATCAATGCTGAGGAGATTGTACCAGGGGATATCGTCTATCTGGAATCCGGCGACAAAGTGCCCGCAGATCTGCGCTTACTGCAATCCTTTGGTTTACATATTCAGGAATCGATGCTCACTGGTGAATCTGTTGCCGTTGAAAAAAATACTGAGCCGGTCGCAATAAACTCAGCATTGGGTGATCGGAGTTGCCTCTCATTCAGTGGTACCAATGTCACCAGTGGTCAAGGCGTTGGGGTCGTGGTCGCGACCGGTGCGAATACTGAAATTGGACGTATTGGCGGCATGCTATCTGATGTACAGACATTGGAAACGCCGCTGCTTGCAAAAATGACAGTTTTTACACGCTGGCTGACATTTATAATTCTTGGCATTTCAATGTTCATGTTGTTGTTCGGTTATTTCATTTTAAATTATGATTTTGCAGATCTGTTTATAGCGATTGTTGGTATTGCCGTGGCTGCAATTCCGGAAGGCCTACCAGTGGTGTTAACTATCACACTTGCCGTGGGTGTGAAATCGATGGCCAAGCACAATGCCATCATTCGAAGACTTCCAGCCATAGAGACTTTAGGCGCTGTGTCAGTAATATGCACTGACAAAACAGGCACGTTAACCTGTAATGAGATGATGGTTGATAGCATCGTCACCTTTAGTGAGCATTTAACCGTTAAAGGAACTGGTTACAATCCATCAGGCACTATCGAAAACAATTACCAGCCTGTCACAGTCAATGACCATACAATACTGACAGAATTAAGCACGGCTGCAGCACTATGTAATGATGCCGAATTAATACAAGAAAATAATTCCTGGATTGGTCATGGCGATCCAATGGAGATTGCCTTATTAGTGTTGACGAATAAAATTGGTCAATCATTCAGTACAACAAGAGAACAATGGACACGCACGGACATCATTCCTTTTGATAGTCAATACAAATACATGGCTACGCTCAACCACAGCCATGATGGTCATGCATCTATATTTGTAAAAGGTGCACCCGAACAAATACTTTCTATTTGTGATCAGCAGCGGACAATTAATAATACAGAACCATTAAACGTTGACTACTGGGAGAAGCAAGCGAATGAAATCGCTTCTCGTGGTCGACGCGTGCTTGCCTTTGCCATGAAGTCAGTAGCAAGTAAAAACACTACCCTTGAGCATCATGAGATACAAGGTTCGCTTATTTTCATAGGACTAGTGGGATTAATTGATCCTCCACGCCACGAAGCTAAAGATTCTATACTCAGATGCCATCAGGCAGGTATCGATATCAAAATGATTACAGGTGATCATGCGTTGACTGCTTCAGCCATTGGAAAACAATTAGGCTTACAAAACAGTGATGCGGTGTTAACGGGTAATGATATTGATGAGCTCAATGATGATCAACTTAAAGATGTTGTTAGTAACACAGGTATTTTCGCACGCACCAGCCCTGAACATAAATTACGCTTGGTGATGGCATTACAGGCTAACGGCATGACCGTTGCCATGACAGGTGATGGAGTTAACGATGCACCAGCCCTTAAACGTGCAGATGTTGGCGTTGCTATGGGTAAAACTGGCAGCGAAGCCGCCAAAGAGGCTTCTGAAATAGTTTTAGTAGATGACAATTTTTCTACTATTGTTGCCGCTGTTCGACAAGGAAGAACTGTCTACGACAATATTAAGAAAGCGATCAGCTGGGCAGTGCCAACCAGCACTGGCGAAGCCATGACAATCATACTTGCATTGTTATTGGGTTTAAGTTTACCGATCACACCCATTCAGATTTTGTGGATCAACATGATTACTGCTGTCACACTGGGTATTGTCCTTGCCTTCGAGCCAACCGAAGAAAACACAATGTATAGACCACCAAGACCACCAAATGAAGGCTTGTTAAGTGTGGCTTTATGGTGGCATGTTGTGTTTGTGGCATGTCTGTTTCTGCTGGGTATATTTACTATGTATGAATACGCCATTATGCAGGGCTATTCTGAATTTCTCGCAAGAACAATTGCCATGAATACATTAGCAGTATTAGAAATATTTCATCTTTTCTTTATTAGAAATATGTATGGGACGTCACTGACACTAAAAGCAATAATCGGCACTCGTATTGTTTGGCTGGCTGTTATTATTGTAACAATCGGACAGTTTACAATTACTTACCACCCTTTACTTCAGCAAGTATTTGAAACAGAGCCTATTAAGTTTATCGATGGTGCGTTAATCATTCTCGTTGGAGTGATTATGTTTTCAATAATAGAGATTGAGAAGCAGATCAGACTAAAAGTATCATCAAGACACTCTAAAAATTAACTATACATCTTTATTAGCTAATAAAGAATTTATCAAATAATATATTAAATTAACTACATACATAGTTAATACCAGTTAATAAGATCGTGATCAAAATCCTCTAGATATTTTAATTTCATGCAGACTATTTAGAAATACTTTACAAGTTATATATTGCAATAGAAATAATCATTCTACAATTTGTGATGATATTTACCATCAAGCACGCCCACTAATCATAGGTCTTGAATTTATAAATGCGTCGAAATTGTTGTCAAACATTTGAGAGAATAATTGTTTGGATACTTTCGGATCAACATTAACCAAGCCACAACGTATAGCACTCACCATCGTGAGCGCTTGCAGTATATCGCCGTCTTTAGGACTATCACACTTTTCAACATGCTTACTGATTGTGTTAAGCAACTCTGTTACCAACGCGGATAAATCCTGCGTGGAACCTGTCTCCTGATGCAGGGGAAATTCCACCTCACGCGAGTTGCCACTGTCAGTCATAGTAACGAAAACTAATTTATGCATAATATTATCCGATTTTTTTCCATCTATGATGAATGAAATGATTTGGCTTAAGAAGTTAGAATAAGATCACCTGGTATTTAGCTACTTTTAATACCAGGCAATCTCTAGCTAAGTAGATTTTAACTTTGCGGGATGATGACTGTGTCAATTACATGGATTATGCCATTTGAGGTCATAATGTCAGCCTTAACAACTTTTGCATCATCAACTTTGACCCCATAAGAATGATCAATTGTGATGGAGCTGCCTTCTACTGTTTTAGCAGACATCATATTTTTAATTTCCGCAGCTGTTACTTTACCCGGTACGACGTGATACGTGAGTATTTTAGATAACGCGTCTTTGTCAGCCAATAGTGCTTGTAAATCTTTGGATGGAATTTTCGCAAACGCATCATCTGTTGGAGCAAAGACCGTGAATGGCCCTTCACCTTTTAGCGTCTCAACTAAATCGGCTGCTTTTACTGCTTCTACTAATGTATTAAAACTGCCCGCAGATACCGCTGTATCGACGATATCCATTTTTTTTTGTGACTTGTACTCACCTGCGATAGCTACTGCTGTTACCAATGCAAAAATGAGTGCGGATAATGTTGCCAAGCGTAAACTAATTCTTGATAATTTCATTTTGGTATAGTCCTTTAAGGTATTTGATTAAACGAAGTTATATTAATTTAGGCGTACATGATGTATGTGTACATTCCCAAGTAGGTTAATGATTCGTCGTAGTATGTCTATGGCACAAAAATATGATTGTCATAATTTAGTTATACATACTATTTACAGACAGTGGGAATAATTAAATAAAAGTTATACAAATATGTATTCATTACAGTATTGAAATATTTCCATTACATCATTCACATTTATCAAAGAACTGACTTTGTTTACATCAAATAGATTTGAATGTGACAGCTTTTCAAAACTGAGTGACGGGCAATTAATTAAGCTCGATTTGGATTAATGAACACAACACTCAAGCTTATTAATATAGCAATCAGACCTTAATCTCTTGTTCTCTTGGGTAAGGTTCAAATTCATTTATAGAACTGAACATTATTTTGCATGTATTGAGTTCAATCTCAGCAAATACATCAGTAGGTAGACTCTATGGTGGTCCACCATCATTGAGACTAGCAACTCACAAAGAAATTCTGTGTGGTTTCGTGAGTTATTAATAATTAGTTTGTAAATTAATTTTGTGAGGTAAAAACTGTGCCTGAGGGACCTGAAATACGGATTGCCGCTGATAAAATCGCCTCAGTTTTGGTAAATCAAAATATCCGCCGCATTGAATTCGCATTTCCACATTTACGTAAATACGAAAAACAATTAAAAAATAAAAAAATTACCACTGTACAAACTCGCGGAAAAGCCATGCTTATCTACTTTGGTGATAATCAAGCCATATACACCCACAATCAATTATATGGCCGATGGTACATAACAAAAGAACAGCGCAGACCAACTACCAAAAGACAATTAAGGCTTCTAATCGAAACAGATCAGCATTCTGCACTGCTTTATAGCGCATCAGATATAGAGGTATTAAAAGTTAACGCTTTAGATAAGCACCCGTTCCTTAGTAAGCTTGGTCCAGACGTCATCTCAGAGAATCCTAGCAAAGATGAAATTGTTAAACGGTTTCAATCCAAAAAGTTTAGTCGGCGTCAGTTAGCATCTTTATTGCTTGATCAGAGCTTTATTGCAGGACTAGGAAATTATTTACGCTCTGAAATTCTGTTTTACTCTAAGCTAAATCCAAAAACGAAAGCCTCACAATGCAGTGACTCAGAATTAGATAAGTTAGCAAATCAAATAATAACCATAACAAAACGTAGTTACCGCACGATGGGAGTCACGAATCCACCAGAGCTAGTTAAGCAACTTAAGGCTGCAGGCAAAAAAACCAAATCTAAATATCGCTTTAGTGTATATGGTCGTTCAGGCAAGCCTTGTTATTACTGCAGTAGTCTTATTCAGCGAAATAACATTGGCGGACGTGGAGTATACACATGTCCTACATGTCAAAAATGATTTTAGCTGTATACAGATTTACTGCGAGTAATTCTAAAAATAAGTCTTATTGAAACCTTAGAAATGTCTTGTACTGACGTTGAGATGGAGCGGGAAACGAGATTCGAACTCGCGACCCCAACCTTGGCAAGGTTGTGCTCTACCACTGAGCTATTCCCGCGATTTGGCGTAGGCAGGTATTCTAGTGCAATTCCCTAGCCTGTCAACGAAGTGTTTGTTTATAGTTGTGTTTTCGTGACCGACTTGTATAAAAAGTCTCATATTTAGTGACAAACACATATGGTGTTGGGTTTCTCGCTAGTCTTCTGTGAATGCTGCTTTTAGATAACCTACCATTGAAACCAGGGTCAACACGGCAGCAATCGCAAGCATCCAAACGCCAATGTCGAATGTTGGAAGCCCAAATATCGGCGTATACCAGAGAAGGAAGATAATGGCGATAATTTGTACAGTTGTTTTCACTTTCCCTAAATAAGAAACCGCGACTTTGCCACGATTACCTAACTCTGCCATCCACTCGCGAAGGGCCGATACGGTTATTTCACGACCAATGATGATCAATGAAGGGATCAATACATGCATGCTGGGATGCCGATAGACCACTATCACCAACGCCGATACAACAATTAACTTATCTGCCACAGGATCAAGAAAGGCTCCAAATGCAGAGGTTTGATTAAGTTTCCTCGCCAGGTAACCATCTAGTAAATCAGTTAAGCCCGCTAAGGTGAAAATGATCGCCGCCATCGGCATGGCGGTTGCCAAGCCTGAAAAGTACACCACCACCAGCAATGGTATTAATGCAATGCGCAATAAGGTCAACATATTCGGGATGGTGTATGACATATGACTTAACCTTATTTAATGACTATGAAGTATTTCATGAATGCTATGTGCGAGTTGTTTGCTTATTCCATTCACTTTAGCTAACTCTTGCTCACTGGCTCGCTCGATACCACGCATTCCGCCAAAATGCTTTAGTAAACTTTGGCGTCGTTTCGGGCCTAAACCAGCGATTCCTTCTAATGGTGACATAGTCCGCGCTTTATTTCTGCGTTTGCGATGACCTGTGATAGCAAAACGATGTGCTTCATCACGAATTTGCTGAATTAAATGTAACGCAAGTGAATCGCTACCGAGATGGATGGGTGTGTTATCACCGAGCATAAATAGCGTTTCCATGCCGGGTTTGCGTTCAACGCCCTTAGCCACCCCCACGACTAACACGCCTTCAACTTGTAACTCCTCCATCACCTCACCGGCTTGAGTAAGCTGACCCTTACCACCATCAATAAATAAGATATCTGGAAGTTTGCCCTCACCCGCTTGTAACCGTTTATAACGACGCGTGAGTGCTTGCAACATGGCCGCATAATCATCACCAGGTGTGATGCCTTCAATGTTAAATTTACGATATTCCGATTTACTTGGCCCTTGACGATCAAACACCACACACGAAGCCACGGTCAGCTCACCTGAGGTGTGACTAATATCAAAACATTCCATGCGTTGAACGGGATCATGCAAATCAAACACATCTTCCAACGCCTGATAACGTTGTTCCATTCCTGCTTGACTTGCTAAGCGTGATTCTAATGCTGTCGTTACGTTCTTGTCGGCAAACTCTAACCAGCGCGCCCGCTTGCCTCTTACTGATGAAGTAATTTTTACCCTAGCACCACGTTGATTAGATAACATCTCCGCCAAGACATCGTTTTCTGCAGGTTCAAATGCAGTAATAATTTCTTCCGGTGGACGACGATGCAAATAATATTGACCAATAAATGCGGACAGTAATTGATTCTTACTGTAATGCGATGGCACTTTCGGGAAGAAACATTTGTTACCCAAATTCATTTTGTTGCGTACCTGGAACACTTGCACGCAGGCTAATGCGTCTTGCATTTTGCAGGTAATAATATCGCAATCACCGGATAGATCACTTACATATTGCTGTTGTGACACTTGCCTTAATGCTTCAATTTGATCACGCAATTTAGCCGCATGTTCAAACTCTAATTTCTCTGAAGCAATTTCCATTTCATTAACCAAATGACCAATAACTTGCTCACTCTTACCCTGTAAGAATTTGCGTGCATAATCGACATCTTTAGCATAAATTGATTCACTAACAAGATTCACACAAGGCGCCGTACAACGTTCTATTTGATATTGCAAACAAGGTCGCGAGCGATTGCGGTAATAACTTTCACTGCATTGCCTGACCTTGAATGTTTTCTGCAATAAGTTAAGTGTTTCTCGCACTGCTCCCACACTGGCGTATGGCCCAAAATACTCCCCTTTATTTTTCTTAGCGCCGCGAAAAAAACTTAAACTTGGGAATTCATGATTTGATAAAAGAATATATGGGTAACTTTTATCATCACGCAATAAAATATTGTATTTTGGTCGATGCTCTTTTATTAGGTTGTTTTCTAATAATAATGCCTCAGCTTCAGTATTAGTCACGGTGACTTCGACGGCTGTAACTTGTTGCATCATTTGTTTTATGCGCGCACTAATGTTGCCACGATTAAAGTATGAAGCCACACGCTTCTTAAGACTCTTCGCTTTACCGACGTATAAAATAGCACCCTCATTATTCATCATGCGATAAACACCCGGCTGTTGTGTGAGGGTTTTTAGAAATGCCTTGTCGTCAAATTGCTCTGCGGATTGTGAAGACGAATCTGAAGTGGGTGTAGGCATTTCAATCGATGCAAAGTGTTAGTCTATTAATTGCTTTATTTTAACGAAAATATCTTCAAATTGTGCGACTGTTAAGCGCTTAGTGGATGTGTTATAGCGACTACAATGGTATGAATCTATCAGAGTGAATTGCCCCGCCAATTCATGTATAGCACCGTGCGCAAAAGGATACTCTTTTAAACGTAGACCCAAAGAGCGCAAGGTAGTTTCATGCGCAATACGACCTAATGCTAAAACAATATGCTTGTCTGTTAATGCCAGTAATTCTTGTTTGATATATTGATTACAGGTTTTGATTTCAAGCGGCGTGGGTTTATTTTGCGGTGGAACACATTTTACTGCATTGGTAATACGCGCATTGTAAAGCTGCAAGCCATCATCTCTATGATTAGATTCAGGCGCTGAAGAAAATCCAAACTTATATAGTGTTTCGTATAAAAGGATACCGGCATAATCACCAGTAAAGGGCCGGCCGGTCGCATTGGCACCATGCAAGCCTGGTGCAAGCCCAACAATGAGTAAACGCGCATTGTCATCACCAAACGGTGGCACTGGTTTACAGAAGTAACCAGGGTAAGTTTGTTTCGATGTATGTAAAAATTCAGCTAAACGCGGGCATTCTTTGCAACGTGTTGAGAATTTCATGGCCATTATTTATCTGAATATAGTTGAATAATGACAATAGCAGAAAAGATTTTTTTCCTAACGATTAATTAGATATACAAAAGCGCAGAAAGTGATTTGTAACATCGCAGAGACTAATTAGAAAATAAGCAGTGCGGACCCCCAAGTAAATCCACCACCAAATGCTTCCAAGATCACCGACTCGCCTTTTTTAATTCTGCCGTCACGCACCGCGGTATCCAGAGCTAAGGGAACTGAGGCGGCTGATGTATTCCCGTGTTTATCCACTGTCACAACTACTCGATCCATAGGTAACTTTAACTTTCTGGCCGTGGCTTGAATGATGCGTGTGTTGGCTTGATGTGGCACCAGCCAATCAATTTTTTCTTTGTCAAAGTTATTGGCTGCTAATGTTTCATCAGCGATTTTACCTAAGGTATTCACTGCCATTTTAAATACTTCATTGCCTTTCATGAAAATATAGGCTTCGCCTTTTTTTAATAAATCGTAGCCTTCTGAAATTCCTCTGGGTACATGCAACAAGTGTTCATAACTGCCATCGGCATGCAGGTGAGTCGATAAAATTCCAGGCTCTTCATTTGCCTCTAGTACGACTGCACCACCACCATCCGCAAATAACACACAGGTACTTCGATCAGTCCAGTCAACAATACGTGATAATGTTTCGGCACCAATCACTAATGCGGTTTTTGCACTGCCGGCTTTAATAAAGTTATCTGCAATTGCCAAGGCATACACGAAGCCAGTGCAAACAGCTTGCACGTCAAAAGCTGCACAGCCGTGGATGTCTAGGCGTTTTTGAATTAAACATGCGGTGCTGGGAAAAACTTTATCAGGAGTCGTAGTGGCGACAATTATTAGGTCAATGTCGTCTTTACTTTTTTCTGCCATTTTCATTGCGCGACGTGCTGCTACCACACCTAAATCTGCGGTTGTTTCTCCTTCTGCAGCAATATGACGTTCACTAATACCCGTTCTTTCAGTGATCCATTCATCAGAGGTGTCCACCATTCCTTCAAGATCTTTATTGGTTAGAATCTTTTCCGGTAAATAGCTGCCAGTGCCTATTATTTTTGAATATATCATTGCGTCTATGCCAAATAATTTTCTAGTTGCTTGTCAATTAATGTAGGCACACCTTTTTTAGCTTCAATGTGAGCAATAGAAATAGCATGTTCAAAAGAGAATGCATCCGCACCACCATGACTCTTAATTACAATACCTTTCAAGCCTAGTAATGATGCGCCATTATATCGCCTGGGATCAATAGAATGTTTGAATTCTTTTAATATTGGTGTCGCAAGTAATGCGATCAGTTTAGTATAAAAATTTTTCGTGAACGACTTTTTTGCATAATCTGAAATCAACTTGGCAACGCCTTCGCTGGTTTTAAGCGACACATTACCGACAAATCCGTCACACGCAATAACATCAACATCGCCACAAAATATATCGTCACCCTCAACATAGCCAATATAATTAAGCGAGCTGTTTTCTAGTAATTTATTTGCCTCTTTGACTTGATCATTGCCTTTAATTGCTTCTGAGCCAACATTTAACAGACCCACTTTGGGCGAATCGACTTCATCTACTGCTTGCGCTAATACTGAACCCATGACTGCAAACTGAAATAAATTCTCAGCCTTACAATCAACATTGGCACCCAGGTCTAACATATGGGTATGTCCATTGAGCGAAGGAAGCGTGGTATTAATTGCCGGACGATCGATACCGGCTAATGTATGCAGTACGTAGCGGGCGGTGGCCATCAAGGCACCCGTGTTGCCCGCACTGACACATGCCTGGGCGTGATTATCTTTAACCAGATTTATTGCCACTCGCATTGAAGAGTCTTTTTTGGAGCGAAGTGCTTGCGCCGGGGGTTCGTTCATTTGCACCACTTGTGAGGCATGATAAATAGTTAACCGATCACTATCCACACCCGTTGCATTTTCAAGCTCTTGTTCAATCTTAGCCTGGTCACCCACTAACACTAAACTAAGGTCAGCATGTTTATTCAATGCACTGATTGCTGCCGGCACCACCACTTGTGGACCCACATCCCCACCCATAGCATCAAGCGCAATTGTTTTATTCATTTAAATAGAAACAGACAACACTTTGGAAGTGTTGTCTTCATTGAGACTGCAGTGAGTAATTAGAGAGCGTGAGACGACTACTCTTCGTCTTCGTCAACTTCGTCTTGCTTAATTACTTGACGGCCACGATAGTACCCATCTGCACTGACGTGGTGTCGACGATGTGTCTCACCAGTAGTAGGCTCTATAGAAAGAGTCGCTGCAGATAAAGCATCATGAGCACGACGCATGCCTCTGCGTGATGGTGTTTTGCGTCTTTGTTGTACGGCCATGGTTGTCTCCGGTCTTGCTTAAATTTTTATATGTTTAGCTAATGTGTTTTTAAAGCTTTAAGTCTTTCAATTTTGCAAACGGATTATTTTTCTCATCCGCAGGCACTTCGTCAAACTCATGCATTAACTCTTTTACAGTTGAATCACACTCGCCTATGTCAGCATGTTTAGCCACGATGGGCATTGACAGTATGATCTCATCTTCAATCAATGTGGCAGTTGTCACTGACTGCCCTGTGTATTCAAAAATCTCGTGCCCTTCTTCACTGGCTTTATCTACTGACTCTGGAGTGACCAGGATGAGTAGAAACTGACTGTGGATTGGAATGGATGCATCATTCATGCATCGCTGGCACAATTGCACGATCTCGCCTTCAATAGTACCTTTAACCATCGGGAATTGTAGCGAAGACATTGAAAACGTCATCGAAACATGAAACTCACTCACCGAATTTGGCGCTAACTCCATAATTCTTGGTAAATCATGGACTGGAATAGTACCTGCGAATTGTCGCCCACGCTTAGCAAATAAAAGCGGATCAAATCGCAGAGGTAGATCGTTGCTCATTCGGCGGCCAAGTGTATAGATTGACTTAAGTTTCGTCAAAGTTTTTACTGAAATCAACCACTTCTTGGCCTTATTTTACTCACTTAATTGGAAATTAGTTATGTCGCGCTTAATTCTTGCCTCAAGTTCCCCTTATCGACGCAACTTATTGCGCAAACTGGGTGTCGATTTTGACAGTATCGCGCCGGATATCGACGAAACCAGACACGAAAATGAGCTAGCGACTAACTATGTTGAGCGTCTCGCCAGCGAGAAGGCTGCAAAAATTGGTCAAGAATACCCCCAAGCCCTGATTATTGGCTCTGACCAATGCTGTGTGAATGGAGGAATTATTCTGGGCAAGCCTTATGATCGCGAACATGCCATCGAACAGCTTAAGGCTGCATCCGGGCGCAGCATCGAATTTTTAACTGGCGTCAGCATGCAACATATTGAATCCAATTGGCAGCAACACTGGGTAGATAGCTTCAAGGTCAACTTCAGGGCCTTGCAGCCAGATGAAATTGAGCGTTATCTAGATGCCGAGCAACCATATGATTGCGCAGGCAGCTTCAAGTCGGAACAATTAGGGATCGCACTATGTGAATCCATGCAGGGCGATGATCCAAGTGCATTAATTGGATTACCATTAATTAAAGTCGCTCACGCATTAAGAAGGTTTGGCTTTAACGTCCCATAGCAAGCATCCAATTGGCTGACACTAAAATTCCACACAGAGAAGTAACAACATTCTGAGATAGTAATCTCAGAAGTATTTTAGCGAATTCGAATCCCTTCTAGCCACATTTTCAATTCCGATGCGATGGTACTGCCAATGCGACCAGCAAAGCGCTGAAAAATATCTTCTTGATACGAGTAATCGACAATATCTTCAACACCAACCACTTCACGAGCAACAAAACCCGCACTGCCTAAGCCATCCACAAGACCCAGTTCCATTGCTTTTGTCCCCGTCCAGAACAGGCCGGAAAATAGTTTAGGATCATTGGATAATCGATCGCCTCTTCCTTCTTTGACCACATCAATAAATTCTTGATGTATTTCATCCAACATTGTTTGCACGTGTTGTATTTCAACCGGATTTTCTGGAGAGAAAGGATCTAATAATGCTTTATGTTCACCCGCGGTGAGTAAGCGCCTTTCAATTCCCAATTTTTCGATGGCACCTTGCAGGCCAAAGCCATCCATGCGCACACCAATTGAGCCAACAATACTGGACTCGTTGGCGAAGATTTTATCGGCAGCAACAGCAACATACATACCACCAGACGCACATATATCTGATACGACTGCATATAGAGGTTTAGTAGGATGCACTTCCCGCAGACGTTTAATTTCATTATTGATGTACGACGATTGAACCGGTGAACCACCAGGTGTATTGATGGATAAAATTACCGCCGCGGAATTCTCATTTTCAAATGCGGAACGTAATCCTGATACTACATTATTGGCACTGGCATCTTCGCCTTCAGCAATCACGCCAGTAAGTTTGACCAGCGCTGTGTGTCGCTGCGTTGACATCAAGGTTTCGGATTGCTTCGAGCCAACAATAGCAATAAGAAATACAATTAAGTAAACGACAAAGAACAGCTTGAAAAAGATACCCCAACGGCGGGCTCGTCGTTGTTCTTTTAAACCTTGTTGCGCCAGCTCAACAATGGCTTCACGTTCCCAATTAGGTTTTGAATCATCCATGCGGTTTTAATTACCTCGATATCGGTATTGAATTTGGTCTTGCAGAATTGGTGAATTGTAGCATGCGCCATGCCTTAGCGGCTTTATCTAGCCACCTTTCCTCAGCTGTTTACACACCTTTTTCAGCTCCTCGGGGAGTGGCGCATGAAACTCAAGCGTCTGACTGAGACTTTCAAGGTGAAGTTTCAGGTGCTCGGCATGTAAGAACATGCGCTTGAGTCCGTACTTCTGCATAGCGCGATTGTATGCAAAATTGCCGTAACGTTTATCGCCTGCAACTGGATGGCCTTCCTGTTGCGCGTGCACACGAATTTGGTGGGTCCGGCCAGTCAAAATACTGGCTGACATCAGGCTATGTTCAGCCAAAATTTCGCGTGTACTAATAATAGTATGCGCTTGCTTACCCTGTTCAGATACAACCACTTTAGCCCCCGACTTCTCGCTTTGTGAAGCCAGTGCATGAGTAATTGATTGCTGTTTAATCTGCCAACGACCCTGTGCTAAAAATACATAGTCTTTTTGTGCATTTGCTGCATGTAAGCTTGACTGAACATCCAGCAGCGCACGGCGTGACTTTGCCAGCACCAGACACCCACTAGTTTCTTTATCGATACGGTGGGCTAACTCAAGAAATGGCTGGTGAATTCGGCTTGCGCGCATGACTTCAATAACACCGATATGATCACCACTGCCACTATGAACTGCAATGCCGGCTGGCTTATTTATCACCAGTAAATATTCATTTTCAAAAATGATTTCATTTTCTAATTGTTGAATACGTTGCTCTGAAACTGACGATCTTTGGTCTTGATTTGGCGAGTTGAATTCAATCGGGGGTAGACGAACAATATCGCCTATCTGTACACGATATGTAGGTTTAATCCTTCCTTTGTTGACGCGCACTTCGCCGCTTCTGAGCGCACGATAAATTCTGCTTTTAGGCACTTTTGAGAAATGCGCCAGTAAAAAATTGTCTATTCGCTGCCCATCATGTGTTTCGTCGACTTCAACGAATTTTACTTTACTGACAGTCACTTATTATCGAACCTTGGGTCATTGCCGCTTGTACAAATGATTGATATAGTTGGGGTATTAAGTTGCTTGATATACATATATTTGATTTACCGAGCCACTCTCTAGCACCACTTTCTATAGCGGCAGCACAAGAGCTAAAAAGCTTAATTACATTTTGAGTGTAAATGATACTCAAATTATTAATAGATTTTACTCCCGTCAAAACGGACAAAGTAAATAAATAAAAGAATGTTCATTCTACTTCCAATTTGCTGTTTGTTAATTCAGTTTATTGAAAAACTGAAGTTATTACGCATGACTGAGCTATGGCTAGCTTGGCCAGCAGCGTATATCTGCAGATGCTGTTCACACAACGACTCAACATCTTACCGGCAAATGGAAGCGGAAATAGAAATCCGAGACCATTATGAAAAGAATATTAGTCAATGCTACACAGCAAGAGGAATTGCGTGTTGCGATGGTCGATGGCCAACGGCTTTACGACCTCGATATCGAAGTTCCTTCTCAAGAACAAAAGAAAGCGAATATATACAAAGGTGTTATCACTCGGATTGAACCGAGTTTAGAAGCCGCTTTTGTAAATTATGGCGTCGAGCGCCATGGCTTTCTGCCTTTCAAAGAAATCTCCAAGATTTACTTTAAAATCATAGTACCCCTCCCGGCGAACGCCCTGCGATCAAAGATCTGATCGAAGAAGGCCAGCAACTTATCGTTCAAGTCGAGCGTGAAGAACGTGGCAATAAAGGTGCTGCACTGACGACATTTATCAGTCTCGCCGGACGTTACCTAGTGCTTATGCCAAACAATCCTCGTGGCCGGGGGTGTATCACGACGCATTGAAGGTGAAGATCGCAAAGAAGTGCGTGAAGCATTGAATCAAGTGACGATTCCTGACGGTATGGGTGCCATTGTTCGAACGGCCGGTGTGGGACGAACAAGTGATGAGTTAGGTTGGGACATCGCCTATCTAGAAAAAGTATGGCAAGCGATTGAACATGCCGCCGAGCAACAAGCCGAACCATTCTTAATTTATCAGGAAAGTAATGCCATCATACGTGCGTTACGCGATCACTTCCGTGATGACATCAATGAGATAATTATTGATGACACCAATGCTTACAAAGATGCACATCATTTTCTAGAGCAAGTCATGCCTAACGATTTGCGTAAGCTTAAGCATTACCAAGATCGTGTGCCATTATTTAATCGTTATCAAATTGAAGCGCAGATTGAATCAGCTTTTCAACGTGAAGTCTCGTTACCTTCCGGAGGCGCAATCGTTATTGACCATACAGAAGCGCTACTATCAATTGACATTAACTCAGCACGTGCCACTAAAGGCAGTGATATTGAGCAAACAGCCTTACAAACAAATCTGGAAGCCGCTGACGAAATAGCTCGTCAATTACGTCTACGTGACCTTGGCGGCCTTATTGTCGTTGACTTTATTGATATGTTGTCTAATAAAAATCAGCGTGAAGTTGAAAATCGCTTACGTGATGCCGTTGAGGTTGATCGTGCACGTATTCAGCTCGGAAGAATTTCACGTTTTGGTTTACTAGAGATGTCACGTCAACGCCTGCGCCCTTCCCTTGGTGAATCAAGTGAAATGGTATGCCCGCGCTGCACAGGTCATGGCACTATTCGCACCAGTGAATCTCTCGCTCTTGCAATTCTTAGATTGCTAGAAGAAGAGGCGATGAAAGACAAGACAGGTAAAGTCATTGCGCGTGTACCAGTGGATGTGGGTACATTTCTGCTCAATGAAAAACGCATACCGCTGCAAGAAATAGAGCAGCGCCATAAAACAGATTTAATTATCGTTCCTCAAGCTAAGTTTGGAAACGCCTCATTTTGAAGTCCAGCGAGTACGCACCGATGATAAAGAAACAGAGGGCAAATCAAGCTACGAATTAAGCACTAGTGAAGAAGAAAGCATCGACATTACGACCACTACACGCAGAGATGTCAATAAACCTGCTGTTTCAAGCATAAGCATGGATGCGCCTGCGCCCATGCCTCAGACTGAATCAAGAACAGCGACAATAGACAAAACAGCAAAGAAAGGTTTGCTTGCTAAATTGTTTGGCTGGTTATTTGAAGATACAAGTAACACCAAAGACGATAACGCAGCGAGAAAGTCGGCACAGAAAGACTCTAATCGAGGTCGGCCGAATAACCGAAATCGTAATAACAATCGCCGTCGTAATTCAAACCAACGCGGCCAAAACCGTCGTGGCGGACAGAACAATAATAAGAGCAGCCAAGGACGCAATGATAACGACAAATCACGCCAGGAAAATCGCAGCAGCAATCGCAACCGAAATAATTCACGTAATAATAATCAACGCAACAAGAACCAGTCTAACGACCAGTCAGGCAATCAACAGAAAAAATCGTCGCAAGGAAAATCTGCAAGAGATCAAAAGTCTAAATCTCAACAACAAAATGCGAACCCTAGCAATAATGGCAACGGGCACAACAAAAGACAATCACCGCCACAACCTAGTGCGACAAACGATACTGCGCCTGAGATTAACAAACTTCCGGCAACACCTGTTCAATCAGAGACTAAACCGGCCGCGGATAACGTAAAAACTCAGGAAAACTAGCTAGTGACAATATTTTAATTGCTTTTGAAACTAAAGTTGATGACGTTTGCGTATCACTTTTAGCAGACTCCAACAGCCTTCTTCAATCATAGCAAACACACCTTCAAATAAATCACTATCACGATAATAAGGGTCAGGAACTTCCTGGCCTTTTTTTTGTGGATGATAATCTAGAAATAATTCAATTTTATCACGATGCTTCAATGGCGATTTGACCTGCAGGAAATTCATATTGGTATTATCCATTGGCAAAATGTAATCAAAATCTACAAAATCGCTATCGATAACTTTACGTGCACGTGCATATGAAATGTCATAGTCTTTTTCAAGCGCAACAGAACAAGCTCTTGGATCAGGTTTCTCACCCTCGTGGTACGCATGAGTCCCTGCAGAATCGACATGAATAACATCATCCAATCCGTGCGAATGCACTAGTTGATAAAATATCCCTTCGGCAGTTGGAGAACGACAGATATTGCCCATGCACACAAAAAGTATGTTGATTTTAGGTTTATCAACCATATTTAGATTTAAGCTTGAAGGTTAATCAGATTATATGTTGGCTTTATTTCCGGATACTGCCTGTCGCGAGCGCCCACAAAATGGCTTTGCCACACCATAGCGCAAGATAGAAAATAAACACCTGTTTCCAAATATCTAATGAAACGAAATTTATATTTTCTATTATATGCTGTTTCATGTATTGCAATGGAATTCCTCCGACAAGCACCTCATATGCGGGGATCAACACGAAAGAAATCACCAATGCAATCAGCAGAAATATAAATACTTGCCTGAGAAATAATGCCATGCGGGTTAAGAAGCTAAAAATTCTATGCGTTTACCGAAAAACTCTTGCGTTGTTAGCTTCCCATCTGAGTAGACCACTTCGCCATTCACTATGGTGGTATCTATGCTTGACCTGAATTGATAGCCATCAAATGGTGACCAGCCACACTTGTATAGCACTTTATCAGCCGTATCGAGTGTCGGAGTATTCATATCAACAAGAATGATATCTGCCCAGTAACCCTCTCTTAGATAACCACGATCAATAATCCCAAAGCGTTTAGCCACACTATGACTAGACGCCTCAACTAATCGCGTCAGGCTGACTTTTTCATCGTGAACCAGTTCAAGCATACTGACGAAGGCATATTGTACAAGTGGCAGCCCTGCGGCTATTTTGAAATACGTGCCTGTTTTTTCATCAATAGTGTGCGGCGCATGATCTGTTGCAACTACATCAATTTGACTATCCGCAAGTGCTTTTACCAACGCATCTCTGTCTTGTTGCCGTTTGATTGCAGGGTTACATTTAATAAATCCACCTCTTTGTGCATAGTCCTCTTCACTAAAAAATAAATGGTGTGCACATACTTCTACCGTGATTTGCTTGTTATCGATGGCACCCGCTTGGAAAAATTCCAGTTCTTTAGCAGTTGTTAAATGCAACACATGAAGCTGTGTCCCGTGCTTTTTAGCCAAATTGGTCGCTTTCAAAGAAGATAAATAACATGCCTCTTCAGAGCGAATGGTGGGATGTAACGACAAAGGAATATCTTCACCATATTCTGCTCTATATTTATCTTCATTAGCATAGATAGTGGGGCTATCTTCACAATGTGTCACCACTATTGTTTGTGCATCTGAAAATATTTGCTCTAATGCATTATCATCATTGACTAATAGATTACATGTTGAGGCACCCATGAATATTTTAATGCCACAGGTAACCCCTTTTTTTAGCTTCCTTAGCTCATCGACGTTGTCATTTGTGGCACCCATATAGAAGGCATAGTTACCCGCGCATTTATCTGCGGCAAAGTGAAATTTTTCATCTAACTTTTCTAGGGTGATGGTTGGAGGCTTTACATTGGGCATATCAAAAAAGCTGGTAATACCGCCAGCAAGCGCCGCTCGTGACTCGGACGCAAGGCCGCCCTTATGACTGAGACCTGGCTCTCTAAAATGTACTTGATCATCTATCATGCCTGGTAATACATATTTACCTTGCGCGTCGATAACATGATCAGCAGATTGAGATTGAAGATTTTTACCAATGTGAGCAATGCGGCCATCTTTCATTAAGATATCTTGTTCTGAGATAGTGCCTTCATTGACGACTGTGCCGTTAATTATGAGTATTGATGACAATTGAATACCTTAGCGTAGTTTTTATAGTAAGTAGTAGCTATTAATTTTGTAAATTCATTATTTATTTAGCAGAGCATACAATCGAACTTGAATAATTTGCTTGTCGACACTACGTAATTTCCGCTCAAGATATACGAAAATTTCGCTGTATATGCCTTTAAGATTATAGCAAACATTAACACACACAAAAACAAGACATAAGATATCACTACTACAAACTACTTTAAGTTTGCCACCTGAAACCTTTGCCAGTATCAACTTTTTGCACTCATAACAGGCACATACACGTCACAAAAACATCACAATTAATTGATAAGTTGCAGCCTCACAAAAAGTATTAGAATCAATCGAGGGAAACTATTTTATGAAATTCCAATTAACTCTGTTAGCTAGCGCATTGGCAATAAGCTCAATGGCACATGCCAGCTATGAACCTTTTAACATTTCACCGTTAGTAACATACAGCAATGAAGATGTTGAGTTTGATGAAAGTGCTGCTGAAATTGTCAGTTACGACGAAACAACTAAGCGATTCTTTATTGTCAATGCTCAAAACGACACTATTGACGTGTTAAAACTAGATGCTGATGAATATAAATTCGAGAAAGATGAAGACTGCAACAACGGCCAACTAGATGTTGACATGGCTCTTGCTGGTGGCGCACCTAATAGTGTTGCTGTTAAAAATGGATTGGTTGCTGTTGCCATCGAAGCGGATACTAAACAAGATCCAGGTGTCGTTGGATTTTACGACAGTTCAAATTGCATGCTCATTAAGTCAATCGTTGCAGGCGCACTACCAGATATGGTTACTTTCAGCCCTAATGGTAAATTCGCTGTAGCAGCTAATGAAGGCGAACCAAGCGATGACTACACAAATGACCCTGAGGGTTCAATCACTATCATTAAATTAACAGATTGGTCAGTCAAACATGCTGGTTTTACTGAATTTAATTCCAAGGAGATGCAGCTTAAAGAAAAAGGTGTACGAATCTTCGGACCGGGTGCAACTGTTGCTCAAGATTTAGAACCTGAATATATCACCATCCTTGGTAACACTGCGTATGTTTCATTACAAGAAAACAATGCGCTAGCAGTGGTTAACTTAAGAAAAGGTAAAGTTGTTTCAGTACATCCATTTGGCACTAAGGACTTCAGCAAGCAAAAAAATGCACTGGACTTTACTAACAAAGATGACACTGTAAACATCACAACAGCGCCTTTTGTAGGCATGTATCAGCCCGATGCTATCGACGCTTTTAAATACTACGGACATCGCTATATTGTCACTGCAAACGAAGGAGATGCACGTGAGTATATATTCGAAGACAATAATGGTGTCGAGCAAGAAGGATTCGTAGAAGAGCTTCGTGTTGAAGATTTTGGCGGAACCAATGACTTTGGCCGACAACTGCCTGTGCTAGACCCTGACCTAGCTATGGCGTTTGACTTCACAGATGGCGATGTTTTAGGACGACCTAAAACAACTGAATCTACTGGTGATACTGATGGTGATGGCGATATTGATGTCATTCATATTTATGGTGCGCGTTCTATTTCGGTTTGGAAATTCAACCATCAAGGTGAACTTAAGTTAGTCTCTGATACCGGATCAACATTAGAAAGAGCAGTGGCTAAACAATTCCCAGCGTTATTCAATGCCACTAATGACGAAGATGGTATAGATGATCGCAGTGATGACAAAGGCCCTGAACCAGAAGCGTTAATCGTAGAAAAAATCCGCGGCATTCCGTATGCATTTGTTGGATTGGAGCGTTCATCTCAGATTGCTATCTTTGACTTAAGCGATCCTTATTACCCAACGCTTGTGCAAATGTTTGCTAACCGCGTTGCAGGCGCGACTGGCTTAGATTTAGGCCCTGAAGGCTTAGATTACATTCCAGCCAACAAGAGCCCGGTACCTGGCGTGGCTTTATTAGCTGTCGCTAACGAAGTTAGTGGTACAACAACGCTTTACACAATTAAACATAAAGATTACTAATCTTAATTGCCACTGAGTGAGGTAGTAAGCCACCCAACCTGAGTTGGGTGGCTTTTTTATTTGCCTAGTTGATATGGTCCAGATAGTTTGGCCCAGTTAATATCACCTAGTAAAGGGAGGAATGTAATTCCTCTACTACAGAATCAACCACAGGTGGTTCAAATTCTTCACATGACCAACCCCATGATTCTTGTTTTTCAATAAACTCATTTGCTCTTGCTTCACAATATCCGACTTCAGCCTGAGCCGTCCATAACGTTTCAACCCCTTGACCTTTGTCATAACGTACTTCACATGGCACAGGTGCTTCTTCGTTTTGATAGACAATACTGACAATTCTTTTCAGGCCGTTGTTATCGCAAACATAATCCTGGCCCGCGAATGCAGTAAAGCTTAGAGTTAAGAATACACATACTGAAAGTGATACAATTAATTTCATAGCCAACCTACTTATAAAATGTTAACACCATCACATTGTCACGCTAAGCTCGTGACTGTTCTATAGAGTTACACACCGTTGGTACCGTAAAAATAGCAGTTCAGACTATTTGCAATGGTTTTAACCGGATACGCTTCCTGCAATAGAAAGGCTTAATGCTTCAAGAAATGTTAAGTACCACAGAATGTTTGATACGGGCCAAATTCCTTCGGCGCTGGTGCGGCATATGCTTGGTGCTCCTGCTTTTCTACATAAGGGTCACTCAGTACCTCGTGAAGCTTGTCAAACAAAGTGTAATCCTGTTCTCTCACTGCTAACTCAAGCGCCTCTTCTACTTTATGGTTACGTGGAATATAAATTGGATTAGTGTTTAACATTAGCTGGGTACATTTATCTGATGAAAATTCATCTCGTTGCAGACGTGCACGCCATAGGGGCAACCATTGTTTAAAACGAGTTGAATCTGCAAATAAATCGAATACTTCATCACTATCGCTCTCAATAACTTTAACGAGCTGTCTAAATAGTTGCGTGTAGTCAACTTGCTGCCCTTGTAATGATGCCAGCAGATCATTCATTAATTGCATGTCATCGTTTTCTTTACTCGTTAAACCCAATTTGTTACGCATCTCTTGCAACCAATAGGAATGATAATGTTGCGGAAAATCATTGAGTACTTCAGTTGCCATTTCAACTGCGGTTTGACTCTCGGCATGAATTAATGGCAATAATGCTTCAGCCAATCGCGCGAGATTCCATTGCCCAATCATTGGTTGATTTTGATAGGCATAACGTCCTTGTTTATCAATAGAACTAAAAACGGTATCCAAGGCATAGTGATCCATAAAAGCGCATGGGCCATAGTCAATAGTTTCACCTGATATGGTCATATTATCTGTATTCATGACGCCATGAATAAACCCCACAGCCATCCACTTGGCAATCAATTTTGCTTGCGCCTCAGACACAGCTTTTAGTAAATCCAGATATATTGTTGTTGATTCATTTAATTCGGGATAGTGACGCACAATAGTGTAGTCAGCAAGTTGCCTAACTTTTTCTTGTTCTCCCTGTGCCGCGAAATATTCAAACGTCCCTACTCTAATATGACTTGAAGCAACGCGTGTAAATACTGCACCCGGTAATGGCTCTGTGCGCATCACCATTTCACCTGTGCTTACTGCCGCTAATGCACGTGTTGTCGGAATCCCTAACACATGCATAGCCTCGCTCATTATATATTCACGCAACACTGGCCCCAGTGCTGATTTACCATCGCCACCACGAGAATAAGGCGTACGACCCGATCCTTTAAGCTGAATATCAAAACGACGACCATCACGGCTAACAACCTCACCTAAAAGTAACGCGCGTCCATCACCCAGTTGCGAAGCAAAGTGACCAAATTGATGGCCGGCATATACTTGTGCTAACGGTGATGCACCCTTAATGAGTTGATTACCGGAAAAAAATTCCGCAGTATTTTCAATGCCAGTTACATCAAGGCCTAACTCTGTGGCAAGTGCGCTATTGAGTTTAATCAACTTTGGTGCAGGTACTTGTGAGCCTTTCCAGGGCGTATAAAACCCCTCTAATTGAGCGGCATAGGTATTATCGAAGTTGAACATATTTATTATCAGATTAAAGTTAATATCAGTTAGTCATATCACTCTCATTATTCACTAGCAAGCACTTCAATTGGAATAATAATTACATCTAACAACTATTTGCCCAGTCTAAATTACAAAAATGACCATTAGTCGATTCATCCATGTAAATCAGATGGTTAATTACGTTATAAAGCTATATCAACAAACGAACTAATCCATTGAATGTATAAGATATATTCAATCAACTCGTGGCGAATCTAAAGAATTAGGATTAATGGATTCACAGTAATAGAACTCATGGTGGTGCTTGCAATCGTCGGGTTGCTGGCCATGGTTGCTTTGCCCGCTTACCAAGACTATACAGATCGACTTGATATGAGCACAGCAGTCACGGATATCAAAGCAATGGAAGTTGTGATCGTTGACTATAACCTTTCAAATGGACAACTTCCAAGTTCACTAGCAGATATCGGCATGGCTGGAAAAACTGACCCTTGGGGCAACCCGTATCAATATTCAAATCATGATACAGCTAAATCTGGATAAAAAACGAAAGGATAAAAATTTGGTCCCGGTCAACAATGATTTTGACTTATATAGCATGGGTGAAGATGGGAAAAGTGTTGCCCCTTTCGCTGCTAAACATAGTCGCGACGATATTGTGCGAGCTAACAATGGTAATTTCATTGGCTTGGCAGAAGACTACTAGTGACACCTCTTGAATCTACCTCTATCCAAGAAATTTTCTGTCAGTCAAAAGATTTTATATGTCTTTTTGATTGCTTCATTTGCGCCTATTATATGTTTAACATATTTCTCTAGCACATATGTGCAAAGAGTTATCGTGCAAGAAACACAAGCGAAACTGGTCAAACTGGCTCAATCTTATGGGTTATTTACTTTTGAAACGATAAACACACTTAATAAAAATCTTAAAGAAATCAGCAATATTACCAGGGACGAACTGCCAAAGAATATTATCAGCCCATTTACAAGCATTGAACTGATACCCATTAAAGGATCTCGCGCAGAAGGTTTCAATAATAGATACGATACTAAGTTAAATTATTACCATGATGAAGAAAATAATTTATCTTTTAGGCTCGAGAAGTTACACGAACACAATAATAATTCCTATGTATTACGTGCAAGTTTTATTATTGATAGTTTATTAAACAGTGAAAGCACTAACCTATTCAATGAACCTACATGCATACTCAGTGACACAGGCAGCATTCTATTCTGTAGCGAGCAAGACAATCTGAAAAATGCCAGCAATATAATTACTGAGACATTAAAAAATACAGATAAGCGTGTATTTGATATCGAGTATGGAAATGAAACTTATACACTAGCGGAGTGGGAATTATTTCTTCCTACCTACTTACAGTCAGAAACCTGGCATTTCGTTATCATTAAAAAACAGAGCCAACTGCTAGCGGCAATAATAAAATTTCAGACCGTTATTATACCGATAGCATTACTATTCTTCACTGTTGCCTCTTATGCGATTTATAGATTTATTAATACGTTAATGAATCCATTAGATCAGCTCTCTTTAGCTACCAAGAAGATTGCACAAGGAAATCATGACATTCATTTTTCAATTAGTACAAATGATGAATTTAAAGAATTAAGTGAATCATTCTCATCCATGTCAACTTCTTTACTCAATCAATATAATAAAGATCAAGTATTTTCCAATCTTGAACAAAGTATTTTATTAAGCACCGATATTCATAGCGCGCTTTAAAGACAATATCTCCTCATTAGCTGAATTACTCAATGCCAAATGGATATTAATATCCCTCATTGACCCACTTGACCCTGTAATCACTGATTCTCATAGCTTGTTGTTTCAAGAAAAAAGCAAAGATATTTATACACACTTCAAACACCAATCATTTCAAGACAAAGAGGATTACAGTGATTTGTATTCAATTAATCAGCAAGAGTTCCATAATGACTACCCACATATAGCAAGAGCTTTCAGCGCTGGATCTGTTTGGATTAAAAAACTATCGTTAAATAACAAAGTTATAGGCAATCTATTTCTAGCCTGCAATAATGATGCGTCTCTTTCAACTCTTCAAACAGCCTACCTTGTCGAACTGTCAGAAAGATTTTCGACCATATATACCACACATAAGCAAAAGGCAGCTTTGTTTTACAAGGCTAATTTCGATTCTCTGACAAATTTATCTAATCGTAATCATTTATTAGAGTGTTTGAGAAATAAATGGCCAATTACAATCAAACGCGGGACGACCTTGGCTTTGTTCTACATTGACCTGGATAATTTTAAAAGTGTGAATGATTTATCCGGCCATCAGGCAGGTAATGAGGTACTGAAAGAAGTTGCGGAGAGAATTTCTAATTACGTCGATGATAACGCAATTTTTGCGCGCTTGAGTGGTGATGAATTTTGTATTTTATATGAATCACTATCGAATAATCGAGAAATTCAGGAGGTTGCAAATAACATACTCGATCAATTTAAATCACCATTTAAATACAAAGATATGTATCACTTTCTGGGTGCTAGCATAGGTATAACAGTAGGACCAGGTAATTGTGAATCCCCCGATATATTTGTCGAACGTGCAGACATTGCCATGTATAAGGCTAAACAAGAAGGTAAAAACAGATATGTCATTTACAATAGTGATATCGAACAGGAACGAAGTTATCGTCTGTCACTAGAACAGCATTTGCATTTTGCGCTTCAAGAAAATGAAATCAGTATTCAGTATCAACCTAAAATAGACCTCAATAACGGCAGAATGACCAGTGTTGAATGTCTAGCACGCTGGAACCAGCGACTTCTTGGATTTGTTCCAACTGATAAGTTTATTGCACTTGCAGAAGAATCAGGTCTAATTAACGAAATTGGCACATGGATTCTCAGAAAATCATGTTATCAATATGCGGATTGGCTGGAGAAAGGCATTATCCTGGACTCCATTGCAGTCAACGTCTCTGCCCGTCAATTAGTCACTCGTAATTTTGACAAAGTTGTCGCGTCTGCTATTGAGGAATCTGGCATTGAAGCACACAACCTAGAACTTGAAATTACTGAGAGTGCTTTCATTAATGATGACCTATTCCTCAAAAATGAATTAACCAAACTTCATAAACTTGGCGTCAAGATATCAATCGATGATTTCGGCAAGGAATACTCATCATTAAGTTATTTGAAAAAAATCCCTTTCGATACGTTAAAGATCGACCGAGAATTTATTATTGATTTAGAAACTGACCACAGAGATCAACATATTATCGATGTGATTATAAATATCGGACACACGCTCGGAAAGAAAATTGTCGCAGAAGGAATTGAAACAATAGAACAAAGAAATATACTTAAAAAGTATGGCTGTGATATCGGCCAAGGCTACCTATTCAGCCGTCCATTGAAGGATATTGAATTCCTTGAATTTGCAACAAAGTATATCAACGAAGGCATGGGGACTAAAACACTAAAAGCTTTGAATGAGTAATATATCTTTAAATATTTTACCTCGTTATTATTAAGATATATGAATAATAAATATGCGAATTATGCATATGACATCTTCGTGAACTATTTAGTTCTACCTACTCGATATCTGAGAATTAATTAACTTTAATATGTCTTTAGTTTGTTTCAAATAACCACTGTTTTTGAGATCGACAATAGCGTGACTAACAGATTCTCTTGAACTGCCAATTAATTAACGATCTAACTGGCAATGACAAATTTATTTCAACTAGAGGATATGTATATTTGTGCTGACAAATATATTTCAATTGATTTATGTCAATTAAAGAGTATTTAGAAAATTCATCAGCATCAACTAAGATAAATTACCCTTGAATTAAAGTATTGCAGCAACTATCTCTTAACTAAGAACGACATTCATTCACAAATAAATACATACTTTTAACAAGAAGTAACTTGTTCTAGATCAGAGCGTATAAATAGTTTCCGTGTTGTCATTATCACGAATGACAGGTCTATTATTGAGATAGTATTTATTTATATATTTTTCTATTAGGAGATATGAAAAACATGATTCATGAAGTATCAGGAGATATATTACTCACCAAAGCGCACGCTATTGCCCATGGTATCGCACCAAATGATCATTTTGATCAAGGACTTGCACTAGCATTACGCGAAAGATGGCCAGCATTATCTAAAGACTATCGTCACTATGCACATCAAACACACCCAAAACCTGGAGAAATTTGGATGTGGGGTGGTCCAGGTGGTATACGGATTTTTAACCTACTCACCCACGATGGTAACTTCGAACAAGGCTCGAAAAACGAGAAAGCAAGCATTGTTAATGTGAACCATTGTTTGAAGCGTTTACGTCACGCAATAGACTATGAAAACATTTCCAGTATAGCTTTACCAAAGATAGCAACAGGCGTTGGTAGCTTGAACTGGTCAGACGTCAGTCCGCTAGTAGAAAGTCACCTGTCGGATCTGTCAATTCCAATATACATTTACACGAAATATCAAGAAGGACAGCAAGCCAAGGAAAGTTATTAAACAAGTTATCCATTTGAAACCAGAATAATAGTGTTTAATATTCTGATGATGTAACTGAAATGTGGGTTTCTGTTTGTATTTGTTGCATTCACATAAACTCATATGTTCTATAGCAATTAAAACATCCAAGTTAATGTGTACTACTTTTACTTCAACCTAAACGGTGAGTACAAAGTTGTGTTTGAGGAAGTGCTTAAATCGATGCTCTGAAAAGAATTATTCAAAACCATCAGTATGGAAATAATGTATGGCTATTTTCCTTTACTGCAAATAAACGTCGCAAATGAAAACCTACCTGAATTATGTAAAATAAATGATCTAAATCTATAGTGAACAAATATATCGGCAAGCATGAATATGCTTTTGAAATTAAATACTTATATTACAAATAGTTACAAGCATTTATTATTGGAACTGGCGGTGGTTGGAGTCTGTAGCGAACCCTGCTCTACCTAGTTTCCCTGCTAAACAGCCTAATTACAGGGAAAATTTAAATTCTTGACTCACTATTCTAATCATTTCCTATTATTCTAGATTATTAACAAGGAGTTAAAGCAAATCAATCCTATTTCTATATTTCATTAACAGGGAAATATCAAGGAATTTACTATGACTGCTTTCGGCGCAAAAGCGGTCACTCGCGTTTATTTTTTTTGAAAACTACATTAGCAGCACTAACCAGTAACGAAGCAAGAATTAGCCACGTCCAAATAGGCAAGGGAACATTGACAGGTGAAATTCCAGAAATATCAAATGAGAGGTTGTCTAAACCCATTCCGTCACTCTGATCTGGGTTCGAAAATGGCTGGAAAACTTCAAAACGTAAGATGCCAGAGGCGCTAACTTCTAGCGTATCAAAATTATCAACTCCTGCTCCAAGGCCAGATATTGTAGCCGTGCCAAGTAGTGTGCCACCTGAATTGGAATCATAAACTTTAAGTTGAGCGCCTGCGAACCCTACGTCGGAAGCAATAATACTTACGCGTGACACGGGTTCCGAAAATATACCAACGATGGCATTTTGCTCATTGAATACTGACTGAAAAGGAGTGCCTGAAACTTCAGCCATCAATCCTAAAGGAGGCGACGCCCCTGTCAACACTCCTGCATTAGTTGTCCATATTCCGTTCAGAATCGTTAGGTTGCTATTCTGATAAAAATTCCCGACCGCTTGACCGTCAACACCATCATTAAAATCAATAAATTGGGTTTCTGCAGCAGACAACGTAGTTGATGTTATTAAACAAAATAATGTTACTGATAAGAATAATATATTTTTCATGCTTTTTTTTGCAAAAAAGTTATTTAACGAAAAAATATCAACTTGAGGTTTCAAAAGTATGTATTGATATGTCTGCTAAAGGCGCAAAAGCAGACATTAGGGGTATAATTATGCACGACTTTAAGTTTGTTCATTGAAAAGAATTTTATTCAAGAAAGGATCAGTTACTTCAAAATATCTGTCTCCCCATGGAGCGGTTGAAATACCTGGGCGGCTGAATTTATAGGACTTTGAACTTATATCTTCATATAAGGCTTCTAAGTCAGGCGTGACCACAAATACTTTAGAGCCCGGACTACAATCACCATGATGTTCGCTCAAATGTAAAATCAAATCATCACGTGACACTTGCATATAAATAGGGCTATCAGGTTCAAACCTATGTTCCCAGTCTAGATTCATACCTAAAAAACCTAGATAGAATTCTCTAACTTTGGCTTCATCAAAGATTCGGATAATTGGAATTGCTTTAAGTCTCATCGATGTAAATTAATATTTGTGTCTGCAATCGGCGCAAAAGCGGTCATTCGGTGCTTTGTTCTTCGGAAAGTTCACCTATGTAATTTTGTACCAACTACATTTAGATCTAGAATGTGTGTGAATCTATTATGAAGAGTTTATGACAGTAACTCTATACATATTGTCACAATATTATAACCAGCAGATAATGTCATTGATGAGTTTAAGTGTACCTATTCGGAACATATAAAAATAAATTTAAGGATAAGTAATGACACGTGCATTAACGATAACGTTTATTTTATTCACCTTGTTTTTACCTTTATCTGCTCAGGCGATTAGAGTAACTACTTCAGTGGGCACATTTGACATTGATACTATTGGACCAGATTTATTTGATAATAATTCTGCACTATTGATGACGCAACCCTGGTGGGACAACCAAGCCCTTGCGGGAGAATTCAGAGACGCAGTTGATATAAACTTTGGGTTTCCAAACTCTGAGGAAACTGAAGGGCCATATTTTATTTATGAACAATTTAACACTGGCTTAGGTTCTGGAGAGACTTCGGCATTTTGCCTGATCGACTTCGACTCAGGAGCATGCATTCCTAGTGATGTCACTACCATTTCAAGTGGAGCTCGCGTTTTTGCGATAGCTACTCCCGTACAAGATTTAACATCAGTTAATGTACCATTTCCAATTTGGGCGCTCTTATTAAGTAGCTTAGTGTTAATATTAATTGGAGTAATAAAATCGCGTTTAACTTAATGACGGCTTTCGGCGCAAAAGCGGTCATTCATATGACTTTGATTTTATTTGGCCCTATTACTTTCTATAGCCATTAGGCCATTGTAGTCAACAAGCGCTTTTTCAGCCATATTGCTTAAACTTCCTACTGATGCATTGTTTAATTTAGATATAAATTCTGGACAATAATTTTGAGGTCCTATTTTGTCAATTAGTTGAATTGATTGTGTTGAAATACTTTGAATTTGTGATCTCAATTCAACAAATTTACGTTTAGGCATAACCCTTACGGCTATGTACTCTATTTGGTCTGTTCAGAAACATGATTGGATCGAGTGCCCAATACATTTTTACAAGCAATGAACTGCAAAACTTAAGTTGAATTCATGATGCGAGTCGGTGAAATGCACTTCCGCAGTTCTTCACACATTAGAGCGATTTAATCATACCAACTTCGAATGTCTGCACTACTTTAGACTGGATGGTACTCTAGAATTCGCTTCAATTGCGCATTTAAGTAGATGAATGATGCTAGTTCTGTATTTAAGTAGCGATTCACTATTTGAAGTTTTCAGACGATATAGGTTAATGAACGTACTTATGACTAGAACGGGTCTCGAGATACAGGCTCTAACATAATTCCAGGTGTACTGAATTCATTTAGATGTACGCTAGAAGGCCGGATATTACAATCCTTTATAGCGTAACACACAGTACCTATGTCTGCTTGCGGCTCATTTGCGATGCTAGGTTAAATGGGTTGCATCAGGTATGCATTAGTCTGATACCCAACGAAGACGTTACAACATATGAGTACTATTTTAATTATTGTATCTTTTATCATCATAATTTGACCGTATTATAGTAAGAAAACTTCCACTTCGCAAAGATCGGTTAGCTAGTATGAGGTATTCTTACTAAGTATTAAATTGGGTACTTTACATGCAGCATAATCATAACCACCAATGTCTTACGATGACTTTAGATAAGAATTTATAATAATACTAAATTTAGCCGGCAAACTTGACGTATGCAGATGATGGTACTTGTGCCTCTTGATAAATGTTAGTCATCACTGTGGACCAAAGACTAGAGAAGAATGGGCTAAAGAAACTGTAATTATATCAACAGACCCGCGAATCAAGATTAAACATTACTAGATCAATGGAAAACATTCCTCCTTCAGCATTTGCACGACCAAATGTATGTCCCACCCTGATTGGCGTTCTACATATAGTGATTCATCTCGTAGTGATGAATAGCATGACATTCTTCGAATCATTAGTCCAAGTCGTAGATTAAATATCAAGAGTGAGCCGTTGAGACTCATGAAGGAAATTCCCACTCTTTATATCAAATTCGCGTACTTAACTAGCCGTATAACAATCCAATAGTCGCTCTCTGCATCTTTTGGGGCTGTAATTACTCAGTAGAAGTTATTCAAATGCAGCCAGCTGTAGATAAATCTGAAGATCAATCTTACATACGTCGAAGAATTACCTTTGAATTTATGTTGTTAGTCCTCTAAAGGATCTAATTTTTGATAAACTGTTATCCGTCGGTTCTGATAGTGGAAACAAGTATCCTCAAAAGCTATGCGACAACGTTACCTTTTGCATCCCAAGTAGAAGCGAAAAGGCCCCACTTGAATCCAAATTCTAAATAATCCCAATTATTATATTTAAGGGGAGATCTACTGTATAGCAAAAAACTTAGTACGCTCATCTGTTCTGTTATTATTCAGCGTATAAATCTAGCCAGTTTCATATTTCCAATGACGGATGTATCATGTCAATGCCGATGATAGTCTGGTAATACTAGATATCCACCGGATCCAAATAAAGCGAGAAGAAATTTTAATGAGTTGCAATAATTGGAAATGTGTAACTAACGGTGATTCAGGACCCAAAGATAGGCACATCAGATATGGTTTCCAACTGAAAGATTGCAACACTATAAAGAAAATTGATTGCTAGGGGTTTCTAAAAAGCAGGCTATTGTCCTAATGGTTGGGATGTACATTTCCATCACACCCCAGGAAAGTTGATCTTTGGCTAAACTCCATGGAATAACTGAACTTACTGCACTAGATAAGTCATTAAATCTAGTCGCTACGACCTAAATGTGGTACGTAACGAAACTAGCTTAGCCCAAGATTTTAATAACGTTCCTTCAATTAAGATTAACTAGAATGGTAAGAATTAAAGCTGAGAATAAAATTGTACATATGACGTAAATAGATTTGCTAATAATGGGTTTATTCCGTTCGCTAAACTCTCACTAGAATATAAAGCTAAGTATCCGAAAGAAATAAATGTTAACAAGCGTATCTTTGCATGCATTTCCACATATATGTGGCTTTGATTGCACATATAAATAATGGAAATGTTTTTATGGGTCATAAATTATTACATAGATCTAAGAAAATAGCTCGAATGTCTGCTATGGGTCGTAAGCGGACATTTAAATCTAACAAAGTCTATTGCTGTTTTACTACAGCTAGATTATTTAAGGTACGAATTGGGGGAAACTACATTCTAGTTTTTGAAGATAGTTTTTATATTTCAAATAGATAAACTCGTTATTAAGTAGCTACCGCCCTGGGTACACAGCATGAATCGAAATTTGGGGGCATCTCAGGGGGCATGTAAAAAAATTAACACCCTACTCTTCTCTTGTTATCAACAACTTAATGATTCAATTAGATTGCTTGGACAATAATAAAATATTCTGATTTGTTGAATTAAGAGAAGTTATTCTATTACATCAACGACAGTTTCATATATGAAATGCTTAATTTATGTAACTTTAGCTAAATATTTGCTTAATGAAATATTGCTAAGGTAAATATATAAAACCATAAATCGTAGGGGGCAGGTTATGCGAACTATGAATGGATTCCCTTGGGTTACAAAAGCATGTTTACTTTTGGTCTTCGTAGCATTTTTCTTTCCTAATTCCCACTCCGCAACGGAAGATCAGAAAATTGCACCGAGTGATG
This sequence comes from Gammaproteobacteria bacterium, assembly GCA_965262455.1. GTDB lineage: Bacteria > Pseudomonadota > Gammaproteobacteria > UBA4575 > UBA4575 > UBA1858. Next base: position 793,283 of record CBDHFH010000008.1, read on the forward strand.
GTGTTGCAGTGGACGAGTTTGGTATCAGTGTTTCAGTATCCGATGATACTGCTTTAATAGGCGCATATCGTAATGATGATAATAGTGCTGGGGCTGGTGCTGCTTATGTTTATATCCGTGATTTTCATGGTACATGGAGTCAGCAACAAAAGCTTTTCCCAAGTGATCCCGATGTGCTTGACTATTTTGGTTTTAGTGTTGCTGTATCAGGAGACACAGCTGTTATTGGCGCATACCTAGACGATGATGGCGGTATAGATTCTGGTTCCGCTTATGTATTTACCCGAGATATCAATGGAATCTGGAGCCAACAGGCAAAACTAACAGCGAGTGATGCTGCTGCAAATGATGAGTTTGGTTTTAGTGTTGCTTTATCAGGAGACACAGCTGTTATTGGCGCATACCAGGACGATGATGGCGGTACAAATTCTGGTTCCGCTTATGTATTTACCCGAGATATCAATGGAATCTGGAGCCAACAGGCAAAACTAACAGCGAGTGATGCTGCTGCATTTGATCGGTTTGGTTATAGCGTCTCCCTTTCGGGGAATTCGGCAGTCATCGGCTCATTCTTGGATGATGATAATGCCACAGATTCAGGATCAGCTTATGTGTTCGTGCGCGATATCAATGGTATATGGAGTGAACAAGCAAAACTCACAGCAAGTGATCCAACTGCAAATGATCAATTTGGTTACAGTGTTTCTGTTTTTGACGATAGAGTTTTAGTGGGTGCTAGATTTGATGATGATGATGGTGGCGCTTCCGGGTCAGCCTACATTTTTGTGCGTGATATGAATAACATGTGGAGCGAGCAAGCAAAGCTTACAGCAAGTGACGCATTACCTTCAGCAAATTTTGGGTTTAGTGTCGACTTATCTGAAAAAATTGCGGTGATAGGGGCGCGGGCAGATGACGCAGCGGGGCCTATCCTGGATACAGGATCTGTTTACGCATTTACAGATGTTGGGAATGGTGTATGGGTAGAACAATCAAAACTGATCTCAAGCGATGGGGCAACTAGTGACAATTTAGGCTGGAGTATCTCGATATCTGGCAAAACAGTAATTGGTGGCGCTCCTTTCGATGATGATAACGGAACTGATTCGGGGTCAGTTTACATATTTAATGATCTTGATATAGATGATGACGGTATTCTCAACGAAGTCGATTCTGATTTAGATGGTGATGCTATCCCTAATCTTGTAGAACAATCCATTGGACTTAATGAAGCCGATGTTTCTGATGGCTCACTTGATCTTGATATAGATGGTTGGAGTAATGTCGATGAATATTGGTCAGGGACTAATATAAATGATCCAAATAGCAACCCAGCAAATCAAATTAATCCACATCAGAAAACTTTTGGTGGCGATGGCACGGTCGGAGATGAATTTGGTACCAGTGTCTCGATCTCGGGTAATACAGCAATTATTGGAGCGAAGTTTTCAGATGACAATGGCTCAAACTCAGGGTCAGTTTACACGCTTACGCGTGATAGTAATGGTATATGGAAGCAACAAGCAAAATTAAATGCGGCTGACGGATCGCAAGATGATCAGTTTGGTATTAGCGTATCGATTTCAGGTAACACTGCAGTAATTGGAGCATGGGCAGATGATGATAATGGAGCCGGTTCTGGTTCAGCTTATGTTTTCACTCGCGATATTAATAATATTTGGCGACAAGAAGCGAAGCTGACAGCAAGTGATGGAGCAGCAGTAGACTTATTCGGCGTTAGCGTCTCTATCTCTGGTGATACCGCGGTAGTAGGTGCAAGATCCGATGATGATGACGGATCTAACTCTGGATCTGCCTATGTTTTTGTTAGAGATACAAATGATATGTGGAGTGAGCAAACCAAACTCACTGCAAGTGATGGAGCAGCTGGAGACCAGTTTGGAATAAGTGTCTCTATATCTGGTGATACTGCTGTTATTGGAGCTCACTTCGATGATGACAATGGCACGGATTCTGGATCTGCCTATGTCTTTGTTAGAGATACAAATGATATGTGGAGTGAGCAAACTAAACTCACTGCAAGTGATGGAGCAGCTGGAGACCAGTTTGGAATAAGTGTCTCTATATCTGGTGATACTGCTGTTATTGGAGCTCACTTCGATGATGACAATGGCACGAGTTCTGGATCTGCCTATGTTTTTGTTAGAGATACAAATGATATGTGGAGTCAACAAGCTAAAATGCTCCCAAGTGATAGTGAGACAGGAATTCGGTTCGGGAATGGTGTTTCTATCTCGGGAGATACAGCTATAGTAGGAGCTCGATTTGGTGATGCAGGAAGCGCCACACGTTCGGGTTCCGCCTATGTTTTCACTCGTGATGCGAATGGGATCTGGAGTGAGCTTGCAAAACTTAATGCAAACGATGGGATGATGGATGACCAATTTGGGCTTAGCGTTTCAGTCTCAGAAGATACTGTATTTACTGGTGCACAATTTGACAGTGATACTGGATCAGCATCTGGATCAGCATACTCATTTGATCTCGATCTTGATGATGATGGTTTACTTAACAACATTGAGTCCATTATTGCAACTGATCCTATTAAAGCTGATACCGATGAGGATGGTTTGACTGATGGTGATGAGGTGAATACTTACAACACTGATCCTCTACTCACAGATACCGATACAGACGGCTTAAGCGATGGCGATGAAATTGATCTTCATTCCACGGATCCCCTTGATGCCGATTCAGATGATGACGGCTTTAATGATGGCGACGAAATCAATGCAGGCACAGATCCAAATGATTCTTCATCGACGCCAAGTACGCCGACCGTTAATGTCCCTCTTCCTCTTTGGTCATACTTATTAATATCTACTTTATTGTTGCTGATTGCTGTTACATTCCAGCGACGTGTAAGGAGATTTTATTAAGTCTTATCACAGCCGAGACATTTAAGATAACAATTAGGGGCACATAGATTTACTCATTTATTCTATCACGAAGAGAAACAAATACTTACATTACCTATCAAGTAGCTACCGCCGAGATACTCAGCATTAAGGAAAATTGCAGCATCTCAAGGGGCATGTAAGAAAATTAGCACCAGACCCTTCTCTTGTTAACAACAACTTAATGTCTCAATTAGATTGAATGGATATCGTACCGAACCATCTTGGAATAGCTGTGCATGGCGAATTAGTATTTTCGCACAATTTGAGTTGGATTCGCAGTCTTGTTATTGAGCAATATCTATCTATCATAAGTCTGTATGAAGGATGCATTCTTACTTACCATTCATTTAATTAGTTTACTCGTTCGATTGCTCCGACCAGGCGCCCTGAAGGCCGTTGCTGCCGAAAACCTATTACTCAAACAGCAACTTCTTATTATTGATCGATCAAGATTGAAAGCACCCAACCTCACAACTAAAGATCGATTCATACTCGGATGGCTAGCGATACTGCTATCACCTAGACGACTGGTTCGGTCTGCAATTATCATCAAACCCTCCACCCTACTCTCCTTCCACAAAGCTCTCGTGAAACGAAAATACCTACAACTCTTTTCTTCTACTGGCAAAGGAAAGCCTGGGCCCAAGGGACCTAATAATGAATTGATTAAAGCCATTGTTGAAATTAAACAACGCAATCCAAACTTTGGTTGCCCTCGCATTGCACACATTATTAACAATACGTTTGGCTTTAAAATCAACAAAGATGTCGTGCGAAGAGTATTGATGAAACATTATCATCCACGCCCAGATGATCGAGGTGGTCCTTCGTGGTTGTCTTTTATTGCTAACATGAAAGACAGTTTGTGGAGTATTGATCTATTCTGTTGTGAGTCCATTACACTGAAAACACATTGGGTCTTAGTGGTGATGAATGTCTGGAATCGAAAACTCGTTGGTCTTTCTGTTAATAGCGGCTCAGTCGACGGTCCCACTCTATGCAGAATGTTCAACCAGATCATAGGAAAAAACAATCTACCTCAATATATAAGTACAGATAATGATCCACTATTCCAATTTCATCGATGGAAAGCCAACCTTAGAATCCTGGAAATTGAAGAAGTGAAATCCATTCCTTTTACGCCCATTTCACATCCTTATGTTGAACGAGTGATTGGTACCATCCGAAGTGAATGCCTGGATCAGGCGTTGTTTTGGAATGACGTAGATTTGCAAAATAAATTAGATGACTTTACAGACTATTACAACAATCATCGCGTGCATGCTTCGCTTAAGGGTGACGTGCCAACAAAATTTGGTAATAAAAGAAGCCGACCTGTTGCAAGTCTAAGAAAGTTTAATTGGAAACCGCATTGTCGTGGACTGGTGCAACTCCCAATCCCGGCTTAAATTACCAATTCGCCATGCACACCTTTGAGCTGCTAAGCTCCTGAAACTTCGCAAGTTATTTAGCCGAATTCTGCGTAGAGACGTTTGACAAATAAATGTCGCGGCACTTTGTCCTTTAAGTTCGCTGTAGACTCTTTGCTTACCACTCTTAATACTGACCATAAAAACTACTCTCTTTACCAGTACTCTACTTTTCGTGACTACTTGCTACCCAAAGAGTCTGTGGCTAACTTCTTCTTTCGGCGCAATATCTGACAGTAATGAAAATACTTTATGTATAAAAGTAATAAACCTTTGTTCTGTCTAGGGAGCACTATTTAGAGCTATAATATTACCTGTCTTAGCGATATCATTGTTTCTAGACTCACTATATAGGCCTATCTCCATCGTACCAGTATCTATCTCTTTGCTATCGATATTTTCTTTGATAATAAAATATTGAACTAATTCATTAAGAACTTCACTCTGCTCTTTCATGCTTCTCGCTGAAGCAGAGACTTGTTCGACAAGGACTGTGTTTTGTTGAGTGACTGAATCCATATCGATGATGGCTTTATTGACTTGACTAATACCTGCAGCTTGTTCCTGTGAGGCATTTGCTATGTCTGTAACTATTTCAGTTACTTTATTTATGCTATCAGTAATTACTTGCAATGTATCTCCAGATTCATTAACTAATCGACAACCTTCTTCAACTTTACAAGAACTGTCACTAATCAATTCTTTTATTTCTTTCGCAGCAGACGCACTTCGACCAGCCAAATTTCTCACCTCTGTGGCTACAACTGCAAATCCTTTACCATGTTCACCTGCCCTGGCAGCCTCTACAGAAGCATTTAATGCAAGTAGATTGGTCTGAAACGCAATCTCATCAATCACCGTAATAATATTTGTAATTTTTTCACTTGCTGCATTTATCTCATGCATTGCATTTATGGCTTTTTCTACAGTAACCGCTCCGTGCTGTGCTTGATTGCGTGTCGCAATTACCAGTTTATCTGCTTCTTTTGTATTATGTGCATTCTGCTTAACCGTACTTGTCATTTGCTCCATACTAGATGAAGTACTCTCCAGGCTCGCTGCTTGCTCTTCTGTACGTTGACTTAAATCAAAATTACCTGCCGCAATTTTGTTTGCAGTCGTATGTACAGTCAAACTGCTATCACTAATTCTTTTTATAATTTTAGATAACTGATAATTTGTACTATTGGCATCTTGTTTGAGATTATCAAAAGCGCCAAGATAGGTATCTTCAATTCTATATGTGAGGTCACCTTTGGACATTGCACCAAGCACTCGCAGTGTATCATCAATTATTGATTCCGCTACTTCTACCAATTGATTAATACCATGACTAAGTTTTATGTAAAATCCTTGTTTATTTTCTAAGGACAAGCGATTAGATAGATCACCTGCTAATGCATTATCAACTAGTGATTGCACTTCTTCTTCAGTTGATATTTCATGCGTACGCTCTATCCATTCAATCACAGTCCCAAGTAATTCATCACTTTCAGTCAATACTTTATTTGCTCTGCAATCAAATATTAAACTCCCAATATTGACTCTGGTGTGACTATGATCAGAAAGTACTTCATTGGTTTTCTGTTTGCATAATGCTTCAATGCTCATTTCTAGAACATCATCTGGAGTAAATGATGGATTTTGGTCTATAAAATGGCTCTCCTTTTCACGAAATGTATCCATCATCATATTATTGATATATGTTATACGATGATCGAGGTTAACCATCATCACATTAGTAGCGACATTATCTAGTGCTTGTTTAATCCTCATATTATGTTCAGCACGATCTTTGGCCACTCTCAATTTCTGCTGCATGGTATTCAGCGAAGATAAAAGTTGGCTTGTTTCATCTGTTCCCTGAATATTTATTTCACTCGACAGGTCACCGTCGCCCATCTTGGTAGCAATAGCTACAGTACTTTTAATTGGTTGCAGCAACAATCTCACCGCTAAAATTGCAAGCAATATTCCCAAAATAATGCCAACTGTAACAGTTAGCATAATAAGGTTGAAAACCAAATTGCTTTTATCGGATAATTTTTTTAGTGAAACATCCAATTTACTTTGTTCATTTTCCACAAGGGTATTAGCAATACCGCGTGCTTCTACATTAGCTTGATTTATTTTTTGAAAAAAATTCATTGCTACATCATCATCATTTTTCTTAGCAGCTTTTATAAGTTGCAGTTGACTAGGTCGCATTTCTTCAAGCAAGCCTGTTAAAGTTACCACTTGTTCATTTTGGCCATCAACCTCTGATAAGCGTTGCAGACTCTCATCAAGAATAGAAGTTGCCCTTATCGTATTGATTGCACTTTCCCTAATTTGAAGTTTTTCTTCTGCTGTAATCAAAGCTTGCAATGCCACATCTAAATCACTTATTGCAATACCTGAAGATATCGCTGCTTTAACTCTCAGCTGTGAATTTTCTATTAATTTTTTTAAGCCTTGCTCTTGGTTTTTTACAAAAAAACCACTCCCTAATCCGATGGCAGTACTAAGGCACAAAAACAGAGCTACTAAACTTATTATTTTATAGCGCCAACTAATATGAGATAGAAAATTCTCTAATTGATTAATAATATTCATTTAATTATTTCTTAGTTGCCTAACATATAGAATGACCGACTGAATTTCAGCTTCAGTTAATTCGTCCTTCCATGGAGGCATTTGAGGTGACCGTCCAATAGGCTCGCCTCCTTGTTCAATGATCAATCTCAAGTATTCATCCGGCACTGTACTTTCAGTCAAGTTATAGGGTGGTGGCTTTTTAATGATTTTCCTCATTTTCCCATCCCCTTCGCCTGAATCACCATGACATAAAGCGCATCTGGTTTTGTAAATATGTTGCCCTTTTGAAACATCAGGACCACTCGCATTCACTGTATACTTTATGCGCTTTACTCCAGTCTCATAATCACTTCTGAGATGTAGAACAAAGTCAACAACGCTATTTACTTCTTGTTCTGTTAGCTCATCTTTCCAAGCAGGCGAGAGTTCACTCATTTCACCACTAGCACCTCCCCAAAGTACGGCGTCACGCACTGAAGCTTTATCAGTAGTATGTTTAGGCTGTAATAGATTTGTAGATGGATAATCATTTATGACTAGCGGGATCAATCCTTCCCCCATTGCAGTATTTCCATGACATAATGAACAGCGATCTAGATAAATACTCGCCCCATTATTTAAGACTCCATCATTAACAAAGTTATCATGATGAAGTTGCTCGTTTGCATTGACATAACTTAAGCAAACAATTATGAATAGCGATAATCCTATCGCAATTTGCTTCATGATTATTCCTCAACTTTTATGACCATTTTCATGTCAGGATGAATTGCACATTCAACTTCGATTTCACCTGCATTATCAAATGTGACTGATTTTTGCTCTCCTTGTGGATACGAACCTAAATCAAAAGTTTTACTATCCGATAAACTAAATACATTGTGGAAAAATGGATCTTCATTTTTAAAATGCACCTTATCACCCACCTTGATAGTAAGTTCTGAAGTGCTAAACTCTTTATTAACTTGATCTACCGTGTGCTCTTCAGCTTGTAGATTGCACGATATTAGAAACACAAGTAAGGCTGTTATTATGCTAAATTTAGTTGAAATATTCATTTGATTCTCCCATCGAAAGTATGTTGATGAATTTATTCTTCATTTAAAGGTTTACTTAACTTCACTTGCATTACTGATCCACTAGGCAAACCAGGTAAAACAAACATTGTTGGAAAAGAAGTTAATGCATGCATAAACTCAACTAGATCTGCTTTTTCTTGCGCGGTCAGAGTCAACGATTTCATATTCGGTGATATATTTTCTTTCACCACCCCACCTGTAATATAGTGTTCAACTACATCCTCAAGGGTCTCTGCTGATCCATCATGAAAGTATGGTGCTGTTAACTCAATGTCACGAATAGTGGGTGTTTTGAATGCCCCTCTCATGAGATTAATAGGTTTTTCCTCATAGCGCCCTAAGTCTGGCGATTCGACATCAAATGAAGCTAAACCTAAATTATGAAATCCATTGTCTGTAAAGTTGGGCGCTTGATGGCAAACAACGCAGTTTCCTTTGTCTTTATCTAAAAAAACTTTAAAACCTCTTACCTGCTGAGCTGTCATTGCGGTTTCGTCGCCCTTCACCCATCTATCAAATGAAGAGTTATTACTAATAATCGTTCGTTCGAAAGAAGCAATTGCTTTTGAAACTGTTTCTCTTGTTATCTCTTCGCCTGGATACGCTTGATTGAAAGCAGCTTTATACCGTTCACTGTTTTTTAACCATGAGAAAAGAGAATAAAAGTCCATATTCATTTCTTCTTCAGCCTCTAAAGGCCCCAATGCCTGGTCTTCTAAAGTTCTCTCTCTACCATCCCACATTTGAATGGTATTAAATGCTGTATTTATGATTGTAGGTGTAGCTCTACCTAATACTTTACTTTTATGACCCAATGCTTTTGACTGACCATCAGACCAACCAAGCATGGGATTGTGGCAGGATGCACATGACATGTTTCCATCACCACTCAATCGTGGATCAAAAAACAACATTTTTCCTAACGCAACTCGATGAATATTTGGCTCGTTATTTTCCGGATAAGGTGGCTGATCTGGAAGTAGCCATTCTTGTAAAGTATCGTGACCCGGTTCTATAGTGTATTTACCAATAACATCACTCGCATTTGCTGATGTACTCAATATTGCCGCCACTACTACGAAAAAACATTTATACATCCCTGAAAAAAACATCAGAGTCCCTCCGTAAAACTTGTGATAATAATTTCAATAAACAACAGATTTATTCTTATTCTGATTGTAAACTCACAACTTTTTCGGCTATACGGATCTTTTCTTTAATTTTTTCATGCTTGACAATAATAACCAGGAAATTAATAGATTATTATTTTTATCAGTAAGTTACATGATAATTGGTTGATGAAATAATAAAATACTGATACATAAAAAATGATTATGCAATATAAAAGTGCGATAGATGGTATGACTTATTAAAAATATACATTAGATACATTTAGATAAATAATCACTGGATAGTGAAGTATTTGATTAGATCTAATGGCCACTTATGCGCCGAATGCAGACATGCCCACATATATAAATATTGAGGAAATATTAGAAAAATATCCTGGAGCAGCAATTTTTGATTTTGGCGATAGCAAGCAGTTATCAGATAAGTTGCTAGCTTTAGTCCGCTGTGGAAAAAAGACAGCGACTTGTTCAGCTTTACGTGAGTATATTGAAGAGGGAGAAATATTACCCGAGGTAGGAAGAAGAGATATTGCAGTTCATTATGAAGATCGAAAACCAGCACTTGTGATCGAAACCACTGAAGTCACCCAAAAAAGATTTTGTGATGTTGATGAGTCGTTTGCATTAGCAGAAGGTGAAAATGACAATCTTTCAGGATGGAGGCGTGATCATCAAGCTTATTTTGAGCGTAATGGTGGTTTTCATGAAGAGATGATCTTGGTATGTGAACGGTTTAAATTGATTGAGGACTTTCAACAACAGTAAAACTATCAATGATCGCTATTGCGCCGGAAGAAGACGTTAATTTTTATGTGTACTACCTTTTCCCTGCCAACCATGACTGAATGGAATGACTATGAAATATGACGATGCATCTTGGCATTATGGAGGAGACTTTCCTTCAAATTTACCCAATAAAGCTGGAGCAACTCACATTGGTTTATTCGTGGCTTGGTGTCAGTTAAATGGCCTCGGCAGTGATCTTCATAATGATGATTTGTCAGAGGAACTAGAGAAGTTAAAGCAAAGACAATTTACTCCTGGCGCATGGTTTATTACTGCTTGTGATGAAAAATTCACAGATGAAGACCTCACTGATCAAGGCAATCTATTCGCTGATTTTTACTACTATGATGAGGATACATCAAACTATCTAAATGATTATTTAGATATATTAGGTGAAGATTTTGAATCACTATATGAAGCACCCGATACTTGGGAGTCGTATGACAAGCTAGCATCTATTATTAAAAATAGATTTGAGGAATGGAAGTCAACTAATAGCTGACATTACTATTTAACATGAAAGCTTTATTCATCTCATTCCCAGCCTCTGATTACCAAGCGAGTAAGCAATTCTATGAAGATGTTTTAGGCTTTCAAATTAAGCGCGAATTTGAAGGCCTCCCCCATAATTTCACTGACTACCAGATTGGAAACATCTATTTAAAACTATTTGAATGGAAAGATGAATGGTTTGGGAGTGGTCACTCTGGATTGTTTATTGAAACTGATGACATTGATACCATTGTTACTCGCATTAGAGATAATGGTGGTAAAACAACTGATATCACTGTTCACGAATGGGGTGGTAGATGCTGCTCAGTCACAGATCCTTTCGGAAATATTTTTGACTTGATTGACTCAAATATGAAAGGCAAAGCTTAATCTTCCCAATGACCACTTTTGCGCTGTTTTAATAACGCACCCTTTGACTTCAATCGCATGATTATGGGCGGCTTCGATGTGTTGGTCGATCTGTAGGTATAAAGAAATGGCTAATAACTTAGTTTATGTGAGTTTAATAATTACATACTAAATAGTATCATTAGTATAGATTGTTCATTACCTTATAGCACTTATTCAAACTCTTAAGAATATTCAGACTATAAAATGGCTACTTTAGAAAACATTATAAGTAAAAACATAGAAGCTCGAAAATTAAAATCTTTAGTTAAAACATTCCTAAAAACTAATGATATCAATTTTGCTGAACTTGAAGTCATGTATTACATTAATCATCATAAAGAAGCCAACCCATCAGAAATTGCTAATCATCTTTGCAGTGAACGGGCAACAATCTCTCGTTGTTTAAGAACACTGAATGAAAAATCACTCATCACATATAACTATGATGCTGGTGATAAAAGAATGGTATTTGTGACTTTATCCAATAATGGTATAGCACTTTTTAAAAATATTAATAAATTCGTATCGAAAAACTCGCTCTAAGCCCTCTCTAGAACAATCTCTTCATTACCCAATGGCGTCATCATCAATTCTATCTCTTCTCGCTCCTTGGAAATAAACCAATTCTCATAATTGTCTTTTTGCAAGATCACTGGCATGCGATGATGAATCTTTGACATCATCCTCTCCTTTCTTATCGCAAAGATCATCCGACAAATCTCTAATTTCATGGATCTTGTTTCTTGCAGTGAAAAGACTCGTCACGATGGTTTGATCATCGATCTCTGCAAAGGGCTGACTGATCTCATTGAAATAAACAAGCAGTAACTCAATAATTGAAATGGCTTCTAATGCATTCATTTGAACATCATCGACTTTACTCATTTAGCACCTCCCACTACATTGTTTGCATTGAGATTCTCCAAACTCTGGCGATCTATCTCACCCGCCATCTCACTAATCTCATCAGCCTTGTTGCTTGCAGTCCAAATCACACTCGAAACAGTGTGATCTAAAACTTCCGGCAATGGATCGGCCACATGACAAAGATATGCGTGAACAATATCGCATAGCGATCTCACTTCTAAGGCCGCCAACTGAATATCATCAATTAGTTCTTTATTTGATTTTTTATGAGTTTGAATTGGTTCAACAGACATGGTTGTTCTCCTATATATTATGTATAAACGTAGTTAAAAATGAACCTACGAAACATTAATGAGAACGAAGTGAACTAAACGTATATGAAACCGTATATAATGGGAATGTATATAGAGACTCTTTGAATTAACTACTTATATTACAATAGCTTATAGGCGTTTTTTTAAAGAGCTGGCGGAGAGGGAGGGATTCGAACCCCCGGACGGTTTAACCCGTCAACGGTTTTCAAGTTCGTCTTAAGCCCACGACAATCCTAGACAATTACAATGATATCAGTCATTTACCGACTGATCAATTATAGTGGGTTATAGGTATTTATTGGGGTCATTGGTACAAAATTGGTACATTCTACATGCAGTCAAATATCTTTCTTTGACTTTACTTACTAGATTAATGATGCCTGCTTTCGGCGCAAAAGCTGTCATTCAATTGAAATTTTAATAGGTTTAAACTTAGAGTAGAGCATCAAACCTAGTTTTACGATTATTCCTAGAGCAAACCCCCAGAAAATGAAGACTAAGGGCAAGATAAGCATATATAAATCCAACTGTCCTATGATTTCCTCATTACCAGTGATTAGCCCAGCTAAAATAGTTATCACTGTCAAGAAAATCCAGAAAGCCAACATAAACATAGTGAAACCAATCATTACCACTTTGACAACGAACTCTATTGGCAATTTATTTTCTTTAGCAACTAAGTTCACATTGTCTCCTTACGGCGCAATAGCGGTCATTTGACAGATCTTTTATTTTAGCTGGCTAAATAAATACTCTGGGTCAAAGTAACCTATTACTTTTTTCACTTTACCATTTTCAACGGTAATAAAATCACAACCCGGAAGACTTATCTCTCGATTAGTAGGCGCGTAATCCCCAACTGGCCCTTTATGAGTGCCGAATAATATCCAAGGGGCAGCAACTATGCCGTTACTTGCAACAGTATTGCTGATGAGTTCCAATTTAAGGTCAGGAAATGCTGCGAACAAAGAACTGGCATAATCTGCGTAAGCTTGACCAGATAAATTATCTCCGCCAACAGGATCACTGTAAGTCCCATCTGGTGTCAATGAGCCTAGGATTGCATCAGTATCATGACTATCCCATGCATCAAAATAAGCTTTTACTGCATCAGTTTCTGAACTCATGATTAACCCCCTTATTTTATTAAACTAATATTATAAATAAGTGTATCAAACATGACTGCTTTCGGCGCAAAAGCGGTCATTCGCTTCTATGTTTATTTGCATACCAACCATAGAGTCCAATGATAATCAGGATGGTCGATAATATTGCGAACCCTAGACCAACATACAGACTAAAAACTAATCCTAGTGCACCTAGTATAGCTGTTGATAAGAAAACTAAACTCATCAAATTGTAAGCAGTCATTTATCTAGTATTAAAGTCGCCTTTCGGCGCAAAAGCGGTCATTGAATAATAAGTGGGAAAAAACGAATTATCCCATGTTCAATTTCGTACTCTGGAGAATTTAGATTTCGTAGTTTATCTGCATACTCAGGTGGCGTATTGAAATTTTTAAGTATTCTGCCTGCAAAGTCCCAAGCGCCTGGCCGACAAGGATCAATCCAACCGCCTGGCCACCCAACAGACATTTCCTCAGCTCCTTTCTCAAACATGGATAATTGACAGCCCATAGAACCCAGAGGCCTATAAATAAATATTTTTGGTATGTTAATTGAATTATATTTAGGACCAACAACTAAACTGTTAATTGAAATCAGATCATCAATTTGTTCTTTACTGGGAATAAACACAACCATAGGTCCCATAGTTATATTCAAGGGAGTTATTACTCCAGTTTCTATTGCTGACAATCTTATTGAAGCTTGATCTTCACTTATCTTAGATGTACTCGGCTTCATTGAGCTGGTCAACATCACAATTACGATAACTATACCTATGACGAACATTGCAGTTGTAAGTAACCATAGTAAATTACGCTGATTTATTTTAGCCATTAGAATATGTCACCAATCGGCGCAATAGCGGTCATTCGGTTATTAATACTACATTAATTTTTAGAGGCGTTTTGTACATGCCTGATTTCTGGTTTTATGCAAGGCCAATGTATAGAACTATGGGTATATTCAGTTTTCCAACCGCCGCTATTGGGTGATTGTAACAAGCGCTTATATGATTTTCCTTTCCTAGAATATACTTCAATACGATATATGCCTCGAAGAAAACCGCTAACAGCTTGCAAATAACTTTCTACAATCTTTGGATCAGTGCATGGATACCATTCACCCCAAAATTCATCAACATTGAAGTGTAACTCATCTGTGTTTTGTAGATTTAAATTAATTTCATGACTTAAGCCAACTTGAGCAGGTATTACTAGCTCGACTTCCGTAAATTTAGGATTTTCTATTGATTGCATGTCCAAATTTGGAAATTCTTTTCTCAAGGTAAAAAAAGTTTCATTTGCTACTTGTTTTGGATCAGCAAATGTAGCAGGGTTTAGAAACGATATTTGACATGCTTTATCATATTCATTGCTTTTTAAGCAGTTGATTAACTTGCGCAATTCTAAATCCTGCATTTCTTTATAATCACTATCCCTCTGACGAATATCAGCATCATGCCAGTAATGAGGAAGGTAACTAGATACGTCTTTGATTTCTTGCATGCTGTCCCAATCTAAATTACTACAAATTTTTTCAGCCATATTCGTATCAATAGCATTTTCTTCAACGAGCACTAATAGGTCGATAAGTTTAGCCACTTCACTGTTCATGGGTATTCTTCAATTAAAGACTCTGGTGTCTGTTATCGGCGCAAAAGCGGACAAAATTCTTATCTAGAATATGTATGAAAACTATGGAGTAAGTTGATTATTTATTGAATGTTGAATGTTTTTAAAGTTTTGATAAAAAGATGTGAAGGCTTCTACATCACCTGCATAAAAGCCAATGACTCTTGTGTGCATTTGATTATTAGAAATTGTCATTACTTCTGTAACCCATGAAGGATGTGCTTGATGATTAGCACTGGTGAATGTGATGACTACATATTGTGTGCCGAGATCTTGTGTGAAGATTTCTGTGCTGTTACCAATATCTTGTTTACGTGAAGTACCCAATTCTTCAGTAATTTGTGAGTGATATTCAATCCATTCTTTTTTTGTAATTTTGTGATCCGAATACGGAGTCAACTCGACTGCAAATACAGATGTTGAGAAAATAAGAAATACTAAATATAAATATGCTTTCATTTGTTAAAAAATTTCAGTGTTTATAATACTAGATTATATTATTATAAACGTAACCATATTATTACATGGATTAATAGATTGGTATGTTCATATATGTTTGTTATCCAGAACAGACTAAATCCAGTGAGATTTGTATAACGTTAAAATTCATTTTGCCCGCTTAAGGCGCAATAGCAGTCATTTACAGCTTTTATTAAACCGACTGTATAACATTAAAAGTCCCGCGCCGAATAAATAGAAACCAGGTGGTAACGGTATCACAGTTACATTAAACGAAGACGCTAATCCAACCGCATCAACATCGTTGTCAAAATCCCTATATGCAAATATATTAAGATCATTTTGAGATAATGGGAAGCGATCTGGGATGACATCAGTTGTATCAAATGCATTTGTATCAGCAACAACCGAAAATAGTAAAACTACAGAATCATTTTCTGAGCCTATTTCTATTCTGTCATGAGGAGTGTTGAACTGATACCCAGGAATAAAGTCGAATAAAGAAGGCCTCCTGATTGCTTGATCATTTTCAATTTGTATAGATAACTCATCCTCAGAGATTACATTTATCTTATTGCCAATAGCATTACCGATACTCGCCTTAGCGCCATAAGGGCTAAAATCAAAGTTATAAAAACCATAGTTACTTCCTTGAGCCAGCATAGTATTTGTTTCGATTATAAAGCTTGCTGAATAAGGGACATTTTCTTCTATCAATAGCCAGGCACCCATATTATTTGGGTTACTGTAAAGGTCTACAGTGCCAGCTAAATCTATTCTAAGAATTGAAGCATATGAATTAGTGCTGAGTAACAATAACGTAATAAATAAAAGGGACAGCTTCATATCAAAGAGCAAGGATATAATTATTATTAGCTTGAATTTTCACCTTTTAAGATTTCAGCTTTATTACTATATTGAGCTCTATTTAAGCCCAATGGCAATTAATAATTTGAATGTCTGCTTTGGGTCGTTAGCGGACATTCCGCTCCATTCTAAATTAGTATATTTGATTTTGCTAATATTATAGAAATGTTAATGACCGCTTTCGACCCTTTCCTTCCAAATGCAAGAGAACCGTTTCAACCTGGCGAGCAAACGATGGGCTTAGAGAAGCAATTTCCTTTTCTGAGCGTTTATCAAGCCGAATAATTTGACTTCGGTGCTTGTCTGACAATTTCATAAAACGACTCGCTTGTATATCATTTTTATCCAATTGTCCGCCTGTTCCGATTTTTAATGCCATAGTAAAACCTCCGAAGTACTTTTAGCGCCTAACGCCGGTAGCAACGGCGGCCGAAGCGTAGCGTAGGCCGTCCAGGCAGCGTGCGTTTTCCTCTGCCGATGTTGCCTACCCTTGTTAGGCGCTTATTTTACCTTTGTTCTTAAGTATCAATGCTGATGCCGCATTAATATTCATGGGCGCACTTCCTATGCTTGAGAATTTCAATGGCTGGGCATTGAATTCGTTCCTTGCAATTCCAAGTAAGTACAACGCATTGGATTTAGACTGAACGCCCGTTTGCTCCCTAATCACAGTTATAGCGTGGGACAACTCCGTATCAGTTAGTTTTTGATTCGATGAAAATATCTTGTTTTTAATTGGCGTTTTCAAATTTTTACAAATAATTAGACCATATACTAGCCCAGTACCAGCTCCAGCCAATAAGCCTTGAAGGCCTAAAAATCGACCAACGCCGGCACCGACTAATGTCGCCCCTGCAACACATGCGCCGTAAGACATATTTTCTTTGTCTTTGTCTGTAAAAAACTCAAAATTCACTGGCATAGTTCTTACCCTCCTGATTAAGCACTATCAGTAGCCTAGCGCCTTGCTCAGCGACTCACATCGTGAGTCCGCTGGAGCAACCTGTTATGCTCTGCTGCCTCGTGTTTACCGATAGACTTATATAGTCCCTTTCTTTTCTCTTTAAGGGTGTTAAGTTTTTCATCGATTTCTTCACTATTGATTTTCGAATTACTCGTGTGCACTGTGCGGTACATTTCTTGTGTATATTCTCCTAGAGCCCTTAGTTCAGCTTGCAGCTCATCAGCTCCGAGAACTAATAGTTTTGATTCAGCGGATAGTAGTGGAAGAAAGCCTTGGTAAAATTTGCTTTCAGACTCCTTAAGTTTTTCTTCTGTTTCTTTTTGCTTTTCCGCATTGTTATTTTTGTGGTGTATTTTCCAATTCTTTACGTTAGTGCTGTAGTCCATCACATTTTGGATAAAGTCATCCAAGCAAGAAATCAATTCCTCTAATCGGAGGTCGCGTTTGATCATCAACTCCTTCTCAAGCTCAGTAATCCTTTGCAAGGATGCTAGATCGATCTGAGTTTTACTATTAACTTCGGCTGTTAACTTCGCAGCAAAAAAACCTATAAGACCACCGACTATCGTTCCTAAAATAGGAAATCCAATTTTTACCAAATCGCCTACAATGTCAGATTCGTGTGCCTTTAAAGCTTGTTCAGCGAGTTTTAATACTATCTCATTTTCGGTCATCTCATCTACTTATTCAGCATAACAGTTACTAAGCAGACCAGTTCGGTCCATATATCATTTTTAGCATACTCTAATATTCCCCAGCTAATCACTTGATAAATATAATTATTCTTAATTATGTCTATTAATATCATAATAGCAAGTACGGGTCCGTTCCAACAAAATTTGGAGTAAAGAACACTTCAAAATTAGTTAATCTAGCGAAATTTAGCTGGCACTCTTTTTGTCGTGGACTCGTTCAACTCCAGATGTCTGCTTGAACTACCAATTCGCCATGCACAGCTAATTATCAAAAAGATTTATAGAATTTGGACCATTGAAAACTTCATAGTTACCATTAAAAAAGTTTGTAGTATCACAATACCAATATTTAGCCTGACCCAGATTTCGATAAACATCATAGTCTTTTGCCAATGTTCTTTTGTTTTTATCCAAGTGATTAGACGTTAATGTGATCAACTTGAAAAATCCAGGCTCTAATCCACAAATTAGGGAAACTTGCTTTGGTTTAATTATTTGAGTCTCATTTTTATTTTGTCCACTCGCCTCAGCTAGCGCAACTTCCCATCCTGCTGGACGCACATGATAATATATAAATTTAATACATATGCTATGAGTAATGCTATTGATTCTCCAACTATTGAGAACGGATATCCACTCATTTACTGCAAGTGAGTTATTCATTACATATACTCTGCGGTTAAGAAATACTGTTAAGTTTGCCAAGAGGCATTGGCATCATCAATTAGACTGTTGATCAAATTAACGTAATTTAGCACTATTAAAATTATACTATTTCTCTAAATTCCAATGTTGTTTCCACTCATTACGTTTGTTCCAAGGATAATCTATTGCGGCAATACTCACAGCTTCTACAAATGCCACAATCTCTGGTTTACTAAATGTTTTTGTTCTGAAATACAGCGACATTCTATGTTCACGTATATTTTTATTGTGGCTATTTTTATAGTGTTTAGAAAGACGTTGTTTAAGCGTAACTCCCATGGCTCTCCCAATATACATCGGCTGAAATATTAAATTAGATACAAATCCCAGCTCATATATACCTATATCATCAGGAGCTGCCTCATGCTGAAACAACGGCAATGGTGCCGGTTGCCTTCTCCAGTCCCAATCTTTAACTATGACCATATTAAAACCTTTGAAGATTTAGCTATCTAATCCAATGTTTAGGCTTATTTGCATCTTCAGTAATATTTCTACAGTTATGCAGATATTCTTGACCAATCAATGCTACGGATAAAATCATACCGCTCGCGTTTGGTGGTTGGTAATGATTTACTTGGTACCGTATTCTTTAATATTGCACTAACGTCATTATTTAATTTTGTATCTTTGAACGAGGTACTTCTTAAAAAATGGTCAATGGCTTTAGCTCCAGTAAAGTTGTGCATTGTGCACACTGCTGTTCCACCAATATAGCCAGCTGCAGCACCAACAAACCATGCTGGGAGAGCCATTGTACCAATTGTTACTGTCCCTCCCACAGCAGCCCCTACTGTCCCTGTAGTTGCCGCTGTTGCCAATGTTGCAGGCGATTTCATACAAGCTGCTGTTACCTCCAACAATGTTTCAGCGTCACTTTCACTTATATCATATGCGTCTTTGAGTATATTACGTAATTCATTATCAAGGTCTTCAATTGGATCACTCATATTATCTCTCTCAAATACACTGCTAAATTTTAGGATTTACTTATAAACACACCTAGGGAAACACGTTTCACATCTTTAGGAACAAAGAAAAATTCACCGCCATCATGTCCACCAAATTTAATGGGACCATACTGTGGTACTTGGTCAACATTGTAGTCGGAAGCAAGGCGCTGTACTTTATCAACCACTTGAGCGTAGATATCTCCAATGACAATGACATCCTGGTTATTTTCCAATGTGTTAAACAATATTTTGGCAAAAATCGAATGACGGCCACCACCACGATCAAGCACTGGCTTGATACCTCCGGAGCTGAGAACTTTCCTGGAGCGATTCTGACGCATTACCTTGACCCATTTAGCTCTAACTTCAGGTGATGCAGCGCCGCCCAGGCTAGGCAATGAAGTGCGTGTTAATGAGCCTGAGTAGCACGAATCGGCTATCACCAGAACGTGTTTAGTCGCCATTGAATCGAGAATATCCGTCACGACTCGATTCGAAATCCAGTTGGTATTTTTATTTGGCTCAGCATCGACCGGCAGCCAATAGCCCTGGATTTTACCAAGCTCATGGTCTTCATAACCTGGAATTAATTCACCATGACCGGCATAAAAAATCAATAAATTATCTTGATCAGTTAATTTATTCCGGTAGTCATTCAACGCATTTAATATATTGGAACGCGTTGCATTTAGTAGTAATTGTGTTTTGAACCCATACTTACCACGCAAAAGTTGCTCAGCATATTTTGCATCATTGCCAGCAGTTGTTAAGTCTGAAAGATAAGGGTACTGATCATTACCAATAATGAGCGCGTAATAGCTTCCAAATTCTGCACTAGGCAGTTTATTTGCAGATGACAATTTGTCGGATGCGAATGCATTGGCTTTAGCAATTAACGAAAAATCAAAACTACTTGTACGACCCTGTTGGTCAGTAGCAACAACTTCAACCGGTGTTTTTTCACTTACCACAGGAATAGTAACTCTAAACGTGCCAAATTTATCTGTCGCATAATCTTCCCCATTGACGCGAACATTAGCGATACCTGCTGGGGCAAACACATTCCCAACCACCAGTTTTTCGCTGACAGTTGAATGCAGCTCTATAGTCGGAGAGCCTCGTATGGCTTCCACAGGAGGATTGATAATTTCAATCGCAGGACCCGAATTACTATATTCGGGAGAGCTTGCAACTTCTTGATATATTTGACTGCTCTGAGTCAATTTTTGGTTCTGTTGTTTGTAATAATCTTCCAAAATGATCACTTCGCCTCGCAGCGATTCTAGGCGTGATTGTTCCGCAGTGATTTTTTTCTGAATGTTGGCAATAGTGCCACTATCATTTGTCGAATTTAATTGATTTTTCAGTTTGTTGATCTGGTTTTCAGATTTTTTGAGTTGTTGTTTTTGTTGTTCCAATCGCAGAATTGTGGAATCCAGCTCACCTGACAAACGATTAACTTCAGTCGTTAACTCTCTAATTTTGTCATCCTGCTGTGAGATTGCCACAGCAGTCGTCATTACTAGGTCAGTATCTTCAATTCCTGACGCTTTGCGATACCAATTCAAGGCTTCAGTCATATTTTTTTCTGTTCCCAAACCTTTCTCGTACATGTACCCGACATTGAGCTGTGCGCTTGTATCGCCTTGTATGGCGGCTTTTTTATACCAGGCCAGAGCTAACTCATAATTCGTCTGAACGCCTAGCCCTTTCTCATAGATTTCGCCTACGTAGTTCTGAGCTGCTGGATCGCCAGATTTAGCTTGGGGCAACCAGACGTTTAATGCTGTGCGATAATCTGCTCGATCAAAGGCGACGTATTTACCACCGCGTATTTCGCAATCAATCGCTGAGGTCCTAACAGGCTCTGGTTCGGTCTGATACATCATTTTCGTACCCATCTGTATCAGCTGACCCGGTAACAAGCAATCAATAATCATAAGCTTATCTGGGTCCTGGGACGACGTGTTTACAGTAGTTGTTTTTTTAGGCTTGGCGTAGGATTTAAAACCATCCGGTGACGAGTACGCCAAACTCCCTGGAAAGACTATGAAACTCGACACCAATAGCATCACTAGCTGTATATACAAATGTTTGTTAGCGTATTTAATAGAAAACGATTCCAAGCATCGTGATATTTGTGATAACGCCATGTTGCGCTCCCATAACTAATTTGTCATTGAACCACTATCGTAATTGTACACCATATGCCAGAGATACAATCATGCTTACTCAGTTTACGATTACAAGCTGATCCATACTATAAATTAAGTGAATGCTACTCGCGCTACATGTTACTTTAAAATCCATCAATGACTCAGTACAGATCAACAGCATCTTTAACAATAAAACTTTCACCATCAACTATGATGTTCATGTTTGACAGCATAGTTAATGATTAATTTTATGAGTTAACGCTTTTTTATGCTGCAATAATTACTGGCTCATTCTAAACATCAACTGTTAGTAATTTGTTAAATATTTCGTGTTCACTTTCGCTTTGTGTAAATCGTATCAAACATCAATCTGGCCAGAGTTATCAGCTACGAAGCATTAACAAATAAAAAAGGGAAACATGTTATCTGTTTCCCTTTTTATGATACACAAGCTTATGTTTCCTTCTTATTTGAAGGGTTACAGCATTAAAACTTCACTTTAAATCCACCCGTCACTGTGTACTGATCAACATCTTCTTTACCCAGTAATGTTTCACCATAAATGAAGCCGGTCATGTTATTGGCAAAGTTAGCTGACACACCTGCACCAACATTGAACCAATTGCGATCAGGGCTTTCGTTTTCGACTGTGAAAATTGGCGGAGCAGGATCTCCATTCAAATCTGTTGTTGTGTCGTTTGGGAAAAATGCTTCTATGTCACGCTGATCATCATCAAATTCATGCACCCACTCAACTCTTAGTTGTGGCACAAACACGCCAGCTGATGTACTAATTGCTTTTGATACCTGCGCCCCAATTGTGCTTGTCAATGATTCAATATCTTGATCAAGTACTGTCAGATTAGAGAACTCACCTGGCACGATTGCAGCAGGACCACCACTAATAGGATCATTCCCAGATGTATTTGAGGCACGTTCCGTAAACTCATCAATTTCAATATCAGTGTAGTTTAGCTCTGCATAGGGTCCATAAACTAGCCCACCCCGGTTTATATTAAACCCGGCGCCAATACTAGCCGAAAATTCATCAGCATCAGTTTCAGCTGTATATTGTTGGTTAATATCACCATTATCGACACCACTAGAGCCACCAACCAAATCAGAAATAAATGCATTCCTCTCTGTATCAAAATCAGTTTCACCAGTCGTGACCGTAGCCGTCATATAGAAATTGTTGGCATTATAATAGGTTGCAAATAATGATAAGTAGTCGGAATCACCCTCCACATCCCCGGCATCATTGTCTAGGTCTGAATCTGAGTCTGAAAAGCCGTAAGCCACACCTGCTACAAAATTATTGCTAAAGCGGTAATCAACACCGATTGTTACTCCCGTAGAATCAAAATCAAAACCGTCCTCCTGGTCTGTCTCATCTTGATCTCCGACAATAATGGTACCCGTGACAAATACCCCAAATTTTCCAAATGGGTTGGACCGCATCACCGAGTTGTCGTCTTCTGAGTTATTTAACACGACCACTTTGTTGTGTGTAATCGCCTGATGATGATTCCAGCCATAATCACCAAAATTAGCCATGTCGAAATCGGCACTATAACTTGAGCCAAACGCACTGAACAACTGCGCTGCTGGTAATGACTGACCTTTTAATTTAAATGACAAACCAGAAAGACTGAGCCCACCTTGCGCACCCGCACGAATAGCACGAAAGCGATTGCCAAGATTATTAATTTGGACTTGGTTACTATCAATTAAATTTGTCCCCAGCGTGAAAATTTCTTCTTGTTCTATCTCATCCAAAACTGTATTTGCTACAGCACTCTCGACAGTATTTCTCAAATCTTCTCCGCCATCAGATCCAGTAAAACCAAAACCATTGCCATCGCCGTCTGCAAATCCTGGGTCAAGTGCTATTACTTGAGACAGACTTACAGCTATTGAAGAACTTGACATTGTAAGCAATAAGACAGAAGTGATTGCGCAGTAAAGAGATTTTAAATCTTTCATATTGTTATTCTTTAATAGTTTCCCTTGAGTTTGAAAATATATCATTCATAACACCAACTATTCTAGGGTGATACTGTTAATTTTTTATGATTTTTTAACCATAGAACAAAGCAAAAATACAGAAATGAAGCTGACTTTTCTGAAACAGTTTTTTAGACTTGATCAAAATACGATTTTTGTTAGTAAAATCAATTACTAACTGAATTCTGAAAAGTAATATTTACAGTGATGATTTCAGTTGCAGCAAACCCTCATGCTCGGGCACGACTTCTAAACCTGCAGCGATTAAGTCAGACGCATTTGCCTCATCGCTATTTTTGAGTGCGTTTTTAGCAGCTTGCATGTACTGATCGGCAATATTATGTAAGCCTTGCATCGCCCGCGGGTTAAATGGGTGCATCTCTAATACCTGCTTGTATGCATCTCTTGCCTCATTGACGCGTAGCATTTCCATTTCCATGTCACCAAGATTAAGAAACTTCTCTACCTTTGCTTGAATTCTAGTGTCTAATTTTTCAAAGGGTGTTGCTTGTGGCAAGTCCTTGCCGTACATGAGTTCAAAACCCCACAAGCCAATACCAGCCAAAGCCACAAGACCGGTTGCCACTAGCGCCCAAGCTTTGATGGGAGATAGCTTAGGTACCAGATCCATTCCATCAAGAAATTCAGTAATACTTTGGGTGCGTTGCGCACGCTCAAACGCCAGTCCCTTCTGCAATGCTTTCCATTGTTTACGTGAGAGACACTCAGGTTGTGTTGCCGTCATACGCTTGTCACGTGCTTGAGTGCAAGGTCTTTTACTAAATGGATGATGGCCGGTTAATACTTCATAGGTAATGCATGCCAAGGCATACACATCGTCCGCAGGATGCGCTTCATGTTTCTTTTCTAGCATTTCACAACTGGCATAATGCGGTGTAACTGCGTCTATATTTTCGGGATTAAGCCAGCTTTGATCTTTGCCTTGAAATTTTGCATCTTGAGACACTCGAGAGATACCAAAATCGAGCATTTTGATATCGCCTTCAGGCAAAACAAACACATTGCCGGGCTTGACATCAGAGTGAATGATGTTGTGTTGATGTGCATATTCGAGCGCTGACCCCATGCCTTTAATTATTTGCATAGCTTTATCTTTCGATAATGCAGCCGGGTATGTGCGATTTAACAGTTGATCTAGTGGCTCCCCTTCAAGCAACTCCATTGTCATAAATACAACACCAGTGGAATCATCTCGATCAAAATCAAACACTTTTATAATATTATGATGTGAAAGATTTTGGGATTTACGCGCCTCACGTTGAAATATCACAAACGCTTTAGGATAGCGCTTAAAGTCTTCACTTAACACTTTAACAGCCACATGAGGCTCTTCATCTTTTGCTTCAACTTTTAGGGAGTCCAGTGCTTGATAGACCTTCCCCATACCCCCTTCACCTAATAACTTAACTAACTTAAAGCGATTTTTTAGCGTATCGCCAACATGTAACTGTGCATCTTTCACAATTTGCACTTCATTACCAAAACCACTCAAGACATCTTCCATTGCAGACGTCACTTTTGTGCCATCGTCATCTATATTCTGAAAACGAGTATCAGAATCTAACTGGTAGTCTGGCTGGCCAATAATATCTGATGAACCCTTCGACTCAATTGGTTCGAACTTAGTGTGATCACTATCCTCATTTAGACTTAACTCAAATTCAGTCGGTATATATGGCGTAACAGGTGATGGCGTCGAATCAACAGATACACTTACAAAGCGCGTGTCACTCGCTTTAGGTTGATCTACCTGATTGATCAACATCTCGCATATCTCTTTCGAAATTAAAGCATCGCTACTAGCTTGTATTAACACTTGCTTGAGCTGCGCGATTTCTCCTGCAGACATGTCTGCACTTTGGTGAAACACTTTTGATAACTCAGCAAAGGTGCTGGTCCCATTGGAAAAGGATTGTAGCGCATGTTGGTACTTAATCACTAAGCGATACCTTATTAAGAATATATCGAATAAATAATATAACTATCTATGTAATGGGAAAAGGTTGCCAACACAATAATTTGTTATCATGGCATTTTCAAAAATAATTACACTAATTCTTTATTTTTCAGCGCAAAAGCACTAAATTAACCGAAAATAAATTCTCAAAATTGCAAGAATTACCAGGGGGTATCTGAGTGTCAATTACCAAACCCAAGTCGTTATTTTACATATTTGTCATCTTAATTGTGATGCAAATGCTAACAGGCTGTGTTGGCACTGCGGCAGGTGTAACCAAAGGCACACTAGACTTCATGTTTGAAGACAAGCCACCCAAACTTGTTGCCAATATTCAGGCATCTGCTGATGTTAATCCTGATACAGAAGGCAGCCCCTCTCCAGTCGTGATCCGTATCTATGAACTAAATAGTTTAGCCGAATTCAATGCGGCAGACTTTTTTGCCTTATACGACAATGACACTGATGTGCTTGCTGAAGAACTCATTTTGCGTGAAGAAAAAACTTTGCTGCCTTCAGAAGGATTTTTGATTGAACGTGAATTGAATATTGCAACGCGTTATGTCGGCATAATCGTAGCGTATCAGGATATAGAGAATGCCAAATGGCGCGCTTCATTTGAAACACCTGTGAGTAAAAAGACGAAGGTTGACATTATTGTCAACGACCTAAAAATCGATATCAAAAACCTCAAATAAATGGCTAACTAAATGAGTTTCATCGCAACTCTCATCACCGGCGTGTTAATTAATACTGGGAATAACGGTGAAAAGCTTACAAAGCTGACATGGTCCCAGAAAAACGCCACTGCGACATCAACCTATAAAGGTGGTAAATACTGTGGTCCAGGTTGGGGATTCACTTATCAAGACATCCTGGATGGAAATATACGCGAGCTTCCACAATCAATCGATGCAATTGATGAGGCATGCAAAATGCACGACTATTGCTACCATGAAAATGGTTATTTCACACAGGGCTGTAATCTAGTCTTAACATATGATTTAGTCAAAGTTGTTGTTGATTATAAATCCGCGCCACAACAACGGCTCGATGCTGTTTTGATGGCAGCAATATTCTTTATCGAATCGCAAACTATTGATCTCGGTATCATCGCAAAAGAAGAGGCACTAAAAATTAAATCACAAATATTAAGCAACATATATGAAGCTGGTAATACTCTTCAAACTGCTATCAAGAATCAAATGAGAGCCAGGGGCGCAGGAATTCCTTAAACCTATCTAAGCGAGCATGACTCATTTCATTCTCAGGATTGGCTGATCCATTTGCGAATTTTTAAATATCTCTATATTAAATTCCATGCTTGTTGGAACATCAATTTGGATGTCAGAAAATTTAGTGAACTTATCCATTAGCAAATCATTAATATAGCCAAACTGACTACTTGTTGGATATTCACCTCCTTGATTACTACTAATTCTAGAGGATGTAAGAAACACTTTTAAAAATATTATTGGCGGGAAAGTTTCAAATATCTTTATGAACTGTTCTATTCTTTTCGCTTGGGTTGAAAAGAAATTACCCAGTACTTTTGTCACTTTATATTTAAGCTGTTTATCAATAATACCTTTTTTCTTAAGCTGATTAACAACTTTTCTAAGAAATCCATCCCTATCTGAAAACTCTTTAGATATTCCTTTTGATGCATATTCCCCTGCTTTTATGGCATCCATTATATTACCAGATTTTAATGCCGATGAAACTTGTGTTACAAATTCTCCAACATGTTTCTTCAATATCTCCTTTACCACTAACTCAGCAGACTCTTTGATCGCCTCAATCATGCCACTATCAATATCCTTATCAACTATTTCCCACCCAGACTGAAATAGTATTTTGTGAAAACGGTTAGTAAATCTACCAGAGATGATATCCTTAATTGATTTCTTAACTTCATCATCTCCACCTGCCTCCTTCTTGATCAACACTCCTTGGTGTTCATAATAATTTCTTAACCCATCAACTTGCCTAGAGAGCTCTAACACTTCTTGAATATTACTGGCATTATTTATACGTTGAAGTAATGTCGCATATACATCTATCCATCGTGTAACAAGTTGATAATTTTTCCCATCTATTGTGACCTTATTCCTCACAGGACCCAGGCCTGATGTTCCAGGTAGCGGGCTTAATGCACGACACAATGTGCCATCAGAAGTTTCTTTACAATGAATTGTGAAGCCATATGGAGAATTTTTCTTAACTGATCCCATGACACCTCGCGGAAACGCTATTGAGTTGTGTATTATCAACAATTAAACAATAATTCAGTGCGGCTAACTTTCTAATGACTTGAGATCCAAAGTATAGATTGTTTCGTAGATTATCTTCATTGACAGATGAACCATTAAAATATTTTACTCCTAGCTCATATTCTTTAGATGATCTTTGCCATAATTCAGCAATCATGTGTTTATTTGGCCAGGGTAAATCATCATCTTGGTCCATATCGACATTGTCATCTTGTGAGTCTTCATTTGGAGTCGCATTATAATCTTCTGGAATGTCTGCCTCGAGATCATTATAAGCAATATCAATACCTGTAATTGTACTGAAAGCATCGCCCGCAACTCTAGCTAGAGAAAGGTCGTCCATTTTATTAATTAAAGAAACGATGTATCTTGGATCTCCCACTATTCCTGCACCAATAACCGCGTCTCGTTGACGCGATTCATCATTTGCCCACTGTTTTAATAACTGCTCTGATTTGGCATTATCCATTGACAACAATCCCAATTTCATTGCTTGCTGTTTATATGGATTATCATTTTCTGCAAACATCATTAATTTATCTAGTGCACTGTTGTCGCCCAGCAACACTGTAGAAAAACAGGCGTGGAATTTTAATTGAGGATCATCACTATCAAGATAGTCACTAATATTAGCAAGCAGATCAGTACGCCCTAATTCACCCGCCAAACGTATAGCACGCGCTTTAACTAAATTATTATTATCTTGTATGCCTTTCAGCACCATATGCCCAGGATCCTTCCTATGCACAGAGCATGCAGCAAAGCTAAGATAACGCTGATAGTCACCTCCCGACTTGAAATAGTTTTCAATGCGCTCTTGAATAACTGCAAAAGGACACCACCCAAATGCAGACACAAGTGCACGGGTCAATTCCGCTGTCTGGGATGCAATATTGATGACGTGATTTATTTTATCTTCATCATTTGATTCTAATGCGAGCACAGATGCGGCAAATATTTCCCCCGGCTCTTCAAAATCCAACGCTTGCTTACATACTTGCCAGCCGGAATCTCCAGCAACGCGCAAACCGTCTAAGTGGGATTCAATACGTTCATCTAATCTAGCCAGGTCTTTCGAGTTATAACTTGGCGACCTGACTGCTTTATCTCTTAACAACCATAGAAATGCGCTCTCTTCAGCATGCTGACTAATAACATGTTGTAAAGCCCCCTCAGTCATTTCTATGGTAACGCCATCGTGTCGATATATGGCATTGGTGGTGTATTCCCAGGCATCGCACCTATGTGGTTATGAGTTGTTAAATCAAGGTGTCGGTCAACATTAGCGCCTTCAAACTTGACATCCATTGACCATGATGTGAAGTAAGCTTTGCCTTTAATTTGACTGGTGACAATCCCTTTTTTTGGTGCACTACCCGCCTCATCACCGGTCGATTGTTTAAAGAAGGATGTGTTTTTCTGCATAATCTCACCACCCGATATTTTTACTGTTTTTGTACCGTTGGTAGTATCCATTGCCATCGCAGTATTTGGATATGGGATAGGCACCCCTGGCGGTGTGGCTGGTGTTAATGGAGGGGTAAAACAGACATCAGGAAACGCGCATATGGTTTTTCCTTTGGCCTTTTTACATGCAATCTCTCTGCCATTTGCAAAAACTTTATTTGTCATTGTTATAACCTATGGTTTCAGATTTAAAATTATTGCAGCTCGTTTTCCATCATCGGCACTTAGGTGCGCTAGTACTGTATGGCCCTTAGCATAATCCTTTTCCAATGCCTTTTTAATTACAATCAACATGACAGGTCCCATTGCTGCACCGACTTCACCGATGCAATCAGCAGGGTGCCAGATATCAAAATCCTGTTTTTGACATTGAACCACTCGAAGTACTGCTAAACTTGCCTCTTTAAAGTAGTACTGCTCTCCCGATAAATCAGAGATTCTAAAGTCTAAATCTTTGTCTTCTATACTTGCATCTTTTAACGATTGCTGAATTGCGTTGACCAAGCCATCAGCTTTAATGGGAAGGTTTGAGTCTATATGAGCAATTTCTTCAGCAAAGCCTAAACCCGAGCACTGAATATATGGTTCATCGACACGTGCGGCAGGTTCAACGACAATCGCTGCAGCAGCTTCTCCAGGAATAAGTCCATCTGAATTAGTTATAGTTTTAAGTCGCTGCTTATCTTCCAGATACTTTAGGGTTTCATTAGATAGCAAGGTATCTACACCAACTATCATCACATGAGTAACTAGATGATTGGTCAAGTATTCTCTTGCACGATGCAAGGCGACAGCTAATGATACTTTTCCCTGAGCAATCACGCGTGATTTTTCATGAAAGCGGTAACCCAGATCATGTTGCACTTGTTCAAAAAATTCTTCTTCTTTGTCTGGTACACGACCCACACGTGATTGCTCTGCTAGACATAACATAATAGCAGTGGAATCTGGCTTAAGGTCTGAGTACTTTTGCCTACACTCCTGTATAACTGAGACTGCCATCGCTCGAAGCCGGTCATTTATTTCACCTGATAGTGGTGTGGGACAACCTACAATCACCTCTCCTGTTTGATCATGACAATCCAAGTCCGTAAAATTGCTAATCCCACTTCGGATTGCAGCACAACTTGAATCAGAGTCAAGCCCAACACCTGTCACCATGCCTGTTGCAGTAATCGCTAATGGACAACTCATGGTCATGATGCTCGCTGATTAGATGTGACCTCAGACTTAGCTTCTGCTATATAAACTTCGCTCACTTCTAATATAGATTTCTTCAAAGGCATTGCTGCCCTCAACGCCATCGTAAAACGCTCATCATCTGGTTCGATAACAATTGTGTCTATCACTGGCTGCACAACAAATGAATTTGATTGTTTAAGGCGGCAGTGAACATTAATTGCAACTGTTGGCAGCAAGAATTGTCGTCGACCATCTTTAGTTATATTAACCAAAACAACTTCCTCACCACCTTGCGGATATGGAATTTGTTGATCAACTGGAGCACATTGAAAGTATCGATAATCAAAATCTTCAGGCATAAAAGGAAAGCGTGACGTTTTCCAGTGCTCATCGTATGTCCCGGCATAATCAATACGAGGAGACCAGGACCTTCCAATAGATGAGAATGATTGTGGCTCAGATTGCTGCACCGGGTTCGTTAATGGAATACCAATGATTTCCGTATTAGGTAACGGACAGTTATGCAATAGTTCAACATCGTTATACTGATAAAATCCCTTGCCAACAGGATTTTTATTAAATGCTGCAAGGTGCTCAGGATCTCGCTTAGTTTCATCAATACCACCATATGCATATTCGTAATTAATGGGTATTTTTACAAACTCAGCAGGCTCACTCGGTGTAACTTGATTACCTTGTTTTTGCCAAACACGGTCCCCTATAACTTTAAAGGTTTTTTGAAGGGAAGCGACTTTCATTCCCACCTGCAATGATGAGATTGGTTTAGCCCCTGGTGAATAGGCACTGCCATTTAACACAACATCACAATATTGCTTATAGATAGCAAAATCTGATTCATATAGCACCGATGAATTGGCAGAGTCACCAGTAAAAATATCTGCTTCAAATAATGGCACTTGCTCAGTAGACAGATCGGGTTGTTGATTACTCTGCGGCAAATTAAACGTTGCTTTAATCACTACAACCAGCACTTCCTCACCATCAGGTTTATTCATCACTGTAAGGCCTGATTGATATGCTGTAGCATTAATCAAATTCATAATTAATTAATCTGGACAGATCCGCCTTTAATTCGATTCATTCCAGAAGATCTGCTTAAAATATATTTCCCACGTAAAATTATCTTGCCAGCCTTGGTCAATGTGATACTAGATTCACCACACTTCAATATGATTTCCTTTTCTGCGCTCAGCAACAAAGCATCACCATCAATTTCAGCGCTGGCGAGCGCACGACTATTCATTTTATCTGCCACTGGATCAACAATACAACCCATGACTATGGGTAAATTACTGTCTCCCCGCTCAAACATTAAAGCTACTTGTTTGCCTATATCCTCTGGACATAATCTGAGTGTAGACATAGCTGGTATTGCAATATCACTATCGTTTTCACAATAGGCAACCAATGGTGCACCTTTAGCATTCAAACCAACCAATACACCAATTACCATACCTTCGATTTTTTTATCAGATAAATTTTGTTCTGTCATAACAACAATCGATATTGCATTTAATTTTGTAAAATTTGTTTACCCTTAATTGTGACATTGCCAGATGCTTTTGCATCAATTTTGCCTGAGCCTTTTATCGTTATATCCTTTCCTTTAATTGTAATGGTGCCATCATTTTTCATTGTGATACTGGACTTGCCAACTTTAATTACCAGCTCATCAGCAATCGTTATTTTTGCTTTTTTATGACCATCAACAGAATAATCATCTTCTGATGTAAACGACATTGTTTTACCAGTCGAAACCGCCAGATTCATACCAATGTTTACTGTTTCATCATTCGCAACGTCTCTGTCCCTATTGTTCAGCACATGCTCACGCAGATCATTCTCCACCGTAGAATCCATGTCTTTTTGCGCGTGCAGCTCGATAAGTTCTTTATCCTTATCGTCATCGAACATAATTGAGTTATAGCCATTACCACCTGGCGTACTATTTGATTTATAACCGCTTATATGGTCTTTATCTGGCAATTGATTAGGCGGTCGATTATCACCATTGTAAACCCGACCCGTTATTATTGGATGATCTGTGTCTCCTTCAAGGAACTCAATTATTACTTCTTCACCAATACGTGGAATATCTATACCACCAAATCCCTTACCCGCATGAGACTGAGATACGCGAACCCAACATGAGCTATTTTCATCTTTATTCCCTTCCCTATCCCAATGAAACTGGACTTTGACGCGGCCATATTCATCCGTCCAAATTTCTTCGCCTTTCTTACCGACAACTATTGCCGTTTGTGGGCCTTGCACAACAGGCTTAGGTGTTGTTCTTGCTGGACGAAAATCTTCCTGACTAAAGATAGCCTCTATTTCACAGCTAAAAGTAGACTCACCACCATGCCCAGATTCAAATGCGGATGTTTGCATTTCATGGATGGCAGATATAATTAAATATTCTTTATTTTGATCGTCACGTGGATAATTGGTTAACTCAAACAACAACCCCGCCTCAAAGCCACGCACATTTCCACGCCCTCTGACACGCTCATATTGCGAATGCATTTCTTGAAAGCGCGTACGCACATAGTTATCTCCATCAGCTGATTTTTTATATTCACCGGGATAATCATATATTTCATAATCAGCAGCTGCGTGTTTTCTAGCTTTTTTATATTCAGTCTTTAAGACTGCTTTAGGGCGCTCATAGTCAAAATCATTCAACACATATGCACCTGGCTGGACTTGTTGAGTTATGTACCAATCATAGAGATAGTCTTCTTCTCTTAGTGCATTTTCTGATGGTGGATAGTATGGAACTTTTCCATACGTTGAACTTCTAGCATGAGAACTTATTGAATCTGACAATATCAATGTATGCACACCTTGCTGGTGTGTAAAGTAATAATATATACCTTCCTGCTCCATTAAGCGGCTTACAAAATTGAAATCAGTTTCTCTATATTGAACACAATATTCCCACTTTCGATAATCACCGTTTAGCTTTTCTTCAAAATCTGTAAAGCCATGATCTCGAAAGATCTTTTTTAGTATTTCCGGCACAGTCATTTCTTGAAAGATTCGAGAATTGCTAGTTCTAGTAAGGAACCATAGCCAAGGCCTTAAAATTGCTGAATAACTTGCAAACTTGCCAATACCTCCAAGTTGAGAAAACTGGCTGACATACCCATGAAAATATCGCTTATTATCATCGATAAGGTCTAATCGCACAGTCATATCTTTGCCCAGAAGGTCTTCAAGTTTAATTTCTTCATTTTCACTTAGAAGCTCTAACCGAAACTCGAATAACCTGCCCATTTCTTCAATAGCCGTCATTCTTTGGAGTAACAACTCATCTTTACCCAAAGGTGTCGTTACTTCGATTTCATTCTCTTTTTGACTAGCAATTGAACTCATTTAAATAATCACTCTTAGATTAATTAAAACTGTAATCAAAACTATCATCTTTGACACCGACATGAATACTAGATATTCCAGCCCCTTCCATTGTTCTGTTCAATAATTCCTGACTAATCGTAGGTAGTACAGTGTTTGTCAATATTGAATCAATCATACGACCACCACTGTCGTAGCTCATTGCAGCGGCTGGGTGATCAATCGTATGACCATCCTCATCGTTAAAAGCTAAACTCGAATGCCATGGTTTTCCTTGAATACGTTCGCTCTATACGACCCAATTTGCAGCTTGGTAATCGCGCCTAATCATCTCGTCGTTCAATGGATAATAGGGTATAACGTAACCAGCCTGACCTAACAATGCAGGTGCGGAAAGACCTGCTCAACAAGAGGTTCGCGCAATGCCTTCGAGATAAGCCTTCCGGTGATCAGGCATCAGTTCAGGATCCTTGCACATGTTCATGATCAGATCCGTTCCAGACATTGGTGGTTAGTAGTATGAGAGTGTTCTTGAAATCGATTAGACCCGGCCCTCACCATCTTCCATCACACCCTTATCGAAAACTTGGAAAAATATTTCATGTACGTCAGAATGCGCTTTCTCAACTTCATCTAAAAGAACTACGCTATAGGGTTTACGGCGGACAGCCTCAGTAAGAATACCACCCTCTCCGTATCCAACATAACCTGGTGGCGCACCTTTCAATGTTGATACAGTATGTGCTTCTTGAAACTCACTCATATTAATTGTAATTATATTGTGTTCTCCACCATAGAATATTTCAGCCAGTGCTAGAGCCGTCTCAGTTTTACCAACGCCCGAAGAGCCAGCAAGCATAAATACCCCAACAGGCCTATTCGGGTTGTCAAGATTCGCACGAGTAGTTTGTATGCGTTTGGCGATCATGTTTAATGCATGGTCTTGTCCAATAATTCGCTTTTTGATGATATTTTCTAATTGTAAAACGGTTTTGATTTCATCTTTAACCATCCTTCCAACCGGAATTCCTGTCCAATCTGCTACGACCGATGCAACAGCCTGATCATCAACACTCGGAAGTATAAGTGGCTGTTCACCTTGTAGTTCTGCCAAACTGGATTGAAGTTCATTCAAACGTGTAATGAGTTTATCTTTTTCACTGACTGACAATTCACATTCAGCCACGTCTGAATCCGTTTGTTCACTAATATCCTGACTCTCTGGTAGATCGATCTCTTCTCTCAATTTAGCGCGAGCATCTAATATCTCGCTAACCAGTGCTTTTTCATTCTCCCATTTCTCTCGTAATTGATTTAAATGTTGTTTCTCTTGATCCAGTTCTGCTTCAATCTCTGTATCACGTTGACAGGCATCGATGCCAATGACTTTTTCTTTCACAACGATTGCAAGTTCATTTTCCAGAGCCTCTATCCTTCTAACTGAATCTTCAATTTCTGCTGGTGTTGCATGTTGACTCACTGCCACA
This sequence comes from Gammaproteobacteria bacterium, assembly GCA_965262455.1. Classification (GTDB taxonomy): domain Bacteria; phylum Pseudomonadota; class Gammaproteobacteria; order UBA4575; family UBA4575; genus UBA1858. The sequence continues at coordinate 828,619 of CBDHFH010000008.1, forward strand.
CGCGCGCAAGCAGTATCTAATAAGCTGACGGCTTTATCAGGCAATTGTCTTGCTGGAATGTAACGATGTGAGAGTTTTACTGCTGCCTCAATAGCAGCATCAAGCACCTGAACCCTATGATGCTTCTCCATTGCAGATGCAATTCGCCGAATCATAAGAATGGCTTTATCCTCTGACGGTTCATCGACTTGAACGACTTGGAATCTGCGCGTGAGTGCAGGGTCTTTCTCAATATATTTTTTATATTCTGCCCAAGTAGTTGCCGCAATTGTCCTTAATGTACCACGTGCCAATGCTGGTTTTAATAAATTTGCCGCATCACCCGTTCCCGCAGCGCCTCCAGCACCAATCAATGTGTGCGCCTCATCGATAAATAATATTATCGGAACTTCTGAAGCTTGAACTTCATCTATGACATTTCTTAGACGTTGCTCAAACTCTCCTTTCATGCTTGCACCAGCTTGAAGTAAGCCAACATCTAATACTCTCAATGAAACATTACGCAAGTTTGGCGGCACATCACCTGAAGCTATCTTCAATGCAAAACCTTCAACAACTGCAGTCTTACCAACACCTGCCTCACCTGTAATAATGGGATTATTCTGACGTCTACGCATGAGAATATCTATAATTTGACGAATCTCTTCATCACGACCAACAATCGAATCAAGCTTACCTTCTCGCGCATCACTTGTTAGATCAATAGTAAATTGTTGGAGCGCTTCTTGTTTGCCCATCTGCGCAGGAGAGATTGCAGCACTTGCCTCACCTGGAGCAGCATTTAAGCTTAAATTAGAGCCATCACTGGCGATTAAATTATTTTCTGGAGAATCACCAACAACTTCATCAAATTGGTCGGTTAGCGTATCTAATTTAATTTTTGAAAATTCACTCGATATATTAGTTAAAGCATTTCTTAAACCAGACGTTTTAAGTATACCTATAACTAGATAACCTGTTCTAATCTGACAATCACCAAACATCAATGATGAATAGACCCATGCTCTTTCAACTGACTCTTCTATTTGTGATGATAAATCTGAAATCGAAGTTGACCCTCTAGGCAAACCATCTAACAGATTTGTAACATCTTGCGCTATCCGCGCGTGCTCCATATTAAATTGTTTAATAATTTGATGGATATCCGAGTCTTGCAACTGTAGTAATTGATGTAACCAATGCACTAATTCTACATAGGGGTTACCACGCATTTTGCAAAATACAGTTGCGCTTTCGATTCCTTTATAGGCAATTTTATTTAATTTCCCGAACAATGAGACACGACTAATTTCAGCCATTCTCTCCCCCTAGATTTACGTTATATTTCTACCATTAAAAAATTGTAGCTTTAAGAATAATACAAATATTTCTTTGGATTTAATACAAGATCATCTGCATCTTTATCAATCTTCCGTTCATTTAGCCAGGAATTCCATCCTAGATAGCCAATTTCACCTAATTTCCATTGTGGAACTTGGTCAGCCTGCAGAATAAGCTGCATATCCCAATCAAGCTCATCACCAATATAGTTTTGTACCACCGAAACTATAGATGCCATCGTCTCTCCAACAGGTAACAATCCAATGAATAGCTGATAATTATCCACTCTAAAAATTATTCTATACTTAGACTGACAGTCCCACACTTGCAATCCAAGAATCGCATTTTCACTTAGCACACCTGTATTATGTGACTTATTTAATTGCCAGCAGTCATCAACTCTAAGTTCAAGCCAATGTCCTACAAACTGCTCTACGTGCGTATCAACATCAAAATAATCTTGCAACAACATTTCCAAATTATGGGCATTTTTAACTTGATTACTCAACAAACCAGCATAATAAAGTTTAGAATGGTCATGCATGTTGTCGCGGGCACGCATCGATGTCATTCCAATACCAATCAATGAACCGATGTAATCAAAAAACTTATCTTCATTAGGCCTGTCTAGACTATATAACAGGTTCAGCATCTGCCCATGCTCGATAAAACATAGCAAGCATTCTGTGATGAAAAATATTTAGAAAATCCGTTAATACAGGATCTGATGCATTTCTTGATCTTTCTCGCGCATATTCTGTGAGATGATGAGGCAATGGTCCATTACTGCCAAACAAGCCTAAAAAGTTTTGTATTAGTACGGCTGGCTTCCCTTCTTGACCACGCTTAAATGATTGAAGCGTGGAATTTGCGAAAGCAAGTGAGGCTTCTTGCTTAATTCGAATAGGCTCATCAGTTAATTTAACTGCTTCACCTAACTTTGGCTTATCCGAATGTAAGCACTCTAGCTTACGAAGTGCGAAATAAAAATCAGTCAAGTAAGGATGACCTTCTAGAAGCTCATAAAACTCTATAAGATCTGACGTTGTCCCGTTCTCAGTGGCCATCTCATTATTTCTCCACGTTGATCAGTTCTTATAACTGTTTCGGTGAATGAGTTTAAAGAAACGTACTTGGCAAAAAAATTATCCAATACTGCACCCAGTAGGAATGCTCCAGTACCTTCAAATGCTAACTCATCACATGTAACGGTAATTTCTAGACCTCTACCTACTGTTATAGGTCCATTCGACTGTAGTCGTCTTATAGCTGGCTTTGACGTAACTAACCGAACTCCCTCAATCTGCTTATCTATGTAAGACTCGCCTATTGGCGAGTACAGAGAAAGCATTTCTCTTAGTGCATTTGCCCCATCACTCTCATTACTTTGCAACAATGATAAATAGTTCAAAGATAGATGGCTGATTAAATGCCAGGCAGTATCCCCTTCTGCTTTAGATACTAGCGGCTTGGTTGGACCAGCGACACAAACTACTGCTTCAACAGGTGCCCCTGATTCTATTTCAAAGTCTTCTGTCATTACATCATTTTCACTAGTAGCATTATTATTACTTAGCGAAAAATCGTTCTCGCCTCTGCCAACAAACATATGTAATGGTAAATCGCGATTAGTGCAAAGCGTTTCTACTGATAATTGCCGTAAATTTGAATCATAAGGAGCTTGATCAGCATCAACCAAAGATAAAAAAACTTCGCTGCCCATGTAACTTGACCTTGCCCCATTTCTATGCTGCTTAGACGACATAGATCTTGGCTCTCTACGAATAGTGTAAAATGCATTTTTATTTTCAACACTGGAATTCTTACGCTTATAAAATGAATGAAATTCTGTTTCATTTTCTAAGCTAGTACCATAACCGATAATACGGTTTACCTGATACACCTCAAAGTCCATGGGTCGAGTTCGATCAGGGACAAGATGGAATTCATTGGATCGATTATTAAGATGAATACGGTCAGCACGTTTTGGAAAAAGATTGATCGCGGGTGCACAAAAAAGCCCAAAGTTAATTGGACTGATCGCATGTTCTAATGATTTATCGCTCCGATTAAAGATCACATAGATCTCCACTTCGGTTTGCTTACAGAGCTGGATTCCAGAAAGCAAATCTTGCAATCGAGCAAACAAAAATCGATCTGGAAATGCAAAGTATTCTTGCAATAAACGATAACCCTGAAATGACCTAAATCCACGAGGAAGTAATGCCTCATGCTCATCAAATCCAACAGGTATTACCGACATTTTATTAGCTATATGCAATGTTCGTTTAGTTGGTTTGACAGATTGGATAACGAGCGCATTACAGTTACCAATAAATTGCTCATAAAGTTTTATTGGTATATTTTCACTACCTCGAAAATAAAGATCTAATGAATCCATTGGAATATCATCAAAAGTGAGGTCAGATGAAGTCTGCAACTTTACCCTCATAGCAGCCTTCATCCCATCGATATGTGGCACCCCCTTAGCAACAGCCTCGCCTGCAGTAGGTAAATACTCTGCTTCAGAAATTGAGATAGGCCACAATGTAACATCTTGAGAAGTTCGATATTCACAGCGCGTTTGATTAGTCTGTAGAAACCCTTTCAATGGAGTGTCACGTGGTACTTTGTAACCTTCTTGTAAAGAGCCTTCAGCCATATTCGGCTTTAATTGCACTACTGCCATTGAAGGCGTTGGCGCAAGATAGTTGGGATATACCAACTCTAATATATGCTGAGTAAAATCTGGGTAGCGTGAGTCCAATTTCAATTGCACCCTTGCTGCCATAAAAGCGAATCCTTCCAACAATCTCTCTACATATGGATCTGCGCATTCAAATCCTTCTAACCCAAGTCTTGAGGCTATCTTAGGATACTCATGGGCAAATTCTGCACCTAGTTCTCTTATGTGCTGCAATTCTTGATTATAAAATTTTAAGAACCGTGGATTCATTATGATTAACTTGATCCTGTTATGTCTTCAACCTTTGCACTCCCTGATTCAAGTTCAATTTCAGTTCTTAAAAACAACTTTAATGGAACAGGTAGGGCCCAAAGCTCACCTTCGATATCAAATCGCATTGCATTAATATTTAACTCATCATTTGAGAGACTTATACTGACTTTAACAGTATTTTTTAAAAGACGTGGCTCAAAATCCAATATCGCCTGACGCAACATTTTCTCTATATAACGGATTTCTATACCAGATGCTGTTTTACCTGCTAGATCTGGGATTCCGTAATTAATCACCGAATTACGTGTATTTTCGTACTTGCCCAGATCCAATACTGCTTCTAAATTAATAGTATTTAATAACCACTCAAGATCTCTTTCGACACTTTTTCGAAGCTGATGGATGGTTAAAACATTAGGTGCATCATATTTTAGGCGATCAAGTAAAGAAGGCTGTAATCTTTCACTTTGTGTTAATTCAGCCATAAATAGAAGCTTAGCTATTTTGATTAATTTCGATATGACGTATATTTAATAACGAAATATCAGCTACGTCTGTCACAAACATTCTCTGCCCTTGTCCGATATAATAATCTTCAGCCAGATCAATCCAATCAGTTTTTTTTGCCATCTTTATTAAATCATCTTCGTGTTCAGCTGAGTTAGGATATCGCGTAGGGATTAATCCAACTGCTTCACCACCATTCGCCCATGTAAACTGGGCAGGTGTCCACACTAAATCACGCAAATCTTCAGGTGCATCAAATGATATTGACTTAATATAATGAAAAGGAATCCAGTAATAGCTACCATTAATAACCGCTTCTAGAAAAGGACCTATGCGCGTATCAGCATCAGCAATCCACTCAAATGACTCTCCATCAATTGTTCCACTGCTGGGAGGCGCGGCATCAAAGGCCTGACTTCGTAATTGTAGTGCTTGTACATATTGTTGATTTACACTCAGCTTTAAAGCTTCAAGCATGAGGGCAATCCATTCTTCTGGCTCACCAAATACTAAAGGTTTAATTTGTCCGGAGAATACTTTACTGCGCTGAACTTCGCAGCGAAGAGCTTCGCGATAAGTTTGCACCATTGGCAGGCATTTAGCATCCAGCTCACCAGTCAAATTAAGTTGCGTCAACGCACGTTCCCAATCTCCAAGAATTGACAATAACTGAAATAAAAAGACACGATGGGCAACCTTATCAGGTTCACTTTTAACTTGGGCAGTAAGTTCGCTTAAAGCCAACCTCAGGTTTGATTCGCGCAGATACTCTTCTGCTACACAAGTCATGGTATAAATGTGTTTTAACTTATCTGGTAATTACCAGATGTAAGTTATATTCTATTTAGCTTCGTTCTTAGCGATATCGAACTTAGCTAGTACCGTTGCATCACCTGAACCATCAGCCTTCTGAGGCGTATATTCGACCTCAAAGCTAGCAAAATTTAAGCTCACATTTTCAGTCAATCTCTCCTCACCAGAAGAACCGCCGACCGAAACATTTGTCACTATTACATCGGTCATTATAATTTTCACATACTCTAGTGGTTTCTCACCTGCTTTACGCACTATGATTGACGCTTCTTTATAATGCTTGCCTGTGCAACACGCCATCATTAAATTTGGTGAACTTTTATCAATCCATTTAGTAACCGATATGTCTTGTACACTAACTTTACCGGACCCAGCACCTGTACCAGAGTGTAATGTTCCTCCTTGAGACATGCCCCAACTCCAAGCAAGAAGTTCTATCTGGTCTTTGTGAGAAGCATCTTGAGACTCACCTTTCAACCCATCAATTAGTAAAAATTGGTCGACTGCCATGGTACCCCCTGTTGGTGTTATTAACTATCATTCGAACCGCATATTATTTTTGTTTATTATAGTTACACTGTAATGTAAATATTATGACATGGCTATCCTTATTCAGCAGGTCGCAGTTTGGAAACCAGGCGCAATGACACAGTCAATCCTTCTAGTTGGTAATGCGGTCGCAAGTAAAATTTAGACGCGTAATAACCCGGATTACCCTCTACATCTTCAACAACGACTTCTGCAGCAGCCAATGGCTTTCTTGCCTTGGTGTCTTCGGTTGAGTTTTCAGGATCACCATCAACATACTGCATAATCCATTCTTGCAGCCATCTTTGCATTTCATCTCTTTCTTTAAACGACCCAACCTTATCTCGAACAATACATTTAAGATAATGAGCAAATCGATTACTGGCAAAAAGATATGGTAACCTAGCAGCTAAATTCGCATTAGCAGTCGCATCAGGGTCATCATACTCAGCAGGTTTCTGTAAAGATTGTGCACCAATAAAGGCAGCAACATCAGTATTTTTACGGTGAATCAGGGGCATGAAACCAGATTTAGCAAGTTCGGCTTCTCTTCTATCACTGATCGCTATCTCGGTTGGGCATTTCATATCAACGCCACCATCATCTGTAGGAAAAGTATGAACAGGCAGACCTTCAACCGCCCCTCCAGACTCTACACCGCGAATTCGCGAACACCAGCCATATTCTTTGAATGCCTTGTTTATATTAACTGCCATCGCATAGGCGGCATTTGACCATGTATACTTACTGCTATCAGCACCTTCGGTTTGTTCTTCAAAGTCAAACTCTTCAACAGGGTCCGTGTTTGCTCCATAAGGTTGACGGCCTAAAAATCTTGGCATGGCCAAGGCTAGGTATTTTGAATCTTCAGATTCTCGCAATGAACGCCAAGGCGCATAATCTGGTGTTGAGAATATCTTGGTAAGATCCCTTGGATTTGTCAGTTCTTGCCATGAATCCATTTGCAGAACACTGGGAGCTGTTCCAGAAATAAACGGCGCATGAGCAGCTGCACCTATTTGTGACATGGAGCCTAATAGTTCTACATCTGGCGGACTATGGTCAAAATAATAGTCGCCAACTAAACACCCATATGGTTCTCCCCCAAGTTGTCCGTATTCTTGTTCGTATATTTGCTTAAATAACGGACTTTGATCCCAGGAGACTCCTTTGAATTTTTTCAGGGTTTTCCCCAAGTCTTTCTTTGAGATGTCCATAACCCTTACTTTAAGCATCTCATCGGTTTCTGTATTGTTGATAAGATATTGAAGCCCTCGCCAGGAACCTTCAAGTTGTTGAAAATCTTCATGATGCAGAATCAAATTGACTTGCTCAGTGAGTTTGTGATCTATTTCTGCAACAATTGCATTGATCGAATTTACTGCATCATCTGAAATCGTTGCCGTGTCTGCTAAGACTTGTTCAGCGAGCGTTTTTACTGCGTTTTTTACTGCTTCTTCTGCTCGATCAGACTTTGGTTTAAATTCTTTTTGTAGTAAAGAATCTAATTCGCTTACTTCAAGCGACGCCGCTTCAGATTGCGCTTCTTGTTCTGTTGTTGAGTCAGCCATTTAGTTTCCCCTACTCTGATTCATCATTAGGTTTAGGCGCAGATGCTAACGATTGTAGCAGTGTAGAATCTTGCATAACATTCGCAATCAATTCTTCGGCTCCAGATTTACCATCCATGTATGTAACAAGATTGGAAAGTTGTGTACGTGCTTCTAATAATTGGCGTAAAGAATCAACTTTACTTGCAACGGCTGCAGGAGAGAAATCATCCATATTTTCAAATGAAATATCTACATTTAAGTTTCCTTCGCCTGTAAGCGTATTAGGCACCTGGAAAGCAACCCTGGGCTTTATCGCTTTCATTCGGCTATCAAAATTATCTACATCAATTTCTAAAAATTTACGCTCATCGACTGCTGGAAGACTTTCTTCTGGTTTACCAGACAAATCCGCCATCACTCCCATAACAAACGGTACCTGAACTTTTTTTTCTGCTCCATAGAGTTCAACATCATATTCAATCTGAACTCTTGGGGCTCTATTTCTTGCGATAAATTTCTGACTGCTTTGTTTTGCCACAACGCCTCCCTCTAGCTAGTTACCATCGTTGTTTTTATGCCCTTTAAGTACTTGGGCTTGACTTACACCATCGGGCACTAAGTCTTCAATTATTTCCATAAAGTCCTTTGTCACTAAACTCCTTGCCCTTTGAAGTAGGAGAGGGATAGGACTAGACGGCTCATGTTTCTTATAATACTCGCAAATCATATCCAGCATGCGCACAACATCTTCTCGGCCTGATATTGTGCCATTTGATGATGATTCTACCGCCTGGTAATGATCATTTCCAATAGTTTTGGAAGAATCAATTGTATCATCCCGTATCGCCACCTTTTCAGTGAAAATATCTTCAATTTCTTTCAGCATTGAGAGTAATGGCGAAAATTCTGGTGAATTTGCGATACCGATCTTTTCATTAAGTGTAGCCTCAATCTTACGTACATAGTCCAGACTATTCTGGACGCTTGTAAGTGTTGATATTATCTCATGTAATGCCACCTCTCTGCATGCCGCATCAAATAGATTAATATCCAAAACTTGATCATCATCTGATGCGCTTGATTTACCCATAGCTATATGAATATCATGCAAATTGAATTTACCTATTGGGGGGAACTCGATAACAATTGCATGTTTCAATTCTGTAATCATCCCATCGTTAGCCGCTAAGCTATTAAGTATATTCACTCTTAATGTAGGATCATTATCATCATCCGGATCAAGTTGAGGATGCATAATATCCCAGTATTGCATCACCAAGCCTGTTATTAACTCCAGACCTTCTGACATTCCTGCTAAGCCTTTAATGGCAGTTAGAGATCGTGTTAATAAAACAGCTGCTCGAAGATCCTTACTCTTTTGTAATATAGATGTACTTAATTCAAGTACTCTTCTCCAATCCGGAGGTTCAGCAGCAGAAATTTCATCTTTGCCAGAATATTCAGCCACTTTACCCTTAGAAGAATTTTCCATTTCTACAAATTCAGCTTCGTATTCCAAGTTATCACCGCATGGTGACTCAGGGGATATCTCTTCGAGTAATATTTCATTATTAATTCCGGACATGCGAATTCCCCTTTAAATTATCTATGTATAATATTTAATGAACGAAAATTATGAACAATAAAGTAAGCACCACAACAAAAGTCATATGAGAATGAATTATCTACAAATATACAAGTCTCATAATAACAATGAATCGTCATTATCACTCAAAATTGCATTCAACTTTGGACTTTCTAGAGTTCTTGGCCATTCCCCAGTAATCATTCCAGAGTAGTCATCAGCACTGGGCATCCCATGTGAAAAAAATAACTTCGGAGATACTTGATGCGAACCCTTTGTCCACCATGCCGACCATGAATCATATTCTCTCTGAATATAATTATTTGCCAGCAATGAAACACAGTGACTCAAGCAACTCATATCACTCATAGTAAAACTCAGATGATTTAAACCTTTATCAAATGATATCGCATCGCTTTGCTTTGGTAATAAAGATAATAATTTTTGGTTGTCAATTTCACAGACTCGATCATCAAAATCATCTAAAGTTAGCGAATCATCATTTAGCACTAACATAGAAACGGCTTCGAGCTGTTCAAACCATACTTGCGTTATTTCAGCGCTGCTAATAATTGAAAAAGGATCAATAATTTCCTCAAGTTGAATAGATATGGTCAAAGGAAAATACCGTCCTACTCTATCTACACTAGGAACAATCACTCCCGCCCAATGCCCTTCACCACTTATTTTATTGGTAATAATATATCGCCAAATTGGGCTGACTAAATAATATTTTAGCCACTCTTCTCCCAGTTTGAGTTTGCTAGACGAAATACATGCTTGCAACCATTCATCCCAAATATTGATAAACTTTTGAGACATTCTTCTTGATATAAAGTCACCAACGATTGGGACCTTACCATATATACCACATTCAGAACTTCTCATTATCATCCCCAAAAAAACCACTATTATAAATTTGGCTCGCACTTAAATTTTCGCAACACAGATGTATTAAAAGGATTCGTTACACTACTTGCTCTAATTTCATATTTAGCAGTGCGATCATTCACCTGAAAAGTCACATGTAATTTATCCTCAGATAGTGGCTTTATCTGCGCCGCATCTAACGCACGTATCCAAGCCCAAGGCCCTTCATATTTAACTTGTCGATTAGGTGCACCACTCCTTCCTTCAAATATGATTCTTGTTCTTTGCAAACCCTCTGGCCCAGGCCACTGTGCTTTTTCAATACGGGCAGGCCCAAATCGATATGTGTAATTCTGCCCATCAATATCGAGTAAAAAACTCGCCACTTGTTTATCAAGGAACAAAGGCTTTAGAGTGAAGTTGACAGTCACAGACTGACCGCCGTGTTGAAAAAAAGTATTTCTAATTAATTCTGCACGCTGTAGTTCTCTTAGAGAATTTTTTGATAATCCTAATTTCCTACCTTTAGCATTCCATCGCCAGACATCTCCTGACTTATCAACTAAAGACTCAAGATTAGTTAAAAAGAAATTATCTATTGTTCCACCCTGACCAAAAAATTGGCCAAAATCGTCTAATGTGACTTCATTTTGTGAGGTCTTATTGAATGGGTATCTGCCCTTTATCATACGCATACAATCTGGCATCACTTCAGACTGCCAGGCTTGTTTTAATTTACCACTCTCACCTACGACAACACCCCCGCTAGCAGCACTAGAAAGATGAACCATCCATGATTTAACTGGTTGAGGATATCTTGACGCTTCAGTGCGAATCCTATGTGGTGTTTCATCCATGATGCCAGCATCCATTCGCAAAGCCTCGAAAACTCCGTATAACTCTGAAAATTGAGAAGTAATATGGTTAACAAGCGCTGGAGATCGAGTTATTTTGTTTATTTGTGAAAAATGCTTCTCAACGCGTTCTCCTGGATCTTTTTGCTTCACAATAGCTGGCGCCTCTTTATCTATACCCAACAACCTCTCAAATCGACTACCCTTACGCTCCATTTGCTCTGATACAGCTTGTGATGCATCACTAAGCACATCGGACTGTTTTGTTAAGGAGGTATTTTCCTCGACTAGTTTTAGAAGATTTATTACTGGTGAATCAGGTCCAGCAAGGATACTTAAAACATTTGCGCCATGTCGCACACCTGATACAGGTATGATTTTAAAATCATGCAATAATTGATCCCAGATTTTTATGTAATCATCCAGATATAAATTAGTTAGCTTGTTATTTAACTCAAGCAGCTCAGTGGCATTGAATTCTTTTTCTTCTAGCTGAAGCACCCAATTTTCTTTAGTTAATTCGGCAAGCAGAACTTTACTTTCTTTACGAAATATTTTCGCAAAACCTTCGTAGGTAAAAACTCCAGGTATAACTTCATTTAAACTATTGCCACTTTTTCTAATAAACACATCCTTAGCAGAAGGACCTAACTTATCTGAGACTCGCAGAGCCTGCGTATCATGAGCTAGTTTAGATTCACTTTTAAATCTAGTGTAGGCAAAATCTGCAAGAGGAATTCGTCGCAAATTAGCACGCGTACTGCTAATTAAATTTTCATTAAGAAGGATATCTTCCATTCCACCGGACAATAGAGCACTCAAGTGAGAAATTAGTCTATTCTGCAAATCTGGATCGGAGGGATATGAACGTTGCCAATCAATCTCCAACCACAACTTGATATGCTCCTCATCTCTAACACTTTCATCTCCCAGCATTAAGTATGTTTTAAGAGTTTCATATTGCAATTCTGGATTTGAGTTCGCCTGTACAAGCTGCTGTTCAATACGCTTTATTAGCAACGGAAGAAATAAACTGGTCAACTCGCGCAAATATGCATCATTTGCTGCTAATCCTAATGCTTTACCTTGATACAGCCCTAAGCCCATAAGAATTGGTGCAGTCTTGTGATGTTCGATGGTATCGCCTGATAATTCGCTTAATATATCTAGCCTAGGCAATAGTTCTTCTAGGCTGACAGCATTACTTACTGATTGATTTTTTATCTCCTGATAGGAGTCAATTTTCATTGCTACATCATTCACATACAACTTATTAGCAAAAAAACTACTCGACCAAGCTGCTACTGCTGTGCCCGTAAGCACTAGGACTCCCAAATAGGCAAGGCGCTGTAGCCATGCTCTTTTTCTTTCTAATTTAATATTAATTCCGGCAAGCTGAGATTCTTGCAAAATCACCGCATTTAACAAACGCGTTATGAAATAGCTTTTACCCTGTGATGCATAAGAAGATAAGATCTGTTGATCAATGCCAAATGTTTTTGCCAAAGCACCCATCACTCGATCTATTGGAGTACCCTCTTGTACACCACTAGTGAAATATACCCCTCTTAGCTGAAGCGTACTTTCATAAGGGTTTGAACGAAAAATCTCATTTATAAAGGTATCAAACAGTTCTTTTAACGCAGAGAATTGTTGGGGAAAACTAAATATTAGCGATCGTCTGACAATATCTCTTTCATTGTGCAATCTTGTTGTTAACCTGTCATTCAAACGGTGCAAGAGACCATTGTAATGATCACTAAACTGATCTAGGGATTCTTCACCTTTATTGTCCTCATCAATTTCAAACGTGAACCCCCAAACTTGCTTGCGACCTTCATTACCTAAATCATCGAAATATTCAGTAAATCCTGGAATTAAGTCACATTTTGTAAACATAAAGTACACTGGAAAACGTATACCGAAATGCTTATATAACTCTTGTATGCGTTGTTTAATTGCGGCTACATGTGCAGCTCTATCCTGCTCACTTAGAGTAAGCAAATCAGAGACACTCATTGCTACTAAAATCCCATTTATGGGGCGTCTTTTACGATACCTCTTTAGTAAGTCTAAAAACCCAAACCACGCAGTTTTGTCGAGTTCAGAATCACTATCTTGTGTAGTATAACGACCTGCAGTATCTAGAAATACAGCATCATCAGTAAACCACCAATCACAATTACGCGTGCCTCCCACTCCCCTGAGAGCATCTTTACCAAACTTTGATGATAGTGGAAAATTTAATCCTGAATTTAATAAGGAGGTTGTTTTACCCGATCCAGGCGGTCCTATGATGATGTACCATGGCAATTCGTATAAGTTTTTTGAAGAGTGACTCTTTTGTGATTTTTTTAGCACTCCTAGTGCTTCTTCAAATCTTTCTTTCAGTATGCCTATTTCTTCTGTCGACTGATTAGTTTTTGCAGAATCAAGTGAATCTTCTGATTCAATCAATCCACCTATGATTTGATCATTGGCTTTTTTTGATTGCATCACTTTGCGTATATTGTTCAAGCCCCAAAGAAAAACCAGAATTAAAATTGCAATTAAGCGGTTTAATACTGCTCCCAGAGGTTTATAGTCTGCAAAAGCAAAAAAAGGTCCTAGAAACCAAATGAGCAATGCGACCGCAAATAGTCCTATTAGAGAAACTAGCAATCGATTCTTGAATATTGAAAATATCATGCTCATTCGGATGTATGTTTAGACATTTTTACTAAGTATTAGATAATAACGATATTTCTACTCTTCGATTTATTGCTCTATTCTCACGACTGTCATTAGGCATTAGAGGCTCGGTATCAGCCAAACCCTCAGCTGCCAGACGCTTTGTAGATCCAATGTATACAGCAATAAGTTTAGCCACTGTTAACGCGCGTTCTCGCGACAAATCCCAGTTAGACTGAAAACGTAAAGAGCGAATAGGGATATCATCGGTATGCCCAGACACTAAAATTCGCCCAGGAATAGTCGATAAAGCGTCACTTATTCTTTCAATTAAATTTTCGTACTTAAGGTTTAAATTTGCACTGCCAGAGGCAAATAAACCTTTACCAATAAGACGGATTGTTGGATAGCCTTTATCGTTATGTAGAGAGACAAGTCCCATACGAACTTCTTCAGCTAGCAGTCCTTGCAATTCAATAAATGCTGTAGGTTTTTTTGGTGTTGCCGTTCTCACTTCATCGCTTTCTCTTCCAATGGAATTTAATTCAGCAAAAATAGGACTTGAGTTAGAATTTAAATTAAACTTAAAAAATAAGAAGGCACTAGATAGCACTACTGCGGCAATTGAAAATAAGACCCAGTACGGGATATATCTAACTAATGGATTCCGCTTATCCTCAACACCTCTCCAACTTGGCGACAAATCTTTTTCGAAATCTCCTCGTTGTGAGCGAATTGTTTCAAAAAGATTATCTTTCAACCTCTGTAATTGAGTATTCCCACCTTGGGTGACCCGGTATTTTCCCTCCAAACCAAAGCTAATACATACATAAACAAACTCTAGCAGCGAAATATATTTTGCAGGCTCCTTTGAAACATTCTGGATAAGAGTGAAAAATTTTTCTCCTCCCCAAACATCATTATGAAATTCACTAAGTAAACTTTGTTGACTCCAGTTGCTTGAGCTACCCCAAGGAGTATTCAATACAGTCTCATCAATTAAGGTACACAGAGAATATCTAGCTGCAGTTATTGTTTGAGCTGTGACCCCTAATGATTTCAGCTTGCCATCAAATTTCTTTAATAGGGATGAAATATAACTTCTTAATTGATTGACATCTGGCTGATCAGAGATACTACGCAGCTGGGCAACCAACATAAATAACACGGCAGCTGCATTGATTAATTGATTTTGGCTATAATCAGAAAGTTCGAATGCTGGCAGTTTGGATATATCTGATTGACTGGATGAACTGCTCGGCGTTGATACTTGTGAAGAAGGGTGAGGACTTTGAACCTTACCTGGCGTGGGTTTAAATATTGTTCTATCGCTGGGCGGCTTAAATAATGGGTCGTCCTGGTCCATACACTTAGCCTCGGATTGCCCAAAACTCCATTTCAAGTCCTGGATACTCGCCCCCTACATGTATCGCAAATGTGCCTGCTTGCTTGAGGTCTTTCCACAGGTCAGATGATTTATCTAGCTGAAAATATACATACCCCGCATGATATGGGATTTGTCTAGGAGCCACTGATATACTATGCACCTTGATACCTGGCAACTGCAAATTGACCAACTCTCGAATATTCGCGGGAGACCCTATTTTTACTTGAGTTGGAAAATACGATCTAATGTCTTCTACCGGTATTGATGCGCTAACAGCTAACACAAAAACTGCGTGATCTAACAAACTACGATCCTTCAGTATACCCAAACTAACACCATAGCCTTTTTCCTCAAGAGGAATTGGCATAGCAGTTTGTTCAAGTACTGCACTCAATGATTGACGCAATTGGCTCATCACTGGCTCGATGCATAACTGTAAATTATCATGGGTATATGAAGGCAAATCTGCTGGGCGCCTTTGGGCGTTGGTAAATGTTGACAATTCACCAGCCAACATTAGCATCAAGTTGAAAACACTCTCAGGGTGAAGAAATTTCAAATCTGACATATGTATTACTAACGGCTCATAACGATTAACTGCAAGTAACATCATAAAATCAGCGATTTCCGCCACGCCTCCCTTTCCTGATTCAGAAACTCTAGCAGCAAGTGCATTACCTCTATGGTGCAACAAACTTTTCAGTTCATCCAGATAACCGATTAAACGATTACATGACTGAATATCTAATAATGAGGGTATATAATCTGAATCGAGAGTTATTTTTTTATCGGCATTAACATCTTGCACTCTAGCGATGCCAATACATGCATATTCTGCACGCTGATCACTATCTGTTAATAATTGGAGTCTAAGTTTACCAACTTGTAAAGGGGCTAAATTATCATTATCAGCATTAGAGTCACGCACTTCATATTCAGATAATTTATACCTCGCCATGGATGCAGCATTTTCATTAAAATCACATTCTTTCATACCTGCCCTACGAATTGGCAGGCTTAAATAAATTACAGAATTTCTTAAACTATCATCAATATCAATTGGAATAGGGGGTTCATCATTATCTGGAAAATTAAATGGCGTACCATCAGGAAGGACACCGGCTGCGGCTTCCAGTCTAAATTTTCCCAGCGTCAGAGCTTCACTATCTATTTTTAAGCTCTTAATTCCCCAAGCATGCGAATGTAACGCAGAACAACGCTGCTCAACATAATTTTCTATGTATCGCACCTCTTGCTGAAAGTGCTGAGGTCGCATAAACATGCCTTCGGACCATATAATTTTATTTCGCCAAGACATATCGGTGATCGAATCTTTTTTATTATTGAGTGTTAATTGTCAGTATAAGAAACGTGGCCTATATTGACAATCCGCAGAATACAATTAAACCAGATAAATATTACAGATAAACTCTATTTAGTTTCAATTATTAGGTTTACGCCTTGATTGAAGCTGATCCAGCTGTTTTTCATACTCTTTTACAAATGTTTCGCCAAATAATTGTTGAAAAGTGTACTCTGGATCCTTTATTAATTGGCTGTAATAATCTTCATACCATTCGGAAAATTTGAACCGTTTAGTTATTCCACCCATCTTGCTATTGTTAATTTTAGAGAAGTCATTTTCTATTCTCTGAGGGTCAAAGCGGCTAATTAAATCATCGAAGGCTGTTTGAATTCCAGCCATGATAGCAATTTGATGATCTTGCAAATCGCTGAATCCTTCACTTACGGACTCTAAAGGTGACAAATATCCACTACTTTTTTTATTCAGAAAAAAAGCAAGCGCTTCATCAACATTAGGGGACAGCTTCAAAGGGTTATTTTCTACCGGTTTCAACATCGTCATAGGAATTCTGAATTCATTTTTCAGCGCACTTCGAGCCATAAGCGCCTGTATTAATCCATGCAAAAGCTCTCTTGTAAGCTTTCCCATCATAAGCATGAATTCTTCATCAGATATTGCCACCATCTCTTTTGAATCAATACCTAAGCCAGTTAAGAATTGACTTAATGAATTATTATTTCCCCCGATATGACAATTAGACTCCGCTAAAGTCTTTTGCACCGATGTTGACTCTTTTGTAGCAGTTTTTGGTTTCTGAGAGACTGTTCCTTCTGACTCTTTATTGTTAGATGCTTTATCCCAACCTTCCGGTATGGTGTTTATGACTTTAGAATTTGGTGGTTGAAAAAAACCCTCTTCAATTGGTAAATGATCTGGCTCAGCACCCTGCTCATTAAAATTGCTAACATCTTCACTAGCAAAAAGGATGTTATCGTTTGGTTGAATATCAACGTCTATCGCCTCACCACTCATATCCACATTAGCAAGGCTCGAAAAAAAATCATCTTTACTCGAATGTTCCAATGCCTCAGCTGGCATATGCTCAACTTCAACAGTGATATCTAGGGATCCTATTCTAAGCATATCTCCAGACTTAAGCATTTTTTTATTTCCTTTACCTACCGCTGAATTATTTAACAAAACACCATTTGTACTTATATCTGTTATTTGAAATACGTTAGCTTCATAAGAGATAATTGCATGCTTGCCTGAAATAACTTTTTCTTTATCAGCAAGCACCCAATCATTTGTCGGAGCGCGACCAATGCTGCCCCCAAAAGTTGTAAAGACTTGCTTATCCTTCACTTGTGTTGCACTTTGATCTAGATTCTTGATTTCTAACAATAATTTCATAGAATTTTATAAGCTCATTTTGGCGGGATTAGAAAACAATTTTTGGTTTACATAACCATTGTGTATATTGGCATAAATCGGATTGAATTCGCAGCCTTGTTATTTAATATTATTGATCCAAAATAAATCATCATGATCAAAACTTTTCTTCTTATCATTCATTTGGTCGCTTTATAAATTAGCCCCACTTAAATTACTTGGCATGAAATTCGTTTCTATTGAAAACCTAGCTCCCAAATTTCAAGCTTATCGCTGATCTATTAAGATCAAAAACACACAATCTCACAACTAAAGATCGTTTCATTCTTGGATGTCTAAAGTACTAGTAACACTCAGAAGACCTATACAATCTGAAGTTATCACTAACGCATCCACTCTATCCTGATTTCACAATGAAATCTGTAAACGTTAATAAATATGATGCATTTCTACATCTAAACATGTAAGGGCAGGATCTAATATTCTCAATAATGAATTGATCAAAGCCATTGTTGAAATATAAAAAGCAATCTTAATTTTGATTTCCCTTACATAGATTTCATCATCGAAATACTTTCGATATAAATATCTAATAATGTTATATAAAAAGTGTCAATGAAACATGATCGTGCGAACCCTAATGATAATGGCGATCCTTGGATTTTAACGTCTTTAGCGTACACGAAAGACAATTTGTAGAGTATTAATTCATTTTAAATACAACCCAATATATATTTCTGGCAGTTCTTTGTCTCTCTTTATATTACTTCCCACCTTTAGACCTTTGATTTGGGAAGAAAGTCCTAGCTTTGCATGAGCAAAGGTAGGTTGAATGTGCACGCATGGAGACCAGCGAAAAACGACGCTTATTAACCGCACACCAACTCATCAGTGTGATTGTCAAGGCCACGCCTCGCAATATTCGCTGTAAACATATCGCACTGTTACTGCACACAAACGAATTCTGATACCCCAAATCTCTTTGAGTTTAAGCGGTGGCTTTTGACCAATCAGTTTGCCCTTGTTCCAGGGTTCTGCCTTAAATGGCTTGTTGGGTAATAAATACATGTTTGACCTCACTTTTTTGGCTATGAGGCCACCATTATCATTTTGCAGGACGAATTTTGGCCCATTCACTGGACTTCCTACGCAAAGGATGGACGAATGGCAAACATGGACTGCGAGTCACTCAATACACTGAAAGGTGTGGCATTACGCCAGTTATATGTCGATATGATGGGACAACCCCCGCCTCCCAAGGCCAGTGTTCATTTCCTCAGGGGCAACATCGCATGGATTATTCAGGCTCAGGCATCAGGGCAAAATCCCAGCACACTTCGACAGTCTCTGTTACAAACATGCAAGTCTTCGCCTAAATCCAGGAAGGCGCTTTATAAGCCCGGCACGCGGCTCGTTCGCGAGTGGCAGGGAAAGGTGTATGAGGTGACGATTCAAGACCATGGCTTTGAGTACGATGGGTCAATCTTCAGAAGTCTTTCCCAGATTGCCAATCAGATTACCGGGTCCCATTGTTCGGGGCCACGCTTCTTTGGTCTTGATAAGAAAGCCTGATGCAAATGATTCGATGTGCCATCTACACACGTAAATCTTCTGAAGAAGGCCTTGAGCAGTCATTCAACTCACTACATGCACAACGCGAAGCGTGTGAAGCATATATTAAAAGTCAACGTCATGAAGGGTGGAATGTTTTAAAAGAGTCTTATGATGATGGTGGGTTCTCTGGAGGGAATGTCGACCGCCCTGCACTTTCACAGTTACTGAATGCCGTTAAACACAAATGCATTGATGTTGTGGTCGTCTATAAGGTAGACCGTTTAAGTCGATCGCTGGCTGACTTTGTACGTATTGTGGATTTGTTTGACCAACACAATGTCTCCTTTGTCTCTGTCACTCAACAGTTCAATACTTCCACGTCCATGGGACGACTGACATTAAATGTCTTACTCTCGTTTGCCCAGTTTGAACGTGAAGTGACGGGAGAACGTATTCGTGACAAGATCGCCGCCTCAAAGAAGAAAGGCCTGTGGATGGGAGGCACCGTGCCGTTAGGTTATGACATTCAAAATAAACAGCTGATCATTAATCAACACGAATCAAAGACTGTTCGGTTTATCTTTGATACTTATATAAGAGTCCAATGCGTGAAGGCGGTGAAAGAAACGTTGGAACAAAAAGGGTGGTTAGGAAAACAGGGCAAAACATTCAGCCGAGGCGCTTTGTACACAATCCTTAAAAATCCCATCTATATTGGCAAAGTCCAACATCGTGGCAAACACTTTGGGGGTGTTCATGAACCTGTTGTGGAAGAAACATGTTGGAAGCAGGTACAAACCATACTTCATCAAAATCGCTATGCACAAAAACTTCGTGTGCATACTAAACAACCCAGTTTGCTGGCAGGATTACTGATTGATGATCAGGGCAATGCCATGAGCCCCACCCATGCCACTAAAAAGCATCGTCGCTATCGTTACTATATCAGTCAGGCTCTTTTGCACTATCGTGCGAGTGAAGCCGGCAGTGTGCTTCGCGTGGCTGCCAATGACATCGAACAACCCGTCATTCATGCAGTGCTTCAATTATTGAAGTCACCCGATCAACTCATGTTGTTGTTTGAAAACCAATTAAGAAATGCGCTCAAACAAAAAGAAGTATTAGATAAGGCAATGACGATTGCGACCAACTGGAAGTCACTATCTGTCTCTAATCACATTGAATGTCTGCAGCAAATACTCAGGCAAGTCACCGTTGGACAAAAGCAAATAACCATCCGAATGAATCTGGTTGGGCTTGGAGAATGTCTGGGTATCAATCATTCAGATAAACTGTTTCATGACATTCACATTCCGATTCAGCTAAAGCGATGTGGGCTTGAAATGAAAGTGGTTATCCAAAGTGAGACTGCTGAAAGCATTGATCCCAATACATTAAGGGCTCTTCAGCAAGGGATTACCCAGGCGCTTGCCTGGAATGAACAATTATTGAATGGTGACGCGTCTTCAATTCATGAAATTGCCACCAATGAACAGCTTGACCGTTCCTATGTTCTGAGACGGTTACGTCTCGCCTATCTCGCGCCTGATATCACGACTGCCATCTTTAATGGACACATTCCACCAGACCTTACTATCAATAAACTGCGCAATGGGTCCCCACTAGACTGGGAACAGCAACGAAAACAGCTTGGATTTACCGAACCCCTGCCCCAAACGTGACCCGCCAAAAATCGATCTGAGATATTTCATCAAATACCTCATATGAATCCGTGATTGGGACGGGTTGTGCGCACAGATTCGAAACAATTACCTATGCAAGTCGCTGAATTCTTATGTGATTCTAAGTCTGATGAAGAATCTCTGGACAGAGACAAGACTGTGTGGCGGAGAGGGAGGGATTCGAACCCCCGGACGGTTTAACCCGTCAACGGTTTTCAAGACCGCCGCATTCGACCACTCTGCCACCTCTCCGAATTTGGTCTAACTATCATCCAGTTAAATCAACTAAATATATTAATACCCAGCATTTTCATCTGGAAAAGGCTTTTTACCATAACCCAGTAAAGACAACCACCGATAAATGAGATGAAACAGACCCAGTAGCTATAACACCCACCAGAGTGGTCGCCGAATATACATACCCTAGAGAAACCCGTGTTAAATCTTCCATAACACACTTAAATTATATGTTAGAACGACACACACTCTAGTATATGAATCTATAGTTAAAATTTATATATTTGCAATTGACAATCATTGTGCGGATGTATTCAGAAGGCAGTATAAAGGTATGCCCTTTAACTAAATATCACTAGTGAATTCGGGGATTCCTGAATAATGATCAACTTATAGTTGATTGTACTAGATTGACTTGTTTTTTGTTTTACCTGAGCACAGTTTTCAATGAAAAATATGTAAAAAAGCGTGATCAATCAGCATTGAAATTAAACATTTTGTCATTATATTAGTCTATATAATGCATCTATTGTCGATAAAATAGCTACATAGGTAGTAAACTAAACAGTAGTTTTATACACTTTTATTAATTAACCAATACTTATTATTGAGGCTTTTGCATGAACAATCTTAATCCATCGATTTCAACTACATCCGCAGTAAGTATCAATAAGGTACTTAGAAATACTTACATGCTTCTCTCGCTGACGTTATTGTTTAGCGCGTTGACTGCGGGTATTTCTATGTTTCTCCAAGTGAGCCATGTAGTTTCACTAGCATGTTCATTCGGCGCTTTAGCGTTAATCTGGCTTGTACTTCCACGTACTGCTCACTCAGCTGCCGGCTTAGGTGTAGTATTTGCCATCACCGGATTACTTGGGTTTGGACTTGGCCAGATTCTTAATCATTATTTAGCCCTATCTAATGGATCGCAGCTAATTGCCACTTCTCTTGGTGGAACCGGCGTGATCTTTATGGCCTTATCAGGTTACGTGCTTACAACGAAGCGTGATTTCAGCTTTATGGGAGGCTTTTTGATGGTTGGTATCATCATCGCGGTACTTGCGATGGTGGCGAACATCTTTTTACAAATCCCCGCATTATCACTCGCATTATCGGCGGCAATCATATTAATCATGAGTGGTTTCATTTTATTTGATACTAGCCGTATCGTTAACGGTGGTGAAACCAATTACGTGGTAGCCACAGTGTCGTTATATTTAAGCTTATATAATATTTTTGTCAGCTTGCTACAATTACTGGGTATATTTGGCGGCGACGATTAAACATAACTAACACTTCAGTAAATTAAGCCCGCTGAATTATTATTTCAGTGGGCTTTTTTATTGCTAGGAGAATTATATGGATGGCTTGCAGATCGCTTCAGCAGTATTTTTAATCTTGATGCTTGTATTTTTATTGCCACGTGCCAAACATATGTTTTTAAACAGTCCGAAAGCGGAAACTGGTGATTGGACAGGCGCCCTTATTCCATTGTTAGCTGTTGTTGGTTTTGTGATTGTGCTTATCTGGTTAGTCAGCCTTTAACTTGCCGATTGAGACATCTATTCGAAAATTCAAATAAAAATTATTTTTTAATCTCTAAAGTTATCAAACTGTAGCGGCACACCTAAAGACTGTTCACGCAAGAGTTGCATGACTTGCTGCAAATCATCACGCTTTTTCCCAGTGACGCGCACTTTTTCACCTTGAATTTGTGACTGTACTTTTATTTTACGTTCTTTTACTAGTTTAGAAATTTTCTTACCAATCTCTGTACTGATGCCTTGGTTGATGGTTATGTCTTGAGTCGCACGTTTATTTGCTTCAACTAGTTTGCCTTTTGACACACACTCAAGATCAATACCTCGTTTTGCCATTTTCTGCGTCACTACGTCATAGATTTGCTTTATCTGAAACTCGACTTCAGCCTCTAAAGAAACAACATTTTCTTTCAGTGTGATTTTCGCATTGCTGCCTTTGAAGTCGAAGCGATTGCCAATTTCTCGGTTCGCCTGATCGATTGCATTTGATAATTCGTGAGTATCAACTTCTGAGACAATATCGAATGACGGCACTATACTCTCCTAATTAGTCTATGATAGAGAACAATATGAAACATAATGTAATTATTTCTGGCGGCAGTTTCAATGCTGCCCTGGCCATTGCACTTGGCGCCTTTGCCGCCCATGGTTTGGAAAAGCATCTCGATGAACGCAGTATACAAGTGTTCAATACCGCGGCAGATTTTCATTTTTGGCATGCGCTGGGCATTATTTTAGTCGGCATGATTGCCAAAATTTACCCAAATACTCAGTATTCAGCGATTGCGACTTTAATGAATCTGGGCATTATTTTATTTTGCGGAAGTCTTTATGTACTCAGCATCACAGGTATTCGCTGGCTGGGGATGATTACACCCTTTGGTGGGTCGGCTTTCATATTGGCTTGGTTGTGGCTTAGCTGGAAATGTTTTCGCAATCAATCTTGAAAATTATCTTGTAACACACGCAGTTCATCCCCCAATTTAATGTCGCCGCCTTGAATTACTTTGGCTGTTAGGCCGCCATGCCCTCTAAGTGCGTTATATACCCCCTGGCCCAACTGAGCTTCTAACTTGCTGCAAGGATGACAGTATCCCGTAATTTGCAGATGCGCCTGTCCAAGCTGAATGGTGCAGTCTTTAAGTGCATTCAAATTAATGCCGGAGATGGCAATATTCCGACGCAGATCGGCCAAGCTAATCGTGAGATGCGGCAACATGGATTGGATGACCTGAATATATTCAGCCTGTATTAAGGTTACTTGACGCTTACCACCTGCGCGCAGTCCCGCTTTATCTCCGCACAATCCGTGATCTGTGACAGCAGTCACGCAAGCTTTCTCATGCATTGCCGATCCCTTAGATGGACGTAAACCTAGCCACTCTACGCTGCCAGGCTGGGGAAAATGCTGCTTTAATTCGGCGATTCTTTGCACATTAATTTCTCGTTGAAAGCTGTGTATTTGTATAGGACAAATACGAACAAACACGATAGTAATAGTTAACTAAATTAACTATTACTATGTATTACAATGTTTTACAATTGAGTTTACAAGTGAGTTATTGCGTTTTTGTCTAATATTGTTAGAATTCCTACGTATAAACCGAAGTATGAATATTTATAGAATAATCATAAATATTAAATGAGTCCCCAAAACTTGTACGCAAGTATGAGTTTAAAGCCTGCACGCCCCAACCCGTGTAGGCTTTTTTTATGCGCGTAATAATTACGCTGGTGACAGTTCTGTTAGTCCACCCATGTAACTGACTAACGCCTTAGGAATCCGCACACTACCGTCTTTATTCTGGTAGTTCTCGAGTATAGCGACCAATGTTCTACCGACTGCTAGACCAGACCCATTTAATGTATGTAACAATTTAGGTTTAGACTCTTTATCTTTCCATCGTGCTTTCATGCGTCGTGCTTGAAAATCTAAAAAGTTACTGCACGATGAAATTTCCCGATAGGTATCTTGTGCGGGCAGCCACACTTCCAAGTCGTAAGTTTTTGCTGCAGAAAAGCCTAAGTCTCCACCACAAAGCGTGACTAATCGATAAGGTAGGTCTAAGGTTTGCAACACAGCTTCTGCATGACGCGTTAAGTCTTCTAACGCTTGCCATGAGTGATCTGGATGGACCAGTTGCACCAGCTCTACTTTTTCAAATTGATGCTGACGAATCAGCCCGCGGGTATCTTTACCATATGATCCAGCTTCAGATCGAAAGCATGGCGTGTGGCAAACATATTTAATTGGTAATTGATCAGCATTGGCAATGGCATCACGCCAAATATTAGTAACGGGCACTTCCGCAGTGGGTATTAAATAATAGTCGTTGTCCGTATCAAGCTTAAATAGATCTTGTTTAAATTTCGGTAACTGACCCGTGCCATGCAAGCTATCTGAATTAGCTATATAAGGCACATAGACTTCTGTATAACCATGTTGTTTAGTATGCATATCCAACATGAACTGGATTAAAGCTCGATGTAACCGAGCCACATCTTGTTGCATAAAAACAAAACGTGAGCCTGTTATCTTTGCTGCAATTTCAAAGTCAAGTTGTTGCAGCCCTTCACCTAGTGCGACATGGTCTTTTACTTCAAATTCAAATTGTGTTGGCTCACCCCAGGTTTTTTCTATGCGATTATCATCTTCTGTTTCTCCTTCCGGTACAGATTGGTGAGGAACATTTGGTATACCCATCAACCATTCGTGCAATTCAGATTGCAGGTTCTGTAAGTCTTGTTCTTTTTGCTTCAACGTTTTGGCCAGATCATCCATTTCAGCCTTCAAGGGAGCAATATCTTCACCACGCCCTTTGGCGGCACCAATTTCTTTAGAACGTTGATTACGGATACTTTGCAGTTCTTGTGTTTCTACTTGCAGATACTTGCGCTTTTCTTCAAGCGATTCAAAATATGAACAATCAAGTACAAATCCTTTTCGTTTGAGATCGTTTGTAATGCGCTCAATATCAGAACGTAATAATTTCGGGTCTAACATAGATAAGATTTAAATTAAGTTAATAAAGACTTTGCCAATAATAATCCTGCACCGGCGGCAATAATACAGAGAACTACACTTAACACAATATAAAGCAGCGCCGTTACATAAGCACCTTGCAAGATGTGTTGTAAAGTATCATGTGAAAATGTTGAGAATGTAGTAAAGCCACCTAACACACCCACTAAAATAGCAGCGCGGTGTTCATGTGCAATATCCATGTGATATGTAAACACCCATGCCAATAGCCCCATCAAAAAAGAACCGATTATGTTGGTCAGCAAAATACCCAAAGGCAAGTCAGATGTATGTAATTGATCAATCCTTGTATATACAAGATAACGCATCACCGAGCCGATCCCGCCACCAATTGCAATCCATATTAGTATCATAGTGTAGCCATGCTGCAGTTAATTAATGTATTCTCATTGACAGGAAACCCTGTTTTAACCTGATATTTTGTAAGATAGCTTTTTAATGCCTGTATAGCTAAATATACACTGCACTTACTTATTATTACTTTGTTTATACTGTTTCACGAAAAAATTTGAGCTTGCGACTATGCCAATAGACTTCCCTCGAGGTACTAACATTGAACACTAGAATCTGATCACACCCCTATGCCTGATAGAAGTGAAATTCCTGCCCTATTTTCTGCATGTTTACCCAAATCATGTATTTTCACATCGATAGAGAAACTACGCCCCTACGAATGTGATGGATACACTGCTTACCGATCACTGCCGTTAGCCGTATTATTGCCTGAATCAACGCAACAAGTAATCGATATTGTTAAGACCTGTAAAAAACATCAATTGCCCATTGTGACTAGGGGTGCCGGAACTGGCTTATCAGGTGGCGCGCATCCTATTGAAAACGGCATCTTACTCAATCTGTCTAAACTGAATCAGATTTATGAAATCAACACCGCATTAAATTATGCACGTGTCGCACCTGGTGTGCGTAATTTAGCCATTTCTGAAGCCGTCTCGCAGTATGGCCTGTATTACGCGCCCGATCCTTCCTCTCAGATTGCCTGCACAATTGGTGGCAATATCGCTGAGAATTCTGGTGGCGTGCATTGTTTAAAATATGGCCTCACAGTACATAATATTTTAGCGCTTACTTTTGTCACAATTGACGGTGAGGTTATCACCGTCGGCAGTGAATGCTATGAAAATCCGGGTTATGACTTATTGTCATTGCTCACAGGCTCCGAAGGCATGTTAGCCATCATGATTGAAGCCAAGGTTAAACTACTGCCTAAACCAAACAACAAGGAAGTCATTCTTGCAGCCTTTGAGCGCATTGAAGATGCAGGTGAAGCCGTTGCAAATATTATTGCTAGCGGTATCATTCCGGCGGGATTAGAAATGATGGATCAAGCCGTCATTCAAGCAACAGAAAACTTTTGCCAACCAGGCTATCCTACCGATGCCGCAGCAATTTTATTATGTGAACTTGATGGCTTTGATGATGCTTTGCAATGGGAGATAGAACAAGTCACTCAACAATGTCGCGATTCTCATGCCGTCTCGGTTAAAAAAGCCGCGACCATCCAAGAACAAGATTTATTTTGGAAAGGCCGCAAATCTGCCTTCCCCGCTATCGGCCAATTAGCACCTGATTATTTATGTATGGATGGAACGATTCCTCGTCAACATCTCGCGCATGTCCTTAGTCAAATAGCGCAGATCTCAAAACGCATAGGCCTGCCTGTGGCAAACGTTTTTCATGCGGGTGACGGTAATTTACATCCACTGATTATGTATGACGCGAATAATCCAGGTGATCTTGATAAAGCGGAAGAAATTGGCAATCAGATTTTACAGTTATGTGTGAGTGTCGGTGGCACGATTACGGGTGAACATGGGGTAGGTATCGAAAAACTCAATCAAATGTGTGTGCAATTTAATGACATGGAACTTGAACAGTTTGCTCAAGTAAAACAAGCCTTCGACCCAGAACAATTACTCAACCCAGGCAAAGCCATTCCGACATTACAACGATGTGCAGAATTTGGTGCCATGCATGTCCACCGAGGTGAACTTCCATTTAAAGATTTGCCACGTTTTTAACAATTTTATTTCTTATCAATCATGCACGAACACATTGAAGGATTATGCGCACTTGTTAAAAATGCCTATCAAATGCATCAGCCTTTAAGTATTCATGGTGGCAATAGCAAATCATTTTACGGCAATTGCATACAAGCCCAGCCAATACATACAACCGAGTTAAATGGCATTATTGAGTATCAACCCTCTGAACTCTATATTACTGCGCTGGCGGGCACACCCTTGTCAAGCATTGAGGCAACACTTGCCGAACATAATCAAATGTTATCTTTTGAACCACCACACTTTTCTACCGCCTCAACACTGGGTGGCAGTGTGGCATGTGGTTTATCTGGACCACGTCGCCCTTATGCCGATGCCATTCGTGATTGCATACTGGGTGCAAATATCATTAACGGCAAGGGTGAGCACCTGATATTTGGTGGCAAGGTAATGAAAAATGTTGCTGGCTATGATGTCTCAAGACTAATGTGTGGTGCATTTGGCACGCTGGGGATAATCACACAACTCTCAGTTAAAGTATTACCAAAACCAAATAAAGAAATCACGCTTATGTTTGAGCTAAATGCTCAACAAGCTGTGCAGCAAATACATGCATGGCTAACCTCGTTAACCCCTATTACTGCATGCTATCACTACAACAGTACTCTATGGATAAGGCTGTCAGGATTAGATGACACAGTGTCTAAACTTCAACAACAGCTTGGCGGCGAATTGATACCTTCATGTGAGTCATTTTGGTCGGCAATCAAAAATCACCAAACCGACTTTTTTACTGATGATGCTCCGCTATGGCGTTGCATTGTGCCGCATAACACAGCCTATATTTTTCAACAGGGCGAAAGTTGTTTTGAGTGGAATTCGGGACTACATTGGATTAAATCAAACGCCACTTACGAAGATGTTATTAACCAGTGTGCGTCACTGGGGGGCCATGCAACACTTTTTCGCTCACAAGCAAAACCAGCCGATTGTTTTAGCCCGATGAATGATCAACTAAAAAAATTACATTTAAATCTAAAACAAGCATTTGATCCAGCAGGAATACTCAATCCTGGTCGTATGTATTCTTGGTGCTAGACATGCAAACCAACTTACCCGATCAGTTACTCAATACAATACAAGGTCAACGCGCAGATGAGATATTACGTAAATGTGTGCACTGTGGTTTTTGTAATGCCACCTGCCCCACACATCAAATTACTGGCGATGAACTTGACGGCCCACGTGGACGTATTTATCTCATTAAAGAAATGCTGGAGGGTAACACTACATCCAATAACACTTTGACACATTTAGATACATGTCTTACTTGTTTAAATTGTGAAACCACCTGCCCTTCGGGTGTCAATTATGGGGAGCTGGTTGAGATAGGCCGAGAGCATATCCAGCAATTAAAGATCCGCACGTTTACTTCAACACTGAAACAGAAATTAATTTGCAGCATTTTCCCTTATCCCATGCGATTTAAACCATTTTATTGGTTAGCTTCCATTTCAGGCATCATCTCAAAAAACAATAGCACTGAACAGTACACATCAACACTTAATGAAATTCATGATAGACGAGTAATTATCTTAGATGGCTGCGTACAATCAGTAACATCACCAGAAATTCATCATAGCCTGAAAAAAATTCTAGGTCAGGCACAAATCACTGCAATCTCATTAAAACAAACTCATTGTTGTGGCGCGATTCATTACCATAATGGCATGCCCAACCAAGCACTTGCTCTGATTAAGAAAAACATCGACGCATGGTGGCCACATGTAGAAAACGGATGTGAAGCAATTGTAATGACGGCAAGCGGCTGTGGTTTAACAGTAAAGGATTATGCTCGATTACTTAAACACGATGTTGATTATGCGCAAAAAGCACAACGCATTTCTGATTTAACGCAAGACGCCAGTCAATTTTTCAGTCATCTGCACTTTAAAAAGAAAAACAGCAATTATCAAACCATTGCTTTTCATCCGCCCTGCACTCTGCAACATGGACAGAAAATCAATCATGTGGTTGAGTCTATCCTGCACAAGGCAGGTTATGATTGTGCAGACTTTAAGGACAAGCACTTGTGTTGCGGCTCAGCAGGCAGTTACTCATTATTACAACCAACACTAGCAATACAATTAAAAAAGACTAAGATAAATAATATAATGCGTTCAAATCCTGATGTAATTGCAACGGCTAACATAGGCTGCCTGTTACATCTACGTAAACAGACACCTGTTCCCGTCGTACATTGGCTGGAATTAGTTGAGCTTCAATAATAATAACTATAGTGCTAACTGTATAAGATGAACCACTCCGACGAAATTATATTTACCATCTTTGTGATTTTTTCTGGTGCTGCAATATTAGCAACACTCGCTCTGTATGCAAGACAGACTCTACTAATAGCCTATATTGCATTAGGCATTTTGTTAGGCCCTTCCGTATTTGGCTTAGTCAAAAATCAAGAATTTATTCAACAAGTGTCTGATATAGGCATTATGTTTTTATTATTCTTACTGGGATTAAACCTCAATCCGAATAAATTAGTTGGCTTACTTAAAGATGCGACCTTGCACACCGTCGTGTCCTCAGGTCTTTTCTTTTTAGCAGGCTATGTGTGTGCCTACGCATTAGGCTTTAGTCATATCGAATGCCTAGTGATCGCCGGTAGTATGACATTATCCAGCACTATTATTGGTTTAAAATTATTGCCGACCACTGTTCTTCATCATAAGCGTATGGGTGAACTCATCATCAGTATATTGCTGTTGCAAGATTTAATCGCAATTATGATGTTATTACTGTTACATTCGCGCGCCGATGCAAGTCATTCAGGATCTAGTGAACTGATATGGTTGATTGTCGCTTTACCTGTTTTGATTGTATTCACGATGTTATTTTCTAAATACATCCTGTCTTACTTATTTAGAAAATTTGACAAAATATTAGAGTATGTTTTCTTAGTTGCAATTGGCTGGTGCTTAGGAATCTCTGAACTGGCTGCTTGGATTGGTCTCTCTCATGAAATTGGTGCCTTCATTGCCGGCGTATCGATCGCGACAGGGCCCATCTCACTCTTTATTGCCGAAAGTTTAAAACCGCTACGTGACTTTTTTCTGATTATATTTTTCTTTGCCATAGGCGCTGGATTTCAGCTAGATATACTTGCTGAGGTGATATTACCGGCATTGCTGATCGCGGGTATCGTATTACTGATCAAACCGATTACCTTCAGGATGTTATTTAAACACTACGGTGGTGAAAAAGATTCTACGGCGACAGAAATTGGTTATCGTCTGGGTCACATGAGTGAATTTTCTATTTTACTTGGCACACTGGCGCTCAATGTCAGTGTGATCGGAGAAAAAGCGGCCTATTTAATCCACATCTCCACGATTATCACATTTATCATCTCATCATATATTGTGGTGCTTAGATTCCCGAGTCCTATAGCTGTGTCTGATCGCCTAAGAAGGGATTAGAAATTAATTAAAGAATATTATATAACTTACTGTTATCTAATAAAAAAGCCGCTTAAAAAAGCGGCTTTTTTATTAGTATGTTTTAGATCGTATCAAAAAATGAATCGATCCAGCACTGCGTAGCCAATGATAAAAATAGGAATCTGCATAATGACTACAGTGATGATTGTTTTAATTGCTTCTTCATCCATCGTGGCACCCTTTTAAATTTGTTTTTTAAATTTGTTTATCTAATTATATGTTGTTTATTTAGCTTATTTGAAAATTATACTTACTGCTTGGATAAGATCAATTAGCAATATCGTAAAATTAACCGTTTCCCTGCGCATCAAATCAGGCATCTCCCGGCTTCCAGATTCCAAATGCACTACCCGGCGGCGCCACTGGCGCTGACTGTGTGACAGGTTGTGCGGCAGGTTGAGATTGAGCCACATCCTGACATACGTGATGCATAAACGAGCTGAGCTCATCCATTATTTCTTTCTTTTCCTGATCTTGAATTGATGAGGAACCGACTACGTAACCCACGATAGCCGTCAGATATTGACTGCCCACAAACGGATCTTTGGCACGATCATCAATTGATACGACAGCGTGCATAACATTGTCGACTAGTTCCTTAGAAAGCTTAAGCTCATCTGACATAGATTTTCCCTTGATTACTAATATAGTTTGAGTAAGTATAAATTAAGTGTCATTGCGCAGGCGCTCTAGCATCTCTTTGATTTTTATCTCCAGACCCCGCGCTACCGGCGAATAATATCTTGTACCACAAAGCTCTTCAGGAAAGTAGTTCTCACCGCTGGCATAGCCACCTTCTTCATTATGTGCGTAACGATAATCTTTGCCATAATCAAGATCTTTCATTAGCTTGGTGGGTGCATTGCGTAAATGCAACGGCACTTCTAAGGTGCCATGTTGCTTTGCATCGCGCATGGCCTCGTTAAAGGCCATATACACAGCATTACTTTTTGGCGCACAGGCCAAAAATACTATCGCATGAGCAATGGCCAGCTCACCTTCAGGCGTGCCTAGACGTGTGTAGGCATCCCATGCATTAAGCGCGATCTGCATACCTCTGGGATCAGCATTACCAATATCTTCTGAGGCAATTCTCACCACGCGACGGGCAATATAGAGCGGATCACAACCACCATCAAGCATACGACAATACCAATATAACGCGGCATCAGGATCCGTGCCTCTGACAGATTTATGTAATGCCGAGATTAAGTCATAAAAATACTCACCTTTATTGTCAAAACGACGCAAGCTGGATTGAGTCACTTGTTCAATGACATCTTGATCAATGACTTTTTGTCCATTGTCATTTTTTACCAGATCACTCGCCACTTCTAGCAGTGTTAACGCCCTACGCGCGTCACCATCAGAAGCCACAGCCAACATATTTACAAACTTGTCCTCTATTTGAATATTTTGTAATCCTAGACCACGTTGCTTATCTTTCAGCGCCGACTGCAAACAACCGCTAATATCTTCAGGCGCAAGTCTTTTAAGCACATAAGTGCGTAAACGCGATATCAAGGCATTATTGAGTTCAAATGAAGGATTTTCTGTGGTCGCACCAATAAAACAAATCGTGCCATTTTCAATATGCGGTAAAAAAGCATCTTGTTGTGATTTATTAAAGCGATGGACTTCATCAACAAACAGTACAGTGGTGGGATTGTTCTCTGCTTGATATTGCTTGGCTTGATCGATTGCCACTCTTATTTCTTTGACGCCACTTAGTACCGCAGAAAGTGATATAAACGGTACTTCACAATGTACAGCGATTAGATGAGCGATCGTTGTTTTGCCGGTTCCGGGTGGGCCCGATAACACCATAGAGTGTGGTCGGCCAGAGTCTATTGCAACGCGCAAAGGCGAGTTACCGTCAAACAAATGGGCTTGGCCAACGA
This sequence comes from Gammaproteobacteria bacterium, assembly GCA_965262455.1. Classification (GTDB taxonomy): domain Bacteria; phylum Pseudomonadota; class Gammaproteobacteria; order UBA4575; family UBA4575; genus UBA1858. The sequence continues at coordinate 861,860 of CBDHFH010000008.1, forward strand.
ATTCGTCCACATTAGATGGACGCATACGATCAGCTAAGGGTCGGTAATGCTCACTGGATTGAGCAAATAAATCACTCGTTGATGCCATAGCGCTACGTTAGCGCGGTGTTCCTATGACATCAACACCTTCAGGAATAGAAAATTTGAAACGCGAATCAGGCAGGTCAGTTTGGTTATCAATTTCTGAAAAACGAATTATGGTCTGTTGATCAAAATGATCATGGAGTTTCATTTCCCGCACTAACTCTCCATCAAGACCAATCTCTATACGATAAAACTCTGTATCTTGTATTTTTGGTACTAATGCGACCCATTCAAGACCAAAAGACTCTGGCATATCTCTAATCTCAAAATCTTCTGCCAGTGGTTTTGAATGGGATAATAAAATTATCGGTGCACTACCAAGTGCTTCTTCTATTGGTTGCACTGTTACTTGCGCAAGCTCTAAGTCGAACAACCAAAGGTTGCGTCCATCAGCAATGATTTGCTGAGAGTATGGTGGATCATAATGCCAACGAAACCGGCCAGGTTTTTTTAATTCAAACAGTCCTTTCGCTTCTTGTATGACCTCACCTTGTGTATCCAGGACTTGCTGATAGAAGTTTGCTTTTAAGCTGGTGAGTTGTTTTAGCGATTCAAATAACTTCTGCTCAATACTTTGCGCATGTGCACTGCTGAGCATACACATGAAAGGAATAACCACTAAAAGAATACTGCGTAAACGCATAATAAATTACCCAAGATTATAGTGATTAGAACAAATAAGACTGATTTAGTTCGTTGCTTTATTTCGTCGCTTAGTAGGTCACTTTAGTTGTTCGCTAAGAATAAGCAACTAAAGCAGGATAAGATTAACCAGCAACAGGAGGTGGGGCCAACACTTCTCTGGTGCCATTGGATTGCACTGCAGATACAACACCACTGTTCTCCATTTCCTCAATCATTCGCGCCGCGCGATTATAGCCAACTTTTAATCGTCTCTGCACATACGAGATAGATGCTTTGCGTGTTTCTGTCACTATCGCGACCGCTTGATCATACAGCGGATCGTAATCGTCGCCTTCTGCGGGCTTAAGTGGTTCCAGACCTGGAATTACATCTGAACCACTTATTGGATCTTGAACAATTTCTTCCAAATAATTAGGTTCACTTTTAGCACGTAAATAATCACATACCTTATGCACTTCTTGATCAGAAACAAACGCACCATGAACACGTTCAGGAATTGAAGTGCCTGGCGGTAAATACAACATATCACCATGACCAAGTAACTGTTCGGCACCCATCTGGTCAAGAATGGTTCGTGAGTCCACTTTAGAAGACACCTGGAAGGCAATTCGGGTAGGAATATTTGCTTTAATCAAACCAGTGATGACATCTACAGATGGCCGTTGAGTTGCCAGCACTAAATGAATTCCTGCAGCTCGTGCTTTTTGTGCCAGACGCGCTATTAATTCTTCCACTTTTTTACCCACCACCATCATCATATCAGCGAACTCATCAACTACGATGACAATCACTGGTAATTTATCTAGTTCTTGGGCTTCAATATTCTCAGACAGCATATCATCGGGATTAAATAACGGATCCAATATCGGCTCATCATTATCTTTTGCTTCTTGGACTTTAGTATTGTAGCCAGCGATATTTCTAACTCCTAACGCGGACATTAATTTATAACGTCGTTCCATTTCGCCGACACACCAGCGTAGTGCATTCGACGCTTCTTTCATATCTGTCACCACTGGCGTCAGTAAGTGAGGAATCCCTTCATAAACACTCAACTCAAGCATTTTTGGATCAATCAATATCAATCGCACATCCGCAGGTGAAGCTTTGTATAACAAGCTGAGCAACATGGCATTGACACCAACAGATTTACCCGAGCCAGTGGTACCTGCCACCAGCAAATGAGGCATCGCTGCAAGATTAGCAATCACAGGTTGACCACTGATGTCTTTGCCAAGTCCTAAAGTGAGGGGTGATTGAGATTCGTCATATTCACTGGACTGTAAGATTTCACTTAATGAAATCATTTCTCTCTGTTCGTTAGGTATTTCTAAGCCCACAGAAGGCTTGCCTGGTATGACCTCAACAATACGCACACTGACCACAGATAATGCACGCGCGAGATCTTTTGCTAATGCAGACACTTTGCTGACTTTAATACCTGGTGCAAGCATCAATTCAAAACGCGTCACAATCGGTCCAGGATGTACCTCACTAACATCCGCCTCGATACCGAAATCGAGTAACTTCAATTCAACTTGCCGTGAAAGTGCTTCCAGGGCATCTTCCGAGTAACCGCTGGTTTGTTCCTGCACCGGATCTAACATCGCTAATGGAGGTAACTCAGCCGAAGATTTGCCTTCAAATAAGGGTATTTGTTTTTCCCTTTGTACGCGTTCACTAATAGGCGCTTGACCCAGGGTGGGTTCGATACGAGGTCGTCTCTTTGGTTTAGACTCTACGATTCTTTTCTTAAATGAATGTTCGGTTTGAACTGGCATTTGGGGTTCTTGTGTAGACCTAGCACGCCAGTATTCAACTAATAGATGTGTCAAATTCAACACATGCTTAGCTATGTAATCGTAAATGAATACGGTGATTTTGCCCGTGCTATCAATTACTTTAAGCCAGGACAAACTGGTGAAAATAGTAATACCTGCTATAAATAAGGCGAGTAATAGAATGGTTGTACCAACATAGCTGAATGCCAACACAAATGTGCTGCCGACTAGATTACCCAACACACCGCCCGCATCAGAGGGCAAAAATCCTTGATCAAAATGTAGTGAGGCCAAGCCACACCCGGCGATAAGCGTGAGAACAAAGCCACCCCAGCGAATGCCAAACAAGTGATAGTCTGTCTCGCCTTTCGCATTCACTTCTTTGTAAAGCAACCAACCACTATACGACACCATCAACGGCGCTAAATAAGCTAAATAGCCAAATAAAAATAGAAATAAATCAGCAAAAAAAGCCCCTGCGGAGCCGCCCATATTGGCGATATCACCACTATTGGCAGTGCTGCTGACGGACCAACCGGGATCTGTTCGATCGAAGCTAATGAGAGCCATCAGCAGATAAACACCTACCGCCACTAGTACCACTAACGCACTCTCACGCAGGCCATGGCTAATATTTAGCCTGTAATCATGAGTTCTTTTAGATTTTTTTAAGGTTGCTTGGGCCACTTTTAAGTATGTAGTTCAAAAAAGGAATGTAAATCATTGATTTTTTATTCATTCCTGTCAAGCCCCAAATTCAAATTCGCAGCATTTTAAAGTAATAATTCTTTGCCCGAGATTGAATTAACTGCCATTTGCCCCCAGTTTAAGAGCTACGTAAGATAGGCGCCTGTTTTTGGTTCTAGTACTAAAGACAGCATTCAAATACACATGGAGGTATGACACCAATGAGCAATAGCCAGCACCATAAATTGATTATATTAGGCTCCGGCCCAGCAGGTTATACAGCAGGTGTCTACGCCGCACGCGCTAACCTAAACCCTGTCATCATTACCGGATTGGAACAAGGCGGTCAATTAATGACCACTACGGAAGTGGATAATTGGCCAGGTGATGTGGAAGGGTTACAAGGCCCAGATTTAATGCAACGCATGTTAGCGCATGTTGAACGCTATGGAACCCAGGTCATTTTTGACCATATTCAATCCGTCGATTTCAGTAAAAAACCTTACACGCTTAACGGCGACATCAATGGCACATATACGTGCGATGCGTTGATTATTGCCACTGGCGCATCTGCCATGTATCTGGGCTTAGAATCAGAAGAAGCCTATAAAGGTAAAGGCGTGTCTGCTTGTGCAACATGTGATGGCTTCTTTTATAAAGAACAAAATGTGGCTGTCATTGGTGGCGGCAATACTGCTGTTGAAGAAGCGTTGTATCTGTCAAATATTGCTTCACATGTCACGCTGGTTCATCGACGCGACAGCTTGCGCTCTGAAAAAATTCTGCAAGACAAGTTATTCGAACGCGAAAAGAGTGGCAATGTCAGCATCGCTTGGAATCATACCTTAGACAAAGTCCTCGGTGACGGTAAAGGTGTGACAGGTATGCGGATAAAAAGCACCCAAGGCGACTCCACTCAAGACATAGATCTTCAAGGAGTATTCATTGCTATAGGACATAAACCCAATACAGGCATTTTCGAAGGCCAACTGGATATGGAAGGTGGTTATATAAAAGTCCATAGCGGATTGACGGGTAACGCAACTGCCACCAGCATAGAGGGTATATTTGCTGCGGGAGATGTCATGGATCATGTTTATCGGCAGGCGATCACCTCGGCAGGAACCGGATGTATGGCCGCTTTAGATGCAGAAAGATATCTTGATCAACTTGAATCACATTAAATAGACCACTCAAAGCATCCTATTTAATTTAGTCAGATGTCTGAAACTGAAAGTAACGCACTTGAGCTTTACTTCCACACTTCGATATCTGGAATAAAAGCAGAAGAATGGAACCAATTAGCGGGCTCATCTAATCCATTTGTTAGTTATGAATTTTTAGCTGCACTTGAGAATCATCAATGTGTTGGCGAGGAATTCGGTTGGTTCCCTTACCACTTAAGCGTGCGAAATAGTCATCAAGTGCTTGTCGGCGCTTGCCCACTGTATATAAAAACAAACTCCTATGGTGAATTTGTATTTGACTGGTCATGGGCGTCTGCCTATGAACGTGCAGGACTGAATTATTATCCAAAAATGATTTGCTCCAGTCCGTATAATCCTGTCACTGGACCAAGATTACTCGCCGATAGATTAGAGATAAAAACAGTCATGATTGAGCAAATTATTAAGGTCGCGGATAAGCTCAATATGAGTGGAATGCATTGGTTATTCACCAACGAGCAAGATACACAACTTTGCCGCAGCAAAGGTTTACAACTTCGCCTTGGCTGTCAATATCATTGGCAAAACCATGATTATGCTAACTTTGATGAATTTCTTGCTACTTTCATTTCACGCAAACGTAAAAAAGTGAAACGCGAACGTCGCATTGTAGCAGAACAACATATACATAATGAGATTATCCATGGTAACGAAGCGAGCGAGTATCAAATTAACCTCGCTCACCAGTATTATGTCAGCACATTTGATCGCAAGTCTGGCTTACCTACACTTAGCGCAGACTTTTTCCAAGAAATATGTCAAACCATGGGCGATAAGATAGTTTTCATATTTGCTAAGCTCGATAAAGATTACGTTGCATGCGCCATAGCGCTCAGAAGTGACGTCGCACTTTATGGTAGATTTTGGGGATGCGAGCAAGAGTTACACAGTTTGCATTTTGAAACATGCTTCTATCAGGGAATTGATTACTGCATACAAAATAAATTACAAACCTTCGAGCCAGGTGCACAGGGCGAACATAAAATCACCCGCGGTTTTCTGCCGACAAAAACCTGGTCAGCCCATTGGATTAAAGACTCACAGTTTAAAGATGCTATCTATACATTTTGTCAACGCGAGCAACAAGCCATGCATGAACAGTGTGACGAATTATTATCACTCTCACCTTACCGATTAGATGCATGAGCGAGATAAATCTACCCTGGTTAGATACTGATGATTTTGATGCAAGTTTCCCGGCAGCCAAATCTGCATTAAAAGATCCCGAAGGGCTGGTAGCTGCAGGTGGTGATTTAAAACCAAAGCGTCTATTACGTGCTTATCGCGAAGGTATTTTCCCATGGTATGAAGAAAATCAACCAATCTTATGGTGGTCACCTAATCCTCGCGGCATACTTTACCCAAAAGATTTTATTGCACATAAGCGCCTGTTAAGAACAATCAAAAACAAACCCTGGAAAGTCACCTACGACCAATCATTTGTAGATGTCATGAAAGCATGTGCCGCCCCAAGAAACCATTCAAGAGGCACTTGGATCACTGCAGATATGATTGATGCTTATACACAATTGTATCATTTGGGTCACGCACACTCATTTGAAGTATGGGATGATAACAAGCAGTTGATAGGCGGCGTTTACGGCATTGCTGTTGGCGCTATATTTTTTAGTGAATCGATGTTCAGCAGACAGCCAGACACATCAAAAGTGGCTTTATTACAATTATGCGCTCACTTAGATACCTGGGGTTATAAAATCATGGACACTCAGCTGGGTTCTAAACATTTGGCTTCACTGGGAGGAATTGAAATTCCTCGAGAAGAATACTTACAGATACTTTCTGATTGCATTGAAGAAACAGCCGATCAATCCGCATGGGTACATAACATGTACATTGATGTGTTTGACTGGTTGCAGCAACGTTGAAACACTTTTAACATCTGTTGTAAGCATTGTTTACAGTTAATTGAATCACACGATAGTCATAATTAATTAACGATATATACCCAATAAATATTGATTTGAAAAAAGTGAAAGTCTTAACTTTAATAATTATTTTATTGCTCAGTGTTGGTTGCGCTATGGCCACCCAGCCCTTCCCAGACCAAATCAAAAGTTTTGCTGAGGAGTATAAAACTTTGCGCTTGTTGCTAGAGGAAGTAACCAATACCGATACAGCATTAGCGCAAAAGTCAGCGATAGAAAATGAAATTTTACGTTTAAAGCAAACCCAATCGTCAGGTAGTGAAATATTTCATTCACTTTCAGACGCCGATAAAAAGTTATTCGTCAAACGATTTCAACAAAATCGTTTGCATTGTAGCGAAGTAACACAAGTGATGCATGAAACAAGACGTATTTTACTGAATCCGAAATTATCCGAGATACTGGCGGATACTCTGACTCATATACCTTAATTTAAAATTTACTGGTTTTTAATCTACTCTATAAAAGGAGCACAAAATTGTCTTCCGTTGAGATTGGCAAGAAAGTTAAAAATTTCCAATTAGCTGCAACTGGCGATGCAAACATTAAGCTCACTGAGCTAAAAGGCAAACATGTTGTAATTTACTTTTACCCAAAAGACAACACACCTGGCTGCACGAAAGAATCTGAAGGCTTCAGAGATAATGTTAAAAAATTTGCCAAGCTTAACACGGTTATTCTAGGAGTTTCTCGTGACGGCATAAAATCCCACGAAAACTTCAAAGCCAAACTCGATTTACCTTTTGATCTACTCTCCGATAACGAAGAGACGCTTTGTAATCAATTTGCTGTGATAAAAGAAAAAAATATGTACGGCAAAAAAGTCATGGGAATAGAAAGAAGTACTTTTTTAATTGACGATAAGGGCATACTGCGCAAAGAGTGGAGAAAAGTAAAAGTTGACGGGCACGTGGAAGAAGTACTTGAAGCAGTTAAAGAACTAGCCAAGTGATTTTCTAGCTACGATAAACCAGTCCCAGATTTCTTCATCTGCCTGTGGAAAATCTCCATAGCCATATTGACGACATAGAGACCATGGATAGTAAACCTTTTGCGGCTGATACGTTAACGTCAATCCAGAAAGCGCTGCTTCATTGATAATTGAATCAGCTGTATGGTAGCACTGCAGGTGATGACCATCATCTGCATACGCTAACTTATCTAAATCCATAACAACAGTTTCGCTGTTATTGTCAAAGTAGTTATCTCTTAATTGCTTCAAGTATAAAGTCGTATCAAACGATGGCAAAATGGCAATGATCTTGCCACCATCCGTTAGCAAGTCAGCTAATTTTTTGAATATCTCAATCACTTCTCTCCGATCATTGGGCAGTATCGAGTTCGAAGAAATGATTACATCAAATTTATCCTGCGTAGAATAATTTAATATATCCTGCAGTATGCCTTGGAAATCAACGGCATGTTGATTCGCTTTTTCGTGCGCGATGGCAAGCGCCTTTTTACTGATATCAAGGCCTGTTAAGCGCCTAATTTTTTGACTAATCAGTGGTATTAAATTCCCTGGGCCACAGCCAACATCTAATACTCTCATGGCATTCAATTGATCATCAGGAAGTTTGAACAAGTAATTCAGCAGCAGATTGCGACTAGTACTTTGTTGGCAGCCTGCCACCATCTCCTCCGCATAGGGACTTAAAATATAATCGAAATAATTCTCTGCCACCCTATCCCAATCAATCATGCCATTCAGCGATGGTAGCTTTTTACTGGCACTACAACTTTTATCTGAAACATTACTCATTAATGATTAATTATTGACGTTACATCAGGCGTTTGTTTACAGAGACATGAATTTTATGATCGAGATAAAACAATTTTGACTAAATTTAAGTATAGTCATAATGTTACTAATATTACATGTTGCCTCATCATTCATGGAGAAATAGCACAATGTCCGATGATAAACTTTACCCTGTCCCTGAGTCATTTAGCTCTAGTGCGCACATTGATGCTGAAAAATACCAATCACTATATCAACAATCGATTAGCGATCCTGAAAAATTTTGGGCAGACCAGGCAGATAAGTTTGTTAGCTGGTTCTCAAAATGGGATACAGTCCTTGAGTGGGATTATCACAAGGCACATATCAAATGGTTTGATGGGGCAACACTCAACGTTTCTTATAATTGTCTTGATAGGCATTTAGAAACTCGTGCTGACCAAACTGCAATTATATGGGAAGGCGATAATCCAGACCAAGATCGACATATTACCTATGCAGCATTACATGCTGAAGTATGTAAATTCTCTAACGCATTAAAGTCACGTGGTGTAAAAAAAGGCGACCGCGTATGTATTTACATGCCAATGGTTCCCGAAGCAGCGATTGCCATGCTGGCGTGTACTCGTATTGGCGCAGTGCACTCTGTAGTGTTTGGCGGATTTTCCCCTGATGCTTTACGCGACAGGATCTTAGATTCTGATTGTCGTGTGGTCATCACTGCGGACCAAGGCATACGTGGTGGCAAAGTGGTACCACTAAAAGCAAATACTGACCAAGCTATATCTGAATGCCCAAATGTAAGCACAGTAGTAGTGATTAAACGCACAGGCGCTGATATTTCCTGGACTAATAGTCGAGACTGTTGGTATCACGAGATGATTGCCAAGGAAAACAGTGATTGCCCGGCTGAACCCATGAGCGCTGAGGATCCACTATTCATACTTTACACATCAGGTTCCACAGGCAAACCCAAAGGGGTATTACATACTACCGCAGGTTATTTACTTTATGCTGCAATCACTCACAAATATGTTTTCGATTATCAAGATGGTGAAGTCTACTGGTGCAGCGCGGACGTTGGCTGGGTAACAGGCCATACTTATATTGTTTACGGGCCATTATGCAATGGAGCACAGACCTTAATGTTTGAAGGCGTGCCTAATTACCCTGATGGAAGTCGTTTTTGGCAGGTCGTCGACAAACATCAAGTAAAATCTTTTTACACGGCACCCACTGCTATTCGTGCACTAATGGCACTTGGCGATGAATTTGTTAGCAAAACCCAACGCAGCAGCTTACGCTTGCTGGGTACAGTCGGTGAACCAATCAATCCCGAAGCATGGGAATGGTATTACCATAAAGTTGGTAATGGACAATGCCCTATTGTTGACACCTGGTGGCAAACGGAAACTGGTGGTCATTTAATTACACCATTGCCTGGTGCCACTGCACTAAAACCTGGTTCTGCTACTAAACCATTCTTTGGTGTGCAACCTGTGATACTTGATGATCAAGGCAATGAACTTGAGGGTGAATGCCAAGGCAACCTTGCGATGAAGTTTCCCTGGCCAGGACAAATGCGCACCGTGTATGGTGATCATCAACGATTTATCGATACCTATTTTTCACAATTTCCAGGCTATTATTTTAGTGGCGACGGATGCCGACGAGATAAAGATGGTTATTATTGGATTACCGGACGCGTTGACGATGTACTCAATATCTCTGGACACCGACTAGGCACTGCGGAAATCGAGAGTGCGTTAGTGTTGCATGATTCTGTGGCAGAAGCTGCTGTCGTGGGCTGTGAACATGCAATAAAAGGGCAAGCCATCTATTGTTATGTCACCACAATGGTAGGTATTCAGCCAACTGAGACCTTAAGACAGGAATTAATAGAGTTAGTACGCAAAGAAATTGGACCTTTTGCCAAACCTGACTTTATACAATGGGCGCCCGGCCTGCCTAAAACACGTTCTGGTAAAATTATGCGCAGAATATTAAGAAAGGTCGCCGCTAATGAAATTACTGAACTAGGTGATACCTCAACTTTAGCTGATCCATCGGTAGTCGAAGATATTATTGAACAACGATTGAATCGATAAGTTTTTTTATAAAAACAAATAAAAAAGCCACTGATTAACTATTAATACAGTGGCTTAAATTATATCTCGAGTACTTTCTTATTATGGGAGTTAGTTTCTTCCTTCCATCTGGACACGAATTAAATTACCAGTATCTAGATCCATCAATAATCCAAGATTATTTTCATACATATTTAAGTAACCCATTTTTTCTTCACCCGCGTCGTAATCAAAGTAGGTGACATTTCCCATTTGTAAATTTTCTTGACCAGTTTCTAGATTTACAAAAATGACGGTACCGTTATCGATATTGTACCCTTGCCAAGCAAATACAGACGCAGAGTAAAACAGGCTTGCGATAATAATGCAGATATATTTCATTAGTGACGTGCACACTTGCTGATGTAGTGAATCTTAATGAGCAAGGAGTATGACGAAGGTTAGCGATTGAGTTTGGGGCTTACTTCAAGATTATGACCATTAATCGATATTTTTGATCCATATATCGATTAACCTTTTAAATGGTATGGTTTCTATGTGTTTTGCACTTCAATCAGCACGGGCACAGTGATCTTCTCTCCAGGCTTAATACGATGGAAATCAACATCGGGATTGTGCTGGCGTAACAGCCATATTGGAACTTTGAATTTTCTTAGCGCTAACACCCATACTGACTCACCCCCCTTAATTACATATTGCGAGGTGGAATCAATACGATAGCGCGTGAAAAATAGCCCTTGTAATTTCTTTTGATAGGCAATGCGTCTTTTTTCAAACACATCCTGAGTGACTTCTGCAAAATCGAGTTTTATACGTCTGCCTAACACCACGGGCTCAGCAAACTTCATATTATTTATCTGTCTTAATCGACTCGCACGTATATCTAGCCATTCCGCATAGTGTCCCAATGTCTCTGATGCATGGACTTCTATTGAATTGTTCTCATCGACGGTATAGTCAGCCGGATCAGACAATAGTACAGGCTCGCCTTGAACATCCGTTTCAGGCTCTGCAACAACACTAACATCTGAATCAGCACTGCGCTGATCATCAATATTTGTTGTGTCACTGATGGATGGCTGAGTAACTTCTGTCTCCTCAGCGTCTATATTAGTGTTGGGTTCTTTATTCGCAATTAATTGGGAACGACTATCAACTGCGACAGCATCAACTGTTACAGTTTCGGCCGATACATTCTCAGCGGGTACAGTCTTGTCAGTAATCGTCTTGTCAACAGCCGCGACAGTGACTTTTGCTGTATCTTTTTGTGTTGTTGATGGACGTTTAGCTGAAGGAATTCCATTCACAGGTAAACGTAATTTTTGTCCTGCGCGAATATAATGCGCACTATTTAAATTATTCGCTGCTAGAATATCTTTGATTTTAAACCCATACTCATCTGCGATTTCTGAGATGGTATCGCCACGCTGTACATAATGAAATTCATCAGCTGTTTGTTTCATATAACGAGATTCATTTGGAATACTCGCTATCAGCTGCTCTATGGGCTGTGACAACAATACGCTGGGTACACGCAGAACATAACCTTTTGGAATACGTTTCGTACCACTCCAAACACTTTCCAGTAATGCCCGATTATGTAATTTAAGTTGGCTTTTACTGACTCCTAAATTTTTTGCAATATCTTTAGCAAAATAATATGCATTCAGTGGGACAGTTTGGTAATCAAAGGGTTTTGCATAATTAGTCGAGGTAAAATATTTTTCAGGGTATCTATCCACTTCAAGTGCTGCTAGAAACGCGACATAGAAGTTTCTAGAAGCAAATCCAAATGAGCGACCTTTATATTTCCTGACAATTATTGCAATGTCTCTGGTGCCTAATTTATTTATCGCACGCCTCATACTGGCAACACCATGGTTATAGGCGGTTAACGCAAGCGGCCAACTTTGTGTCAAGTCATGGTTGTGACTTAATAATTTTGCCGCTGCAATAGTTGAAACAAATGGGTCCATTCGTTCGTCTATGACATGGTCAATGCGCATATAACGCTTACCAGTAGAGCGAATAAACTGCCATATACCCGCCGCGCCGACATGTGAATATGCCTTTGGATTAAACGACGACTCAACATGCGGTAACACAGAAAGTTCAACAGGGAGATTCATATCTGTGAATGTTTTATTGATATAATTACGCCACTCACCTGAACGCTCCAATCCTCTATGGAACCTGTCAGACTGACCACGTTGAAATCTAATATCACTTGCAGCCTTGAGTAAACGTTTATTTGAAACACCCTCTCCCCACAATGAGAGCACATGACGTTCATCTTTTGATAAGTTTGTGCGTTTACCACTTGCTAGCGATTTAAGGACCGATTTAAATTTTGCTTTGGTTTGTTTGATATGTTTTTTGTTTGCGCGTGGGCCACCTTTGATTGTGATTTTGTCATACACAACTGCTAAATTATATGCGTCATGAATGTAGCCACTGCGCGTATCTGCTTGCGTATAAACCTTTAACCAGAAGTTAACATCTGCTTGAAGAATATCTGGTTGCGGAAAATTTTGCGCAAAGACACTAGCAAAAAATAGTTGAATCAAAATAATGCCTAGAAACAGACTCTGGTGTTTCATTATCAATAACCTTGGTTTATTACTTTGATTTAATCTTTGCCACAACAGAGATTATTAACATCACCCATGGAAATCCATGCAGCAGCAAGTCAAACCAGTCAATGAGCTGCATACCCTGCGCGCCTGATGCCACCCATTTCAATTTTTCCCAAATATGAGGCTCTGGTAAAAAAGGAGCTAACCCTAGAGTTAAGGAAATAATTAACCAGGTAACAGGATTTAGTAGGGTTGACTTCATTCGGGTTTAAATGGATACAGTTATGGGAGACGCTTGCTCACTTTGTGCATGTATTTTACCGATAATGCATGCATCATAATAACCTAATTGTTTCAGCTCTGATAAACACTGTTGCGCATTCTGTTGCGGAACACCAGCTAGTAAACCACCCGCTGTCTGTGGATCAAATAGTAATGGATAATCAATGTGGTTAGCTGCCTCGTTGATATTCACAATAGCTCTTCGTAATCTGATATTTTGTGGTTGCAGGGAAGATAAAATACCTGCTGCTACCGTTTCACGCGCACCTTCAAGTATTGGCACTTGCTGGATGAAAATTTCAGCATCTACGTGCGAGGCACGCGTCATTTCAACCAAGTGCCCAACCAAGCCAAAGCCAGTCACATCGGTACATGAGGTTGCTTGATACTTGTGTAAACATTTTGCTGCTTCTTGATTGGATTGCAACATCACTTGTATTGCTTGACTCACCCAACGTCCTTTTGCCTTACGCCGCATATCCGCAGCAAACAAGGTTCCAGTACCAATTGGTTTAGTGAGTATTAACACATCTTCAGGAGTTAAGCCCTCTTTTCGCCACACTTTATTTGGATCTACCAAACCATTGACTGTTAATCCAAAGGCGAGTTCAGCCCCTTCAGCAGAATGCCCTCCAACCAGTACTGCACCGGTGGGGTGTAATGTTTTTATTGCACCGGCTAATACTTCATATAGCATCTCTTCTACAATTTTCTCACGTCCATAGGGCACCGTTGCAATTGCGAGTACTGATTGCGGCTCTGCTCCCATCGCATAGATATCACCTAACGCATGATTAGCAGCGATTGCACCAAATATATAAGCATCATCAATAAAGGCTCGAAAGTAATCAACACTTTGTACCATCACTTTCCCTGCTGGCACGGCTAGCATGGCTGAATCATCTGGGGACTCTCTACCTATTAATACATCATCACGCTGATAAGCCGGCAGTCTTTGCATAACGCGCGATAGAATTCCACTACCGACCTTTGCACCGCACCCTCCGCAACGCATAGCGACGGTCGATAATTCTTTTATCGCGGTTTCATCGGCAAGACCTGCTGTAAAATGCTGCTGTTCTGCTTGATTCATTTCTGGGAGTTGGTTGAACTCACGCATAAATTCACGATCAATCCAGTCTTTGTATGTCCACAACCAACTGCCTTCCATCGATAAGCTGCCTCTTGAGGCAACTGCATATTTATCTCCGGTGCTGATTAAACCGAGAAAATTAGTCTGAGGTCGATATCGCTTTAAAAGCTTTCCTAATGCTGCTCGGCGCAAATTTGTTGCCAATACAGGACCTTGTTTTACGGCAAACACACCGGATTTAGGACGAGGTTCAGGCAGAGATGCCACATCCCCTACTGCAAAAACATCTTGATGGGATGTTGATTGCAAATATTTATTAACCTTTATAAAGCCCTCTCTATCTACATCCAAACCTGCTTCGTTTGGCCAACAAGGTGCAGATGCGCTTGTAACAAAAATACAAGCATCCATGTTATGCACCTCTCCATTCTCTATGTTAATTGCATTGGCTAATATTTCACTGACGGCGTGATGCAGTAACAATTTAATGTTGCGCTCAGCTAATACTCGTGTGAAACGTTTTTGAACACCATTATTGTGGGTTGAAAGAACACGATCACCTTTAGTAAGCAGAGAGAATTTTACGCGCGTTGGGTCATCGCCATTCTCTTTAAGTAAGGTCTGCAGTCTCAATTGCGTTGACAAGGCAAGTTCTACTCCACCTGCCCCGCCACCAACAATTGCTATATGAAAATCTCCGCGACTATTAAGAACTGTTTGTTGAAGTCGTTGCCAACCTTGCAAAAATATATCAATGGGTTTAACAACAAGTGCAAATTCATCAGCGCCTGGCACGTCGATAACATTGGGTCGAGAGCCGGTATTAATAGAAATTAAATCATATGAAATTGGCGGTCTTCCTTCGACATGCACTTGTTTATTTTCAACATCTAGCTTATTGACTTCAGCATGATAGATACGCGCATTGGCAAATCTAGCCAGCGGCCCTAAGTCGATATGACATTCATCGTATGCGTAATGCCCTGCTATATAACCAGGCAACATTCCAGAGTATGGCGTATGTATGTCACGAGTAATAAGTGTAATACGCAGCCCAGGCAATGGCTTCATACCAAATGTGCGTAACACTGACACGTGCGCATGGCCGCCACCTACTAATACTAGATCTTTGACTACTGAGGTATCAAAATTAATCATCGCCAGGTTTTATATCGATTGCACCTGAAAAAGATGCACGCTAAATAATTGGTTACTATCTTGCCATAATTGTTGCGATGTAAAGTTTGCTTCAGCAGCTAACTCTATAAACTCATCAATAGTATATTTATATGAATTTTCCGTGTGAATGGTTTCGTCTTGAGCAAAGTAATATTCATGGTCTTGAATATTGACTATCTGATCACATTCACTCTTTAGGTGCATTTCAATTCTGCCTTCGTCAGTATTGTAATATGCGCAATGTTTCCAGCATTGTAAATCAAAGTCCGCCGCTAGCTGATCATTAATGCGGGCGAGAAGATTTAAATTGAATTGTGCAGTGACCCCCTCAGCATCATCATAAGCTTTTTGTAACACCAACTTATCTTTTTTTAAATCTACACCGATTAGTAGTTGGCCTTGTTCGCCGACCGAACTGGCAACATTTTTCAAAAATGTCACAACCTCAGAGGGATGAAAATTACCAATACTTGAACCAGGGAAAAATACAACTCTTGAATTGGCCTCAACCTCTTCGGGAATCATCAACTGTTTTGCAAAATCATCACATACTGCATGTATCGTTAACCAAGGAATTTTATCTGCCAGTTCTTGTGTCGATATGCGCAGATAGTCTCGCGATATATCTATCGGCACGTACACGCTTGGGCGCAACTCATTAATAAAGTGCATTACTTTAGAATGACTGCCACCACCAGGCTCAATCAATACACAATCATGCGGCAAGCTAGTGATGATATCTTGTTTGTATTGCTTAAAAATTGAAACTTCCGTACGCGTCGGATAGTAGTCTTGAGTACGAGTAATTAAATCAAATAACTGAGAACCTTTTTCATCATAGAAATATTTTGGCGGAATGACACGAGGGTTCTGACTAAAGCCAATTATTATATCTTGATACATGTCATCCACACTTGGATGATTATCATATAATGTGACGCTGCCATTTGACATCAATGGCTTATCCTAATCAATTGCGCATGTGCGGAAACCCGCAAACACATCATTACGTTCTGGTCCATAGTAATTACGCAGAGTATTCCTCACTAGTCTTGAACGCGTTGCCCAACATCCTCCACGCAATACTTTTGTCTTATTAAACAAAGGTTGCGAATAATCTTGGTACATATCTGGAGTAAAGCCAGGATACGGAGTAAATGCAGTACTGGTCCATTCCCAGACATTACCTAGCATCTGGCGGCAACCAAATGCACTATCACCAGCAGGTTTTGCATTTACGTTTATGGGACCCAATGTCAAACCATTAAAATTAGCATGCTTAGATTCACACGGCTCGTCTCCCCAGGGATAATAACGTTTAGTCATAGATAATGTTTTGTTATCGAGTGTTGACGAAGCTGCAACCTCCCATTCCAGTTCGGTTGGCAAGCGACGCTTTGCCCATCGACAATAAGCATTTGCTTCATACCAGTTGATATTCACCACGGCCACGTCAGGTTGCATGTCATGCCATGAGTTAAACCAACGAATCTGCCAACCACTTTCATTACTTGCATGTCGCCAATACCTTGGATGTTGCAACTTTAGGTTTGATCTCCATGCCCAACCTTGCTCACACCAAAATTCAGCACGTTGATAACCATCATCGTTAACAAATCGCCGATAATCATCGTTACTTACTGCAACACGGGAAATTTTAAATGCTTCCACGGCATGCTCATGCGCCCATTTTTCATTATCAAATACAAATGCTTCAGAATTTATTGCCCCCAATTGGAATGACCCTGCAGGTATGTTGGCGTCACCTTGAATGCTTGTATGATTGTGTTCATCTTGCTGACGTGGAATTTTTGGTTCGGGATAGGCCAAGGTTTGTCGAGTGTAGGTAAATGCCTCGCAGTGCATGTCTTCATGAAATATCGAATACTGTACAAGGTAATCTCGTTTGGCATCATGTTTACCGTTCGATAGATACATCACGACCTTTTCTTTTACTTCCTGCATATAGGTAATTGTGTCATGCAAGGTAGGTAATTTCAGGTCCCAGCGACTTTCATGAGGAATATGAATAGAATCAAATAGCTGATCAATATCGGAAATTAACGCTGGCTCTTTATAGTGATGTCTGAGCACCCAGTACTCATAGAAATACGCTGTATGACCTATTTCCCAACGCAGCGGGTTAATCGTTGGCAATCGAGGCCCCATTAGTTGTTCATCACTGAGTTGATCAATTAATGCGCAAGTACGAGCGCGCGCATCTGTCAGTTGTTGAATCAAATCTTGCGGATCTAACCGTTCCATACAGTCTGTACTTATATTTCAATGTGACTTAATGTTATTGTCACGTTAACACACAGCAAATAAATTTATAATTAATCCGTGGATATTATTTTAGTCAGTCCTGCGGCTGTCCAATCTTCAAATGGAAACTTCACCACTGCAAACCGATGGAAAAAAATTTTACAAAGCTTAGGACACCGAGTCGACTTAAAAAAAACATATGGTGGTAAAAAGTATGATTTGATGATTGCATTGCATGCATGGCGTAGCGCAGATGCGATTCAAACATTCAAACGACAACAGCCTGGCAAACCTCTTATCGTTGCATTAACAGGCACTGATGCATATCAGTTTATCCACACACATTCTCAAAAAACACTGAAATCGATTGAATTGGCGGATTATCTTATTGGCTTGCACTCTTTAATTAAAGCGAAAATACCACAGCAATATGCAAATAAGTGCCATATAATATTTCAAGCGTCTACGCTAAAACCTTTACGCAATAAAAAAATAACAAAAGGTTTTAACGTATGTATTGCTGGTCATTTACGAGACGAAAAAGATCCTTTACGAGCTGCCTATGCAGCTCGCTTGCTGCCCTATAACAGCAAAATACATATTTCACATTACGGTAAAGCACACAATAAACTGTGGGCAAACAAAGCACGTATTGAAACCATTAGTAATTACCGCTATCGCTGGCATGGAGAGATCAGTCAATCACTATTACGTGTTAAATTCTCCCAAGCAAAAGTAATGGTGTTATCTTCGCTGATGGAGGGAGGTGCAAATATTATCTCTGAGGCAATCATGTCTGACTTACCAGTCATTGCATCCAATATTGATGGCACAGTTGGCTTACTTGGCAAAGACTATTCTGGGTATTATCAAGTAGGCAATACACAACAATTAAAAACATTATTGTTCCGATGTGAACGAGACGAAAAGTTTTACAATCAGCTTCAGCATCAATGCCGAACACATCAAAAATTATTTACCCGACATAGAGAAATACATTCTTGGAAGAATTTATTATCTAAAGTCATTCATTAAATTCTCTCTTCGAGAAGTAATTTAAGTGGCGTATAGCCAATACCTTCATTGCTTAATTATTGACCAATAATTTTGCAAGCGTCTCGTATAAATTTTTCTTAGTTAATTAATAACATTTCTTAATAAAAGTTTTAAGAAATGCTCATAAGCTTGCCTTTATCACAATATCTGCTATGATTTTGTTATCTGTATCACAACATATAGATATCCAATTCTAAATTTGAATATTAAATAATCTAATCTGTTCATTTTATAAACAAATATGAGTGTCGCAGAAAGCACTAGAATTTTTTCAGCCTTACAGTTATTTGCAAGTTCACCTAAAGTGAATAGACGCTACCAGTCCCAATCAGGCATCTTCAGCACCCAAAAACCTCTTAAATTGTCTGTTAAGTGGGCAAAATATAAGAAACAAGGCTGGTGCAAATTAAACACACTAAATCTTGAGCAAGTTAAGACTAATGGCGTATTTGTTATCTGGAAGCCACAAGCTCGCTATAACGTAATACGCATAGGACAAGGACATATTTCTTCTGAGTTACAAAACTTAAGGAACGATACAACCATTGTAAAATTTGGCGCGGATTTGTTAGTAACATGGTGCTCTGTTCAACCCCAGTTTCGAGATGGCGTTGAAAGATACCTGTATGAACAGTATTCCCCAATAAGCATAGAACGCGTCACTAACTCAAGACTCGTGCATGTTAACTTGCCAGGTAAAATTTAATTCTATTCAGGTTTTAGCCAGGCGATCAACTCAGTGCCGACATCACGATCAACATAATTAGGGTTAACGCCAATCAGTTTCGCTGTGTCAGTTTGATTGTAGAAAAAGTTTTCTAATACTGGCCGCGAATAACTCAACAGCGGTTTTGCATATCCAGGTTGAGGTTGTACTTGTTTGAAATCTAAGTGATGTGCAGCACCACCCACACCCTCCACGCTATGACAGGGCAGACAATTCAATGTGACGACTTTAAATGCTCTATTACTAAGACCTTGAATATGTGCATAGGGATCCTGATCAGTGAACTCAATCGAATCAAATAATATTGAGCTGTATTGTAGATAGGGTAATTCCTCATCTCTAGGCAGAGGCTTTTGAAAGTGTATAAAAGCACCCAGTGATTGCGAATAAAGCATATCCTTATCAGGACCGCCTTCTTCCCAGCTATAATATCGCTTTGTCCTATAAAAAGATGTCAAGCGATATAAGTTTTTTTCATCATCAATACCAATGACTAACTCTGGCAAATACTCACCGTACTTATTAAGATCAAGAAAAAATTTATGCCCGTTAAGATTGGAAAATGTGACAAAGCGCCCTTGTTGTTCTTGAGGCAAGCTGTTTTTATATTTCAGCAAGTTGAAAGCATGGTATGACTGTAAAGGCCAATGCCTAAGGTAACTAGTATCGTAAGCATAAAAGGCATTTAATATCCTGTGAATATCATTTGTGATGGTGCGTTTCTCAATAAATAGATTCTGTTGCCAGAATTCATCATTATTAATTGTTGGGTGTTGCCAGAGTGATTCAGCATCAAATTCAATTTCATAATTTGGATTTATTGGACCATTGACTAGATAAGACACCATATGTGGCAATACAGGGTGAGCAAATAGGCCCACACCATTATCAATGAGCTGTGTTGACCATATCCAATTGTCTTGATTCCTAATTAAAGACGTCACTTCTCTGACTGAGATTAAGTCCTGATTTCGTTGATTAAGATCATTTACAATGAGGAACTTTGTAGAAAATTTAGAAGATAAATTC
Organism: Gammaproteobacteria bacterium; assembly: GCA_965262455.1. Classification (GTDB taxonomy): domain Bacteria; phylum Pseudomonadota; class Gammaproteobacteria; order UBA4575; family UBA4575; genus UBA1858. The sequence continues at coordinate 882,264 of CBDHFH010000008.1, forward strand.
GTAGCAACACTGTCATCAAACTTAGGTTTCAACAAAACAACAGCATTAACAGAGCTTAGCGCTTGTTCATCAAAGGTCATAAGTAGTGAATTTGTGTACTGACTATCAGCTAGTAAGATAAGTTTTTTATTCGCGGATTGAGTGCGTGTAATAGCCTTTTTGAGCTTTTTCTTTAAACACTTTATTGTCTTTTCATGTTGTTCATCATTACACGATGACTCAAGCTGTAACACAAGGTCTCGTGTTGCCCACTCTGAAGTATTAATACTTTCCATTGACGCATCACTAAAAGCAACCACAAGTGCACGTCCGTAAATAGGCTCTTGTTTGGGTTGCATATAAAATATTGCAGCAGATATTAAAATTGCCGCTAACACGATACCTAGCGATAAAATCTTCATGTCTAATAGTTGCGTGGCTAAAAACGCCTGAATTGTACGCTTATATCAATTAAATTGTGCTACAAAGTTGCGTTATAGATTATCTATGAGTATTTGTCTAACTGCAGCAACAGCATGCTCTAATGACATATCGTACTGTTTTGCCAATAGACTACCTATTTCGGTAATACTGCGCTGCCCATCAATGGCAGATAACACCTGCGCCTGTAATAAGTATTTAGACGAAGAAACAATAATATGGGCTTGTTGAGGTATTGTTAAGTTTGTATTTGTTATCCAGTCTGGCAAGTAAGTCATCTGTTTAGGCTTAATACAATCAAATTTCTTTTTAGCACTAAAACTAAATACATTTTCTACACGTCCATGGGCACTATGTGGTGAATGCAAATAATTTATTTTTTTTCTGCTAATACGAATATCACCAAAACCAAATTTTCCTAGCAAATCGCGAATTTCTTCTGCACTGTAATTCCATTGTTCTTGTTTATGAAAAAAAGCTAACGATCCAGTATTTATCCATGATCCACCCACTTTAAGCAATCGATTTACATGTGGAATGAATTCTTTAAAGTCGACTGGAATAATATCTATAAACCACGGAGTCAGCACGCTATCAAAATAATTAGATTTAACGGGTGCATTTAAACCATCTGCCAGTAAAAAAGTGAACTCATTGTCATAGCTGTTATCAGCGTTATTTAATTCTTGACGCACACAGAAATTATCAGACGATAAAGGTGCAATAGGAAATTCGTTTAATATTATTTTTTCACCACTTAACACTCTATTCGCAATACCCAATAACATTGGATTGATATCGATTAATACGGAATGTTCTGCAGAATATGCTTGATGGAAATCATAAGAAAATTTACCTGCGCCTGCACCCAGCGTCACACATAACCCCGCCTGGTAATTATTTTCTAAGACATCATAAATAGCTGATAATAGTTGTTCATTCTCGCCATTATTCCAACACCAATCTCTGAATATATTATTGATATAGCTATTTATCCCTTGATTCTTGGCAACTTCAGTCGTATTTATTGCAGCATTGTTTAGCGGGTGTTCCTGAAAGCAATTTAAATGCTCTAGAACTTGTGTTTGATAGTGTTTTTTTGCGTTAAGGATTTTTTTTATGCGTTCTCGCGTTATTTTACTTGCCGTCTTGTCAGCAATATTTTCACTTAAAAGTTTTATTTCTTCACTAATTTTTGCATTAAAGCCATTTTTGCGCGCACACCAATCATGCATTGCCACTGATACATCAGAGAATAGAAAGGGAATTTTTACCTTACCGAATGATAACTTTGGAAAATTTTTTTCACAGCTTTGACAAATAACGAATGACGGGTCTTGTAGTACATCATCTGATTGACAATGCGGGCATCGAAGTACATCAAGAGATGTGCTTTCGGTTAACTCAGTGATTATATTCGTTTGAGTGCTCAACATAGGCTTTAATAGAATTTAAAGCCTTTATTTTGGGGTGTTTGAGTAACGATGTATTTCATTTGGTCGCTAAATTTCGACCTTCCATCAAAAAACGGGGCGGCTCACACCACCCCGTTTTTTCAGTCAAATTTCAGATAAATTGTATATCTAGCAAATTTGCCTAGACAATTGGATCAAATGCAATGAATGGATCCACCACCGCACCTGTACCCAAGCCATTACCTGGTAACACATCGGTGCCGAACATCGCCTGTTGACCATGCAAGCCCAAGTAATTTAGCACTACCATTTCCGCCAAGGCAGTAACGTTATTGGCAAATGGGCTTGAGCTAGTATTTACATTACCTTCCATAGTAAATGTACCTAACTGGTTGGTCCCTGCGGCATTTCCTCTTAGTACAGGTCTAACTCCACCAGGTCTATATACAAATATGGCACTCGCCGCAGTCTGTGAATTATCTGAACGCCAGCGGAACTTAGTCACGCCATTGCCATCATCTTCAGGATTATTTGTATCAGCAGATACCGAACCATCACTAAAGACATAAATCATCACAGGCTGATTAGATAATTGCGCATACTCCAAGGTGGCACCAATCACTTGACCAACAACAAAATCTTTACCATCTGTTTCCGGTCTTGGATCTTGGTGATAATCTCGACCACCATATTCAATGGTGCCTGATCCCGCGTAACCTTTAATTACAGTTTTCATAACGGCTGCAGCTTTGCGGTAGTCTCCATCATTTAATTCACCATTCGGGAATATCGCTTGTAAATCTGGATCCTGGTTTGGATCTAATTCAGCGGAAGTAATGGCAGTATTAAACGTTGCAGAACTCTTATCATAGCCACACTGTACTAACTCTCGTGTCGCTTGCTCAACTGTAATAACACCTAGCTTCAACGCACTAATAATTGCAGAAGCTTCCGCAACTCGACCTGAAGGGAAGCCATCATCGTCACCACCACCCAAACTAACTGCCTCATTTGAATTACTTACTTTGGTAGGACGTACAGCAGGGTCTAACATATAGCCTGGTACATCCGAGCGACCGCCACTATCAGTATTACGAGTGCCTACAGCCGTGACAAATTGTCCATTAGCACCCGCTTGTGCAATACCATAGACAGGGTTATGCGGATTGTTACCCGTATCATTATCCGATCTAGCAGGTATAACTACACCATTGGTTCCTGCGCGTGTCGCTGCACTGGTTTTATCAAGCATGCCTCTTAACATGGCACTATTAGGATGCATGGCAATACCGAAAGTACGATCGACACCCACGCTGTCAGGAATAATCGCTTCAGGAAGACCTAATTTCGCATAGCCTTCCGGACTCAAGAAGTTTTCCTGACCTAAAGAACCAACCATGATATTTGAGCCAGCAATGTTAGCACCGCCACCTTGGTCAATGCTGATGAAAGGAATTTTACCAGCACCTTGTACAAGGTTAGATAAATCACATTCGGCATGCGCTTGCTGTGCAAGCAATGTGGAAAGCGTAGGTGCAAATACCAAGCCCATACCTGATATTAATCCTCGACCTAAGAAGTCTCTTCGTGTCACCGGAAGTCCATGGCCTGAGTGACGACACTGTTCTTCTATACGTTGCTGTAGGCGACGATGTTGCTCTTCTTTACGTCGACATTGTTCTACATATTTACCCATCGTTATTTCCTCGTAATAGATCAGTTAATTGTCATCACGCCACTAGAGAGTACTGCAGCACAACTGGCTTGTAGTGCAATATCTTTAGTTGCTCCTGAACATCCATTTGCACAACCTAGATCATCCATCAAGCGATTGACTTCTGCTGTAGTTCCAGCACGATCTGGTTGAGACTCCAAGTCACCTACAAAGCGATCAAATAGTGCATTAACACGATTTTGTTTATCAGCCGCATTTGCGATGTTATTGCAGCTTTGGCCGAACACTGTGTTACATGCTGCATTGGATCGTCTCACACGGTCACAGTAAGTAACTGCTAAACGCTGTATCGCAATCTGAGAGGCTGCGTTAAATGCCATGATGTCTGCAGTTGCAGGTAATTGGTCACGCAACTCTTCATAGCGATTACGTACAGTATTTTGAGACACTGGTATGGTAGTTAACGCCGACATTGCATCATTCACACTTGAGAATGAACGCACACCCAAGTCTGGCAATACACCTAGATCAACAATGCCTGGCTCACTAGGAGGTACATAGTTATCTCCTGATCCAGCTTGATTGCCTAACACTTCAAATTCCAGATGGAACATATCCATTGCAGGGCCCATATCTTTAGGTATCACAGCACCTAAAGGTGATAACTGAGTGCCTGATTGATTGACTGTCATATTGACCGAGCGGAATACTTGTGTCGCGACTGGAACAGTATTGTTCACTGCAACACGAATATTATTCACCTGCACACCCGTCGCATCAGTAAATAATGTTGGGGTTGTGAATACATATGAATAATCGTCAAGCTCAGCTGCTTGCATTTGAACTGTCGCTGGCATACCTACTGAGTTACTAACATCAAAGGCTAATGTGACGAAGTTACCCAATCCTGCATCAAAGTTTTGGCTTATTTGAACGTCCGATAGAGCACGATTATGAATAGCCACCATCTTGAATGTGCCTTTCCATAAGTTATTGCTCTCATCTTCGTATTCATTACCAAGTACGAAGCCATAGTTTTGATTCCAGTTAAACTGGCCTGCAGGTGCGCCATCCATGTAACCGTAAAACTGACCGTCAACATAAAGTTTACGTCCAGATACCTGATCGGTTGTAATGACGATATGCATTAGATTATCACGCACATCTGCGCCATTAGTGGTTAAAGCAGGTTGACCATTATTGCCTGTAGATTCACTACGATTACGTAGCTCTAAATATGTGGTCACCTGCCCCATTGTGAAGTTAGTGTTATTGGTTGATGCAGCATCTGTGCGTTGATATGCGGCAATTGTTGCAATACCGCCTTGATCTTGACTAAGTTCATCCGGAATTAACCAAGCTTCTATAGTAAATTCATCCTGGTCCTCAGAAATCAAGTTAAACAATTTCATACTCGATGTCATAGACGCCTTAGCTTTACCATTGACATTACGCAAACCACCACCTTCGGCCCATTGCATGTCACCTTCAATGAGTAGGTCCATTGGTGTACCAACGCCGCTGCTATCACCAACAATATCGCCTGCACCTTCATCGAAGTTATACAATGCAATCACATTATCATTCACTCGTGCAGCACCACCATCTTGGGCGTCAGCAAAACTTGCCGAAGCACTTGCAACTACAGGTAAGTTATTTGTTGGTGGATTAGAGGCATTCGCAGCATCTGCCCACATTTGAATTGCAGCTTGCATTTCAGTAGCAAACTGTTCACATGCTACCGCGCCTCCGCAGTTATGATTTTCTTCGCGCGGCTTAACCACCAAACGTGAATTCGCAGGGTTAGTTAAGCTGACTTTTTGGTTACTTACAACTTGATTGTAAGCAGTCTCAACACTCTCATCCGCCATTAAAGGTATTACTGGAGCCAAACCAAGTGGCGTCGGATCGCTGTGACATTGCACACAACTATTTGCTGTCATGATTGGATAGACAGTGTCAGCAAATAACTGCTGATCATTTACTGGAGGCATAGTCGGTGCCGGCGGCACTGGTGCAGGTGGCATTTGAGGTGGAGTCGGTATCATTGTCGGTGTTCCACCAGTAGTAGTGCCACCTGTGTTAGTACCACCAGTATTTGTTGACGAAGTGGTTGGCGTGTCGTTACCTTCTTCAGAAGACCCTCCACCGCCACCGCCGCCACAGGCGGTCAGCGCTATCATTACCATAATGATGCCAATCCATTGCAGCGATTTATGAATTCGTCGGATATCCTTGTTCCGCGATACAATTAATTTATCCTGAGTCATTGCTATTCTCCTCGGTAGCATCGCTTAGTTACCCATGCAATAAGCTGCAGTCTCAGCGAATACACGCTTCATACTGTAGTTATTAGCCTGGAATATAGTGGCAATATCTTCGACTCGCTGATGGTCAACTACTCCATTGGGCGATCGGTAACATACTTTCTCAAATGCTTTCTTAACTTGGCATTGAGCAAATTGATCAGTCGATGCAATCTCTACACCTAATGACTTCGCACCTAGCCCAGAGCCTGCAGGTCCATTCCAACCAATATAAGCATTTGGACCCGTACGCCAGTAATTCACCCAACCATCATTTTGGGTGACATGACCAAATCGAAACGTCCCCGCCGCTTGTAAATATTTTGGTTGTACCTCACCGTCGGTATAAACTATTTGCTGATCTTCCTCATCGAAGTCGTAGTAAGCAAAGGCGCCTGCTAGGCCATCCATGCCTGCATGACAAGTCAGACACTCAGCAAAAAAGAAGCTGCTATCCCCCCCTGGTGAGCGAGTCACATCTTGGCGAATGAAGTCAGGTCGCGCTGTTGCATCACGCATATCTTCCATGTCTTTACAAAGAAAATTGAGACTGGTGTATCTGAAAGCCGCACGATTAGTACCTGCAACCAGGAATGCTTGTGCAAATCCTCTGGTTGTCATAACACCCGCTGTGGCGGCTGCAGGAAGAACGCTGCCTGGTAATGCTGACTGCTGAGTTTGGAAAAAGTTATTTGGGTCGCTTAAGTCGATGTTTCGATTTTGTAGCTGTTCATAATGCTCGTTATCAGTTTGCGAATAAGCGACATTATTTGATGCATCTGCAGAACCAATGTAGACAATATCGCCATACAATACTTGATCGAATGGTACATCATCTCGAATCATCCCAATGACGGTCGCTGAGAAGTCATTCAGATCTGAATATATTGATTGATCCCGGTTGGTCCATGGAGTAGAAAAATCTTTCAGCGTCGTATTATAAAATACCGGGTTATCCATCGCGTCATAGGCTGCGCCTATAGCATCACCGTTCTGAATTTTCGTAGCCATTGAATCTAATACTGCAGCTGATGGCGGAATGCCCACCAACCTGTCGTGCATTCGTTTAGCTTGTTCGCGAGGCCCTGCGTGTACTGTAGAAACAGTTAACATCACTGAGATCAACGAAAAAACTAAACTATAAGTAAGTTTATTACGTAAGCGCATATTGGCACCTTTTCAGCATTACTTTTATATTGTTCAACGCCCGTTTGACATGGACGCACCCCTCAGCCACTTCCATGGACTGATTTATCTCGTTCAGGAATATCGCTATTTCTGATCACCCTCCGGTGTGGGTGCTATGTATAACTCTGTGAAATGTTTCTGATTTTCATCCACGACAAACGGTCGAAATTTACCTCTGAATGAGCATAAATAGAGTATTAGCTGTACGGCTTTTAATACGGACTCAGCAGCTATAATCTGCTAGAAGGAATGGGATAGTTTCGCTATGTATATATATGACAAAAATATGAACAAATTTAGCTTGAATCAGCCGCTATTTACTTACGTTTTTATAGTGATATTTTGCTTCTTCATTGGGGCGTGTAGTGATAGCAAACAGCGACAAATGCAGAATGACTTACTAAACGAATTTATCGAAACATATAATTATGTAACGAAGAATTTTTCGGTGTCTGAGGATATCTCCTCACAATTTGAACACATGAAAAACAGTAATTCCGATGCACTTAGTACCATCGCCTACCGCTGGCATATGCTGGCGCAAGAGAGTTGCCAACTTTCAAATAAAAGTATCAATAAAGCTCAACGAAGTAGTTACGAGAAATTATTAGGTGAAAACATATCTAATGAATGGTTAATAGAAGTGACAAGTGAAGAAGATCGCAAATGCCTAGCTGATGCCTACCGTTCCAATTGGATACAAATTAATAGAATGCTAAATTTTAATTTTCCAAATATTAAGTAACCATATGTCTTAATTAGATAAATCATTTCCAATAGATTTATCAATCATAGTCATTTGAATTTTGCGATAAAAATAAAATTTCACAAAGCCTGCAACAAACAGGCAATTTTTTGACAGCCTTCAAAAAGCTTGGTATTCATTTCTATTACTATTCACAAATATTATATCAACCACAGTATTTAAATCCATGTCATATGACGTCGTTTTATTTGATAAAGCAGGAAATGCATCTCCTCCTCTAAGTTGTGAAGTTCATTGTGACGGCACAGAAATAGAAATTGATGCTGAACTGGCATACGAATATATAAACAGTTTACATAAAGCCCATGTCATTGATGGCAATACTGTTATAAGTGAGCATACGATACTCGGTTATAGTTTTTATGGTGACACCATAATCAACGGAGTCAATGCTTCGCGATGTGGTCAGTACATATTAGCTGTTAGCTCTGCAAAGCAAGGCATTTAACATCACTAAACTAGAGTCGGCTTATCTCGATCTCTATTAACAATACAATAAAACCCAAACGGCTCTTTTTCCGGATTTAGCAATTGATGGACAGCCTTCGGTTTAATGTAAAGCACATCATTTTGCTTCACTAGATATTCACGATTATCAATTACGACTATACCCTGACCTCTTGCCACAATAATTACGTGTGTGTGGTGATGCATTTCTTTACTGGAATAGCCCTGATGCGAAATTTCAAAATAGCGTAGATCAAAATTACAACTTTCAGCGCTGTTACCAATTAACTCTATGCGTTTTATATTTTTGAAAGATGCTTCACCTGTTTCTTTATATAAACTACTTTGCCTTCCTTGCCAGTTAAAATTATTAAACTTAATATATTCAAGTAACATATCTTTATCATGGTTAGGATATTCGCATGCTGAGATAGATTTATCATTAGGCGGCTGTACGATTTCTTCTTCAAAACTATTAGTTAATGCCTGCTTAAATGCAGCTGTGGAGCGCTCCAAACTTGGAGAATATTCAAGCAGTGAACCTCCAAGTAAAAACACAGCATCTTTTTGATACCACTCACACATTCGCGGCAAATCTGCATATTGCATTCCACCTGCGGTGCATGGAAATGCAGTTTTTAATTTTGCTAATGGCGTACGCAGAGAGTCAGCAATGTGTTTACAATCCTTTTCACTAAACAAAAATCTACCACCAGTGTTTGGATACACAGATATATCTACACCAGCAAGTCGGTATAATAAACCATATAGCAAGTGATAACTCATGCCTTCTTTAGATGGCACACAGTAACTTCCCGTAAAAGAGGGATGCGCCATATAAATTAAATCATACTTAGCAGCAAGGCCTCTGGCAGTATCTAAACCAAGTATTAATGGCGCCATTAATACTCCTTGAACCCCTTGCTCTTTTAGCCAGGAAAAATACTCTTCGATTACTTCAAACGGTGCAGATACAAACGGAAAATACAAACATGTTTTTCCCGTTTCCTGTTTCACTTCATTTAGCGCAGCCAGACACTGTATGACACGAGATTTGAATTGATCAAACGAACCTATGAGGTTTTGATCATCTTTAATAATATCACCACCACCAAGTGCAAATTCCTTACACATAGTTGCAAACTGTTGATCACTGTATCCACGCGGTTTTAAAGCCGTTGCTAACAATGGCCTACCATATACGCCTAACTTAGCCCGAACACCTTCTACACCATACCTCGGCCCAGAAAAATTATTAATTACGCGGTCAGGCATAGCAATGTCGACTAACTTAACATCTGGATACATAGAAACATTGCCAAAACATAAGTTAAGTAATTGATTGTACTGCTTGCTGAGTATTTTTTCGGGATAGGCTAAAGATATCTTAAATGTATCGATATGATTAGCGACCTGTTCGATAGATTGTAACTGCCCTAGGTAGCTTTCTTCTATAGCGTCGGTAATTAGTGATTCTGGTGTTTCGACACTTTGCTCAATGGCAATCTTGCGAGCAAGTTGCTTAACATTATTCTTAGCCGATACCACTTGGTAAGAAATTATTATTTCATCCATTAAAATTTTTCCTTAAGATATTAGCTAAATATTGAATACGGATGGCCGGTTAAATTTCTCGATTAAACGTGAATATATAGTATAAAGACTAACGAATATTACCGATAACTTAAATAAGGCAAGTAATCATCGGTGACCATAATGGGAACAGTATATACAAACTTTGAACAAGCAAGAATTGAGCGCGAATCGTCTAAAATAATAGCAGACCTAGTATCAATGGGTGGCGTTGATTGGGCAATCAACACTATTACGCAAATTCCCTCTTTCAGTGATAGTTACCAAGAAAAATTACGCTTGTCGCTTAAAGAAAAACTCTGCGATCTGAATAGTCATATTCTATAAATTCAAGCATTTAAATTTTATTATTATGTATATCTATAGTATAAACTATAGATGCTAGAAAGATTTTATAACCTATTTATAGAGTATCAAGACTGGCTAACATATCTAACCTTAGTCTCTTTAGCTCTATTAATAATAAGCATTTTGCTTATTCCAAAAATTATCGCTGCTATCCCAACAGATTATTTTGCGCATACATATAAGCCTCGCTTACCCTTTTCTATCACACGCCTAATCATAAATAGCATAAAAAATATCTTGGGCAGTATCTTAATCATGTGCGGCATTTTCATGCTGGTTTTACCAGGCCAGGGACTACTCACAATTTTTGTAGGATTACTGCTATTAAAATTTCCTGGCAAATATAAGCTGGAAAGATATTTGATTAGAAAACCAGCAATATATAACAGTCTGAATTGGATTCGTCGCAGACAGAAAGTGGCCGATCTAATCGTCGAATAGAGTATTTTATAGGCGTCAGTCATGTAGAATACGCCGCTTGTAACTCTCTAAATATTAGAAATTTATGTCAATTTTCCGGCCGGTGAATTTGTCTTATTTCCCCCACCAGTCATCGGAGATGAAATTCAATTACATTAAAATTTATGTACAAATATAGGACTATCCTAAATACATCTGCACGCCAATCTTTTAAAGGGAATTAACTACCATGCAACGTCATGCGCTCACTTTTATTATTTTATTACTATGCAATTCTGTGTTTGCAGATGATGATATTTATGTAGCGAAAGAGAAAGACCAATACAGTACGGAACGTGAAAGCATTTTTGATGGTAACTTTGAAAATCTAGCCATCCAAATCAATCTGGCCTCTTACCACCCAGGTAATGCGAGCGAGTATAATCAATTCAACCGCGGCATTGGCCTTGAATATTATTTTGATTCTTTTTTCTTAGCGGGCGGTTATTTCTGGAATAGCCTTTATCGTGACAGCTTCTATGCAGGTGTGGGTAAAGAGTTGACATTTGGTGACATGGATTGGATAGGTGTAGGCGCCATCGGTGGATTCATTACTGGCTACGATGATGGGCAAGAACCTCGCCCAGCCATTGTGCCTTATGTATTTTTTACTAAAGACCAATACACATTAAAGGTTCACTATCTTCCCGAGATAGGCGATGTTGAAGATGATGCATTTGGCTTTGCTATCCGCATTCGTTTTGATTGACATCTGCTGAAAACTGAAACATCACGCTACCCCGATTGAGCAAGCGTTGTTATCCTTAAATTTCACAATTTGAGGGTAAACACATGGCCGATCAAGACACATTATTTACAAAAATTATTCAACGCGAGATTCCTGCAGACATTATTTATGAAGACGATGTCTGCCTTGCATTTCGAGACATCGCTCCACAAGCACCACTACATGCACTACTAGTACCCAAACTGGTCATTACAAAATTGTCTGAAAGCACGTTAAATGAACAAAGCCTGCTCGGACATTTAATGTTAACGGCACCTAAAATTGCTGCCCAAGAAGGCTATGCAGATGCATTTCGATTAGTGGTTAACAATGGTGCTGAGGCTGGACAAAGTGTATTCCATTTACATCTACACATAATTGCAGGACGCAATCTATCTTGGCCACCAGGTTAAAGTAATTTAATGGGATTTTTTGTCTATCCACGCAATGAGGCTTTGTATCTTGTTTGGCTCAGATGATTTCTCTTGCAACACTTGTAGGCTATAACGCAATTCTTGAATTAATTGTTCATAATGTTCTATTTTATCGCGTTGATAAGAAATCTCTGTATTGGCTTTAGATAACAGCTGCCTGAGTTCGACTTTACTTAGATTATGCGTAAGTTTCTCAGTGGCATGTTTTAAAGAACTATCTTTGATTTTATTCACCCAACTCACCATGTCTGCTTCTTCGCAACATACGTTAGGATGAAGTTCTGTTAAATCATCAATATGCACCATACCCCTTACCGAGGGTAAGCGACCATTATCAATTTCACTTTGCAAATCACGTGGTGTAATACCTACCATCGCCGCAGCTTTATGCACTGTCACAAAACGACCCATACCCTTTGACCAACACTTCAGTTGTAGTAGATGTAACAAGAATACTACGTCTGATACAAACCACCTAGCGTAAATGACAACAGTGTATTTATTTCATTTAAACAACTTTATACATTTTAAAATAAAGTAATAATTATGAATAAAGTGATGCAGCTGAGTAGCTTTAATTAACAATGCGTTTGAAAATTATTTATGAGAATTTACTTGCGTAAATCGCTGTAAACACATAAAGTCAAAGGACGAGAGAACAAAAACAAAAATAAAAATAGCATTAAGACTATGCCCATAACAATCAATTTACTTATCGCTTTACTGGTACTTGTTATAAGCGTTGGTGTATTTTTACGCTGGCATTAATTTCAAATAATTAAGTTCAAAACTTAAAGCACATTATAAATATTGCGTCCAAGTGACGTAAGTTATGATGCTGAAAGTGTTACTTTTATTTTACACTTTTGTCATATTACGGTGACAAACGCTTAGGTAATCCACTGCCCCGTCGACTTGGTATGTGCTTACCAATGAAACCAAACCCTATGCCCCCTTGAGATATATGCGCGATGACAGCAAATACGCGAATCATTTTTGCTGTTCTGCCACGATCAATTACAAACACCAATTGTATACGACGCCCTACGTAGGCTCTTTTAGGTACAAAATCGATGAATACTCCGCGTGAGCTAATGTTGCTTGGTTTGCATCGTTCTAGTTCTAATTGTTTACAGTACAAATAGACATTTTCTGAAGTGGGTCGACGTACGCTCAGTCGTCTTTCCATATTTTTTCTTGCGGACATGGCGGCTCGTTATGGTTTTATAATATAGAATACTAATACTCTATCAAAATTCTCAATAAACTGAAGACTTTAGTAGATAATTTACAAGAATTTTCGATCACATCACGTGAAAGAATAGCAAAGCATCACGAGACCCATCAATGATTATGTTAAATAGTATAATATGCAACCTATTCGTTCAAGAATATCACACCAAGTAAGCACAAATTTCGTCAATCGTCGGCGGAAATCAATCGATTGAGATAAAACCTTGGTATCTGTCACATTTTTAACTAAAATACACATGATGTATCGAAGTAGCAGAATTTACGCATAAACATTAGCTTACGCGAACGTGATGTACCTTTGATATTTTGTTGTACAACTAAATCGATTTAAATATTTAACACTTCGGAGTTATAAAAATGCAAGACAAGTTATTAAAATCTCTTCAAGCTCTCGCTATGGCAGGCACTGTCGCTTTTGCTGCAGGCTGTACTGTTACAGGTACTGAAGAAGCTGCTGACACAGTAGATCCACTTGCAGAAGTACGTGAAATTGCTAATGAAGCACTTCGTACAGCTAACACTGCGGCATTCAACGCATCAACAGCTAAAGACATGGCATTATCTGCTCAAGAAACTGCTGATGCAGCGATGGAAGCAGCAACTGCAGCACAAGCATGCTGTGATGCTAATTCACGTCGTATGAATGTTATGTTCCACGATTCAATGAAAGGCAAGTAAGCTTTCTGAATCTCAGTAGTAACAAAAAAGCCCCGCTTTGCGGGGCTTTTTTTATTCTTTACTATTTTTTTACATGCCTAGTTAATTTGGCCATTTAATTAGATGACATCATAAATGGCACACCCCGCTTTTGTCGTGCCTCTTGATAACCCAAGTCCCACAAGATTTCAAAGCCCTCTTGCTGAATATCTTTAGTTTTAGCTACTACCATTTGAACAAATTCAGTTAAGTTTCTAGAAGCAGCTTTTTCCTGTTCTTCAATCTCGGAATGAGTTTCAACATATAATTTGTTTTCTCTCCAGCCGACTTTGTATGGTTGATTAATAATAGTGACAGGCGTATTCACTTGTACGTTGTTAAATAGATTTTCTATGCCGGTTGGATGCAGCCGTATGCATCCATGTGTCACACGCATGCCGATGCCCTCAGGCACATTCGTGCCATGGATCAGATAGCCAGATAAAGCGAGTCCTATCTTATAATCACCCAAAGGATTATCAGGCCCAGGAGGGACAACTTCTGGGAGTGGGTCGTTATTTTCTTCGTGTTCTTTTCGGATAGATGCTGGCGGATACCAATTAGGATTGGCTATTTTTGAAGTAATGTGCGTGTAAGTTAACGGTGTTTCCCATTGCCCGCCTTTTCCAATACTAATTGGATAAGTGGACACACTTGCAGTTTCTCCTTCGACCTCATGAAAATGATAGAGTCTAAGTTCTGCCAGGTTGATTACTACACCATTTCTTTCTGTATTAGGTAACACATACTGAGTAGGAATAATGATTTGCGCGTCTTGATTGGGAATCCATGGATCAACATCAGGATTGGCATCAACCAATTCGTTAAAACCAACACGGAACCTTTGCGCCAATTGCAAGAAATTATCGCCATCTCTAATTGTATGAATTGCAATATTACCTATCACATCTTCGTCAATATGGTAATGGTAGGTCTGTGCTAGAGCAGACTGACCATTCAATATTACTAAGAATACCCACAAAAAATATTGCTTATTGTAAATCCGCTTCATAATGCCTCTTGAATAATTCACTACTATTGTAATTCTCTACTTTAATTAATTGTCTATTTTAGTCTTTCACGGCTACATCAATCGCCTCTGCCATCACTTCAAGCACCATATCAATCTGCTCAAGCTCTATAACATAAGGCGGCATAAAGTATAAAACGTTCCCTAATGGTCTCAGTAATATATGATTTTTGAGCGCATGGCGGTAGGCTTTTAATCCACGCCGTTGTTGCCAGGGATAAGGTGTTTTACTCGACTTATCTGCTACCATCTCAACAGCTAATATCATACCGGTTTGACGCACATGACCAACATTTGGATGCTCGTTAAATCGCAGCGCATTTGTTTGCATGCGTTGTATTAGACTATTGTTTCTTTGGATAGTGTCCTGATGTCGAAATATAGATAATGTTGCCAGTGCTGCTGCACATGCCAGTGGATTTCCAGTATAAGAATGAGAGTGAAGAAACGCACGCATAGTTTCGTAGTCATCATAAAATGCGTCGTAGATATTATTCGTCGTCATAACAACAGATAATGGCAAATAACCTCCTGTTAAGCCTTTAGATAAGCACATGAAATCAGGAGAGATAGCTGCTTGTTCACATGCGAACATGGTGCCAGTGCGCCCAAATCCTACTGCTATTTCATCTGCAATAAGATGAACATTGTATTTATTACACGCTTCGCGTAGCAGAGTAATATACATTGCATCGTACATACGCATATAACCTGCACATTGTACTAATGGCTCAATAATGACAGCAGCAATCTCTTCATGGTGCTGACTTAATGTTGCCTCCATATCAGCAAACTTACGCCGCACATAATCCTCAGTCGCTTCACCAGGCTCACTATGATAGCTGTCAGCACCAGGCACTGTGATGACATCCAACAACAATGGCTGATAAATATCTTTATACAACTCAACATCACCAACAGATAATGCACCTAGCGTCTCACCATGATAAGAATTCTGTAAAGTAACAAATCTATTCTTTTTTGAATGACCACTATTTTTCCAATAGTGAAAGCTCATCTTAAGAGCAACTTCAATTGCAGACGATCCATTATCTGCATAAAAACACTTTTGCAAGGGCTCCGGAGTAATCTCGACTAGTTGCTCTGACAGATGAATAACCGGCTCGTGTGAAAATCCTGCTAGTAATACATGCTCCAGAGATTGTGCTTGTTTAGTGATGGCTGCGTTAATAGTGTCGTTTGCGTGACCAAATATGTTCACCCACCAGGAACTAATTGCATCAATATATTTATTACCATCAAAGTCTTCTAACCAGACACCCTTAGCTTTTTTAATTGGGATAATAGGAAAGTCCTCATGATCTTTCATTTGTGTACACGGATGCCACACATGGGCAATATCCCGCTGCACTAGATCATTACTCAAAGAAGAATGTTGTTTCATTAAATTAATTTTAGAAAAGCAATCAAGGATGTTATTAGGAATTTATTCTAGTTATGTTAGTGAGAGCGGGCAGTGTTCAAACACGCATATACGCGGTACCCAAACAGCGTTAATAGAATTGATGCATAAATAAAGGGTTCTAGATAGTCTGCTTTCACTAACCACCAGAAGTGAAGTATAGCAAGTATCGCAATTAAATAGACAAGTTTATGTAATTTAACCCATGCTGATTGCAGTTTAGCTTGCATAGCATTGGTAGAAGTCAACGCTAACGGAATCATTAATACAAATGCAGCAAACCCAACAGTAATGTAAGGCCTTTCCCAAATGTCTTCAATTATCAATGCGACATCAAACCACTGATCTAAAATAAAATAAATCAGGAAATGGCACAAGACATATATAAAACTGAATACTCCGAAGATTCTTCTCACATAAATCAAGCTATACATGTGTAGCAAACGTCTAAGAGGACTAATTGCAAGTGTAAAAAGTAACAGCCTAAGCGCCCATTCTCCCGTGATATGTGTCATCTCTTCCACAGGGTTAGCCCCCAAGCGATCATAATAAAAATTCACTGCCATCATTATTAATGGCAATGACAAAATCATCATTAGAGGAAGCTTTACTACTTTGCTTTGTATAGCGAGCTTATTAGGCATTTGTTAAAACGATAAAGACCGCAATGTAGCGACTTTATTTATTACTCAGAAATGAATCGCTCGATTGGATACGTCTAACGCAGCTTCATGCATACCTTCAGATAAGGTGGGATGTGCATGAATAGTGCGTGCTAAATCTTCTGCAGTCAGTTCAGATTCTAATGCTACAACAGCTTCTGCAATTAATTCTGATGCATTAGGTCCAATGATATGAACACCCAATAACTGATCTGTAGTAGCGTCTGCTAGAAACTTAATGATTCCATCCGTTTCGCCCATCGCTCTTGCACGCCCAAGCGCCATAAATGGGAACTGACCTTTACTGTACTGTATATTTTGCTGTTGTAATTCCTGTTCAGTGTTACCTGCCCAGGCGATTTCTGGCCAGGTATATATCACCCATGGAATTGCATGATAGTTGACATGCCCGTGTTGCCCAGCCAATAGCTCTGCTAATGCAACACCTTCCTCAGATCCTTTATGCGCTAACATCGCGCCACCAATAACATCACCTATTGCATATATATTTTCGATGTTTGTTTTCCATTGCGCATCTGTTTGCACAAACCCGCGTTGATCACATGCCACATTAATATTTTCTAGTCCTAAACCATGTGTTTGTGCAACACGACCGATTGCCACAAGTAGATGACTCACTTCGAACTGCGACTCTGATGTATCTTGTTGTACATTTATCTTAACTGCATCTTCACTAACCTCAGCAGAACTTACTTTGCAATTCAATTCTATGTTGATGCCTTGCTTGGTCATGATCTTCATTGCTTGCGCTGCTATATCCTGATCTACCAGTGGCAAGAATTGATCTGCTGCTTCCCAGATAGTGACTTTTGCTCCAAGACGCGACCATACACTTGCCATCTCTAAGCCTATTACACCTGCGCCAATGACACCCAGGTGCTCTGGCACATGGTTGAGCGCCAATGCTCCAGTTGAATCCAGAATTTTCTGTTGATCAATAGGCAGAAAGTCCAGCTCGAATGGTTTTGAACCTGTTGCTATGACAATCGATTTTGCTGAAATCTCCTGATCTTCTTGTCCGCTAATAGTCACCGTATTAACATCAGAAAATGTTGCCATACCATGAAAAAATTTGACTTTATTTTTCTTTAATAAGCCTTTAACACCTGTGGTAAGTGTTTTAACAACTTTATTTTTTCTTTGCTGCATTTTGTCAATGTCAATATCTGCACCAGAAATAGTAATCCCATGCTCTGCAGCATGCTGATTCATAAAAGAATAATGATGACTAGAATCGAGTAATGCTTTAGAGGGAATACATCCTACATTAAGACAGGTACCGCCAGGGCTAGGTTTATTATTCGCATCAGACCATTGATCAATACACGCGACATTCATTCCCAATTGCGCACAACGAATTGCACACACATAACCTGCTGGCCCCGCACCGATAATGATGACATCAAAGCTGGATTTACTCATAAGTTATAGATGCAGTAACAATTGAATTGGATTCTCGATGATTTTCTTGATCTGGCTCAAGAACAATACGGCTTCTCGTCCATCGATGATGCGGTGATCATAAGACAAGGCCAAGTACATCATAGGGGCTATTTTTACTTCATCATCAATAACAATCGGTCGTTTCTCGATAGCATGCATACCTAGAATAGCGCTTTGAGGAGGATTCACAATTGGCGTCGACAACATCGATCCAAATACGCCTCCATTAGTAATTGTAAATGTACCCCCGATTAACTCATCAATAGATAATTTATTCTCACGTGCTTTTTCAGCCATGGAATTAATTTCAATTTCTATCGCAGACAGAGACTTTACATCAGCACCTCTTACTATAGGCACGACAAGTCCACGCTCAGTACTGACGGCCACTCCAACATCTATATATTGGTGATAAATAATATCATCCCCTTCAACCGAGGCATTGACTATCGGGTATGCTTTTAATGCCTCAACTGCTGCCAACACAAAGAAAGACATAAAACCTAATTTGGTCGCGTGTTTTTCCATGAACGCTTCTTGATTAGCAGACCGTATCTGCATAATAGCTTGCATGTTCACTTCGTTAAACGTGGTCAACATGGCATATTCTTGTTGCGCATTGACAAGACGGTCAGAAATTCTTTTGCGCAAACTAGTCATGGGCACGCGTTCAACTTTGTTTGCTTGTGCAGATTGTGGATCTGACTCTTTCAAAGCAGTAACAGGCGCAGGCACAGCAGTGCTTATAGCCGCCTTGACGTCCTTTAGCGTGACGCGATTATTTTTTCCTGTTGGCGTTACTTGATCTAATGCAATATTCTCTTCTTGCATTAACTTTCTTACCGCAGGACTGGTTTTCTTGAGGTCACTTTGTGTAGCTGTAACAGCAGAAACAGTATTTGTTTGATTGTTTGATTTATTATTATCGTCTTCATTATATTCTTCGGCATTGTTTTCTGGTGAAGACTTATCAATGCTCTCTTTAGTGTCACTCTGCGCAGCATCTAGCTGACCAATGACCTCCAGACTGTTGACGATATCGTTTTCATTTTTAAGGATCTGTGTGATAACACCTGAAGCAGGCGCAGGAATTTCAAGTACAACCTTATCGGTTTCCACTTCGACTATCGTCTCACCTTCACTCACTTTGTCACCGATATTCTTAATCCACGAACCAATCGTACCCTCACTGATTGATTCAGAGAATTCAGGAATTTGAATATCTATCGCCAATGACTCTTCCTCTAGTTTATATTAACTAATTAACTAACACTTTTAAGCTTCACGTTTTGATTATCATCAATCAAACCGAGCGCTTCATTTACTAACTTAATTTGTTGCTGTTTATGCAATTGTAAATAACCTGCCGCAGGTGACGCAGAATAATCTCGGCCAACATAATGTAACGATTGATCCGGGCCTATACAATCAGATAAATTCTTTCGCGACTGCATATAGAACCATGCACCTTGATTGCGTGGCTCTTCTTGCACCCAAATAATTTGTTTAATGTTCTTAAATTTCTCTATCTCTTGTGTAATCTCTTGTTTAGGGAACGGATACAACTGCTCAATTCTTATGATACCAATATCATGCAACTGATGCTTTTGTTTATCTTTCATTAAATCGTAATATACTTTCCCTGTACAAATTAGTAAGCGATTAATACTCGCAACATCTGATTCCTGATAGCTTGTTAATATTAACTCAAGTTGGCCCTCTGTGTATTCGTCTAAGGAAGAGACCGACATTGGGTGTCTAAGCAAGCTTTTAGGCGTGAATACAATTAATGGCTTACGATATGGACGTAACATCTGTCTCCTTAATACATGGAACAATTGTGCAGGTGTTGTCGGTACGCATACCTGCATATTTTCTTCTGCACATAATTGTAAGTAACGCTCCATTCGTGCCGATGAATGTTCCGGTCCCTGGCCATCATAGCCATGTGGAAGGAACATAACCAAGCCACAATAGCGTTGCCATTTAACCTCTGATGAACTAAGAAACTGATCGATAATAACTTGTGCGTTATTAGCAAAATCACCAAATTGCGCTTCCCAAATCACCAGTGAATCTGGCTCTGAGGTAGCATAACCCACTTCATATCCAAGCACTGCCGCTTCTGATAACAGACTATTGATTGGTAAAAATGTCGCTTGTTGTTCGTCTAAGTTTCTAAGAGGTATATATACATGACCGTCATTCTGATCATGATAAGCACAATGTCTATGAGCGAATGTTCCTCTCACACTGTCTTGCCCAGACAATCTCACGGGATAACCTTGTTTAAGTAAAGAGCCATAGGCGAGCATTTCTGCAAAACCCCAATCAGTATCCATCTTTCCTTCAGACATACTTTTACGCACATCGATAATCTTCTGCACATTCTTATGCACAGTAAAATCATCAGGCAATGTTGTTAGTACACGCCCGATGTCTTTAATCACTCTAAGCGGAATTGACGTATCCACTTGAGTGCGCCAATGAGTGCCTTTAAATGCCTGGTAACTAATGACATATTTTGATGAGGCACGTTTTGCAATCTCACCGCACACGGGCAAGCCTAAGTTGAGTTTTTCTATATAATCATTTTCAATTGTTGCATATTCATCGTCAGCAACGATGCCCTGCTCTTGCAAAGCTTGGAAATAGATCTGATCGACACGCGGTTTATTGCGTATTCTTTGATACATCATCGGCTGTGTAATGGCTGGCTCATCTGCTTCAGAGTGGCCGTGTCGACGATAACAAATTAAATCAATCACAACATCACACGAGTATTTCATCCGATAATCCATGGCCAACTGTGTAGCAAACACCACAGCTTCTGGGTCATCACCATTGACGTGTAATATAGGTGCCTGCACCATTTTTGCTACATCACTGCAATATAAAGTCGAACGAGAATCCAATGGGTCACTGGTAGTAAACCCAATTTGATTATTAATTACGATATGCACCGTACCTCCAGTGGTATAACCACGGGTACTCGACAAGTTCAAGGTTTCCATCACCACACCCTGCCCGGCAAAAGCGGCATCACCATGAATAAGCACCGGAACAACTTGTATACGCTCTTTATCTCCACGCCTCTCCTGACGCGCGCGCACCGATCCTTCAACGACTGGATTAATAATTTCTAAATGAGAGGGGTTAAACGCCAGCACTGCATGCAGTGCATCATTTGACGTTTTCAGATCTATTGAAAAACCTTTATGGTACTTGACGTCACCAGAACCAAATTCCAAATCGACGTTGCCTTCAAATTCTTCAAAAAGATCATGAGGGCTTTTGCCCATAATATTCACGAGCACATTCAATCGCCCGCGATGCGCCATGCCAATGATAGCCTCTTTGACATTATGCTCACCTGCACATTGGATTAGAGTATCCAGCAGGGGTATCAGACTTGTACCACCTTCTAATGAGAAACGCTTTTGACCAATATATTTACGATGCAAATAGGTCTCAAGCGTATTTGCTTCGATTAAGCGTTTAAGAATACGTTTCTTTTGTTCTGCATTAATAGTTAATTGGCTATAGCGAGATTCTAGCGTCTGCCGTAACCAGCGTTTTTGATCAGGGTCTGACACATGCTCTGTTTCTGAGCCGATACTTCCACAGTACGTGGTAGACATTAAACTTAAAATTTGATTTAAAGGGAGCTTATTGTCTGGCTCCATTTCCCATAGAAAGAATTCATCATTTAAATCTGCAGCGGTTAAACCGTGCGACTCAGGATTCAATAAATCGATTTCAATTCGACCTTCACCATAGAGAGGATCTATATCAGCTTGCCGATGACCCAGGCGTCGATAAGAGCGCGCTAATCTTAAAACAGCACGCTGTTTATCCGCATGAGATTCAACTTCAGCTTGTTGGTTGTTGGATAGCTGGGGATCGGAATTAGCAATGTCATATGCGGAATAATCTCGCGCTTCTCGTAATGCCTCATGTTGAATATGAACAGAACGGTCTTGCTTTGCTAATTCATCAAAATAAACACGCCATGACTCACTGACTGACTCGGGTTGATCGAGATACTGTTGGTATAGGGATTCAATATATTCGGCATTGAGTCCATGAATATGCTGGTTTTTTTTATGGCCCATGCCTATGTCATTCTATGTAGTCGTTTACAGTCAAATTTTATAGTTTTATCCAAATCGAAGGCAAGCCTGAAGGTTTTTCTTGCTAAGCCAAACTAAAACTATAAAAATTTACTACATAGTATGTGTTGGTCTATCAGCTTGTAATGCGCCACCCAGCAATGCTTCTATCTTCGTCCTTGTTTCACCATTATCCTGGCTACTGAATTGGACACCAATACCTGTGGTTCTGTTCCCTTGGGATCCATGTGGAGTTATCCATATGACCTGACCAGCCACTGGAATTCTTTCAGTCTCTTCCATCAAAGTGAGCAGCATAAACACCTCCTCACCCAAATTGAAATTTTTGCTGGTAGGAATGAACAAACCACCGTTTTTTACGAAAGGAATATAAGACGCATACAGCGAGCCCTTATCCTTAATTGCCAGTGATATTATCCCTCGTCCACCATTAGCCATAACTGTATTCCCAATGTTTCAGGTCGATTATTTATACGTTGTATTTTAGCGCTAATTTATGTACCCGAATCAGTAGTGATTCAGTAAATAATTTGCGATTCAGGCTATTGTCAAACAGCTTTTTACGCTCGATTAACAATTCCCAAAACTCCAGCAGTAAAGGTACTTGCATGCGAGGTGATAAAGCAAGTAATGGCCGATAAAAGTCAGGGTTTTCGAGCGTTATTGGGTTTTCTGTCGCTTTTATTCGCAGCAAATCAGCAATAACCGCTTGAATCCATTGAAAACACATGGCAAAGGGTATGGCCTCAATTCTTGCTGCGATACTCATTGGATTCGCATTAGATTCAAAAATTTCTAAAAATCCCTGCACCACACTAATGCGTTGATCGAGCAATTCTGTCTCGTGGAACTGAATTGCCTGCAATGGCGCACCTTGTGCAACCCTCAACAGCGGTTCCCACTCAACATCATGCGCCATATTTTTTAGCCAATCGATCGCTTGATTTTCAGAAGGCGGATAAAATTCGACCAACTGGCACCGACTGCGTATGGTGGCAGGCAGAGACAATGCGTGGCTTGTAACCAAGATTATCACGGTACTCTCGGGCGGCTCCTCCAACGTTTTCAATAAGGCATTTGCCGCACTAGTATTCATTTGATCTGCGCAGTCAATTAACGCGACCTTATAGGTATCAAAGTGACGCGTTAAATATAACTTGGAGATAAGTTCGCGAATTTCATCAACTGATATTGTATTTTTATCTTTCTGTAGAGAAAGATGTACAAAATCCGGAAAAGTGTGCGCATGCATTAATAAACAATGCTTACAATCACCACATGCGAGCCCTGTTACCAGCGGTTGAGTGCAAACGAGCGCATTCGTTAATGCACTTGCAAAATCATGTTTACCTATCCCTTCAGGGCCGGCCAGCATTAGTGCATGTGGAAAAGTCTTGGCATGCATTCTTTTGGTAAGATGTTGCCATTGATTTTCTTGCCATGGATAAACAACATTCATAGCATTAGATTAAAGTAGAGAGTTTATCTTGAATAGTTGCCTGGACATCTTTGATTGACTGCTCCGCATTAATTAAACAAACACGCTGAGGATTTTGTTCTGCAATGGTCAGATAACCATCACGAACTTTTCTATAAAATTCAATTTTTTCATTCTCGAAGCGATCCTTGTTACCGCGTTGAGACACTCGCTGCATACTCATTTGCAAGGAGACATCCAACAAAAATGTTATATCCGGGATTAAGCTACCCACTGAAAATTCTCTTAGTTGATCAATGCGCTGTAATGAGATGTCACGTCCATAGCCTTGATAAGCATAGGTGGCATCATAAAAACGATCGCATACGACCCACTTGCCTGATGCCAACTCAGGTTCAATCACTTGCTTAATATGTTCGACGCGAGCGGCAAACATTAACATCAGTTCAGTGTCACTATGCATGCTTGAGATTTGATTATCTAGCAAGACATCTCTGATTTTTTCACCCACCTGAGTACCACCTGGCTCTCTCGTGCAGACAACCTCTTTATCTGCGTTTTTCAAATACTCAACAATAAATTCAAGTTGCGTTGTCTTACCCGAACCCTCAATGCCTTCAAGCGTGATAAATTTACCTTGCATGTTTACTTCTTTAATTGGTACTTACGCACTGCAGCCAGATGCTCTTTATACGTCTTGGAAAAATAATGCGTACCGTCATTCTTGGAAACAAAAAATAAATCGCCCGTGATATCTGGATGCAATACTGCCTGAATAGCAGCTTTGCCAACTAAAGCAATTGGTGACGGAGGCAAGCCTCGACGCATATAGGTATTATACGGATTATCTGTCTCAAGATGTTTACGCGTCAGATTACCATCAAATTCAGCACCCAAGCCATAAATCACGGTAGGGTCTGTTTGTAAGGGCATTTTCTTATTTAGACGTGAGATAAACACTCCAGCAATTCTTGGCCTTTCTGCTTCGACCGATGTTTCTTTTTCTACAATTGATGCAAGAATTAATGCTTCATAAGGGCTCGATACATAAGATTCTTTACTACGCTTTGGCCATTCCTCATCTAGATAGTCCCTCAACAACTGATGACTCTGGCGGATAATTTCAATATCTTTTGTACCCGATGTAAAAAAATATGTATCGGGGAAAAACAACCCTTCTAATTTGTCTTGCTGAATATCAAGTTCATGTTTGATGTTATCAACATCATCGATAACACGGGTAATTTTAGGATGAGCTTGCAACACCTGCAAAAAATCTTCAAAACGCTTACCTTCAACCACAGTAATTTTGTACTGCACCGTATTACCCATCACTAGATCATTTAGAATTTCTGTTGGGGTTTGCATACTATTAAATCGATATTCACCAGGCTTTATTGACTGGGTTTTTTCTTCATACATCGCTAACAGCTTGAAATAGAGGGGTTGCACTATAAATCCCGCTTCCACTAATTTTGCACTCACTTGATTGAATGTCGCGCCTTTATCAACAACGATTTCTACAGCTTCACTATCCACATGTGCAGTTTCTGCAATCGGCTGATGGATATAGCGATCTATGTTATGCGCAAAAAAACTGGCTACAGCGATGACAGTAACGATAACAAATATGAAGAATCTCAACATAATTTATACAAGATACAATTTTGACAAATTATTATGCATTTCATGCATTAATGTTTTTACCGCAGAACTTATTTGATACTGGTTTTCTGCAAATGAAGCGACTGGCCAAATACCTATAATACTATTACATACGAACAGTGCATCGGCATTCTGCAAATCACTTATTGTCAACGCTTGTTCTCTACACTCGATATCAGCATGAAATGAATTTCGCATAACCCATTGACGCATTACACCCGCGACACCTGCTTGATCCAACTTAGGCGTTAGCCATGTTTGATTTGATTCGATGAATAAGTTTGTCATCGTGCCTTCAATAACATTTCCCGAGCGATCCAACATAACGCCCTCTTGGAATTCTGCATTCCATTCACTTCTTGCCAACACCTGGTCTAAGCGATTCAAGTGTTTAATCCCGGCTAATGCAGGATTAGCTGCTAACATGTGTTCACATTGGGTTAACTTGATACCTGCATGGTAAAATTCTGCTGG
This sequence comes from Gammaproteobacteria bacterium, assembly GCA_965262455.1. Taxonomy (GTDB): domain Bacteria; phylum Pseudomonadota; class Gammaproteobacteria; order UBA4575; family UBA4575; genus UBA1858. The sequence goes on from CBDHFH010000008.1 coordinate 908,281, forward strand.
AATATTTGAAACATCGTCACGATATACAATCCGTGTACTGCTATTGTCATTGCTATCGTATTTGTATCCACGCGCTCTTACGCCACGCGTGATGATCACTTTTACGATACAGTCTTGATCACCGGCAACATCTCTGATGTCGGATAATATTGCGGGTAATGGCTGATTGGGTAAGTTTAATCGCTTACACCCATTTTCTAATCGTTGTGTATGACCTGCTAATAATATTGGTCGGCCACCTTCACACAAGATTGTTTCAAATACACCATCACCATATAACAAGCCTCTATCCTGTACGGATATACCTTCTGCAGGTTGCCCATTAACTAACATCTGCCATAACCTGTTTATTATTAATTTAGAATTGCATAGTAATGTAAACGTCTATAGACGTCGACGTGCGACTATTAGCCATCAAGCAATAAATGAGAAGGGAGATGAATGCAGTGCTTGAGATAGCGAAGTTGAGAAACTTGTTTGTATGCTAAATAACAGTAGCCGCTGAGTAGATACGAGCACAAACGCGCTGATGTATAGTTTGATTTATGACTACCAGGTTAAATCTGAACTTGGTTAGATCTTTTTAAATGCCACCGTGCCATTGGTGCCGCCAAATCCAAATGAATTGGAAATTGCTACCTCAATCGACACATCTCTTGCTTCATTGGGCACATAGTCAAGGTCACAATCCGGGTCAGGCGTTGTGTAGTTGATGGTTGGCGGTGCTACCTGGTTATGCAGTGCTAACACAGTAAATAACGCTTCTACTCCGCCTGCGGCTCCTAATAGATGACCCGTCATTGATTTGCTAGAACTAATAGCGACTTTATAAGCATGCTCTCCAAGTGCTGCCTTGAGGCCCTCTGTTTCGGCTATATCTCCCGCAGGCGTCGAGGTGCCGTGCGCATTAACATAACCCACTTGTTCAGGATTGATTCCTGCATCCTTGAATGCATTGCGCATGCATTTAGCCGCACCTACTCCACCAGCAGCGGGCTGCGTCATGTGGTGGGCATCACTACTCATACCATAGCCAACCAATTCACAGTAAATTCTTGCACCGCGTGCTCTCGCAAACTCATATTCTTCAAGTACGAGCACTCCCGCACCATCACCCAGAACGAAACCATCTCGATCCTTATCCCAAGGACGACTGGCTGCTTCAGGGTCATCATTGTGCGAAGCACACAATGCACGTGCGGCAGCAAACCCACCAATGCCTAAATGACATGTCGCCATTTCCGCCCCCCCTGCCACCATCACATCAACATCACCATACTGGATAAGTCTGGCTGCATCGCCAATGCTATGTGTGCCTGTCGCACATGCAGAAACGAGTGAGTAATTTGGTCCTCTTAATCCATACATGATGGAAAGATTGCCTGATACCATGTTGACAATGTTTGAGGGAACAAAGAAAGGTGAAATTTTTCTTGGTCCGCTTTTCATAAAGCTGGCATAACTTTTTTCAATACCAGGCAGGCCGCCGATGCCTGAGCCAATTGACACTCCGATGCGATCAGCGTTTTCTTCAGTAACTTCTAAACCAGCATCTTTGATTGCTTGAACACCCGCACCAATCCCGTAATGTATAAAGGGATCCATTTTTTTCTGATCTTTCTTTGCAATATAGTCATCTGCATTAAAACCTTGCACAGCACCTGAAATTTGAACCGTAAATTCGGTGGCATCAAAGACATCTATCTTGGTGATACCACTTTTACCAGCACAAATGTTTTGCCAAGCAGTATCCACCGATGATCCTACCGGTGAAACAATGCCCAGCCCTGTAACAACGACTCTTCTAGAAGACACGGATGATGTAATAAAAATTTATTTTGTGTAGGAAGTTAACACTCACATGTATGATGTGAACTAGTGTCGATTATTTATTAGCGTGTACGTAATCAATCGCTTGTTTGACTGTCGTAATTTTCTCAGCCTCTTCATCAGGAATTTCACATTCGAATTCCTCTTCTAATGCCATCACTAACTCAACAGTATCCAACGAGTCGGCACCTAAATCGTCAACAAACGATGCTTCTTCTTTGACTTCTTCTTCACTAACGCCAAGTTGCTCTACAACGATTTGTTTCACTCGTTCTTCAATATTGCTCATTTAATGTAATCCTCTAGGAATAATTTTGTGTGGGAGGAGAAGGGTCGCCATTGTAGTGAAAAGTGAATACGCAATCTAGTCATTAATCACGCCAGAATTCCACTGCTTTATGTTGCTTATTTTTATCTATTTTTTCAATATATATCAGTATTATATAGAATACTATTAAGAATTTACTCAAGAAATTTATCATACTACTCCATATGTAAGCCCCCATTTATATGCAGGGTTTGACCAGTGATATAGGCCGAATCCGCTGACGCCAGAAACTTTACCGCGTTGGCAATATCTGCAACTTCCCCCAGTTTACCAGCAGGGATATTGGATGAAATCTGCTCTCTTTGTTCATCGCTGAGCTCATCTGTCATGTCCGTACGGATAAATCCTGGCGCCACACAATTGACCGTGATACCACGATTAGCCACTTCTCTTGCAAGTGATTTTGTAAATCCCTGCATGCCGGCTTTAGTACTTGCGTAGTTGGCCTGACCGGGGTTCCCTGTCGTACCCACAACAGATGATATATTTATAATCCTGCCTGCACGACTTTTCATCATGCCGCGTAAACACGCTTTGGAGAGCAGAAAGACGGAACGCAGATTAGTTTCATACACCTCTTCCCATTGCTCTAACTTCATTCTCATTAATAGCGTATCGCGAGTGATCCCGGCATTATTCACTAGAATATCAATTGCACCATACTCTTCATTAATCTTAGCAATGCACGTATCAATTGAATCACTATCCCGGACATCAAGCACCATGCCCTTACCATCAATACCTGCCTGCTGCATATAGTCGGTGATATTGTTAGCGCCAGCTTCTGAGGTGGCAGTACCAATCACACGAGCACCACTTTTGCCTAATTCAATAGCAATACCTTTTCCTATGCCTCGACTAGCACCCGTTACTAATGTCACTTTATTTTCTAACACGTTTATTCCTCGATTGACTTTAATGCTGTTTCTAGTGATTGACTATCATTAATACAATTTGAAGTTAGCGTTTTATCGATACGTTTAAGCAAGCCTGTTAATACTTTTCCTGGCCCCATTTCTATCACACATGTGACACCCATTGATTTTATTGCCTCAATTGTATCAACCCATTTCACCGGCGAATACAACTGCGATTGCAATGCATCACGCAGATCATTTTCATTTGCAGGTGAAGACAATGTGGCATTTTGTATAACTTTTACATTAGGTAATTTAATTGCTACGTCATTCAGTGCACTTGCAAATTTTTCGGCAGCATCTTTCATTAGACTTGAGTGCGCAGGGACTGACACCGGCAACTTAAGTGCACGTTTAGCGCCCTGTTCTTTCGCAGCATCTATAAGTTTCTCAACCGCTGAAGTATGACCAGCCACAACTACTTGCCCGGGAGCATTATAGTTAACTGCTTCTACCACGGCATCTGAACTACTCATGGACTGACACAACTCATCAAGTGCGTCATCATCCAGTCCCAACACTGCCGCCATTGCTCCACTCCCCGCTGGCATGGCATTTTGCATTAATTCACCACGACGTCTGGCTAACACACAGGCCTCTGTGAAAGCCATGCTGTCGGCACAAGTAAATGCAGAAACTTCACCAAAACTATGCCCTGCCATTACTTCAGGTATATGCTCAGTAGACTGAGCCCAGATTCTTAATATCGAATAACTGGCGGCAAGCATCGCCGGTTGAGTATTTTGAGTTTGATTCAGCTCCTCAGCTGGTCCCTCTTGAACTAATTTCCATAAATCAACTTTTATCGCCTCAGAGGCTTCTTGATAACATTCTTTTACCACAGAAAAACTCTGCGCTAGCTCATTAATCATACCAACTGACTGAGAGCCCTGACCTGGATATACAAAAGCAAATTTCATATGCAATACATCTCTACTAAGTAATTAATATATGGTTATTGTTGTTTGGTTATAGCAATTTGGCATCTGCCACGAAGCGCGCAGACACACATTTATTGATGGTTAACTCCAAATGAGGGAGTTGCTATTTGATGGCAACTGCCTATTTTCTTTAGATCACACAGTCGAATCAGCAAAAAAGCAATTATTTCATACTTAAAATCGAGAAAACCCTTGTGTTACACAGTTAGATAACGATAATGACGCCCTCACCATTCATATATACGAGGAGATGCATGGCAAAAGAAGATCATATTGAAATGGAAGGCACCGTTGTCGAGACTCTACCGAATACTATGTTTCGCGTCGAGCTTGAAAATGGACATGTTGTTACAGCACATATTTCTGGAAGAATGCGTAAAAATTACATTCGAATTTTAACTGGAGATAAAGTTACCGTAGAACTCACCCCTTACGACCTTACTAAGGGCCGTATCACATACCGAGCTCGCTAATCTATATAGTGGCAGCGACTCTACCAGTACTAACTAGATAATTCTTTACTGGGTACTTCTCTTCTAGAAACTTCTAGATGTAACTTGTTATCTTGCACAGTGACTCTTACTGTGCCGCCCTTAGCTAACTGGCCAAACAAGATTTCTTCAGATAATGGTCGCTTGATATGTTCTTGTAAGACACGCGTCATCGGGCGTGCACCCATTTGAGGATCGTAGCCCTGTTCGCCAATCCACATACGCGCATCTTCATCTATAATCAGATCGACTTTTTTCTCTCCAAGCTGACTTTCTAACTGAGCAATAAATTTATCCACCACACTTGCAACAGTGCGTTTATCTAATTCAGTAAATTGAATTATTGCATCGAGTCGATTACGGAATTCAGGCGTAAACATCTTCTTAATGATCTCCATTCCATCTGTGGAATGGTCTTGATCAGTGAAGCCAACTGTACTGCGACTAATTTCTTGTGCGCCAGCGTTGGTAGTCATAACCAAAATAACATTTCTAAAATCTACCTTCCTGCCGTTTGCATCAGTTAATGTGCCATGATCCATTACTTGAAGTAACAGATTAAACACATCAGGATGCGCTTTCTCGATTTCATCTAACAACAATACACAATGAGGTGCTTTCAACACTGCATCTGTCAACAAACCCCCTTGATCAAAACCAACGTATCCTGGTGGTGCACCAATCAATCGAGATACTGTATGCCGTTCCATATACTCAGACATATCGAAACGCACAAGCTCAATACCTAATGCAGTAGCAAGTTGACGCGTGACTTCGGTTTTACCTACACCCGTTGGGCCTGCAAACAAGAATGAACCAATCGGTTTCTCATCATCACCTAATCCAGAACGTGACATTTTGATAGACGTGGCCAATGTTGTGATGGCTTCGTCTTGCCCATACACAACCAACTTCAAGTTGCGCTCTAAATTCTTTAGTAACTCAGAATCACTATGAGATACATTTTTCGATGGGATACGTGCAATCTTCGCGATAATCGCTTCAATATCTTTTGTACCAATGGATTTTTTACGCGAACTTCCAGACTTTAATGTCAACGCTGCCCCTGCTTCATCTATCACATCAATGGCTTTGTCTGGCAAGAATCGGTCAGTTATGTAGCGCGCAGATAATTCAGATGCTACTTTCAAGGCATTATCAGAATACTTCACCTGATGATGCTCTTCGAATTGCGAACGCACACCTTTAAGGATTTGATATGTCTCATCCACTGTTGGCTCAGTGACTTCAATTTTTTGGAAGCGGCGTGCCAACGCGCGGTCTTTCTCAAAAATACCGCGGTACTCTTGATAGGTAGTTGAACCAATACACTTAAGCTCAGAGGTAGCTAATTGTGGTTTGATAAGATTTGAGGCATCCATGACGCCACCCGAGGCCGCACCTGCGCCAATAATGGTATGTATTTCATCAATAAATAATATTGCACCTTCTTCAGATGCCAATTGTTTTAGTACACCCTTAAGTCGTTTTTCAAAATCGCCGCGATATTTAGTGCCAGCCACTAATCCACCTAAATCAAGCGCATAAATGACACTATCTTTTAAAACATCAGGCACTTCACCGTCGACAATTTTCTTCGCTAATCCTTCAGCAATCGCGGTTTTACCCACGCCGGCTTCACCAACCAGTAGAGGATTATTTTTTCTGCGACGACATAATATTTGCATCGTGCGTTCTACTTCATGCGCGCGCCCAATTAAAGGATCTATCTTGCCGGACTTGGCCAATGCATTCAGGTTGGTGGCATATTTTTCTAACGGCTTCTCTTCTTGTTCCTGATAATCGCCCTCTTCACTTAAATCATTCGGCATTTCGCTATTGCCATCTTCTGAAATCTTAGAGATACCGTGAGAAATAAAATTAAGTACGTCGAGTCGTGCAATGTCGTTCTTTGTTAGCAGGTACACTGCATGAGATTCTTGTTCACCGTAAATAGCAACTAATACGTTTGCTCCGGTAACTTCTTTTTTGCCGGACGACTGAACATGAAACACCGCTCGTTGAAGAACTCTTTGAAAACCTAATGTCGGCGTTGTTTCGCGTTCTTCATCTTCATTTAGTAAAGGGGTGTTTTCATCGATAAACACATCCAGCTCACTGGATAAGGCATCAATGTCTGCGCCACAAGCACGTAATACTTCCGCAGCGGAATGATTATCGGTCAACGCCAATAATAAGTGCTCCACCGTCATAAATTCATGACGCTTTTCTCTTGCACGTTTAAACGCAGCGTTAAGACTTGTTTCGAGATCTTTTGATAGCATATTGGTATCTAGTTGATTCCTTTATTTGTATAAAGCTTACGCTTCTTCCATGTCACATAACAGTGGGTGATTATTCTGGCGCGCATACTCATTCACCTGAGACACTTTTGTTTCTGAGACTTCACGCGTATAAATGCCACACACTCCTTTGCCTTGTGAATGCACATTCAACATCACGCGTGTTGCCTGTTCGCGCCCCATGTTAAAAAAGTTTTCTAACACGTGGACTACAAACTCCATTGGCGTGTAATCATCATTCAACAACACTACCTTATACATCGGCGGCTGTTTGACCTTAGGACGAGCTTCTTCGACCGCTAATCCATCATCATTTTGATATTGATTGTCATCACTCGACATACTGTTATTGCACTGTTAATTTGAGTTCATCACATTATAAGAGTCTAACGATAGTTTCGAATACTCCATAAGACCAGTGTATTTTACCGACGACTGGCAGTGTACAAATTTTATTTAACCAAATAATTAAACACTAGGACCTTAGAATTCTAATAAAATTTCACATAAGTAACTGATATTCAAAAATTATGCCATCAATACCCCACATAACCGTCGCAGCCGTGATCGAAAAAGATGGAAAGTATTTAATGGTCAGAGAAATGGCCAATGGATACGAGGTTTATAATCAACCTGCGGGGCATTGGGAAGTCGATGAGACCTTAGAAGAAGCAGCAATACGAGAGACATTAGAGGAAACAGCCTGGGACTTTATTCCTGAGTCATTTATCGGTATCTATCGCTGGAAACACCCGCGCAAAGATGAAGTTTTTTTGCGTATTACCTTTTCAGGCAGACCCACCACGCACCATGCTGAGCAAACATTAGACACAGGCATTCTAGAAGCATTGTGGATGACACGTGAAGAAATTGCCGCATTACCAGAAGAGAAACGCCGCAGCGCCATGGTACTAAAAAGTATTGATGATTATGAAAGCGGTCGACGCTGTGATCTATCAATCTTAAGTGATGTGATCGAAACTTGGTAAGCACCCACCGACTGCTTATACTCTCAACTTAGGCAGATAATTGCAGCAGTAATGTTTGAATCCACTGCAATTCGCTCATTTTATAATCTAATAATTAACATTCAAAGTCTTATATAACTATATGTCTTTAAAACATATTGTTGTTGGTTTGTCTGGTGGAGTTGATTCCGCGGTCGCCGCACACTTATTAAAATCAGCTGGCCATAAAGTCGACGCTATTTTCATGAAAAATTGGGAAGAAGACGATGATGAACAGTATTGTTCCGCCTCCCAAGACCTCGCCGATGCTGAAAAAGTATGTGAAAAATTAAACATTCCACTCAGAACAGTGAATTTTTCATCAGAGTATTGGGATGATGTATTTGAGTATTTTCTCGCCGAACATCGCGCAGGCCGCACCCCGAACCCAGACATCCTGTGCAATACTGAAATTAAGTTTAAAGCATTTTTGGATTTCGCCACCGAGCTCGGGGCTGAATATATCGCCACGGGTCATTATGCACGTTGTACCAGTACACCAAACAATCACCAACTGTTGACTGGTATGGATGAAGGCAAAGACCAAAGTTATTTTCTGCATGGATTAAACCAAGCCCAGTTAAAACAATCGTTGTTTCCACTCGGTGAGATGAATAAATCCCAGGTGAGACAGCTTGCCGAAGACCTTAATTTACATATTCATGACAAAAAGGACAGCACCGGTATATGCTTTATTGGCGAGCGCAAATTCTCCGATTTTTTAGGTAATTATATTGATAATAATCAAGGTGATATTATAGATACTGAAGGTAATGTATTAAGTCAACATCAAGGCATCACCTTCTTTACTATCGGTCAACGACAAGGACTTGGTATTGGCGGTATGGCTGATGCCAGCGAAAAACCTTGGTATGTGGTGGATAAACTCATTAATTCAAATCAGCTGGTTGTCGCACAAGGGTCAGAACACCCGCGCTTATACAACCAGAGTTTGATTGTTGAAAAAATGCACTGGATTGATGACGCCTATCAGGGTGAAATCAATTCTATTCAAGCTAAAATTCGCTATCGTCAATCGCACCAAGCGTGTGATGCCATGGAATTATCAGAGGGCCAATGGCAACTGAATTTCAAACAAGCACAACGCGCGGTCACTCCGGGACAGTATGCTGTTTTATATAATCAAGAACACTGCCTTGGTGGCGGCATAATTAGTGAAAGAATAAATTAGATATGGATTCAGAATATATTAATAAAACCATAGCGTTAAGTGGTATACATCAAGCATTACTTCAAGTCCAAACTATCGCTTGGGATAATCAGTTTAATGAACTTGAAATTGATGTTTGCCTGGCAAGTGTATTTCAGAGGGACCCTGATACTTATATGGATGTGTATGGCAATGCAGTCAATATTCGCAGTGGTCTGGTTGCTCTAAAAAACAGCTTCACCAATAAACACGACAAGCAAGCGCTGGAACGCGCCCGCTACATGGTTAATTTAATAGTGTTGTCCAAGAATATTCGAGATAACAAAAAGTTAGGCGAACAAATTGGAACGACTCTTAGCTTATTAGAGGAAGCCGCGACTGATATCACGCAACAGAGAGATTACATAATCGAACGCTTGGCGCAGCTTTACCAAAATGCAATCAGCCCACTCACACCGCGCGTGATTGTGTACGGTGAACCTTCCCATTTACAGATTGAAGGTAATGCCGCCACAATTCGTACCATGCTATTTTGTGGCATACGTGCCTGCTTACTCTGGTATCAGGCCGGCGGTAACCAAATAAATCTACTGCTGGGTAAGAGAAAGTACCTCGATACTATTGATAAACTTCTAGATTCTGACTCTCACTAGCCATTGCTGCGGCGTGATTTTATCAAATCCTGCTCGACATAAGCTATAATACCAGCCTCAATTATTAACAGCTAACATCCAGTGCCAGCAAGGAAACTTAGCAGGCATTTTACTCGTGGAGAAAAACCTTGTTAGAAGCGTATCGCAAACATGTTCAGGAACGAGCTGACCTTGGCGTCATCCCTCAACCATTATCACCCGAGCAGACGGCAGATCTAGTCGAGTTGCTCAAAAATCCACCTGCTGGTGAAGAAGAATTTATTCTTGATCTATTAGTCAACCGCATACCTGCTGGTGTTGATCAGGCCGCTTATGTAAAAGCCGGTTTCCTGGCAGCAATTTCAAAAGGCGAAGCATCTTCTCCACTAATCGATAAGGTCAAAGCCATTGAATTACTCGGCACCATGCTGGGTGGCTATAACATTGCGCCTTTAATTGATGCGCTTGACGACGAATCATTGGCACCTACAGCAGTACAAGCCCTGTCTCATACATTACTCATGTTCGACGCATTTTATGATGTCGAAGAAAAAATGAAAGCCGGCAATGCGTATGCCAAGAAAATAATCGAATCATGGGCAAATGGTGAATGGTTTACCAGCAAGCCCGAACTGGCAGAAAAAATCACTGTGACAGTGTTTAAAGTCACTGGCGAAACCAATACAGATGATTTATCACCTGCTCCGGATGCCTGGTCTCGTCCAGACATTCCACTGCATGCCGTCGCCATGCTGAAAATGGCGCGCGATGGTATCAATCCTGATGAACCCGGGAAAGTCGGCCCCATTAAACAAATTGAAGCGTTAAAAGAACAAGGCCATCCCCTTGCCTATGTGGGCGATGTAGTCGGCACAGGTTCATCTCGTAAATCAGCCACCAACTCTGTGCTTTGGCACATGGGCCGTGATATACCATTTATTCCCAACAAACGTGATGGTGGATTTTGCTTGGGTGGAAAAATTGCTCCGATTTTCTTCAATACCATGGAAGATGCTGGCGCATTACCGATTGAATGTGATGTAACAAATATGAACATGGGCGATGTCATTGATATCTACCCTTATGAAGGCGTGATTAAAAACAATGCCACGGGTGAGACGCTGTGTGAGTTCTCACTTAAAACTGAAATAATTCTTGATGAAGCACGCGCCGGCGGCCGCATTCCACTCATTATTGGTCGCGGCTTGACAACACGCGCACGCGAATCATTAGGTTTGGGTACGTCTGATCTATTCCGCGTTCCCACCCCGGCAAAAGACACGGGCAAAGGCTATACGCTTGCGCAAAAAATGGTGGGACGCGCATGTGGCACTGTCGGCATACGCCCCGGCACGTACTGCGAACCTAAAATGACCACCGTGGGTTCACAAGATACTACCGGCCCAATGACACGTGATGAATTAAAAGACTTAGCTTGCCTCGGTTTCTCGGCAGACCTCACCATGCAGTCTTTTTGTCACACATCGGCTTACCCGAAACCGATTGATGTCAACACGCACCATACCTTGCCCGATTTCATAATGAATCGTGGCGGTGTATCACTACGACCCGGTGATGGTGTGATTCACTCCTGGTTAAACCGCATGTTACTACCTGATACAGTCGGCACCGGCGGCGATTCACATACGCGTTTTCCTATTGGTATTTCATTCCCAGCCGGTTCGGGATTGGTTGCCTTTGCTGCTGCCACCGGTGTGATGCCTTTGGATATGCCGGAATCTGTATTGGTACGTTTCTCAGGTGAAATGCAACCCGGAATTACACTTCGTGATCTGGTCAATGCCATTCCATATAAAGCCATTGAAATGGGATTACTCACAGTTGAAAAGAAAGGCAAGAAAAATATCTTCTCTGGCCGCATTCTAGAAATTGAAGGCTTACCCAACTTAAAAGTCGAACAAGCTTTCGAACTCTCTGATGCTTCAGCAGAACGTTCCGCCGGCGGATGCACAATTAAGTTAGATAAAGAACCTATCATTGAATATCTGAATTCTAACATCACCATGCTGCGTTGGATGATTGCCAATGACTATGGCGACGCACGTACATTAGAACGTCGTGCACAGGCGATGGAAAAGTGGCTGGAAAACCCTGAGTTATTGGAAGCTGATGCCGATGCGGAATATGCAGCCATCATCGACATTGATATGAATGAAATCAAAGAACCTTTGTTGGCATGTCCGAACGACCCGGATGATGTGAAAACATTAGCAGATGTCGCCGGCACACAAATTGATGAAGTGTTCTTAGGCTCGTGTATGACTAATATTGGTCACTTCCGTGCAGCGGTAAGTTGCTTGAAATTCATGGTGAAACTATCCCCACTCGACTGTGGGTTGCTCCACCAACCAAGATGGATGAAAGCCAACTGTCCGATGAAGGTTACTACAGCATTTACGCTGCCGCAGGGGCGCGTACTGAAATGCCGGGCTGTTCACTTTGCATGGGCAACCAAGCACGCGTGGCAGCAAACTCTACAGTAGTTTCAACCTCAACACGTAACTTCCCTAATCGTTTAGGTGATGGTGCCAATGTATTTTTATCGTCGGCAGAAATTGCTGCGGTCGTGTCTATCTTGGGCAAAATTCCAACTTACCAAGAGTATATGGAGTTTGCAGCACAAATAGATCCGATGGCAGACGATATTTACCGTTACTTAAACTTTGATGAAATCGAAGACTACACACAAAAAGCGGCAGAAGCGGATGCAAAACTGGCTGAGATAGCAGTGAAAGTCGTTAACGCATAAATCGTCGTTCATTACACGTTTAAAAAGGCGAACGTCAGTTCGCCTTTTTTTTGAATTCTAAAAAACCAATATGCATGTCAATAAAGTTGTTGTCATAGGCAGCCTACTCGCCATCTTAGGCGAAGTGTTTTTCACCACCATGGGGATGATTATTAAAATCCTCGGTGAGAACATGCCTAGCTATCAACTTGTGTTTTACCGCAACGTATTTGCAGTGTTGGTACTGGCACCATTTTTATTTCGTCAGCGCTTAGCCCACGTCAAAACAAAACGAATTGGCATGCATTTGATACGCTCACTTACCGGCGTGTTAGCAATGTATTGTTTCTTTTATGCATTAGCGAATATTGAATTAGCCAATGCCATGTTATTAAAGTTAACCGGGCCTATTTTCATTCCTATCATTGCTATCTTATGGATTAACGAACAAGTCTCGCTAAAAACATACCTAGGCATTGGTTTAGGCTTTTAGTTATGTGTTCTTAACCCCACGGCAGAAATACAACTCGCGGCTGTCGTGGGTCTGATTGGTGGCGCACTGGCTGCTGCGGCCAAAGTCGCTATTCGTAAAATGTCAGATACCGAACCCACCGCACGCATTGTGTTTTATTTTGCATTGTTTGGCGCATTGATTAGCTCAGTGCCAATGATGACTAATGAACTATACATGCCAAACACAAACGAATGGCTATTACTCATCGCACTAGGATTAGTAGGCACGGTGGGACAATTCTTCTTAACCAAGGCTTATCACATGGCACCTGCCAGTCAGGTCGGCCCGTTTACTTATTCTTCCCTTCTCTGGGCCAGTCTCGCCGGGTGGCTATTCTGGAATGAATGGCCAGAGATCAATACATTCATCGGCGCTGCATTAATTATTAGCGCAGGCTTAGTCATTCTCTATAGTAAGAAAAATATAAACGCATAATCTTATAACGCTTCAGTGACTTGCTTGATTATCACATCAAGTAACTATCTCGCATATGTTAAATAACAGATCTTTTGCATTTCATAAGCACACGAGACCTTTTTATTCATGTAACTAAAAGTAATTATTTCGCTAATATTGTATTGATTTGAAATATTCAATACAGTTAATCAATGTATATTAGCAAGAAAGATATACTTCAAAGTTATCTTTTATGAGTACTAAATGGGAAATATACTTTTATCTAATTGCTCTTCAATATATTGCTGCACTTGTAACGTTAGCTACATCAGGGCAAATTGGCAGACCTTTAGCCGTAATAAATTGTATATTTATCTTAATCGGGCTAATTGGTTTGTTTGGTTATGTTCATTCAAAAAACATCGGCCCAACATTTATTTGGTAAATTTTCTTTCCTTTGTTTGTAATATGGGATATTTTCTTACTATGTATTTGGTCTCCATAAAACTCAGAAATAGCGATTTCAAGATAATTTTGAATACTGACCATTCTCTCAACGTTGGCTAGAGCGCGGAGTGAGTGTTATTGGCGGCTGCTGCGGCATTGAACCAAGGCATATTCAACATTTATCTAATAGTATTAATAAAATAGCAATCACATTACTAAATGCCAGAGGTGAAAATTACGGTATCGTCTATAGGCATTTAGCACAGGCCTTAGCTGCACGATTTATATAGTCATCAATATCATGGTCCTTAATTGCTGCCGGGCCCTTTCCAAGAAGTCATCAAAACGCCCCTGCAGACGATCCAGAAACCTTGACCACCATGAGGGATCTTCTTTTAAATCACCATTTTCATCAAAATATTTCAACTGCCCGACATGACGATATCCCATAATGCGCTTAGGTATGCGCGTGACGATATCGTTATTATTCACAAAGCGGAAAGAGCGATCCCCCATGGCTTGATCAAACTTAATTGATGCATCCCAATCATAAACTCGTGGTGACCCAAACGTGTAGAGCCCATCAACCGGTAACGATCTCACAATGCGTTGACCCACTGCTAGCGTGGCCAGAGCGCCGCCAAGTGAATGGCCGGTAAACCAAATAGACTGGGGATATATTTTTTCGTCAAATTGATTTAAATCTTTATATCTAGACGGTAATGTTTTGCGTGTGCGTCGACGGCAGTGTTCAATTGCATCGTTTAAATTATCTTCAATGGATTTATATGCCCAATGAAAACCAGAATGCACCTCGCCTAATTTACCTTCTGTTTGAATAAATCTTGCATCGGTTAACCAATCCCGCCATTGTTGTGTACCACGAAAAGTCACCACAATAAAATCATCCGTTGATGCCACAAATCCTTCTGTTGACGTCTGTTTGTTTTCAATATACTTAACTTTTTTAAAGCCATAATCCTTTGCTGCTTTAACAATGACTGTGCCTTTTTGGTACGCCAGCTTAGATGCCTGCGATAATAGATGAGCTTTTTGTGGACTAAATGAGGTATCAAACGATTTAAGATTAATTGGCATTTTCATAAGTCTAATTCCTCTTAGTAAAGTGAATTTTATACATAACGCACATGATTGCAGATCAGCATAAAATCTTCTGGTTTAATTAACAAATACAATATATCAAGTATACAGGATATTGGTAAATCCAATAATAAATCAGTAAGAAATTGCTTTAACTGTTTAAACAACAAGATTAATAGCACATAGATAAAAGCCCTTTGCACGGCTTGAATATACTATTCAGAGATATACTACGGAGATTGATTTATGCGCGAAAAATAACTACATAAATTAGGCGGGGACTTTTTTGTTTTTCTGTTCAGCCAAGTAATCTTCAAACTCTTCTGCCGACAAGGCTTGTGAAAAATAAAACCCTTGTGCTTGGTCGCATTTCCATGACCTTAAGAAGTTTAACATCTGTTCGTTTTCGACACCTTCAGCGGTGACAGATAAATTCAGACTATGAGCAAGTTGAATCACTGAGCGTACGATTTTTTCACTGGCATCATCACTCAGCGCACTTAATACAAAGCTTTTATCAATTTTAACCTCATGCACAGGCAAACGTTGCATGTATTCCATAGACGAGTACTGCGTGCCGAAGTCATCAATACAGAACAACACACCTAATGGTGATACTTGTTTCATAAACTCGACCATTTCTTTGACATCATCGAGACTGGCCGTTTCAGTGATTTCTATCTTAAGTCGTTTACCGTAACGTGGATTCTTCTCTAATGTATCGACAATGTAATCCAACAAGGAATGGTTTTTAAAGCTTTTAATGGACATATTCACCGCCACGCGAATCTTAAGCTCTTTTTGTACCCATGCATCGACTTGCTCAAATAACATTTGAAAAACCAGCAAATCTAACTGGTGAATCATGCCATTACGTTCTGCTAACTCAACCAACTCACCCGGCCCAATAGATAACCAGTCTTCTTGCGGCAAGCGAATTAATGATTCCACGCCAATGACTTCCAAGTTATGTAATGCAACTTGCGGTTGATAATAAAGCTGGAAAGACTTCTCTTCTAAGCCGCGCTGTAATACCGTTAACAAATCACTATCCGCTTTCTGCACGGGCGTGATGTAATCCGCTACTATTACTTCCATGCCACGGTCGCACGCTTCTAATGCGGCCGCCTGCGCGTACTTCAACACATCATCGAACGGGTGATCTTTATAAAACGCAACACCTATATATGGAAAAATCGGTGCTTGTTCTGCTGTGGCGACCTGCACAGGCACTTTGATACTTTTAAGAATGTTTTCACAAATAATGTGTACATTCTCTCGCTCCTTAAGATCATTCACATACACGGCGAATAAATTTTCATTTAAGCGCGAAATATAATCTGTGGTTCGCAGGGTGGCATGAATACGCTGTGCCACTGTGCGAATGACATAATCTGATACTCCAAAACCTACACGGCGATCAAGCTGTCTTAAGCCCGAAATTAAGATTACCAACACAGCTGGAAAGTAAGGACTATCTAAAGAGTGTTTTGATAATGCACGTTTGGTTTTTTGCAAAAAGATGGGGTACTTAGGCAAACCAGTACTTGAATCATGTTCAGTCTGACGTTTTTCCAGCTGCCTGAAATACTCACGTTCACTGGTGATAATATTCGCCGCGAGTAAAAAAATGATACTACAAAGCAACAACAACATGCCGGCGATATAGACACTGAGATTAATCTCTGAAATAAAAATGATACCAAAGATTAAAAACAACAAGGTGCTGGTCATGAATACAAGAAAGGAGCAAAACAGCATTACCCCTATGGCCATTCTTGATTCATATTTGATTCTTACGCGTGCATGCAAGTGAATAAATGCGAACGCGCTCACACCGGCAACGGTGAGCAGAAACGCGATGTTCATTAATGTAGGTGCTTGCATAACCCTATTGTATACAAGTATCTACAGTGATTTATGCGATTATTCTACACTCTAAATAACTAGAGGCCTTGAATACCACCTTTCGTCAGTTGGGCCGGGTCTAACAGCTTGACAAGCTCTTGCTCCGAAAGATCTGTTAGTTGCATTGCCGACTCGATCACAGTTAACCCCTCAGCATAGGCTTTCTTTGCAACTGCGGCCCCTTTTTCATAACCAATCACACTATTGATCGCTGTTACCAGAATTGGATTGCGACTTAAAGCATCCGTTAATGCGGCTTCATTGACATTAAAGCCTTCAATTGCCTTGTCTGCCATCAATGTCGCAGCATTGGCTAAAATGTTAATGCTCTGAATTAAATTGTAAGCAATAACCGGTAACATCACATTCAATTGAAAATTACCTGACTGCCCAGCCACTGTAATAGTTGCGTCGTTACCAATCACTTGTGCACATACCATGGCAGTGGCTTCCGGAATAACCGGATTTACTTTACCCGGCATAATGCTACTGCCCGGTTGTAATGCCGGTAATGCAATCTCTCCCAGACCTGCTAATGGGCCGGAGTTCATCCAACGCAAGTCGTTAGCAATTTTCATCATGCTGACAGCTACGGTTTTTAATTGCCCACTCATTTCAACTGCGGCATCTTGCGCACTAAGACCTTCGAATTTATCTGGCTTGGAGCTGAACGGGATATCAGTCATCGCTGATAAATGAGCAACCATTTTTTCTGCAAACTCGGGATGTGCATTTATGCCAGTACCAACTGCAGTGCCCCCTTGCGCTAATTGATGTAAAAACGTTAATGCATTTTCAATTCGCTGCTGACCATTTTCAATTTGAGTTGCCCAGGCATTGAGTTCTTGGCCT
Organism: Gammaproteobacteria bacterium; assembly: GCA_965262455.1. Taxonomy (GTDB): domain Bacteria; phylum Pseudomonadota; class Gammaproteobacteria; order UBA4575; family UBA4575; genus UBA1858. Next base: position 925,868 of record CBDHFH010000008.1, read on the forward strand.
AATGTCACTGGCATTGCATCCATTAAATGCGTGCGCCCAGTTTTGACATATTTATCTACTTGCTTGGCTTTGCTGCGTAACGTATTGGCTAAATGCGTCAAGGCAGGCAACAACTCAGCATGAATTGCCAGACATGCACTCACATGAATAGCTGTCGGAATAATGTCGTTCGAACTTTGCCCCATGTTGACATGGTCGTTAGGATGGACTTTTTCGCTGGCAATATGCGCAATCACTTCATTGGTATTCATATTGCTGCTGGTGCCCGAACCGGTCTGAAAGACATCCACTGGAAAATGTTGATCTAATTCCCCACTGCTGACACGCTTGGCTGCCTCCACAATGGCGTCGGCTATTTTTTGCTCGAGTAAACCTAAGTCTTTATTGGCTAATGCACAGGATGCTTTGAGTAGTCCAAGCGCCTGAATAAATTCTCTCGGCATGGTTAATCCACTGATGGGGAAATTATTCACCGCACGCTGTGTTTGTGCGCCATAAAGCGCATCCTCTGGCACTTGTAATTCACCTATACTGTCTTTTTCAATTCTGTATTTTTCACTACTCATGCGATTTTCCTATTCACTCTTCTAATGTTATTTAATGCCCTGCTGTATTTTATTTAAGCAAAGCCAATTTCTAAGGGGGCTGTAGTATAATCGCTCCGCACATCAACTTAGAAGCACAATTGAATAAAAATGGGGCATCCATGGAATTAAATACGCTCAGCGCTGTTACGCCAATTGATGGTCGTTATAGTAAGGCGACGTTAAAGCTCAGAGAAATATTCAGTGAATACGGACTTATTCGCAGCCGCGCTATAGTCGAAGTCACCTGGTTAATTCAACTTGCTGACAATAAAACGCTAGATGACATTCCGTCTTTATCAGCATCGGGACGCGACAAACTCACCGCGCTCATTGATGATTTTGACATGACTGCCGCCAAGCGGGTCAAAGAAATCGAGGCAACAACCAATCATGATGTCAAAGCAGTTGAATATTGGTTAAAAGAATGTGTAGAACAAGATGCAGAACTTAAAACCTTGGCTGAATTTTTTCATTTTGCATGCACCTCGGAAGACATTAATAACCTCGCTTATGCATTAATGTTAAAAGAAGGAAGAGATTTATTAATTAATATTGAAATTCATATCGCTGAACAGTTAAGACAATTTGCACAACAATTTTCTGCTACACCCATGTTGTGTCGCACACATGGCCAACCGGCCACACCTTCCACCATGGGCAAGGAGTTTGCCAACGTCTGCCATCGACTTGAAAGACAGATTACACAGCTTAACGATATCGAAATTCTGGGCAAGCTAAATGGTGCAGTTGGCAACTTTAATGCACATTTATCTGCTTACCCAAATGTAGAATGGGAAAAACTATCACAACAAACCATAGAATCATTAGGCCTGCAATACAATCCTTATACCACACAAATAGAACCGCATGATTATATCGCTGAGTTATGTCATAGCTTGCAGCGCATCAATACTATTAGCATCGACTTCTGCCGTGATATCTGGGCATATATTTCCATTGGCTACTTCAAACAAAAAGTTGTTGCTACTGAAGTGGGTTCATCAACCATGCCACATAAAGTTAACCCCATAGACTTTGAAAACGCAGAAGGCAATTTCGGTATTGCCAATGCGCTACTGGCACATTTTGCTGAGAAACTACCTATCTCCCGCTGGCAACGTGATTTATCTGATTCGACTGTATTGCGCAATTTAGGCAGTGCATTTGCATACTGTTTAATTGCCTGCGCAGCATTAATTCGCGGATTAAACAAAATACAAATTGATGAGCAACGTTTAGCGGAAGACCTTAACGACAACTGGGAGGTATTAGCGGAACCCATCCAGACTGTCATGCGTCGTTATAACATCGAAAAACCTTATGAAAAGCTCAAGACCCTGACACGTGGCAAGAAGATAGATAAGCGAATTATTGATGAATTTATTGCTGGTTTAGATATACCGGATGAAGCCAAACAGTCTCTTCAGGCACTGACACCAAGAAACTATATAGGCAATGCCACCGAAAAAGCGAAAAAGATTTAATTTAGCTGATCTTCAGTAATTGCTAACACATCCGGTTCACGCTTGAACATTGAGTCATAGGTCACGTTAGGTATTTTATATACCCAACCTGAAGTGACTTTATTTATCTGCTCGACATATTCTTGAGCTTGTGCGTTATTCTCGCCAGAGACGTCTTCATTTACACTTGCTTGAATCGACGCGTAATGTGCATCTTCAATATCGTAGGCGACTAAATTTATCGTTGCACCTGATTTAAGCTGATAGTCCACTGTCATTGAAGAAGGCGTATCGACAAGCTGGTCTGCACTGGCAACATCCAATAACTGGAATGAAGACAATGCGTTGGTTACTTGATGTAACTCCGCCTCTATCACTTGTGAATTTGGGTCAGTTAAATTAGTGACTGTAAATGTATTGTTTTCGTCATCACTGTTTGCGATATCTAATATTGCGCCATCCTCTTGTAGAGTAATTTTCACGGCGGCGACATCGCTGGGCTCAATACTTAATATATCTTTTTTCAACCAGTAGTCTGGCTGATGCTTTAAATCAATTTTCTGATCAATCAACCAACTAGTATCACTGTTAGCCAAGCGTACATAACGTGATTTATTTATTTGTGGCCCAGGCTTACCGACAATCAACTCAGCACGTTGATTAGTATATTTCACGACGGCTTTGACACTTTGCGCATCCTTAGTTGATATATCTTCAACACCCAGCTTGGCATATAACTCTTGATTAGATGTTTTTTCTTCTACAATCTTTGCTTGGGCGAGATTGAGTAATACAGCCCGTACTTTTGAAATATCTGCCGGGTAACCGTTACGTTGTTTAACCACCCAACCTGTCGTAGATCGTGTAATGGTTGCTAACACTTCATTACCTGCTGTAATCACTTCCAATTCTTCAATATCATTTAATGCTGCCTCAAGACCTGGCAGTATAGCCGCACCAATATTATCCGCAGCATTAATACTTTGTTTGGCGCTTGAATAAAAGTAGGCACCCGCACCAATCAATACAAACGCAATCAGTATGACAAGTGATTTAATATTCATTGTTTAAGTATGTTGTTGAACTCGTTTTTTTATTCGTATGGCGGACAGCACCAAAGCGAGAATAGTTAATATCAATGGCATTAAACCAATATTGATGGCTTTTAACCAAGCTCCCAGATTATGAATATTTTTATCCAGCTCATGGCGCACTTTTCGTAGTTCTTTCCTGACCTGCAGTTTCTCATTTTGAAATTGTTGGATTTCTGCACTCTGTTCTGGACTCAGGATCATTGAACTTTGATCGTCACGTTGCGACTGTAACTGGGCAATTTTCTGTTCTGTCGTTCTTAATTTATTTTGCAGTAACTGTTCTTGTTCTCGGAATTGGTCATCTGCCTGTCTGCGCAACTCTTCAACGCGCGTAAATGGTTTAGTCGCTGTGGCCCGCCCTCTGACACTTATCAAATCTGAGCTGCCTAATAAATTATCGACAGCATTCACTGCGAAATCACCATTCGATGCCCATGCATCAAAGATTTCTTGGCCAAGAAAATTCTGTACATTGACCCACATACGATCAGTGAGTATATCGACATCCGTCACCACTATGACATTGACAGTGTTGAGTGCTTTAGCAAGATGCTCAGATGATGTCGCATCGTTATTATTATCATTGCTTGGAGGCCCCTGTGGGAAAGCCGAGTCAGGCTGCATTTGGAATCGACCCGCAATGGTATATTCCTCGCCAGTGGGTGAGTAATTCTCTGCCAAACTCGATACTTTAGGCAGGAATCTAAATTTTGAACTTTCATACTCAACCGCTTCACTACTACTGTGAATGAGTGGTTCAAACACTACATCTGCACTCGCTTTAGCTTTGACAGTACCGGCCATGGCAGTGGTAATTAAATTTAAACTCGATGTGGTGACATCATCTTCTTGGAATGCATCTTGGTCTAGTCCGAGTATTGAATAATGACGTTCCTGTTGACCATTACCAACGTCGACAGTCAATGCATACTTTCGATCACCCAACACTTTAGCCGGCGAATAATCGATTCCCCAGGCATCAAACAATGGATTTAAATTAGAACTGCGCACTCCCGCTGCTTCAATGGGTGATTCAGGATTCATTGGCGGCACGTCAGCTTCAGCATATGGATCGACATACACGATGAGGTTGCCACCGCGCATGACATATTGATCAATGGCATACAATGTTTCGTTACTGAGATCCTTAGGGTGCACAAGCATGAGCAATTCTAGATCTTCGTCAAATTGTGTCTCTGTAAAATCTATATTACGCACTTCAAACAACTGCTGTAGTTGATTGGTGACAACCCATGGGTTACGAATTTTTTGAGTTTCAATATCAAATGAAGAAAACATCGGCACTCTAGACATTAAACCAACCACAGGCTTATTGGTATTCAACAAGGTATAGATCAACTTGGTGACGTCGTATTCTAAAAACTGTTCTTTGTTTGGCTGGAAGAAAGGAATTAACTCTGACTCACCCACAGAGTTACTGCCGACTAACCCGAAATAGATAGTATCTCCACCTGGGCCGGTGGGCACACCTTGCAAGCCGAATTCCGCCGCTTGATCTTCTTCTTCAGAATAAGCCACCGGGTCGATGACATTAAGCGTGATCTTGCCTTTAGATAACTGCGCATATTCCTGTAACAATTCACGCACGCGTGTTGCATATGTTCGTAATTGAGGGATATCTTTTGTAGCTTGATCAGAATAAAAATAATGTAAAGTAATCGGCTCTTGGATGTCTTCAAGAATGTTTAACGTGCCATCGGAGAGCGTATATAATTTATCTTCAGTCAAATCAATTCGCATGCTTTTGAATAGATTGCCACTAATCATGTTCACAAGCACGAACAACACAGCCAAAATTAATAAGCCTGAGTAACTAATCGTTTTTGCCATAGATTTGTTTGCCGCACTCATATTTAACTCGCCTTTTTCATTTCAATGACCACAGCATTGGCATACAACCAACAACCAATCAACGTTGCAAAGTAAATAATATCCCGCAAATCTATCACGCCCTTACTAATCGACGTGTAATGCGTCAAGAAACTTAAAGAAGAAATAGCATCGACGACACTTTGAGGCGCCCAGCCACTAAAGAAATCTAATACAATGGAAAAACCACTTAATAAGAATGCAAAACATATCACCACACTAATAATAAATGCGATGACTTGATTTTTTGTGGTTGCTGATATGCAGGCACCAATAGCCAAGAACCCACCCGCCATCAATAAGCTGCCGATATACGCAGCCAGTATCACGCCATTATCAGGATCACCCAGGTAGTTCACAGTAATCCATAATGGAAAAGTTAATATCAAGGCGATTCCAGTAAATAACCAAGCCGCTAAAAACTTACCTATCACTGCTTCAATCATAGTGATTGGTAGTGTAAGCAGTAATTCAATATTGCCAGACTTTCTTTCTTCTGCCCACAAGCGCATTGAAATGGCCGGCACAAGGAATAAATACAACCAAGGATGAAAATTAAAAAATGGTGCGAGATCAGCCTGACCACGCTCATAAAAACCACCCATATGAAATGTAAGCGCACCACTAAGTACTAAAAATATAACTATAAATACATAGGCCACAGGTGTTGCAAAGTATCCCTGTAATTCGCGCTTAAAGATAATGCCAATATTTTTCATTATGAGAACACCTCCGTTGATGTAATCTCACGGAACACATCATCCAGTCGACCGGATGGAGATCTTGCAATCAATTGTTGAGGTGTCTCGTCTGCAATAACTTTTCCACTGGCTATTATTATTGCGCGCGAACACACTGCATCGACTTCTTCTAATATGTGTGTAGAAATCACCACGATCTTGTCTTGCGCCATGCCCTTAATCAGCTCGCGCACTTCATATTTCTGATTAGGGTCCAGGCCATCAGTGGGCTCATCCAGAATTAATACTTTCGGGTCGTGTAAAATTGCTTGCGCAAGGCCCACTCGACGTTTGAAACCTTTGGATAATGTATCGATGGAACGATTGATGACTTGATGCAAATGTAATTGTTCAATCACCGTGTCCACGCGTTGAGTTTTCTGTGTTCCCCTGAGACCTCTTACATCAGCAATAAAATTGAGAAATTGAATGGCTGTCATTTCGCCATAACTGGGTGCGCCTTCAGGGAGATAGCCCAACTGTTTTTTTGCTGCCAAGGCATCACCTTCCACAGCATGACCGCACACGCGAATAGACCCTGAAGTGGGTGCCAGAAACCCGGTGATCATTTTCATGGTAGTTGATTTACCCGCACCATTGGGTCCGAGAAATCCAAGCACTTGGCCAGGATTTACCGTAAAAGAGATGTCATTAACCGCTGTCAGGGGACCAAATTTTTTAACTAAATTTTCTATCTCAATCATTATTCAAGACGCTTTTAACGTTTTATTATTAAGGTCTGCCCGCTTGCTGTGGCAGATCAAAACTGCCGCTTTTTACCAAACTCGCAGATGATTGACAAGTAAGTGACAAGTGATGGTGGCATCAAGTTCCCACTCAGACTAGGGGTGAACTATTTGCAGTTAGCAATCGCTTTATTACTACCAAACAGGCATTTAAACTACCAGTTGGCCCAACAGGTGTGCATCTTACATGAATAGTCAGGTATTCTCAGATCTTTTGAGTAACAAACAAGCAAATGAACCAAAAACGCTTTTTTGAGAATTTTATGCTTGGCGTCACCCAGGGTGAGGTCGCTATTGAGGAACGCGACATGAATATCGCTGCGATTCATAAATTAGCAAGCTCTGCTGTGCATAGCATTAACATCCTGTCTCGATCACTCAATCATCAAGTATTCGATCGCGCTGACATATTGGAAGCGATGCATAAATTCATCCAGAAAAGTCGCCATTCAGGTATTCAAATACTGCTATATGATGGTACGAACATTATCAAAAATGGTCATCGACTATTAAATCTCGCCGACCGTGTCCCGTCTAAAATTACTTTTAGGAAACTCCCCAAAGAATGCACAGTCTATAATGAAAGCTTCATGACGGCTGACGGAAAAGGATTTTTGCATAATCCACAATCTGATCGTTATGAAGGTAGCGTTAACTTTAATGACATTACGCGTTGCAGTGAATTAGATAAAATATTTACTGACTATTGGCATCAAAGTGAACCGATTGCAGATTTACGACGAGTGAGTATTTAATATGAGAATGATATTCACGCTGCTAACGGCATGCATGTTTTTTTGCATCGCGAATGCCGCTGACAGCATCCAATATTTTGATTTAAAGCATCGGCCTGCCGACGAAGTCATTCCATTATTACAGCCCCTGCTACAAGAGCATGAAGCCATTAGTGGCAGCGGTTATCAGATATTTATTAAAACATCACAACAACGCGTGCCAGAGATGCAAAGTCTAATCAATGCCATTGATAAAGCGATTAAGACATTCCGCATTAGTGTAACCAATGATGAATATGTTGTTAGCGATGAAAACAATGTCGATGCATCAGTCACTGCACGCAAGGGTGATATTGAAGTGAGTGCCGGGCGCTACCCACCGAGCGAACCAGGTGTGACAGTCAATATTGATACGCGCCATACACAGGACAAAAGTAACAACACGCAATTTGTTCATGTTCAAGAAGGTAAGCCAGCCTTTATTTCAAGAGAGAGTTTGCGCATTATTCCTATTTATGCGTATGTGCAACGTGCCAACGGTGACTTTCTAATTGAACACAATCATTTATCTCCTTCCAGGCAAGATGGGTTTTATGTGCTGGCACGTAGTTCAGGCGACAATACAGCTAATGTAAGCATTCAAAGCACCTCAAGTAATCGCCGAACTTATCAAGGCTATGGACAAGATCAGACGTATATAGACACTTCGTTACAAGTAGCGCTCGGACAGTGGTTTGAAGTCGGTGGCAATACTGATTCCAGTGAAACTGAATCGACAGGCGTAATATATAAAACCAAGAAAAAAAATCAGCGTTATAAGAAGATATTCTTGAAAATAGACTTTGCTAACTAAGATAGTTCATCTTAAGTTTCTCCATCTAGCCATTGTTGTTTAATATTTTCGTGATTCATTACAAACCACTGCAAGCCAATAATACCAATCGCAGATCTTATTTCTCCGGTTGAGAGCATATAGGGAATATCAGTCGCAGGCACAACCATGACTTTGATATCTTCACCCTCTTCTTCTAAACCAGCGGATGCGACTAATTCATTGACAGATACTTTACCGATATACAAGTCGATCCATTCAGTTAGCCCACCCGGGCTCGTGTAAAAACCAGCTATTTTTAATAACTTACTTGGGCGACAACCAATTTCTTCTTGGCACTCTCTGATTACGACATCTTCTGCGATTTCTTCTGCCTCTATCAAGCCGGCAACAATTTCGGTTAGCCAGGGCTGCTGTTCTTTTATGGCGCCCATGCGGAATTGATTGACCAGCACTACCTTATCAGCGTCTGGGTCAAAAGCCACCATAGCCACTGCATCTTGGCGACCCACAACCTCACGTTGCAGCAGCGGTGTGTCACTGCCATCAAATTTTTCGTGCGTTAGTTGATATTTAGTGACTTTGAAATGACCATCATATTTTAGATCTTTATGATGTAACTTCCACTTCAAGTATTCGCTCCAAATTATTTATTACTAAGTTCTGAAAATACATGCTTGGCAAAACCATGCCCCGCTTCTGCAAATAAATTAAACGCCACGCAGCCATTCTCTTCAAGCTCTCTTTGCTGGTCATCAAAGTGAGAAACAACTGCGAGTGTATTTTCATAGCCAGTTTCGCGCGCCAGTTCAACGATGTACATATTCTCTCTGTGATTAGACAAGCATACAAATATCTTTTCACACTCGAGCAATGTGGATTGACTCCAAAACTCATAATCATTAGCATCGCCATGGATACAATTAATTCCCTTTTTAACCAGCCGATCCACACGCGCCTGATTTTCTTCAATGCCAGCCACCATGCCAGGATATTTTTCTTGCAACGCTTCATAAGCCCCTTGGCCGACACGTCCCATGCCCAATATAGCCACTTTGACATCACCTATATTAGGAATAATTTCTTGCGGCAAACGTTCGTCACGCTCGAATTTATCCAGGAACTCATAATTTTTATTAAACAAGTCATGCACGCGAGTATTAAAAGGCGTAGCAAAAAAGAAAGAAATAGACATGGCGAGTGCAAGCGTCGTTAGCCATTCATGGGAGAGTATCCCTGACGTGACAGCAATGGTCGCGACGATTAAACCAAACTCACTATAATTAAATAATGCGACACCTGATAAAAAAGCGGTACGCGCCCTGACTTTGAACATGACTAATAAGAAATAGTAAATAAGTGGGCGCAAGAAAATCAGTAGTGCCAGACTCACTGCTACGAATAGCATTTCCATGGAAGGCAATCCGTAGTAACCAATCTGCAAGAAGAAGCCAATTAAAAATAAATCTTTTAAGTTTAATAAATTTTTATACAACTCATTGGCGCGCTCATTGTTGCCCAACATCACGCCAAACAATAATGCACCGAGGCCACCTTTCAAGTTGACTAATTCAAATAACTCAGCGCCACCAATGGCACACACAACGCCAAACAATACCAACAACTCTCCATGCCCAGATAATTTTTGCAAATAAAGCAGTAATGGACGAACTAACGGCAATGCCAATAGCAGTAACGCAGTTGGTTCAATCGGTTTATCAGACGTAAATACTAAGTAACAGACAGCAAAAATGTCCTGAATGATTAAAATACCAATGGCAATGGACGCATGAAAGGCTGCACTCTCACCACGTTCATCAAAAATCTTAACGGCGAACACCGTACTGGAAAACGATAATGCGAAGGCTAATGTCCATGCGGACACGGAATCAGTGAACTTAAGGGCCGGCAGCCAGTAACCTGCCGCCATTATCACTGGTACAGTCAGCAATACCGCAATCACCATATGGATGAGTGCAGTGCCCCAGACATGCGGGGCTGCCAGCTCTTTTAAATTAAGCTTCAGGCCAATAGTAAATAACAGTAATAAAATGCCCAGGTCAGCAAGTGGGGTGATGACATCGATATTGCCAACCCCTAACTCGTGCGCCAAGAAACCAGCCAACAAATAACCCAGTAAAGGTGGATAATTTAAACGGCGAAAGATTAAGCCAGCGCCAAGCGCTAACAATATGATGACGGCATCCATTTAATTAGACTAATGCGTGTCTCAAGACAAAATACCCCATAAGTAGTTGGCATATTAACTATTTATTTGTTATCGGCCAACTATTGAAATCCAACAGAAATCAATAGATTAGGTTAAAAACCTTCGGTATTTTTCTCTACCCAGCGCTGCTCTTGGCTTAATTGCTCTTTTTTCCAAAACGGCGCGGTTGATTTTAATTCCTCCATAATCAAGCGGTTAGCTTCATACGCCTGCTTTCGATGAGATGACCAGACCGCCACGCATACAATTGGGTCCCCGGGATAAATGGTACCTACACGGTGTGCTATACAAATATCCAGTAAATCCCATTGCTCGGCCGCTTTAAGCATAATTTTTTCAAGGCTTTTCTCCGTCATGCCCGGATAGTGCTCTAAATGCATGGACTGGACATCGTCACCCAGATTGAAATCACGCATCGTACCTATGAATACGCAGGTTGCACCAAAATTATGTTTTAGCTCAGCCTGTTCATGTTGGTATGATTTCACCCATTGCCAGGGGTCATAGGGTTCAGTGAATAACTCAATTTTCATTTTGCAAATGGATCATCGTTCAAATAATGTTTCTGACGTCATTCCTCTACAACGCTATACTAACGGTTAAATGCTTGAGAAGCTGGATAATTTCTTAATAAGCGCGGTATATTGTTGCATTATATTGATTAAGAAACGCTGATTTAATATTAATACAGCATAACAATAAGTGTGCTCTCAACTCACAATACTAATCTACTTCCAATGAAAACAATCTTTCATGCTCTCAACTCAATTGAAGCCAACATCATAAAAGGCTTACTCACAAGTGAAGGTATCACTTGTGAGATTTTAGGTGAATACTTACAAGGTGCTATGGGTGAACTGCCTGTGAATGGACTGATTAGAGTGGTTGTTGACGAGAGTGACTTCGACAACGCCAGTCTGATTATTGATAATTGGCGTGAAGCCAAATTCACTGCATAAGCAATTAATTATGATTGATACTAATAGAGAATTTATCGCGTTATCGATTGCGGTATTAACTATTTCTGATTCGCGCACAGAGCAAGACGATAAATCTGGCAAGTTACTCGTGACCCGTTTAGAAAAGGCAGGTCACAACCTGTGTGAAAAGAAAATTGTTGCTGATGATATTTACCAGATACGTGCAATTATTTCACACTGGATAGCGCAACCTACGCCTCAAGTGATCATAACCACTGGCGGCACGGGTGTGACCGGACGTGATGGCACACCGGAGGCAGTCAAGCCTTTACTGGATAAAGAGATTGAAGGGTTTGGAGAAATGTTTCGCGTGCTGTCTTTTGAATCTATCGGTACTTCAACACTGCAATCCAGAGCAACAGCCGGTGTCGCTAACGGCACATACATATTTTGTTTGCCGGGATCTTCGGGCGCTTGTGCAGATGCCTGGGATAAACTCATCCAGCTACAACTCGATTATCGTCATCGTCCTTGCAACCTGGTTGAATTAATTCCACGTCTACTGGAAAAATAATGTCAGTGAAGTAAAGCCAGCATGGTAAAACCAGAAAAATAAAACTACAAAAGAAACATCTAAAATATTTTCGATACTAGTACCTCAAAACTGACTAAACTTTAGTACGCAGATAACCGGCAAGCTCATAGAACTTTTTCGCTAACTCCTGCGAAAGTTGTTCCTCATAATTCAACTCGTTCATGGCGGTGAGCATGCAATGCATCCATTGATCGCGAGCCTCGATACCAATATCAAGATGTATATGGCGTTGCTTAAGCCATGTCGGGTTTACATAGGGTTCGCCAAATAATTTAGGGCCACCAAACCATTCACATAAATAATGCGCCAAACGTTTCCGTGAACGCGTGAGATCATCAGGATGCATATCAAGAACGTCACGCGCAACGTCATCTCTTTGCATCACATCATAAAAACGGTTTGCTAACTGAAAGACCGCGCCCTGACCACCCATTCGATCAAATAAAGAAGCGTTGTTATCCATCTAGACTCAGCCACCTATGTAAGACATCTCCACTTTATGCACTTCAGTGTTCTGCTTGCCTCTTAACTCTGAATAACGATCGGTGCGAGATTTCCAGGTATTACAAATGACTTCATTAATAAACTCATCCGACGCACCAGCTCGTAATAAACGCCGCAAGTCAACGCCTTTAGACGCGAACAAACACGTGTAAATGCTTCCTTCTGCTGACAAACGCAGACGATTACAGTCACCACAAAATGCTTGAGTGACTGAAGTGATGACACCAATTTCACCATCGCCGTCCTGGTAGCGCCAACGCTTAGCCACTTCACCTTTATAGTGCGGGTCCACTGATTCGATGGCATATTTACTTTTGATGCGTTGGATAATGTCTTGGCCAGGGACCACTTGATCCATGTTCCCAACCATTGGTATTGCCCACATCCATATATTCAATAAATCTTAAAATATGTCCACTGCCCTTAAAATATTCTGCCATTGGCAAAATATCATTTTCATTCACTCCTTTTTGCACCACCATATTTACTTTTACAGACTCAAATCCGGCAGCGCGGGCATTATCTATTCCGTCCAACACTTTTTGCACAGAGACATTAACATCGTTCATACGCACAAACGTATCTTGATCGATAGCATCGAGGCTAACTGTGATTCGATGCAACCCCGCCTCTTTTAACTGTTTTGCCCGACTCAAGGTTAGTAAGGAAGCATTAGTCGTGAGTGCAATGTCATCAATGCCAGAAATACTATTGAGTTCGGTAATGAGTACATCAAGATTTTTGCGCAACAACGGCTCCCCACCTGTCAGGCGTAATTTTCGCACCCCGTGTTGGACAAATAATTCAGCTAAGCGTGTAATTTCTTCAAATGACAATAAGTCATCACGCGCCATAAATTGATATTTTGAATTAAACACTGCTTTAGGCATGCAGTAAGTACACCTGAAATTACAACGGTCTGTCACCGAGATGCGTAAATCTCGCATGGTGCGATTATATTGGTCGTTCAATTCAGTCATGTGTACTATTACTTTCTAGTTTTTTTATTACTTCAAATTAACATGCAATCGATCGTTCAGCGCGTTGGATTCTTTGCCGGGCCAATCGCAGCAGTATGCTTATACTTTGCCTTACCTGACCAATATGTCGATACCCAAAAAGCGTTAATTCCGCTATCTTTTTCAGCAAAAACAACGCTTTGCATGACTGTTTGGATGGCCATATGGTGGTTATCTGAGGCCATTGATATCAGTGCTACCGCGCTATTACCGATAGCAATGTTTCCTTTGTTGGATATCGCCGATATCAAATCCACCACTGCGCCGTATGCATCACACTTAATATTCTTATTTATGGGTGGCTTTTTGATCGCCCTGGCGATGCAGCGCTGGAAACTAGATCATCGTTTAGCCAATAGCCTGTTATCTGTTGTAGGCAATAATCCGTTCTTGATTGTTGCTGGCTTTATGTTTGTCAGCGCGATTCTCAGTGCATTCATCTCCAATACTGCAACCACGGCTGTCATGTTACCTATTGGTCTCAGCATTATTGCAGTCTATGCACATAATCAACAGGGCGATTTTGACAATGCAGACCAGCATAATTTTGCGCGTTGCATGTTGCTCGGTATTGCTTACGCGGCGTCAATTGGTGGCACCATGACGCTGATTGGCACTGCACCCAACTTATTCCTAGCCAGCTTCTTGCAAGATGGTATTTCTGAACGCTATGCAACTGAGATTAGCTTCTCCAAATGGCTGATATTTGCCGCACCGTTAGCGTTTGTTTTTCTGCCGATAGTATTAATTGTGTTGACTAAATTTGTGTTTCCTTTTAACGCAGCAAAGTTGAATGACGCTGATCATGATGATGGTATCAACAGACAACCCATGTCACGCGGACAAAAAATCACTGTTAGTGTGTTCTTATTGACTGTCATCTTATGGATTACCAGGCCTCTACTACAAAAATTTTCAATCACGATTGATGGGCAACAGATACAACCACTTTACCAATTAAGTGACCCTGGAATTGCTATGTTGGCGGCCATGCTGTTGTTTGTCATTCCTGTCAATTTCAGGAATAAAGAATTTGTCTTGGATTGGCCAACAGCTAAAAAATTACCGTGGGGTATATTTATTCTATTCGGCGGCGGGTTAACACTGGCTAAGGCGATCAAAACCAATGGCGTGGCAGAATTTATTGCAGCTCAAGCCTTATTATTGCCGGATCTTCCTGTGGTAGTGTATGTGCTGATCATATGTACCAGCATCATCTTTTTAACGGAATTAACCTCCAACACCGCCACCACGGCAACACTTGTGCCTATTCTCAGCAGCATCGCGATTGGTATGGGATTACATCCTTATTTATTTATTTTTCCTGCCACTCTGGCAGCGAGCTTTGCCTTCATGATGCCGATCGCAACACCGCCTAATGCAATTGTATTTGGCAGTGGTCACATTACTATTGCAGAAATGTGTAAAGCCGGTTTGTGGCTGAACATTCTAGGCGTAATAACAATAACTATCTTTACTTTTCTGGTGATAAAACCGGTGGTAGGATTCTAGCGCAGTCATTAGCACATCAAGGCGTAGTTAAGTTAGAAGCACATCTAGCAAATCAACGCAATATTGCAGCACCCATCATGCTACCAACCATAATCGTGTGTTAGTTCTTCACCTTGTTTGATTTTGCGAATTGCTACAACCGTATAATCATCATAGTAGACAACATTGGGTTTTGCGGAGTGATTGATGTATTTGAAATCACATGTAATATCGCGCGGCTGATCCTCAACCCATAATGTATACATATTATTTTTTTTGGTTTTCTTGGTTTTGCATGTGCCCAGAATGGTTCCTTTGGAAATTTTTTCAGTACTAAATAAACCTTTACCATGAATTTTGCTATTTTTAACACGCACCATAATGAATTAATTCCATTTAATAAATTTAATACACTTGATAGCTCACGACAGATTGACGCCGCAAAAAAATTTGCCGCATTCTAGCAAGCAAAAATATTTCTGACTACAGATTTATTAGCTGAAATTATTAAGCGCGAAGTTGAATTACCATGGATACAGTGATAACCAATAGGACCCCCACATCACTAAGCCCAGTCCAGAGATAATTCGCAAATATTTAGCCGAAATTGGTGATATTTTTTCAGCCAAGACAAACAACGCAATCACCATCATCCACAGCACATTCATTACACCCACAGCAAACATCACTGCCATTAGCGCCCAGCAACAACCAATACAATACAGGCCATGTTTCACGCCCATGTGTAATGCACCTGCATAGCCTTCACGCCAACTTGTCATTAAATAATGCAAGGGACTACGACATTGCTCTAAACATGCATCTTTCCACGGCGTCCACTGATAAATACCTGCCGCCACTAACACCGCCCCGCTAAGTAAATAACTACGACTGTTCATCATTGGGTTTAACAGACCCGAAGTGTGCAAAGGATACTGGGCTATTGAAATTGCAACACTAAATAAAACCCAAGCAATCAAATAGCCGCATAAAAATATAAATGTTGGTGTATAGGCCTGGTGTTTAGATTTCTTACTTTTATTCACCGTTACATACATTGACACCATAGGTAAAACAGAAGGTGTCATCATGGCAATCATCATGATCGCCCACATCAGGATCAGCATCGAAAAATCATACAATGTCCACGCACGTGTTCCACCACGCGGAGGCATCCACATATCAACCAGATGCATATTCTGCATTGCCCAAGCCATGTAAGCCATATAACCCCAACCCAGCACACATATCGCAAGCATGCCGGCATACACAATCCAATGATCACGCGTAAAATAATTTTGCCGGCTGAGCGGTTGATTCATGATGTCAGTAGATAAATTGAAAATGAATTATATTTATAATAAAAACAACTGCTTATAGCTTTTGAGTTTCATTTTTTGCAAGGTATAATAATCGCTTAAGATAAACATTTAAACACCACACCAAAGGATACCCTCATGGCAGAAAACTGGAGTTTAGCTGGCGAATACTTCGAATCGTGCACCTGTGATTTAGTGTGTCCATGTATTTTTCTGATGCCACCTACTAAAGGTTACTGCAATGCACTTGTTGGCTGGCGTATTGATGAAGGCAATCTAGGTGAAGTTAAATTAGATGGATTAAAAGTGGCTGTGTATCTCGAAGCTCCTGGCTTGCTTACTGACGGCGGCTGGCAAGTGAATCTTTACATTGATGATTCTGCAACCGAGATGCAAACCATGGCGTTAACTGAATTATGGAGTGGTAAACATGGTGGACACTTATCTGTAATCGCAGGTCTAATTTCTGCCGTGAAAAGTGTTGAACAAGCGCCTATCACTTTTACAAGTGAAGGCACAAAACGCCATTTGAAAGTAGGCAAAGTCGCCGAAAATGAAATGTATACCATCGAAGGTGAAGATGGTGGTGATGTGGTTGTCAGTAACCACCCATTAGCTGTGGCACCTGGTAATCCTATCTCTGTCGCCAAATCCAAGAAAACCTGGTACCGCAGTAATGGTATTGATCATAGTCACTCGGATACAGTTGGCCTGGCTGCATCATTTCAATATGCTCCTTAGCCTGACCATAGTGCAAAATTAATCATTAAAGGCCGCCGTTGCGGCCTTTAATCTTTTTATGTCCATGAAAAATCTGTTAATCGTTTTTTTTATATTTTGTTTATACAACTCTACTGCAGTGGCAGGTTGGTTTAGTCCGGACAACTACTGGGAATGTTTGCTCAAAGACATGCAGGATGTGCAAACAGATACGGTAGCACAAACCGTTGTGGATGCATGCAAACAGCGCTATCCATTACATGAAAGGATATTTATAGAAAAGAAAGTGAGATGGTTTGGCCCAAAAAACGCAAAGGCATGTGTACTCAAATATGGCAAAGGCGTGCAAACTGAAGTTGGCGCTAGATACATACAATCCGCTTGTTATAAACTTTACCCAGACGATTAATTCAGTTCCATGACTACATCTATCTCAACGCTCACATCTTACTCATGAACATATACGTAAAATCAATTTGTATTTTTACCTGCACTTGGCTGCTTTATTCATGTGGTGTTGGTGACTACATCAATAGCAAAAAGATTGCCAATGCACCAAGCTATGAAACCCCAGCTAAAACAAGTGAATGCGACTTCAGTGAGCGACGTATTCAACGCGTGACTAAATATCTAAATAAAATTCGCGCCTCTGCACAACTATGCGGAGATACAAACTATCCCATAGCACCTGCTATTCAATGGAACCACAAATTATCCATAGCAGCGAAAAGTCATTCCAATGATATGGCAGAGAATGATTTTTTTAATCACCTAGGATCTGCTGGATCAAGACCAAGTGATCGCGTTTCCAATACTGGATATGACTGGAAAACTGTCGCTGAAAACATAGCGGGTGGTGCAGACACGCCTGAACAAGCCTTGGAACAGTGGCTGTCTAGCCCAGGGCATTGTCACAATATGATGAGTGCTAACCATCGTGAGTTTGCACTAGCATGCACGCGCAATAATATTTCTGAGTATCGTATTTACTGGACGTTAGTGCTCGCGTCACCTAATGCGAATAATTAACCTCACCACAAATCTAGCAATATTTATTATATGCAATAATGCACAAAAAACATTCACACATAATCTTCACTTGCTCTTGTTTGGAACATACTTATTACTTAACCGCCATAGTTAATACCTAACATCAACAATTTACTGCCATTTAATGTTGGCACATCGGTTACATAACGACTTCGCAGATACTTTAATTTTTTCTTAGAGGAGAAAGTCATGTTAACCAAGATATACCGATCTTTTTGGCAACTTATCGATCCCACACTTTATACCGTTGGCACATGCAGCGCATTCGGTATATGGCTGTCTGTCTTTTGATTATTCAAACGAACTAAATTGACCGTTTAAGCTGTTTTTTCTACCGCTTGTTGACGAAAAGACAATGCTGTGAACTATCACTTAGATTTGAAATCGAACTCGCATAAAAGAATTTTCACACTTATTAAATTAACATTTTCAGTGCATTGCACAAGTTTTGAGGACACATACTATGAAGAATTTCTATGAAAGATACTGGGAACTTATAGACCCAAGTGGCTACGCACTTTTTGCTAGCATCATGTTTTATATCTGGACGACATTACTGTAATAAGTAACGTTAAGTTCAGCTCAAACGTTGCTGATTGAATATCAGGAATAACAGCAATTACTCTCCAAATTTTTCTGAGAGTTGGTATTTTTCTTCAACACCAATTAAATCGTTAAATTCAGCAAACTGCATGAGGCCGTCTTCTTTGCCAATGGTGGTACCGTCATCGCTAAGCTTTTGATAGTAGTCACGCATACTGGCTGCGGCGGCATATAAGCCTGTTAATGGATATAAAATTAGCTGAAAGCCCATTTCGGCTAATTCCTCTTTAGGTAATACGGGCGTTTTACCTCCTTCAATCATGTTGGCCACCATCGGCTTGGGAACACGTTTGCCAATTTCTTTGAGTTGATCAAGGGAACCTGGTGCTTCAACAAAACTGGCATCGGCACCTAATGCTCGTGCAGCCTCCACACGTGCAATGGCTTCTTCTAAACCTAACACTGCTTCAGCATCAGTGCGTGCGACAATAAAAAAATCAGCATCGCCACGTGCTTCCACTGCTGCTTTAATTTTTTGCAGGTACTGATCACACTCGATAACTTTTTTGTTTCGCATGTGGCCACATTTTTTTGGCCACACTTGATCTTCCAGGAAACAGCCTGCGGCACCGGCCGCGATCAGATCCTTAACCGTACGGTACACATTAAGAGGATTACCATAGCCGGTATCAGCATCAACAATGATAGGAATATCAACACTGGCACAAATATGACGTGCACGTTCCACTACCTCTGTCTGCGTTAATAAACCAAAATCAGGCTCACCGATAGTGGATGCCGCAAGGGAGTAGCCAGAGACAAAGGCCATGGGAAAGCCAACTTTTTCAGCAATTTTGGCTGACAATGTGTCATAGATGCCAGGAAAAGCGAGGGCACAAACTTCATCTAATATTTTTTGCACACGTGTTGTAGTCATTATTCCCTCCAAAATATGTGTATAAGCCGATGTTAGCACGCAGCGGTGATTTATTCCTGATATGAAAGATATCGCTATAATGGTCGGTCTTTAATAAGAATCAAATCCAAATCACAAATTTTATTATGAAAATTATTAGCGCAATACTCATCCCTGTTGTTTGCCTGTTTCTGGCACTGCAAGTCAACTCAAAAGAAGATACATCATCTATTGATCACTCGTCAGGCAAACTTATTTTACAGCCTGAAGGCGATATTCAAAGCGCTGTCACCGATCAACTTGAAGAAGGCCGCTGGGAACTTGTTATGTTCTGGGCAACTTACTGCCCTGTGTGTAAAACCGACTTTGAAAAACTTTCCGCATTTATCGAGCAGAATCCAGACTTACCTTTTACAGTGGTTGGAGTTGTCGTCGATGGACTAGAAGAGCATGAAAAGGCACTTCATCAAATAAATTCGCGCGAGTTAAACTACGCCCATGTTATTACCGATTTTGAGCGCGGCTCGGCTTTCTATACACAAGCATCCAACAGCGCATTAATCGGTGTTCCTTCTCAATTGTTATACGATAAAGACAATCAATTGGTCGGCTACAGTCGCAATGCAATTGATATCGAGGCACTTGAGTTATCTGTTTATGACGAATAAAGTAACCAGGTAATTTCCTTTTTACCGCGTTACTTTAATGACACTAGAATTACAGGATGTGAATGCTGACCTTAGTCAGCATGTGGTCGTCTCTACCGAAGATATGCCCTGGGAAGCGAGCCCCAGTGGTACGGTTTGGAGGAAAGCACTGTATCGACAAGGCGGCGAATTTGGTCCAGTCACAAGTGTTGTTAAATATGATGCAGGCGGAAATTTCCGTACCCACTATCATCCGCAAGGCGAAGAAATTCTGGTGCTTGCAGGTGAGTTTTGTGATGAGCATGGTCGATATCCTGCTGGGACATATCTACTTAATCCGGACGGCACGCATCACGCACCATTCTCAGATATTGGCTGCACACTGCTAGTTCGTTTGCGTCAATATGATGGTCAAGACCGCAAGCAGTTAAAATTAAATACCCATGAGATGGAATGGAAACAAGGCATGGTCGAAGGCCTGAGTGTGTTACCCCTGTATAAACAAACGCACTACCCCGAAAACATGTCGCTGGTGCGTTGGCAACCCGATACTTACTTTCCTGTGCATGCGCATCCGGGCGGTGAAGAAATTTTTGTTCTTGAAGGAACATTTGAAGATGACAATGGGGTCTACCCCAAAGGCACATGGATTCGCAGTCCAGAGTTTAGCCAACACAAGCCTTATTCAAAACAAGGCTGTCTGATTTATGTTCGTGTAGGCGGCTTAATGCAAAATCAATAAGTCATCTGCTTCGTTAGCTTATTTGCAATTGGTTTTTCTAGCAGAATAAAAACTAGCAGAATAAAAACTAGCAGAATAAAAACTAGCAGAATTAAAAACAGAATAAGCACGTATTCATGCATATCTCATCTTATAAAGACTCTGATAAAACACATATCAAACAACTACTCACCGAAGTATTTACTGCTTCTGAAAACAGCACTGAAGGAGAGCTGATTGGGCAGCTAGCATTTGATCTAATTAATACGACTGAATCACAAGATTTATACGCCTATGTTGCTACTGAAAACAGTCAATTAGTCGGTTGCATTATTTTCACTCGGTTATTATTCGAGTCCGACCCAGAAGAATTAAAAGCAGAGTTAAAAGCAGAATTAAAAGAAAAATTACAAGAAGAATTTAATGAAGTATTTATATTGGCGCCTGTGGCGATAGCCACCTACCTGCAGGGCAAATGCATCGGCCAAATGTTAATCAACTATGGGCTAAGTGAATTAAAACAAAACGGCGTACAGGTAGTCTTTACTTATGGTGATCCACAGTTCTATTCAAAAGTAGGTTTCAGGTCTATTTCACCGACAGTTGCCAGACCACCTTTTCCACTCTCACAAGCAGAAGGCTGGCTGTGTCAAGCACTTAATGGGAGTAACACTGCAAAGCTATCGGGAACGCTACATTGTGTTGAAGCACTTAACAAACCTGAGTTTTGGTAGCATCAAGCTACACTTTTGAAATATCTGGTAAAAAATATTTAGTCGTGATAAATCGAATCCGCATTGGTGGCACGATTCATCTGCGCAATCGCAATACCGACTAAAATAACGACCAGCGCAATCAAAGCATTCGCCGTCAATTTCTCTGCTGCAAACAGCACACCTAACAGTACTGCCCAAACCGGAATCAAATAATTGATTTGTGATAAAAATGCCGCGCCGGCTCGACGAATCACACTGAAATATATAATTGTTGCCAGCCCGGTAGGAAACAGGCCGAGTAAAATGACAGATACTAATGAACTAGCTGAAGCGTGTTGTATCCACTGAAACCCGGCAAACATCGATATCGGCACAATCACCAGCGATGCCATTAATAACACACCGGATGAAATCAGCGTTAAACTTAAAGTTGGTAAGGCATGAGCAATAACAGAATTTGCCGCGTAACTGATTGCACCAGTCAACACTGACAACATTGAAATTATATAAATCCAGTCCATCTGTTGTCTGACATCAAGTTCAGGAAACATTAAGATCACCACCCCCGCAAAGCCAAGCAAGAATCCAATCAACTTATTTTTTGTAATACGCTCACCGGCGACAAAAAAATGCGCTAAAACGACGGTAGTTAATGGCATCATCGCCATTAAAATACCAGCCAAACCACTATCAACATGTTGTTGTCCCCAGGTAATCACAAAGAATGGAATGCAGTTTCCAGTTAACGCTAAAACCAATAACAAAAACCAATAAGGCTTCAGATCAGCTAACCGCTCACCTTTCGCATAAGAGATCACGAGTAACAGCAATGCACCCATTGCTATGCGCCCCGCCACCACCATAACGGGCGGAACATCTTGCACTGCAATTTTTGTCAACAAGAAAGCCGAGCCAAACATTGCTACCAGAGCAAACAAACCCAGCCAATCCCATCCACGAGATACGTTCATAGTAAATAGCGATTGTTAAGTAATTAGCGCGTGTTAAATAAACACCAAACTCAAACTTTACACATTATATGCACAGGCTGATTAGACAGGCTTACATATAAACATAAGTGCTGGGTATTATGCTTGAGTCAGCATAATAATACATAGTTAATTCAGTGGCATTATTTCACTAAACAAGACTGCTAGATTTCTGTTTATTGTATGTCAATAGCAAAATTAGAATAGCTTAGTATCTTACAAGCACTTTATATTTCAAAGTAACACGTTGTTCTGCAGGCACCTTAACTAACCATTGTGCCGTGTGCGCATTGACTTTTTCATGCTCGATATTAGTTTCTAACATTTTCCAGTCACCCGGCACAGGTTCCAGCACCTTCACTACGACATCTTCATTTTTAGCATTATGAATTTCAATTTCATAACTTGAACTCGCCGCATGTTTATATTTTCCAAAGGCGGATTCTTTTTCATATGACATTTGTTTTTTACTCGCTGTCACATCAAAAGCATCCCCCAGTTTTAAGCGGATCGTTTCATCTTTAGGTGTATGGTCAACGCGATCTTCACCAATAAATTGTGCATTGCCTGAAGTATCATCTTTATACACGCGTACTATGCCTTTCGGTAAGGCAATACCTAAACCATGTTGCTTTTCATTTTCAAATTCAACATACACACCCACTTTAAGCTTATCTGCAATCACACCTTGTCTGTTAAAATAATAGTGCTGATGACCTTGTAGCAAAAACTCTTTGCTCACAGGCACTTTATTCGCAGACAACAATGCCACTTGCTTGGTTTGGTTTTGCAACACATCGGTTTTATGGCCTAAGGTATATAAGTGATATTCAAATAGTCCTTCTTCAGCCATGGCAGGCATGGCTTCCTCGGCCATACTTTGCATCATAACCACATCGCGGCGTTGCATGCCCTTGTGCTCATGGACTCGATTGACATCGCCGGCGACAAGTTGCAGCTTTGCATTGTGATAACTTGCGCCACTCTGATTATTCAGTGTGACCCAACCATTTAAGTCTAGATATTTTTCCTGTTTATCGAGCTTGGCAACATAGTCTGCTTTCCAGCTCAGGCCGCCCGACAAATAACTCAGTTCTATCGCCTGCTCATCAGCGACTTTGCTATTGGCAAGAATGGACAGCGTCGGCCGATCGCGTAAATTAGCGGGCACCTGATCATATACAATGCGCCCAGGTAAGCCTGTTTCAATGCGGTCACCAACTTGTAGCACGACACCGTTATTGGCGCTTAATACCGTTGCATCGACTTCTTTTTCAGCGCCTGTGGTGGGATGTGTTTTAATAATTCTGACTTGTTTACCTACATATTTTTGCAATAACTGCTGCGGTGTTAACAAGTCATAATCAAAGTTCTGCTCAAATAAAGCGAGCGCATGCGCGTGCGACAGGCTGGTAATAATGGCCGTTTCAGGGCGAATTTGTGCACTGACTTCACGTACCGCCAGACGATTCAACCCTTTATTGAGTGTTACATTTCTAACATCACGTATTAAGGCAAGATTATGGTTGTACACCGTCAGGGATAATTCTTTTTGGTCTTCAACAGTAGTTTTAATTTCATTCGCATGGACAGCGCATAAACTCAGCGCAAGCATGATTGCAGTGCAGGAGATAAATCGAAGCATATGTGGTGGCTTATTGATCTTATAATGCAGCATTCTCACACCCCTTCTATAATAATAGGAATACTAATAGACTTGATAATCTGTAAAAGGTTTTACACGACAAATAAACCAGGTACAAAAAGTATCATTTATGGCGAAAGATCAGCTTACTCCTTCTAATTCACTCACGGTACAGGATTTTTTAAAAAAATCTGATGAATTAGTCGTGCATGAGAGTAAAGAAAACACAGGTCGCTTAATGTTTGCCATGGATGCTACCGCCAGCCGTGAGCACACCTGGGATATGGCATGTCAAATTCAAGCGGACATGTTCATGAGCACGCAAGATATCGGCAACCTTGAAATTTGTTTGTGCTACTTTCGTGGCTATCATGAATTTCATGTGCTTGACTGGAGCCGCGATGCCGCCAAATTAAGAGATCAGATGTTAGCCGTGCGATGCCTTGCCGGACACACGCAAATAAAACGCACTCTGGAACAAGCTGTCAAAGTATGTGCCTCGCAAAAAATTAAAGCCGTCGTTTTTGTTGGTGACAGTTTCGAAGAAGCCATTGATGATGTCGGTACCACTGCCGGCAAACTTGGCATGCTGGGAGTACCCGTGTTTATTTTCCATGAAGGCCAGGACCCAAATGCAAAAAAAGCGTTTCAACATATCGCACAATTAACACAAGGCGCCTATTGTGCTTTTGATCAAAACAGCGTGTCGCAACTAAAAGATTTGTTATGCGCCGTGGCAGCATTTGCCGTAGGTGGCGTAAGCGCACTAGAAAAACATTCACAACAAGGCAATCAGTTAGCCTCTTCTATTATTAAGCAGTTACCGAATAAATAATATGGCCCGTATTATATTAATTGCCGCCGCTATAATACTTGCATTGATGCTGTATCGGTGGGTTAAACGTTTGCCAGCCCAGCAACGCTGGAAAGCATTGATGGTAGTCGTCGGTATTACCTTGCTTGGCTTAGTCATGACAGGAAGACTGCATTGGTTGTTTGCATTAGCAGGCGCAATGATTCCTGCCGTGCAACGACTATTAGGCTTGATTGCGTATCTGCCCATGTTGCAACGATTAGCCAGCACTTTTAAAGGCAACAACCCTAGTGCCGGCCAAACCTCTCAAGTAGAAACAGACTACTTACACATGCAATTGGACCATGACTCAGGAAAATTAACCGGTATTGTCAAAACGGGGTTATTTGCCGGAAGAAACTTGAGTAATCTCAGTTTAGAAGAACTCATTCAGCTAAGAGAGTATTACTTACAGCAGGATGAAGACTCACGCTTATTACTAGAAAACTTCCTGGATAAAATGCACGCTACCTGGCGTGCAGGACAAGAGCAGCAGTCTGAGCAACATAGCCAAGCGACACATGAATCAGGTCTTTCAATAGAGGAGGCCTATGCTATTCTTGGTCTGGACACTGATGCGGATAAACAGACCGTGGTTGATGCCCACAAACGCCTGATGCAAAAGCTCCATCCAGATCGCGGTGGATCAAGTTATCTGGCAGTAAAAATCAATCAGGCTAAAGAGTTATTATTGAATAACATCCCCGATTAAACATAAACATTTCCTATGAATTTATTCTTCTGGCGAAAAAACAAAAAATCAAATAAAGCCAGCAACGACACGGGTGAATTTAAACTCAAAGCTTACTCAAAAGAAGGCGGCTATATTCGTTCGCCTGATCGTAAAGGCAAAAATCATAACAGCTCAAACTTTGGCGGCATGGGTGAGCGCGAATTACAGCTCAAATTAGAATTGCTTGTCGAAGATGTATTATCGGCCAGCAATAGCGTGTTTGGCCCCGCACAAGCTTTAGTGAACATTAGTCTTGCTGATCAAGAGCGCTTTCTTGCATCTGTCGAACATTTAACTAAATATGATGTGCAACTCGCTTATGAGTTTTGTCACCATGCCACGCCCAGCATTAGGTTATTAGATGAAGAGGATTGGCCTGAATGGATTGAGCATTTACTTAATCGTTATTCGCTTGGCGGAATTGATAACTCTATTGAAGCCATGCAGCAAATTGATGCTTATATTGAACAGCATACGGCCGCCCCCAGCACCGTCACCTTTGAAGAAGTCAATCGCGTGATTGAAAATATTATTACCGGTTTAAATGGCCGCAGCTTAAAACTGGAGCAAAATAATGAATTGTTCACAGATACTGAAACAATTCATCTGCCAGACAATATCTCTACCTTCAAACAGCGAGAGAGTAATTTTGCATTGTATAAATCCATTGCCGTGCATCAATGGGCGCAGACCTGGTACGGCACCTGGCGAGTAGATCTCGAGCAATTGGTAGCAAATTTTGCTGACAAACAAAAAGCGATAGATTTATTCCATAAATTAGAAACAGTTCGTTTAGATGCAAACATTAAAAGAGAGTTACCCGGCATAGGCCGCGAAATAGAAAATTTTAACTCGTTGCTGGTTGCTGATAATTTATCTGCCCCGTGGGAAAGTGCTGTGAACACGTTATCTCAGACAGATGCCAGTGCCCATGACACTGCCCGCTTGTTATATGAGTTATATGATCATGACTTTATTCCTGACGATACGCTTTACCAGGGCGTGTTAAACCCGGCACTTGCAAAAGAGAAAACACAAGCACGCATTGAACAAGACAAAGAGAACCTGCAAACGCTACTCAACCAGTTACAAGAAGAATCCTCCCAGCCTAATCCAGATGCCCCGCTTGATGATGAGTCATCAGAACAAGAAAGCGAAGATAAACGCTTTGAAGTCAAAGAAGTTGAAGACGACGAAATTCCTGATGGTTACCGTATTGAACTTGAACTCGATGGTGAGTCCGTTGAGCCTACTGAAGAATTACTCGAGTTGTTGCAATCCATTCAGCAGGACTTAGGCGAACTTCCGGAAGACTATTTAACGCTTGACCAAGAGAGCGAGACTCAAACGGGCCAAGGTGATGAAGAGCAGGAAGATATCAACGTACACATGGGTGCGAGTGATATTTATTTATATGATGAGTGGGACCACTCACGCCAAAAGTACCGCAAAGAATGGTGTCAATTACGTGAAATTGAGGTACAAGGCGAACCTTCTGACTTTGTTGAGCACACATTAAATAAACATCGTAATTTATTAAAACATTTACATCGCACTTTTGAAGCTTTACGCGATGAAGATCGCCGTGTGCGCAAACAGCCTTATGGTGAAGACATTGATTTAGATGCCGTGATTTCCTCATATGCAGATTTAATTAATGGCGAAGAAATCAGCCAAAACCTGTTTATTAAACAGCGTAAAGTCGATCGCAATATTGCAGTCATGTTCATGGTCGACATGAGTGGGTCTACCTCAGGCTGGATCAATGAAATGGAACGCGAAGCATTGGTGTTGTTATGCGAGTCACTAGAAGTGCTGGGTGACCGTTATGCTATCTATGGCTTTTCGGGTCTAACGCATAAACGTTGTGACTTATATAAAATCAAGGACTTTGAAGAAAGCTATACGAGCACAGTCAAAGATCGCATCGCCAGCATTCAACCACAAGATTACACCCGCATGGGAGTTGCTATTCGTCACTTGTCTAAACGACTCTCGCAAGTGGAAGCCAAAACCAAAGTGTTAATCACACTTTCAGATGGTCGTCCGGATGATCAAGATGGCTATCGAGGTGCCTATGGTATCGAAGACACGCGTCGCGCTTTAATAGAATCTAAATACTTAGGCATTCATCCGTTTTGCATTACTATCGACGAAGAAGCTGTCGAGTATTTGCAACATATGTATGGCCCGGTGAATTTTACCATCGTTGATCAGGTCGATAAGTTGCCGTATAAGGTATCGGATATTTATCGCCGCATTACCATGTAAAACAAACACACTCATGGATGACACATTGATCAGCCAACGCGTGCACGCAGTACAAACGCCGATTATTCCAACCATCACGCAATTAGCACGTGAACATCCCGGGACAATTTCATTAGGCCAAGGCGTTTGTTACTACGGCCCTCCCCCAGAAACATATCAATACATTGAAAAGCATTTGCGTGCGAAACAATTAAATAACTATGGCCCGGTGGAAGGGCTGCCTGAACTTATTGATGTACTCACTGAGAAGTTGAACACCCGCAATGGCATCAACATCAATGTAGATAACTGCCTATTTGTCACGGCCGGATCCAATATGGCATTTAGCTCATTGGTGCAAGTGATCGCTGACCCGGGTGATGAAATTATTTTACTTACTCCATATTACTTTAACCATGAGATGGCCATCCGCCTAGCCAATGCGACACCCGTACTGGTACCCACCCTAGAAAATTTTCACCCTGACATTGAACGTATTCAACAGGCGATTACCAGCAAAACACGCGCGATTGTGACCGTGTCACCTAATAATCCCACCGGTGCTGTTTATACACAGGATGAACTAAGTGCAATTAATCAGCTCTGCGCACAACATAATATTTATCATATCTCCGATGAAGCCTATGAAGACTTTGTCTATGAGCCACATCAACATTTCTCGGTGGCGACCCTGCCCAACAGTGAAGCGCATACCATCAGTTTATATTCACTGTCGAAAGCGTATGGCTTTGCCGGTTGGCGTGTAGGGTATATGGTTATTCCTAAACAAATGTTTGCTGCACTGCGCAAAGTGCAAGATACGGTGTTAATCTCTCCTACTATTATTGCGCAGTATGCTGCTATCGGCGCCCATCATGCGGCCTACATATATATAGAAGACAAACTGAATGAGATTAAATTATCCAGACAAACCTGTATCGATACGCTCAACGCAAGCAATCTACTTGCACAACCCGCCACTTCGGAAGGTGCATTTTATATTTTCGCTAAACTTAACAGTCAACAAAATGATTTTGATATAGCTAAAATGCTAATTGAACATCATCAGGTAGCCACCATTCCTGGCGGTGCATTTGCAGCCACTGATGGCTGTTATTTAAGAATCTCTTATGGCGCGTTAACCAGCGAAACCGTTTCTGCTGGGTTAGACAAGCTTTGTCACGGTCTGCAAAAAATATTGAATGTATAACAAATAATCTTATCAGCCGTTTTGCCGACACAATATCTTTAATCCAGGTAATTCAATATTAATAACCTCTACGAAGATGCTGCCCTACCTAATAACCTCATGAATTTTTGTGACATTATACAGTATGATTGTTCAAATATTATGATGAATATTTGTCGCATAACACATATAACGCATGTAGTTACATGGTAATTGATAATTTTTGAAATGCCATCACTGCAATATAGCACTTAAAGAGGTAGTCAAAGTGCTGGTAAACCTAAAAGGTTTTTTCTATTTTTTGAATGCGAGAAATGCTCTAGAAAATTTAATACTAATTACGATTCAATTATCCTTTTTTGGTGGTGGTTTTCTGGATGGTTTGTATGATTATTTCCTTGGGATCCTAACTAAAAATGAGCTAATTGAGAACTATTTGGGTTGGGGGGTTTTATAATATTACTTGTCGTCTTATTTCTATACATATTTTCTTAGCCAAATGAAATTAAATGAAAAGTAAATTTACTTATGACAAGTCACTCAACCATGACACCAGCAACGCTGGCGCTTGTTAGTTCAACCGTTAATCTGCCTGGAAAATGTCCGCTAGCAATGGAAATTTTAGCGATAAAAGAGTCGACTTTATTATCAGCCAATTTATAGATTCAACAACACCACATAGGAACCAAATGAATGAAAAAAGGTTTGAGACTTGAGCGCGTTTTATTACTTACCTCTATCGCACTATTCATCAGTGCATGTGATCAACTGTCCACTAACTCGCCCTTTGACGAAGATGGCAAGCTTACCATTGCCGAGCTGGATTATTTTCTGGCGGGAATGAAAGAAGCGACGAACATCAGTGAAAAGATGTATAGCTGTATCAAGACACAGGCTGTACGTCGTGCAGAGATTGCTGGCGATCCGCAGACTATTGATCCGAAATCACTGTCGCTGCCAGAGGAAAATTGGGTGCCTTTGGATAAGTCGGACAAGCGGTTAATTTTGGCCCAGCTTATCGTATCCGAGGCCAGTGTATTTTGCACTACAGGACGAGAAATGTGAGCTTCTAAAAATAGGACTTGCTGAGAGTAAGTTCAGTGCTTAAAAAGTCAAAACCCTCGGACTAGATAAAACTATCACCTTTTTTTCTAAAATAAGCCGCCAACTTCACCAAGCCGGTTTTTTGAGTCATTAGTAGTATAATAAGAAAAAAATTACTATTTTTTGGAATCCTAATACAAGGGGTCATTTATTTTTTCAGAGGTTCGAAAGAAACAAATCATACCTATCTGCTAATAACTCCCGTTGAGAGTATTTTTTATTCGATACTAATTTTTTAATTGCTCATTGCAATTCATGTAAAGTTAAATGGGTCACGTTTCCATTATTAAGTTGTTTTGAGAACTTCCTACTCATATATAGCTGATGGATTTTTTTCAAAATAACAAGTTTTATTTCTGATTTTTGTGAGTTATCGCGTAATACAAAAATAATATTTAATTACATGTATATTTCAGCAGTCGGCGCATTTTAATGTATCATTATAGATATATTTTTAAAGCCAACTTATTATTCAAAATAACTTATCTATTTACAGCTCTGTTCTGTATGATTTATGGCGCATTGATTATTTTCGCAGCGAACTCGACATTCCATAAATTAATTTGGTGGTTAGCAGTTTCAATAGGACTAATTCTTTCAGAATATATTGCTAGCAAGTCACTCAACCAGGATGCGGGCTGCACATGCACCTGTTAGCTTAACCGTTAAAATCATTTATCATGCACTGCGAAGTGAGTTATGTAATTGCGATAAAAGTTTTTTTAATTCAATTAACTGTTGTTTGTTACATGACTCGCTAGATTCATAAAATATATATTGCAGTTTATTCGCTAACTGTTTGTATTCTCTTTCCGGTATTTCTTTGGCCAGGGCAATTCTATTGATATATTGCATGGGCGATTCGTCATGCTGACGTTGTAAATCGTGCGCCTTAATCTTGTGTGAAAATTGATTGAGTATTTTTAATGCAGGATGTTGCGTGTTGCTTCGGCCCTGAAGTAATAATGATAAAACCACAATGGCGAGACTAATAATTGCACCAATCATTAACAGAAGCGCTGTTTTTACTGTTGTAATGTTACCTAAAATCTTTGTCAGTACTGATGTTTGTCTATCCGCATCAAATCCTACAACAAACATATTCCAGCGATGCTCTACAGATTCCATGAAGTAGAGCATTTTTGTTGTTAATGCCAACCCATTGAGTCTTGCGTTGGTGAAAGTAGATAAATAGTCAAGGTCATCGTCTGACAATGCTGCATCTAGTCCTTGTTCGATACGTTCAGGCGCGATCACTGCAGTGGGGTCAATGCGTTGCCAGCCCACATTGGGCAACCAGGCTTCTACCCAGGCGTGAGCGTGATATTGGCGTACAACAACGTGCCCTGTTACCGGGTTTAACTCACCGCCTTGATACCCGGCTACAACACGTGCAGGAATACCAACACTGCGTAACATAAAAGTCATTGCGCCGGCATAGTGGGCGCAAAAGCCCGCGCGGGTTTCGAACCAGAATTCATCAATGCTATTCAATGATGGTAAGGTTGGCGGGCTGAGTGTGTAGTAAAAGTTTTCTGCGCGTATGCTTTGTAATAGTTTGTCGATAAATTCCTGATCAGAATTTACTGTAGTCCGCAGTTGTTGAGCAAATGCTGTCACCTTTTTATTATCCCCAGTCGGTAAACGTGTTTCGCGTTCACGTAACCATTGCGGAAGCTGTGAATCTAATATTGCATTTGGATATGAAGTAACGCCATAACGCTTTAGCGAAGTAATCGCTTTTTTTGAAACAACCCGAAAGTCCCACGTCAAGCCAGTGTCTCTTGGTTTGGGTATTGCAAGATCTAAACCAAACCTCCAAATTTTACCGCTGGGTTCTTGCAATATTTGATACTTAATGGATTCAAGATTAGTTAAATCAGGGACAAAATACGAAGTTTGATTGTCATTGTTCCAATCAATGGTATTGATTGAACGATCGCTAATTCTTGGAATCCCGCCTGACGACCAGGTGCCCACAGTAAAGTCAGAGTAAACTAAACCACGCCAATATAGTTCTGGATTACTTGGAATCCCATCATTAAATACAGCACGAAACACAATTTGATCCGATTGAGCCAAGTTTGCCACATCGCCGGGTTTCATCTCTTGACCTAAACCGGTATAGGAAGTCTTTGCTATTGGGACTGACCAAAACGGCGGCAAGCGTGGAAAAATAAGAAACAATACCAGCATTAAAGGTAGAGATTGTAAAATTAATTTGCTGGCTGTTTTGATTGGTAAAATAATGCGTTCGCGACTAGTTTGCTGGTTCATGCTAACCATGGCAGCCGTCACTAATGTAATTACGCCCATTTGATAAACTGCAAGTAATATTGATTGGTCATAGATAAAAGCTGTCGCAGTTACAAAATACGAGAGAAAGATGATCACATAGGCATCTCGCCGATTTTTTACTTCAAGTAATTTCAATGCATAGGCAATAATGAGAAATGCCGTCCATAACTCTAGCGAGTGCTGCAAGCCAAAACTCGCCACATTAATCACACCAAAGAGAAGCACAAGGATTGTTTTTATCCACCAGCTTGGAAAAGAGTACTTTTCCTTGAACATCATCCAACGCCACCAAGCACAACCAAGTGCTAAGCCAATAATCCAAAATGAAATATGTTGCACATGAGGCAGGACCACAGCGATCTGTGTCAGCATGATTAATAGCAGGCAGTTACGTGGAACCTGTTGGTAGATTCCGTGTTGTTCAGCTTTATTGACCATACAGTGCTAATTCTTTCAGTACAGTTTTTAAATGCGCATCACCACTACCGCGAGGCACTTGAATATCGGGTAAGCGTAGACCAAATTCTATTTGATTGCGCTCTGCCGTAAGCGCCATTCCGGTTAAACGACTTAATTTAAACTCAACATCGCCATCAATTTGGTACCAATCAAGCACAATATCAGTACCTTGATATCCGGCAAATTCTTTAACTAATAGTTCATCCGTACGTGCGAAGCTACGCCAGGAAATATGCTTAATTGGATCACCTTCATGGTAATTACGCATTTGATAAAAGTCGTCATTACTGTCTAAATTCAACAAAGCATTACTTTGTTCATCGCCGTCACTATTTGTTAGATCATCACCAAATAACGGTTTAGGGTAAACAATGCCGCGGGCATTCAAGTCAATCCAGGTCCAGGCTCGAATTAAACCGATGGGGTAATGCGTCTCAATAAGTATTCTGCCTGGGTTGAACAAACCTCGGCGTTTGGCGCTAGAAAATAAATTGACAACATCTACAGAGTTTTTATGAAGATGAGCATATTGTGTATGGCTATTCGGCCACTTAATTCGAATATCATCTCTAATCTCTTCAGCGGATTTACTGACTTTGATTTGAAATTCAATATTCTCACCGACAAAGCCTGAGCCGTTTTTTATAAGTTCAAATTTCAGCCCGGAAAGGTTTTTATAGGTATGAAAAATTGTTACCAAAGTAACACTCATTAATATAAAAGCAGTCGCATAGATGAGTGAGTTTTGAAAATTGATGGCGCCAAAAAGTAACAGCAAAATCAATAATAAAAATGCGCCACCCAGCTTACTGGGTAAAATAAAAATCGAGCGTTGTTTTAGTGTAATAGCGTTATTGGCAGGAATACGCCGCTCTAGCCAGGCATTGAAACGGCTACTCAGTTGTTGGTTTAAAGCGGGATTAGCATTACGCGAGAACATCGACATTTGCGAGTAATTTTTGCGCCAATGCAACACTGCCATGACCTGTATGATCAGCAGATGCTCGCAATCGATGTTCCACCACACTGGGTAATACCGCCTGGATATCTTCCGGGATAACATGGTCCCGATGGTGTAACATTGCCCAGGCACGAGCAGAATTTAATAAGGCCAATGCGCCTCGAGGTGAAAGGCCATAAGCAAATTCATTTTGATTGCGACTAAACTGAATTAAGCGCTGCACATAATCTATCAGTGAAGTTGACGCTCTAACCTGCTCCGCCTCATTCTGTAACTCTACTAGCTGTTGTGTAGTGAGTAATGGCTTTATTGTTTTTAACACATTGCGTTGGTCACCACGTTCCAGTAACAAACGTTCTGCTTCAGGCTCGGGATAACCAATATGAATGCGCATAAAAAATCGATCCAATTGAGATTCAGGTAAAGGATATGTGCCCATCTGACTAGCAGGATTTTGCGTCGCGATGACAAAGAAAGGCTCAGGTAACGACATAGTTTCACCATCTATTGTTACCTGGTGTTCCTCCATCGCTTCAAGTAGAGCGCTTTGCGATTTAGGTGTGGCGCGATTAATTTCATCGGCTAGTAACACTTCAGTGAATATCGGGCCCGGCATAAAGCGAAAACTCGCTGTGCCTTTATCAAATATTGAAGCACCCACGACGTCACTGGGTAATAGATCACTAGTAAATTGTAGACGATTAAAATTAAGCCCTAGTACTTGCGCCAGGGTATGAGCCAGCAATGTTTTCCCCATACCGGGTAAATCTTCAATCAGCAAATGGCCACGCGCTAACAAGCATGTCAGCGCAAGACGCACCTGAGGCTCTTTACCCAGCAAGACCTGACTGATGGATTCGATGATTTGGTCTAATTGCTGATAATGATGATGATTCGATCGAGCGGGCGATACTACATCTGTGACTGAATTACCCTTTTGCATACTGGCCAAATCTCTTTATTAGAAATCAATTACTTTACCGAAGTTAGCTCGCCAACGTCTACTGCACTGGTCAGACAATCGGGCTAGGTTTTCGGCTTAGCTAGCCCCTTGATAGGATAAGGTTATATGTTAACTGTACGTGACAAAATCTGGCTGTCTTATCAAACGAAGTTAAAAATTTCTCCTCATCTTGCCTATGGTGAAAAAGGGATAGCAGGTAGAATCCCAGAGAACGCGGTTATTATTGTTGAAATTGAATTTATCGAAGAGAGGCTGCATGCTAGTTAATAACCTATTCTACAAGACACGCTTTCATATGCTCTCAGCAAGCTCAACAATCATATGATCTTAGGCATATTACTTAAACGTAATTTATTTGATTCAATTAAAATCATGAAACAATTGCTTGCCTTGATAGTGGTGTTTTTACATTTGGCTGGCTGCTCACAATTAGCAAAGATCTTTGAATCTGCTGATGCATATCAACCAGAACTGTCCAATCACACCATCTTATTAATTTCTGATCTTAAGTGGGAACCTCTTAACCCAGCGCGGGGTGACAAGAGCCCTCAGGCAGGCACCTTATGGGGCGACCGAAATGATGCAGTTGCCACCGGCTTTTTAGTCAAATTTGTTGATGGTTTTTCATCTCCACCGCATATACACAACACAACTTATCGCGCCGTGGTAATTAGCGGACTGATTCATAATGATGACCCTGATGCAAAACCAATGTGGATGCCGCCCGGTTCATTCTGGACACAACCTAAAGGTGAAGCTCACATCACTGCGGCCAAAGGTGAGCACAATATGGCGCTGGTTGAAATTAATGTTGGTCCCTACCTTGTTCTTCCTACTGCGCAGGCGTTTGATCGCGGGGAAAGACCAGTAAATATTGACGCATCGAATATTGTGTGGCTTGACTTACCTAATACTACCGCTTCACCCGAGAACCCAAAAATAGCCTATCTATGGGGTAGCCAGGAGAGCGGTCAAGTAAGGGGAGCTTTTGTTAAATTACCGCGTGGATTGAATGTTGACGTTATCAGCTCAGCGGCGTCTTTCCATGCAGTGGTCATCTCTGGTGATGCAACATACCACGATGAAAGTCCTAAATCACTCACACCTGGAAGCTATTTTGGCTCTGAGGGCCAAGCAAAACATATGCTTTCATCAGGCAATACCGAAGAATGCATTATTTATATCCGCTCAGATGATGAATTTATAGTTAACATGAATAAATAAATATGCAAGCCAGTTAACATATTTGCACATTCCCCATCATTAAGTATTTATGAAGCATAAAATCACTGAATCACGCCTGCTGTAACCCGCTTTTTTTATACGCCAACTAACTCTTTTGAAATGAGTAAGTTTTCAATTGACTAAGTTAATTAGCGAACACGCAACAAACCCACATAGGCCCTAAATGTATAGCGCTTGTATAAGGCAGGCGGAGTCTGTCGAGATATGGCTTATTCTTGTGACGCATATCATGACTAAATTCAAAAAAATGCTTCAGGCGTTGCGGCAAAATCCTTAACAGAATAATGCATTAGACATTAGCATGTGCGAGTACTCGCATGCCTGGATGACAATTTAGTTAGGTCAAATACACGTGGAGCAAGTAGGCGTTGTTTTTAGGATACGTACATTACTTTAGAGCGTTAGCGATCTTTTTGATTGTGACTGGACACACTATTGATGTGTTTGTCTGGGATAGCGTTCATTTTGAAAGATTACTTAGAATATTGTTTTCTAATGGCAGTATCTTATTTGTATTTATTGCCGGCTATCTATTTCAGCATTTGTCTAGCAAGTTTGATGTCAGAAAATATTACACGACAAAACTGAAAAATGTCATTGTCCCCTACTTATTAATATCAATACCTGCCATTGTTGTTTTTATTACAATTTTAGAAAGAGAAACAGCATGGCCAGGCTTCTATGACAACTCCATACTTGAACAAATCGGTCTGTTTTATGTGACAGGAATTCATTTATCGCCGCTTTGGTTTATTCCGATGATTTCTATTTTTTATTTAGTCGGACCACTACTAATAAAAGCAGATCGCAGTAAATTTATTTACTACACAATACCGGTGACAATTATTATTTCTTGCCTGGTCAGCCGGGGTTTTCCTTATGAAAATTTTGTGCATTTTTTCTCTGTATATTTACTTGGGATGTACTGCAGTCGATATAAAACATTAATAAACCCCATTATCAGTCAAAACCTTGTTTTAATGCTTGGTTTATTCACTATTATTCTTCTCGCCATGACTGAATGGATGTTTATGGAAGGCACCATGACATTTATTAATTACCTACAAAAACTCACTATGTCAGTGTTCTTCCTCGGCTTGCTGTTTAAATACAATGAAAAACTCACTTCAAAATATGTCAGCCTGGTTGCCGATACCAGTTTCGGTATCTTTTTCATCCACTCTTATGTATTAACGTCGGGCAAGATGTTGAACATAAATATTTTCGGCGAACCGCAAAGTGGCAATTTCATAATGTTTGTGCTGATTGCTGTGTTAACACTGGTGGTATGTTCATATCTCATTGTGCTAATCAAAAGAGCACTGGGTAAATATAGTAAATTTGTTGTAGGTAGTTAGCCAACTCTGGTGCGACAAACAAATCAATTATTTTTCCGCTGACTAGCACTTGGCGGTATACTCTATTGTGCAACTAATTAGACAAGGAATTACACGTGTCAGAATTTAATAATGTGGCTGTCGTTAAGCAGGCCAATATCTATTTTGATGGCAATGTCACTAGCCGTACTGTTATTTTTGCAGATGGATCACGAAAAACATTGGGTATTATGCTGCCGGGTGAGTATGAATTTAATACTGACGCGAAAGAACTAATGGAAATATACAGCGGCACTGTGGATGTATTGTTACCAGGCAACAGTGATTGGCAAAGAATTGAAGGTGGACAACAGTTTGAAGTCCCTGCGCAATCAAAATTTCAGTTAAAGGTCAGTCAGCTTAGCGATTATTGCTGTTCTTTTATAAACGAATAGAAACTATTGCCTAAAAAATATAACCGATTAAAAATATGGACTGGATCAGCGCCTTATTGATGATGTTACTTGCGGCGACTTTACTTGCTTTCGCCTATGGTGTGATACCCTATCCTTATGGTGTACTAATTTTGTTAGCCATGCTAGCTACACGGATATTATTTCTACGTAATAAAAAGTAGCGATGTGCATCCTTGCACTGCCATTTCTTCCTTGCTGAGTACTTTTAGAAGGTATATAGCACCGCTATAAAGCCAAGTGTGAAAATTGCAATGAGAAGACCAGCGTCTACAAAGTTAGCTTCCTTGATTGCTGTTATTCGAGTTACGATTGTATCCATCAATTCACCTCATCTGTTTAAGTTAAAAATTTATGGGTACTAATGTACTCTTTTCCAGATGATAATAAATTGACTTATATTAATTACAGTAATGAATTTTATAAAAATAACTGTCTAGTTATATTCTGTGCGTGTATCTAACGCCTGGGATAAGGTATTTAAATCAATATATTCAAGCTCGCCACCAATTGGCACACCCTGCGCCAATCTTGTTGTGCGTAAGCCGTTCTTTTTCACCATTTCCGCAATCACATGGGCAGTCACTTCACCTTCCATGGTTGAGCTTGTTGCCAAAATAACCTCTTCAAGTTCACCTGATTGCAAGCGTGCCTCTAGTTTATCTAGGCCTAACTGTTCTGGGCCTATACCATCGAGCGGTGACAACTTACCCATTAACACAAAATAGACACCGTTATAGGTGGTTCCATTTTCGATTGCCATAAGATCTGTAGGCGTTTCGACAATACACATTTGGGTGGCTTTGCGATTACTGCTGCTGCATATTTCGCACTTTTCTTGTTCAGTATAGTTACGACACTGCACACAATGTTGAATGTTTTCGACTGCCGCACAGATTGTTTGCCCAAGTTTTGTCGCCTTATCACGTTCGACTTTTAATAAGTGTAACGCCATGCGTTGTGCCGTCTTTTGCCCGACACCTGGCAATAACTTTAGTGAATCAATCAGCTGCGTGAGTAGGGGTGAATGTTCAGCCATGTAGCCAGATTATTGTTGGATTAAAATGGCAACTTCATACCTGGTGGTAACGGCATTCCAGCCGTAATGCCGGCATATTTATCTTTTGTCTCTGCCTCTAATTTATGCACGGCATCATTTAACGCTGCGGCAATAAGATCTTCTAGCATTTCTTTATCATCACCAACCAAGCTGTCGTCAATGGCAATACGTTTGACTTCGTGGCTACCCAGCATAGTGACTTTTACCAGGCCGCCGCCTGACTGCCCTTCGACTTCAATAGATTTAATTTCTTCTTGCGCTTTTTGCATATCTTCTTGCATTTTTTGCGCTTGCTTCATTAAATTACCTAACCCGCCTTTCATTATTCGCCCTCTTGTTTCGATTGAATTGATCCTGGCACTATCTCTGCTTGCATGTCTCGTTTCAGTGCTTGTATAAAATCATCTTGTTCTAAACTCGCCTGCGCCTGATTGATTCGTTGTGCTTCACGATCCCGCGTTTGCTGCGCCGGACTGTCAATGGCTTGCTCGATGACTTCAATGTTAACTTCTAAATTTTTACCTAATGTTTCAGTTAATTTTTGTTTGAGCTTAGACACTGTCGCTCCAGCCATCAAACTCTCATGTTCTTTAGCCAGTAATAATGATACGACATTATCTTCATAACGGCTTAATGCACAATGGGTGGCCAAGGCTTTTACAACGCCTGTGATATTGGCTTGTTCAATCATATCCAACCATGTCTGCGCATCGATAGTGTCCCGTGTGACTGGTTGCGATGCATGTTCATTTTCAGCAGGTGACACAACAGTTGGTGATACAGCAATAGGCGCTTGTTCAACATCAGGCTGTTTAGGTGTGGTTTGAGAAGCGTCCAATATGGCAGACGCTTTACCATTACTCGTCGCCGCTAGTGGTTTTGCTACGCGTCTGGCATGGGTGGCTTTGCCTTCACCTGCGGGTCTGAACATGATCATGCGTAAAATCGCCATTTCAAATCCGGCACGTGGAGAATGTGCCAGGTATAAGTCTTTACGGCTGTTTAACACGATTTGATAAAACAACTGAATGTCTTCAGCTGCGACTTGATTACACACTTTCTTTATCGAGTCAGCAAATAAAGCAAGTTGCTCTGCATAATCTGGCACGGCTTGCGATATAGCAGCGGCATGAAAAATCACAACCAGTTGATCCAGCAACTTACTGAATTCAACATTCAGTGAAGACAATGAATGCACAATATGCATTGCTTTAGATGCATCAAACTCACAAATTGCATCAATCAATGCATCGACTTGTTCACTGGGTACAGTCCCAAGCATTTGACTGACAGTTTGCTCAGTCACTTCGCCACCTGAATAGGCAATCGCCTGGTCCATTAAACTCAGGGCATCGCGCATGCTGCCATCGGCCGATTCGGCAAGTTGTATTAAGGCGGTGGATTCAAAGGCAATCTTCTCAGCATTAAGAATTTTCTCTAGTTGCTCGGCTATTTGTTGGCTGGAAATATGCCTCAACGTAAATTGCAGACAGCGCGACAATACCGTAACAGGTAATTTTTGCGGGTCGGTAGTGGCGAGCAGAAACTTGACGTGTTCTGGTGGCTCTTCCAAGGTTTTTAGCAAGGCATTGAAACTATGCCCAGATAACATATGAACCTCATCAATAAGGTATATTTTAAAGCGCCCGCGAGTCGGTGCATATTGCACGTTCTCAAGCAGCTCACGGGTATCTTCCACGCGTGTGCGTGAGGCCGCATCAACTTCGATTAAGTCGACAAATCGACCCTCGGTAATCGACTGGCAGGCATCACATACCCCACACGGTTCGGCAGTAATGCCGGTTTCACATGAAAGTGCTTTGGCGAGTACGCGCGCCACTGTGGTCTTGCCCACCCCGCGGGTCCCTGAGAACAAATAGGCATGGTGCAATCGATTGGCTTTTAATGCATTCACCAATGCCGTGACCACATGATCCTGGCCCACGATATCGGCAAACGTCTGCGGACGCCATTTTCGCGCTAGTACTTGATGAGACATTGATTATTTTTAAATTTGGCGGCAACCTGTGCCAGTAGGATCTCAGCACCCGAATCAACCGTTACCGTTGCTCCCTTCCGGGCCTGGCGGGGTTC
Source organism: Gammaproteobacteria bacterium (assembly GCA_965262455.1). Classification (GTDB taxonomy): domain Bacteria; phylum Pseudomonadota; class Gammaproteobacteria; order UBA4575; family UBA4575; genus UBA1858. The sequence goes on from CBDHFH010000008.1 coordinate 966,978, forward strand.
ACAATCTATCGCTGCAAAGGAACCGACACAGATCACCAATACTCTGTTAAGTCATAGTAACATCTCAGCACAGTGAATCCGTGCGAATTACACCGTGTTGATGCAATTAAAATGTTTAGCCTTTACAAAAGAGTGGGCAACATACTTGGATTTAATATGAAGTCAAGAATCAATTGCTTTGTCATAATTAAATTCATTAGATTCATATAGTTATATTCAATTGTTAAAAAATTAATTTTAAATGCCTGTTAAGTTAAAGAAATATGACAATAAAATTCGTATATTTAATGATCATTTGTCATGATTAATCGACGTGAATTCATACAAATTTTATCATTAGCAAGTGCTGCAGGTTTATTACCACGCACTGCGGCAGCCTCAGGCGCGTCCATGTATGAGTTGCCTGCGTTCGGCAATACCCGCCTATTACATTTTACTGACTGCCATGCCCAACTGATGCCGGTTTATTTCCGAGAGCCGCATGTGAACATCGGCCTGGGAGATTCGTTCGATCGTGCACCGCATGTGGTTGGCCGATCACTAATTAAACAATTCAACTTAGAGGGTGACCCTCGCATGACGCATGCCTTTACCCATTTACACTTTGAAGAAGCGGTTGAGAAATTTGGCAAAGTGGGAGGTTTTGCGCATTTGGCGACACTAGTGAAACGCCTGCGCTCGCAAGTAGGTGACAATCAATCATTATTGCTAGACGGCGGCGACACCTGGCAAGGCTCGGGCACAGCGCTAAAAACTCAAGGGATGGATATGGTGGGCGCGTGTAATCTGTTGGGCGTGGATATCATGACGGGTCATTGGGAATTCACCTATCAAGATCAACAGGTACTTGAGAATATCGAATCGTTTGCGGGTGAATTTATTGCGCAAAATGTATTTGCCACTGAAGAAGCACTGTTTGAAGGCATTGATGTGTATGACGAAGACAGCGGCCACGTATTTCGCCCCTATACAATTAAAGAGCTTGCGCATACTCGCATCGCCGTGATCGGACAAGCGTTTCCTTACACTCCTGTGGCTAATCCGAAGCGCTTCATTCCAAATTGGACATTTGGTATTAATGAAGCGGAGTTACAGACCTTAGTAAATGACATTCGCAGCCAACATCAACCCGATGCTGTTGTTTTGTTATCGCATAACGGTGCTGATGTCGATATTAAAATGGCTGGCGCAGTAACTGGCCTCGATGTCATTTTAGGTGGGCATACTCATGACGGCATACCGCGCGCCCTAGAGATTAAAAATTCAGGCGGAACAACACTGGTCACCAATGCCGGTTCCAACGGGAAATTCTTAGGTGTGATGGACCTTGATATCAACAAAGGTAAAGTCACAGGTTATCAATATAAACTCGTCCCGGTTTTTTCCAATATGCTTGAGGCTGATAAAGACATGCAGCGCTATATTGATAGTGTACGTGCAGCACATTTGCCCTGGCTAACAGAAGAACTTGGCACCACCGAAACAACATTATATCGACGCGGCAATTTTAACGGCACCTTTGACCAATTAATTTGTGATGCGTTACGCGTACAAAACGATGCGCAAATTTCTTTATCCCCTGGATTTCGCTGGGGAACAACATTGCCTGTGAATCAGACCATCACAATGGAACATGTATTGGATCAAACATGCATGACTTACCCCGAAACCTATCGCAGAGAAATGTCCGGCAAGACAATTAAACTAATTTTAGAAGATGTATGCGATAACTTATTTAATGCCAACCCATATTATCAACAAGGTGGTGACATGGTACGTGTTGGTGGCATGAACTATACCTGCGAACCCAACGCGACGATTGGCCAAAGAATTAATCATATGACACTCGACGATGGCACGCCGATTGATGACAATAAAAATTATGTCGTCGCCGGATGGGCAACTGTGAATGATAAAGCACCTGGACCACCGGTGTGGGAACAAGTTGCAGATTATGTGCAAAGCCAGGACAGTATTAACATCACCAAACTTAATACTCCTAAATTAATTGGCGTAGAAAATAATCCAGGCATTGAACTGCCTTAGTCTTCTAATCGTCGACAGACGAGAGAGTAGTTAAATATTAACTTAGTCAGAGTTAGATAGTACTAAGGTTAACAATCCAAGCGATTAAGAATATTTGTGGAACTGTAATGAGAGGTAAAAATAACGCAATCTTCCAGGACCGCGTTGCATCTTTCATAACCATTACTTCAGTATAATCGGTGGAGACCCCCGCCATTAGAAAAGCAAAACTATTCCCCGGCGACTTTGCACGTGTTAACAAATCGGCCGCGATGGGTGCAGAGCCCTCAGAGCAAACTTCAATAATGGTCGCTGCAATCAAAGTAAAAAATAAACCAAGCAAAGTGGGGCCAAAATAGTGTTCAAACAACTCAACATCTACAAATGCTCGAATGACACTTGCCAGTAATACACCAAACAGTATCCAACGCACCACCATACGTGAATCAAGAATGCCGGTTTTTAACATATCCAATAGCAAGTGCTTGGATAACGTGACATCCGCCCATTGTTTTTTTGCCTCCCGCCAGAAGTGAAAACCCTCAGGCAATTCAACACTGTGTGGGTTTGCCGGCAATACACCGCGGGATTCAAATCGATCAAACAACCAGCCAGTAATCACAGCAATTAACATCGAAGCAACGATAAAAAACAATGTCCACTTTATACCTATCAAGGCAAATAAAATAATTGTCAGGGATAATGAATTCCAGGGACTGGCAATTAAAAACGCCATGACTTGACCAATGCTTGCACCACGTTCATATAATTTTGCACCCACCATTAATATTCCGTGACTGCATAAATCGAGTAACACACCGCCGACGGTGGCACGTAAAATACCTTTCAGGCCGGTACCCGTACCAAGCAAAGAAATAATAAATTCGCGCGGTATTTTTGAAAGCATGGCAAGCATCACCACACCTAACAACAGCCCCCACCAAATAATATTTAAAAATGAATAGACTGAGTGAGCCATCTCATGCAACCAGTCAATTTCATTAATGTGTGTGGCAAACAACCAATGCAATACATATAACAATGTACATAATGCAAGCGAACCCCATAACAAATAATCAAATGAAGATTTCTCTTCATGACAGCTTGTCTGTTCTTGTTTAGGTGTATTGCAACAACTCGACATGTAATTTAACCCAGATTGAAGTACTTAGATGTGTTGACCTGATGTCCTGTACACACATTGTCTAATTTCGCGTGACCTATCTTATACTACATTCGAAAGTACCCATCTGACATAGTTTCAATCAAATTAAATAAAAGAATGCAAGATCCATTAATTTATTGGTTTAGGCAAGACCTAAGGCTACATGACAATCCTGCACTGAATGCAGCCGTTGATACAGGCAAACCGATAATCGCGGTATATATTTTAGATCAAAACAACACAAATAAATGGTCACTCGGCTCGGCCAGTCAATGGTGGTTACATCACAGTCTGCTGGAACTCAGCCATGCGCTCAGTCAACGTGGCTCTCGACTGATACTTCGCAGCGGACTGGTCACTGATGTACTAGAAAACCTCATCACTGAAACAAATGCAGATGCACTTTATTTTGCTCGCCAGTATGAGCCTTATGCAGTTGAATTAGAAAACACCATCCACGAAAAATTTTCTGCTGGAATAGAAATCAAACGTTTTAAGGGTTATCTATTGCATGAACCTGAAACGATCCGCACTGCCAATCAACAACCATACAAAGTATTTACGCCTTTTTACAAAGCGTGTTTAAAAACCTCTCAGCCTTTACAACCCATTAGTGCGCCAGAAGAAATCAATTGCTTTAAGAATAAAGTCACCAGCGATTTACTCAATCAATGGAATTTACTGCCTACCCAACCAAATTGGGCTAATCAATTCAGTGATTATTGGTTCCCTGGAGAAAACGGCGCACATCAAACCTTAAATGAATTTATTACCCATGCGGGCACAAAGTATTCAGTGTTGCGTAATCGACCGGATGTGACAGGCACGTCACGCTTATCTGCTCACTTACACTTTGGTGAAATCAGTCCAAGGCAAATCTGGAGTAGCATTAAAAATATTGAACGCAGCATTCCTGACGGTGGTGAAGCATACTTGCGGCAACTCATATGGCGTGAGTTCTCTTATCATTTACTCACGCACTGGCCAGACTTTCCTGACAAACCGTTTAGAGCTGAGTTTAAGCACTTCTCATGGAAGCAAAATAAACCTGCCCTAAACGCTTGGCAAAAAGGCACAACAGGCTACCCTATTGTTGATGCAGGCATGCGCGAATTATGGAAAACAGGTTGGATGCATAATCGCGTGCGCATGATCGTGGCCTCTTTTTTAATTAAAGATCTACTCATTCCCTGGCAACAAGGGGAAGAATGGTTTTGGGACACACTAGTCGATGCCAATTTGGCGAACAATGCTGCAGGCTGGCAATGGGTGGCCGGGTGTGGTGCCGATGCTGCACCTTACTTCCGTGTATTTAATCCCGTATTGCAAGGTGAAAAGTTTGACCCACAAGGCGACTATGTACGCACTTGGGTGCCAGAAATAAAACGTTTACCCAAGAAATTTATTCATTCTCCCTGGACAGCGCCAGAGGATATTTTATCCAGTGCCGGTATCACATTAGGTAAGGATTATCCCATGCCTATAGTTGAACATAAGGCGGCAAGAGATCGTGCCTTGAATGCCTATCAAGAACTAAAAGCAGCGACAGCTTAAATCAATCACTCTATTCAGATACGGCAAACGTTTCTAATCTTACCAGGCGCATTAATTCTTTGAAGTTATCTACGACCACTTCCGGTCGATGTGGATGATCAACTGTGCCAGGAAATATTTTATCTAGCCATTCCTGACTCCAATCGGCACCATTATAGTAAATTGAGGTAATACCCGCTTCTTTGGCCGCGATCACATCTGTTGTGCTATCACCCACATACCAGCAATTTAATCCGGGCTCATAACCAAGCTCGGCACAGGCTTGGATAATTTGATCGGGTGCCGGTTTTCGTCTGGGTACATCATCACCGCAAACAATGGTGTGAAAATAATGTTGCCAGCCACTGTCACCAACCGCATTCACTTCATGCATCATAAATTCGCGATTTCGATTGGTTAAGGCACCGACTTTAATGTCTAATTCATGCAAGTCCTGCAGCATTTTTTCGACACCCTCTTCAAAAGGGTGCACGTCACCATAATAATTACGGTAAGCATCATCAAACGCTAAATGCACGGTACGTTTAGCATCTTCATCATCTCCAAATAGCACTTGAAAAATATCCGTGCGTGAAACTTTACGTGCCGCCTTCACTTTGGGATGTAGTTTGTGATTCTCTTTTATATATTTAACTAACTTCGCATCTTCCAGGGTTTTGCTATTTTCAGTCTTTACCATGCGATCAATTAACCCTAGCTCATGCAACTTGGGTAACACATCATCAACCGCGTGGTACATAGCATCATGGGTATCGACCAAGGTGGCATGCCAGTCAAAAAGGATAACTTTTGGTGCAGCATAGGGAATGTCTACAATACTCATATCGGCTTATTGAGTTAAAAGATTTTGAATGAATACAAACTTTTAGCAGTTAACTGTTACAAACTGTAAATCAAAATGCTCATGTGACAACAGTCACTACTCTCAGTTGGTATTCTAATACAATCGCCAATCACATAATTGAGCTAAAAACAAAAACGTTCGCTCGTAATTGGTTCACCGCTCACTACCAATGATAACTCTTAGAGATGACTGCAATGGCCGATGACCCAAACGACACGCTGACTAATTTTGAAGCAAAGCTGCTTTGCTTACGTTATGGAATTAAAGATATTGATGCCAATAACTGTGTCGAAAAACTGCGCAAATTTTTATTAACTCAGTCCTCATCGGGCACCAGCTTAAAATCGATTGCTAAACAGCTGGGTGAAGATAAGAATTCACTTAAAGCCAGTGAAATCAATGCGTTACGAAAACTTAAGCTTACAAACTGATACTTGATCATGATCGCAGCAACTCACGATAAGTATCTGTTGTATATACAATTAGTGCCATCCAACCCAGTTGAGTTGCAGATCGTCTCATCAGCACCGGAATTAGCGTACTATCTCCATTGGAATTAGTTATAGTTCCAATGACACTAATCATCTCATGCCCTGATAGCCCCGTATTATCCACCCAACCATGACGAACAATACTATTAAAAAGGACGCAGATGCTGTTGTTGGCATCCCCTGGTATTCTGAGCGATCCTGGAAAAAGATGAAGGAAATTTCTACTGACCAGGATAACTTCCATGACAGCTATCAATTATGGTTAGCGCATGCAGATAAAAGTGTTGTCATCTTAACCAATCGAAACAAGCCTTTTGAGCGACTTAACATCGACCCGATAAGTTATTCCTGGTGGTGTGAAAATCAAGCAATCAAACGCGATAAACAATCTCGGCGCGCCTATATCCAATACCTGCTAGAAAAGAAAGTTAATCAGAACTAAACTTAGTTCACTTCTAGTATTCTCGAATGTGTTAAAATTTAGTAAGTTAATTCTTACTCAAGCTACTTTTTTGGTTGCCCATAATAATATGACGTATTGCTTAGCAATTAACGTAAAATCAGGTATTGTCTATTGCTCAGACTCACGTACCAGCGCTGGCGTTGATCACGTCAGCACCTACAGCAAAACACACTCTTTCAGTTTACCTAATGATCGTCAGGTTACATTACTCTCATCTGGCAATTTAGCGACCACTCAAGCCGTCATTGCAAAAATAGAACAAGACATAGAACAGGCTAGTCAAATAAGTTTAATGAATGTATCTACATTAAGAGATGCAGCCAGTTATATTGGTAAACTAAGTCTGGCAGAACAAAAAAAGCATAAGACAGACGAAAGTAAATATGAGTCAACTTTTATTGTTGGCGGTCAAATTGGTACGAGTAATCCTCACGAAGTATTACTCGTCTACCCGCAAGGTAACTTTATTTCGACATCCACGGATACGCCTTTTCTTCAGATTGGAGAAAGCAAATATGGCAAACCCATTCTGGACAGAATTGTCACGCCTGAAACATCATTATCTACCGCCGCATCGGCTGCACTTGTGTCGATGGATTCAACCATGAAAAGTAACCTCACTGTCGGGCCACCAATAGAACTTTCTATTTACCGTGCCAATACGTTGAAACAGCCACTCTATAATAAGTTTGAAGAGGGTAGCGAATACTTAAAGCGTTTAAAAATTGCGTGGGATGAAAAATTACAAGAAGCCTTTAAGCAGTTGCCTCCCATTGAATGGGCTAATTTATGGGATCAATCACTTGATGAACAAAATTCAACTTCTTAATCACTTCATCACTTAACACAAACGGATAGGCATCATTTAATCCCATACTACGATTTAACTCATTCATCAGTACCACCAAGTTTGCCCAGTCTGAGACAGATTTATCCAGCGATTCAAATTTACTTTCATCAATCGCATCATGATCACGGGCAGTCTCTAACGTTTCATACATATGTAAATAGTGCGCCCATGTCTCTGCCCAATCTTCTAATGGATGAGACTTAGCGTAATGACTAATATAGTTAGGATCAAAATATTGGTATTTTGACTTGGCATAATATTCCTCGAGAGAGTGCTTGTAATCTATGCTCTCATCGCCAAATAAAGATCTGAAACCTTCAAGCCAATGGCTATTTTGAACCAGTTCATCAAAATAATAATGTCCGCATTCATGTCGTAAATGACCAAGTGGTGTGCGGTAGTGTTCACCCATTGATAATTTCATACTTTCGCGAGCAATATCATCCGCCTCATCCAGGTTGACGGTAATTAATCCATTTGAATGACCAGTATAGACAAATTCATTCACTACTTTCGGATTACGTCGCTGATCCTCTAAAAATGAAAATTTAAGATGATGAGTATTTTCTAAAGACAAACCTAATTTGAGTAAAGAGCGCACCAATCTACGTTTGGCTTTTTCCAATATTTTCCAGTGATGTAAATTAATTTCATGATCAAGACTAGGAATCGTGTTATTCAATGAGCATGCGACACACCAGTCATTAGTATCTTCACTTTTTATGCAGGCATTACAGGCACCATGCAAAATATAATTACGGCATAACTTAAATTCTTCACCTTCTGTATTACGATAAAGATTTTTATCAACCTCTCTCAACGCCTGCATTTCATCAGTGGCAAAATCATACGCCAAGGTTAAGCCACAGTTATAACAAAATGTATTTTCAAAAAAGACTGACTGGCCACATGAGCAGGAAAATTTCTTCACAAAATTTACCTCAACTCAGAAACCATTTTGTTTCAATTTGATTGCTTATATCCGCAAGATCAACTTGAATCTGATCCAGAAATTTATTTAATCCCGCATCGGGAAGTTTGCTTAAGTCTTTTTTATCAACTTTATTAATAACTTTCTTTACTGTGGTAATAATTTCTTTTCCATCAGGCAAGCGGCTTAAACAGCCCATTATTTGTGTTAAGCAATGTATGATTGCGCGCGGGAATTCTTCATCTTTAATCAGATATGCAACCACATCTTTATCGTTAACACGGCTTTGTAAATTTTGTCGATAACTCTGATCGGCACTCAATGAAATTAATATATTCATCCATAGTATGGGTTGATATTGGATAACCGCCTCGGAATGCTCTTTATCTTGCAGTGAATGCGGCAATAGATTGTTACAACCCATATCTAATATACGTGTTGTCATATCGGCACGCTCTAAATTTCTGCCGGTACGTATGAATTCATAGGCATGGTTATTACTCATCGTGCTCGATAACATCCCTGTTAATTGTTGAGATGTGCCGATCACGCCCTGAAGTAACGTAAAGCGTTTTTTGCGTCCCAAGCCTTCTGCAATGCCATTTTTAATGTTGTAGTACAGGTTATTAATTTGTTCCCATGCATCAGCAGGTAAAATCTCGCGTGTAGTACGCATATTTTCTCTTACCATATGGACTGTACTCATCAATGAAGACGGATTGGAACGATCCGAAAGTAAATACTTCATTACGTTACGTTCATCCGCAGTATTATGTTTTACATGGTAGTCATGCTCACTGCCAAGAATATCGATAATAATATGCCAGCCTAGACGTGTCCCGGGCGGCAGATCAAACAATAAATTCGAATTGACGTTAACAAAGCGGGCAATATTCTCGGCCCGTTCAATATAACGACCTATCCAATAAACACGTTGAGCAACTCTTGATAACATAACTAAACTAACTCACCACCCACGTATCTTTACTGCCACCACCTTGAGATGAATTGACAACATATGAGCCTTTTTTCATTGCCACACGGGTTAAACCACCTGCAGTGACATAACTTTTATCTCCCTGCAGTACAAATGGTCGTAAATCCACATGCCTGGGCGCGACACCGTTAGATGTAATCACTGGACAGGTTGATAAAGAAATTAATGGTTGCGCAACATAATTACGCGGATCTTTTTTAATGAGTTTTGTAAATCGATTCAGTTCTTGTTTAGTTGCTTGCGGCCCAATCAACATGCCGTATCCACCAGACTCATTAGCAGGTTTGATGACTAATTCATTAATATGTTCAAGCACGTAATCTCTTTGCTGTTGATCATGACATAAATAAGTAGATACATTGGATAAGATAGGTGCCTCATTGAGATAGTACTTGATCATATCAGGCACATAAGCATAAATGACTTTATCGTCCGCCACCCCTGCTCCGGGCGCATTAGCAAGTGCTACGTTACCTTTTTGCCAGGCACGCATTAACCCTGCCACACCTAATAATGAATCTGGTCTAAATATTGCCGGATCGATAAACAAGTCATCGACACGTCGATAGATAACATCGACTTTTTTTAAGCCAGAGATTGTTTTCATATAAACAATATCTTTCTCAACAACCAGGTCACATCCTTCAACCAGCTCTACACCCATTTGTTGTGCCAGATAAGCATGTTCAAAATAAGCTGAATTATAAATACCGGGTGTTAGCACAGCGATTTCTGGATTATTCACTTTGCGCGGTGAAATAGCGCACAAGGTATCAAACAAGTGACTTGTATAAGCGCGCAGTGGTTGCACATCGTAATGCTCAAATAATTCTGGCAATACACGTTTGGTAATAACACGGTTTTCTAACATATAAGAGACGCCTGATGGCACTCTTAAATTATCTTCTAATACGAGAAAGTTACCTTTGTCATCACGTATTAAATCTGAGCCGCAAATATGTGCCCACACCCCATGCGCGGGCTTAATGCCTTCACATTCTTTTCTATAATTAAGCGAGTCTTGTATGAGAAATTCAGGCAATACGCCATCTTTAATAATATTCTTTTTGTTATAGATGTCGTTTATAAATAAATTCAACGCGGACAAACGTTGTATCAAACCTTTCTCTACTTGCTTCCATTCTTTTGCATGAATGATTCTTGGAATAATATCGAGTGGCCAATCACGATCAATATTGCCGGCATCACTATATACGGTAAAACTGATACCAAGTGTTTTAATTGTCGATTCAGCAATACTTAAGCATTCCTTGATATCTTCGGAAGACAAGGAACTCAAGTAACCAACAAGTTTTCGAGAGGATTTTCTGCCATTGCCTGGGCTACTAATAATCTCATCAAATCCTTTTAAGGCAGGATATTTTTCCCAGTCAATTTGCATATGCTTGGATTATTTTTATTGTCATATGCTAAACATAATACAATTATCATGCCATGTACAATAATATGATTATTGTCTATTAAATATAGAGACCAAGTGAGATTATGCTGCGGCTGAGCAAGATTTTTTACTGCGCTTGTGTTGATTTTGAAGTTGAAGTGATCTGCTTGTCTTTACACTGCAATTCATTCGAGAATGAAAGTACTGATTACTTGTCGCGATTTGGCGAATTAGTGTCAACGACAATCACATCGAAATTGATTTGCTAAATTTGAGTGGCCTAGTATATATATGATCAGATCATTATTTATATATCAATGATAAGTTTTTTTATCCAATGAACGGCTTCATCATTACATCCAAGATTATCGTCCATTTCATTACTTGATAGATAGAAAGTAAATTTTTGCATAAGTGAGACAAAATTTACTTTTACTTAAGTATTACTCTTTAACGTTGAATTTAATGTTTTCATAATGACATATGTAATTAACAATATATCAAATATTTTCTCTATTCTGTCGGAAATATTAGAATAATTTACGATTTTGGCATCTTCTTTGCTTTTACTTTTGCAGTTTTAATACATACAAAGTTATGCATCACCGCATATCAAATTGATAATAAATTCACAGTAATGATATCACTGACAGTGACTTTTTTGTTTAAAAAAATTTTTACATCACTAATACTATTTACGTATAGGGAGATTAAAACTCATGAAGTTATTAACAATTGCACTCTCAAGTACTTTACTACTTGGCATGCAATCTAATTTTGCATTCGCAGATGACCATCTGGATGAGTTCACTAAAGCATTAACCGGAGGCAAAATTAAAGCAAATGTACGTTACCGTTATGAAGGCGTGGATGATGACAGCAACGATTTAGACAAAGCTAAAGCATCCACTATCAGAACACGTCTTGGTTATGGCACAGGTAGCTTTCATGGATTTTCTGTCTATGCCGAAATGGAAGATATTCGCAAGGTAGGTAAAAAGAAATTTTCTGATGGACCTGGTCCGATTGATGATGGTGATGGCGAATACGATACTGTCGCAGACCCACAAGAGACTGAACTCAACCAAGCCTATATTCAATTTAGCAATGCATATGAAGACAGCAGCTTTTTAATTCGACATGGCCGCCAGCGCCAAAAATGGGATAACGACCGCTTCATAGGTAATGTTGGCTGGAGACAAAACGAACAAACTTATGATGCGACGTTGTTATCAGCTGAGTCTAAGAAATATGGCTTGAAAGCAATGTATACGCATCACACCAATGTCAATCGTATTTTTGGTGATCAAGCAGGCACTGCTGGAGATTTCAACGTCACAAACCATAACTTCAATGTTAATTACTCGGGTTTGGACTATTTAAATGCCACTGGTTATTACTACCTTTGGGAAGGCGATGAAGAAGTCAACCAATTGTTTGGTGATCTTGATTCAAGAAAAACTCTAGGGCTGCGACTCAAGGGCAATTACCCAGTGTCTGAGTCAGTGAAGTTACTCGGTACTTTAGAATATGCCAGCCAGGATGACTATAAAGATGGTCAAGGCATTAGTGGACAAGATATCGACTCATTAAGCTACACATTATTTGAAGTCGGCGCATCATTCAAAACATCAATGGCACCTATCACAGTGAAAGCGGGTATCGAAACACTTGAAGGTGATGTAGATGATGAAGCAAGTTTCATTACTCCTTTTGCAACGCTACATGCATTTCAAGGCTGGGCTGATGTTTTCTTAGGCTCAGGCATTACCGGTGTCTATGGTGGTCAGACTGCAGGGATTGAAGATACCTACTTCTCAATCGGCACCAAATTGTATGGCACCAAGTTACTCGCGGTTTACCATAGTTATGAACCTGATGACTCTGATAGCACCTTTAGTGACTATGGAACTGAATTAAATTTACTTGCAGTTAAGAAATTTGCCAAACATTACACAGTCGGATTGAAGTACGCAGATTTCAATGAAAAAGATGATTTCAGAGGTGGAGACGGTGACGTCACAAAATTCTGGCTCTGGGGTCAAATAAACTTTTAGAATTTAACTCGTTTAGTCAACGCATGTCAGCAGTTGCCAATAATATCGAAGAGATGGATGCTGGTAGTCCATCTTTAGATATTACTCTACCTATTGTCATAGTAGGCAATGGTCCTGTGGCATGCGTACTGCCAAAGAGATCATAAATAAATCGCCTAGTGCATCAATAATTATCTATGGCGACGAACAACAAGAAGCATATAACCGAATTAAACTATTTTCCTGGTTGGCCGGTGATGTTGATTGGGAATCTTTGTTACAGCCTTTAGTAACTCCTCAAGAATATGATTATGGAAAAATAATATGAAGAAATTATTTATTGATTAATTTCATTTAATACAGTGATTATCTCTTCTGGTGACGCTCTGTTTTTATAATCTGCATCGAGGAATGCATATTCAACTAAACCACTTTTTGCAATAACATAGGTTGCAGCCAATGGTAATCTATTTTCAGTGTCGCCATTGTGTGCGTTTAGTTTAGACGATAAGTCATAGTGATCAACAACATAATCCGGCACAGTGTAGGCAAGTTTATACTTATCAGCGACTCTATTATTTACATCACTCAAGACCTGAAACTGTAACATTTGTTTCTCTTTAGTCGTCATGGTCTGGTCAGGAAGTTCTGGCGAAACCGCAATCACTTGCCCACCTGCTTGATGAATTTCATTAAGTTTCATTTGTATATGTTGCAACTGTAAATTGCAGTAAGGGCACCAGCCTCCCCGATACCAAACCAGCACGACAGGCCCTTTGGCTAATTCATCATATAGTGAAACATGTTTACCTACAGCATTGATCAGCCTAAACTCAGGCGCATAATCACCTACATTGATTGCTTCAGCTAAAATATTGCTATCTCGTAGCTCATCAATACCACGCTGAAAATCAGTCTGCACATCCTCAGGCGCAGTGTTGATATATTTCTGCACAAATGTTTCTAAGTCCTCAGACAGACTTGTGGCGAGTAACTGTGATGAAAAAAGTATGAGTATTAAGAGGAAGAGTATAGTTTTTATCATGAGGACAAACCGTAATTAAAGTAGGCATATATACAACAACTAAAGCCATCATTACCTACTTCGTTAAATTTGTCTACAAATGATGCCTGTAAACGCTATCGCCCTTTAATATATACCGTGCGCCCTGTGTTCTTATAATCGGTTCCGAAGCCTTTTAATGTCTCGGAGTGACCAACAAACAGATAGTCACCAATTTTTTGGCTCGCAGAAAAATGAGAAAACAATCTTTTTTGTGTGACCTGGTCAAAATAAATTACGACATTCCTACAAAAGATCACATCGAAAGTGCCTTTCATTGGCCAAGGATGCTGCATTAAATTGAGTTTTTTGAATTTGACTAGTTCTCTTACTTGTGGCAATACTTGCACATATTGCTCGCCATTCATAGCACCTCTCTTAAACCATTTATTAGCAATCTCAGGATTATCTAATGTGCTTAACCCCTGCGCTTTATATATTCCATGTGCAGCCGTTTCCAGCACTTTGGAATCTAAATCGGTCGCTAAAATTTTAAAATCCAGTTTAGCGATATCGGGGTATTTGTCTAAAATGGAGATAGCAATTGAATAAGGCTCTTCTCCAGTAGAACAGCCGGCCGACCAAATACGAATTTTACGTGCAGGTTTACTTACAAGCGCAGGCATCACCTCATTCACCAGCCGCTCAAAATGATGTGACTCTCTAAAAAAGGAGGTCAAATTGGTTGTGATTGCATTGGTGAAATGCGTCATTTCCTGTTTGTCGCCTGAGCGAACAATATCGCAGTATTCACCAAAGGTATCTATCTTTAATGCCTTTAATCGTCGGGAAAAACGCGAATACGCTAACTTACGCTTCTCTTCATTTAAAATTATGCCAGTGTTCTCATATACTAAAGAACATATATCTTTGTATTCTGCATCTGTGAGCACGTAATTTTTATTCATAGTCAGATGACAGACCTTATGACATTGCAGAACGAAGTTGTGATAATGAATTTCTTGCATCGTCACGACATAACTTAATCAACTCAGTCGCTATTTTATCCAGTGAAATAACCTTATCAACATTACCGAGTTTTACTGCCGCTCCGGGCATTCCCCATACCACACTTGATTTTTCATCTTGCGCAATTGTGATACCACCATTCTTTTGTATATCCTGCATGGCCGCTGAACCATCATCTCCCATACCAGTTAACATGACACATAACACTTTTTTACCTACAACATTTGCAACAGATTTGAATAGTACTTCGACTGAAGGACAATGGCGGTTAACCTTTTCACCTTCATAAACTTTACAAGCTAGGTTATATTTATATTTCACTACCTCTAATTGTTTACCACCGGGTGCTATATATACATGACCCGGAACAATCTCATCACCATCTTGCGCCTCAACAACCTTGACCGCACAATGTCGATCCAAACGATCAGCAAACGCTTTACTAAATTTAGAGGGAATATGCTGAGTGATAACAATGGGTGGAAAATCTGCTGGGATATCATGAATAAGTTTAGCCAGTGCTTCTGTACCACCTGTTGAAGAGCCTATTGCGACTAAACGTATATTCGTGTTGCAATTTAATGGTTCAGGCTGATAAATACTATTGGCAGGCTTGCCATCAACAGACAGGCTGTTATAACTCTCTGTAATCATTTGATGCTTTGATACATTGACTTGACTTGCTGCCTTAACTTTACTGACCAGATTGGCAGCATAAATGTTAAGAGAATCTTCGTCATTGCCTATAGGCTTAGGCATAAAGTCAACCGCACCTATTTGAAGACATTTCATGACACACTCTGCCCCTTTTTGCGTATGCGTCGAAATCATCACTACCGGCATTGGATGTAAACGTATCAACTTTTCGAGAAAGGTAATACCATCCATTTTAGGCATCTCAATATCAAGCGTAATCACATCAGGGTTATATTGCTTAATTTTACTACGCGCCTCTATTGGGTCATTGGCTGTTTCAATGACTTCAATGTCTGCATCAGCATTTAACATGTCTGAAAACAGACGCCTTATTAAAGCAGAATCGTCTACTACCAGCACTTTTATTTTTTTCATTTTTATTTTTATCCCCAAAATTTTTAAAATAAATCAATTTCGCCAGCAACCACTGTATTTTCAACTTTATTTTGCAATGCTTTTTCTTCACGCTGAATTTCTGCAAGCTTATTAGACGCTAGTCTCTTCATCATTACTTTACCTGTAATCGGACAGTAATTAATTTTTCTAGGATGATCACCGCCGAGATTTTCAGAAGTAATTTTGTAACCTTCAGTATGCATAAACTGTCGGATAAAATTGATATTTTTCGTTCCCACATTACCCGCACCGACTAGCACATTACCTGCACCAAATAACTTGATTTCTAGATATTTACGACTACCACCATACTTATATATATCGTTAATAAGGTGCTCCATAGCATAAGTACCATAGCGCATGTCCATATCTTGTTCTGGACAGGATGTATGTGGGCATTTAACTGGAATCATGAAATGATTCATACCACCTATATGAATGCGTGTATCTCGAATACAAGCTGAGATACAAGAACCTAATACGGTGGTAATTATCTCTTTTTGATCTGTAATGTAGTAATCGCCAGGAGAAATTTTTACAACGTTCGCTTTCAGCGAACTATCATAAAATTTTTTATATTTTTCAAAACCATGAATATTCAATGTTTTATTTGCAAGCGCTAAACTCATGATTAGTTTGCCTCACTTTTTATTATTACGCCGGTTTCTGAAAAAGTATCTTGAAGATACATCTGATAAATATCACGCTCTTTATCCATTTTATATTGTTCTATAATTAGGCTTTTAACTTTTTCCCAGTCATATTTCATGTTTTTATTAGTCTTATCTTTTTCAATTAAATAACTCAAACCGTCAGCGACATGTTCTATTCTCTGTCGTTTTGCATCGACAAATTGCATACATGAAATACATTCGAATAATTCGTTAATCACACATTGGACTTCCTCTGCAAGTTCCATATCATCTTTTGTATGGTCAGAGGATAAATTATTTTTTAGATCGTAAAGCTTAGCTAATGCATCTGAAAACTGTATTGAGAGCGTTTCAGCAGGCGTTGCCATGTCTTCCAATACACCATGTAGCTGCATTTGAAATAAACGGATATAGCTTCGAGTGTGATCTAGATCTTTATTGTCACTCATATAAGCTGTCTCACACAGTCGGCAATCCTAGTTCGCTGAAAGCTTGTTTTACACAATCGGACATGCCTACATGAACAACCTGACTGTCATCAGAACAGAATGAGTAGATGAACTGAATGCCAGAAGTGTCGATTATTTCTACTGCACTCGAATCTAAATTTATTTTTTGGTGCTCAGACTTAACCTCTAGCGCTTTATTAAGCAATTCATCACAGGTTGATATTGTAATTGTATCTGGTAGTTTAAATTCATACATTGTATTTCAGCCATCTAGTTTATTATTCTTATTTACTCAACTACTTTTGCTTCGACTGCAGAAGAAAGCTCGTTAAAATCAACTAAGTGATCTATCTCAAGCAAGATCACCATTTTTTCATCAACTGAAGCTAATCCTTTTAAAAACTCAGTACTGACTTTAGCGCCAAATTCAGGTGGCTCCTGAACATTTTTATGCTCGAACCTATACACTTCTGACACGCCATCTACAACAACACCAATGGTTCTCTCTTTCCCTTCATTAACCATGCGCACTACAATTACTACTGTTGTTGAATTAAATTCTACACTCTCGAGTAAGAATCTCTTACGCAGATCTATAACCGGTACGATTTCACCGCGCAAATTAATCACGCCTAAAATATATTCTGGTGTATTAGGTATGGTTGTGACTTTTTGAAGGCCTTGAATCCCCTGTACACGCAATATTTCTACACCATATTCTTCACCTGCTAATTTGAATGTAAGATATTGATCAGAATCATCTTCAGAATATTGCTCATCAGTTGAGTTCGCTTCTGCTGTGGCTTGCATAATATTTACTCCTTAAATTTTTCAAATCTTAAAATATACTTTATGCGGCATGTTTTTCTTTACCAGAGGTTGCTGCCTCATCGGATAAACAACCATGCAATAACCCTGGAATATCCAATATTAATGCTACTGTTCCATCACCAAGTATGGTTGCTCCTGATACGCCTTCTACCTGTCGGAAGTTATCTTCTAGATTCTTAATCACTACTTGTTGTTGATCGAGTAACTCATCGACAAACAATCCAACCCGACGCCCATCTGCTTCTACCACAACTAATAAACCCTCTTTACGTTCTGTTGCCCTATCTTCTACACCCTGCAGTATTTCTTTCAACCAGATAATGGGAATATATTCCCCTCTCATTTGGTAAACATCTGCACGACCGGCAATATCGTTGATATCAGTTTCTTTCAGCAACACTGTCTCGACTATCGACAACAGTGACATGATATAAGTCTCTTCTCCGACTCTGACTAACTGACCATCAAGTATGGCTAAGGTTAAAGGCAATCGAATAATGAACGAAGTGCCGACACCCATCTCGGACTGAACCTCAACGCGTCCGCCTAAATCTTTAATATTCCTTCTAACCACATCCATGCCGACACCACGACCAGAAAGATCACTGACTTCTTCAACAGTAGAGAATCCAGCATGGAAAATTAAATTATGTATGCGATCATCAGACAGCTGATCATCTGCAGTAATAATCCCTTTTTCTATTGCTTTACTGACTAACTTTTCTTTGTTTATGCCAGCACCGTCATCAATCACTCGAATGACAATGTTTCCACCCTCTTGAGTGGCACTCAGTGTTAATTTACCCACCTCTGGCTTACCATTTTCAACGCGTACATTGGCTTCTTCAATGCCATGGTCAAGCGAATTTCTAACTAAATGAACTAGTGGATCACCGATTTTTTCAAGTACTGTTTTGTCGACTTCTGTTTGTTCACCAACAACTTCTAGTTCAACTTTCTTACCTAATTTACGACTGATGTCATGTACCAGTCTTGGGAAGCGATTAAATGCAAAGCTGATAGGCAACATACGTATATCCATGACACTTTCTTGCAATTCGCGTGTATATCGCTCTAACTGTGTTAACCCTTCACCCAAATCTTTAAGTTCATCACTTTTTACTTCGGTACCAAATCGTTTTAACATCGACTGAGTAATGACTAGCTCTCCGACAAGATTTAGCAATGAATCAACTTTCTCAATACTGACTCGAATTGAGGTAGATTCTTTAGGTGCTGACTTGACGGCTTTATCTGTTTGGCCAGTTTGTTTACTAGTTGATTTTTTCCCTGCATCAGCTGCGTTTGCTTTAGCTGCTTTTTTAACATTAGTATCTTCAGCAGCTTTTTTCTCAGGCGTCTGCGTAGCAGCTTTGGGTTCAACTGCTTGTTCTGGTGCAGTGACCTCAGATGTAGTTACTTCAGGTGTTTTAAGATCTTCAGCGGACACCCATTCTAATTCTTCATCAACAGATAATTCACAGTCCTCTAACACCCAGTCAAATACTTCATATATCTGTTGTTCTGTGACTTGACCCACTAATGTTAATTTCCAGCTGATATAGCAGTTGTCCGGGATTAAAGAATCAATATCCGGAATTTCATTAGAATTTGCACTAACAGTGAGATGGCCGAGTTTTTTAAGTTCTTTGAATATGCGAAGAGGGTCATTGCCTTTTTGCAACATATGCAAGTGTGGGGCAAATTCAATTGCCCAGCGTGACTCATCTGCTTGAGTGTCAGCTGCACCAGGCACATCGGTGACATCAAGTAATTCAATCTCATTTGATTCAGAAGTAAGCATGCTTTCTTGAACACTCTCAGCTGATCCACTATCTGATTCCAGCATGGCGGTGATTTCTTTTTCAAGCTGTTCGTTTTGTGATGTATCCACTTGGCCGTTGGCTTGAATCTCATCCATCATGGCACGTAAACGATCAACACTACGCAGTAATAATTGCACAGCATCTGGAGTAACATCGCGATCACCAGAACGCATTTCATCAAGCAAGGTCTCGACGCCATGAGTGAATTCAGATACGTCCATAAAGCCAAATGTACCCGCACCACCTTTGATAGAGTGAGCTGCACGGAAAATATCATTCATGATTTCAGCATCTGCTTCACCAGCCTCTAGACCTAGTAAGCCGGTTTCCATAGTATCCAATCCCTCTAGACTTTCCTCCAGAAAGATTTCAGTAATTTCATCTAATTCAAACTCTGACACGTATAGATTCTCCGTTTATTATTAAAGTACTTTATCTAATGTCGCTAATAGCTGGTTTGGCTCAAATGGTTTTACTATCCACCCTGTGGCACCTGCTTTCTTACCTTTTTGTTTCATATCCGGACTCGATTCTGTTGTCAGAAACAATATAGGCAAATAACGGTAGCTATCTAAAGTACGTAGTTTCTCTACTAGTCCGATCCCGTCTAGTTTTGGCATATATAAATCAGTTATAACTAAATCTACATTTTCTTTTTGCGCCAATTCATATGCGTCTTCCCCATCTTCAGCGGATATCACATCATGTCCTTTAGACATTAAAGTCACTGAGACCATTTTTCTAATAGAGGGTGAGTCATCAACTGCCATTATTCTTGCCATATCAAACCTCTTTATAACTACTCATTTTTAAATGATTAAAGAAATATAATTAAAATTCTTCCCAGTCGTCTTCACCTACTTCATCACCAACCACTTTAGACACTGGAAATTGTTCGAATTCTGTTGAAGATGAGGTCTCACCAGCTCCATTAGACCATGGACGGTCACTAGAACGTCGCTCGACAAATGAATTACTTGCTTGGTCATCACTGTCTGACACAACAAAAAATTCTACTAACTGATTAAGCTCGTTACTTTGCTCATTCATCGATTCCGCAGATGCCGATATTTCTTCGACTAGGGCTGCGTTTTGTTGCGTAGTGCCATCCATTTCTAATATTAAACGATTGGCTTGTTCAATACCCTGTGATTGTTCTTGGCTGGCAACAGTAATATCAGCAATGATGTCATCAACTTCTTTAATACTGTTAGTGATCTCATTGAGTGTCTCACCAGATTGATTGACCAGCTTGGCACCTTCTTTAACTTTTACGACACTATCTTCAATAAGATCTTTAATCTCTTTTGCTGCTGTGGCACTGCGGCCTGCTAAATTTCTAACTTCATTTGCAACAACGGCAAACCCTCGTCCTTGATCTCCTGCACGCGCTGCTTCAACTGCTGCGTTTAATGCAAGCAAGTTTGTTTGGAATGCTATTTCATCGATGACGCTGATAATATCTGCGATTTTATTGCTCGCATCGTTAATCTTATCCATGGCTGCCACCGCACGGCTAACAACCTCACCGCCTGTCTCCGCCTGGACACGCGAATTATTGGCCAATTGTTTTGCTTGTTTGGCATTCTCTGCATTATTTTGTACGGTACTTGTCATCTCAGTCATGCTTGCAGATGTTTCTTCTAAGCTACTCGCTTGATTTTCTGTGCGCGTACTCAGGTTAATATTGCCCTGTGAAATTTCACTCGCGGCTGAATTGACCAGACTGCTTGATTCTTTAATCTTACTTACTATATCGGTTAATTTATCGATCGTTTCATTGGCATCCGTTTTTAATTTATCAAACGCACCTTGATACTCAGAATCGATTTTCTTTGTGAGATCACCTTGCGACAAAGCGCTTAAAACACGTATCGTATCGTTTATCACGCGCTCAGATACATCTACCAAGTCATTAATTCCTTCGCTTAAAAACAGATAGAAACCGTCTTTACCTTGCATATCAATACGATTTGTCAAATCACCCTTAAGTGCTTGCTTAACAAGATCTTCGACTTCATTTTCAATCTCCAACTCAAGCGTTCTATCTTGCCATTCAACGACCATACCGATTTGATTATTATCATCATCTCTAACAGGCCCAGAAGTCACTTGAAATGTATGACCACCCACCTTGATAGCTGTAGCAGTCACCGCATTCGCTTCTTTTAAGACAGGCTCACCACCGCTTATGCACATGAATTGTGAAATATTTTGTCCAATGATTTTATTCGATGAAAAGCCTTTTATATCGCGTGCAATATTACTTTCGGCTGCTGAAAACATCTGCTGACCTGCTTCATTTAAATAGACAATACTATTTTCAGAATTAACCACCATAACACTTGATGTCACACGATCTAATGCTTGTTTAATACGACCATTTTCTCTAGCAATACGCCGATCATTTTCTATTGATTCTTTAAGACCAGCCTGCATTGATGCTAAGCCTGAAAAGATATTTGAAACCTCTGTATTGCCAGTAACATCAATATCATTATCATATTGACCATTTTGAATATTTTTGAACAAACTGGTTATTTTACTAAAACTATTGGATAGATCAGAGATAACAAAATAACTAAGTAATACAGCTATAATAAATAAGCTTGCAGCAATCGCGGATACAATATACAAGCCCTTCTGAGCTGTGCTAATACTTTCATTGATATTGCTTCTTATCATAGCTAGAGCATCACTATAAAAAGAAAACCCCATATCTATCGTTTGCGTACCTTGATCGAAGTACTCTTGCCATTAGCTGTCATCAGTACCATGACATCAGACATTAAAACATCTAGCTTATTAAGATAATTACCTGATAAGACTTCGAATTTTTCCAGTTTCTCACTAAATAGCTCTTTAACTTTCTGATCTTCTAAAAATACACCTCGCAGTGTTTCATTAAATCCATCAACCGCATTCGTGACATTCATTTGATAGGCGAGAACGGTAGAATTTTCACCATCTTCTAAATATTGTCGAGTTGCAATTGCGCTGGTCAATCCTCTTAACTTACCTAACTCTTCTAGCACTTTAGGAATGTCAACCGTGGTCAAATAAACTAGATATGCAGTTGTTTGATTTAAATCATTTTTTAAGCCTGACTCGTTAGCGACTTGATTTAAGTATTTTTGTACTTGCTTGACCAAGTTTGAGTGTCTTTCAAAATTTTCTCTCTTGCGAATCTTTAAATTATCTTTTTTTAATGAACTCCAATCTTGCTGGATCAGATTTAAGGTTGCTTCGGTGTTAAATAAATGCCCCCATTGTTCTTGATAGTCAGATACTGCAATCATGACCGTATCAATGTTTGATGCAATTTGTTCGATTTTACTTTTAAGATTTTCATTACCACTGAAGTATGAAGAGGTGACACCACGATGTTGTGCAATGAGCTGCAATAAAGGTCTTATTTTTTCCTGATACTCAAGGCCGGTGAGTTCTAATTTTTTATTTTCAACTGACGTTATCTGCTCATCAAAATATAGATAACTTAGGTATAATATTGGTAACGTTAAAGCAACTACGATAGCAAGTAATTTCGTTTTTATTGTTATCGCTGAAAGAAAATTCATATCCTTATCCCTTTTCTTTTATTAAGTCCATTGCGCTCCATAAAGCTATTTAACTCTATATTGCGATGCGTATTCTCACTCTGTGTCTACATCGGCAAAATAAGTATTTTATTTAGCAAGTAAGGATTAACTTTTCTTGTTTTATATATAACGAAAAAATATTGTCACTCATCCGCTTTAATCGACCGTTCGTATCAAATTTATTCTCTATTATGTTTAAGATTTTTCACCAGCCGGTCGATAGCATCCACAGCAAATATAAAATCTGAAATAAATAAAGGGTGGAATTATGAAAATACTTATAGTTGATGATAGTCGGGCGATGCGATTAATCGTTAAGCGAATACTGCGTCAAACTGACATTGGAGATCATTCAACAATTGAGGCTGAAAATGGTCAGGAAGGTTTAAAGCAAGTTGAATCAGAAAATCCTGACTTGGTTATATCTGATTGGAATATGCCAGAAATGAATGGCATCGAATTTTTAGCTGCCGTAAGAGAAAGTGGCAATAACGTAAAGTTTGGTTTTGTTACTACCGAAGCATCTGAAAAAATGCGAGATCTAGCGACTACGACTGGAGCAAATTTTTTAATTGCTAAGCCATTTACTCCAGAGTCGTTTGAAAGTTCTATTAAACCTGCGCTCAATATGTAATTTAACGAAGGAGATTAATTATGGCAATTGAATCAAGAATGATTAAAAAGACGTTGGACCCCTTGTTCGGTAAAGACATTGGCTTAAAAGATTCTGAGCCGCTGGATACGTGCGAAAAGGTTGTTGTCGGAAGTTATGTTGACGGTGAGGGCAATACGGTAGGCACGGTCATAATGGATTACTCATGTGCATGTTATACAGCAGCTGCATTATCCATGATGCCATCTGATATTGCAGAAGAATGTATTAAGAGTGGTGACATTGAAGATAGTTTACGCGATAATTTATACGAAGTGCTAAACATTGGCGTTTCATTTTTCTCGGATGGAACTACGCCAGATATGCGCATTAAAGAAATGCTGGTAAGCCCAAACGAACTTCCTGGCGACGTCGAAAATGTCGTTAAGAATGCCTATACTGATCTGCATGTTGAATTGGACATTCCAGGTTATGGATCAGGTTCAAGTTCATTATACTTAGTTTAATTAGGTAGAATTTTTATTACTCTAGCATCGCGCTGACATCCTATTCCAGGCATTCAGCGCGGCTATCTTATACGCTTCTGCAGTGGTAGGGTAATTAAAGGTTGTCTCAATAAAGTAATCGATCCCTTCCTCGAGTGTGAATATAGCTTGGCCTATATGTATTAATTCCGTCGCACCCTCACCTATTATATGCACACCAAGTAGCTTGCCATCATCAATAGCAAATATCATTTTCAACATGCCATCAACACGTCCACTGATTAAGCCACGTGAAGTTTCTGCAAACCTGGCTACGCCAACTTCATAACTAATTCCATCCGCTTTAACTTCCTGCTCAGTTTTTCCAACCATACTGACTTCTGGCACTGAATAAATACCATAAGGGAAATTTTTTGGTTTATTATCGACTCTTTCATTAAACGCATGGCACGCGGCATGACGTCCCTGTTCCATGGAGGTTGCAGCCAATGCCGGGAAGCCAACAATATCACCCGCCGCGTATATATGGGGTATAGATGTTTGATAATCTTCGTTGACTGCTATGCGCCCACGTTTATCAACGTTTAAGCTAATATTATCTAAATCCAATCCATCCACTGTACCAGTCCGGCCAGATGCATACAGCACCATTTCCGTTACCACTGTTCTACCACTTGCAAGTCTGGTGGTGACATGACCATCTTCTTCCACTGTCATACTCTCGACACTATCACCCAAACAGAATGTTGCACCAGTACTGCGCATTTCATGTTCCAACTCATCAACAATTTCTTTATCAATGAATTGCAGAAACTTATCTTTAACATCAATGACAGTGATTTGAGCATCTAGCGCAGCAAATATAGTGGCATACTCGATGCCAATTACACCGGCACCAATCACAGCTAAACTTCGTGGGATATAATCAATATTAAGAATTTCATCGCTGTCAACTACATTTGTACCATCAAAAGGTATGTTGTCAGGGCGATATGGGTGGGTGCCTGTGGCAATTAAAATAAAATCTGCAGTATAGTGCGATGATTCACCGGCATGCATGACTTTAACCGTATGCTGATCGATAAATGATGCACTGCCTTTAATAACATTCGCACCATTGCGGTAAAACTGGTTTTCCATCACCTCCACTTCGTACTGACGCGTCATATCAACGCGTTTAAATAAATCTTCTGCACAAAGATCTTCCTTTAAACGAAAAGAATTGCCATAGAATGTGCGCTGGCGAAAACCGCTCAAATATAGTGCAGTTTCACGCAAGGTTTTGCTCGGGATAGTGCCAGTATGAACAGATACACCACCCACTTGTTCGGCACGTTCTATAATTGCAGCTTGTTTGCCAAGTTTTGCTGCCTGTACGACAGCACGTTTACCCGCTGGGCCACTGCCTATTACGAGTATGTCATAGTGTTGTGTTACATCCATGCGCATGACTGATCATTAGAATTATTAGAAGTTTATCATAGCCAACTAAATTACTGTGTCCATTTCTTACTGTGATGATTTTGTGATCATGCAAATAATGGCACATATAGCAATATGTGCTAAGACATCCACTTAGTTAGATACAGAAATACTATCGGAAATGAATAAAAATATTTTACGCCAACAACGACTGTGGCTAGTACCACTTATCTATGAATGAGAGAGAGTATTAATTGATAAGTCAGAAATGAGAATAATATCCAACTGATAATAAATATATTTAGTACTAAATTAACGCATATATACTACAGAATTTCAGTCGAGCTTTTCTGCAAGCTGTTCAATTTTTTGAGCGACGCTATCGAGCAATGCCATCGGTCCTGCTTTCTCAATTGTTTTTTCATGCCAGTTATGTTTTGAAATATCATCTATATAATCATTATTTTCATTTAACTTGGCACACAGCGTCTTTATTTCGTCAAGCTCAAATTTAGCATGCTCATCGACACACTTATCTTCTGTCTTTTTAATCATTTCATCAATATGCTTAAGACGTGATTCATATTCTGCTATTTTTTGTTCTACCAACTGATCTATATTCATTTCGAACTCCTGACCTATAGTACTTGCATGAATTCTACTAAAACTAGCAGTCATATGAATGATACGTATCAATACTTCATGATTTTGGCGATTGTTTTACCTTTAAAAAGTAACTAAATAATATAGCCAACAACGCACCGATCAGATTGTTCAGCATATCTTTCTGTGTATCCCACTGATCTAAATCACCCGCACCGATGAATAGCACACCCTCACCTTGACCTAATAAAAGTGCACCAAAAAACTCATATAGTTCATGCAAGCAAGACATTCCTAAAACAAAGAATAGTGTAAAAATCAGGGGAATATAATATACGCTGTTATGCAAATAAACTGTCATCCAGCGCAATATGATCAAGCATGCAATAAAGCCAAAATAACCATGTAGCCAATAGTCATATTCAATACCTAGCGGGTACGTCAAATAAGCATCATACAGACCCATACAATGCAATATTAAGAAGCTGGCAAATAATAAATAATGGAATAAATTCAAATGAATATGACTACGGATAAAATACATTAACACCATTAATGACGCGCACATTGGAATATCATAAATATAATGGCTTTCATGATTAAACGCCTGAATTTCTAGTAACAAAAATATTACTAACGTTAGTATCAATAAAATTAAATATCGATTCATTTATATTTATAAAAATATATTTAAATACAAATTTATTGAATTGAAGTGAATAATAAACTTAAATGAAATAGTCTCAATCAAGCAATATTTCTTTTGCCCCCCAGGCCAATAAGAGTACCCATATGACTAGATAAAGCCAGGTTCTACGCATTAATTTCTGCATATCTTGTTGCTTTAGCCATATAATTAACTCTTCTGCATAACTTGCTAACGCCATCATCATGAGTAATGCAATGAATAATGCAACCGCTAGTATTTCTACAATAGTTAATCCGGAATTAATTAAAAAATATAGAACAGCAAGAGATGATACTAATGCCAGTAGCGTAATAATTTGTGGAACAACATATATTTTTTGTACCAGATTAAACCAGGACTCGGGGTTATACAGCATCATTAAAATTTTAACTATCGCGAGAACAACTAATATTAGCGCTAGAATTTCTATATTGCTCATTATCTACTCCCGTCAATTACTGAATAATTGAGTATTGTTGTTGCATGAAACGCGCTATCAATCTAGATAGTTATTCTTATAACTTTAATAACAAGCATTTTCCAGCTGATAGATTTGATTATTCACTTCGTTAAGCTCCGACTCTGACAACCTCAGCAACTCCATTAACACCTCATAATTTTCTAACTGTACGGCTTGTTCACTTTTTACAGCATCAAGACCACCCCTAAGGTCTGTTTTTATCGCATCTATGGTTTTTTGCAATCTTTCCTGTTCTTTCTTTAGTTTAATTAGTTGCTCATCATCTATATTCATAAATTTACACCTTAAATAGCAGATTGAACTATCAGTGTCACTATAGCCATACTTTCTAATTGAGTATTGATGTTTATCAACTCATTTATTATCACTTTTATTCTTTCAGATATACCAGCCAATAAATTAATGCGACAAAGATGCTTCCGCCGACAATATTGCCCATTGTGACAACGCTAATATGTCTAAAAAATTCATAGAAAGATATACTTACACTTTCATGCATCATCGCTAATGGAATAAAATACATATTCGCTACGGAGTGCTCGAAACCTAACGCGACAAATGCAGAAATAGGAAATACAATCGCTAGTACTTTACTGGCAACGTCATGTGCTGCCATACAAAGCCATACCGCCAAGCATACCAGTGCATTACAAAGAATTGCGCGTATAAATAATTCAAATAGCGGGATGCTTACTTTCATTTCAGCAATTTTTATTGCCGTTATCTCCATTAGCGCCTCATTTTGAACAAGCAATCCCGAATAGAAAATTGCTAACGCCGCCAGTACCGCGCCAGTAAAGTTTGCAAAATACACAATCAGCCAATTTTTTAATAACTGCTGCGTGCTGATACTTTTATTCGCCCAGGCCATGACAATCAGATTGTTACCGGTAAATAATTCAGCACCAGCAACAATCACCAAAATCAGGCCTAGCGAGAACACCAAACCACCAATCATTTTGGTCATACCCAATACTAACTGGCTATCTGCGATTACTAGGGTGTAATACATTGCTCCAAAAGCGATAAATACACCTGCCAGCACACCCAACATAAAAAGTTTATGCAGTTTTGCGTGAGTTTTTTGTTTGCCAATCTCTTCAACTAGATGGGCTATCCTAACGGGTGAGTATGCGTCTAATTCCGTTCTATTGATTGAATCTGCGTTTCTATTCATTAATTTACTTGCTGATATCATGATAATTCATGACAATAGTATAGATTCACGAGCAAGCTGCAAATTGATATGTATCAATACATAATTGCTAGCATTATGAAATATTTCACTCAGTAGTTATAAAATTTATTTTAAATTTCACTCAAAAGTGTTTTATATGAATAGACATTTTAATTTAATACACATTAGTGGCATTGTCTTGTTAATATGCTTATTCATATTTCTATTCTTATATCCATCGATAGTATTTTCATCAGATTCTGATGTTAGCGAAGAGTTAATAAGCGCTGGTGCTAGAACATATCATCGTTTTTGTTCGGTATGTCATGGTGAGAATGCAAAAGGAAATGGACCATTTGCAGATAATATTAAAGTTGCACCACCAAACCTCACTGAATTATCGGCTAATAATAATGGTTTCCCTTGGGTATATTTATATGGCGTTATTGATGGAAACAATATTGCACAGGCACATGGCACAAAAGAAATGCCAATATGGGGCGATTTATTTGATTTAAACCAATGGTCCAGTAGTAATATTGAAAATGCGAATACAATCGTGCATGGCAGAATTTTTGAATTGTTAATGTATTTAAATTCTATACAAGTAGAAAAGTGAGTGAATTACTAATATTATAGAGAGATATCATCCGCTCACAACGAGTCAATTAATATCTCATGGAATACTCGACAATTGAAAAGGATAACGAAGGTTATTTACTGGACCCTCAAGAATGGAATGAATCCCTAGCGGCTCAAATTGCTGATCATGAAGGCATAGACTTGACCGATCATCACTGGATGATAATTCAGTTTATTCGTGATTTTTATGAAAGTTATCAATCTGTTCCAGAATTGAGAAAAACACTCAGTCATTTGAAAAACGTTATTGGCAAAGAACAGGCGACAAGAAAATTTGTCTACCACCTCTTCCCATATGGCTATGGCCAGCAAGCATGTAAAATCGCAGGCATGAGAAAGCCCTTAAAACTCATGCTTGATGTATAGTAGTGGTTTTTATGTATGGTAACGATTCATAGCTTAAAAAATACTCGCAGAATCGGATTCTCGTAGCGTTGGTACATGCGTCTATTTTGATACGCAATTAATAATGTCATCACACCGCTCATAATTAACAAACTCGCAATCACCAATGCTAGCAATGGTGGATAAATTGCAATTAACAACCCACATAAAATCAGAATAATTCCAGCTAACATAAACAACCTCCTGGTAAGTGTCATTAATATTTATATATGTGCTATATATTCCATTTTCAACACACTAACTAAAATAATTATTTTTCTGTAAGCTTTCATGATGTAAATCAACTCATGTTAGGTACTTGTCATTTATATATGCAGTTAACAACAATTAATAATTACGGCGGACTTATGACTGTACCTAACATACTATCTAGCACAATATGTAGCGCACCATCTAAATCACTTGTTTATTTATGTTTAATTTTATTCATAGTTAATAGTCAGGTGTTTGCTGAAGAAATTGATACGGCTATTAGCAATGGTAAACAAGAATTTATTGACAGCTGCTCGCTTTGTCATGGAGAAGATGCCAAGGGACATGGAATTTTTTCTGAGATGCTTATTATTCCAACTGCAGACTTAACTCAATTGAAAAGTAATAATGATGGTTATTTCCCATATAAATCTGTCTATTCAATAATTGATGGACGCGATACTGTCAAACAACATGGTCCAAGGTATATGCCTATTTGGGGAAATCGTTTCAATTCCACAACTTGGGCAGATGTAAATCAAGACTATGCAGAAACATTAGTACGCGGCAAAATATTTGAGTTATTGCTTTATCTTGAATCTATTCAGGAATAGCTTGTTAGCTTAGGCAGGCGCAGAGTTGTGAGTTCTAACCACTTTATCCACTCGTTCAATAAAATCTCTTTCCATGATGGGCTGCTGAATATAATCAGCCGCCCCTCTTTGTAGCACTTTTACCGCTTTATAGACATTCTCATCTTCAGTTGCAATCACGATAACTGGAATCGATAAGCCATTTGACCCGACTCTCTTTATCAAATCTATACCGTCTTCATCCGCAAAATTCAAAGAAGTGATCAAACAGGCTGGCGCCTGTGATAATGGTTCACTTAAGAAGTTTTTTACGTGTTTGAATGTCTTAATATTAGATGCATAGCTTTTAAGAAATTGTACCAACTGGCTTTGTAACTTGTTGTCATGCAATACCAGGTGAATTGACTTCCCTTGCGTAAGCTCATTATCCATTAACACATCACCTCTAGTCTAAGTGTTACCTATGAAGAGGCTTAATCATTACATATGGGGGGATACTCAGATAATGACTTTAATCAATTTATCAGTAACTCGACCAGGCAGGGTTATAATCGCCCCATCAAGGGTCATGAATCATCATTTTGACTAGTTCTGCGACAGACTTGACGCCCAATTTTTGCATTGCATGCGAGCGATGAATTTCTACTGTTCTATCGCTGACACCCAGTTCGCGTGCAATCACTTTATTGGGCATCCCTTCCAATACACAGTTAACTACTTCACGTTCTCTTTTTGTAAGTAAATCAATCTGTTGCCTGATTTGTTCTTGTTTATTCTTTTGTTCACTATCAATGGCATTTTTTTCTAATGCTTTGGTAATTGCATCGATTACATCTTGATCACGGAAGGGTTTTTGAATAAATTCAAACGCCCCATCTTTCATGGCTTGCACAGCCATAGCAATATCCCCGTGGCCCGTCATAATAATAATAGGAATAGAAACCTTCATATTATTAAGCTTATGCTGTAGCTCAATTCCACTCATACCAGGCATTCTTACATCAAGTAAAATACAGCCAATACCAGATGCATCAAATTCATCTAGAAATTCTTTTGCTTGAGTGTATACCTGAGAACTATAACCCACCGAATCAAGCAACTCGACTAAGCCGTCGCGAACATATTCATCATCATCAACAATGGCAACATTTTTATCGTTGCTACTCATAATGCTCACTTAGTTCAGTTAACAAAGTAAAATGGAATGTCACTCCACCCTCCGGATTACTTTCATACCAGAGACGGCCATTATGTGAATTAATAATTGATTCACAAATTGATAACCCCATACCCATGCCATATTCTTTGGTAGTATGAAAAGGGGTAAATAAATTATCCGCAGTGTCTTCATCAATGCCTATACCGTGGTCTTTAATCGATACTTGTATACGTTCTTGTTGTTTTAAATAAGCGGTATAAATAAATATTTCCTGCTTACATCCATCTTTAGCCAAGGATGCATCAATAGCATTTCTTATTAGATTGATAATTACTTGCTGTAGCTGAACCAGATCCCCTAATATGAATGGTAGATTGTCAGTCAGGTTCAATTCAAAAGTAAACTGCTTGGCTTGCTTATCAACTTTAACCAACTCTATGGCATCATGAATTAACTTTTTTACATCCAAATGTTCAACATTTTGACTTTGTGGTCGCAACATCATTCTCAAACGCTTGATCACATCACTGGCACGATTGGATGCAACATCGATTTTATCAAACAGTTCTTTTATCTTAACCGTATCAGGATTTTTTTTATCTAACCTTCTCTTTCCCGCATCAGAATACGTGCCAATTGCGGTTAACGGCTGATTAATTTCATGGGCAATACCGGCAGCCATTTCACCAAAAATACTTATTCTATCCATGTGAGCAAGTTGCTCTTGATTCAATCGTTCTTTTTCTTTGGCATCAATTCTTTCTGTAATATCTAATACGATCGCCACAAAGACTTGCTTGGAATCATATATTGACATTTCCAAATGTACTTCAACTGGGTAATAACTCTGATCTTTGCGCTGATGACGCGTGGTAATAGTCATCTTATCAAGCTGCTTTGCCACTAATGGTTGAATGAGCTGTTGAAAAGTGTCTTGTTGATAATCTGGCTTGATATCTATTGGTGTTTTTTGTTTTATTTCATCCAAAGAGAACTGTAAATTATTTAAAGCTGATTGATTCACGTGTATGAACTTAAAACTCTGCGCATCAAACAAATAGATTTCATTTAATGACTGTTGGACGATATTCTCAAAACTCCTCGCGCGTTGTAAATTATCTTTTTCTTTGCTTAAGTCGCTAATAAATCCAGCAAAATAACGATCTTCATGCTCATAAAATTCTGCCACTGATAGCCACATAGGAAACTGAGAACCATCTTTTCGTTGCCCGACAACTTCTCTACCTATGCCGATGATCTTTGCTTCACCGCTGTTATTGTATGACGATAAATAACCATCATGTTCATCCCTAAATGGCTGAGGCATAAGCATTTTTATATTGTTATTGATTAATTGCTTGCTCGCATAGCCAAATATCCTCTCTGCCGCAGGATTGACTGATTTAATAATGCCGTGTTGGTTTATCGATATGATGCCTTCTACGGCAGTTTCAATCACTGCCTGTAACTGGCTATAAGAAAGGTCGGTTTTCATAAGTCTGGTTGCATTTTAGTCAATTCGGTTAATATTCCTCTAATCCTATTTTTCTAATATTTTCAAGTATATACAACCATTTAACTAATGCCGGCCAAACAAAACTAAGTAGTTTCCGAAGGTCAAATACGCGTTCACACGAATATTTTAACCCATAATAACGCGCTTTAATGCCTGCTAACACATTCAACTTCTAGATATTAAATATAAAAAAAGGAGCTTTTGTCATGCAAGCGGCGATCGTACCTCTAAAAGCAGAATCATCATTTCATCACCATCAGACTTCGAGTTCATTAAGCTGTGATCAATGTATTCAACACAGTAGCTGTTTATCTCATGGGCTTAACGAAAATGAAATGCGAGCATTTAACTCGATTCCTAAAGTCTCAAAGAAACTTGATCGGGGTGACTACTTATATCAAACAGGAGATCGCTTAGACACAATCTATTTAATACGAAGTGGATCTTTAAAGAATGTAATTATTGATGAGGAAGGTCGAGAGCAAGTACTCAACTTTTCTTTACGTGGCGACCTGGTTGGTCTTGATGGGTTATTTTTGAACACACACTCAACTGAGACAACAGCACTCGAAACAACATTCCTATGCGGCATTCCTGTCGCTGACTATTTAAATCTTGCCGGCAAAACACCCAAGCTATACCAGAAATTGCTTGATCACATGAGCAAACGAATTGTTGAAGAAGAGCAACACTCACTAATGCTTGGCACTAAGAATGCTGATCAAAGGCTTGCATATTTCCTTACCCAGCTATCCAAACGCAATAGTGAAAAGGGTTTATCCGGACATGATTTAATTTTAAATATGTCCAGACGCGATATAGGCAGTTATTTATCAGCAGCAGTAGAAACTGTGAGTCGTTTATTCACACGCTTGCAGGATCAAGATTTAATTGATGTACACGGCAAGCATGTGCATATTAAAAACTTTGCTGGTTTAGAAGCCATTTCAACATAAATCATTTTTAAAATTACTTTTTAGAAAATATGACTATCAGCAAGACATTGAGCATAGCACTACTGACATTGTTGCCTTATACATTATCCGCAGACGACAGTACTAGCGCCGAAGACTTCCCAATGTTTGGCGCATTGGAATTTGAAAACTCCTGTGCAATTTGTCATGGCTTTCAAGGCAAGGGGAATGGCGTCATTGCTGATTCGTTAAAAAAACAACCGTCTGATCTGACTCAATTAAGTAAAAACAATAATGGTCACTTCCCTTTCACGCAAGTTTATCGAGTGATTGAGGGATCGCCGAGAGTTGGCGTGCATGGCACAAGAGATATGCCTGTATGGGGTGATCGCTATAGGGAAGAAGCAAAAAAATACAATGCAGACGCCTATGTTTACTCACGAGGTCTCATTTTAGAATTGCTCACCTATATTATGTCAATTCAAGAGGAATAATGTTACTCATCTGACACTAAATTGTTGCTGGTAAAATCACGTTTAAAAAGATCCAATTCATTACATAATTCAGCAGCAACCACTGCACCTTCAGGCTCAAGCCCTAAGTAATGGTAATAGCCTGCAGCAATTTCAATTTGATGTAGATCATCGGATGAAAAAAACCATTGACCAGGCTGTTTACCATAGGGTTCAACAATCCCCGATTCAACCATCGCCTCCAGTGTTGGCATACTTAAATTGTATGTCATACAAATCGCACGAGAACTATAAATAATATTACTTTCCATCAGTAAACTTTCTTATACGTCAAATTACTTTCTAATTTATGCCAAGTAAATTTAGCTTAAGGCATTATAAAAGCATGTAATTGACTCATATCAATACTCAGTAACTCTTGCATTCACTCAACGATAAACAAAACACTATATTTTGATTTCTATCAATGTTATCAGTGTAGTTATTTTTGATACTGAGATCATAAACAACCCTTAATGCCAACGGAGGTAATTATGAAACTAGTACCTAAAGAGCCTTTTGTAGGTGCATTTCCTCACATGAAGGATTTGAGTCGTTTTTTTAACTTCGAGCTTGATGATGACCATAGCTTGTCCGCAGCCCACTGGGTGCCGGCAGTAGATATTGCAGAAAAAGATGATCATTTTCTGATTGAGGCGGATGTACCTGGTGTAGAACCTAAAGAAATCGAAGTTAGCATGGAGAACGGATTCTTAACTGTTAAAGGTGAACGCAGCAATGAATCTAAAGATGAGCAAGACGGATATACGCGCGTGGAACGCTCACATGGCGTATTTTACAGACGCTTCAGTTTGCCGGAAACAGCAGACCCTGAAAAAGTATCTGCCACCTCAAACAAAGGTGTACTGCAAATAAAAGTAGGCAAAGCCGAAGTTGCCAAACCGAAAAAAATCAGCATAGATGTGAAGTAACTAACCTTTCCCTCTAGTGCTGTCACTAGAGGGAAATTCTTACATTGAGACGCTTATGAAAGATATTTTAGTATTATGTGATTCTAATGACTCCAATCAGTCAAGAGTTGAGACGGCATTTGCGTATGCAAAATTATTCAATTCTCATGTGACAGGGGTACATATGATTCCCTACCCGGTAATTCCTGTATATGGGGGAATGTATCCAGATATGACTTCATACTCGGCTGCATACCAAATTGATACCTTCAAACAAAAGGCCGAAGAACTAGAGCAGATATTCATTAAACAAGGTGAATCGGCAAATATTCCTTGTGACTGGAAAGTTATTGAGGGGCTGAATTTAGACTTTGTGATTGAGAATGCGCGTTACTATGATCTAGTAATTTCTTCATCAGGCTATTCACACTATAGTGATGAAGTGTCGCATCACTTGAGTGATTATTTTTCAACAGTTATTGGCAGGCCGCTGCTAATTTTACCCAACTTGAATAAAGTTTTTTCGCCGCCAACTAAAGTTATAATTGCATGGAATGAAAGTCACGAAGCAGCACGCGCAGTCCATGACGCAATACCAATTCTCAGACTTGCAGAGCATATACAAATTGTCAGCGTGTCGAAATCAGACAAAAATGAAAAACATAATATGATTCGTGCCGAGCAACTGCGAACTCACTTAAGCCATCATGGTATTCAAACAGACGTCTATGCGCCTGACAAATCATCTCAGGGCATAGGCTATACCATTCATGAGTGCGCATTAGAATATAATTCAGACATGATCATTATGGGAGCTTATGGTCATTCACGATTCAAAGAAATTATCCTGGGAGGAACTACGAAGCACTTGATTGAGCATTCTACTCTACCCTTACTTGTATCAAACTAGGGCTAATCCATAGGACAATTCATAATTGACCTAAATCATAAGGGGTTATTCTTATTAGGCTAATATAGCGTTATTGCGCTAATAAAATAATAGGAGAGCTAATGCTAAGTGGAAATATTAAAGTATTTGAACTTCTAAAACGTAGTTATCCTAAGTTTAAAAGCAATAAACTTGAGCTGGGCGAGAAAATCTATGCCAACATGTTTGAGGATAGACCGGATCTCAAAGAGTTATTTACCAATACACCTCCTGGGCAGTCTCAACGATTAATTGATGCGATTTTATTTTATTGTCAAGAAGTTGAGAATTATGAGTTGTTTTATGATCGACTCGATAAAATTGCACATGTGCATATAAAAGCAGGCATCAAAAATGACTATTACCCTTATATGCAAAAAGCATTCATTAAAGCGATTAAACAAGTATTCAAAGAAGAAGCAACAGATGAACTTATACGCGCATGGACCTATGGCTTTGAGAGCTTAAGCAATGAGTTGATACATGCAGAGAATTTGATAAGGAAATACAGCAACCTATCATCTCAAGAGAACATTAGTTAGTATTACATTAAATGAATGATGCAACGCTTGCGAGGAAGATTTCACTTCCTTTATTAATGTTCTATGGCCTCGGCACTATACTAGGTGCTGGCGTCTACGTGCTAATTGGAGAAGTTACTCTAAGAGCACAGCAATATACCTATATCGCATTTATTGTATCTGCAGTAATTGCCGGCATTACTGCTTACTCCTTTGCACGTCTGGCTTCGATGCATCCCAAAAGTGCCGGTGAAGCGGCCTATATTGATGCAGCGTTTAACTCAAAAATAGCCTCAGCCGCCATCGGCTTAGCCGTAATACTGATAGGTTCGGTGTCTGCAGCCACCATGGTTAGAGGCTTTACAGCTTATTTTTCATCAATATTTGTTATACATGAGCTGATTATTATATTCGCTATGATTGGCTTTATTACGATATTTTCCTTATGGGGAATCAGTCAATCACTGTGGCTTGCAACCCTGATTACAATTTTGGAAATACTCGGTTTGTTGTTTGTAATATTCGTCATTTTAAGTAATCAACAAACTGTGAGTCATGCAAATATTACCACCAGCGAGATAGTTCATTTCACACCTGCTATTCTATATGCCGCGTTTATTAGTTTTTATGCCTATATCGGCTTTGAGGACATTGTTAACATTGCCGAAGAAACAATTAATGCTGAAAAAATAGTACCTCTTGCAATACTTTTATCTTTGGTTATTTCTACAATTATATATGTAGCACTCGCTATCGCTTGCACGACATATATTCCACTTAGCGTTTTTGAATCAAGTGATGCACCGCTAGTCTCAATTATTGAATACCAAGGCTATGACGGCAGGATGATTGCCATTGTCAGCATGATTGCCATTATTAACGGTGCCTTAGTACAACAGATCATGGCTGCGAGAGTTTTATATGGCATGGCAAAACAAAGCATGTTCTTTACTGTTTTCAAACATGTTAACCCCATCACTCACACACCAATATTAGCTACAATTACCATCGCAGGGCTAATATTAACATTATCAGTAAGCTTTAACTTAGTCACACTTGCTGAGATTACCAGCGCAATCACACTATTAGTATTCATCAGCATACAAATAGCACTTTTTGTTATTTCGAAGAAGAATAATAGCAGTAATATATTTGACTACGTGATGCCAGCGACAGGAATTTTATTAAATATGTTACTGATTTATTTTGGTTATTTTTTCTTTGAAAATTAACAACTGCTAAGCTATTTTGAACGCAACTCCATAGTCAGCGTATCAATTTCTTTTTGTAGCAGTTCTAATTTAGCAATGATTTGGGAGACATCTTCTTTTGAAATTGCATCAACCGCTGTCTGATCTTGTGCCTCATGCATGACTTGCATGGCATCAACAATTATTCCAATAAATAAGTTAAGTACCGCAAAGCTGGTGATAATAATAAAGGGAACAAAAAACACCCAGGCTAGCGGAAAATATTCCATCGTGGGTCTGACAATACCCATAGACCAACTCTCTAACGTCATCACCTGAAATAATGTATAGGCTGAATCCCCTATTGTGCCAAACCACGCTTGCATATTAGGGTCAGGGTGGGTGCCAAATAATTTTGTTGTAAGTACAGCGGATACATAAAATATGAGACTCAATACCGCCACCACTGAAGCCATACCTGGAATTGAATGACCCAATGCGGCAACCACTCGACGCATTTGTGGCACAACCGATACAAGTCGCAAAATTCTTAATATTCTTAACGCACGTAATACTGATAATGGACCTGATGCCGGCACCCAGGCAATCGTTACGATAATTAAGTCAAAAATATTCCAGCCAGATCGAAAGAAACTCAGACGATAAGCGTAAAACTTTAACAGCAACTCGATAGTGAAAATGACTAAAATTAATTTATCAATGATGAACAGAACACTGCCATACTGCGCGACGATATCTTTATCAGTCTCCAGACCTAGAGTAACAGCATTAATTAATATTAAGCCCGTAATAAACTGAATAAATTTTTTACTTTCAACAAACTCACGAATTGTATGCCTAAAACTACCTGAGTTATCTAATTGTTCAGAACCAGCCATTAAAAATACTTCCTTGCACAGAATATTTGAATAAATTATTACTAGAAAACATATAATTGTCTCGCGCGTAGTAATTTCTACAATGACACTTAACTAACTTAACATGAATAAATCCAGCGAGTTAATCGTTATTCTTTTTTTTCCTAAGTCTATCTCGATATTTTCCTTTGGCAAATTTTTGCATATCTACAATCGTATCCGTCTCATCAACTATTTCCCGACCGAGCATAGTTTCAATGGCATCTTCAAGCGAAACAATACCTGCCGTCTGCCCGTATTCATCTTCGACTAAAAATAAATGCTCTCGCTTTTTGATAAATATATCTAACAGCTGTTGCACAGGAAGATTTTCAGACACTCGCGTAATAGGTTTAACAAAGTCTTTTATCGGTGATTCAGACTCACCTTCACGATCCCCCATCATTAACTCTCTATTCGTAACCATGCCTACAATATTATCTTGGTCGCCTTCATATATTGGTATACGAGTAAATTGGATGGTTTTATCATGATCCAGAGCTTGGCTCACAGTGGTTTCCTGATCCAAACAATGTATTACACTTCTTGGAGTAAGGATTTGTTCAGTTTTAATCTCATGCAGACTTAATACATTTGTGAGATATTCATTTTCCTGTGTAACAAGGGAACCCATTTTATGACCTAAAGATGCCAACGCGATAATTTCTTCACGTGTGATTTCATCTTTTTCTTTTTTTCTGAACACTCTAGTGATAAGTGTCGATAGCCAAATCAGTGGGTAGACTAATTTTACCAGCCAAAAAATCATGTGGGCAGATGGCAGCGCTAACTGTCGCCAAAATGTCGCGCCTAATGTCTTTGGTATAATTTCTGAAAAATAAAGAATCGCAAGTGTTAACAATACTGCAATCAGTGTCTCCCATTTGGCACCAAACACGCTGGCTGCTTGGGCACCGACGCCAGCGGCACCCATAGTATGAGCAAAAGTATTCAGGATTAAAATACTGGATATTGATTGATCCAGATGATTCTTGATATGTGCTAATAACTTACCTCGTGAAGGATGCTCGTTAACAACACTCTCCACATAACTGGGTGTAATTGACAGCAGCACCGCTTCCAATACTGAGCAAATAAACGAAATTCCAATAGCAACAACAAGATATATAATGAGTAAAGTCATTGTTCAAATATGTAATATATTTCAGCGTGATTACAGCAAATTATTTCTGTTATGACTAGCATTTGTGAGCATATTAGCATGACTCACTTATGCTTAGTTGACCTATGACGAGTTAAATTATTTTTTGCATAATAACTTGCGCCGATTAAGCCTGGATAAGTTTCGGTAACGACTACTACAGGAGTAAGATCTAACCACTTTGCATGCTGGCTTTTGTTTTTAAACACTTCACGAAAGCGCTTATGATCAATCAGATTAATGTAACGTGGCACAATCCCTCCGGCAATAAACACGCCATCAAAGGCTTTGAATGTCAGCGCCAAATCACCCGCTACCTGGGCCAATACTTCAAAAAACACCGCCAGTGTTTTTATACTTGATTCGTCTGCTTGTTTATTTGCCGCATCGCATATACTCTCAGCCGTCTGAAAGAGTTTATCTTTTTGTTCAATGTCGCAAATTGAATTATAGATATTCACAATGCCGGGCCCGGATAGAAACATCTCATTGGACACGTTGACATACTTTTCTTTAAGCAGAGTAAATATTGCTAGCTGTAAATCATCATTGGGTGAGAAATTGACATGCCCGCCTTCAGTCACTATTGGGAAAACCTCATCATTCCTTTTTAATAAAGACGCGACACCCAATCCACTCCCCGCACCAAGGATGGCATATGTAAAATTCTCACCTTGAGTTGATAAGATGTCTGGCTGACCTATACGATGAAGTTGCTCGCTAGACAATTGCGGTATTGAGTAAGCGATCGCCTCAAAGTCATTCAAAAACGATACGCAATTGAGTTGGTATCGAGTGATTAGTTCCTCTCGATCAAATGCCCAGTGGTTATTGGTGACTTTGACTACATCGCCAACGATTGGTCCGGCGATGGCAAAACAGAGATTGTCAATTTTTGGAATATTGTGATGTGTTAGATAATAATCAATCGCTGCTTGCGGATCAGCATAATCTACACACGAGAGTACCTGTATTTTGTCTAAACATGTATCATGGCCAGAAATTGCAAATCTGGCATTGGTCGCGCCTATATCCGCAACCAGAGTAATATCTGACATTATCAATCAGTCCTCTTAATCATAATGATTATTAGATATACTAATATCACATTTCATCGATTTAGTTACTATAAGCATTGATTAATATATTATTATTGGCTGATTAGGAGTTAACAATGATACCTATACACGTTAATCCTATTATGAACTACCTTAGTGCAATACAGCGAGTATTTTGAGCATGCCCAGCAAAAATTTATCTGATTACATACATTCTTAACATTATAAATCCAACAAATCCGATAAAATCAGCTGCGACATATATGTCGTAATAATTTACTTATTGAATAAGTTTACACCGGTATAAATGAATGACGATAAAAAGCCTTAAAGTAGAATTTCAACCTACCATACCAGAAGAGCTATCTGGGCTAGCAGAATTGGCTAATGATTTATATTACGGTTGGAGCCCCCAGACTCAGAAACTATTTGAGCGATTAGATCGGGATCTATGGGAAAAATGTAAACATAACCCAAAATTATTTTTGCGCAACATTTCGCAGCAAACGTTAAATCATGCCCTTAATGAAGGCAGTTTCAAAGAGGAATATGCACGCGCGCTATCGACATACAATGCCTATAGCAAGCTAACAATGCGTCAGGACTTTAAAGATATTCTAAATCCTGATACTGATTTAATTGCTTATCTGTGCCTGGAATTTGGTTTTCATGAGAGTGTTCCTATTTATTCAGGCGGCTTAGGTATTCTTGCTGGTGATTTATGTAAAGCTGCAAGTGACATGGCTATTCCCTTTGTTGCCGTCGGGTTGCTCTATCGTCAAGGCTACTTCACTCAGGAGGTCGATGGTCATGGCAATCAAATTGAACATCATATTCCAACACAATTTGATAATTTACCAATTAAACCTTGTCACGATAATCAAGGTAATGAGTTACATATCGCTATCGATTTACCTGATCGTAGTGTGGCGCTAAAAGTCTGGGTGGCAAAGGCAGGCAATATCAATTTATATTTATTGGATAGCGACATACCTGAAAACTCAGCCCAAGACCGCAAGATAACCTATCAACTCTATGGTGGCGGCAAAGAACTGCGCATACAGCAAGAAATAGTATTAGGACTCGGCGGTGTGCGTGCCTTGAGAGCATTGAACTTACATCCGACCGTCTGGCATATCAATGAGGGACACGCTGCATTCTCAATGCTAGAACGCTGTCGTGAAAGCGTAGAACAAGGTATTAGTTTTAATGAAGCTGTTGAAACAAACGCATGTAATGTCGTATTCACCACACATACTCCAGTGCCTGCCGGTCATGATTTATTTCCCCGGGACATCATCAATAACTATTTTAGTCATTTTATTCAAACGCTGGGGATCGACCTGAACACATTTATGCAACTTGGCAAAAATGGTGATGGTGACGATTTTAATATGACAGCACTGGCATTACGTTTTTCCAGATTTCACAACGGCGTGAGTAAGATTCACCATACCATTGCATCAAAAATGGAAGCGCATGTGTGGCCACAAATTCCTTACCAAGAAAACCCGATTGGTTATGTCACCAATGGCGCTCACTTACGTACTTTTTTAGCCACCGAGTGGAAGTCTTTATTTGATATGCGTTTTGGTAATTGGCGCAGCCAAATGAATAATGAAGAATTTTGGAATTGCATCGATAAAATCCCTTCGCATCGATTTTGGAGTGCTCGTCGTGAATTAAAATCGGCATTGCTATTAGATGTATATGAGCGGCTTCTCAATCAATACAAGAGAAATGGCTACAGCCAATCTACTATTGATCGAATTACTAAATATATTAACCCTCAGGATTCAAATACATTAATTCTTGGCTTTGCGCGCCGCTTCGCAACATATAAAAGAGCACACTTACTATTTTACGATATCGAGCGTTTTGAGAAACTTGTTAATGATCCAGAGCGCCCAGTGATTTTAATATTTGCTGGTAAAGCGCACCCGGATGATGAACCTGGCAAACAGCTGATTAGACAT
Source organism: Gammaproteobacteria bacterium (assembly GCA_965262455.1). GTDB lineage: Bacteria > Pseudomonadota > Gammaproteobacteria > UBA4575 > UBA4575 > UBA1858. The sequence continues at coordinate 1,010,283 of CBDHFH010000008.1, forward strand.
ATCCATGAACTATCCCAACGACCAAATTTAATTGGACGACTTTTATTTGTCGAGGGATATGACATTAGTTTAGCGCGACGCTTGGTAACAGGGGTAGATATCTGGCTAAATAATCCTGAGTACCCGTTAGAGGCAAGCGGCACATCAGGCATGAAAGCAGGCATGAATGGTGCAGTTAACTTAAGTATTTTAGACGGTTGGTGGGATGAAGGTTTTAACAGCAAAAATGGTTGGGGCTTGATGCCACACCCTTCTTGGGATGACATTGAATACAGAAACCAGAAAGAGTCATGTGATCTGCATGATGTGATTGAGCATGATGTATTGCCAAAATATTTTAATAAAAATGGACAAGGTCATTCAGAAGACTGGGTAACGATCTCCAAAGAGTCTATGAAAAGCATCATTCCCAATTTTAATTCCGAAAGAATGTTATCTGATTACATAAATAACTTTTATTTACCTGCTATCCAACGATCTAAAGTCATCTGTTCAGATCAAAACAAAATTACAGAATTAACCAACTGGAAACAAAAAGCACTAGCGACTTGGCCACAGGTCAGTTTGTCTTTAACACCTGGCAATCAATTACAAGCCAAGCAAGGCGAGTTATTTACACTTCATATTGACGCCAACTTAAGCTCGCTCACCAAAGATGATGTCATTGTTGAGTGCATCATCAGCGATCATGAGAACAAAGTACTGTCAGATAATTGCCATGCGTTCGAACTGACTGCTGATGGTGAAGCTGATAATGGTAAACAGCGCTATAAACTAGAATGCAAGGCAATGATGTCAGGCCAGAAACATATAAAGTTTCGTATTTATCCGTATCACAATTTGCTATGTCATAAGTTTGAATTGGGCTGCATGACATGGCTTGAGTCATAATCAACACAATAACTAAATCGTTCAAATTTCATAAGTAATGATTCGACTCTACTAATAATCTCGTCATTAAATTGTTCCTCCTCCAAACGCCATCGCCAGTTGCCCTCAGTGGTGCCAGGGGTATTCATACGAAACCCATAACCGAGTCCAAGCAAATCTTGCATCGGGATAATTGCTAACCTAGCTCGCGACTCAAAAGCAATTTCAATCAGTGTCCAAGGCATATCAATGGATTCTTTACCTAAACAATGCGAAATATAGCTTTTTGTTTCGGGAGATAATGATGCATACCAGCTGACAGTCGTGTCATTATCATGAGTTGCCGTATACACCAAGCTATTCTCTGCATGATTGCATGGCAAGTAAGGATTATCATCATCACCGCTGAAAGCAAATTGCAAAATAAGCATGCCAGGCAGTGCAAACTGTTCACGCAACTGGATAACATCCTGAGTAATGGTGCCTAAGTCTTCTGCTATTAATGCCAGGTCGGGAAACGCGTCATTTAGTTTTCGTAACAATTTCTCACCAGGGGCATCAACCCAACGACCATTAACAGCATTTTCTTCGCTGGCGGGAATTTCCCAGTACTGTGCCAAGCCTCTAAAATGATCAATGCGCACACCATCATAGAGTTTGTTTTGGGTATTCATGCGTTGCACCCACCAACTGAATTCATCCGCTTCTAGCTGATCCCATTGATAATGCGGATTCCCCCAGCGTTGACCAAATTCAGAAAAATAATCCGGCGGCACGCCGGCAACAAAATCTGCCACGCCATGCTCATTCACTGCAAAGTATTGTCGCTTGGCCCACACCTCAGCACTATCATGTGCAACAAAAATTGGCATATCACCAATAATAAACACGCCTCTTTGATTGGCGTATGCTTTTAATTCAGACCACTGGGTAAAAAAAATATATTGTTGAAAAAAAATTGCATTTATTTTTTCTTTATGATGAAACTTGAATTCATCAATAGCATCTTTATCAACATCACGATATTGGGCTGGCCATTCCGTCCAGCTTTTATTATCAAACTTATTGCGTAACACTATAAATAAAGCATAATCATGTAACCAATGATAATTCTGTTCAATAAATAGTTGAAAGTTATGCGCATTAGCAGGGCTTTTTAAACGCTCAAATTCAGAATATGCATGCTCAATTAATTCTATTCGCCAAGCAAGGTCCGTGCCGTTCTTTATTTGAATGTTATCGGATGTTAGCCAACCTTTATTCGCCAACCATTCAAGATTAATAAGTTGTGGATTGCCTGCGTGCGCAGACAGAGACTGATAAGGACACATATCTTCGTGCGTCGGTCCTAGTGGCAGTATTTGCCAGACACTTAACCCTGCACTGCATAATTGATCTATAAATTGATAGGCATATTCACTAAAGTCGCCAAAAGCGTGCGGCCCAGGCAATGACGTTATATGAAGCAACACCCCCGCTCGCCTATCCGTCATCAGTGTTGAAGGCATATTCTTTACTCGCTGCTACGCCGCATAGATCCTCCGCCTAGGGGATCCCCATGCCCAAAGGTAAAGCTAACTGAGAGATAGTCGGGTGGGTTTAAACTCATTAATAAATATAAATTTCTTAGGTTATGCCTAAATAGTTTTTCAAAATCACTCACTGTTTCAGCAGAATTATAATCGCCGAACCACCAGAACCAGTCAGACCCCTCACACAAGGCGAGTTGTTTTTCTAATTGCTCACGTTGTTCCATGCTGGTGTTATTTGAGTCAATAAAGTTATCATACGCTCGTTTGGCCTCACACAACATTTCCCAGCCACGATTTTTTTCTTCTGAACCAATCCAAGTTGAAAGTGTGCCATACACCCAACTGCCAGCGACCACATTAGGTAATTGTTGCGCCTCGGGATGATATTTTTCCAGGTAATTTGAATAGGTCGTTAACTCAATTCCGTGATGACATGACAACTGCTCATATAATGCATTTAAAAAATGAAATCCATTTTCTGGGTAATGTTCCCAGGCATTCTCTCCATCAAGTATGATAGATAAGATAGTATTGTCAGTCCTATGTTGTTGATGTGCAATTTCTTCAATTTTTTCGATAAGATTCGCTACCGCATCATCCGCATGCCAATTAGAATATTCAAATCCAATTAGATCGGATAAGTGATCATCTCTAAAAAAGCATACAGCATTTTGCCCTGCAATCTGATTGGGTAGATGATCATAGAAGACTTCATCGCTGGCATTATTCTGTTCAGCTTTATTAACGCTATTCCAAAACACACCGGCACCACTGGCATACCAGGTAAATCCATGTTTTTGTAACAGCAGAGATGACTCGGCACTTATCGCCCCTTCAGAGGGCCAGCAGCCTTTCGGGTTAAAACCAAAGTGACGGTTAAAAATTTCCAGTCCTTTTTCAATATGCCACTCTGCTCGCTGATCTCCTCCGGGATAAAATTGTTCAGCCGGCATAGGCGCACCAGGCATGGCTTCTTTCCCACATTCCAGATCGATGAGTAGCGGTGAAATTGGATGCGCATAGGGTGTCGTGGTGAGCTCGATTTGGTTGATCTCCGCAAGATGACGATACCTAGGAATAATCGAACCAATAAGCTCAGTGATTACAGTAATCAACACCATGCGATCTTCATAATTAAAAGTATGTTCTTTTAACAGTAGTTTCTTAACGCGAATATCATTACGTCGAGTGTATTCAGCTAGCCAGCTTAAGTGATACCAAACCAGCAGGTCATATAGATACTGATCACTTAAATAGTAAATGATATTTGGATCTGAATTGAGTTTCTCATTCAATAGAAGCAGTCGTTCATACGCAGGATAACGATGAATCACTCGTTCTTTATTAATTTTGATACATGCGTTGATTAACTCAATACGTTTATCAATATCTTGCGTCAACACTTCACTGGCCAGCGCTGCGAGCAAAGGATCTAAAATGGGTTGTTTTGTTTTTTGGAAATTAATCAGTTGTTTTGCATAATCGTCAATCTGATCCAATAAAACAGGCGTGAAATTAACTACCACATGGGCTTGCGGGCAATTTTCAAGATGCATGGCCATATCTGCATAATCTTTAATTGTATGCAAATACGTCCAAGGCAAAGTATATGTCCCACTGGATAAATCACGATAATCTGGCTGATGCATATGCCAATATAGTGCGACTTTAAACTTTTTATCTTGCATGATGGATTTCCTGATCGAGCATTTCCGGTGTGACTAACACACGCTTCTTCGGGCTTATATAAAATTGCTCGCTATCATGTTCATGGTCATAGCCGATAGAGGTACCATCTTGAATCACACACGCTTTATCAATAATTGCATTTTTGATTCTGCAATTTTTACCTATGCGCACATCGGGCAAAATAACGCTGCTTTCAACTACACTGTTCTCTTGCACCCATACGTTCGAGAACAACAGTGAGTGGTGAATTGTTGCACCAGAAATAATACAACCACCAGATACCATAGAATCAACGGCCATACCTCGGCATTCGTCATCATTAAAAATAAACTTGGCGGGTGGCAATTGTTCTTGATAAGACCAGATAGGCCAGCTTTTATCGTATAAATTAAGCTCAGGAGTGATAGCAATTAACTCCATGTTTGCTTCATAGTATGCATCAACTGTTCCTACATCACGCCAGTAAACCTGCTTACTGGTGCTCTCACTGACAAAGGCATACGCGTTGACATTGTAATTTTTCCGTACCACATACGGAATGATATCTTTTCCAAAGTCATGACTAGAATTTGGATCATCCGCATCACGAATTAACTGCTCGATTAAAAATTTTGTGTTGAAGATATAGATGCCCATGGATGCGAGTGCAACATCGTCTCTCCCTGGGACAGGCGTTGGATTCTCGGGCTTTTCCCTAAACGAAGTAATTCTCTCGTCAGAGTCTATTGCCATCACGCCAAACTCTGTGGCTTCATGTATCGGCACTTCGATACAACCAACAGTTAAATCTGCCTGACTAGATAAATGATTAGCCAGCATGCTGCCATAATCCATTTTATAAATATGATCCCCTGCTAATATAATAATATATGCAGGCTCGAATGTTCTAATAATATCAATATTCTGATAGACAGCATCTGCGGTGCCTTGATACCAAGACGTCTCAATCCTCTGCTGAGCCGGCAACAGCTCTACAAACTCACCAAATTCACCACGAAAGAATGACCAGCCTTTTTGAATGTGCCTGATTAAAGAATGTGCTTTATATTGCGTCAGAACAGCAATTTGGCGTATGCCGGAGTTAACACAATTTGATAGCGGAAAGTCAATGATACGAAACTTGCCGCCAAACGGCACGGCGGGCTTTGCACGCCATTCCGTTAAATTTTTCAACCGCGACCCTCTTCCACCTGCTAAGATTAAAGCAAGTGTATTTCTGGTTAGACGACTGACATAACGCTTAGAATTATCATCTTTCATTTTATTATCCAGTCAAGTGAATATTTATTATGGCGTCAACAACTAAAGTATCGACAATGGCGCTGAATGACAAGCTGAAAAAGTTGATTAAGGCTCAAGAATGTGACCCTTTGGCTGTTCTTGGTCGTCAAACGGAAAATTCCAAGCCATTAATTCGAGTTTTCCTGCCATTTTGCCAAACTGTAAGACTAGGTCGCGATGGACCAGAAATGACGAGATTGGCTAATACGGATATCTTTGAATACCATGGACCACAACAAGACATTCCGCAACACTATCAAATCTATTGGAAGAATGAACAGGGTCATGAGTTTATAGAATTTGATCCATATACCTTTTTTCCTGAGATATCCGACTATGATTTGCATTTATTCGGTGAAGGACAACACTGGCATATTTATCGCGTACTAGGCGCTCATCAGTGCGTTATCGACGAGATCGAAGGCACGCGTTTTACTGTGTGGGCACCAAACGCACAGCGTGTCAGTGTAGTGTCAGACTTAAATCGCTGGGATGGCCGCCGACACCCAATGTGCAACTTAGGAATAAGTGGCTTATGGACACTTTTCATTCCTGACATGACAGTAGGCGATGTCTATAAGTATGAAATACTCAGTCGTCATGACTCACAATTACTGGTCAAAGCAGACCCCTATGCCCAAGCATTTGAACAAAGGCCAAAGACAGCCTCTGTTGTTCACCATGCGAGCTGTTTTAACTGGCAAGACTATGATTGGATATCACAACGCAGCCATAACGACTGGTTACATCAACCCATGTCAATTTATGAGGTACATCTGGGCTCATGGCAACGAGATTATCAGAATGAATTCTTAAGTTATCGAGAATTAGCTGAGCGCCTTGTGAAATATGTGGTTGAAATGAATTTCACGCATATTGAACTGTTACCGATTTGCGAATACCCGTTTGATGATTCGTGGGGCTATCAAACATTAGGTTACTTTGCGCCGACTTCACGTTTTGGTAGCCCAGATGATTTTCGCTATTTTGTGGATCACTGTCATAAACACAATATTGGCGTGATTCTGGATTGGGTGCCAGCGCATTTCCCTAAAGATGAACATGGTCTGAGTCAATTTGATGGTACCGCGCTTTATGAACATCAGGACCCTCGTCTTGGCGAGCATCCTGACTGGGGGACATTGATATATAACTATGGTCGCAATGAAGTGCAGAATTTCCTGCTTGCCAGTGCAATATATTGGCTAGAGGAGTTTCACATAGATGGCTTACGCGTTGATGCCGTCGCCTCTTTATTATATTTAGATTACTCACGCGAAGAAGGCCAATGGATTCCTAATCAGCATGGAGGTAACGAAAACCTAGAGGCCATACAATTTATTCGCCAATTAAACAGCGTGACACATGCAGAATTTCCAGGCACTTTGATTCTTGCTGAAGAATCGACTTCATGGCCACAAGTATCCAAGCCAGTCTCTATGGGCGGGTTAGGTTTTTCCATGAAATGGAATATGGGTTGGATGCACGACACGCTTGAGTACATGAGCAAAGAGCCGATACATCGCAAACATCATCATAATGAGCTTACTTTTGGCCTCTTATATGCGTTCACAGAAAATTTTGTCTTACCCTTTTCACATGATGAAGTGGTGCATGGCAAATCGTCTTTAATCAACAAAATGCCTGGAGATGAATGGCAGCAATTTGCTAATTTACGCTTATTACTCATCTATATGTTTACCTACCCGGGTAAGAAATTACTATTCATGGGCTGTGAGTTTGGACAAAGACAAGAATGGAATCATAAACAGGGGTTAGATTGGTATGTTTTAGACTATCCATTGCATCGAGGCATACAACATTTAGTCAAAGACTTGAATTTATTCTATGCAAATAATCCATCTCTTCATCATTTCGATTTTGATGAGCAAGGATTTCAATGGATTAACTGTGATGATCGCGATCAATCTGTATTGTGCTACTTAAGAAAGAATCACGATCAATTTTGTATAATTGCGCTAAATTTTACCCCAGTGGTTCGAGAAAATTATAAAATTGGCGTCCCGTTTGCAAATACTTATAAAGAAATACTGAACAGTGACTCCAGTTATTATTCCGGCTCAAATACTGGCAATCCACCGGCATTAACTCCTGAGCCATATGAATCGATGGGCTACCCAAATACTTTACAGCTAACGCTACCACCATTAGGTGGCGTTATATTAATACCTGAGTAAATACTTCGTTTTAAGGAGCGCATGCCATAAATAACTCGCAACATCACAAGGTGCTATTTGCAAGTAGCGAGATCTATCCTCTGATTAAAACTGGTGGGCTAGCAGATGTTGCGCAAAGTCTACCCTGCGCACTTAATCAGCTGGGACATGATATTAGGTTAGTGTTACCCGCCTATCGACAAGTCAAAGAAAAATTATCGTCTTTCACTCCAACTGTTACTTTAACAATCCAAGGCATAGATGTCGGCATAATTGAATCGACATTACCCGATACTACAATCACATTATGGCTGATTGAATGCCCAGCATTATTTGATCGGCCAGGCAATCCTTACACTGATGATAAGGGCTTACCCTGGTCAGATAACGCTGAAAGATTTGCTTTATTTTGCCGAGCCATTGTTAAGATTTCACTCAACCACGCACAACTCGATTGGCAGCCTGACATTCTGCACTGTAACGACTGGCATACAGGGTTAGCATGCGCATTATTAGACAGTGAAGACAATCGCCCAAAAACAATCTTTACCATACACAATCTCGCCTATCAGGGCTTGTTTCCACGCGAAACATTTGATGCATTACATTTACCAGAAGAATTATGGGCATATGATCGTGTTGAATTTAATAATCAATTATCGTTTATAAAAGCGGGCATCGTTTATGCAGATCAAGTGACGACGGTAAGCCCTACCTATGCTGAAGAAATACAAACCCCACAATACGGTGCAGGCTTAGATGAATTACTCAAATATCATGCCCAAAAGCTGTCAGGAATAATCAATGGCATTAACGAACAAGAATGGAACCCTGCTATTGATAAAAACATATATAATAATTACAGCATCAGTAATATTGCAGAAAAACTTAATAATAAAGCGGCCTTGCAACAACAATTAGGACTATCTTTGAATAGTGCGACGCCTTTGTTTGCCGTTGTGTCACGCATTGCCGAGCAAAAAGGTATCGATCTAATTACTAAAATTCTACCTGAGTTAATTCAACAACAAACACAGCTTGTAATGCTGGGTTCGGGAGATAAACACTTAGAGAGCCTCCTGACATCGGCAGCTAACGCATATCCCAGTCAAGTGGCTGTTAAAATAGGTTATGACGAAGTGCTTGCACATAAAATTACAGCTGCGGCTGATTTTTTCTTGATGCCATCGCGCTATGAACCCTGCGGACTCAATCAAATGTATAGCCAACAATATGGCACAATTCCTATTGTGCGCAGCACCGGAGGTTTAGTTGATACTGTAAATAATTGTTCCAACATACAGAGCAACCCTACCGGGATAGTTTATACTGGAGACGGCCATCAGGAATTATTAGACGCAATTAAATCTGCTTTGCTTATTTATAATGACAAAGAGACATTTAAGCAGCTACAGATAAACGGCATGCAGCGCGATTTTTCCTGGGAAAACAGTGCACGACACTATCTAACTATCTATCAAAAACCAAACCCATAGTGGTTTCATGTGATTTCATGTAATTACAATAGCGCAATTAGATCAAATATTTAACGCTTCTCTTTACTTCTACTTTGATAGTTAAACTGGCTTCATCTAATCACCTGTATTAACCCAGATACGTTTTTACAAAATGCATCTATCGGCTAATATTGAAGTCGTAATAGCCGAACTTTATTCTCACTTTATTCTTCTTAGTGAATAACAGCTTCATGTAATGTCAATTTATACAAGCTTAATATAATTTAATTAATATTGACCTATCACATTACAAGATTACACCTTGAAGATTATATTCAAACGTAAATTTATTATGGAAACTGCCAATGAAAGTAGCTGTATTCAGCGCGAAAACATACGACAAAGAGTTTTTTGAGCAAGTAAACAAAAGTTTCAAGCACACGCTCACCTATTTTGGTGCACATCTAGATGCTGACACAGCAATGCTTGCAGAAGGATATGATGCTGTATGCGCTTTTGTTAATGACACACTTGACAAAAAGTGCCTCAATAAATTATCGAATATAGGCATCCAGACCATTGCCATGCGCTGCGCAGGTTTCAATAATATCGATCTTGAAGCAGCATCAACGTTAAATTTTTCAGTTGTGCGTGTACCAGAATATTCTCCACATGGTGTCGCAGAACATGCCTTAACTTTAATACTCTCACTGAACAGGAAAATATATCGTTCTTATAATCGAGTCAGAGAAAATAATTTTTCTTTAGTGGGGTTGTTAGGATTTAACATGCATTCTAAAACCATAGGCGTAATTGGCACGGGGCGCATTGGCACAGCTTTTTGTAGCATCATGCATGGATTAGGTTGCACAGTACTTGCCTATGACCCATACGTCGATATAAATAACTATATTGATGGCGTTGATTATGTTGACATTACTACCATATTTAATAACGCTGATATCATCAGCTTACATTGCCCCCTTACCCCCGAGACTCATCATTTAATTAACCAACAGGCACTATCAGTAATGAAAGATGGCGTCATGCTTATCAATACCAGTCGAGGCGCCTTGATAGATACCATGGCAATTATAAAGGGACTCAAATCGGGCAAAATTGGTTATCTAGGCTTAGATGTTTACGAAGAAGAAGGTGATTTATTTTTTGAAGATGTGTCCAATGAAATTCTAGAGGACGATGTTTTTGCACGTTTATTAACATTTCCGAATGTGCTTATCACAGGCCATCAAGCATTTTTTACACATGAAGCATTAGGCAATATCGCTCACATAACATTAACTAATCTGCATGATATCGAGAACAATTCTATGTGCAAAAACTTGATCACTGCGGATCTAATCAAAAATTGAATAAAAAATTAACTTCTTTTTAGGTAGAAAAGTTTCTAGTAAAAATACGTATCTTAATAGGTTGTGGAACATCTAAAAGCTTAGAAGTAAAAGGAGGAATATTTTTCAAGGCATTTTCAATATCAGTATCCATCGCACTATCACCGGTTGTATTAACAACTTCTACCTGCTCAACAAAGCCATTTTTATCAATCCAGAATTTTACAACTATCGAATACACTTTTCGTTTAAGTGATTCTTTGGAGTCAAATGATGCGTGTAAATGCTGTTCAATCAAATTTTTTACTCTTGCCAGGTCAAACTCGACACTTGTTTTACCCGAAGACTTTAATAAGTCCGCACCGCCCTTTTTTGCTACCAATCCGAACTGATCAAAGCCCGCACTTGCATCTGCATCTAATCCCAGCAAATCATCCTGTGAGAAGTCAACGTCTGGTGTATCAGGTATTTCAACTACTTCCTCAAAATACTCTTCAACTTCAACAATTTCTGGTTCTTCTTCAATCACTACCTCTTCAGGCATTTCATCATCTAGCAAAGTGACAATTTGAGGCTCCTCTATTCGTCGATACTCATTGGATTTAATCCCTTGTACCACTACCCATACCCCAGACATTAATATCACAAACAACAATACTCGTGATGAAATGTGCAGCGCATGATGATTTAAGCTCATTTAACTAACCTTTGCGTAACCAAGCCTAAACTAGTGATATCAACGCGTTTTATTACATCAAGCACCTGGATGATTTGATCATAACGTACATTTGCATCACCTTTGACAATAACCGGCAAGTTAGGATCAGCTGCTTTAAAGTTTTTCAGCTTAGCCTCAAGCTCCACTAACGTCACCAAACTCGTATCTAAATAGATTTGCCCCTCATCTGTAATAGTGACTGCTTTGGTTGTGGAGGTACCAAGATTGGGCGCCGGTGAAGCCTTTGGTAAATTGACTGAAATTCCTTGCACTGTGGCGGTAGCAATAATGATAAATACCACTAACAGCGTCCAAGCCAAATCCATTAGAGGCGTGATATTTAACTCATCATAAATTGTGGGTTTCTTTCTACGTCGCATTTATTCCCCACTATTATTTGTCGTTGAAAACGTTACGGCTGCTTTAGCCAATAATTTATCAGCTAGCACTTCCATTGCGGTAATACGCTTGCTAATTCTGCCTGCAATATAGTTATATCCAAACAGAGACGGTATTGCCACGGCCAAACCAAGTACCGTTGTTGTCAATGCCGCCGCTACACCCGGTGCTATTGTTCTAACATTGACATCACCCGCAGCAGAAATAGTAGCAAAGGTAATCATCACTCCCATTACAGTACCTAACAAGCCAAGAAACGGCCCGCCAGTAATTGCCATTGTGACAAATACTATTTTTCTATTTAGTTCATCTGAAACGTTAACCAATGTTGCATCCAATGCTGAGCGAATAACTTCAATGGCGGCAGCACTTGATTGGCCGTTTGTAACGTTACCCTTGATCTCCTTCATCTCTGTATTGTAGGTAGATACTATTCTAGACAATGGAGAATGATCATCTTTATTGAACATGCCCGTATTGTTAGTCTCAACATTATCATTTAATGATGCTAATACTAACGAATCTTTATGTTCTACTCTTTTTAAATGAAATGCTTTAGCAACGATAATATCAAAACTTAAAAAGCCTAAAATTGCCAACAAACCAATAATGACCCAGCCTTCAATTCGCACTGTATCTAACATTGTCCAGATTAAGCCAAAGTTATTGCCACTTGCAGCTTTGGATTCATCCTCAGAATAGGTAATTAATTTAGAATCTTCACGGCTGGCTAATGCATTAAATTTAACAACATCTAATCCTTGAAATTTAGTTGATAATCTAAAGTCATCCAATGTACCAATAAATCCTGGTTGACTATCAGTAGCGCCTAAAATGATATTATCGAGATCGAGACTTATGTCGGACGCTATACTCGTATTCAATTGGCCATCAACGAGTAAATAGGCAGTTGATTGATCATGCGCGATGGCAACATGATGCCATTGACCAATGTTTAATGGGAATTGAGAGCGCAGTTCTTTTTCATCGACACTGACACTAATAAATCCATTATCAATGTTGACCGTGAGCTCCCCTAGTGAAAATAAATGCGAGTTTGAACTATTCTCTGATGACTTTATCCATGTGCTCACATTAAATCCTGCCGAAAGATCGACAGCATTGCTGGTACCAACCAATAACTTATTCGTGTCTGCAAAACCGACCCCTGCGCCAATAATACCTGGCACTCCAAGAGTGACATCAGCTGAAATAGCATGATGACCGAAGGCAGTGGAATCTTTGGGCACACCGGCCAGCTCATTAAATTGAAGAATTACTACATCATCTACTGACCAAAACTGATCTACATTTTGTGCACTACGAGCATCTGCATTACCGTAGTACATATAAATAATCGTCTCTTGATTATTTATCAGCTCTGGTAGCTCCACCCAGATATTAGCAATGCCAGCCACTGTATCAATAGACTCAATTGTATATTTAAGTGGCGTAGTATCATCAGAATGGATAAATCGTAGATCAGACCCTTGTGCTTTAAGATCAGTAAAATAGACAAAATTACCGAGATGTAGTCGAATTAAAATTCTGGGCTGTAACAATGGCGCTTCAATTTGGACACCGCTACTGGTCGTATCCAGAACTAATCTCTTTCGATATTCCCAATCTTCATTCCACCACGCATGTGCATATTGAGAAAAAAGACATAACAAAAAAACATGCAGGCACAACTTAAAGACTTTAGACGCTTTGAAAACCATGTTTGTTAAACTTTTATTACAAATTAATCGGAAAATTTCATTAACTTGCAATTAGATTACATGGTCATGTAATCACTTTAATGACTCAAATCAAACTTCATTGTTAAACAAGTATGGGTAACAAAAATATAATAAAACTTTCAAATAACAGTGTTGCTTTTTTACACATAAGTAATAAATAAAATATAAGGTGAAAGATATATCTGAGTAAAAACCTCAACTAATCCTATCTATACTAGTGATTCAACGACCCTGCTTACCTTTCACCAAAGTATCAAAACGCATTACTTTCATTTCATTTTTACTTCCATAAACGCCGTTATTAAGCACGGGTGAGCGATGTAGTTCATTAACGGTAAAGTAAATCTTATCGTCGGGGCCATAGGCAAAACCATCAGGCCAAGATAAATTATCTTGCTTGAATAGTGTTTTATACTTTCCAGCTGCATTGACGACGCCGACAGAATCATCAGTAATAGATGTTATATAAACATTACCACCGCCATCGATAGTAATTCCATCTGATATTGGTTTCTGGCCATAACGTTGCACCTGCTTTTCCAGGGCGGCACATGTATGAGTTTCATTAATTAAGTCTGATGTCTTAATGCGGTATATTGAAGTCCCAGACATTGCTCCAAAATAGACCCACTCATAATCAGGATCGATAGTTATAGGATTAATGCCAAGTCGAGCAGGCTGTTCTGCAAGCTTGATAGTTCGACCATCTATAACCATATCGATGTCTTCCGCTTGTGTATAACGTGAACCCTCTAACACGCGTCGCGCCTGACCTGTAATAAGGTTAACAACAATAATTGCTGCCTTGTTTTCACCCGCTGTGTCTGCAATGTAAATATGTTGATGCAGACTATCCACCGCCAGATCATTTAAAAAACTGGCTGGAAGCACGATAGGTGCAGCTAAGTATATTATTTTGTGTAACTGTTCTTTTTCAGTGTCCCAGCCTATTAGTCTTCCTGCGTGATTATTGCCTGACGTATCCAACATCCATAATATGCCGGCCTCATCCACATTTAGACCTAGCACGCTATACAGTCCATTGCCTTTACCGGGTGTGAATGCCCATTCATTATTTGGGTATGGGCGCGTAGAGCCATCCTCCAGCAATTCTACAACTTTAACAGCCTGGCCATAAAACTCATGAATGCTTAAGAATATTCGTCCATCAGGGCCAATTGCGATATTACCTGGAGGCGTTTCACTATCGAATGTGGCAACAGTTTCGAGTTCTTGAGCATTAAGTGTTTGGCTTAATAAAACCAAAGACATATAAAAAACAAAAAACATTTGATTAAGTAATTTCATATCTGTATTAGAAAATGACAATGCGATTCATAAGAATATATTAGATCACTACCAACATAATGTTGAAATAGTTGTAGTCAAACATGCTTATTCATGAGGTATTTTGTGAGCTTAAATATCGCGGCAAATAGGTAACATTTAATATTCGATTTAATCGAATATATAAAATATTAAATTCGACTTTTTCTTATATTAATCATCTGTCATACTATGCCAAATTAAACGAGGAACATATGATACAGACAATCATTATTACCGGATTTATTATCATTGGATTTGCCAGTGTGCTAATCCTTGCCAGCATGATGATTAACTACTGTGTGAATAGAAACGGTAATGCTTGATAAATTCTGTATTTAAAAGTGAAAAGTAAATTTACATGCGTCTAATACGACTACTTAGCACAACGTTTATCATACTGACAATAGTGGCAATGCTAGCATGTCGCTCTAATTACGACACGACACATAGCGTCGGCATATATGTTCATGAAGCAAATAAATTAATACACCACAACGAAGTGGTGATACTTGATGTTCGCACTGCTAGAGAATTCTCAAAAGGACATATTGATGGTGCTGTGAATATAAATATTCACGACCCTTCATTTGCGCAGCTTGCCGTGTCACTTGATCCCAGCAAAACTTACATAGTGCACTGTGCAGTAAATCCCCGTGGTGGACGCGGCGATAAATCGATAAGCATTTTAACTGACCTAGGATTTAATCACCTGTTGAGTTTAGAAGGTGGTCTTAACGCCTGGAAACGAGCTGGCTTACCGGTGAATAACGCATAGCGCTAGAGATCAACAACAATACTTAGTCCTGTGACTCAATCACATCCACGACAATGCCGCCATTTCGATAACACGCCTGGTACCAATCCAGATCAGGTGCCTCAATATATATAGAGTTATCGCGCTGTTCAATCGAAGTACGTGCTTGCGCTTTCTCTTGACATATAGCGTGAACGTTTAGGAATTTATCATCACTAATATCGACTTTGTGACCCAGGCTCTCCATGCACACACTATATAAATTTTTATCGATCTCTGAAGGAATTCTGACTGCTTCTTTTGATTGGCCCACGTCAATCTTGATCTCATGAGTCAGTTGAGCATCTTTCTGGCATTTTAGGGCATCTTGGAGATATTTAGCATCGTCACTTCCATTGTTTGAAATATTGTTCGATTCAGCCATTAAATAATGGCTGCTCAATGCCAGCAAAGAAATAAGTATGATATTAGAGAAGATCCGATCATTCATTTTCGCACTACTAAAACCCGTCTATTAATGGATTTTAGTAGTATAACTCACCAATTTAAAACGATTAAAGCATATATCATGACAACGGATAAAACACCGGCCGCCATACAGCTCGCTACAATGACTCTGTCATTGTCTCGCAGTTGTTTCGCCTGTCTGTTAGACGAAATCACTTGAGACCCTTTAATAGTCACTGGCTTTTGTTCGCTTTCTGCTTTTATAAGATCCGCTTCATCTTGAGTATCACAACTTTCAGCCTTCGCTTCCTCTTGCGACCCTGTATTCTCTAAGGTTAAGCCAGCATCTTCCTGGTTATAGTCGATTTTTGGATTTACCTGCATAATAATTTCCATGGTTATTTAGTCAGTAGCTGAAATTTATAGCGACCAAATACCTTAAATTGTGATTTATTTTGAATTTTATACATACAGAGTCTCAATGGACGTAATGCGCGATAAAGGGTTGTCAAAACTATTTATATACTGAACTGTTGATCAAAGTTGAAATTCGGCCTATCCATAAAACCCTACCACTTATCTGGCCGCATTTATCCATTTCTCACTCTGTAAATTTTTTGATAGATGTTTTTAGTATTTCAAATATCATGCTGTTTATAAACTGACTTCAGGGATGACTTATGAACAAGAAACTCAAGAAAGAACTTAGAAATCAAGAATCAAATTTACTTGCTGAGATAGATATACTGCTAAAAGAAGTGCAAGGACTGCTTAAATTAGTCGAGCGTAAGGAAGAGGAAGTATTTGATATACGCGAGAAACTATCAAACCCAGAAGTGCAAAATAATGCAGCTGCTTAACAACAACAGCGCTTTACATTTAAATTAGGACAGTTGCGTTAGTAGTTGTTAATTAGTCTGACGTTAAATATATTGAGTAGCAACTTGCTTTGCATAGTTAATCATTGATTCTTTAAGCTGTGCTCTACTACCTGACATATCAATGGTTTGATCTGGTGAATAGAGAAACTCAGCCAGTTTATTTTGAATATCAGCAATGGCTGAACCTTCACCACATTCCGCTCTCGCTTTATCCACTAAAAACTTAACTGCTTTATTTAAAATATCATCCCAGTCATCTTCATTCATGGTATTGCCTTTTTTCTATCAAAATAATAATCACCCGCTTGCATGTGTTCTCTTGAAACTGGCGGAGAGAGAGGGATTACTGCGCACATCCATGTGCTTCGCCCTTTGGGTTTTCGTCGCTATGCGCCGAAATTCAAAATCGTTCCAGACGATTTTGTCGAACAAGGGTTGTAAAATCTAACTCCCACCACCACATTAACCAAAAGAACTACATAAATGTAGTTCTTTTGGTTAATGTGGTGGTTAGAGTCTGTAGCGAACTCTACTCTACCCTATTTTCCCTGTAAAACAGCTATTTTACAGGGAAAATATAATTTTATAATGCCTTTATCTAAAGCTCTCTTATTATTCTACTTGTATTACATACAGTTAGAGTAAATCACTTCTATTCCTATATTTCATTAACAGGGAAATATTAGGGAACTCAATTATACACAAACTTCATAGACTAAATCCCTTAAACTACGAATTCGCCATGCAAAGATATAATTATGCACACCTTTAAGTTTGTTCATTGAAAAGAATTTTATTCAAGAAAGGATCAGTTACTTCAAAATATCTGTCTCCCCATGGAGCGGTTGAAATACCTGGGCGGCTGAATTTATAGGACTTTGAACTTATATCTTCATATAAGGCTTCTAAGTCAGGCGTGACCACAAATACTTTAGAGCCCGGACTACAATCACCATGATGTTCGCTCAAATGTAAAATCAAATCATCACGTGACACTTGCATATAAATAGGGCTATCAGGTTCAAACCTATGTTCCCAGTCGAGATTCATGCCCAAAAAACCTAGATAGAATTCTCTAGCTTTGGCTTCATCAAAGATTCGGATAATTGGAATTGCTTTAAGTCTCATCGATGTAAATTAATATTTGTATCTGCAATCGGTGCAAAAGCGGTCATTCAGAGACAATCGCCAAAGAAAACACATACAAAATAAATCCCATAGAGTATTAATAGTCCGCTCATAATCGGCACATAAATTACAGCACTTACCCATTTGGGTATAGTTTGCATTTCAAGTCTAAATATAAACCATAGACCTAATACGATTGAACCAAATAGTAGCGCGTAATCTGAGTTTTCTGTAAAAATGCGAGACGACCAACGACTAAACCATAAATAGATCGTGAATAAAATTATTGGTACAAATAGAACTATTAATATAATTTTTACCCTACTCATAGAATAAATTGTAGTCACTTACCGGCGCAAAAGCAGTCATTCATCGTTATTTCTGCTATTTTAATTCATCAAAATCTATAAAAGGCTATTTTCCCCTAGCTATATTTGGTTGAAGTCTGTATGGTGATATCAGCTACAGATTTTGATACTCGATATTAGCAGTTGTTTCCTCAGCGGTACCTCTTTTAGTTTCTTTTCTCACTTCCTGTACGCAAACATCATTTTTTTAATTATTTATAAGGCAGATATAATTATGGCTACAGGTTCCATCAAGTGGTTTAACGAATCTAAAGGTTTTGGATTTATTTCTCAGGAAAATTCAGGTGACGATGTATTCGTTCACTATAGTGCAATTCAGGGTACTGGCTTTAAAACATTAGCAGAAGGACAGCAAGTTACTTTTGAAACTGAGCATGGTCCAAAAGGACTGCAAGCAACATCTGTAGTTGCTATTTAAGCAACACTACAAAATATATATACGAGCCTCGCTTAATGCGAGGCTTTTTTATGCGCGAGAAACTAAGTCGCAGACTTCAATTTAAAAGCATTAATACAAAAAACATAATTACAAGAGATCTTTCGATGCCAAGAACTCAGTAGGAACATCAGCATTCTTTCTACCTGCAATAGCGAAATAGAATAATGGTTCTCCCTCTATAGAGTTTCGATGTCTATAACGCTCAATATGATATATATCCAAATACTCTGAAAATATTAATTCTCTAATCATGCGTGAAAATCCAGAGTCATCTGAGGTATCTAAAAATGTTTCTTTAATATTGAATGCAATCCATCCTTCACTTTTAATGATATTAAATGCCTCAATAAAAGCTGTAGTGGGAATATCTCCAAAACCAAGTGCAGCTACTGTAACCATACAATCTAATTGCCACTGTTGTATTTCTTCTTTGATGCCTGAGTCTAAATTGCAGAAATCTTCTACATAATAAGCATCATAAAGCCCTGGTCGATCACGCAAGGTAGCTTCATAAGCTTCAGGGATGATATCAACGCCTATTAGTCTAGCAACACCATGCTTTTTAAGCTCTTCACCCATCATTCCATTACCTGCACCTAGATCAAGCACACGCAGTTCTGAAAAGTTTTCTACTGTTTGATTGACTGTAGAATAAAGTATGGAGCTGACTTTGCTCGGTGATACGCATTTCAAGCGATCATAAAAGACCTGCTCGTAAAGCCCTGGGATATTGTAAATTTTATCGTAATCGTGGAAACGGATTTTTTCTTTATTATCGTTTTCTTGTAGAAAGAAAAATGCTTCGTCTTGGTTTAAGTTATTTGCTTCTTGACGCGGAAACTGTATGCGTTTGCGTGGTTTGATAAATCCTCCTCTAAGATAGTCATATATATCAATAGCTTAACATAATAGACATATCAGTTCATTCCGCGGCGCTAGAGTGGAGTATCAATATTGGGAGAAGTACAGATTTATTGGTATTAGCTGATAGTTAAATGCATGTCCGCTTTGGGTCGCTAGCAGTCATTAAGTATTAGCTAATATACCCGTTAAAAGGTAAACACGTAGATTGCTTCAGTTGCTTGTACTTGAACTCCAGATCTTCAGCTTTTCGCTTTTCTCTTAAGTACCACTGCTGCACACCGACCAACAGCTCATAGTCGCGCTTGAGTCTTTCAAGTTCTTGTTCGCAGTCTAATCGTTTGGAATCGTACATCTTTAAACTTTACCATTGAATTAGACCATGGGGAGCATGTTCTGTAGTTGATTGATTTAGATAAAAAATTAAAGGAGCTGAAGCCGTTTAAACACGCCATTTAAGGTGTTTTATGCTAACAACATTAATTACTAATAGGGTTCTATAGGGTGAAGGGAGAAAGTGTCGTTAAGCAAGCAATATGCTATTTCTATCACTCTTAAAATGCATATCTAGAAGGGTCACCCCCCTTTTTTTATATCCGCAAAACTGATTAATCCATCCACATATTTTTCGAGCAAAAATTCACTCAGGTGATGCCTGTTTTTTCTCTGTAAAAACAACGATAAAGCTTCTAAATGTTGCTGTTTAGATTTCGGCTGATAGATGTTTTTCCTACCCGTGCCCCTACCCCTTAATTAATAATAAGTTCTTGTTTCTGTAATCTGTTTCTCACAAGAAATGGGATTTTAGTGGGGTAAAAACACACAAAAAATCCGTGCCTACTTAGAAAGGGGGAAATAGGCACGGAGTGACAATGACAAAGTGTCAAGACAAGTGTTTATCAAGCATATTATTTGGTGTTAACGCCTTGTTGAATAATATGTGACATCCGATCAATGGCAAAATTGACGGTTTACTGTATGACCGCTTTCGACCCAAAGCGGACATTAGAATCTTTTAGTGAGTTGCAGATTAGTGACTGATTGAATCAGTTTTTCTTACGGAAATGCATAGTTTCAAAACTTTAAAGCCCAGTGTCTTTCAACTCTAGGCTTTACTTTGCCTAAGTCAATTTAAGCTTTAGCTCTTAATTCTCATCCTGGCTACTAATGTAATTAAAATAAGAATACTAGCCATCAAAAAAATCCAATAATTACTGCTAAACATTGGCACATTCACTGGCTCACAGGCATCACCAACCCCATCTCCATTTGAATCTCCTTGATCCGGATTTGAAATATCCGGGCAATTATCGCAAACGTTTCCGACGCCATCTGAATCATCGTCCTCTTGTCCGTCATTTTCTTCAAAAGGGCAGTTGTCACAAACATCACCAAGCATATCTCCATCGCTATTCGACTGATCATTATTAGCAATAATTAGGCAATTATCACATTCGTCATTGACAAAGTCTGCATCACCGTCATTCATGACAAAGAGAGCATCAACATCATCAGCCGGCAATAATCCAGCAGCAGCGCCACCCAATCCTGTCAATCCAAATGCACCAGCGCCTGATCCACTAGCAAAGATGTCGGAAGGTAGCGCGGGAAACGCTGCAAGTGAGGGTGATCCAGCTGCTAGCGAAAATAGTATCGTTCCAGTCGGGCTTGAAGAGTTAAGGTCTGCTGCTAACGCATCAATAACATCTCCAGCTACCAAACCAAAATCTGTTATCCCCGAAAATGCGATACCTGGAGAACCGCCAGGAGCTGAAGTAAGCACATCATTAGCTGTTGCACCTAATGTAACCAAGGTAGGTGACCCAGGGGCTAGCGTAAATAAGATCGGTGGATTTGGGCTGCTTGGGAGATCAAAAAGATAGGCAGAACTACATCCATCTGCGGAATTAATATCATCCGCTGGTTCAACTAATCCTATCGCCGGAAAAGTCAATGGAGGTGGTGGAACCGAGCAATTTACTGTGCCGTCTCCATCGATTGCTAAAGAGTCTGGGCTACTTCCGGTAGATAGACCAATATCATAAATATCACCACCTCCTTGCATAGGAATCACGCCGCAAAATCCAGGGCCAATTGCAGCAGATTCAACACATAGCGTACCAATACCAGGTGTTGCGCACGCACTAGTTGAGGCAGGTGTTACAGAGACATACACTGATGCTGAACCTCCGCCAATCAATGTGTCATCGAACCCCGTAGAGTAGCTATTAATAATATCGCCTGGCACCAAACCGAAGATACCCCCCGAAGTAATTATTGGTGGCCCCGGTCTAGATGCAAGTGGTTCAAAAATACTCTCAAATGCTTCGCATAGATCAAAACCCATCACCGCACCGCATGTTCCGCTACCTGGTGGAACAACGGAAACGGTTGGGGAACCGGACCAAGTAACAGTAGGAAGTGAAATAACCAACACACAAATGAAACTCACGAAAGATTTTATGCATGCTTTTGTATAGTATTTATAGTACATGGCTCCCCCTCCCCCCGGATGTGTTTAAAACATTGAGAGTGCAATTACATATGCTTAAACTGTATTCCTAGAAAATTAAATTACCTGAGCAACTTGGCAAAGAAATGAAAGTAAAATGAACTTAAAGTGAAGTTATTATTGCCAGATTTAATGTAAAATTAACTATTGATTTACAAGTTGTTAATTCTAAAGAAAATGCAATATTCTTGATGTGCTCACACCCTTCAGCCTAAAATAATTAACTTATTTTGAACCCTGTGCTCTGAACATAAATTAGCTATACAACTGGAATTCTATGATGAATAACGATGAACAATCTGTGACAGAAATTCGTGAGGCGATTGATAAATGGAGCACAGCTCTCAAAGAAAAAGACCTAGAAACTATGCATAAGGATTATTCAGAAAAGTTTCGATTATATGATGTAGGTAGTACTGCAAACGATGTCGAAGAAACTAAAAAACTTTGGGAACAATGTTTCCCATATTTTGATAAACCAGAGATTGAATATAAAAATATGGTAATCGAAGCAACGAGTGATATGGCCGTTGCGTATTTCAATAGCCGCATGAAAGGTATGAACGTTGAGATGCCTGATGAAATGGCAAATGTTTGGCTTCGTGGAACTTTGGTCTTCCGAAAGGAAGGAGACACCTGGAAATCCATACATGAACACTTTTCCTTTCCAGTGAACTGCGAAACAAACCAGATTAATTATGAAGCAGCATCCTAGGAAAACCATCGCTATTACATAAAATATGAATAGCCACTATTGCTCCGTTAGCTGGCTTCTTTGAGTGAGATTATAAATAATCAGCTATATTGTTATTCTTTAATACCCGATAGTTCGGATATTCTGAAATTATGCTTTAACAAAATTTATGTACGATGTTGGCATTTGATGAAACTCATATTTTAAGCTCTATCAAGTAAATTCCCTATGAAACATTGTATTTTTGCTATTTTAATTAGTTTGGTTACAAGCCTCATTTGTATTGCGCATGCGAGAACCATACTTTATTCAAATGATTTTGAGAGCCCAGTAGGATTCATCGATACTTCAAACAAAGATGTGAGCCAGCAGAATATTAATAGTTTGTATGGCTTTTCAGGATTTTTTTTGATCAGTTGAATACGGTTGAGACTCTCGAGATAAATGGAGGTGTAGCATTCGGTGGTGGTTATTCTGATCCATCGGGGATCGGTGGT
This sequence comes from Gammaproteobacteria bacterium, assembly GCA_965262455.1. GTDB lineage: Bacteria > Pseudomonadota > Gammaproteobacteria > UBA4575 > UBA4575 > UBA1858. The sequence continues at coordinate 1,033,410 of CBDHFH010000008.1, forward strand.
GACTATGCATTAGGGATGTTATCAACAGTGGAGGACGACAAGTTATCTCTCACCTTTGATATTGGCTCTAAAAGCTTTCTTAATTTACGCATGGATATATCTGCGATCGACTTAGATGGCGTTGGAGGTCCTTTCGGAATTGATCAACCTTTGTTTCGCGTTAGCTTGTACGATAGCCCAACAGGTGCTTTTAACATTATTACCCCAGGAACTTTGTTAGATCAAATTGACGTTGTTGGAACAGGAGCAGCATCTGAAAGCGTGTTTAATTGGACAAAAGTAATTGCTCCATTGTCCACTGCTGGAAACACGGATGGAAATGTGTCAGTTGTTTTAGATTTAATCGTGAGTGGTTACGCTGCATTTGATAATCTTGAGATTGATTCTGACGATGTTCCAGGAAAACTTCCTGGAGCTTCAATAGTTCATGTGCCTTTACCTTTTTGGTCTTTGCTAATTTTGGGTTGTTCCTTATCGTTAATCGGACTGAAGATAAGACAAACAAACTAGACTTCTTTGCCAATGTCGGCTTTTGCGCCGATAGCGGACATATTTCACCGAATACTTCTAGATGCAAAATGTAATATTACATTAAAACTTTCAGTATTTGTTATCTAGCTGTTTGAACAATAACTATAAATTACAAGCACTTATTCAATTTGTTTGAGATCTTTTAACGAAGCATCTGCTCATAATTGTTTCTATTTCGTTATTAAATATTCATCACCGATTAATTTACTGAAGTTAAGATTCAGCCAGTTAAGAATTTTCTATTGTTCTATGGGGAGAACACATGTACACACGAATACTTTCAATCTTACTAGTTTCATTATACGTGTTTGGATCGAATGTCCTGGCACTAACAATTGACGGAAGTTCAACAGTACCAAGTGATGGATCTGTTTTATTTAATTTTCAAACAGAAAATCCAGATATAACACTTGGTCCTAACTCAATATCGGGAGTAGGAGCGGAGCCTTTGCCACTGAGTGCAATTGGCAACCCTGGCATTAATATAACTGCTGCTGCTGGATTTACTGGCGGATCGAAGGCTGGAAGCGGTACTCTCTTAGACCCATATGTTTTCAACCGAGGTGCAGGTTCAGCACTACCTTGGCTAGACGGACCATCTGGTGGTAAACCTGCTGGACTTGGTGTGTGTCAGGTCACAGGCGGGTGTGCAGGAACATCGAGTGATAACATCGAAACAGATAATGGGGAATCTATCCTACTTACATTGGATACTGCAATTTTAGCGGGTGATATTTACTTCAGAGATGGTAATCATGAATTCAATTTTGACAGTAGTGCTGAAGTTGGTATTTCAATTGATGGAGGTGACTGGCAATTCTTCCTTCTATCAATTGTAACTGATGCAAATGGTAAATTTACTGGCTTAGCCAACGAAGTGATTACTTCTACAATTGAATTTGCAAATAGTGGAATACCAGTTAGCGGTGAAACGGATGACTTCTATATAGCAGGCTTTGGTGCTCCAGTACCAGTACCAGCAGCAGTCTGGTTATTCGGATCAGCCTTAGGTTTACTTGGTATATATCGAAAGAAAGTTGTTGCTTAAATATACTAGAGTAAAAAGATTGAATTAGAGAGTAAAAGCCTAGTAATTTCACTAGGCTTTTTTTCATTCTGAATGTCCGCTTTTGCGCCGAAAGCAGACATAAATTTGAGAATTTATGTGCACGTTTGGAGACTTTTGACCGAAGCAATAGTTAACTACAAAAGGAACCGCGTTTTTGCGAAAGGAGACTTTTCACTAAATTTGCTCTGAAAACACAAAATCCGGTTCTCTTACCGGGATTCGAACCGCGCAAACCCTGCAGAAATAGGCTATTTTTCAAGTATTTACGAAGTCTCCGAACGGAGACAGACTCGGTGGCGGTGGTTGGAGTCTGTAGCAAACTCTACTCTACCCTATTTTCCCTGTAAAACAGCCATTTTACAGGGAAAATATAATTATATAACGCCTTTATCTAAAGCTCTCTTATTATTCTATATGTATTACATACAGTTCAAGTAAATCACTTCTATTCCTATATTTCATTAACAAGGAAATATTAGGGAACTCAATTATACACAAACTTCATAGACTAGATCCCTTAAACTACGAATTCGCCATGCAAAGTGGTTTACTTATATCTATCGATTCAATTTTATAACATTGAAGATTAGCTAAATATTAAGAGTCAAAGTACAAGCGATACATGTGAACTGTTTCGCTGTGACGCTGATTTCTTTCTTCTTGGCTTTTTAGAAGTGCGCTTTTGGTGACGATCCATCTTAATAGGTTGTGGTTTTTTGAAAGGATTTGACTCAAAGTTTTCAATAATTATTTTTGGAATGTCGCATTTAATTAGTCTTTCGATAGCCTTCAGTAACTTCACTTCGTCTATGCAAACCAGCGATATGGCTTCGCCTTCATGGCCTGCGCGACCGGTACGGCCAATACGATGTACATAATCTTCGGCAACGTGAGGCAAGTCAAAATTTACTACATGAGGGAGCTTGGTAATATCTAATCCACGTGCTGCGATATCGGTTGCAACCAGTACACGAACTTTGCCAGATTTAAAATCTGCTAGCGCCTTGGTTCGTGCACCCTGACTTTTGTTACCATGAATTGCTGTAGCCTTAATGCCGTCTGAAATCAGTTGCGCTACAAGCCGGTCAACACTATGTTTAGTACGATTGAATACAAGCACTTTTTTCCAGTTGTTTGACTCAATCAAGTAAGATAGTAGTTCACGTTTACGACTTTTATCGACTGGATGTACAAGCTGAGTAACAAGTTCACATGCAGTATTCTGGCTAGCGACTTCAATCAAAGCAGGCGACTTGAGAAGCTCACTAGAAAGCTGTTTAACCTCTTTTGAGAACGTGGCAGAAAATAATAATGTCTGTTGCTTTTTAGGTAAACGTAGCATGATCTTGCGGATATCAGAAATAAATCCCATATCGAGCATGCGATCGGCTTCATCAAGAACGAGAATATCCACTTTCGAAAGATCAACTGTTTTCTGATTGATGTGATCCAGTAATCTGCCCGGAGTCGCGACTAGAATATCGACTCCGTTTTGGAGCTTTCTTATTTGCGGATTTATGCTGACGCCGCCAAACACAGCAGTAGAGCGAAGCGGCAAGTATCTACCATAATTATGAACACTATCAGCAACTTGCGCTGCAAGTTCTCGGCTTGGAGCTAGCACCAACGCCCGGATCGAACGACATCCTTTTACTTTTTTGCTAGAAGACATTAGTCTTTGTAATAATGGAAGTGTGTAACTGGCAGTTTTACCTGTACCAGTATGTGCGCCACCAATAATGTCACGTCCATCTAATATTAGAGGAATAGCCTCACGTTGTATTTGAGTAGGTGCACTATAACCTTTTTCGGACACAGCACGGTGCAATTCGGCACTAAGGCCGAGGGCTTGAAATGACATGTTTGTATATTTCTCCAGAGATCGGCCTACCCAAGATATATGCTTGAGATGGTCTAGGCGGAAACTACTATTATGTATCGAGGGAATCGGGACGGATCACCGCGTTTGGTATATGTGCAGACCAATAGCGCACGATATGTATGACATATATTATATAGGAAGTTCAATTTAATTGCTGAACTAAATCGCATTGACCTTGCAAACATTTAACTCAACCCTAATGCTTTGAAGACGCCTTTGGCATATTTCAGGCCGTTACGAGAATATGTACAGGGACAATATAGTAAAAATAATTATAATTATTTATGAACTTATACATTAACCCATTGCATTCCCGATAAGTCTTGCTGTATGCCAAATCTTGACCAGTATAACTTTTCTTAAACAGCACGGTAACCTCGCTTATATTGCCATCGAACACTATAAAGAGTACCGGCATTTGTTAAGTATCCGTTTTTAGATATGGGTATCGCTAGGCAATAATTTTGACTGGCTAGTATGTACGTTAATAATCCCAACCTGATTTATAAGCTAATCCGGTTAGAAACCCATTAATAGGCAAATTTATAACTTTGCACTTTTTGCCTTGTTCATAATATCAACGATCACATTCCCATCGATTTCCGCTAGAATTTAAATATGCGTTTTGCGGTATATACATTTCTATGCAAGAGTTATCAATTTCTCTAAAACTGCGAATACACTTCCAGTCACGATCGTAAGTATTGTTAGTGGTATTAGGATTTAGAAAAATTCTAATAGGTTTATCTTATGCGGACATTGCAAGACCGACAGCAAAGAGCGTTATTGCTGTAATTAATAAATACCACCTACGTTGTAGTTTTTTTCACGCTGATTTACTCTATAGAAATTTATATATAATGATCACATCATTTAAAACTACATTTTTGCAAATAGCTTTGGCCAGCATGAAATTTTATTACACATTTTTTCCTTCTCGTTTCAAATCAATCTTTGCGAAATTAACTGCGTCTTTAATATTGTCATAGTTATATCCCTTATAGGTATAAACTGTTTTTTGTTTGCGCAAAATCCCATATTTTTTTATTACCTTATCTTCGTCATTTGTCATTCAATTTCCTATGGTTATAATCATCAATATGCTTTTCAGCTAAAATTAATTTTTAAGTTTTTCAATTTAGTTTCTCAAACAGTCAACCTAAGACGAATTCACTGCTAGCTCAGAAGTCTTAATTCTCTTGTATAAAAATTCAAAATCTTTTAGGTTTTTATGTTGCAAAACCTTCATAAATTTTACTATTAAACTTAATTTAGCAACCAAAATATCTACATCCAGATTTGTATCATCTTCTAGGTTTAAGAAATCATCTATAATGTCTCTTTGAAAAAACTCTAATTCACCTTCGCTCACCAATATGTGATAAGTGTCAATGCAAATGTCAGGAATGCCCGCTATGGGTCATAAGCTGACGTAATGATATAGGGACACTTTTGGGAACTTTTCTATTATCAGAAATTTTTACACTACACAAGATCAACAACTTATGTCTGAGTAGGATGGTAGGGTTAACACCAAATTATAATTTAAGAGATTCAAATTGGACTGATAGATGAGATATAAATATAATTTTCAAAATTTTCGGTTACGTATCTTTATGGTATTTCATTTATGTAGTTGTTAGTTTGTTTGAAGTTTCATTTCACACATTCATCGCTTAATTTTCTGAATGGTTTATTGCACACCCAACTTTTACCATCATGACCCAAATGTGCGTTCGCAGGAATCTCTATTAGAATACATTCATTATTTTGCTGAATATAACCTCTTTCGCATTTCCATCCTGGGCCGTATTTTGAATCAGAGAGATATGCATATTCAGGCACTATAATTTGGACACATTCATTGTCTCTTGCACGGTATCCTCGATTACATTTCCATCCAGGATTCGTACCTTCCTCTGTTATATATCCATTCTTAGGCACAATTATTATTTCACATTTATTAATAAGTTTAGTGAAACCTCGTTTGCAATTCCAGCTTGTTCCTCTCGAGGTTAGGTAAGCATTGTCTGGTATTAGAATTTTTATGCATGAAGAGTCTACGGCTTTATAGCCATGATTACATTGCCAGCCACCATCGTAAAGATTTCCAGTTGCATATGCATTAGTTGGTATTACTATCTTCTTACATAAATCTTTAGTTTTTATATGCCCATCAATACACTTCCAACCAGATCCATACTTTTTTTTCACTGCATTTTCAGGAATATCATCATATACGTCAGCTACTATTGCGTTAACATACAAGCACAACATGCACAAGAATAAAATACTGATGATTCTAGACAATATACACATTCCAGCTAAGTATTTAGTTAAAAGGATTATTCTCTATTTTTTTAAATCAAAAACCCCATTTTATAAACAAGGCTTTTGAGTTTTAATTCTAAACAATGGTGTCACTAGATCGCAGTCACATTAATTGCCTGAAGTCCTTTGGGCCCAGTTTCTTTCTCAAATGAAACCTTTTGCCCCTCTGTTAGTGATTTAAAACCAGTGCTTTGTATTGCGCTGTAATGAACAAATACGTCTTCTTTATTATCTTGTTGTTCAATGAATCCAAAGCCTTTTGAATCGTTAAACCACTTAATTGAACCTGTAGCCATAATATTATTACCTTTTAAATTAAAAAAATGATGTTTGCTTACAGGAAGTGAAAGAGGTAGCAATGAGAGGTAACACAGAGGAAACAACTAATTAAAGCCAATGACATGTACTGCATGCAATTAACACTTTACAGCATACTTGCTCACTTAGCGAGACATATCTGAGGTTTTTTCTAATTAAATAAAAAAATAAAGTACATGATGATAATTAAATGGTTTATGGGTAAATATATGCACTAATGAACCATTAAAGCGTATACTCAGTACTAATAGTTCTCTCTGTTGAGTGGAAGCCACTAACGTAGTGATAGCGATAAAGTAATATTCCATATGATTGATTCCTTAACTATAAAGCTTATTGGCATTGACCCGAAACGCTACCCCAATCTTTCAAATAATAATTATATTGATGTAATTTATCAGTTATCTGAACCACCTCCTAAGAACTGGTGTGTAATTTTTAATGATATTTTCAAAAATGAAGGACATGTCAGAATTGACATTAATAGTAGTGAATTCATTAATACTTGGGTAAGAGACATGGAAGAAATACCTATACTATTTAACACTATCAAAGTAAGCATAAACTCTACTAATAAGCTTTATCATGAAAAATTAATTAATGATGAAAAGACAAGGAGAGATGCTTACAATCAAACAAAGAGCGCAGAAAGTATCAGATTAGATGAAATTCTTGACGCCCTAGATTTTAGCTGATTACTCAACCTCTCAATTGAATCCAAGTTTTCAACTTCTTATGTCAGTAATTCAATCTAACTACCAAATACCTTATACACTTAAGTCTTTAATAAATTGTAACCCTCCATTTAAAGCTGAAGGAAGTAATTGGTACCAATACGAGATTTCACAAGGCAGTAATATCATTACCGGATATAAATGTGGTGACTATAAATATGTTCTTGAATCTGTTCAGTTTAATATTGACCAGCTTAATCAACGTCAAAAAGGGAAATATGGGAATATGAATATTTCAAAGCCTAAGTCATGATGTACATTTTAAGAGTATTATAATTATTAATCATAATCCTGTGCATGGCGAATTAGTATTTTGGCATAAATTGACTTGAATCCGCTGTGCATGGCGAATTAGTATTTTGACACAATTTTAGTTGAATTCGCAGTCTTGTTCTCTATTAAAATCTATCTATCATAAGTCTGCATGAGGGATGTATTCTTACTTGCCATTCATTTAATTAGTTTACTCGTACGCATGCTCCGCCCTGGAGGAATGAAGGCCGTTGCCGCAGAAAACCTATTACTCAAACAGCAACTTCTTATTATTAATCGATCAAGATTGAAAGCACCCAACTTCACAACTAAAGATCGCTTCATACTCGGATGGCTAGCGATACTACTATCACCTAAACGACAGGTTCGCTCTGCAATTATCATTAAGCCCTCTACACTACTCTCCTTCCACAAAGCTCTCGTGAAACGAAAATACCTACAACTTTTCTCTTCTACTGGCAAAGGAAAGCCTGGGCCCAAAGGGCCTAACAGTGATTTGATCAAAGCCATTGTTGAAATTAAGCAACGCAATCCAAACTTTGGTTGCCCTCGCATTGCGTACATTATTACCAATACGTTTGGCATTGAGATTAATAAAGATATTGTGCGAAGAGTACTAATGAAAAATTATCATCCCACCCCTGATAATAGAGGTGGTCCTTCGTGGCTGTCTTTTATTGCTAATATGAAAGATAGTTTGTGGAGTATTGATCTGTTCTGCTGTGAGTCCATCACACTAAAAACACATTGGGTGTTAGTGGTGATGGATGTCTGGAATCGCAGAATCATCGAATGCTCAGTCAATAAAAGGCCTGCGGACGGACCAACTCTTTGCAGAATGTTCAATCAGATCATTTCTAATAAAAGTACACCTCATTATATAAGTACAGACAATGACCCTCTATTTCAATTTCATCGCTGGAAAGCCAACCTTAGAATTCTGGACATTGAAGAAATAAAATCAATCCCCTTTAATCCAATCTCACATCCTTATGTCGAACGAGTGATTGGCACCATACGGCGCGAATGTCTGGACCAGACGTTGTTTTGGAATGACGTCGATCTGCAGAATAAACTGGATGACTTCACCGACTACTATAACAATCATCGCGTGCATTCTTCTCTGAATGGCGAAGTGCCCGCTAATTTTGGCGAAGAAAGACCTCAATTAGTTGCAATCCTAGAAAAGTTTAATTGGAAAACGCTTTGTCGTGAACTGGTGCAACTCCCAATTCCAGCTTAAATTACCAATTCGCCATGCACAGCTTTATGATGCTTATTATGTAGAAGATTTCTGCAATTTAGACTCAGGCATCAAAGAAGAAATACAACAGTGGCAATTAGATTGTATGGTTACAGTAGCTGCACTTGGTTTTGGAGATATTCCCACTACAGCTTTTATTGAGGCATTTAATATCATTAAAAGTGAAGGATGGATTGCATTCAATATTAAAGAAACATTTTTAGATACCTCAGATGACTCTGGATTTTCACGCATGATTAGAGAATTAATATTTTCAGAGTATTTGGATATATATCATATTGAGCGTTATAGACATCGAAACTCTATAGAGGGAGAACCATTATTCTATTTCGCTATTGCAGGTAGAAAGAATGCTGATGTGCCTTCTGAATTCTTGATATCAAAAGATCTGTTGTAACTTTATGTTTTTATATATCCGTTTTTGCGCTGAAAGTAGGCTTATTGAGGCTAATAAAAAGCCCTGCACTAACAGGGCTTAATTACTAACTTAACTATATAGTCAGACTAGATTGCAGTAACTGATGTCGCTTGCAGTCCTTTACGTCCTGGTTCGGATTGAAAAGAAACCTGTTGACCTTCTGTTAAGGTTTTAAAGCCAGTACCTTGAATTGCACTGTAGTGAACAAATACATCTTCACCGTTGCCTTCTTGAGAAATAAATCCGAAACCTTTTGATTCATTAAACCACTTAATGGAACCTGTAGCCATAATACTATTTACCTTATAAAATTTAAAAAATTATGTTTGCATACAGGAAGTGAGAAGAGAAACTAAAAGAGGTACCACTGAGGAAACAACTGCTAATGTCAAGTATCAAAATCTGTAGCTGAACCCACCTTACAGGATTAAAGCTAACATAGCTATGAATAATTAGGTTAATACTGTTTTAAACGAATCAAACCAGTTGAATCAATGATGAATGACCACTTTTGCGTCTTTTTTAGAATTTTATAAATATCAATAACAAATGAAATTTAATTTTAATCTTGAGGATGCCAGCCAGGTAGCTATAGGTGCATTTGCTCTGGGTGTTCCGATTTCATTTTCAGAGGAAGCATGGAAACTAGGTGCTACTCTGCCCGCCTTCAATTTAGCAATCATATTTGGGTTGTCAGTAATTTTCCTATCATTATTTGCTTATCAGAGCGTTTTCCAAGGCAATATTAAACATAGAATTCCGATATTCTTATTTAGAATTGTTATTGCTTATGCGATTGCTGGTGTCATTGTTGCACTAATACTCGTTTCTCTGGATAAATTCCCCTTATTTACTGAACCTACTATCGCGTTTAAAAGGCTTATTGTGATAACAATGCCGGCATCTATGGGAGCTATCATTGTTGATAGCTTTGATAAAGAATAAGTCATTAATATATTTTCAATGTCTGCTTTTGTGCTGATTGCGAACATTATGTGGAAAATTCCTTAAATCTGCCTCCCACTGTCTGCTGACGACCCGAAGTGGAGATGTGAATTTTTCGCTAGAGTTGTTAAAGTGTAGTTATGACTGAGTCTCTGTTGCTAACCTCAACACCTATTCAAACTTTTGCTCAGAGTAACCCTTTAACTAATGCCAGTGGATTCTTTTTTCAAACTAATTCCTGTTTGTTTCTTGTCACAAGCAGACACGTTCTGTTCGATGAACCCACTAATCATGTGCCCGATCGAATAGAAATCGAGTTGCATACCAATCCAAATAATTTAGCCGATTCGATTGGTTTCTCTATCCCTCTATACAAATCTGGGAAAAGTATATGGAGGCAAGGTAGTGATGAAGCCGGCGATATAGATGTTGCTGTCATTGAAATAGAAACAGATAAATTTCCAGAAAAATCGGTTTACCATGCTTTTACCCCCAACCATCTGCTAGAGTCGTTTGAAGAAATTCATGTGGGTTCCTCTATGCTTATAGTTGGATTTCCACTAGGGTTTCATGATTCGCTACATCACTTGCCATCGTACGTCAAGCTGTCAATGCGTCATCACTTGAGTTTCGATTTAAAGGGAGCGGTTATTTCTTAACTGATGCTTTAACACACAGAGGTACGAGTGGTGCTGCAGTTGTAATTCGCTCGGATAATAATACAGACAACCTCCCTTGGAAATTATTGGGAATTCACTCCGCTCGTCTTGACGTGGGCAACAGGGAGACAGCCCTGGATGAGGCGCTTGGACTTAATTGTACTTGGTTTGCTGACATTTTACTCACTCTAACTAAATGACTGCTTTTGCGCCGATAGCAGTCATTAGACGTTGATCAGATCAATCATGACTGGTTTCGACCCTATGTAGACGTACATATTTCCAAGATTCTGGGTCCCGATTTGCTCATTTCCATATTTAATATTCACTCTGAAACTGTTACTGTTTTCAATAATATGCAAGACTATATAGGAAACAGCTAATAATACTTTGCAGGGCCAACCGATCTGTTTAACAACTGTTAGATGCCAAGGAAAAACATGCATTTTTTCTTTGCCGATGACTCGGCACAAAAGGGTATTCGAGAAAAGATGGGTAAACTTGTTGCCTATGGAGGCTTGCTTGTATCTTCTGAAAGCACTCATGACCTTTCAAATAGAATAGATGAAATAGCAAAAGAGGCTGGCATACCAGATAGAGAAGAAATTAAGTGGTCACCGCGTAAAGACAGTTGGATCTATAATAATCTAAAAGGAGATGATCGACTAAATTGTTATTCATCAATAATAAATGCTGCAAAAGATGCTGAATCAATAGCAATTGTAACTGTTTGCGATCCAGTAATGAGAAATCTAAAGATGGAATGGGGATTTGAAAGGTGTGTTACATATACTTTAGAAAGAGTATCAGCTTATACAGAAAACCTATCATCAAAAGCCGTCGTGATCTCTGATAGACCTAGTGGAGGTAAGAGAGAAGAAGATCAGTTTTTAACGGACTACCTTGGCCATATAGAAAGTGATTACAATTTCATGCATACAGGTAATTTTGCTTTAAATATGTTAACAGCACCCTCCCATCTTGTTAGGTTGCTACAAGCAGCTGATTTAATTACAGCTATTACTACTGCAATGATTTCTGGTCAAACAAAATATGCAAAAGACTATATTGAGTTAATTAAACCTATGTACGCTAAGAATTCACTAGGATCTATAGGTGGCACAGGTTTAAAAGTTTACCCAGACAATTTAATAAATTTATACCATTGGGTACTTAGTGAAACGCATTATTGCAAAACTTCCCGGATGGCAGGCATTCCTTTGCCTCTAGATACTTATCATTACTATAGAGATGATGGCACCTAACAAATCATTTAAGTTTGCACTTTCGGTACGGGGCGCGCGTTACACACGTGCGCCAAAACTCAAACATTAATGACCGCTATTGCGCCGAAAGCAGACATAAATTTGAGAATTTATGTGCACGTTTGGAGACTTTTGACCGAAGCAATAGTTAACTACAAAAGGAACCGCGTTTTTGCGAAAGGAGACTTTTCACTAAATTTGCTCTGAAAACACAAAATCCGGTTCTCTTACCGGGATTCGAACCGCGCAAACCCTGCAGAAATAGGCTATTTTTCAAGTATTTACGAAGTCTCCGAACGGAGACAGACTCGGTGGCGGTGGTTGGAGTCTGGAGCGAACCCTGCTCTACTCAAACTTCCCTGTTAAACAGCCAATTTACAGGGAAAACTTAATTTATTGACTCCTTTTCAATGTCCCACTTCGTAAATCTATCTGAAATACAAGAACCTACATAATATGTACTTCAATGTAGCAATTCTCTAACAGGGAAATATCAGGGATATTCAATTTTACATAGTAACCTCTTAGGACTACAAAAATTAACAATTAGCCATGCACAGTTAATTATTTTTCTAATTTATTACTAAAGGTTTTGTCGATTATTGATAATCTCTTCTACAACACTAGGATCGGCCAAAGTTGAAGTATCTCCTAAACTTTCTATTTCATTCTCGGCAACTTTTCTTAAAATCCGTCGCATGATTTTCCCGGAACGGGTTTTAGGTAAACCTGGTGCCCATTGAATGATATCGGGTTTAGCAAATGGGCCAATTTCTTTGCGTACGAGCTGTATTAACTCTTCTTTTAAATTATCACTGGTTTCAATTCCCGACATAGGTGTGACATATGCATAAATTCCTTGACCTTTAATAACATGCGAATAACCAACTACTGCTGCCTCAGCAATTTTTTCATGTAGCACTAAAGCACTTTCAACTTCTGCTGTCCCTAAACGATGCCCTGAAATATTTAATACATCATCTACACGTCCAGTAATCCAGTAATAACCATCTGCATCACGTTTGCAGCCATCACCACTGAAATACATTCCAGGATATTGAGAAAAATAGGTTTCAATAAATCGATTATGATCTCCATACACAGATCGCATTTGTCCTGGCCATGGATGTTTCATTACCAAATCTCCCTGACATTCCCCTTCTAACTCATTACCATTTTCATCAACAATAGCTGGCTGAATTCCAAAGAAAGGTTTACTTGCAGAACCCGGTTTTAAATCTGTAGCGCCTGGTAAAGGTGTAATTAAATGTCCACCAGTTTCAGTTTGCCACCAAGTATCAACAATTGGGCAACGGGAATCACCGACAACATGGTAATACCATTCCCACGCTTCGGGATTTATGGGTTCACCTACAGTTCCTAACAGTCGCAAGCTTTTACGGCTGGTTTTTTTGACCTCTTTATCACCCAAACTCATTAAAGCTCGAATAGCTGTTGGTGCTGTATAGAAAATAGAAACACTATGCTTATCGCATACTTGCCAAAACCGGCTGCCATCAGGATAGTTTGGAACACCTTCAAACATCAACGTGATTGCACCATTACACAGGGGCCCATACACTATATAGGTATGTCCTGTTACCCAACCCACATCAGCACTACACCAATACACTTCACCATCATGGTAGTCGAACACATATTTATGAGTTATAGCTGCATATAAGAGATAACCACCAGTTGTATGTAACACCCCTTTCGGTTTTCCTGTTGAGCCTGAGGTATATAAAATAAACATAGGATCTTCCGCATCCATAGGTTCTGGCTCACATTTATTGTATGCAATATTCATTTCTTTGTGATACCAAATATCTCTACCATTAACCCAGTCAATATGTTTACCTGTACGATTAACAACGATGACAGTTTCCACATTCGGGCATTCTTCTAGCGCTTTATCCGTATTAGCCTTAAGTGGGACTTTTTTACCACCCCTTATACCTTCATCTGCCGTGATTATAGTTTGGCAATTTGAATCTAAAATTCGATCGCGTAAAGAGTCTGGCGAGAATCCGCCAAATACAATGGAATGCACTGCACCAATTCGTGCACATGCCAACATGGCATAAGCTGCTTCAGGAATCATCGGCATGTAGATACATACGCGATCACCTTTTTTAACTCCACGAGATTTTAGAACATTTGATAGTTTGCAAACTTCTTGATGCAGATCTTTATAGGTAATGTGTCTGTCTTCATCAGGATCATCTCCTTCCCAAATAATTGCAGTTTGATCTCTGCGTGATCCTAAATGCCGATCAATACAATTATATGAGACATTTAAACTTGCACCTTCAAACCAACGTATATGCCCTTTGTGATAATCCCAATCTAATACGTTGTCCCACTTTTTATACCAAGTAACAAATTTGTCAGCTTGCTCAGCCCAAAAACCTTCAGGGTTTTGAATTGATTCTTGATACATCGACTCATAGGTAGTCGCATTAATATATGCAGTGGACGAAAGTGATGATGGAACAGGATAAACTTTATCTGCTGACATAGTATTACTCCTTCATACATTCTAATTAAAATATTATTTATGCTGTTAAGCGAAGATATAACATAGGAAGTTTTTCTGGCAGATGCTCTAATTTATCAATTACCGCGACATTCTTTCTGCCAAATATTTTGTGCAAATAGTTATCACCTCCTGCATCTAAGCCTACACAAAAAGTATCGATACCTAATCGCGAAATTGACCGTACTACCTTACGTGCATCTTCAACTAAATACTGCTGATCCTCTACATCTATATCTGACGGCTCACCATCAGAAATAACCAACAATAATCTTCTATGGGTACATTGAGCAATTAAATCTTCTGTTGCGTGCCTCATTGCTGCACCCATGCGAGTTGATAATTTACCTTGCAGTCCAGCTAAATGCGCACGTGCTGTAGTGTCATAGGGAGAATTAAAATCTTTAATCCGATAGTAATGCACATCCTCTTTTCCATCAGAACAAAATGCAGAAATAGCAAATGGGTCATCAAGCCCAGACATTGCATAAGCCAACAAACTAGTGGCTTGCAGCTCCAGCTCCAACACTGAAGTACCGGCAGTTTGCACAATATCATTGGTTGAATTAGATATATCCAGTAACACCATGACGGAAAGGTCTCTATGTTTTCTCTCAGTCGTACTATAAATTCTAGGATCGGGTGTATCCCCCATCCTTAGACTAATCACTGCATTGATACAGGCATCTAAATCCAAGGATTCACCTGCACTTTGGCGATGTAACCGCTCAGGCAGACTTACTTTAGCTGTTTGGATTAAATTTGTTATTCGATTAACGAGATCGTTATGATTTTCCAAAATTCGATCTATCTTATATGCATTTCCAAAGTCAGGAAAATACTCCACAACACAGGTCCAGTTAGGACGCTCAGATCCTGTTAAGTAATCAAATTCTGGATAACGCACTGCCACTTCAGATTCCCTTTGTTCTGAATCAGTACTTTCTCGCGCATGATATTGTTGTTCAACCTCATCTGTTTCGTTTTGTTCTTCATGCTGAGATGCATCTTCATCTTTTTCCTCTTGATCCATTCTCATGGCTTCAATAAAAATTCCTTCTTCATCTTCTTCTTGGCTCTGCTGGTCTCCGAAATCCCACAAGCCCATATTATCGTCTCTATAAGCAGGCTCCACGACATAAGTTTTTGCATTAAATTGCGCCCGTAACTGCCCTAAATCATTACCTAAAAGTACACCAATATTTCGGCACATTGCTGGATCAGTCACATCATTGCTAGGATCGAAAAACATATCACGTCCCTTTTGTACCCACCCATCTTTATCTTTATAGTTTTCATCTATCAGTGCCCGTGCAAGTCTGCTTAATAGTAGTGGCACCAATTTTGGCCCACTCGGCTTTGCAACATGGAATGGCAGCCAAAGTTTTCGCAACCCAGGAAAGGATTGCATAGATAAATACTCTACACGAGCATCTTCAAGCAATGAAACAAGCGCTACCTGAATAGGTTTGAGTTCACCTAAAGGAAAAATTTTAGTTGAATACACTAGATGAGCCCCAACATGAGCAAGCCCTGCGCGAAATATTTTCTCTGCCTGATCGTCATGAAAGCCTGGAAATACTTCGGGTATTCGTACCACTCCATTACTAATTGAAATGCGTCTCAATGACAATGGTGATGTCGATGCAGGAAGATCACGTATAGGTGGACGCAAACCCCAAAGAGAAATCAAATAAAGCTTTAATCGTCGATCAAGATCTGTGAAAACAACATCACCTGCTTCATGTCTAAACCATTTTTCAGACTCAGGATTAGTAAAGCTAAAATAGTTAATTTGTTGTAAAACATCTTCACCTGTTGAACGCAGCCCAGTTAATACCCAGGATCTAAATTGGTTAGGTGTTAATGTAGAAACAATTTTTTGTGTGCGCTCAAGGACCGCAAGCAGAGATTCAGGCGCGTTATAAATCACATCTTCAATGGTCTTCAGCCAAGAAGAAAATGCCTGTATTGACTTGAATTCATATGCGGCAATCACGGCCACTTTTGGCAGTAATTCTGCTGCAGCACGATTTACTTTAATAGCAGTTAAGGACACGCTTGCTGCTAAATCAATAGCTGCATTTGGGTTGATTACTTCAACCAATTTCGGTGAATGACGAGCATACGAAAGCGGAATTAAAGCACCATAGCCTGCATGTGAAATCTTATTACAGGCAGCCTCCCAGAGAGGATAGTATTCATTTGGAAAGAACTGTTTACCTTCACGAATAAGAAAAGCTAGACGATCATCTGGGTGATTGGGTTCACGCCCTCGTTCTTGTCCAGATTCTTGAGTATGTGAAGAAATTGTTTACTTCTCTCGCGTGGTAGATGTAGCCAATTATCACCTCACGCACATGCTTCTATTGCCGAAGTCAACGCATTACGAATATCAATGTCATCCGTAATCGGTAATACTAAAGCTACTTCGCAAGCTTCTTGTAAAGAAATCCCTTTGGTCATAAGCTGTGCCGCATAGATTAACATACGCGTAGATGCTCCTTCATCTAAACCATGACCTTTTAAATTTCTAGACCTCTCAGAAATTTGTACAAGTTTCATCGCTATTTTCTTATCGATGCCAGATTCATGTGCAATAATTTTTGCTTCATCTTCAGCTTTTGGGTAATCAAAGTCTATAGCGCCAAACCTTTGCTTGGTTGATTCTTTCAAATCTTTTAATACACTCTGATAACCAGGATTGTATGAAATAACAATCTGGAAATCTGAATGTGCTTTGATAACTTCATTTTTCTTTTCCAAAGAAAGTATACGTCTGTCATCAGTTAATGAATGAATCACTACACTAGTATCTTGTCTGGCTTCGACGATTTCATCTAAATAACAAATTGCGCCATGGCGTACTGCTAATGTTAATGGTCCATCATGCCAAACCGTGCCCTCAGCATCGAGCAAATAACGACCAACAAGATCAGACGCAGTCATATCTTCATGACATGAAACGGTTATGAGTGGCTTTTTAAATTTCCATGCAATGTACTCAACAAAACGAGTTTTACCGCATCCGGTGGGACCTTTGAGCATCATTGGCATGCGGTTGGCAAATGCTGCCTCAAATAACTGAATTTCGTTATGAGTTGAAGAATAATAAGGTTCTTCTGTAATCAAATAATCATCGAGATTCATGCTTATGCACTCATTATGAACTCAAAATATTCTACATATTTATATTTTGATTTATTCTTTTTGAAAAATCTAGGTGAAGGCATATGCAGCCTCCACCTCAATTTCTACAATGCTATCTATGTGTTTTAGGGTTAGGTATCCCTTCGATATCACATTCTTCTGTGCCTACCGTAGTTCTGGTGATGGATTCGACCATTTCACGCGCTGCATCTGGATCTGTTATCCATTTTTTGTAAAAGTCATACGGGCATTCTGCTACACCAGTATCACCTTCACCTGAATTAATCTTACCGGTGTAACCACGATGTAGAAGCTTGAACAAATGGTTTTCAGATTGTTGATTCTTGCGTGCGTCACGAATCAATGAAACCGATAAATTGGCATATTGAACACCCATATCTTCTTCACCACATTCACCCAAGGTGCGACCATCAAATCCAACAATGGCAGAATGACCAAAGTAAGAATACACACCATCAAATCCACTTGCGTTCGCTACTGCCACATAGGTATTGTTCATCCATGCCATGGCTTTAGCTACCAACACTTGCTGGTCCTTAGATGGATACATATACCCTTGACAGCGAACAATTAACTCTGCACCTTTCATGGCACAATCACGCCAGATTTCAGGGTAATTACCATCATCACAAATAATCAAACTGATTTTTAAACCCTTGGGACCATCAGAAACATAAGTGCAGTTCCCAGGATACCAGCCTTCAATTGGCACCCACGGCATGATCTTGCGATACTTTTGTACAATTTCACCTTTATCGTTCATCAAAATAAGTGTGTTATAAGGCGCTTTATTTGGATGATCTTCATGTCTTTCTCCTGTTAAAGAAAACACACCCCAAACTTTTGCATTACGACATGCTTCTGCAAAAATTTCAGTTTCATCGCCCGGAATGCTAGACGCAGTTTCATACATCTCAGTCTCGTCATACATTATTCCATGCGTACTGTATTCAGGGAAAATAACCAAATCCATACCCGGAAGACCACCTTTCATGCCTTCAATCATATTTGCAATATTGCGGGCATTTTCGAGTACTTCTGCTTTAGTATGTAAACGTGGCATTTTGTAATTCACTACAGCTACACCTACCGAATCTTTACTACTTGATATATCACCGTGATACATAATGATTTCTCCTACATCTATTTAAATTATCTTTACTCTCTACTAATCGTTACTAGACTGATAAGTGTTTATGTACTAACTCATCAGTTAACGAATCTGTCTTTCCCTCTGATGCAACAATTCCATTTTCTAAAATAGCGAACCTTTGTGATGCTCTTCTTGCAAATTCAACATTTTGCTCTACAAGAATTAAAGTCATATTGTGTTTATCATTCAAATCAATTAATACCTCTTCAATTTTTTCTACTATATTTGGTTGAATACCTTCGGTTGGCTCATCCAAAAGCATGACTTTAGGATCAGTTAGAAGTGCACGTGCAATCGCTAGTTGCTGTTGTTGCCCACCTGATAAATCACCTCCAGGACGATTTAAAAATTCTTTCAAGATAGGGAATAGTTCAAAAACCCATTCATTAATTTCAGTACTTTTATTGTCTATATTGGTTGCAAATGTCCCAACCTGTAAATTTTCCCGAACTGTAAATTTTGGTAGTATTCCCCTACCTTGTGGCACATAACCAATACCAGCAATAGCACGTTCATGAGTTTTTTTATTATTTATCTCTAGTCCATCTAATTTTATACTGCCTGTGATGCGATCCATTAATCCTATGACTGCACGCATCAAGGATGTTTTTCCAACGCCATTACGCCCAAGGACAGATAAAAATTCTCCGCTTTGTATATTGAGGCTGACATTATTGACAGCACAGCTATTACCATAAAATGCATTGACAGAATTTATCTCAAGCATTGGTTATACCTGCCGATCCAAGATAAGCATCTTGTACATCTGAATTATTCTCAATTTCACTAGCAGTTCCTTCCGCAAGCATTTTGCCTTGGTGCATAACTGAAATAACATCTCCGATTTCTTTCACAAATCCCATGTCATGTTCTACGACAACTAACGTATGCTTTTCTTTAAGCTTTAAAAATAACTCTGCAGTCTTATGTGTTTCTTGACGTGTCATTCCCGCAGTAGGCTCATCCATGAGAATTAATTTTGGGTTTTGCGCGACTAATAAAGCTATTTCTAACCATTGCGTTTGTCCATGTGACAAATGCCCTGCAATAACATCTAGATGTTCTTGTAAATTGACCATCTCAACTAATTTATTAAGCCCTTCTTCTTCTTTCCCTAATTTAAATTTAAATAAATTAGAAAATACTTTATTCTTTTTGCAATAGGCTACCTCTATATTTTCTTTGACAGTCATGTCTTGGAATACACTTGGTATCTGAAACTTTCTACCTATCCCTACACGAGCAATTTGATGCTCTTGCAAATTCGATAAGTTAGTACTTTCAAATTCAACGGCACCTGAAGTTGCTTTAGTCTTTCCACAAATAATATCTAATGCAGTAGTTTTCCCTGCACCATTTGGACCAATCAAACATCGCAATTCACCCTCATTAACAGTAAAGTCAAGCCCATTCAATGCATGAAAACCATTAAAGTTAACGACTACATCTTTTAGTTGTAATTGCTCTATTGCCATAATTTAATTATTCTTTCTACGTATTTTTATAATCATACTTTCTACTGCACCCGCCAACCCCTTTGGCATAAACAATACCGAGATGACAAATACGAAACCCATTATCAATGTCCAAGTTTCAAGGAATGTTTCTGATTCAGATAATGAACCTTGCATCCCAACAATGATAATTGCACCCAACATGGATCCCAGCAGGCTATGTCTTCCACCAACTGCACACCAAATAACAATTGAAAGACTTAATTTCACACCCAAAAAAGTTGGTGAAGCAAATTCCATAACAATGGTATAAAGCATTCCTGCAAGTCCTGCTATCCCAGCAGAGACACCTATAGCAAAAACCTGGTAGTTTGCTACGTCATAGCCAAAGTAACGAACACGATCTTCATGATCACGAATAGCCTGAAAAATTTTTCCTGTTTTACTTTTTGTAATGGCTAAAGCGATAAACAAACTGATCGTTAAAAATATTGCGATCAAATAATATGCCGAGCTTCCATATGCATCGAATTCAAATCCAAAAACTTCTAATGATGCTAAATCGGTAATACCGTTAAATCCGCCTGTGATGCTTTGTTGATCTATTATTAAAAGATTAACAACAACCAAAACAGCTAAAGTGATTATCGCGATGTACACTCCGGTAACACGACCCTTGAAAACAAACCAACCTAGTATAATTGATAATAAGACAGGGAATAATATTCCTGCCAATACAGCAAATGTAAATGAATGAAAAGGTTGCCAAATTAATGGCAATGTCTCGACATTATTCCACACCATGAAATCAGGCAGACCTTCTGATCCTGTATGCACTGGCACTGTACGCAACTTTAAAGTCATTGCCATGCAATATGATCCCAGGCCAAAGCTCATTGCTTGTCCCAAGTTCAGTATCCCTGCATAACCCCATGATAGACTCAGCGCAATAGCCAGCATTCCCATAATTAAATATGTCGAAAATTTATTTAGCAAGTAGGCATCATCAATAATACTAGGAATAATAAAGATGGCTGCACACACAAGCGCATAAATTATTATCTGCGAAGTAGTACTACCAATTCGTTTATTATTAGCAGCTATATTTAATTCAGACTCTTTTTCAATAACCGCACTCATCAATTACCCGCCTCTTACCTTTGAAGAAAATAATCCTTGCGGCCGGAAACGGATCAAAACAACTATTGCCAATAAAACAAGTGCTTTAGCAATGGTGTCGTTACTTTGGAATGAAATAAAACTTGTTAGCTCTCCTAAGATTACTGCACTTAACACAGTGCCTATTAAGCTTTCAACACCACCTAGCACCACTACAAAAAATGCATCAATCACATATGGCGTACCCATTTCAGGAGAAACGCTCTTTAGAGGCGAAATTAATGCACCAGCTAATCCTGCCAGGCCTGCACCATACGCAAAAGTAAGACCAAAAATACGATTGCTATTGATACCAAAGCTACTCGCAATTTCTGGGTTTTGAGTAATGGCGCGTAATTTAACTCCAAATGATGTTTTAAACATGAGATACCAGGTAACCAGGAACAAGATTGCAGCAAATATCAAGATAAATATCCTAAACGCAGATACATCCACACCTAGAATTGAAACACTGCTGGCAAGTTGGTTCGGCATCTCGACATAACGAAGTTCTCCCCCTGCAGAGAGGCGAATTGCTTGAATTGCAATCACACCAATTCCCCAAGTCGCTAGAATCGTATCCAATGGCCTCGAATACAAATGTCGAATAACCACACGCTCAATTATCCAGCCAACTGATGCAACTAATAAAAATATAAAAATTAAACTTTGAAACAAGTTCAGATTAAAATATGTTTGCAATGCCCATGCACTGTATGCACCCAGCATTACAAATTCTCCATGGGCTAGATTAATTACACCTGTTGCGCCATATATAATGGCCAATCCTAATGCAACAAGTAATAAAATTGAAGCAATGCTTAATCCAGTTATTAGCTGAGACAAAATTGCAGCTGGATCCATATTTTATATTCTCCAATCCTTAATCTTAAAAAGCCGGAGTGATAATAAATTCATTCCACTCCGACTTAATCTTCACCAATTACATTGGTACACGATGAGTTAAACTTCTTTTAATCCTTCTTCTGTACACTGTTGATTTGGATAGGCCTTATATGGAACAGGCTCTAACCATTCACTAGACTGCTCTAATATCTTAAATTGTCCATTAGACTGACACTGTCCAATCTTAGGCCAGAGATATGTATGCAAGGTAGCTGGATCAATTTTGACTGGCCCTTGTGGTGCGATCATCTCTACACCTTTTATGGCTTCACGTATTGTGTCAGGCGCAATATCACTAGGATCGAGTTTTTCAACTGCCTGCTTGAACATATACATTTGGAAATATGAAGGCTCAGATACGAAGTGAGTCACTTTATCTTCACCCCAACGACTTCTGTATGCTTCAATAAATTTTTGATTTTCAGGAGAGTCATAAACTTGGAAGTATGGCGCAGATGTAAAGTGTCCTGCTGCTGCATCACCGCCCATAGCTGCAACTTCATTTTCAGATGTAGTTAAGCTTGCCATTGGCATTGTATCTGGATCTAAACCTGCAGCACGATATTGACGATGTAGAGCCACAACCGAGTCACCAACTACTGTAGAGAAAATTACATCAGGCTTTTCACTCTTGAATTTATTCACTACAGATGCAAATTCAGAATGACCTAATGGAACATATTCTTCAGCGACAACTTCACATCCAAGATCTTTTAATAACTTTTTGCAGTAGTTATTTTCTTCTTTTGGATAAATATAATTTGAACCAATTAGATGCCAACGCTTTCCAAATTTCTCGACTAACCAAGGCACAAATTCATCTTGCTGCTGATTAGGAACTGCTCCGGTGTAAACAACATTCTTAGAACACTCTCTGCCTTCATACAAAGTCGGGTAAAAGTAAAGATTTTCACGCTTTTCAACTACTGGCAACACAGCCTTGCGACTTGCTGAAGTATATGAACCAAATATGCTCACACATTTATCTTTTAAAACAAGTTTTCTTGCTTTAGCTGCAAAAGTGGCAGGGTCGGAGGCTGGATCTTCAACAACAGGAACAATTCTCATTCCATTGATGCCGCCAGAATCATTTATTTCTTCAATTGCAAGTATTGTTGCTTTATTTAAAGATTCTTCAATAATTCCAGTGGTACCAGTCAGTGAAAATAGAACACCTACTTTTACTTCACCACCAGCAGCGTAAGCTAATGAAGAGTTTTTAATCCATATGCTAGGAAACATTGATGTTGCCGCAACTACACCTGCACCTGTGGTGGATTTTTTAAGAAACGATCGTCTTTTTTTATCCATTACTTCCTCCAAAACAAATTTAATTAATTTAAATTATTAATTTGAACTGTTGATGTACAAACGTATGTACAAAGAAGCAACTTGCTTAAACGTAGACTGAGTTACGGATTGGGAAGTGATGAGAGGTAAATACAGAAATACTCGATAGTATTACACGAAAGCGCCCATCCGCCGTTTGCACGACAGTTAACAAAACTATGGGCTATGTTGCCTTGTGCTTTCTTGTGGCCTCTTTGCCACTACCTGTATTTCAAGGATGCAATCAGATTAACTGAATAGTTCTTGCGCGTCAACAATAGCACTAGCGACTGAACCAATGGTTATACGCTTGTCCATCGCTTGCCTTCGCATGTGCTGATACGCTTCTTCTTCTGTAAAATCATTTCTCTCCATAAGTAAAATTTTCGCACGTTCAATGTTACGTACCGAAATTAAATTATCATCCAACTGTTGGATGCGCTTTCGTAATCTGTTTTCATATAAAAAGTGACTTCTTGCAACTACTAAACTTGATAATACTGCTTGTTCAGTAACAGGCAAATGTATAGTCCCATGTGGTGCGCAGTTCTCTAACATTTTCAAGTCGATACTGTTAACACTTGATATAATTACAATTAACGAAAACTGAGGCAAACCTGGTAAACCTTCCAATCTTGAAGGCAAGTTCTCCATTAAATCTGTATACACAACATCATAATCAGAAGGTATAAATTCTGGTGGTGGCCAGATATGTTTTACTTCAGCTCTTATTCTTTGCAATTCGCGAATGAGTTGCTCACTACGCTCATCAGGATTGGCAATAACCGCAATTCTTAAATCACTAAACTTATAATGATCAACAGTTCTTTTGCCTTTCATTTTATAAATATTATTGTTTCTAACATTAGTATTAGCGGTTAATTCCATAAGTACTAACCTTTAAGCAAACTCACGATTAGTACCATATGAAAGTAAATAAGGATCTGCCGTAACTGCAGATTTAGATGCATATAGAATATCAAATAACCCACTTCGATTAGCACGCCCCACGCGTGTCCAAACATCAGCATGCCCATGTGACAAATTAATCGAAACATTGCCTTGCGGAGCTTCATAATCAATGCCTAAAACATTCGCTTTTAAATGATCAGTATTTAAACTATTGGCTCTTTTTAATGCTTCAGCAAACATATGTACTTGAAAATAAGCTGTTTCAACACAAGTATTTGTAGGTTCATTCCCATAACGCTGTCTATAGCGTTTTGTAAATGCCAGGCTAGCCTTATTATTAATTCCTTCAAAATATGGGGCAGCTGTAATATGTCCTTCTCCGACATCTGTTCCCATCACTTTAATTTCCGCTTCTGTGGTCGTTAAGCTAGCAATTGGCATTGCCTTTGGATCAAATCCAAAGTCTGTATAACTTTGATAGAAATCTGCAGTCGATTTTCCAACTACGGTAGAAAAAATTACATCAGGTTTAACATTATGTATATCTCGCATGATAGGTGAATAATCATGGTGTTGCGCAGTTAAATTTACGTATTTTTCACCAACTACTTCGCCACCGTTTGAGGTTACAAAATCACGAACAATTTTATTAGAGACGCGAGGATAAATATAGTCAGTGCCTACAAAATAAAATCGTTTCCCATAATGCTGCATTAAAAAATTACACAGTTCTACACAGTTTTGATTGGGAGCAGCACCGGTATAAATAACATTAGTAGAAAATTCAAAACCCTCATATACGGTTGGATACCATAACAAGCCATTTAAACGCTCAACAATAGGTACGACTGATTTACGACTACTTGATGAATAACATCCAAAGATGGTGCTAATACCATCTTCTACCATCATGCGTTTTGCATATTGACCGAACGCGGAAGCATCCGAGGCTGGATCATAATATACCGCTTCTATTGGTCTACCGTTTATTCCACCTTGATCGTTGATTTCATTGATAGCTAAAATCGTACCGCGCAATTGAGTTTCCTCAATGACAGCAAGAGGCCCAGTTCTAGAAAAGAGAACACCAACTTTCCAGGAAGGTTTGTACATATACGACATACCTTATATTATGGGTTTAATTTATTATATTTTGATATAGCTTATAACGATTAATCAAAAACAGTAGTGCATTGTGAATTAGTGTTTAGTGTATTGTCCAGAAAATATTGAAACCATTAGTTTACCCAATCAACCAAATTTGGTTTAGCTATAGTAAATCGTATCTTGTTACTCAAATTATAAATTTTTTTTATTTCCCCTATTTAATAAACTGGATACTGACAAGTTAACTACCTAAAGAGTCTGTGGCTAACTGTCTGCTTTCGGCGCAAAAGCGGTCATTCAAGTCATCTTATTTTCTAAAAATGTAAAAAATCAACGTAACGATGGCGCTCACTATTAACATTGTTGTGATTGGAAAGTAAAAACTAAACCCTTCCTTCTTGTAAATGATATCACCTGGCAATTTGCCTAATGGTAATTTACTTAAAACTGGCCATGCCAGACCAATTACTACGATGATTAAACCTATAGTTATTATCGTTCGATTCATTATCTTGGTGTTACCTTAGGCGCAATAGCAGTCATTCAAACATAGTTTAAGATTTAAAAGTCTAACTTCTATCATCAGTCAAAACATTTCAAATGACATCCACTACGATTTAAATTCTGCGATCTACTCAAGTTTAGTTCTTATGTGAGTTCTGAATGCACGTTCATCTAAATAGAATTGCTGTACAAGGTATCCTGCTCATATAGCTGTACATGTACAGATATTCTGGGGTTTGTACAGATTTATGATATGGACATTTACTCAACATGGGAGCATTATACGACTCATGAAATCTACTTAATATGTACATATTTAACTAACAACCACGGAGGTTGTACACATGGGTATGTTAATTTTGACCGCAATGATGACTGTACCTTTAATTGGACTTTGCTCATTACCATTCATCGCAAACGGCAATTTTTTGCAAAACGCGATTCCGGTTAGTAAACCAATTAAACGCTAGTGAAATTAAAAACCAATCACTTTGGAGAAATGAAATGAATAAATTCTGTAAAGATATTTCATGTCGTTTCAACATGGAAACTCTAATACTAGTAATTTCCATGGTAGCGGCCTTTGCACTAGTTTCAACTATCTTTAATTTATTAAAGATCTAAATGGAATTAACAAACACTAAATAAGTACATTAGGTATTTAGTTGTTTGGCTAAATGGATTTTTATTTCATAGATTATTCTTTGATTTATGAAACTACTCTCCCCGCCTTTTATAGGCATACTCCTCTTGCCCACACAGGGCAGTACTCAACTTATCCCCGCAATTGCGGGGATTTTTTTATGTTCGTTTATAAATATTCACCTAATTGGATTTGTTCTATCGTCAGCTATCGGCGCAATAGCGGTCATTCCTTCTACAAATCAACCATGACATCAAACCCACCCATAATCATTCTATTAATTTCAAACGGCATATTATTTTCGTCACAGCTTTCTTTCATGCGTGGGTCTTGAAATACCTTTTGATTGACTTCATCACGGTGTTCTCTTGATTTATAAACCACGAATGCAAATATTACAGTCTCACCTTCTGATGAATTGGCTGCTTTGCGGAATGCGCCATGAGACATTTCTGAATCTATATCATCAGCGATGCATTCTTTATAAGCTAAAGCGCCATGCTCCATCCAGATTGGACCCATCTTCTCCGCCAATTCTTTGTATGCATCTATATTAGATTCAAGCAGTGGTATTACATAACCATCGACATAACTCATTTTGTATCTCCATAAAATAATATAGTAATAAAATTAAATGACTGTTTACGGTTCATTTGTGGTCAATTTTTTTTGATTAAATATCTTTGTTTTTTGTTCCTTCACCTGGTGTGATAAACAGCATCTTAGTTTTCACATTAGTTCTAGCTGTGTGCCATACATTCTTAGGAACAATCACGTAAGCTCCTTGTCCAGATAAATAGATATGTTTTTCTTCTTTATCAAGTTGGAATACAAACGTTACCTCGCCAGATAGTAAAATTACAATTTCATCACCATTTGGATGAATCTCCCATGAGGACCAATCTCGTTCAAACTCAAAGCAAGATATTAACTCGCATCCAGAAAAACCATTGTAGTTTTTCTCAAGTCGTTCATATAGTGATGAGTCACACGCCTCAACAATAGCAACTTTCTCAGGATTGAGTACCACAAACTTTTCATCAATTGATAAATTTTCTTCTGACATTCTTATTTTTATTTCACATTTTATATGTATGGAACATTTGAGTTCTAGTTTCTGCTTTCGGCGCAAAAGCGGTCATTTAAAATATGATTCGTTGAATAATGCAATAGACCCCCAATGAGTAAGTTCTCCCCATCCATTATCAATAGATCTCAAAAAAAAGACCCCTTTTTGTTTTTTTTCAAGCGGAATACTGAAACCTCTAATTCCGCCAATGTAGCTGCGGACCTTGATGACTTTTTCTGGAATATTACCTTTCATGACACTAGTCACTTGTAAATCAATTTCAAATTTTTTCCCATTTTTCCCAAGATCTTCAACTAGCTTTACCTTATTCACAGTGCCAATAAAAATATAATTAGAGCTTTCCAAGAGCTCTCTTAATTCACGTGGTGGCAGCTGACTACAAAAAGCTGAGGCTGAAATAAAAAGTAATATAATTGCGGTAAAAGTTAATTCTTTCCATTTCATAAAACTTATCCAACTACGCTTGAAAGACTGCTTTCGGCGCAATAGCAGACACTTAATTAGTTTGAATATTTCCTATATCCGATGCTTACTAGAATGATTGCCATGATGATTATCGACCATAGAGGCAAAGGCACTGTTGTTTCTGTTGGCGTAGAAGTTGAGACGTTTAAATTCGCAAGGTAAAGACCATTGCCAGTCGTACTAAGAGATGCACGAAACACTAAAAAGTCACCACTAAGACTGTCTCGACTGAAAACTAATTGGCAGATGTCACCCCTGTTACCAAATCCCTGTATACTTGCGCCATCAATAACATCACCGACACCGAATAATCGTGTAATTATTCCATTTTCCCACATGTATATTGATTGATTATCAGTAACGTCAGTGTTATTTGCACAAAAAACTACTCTATTATTTTCAATATCAAATTCTTGATCAACAACTAGGAGTGTGCCATTGCTATTTGGATCAGGGGTAACATTACTTTCAGCGACAATTTCAAGGAATCCTCTGGCATTTGTCCAAAGCTTTGTATTACCTCCACAATCACTCTGTGAATAAAACACAATAGATGAATCATCGATACGTGGTCTGCTAGCATCTGTAATGTTTCCAGCAGTATTAGGACAAGGAATTGTGCTATCAGCTACAGAAGTTATGGTTGCGGTGTCAGAATCCCAAGTATAAATTCCTCCAATACTGTTAGAACTTTCAGCTTCAAAAGCAACTTTCTTCCCTTCAATATCTAAGTTACCAAATGTATTAAATGTAAAAAGTGTATTTGGAATCAGTGTAGATCTATCTGCGATGAAACTTAAAGCTCCATCAATAATTGCGTAAATACCACGTGAACTTAGTCGCGTATCACTTGCTCTAAAAGCAATATTATTCTCATCGAGATTGATTGACTCTGTCTGTCTAAAAAACCCCGTAAATATTCCTCCTCCCTGTGGTATTACCGTCGATGTATCAACAAGTATTTTTATAGCGTTGCCATTTAATTGATAAATTCCATTTTGACTGGACATCATTAGTACAGCAGCATCGGAATTATTAATTGCAGGAGGAGACGGAAAATCATTTGAATCAAATGTAAATCCGCCAGAATTTGGTATTACTGTTGTGCCGGATATTACTACTTCGGTAGTAATTCCATTTTCCCATGTAAATAATCTTGTTGGACTGAGTGCATTATAAGCAACTCGACCATTTTTTTGTGTTGCATATCCAGAAATACTACTACTTACTTGAGTAAAACTAATTTCTGCAAATGCTATGGAATGTAGAAGAGTGTAAAAAATTAATATTTTTAGTGGTTTATTAAGTGCAAGTAACATAGTGAATTAATAATCATTCTGTCTTCAGGGTAAATATTATTATTAATAATTATTAAGTTTGTATGTACATTAATCTTATATAAGCTAATGTCCGCTTTGGGTCGAAAGCGGTCATCACATTTTAGGGGCACTTTTGGGGGCTCCCTATCAAAACTACATGCAATACCCTGACCTAATTCAATGACTTACTCGCTGAGTTTGTTAGTGATGAACGCAATGGACATGGCGCATCGTGTGTTGAGTCGTTTATGGGTGCAAATGGGACTTATTGAATGCAATTGTTATCTGACTTTTTAAATGGCTTATTGCATGCCCAACTTTTACCGTCATGATCCAAATGCGCATTCTCAGGAATATCTATAAGAATACATTGATTATTTTGCTGTAAATAACCTCTTTCACATTTCCATCCTGGACCGTATTTTGAATCCGAAAGGTATGCAAATTTCGGAACTATAATTTGAAGACATTCATTACTACTCGCGCGATATCCTCGATTACACTCCCATCCAGGGCCCGAGCCATCTTCTGTTAAATAACCATTCTGAGGAACTCTGATTTTTTCACAGTTATTCATGAGCTTGGTGAACCCTCGTTTGCAATTCCAGCCAGTTCCTCTAGAAGTTAAATAAGCATTATCAGGTATGTGAATTTTTATACACGAAGAATCTACAGCTTTATAGCCATGACTACATTTCCAGCCACCATCGTAAAGGTTGCCTGTTGCATACGCATTAGCGGGTATCACAATTTCCTTACATAAATCTCTAGATTTGATATATCCATCAACACACTTCCAACCAGATCCATATTTTTTCTTAACAGCATTTTCTGGAATAACATCATTATTTTCATTAGCCGTTATAAAGCCTAAATGCATGCAAGATACACATACTAATAAAGTACTGATAACTCTTATCAATTTATACATTCTGCAAAGTTCTTAAGTAAAATTTATCTCTATTATTAAACCAAAAACAAAAAAGCCCCGTTATATAAACGGGGCTTTAGATATTTTAGATTTAAACAATTTAGCAACTAAATAGGTGTTACATTAATTGCTTGAAGTCCTTTTGGTCCAGTTTCCGTCTCAAATGAGACTTTTTGACCTTCTGCTAATGATTTAAAGCCAGTACTTTGGATTGCACTATAGTGAACAAATACGTCATCGTTATTGTCTTCTTGAGAAATAAATCCAAAACCTTTTGAGTCGTTAAACCACTTAATTGAGCCTGTAGCCATAATAAATATACCTTATAAAATTAAAAAAGATGTTTGCTTACAGGAGGTGAAAGAGGAAACAAAGAGAGGTAACGCGAAGGAAACAACTGATTAATACCAATGACATGAACTGCATGCAAGAGCTCACCATACAGTGTTTATACACATTTAGCTAGACATATATTAGTTATTTTCAATTTATACACAAAGTTAGAAATAGACGGTAAAGAAGGCAAGATTTATGGGCAAATATATATTCACCTATCTTGTGCGTTAATGCGTATACTTAGTTAATGATAGAACAATCAATTTTTTGGAAAAACCAATATCAGAAGCCAATACAATGAAGAACTCATATGAGTAATTCTATAAATATCAAGCTTATAGGTATTGACCCAAAGCGCTATCCTAATCTTTTAAAGAATAATTATATTGATGTTAATTATCAATTATCAGAAAAGCCACCTAAAGACTGGTGCGTGATTTTCAATGATATTTTCAAAAATGTTGGAAATGTCAGGATTGATTTAAGTAGTAGTCAATTCATTGATACTTGGGTAAGAGATATGGAAGACATAACTGCGAGGTTTATGACTATTAAAGAAAGCATAGAACTCACAAATAAGCTTTATTCTGAAAAGCTGTTCAATGACGAAATGATTAAAAAAGATGCTTACAATCAAACAAAAAGTGCAAAAAGCATCAGATTGGATGAAATTCTTAACTCCTTAGATTTTAGCTGATTACTCAACCTCTCAATTGAATCCAAGTTTTTAACTTCTTATGCCAGTAATTAAGTCTAATTATCAAATACCTTATAAACTTAAGTCTTTAACAAATTGCAAACCTCCATTTAAAGCTGAAGGAAGTAATTGGTACCAATACGAGATTTCACAAGGCAGCAATATCATTACCGGATATAAATGTGGTGACCATAAACATGTTCTTGAATCTGTTCAGCTTAATATTGACCAGCTCAATCAACGTCAGAAAGGGAAATATGGAAATATGAATATTTCAAAGCCTAAGTCATGATGTAAATACTAAGAGTATTATAATTATTACTCACAATCCGTTTTACTTCACTGATAATATTCGAACACGCTTCCATACCATTGAAATTGGCGAGATCGACATACATGTACGGACGCTTCGAGATAAGCAGCAATTTCATGATAAGAATAATATTGCTGAGTCCTTAGGTATCTCCTCAGCTGCTTGGCCTATTTTTGGAATAATCTGGCCGTCAAGCTATGAACTGGCAACTTATATGTTGGGCTATGATGTGTCTAATAAGCGTATTTTAGAAGTTGGCTGCGGTATAGGCTTATCAAGCCTTCTTCTAAATCATACACATGCCAATATTAGTGCAACAGATAATCATCCTAACGCACTGGAGTTTCTTCACTTTAATGCGCTACTAAATAATGACAGAACAATCCCATTCAAGCGCATGAATTGGAAGGACTTAAACAATGAACTTGGTAAATTTGATTTGATTATTGGTAGCGATCTTTTGTACGAGCCTGATCACGCGGAATTATTATCTAAATTTATTGATCATCATGCTAACGATGAATGTGAAGTTGTAATCGTTGACCCAAATCGTGGCTTGCAAGCAAAATTTATTAAAATGATGATTTCACTTGGGTACTCTCAGCAAGAGTACATTTCAAGAAACATAATTCCTTATGACGAGTCATTCAAACACACACTCATAAAGCTAAAAAAAGGAATAAATTGATGCTCAGTTCCAACAAGATTCAAGAAAAGCTTATAAAGTTTGACTACAGCCGAGAGTTTTAAGGTAACAAATGGGGGCACAAGTATTGGAATAATTTTTAAATATATGTAAAAAAACAAGCACTTACATATTCAATTTATTAGCTACCGCCTCCACCAATCAAAAACTCTTTTGGGGTTCTTTTAGGGGCATTACTCTTTACCCCTTCTCATTCTTTTCAACACTTACAACGACTTACTGCATGAGTTCTGTTGTGGGGACTTCAATCGAAGAAAGAAATGCCTGATTCCGGCGCAATAGCGGTCATTAAGAATTTACAAAAGAAAACGGCATACCCCTTATATAAAGTGCATGCCACTTTGGTTGCACTGATTGGCGAGAAGGGAGAGTCTCATCAGCCAATGGTAATTTATTTGCTATGCAACAGATTAACGCACTTTACTTGTATGTTGGAAGCATCTCAAATGTTTGCCTGTCTTTTAAATTGTCCGCAGGAAGAATTGCGATTCGATGTAGATTTTTTTCTGGCTGGTTTTTTAGCGGTTTGCTTTTGTTCACGACGTGTATTTAATGGTTGTGGCTTGATTGTTACATCCGGCTCGAAATTATTTATCATTATCTTCGGAATATCTCGCTTTATCAGGCGTTCAATTTCGTTAAGTAACTTCAGTTCATCCACGCATACTAGCGACATAGCCTCACCTTCATTACCAGCACGACCTGTGCGACCGATTCGATGTACATAATCTTCAGCGACATGCGGTAAATCAAAGTTTACAACATGGGGCAGCTGTGTGATATCTAATCCACGAGCGGCTATATCGGTAGCTGTTAATACGCGAACTTTACCGGATTTAAAATCTGCCAATGCTTTTGTGCGTGCGCCCTGGCTTTTATTACCGTGAATTGCAGCAGCAGTAATGCCGTCTGCAATTAATTGTTTAGACAAGCGATTCGCAGCGTGTTTAGTGCGACAAAATACTAATATTTGCTTCCATTGATTCGAGTCAATCAAATAAGAAAGTAATTCGCGCTTACGACTTTTATCTACCGGATGCACGACTTGTGTGACAAGCTCTGAAGCAGTACTACGTGTTGCAACCTCAACCAAGGCTGGCGACTTAAGTAGATCGTTGGTTAGTTTTTTAATTTCTTTCGAGAAGGTAGCAGAGAATAACAACGTCTGTTTATGCTTGGGTAATAGTGCAAGCACTTTACGTATATCGTGAATGAATCCCATATCGAGCATACGATCCGCTTCGTCCAACACCAGAATATCTATTTTAGAAAGATTTACGGTATTTTGTCCGACATGATCCAGTAATCTGCCAGGAGTCGCGACTAAAATATCTACTCCTTCTCTTAGCTTTTTCTTTTGTGGATTGATGCTTACTCCACCAAAAATCGCGGTGGAGCGAAGTGGCAAATACTTTCCATAGTTGACCACGCATTCGGCTACTTGCGCAGCTAGTTCTCTGGTAGGAGCAAGTACTAACGCGCGGATAGTGCGGTGTCCTTTGCTCTTTTTGCTAGACGACATTAATCTTTGTAATAAAGGTAGAGTAAACCCTGCCGTTTTGCCCGTACCCGTCTGTGCACCACCCATAACATCACGGCCTTCTAAAATTAGAGGGATGGCCTTGCGTTGTATTGGAGTGGGAGTGCTATAGCCCTTTTCAGATACAGCACGATGCAATTCGGCTCGTAAGCCGAGAGATTCAAATGACATTTTGAGTATTTTCTCCAAGAATCAGCCTACCAATGATTTAAGTTTGGAATGGTCTAGGCGGAAGCTTATTGTATTATTTTGAGGTGAATCGGGAAGGATTACCGCGTTGAGTAGATGTGCAGACCAGTAGTGCACTATATAGCACATGCAGTGTATAGGAAGTTCAACTAAATTGCTGAGTAATATTGATTTATACATGTTTAGTCTTTTGTAAAATTGTTTGCAAGTCCATCTGACTCATTTTATTTTCCAATTCATCTGGGTGTATTCATAGATAAAATAATAAATATTTCTACATAAATTATGCGCATAGATAAGCTATAAATATTTAAATACATTTAACCTCTTGGCAGTTAATCCTTTCGAGATTTATCATACTTTGCATAATTAATGGCGTCTTTGAGATTGTCATATTTATATCCTTTGTATGTATAAACGACCTTATGCTCACGTATAATCTCATATTCTTTAATCAACTTATCTTCGTCATTTGTCATTATATTTTCTCTTGTTGAAAATTTATTTGTCTTGCTAACTAGTTTGAAAGTATCACTTAACTATCCAGACGAGATGGAAGCACTACTGCATTGGAAAACTTTAAGCTTTCATATATGAATTCAAAATCATTTAGACTTTTGTGCTGAATAATCCTCATAAAGCCAACTACCATGTTTATTTTTGCTTTAAGAGTATCGACGTCTTTTGGAAGACTGTCTTCGACCTTCAAGAAATCATTTATAATATCTCTTTGAATCAACTCTAACTCATTACTGTTAACAAATACTTGGCGCGCATTCATTTCAGTTTAAAAGTTGGTTACTGTTATTAATAGCGCAAATTTTGCGTAGACGTGATATCTCAGAAATAGCGATACTTGCTTGCTCTTTATCATCAAATTGGACTACTTTAGACTTTAAAATTTGATAGGTCTCATGCCCTTTCCCAGCTAAAACAACAACATCATTGTGGCGTGCTT
Source organism: Gammaproteobacteria bacterium (assembly GCA_965262455.1). Classification (GTDB taxonomy): domain Bacteria; phylum Pseudomonadota; class Gammaproteobacteria; order UBA4575; family UBA4575; genus UBA1858. The sequence goes on from CBDHFH010000008.1 coordinate 1,068,519, forward strand.
GATTAATAATAAATTTTATCGCTCTTGCTCTATCTTGAATTAATACAAAATTACGGAATTCAGAATCTACGCCATCTAAGATTTGATACATAATTTCTTGACCATCTTCTGATCGTGAATTGTCTTCCGTAATCACTACATAATCAGCTAAACTGCTAGCGATCTTACCCATTCTAGCTCGCTTATCCTGATCTCGATCTCCACCACAGCCAAACAGAACTAATAGACGACCACCACGACTTAATGCAATCTCTTTAACTGTACTCAAAACATTTAGCAAGCCATCAGGAGTATGCGCATAGTCAATTAACACTAGATATTGCTGGCCTTTATCAACACTCTCTAAGCGTCCTCTAGGTGCCATACACGACGATAAAGTTTCTTTAATAAAGTTTTCTCCAACACCGATATGCCTAAGCGCACTTGCAGCTGCTTTAACATTTTGGAGATTAAAATCGCCTAAGAGCTGAGTATCAAATTTGATGAGCTCTTCATTAAATTTCTCTGGATATATTTTATAAGCATCACCTGCACTCATAAAATTTAATTTAGTCATTTTGTAATTTAGGAAAGTTTTATGATAATCCAAATGATCTTGAGTTATATTGGTAAGTAACTTCATATTAAACTCAATGCCATCAATTCGCCCTTGATCAATTCCTTCTGATGTCACTTCCATCACAAAATGAGTTCCACCTTGTTCTATATGTGCTCTCATAAAATTTGATATATCTATTGATTCTGGTGTCGATAGATCCTTGTTCCCCGAATTTAAAGTCCCCAAAACAAAAGGGTTGTATCCTGCTGATTTTAAAACTTCTCCTATTAAATATGAGACGGTTGTTTTGCCATTAGTACCAGTAATACCAATTACATATAAGTCCTTGGATGGATGCCTATCAGCAATGCGCAAGGCAATGCGCAAGTTTTTAACTAATGTTTTTGAGGTTATATTTTCAGGAGGCGTAGATAAATCTTTAATATGCTTCTCAATAACAGTATTGAAATTATTCATTAGTATTTTTTTAATAGAACCACCAGATACACGAATGCACCTAAATTTGATTATTCCAGCAATTCATTCAACAAATAAAAATCATTGCTATTGCTATAGTTAACATAACTTTGATGCTTACTGGAAGAAAGGCTTAAAGCCGTTTGTATTTTCTCGGAGAATCACTAGTCCAGCAAAGGAGATGAGTATGCTTTAAGCATTCAAGGAGCACCGCATGCGGTGGTTTTAGGTTTATTCTAGACCTATCATAGTACTCCCTATTAAGCTTAACACCTAATTAATAATTACCTTTTATCTGATTTACATGCAAAGCGTAAGATAACTGCTAGTTTTGTCACTTGGCACGAATCAAAAAGCTTATAAATTGCATATGGCATACATAATTCGGCGTAGTAGCTAACAGGAGTATCCATAGGTGTTTATAGAGAATTAGCTGAACCCAAACAAATTAATGAATGGATTAGGTGTCGAATGTGAATATTAAATTTTCATATAACAGATGAACTATCGTTAAATTGCTAATATATTCAATGTCCGCTTTGGGTCGAAAGCGGTCATTCAATAAACCGTCAATTTTGCCATTGATCGGATGTCACATATTATTCAACAAGGCGTTAACACCAAATAATATGCTTGGTAAACACTTGTCTTGACACTTTGTCATTGTCACTCCGTGCCTATTTCCCCCTTTCTAAGTAGGCACGGATTTTTGAGTGTTTTTACCCCACTAAAATCCTATTTCTTGTGAGAAACAGAGTACAGAAACAAGAACTTATTATTAATTAAGGGGTGGGGGCACGGGTAGGAAAAACATCTATCAGCCGAAATCTAAACAGCAACATTTAGAAGCTTTATCGTTGTTTTTACAGAGAAAAAACAGGCATCACCTGAGTGAATTTTTGCTCGAAAAATATGTGGATGGATTAATCAGTTTTGCGGATATAAAAAAAGGGGGGTGACCCTTCTAGATATGCATTTTAAGAGTGATAGAAATAGCATATTGCTTGCTTAACGACACTTTCTCCCTTCACCCTATAGAACCCTATTAGTAATTAATGTTGTTAGCATAAAACACCTTAAATGGCGTGTTTAAACGGCTTCAGCTCCTTTAATTTTTTATCTAAATCAATCAACTACAGAACATGCTCCCCATGGTCTAATTCAATGGTAAAGTTTAAAGATGTACGATTCCAAACGATTAGACTGCGAACAAGTACTTGAAAGACTCAAGCGCGACTATGAGCTGTTGGTCGGTGTGCAGCAGTGGTACTTAAGAGAAAAGCGAAAAGCTGAAGATCTGGAGTTCGAGTACAAGCAACTGAAGCAATCTACGTGTTTACCTTTTAACGGGTATATTAGCTAATACTTAATGACTGCTTTCGACCCTTAGCGGACATAAAAATAATTGATGAATTGGTGAGCTGGATAAAATTCTGTTACATATAACTTTAACAATAATTCTTAATAATGTTGGCACATGAAGACAATAATAACTAATGTGCCATGTTAATTTTCAATAGTAAGTGTTTACTCGCAGCATTTTTATACTGTGTTTTCCAATCCTTTGCGTTTGCTGATATAACATTCTCGACAGTTATTACTGTTCAGTCTCCGTCTGCTGCGACCATTAAAAATGGTCGTGTTGCTTATCTCAGATTGGGTCCTCATAGGTTTATGGTCCGTGATAATGTCTCTTTTGAAGTTGTAAGCTCAATTGATGTAATTCCAAATAGCGGGGGTGCGACTTTTAGCAATCGAGACTTCTTAACGCCAATAGCGTTCAATAATTTAGATAGCTCTATTGTTATAAGAGGTGGTGGAGGGCTACATTTAGCCAATGAAAATTCAATCCAAACATTATTAGACTCATCAACTACAATTCCTCAAGGAGGTGGAACATTTACTGGATTTGGTGCTGGTAGATTACTGAATATAGATGAGAATAATATTGCTTTTCAGGCTGGGGATACACGATCCGGAGGAACTGTAGGGATTTATGCGCTGATTGATAATACAGTGCGCTTGATAGCCGATGAATCCACATTACTACCAAACACAATATTTACATTTGAATACTTTAGAGATCTAGATATCGAAGGTAGGAACGTTGTATTTTCTGGTCAAGACACACCATTTAATGTCCCAGGTAATGGCGGTGTCTATACGTGGAATGCTGACAGTGCATCGATAATAACAATCGCTGATGAAACAATACCTTGTCCTAATACAGTTGATAACTTTACTAATGCTTTTGGGGCAATGATTGATGATTCTTCTGTTGTCTTCCGAGGTGTTGGTTGCACTGGTAATAACCAATCATTATGGACTAATGCGCGTGGATTTCTTGAAGTTGTTGTTGAAGAAAATGTTACACCCGATCCCAACAGTAATGGCACTCTAGAAAGTCCAGATGAAGATTACGATATTGAGGATGGCCGAATTGTATTTTGCGCAGGTAATTCAGAAGATTCTACTCAAGCAATCTATATGTGGGAAAATGGAACAATATCAACTCTTTTCGCGGAAGGCGATAACATTAACGGTTTTGGGATTGGGCAACTTGGTAGTTCCTCCAATTCTTGTAATGATGTTTTAGGTCGCGACAGTTTGAGCGGAAATCAATTGGTTTTTAATGGGACGATAGGAGGACTTTTTGGTACTGGTCTCTATATTGCAAATTTAGATGAATCAAATAATTCCTCTCCTACAGAGACAACTGTACCAATACCCTTATGGTCAATTTTGATTTCAGCAATCATTATAGTGCTCACTGCACGAACTAAATTCAATCGCACATGAATGACCGCTTTTGCGCCGAAAGCGGACATCGTATTTTATAAATAGAAATTTCTTCATGCTTGATCAAAGCAATAGTTAACACGAAGGTGGACCGGAATTTTACCGAAAGAGTACTTTGGGCATTTCACCCTACTAGTTCAGTAATTCGGTGCGGGTTCGCGCATTATGAATCGCGCAAACACTGCAGAAATAGGCACTTTTGGGACTAATTTAGGGATCTCTACACAGAGACAAGACTAGGTGGCGGAGAGAGAGGGATTCGAACCCTCGGTACGGAATTACCGTACACTCGCTTTCCAGGCGAGCCCATTCGACCACTCTGGCATCTCTCCAATATTGATTAATATACTATTTCTATTTATTTGTTAGACTTTATCTATGTCGTTACCAGGAGAATACACCGCCCCTGGAAATGGTGTCACTTTAGAATCAGCATCTGTGATTTTAGCCACGCCTTGTTTCTCTACCTCATCTATTCTGATGATTGAATGCATTGGAATATAACACCTTTTAACAGAATCAAACTCCGTCTTTAATTTCTCTTCACCCGGATCGACAAGCACGCCATCATGTTCACTAAATGTCAGTTCCTCAATTGTCACAAATCCATACATGTCTGATTGATAGACTTCTCTGGCAAATACTTCAAACACTTTACCTTGATTATAAAAGATGACTTTATAAATTTCTGCGTTTGTCATTAGTTTTTATATTCTTTCAATGTGCGATTGAATTAATCAAGCAACGCCCGCAACAAGCATATTTCGCCCAGCGACTTTCGCTTCATAAAGTTTTTTATCGGCATCCATAATTAAGGTTTCAATATCAACGGGTTCTGTTGGTCTTGAAGCTACTAACCCTAAACTTATAGAGACTCTCACATCTGCATTATTTACATTAATATTATGCGCAACAAGGTTTTTACGGATCATATCCAATACAAGATACGCACTTTCTAAATCAGTATCTGGCAATAATACTAAAAATTCATCACCCGCATAACGCCCCACAACATCTGATCGACGCAAGCGGTTATTTAAATAATCTGATATATGTCTTAGCACATAATCACCAATAACATGACCATTTTGATCATTAATCTGTTTGAAGTGATCAACATCAATCATCGCCAGGCAAATACTTTCTTTGCGCCGAATAGCCAAACTAATTTCTTCATTTGCACGTTCCAAAAACGCATCTCGATTAAGCGCGCCTGTCAACGAATCCATAATAATAAGATGATTCGCTCTACGCGAACGCAAGATACGCTGTTTTAGAATTTGAAATTGTTCATTTTGCAGTTCGTGTCCAACCATACAGTCATCTGCACCTGCGCGTTGCGCATCCAATTTAATTTGCGGCGTTTCCTCATCAACCAGACAAATAATCGGCATATTAAAATGGGATTCATGAAGACGAACTAATTTTATCGCGTCACGCCAGTCTTGATCTTTTTCATCATATCCAATCAAGATTAAGTCGGGTTTAAAATTAACTAACTCGTCTGTAATACTTTCACTACTCTCAATTGCACGAGAACGTATATTTTCACATTGAAGTGCTTTCTGTATGTATGAGACACGAGCAGCTACTTTATCAATCAGTAATACACTACTAGTATTACTGCCCCTTTCTTCAAGTAGTACGTCTAATGTTGAGCAAAAGTTATGTGCGTTAATAGGAGTTGCAAAAAATGCTTCTGCTTCATGCTGTGCTGCCATTTTTCTTGTCGTGACATCATCTCTACGCGAAATCACAACAAAGGCAGGCGCAACACCCTCATTTGATTTAAAGTTAGCTTTTGAATGTTTATCTAATACGCATTCATCTGCATCACCCAAGTCAACCACCACAATAGAAGGCGCGACCGAGGCTGACATTTCCTCTGCACGATCAATCTTGCTAAATGTAATCACAGTAAATCCACGACTCTCAAGCAAATTAGATAACAGTGAAAGCTCGACAGCTCGATGACTGATAATAAATATTACCAATTCCCGATGCGACAGCTGAAGACTATCTAAGCGCGGAATTTTGTCATCAGCATCATCGCTAAAGTCATAGCTTAATAATTCACTTTCCAATAAATCGACTAATTGCTGAACACAATTGCCTATTTTCTTATTAACTTCACTCCACGGCGGCTTGGCTTCCAAGATATCTAAAATTTGGCCTTCCGTCGTTTTAGCCAAGTCATGAATATTAATAAACTCATGAGAACCACTGGAACCAGCAATTTTATGGACTTCCACACGTAACTCTGACAATGTCTCAGCATAATCATCAGCATTATTAAGATTACCCCAGCATTCTCTTAATAACTGTATTTTTTCAGGAAATGACTCAACATAGATTTCACGAATCCGTTCAAACTTGTCATTTTCTAACGGTTTCAAATCTTTCATCTAACAACCTTATATCTGCACAAATGCAAAATAATCTCATTAGTTACTAGCGGGACATTTTTCCAGTCGATATCCATGCTGGTAAATTGAAGTCAGCAACCAACCATTCTCTTCACTAATCGCTAGTTTGCGGCGTAAGCGACTGATATGAGTGTCGACTGTACGTGTATTTACCTCAGCACTTCTACCCCATACGGTTTCTAATATATAACCACGAGAGAGCACTCTCCCTGTATTCTTAAAAAAGAATAATGTGAGTTCGAATTCTTTACGCGTAACTTCAATATTTTCACCATTTAATTTCACGATTCGCGCGGTACGGTTGAGTGTATATGGTGTGAATTCCAAAGTATAATCTTCAGTTGAGACTTGCTGGACTCTGCGACTGATGGAACCAATCCGAGCCAACATTTCAGCTCGTTTAACCGGCTTCGACATATAGTCATCTGCGCCACTCTCTAATGCCTCTACGACATATTGCTCTGAATCACGCTGAGTAATAAAGAGCACTGGAATTCTCCAGTCGAGATTATCTCTTACATTTTGCAGCACTTCTATTCCATTCATTTCGGGCACCAGCCAGTCAAGTATCAGCAAATCATAACTTTCACGCATCAAAGACATGGTGATATCTTTACCAGAGTCAAACACAATGCATTTATGTCCTGCATCTTCAAGCCAAGCTTTAACTAATGTTGACTGATCTGGATCGTCTTCTAATAGCGCGATATGCATAAAATGATTAATGAAATTTGTCAATAAATTCACAGTGTAATACAAATTACACGTTTACATATGAGAAATAATCGCCTCTCCAAATCCAGCAGTCGTGACTAATTTGGCGCCAGGCATGAGCGTTTCAAGGTGCTGTTTAACATCATGTGCACTGACGGGTACTGATTTAATTTTAGTCGACATTCCCGCACGCGCTCTTGCCAAGTCATAGGTGACTGTTTTTGCAGCAATAGCACCACTCACCCCTTTGAGTATTAAATCAGCGGCTTTTTCCCAACCCATGTAACGTAACATCATTTCGGCTGACAGAATAATTGACCCTGGATTCACCCGATTTTTACCGGCGTGTTTTGGTGCAGTGCCATGCGTGGCTTCGAATACCGCAATGGCATCCGCCATATTTGCACCTGGAGCTATGCCAATACCACCTACTTGGGCGGCTAATGCATCGGAGATGTAATCACCGTTAAGATTCAAGGTTGCAATTACATCGTAATTCTCTGGTTTTAATAGTATTTGTTGAAGAAAATTATCTGCTATCACATCTTTTATTGTGATCTTATTGTTTGTCTTCGGGTTGTTGATTTCGCACCATGGGCCTCCCTCTATGAGCACAGCACCAAATTCATCTTGCGCGAGTTGATACCCCCACTGACAAAAAGCATCTTCGGTAAATTTCATAATATTGCCTTTATGTACCAAGGTGACAGAGCTCTGATCATTATCTATAGCATACTGAATCGCCTTGCGAATAAGACGTTCAGATCCTTGCTTAGAGACAGGCTTGATGCCAATGCCGGAACTCTCCGGAAAGCGAATTTGATCAACATTCATATCGTTGATTAAAAAATCTAGCACTTGCTTAACTTGATCAGAGTATGCGGGCCACTCTATACCCGCGTAAATATCTTCAGTATTTTCCCTAAAAATCACCATATCGGTAGTTTCTGATTCTTTCATTGGTGATGGCGTACCAGGGAAATAACGAATTGGTCTGACACATGCATATAAGTCCATTTTCTGGCGGATGGCAACATTCAAGGAACGCATGCCTTCGCCAATGGGGGTGGCTAACGGACCCTTTATAGAAACTACGTAATCTTGCATCACAGCGAGTGATTCATCAGGTAGCCATATGTCGTTACTATAGAGGTGGCTCGCCTTCTCTCCTGCGAAAATTTCCATCCAGCTGATGTTGCGTTCACCGCAGTATGCAAGTTGTACCGCTCGATTAACAACTTGATGCATGACTGGCGTGACATCAACACCGATGCCATCACCTTGAATAAAAGGAATAATGGGGATATCTGGAACGTTTAATGAGCCATCGCCATTTATGGTTATTTTTTGTCCAACTTCTGGCGGCTGTATATGTTGATATGAGTCTGTATTCATAACGACCTTCCTAGTTGACGTCTATTAGCAATATTAAATTGCTCTCAACAAGATAAAGTGTATATGAAATTATAGAGACTAGCAGTGCCTCATGAGTTAGATATTTGCTAGACACATTTATACAAATTGACTACAGGTATTTATCTGCCGGTTGAGTAAAGACAAATAAACATGGGGTAAATTAAAAAGCCGTTTGAGTTATCAAACGGCTTTTTAGATGCTACATGATAGTGATTATGAAAATCGTTTAGAACTGGTTTGAAGTATTCTTCTCACCTGCTGCTTTCAGTGCGTTTTCACCAGCAAAGTATTCTTTATGGTCATCACCCATATCAGAACCTGACATGTTTTGATGTTTAACACAGGCAATACCTTGACGAATTTCTTTACGCTGTACACCTTCAACATAACCCAACATGGCTTGGTCACCAAAGTACTCTTTAGCAAGATTATCAGTCGACAATGAAGCTGTATGATATGTTGGTAGTGTAATCAAGTGATGGAAGATACCTGCCTCGCGAGAAGAATCTGCTTGGAAGCTGCGGATTTTGTCATCAGCAAGAGCGGCTAATTCAGTATCATCGTATTTCACATCCATCAGCTCATCACGGTTATAACTAGAGACGTCTTTGCCTTCCTCAACCATCGCATCATAGGCTTGCTTACGGAAGTTTAATGTCCAGTTAAATGATGGGCTGTTGTTGTATACGAGCTTGGCATTTGGAATTACTTCACGCACACCATTAACCATCGCAGCGATGTCTTTAACACTAGGCGTTGCTGTTTCAATCCAAAGCAAGTCAGCACCTGCTTTAATGGCTTCAATACAGTCAAATACGCAACGCTCTGGACCAGTGCCTTTACGGAACTCATATAAACCTGATGGCAAACGCTTAGGTCTAACTAGCTTGCCACCACGATTGATGCATACATCGCCTTCAGCCATATCAGCAACATCTACTTCTTCAACATCTAGGAATGAATTGTAAATATCACCTTGGTCACCTGGCTCTTTCACAACTGCAATTTCTTTAGTCAGGCCAGCACCCTCAGAGTCAGTACGTGCAACGATAATACCGTTATCGATACCAAGCTCTAGGAATGCATAACGACATGCACGAATTTTGGCATGGAAATCATCATGTGGAACGGTCACTTTACCGTCTTGGTGACCACATTGTTTCTCGTCAGCCACCTGATTTTCAATTTGAAGTGCACAGGCACCGGCTTCGATCATTTTCTTAGCCAGCAGGTAAGTCGCTTCTTCATTACCAAAGCCAGCATCGATATCTGCAATGATTGGAACTACGTGAGTGACATGATTATCAATCTTATCCTGAATGGCTGCTTTTTCAGCGCCAGATGCTTTATCTAATGCACGGTAAAGATCACCTAATTCACGTGCATCCGCTTGACGTAGAAATGTATATAACTCTTCTATCAACATAGGGACAGACGTTTTTTCATGCATAGATTGGTCAGGCAGTGGTCCAAATTCACTACGAAGTGCTGCGACCATCCAGCCAGAAAGATATAAGTAACGACGCTCAGTGTCACCAAAATGTTTCTTAATAGAAATCATCTTCTGTTGACCGATAAACCCATGCCAACAACCTAGAGACTGAGTGTACAAAGAGCTATCTTTGTCATAAGCATCCATATCACGGCGCATAATGTCAGCAGTGTACTGAGCGATATCTAAACCTGTCTTAAATCTATTTTGAGAGCGCATACGAGCGACTGATTCAGGGTCAATTGCGTCCCAAGAGCTACCTGCTTTTTCTTTTATTGCTTTGACCGCGTCAATAGCACTTTGATAATCTGACATTTCTAAATCTCCAATAATTTTTAATCTTGCATATGCTTCTGTTAGCTAGTGGCACTAACGAATATATGTATCCTATAAAACAGTAAATTATTTTATGTGTTTGACCCAGTGCTTTGCCCCATTCCATTATTCAGCCCCCAAATAAATGCACTAGGATGCCCAAAAAAGGGTCGGTATATTAGCAAATACTTTTAAACGAGTCTCGTCATATCTAGCTAATTTTTGTGGAAATTGTCTTATTTAGTTAACTGTCGCTTGCTAGAAATTATTGACGCCCCTATCATTGCCCGTCACACGCAATGACCAGTTAGTGATCCTGATCCTATCAAATCATTAAAATTCGAAATATATTCAATAAATACAGAGGCTTATGAGATATGTTTAAGACAGCAGATTTATGTGATGATCACTCTGAAAATCTCGCCATTGCGCAACCAATTTTCAGGGATTATGGGAAAAATATTGCTTTTAGCGGCAAAATATCCACGGTTAAATGCTTCGAAGACAACTCATTAGCAAGAAAACAACTGGAACAACCCGGTGACAACCGAGTCCTTGTTGTGGATGGCGGCGGCTCTACGCGTTGCGCCATGGTGGGTGACGTGCTCGCCAAAATGGGTGCCGATAACGGCTGGAGTGGGATCATTGTGTATGGATGTATTCGTGACTCTGGTGTCATTGCAACAATTGATATCGGTGTAAAAGCAATTGCCACGATGCCAATAAAAAGTGTCAAAAAAGGTGAAGGCGAATGTGATATTCGCGTGCATTTTGCGGATGTTGATTTTATTCCCGGCCACTATGTGTACGCTGATGAAGATGGCATTATTTTATCAGCTTCAGCATTGGTTGATGGTCAATACTAGTTAGCTAAATTTATGAGTCTTCATGCCGACGCATTGGCATTCGATATCTTTTGTATCGATATTGATTACATTCGACCACGTTTAGCTTGCAGCTATTTAATAGTGCATGCGGGCAAGGCCGCTTTTATCGATTGCGGTACTAGTCTTTCTTCTCCACGTATGTTGTCAGTGTTGAACGATCTTGATTTAAGTGTCAACGACGTTGAGTATGTTATTCCCACACATATTCACTTAGATCATGCTGGTGGTGCAGGCAAACTAATGCACGCTTTGCCAAACGCCAAACTACTAGTTCACCCATGTGGCGCACGACATATGATTGACCCTCAACGACTCATTGATAGCGCTAGCGAAGTGTATGGCAAAGAAAAATTTGATTCCCTATACGGAGAGATTATTCCCATTGATGAAGCGCGAGTTGAGCATATGAATGATGGTGATGCAATCAATCTTAATGGCCGCCATTTGTTGATTGCTGACACGCCTGGGCATGCACGTCATCATGTTTGTCTGTTTGACGTCATAAGTCGAGGCTGGTTTACTGGCGATACATTTGGCCTATCATATCCTGACATATCCATCTCTGACGGCCCCTATTTGCTGCCAACAACGACACCCGTGCAATTCGAGCCCGAGGCATGGACGCATTCCATAGACAAGTTAATAAATAATGATCCACAGCGTATGTATTTAACTCACTTTGGTGCGATTGAAAGTGTTGCTCAACTTGCACAAAAACTAAAACGGGATATTAACCACTATGTTGAAATTGCAGTTAGTGTGCAATCGCAGCATGAACGCTTACAACAACTCAATAAAAAAATCACTGAATACACTATCAATGACTTGGTAAGTTTGGGCTGTAATCAAAATCACGATCAGTTAGTAGAACTACTTAAGACTGATATAGAACTCAATGCACAGGGCCTCGACGTATGGCTAAGTCGGCGCGAAAAACACTAGCATTTTATTGCAACCATGAATCACACATAGCTGAATGATGCCTAATTAGGTATAATTACCAAAATAATTATTATAATCACCCACCCCATTTAGACCTAGTCTGCACCATGCTGTTAAACATCTTACTCAGAAAACCGATCGTCTCATTAGTGTTGATTTTAGCAGTTGTTGCAGGGCTCTCTATCAATATACAAAAAATTAATATTGACGCATCTCCAGACTCACTGTTACTTGAAAGTGATCCAGACTTAGAGTTTTATCGTGAGGTGCATCGTGAATATGGCTCTGATGAATATATTATTGTTGGTTATCAGCCCAATGACGATCTTTATGATGCACAAACCATAGCGTTCATTCAACAACTCACTAATGAGTTATCGTCTGCACAAGGGGTATCAGGTGTTAACAGCATTACTAATGTCCCATTACTCCAACAACCGCGCAGCCAAGGTGACGATGGCGTCAGCACGTTCCGTAATTTGACACATCCAGATGTTGACATTTCAAGTGCGCAAAAAGAGTTTTCAATCAGTCCAATTTATTCATCAAATCTAGTTAGCTTAGATGCCAAATCAACTGCCATTAAAGTCGATATACAAAAAAATCAACTGCTCGTTAAACTTATACAGGATAAATACCTCATACTTGATAAGCTTGAGATTGATGTCGACAACGCATCTCTATTAAAACAACTGGAGGACATTAATAACAACATTCCGATTCAGAGAGCTATAATTAACGAACGCTATAAACTCGCACTTGATGATATACGCGCTATTCTCATTAACTATACCGATAAAGGCAATTTCTACCTCGCTGGTGCACCTTTAATAGCAAATGACATAAAGTTATTTATCCATAATGACATTCGTGTATTCGGTGCAAGCATGATTGCTATTATGGTATTAGTGTTGTTATTGTTTTTCCGCCGTATTTCATGGGTAATACTTTCATTAGTATGTGCCGTACTTAATGTTGTATTAGTGTCAGGTTTAATCGGTTTATTTGGCTTGCAGCTAACGATTATTTCATCAAACTTTGTTGCATTATTGATAATATTCTCTATAACTCTATCTATCCATGTCATAATTCGCTACCAAGAAGTTGCCAATAAAAATCCGGACGATAAAGAAAACAACTTGCGACTGGCGGTCAAGCAAATAGCCACTCCTTGTATTTACATGGTTGCCACGTCAGCTATAGCTTTTATTTCATTAATAGTTAGCGATATTCAACCCGTCATCTATTTTGGCCTAATCATGGTAATGGGATTGATTTGCGCTTTCCTGTTAACTTTTTCTGTCCTACCGATACTTATTCACTTATTCAAACCTATCGTCCCTACATCAAACAATGCATCATCAAGCATGATGAGCAACATCCTAGAAAAATTAACTCTTAACAAATCCTTAGCTAGTTTAGTTGTATTGAGCCTGATCGGCGTCAGTGCCTACGGCATCACACAAATTACAGTTGAAAATAGATTTATTGACTATTTCAAGGCAAATACTGAAATACATAAAGGCTTAATATTTGTCGATCAAGAGTTGGGGGGCACAGTACCACTGGAATTATTACTTGAAGCGCCCGCAATCAGTGATAACGAATCTGAAGAGGATTATGAGGAAGACGATGAGTTTCTTGATTATTTAGAAGAGGAAGAAGATAGCTTCGTCCAGCAAAGTTATTGGTATAACCGCCGCGGTATTAAAAAAGTTCAAGCTATTCATGAATATTTGGAAAGCCTGGATCAAGTAGGCAAAGTACTTTCTATATCAAGTACCGAAAAAGTATTCAGACAACTGGCTAAAGGAGAAGAGTTAGAGGATTTCCTACTTGCATTAGTGTACAAAAAAATTCCCACTGATATTAAATCAGTACTGATTAATCCTTACATTTCAACCGAAGGTGATCAAGCAAGAATTGTCGCTAGAATAAAAGATTCTGACCATACTTTAATTCGTAATGATTTACTGAATAAAATTGAAAACGACATTAATAGTGATTTGCTTGCGCATGGTGAATCTATTAGATTAAGTGGAATTAGTGTTTTGTATAACAATGTATTACAAAGCCTATATAAGTCACAAATACTTACGCTGGGGACTGTATTTGTATGCATCTTTATTATGCTACTAATACTATTTCGTAACCCATTACTCGCTATTATCGGCACAGCACCTAATTTATTCACCGCAATACTGATCATAGGCACAATGGGTATTATGCATATTCCACTAGATATTATGACGATTACTATCGCAGCAATTACAATAGGCATCGGTGTGGATTACGCTATTCACTATATACATCGCTTCAAAAAAGAAATAAATTTAGGCTCCAGTAACCAACAGGCAATTAAGACAGTACAGTTAACTGTTGGCAGAGCTCTTTACTATACATCAATCACTATTACACTTGGATTTATTATACTGATTACTTCAAGCTTTAAACCATCCATATATTTTGGATTACTGACGAGTATTGCAATGATCGTTTCATTACTTGCAACGTTTACCATCATTCCAATACTTATCAATTGGTGGAAACCAATCCGATCTAATCACTAAACATAGTCATTCACAAGCATGTTCGCGTTGTAGAATTTCTACTAATACGTAGCTAGCACTGTTTTCCGCAGCAGCCTTATCTATCTCTACTTTCTTTATTAACTGGTCAACTATATTATCTAAATTTAAATGCTCACGTTGACATAAACGTCCTGATAGATCCATTAGTTCAATAGTTGCAGCAACATAGCCTGAACAGATACCGGCTTCTAATGATCCTGCTGAACCATCCAGACGACTATACTTAATATAGTCAGCGCAATAATTTGCAAGTGTTTGAGATTGATAAAATGAAGCCTGTAAAGAATTTACATTTATAAAGCATATGCAGGCATAAATTACTTGCTTACATAGTATTGAAAAATAACGTTTCACTTTGTCACCGATCACTCTAATTATAGATTGATAACACTATCAGAATATTTTCTTGACTAAAACAATTTAACTAAAGAATATTTAAGTCGCTGAGTATGACTGTATATTCATCATCAGCACGCATTTTATGTTGGTCGATATAGATACTAGATGGCAATATTGAGTCTTTATCAAACTTGATATCGAATTCTCCATGCTCAGAGTCAATTGACTTAAGCGAAAACTCATACCACTGTGAAATAGTAAGCTGCTGGTCAAACACTTCGTGGATTACATTCTGTCCTGATGCAACTTCAACAACTTCAGATACTTTACTATTAACAACAGTAACACGTAATTTTTTTGTGTATTCAGGTGCACAAAAACATTGTTTTTGAATAACATAACTATAACTCTGACTATTGTTGTTCTGCCATTGTTGAAATTTTTCTTGCACATACTCATTAGATACTGACTCACAGGCATCAACAGAGGAAAGGAATATTAGAATGGCGCTTAATACTGATCGAACAGGCATTACGGTTAATTATGCCGTCTTGTCGTCGCTTGTCTCAACAAAGAAGCCATGAGTAAGATAATCAGACCAAAACCAAGACTACCTGCGCCACCCCCCTCTTCTTCGGCAACCGTATTACTCACAGGCGTATTAGTCGGTGTTGATGGTGTAGTTGCCACACTACTCTCCACCATGCCATTTTCTACAATGAATAAGCTAATTTCAGTGTTATTTAGACTATTTACTTCTTGCACATCAGCTGTTTGCTCGCTTGCTGTTTGCGATAATGTCACAGAAGAAGAAACTGGATCATTAACGCGTACATTAGCTAATACTTTAAATGAAGCAGGAGGATTGTTAACGGTACATGTATAGCTTGCACCACCTGCTGCAACGACACAGGCGTTACCATTTGCAGTGACGCTGACAAATAGGCCTTCCGCAAGATTAATAGATCCACTTAAACCAATCTGATCTACGTTAATAAATCCATTTTCAACATTGACAGTATACGAAGAGATAAATTCGGCATTAATATCTAACAAGCCACTATTGCCTGAGTCTTCATCAATAGCCACATCAGCAGGAAAATCTAAACATAACTCAGGATTAACCAATGCCGATAATGTCATCTCGATATCAGCTGCTGAACATGTCGAGAAACTAGTTAGCCCTGGGCCGAGTATAGGCGACATAATATAAGTTGAACTAGGACATAACGGATTGCCTGTTGGACCATCATGATCTGAGCCTAGATTATGTGCTAACTCATGAGCAACGACTACAGCGGTAAGTGCGATATTATATGAAGCGGGATCACTTAAATTTGAATAGTAGACACCTGAAGTGCCGGTACTAAACCCATTCGCTTCGCACACACTACCCAGGTAAGCGACACCTAATGTACCACCGGCGAATACACGACCGGTAACCAGGTGTGTTAAAGCACTATTGTTAGTTATAAAAGGTATTAAAGAATTATTTTTCTTATTCTCAATATCAGTCAACACTACGCCTGCATTAAGCACAGGGCTTGCAGCCATACTGGTATTAAACAAATCATTACTCAACATTTCGACGGTGATCGCATCAATCGAAATACGCAGGTCATTAATATAGTGTCCATCCACAATATTCAAAATCGACATTGCTTGAGCTGCTGACTGTGCGCCAAATACATTTTGGAATTCAAGATCAAAAGCAATCTCTACTTCCGCGATGACACAGATGCCATCTACTTCATAGCTACAAAACTGTGCAAATGTTGCTTCTGCGATAGCAGGCATTGCGCTACTGCTGATTGCCGACCCCTGCATACTTTTCTTTTTGTTCATATGAGAAAGCATGCTATGAGCACCATCACCACTGCCACAGCCGCCCATTAGACCCTCAACTTCCATAACGGGTGTGGATTGCATCATGGCTGATGCACTAGCGGCACCTTCCACTGAACTGACTTCATGTTCAAACATGTGCATCGCATTATGTATCGATACTACTCCTTGCCATCGATTATTTATTAAAGAGGCTCGTACCCAGGTATTTTCTTCGCCACGCACTCTACCTATGTAGTGTTTACCAACCAAGCTTTCATCGATACCTGACACTTTCGACGCAATGTGATTATTTTCAATAACGATGACGTCATACTGCAAGCCTTGAATATCAATCGGAAAGGTGATTTCTTGGGAAGCAAATGCAGAAGCATAGAGAAATAAGCAGAGCAATAAAGCGAGTACACGAGCAATGCACATGGTATTAGTGACCCTCATTGGTGACAGAAATAATTCTGTATTAACTATTTGACGAGGATCTAATTTTTTATGTGATTGTTACTTGAAATGGTGACTAACGGTATAAAAACAAAGATTAATAGTCACCTGAAAACGAATAACACGGCCACAATACCAGCTCGAATTTAAGTCTTTTTTATATAGCTATTACTTAAATATGCCGGCACTGATAATAAATAAATATCTAGTTTTCATCTCTTGTCTGTCCGTGATGATAATGTTGATGCCTAGTCATTACCGAGAACTTTTTTACTTCAATATACAACTTACTTATCAAGGAGATTACTGGCGCTATCTTACAGGACATTTTACGCATTATTCATGGCTACATTGCTTGAGCAACCTAGCAGGACTTTATCTTTTGTGTTTAGTTTTCCCAAACAAAGGATATAAATTAAATTGGTTTTCAGCGAGTTTATTTGTGATATTTTCAATTTCACTTGGCCTATTAGTGACAAGTGAAATCATGAAGTGGTATGTTGGCTATTCTGGCGTCTTAATTGGGTTATTGAGCTATTCTAGTGTGAGGACATTTGCGCAAAATGCTTTATTGTCATTTGCATTTTTACTGTTAACTACAACTTACATTGCTGGCCAAACAATATTTGGAGGAGAACTGGTAGATGCTGTGGTTATATCTGGTGTAAGCGCATCAAGTTACGCACACCTATTTGGACTAATCAGCGGGGTTATATATGGTATTTTTGAGAACTTAAAAGACTACGCATTAAAACATTATTAATGTGCATCAAACCATACAAGGTTTTCTTCTGTGATAGTATTTAACATCACTGAAGCTGACATCTTCAGCACCACCACCCATATACATATCTTTGACACTATCTGATTCGGACAATTCTTTCGCTGAGCCTTTAAGCACGACTCTTCCGTTTTCTATTATGTAGCCAACTTTTGCATATTTAAGCGCGATATTTGCGTTTTGCTCAGAGACCAAGAAGCTCACACCATCTTGTTCATTTAATGTTTTTACAATTTCAAAAATCTCTTCGATCAATTGCGGCGCTAACCCCATTGATGGCTCATCAAGTAATATTAGATTAGGTCTCGCCATCATTGCTCGACCCATCGCCACCATTTGTTGTTCACCACCAGAACATAAGCCACCTAGGTTTTTGCGGCGCTCTTTAATACGTGAAAAGCGTTCATAAACATATTCTAAATCCTGCTTAACTGATGCAGAGTCGGCATTGCGTATAAAAGAGCCTGTTAAAAGATTTTCTTCTACAGTTAAATGCCCAAAGATATGACGGCCTTCTAATACTTGAACAACACCGGCTTTCACCATGTCATACGCTGACAGGCTACTAATATCTGTACCCTTGTATTCAATTGACCCTTTACTTACTTCACCTCGTTCAGCTTCCAATAATCTTGACACAGCTTTACAGGTTGTTGTCTTACCAGAACCGTTTGCACCTAACAGCGAAACAATTTCTCCTTGCTGTACCTCAATCGACACACCGTGCAATGCTGAAATTACACGTGAGTATAGTACTTCAATATTTTTAATCGCTAATATAGGTGTTTCAACACTCATGTTTTAAACCTTAGTCGTTTCTTTTAATTTAACCTACCGAGGCTAAGGAAACCTCGGCAGGTTGTATTTTACTTCTAGAATCTAACTTCGCTATTGTTCTTATTATTAAAGGTCGAAGTCATCATCATTGTTGTTGGCATCACACGGACGACGCTCAATGCCATTGTCCGCTGCGTACTTCTCAGCACCTGCATCAATGATCGCCTGTGATAATGGGACATCACCTTCAATCCAGTCAGACACAATGTTCCACTGACGTGCACTCGCATCCCATTGCTGGAACTTCGCCAAGTGACCGCCCACATGGTCCATGCAGTTCAGGTTCAACTCAGGTACTAACCCAGTTGCGCCTAACTCTTCAATGCGTGCCGCTGTCAACGTCAAGTTCTCAAAGCCCCAACGTGCTTCTGCACTGGTCAATGGACGATTGCCAAAACGCTCTTGAGCAATACGTAGCGCTTCTGTGTGCACCACACCTGCCAATACACCTAAGTTCCAGTACACTGAGCCTAAACGTGACTTATCTTGTAAGTCACCTTTGCCTGAGCCATACACTTCACCAATGATGTCCTGCACCACTTTGAAGTCAGTGCCCGCAGGGTGTGTAGTAATCGCCTGATAGCCATCAGCCGCAGAACCCGCTGGAATCACGTCTTCATCTGAGTTTGACCAAATGTTGCCGATTAAGCGGCTCACTGGGTAACCCATACGCTTCGCAGTCTGCATCGCTACTGGATTCATCACCCCCCAACCACGTAGTAATACGTAATCAGGCTTGGACTTACGAATCTTCAGCCACTGTGACTGCTGCTCGTTACCAGGATGCGGGACTTCGATCGCTTCATGTGAACACCCGTGCTTCTCACACATGCTGTCCATGAACTCAATCGCTTCACGACCGTACGGTGATCCGTGGAATAACATCGCAATCTTCTTGCCCTGCAAATTGCTCATGCCACCTTCTAGCCCACCAATGTAATGCACCATAATAGAGTGCTCGTCATAGGTGTTAATGCCTGGCATAAAGTAATAAGGGAAAATATCGCCACGTTGTCCGGCTGTCTTACCGTGGTTGACGGCGATGATTGGCATCTTGTCAGCACGACCGGTTTCAATCAATGCTGTTGAAATACCAACAGATAGTGGATCAAAAAATACGGCGCCACCTTCACGATCTTTTAATCGCTTGTAGCACTCTACACCACGTTCAACCGAATACTCTGTCTCACACTCTGACCAAATTAGCTTGACGCCGTTTAAGCCACCACGTGAGTTGAGTAGATTGTAGTAATCCAAAATCCCGCCAAAGTAGCCTGTGCCACCGGCCGCATATGGACCTACTCGATAACTCGGAATCGGTACATACATGGTCTCTTCTGCACTGACCACACTGCTCATGCCTACCATCGACATCAATGCAGCTGCCAGTAACATTACTCTCGTCTTCATATTTTTACTCCTAACTAATATTAAGGTGCTTTTTTGTTTTTCCCAATTACATGATAGGGAATTTATAATTCTTTTTATTACTAACAGCCAATCCTTACTTAGAGAATGGCCATGCTCTTAATTTTTGCTTAGTGGTATTCCATAACGCAGCAAAACCACCAGGCTCTTTAATCAATAAAACAATAATAATTGTACCTACGACAATTTTTGAGTTGTTTTCAACAAATGCGGTATCAAGTGTTCCGCCACCAAATATTGCATCGCCCATGCGAGTAATTAATATCGGCCAACCATAGACAAAAATTGCCCCGAGGAAAGATCCGAGTATTGAACCTAAGCCACCCACGATAACCATAAACATAACTAAGAAAGATCTTCTCAAGTTATAGATCATGAAATCTAAGTTGCCTATGTAGCAGTATGAATACATTGCTCCGGCAACGCCGCAGTAGAAGGTACTAATGAAAAATGCCTGAAGTTTTGTTTTGGCAACAGATATACCAATAACGTTTGCAGCAATATCCATATCTCGCACAGCCATCCAGTTTCGACCAGTAGAACTTCTAACCATGTTCTTACAAGCGACGATAAGGGCAATGGTGACAGTTAGTGTAATAAGGTATCGACCCTCATATGAATGCCAGAATGCATCATTCAATGGTGTCATTTCTTGAAAAGGGAAAACTTTGTAGTGGAAAGGCGGTAATGCAACAACTCCAGAAGAGTTGTAATTAAGGAACCATGGATATGCATTAAACACCCACTCAGCAAAGAATTGCGCAGCCAGAGTTGACACAATCAAGTAGAAGCCTTTAATTCTCAAACTTGGCAAGCCAAATATTATTCCTACGAGCCCAGCGATGACGCCCGCTAGGAAAAATGCTATAGGCAAATACATGAAGTCAACGCGTAGCACTAAGTTAAATGCTGCAAATGCGCCAAAACACATAAATCCAGCCGTGCCTAGAGATAATTGCCCTGTATAGCCGACCGCGATATTTAGACCTAAAGTCGCGATACCAAGCACCATCATAGGAATTAGAATTGCACTGAGTATGTAATCACTAGCGAATATAGTCACACCGAAGTACATAACACCGATGAGAAATAACATCGAAATGACCCGATCTTCCTTTAACGGAAGCATGCGGCGATCATCCGCAAAACTTTTGACTAATCTCCCTGCCTCACGATAAAACATGCTTAAACTCTCTCAATTTCTTTCTCACCGAAGATGCCGGTGGGTCGAATCATTAAAAATATAAGTGCCGTGGTATATGCCCACCAGTGTTCAATTCCTTGCCCGCCAAACAATTCGGCCAAATATATTTCACCCAACTTTTCACTCGCGCCGATAATCAAACCACCCACGATTGCACCGGGTATTGAGGTCAAACCGCCAATAAGAATAACCGGCAGACCTTTAAGTACTGCAGCTGTTAACGTGAATGAAACACTGACGCGATCACCCCAGAGCAAACCGGCGATTAAACAAATAACACCTGTTACTGCCCACACGATGGCCCAAATTCTGTTTAATGGAATACCCACTGCCATGGCTGCCATATGGTCATCAGATACTGCGCGCAGTGATAATCCAGTCCTCGTATATTGGAAAAATAATGTTAATCCGAGAATCATTGAACCCGCGATTACAGCAGCCGCGATATCAAACTGACTAATAATGATATCAAGACCCAGAGCAGGGAAGGTTTCTATGAGGAAAATTGGATCATTAGAAATACCTAATTCAACCCCATGTACGGCAGAGTCCCATACCCCTTGCGCCAAGCCTTCAAGGAAATAATTCAGTCCCACTGTTGCCATGAACAAGGATAATAGCGATTGGTTTGCTAATGGGCGCATCACAGTACGTTCTACAATGATTCCTAGCACCACCATCAGTACTAAAGTAATTGAAAATGCTACCCAGAAATTAACCTGTCGCTCCGTCATACTGACAAATGTTAGCGCGGCTAGTAATAGCATCGTGCCCTGAGCGAAATTGAATACGCCAGATGACTTATAGATAAGCACAAAGCCGATCGCCACCAAGGAGTACATTACCCCTGATAACAATCCACCCACTAGTACTTCAATAAAAAATGCCACTTTACAGATCCTTTATGATCAAATTTCTTTTTTAATGACTAACACCTAAGTAAGCATCGATAACGTCTTGGTTATTCATTACTTCATCAGGTGTGCCGTCTCCGATTTTCTTACCATAATCCAGCACAACTACGTGATCTGAAATATCCATCACAACCCCCATATCATGCTCAATTAACACAACCGTTGTTCCTAAGTTACGGTTAATTTCTTGAATGAAGCACGACATATCCAACTTTTCTTCCATTGTCATGCCAGCCATTGGCTCATCAAGCAATAACATCTTAGGCTCTGCAGCCAGTGCACGCCCCAGCTCGACGCGCTTTTGCAACCCATAAGGGAGCGAAGATACCGGTGTTTTGCGTATTGATTGAAGGCCGAGAAACTCAATAATTTTTTCTACTTCTTCACGATTTTCCAGTTCTTCTCTTTTAGCTCTACCGATATTTAATGCAGTTTCCCAGAATGTCGCTTTCATCATCAGGTTTCTACCTGTCATGATGTTATCTAACGTCGACATGCCCGCAAACAACGCAATATTTTGAAAGGTTCGCGCGATTCCCATGGTCGCCGCAGTATGTGGCTTCATTTTCTTAAACTGCTTGCCATCAAAAGTAATTCTTCCCTCTTGAGGAATGTAAACTCCATTAATGACATTAAGCATGGAGCTTTTGCCCGCGCCATTGGGGCCAATCACTGAACATATTTCACCTTCATATACATTGAAGCTGATATCTGTAATAGCCTTAACACCCTTGAATGACAAACTTATATCATCAAGGATCAAAATAGGTTTTTTCGCATCTGTACTGGTATTCATCGTATTCGTGTAATTACGCTGTTTGTAGTCTTAACTGAGTGACTAGCTCACCATTAGAGTCTTTGACATCATATTTATCAGCACTTGAATACAGTGCTTCTACTAGTTGTTTATAGTTATTTGCAATAATGTCACGACGTATTTTTCTTGAGCGGGTCATTTCACCCAACCCAGCATTAAATTCTTTATGTAAAATTGTATGGCGCTTGATTTGCGGACAATTCTGGCCACCGATTTTTTCCATACTCGAATTAACATCTTTAACTTTTGAAGATATCAGCTCAATCACTTCTTCCTTGGTTGCCAAATCACGTAATCCAGTGAACTGCATTTGCTTCCTTTCCGCCCACGCACCGACAGATTCACCATCAATCACTATCATTGCTGCAAGGTGCTCTTTACTATCACCCATGACAACAACATCTTTTATATATGTAGATGACTTCAGTGCATTTTCAATTTGCTTAGGCTTGAAATCTGCTCCATTGCTAAATTTACCAATACTATCTGCACGCTCAATGACATGAATATGGCCGTCAGTAACTGCTCCAACATCGCCAGTTTTTATCCACCCATCCGCACTCACTATTGCATTAGTATGGGCTTCGTCGCGATAGTAGCATTTGAAGGCATTCATACCTTTGAAGACTATTTCATTATTGCTATCAACTTTAACCTCAACACCCGCCAGTGGCGCTCCCACCATTGACTCGCTATGATCAGCAGCAAGATCAGATGCACCCTGCACGCTAATACAACCGGCACTTTCAGCACATCCATAGGTCGCTTTAAGATTCACGCCTAGTGCTGTATAAAACTTAAATACATCCTGACTTAGCACGTCCCCGCCTACATAAGCACGTTTAATATGGCTTAAGCCGTATAGATCTTTAATCTGATTAAAGACAAGTTTATCGCCTAGCCAAGATCTTCCTTGTGTGAGGAGTGTGGCCATATGTTTTTGCAATAACGACGAGTTTGTATTTTCAGCGCGCGAATTAATTTGCGAGTAAAGCAATTTATAAAAGTGTGGCGGGCCATAAAATAACGTTGGGCCAACTTCACGCATATCACTTAGGATTGTATCGTTACTCTCAGGGCAATTAATGGTGTAGCCTTTTATCATCCAAAGGGTATAAACAAAGAATAATGTACTCGCGTAACATAATGGGAGGTATGCATAGACTTCTTCGTTATCTGAAATGCCTTCTTGGTCTGCAAACACTTGCCCAGTGGCCAGAAAGTTTGAGTGACTCAGCACCGCACCACGACAGTTGCCTGATGTTCCCGCTGTGTAAACTATAAATGCATCTGTATCAGGAGTGATTTTAGAGGCCACATCACTCATAAAACTAGGATGTTCTTTAGCGAACTGTTCACCCAGCTCTTCGAACTCTATATAACTTTTAAGATGCGTGTGATCATATTCCTGCATGCCTCTGACATCGAAATAGACGACTTCAGTCAGTAATGGCAGCTCTTTAATTGTTTCGTATATTGCATCAACTTGTTGCTGATCTTGTAACACTGCAAATTTTGCTTCACAGTTTTCCAGTAGCCCTCTCAACTCATCTGTAGTTGAATCAGCATGCATCGTAACAGGCACCGCACCCAAACTTTGCACAGCTAAAATTGAGAAAAATAATGGCGGGACATTGTTGCCAATGATTGCAACTTTTTCGCCAGGCTTTAAGCCAGTAGCAGCAAAACCACATGCGAGCTTCTGAACTTCAGAAGCGACGTCACTCCAGGTATATGAATTCCATATACCGTGCTTTTTCATTCTGAGTGCAGTGCGATTACCACTTTGAGTTGCGTGTTGCTGCAGAAGACTAGGAAATGTTTCCATATTATTTTTATAACGACTCTTATAATATTTTAATTTTAATTTAAATATTTAGGAACGTTTTTATAAGCAGACACACGATAGGCAATCCTTGGAAAATGTCTAGTCACTGTATGTGATCATAAGCACTTACCTTTGCCAAAATCGTATCACTTGACCCACAGATCGTGTTGCTTTGATCTAAGGATAGATAACTATGTATTGCGACACTATTCGTTATTTTTATTAGTGTCAGCTTATCGAGGGATCGCTCCTCCACCCTTGCTACGACTAATTGCTCGTAATATGCGTAAACTACACCAACAGACTGCGGAATTCCAATATTTTTTTCATTTTCAAGGTTTACTAATCGTGACCTAAATAGCGCCTAATATGTAGCCTCTATCTGTATGGAATCTAATAAACTTTTGTCTGTCGACAACCAGCTAGGCGCATAAAATTAGCCACTATCTCATTGGTTTATAACAAGATAGATGATAATTATCCGCCACCTCTATAATCGGATAAATCACTTACTGAGGAGCCCGATTTATTGCTTTTATTTAGCACGAACTGTTCGAACTCCTCAGCACAGACTGGTCGGCCAACGTAATATCCTTGAATAAAGTCACATCCCATTGCTTTTAGCAGTTCTTCTTGTTTGCGCGATTCTACGCCCTCGGCGACCACTTGCAGACGCATGCTTTTTGCCAGCGCGATAATACTTTGAATTATGGCTCTGTCATCGGCATCAGTTTCCACATCCCTAACGAAGGCTGCATCTATTTTCAATAAATCTATTGGGAATCGCTTGAGATAATTTAAAGATGAATAGCCGGTGCCAAAATCATCCACGGCAAGATTGACACCCATATCTTTTAGTTTTTTGAGCACCTCTATCACCTTCTCTGGATGATGCATAATAGTGCTCTCAGTGATTTCGAGTTCCAGCAATGCTGGGTCTATGCCAGTCTCTTCTAACACCTGTTTTACCTGGTAAATTATATTGCCATTTTGCAGTTGCACCCCAGATAAGTTGACAGCAATTGAATAGGGCCGGTGACCTTGATCAATCCATTCTTTGACTTGTAAACATGATGCGATCATTACCCACAAGCCAATTTCATTGATGATGCCTGTTTCTTCAGCCAATGGTATAAATTCTTGCGGACAGATAATGCCTTTTTGTGGATGATTCCATCTCACAAGTGCTTCCATACCCACAATTTCCTTGGTCACCAAATTTGCCTTTGGCTGATAGTAAACATCAATTTGATCTCTGCTGACTGAACGGCGCAAATCAGCTTCGATCTCCATTTTGCGCGTCACAGCCGCTTCCATATCGTTTTCATAGAAGAAATAGCTGCAGCCTAATTCTTTTGCTCTAAACATTGCCGTATCAGCATGTTTCATGAGTTCACCAATATCATCGCCATCGAGCGGAAACAATGAGATTCCGATACTTGTTGAAACAAAGATTTCTTGGCCAGAGAATGAAAATGGCTTTTCAATGCTTTCACATATTGTCTGCGCAATACGTGCCACAGAGTCACGTGATTTTGCACGGTCGACAATAATAGTAAATTCATCACCACCCAACCGTGCGACCATATCACCCGTACGCACACATCGTTGTAATCGCTCGGCAACTGCTTTAAGTAACAAATCACCGACACTATGACCCAAGGTATCGTTGACTAACTTAAATCGATCCAGATCAAGAAATAACATCGCCAACATATCATCACTCGCTCTTACCTTAGCGAGTAGTTCTGTCAGGTGTGTGGTCAGCGTGGTTCGATTTGGCAATCCGGTTAGCGGATCTGTATACGCAAGTTGGCGCACATGTCGTTCGACACTCGCGGCGTGGAGCAGGCGAGAAATACGCTGTCTAAGCACAGCGAAATGAACCGGCTTTGGAAGGTAATCGGTTGCCCCGACTTTAAACGCACGTTCAACCGATTCCTCATCATCAAGCGCTGTCACAATCAGAATTGGAATATGTTTACCGCCTTCCAGCGTGCGTATTTTTTCACATGCGATGAAGCCATCCATCTCTGGCATCATTGCATCAAGCAATACCAAATCCGGCAAGTTTTGACGACAATAATCATAGGCTTGTTTGCCATTTTCGACTTCATGTAAATCGTAACCATCTGAGTCCAGCACATTCATTAATGCGAGACGCATACTGCGATCGTCATCAGCAATGAGTAATCGGTCAGTATGGTCACTTGCACGTACGTCAGAAGATAACAACTGGCTTTCAGGCTTAAGCATGTTATTCATATATTCAATAACACGATCCACTTCCTCAAAGACAGCAAGCAAATGAGTCTGCAAATCATGGATTTGCTTTTGTTTGGCCATGTCTTCAATATCTTTTGCGACATCGGCTAACTCGATGGCACCGAAATTTTTACTACTGCCTTTGATGCTATGTGCATAGTGTTGAATTTGATCGCAATCTTTTGCATTGATTGCATCCTCTAAAGATGTAGCAAGTGACGGCAGATCTTCGATATAGGCTTCCACCATCTTATCAAATGCACCAGCAACACTTTCTTTTAATTCCTCAATACGTTCCTCGTCAATGGGTCCTGTACTGCTAGGTGTTTGGTTAATAACAGGAATCCCATCCACTGTTTCACTCAAAATTACTGATGAGTCATCAGGCAACCACTTTTTAAGTGATGCGCGTAGACGTTCCAGTTTAAGTGGTTTAGGCAAGTAATCATCCATACCCGCATTCAAACATTTTTCACGATCACCTTCTTGGACATTGGCTGTCATTGCAATAATTGGCAAGCCGGCATTAGACCCATGCAGAGTTCTAATTATGCGCGTTGCTTCATAACCATCCATCTCTGGCATATTGCAATCCATAAAGATGATGTCGAAGCGATTTCTTTCTAGTAAATTTATTGCTTCAGAACCATTACTCGCAACGATGACAGCGCAACCTAGCCTCTCCAACATACCGATCGCAACTTGCTGATTAGCTGAGTTATCTTCTGCAACTAATATGTGTGCATTAAAGCTAATTTCTTTCTCATCACTTTGATCCACATACAACGGATTAACAATGTTAAGACTGCCACGCATAACTGTAGAAATAGCATCATATAAACTGGATTGAAGTACTGGCTTCTGTACAAATGCGTCAATCTCTGGAAACCTCTCAAGAAATGACTCAGCATGCGTTTGATTTGTCATCAACACCATTTGGATTGAACTAATCTCAGAATCCTGGTTAATCGAACGCATTAGTTCGATACCATTACATCCTGGCATTAACTCATCAATAAATGCAATATCATAAGGTTTGGTATTACGTGCAGCATGGCGCAACTTAATTAATGCAGATTCACCACTATCAGCACATTCAACATAAGCGCCCCATTTTTCTAATGTCTGCATAATATGAAACTGAACAATTTCACTATCATCGACAATAAGGATTCTCAGATCCATGGCCCCCTTATCATCGCTCACCACTGTTATTGCTGCTGCAGGAAGTTGCAATGGCAGTTCAAACCAAAAACAGCTGCCCTTGCCAGGCTCGCTTTCCACACCCAGTGACCCTTCCAAGACGCCGACCAACTGTTTACAAATGGCCAGCCCTAAACCTGTGCCACCGAACTTACGTGTTGTAGAGTTATCCGCTTGTGAAAACGCATCAAATATTTTTTCTTTAGCACTTTCATCAATACCGATACCGGTATCTTTAACAGAAAACTTTAAGCTAAGGTCTGTATCATTTTGTTCGACCAGATCGACATAGATACCAATCTCACCATTATGAGTAAACTTGATAGCATTACCGCATAGATTCAAAAGCAATTGACGTATCCGCCTAGAATCACCTTTTACAACATTGGGCACACTTGAACACACTAGATGTGCAAAATCGAGGTTCTTACTTTGCGCCTGAGACGCCATAATACTGACCACATCATCAAGCAACTCACGCAAATTAAACTCATCTGCATCAACCTCTAATTTACCCGAATCAATTTTGGAAAAATCCAGAATGTCATCAATTAAAGCTAATAGCGCATCACTCGAGTTACGTGCAATATTGACATACTCTCTTTGCTTGGAAGTCAGTCCCATTACAGACAGCAGTTCCAACATACCAAGTATTGCGTTTAAAGGCGTGCGCAATTCATGACTAACATTTGCGGCAAATTCACCTTTAACACGTGCAGATTGAAGCGCCAAATCTCTCGCTTTCTCTAGTTGCAATTCACGATCTTGTAATGACTCAATCATGGTGTTGAATGCACCTTCCATCTCGCGAATGTCTTGAGTGCCTGAAAGTTCTGCGCGCACATCCGTTTCACCGCTTTGGGCACGTCGCATTAAACTCATGAGTTCTTGCAAAGGCTTGGTGACTCGTTGTGTAATCAATAACAGAAGTACCATCAATGCTGCAGCTAACAGCAATGAAATAGTTATATTTACATTGCGTATACTTGTGATTAATTCATTCAGTGCTTTTTTGCTTTGAACCATTCGCACATATCCAAGCAATTCTGGCTCTGTTTCAACCTCAAAACTATCTTCATCCGATTCATGTTGATAGAAAACTGGTGCGACAAAATACCAAGCCTGATCAGTTTCATTTATTAATTCAACCTGATCAGGCCAAATCGCTTCTCCTTCAGAGAATGTACTTTCACCTCTTTCAACTAAAGAAATTTTTTCTAAATCATAAATACCAACACCCTGGACACCAGGAAAGTTTAAAATAGTTGTGACAGAATCCTCAACGTTATCAACATTACTTACTAGTAGTCCAAGAATACTTTGAGATGCAAATGTATCTGTAATTTGCATGCCTTCTTCTAACAAGTTTTTACTAACAGCCTTTGAAATGAATTGTGAAATAAAAAAAGTAGAAATAATTGCTGTCACAATAATACCACCGACAAGCACCATCACTAATTGACGCCTGAAATCCCCAGGAATTAATATCTTTTTGATTATTTTTAATATATCCATAATTGTGGTTAGTTTGAAACAGGGAAGACCACGTCAAAATCACGCAGCTCAGACCTTGAGAAACTTAAACCCAAATGTTCCGCGGTTCGTATATTAATTGCATCTTGCAGCCCTTTTGACGGATATACTTTGCTATCCCCAAGCGGACTACCAGAAATTTTCTTCAAAATTAAATCTGCTAACTGCTCTCCGTGAAGCTTATTATCTGGATACATTGAAAATAGCGCACCTTTCTTGACATGACTGACAGCACTTGAAAAGACCACTATCTTCTTTTGCCATGCCTTCTCTAAAATAAATGGTAATACCACTTTTGAATCCACGACTTTTCTATCTTGCAACAACCATAATGCAGTGTTCTCTAGATTGTCACCCGAGAAAATATCATCATAGATAATAGCCGCTTGCTTAATATCTGTCGCCTTATACTCTACCAGTCGTACACCATTTGCTGCAGCTGGTCGTCTAGCTAAATCAACAAGCCACTTATTCTTTCCAGGGTTATATACAACTACGACTGTTTTAATAGCACTATCTAAACGAGATAACATGCCGAGCAGGGCTTTTGGATCAGGCGTTAATGCAACACCATAGTTTTTCTGAGGACTACCTGTGACGGATAATAATGCCCCATTAACAACAGGAATATTTGACGGAATGTATACAGATGTTTTCCTTCCCAGACTACCGAGGGTAATGACCGCATCGAGATTTTGTTTTTCCACCCAACGGATAATATCTTTTGAATCATAGTCCTTATTTAAGGTTAATTTTGCTGTACGACGCTTTAATTTATCGTCCACACCACTAGATACAGAATCAAAGATCTTTTTAAAAGGTTCACGAAGTTCGGGAACGATAATACCCACCTTAGACTGCGCATGAACATAAGTGCATGAGAATAGGAATATGACAGCAATGAGTACTGTTATTCTCAAGACATAAATGTCTTTACTATTCATCCTCATTCCTACCCAGCCAGAATTATAGTTACTGAAGGTTTAATCTAAATTCAGCAAATACAGTTCTTCTTTCTAAAGGCAGATCATTTGAAATACTCAACGTTGAATCCGTTGGCTCCTCAGGCGAAGAGTTAAATAAATTACGCACACCAGCTGCTAATTCCCACTTATCACTGAATGCTTGACTGCGAAGCGTTAAATCAAATGTCTCGTAGTCATCTAGTTCATCACGCGTATCAAGCGGTGGACGATCACGGTCTATTATGTAATTGAAAGCGGGTGTGATTGTCCAGCCAGGTAAAAACTCCCAATTAGCACGCGCATAAATTTGGTGGTGAGGTGCATTTCCCGAATCCTCATTAGTTTCCTCATCCTCAGAATCCTGAAATGCATAGTTAGCTAACAGTGAAAAACTATTGATAGGTTTCCATTCCATCTCTAACTCAAAACCATAGCCGGTCTGTTCACCAGTATTTTCTGCTGTGGCAGTTCCTGTCATTGGATCTGCAACAAAACGAATGATGTCATCCCATTCATAATAAAAGATATTTGCACTTAAATGTACGTACTGGGTTGGACGATAGTCCACAGCAAACTCTAGGGTTTCTATTTCTTCGGGATCTAATTCGTCATTGCCAATAGCCACGGGATTTACCGGTCTATTTCTAAACTCAGCAAATGAAGGTGCTCTAAATGCTTGACCATATAATAGCTTTAGAGTGGTATCGTGTCTTGCAGACCAAACTAACGCAGCACGCGGATTCCATGTATCGCCAAAGTCATTGTAATCGTCATAACGTAACCCAGCTGTTAACTCCCAGTCATTCGCAATACTCCACACATCTTGCGCAAACCCATATTTATTATCACGATGCTTTTCAGGCAGAAAAGCAAATGGAGTATCGGATACGTCAGTTAAAATCCCCGAGAAGTTATTTTCCTCCTCGACCCGATAAATTTCTGAAGTATTGTAACCTGCACCAATTCTAATTTGATGATCATCAAAGCCGGTATATAAAGAGGATGCACTAAATCGATAGTGTCTCTCCCAAACTTCTGGGTTACCTATTAATCCTTCAGGCGGAGTCATTGGAGTTCCTGGTGGCAAGATGAAAGTATCTTCATCATTTTCTTGCGAGGTATTAAGAAAACTCGCTTGCAGCTGCAAATCAAAATGTTCTGTGATTTCTGGATTAAAATAAGTCAGGTCTGCATTCCACCTATCCGACTCATATTCAGCGTTTTGATCTAAGGCTTGCCCCAAACCAAATCCAATTTCACCGTTACGTCTTCTTTGCAATCCACCGCGAAAGTGCCACATGCCTTTCTCAATATCGACTCTTAGATCTAAATTATCCCTGCCATTCGTGGTTGAGCCTGGCGTTAGAGATGCACCACTTCCTGAGATCGCATCTGAATCAACATCTTCATCATGACCATCTGTGGATTTGAATTCGGCCATTAAACCCACATCAAAGCCTGCATAATTACCTCCATGCAATATCCAACCTTCTTTTGTATTAAATGTTCCATATCGAAGTCCCGTTTCAGTGCCATCAATTTCACTGCCTTTTTTAGTGACAATATTAATTACACCCGCAAATGCGTCAGCACCATATACTGCAGAGCCCGGACCTCGAATGACTTCAATTCTAGAAATAGCCTCAACAGGCATCCCTCCCCATACTTGACTTCGATTGCCGATAAATAAATTTGAAATCGATATCCCGTTAATTAGCATTAATACTTGAGGATTCTGCGTTGTGTAGATTCCTCTAAACGTATAAATCGGATTTGCGCCTATAACATCTCTAGAGACATTAAGACCTGGCACTGTTTCTAGAACATCGTCTATATCTTGCGCACCGATCTCTTTAATATCATTTGCAGTAATGACACTCGCGACAGCAGGTGCTTTTGAAATAGGCTGCGCACTTCCGGTAGCGATACTCACCAGTTCTTCATCACCATAAAGCTCAAGCAGTGATTGCTCATCATCAAAGTCAGCGATAACCAAGCCTATTGACGCTAAAATGATTAAGTTAATAATCGTTATTTTCAAATAAATGCTTAAATATGGCATAAATTATCTCCCTTTTGCGCTTATATCCATGTGCGTTTTTCCAAGCCAGTGTAATTAATTCGATCGCATCTTAGCGGGAAAAGTGTTCCCTCCTTTTTCAAAGATGCGTCTGCAAAACAAGCAAGCGTACCTGCATTAAATCCGTTTATTTGCCAGAGATAATATTCTTGCACTGAAAGA
Source organism: Gammaproteobacteria bacterium (assembly GCA_965262455.1). Taxonomy (GTDB): domain Bacteria; phylum Pseudomonadota; class Gammaproteobacteria; order UBA4575; family UBA4575; genus UBA1858. Next base: position 1,101,755 of record CBDHFH010000008.1, read on the forward strand.
CCCATATCAGCACCAAGCGCAGCAGACAGACCGGTTATATTCATTTGAAATCGCCATCTACCAGCTTTCAATATTTCTTCAATCTTGTAGGCGAGTAAAACATGCTTGCCATCTGACATTCCATTCTGCTTTATTACCTTTTTCATTGGTCCAATTCGTTCGTCTTTATTTGTAACCGGTCGACCATAACCATAGATTGCTCTATTAATTTTTAATTCTGATTTAATTATTGCTTCTAAATCTTCGCCTGCTTCTATGCGCTTAGCACATTCAATTATGAAATCTATAGCTGCGATATTTGCCTGTCCTCCATATATTCTCGCTTCAGTCACCGCTAATGCTGCACTTACACCCAAACTACCTGTTGTCCTCACCGTGCCAGCTAATGCAGCTATGCGATTATTCCAAACACGAGGATCAGGATAGCTAACTGTTAAAGACCAAATTTTATCTAACACATCCAGCTGATTCTCAGGTAACTCGCGCCCAGTGATAATGAACATTAAAAGCTTTTGCCAAGTAAATTCATTTAACTCTGAAAATAAATCTTTACCTCGAATAACGACACGCTCACCAGGGATAGAACCACCCATTTCAGTTTGCCAATTTCCTTCAGTAGCTTTTAGATCAATCAATGGGTCCATTATTTCTCTCCTGGATCATTTGTTATCTTTAAGTCTGGACCAAAAAATGGATACTTCTTCCAACCAAGTTGTTTCTGTTCTAGTGAATGTGCAGCAGCACCTGGCAATCTCATGATTAAATAAATCATTTCAGCTTGATCACTATCAAACCCAATGTCATAGAAAGCACACGCAACAACACCAGACATTGACAGAGGACTTTTCGCGCAACATTCCAATTCTTGTCTATTTTCCTTTAACCAAACTAACTTACCTTGGCTATAAATATCGGCCAAACATGTAAGAGTCTGAAGCACCGGTTCAACACACTTAACCCCATGAGGATCGAACCCAGGTGTATGTTCAAATTCACTCCATACACTTGCTCTATTAGTTTTTATAGGATTTTGAATACTGTCTTCCCATAAAGTGAGATCAGTTCCACATTGCTTCCAGCAATTAACTAAGGTGTATATTTCTCTCGCACCATTCAGCTGACCAGCGCCCACTGAAAGTGCTGCCATCAAAGCAGAAGCTGAAGTAGATCCACCAACACCTGCACACATTGCTGCTCTAACGCTATGATCTCTAATACCAGGATTGGCTAGTGCAATCGCAACTTTTTCTAACAAATGAGATTGCCATTGTTCTGGTCTCTCCAGCATGAACAGCAAAAAAATATATTCGATCCAAGATGCGTTGTTTAACAAATCTCCAAAAACGTCATAGCCAGAGCAGTAACTTTTTTCTGCCGCAAATGGATTCTCTGCACTAGCTTCCTCTTGCCAGATTCTAGTCTGAATCGTTTCCTTTATTTCCTCTGAAGACATATCAAGTAATTTAAAAAATCAAGTACAATTAGACAGTTATAAAGTAGCTGTTACATTATAAACAGTTTAAAGAGCTAGTTTTCACTTCAGGCAGTAAACATCGGCGGTTTGCTACCGCGAGTCAGAGAGATGTGGATGAATTGAATTAATCTACCGTCCCTAGCGCTTGGAGACGATTTTTTATCGGTGGTACTTCGTTAGCATCAATATATACATCAATAATCACTGGACCATCAATGTTCATGATCGTATCAATGTCTAAATTATCTAATTCCTCTGGAGAACGAACAGAATATCCAGGAATATTCATACTGGCAGCCCATGCAACGAAATCAACTTTGGTAAGGTTATAAGCAATTGGCTCACCAGTGCCCATTTTTTGCCCCTGTTTAACCATGCCAAATTCGGCATCATTAAGAATCAAAAAGATTACTTTTAAATTTTCTTGTAGCGCGACTGTTACATCGCCACCACTCATCAACATTGATCCATCACCTGTGATACAAACAACAGGGTCATCTTTATTTGCTAGTGCTGTACCAATCGAGGAACCAATTGCCCAACCCATAGAGCCATATTCTAAGCACGTCCAAAATAAACTGCCCTTTTGAGATCTCCTTCCGTTGGTTCTATACTGATCAATAGCTGTGCTTAAACTTATTACAGACCTTCTGCTTTTAATACGTCGATCATAAGGATGTAAATAATGAATACTCCACACCATGCTGTTACCAGAGTCACATAGGTAATGAGTGTTTAGTGGGAATATTTTAGGTAAGTCATTCATCAATCTTTGCGGTTTTATTGGCGAAGTCTTACTGATGCACTGTTGTTGATTTTCCATCTCAAAATGATGGTTTGCTATCTGCCCCTTTTTACCTAACTCTTCAAGTCGCTCAACTGTGGCCTTGCGCGATTCTAATGATGGGTCATATGTCAACTTAACGTTTAGTATATCTAATACTTTTTCAAAAATTGTTGCGATATCACCATGTACATGTAACCGTGCCATTGGCGAACCTGCAAAGTTAGAATCAGCAGAATCCACGTGGATAAGTTTATTGTTCAGTACCGAGTCATCCCAGTTATTGCTTGCAGTTTCACTTAGAGTTGTGCCTACGGCGACTATCAAGTCAGTATCTTTTCGGCTGATAGTATCTAGGGCAGAAATATGACCAGCAAATCCGATCACCCCACGATATAGGGGATGATAGGGACTCACCATCCCTTTAGCATGAGGTGTGGTAACTATTTCAATATTTAACATTAAAGCGACATCTAAAATATATGAAATCGCCTCTGCACATTGTTCACCAACGATAAATACAGTGCGTGAATTCTCTACTAATTCGTTGCATAGATGATGCAGACTATCTTCATCTACTAAAGAAGTCTTTTTAAATAAATGATCAAGTTGATATGAAGGCTTATCTACGGATGCATGACTGCGAAACACATCTAGCGGTATGCTCAAATGTACCGGACCTTGTGGTGCTTGAAACGCTTTCATTATTGCCGTTGTTAATTTACGTTCAAACTGATCAGCATGGGAGACTAATGTGCTGTAATGTGTGCAATACTCAAACATAGCTACAGTATTGATACCTGTATCTCCAGACTCTTGTGCTGCTCGCTTACCAAAGTTTGTAATGGCAGTTTGAGCAGTGATAACTAATAGAGGTGAGTGGTTATCATAAGCCGAGGCGACTCCGGTAATTAGATTCGTCGTTCCTGGCCCTGCGGTGCCACAGCATACGCCTAATTTACCGCTATTTCTGGCATAACCATCTGCCATAAACGCGGCACCAGTCTCATGACGAGCTACAACCGCACGTGGACCATTTCTGCGTTCACTTCGAGCAAGTGCGTTATACAATGGCTCAATAGCACCTCCAGGTATACCGAACACATATTCAATATCCAGTTGTTCAAGATATGAAATAAGAAGGTCACCAAGTTCATATTTTGGTCTAGCAAATTGAGTTACATTCTTACTTTGCTTTTTAGCTGGCACATCAACAGTGACTTTATTGTCAAGGTGATGCTTTGCGCGTTGGCTTATTATTCTTCTATTGGTACTCATAACTCTCTATTTCAGCGCAGAGATCTGACGTATGCGCAAATTGCAGTTAACAAACTACTTTAACTATTTATTTGAAATATATACAAAAATTACTCAATTTTTGTAAAATTCACTTAAAATAAATTAGTTAAGTCATTGTTTTAAAGCTAATAATAGTACGTTATCTCTAAGCTTGTCTAACTTTTTGTTGCTGCGTTCTTAATTTACTTAGAGTTAATTAATATCTAACAGAAATCAATTATTAATTGATCACAATAGTATACGAGAAATTTTGAAGTTTCATGACAAAATGACAGCATGAAATAGGTGCGCACGCACTTGTGACGACTCACCAGCCGTATGAGGAAAGTCCAATAAAAATATGCAAATTCAGAGAGTTACTAAAAATATTGTGTGCTGTATTTTTATTATGCCCCCTTTAGGCAGGGCACATAACTTAATTTATTTTATCAATAGTCATTAATAGCCAAGCGCGTCAAAGATATAGAAGTCTAGTTAGTTTTCAGGACTAACTTCTTGTTTATCCTGAGTTTCTTGAGTAGAGCCAGTCTGATTTGCTGCTTGATTATTACCACGAGCACGCATAATTGAGATCACTTCATCTGTGATATCAGCAGACGGATCAAACCATAAAGTTTCATAGTTTGACACTAATACCAGCTTGCTCCCTGCTTTCGATGCTATTTCTTGGGCAATGCCGGCTACCTCTTTGCGAAACTGCAAAATAAGATCGGAACGAAACTCGGTAGATTGTTGAACGGCCAAATTCTTTGAATTAACCAGTTGTTGTTGTGCCTGTAATGCTAGTGCTTCCAATTGTTGTTGTTGCTCTTTTGAAGGTGACTTGCCTAATTTATCTTTTTCATCAGAGACGGCTTCCTCCAGCTGAGAAGCGACTAATTTTAACTGTTCGGATAGACGCAAGTTGGCAAACTCTAGCTCTTTCTGCATCAACTCTTGTCGGCCTGTGGCTTTGGCAACTGCATCCAAATCAACGATTAACATAGGTCTATTAAAAGCCATGCCAATAAGATCACATCCGCTGACACCCATTACAATGAATACCAGTAACAATAGTTTGGCTTTATTCACTCGATTCACTCCGACGTAGAAATATTTAGATTTAGTCACGAAGCGCGCACCATATATGAAATTTATAAAGGAAATATGACAAATAGTCATTCAAACCATAAATAATCCGTGGTTTTTCCTCAATTCAGCTATTCCAAAATACACGTCACAATTATTGACAAAATAGAGAAAATTCAGGCTGTTGCCTAAATCATTGCAAGCAAACTCACAACACTTCATTCAGATTCTTATACCATTAATCGGGAAATTCGCTACCCTATGGCCACTATGTTTAGACACACATATATAAATTTGTTGGCAATATCCCTGATCACTTGGGGATTGAGCCATGTATTGATGAATGAAAGTACGCAGATACATACAACCGATCTTGAACGAATTCAGTTGAGTGGCGAAATAGACATTATTACCCGTAACACACCAACAACATATTATTTAGGACCTGAGGGACCAACAGGGTTTGAATACGAACTTGCCTCAGCATTCGCAGAACACTTAGGTGTGAGAGCAAATGTTATCGTGACGAATGAATTCGGCAACATCATCCCCTCGGTGGGTAGCCAAGCCGCACATCTTGCCGCAGCAGGAATTACTGTCACCGAATCTCGCAAAAGGTATATCAATTTTTCTGACAGTTACCAAGAGGTCACACAGCTTGTCATATATAAAGCCGGACAAAAGAAACCGCGCAAAATTGAAGATCTCAATGGGGTGACCATACATGTCGTGAGTGGCAGCAGTCATGAAGAGCTATTAGAACAATTACACGAGCAGTATCACTTTTTAACCTGGCAATCTCATCCTAATTACGACATCAGCACCATGCTGGAGAAGGTTGAAGAGGGTGAATTTGAATATGTGATTAGTGACTCGAATGACTATGAATTTAATCGTCGCTTTTACCCACGTATTCGTAAAGGCTTCCAGATCAGCCAACAGCAATCCCTGGCATGGATATTTCCAAAGTCTAAAGATGATTCGCTAATCATGGCAGCGAATGAATTTTTAGCAAAATCCAAACAAAATGGATTTTTACAGCGCCTGCAGGAAAAACACTACAATCACATACCAGGCTTGAATTATGCAGGTGCACATACATTTAGAAAGCATATTAATTCGCGCTTGCAAAACCTAATACCCATATTTAAACAAGTCGCAAATGAGCACGATATCGATTGGCGCTTCTTGGCTGCCGTCAGCTATCAAGAATCACTATGGAATCCCAAAGCGGTGTCACCCACAGGCGTGCGCGGCTTGATGATGTTAACTAAAAGAACGGCCAAACAACTTGGTATTGAGAATCGCACCGATCCGATTGATAGCACCAAGGGGGGCGCATCTTATTTGCTAAAACTTAAAAAGAAGATTCCTGAAAGAATCGCTGAACCGGACCGAACATGGATGGCACTAGCGGCTTATAACGTCGGTTTTGGCCACCTAGAGGATGCACGTGTGCTCACGCAAAAACGAGGCGGTAATCCTGATCAATGGGCCGATGTGCGCGAATCTCTACCTTTGCTCACACAAAAAGAGTGGTACAAAAAAACTCGCTTTGGTTATGCGCGAGGCCACGAGCCTGTTCTTTATGTCAGAAATATACGTAACTATTACGATTTACTTGTCTTTAAATATAACGAGAGCGACAGTTTACAAGACTCTATTACACGCATCTTGCCTAGAGTAATGTAAGCGAACAGAGACTAGTATTACTTTTTAACTCGTTTAGCTCTAAAGAAGTCTTTCAGTAACTTGCTGCAGTGGTCTTCAAGCACGCCCCCTGTGACTTCAAGTTTGTGTAGGTGCTTTTCATGTTGCAACCAATCGAAGCAACCACCAGCCACGCCTGTCCTCGCATCATAAGCACCAAAGACCAATCGTTTTATCCGCGCATGTAGCATCGCACCCGCACACATCATGCAAGGCTCTAACGTTACATAAAGTGTGGCTCCCGTTAATCGATAATTATGCATCTGCAGTGCAGCCTTACGCATAACTGATATTTCGGCATGTGCGGTTGGATCACATGAAGATATCGGGGCATTATTGGCTTGAGCAATAAGTTGATCATTCATAACGAGAACAGCCCCAACTGGCACTTCATCAATTTGCTGAGCAACGCCTGCAGCCTCTAATGCTGTCTGCATCCAATGCTCATCTTGAGCACTCTGCGTCATTCCCATTCAATAGTTGCTGGCGGTTTACCAGAGATATCGTATGCAACTCTGGAAATGCCCTCAATTTCGTTGATGATCCTGCGCGAAACCAAGTCTAGAAAATCATACGGCAGATGCGCCCAACGTGCAGTCATAAAATCTATGGTTTCTACCGCGCGCAAAGTGACGACATATTGATATTTTCTACCATCACCCATGACCCCAACCGATTTAACCGGCAGAAAGACAGTAAATGCTTGTGATACTTGATCGTACAAATCATGTTTGCGTAACTCTTGAATAAAAATATCATCCGCGCGCCGCAGCAAGTCTGCATATTCTTTTTTCACTTCACCAAGAATTCGCACACCCAAACCCGGACCAGGAAAGGGGTGACGGTGAATCATCTCGTAAGGCAAACCTAGTTCATCTCCCAGCCGCCGAACTTCATCTTTAAACAATTCACGTAAAGGCTCGACCAATGACAATTCCATATCCTCAGGCAACCCTCCTACATTATGATGTGATTTAATTAAATGCGCTTTGCCAGTTGCTGCAGCTGCAGACTCAATAACATCTGGATATATTGTTCCTTGTGCAAGCCAGCGCGCATCATCTATTTTACGTGCTTCTTCTTCAAATATTTCTATAAAAAGATTGCCAATTTTTTTACGCTTTAATTCAGGATCATGAATATCTTTCAACGCTCCAAGAAAGCGTTCTTCAGCATCTACACGAATCACTTTAACACCCATGTGTTGACTAAATGTTTGCATGACTTGATCGCCTTCATGCATTCTCAACAATCCATTATCAACAAATATACAGGTGAGTTGTTTATCAATCGCTTTGTGCAGCAAGGCTGCCACTACTGAAGAATCAACACCGCCTGACAAACCTAAAATGACATGTTCATTGCCAACTTGGTGACGAACATTATTAACAATATCTTGAATAATATTACTTGCAGTCCAACTTGCTTCGCAGTTGCATATATCTTTTACAAACGAAGTTAGAAGTTGCATGCCTTGCTTGGTATGTGTGACTTCTGGGTGGAACTGCAGGCCATAGATTTTTTTATCTTCATTAGCTATCGCCGCGTGTTCAGCACTATCAGTACTGGCGATAGTAACAAAGCCTGTTGGCAATCGTGTCACCTTATCTCCATGAGACATCCACACATCCAAACATGATTGGCCATGTTGGTTTTTTCCATCATTGTGTTCGGCAAACAATTGATTCTTTTGCATGACAGATACTTTGGCAAAACCGAACTCTCGTTCATCCGCCTGACTAACCTCACCGCCAAGCTTTTTAGTCAACGCTTGCATACCATAGCAAATGCCTAATACAGGCACCTCAGAGGCTAAGACGAAATCGGGAATATGCGGGGTATCATCTAATGTCACTGACTCAGGCCCACCTGAGAGAATAATGCCATTGATATGCTTAGCAAACTCTATCGCTGCCTCTGCATCCCAGGAATAAATCTCACAATACACACCAATTTCACGAACCCGTCGCGCAATTAGCTGGGTGTATTGAGATCCATAATCAAGAATTAAAATTCTTTGCGAATGAATATCGACAGAGGAAGATGAGTTCATTATTTATAGAGCCGATGCTCTTGTGAATATTTATGTAAGTTTACAGTAACAAGAACCAATACCTTCTTATTCTACGTGATAATTTGGCGCTTCCTTAGTAATGGCAACATCATGCACGTGGCTCTCGCGCATGCCGGCCGCTGAAATTTTCACGAACTCAGTTTTGTCATGCATCTCTTGAATGTTTTTACAACCAACATAGCCCATACTTGAGCGCAAACCACCAAGTAATTGATGCAGGATTGAAGTAATCGACCCTTTATACGGAACACGCCCTTCAATGCCTTCCGGTACTAACTTTTCTTTTTCCGATTCTCCATCTTGGAAATAACGATCACTGGAACCTTGTTGCATAGCACTCAACGACCCCATACCGCGATAAGTTTTATATGAACGCCCTTGATATAATTCAACCTCACCTGGTGACTCTTTGGTACCGGCAAATAAACTTCCAATCATAATAATATCTGCACCTGCAGCAATCGCTTTGGCAATGTCACCCGAATAGCGAATCCCTCCATCGGCAATCACTGGTACCGCTTTACTACGTGCAACACTCACGACATTGGCTACCGCAGTCACTTGTGGAACACCTACACCCGCAACAATGCGAGTAGTGCAGATAGAGCCAGGTCCAATACCCACTTTAATTGAATCAACCCCATATTCAATCAGCGCTTCGGCGGCAGCGGCGGTGGCAACATTTCCTCCGATGACCTGAACATGTGGATAAGTTTGTTTAACCCAGCGCACCGTATCTAATACAGACTGCGAGTGACCGTGCGCAGTATCAACAACAATCACATCAACATTGGCATTTACCAGTGCAGCAACACGCTCATCAGTCCCGGCACCGACACCGACTGCGGCACCCGCAAGCAGCTGCCCTTGTTCATTTTTACTAGCATTAGGATGTTCAGATGATTTTTGAATATCTTTTACCGTAATCATGCCTCGCAGTTGAAAATCGTCATTCACCACTAACACTTTTTCTATTCGATGTTTGTGTAATAAGGCTTGAACTTTATCTAAACTGGCGCCTTCCTCTACTGTGACTAAGCGCTCTTTTGGCGTCATGATGGTAGACACAGGCGCATCGAGGTGGGTCTCAAAACGCAAATCGCGACTGGTAACGATTCCCAATAGTTGTTCTTTATCGACTACTGGCACACCCGAGATTTTATTTGCGCGTGTTATTTCCAGCACTTCTGAAATACTTATATCAGGTGCAACTGTGATGGGATCTTTTATCACACCACTCTCATACTTTTTAACCTTAGTGACTTCATTGGCTTGCATTTCGGCAGACATATTTTTATGAATAATGCCCATTCCTCCTTCCTGCGCCATGGCAATAGCCAAGCGGCTATCTGTCACTGTATCCATAGCAGCGGATAAAAGAGGAATGTTTAAACGAATCTCACGCGTCAATTGAGAGGTGATATCTACTTCACGCGGAAGCACACTTGAATGGGCGGGGACGAGTAATACATCGTCAAAAGTGAGAGCTTCCTGAATTATGCGCATTTCGATGTCCAGTGTTCGAGATGGCGGCTAATTATAGAGACTGACTCCTACAGCGTAAACCGCTAACAGGGAATAATGTTGGACGCTCTAATTAATTTTGCCACGATATTAATAAACAACTGACAAATACAAAAATTAGTCAAATATGCAGTCACGATATGAATCGAATAAAATCCTGTTATATTGTCACGAGACGCTTAAAGCTTGTTAAATTTTGTCCCACCTGCTTTTCTCTGCCTCACTAACCAATTAGACCCACACTAACATGCACACATCGTTTTCCAATGACACATCAGATTCACGCGAAATATGTACTGTGTCCGAGATTAATCAGCAATTAAAACAGACGATTGCTGGTAAATTTCCATTAATATGGGTTGAGGGTGAAATATCCAATCTTGCTCGGCCAGCCTCTGGACATCTCTATTTTTCTCTAAAAGATAAACATGCACAGCTTAGATGCGTCATGTTTCGTAGCCACAATCAACGCGTGCCTTTTGAAATAACTAATGGACTGCAGGTCGTTGTACGCGCGGGCGCAAGTGTTTATGAGGCAAGAGGTGACCTGCAACTGATTGTCGACAACATGGAAGAAGCTGGCTTTGGCGCTCTCCAGAAACAATTCGAGGCCTTAAAGAAAAAGCTCTTCGAAGAGGGACTATTCGATGACAGCAGAAAAAAAACCATCCCTAAATACCCCAGTCATATTGCGCTAGTGACTTCTGCTTCAGGCGCTGCCTGCAAAGATTATTTAAAGGTAGCTCAGCGACGGTTTCCTGCTTGCAAGAAATCTCTTTACTCAGTACTTGTACAAGGCGATCAAGCGGCTCATCAACTAAGCAGTGCGATTCTGGCGATTAATAAGCAGTCTGATATTGACGTTATTATTTTAATCCGCGGTGGCGGTTCAATTGAGGATTTATGGTGTTTCAATGATGAAAATCTTGCTCGCGTCATCGCCGACAGCACTATTCCTATCGTTACTGGGATTGGTCATGAAATAGATTACACAATCGCTGATTTTGTCGCTGATCTGCGTGCACCGACACCCTCGGTCGCGGCAGAACTTACTTGTCCCGACAGTGATGCATTGAAATCAACGTTATCTTATTTGCAGCAATTGCTCACGCGACATACCAACGAGCTTATCCAATCACTCGCTCAAAGCACTGATTGGCTGTCTCAACGCATCCAACGCAGCCACCCTGCTACCATCGTTGCTAACCAAAAGCAGTCGTTAAAAGGCATTGTAGGCAGGCTTCAAAGAAGTAGTCATGGATACTTAAAAGAGAGTATGTATAGATTTCACTCATTATTACAACGACACAAGCATCAATCACCGCTTGAAATCATCAATCAGCAACATTCCAACCTTTTACATCTTAATCAGCGCCTGCAGCGTGCTATCGATAACCAATATGAACAGCGTAGGCACCAATTGCAATTGTGTTCCACCACCATGCAAGCAGTCAGTCCACTAAATACACTGCAGCGTGGTTATTCCATTACAACTAAAGGGCAATGCAACCGTCCGGTAATAACAGACTCAAAACAACTAAAACAAGGTGATCAAATAATCACCTACCTGGCCAAGGGTGAAGTAGTTAGTCGAGTGGAATCAACAAGTTCTAATACGATCATCAAATCTGCATCAGACACTGAACACTCTGAACAGTAACTAATTTCTTGCAACACAGTATTTATTCTGATAATAAAGCGGGCTTCTTTTATTAGGGCTAATACTATGGCAGCAAAAAAGGCAGTTTCTAAGAAAAAAGCAGCACCGAAGAAAAAAACGGCTGCGGCTAAAAAGAAGGCGGCTGCGCCAAAGAAAAAAGCCACTGTAAAGAAAAAAGCAGCAGCACCGAAGAAAAAAGCCGCGACGGTTAAAAAGAAAGCGGCTGCACCAAAGAAAAAAGCAGCTGCAGCGAAGAAAAAGGCCGCTGTAAAGACACCTAGCCCCAAAAAGAAAGCTGTCTCGGCGAAAAAAAAGACCATTAAAAAAGTCGTAAAAAAACCGGTCGTCAGTAAACCTGCAAAAACACGCTTAATACCTGATGAACCTATGGTAGGCATGACCTTGCCGGTAGAAGGCATTGACCCCTACATGCCAAAAAAAGGTGAGATGTATATGAGTGATGATCAGCTCGTTCATTTCAGACATATCTTGCTTGAATGGAAAAAACAACTTATGCAAGAAGTTGACCGCACAGTTGATCATATGAAAAGTGATGCGGCTAACTATGCCGACCCTGCAGACCGCGCAACACAAGAAGAAGAGTTTAGCTTAGAGCTGCGCACCAGAGATAGAGAACGTAAATTAATTAAGAAGATTGATGAGTCGGTTGTTACTTTAGATACTGGCGAGTATGGTTATTGTGAATCGTGTGGGATTGAAATTGGTATTCGGCGCCTAGAGGCCAGACCCACTGCAACACAGTGCATTGATTGTAAAACGTTACAAGAAATCAAAGAGAAACAAATTTATTCCTAAGAAGTAAAACCTCATCCGTTATCGAATTTCGCAACTTAAAAAGTATCGGGGTCGATTTGCTCCCTCGCCTACAGGACCTCTGCATTATGGGTCACTAGTAACGGCACTAGTGAGTTATCTACAAGCTTGTAGCAATCATGGCGATTGGGTTATTCGAATTGAAGATATCGATCCAATCAGAGAGCCAATCGGCACGACTCAGTCGATATTACAAACATTGGCTGACTATGGTTTTAGCTGGAATTATCAGCCTATCTTACAAAGCCAACAACAAAGTTTACATCGATATCTAGCATTACGCTTGCTCGACGATAATCTTGCATATTATTGTTCGTGCAGCCGAAAAGAATTAGCTAACATTGCCAATATTGGTGTAATGGGTGCTATTTATCCTGGCACTTGTGCAAATAAAACTCAGTCATCTTCTAAACACAATATTCGAGTGCGCACTAATAATGAAATCATTCGCTTTGTAGATAAACATTATGGTTTACAAGAATGTCAGATGAACAAAGAAAGTGGCGACTATGTTATTTTTCGTGCTGATGATTTGCCCAGCTATATATTCGCAGTCAGTATTGATGATGCATTCCAAGGCTATACTGAAGTGGTCCGTGGCGCTGATTTATTGGACCTTACCCCCCGTCAGATATACTTAAGTAACTTGTTATCAAAATCGCATCCAGATTTTTTTCATGTACCAATCATTACTGATAATAACGGCAATAAATTAAGCAAACAAACACATGCACCAGCACTAAAAAAACACCATGCAAAAGCTAATTTATATTTTGCACTTCAAGACTTGGGTCAAAAACCACCACGCCATTTATTGCATCGACCGCTTGATTCAATATGGCAATGGGCTATTTCGAATTGGCAAGCGAATGCTATCCCGAAGCAAAAATCAATTCCCTACAACCATTAAAAAAGCCGGCATATGCCGGCTTTTTTATAAACTAATTACTTAGCAAATAACGTTCAAATTACTCACTACTATCGGAGTCTTTGAACCACTGCCATGGCTCTTCTTTTGCTACGCTGATAAAAATCCATACATTACCTACCAGGATAATAATCAACATCAGCGCTCCACCAATAGCCCACAGCAAGTTGTTAAAATGATTTGGGAAGCCGATATAATTAAATAGAGATATCGTCGCCACAGTCCACAGCGCCATTACTGCTAATGCTTTCATTGTCATAATATTCCTCCTAATTATTTAGCACAGTTTTTATCACCAGAAGCGCTTAGCGTCCTCCAGGGATTGAGCTGGCGTCTAAGAATTTATCGTAATATATACTCTCTTCGGCAATTCCTCCAGACTTTAACAAGTCAATCGCCGCATCAATCATTGGGGGTGGCCCGCACAAGTAACCCTGGGCATCTTTTAAGTCTAAACTCGATGTTTCCATATAGGCTTGCTTAAAATAGTCAGTGACAAACCCTGTAGGGCCAGTCCAGCCAGAACCTTCTTCATCAGCAGATAAAACTTTCACGTATTCAAAGGTATAATTACTGTTCCACTGATCTTTAATTCTCTGCATGTCGTCATCACCATACAAATCTTTTTCAGTTTGGGCGCCAAATAAGAATATGCAGTTACGTTCAGCTTGCTCTAAGACACATTCTTCCAGTATTGCTTTGATCGCACTCATGCCACTTCCACCCGCCATGCATACCATCTGAGAGCTTGCAGGGCGATGATAGAACTGGCCATAAGGTGCACCTAAATTAACTTTTGTGCCCACACGATCTTGTGCAAATAACCATTCCGTGAATTCACCACCTGGTACCTTACGAATATAGAAACTGAACTCACCCTGTTGCTCGTTTCTTGGTGCTTTTGCGAAGGAATACGACCTTGCACCTTTGACACCGTCGACAGTAATCTCAGCGTATTGCCCAGCCATCATTTCGCGAGCAAAGCTAGCATCGCACTTAATAATTATTTCTTTTATGTCGTGAGTAAGATCATTAACTTGTGATATGACACCTTCAAGTTGCAATAATTGTGTGGCAGGGGCCTCTCCCATCTCCACTTCAACTTCGATATCACTTTTCAATAAAGACTGGCATGCGAGTACTGTGCCTGCTTTTAGCTGTTCGCCATCAAGTACATATGAGAAATCGGTTAGCGCTTTGATCTTGCCTTTTTTTATGACGCATTTACAGGTGCCACAACTGCCTACACGACAGTCATGTGGCCACGCCAAACCAGCTTCTAATGCAGCTTTTAATAAGTTCTCATTTGCTTTGACGGTCAGTGTCGCTTCACCACCATTTACGACCGCAGTGTATTCTGATTTTTTATTTCCAAATAATCCAAACATAATTTATCTATTTCGTATGCATTGTTGGCAAATACGCAAAAAAAGCGCCCAGTGTTATCGCTGGACGCTTTCATATATGAATACAACTAGAGTTAAACGTTAATTGAAATACCGTTCAACGTACCAGAACTCACATCCGCAGCTGATGGCAGTACAGTGAAAGGTATAATCTTCTCTTTACTCGTACTAGGATGTGATTTCACTTTATCGTACCACTTGGCGACACCAGGTCTGGAACTAATCAGTTCACCTGCACCGCCTATTTCAATCAGGTTACAACAGGCAGACCAATGAATATCAGCGAGAGAGAAATCACCACAAATAAAGTCGCCACGTTTAGGAGGATTAAGTACTTGTTTCTCCAATCCGTCAAACAACGGGCCTAGGGCATCTTTATTGATTGAGTCGCCTAAATTTGCCTGCACTTGCTCTGTCGCAATAATAGCCCACTGATACATAATGGCTCTGCTAACACCATTACGTGGTACCAGAGATGGGCCGAACCCTTTGTCATCAAGGTATGACATCACTGCACCTGTGCCGTACACAATAAAATCAATATCGTGCAAGACTGGGCCAACACCAAATGGGGAGACAGCTCGAAAATCGCTGCTATCAACATCTGTAACGACTACAGTGTCGACATCTACTCCCTTTTCTGCAGCTGTCTGCAAACACTTTCCGGTGTTAGGACAACTTGGGTGTCCACGCAGAATCATTTTTGTTCTTAATTGGTCTCCGATCATATTTTCCCCCTAACTCAATAACCTCTACTTGAATTAATAACCTTGTTTGTAAAGCGAGGTAATGATTAGCTCTATTTTAGTTAAGTCTTATGGTTAGTCTTCTACTTTGATTGCACCTGATGGGCATTGTGCAGCAGTGGCACGGATTTCTTCTTCAGGCGCACCTGATTCATCTATGACAAAGCTACCGTCAACAATTTTAAATACGTTAGGTGAACCTTCAACGCATTTACCCGCATGAATACAAGTGTTTTCATCCCATGTTACTTTCATTTTATGACTCCTCTAAATACGTTTTAAGAATTTTTTTGATTAATGAAATTCTAAATTAAACCCCGACAATCTCACCCTTCATTGAATATAAAATACATAACACTTCATCACGTTCTTTTGATCCAACGTTATTCTTGTCAAGCGCAGCAAGTACGTCATCACATACTGCAACAAATTCTTCATCGCTGATATTCATACCTGTGTGCGCAGTTAACATATCTTTACCGGTATATGTTTCTGGTCCGCCGATACCTGCACCAAAAAATTCTCGCACTAATCGCTTTACATTCTCAGGATCACTTTGAGCATAACGTTGTTTAATTTTCGGATTGGAAGTATGGTTTTTCCAAATATCTTCTACAATTGCTGCAATCCCATCCGCACTACCCAAGCGCACGTATAAGCTAGCTTCACTCATTTGATTTACTCCTCAATTTTATACTTGGTTTGATAACAGTATTTAGCAAATTCAGCCCTACTATATACTACATAGCAGGGCCGAATAATAGATTACAGGAAACTAAGCGTAGCCAGCGACCTGATTAATTTCTGCCGCGACCTTACGCTCGCCCTCTGACGCCATCTCGTCATCCCACTTGTCCATCTGCTCTTTCATGTACTTGTGCCATATCGGTGGCAATAAGGCCAACGCAAACAGCGTGAAATACCCGCGTCCACAGTTCGGAGATCCTACTTCATCCAACTCCCAAAAGTGGGTCTCACCACGGTCATGATGGTCGCCCTGACGGCCAATCTCTATGAAGAACCAGCTCGTAAACGCCGTGCTGTTGTCCCAGCTATGACGGTAATCAATCGGCTGGCCTTTCTCACGAATCAAGCCATAGTGCTCAAGGTAGTTCAATGCTTCCAACTCAAAGTTTGAAATTAACCACACGATCGCCAAGCAGCCAATGCCGACCCAGCCACCTACAAACCAGAATAACAACACGGTTGGCAATGACATGAAGTAGCCGCGTATCCAGCGGTTCTGCCATGATAAAAACGGCACACCCAGTCGCTCTAAGCGCTGCTTCTCCATCATGAATAAGAATTTACTCTGACCAATGCCTGACAGTGGGTAATGCTTGAATAAGCTTCGACCCCGTGGAGATGTCGCAGGATCGTCCTGATGACCCAACTCTAGGTGATGGTTGTACACGTGTGCATAGCAAAAATGTGCTTTGCCAGATAACGCCATCATCCAGCGTGCAATCACAAAGCTAAAGCCTTTGGTGTGAGCCAACTCATGCCCGTAAATAATGCCGATGCCAGCAAAAATCCCGGTGGATATGGTTGCACCAATCAACTGAGAGCCAGTGATGCCGTCTTGAATGGTCATGCCCAATAACGTTGACTCCGCAATCGGGACGCCTGTCATGTATTGGAAAATGCGCCACGCCAAAGTGATTTGTAGCAATACAAAAATGCCGAGCATGCCGTACATGACGCCATTGTGTAAGGCCGGTATGCCATACAGCTCACCGTCTTCGTCAAAGCCCGCACCTGGGGTTTGCGCTTTCGTTAATGTGTCGATAATGATGCCAACGCCTAACAGTGCTAAGCCCGTCCATACCCATGGACCCCCGGCTAACACGCCAAACATCGCCGCCAATATCATCAGGGGCGCTAAAAAATAACGCACGTTGATTAAAAATTTCTTCATCGGTACCTCCAGTTACGTATTGTTCCCTGGCTCGCTAGCATGAGCCACTATTATTATATTTTTTAAAACATCACGGGCAGCGGTATACACTACTTCTGCCATTAGAATACTGTGATTATAGCATTCAAAGTTAGTAAAACCACAATCAATAATGTTGCAGGACTCGCTATTTTATAAGCTTTTTACAGGAAAAATTACGAAGTTTTTGCCGAAAAATTGAGGGCCAGGGAATTAATACAATAACGTTTACCACTGGGTGGAGGACCGTCCTCAAATACGTGGCCAAGATGTGACCCACATTGATTACAACATACTTCGACACGCACCATGCCGTGAGAACGATCTTCTATATAACGAATAGTATCATTCGAGCTCGGCTCCCAAAAACTGGGCCAGCCTGAACCAGAATCAAATTTAGTACCGGAAAAGAATAAATCCGCACCGCAACACACACATTGATAAGTGCCGGCGCGTTTTTCGTCTAGATATTGACCAGAGAAAGGGGGTTCAGTCCCTTTCTTCCAGCAAACTGAGAATTGCTCAGGCGAGAGCTTGTCTTTCCACTGTTGTGCATCGTCCTCGCCTGACATGGTTGAACTAGGCTTCCTCGACAGCCTTCATACTTAAGCGAATACGATTTTGCTTATCCACTTCTAATACTTTGACAGTCACAAGGTCGCCTTCAGACAGCTCATCTGACACATTTTCGACACGCTCATTAGAGATCTGTGAAATATGAACGAGCCCGTCACGGCCTGGCAGAATGGTAACAAACGCGCCAAAGTCCATAATTTTTGCCACCTTACCCTCGTATGTCGCGCCAACTTCAACTTCGGCAGTGATCAGCTCGATGCGCTTCTTCGCTTCCTCACCGGCCGCTTTATCGACGGAAGCAATTTTAATATTGCCTTCATCATCAATATCAACAGTGGCGCCGGTTTCTTCTGTAATGGATCGGATTACTGCACCACCTTTACCAATCACATCACGAATCTTGTCAGGATGTACTTTCATGGCTAACAAACGTGGAGCAAACTCTGACATCTCAGCAGGATTCTCAATTACATCACCCATTTTAGTCAGGATGTGTAAGCGACCGTCTTTTGCTTGAGCCAGTGCTGTTTGCATGATTTCCTCGGTAATACCTTGGATTTTGATATCCATTTGCAAAGCAGTAACACCATCGCGCGTGCCCGCAACTTTAAAGTCCATGTCTCCAAGATGATCTTCATCACCCAAGATATCTGTTAGCACTGCATAATTGCCGTCATCTTTGATTAGCCCCATGGCAATACCTGCGACAGGTGCTTTAATTGGCACCCCAGCATCGAGCAGTGACAGGCTAGTTCCGCAGACAGATGCCATTGAACTGGAACCATTTGACTCGGTAATTTCAGACACAACCCGGATAACATATGGAAATTCTTCCTGGGTTGGCATAATGGCCTGAACACCACGTTTTGCCAGCTTACCGTGGCCAATTTCTCTACGTCCTGGTGATCCTGTGCGGCCCGCTTCACCGACTGAATATGGCGGGAAGTTATAATGCAACATAAATGGCTCTTTACGCTCACCCTCTATCGCATCAATAATTTGCGCATCGCGGCCTGTGCCTAGCGTAGTGACAACTAATGCCTGAGTTTCCCCACGGGTAAACAACGCTGATCCATGCGTTCTAGGTAATACGCGTGTACGCACAAAAATAGGTCTGACTGTTTTTGTATCACGACCATCTATACGTGGTTCGCCTGCCAAAATTTTACCGCGCACCAACTGCTTCTCTAAGCGGCCGAATTCTACCGCGACTTCAGCATCCGAGGGACCTTCATCGCTACTGATCTCTTCAATGGCCTTGGCGCGTAATTCTCCAACGGCCTGCTGACGAGATAGTTTCTCAGAAATTTTGTAGGCATCGCTAAGCGGTTGCTGGTAGGCAGAGCTAATTTGCTCAGCAAGTGTTTCATTAACCTCAGCTGGTAGCCATTCCCAACGCGGTTTACCGATTTCAGCTGCAAGTTCGTTGACAGCTTTAATCACAGCTTGCATTTCCCTGTGGCCATACATGACAGCACCCAGCATGACTTCTTCTGAAAGTATGTTTGCTTCAGATTCAACCATTAACACTGCGTTGTCAGTGCCTGCGACCACCAATTCAAGGTCGGATTGTTCAAGCTGACTGAATGTTGGATTAAGCACATAGTCTCCGTTGATGTATCCTACTTTTGCCGCACCGATGGGGCCGTCAAACGGAATGCCTGAAATTGCCAAGGCAGCAGAAGTACCAATCATGGCAGGTATATCCGAGTCAATTTCAGTATTCATTGAGACTACTGTTGCAATCACTTGCACTTCATTTTTAAATCCTTTTGGAAATAAAGGACGTATGGGTCGATCAATTAAGCGTGAAATAAGTGTTTCTTTTTCTGACGGTCGACCTTCACGTTTAAAGAAGCCACCGGGAATTTTTCCTGCCGCATAAGTCTTCTCTTGATAGTTCACTGTCAAAGGAAAAAAGTCTTGCCCTTCTCTTGCTTCTCTAACACCAACAGCAGTGACTAGCACTGTTGTATCGCCCATATTAACCAACACGGCACCGTCTGCTTGGCGGGCGATTTCACTTGTTTCTATCGTGACTTCGTGCGCCCCATACTGAAATGATTTTTTTATACTTTTCACTCAAGTTTTCCTATGACAATTAAACATTTATTTTTCTAAACTAGAATACGACAACACGATGCTAGTTAGCATCGTGTTGTACTGTATTTTTCCAATGATGTAGGCATGGCTACGCAAATATTGCTGAGCCATGTAATGATTATCGACGCAGACCTAATGATGAAATCAGCTCCTGATAACGTTGCTGATCCTTGCGCTTGATGTAATCAAGTAATTTTCGTCTCTGATTCACGAGCTTTAATAACCCATGACGTGAATGATGGTCATGTTTATGCTGATTAAAATGGTCACTAAGGTACTTAATGCGAGCAGATAGAAGTGCCACCTGTACTTCGGGTGATCCTGTGTCATTGGCTGACTGTTGATACTGTTTTACGATGCTCGATTTATCTTCCGCTGTTAATGCCATTATATAAACTTTCTGGGTGGTATTCTAAAGAGAGCGCGATTCTACCATGTGTCTGCGTGGGCACAATACTTTATAGATACAATTTACAGTTAAATTAGTTCGAATAGTCAAAACTGCCTAAATTTGACGGTTGAACTGGATAAATCCTTGTGGATTCATCGTTCCAAGCCCACGGAAAACACCATTAGTATCGTAAATCCGTATATTTTTGCTGCTTATGTCAGCAGGGTATTTCACACGCACACCTTGCTCCAATGCGGCCAGCAACCCATTCTTCATCTCATGGCGTGGATAGTCCAAAAATGCAGACTCAATGGGTAATAACATTCGCTGCAAAGATGCCCTTGAATCCTCTGCTTGTGCCTCAAGTTGTTGCATGGAATGCATCGGCACATCTTTACCAAAACACCCCACAGATAATCGTCTTAATGTGGTTACATGTGCATGACAGCCAAGCTGCAGACCAATATCATCGACCAAGGTGCGAATATAGGTGCCCTTAGAGCAGGCAACCGTCATGCTGAAGTTCTCAGAATCAAGCATATTGAGCTCGATTGAATCTATACATACTTGTCGTGGGTGTCGATCGACCTGCTTACCAGCTCGTGCAAGTTTATATAATGGAACACCATCTTTCTTAAGTGCCGAGTACATTGGTGGAATTTGTTCAATCTCACCAACAAAACCTTTAAGCGTGGATGCTAACTTACCTATATGCTGTTCAGTCACTTCACTGCTGGCAATAACTTCTCCCTCTTTATCCGCAGTATCTGTTTGTTGACCTAACTGAGCAACGACATAATACGATTTCCTGGCATCCATAATATGGTCGACAATTTTTGTCGCACGACCAAAACAAAGCACCAGCACCCCGGTTGCAAGTGGATCAAGAGTGCCGGTGTGACCCACTTTTTTAGCATTGAACAAGCGCTTTACACGCTGCAGTGCATGATTAGAACTCAAGCCTAGTGGCTTATCGAGTACCAGCAAGCCATGTAAATCTCGACCAGTGTTTTTATTTGCCAAAGGGATAGTAATTTAACAGTGAAGAAAATTAAGCGCGCAAGAAACAGCTAATAAAATGATGAATAAACACTACAATAGGATTTGTTTTATTAGAAATTATCAAGATGATTCAAAACTAACTTATAGCTTATCTGAACGTTCTTTGGATAACAGCTTATCAAGGCGTGAAGAACGCTCAAATGTTTCATCATAAAGAAAAGTTAAGTTTGGAATCACTCTCATGCGCATTTCTTTCCCTAGTGCTTTTCTAAGAAAAACTGCACAACTATTTAACCCCTGCTGCAATTCTTCAACTTCTTTATTTTGAGTGTATGGCGTAAAGTATACTTTAGCCGACGATAAGTCTTTGCTGACAACAACCTCAGATATAGAGAAATCTTTCACTCTAGGGTCATTTATTGTATCTCTTATTAGCACAACTAACTCTCTGCGAATTTGCTCTGCAACACGTAATGCACGTGGGAAATCTTTAGGCATGCTTAATCAATTGTGCGCGCAACTTCTGAACGTTCATATACCTCTATATTGTCGCCAGGTTTAACGTCATTATAGTTTTTCACTGCAATACCGCATTCAGTGCCTGCACGTACTTCACTGACATCGTCTTTATGACGACGCAATGATTCTAGTTCGCCTTCATAGATAACCACATTGTCGCGCAAAACACGAATTGGATTACCTTTCTTAACAACGCCATCAATCACTTGGCAACCCGCAACTGCACCTAAAGCTGAAGACTTAAATACATCTTTCACTTCGGCGATACCCACGATTTCTTCGCGTAACTCAGGCGATAGCAATCCACTCATTGCGCTTTTCACATCGTCAATCGCTTCATAGATGACACTGTAATAACGCAAGTCGACATCCATTTCATCAGTGGCTCGGCGGGCACTCGCATCAGCACGAACATTAAAGCCCATCACGATAGCATTCGAGGCTGCCGCCAAGTTGATATCTGATTCAGTAATACCACCAACACCGGCACTGACAATTGAAACTTTAACTTCTTCGGTAGAGAGATTTTCCAGTGAGTCACGTAAGGCTTCAGCGCTGCCTTGCACATCGGCCTTGACGAGAATATTTACCGAGGCAATCTCGCCCTCTTGCATCTGGTTGAATATGTTATCCAGTTTGGCAGATTGTTGAGCGGCAAGTTTGGATTCTCTGGTTTTGCCTTTCCTTAATTCTGCGACTTCGCGAGCCTTGCGTTCATTCTCAACAACTAAGGCATCTTGCCCGGCATTGACAGTACCTGATAAGCCAAGCACAACTACTGGCAATGATGGACCAGCTGATTCTATTTGACTGCCTTGTTCATCAAACATTGCGCGAACGCGACCATACTCTTCACCGCATAGCAAAATATCACCACGCGATAATTTACCTTCTTGAACCAGTATCGTGCTGACAGGACCCCGACCTTTATCAAGTGTGGACTCAATCACGATGCCTGTTGCAGGACCATCTGGCACACCCGTTAATTCCATCACTTCTGCTTGCAAGCTAACGGCATTAAGTAAATCATCAATGCCTTGACCTGTCTTGGCTGACACATTAACGAATTGAACATCACCACCCCATTCTTCAGGGATGACTTCTAAAGCAGCTAAGTCATTGCGAACGCGATCAGGATCAGCATCTTCTTTGTCAATCTTATTCACAGCAACTACAAGAGGTACTCCAGCTGCTTTGGAATGTTTGACTGCTTCTTCTGTCTGCGGCATCACACCATCATCAGCTGACACAACTAAAATGACGATGTCCGTAACTTGAGCACCGCGTGCGCGCATAGCCGTAAAGGCGGCATGACCTGGCGTATCGAGGAATGTAATCACACCATTTGCCGTATCAACATGATATGCACCAATATGCTGAGTTATGCCTCCCGCTTCACCTGCAGCAACACGTGAATTACGAATATAGTCAAGCAGTGAAGTCTTGCCGTGATCAACATGCCCCATGACTGTCACAACCGGTGGTCGCGTCACCGACTTGGTTTCATCATATTCGTGTTTAACGACTTTGGATTCGATGTCGTTTTCTTCATAAGGCTTGGCGACATGACCCAGCTCTTCAACCACTAGAATTGCGGTGTCTTGATCAATAACTTGGTTGATGGTCGCCATCGCGCCCATATTCATCATTACTTTAATGACTTCAGCGGCTTTGATCGCCATCTTTTGTGCCAAATCAGAGACTGAAATACTTTCAGGTACTTCGACTTCTCTTACTACAGGAGCGACTGGGCGCTCAAAGCCATGTTTGCCTGACGCTTCAACTTTTTGCGGACGTGTGCGTGTCTTAGTTGGTTTACGACGGCCACGTTTATCGCTTGCAACATGCAATTCCTCACGCTTGAGGTGCTCGTCTTCATCTTTATCTTTCTTGCGCCCAGATCTTTTTTCTTTACTTGGCGCTTCTTTAGCTGGTGTCGGTGCGGCAGGTGTCGCTTGTTGCTTTTCTTGTACTGCGGCGGCAGCTTCCGCAGCCAGACGCTGTTCTTCTGCTTCTTTAGCGGCTTGCTCTTCTTGTGCTTTACGTTCTTCTTCTGCTATACGTGCAGCTTCGGCTTGTTTTAATTCTTGTTCTTTTTGTTCAGCTTCAAGGCGCTGTTTTTCAAGCGCTTCTTCTTCCTCTTTACGCTTTTGTTCTTGTTCTTCAATTAATTCACTGCGTTTAACGTAAGTTTTTTTGCGTCGCACCTCTACATTGACAGTTTTGGTACCCGCAGAACGCCCTTGACCACCACTTACTTTTAATTGTGAAGTGCTCTTACGGCGCAACGTTATTTTTTTACCATCACCCGAGGTACCGGCTAATTTTGCCCCTTTGCTTTGACGCAGATGCTCAAGTAGCTGTAGTTTTTCACTATCAGAAATTTCTTGATCGGGCGCATCGAAACTTAAACCAGCGTCTTTCAGCTGTTCAAGTAACTTATCGACCGGCGTGCCGACGACTTCTGCTAGTTGTTGTACTGTTACTTGTGCCATGAATTCTTAATTAAAACCTCGTATTAGGTACACAGACTTAATTTGCTTCTTCTTCAGCAAACCAAGGTGCACGTGCTTGCATGATCAATTCACCTGCTTTCTCTTCACTAAGCCCTTCAATATCTGCAATATCATCAACAGACTGTTCCGCCAGGTCTTCCATAGTAATGATGCCTTTCGCAGCTAATTCAAATGCCAAGTCGCGCGTCATGCCTTCCATTTCTAATAAGTCCTCGGCCGGCTCAGCATCACTGTCAGCACCTCCAGAGATTGCCTGGGTAAGCAATGCATCTCGTGCACGTCCACGCAATTCTTCAACAATTTGTTCGTCGAATTCTTCTACTTCAAGTAATTCTTTTGGTGGTACATAGGCAATTTCATCAACTGTTGAGAATCCTTCCTGCACAAGTATCGCCGCCACTTCTTCATCGACATCTAATTGATCCATGAATAAATGCTGCAAGACTTTCATTTCGCCTTCGTTCTTTTCCTCGGCCTGGCCTTCAGTCATCACATTAAGTTCCCAACCAGTCAGCTCGCTGGCGAGTTTGACATTTTGACCGCCCCGACCAATCGCCTGAGAAAGCTTTTCTTCTTCTACGGCGATATCCATACTATTGGATTCTTCATCGACCACAATTGACAAAGTCACTGCGGGCGACATGGCATTAATAACAAACTGTGCTGGGTTATCGTCCCATAAAATAATATCGATTCTCTCGCCGGCCAACTCATTTGATACCGACTGAACACGAGAACCGCGCATGCCCACACAGGCACCGACGGGATCCAATCTTGGATCTGATGAACGTACCGCAATTTTTGCGCGTAAGCCTGGATCGCGCGCAGCACCTAGTACATCAATTACTCCCTGACCCACCTCAGGCACTTCCAGTTTGAATAACTCAATTAAAAACTCGGGCGCAGTACGCGTTAAAAATAATTGCGGGCCACGCACTTCAGAACGTACATCTTTAAGGAATGCACGAATACGGTCACCCGGGCGAATTGACTCACGTGGAATTAAATCATCCCGTGGAATAAAGCCTTCAGCATTGCCACCGAGATCAATATACACGCCACTGTGTTCTGCACGCTTAACCACACCCATCACAAGTTCACCAACACGGTCTATGTAAGCATCGACTATTTGAGCTCTTTCCGCTTCACGCACTTTCTGCACAATAACTTGTTTAGCTGTGTGCGCAGCGATGCGACCAAACTCGACCGACTCAATGCTCTCTTCGATATACTCTCCGACTTGTATATCCGGGTGATTTTGCAATGCATAGCTATGCAAAATTTGCTTGGTTGTCGACTCAAATTCAGGATCCTCGTCATCGACAACAATCCAGCGACGGAAAGTATCATAATCACCGGACTCTCTATCGATGCCCACACGCACATCAATATCTTCTGTGTAACGTTTGCGCGTCGCAGTGGCTAACGCCGCTTCAATCGCTTGAAAAATAATGTCTT
Source organism: Gammaproteobacteria bacterium (assembly GCA_965262455.1). Lineage (GTDB taxonomy): Bacteria > Pseudomonadota > Gammaproteobacteria > UBA4575 > UBA4575 > UBA1858. The sequence goes on from CBDHFH010000008.1 coordinate 1,127,763, forward strand.
TGTCGACGCCTTTCTCATTTGAAACAGTGTCTGCAACCATTAAAATTTCTTTGTTCATAACCTGTGCGTTCCTAATGTGCCTTATCTATTTCACTATAAATTAAATTTGCTCGCTTCACTGCGTTTAGCGGTAATTGGAAATTCTCACCATCAACATTTATTGTGATGTCGTCTTCACCGACTTCAGTGAGTTTACCTAAAAAATTCTTACGCTCATTCACCGCCCAACTCAATCTAACTTTTATCTCTTGTCCCACATACTTTAAATAATGCTCTTTTTTCATGAGCGGCCTGTCCACTCCTGGTGAAGATACTTCCAGGGTATAGGCCACACTAATCGGGTCCTCCACATCAAGTATCCCACTGATTTGGTGGCTTACATCTGAGCAATTATCCACGGTGATGCCATCTTCATGATCTATATAGATTTTCACCATTGCGTGGTGTTGCGAGTGTCGGTACTCAACCCCCCAGAGTGTAAAACCCAACCCTTCTACAATCGGCTCGAAAAGTGTTGCTAAGCCCTCTGAGTCTAGTTTCACGTCCACTGTCCTCGAATATTACGAATATGTAGAATTGTCCTGTAAGATTTTTGAGCAGCCAACAAAAAAGCCCCAAAAGGGGCCTCTCTCGAACATCCAATGTATACCACTACTACCTGCAGGTGCAGATTATATTTAACCAACCCTCATTCGGCAAGATGATTATTCACCAATGGGTGCATGCCTGCGCTGATTGATAGGCAATTATCTAAAAAAGGCGCGTTATGACCTTGCCATTCGTAGCAGTTCGTTGAAGCCAGACACTTCGGCTTCAAATTCAATTTGTGAAACACGCGAGCTATCTAACACCCGCGGCCATGCCAGTTTGGCAGACGTTTCGTCCACAAACCCGGTCTGACAGGTGGTGGCGGTTTTAATGTTCTCTTGCTCGAGCACTTTCCAATGTCGCGTCGACCACACACCACTGGGGTAACAAAAGTGTGTCATATCTGAACTCAATAGCGGATTGATAGCTGCTTTGTTATCTTGAATTTCTTTTTCAGAAATTGCCTCGTCTACCGGGAAGGTATGGCGATGTGTATGTAACTGAATGTCAACACCGAGTTGTTGCAGTTCATTTAATTCATCGCGGTTAATCAAATTGAATAAACGATCTTTATTCAGCTGCTGATAATCGATGTTTATTATGTCACCTAACGCCTGAAGCAATGCCACTCGTTTCTCATTGCCTTTCAAAGGCTGACCATACTCTTTAATAAGAATGCCTACTTTGTTTCTATTCTCAGGGGTTAACTCACAGTCATGATAATCCTGTAAAGCAGGAACACCTATCGACGAAAAATCTGCCCGAGCGACTTTAGTTTTCCAAAGCATATAATTGACTGCCAAATTAAACACGGGGCAGTCTTTATTAAAGAAATACGACGTTAAATAAAGGGTCGAGGGGAAATCATATTTTTTCATAATAGGCGCTGCTTCACGCAACACACTCACATAGCCATCATCAATAGTGATGACGACCCGATCTTTATCTTGTACATCTTGTTCCACTTCTTGATAGGCCTGCTCTAAACCAATCACCCTATAGCCTTTGCGCTGCAAATAACTCATGCGCTTGTCGAATTCTTCTGGCTCTATAAACAAACCCGGCACATTGAGATGCTCATCATCCATGGTAAAGCCATGATAACAAAGCACACGTATTTTATTACGTAGCAGCCAGCGCGAGATTGCAAACAGACCCAGGTATTTACTAACAAGGAAAACGCTATTTTTGATTGTAGAACGCATGTAAAAAAACCAGTAAAGACTTCAGCAAACAATTACATCGAATTATTCATATGATCGCCAGGAACTGCTATACAGAATTGGCATTTTTTTAGATGGAAACACCCATCAAATGGGATGGCTTAGGCATAGTCACTACACTAACGGTTGAGCTAATAGGGGCCGCTTTCCAACGCTCTAGTTAATTGACTTTTTATATTTCTCATTTAAAAATAATTTTATTGTGTTTTTTCTCAATAATAAAAACATGAAGTATATGCAAGTCATACCAAATAAAAGCATGAACCAGCGAGTTAGCCCTAAACCTAATAAAGTAAAGCAAGGAGTAATTAGCGGCAAAAATATAGTCATATAAGAACTATATAGCATTGGAAGTAATTAAATAAATAATGAGACTATAGCTAGTATTCTAGAGCTATTTTTGAGCTTGAGTATACCGGTGCCAGCTTAATACCAAAGGCCAGCAAGTAAGATTGAATAGGCCACTCTTGGAAAAAATCGATGAAGCAAAAATATTTGCAATATAAAAAGCGCGCCCAGATAACAAAAGTATGCCGCATAACGGATTTTTTTGTAAAGATAAACAAATAGTGATCTGCCCGAAGATGGAAGATTTTGATTTTGTCGGAATGTGTTGGAAACGATTAAATATTGAGAGCATCTGAACCAGTGTAAGCCGCTGGTTTATTTGGTAGCGGGGGCAGGATTTGAACCTGCGACCTTCGGGTTATGAGCCCGACGAGCTGCCAGACTGCTCCACCCCGCATCAATATGGTTGGGTGCAAAATAAAGAAAAATCCCTACTGCAACTCAATCTGAGCGGGGGAGTGTACGCAGCTAAAAGATATATTTCAAGGAGGTTAAAAACGGAGGTTTTTTAATCAATTAAATGCTTGCTGGCAGAGCTGAATAAGTGCCTGAGGGAATAAAAATAACCCAACGACAAGTAGAGAATGAACACTCAGCATTGAAATATGACCCGCTGGCATCGCATGTTCCCGCACGATTTCATTGTCATCAAAGTACATTAATTTGATGACGCGAAGATAGTAGTACGCACCGATGACCGAAGACACCACAGCAATAATCGCAAGTATCAATCCATCATCTGCGATTAACGCTTGAAGAATATTTAGCTTGGCATAAAAACCAACCGTCATGGGAATTCCTGCCATGGAAAACATGAGCAGCAGTAATAGGAAAGCCAACCAAGGATAGGATTTTGCCATTCCCTGTAAATCAGATAGCTCCTCGATTTTATAATCCATACGCTCACAGCAAAGTAACACACCAAATACGGCAGAACTCATCAGCGCATAGATTATGGTGTAGAACAATGCTGCTGAATATCCATCACTATTGCCAATCAACAGGCCTAGTAAAATATAACCCACATGACCAATTGTTGAGTAACCTAGCATGCGCCTTAAATGGGTTTGTGCAATGGCGACCACATTACCAATGACTAACGAAAGCACTGACAATACAATCAATGACTGCTGCCAGTAATCATGCATATACGGCACGCCATTCATAAGTAATCTTAACGCCAGTAGTAGCCCGGCAATTTTTGGCACACTACCAATGAGTAATGTCACTGGTAACGGTGCCCCCTGGTAAACATCTGGCAACCACATATGAAACGGAACCGCACCCAGTTTGAATGCGAGTCCTATGACAATGAAAATAGTGGCGGCAATCATGCCTATACCGACGTCGCCATTAACAGACAACTCAGGCAAGTATAACGAGCCTGTCAATCCATAAATTAAAGAAATTCCGTATAGCAAGAATCCAGATGCGATTGCACCTAGCACAAAATATTTAATCGCCGCTTCTGAGCTGATTGAGTTATCCCGATCCATCGCGACTAATGCATACATAGAAAGTGACAGCAGCTCTAAACCAAGATAAATCATTAGCAAGTGATTGGCCGAGCAAATCAACATCATGCCCAACAAAGAAAATAACGCTAGCGCATAATACTCACCGACTGGAAACCCGTGTTGCTCAATATAGACACGCGAATAGATCAAAACGATAATCATTAAAATACACATCGCCGTTTTGGCGAATGCAGCCAGTCCATCCAGCACATAGATTTCATTAAACAGAGCCATCTCAGTGCTAAAAGACGTCACGCATAAATAAAGCACGCCGACTAATATTAATTGCGTGAGTACAAACAAGCTTTGCCCATGCCGAGGTGCGAATGCGCCTCCCAGTAAAACGATACATGCACCAAGCAACAGAGCAATCTCTGGCACAGACATCATATAATCGATAAGCATGGAATTTACTTGCATGTCATGGCACCTTCGTCATTAAGGCAAGGCGAAGCACATGTTCAAGTGATGGGTTTAAGTAGTCAACTAATAAAGCAGGCCAAACACCCACGACAATTACCAATATCGCAAGACTCATTAATATTACAAACTCGCGCGCATTTACATCTTGCAGAGCTAACACAGCATCACTCACTGCCTCACCAAATATTACTCGCTTAACTAACCATAGCGAGTAAGCAGCACCAACAATTAATGTCACGGCTGCCAGCGCCGAGTACCATATACTGGCATCAAAACTGGCTATGATTACCATAAACTCACCCACAAAGCCGGAAGTACCAGGCAGACCTGAATTGGCCATGGCAAATAACACCATGAAGGCTGCGAATACTGGCATGCGATTTACCACTCCCTGGTAATCATCAATATTACGCGAATGCATTCGATCGTATAGCACGCCCACACATAAAAATAACGCCCCTGAAATAAAACCATGGGAAATCATTTGAATCATGCCGCCTTGCAGTGCCAACATTTGAATATCTTGATTGCCAACACTTATTTGATAGATAATAAAGAAGCCTAATGTTACGAACCCCATATGTGCAATTGAAGAATAGGCAATTAGCTTTTTCATATCTTTTTGTGCCAGCGCAACAAAACCTATATACACAATGGCGACTAATGACATGGTAATCAGCAACCAATCTAATTCACGACTTGCGTCTGGTGTAATGGGTAAATTAAAACGCAAGAAACCATAGCCACCGATTTTCAACATGATAGCTGCCAGAATAACGGATCCACCAGTAGGCGCTTCTACATGCGCATCGGGCAACCAGGTATGCACTGGCCACATTGGTACTTTGACAGCAAATGCAATTAAGAATGCTAAGAAAATCAGAATCTGAACATTCAGCGGCATGACATGTTGTTGCAATTGCGCAATTTCAAACGTACTGGTTTGTGAATACAAATAAAGCAATGCCAACAACATAAACACTGAACCCAAAAACGTGTAAAGGAAAAACTTGATTGTTGCATACACACGTCGCGGGCCACCCCAAATACCTATGATCAAAAACATTGGGATCAGCATCGCCTCAAAAAACACATAAAACAGGATTGCATCCAATGCACAGAACACACCTACCATTAGACCTTCAAGCATGAAAAACGCGGCAAGATAATAGTGGATGTCACGCTTGACATTATTCCAACTAGCAACAACGACAAGTAATGTCATGAATACTGTTAACACTATTAACGTGATAGAAATCGCATCGACACCTAACGCATAATTTATATCGAAGGTTGATATCCACACATGCCGTTCTACGAACTGCATGGCAGATTCATTAGTTGACCTGACAAGCAGCAACATTGCTAATATTAATTCAATTAACGAAACGAACGCAGCAAACCATTTCATTCCTTCGCTATTGTTGCGCCCTATCAACATAATCAGTATGCTAGTGATGATGGGCAGCCAAATGAGCGCGCTGAGCAAAGAAATAGTCATAATGAATTAAGTACTTTGACTATAAAAGTAGGTTAATAAACCAAGCAAGCCAATGATCATCACGAATGCGTATTGATATAAGTAACCGGTTTGCACTTTTCTTATTTGAGAAGAGACTCCTTTAACCAAGCTAGCTACACCGTTGACGAACAAACCATCAATTAACATTCGATCACCAACCGCTGATGTTACCTTACCTATTGCAAGCCCCAGGCCAGCAAACCCTTTTAGGAAAAGCCAATCGAATCCATATTTGTGAATTAAGATTTTACTCGGCAGATATGTAACAGGAGATAAAAAGCGTGGCAACCCAGGCACTAGCGAATAACATAACCATGCCAGCAATACGCCAGCCAGCAACAAGTAGAATGGCATCACCACAAAAGCATGGGACACCATCGCCCACGCACCATGGAAATGCTCCGCCATTGATTGCATAACGCTATGTTGCTGTGCAACATGAATTGGGGCAGCAAAAAAATCACCATAGACGACATGATCAATCACATAGCCAGCAATCACACTCATTACTGCCAGAAAGACTAACGGCCAGGTAACAACTCTTGGCGATTCGTGAACATGCGCATAAGTCTCTTCAGACATACGCGGCTGACCATGAAACACTAATATAAATAAACGTAGCGAATAAAATGCTGTAATGAATACCCCTGCTAACACCATCCAATATACATACTCGGCGCCCGGCAAAGACGACAAGTGCACGGCTTCAATTATCGACTCTTTGGAAAAGAATCCAGAAAAGCCAGGAAAACCTATTAATGCCAGCGTTCCTATCAGAGAAGTGATGTAGGTAATCGGCATACGTTTACATAAGCCCCCCATTTTGCGGATATCCTGCTCATGATGCATGGCGATAATGACTGAGCCAGCCGCAAGAAATAGCAATGCTTTAAAAAATGCATGCGTGTATAAATGGAATATCGCTAATGAATAAGCCGACACACCTAACGCAACTGTCATATAACCCAACTGAGAAAGTGTTGAATACGCCACCACTTTCTTAATGTCGTCTTGCACAATCGCAACCAGCCCCATAAAGAACGCAGTGATAGCGCCAATAAACATAATAAACAGTAAAACCGTTTCACTGAGTTCAAATAAAGGTGACATACGTGCCACCATAAAAATACCTGCCGTCACCATCGTGGCGGCGTGAATCAGTGCCGAAATTGGCGTGGGACCTTCCATGGAATCAGGCAACCATACGTGCAACGGTACTTGTGCTGATTTACCCATAGCACCGACGAATAACGCGATGCATGTAAATGTAATTAAAGAAACACTGACGGTATTCGTAAGGTGTAAATTCTCTCCAACCAACCTATCTGCACTTGCAAACACTTGTGCATAATCCAAACTCGCAGTGGTGACAACAATGGCCGCAATGCCAAGTAGAAAACCAAAATCTCCTACGCGATTGACTAAAAATGCTTTCATATTGGCGACAATTGCTGTCGGTCGCGTATACCAAAAACCAATCAATAGATAAGACACTAAACCAACAGCTTCCCAACCAAAGAATAACTGTAAAAAGTTATTTGACATCACCAGCATTAACATGGCGAAGGTAAATAAAGAAATATAACTAAAGAATCTTTTATAGCCGGGATCGTCATGCATGTAACCGATGGTGTACACATGCACCATGAGTGATACCGATGTCACTACCAGCATCATAATTGCTGACAAAGAATCAATTAAAAAGCCAATACCTAAAACCAGTTCACCCACTTTGGCCCATTCATATATATAGAAGTTATGTGTGGGATAACCATTATCATATAAGTCGTAAAATACTGCGCACGACGCGAGTAATGAGATAGCAACACCGGCAATGGTAATGACATGTGCATGATCACGCCCAATCCACCTGCCAAACAGACCGACAACAACGGATCCAATGAGCGGCGCTAACACAGTAATTAGACACAATTGAGTAAGTGACATAATTAACCTTTCATCTCATTCAGATCTTGCACATTAATCGTGCCTCGGTTTCTGAATACAACAACTAATATCGCAAGACCAATTGCCGCCTCAGCCGCAGCCACGGTTAGTATGAAAAATACAAACACCTGACCTGCTAAATCATTCAAGTAATATGAAAACGCAATAAAGTTTATATTCACAGCGAGCAGCATTAGCTCTATAGACATAAGCAGAACGATTAGATTTTTTCGGTTCATGAATATGCCGGCGATGGCTAATGAAAATAGCACCGCTCCCAAAACCAAAAAATGTGTGATAGTAATCATGTATCAGAACTTATTATCGTTTTCACTAGGAAGCGAAACGATTCTTATACGATCCTTGGCTTTCACTTTAACCTGCTCACCAGGATCCTGAGCATTCGTCTGCATGCGTTGACGCAACGTTAAAACAATGGCGGCCACAATAGCCACTAATAAAATCACAGCTGCTGTTTCAAATGGCAGCAAATAGTCGGTATATAAAATTTCACCCAACGCATGAGTATTGCCTAATTCGAATTCAAATCCAGCATTTTTCTCAATGGAAAATTCTTTGGCCACCACTACCAATACCAGTTCAATAATCATGACCACTGAAACAATCAGCGCGATAGGCATGAAGCGTACGAATCCTTCGCGCATTTTGCTGAGATTAATATTCAGCATCATGACAACGAATAAAAACAACACCATCACTGCGCCGACATATACCAGCACTAATGTAATAGCGAGGAATTCCGCTTCTAGTAATAGCCAAATTGCAGACGAGGTAAAAAATACCAGCACTAAACTAAGCGCCGAATGCACTGGGTTTTTAGCCGTGATCATGCGTAATGCAGCAATCACCATTACAGCTGAGAAAAAGTAAAAAATAATTAGCTGAAAAGTCATTAATTATAATTTTTATTGTTTATTATTATCGATATTGAGCGTCCGCTTTTCTATCTTGTTGTATTTGTTGTTCGTACTTATCTCCTACTGCGAGCAAATCCTGTTTTCTCATAATCTGCTCACCACGATGTTCAAAGTGATACTCAAAATTTCTTGTTTCAACAATCGCATCTACCGGACATGCCTCCTCACAAAACCCACAATAGATACATTTAAATAAATCGATATCGTAGCGCGTTGTGCGTCGGGTGCCATCTTCACGTTCATCCGTATCAATAGTGATTGCAAGTGCGGGGCATACCGCTTCACACAATTTACATCCAATGCAACGCTCTTCCCCACTTGGATATTTTCTTAAAGCATGCAATCCTCTAAAGCGCGGCGATTGAGGCGTTTTCTCCTCCGGATATTGCACAGTCACTTTATTACTAACAAGTTTTTTACCTGTGAGATTTAATCCTTTCAATAACTCCCACAAAGAGAAACTCTTTAAAAAGTGTTTCATGCAAAACTCCAGCAAGTGATAGTTAATCGAACCATGGAGATAACCCATATGCGATTGCCACACCTTCAAGTACTATCCATACCAAGGTAACAGGGATCAATACCTTCCAGCCCAGACGCATGATCTGATCATAGCGGTATCTTGGGAAAGTCGCACGAAACCACAAGAAACAAAATATAAAAAATGATGTTTTCAGGATAAACCAGTGAGGGCCAGAATCAATTAACGCGCCCAACACTGGGAGCCCTGTTAAAGCTTCAACATTTTCAAATGGACTTAGCCACCCCCCTAAAAACAACAATGCTGTTAATGCAGAGATTAAAATAATATTGGCATATTCTGCAAGAAAGAACACTGCGAAACCCATGCCAGAGTATTCCACATGAAACCCTGCCACAATTTCTGATTCACCCTCCGCCACATCGAACGGTGCACGGTTAGTCTCCGCCACACCAGAAATCAAATACACTAAAAATAACGGTAGCAATGGTAGCCAATACCAATGCAACACTCCGCCACTTTGCTGTTCGACAATGATGCTAAGATTTAAGCTGCCACTGGCCATCAATACTCCAACCAGCGCAAAGCCCATCGCTATTTCATAAGAAACGATTTGTGCTGCCGAGCGTAATGCACCTAGCAAGGCATATTTAGAATTTGATGCCCAGCCCGCAACAATCACACCGTACACACCCATAGAGGTTAAAGCTAATACATACAATAAACCGGCATTAATATCAGAAAAATAAACACCATCAGTAAACGGAATCACCGCCCATGCTGCTAGCGCTGGAACAATTGAAAGCACAGGTGCAATGCGAAACAAAAACTTGCTGGAGTCAGCAGGGAGAATCATCTCCTTTGTCATTAGCTTTAATGCATCTGCGATGGGCTGCAACCACCCTCTAGGCCCGACACGATTCGGCCCAATACGCACCTGCATGTAACCAATTATTTTTCTCTCGGCAAACGTGACATAAGCAACAGCACCCATTAACACCAACAGGAACAACACAATTAATACTGAGATAATAAATAGCTCTCTATATAACTCAGGTATTGCGTTCCAAAATGACATCATTTACGCCACCGACAAATTAACAAGTGTTACTGGGCCATATATAGCGCCCATTGTTTCACTTCTTGGTAACGCTCTAAGAATTAACGCTGTGCCAGGTAATACATTATTATTTTGCACACATTTAAATATACCGCTTTGCTCACCTTGTACCACTTTAACCCATTTGTCTTCTACTAAATTATATTTCTCGATATCAGATACATGCACATAAGCCACGGACTCTTCAAGTTGTTGCGCTTGCTGCAACGAATGCGCATTACGTACTAAAGGATCAATCGAGTAAATTGGCGTGCTACCAACACAATAGACATCATCAGTAGGTTGCACAGCTTGAATTGCAGGTATGGATGTTAATTCATTATTAAAAGCAAAAGATTCATCGATATAGTTTGAAATGTCTGCTTGCACATCCGCTATTGTTAAATAGCTAAAACTTTCTAATTGCAATGCTGCACCGAGCATACGTAATACTTTCCACGCCTGCTTTGCCTCACCTCTCGAATTGACTGCTTTGTTACATGTTTGCCAACGTCCTTCTATATTAACTTTAGTCCCCTCGACTTCTGCATAACTATTGATAGGTAGCAGCCAGTCACAATAGTCTCGCATCTGTTCTGTAACAAACGAACTGAGCGCAATAACTGCGTCAGCTTGATTCAATGCCGCCAATGTCTGCGCAGGTAATGCGCAGTCCCATTCAGGCTCAAACCCTATTAGTAGATATACCTTCCTCGGCGAGTCGATCATTTGTAAATAATTTAAACCTTCCGACTGGCTTACCTGTCCCATCACGTCTCTATGAGGCAACACTCCTAACAAACTCGCGCCAGCTGCATTTGATGACTGAGTAATATAGCCAAATTTAGAATCCGTTAATTGCGCTATCCAATAACTAATCGCACGTAAAGAAGAATAATCATAATGCTGTTGCGCTAACTCACCCACAAGCAGGCATGATTTGTTTGCATTCAGCATCATAGTTGCAAGTGCTTTATAGGCATGCTCCTCATCTGCTAACAAGCTTGATTTGATGTCGGCAGGCAACTTGCTGTCGCTATGCGCATCAAGCTCACTTAACAAACACAGCAAGTTATTCAACCAGGTTTGTGGGCTAACAACTTCATAGTAAGTTGTGTTCATGTGCCATTCACTATGCTGGGGATTAATGACAACGACATGCGCACCATTACGCGTGGCTTTACGCACTTTATGTGCCAGCATGGGCTGCGCAGATCTTAAGTCAGAACCGATGATAATAATCAGGTCATGCGATTCAAGCTCATCAATATTCATTCCCAACCAGGGAAACACCGGATCAGCCTGTTGAGTATTAAAGTCAGTCTGCTGTATGCGATGATCAATGTTAAAAATATTCAATTCTCGCGCAAGTTTTTGCACAAGAAATAACTCTTCATTGGTTTGGTTAGCGCTGACAATAAAACCAATGTCATCAGGTGAGTAACTCTTTAACAGTTTGCTCAATGCCGGGATCGCATCTGACCAACTTGACGTCTTCCACTCATTCGCCTGTTTTTGCATGACTGCTAACAATCGATTATCACTGTACATACCTTCATAACTAAAGCGATCACGGTCGGAAATCCAGGTTTCGTTGACTTGCTCGTTCTCATGAGGCACCACACGAATCACTTCATCGCGTAATGTGTGTAAATTTAAATTGGAACCAAATGAATCATGTGTACTAATGCTTGTGTGCTCTACCATTTCCCATGCGCGTGCTTTCATGCGTGACGGCTTGGCATTCAGAGCACCTACTGGACACAAATCGATAACATTACCTGACAACTCAGACGATAGAGACTTTTCTACATAAGTGCCGATCTCCATAAACTCACCACGCCCTGTTGCGCCTAATTCACTTACGCCCGCAATCTCGGTACCAAATCTGACACAGCGTGTGCAATGAATACAACGCGTCATATCCGTGGACACCAACGGGCCAATATTTTTATCTTCAACCACGCGTTTTCTTTCATTGAAGCGACTAACATCGCTGCCATAGCCCATGGCTACATCTTGTAATTCACATTCACCGCCTTGATCACACACAGGGCAATCTAGAGGATGATTGATTAGCAAAAATTCCATTGTGCCTTTTTGTGCATCTAATGCTAATTCTGAACGTGTGTGTACTTGCATTCCATCTGCCACAGGGGTTGCACAGGCGGGTAATGGTTTTGGTGCTTTCTCCACTTCTACCATACACATGCGACAGTTCGCAGCCACCGACAAATGTTTGTGATAACAGAACCTTGGTATATTGATGCCAGCCTGATCTGCAATTTCAATTAACATGGCATTGCGCGGCGCTTTAAGCTCGACGCCATCTATTGTGACTGTGACAAAATCTTGTGCTTGATCATCCATAATAATTATGCTGCACGCTCTTTTTTAGAGATCATGCTACAACCGTGTTCGACATAGTGGACAAACTCTTGTCGATAATGCTCGATAAAACTTTGCACTGGCATGGCTGCCGCGTCACCTAACGCACAAATGGTTCGCCCTTTAATTTTTCCCGCGACATCATCTAAAGTATCAATATCAGATAACTTACCTTCACCGTTAACAATACGTGTAAGCATGCGATACAGCCAACCGGTACCTTCTCGACAAGGCGTGCATTGACCACATGATTCAGAAAAGTAAAACCGTGAAATACGCCTGAGTACTTGTACCATATCTGTTGTGTCATCCATGATAACCACTGCACCCGAGCCAAGAAATGAGCCAATACTATTGATAGAGTCATAATCCATATTGGTTTGCATCATCATATCGCCAGGAATCACCGGCACTGAAGAACCACCTGGAATGACTGCTTTTAATTGACGACCCTGCCAAACACCACCTGCCATAGCAAGCAATTCACTAAACGGCGTACCTAATGAAATTTCAAAATTTCCAGGCTTCTCAACATGACCTGAGACTGAAAAACATTTCACTCCACCATTATTGGGCACACCTAGTTCAGCAAACCACTCAGGACCATTGTTAATAATAGAGGGAATCGATGCAAGACTTTCGGTATTGTTAATTGTGGTCGGACATCCATACAGTCCATACGCAGCGGGGAATGGCGGTTTAAATCGTGGTTGTCCTTTCTTACCCTCAAGTGATTCTAGTAGAGCTGTTTCTTCACCACAGATGTAAGCACCAGCACCCAAGGCATCATATAACTCATAGTCAAAACCGGAATTTAAAATATTTTTACCCAGATAACCGTGTTCATACGCTTCTTTAAGGGCTTGCTTAAAACGCGCATAAGGCTCATGCATGAATTCACCACGCATGTAGTTATATCCGGCACTGGCACCAATGGCATAACCGCCGATTATCATTCCCTCGACCAATGCGTGAGGGTTTAAACGCAAAATATCACGGTCTTTGCATGTTCCCGGTTCCGACTCATCAGAGTTGCAGACTAAATAAGTCGGCTTACCTGTATTACGTGGCATAAAGCTCCATTTCATTCCGGTAGGAAAACCCGCGCCACCGCGCCCACGCAAGCCAGAGGCTTTTACCATTTCAACGACATCCTCAGGTGAAATGTTTTCTTTGAGAATTTTTTCCAGTGCCTGATAGCCGCCAACCTTACGATAGGTTTCATATGACCATGGCGACTCTAAGTTTCGCGTTTGATAAACAACTTCGTCCATGTCTATTCCAATGGTTCCTCTAAATTATCTAGGATTTCGTCAATCTTAGCTTCAGTTAAATTTTCATAGTATTGGTGATTCACTTGCATCATGGGTGCGCCACAGCATGCCGCTAAGCATTCTTCTTCTTGCTTTAAATAGTATTTTCCATCCGCGGTCGACTGGCCGCACTTGATAGCTAACTTATTCTCTATGTAGTGCAGCACTTCTTCACCACCACGTAACAAGCAAGACAAGTTGGTACACACCGCAATGGTATGTTTACCTACTGGCTCTAACTCAAACATTGAATAAAAAGAAGCGACTTCATAAACAGCTATCGCCGGCATGGCTAGCTTTTCTGCTAATGCATCCATTTGTTTGACAGGTAGATAACCAAACTCATGCTGTATTGCATGCAATCCTCCCAATACCGCTGATTGTTTTTGGTCTTCTGGAAAGCGTCGCAGCCAATCGTCGACTTCTGCATTCACTTCATTGGACAGTGTCATGGCATTTGCATCCGTCATAGCATTACCGATCAATTTCTCCAAACACAATGTCTTGCGTGCCAATGACTGCAACCACATCTGCAATCATGTGCCCTTTAACCATTTCATCTAACGCAGCGAGATGCGCAAAGCCTGGTGCACGTATTTTTACTCGATATGGCTTATTGGCCCCATCAGATACAAGATACACGCCAAACTCACCCTTAGGATGCTCGACCGCAGAATACACTTCACCTTCTGGCAAACAATAGCCTTCGGTAAATAATTTAAAGTGATGAATTAACGCTTCCATGTCATCTTTCATATCTGCTCGGGAAGGCGGAGTAAATTTATGATCATCCAACATCACATCTCCCGGATGCTCTCTTAACCATTGAGAACATTGCTTGATGATTTCGTTTGACTGACGCATTTCTTCTATACGCACTAAGTAACGATCATAACAATCGCCGTTAACACCGACAGGAATAAGAAAGTTCATTTTGTCGTAAACTTCATATGGTTGCTTGCGACGTAAATCCCATTCCACTCCAGAGCCTCTTAGCATTGGCCCTGTAAAACCAAGTTGCAGCGCACGCTCAGGAGATACAACACCGATATTCACTGTGCGTTGTTTCCATATGCGGTTGTCTGTAAGTAATGTTTCATACTCGTCGACACATCCTGAAAAGCGAGCTGTGAAATCATCAATAAAATCCAGCAATGAACCGGAACGCGCCTCGTTCAGCTTGTTAATTTCTTTATCACTGCGCCACTTTGATGTTTGATATTGAGGCATTGTGTCGGGCAAATCACGATACACACCACCCGGGCGATAATAGGTTGCATGCATGCGCGCACCTGATACTGCTTCATAGCAATCCATCAAATCTTCACGCTCTCTGAATGCGTATAAGAACATCGACATTGCACCGACATCGAGTGCATGCGCACCTAGCCATAACAGATGATTTAGAATACGCGTGATTTCATCAAACATGACACGAATATATTGCGCTCGCTGCGGTGCTTCTACACCTAATAATTTTTCAATAGCAAGCACATAGCCATGTTCATTACACATCATGGAAACATAATCGAGTCGATCCATATAACCGATACTTTGATTATAGGGTTTACTCTCAGCCAGCTTTTCCGTGCCTCTGTGTAACAATCCTACATGCGGGTCAGCACGCTCTATTACTTCACCATCAAGCTCTAGAATAAGACGTAACACACCATGTGCAGCAGGATGTTGCGGTCCAAAATTCATTGTGTAGTTTCTTATTTCAGCCATACCTTATGACTCTTTCGTATGAGGCTCAGTGTTATCGAAATAACGACTGTCGTGACGAATTACTTTTGGCACAAGTACACGCGGTTCAATCGTGACAGGCTGATAGATAACACGCTTCTTAGATGGGTCATAGCGTACCTCTACATGACCAACTAAAGGGAAATCTTTTCTTAATGGATGTCCAACAAAACCATAGTCGGTCAGAATACGACGCATATCAGGATGACCACTGAAGACAATGCCAAATAAGTCAAATGCTTCTCGTTCATACCAGTTGGCTGATGACCACAGCGAACACACTGAATTTACCTGTGGCATATGGTTATCTTCACAAAACACTTTCACACGCAAACGCTGATTATTCTTCACTGAGAGCAAATGATAAACCACAGCAAACCGAGGTTCCTGCATCTCACTATCAATCGTATTGTTATCGAATTTAAATCGACCAAATGTATTTTTAGCCACGCCTCGACTAAACCCCGAGCCTGATGCTTGCTCAGTTTTCCATTCAGTTTTGGCATATTCCAAATAATCAATACCTGCTAAATCAATTAATTGATCAAAACAAAATTGCGGTTGCTGTTTTAATTCATCAAGCAAATCGACAAGCTGGTTTGGCACAACAAGCAAAGTATATTCATTACGCTCAAACTCTAGCTCGCATTTATGCTGCTGAGAAAATTCACGCAATGCAGTGTCGAATGTGTCTGATTGACTCATAAATTTTTCATAATGTATTAGCGCGAGATTGAATTACTGCGACGAATTTTTTCTTGCAGCTGCAAAATTCCATACATCAATGCTTCTGCAGTTGGCGGGCAACCCGGTACATAAATGTCGACGGGAACAATTCGATCACATCCTCTGACTACCGAGTAAGAGTAGTGATAATAACCCCCGCCATTGGCACATGAGCCCATTGATATCACCCATTTTGGCTCGGCCATTTGGTCATAGACTTTGCGTAACGCGGGTGCCATTTTATTCACTAATGTCCCAGCGACTATCATGACATCAGACTGCCTTGGACTAGGACGAAATACTACTCCGAATCGATCCAAGTCATAACGTGATGCACCGGCATGCATCATCTCTACTGCACAACATGCCAAGCCAAATGTCATTGGCCACATTGAACCGGTACGCGCCCAATTAACTAACTCATCCAGCTTGCCTACAGCAAAGCCTTGTTGCATTAACTGTTCAGTTTCCATAGCGCTCCATGCATAAATTAACTAATCCCAATTGAGTGCTCCTTTGCGCCATTCGTAAATAAAGCCAATCACTAGAATACCGAGAAAAACGGACATGGCTAACAATCCTGGAATACCAATATCGCGTAATGCAACGGCCCATGGAAACAGAAAGGCAATTTCGAGATCAAAGATTATGAACAAGATAGCGACCAGGTAATAACGAACATCAAAGCGCATGCGCGAATCTTCAAACGCTTCAAACCCACACTCGTATGGCGAGTCTTTAGCCGCATCAGGAATACGATTACCGAGAATTAATCCGGCAATAATTGGCACTACGCCGATTATTAGCGCGATAACTAGAAATATAAGGATCGGAACATAATTCTCAAGCATATCTTATCTATATATATGATTATTATATTATTATTATATTGTTCGATTATGCCGCCCCACTCCCCCAAGTGGAATGCATAGAGGATATTAAGCCCCAGCAGTGTGGAACACAAATTGATGCTATGTATAGGACGATAAATCATTCAATAACTGGATGATTTATACACGATTAGGAGGATTTATAGAATTTCAGTAGTTAGCTGAGCTATATGCCACTAACCATACAATTTATACAACAAAAAAGGCCGCACTCCTGCGGCCCTCTATTAGAAATTACTCTAAAGGCGATGAAATATGAGGACTAAATACCCTCTTAAACTTTGCGTGATGCACCTAGTAAAGTGGCTATGCCCGCGCCAAACAACCAAAATGCTGCTGGCAGCGGCACAGGGGTTGCGCTTGAAGTGAAACTTGTTGTCGCTGTGAAATCTTCCATATCAGCTGGATTAAGTAACGCCGATCCAGGGTTAACATTCGCAGTGGAAAAACTGAATTGCTCTCCTGTCACACCAGGGAAGCTATCGACCGCAAAGCCAGTAAATTCCACGTCGTTACCAATGAAGTCATCCGCCGTTAACAGATTGCCAAAAATACTGACAGCAGTATCAAATGTTGCCTGCAAGATGACATCACCCGCATTAAGTGAATTCTCAGCTATATCAGTGACAATCGATAAAACACCACCTTCAAACACGGACTGCACGACACCAAACGCTGTATTCACCTGGCTGGTAGTATCTAACGCACCGCCAGACTGGTCTGTTAATGTATAACTAGCATCTGTGAAAGTAACACCTAGCATTGGTAACAGTACTTCGATGTCAGAATTAGCTGCCGTCAATTGACCGACCCCATCACCGTTGGTACCAATATCAACAAACGAAAATGATTGAGTACCTGGATCCGTGAAGCTGGCGATTGTCGCTGCCATCGCATTCGAACCAAATACAAGAGAAAGTAACACTACCGATATCCCAACCTTAGATGTCACAACTTTTCCCCTCTGCAAATTGAATTTTAAAACTGATGCAAATGTTAACTACAATAAGTTAATTATATATGAATAATTGATGACAACAACTAAACTAACTTATATGCATTTATTAATTTATTTTTACTATTGTTTGTCATAAGCGATTGATTCTATATAATACGTCAACTATTCACATTTATAACAAATCATAACAATTGAATTATTGACTTGTATTATCTGCAAAAAGTGGGGATCGTATTCTAACTGAATATTTAATTTTTATTGGATGCTTTGAGAAAGGTAAGTGAACATAATGCACCATATGATGTAAAAGATATCACTCGAATGCCTTCAGCATTCCAAATTTGCGAGGAATAGCTCGTTGCAGTTGTGTTAATGCTTAAAGAAAAAACTCTGAACCAATTTTTCGATGTTTTAGTCGAGCGGGAAAACAAACCCCAAGACATTATCTTCAGGTAATCTACCTAGTAATCCCTGTATATAAAATCCAACATGAATGCTTTCGGCGCAAAAGCTGTCATAAAATGGTGGAACGGTCTTTATAATGAAAGATTTTCAATATATCCTGCTATTGTCGTAAAGATAGATTTACTCATCATGAAAAACGATGAAAATAATGCACCAACTACAGATACTTCATTGAAATCATTTT
Organism: Gammaproteobacteria bacterium; assembly: GCA_965262455.1. Taxonomy (GTDB): domain Bacteria; phylum Pseudomonadota; class Gammaproteobacteria; order UBA4575; family UBA4575; genus UBA1858. Next base: position 1,146,519 of record CBDHFH010000008.1, read on the forward strand.
TCATTGAGTTTCTACAAAATACACTAAAAGACTTATTACTCATGGCTATAGTCTTTGCTGTAGCTACTGGTATTAGCGCTGTAGTTTGTCTTTATTATGGTGCGCCCCTATGGTTATCCCTCATTGGCGGCTTCCTCTCGATTGGAGTAATATTTTTTGTTAAGTCTAATAGCTTATTCGATTAATCTATTTTCTTTACGGCGGTTTTCGGCGCAAAAGTTGCCATGTAGTTTATATCATTCGTAAGGCGAGCAGATATCTATTAAACAGCCATTGGGGTCCTGTGCCAGAAAGCGGCGTTGACCATAAAATTCGTCACGAGGTTCTTGAAGTACATGAACACCCATTTCAAGTGCCTTTTGGTAAATGACATCAACATCCGAAACTACAAACGTTACATACATTCCATTTGGTTTATGTTGATACTCGCTTGGGATTAACTCGTGATCTCTCTTAATGATTCCGAACTCAATTTCTGAATCTTCAGGCGAATTTAATTGTACATACCAATCACCATCATATTTCACATTTAAACCAAGAAGCTTGACGTAGAACTCTTTACTTTGCTGCAAATTATCCGAACATATATTTGTAAGTATTTTCATATAATTTTATTTAGTTTCATACCTCTGGATGTCTGCAATAGGCGCAAAAGCGGTCATTTGAATGGCTATATCTTTGTGCATGAACCTAATAATAAACTCCGATAAATAACAATAGGAATAAATTACATATAAATATTAGAGTCCGAATTATTTGTGTCTGTCTATTGTCAGGGGCATATTTATATGGACCGCCTGTAAAGTTGATAGTTTGTTTCATTATATAGTTATAAATGATATCTACGCATACATAACTGACGATTCCGCTAAAGAATAAATATACTAGTGTTATTTCGTGCTTAATTAATATAATTCCAAATACCAATATAGTAATGATGAGTTTATTTATTTTATGATTATTAAACTTCATTTCTGATGTTAATTAATGACAATAGTTAGCCAAATAGCAGTCATTAAGTTACATTAATTTCAAGCATTACTTTTCATTTTCATACACTTCGCTTGAGATATTAATCCTCTATTTAAATCATTCTCAATTATTTTAATATCCTTTCTAAATTCAACTGAATTTTTTTCCACCATTACTCGCTGTAATTCAAAAGCAGAATCAATCTTTCTTGTTTCATAGATTAATAGAAACGCTAAGCCAGCCAATATCAAAACTGCAATGATTATATGTTCACTATACAAAACTTACCCCTCTCTAATAGAATTAGCTATCGGCTCAAAAGTGAACTTAACAACTTTCATCAAAGTCTCATTAATATATAAACGAATTGATAGCCGAACATCGCTTAAATCAAAACACATACTCAGTTATGACAAAAGGCAGTATTAGTCCAAGCATTAGCCCCCAAAACAAAGCGAATATCATTGGCTTTTCAGATTTTTGTTTTGTCGGCCAAAAGGAATTAGTTAAAGATGCAATAATGATCATCAACAATGTGAGTAAGGCTAGTAGGTAGCCACCAAAAGCAGAGACATGTTGAACATAATATGCTGTAACTGCCACTAACAAGGCTAGTATCAAAGAATTATTATTAGGCATTTGCAGCTATTGGTTTGTAAACATAGCTAAGAGTTTACTACTTACTGTTTCCAGGCTGAAAGTGGTAATTAATTGGTGGAACGGTCTTTATAACCAACTATCTTTATTTTATCCTGTTTTTCGAAAATATTTAATAGTAACTGCCATGAAAAATGATGAGAATAATACATCAACTACGGATACTTCACTGAAATCATTTTTCATTGAGCTTCTACAAAATATACTAAAAGACTTACTACTCATGGCAATAGTCTTCAGTGTAGCTACGGGCATTAGTGCAATAGTTTGTCTTTATTATGGCGCACCCATATGGCTATCCCTCATCGGCGGTTTTCTATCGATTGGCGTAATATTTTTTATTAAGATGCACAGTATAATATTTGATTAGGCTAAATTTAAAGCGACTTCTATCGGCGCAAAAGCAGTCATAGTTACTAAGTGACAATTTTTGGATTTCTTGTAAGAATTGTAGACTACACCGATAATCAATCTGCCATCATTGCTAATTAAGGCAAGTGATTTCAAAGTCACCTGCCTTATCTAGTTTTTTACAGACACGCATATCACGTATACATCTTTGCTAGGTCCGTATAACCACCAATTGACTGACCATTGATAAAAATCTGCGGTACTGACCGTTTAGTAGAGCGGTTAATCATTTTCTGCAACGCATCAGTGTCATGAGTCACATCAATTGTGGTAAATGTCTCGCCTTTTGCTTGTAATAAAGCTTTGGCACGATCGCAATATGGGCAATTATCTTTTGTGTATACTTCAATGTTCTTCATACTACATCTCCTTTTTAAAAATTAAGCCCAAAGGCAGCGATAAACACCATATGTTTTCTTTTGGGAGTTTTCCTCGTCTAGTTTATTCACAGAGATTCCATACTCCGGTATTTTACAAATCACTACCTCTTGAACATCTTGCTCGTAATAATTTTGCTGGTCCTCATTTCTTGGCCCACCCTTAAATGAGTCTAGTGTAGAGTTATCAGGCGCACTATGAGCACTCAAAGGTAACAATAAAATCACCGATATTAAAACTAATGCTTTCATCTTGTTTACTCCATTGGACTTACTATTTTTAATGAACATCCTTGTTCACATGTCTTCCTTGAGTATCCACTTTAATAATTAAGACTGACCATCAAAGTCTTGTCTCAATGCATCTGTATCAACAAATTCTCGAGTCTCAGCTATGTAATTCTCAAAAGCAGCAAGTGGACCCTGAACATTAATTTCAGGTGCAACAGAATTAGTTTGTACCCAATTTTCAGAATTCATACTCTGATCTACATTATCTATGCTTAGACCACCATTAGCTGATGCAGCAGTAGCAGCGAAAAATAATGCGATTGGTAATGCGTGTTTAATTGTCATGATAAATCTCCTAAAAATTATAAATTAAGTTAAGTTAAGTTAAGTTTTAAATATTGACCTCCCGGTCAACAATGAGGCGTACTTTAGTAGTTATTGACCGAATGGTCAATATCATTCATGATTTAAAATTCTTATCGTTATGATCGATTTGTTGACTGAACGGTCACTATTGATGTAAAGTCATAAACAGTAAAAAGGAGCAAGAAATGGCCAGACCAAGGGAATTTGATATAGATCAGGTACTTACTGAATCCATGCAGGTGTTTTGGAGTGAGGGCTATGACGGCACGTCATTGTCTGACCTCATGCAAGCAACCAATTTACAAAAAGGTAGCATCTACAAAGCATTTAAAGATAAACATACCTTGTTTATCGCTGCTTTAAAAAATTACCTAGAGACTACCCACGAATTTGATAAACAACATTTAGAAAATACTGAATCACCTAAGCAAGCTATTTATAAGTGGTTAAGTTCCGATTTAAAAAGTGTGTGTGGTCAATCTGTAAAACGCGGCTGTTTAATGGTAAATGCATTAAATGAACGTGCCTACAAAGATGATGAAGTAAAGAAGCTAGTCAACAATCACATTGCAGGGCTTCTAAAGCTTTTAACGAACATAATCAAACGCGGTCAGGAAAAACAGGAATTCAGAGACGACATCAAATGCAACGAATTAGCACAATTAATCGTCTCTTCCCTTGTAGGCATGGTAACTCTTACTAAAGGGCCAATGAGTAAAGCTCAAAGTTTAAAGGGAGTTAATAATATCTTTAAGCTGTTGGAGCCCTAACCAAATGAGATGACTGCTTGCGGCGCAAAAGCGTTCATTCGAAATATGATCCATCGAATACAGCAATAGATCCCCAATGAGTAAGTTCTCCCCATCCATTATCAATAGATCTCAAAAAAAAGACCCCTTTTTGTTTTTTTTCAAGCGGAATACTGAAACCTCTAATTCCGCCAATGTAGCTGCGGACCTTGATGACTTTTTCTGGAATATTACCTTTCATGACACTAGTCACTTGTAAATCAATTTCAAATTTTTTCCCATTTTTCCCAAGATCTTCAACTAGCTTTACCTTATTCACAGTGCCAATAAAAATATAATTAGAGCTTTCCAAGAGCTCTCTTAATTCACGTGGTGGCAGCTGACTACAAAAAGCTGAGGCTGAAATAAAAAGTAATATAATTGCGGTAAAAGTTAATTCTTTCCATTTCATAAAACTTATCCAACTACGCTTGAAAGACTGCTTTCGGCACAAAAGCGGTCATTAGTTGAAATCTGCATTCACAAATTCTAAGCAGCTTTTCGTATGGCAATACGTGTGAAAATAGGCCCAATTAGCTCAAACAAGATCGTGGTACTAATTATCAATGACAAAAGCAATTGTCGATATTCTGGGAAACTACTTGACGCAATCAGTGCCATCCCAATAGCAACACCCGCCTGAGGCAACAGAGCCACACCTATCCAATTTTTGATTTTCTGCTCAGCTTTACTTATTTCACCACCTATTCTTGCTCCTAAAATTTTTCCAATTATTCTGGAGAGAATATATACAATTCCAATGAGACCAATTTCAGCTATCATATGAATTTCTAGTGTAGCTCCTGCCAGTACAAAAAAGATGACCATAAATGGCCATTCAATATTCTCAATTTCATGAAATGAATAATCATGATGTTTTGCAAAGTTTGCAACAATCGCACCCATCACTATAGAAGCAATTAAAAAAGATATATCAAGCCACAACGCTAATCCTCCACAAACAAACACGAGACCAAGTGCTTCAGTTAACATTGGCTTGCCGGGTTTTAGCCTTCCCGTTAGATAAGCTGCAGGAAATCCTATCATTACACCTAGAATTACAGCGCCACCAATATCTTTAATTGCCAATAGAATTGATAGAGTATCCGAAGTCTGTCCACTAATTGATATCGCTGCAGCAAGACCAATACCAAACAACATCAAAGCCCATGCATCATCTAGAGCAACAACCGAAATTAGAATATTACTAAATTCACTCTTATCTTCTGTTTCCATAACAACATCTAATGTTGCAGCCGGTGCAGTAGCGGAAGCAATACAACCAAGCAATATAGAAATTTCAATTGGTACTCCAAGCCAAAAAAGACTGATAGAAACGACAAACGCAGTCATTATAGCTGTGCTGATTGATATCCATAGTATTTTGTTAATGCCATTAACTAGAGATTCTTTGGTAAGTTTACCTCCTATAAGAAAGCCAACCATTAATAGTGTCATTTCAGCAATGATTTCAAACTGCTGATAAAAAAAAGCAGGTATTATGTTTAATACTTCTTTGCCTATTACTAGACCGAAGATTAAAAGTAGCGTTACACGAGGCAAAAAAGTCCGACGGCCAAGAGTACTTACGGCTTGTCCAAATAGAAGAATACCGCCAAGCGACAATAGAAATTGGTATGCAGACTCCATATCTATATCATTTTAACAATATTTAATTTCTGCTTTCGTCGCAAAAGCAGACATTCGTATAACCATGATTGTCTGCTAAATCGATAGACCAAACAATCGTCCTTTCATATTCGCATCAGTCTTTCTGTCCGATTATATGACATTTTCATCATGTTTCTCATAATTTAAGCTAATAATTTTTAAGTTAATTATACTAGCTACCGATTAAGTCCTCTAAGAACTCATTAGGTTTAAATTCAAACTTAATAGCTGTCAAAAATATTTTTAGAGAAAACTGACATGAATAATAAATACAAAAATTTTTTAGGTGTTTCCTTAATTATATCTTCTATTCTTATGACACCATCAAAGACTATAGCGGATGAAGCAATTATTAAAGGTAATGCAGGAATCTTATCAGACTACATATTTCGCGGAATATTCCAAGACTCGGGCGTAGGTAATGGTGGGCTTGATCTTGAATATATGGGTTTTTATGCAGGCACGTGGATCGCAGATGTAGGTGAGGGTATCGAGTATGACATTTATGGTGGTTACGTCTATGAATTTGAAAGCGGCTTCTATGTTGGCGCAGGTTATACAAGTTACCAATACTCAGATAATTTTGACGATGAATATAACGAAGTAAATTTGTATGCCGGTGGTTCGTTCGGTGATGTATCACTGGATTTGGAATACACCACAGGTGAATACAATGGTGAGTTTCTCGATGATAATAGCATGGTTGAAGGTGATGAGTATGACTTCATGGCAGCGACAATTGGCTATAACGGAGCGTACTTCACATACGGTGATTTCGGTGATGATGCGGATGATGCACTAGGTAGCTACTTCGAAGTTGGCTATAGCATGGAGCTTGCAGGTTTTGAGGTAACCGGAGCTGTTGTTCATACCATGGACTCACAGGTCATTGATAATGACGACAACGATGAAACCGAAGCTTATGTATCAATTAGCTGGGGATTTGATGTCATTTAAGTAATCAATACTCTCAAAGCAATCATGGCTGAGAGTTGAAACAGCTCTCAGTCACTCGCAGGGAAAGTTCAGGACGATGCTGATAAAAATTTAAAATTTTAGTTTTTATTAGTCGTCAACCCATATATTAATTTTAGATAGGCAGTAAGAATGAAAAATCTAATTAACTTGGACTTTAAGAAGAAGATATTTGTAGCTTTAATAATAGCTGGGCTTATGCCTTTAGTAATTTCAGGCATGATGATTTTCAATCAGACCTCTGATGCGATGCATCAGGCGGCAATATCGAATTTACAGGCGCAAAATCAAGCTAAAAAGCTACATATTGAGGAATACTTTGCATCGATTGATAAGCAAGTCAAAACATTTTCCAATAGTGTCATGATTAAAGATGCAATGAATGAATTCAACTATGCATTTTCTAGAGATGTTGAAAAATTTTCTGCAGCAAACCGTGAAAACTATTTGTCTAAGGTTAAGAACTATTATTTAAATGATTTCAGTAATGAATATGAAGCAAGAAATCATACGTCATTCAATGCAAATAGCATTATTCCAACTTCGAATGAAGCGGTGTATTTTCAGCATCATTATATTGCAAATTCTTCTTATCCCTTAGGAGAAAAAGGTAAATTATTAAGAGCGGATGCTGACGGCATCTACCATGACATACATGAAAGATACCACCCAATTATAGAACAGTATCAATCTGAATTCGGCTATTATGATATTTTTTTGGTAGAACCAGAGAATGGCTATATCGTTTACTCGGTGTTCAAAGAATTAGATTATGCGACAAGCCTGGTCGATGGGCCTTACAGAGACAGTGGTATCGCAAAAGCGTTTAATGCAGTTAGGGATTCTAAAAATAATAATTTTACTCATATAGAGGACTTTGCTAGTTATTTACCCTCTTATGATGCACCTGCATCATTTATAGCATCACCTATCATTGATAATAATCAGCTTGTTGGTGTGCTGATATTTCAAATGCCGGTGGATAATATTACAAATATTATGTCAGATGTGGCTGGTCTTGGTGCCTCTGGTGAGTCGTACTTGCTTGGCTCAGATTCTTTTATGAGAAGTCAGTCGAGTAAAATAGCTGAGAATACAATTTTAGCAACTAAAATTGATACGCCAGCATCATTGGCTATTATGAATGGAGAGGAAGGATCAAGCAGCTTTATCAATCATCATAAAAATGAAGTTATTGCCTCCTATTCGCCATTAAATATTAATGGCTTGTCTTGGGGCATTGTTTCTGAAATCAATTCAGAAGAAGCGCATGCTGTGGTTGGGGAAATCAGTGCGAATATTTTATATATCGGCATTGGTATTAGTGTTGCAGTGTTAGTGCTAGCGTTTTTTGTTCAATGCACGGTAATGAAACAGCTAGGTGGTGATCCAAATGAGTTACTGCAGATAGCCGATGAAATTATTGAGGGTAAATTAGAAAGAAATCCTAAGTATATGGATAAAAAACTAAAAGGTTTATTTAGACGTATGTTGGTTATGCAGGACACCTTGAAAGACAACTACGATAAGAATCTGAAGAAAAATAGGAGAATTGAACGCATCAAACAAGCATTAGACAGTGTGAGTTCAAGTATCATTGTTGCAGACGCGGATCTAAATATCTTCTATGTGAATCAGACAGGTCAAGATTTTTTTAATGAAGCTGAAGATGAAATCAGAAAGGAATTGCCACATTTTGATGCAGATAACTTAGTCGGCACAAACATTGATAGTTTCCATAAAGATCCGTCTCACCAAAGACATGTATTGGGCAATCTCACATCAACCTTTACCGCAGATATCAAATTTGGTGAATATACTATGCGAATATTGGCTAATCCGATTACTGTTAACCATGAAAGGATTGGTACCGTGGTTGAATGGAGAAATATTACTGCAGAAAGGCAGATTGAAACTGAAGTTCAGCAACTTGTAGATTCAAGCTTGGCGGGAGATTTAAGTAAGCGTATAAGTTTGGAAAATAAAGAAGGATATCATCATCGATTATGCCAAAGTATTAATAATTTAGTTGGAACATTTGAATCAATCACCGGAGATATCGTAAGAGTACTGGACGCGGTATCACATGGCGACTTAGATAAATCAATTGAAAAAGAATACCAGGGCACCTATGGTTCATTAAAAAATGATTTAAACAACACGGTAAATAAACTGAAAGAAATAGTTACGGGAATTAAAGAGTCAAGTCTCTTGGTAAATCAAGGGGCTGATGAAATTTCTCGTGGCAATTTAAATCTTAGTGAGCGTACTGAGTCTCAAGCGGCAAGCCTGGAATCAACCACCTCGAGTATTGAGGAAATCACCAGCTCGGTTAAAAATACCGCGGATAATGCGATAAGCGCCTCAGAAGTCGCTAATGCAACTAGCGAAGAGGCAGAAAAGAGTGGTCATGTGGTTCAACAAGCTGTAGATGCAATGTCAGATATAAGTAAATCGAGCAATAAAATATCAGAAATCATTGGTGTGATAGATGAGATTGCATTTCAAACCAACTTACTTGCATTAAATGCTTCAGTTGAAGCCGCCCGTGCAGGTGAACAAGGCCGCGGATTTGCAGTTGTTGCAAGTGAAGTACGTAACCTGGCAGGACGCAGTGCTACTGCTGCGAAGGAGATTAAAGAGCTGATTCAAGACAGTGCTCAAAAAGTAGAGATAGGTACTCAATTAGTAAATAAATCGGGAGAAACATTAGAAAATATAATTTCCAGAGTGCAAGAAGTTGCAACACTAATTAATGATATTAATAATGCAAGTAATGAACAAGCTATAGGTATTGAAGAGGTTAATAGCCAAATTGTATCTATTGATAGCATCACACAAAGTAATGCAGCTCTTGTTGAGCAGGCTGCCGCTGCTGCGGAATCCATGAAGAGTCAAAGTAGCGAACTTGAAAATATGGTCGACTTTTTCAAGTTCGATACCAATGGAGATGAAGAAGATCTGTTGATGAATCTACCTATAGCGTCAAATCAAGTCTAAGAGATAAACGTTTATCATCCCGTAGACATCAACAGCTGAATCTTGGTGCTTAGTCTGAAGTTTTATTATATAAAGAGTTATTCACCTTTGCCTGACTGTTTCATAAACGTCTGCTAAGGGTCGAAAGCAGACATTAGAGCATGGAATGTAAGGATCAAATTTCTACTAAGTGTGACTTAAAGGATTTGAATCAGAAATAACTTGAATCGCTTCGCGATAATTAATTTGCTCGTAATACTCATGCGCATGTGTGGTGCCGATGGCCGGAGTCGAACCGGCACGGCTTTCGCCACAGCCCCCTCAAGACTGCGTGTCTACCAATTCCACCACATCGGCAATTGTTTACTGCGGGATATCCGAAGGTAATGCTTGTTCTACGTCAGACTCAATTACATCTTGCGCACTCTGCTGTGCATCATCAATAGAATCTTGCAGAAGCTCATTAGCTGTACTTTGAGTTTCGTCAAACATGGCTCCGGCTTCACTCTCTGCTGCAGTATTTTTTTCCGCGGCTTTTTTAAGTATTTCCTCTTGGATAATTTTACCCATCTCTTCTGTAGAAGTGCCTTCCGGAATATTAACGATAGGCACATCGGACTGGACTTGAGGAATATCAATAGGCTGCTCTTGAATGACGCTTGAGTCCATCACACTTTCGGTTTCAGCGCGATGACTTGCGAGGTAAGCTAATACGATACTATTAACAAAGAAAGCGGCCGCAAGAATAGCAGTCGTGCGCGACATAAATGAAGACGAGCCTTTTGCACCAAACACCGTGCCCGACGCACCGCCACCGCCGCCAAAAGCCGCACCTGCGGTAGCGCCCGCGCCACGTTGAAGTAACACAAACGCAATTAGCGCGGCTGCAATCAGTACATCTAATGAAACTAAAATACTATATAACATTTGTAACTACCGTTTATAAAATCGTATAAAGTTAATCTGAAGCTGCAGACACAATGGCATTAAATTGTTCTGCATCCAAAGAGGCTCCACCTATTAAGCCTCCATCTATATCTGTTTGCGAAAATAACTCAGTCGCATTTGCCGCTTTAACACTACCACCATATAGAATTCTCAATTGCGTTGCGATGTCACTTGATTGTTTTGCAATCTCATTACGAATTAACGCATGAACTTCTTGAGCTTGTTCAGGTGTGGCTGTTTTACCTGTACCGATCGCCCAGATAGGTTCATAAGCAATCACAGAATGTTGCATCGCTTCTATACCTGCTTTATTCACAACTGCATGAACTTGATTAACAATCGTGTCTTGCATAACTCCGCTTTCACGTTGCTCAAGTGACTCTCCTACACACAGTATGGGAACCATTCCCGCCGCTTGTATCTGTAAAAATTTCTCCGCCACAATTTCATCTGTCTCACCATAGTACTCTCGTCGCTCGGAATGTCCCACAATGACATAGTCACATTTGAATTCAGACAGCATGTTAGCTGCCACTTCGCCTGTGTAAGCGCCTGCTTGATGCTGTGCGCATGTCTGGGCACCCAAGTGCACGTTGGCAGAAGTAATCAATTCTGACACCCTTACTAAATAGGGGAACGGCGGTGAAATCACCACATCAACAGCGGAATGATTTTGACTATGTGTATTTATTTCAGACACTAATGACTGGGCCATTTCAAGGCTGCCATTTAGCTTCCAATTAGCCGCTACAATTGGTCGACGCATATAATAATCAACAAGATAGGGTGAGAGCGCGCAAGCTTACCTAGCGCGCCTAAGAAATTCAATCAAGATAACCGGATTAAGCCTTATTTTAGCTTTTTCAGACTATATTGTCAGGCTGCACATTCCTGTGAGACGACAGAAGCGATTTGCTCAGCCAGCGTTCTCACTTGAGGTGCATCAACCCCTTCGACCATGACGCGAATGAGCGGTTCAGTGCCGGAAGGTCGTAATAATACGCGTCCAGACTCGGCCAGCTGGGACTCAGCATCACTCACTGCAGCTTGAATTTGTTTCGACTCAGCAATATTAATTTTATGCTTAATCGGTACATTGACTAATGTTTGGGGATATTTACTCATACCGAGTTTAGCCTCACGCAAATTAATTCCCTCATCGACCAGTACCTCTAGCACCTGCAGCGCAGCCACAATGGCATCTCCTGTAGAGGTACGATCCAAACAGATAATATGCCCAGATGATTCTCCGCCCAGTTCCCATGAGTACTGCTTAAGCATTTCTAATACATAACGATCGCCTACGGACGCACGCATAAATTCAATATTCTGTTTTTGCAGCGCGTGTTCAAGCCCTAAGTTTGACATCAAGGTGCCAACGACACCGCCATGAAGTAAGTTCTTACGCTGACGAGCCACACTAATCACATATAAAAGTTCATCACCATCGACAACTTCGCCATTCTCATCCACCATGATGAGACGATCACCATCACCATCTATGGCAATACCTAGATGCGCATGATGTTCAATGACTGCCATTCTTAACTTTTTAGGGTCGGTGGCGCCACACATATGGTTGATATTGAGACCGTTCGGCTCCGAACCAATAGAGACCACTTCCGCGCCCAACTCACGAAACACATTCGGTGCCACGTGATAGGTAGCACCATTGGCACAATCGACAACGATTTTTAGTCCATTTAAACGAATTTTGGAGCTAATCGTACTCTTGCAAAATTCTATATAACGCCCCGACGCATCTCGAATTCGTTCAACTTTTCCTAATTGATCAGAACTGACTGTCGTCAAGGGTTTATCCATTTCCTCTTCGATACGCAGCTCTATATCATCGGGCAGTTTGGTTCCTTCCGAGGAGAAGAATTTCACTCCATTGTCATAATACGGGTTGTGGGATGCACTAATAACAATGCCTGCAGACGCACGTAGCGTGCGCGTAAGATAGGCAATGCCTGGTGTAGGCATCGGTCCTAACAAACGACTATTGACTCCAGCAGCTGACAGGCCAGCTTCTAATACTGACTCAAGCATGTACCCTGATATACGCGTATCTTTACCAATTAATATAAGGTTATTGCCTTCTTCACATAACACTTTGCCTGCTGCCCAGCCGAGTTTGAGGACAAACTCAGGCGTCATGACACCATCTCCTACTCGGCCACGTATTCCATCAGTACCAAAATACTTTCTTTTCATTTCAGATCTCAGATTGATTTGAGTGGTTAGTTAACTTTACCCAGCTAACGTACTGTTTTCCACACAGCTCGTCAGTGATCTATCTGGCAGAAATCAAAACGGCCCACATAAGTGGGCCGTTTTGAGACGTTCAAATGTTAGAAATATCAGCCTAGTGAAGACTTGCCGGGCCTCCAATTGGACCTGGATTTTCCTCTTCATCTGAAACAGAGGATCCTTCGCTAGAGCCACCGCCAGACTCATTATCATCTTCCCAGCCATCAGGTACGCGAGGTTGTTTACCAGCCATAATGTCATCAATCTGGTCAGTATCAATCGTCTCATACTTCACTAGGGCATCAGCCATGATATGCAATTTATCTAAATTATCATTAAGAATTGTTTTGGCACGCTCGTAATTGCTATCAATGATTCTGCGCACTTCGCCATCAATGGTATGTGCAGTTTCATCCGATACGGTTTTCGTCTGTGTGACGGAATGACCCAGGAACACTTCACCATCTTCCTCACTGTAAGAAAGTGGTCCCATCTTTTCTGACAGTCCCCATTTAGTCACCATACCTCTGGCAATATCCGTGGCGCGTTCAATATCATTAGATGCACCTGTGGTTACCGCCTCAGCACCGAAAATGATTTCTTCAGCCAGTCGTCCACCAAATAAAGTGGATATCTGACTCTCCAGGCGTTGCTTACTGTGACTGTAGCGATCTTCTTCAGGCAAGAACATGGTGACACCTAACGCTCTTCCACGAGGGATGATTGTCACTTTGTAGACAGGATCATGCTCAGGCACGAGGCGTCCGACAATGGCATGACCGGCTTCATGATAAGCCGTCAATTTCTTCTCGTCTTCGCTCATTACCATCGACTTACGCTCAGCACCCATAATGATCTTGTCCTTGGCGCGTTCGAACTCATCCATTTCAACATTACGCTTGTTAGCGCGCGCTGCGAATAACGCCGCTTCGTTGACTAAGTTTGCTAAGTCGGCACCAGAAAAACCTGGCGTGCCTCTAGCAATTAAGTCAGCACGCACATCTTTACCTAAAGGCACTTTACGCATGTGTACTTTAAGTATTTGTTCACGGCCACGTAAATCAGGTAACGGCACTGTGACTTGACGATCGAAACGACCTGGTCTTAACAATGCAGGATCAAGTACATCAGGACGGTTAGTTGCCGCGATAACAATGACGCCCTCGCTGCCTTCGAAACCATCCATTTCAACCAGCAACTGGTTAAGTGTTTGTTCACGTTCATCATGACCACCACCTAAACCGGCACCACGATGACGACCAACGGCATCAATCTCATCAATGAATATAATGCACGGAGAATGTTTTTTAGCTTGCGCGAACATATCACGTACGCGTGAGGCACCGACACCGACAAACATCTCAACGAAGTCAGAGCCTGATATAGTGAAGAAAGGCACTTTAGCTTCACCAGCAATGGCTTTCGCAAGTAAGGTTTTACCAGTACCGGGCGAACCGACCATCAATACGCCACGAGGAATTTTTCCGCCTAATTTTTGGAATTTGCTTGGGTCGCGGAGAAACTCAACTAACTCCGAGACTTCTTCTTTTGCTTCTTCAACACCTGCAACATCTGCAAACGTCACTTTGATCTGATCTTCACCCATCAAGCGTGCTTTACTTTTGCCAAACGACATAGCACCACGTGAGCCTCCCCCACCTTGCATTTGGCGCATGAGGAAAATCCAAACACCAATTAACAATAACATTGGGAACCAGCTGATAAAGATATCAACGAGTATTGAACGCGACTGTCCTGGATTAGTTTGAATGACAACATTGTTTTCCAACAACTCATCAACAAGCTTGTCATCATTAGGGTTGAATGCGGTGAACTGTTCACCGTTGATTCGTGTACCTTGTATAGTTCGATTATCAGCTTCGATTGTTACTTCACGAATTTGACCCGAACGAATTTCATCAACAAATTGCGAATATGAAAGTTGTGCAGTTTGTTGCGTTGTTTTTGTGAAATTATTAAAGACAGACATCAACACCACTACGATGACTGCCCACAAAATTAAGTTTTTCACCATATCATTCATCTAACACCTCGTATGAGCGCACTGCGTCCTTGTGAGACTTGACCTTACTATAAACCAAATTCCCTTGCTACCGCATACATTTCACGACTTTCCTTCCTCGACGCCTGCGGTTTGAAGGTTGAAACACGTTTAAAACTAGCGCGTAATTCCTCAATATATTGTGGATATCCTCCGCCTTGAAACAGCTTTACTGCAAAATTGCCACCGATCGCAAGATGTTGCCTAGCAAAGTCTAACGCGAGTTCAGCTAAATACATGGATTTGGGCTGATCGACGGCTTTGTTACCTGATATATTGGGGGCGATGTCAGATAATACAAGGTCAACAGACTGATTATTGATCATTGTAACTAACTGATTTAGTACATCATTCTCAGTGAAGTCACCTTGTATAACACAAACACCTTCGATAGCGTCCATTGGCAGGATATCTAAAGCGATTACTTTACCAGCCGTGCCGGCAACATTCTGCACAACGTACTGACACCACGCGCCCGGCGCGGCACCAAGATCTACGATAAATTGATTGGCTTGAAATATCTGATATTTGTTGTCTATTTCCTGCAGCTTGTACACAGCACGAGAGCGGTAACCTTCAGCCTTGGCACGTGCTACATAGGGATCTTTATTTTGCCGGTTAAGCCAGCGCGAACTGCTTTTACTACGCGCCACGAATAATTATTTGTTCAAGAAGACACTGATTACTCATAACGCACTGCGAGAATTTCGTATTCTTTCTCTCCGCCCGGAGCAACTACAGTCGCGATATCACCCTCACTTTTACCAATCAGCGCACGCGCAATCGGTGAACTAATGGAAATGAGTTTTTCTTTGATATCCGCTTCATCTTCTCCCACGATTTGATACGTCACCTCATCGCCGGTTTCTTCATCTGCCAATGCAACCGTGGCACCGAATACAATACGCCCGCCGGTATCTAATTTTGCGACATCAATAATCTCTGCATTTGACAGCTTCCCTTCAATATCCTGAATACGGCCTTCGATGAAACTTTGTTGCTCTCGAGCGGCATGGTATTCGGCGTTTTCTTTTAGGTCGCCATGTTCGCGCGCCGTTGCGATAGCATCAATTACACGTGGACGGTCAACCGTTTTCAGCTGTTGTAATTCATCACGCAATTTTTTTGCGCCACGCGCAGTTAGAGGGACTTTATTCATAGACTGTATTTTATTATGTTAGCGAGCCAATTGTGCATGCAATTCTTGTAATGGATATACGGACGCTGAATCACCCTGTTCGATGGCCTGAATAAGTGCCCATGCACCACTAATGGTGGTGGTGTAACACACCTTCTTTTGTAATGCTTTACGTCGAATAGTGAATGAATCTGCAATGGCCTGTTTACCTTCCGTTGTATTCACAATTAAATCAATTTTTCCATCAATAATCATATCGACCACATGCGGACGACCTTGTCTGACTTTATTAACATGCTGACAAACAATATTGTTAGACTCTAGGTAGTTGGCGGTGCCATCGGTAGCCACTATTTCAAAACCCAATCGTATCAGCTCATTAGCCACTTTAGCGGTCTGTTCTTTATCTGCATCTCGCACACTAATAAATACTCGGCCACTGAGTGGCAGGTCCACACCTGCGGCTAATTGTGACTTGGCAAAAGCTTCGCCAAAACTCTCACCGACACCCATGACTTCACCCGTCGATTTCATCTCCGGCCCAAGTATGGGATCGACTCCAACAAATTTCATAAATGGAAATACTGCTTCTTTGACCGAGTAGTGCGCGGGTGTTATTTCATTTGTGACATTTTGATCCGCCAATGTCATCCCGGCCATGCAACGTGCAGCGATTTTTGCCAACGGCAAGCCAATCGATTTAGATACAAAAGGCACTGTACGAGAAGCACGTGGATTGACTTCTAACAAATAGATGTCGTCGCCTTTAACTGCGTATTGGATATTCATCAAGCCAACAACGTTCAAGCCAAACGCCAGCTTATGCGTCATTTCTTTTAAACGAACTTGCATGTCACTGGCCAGTGTATGTGGAGGTAACGAGCAAGCTGAATCACCAGAGTGAATACCTGCTTGCTCGATGTGTTCCATAATTCCGGCAACAAAAACTTCTTTGCCGTCGCATATCGCATCAACATCGATTTCAATTGCGTCTGATAAAAATCTATCTAATAAAACGGGCGAGTCGTTAGACACAGACACAGCGGTATTCATATATTGCATCAAATCACTGTCGTTATAGACAATTTCCATTGCTCGCCCGCCTAATACATAAGACGGTCGAACAACTAAGGGATAACCAATTTGATTGGCAAGTGGCACGGCTTCTTCACTGCTCCTGGCCGTTGCATTGGGTGGCTGTAGTAATTGCAATTCATTTACTAACGCTTGGAATCTCTCTCTATCCTCAGCCAAATCAATAGAGTCAGGCGTAGTACCAATAATAGGCACCCCAGCAGCTTCTAAATCACGAGCAAGTTTAAGCGGTGTTTGCCCACCAAACTGCACGATTACACCAACAGGTTTCTCTAGATGACAAATCTCTAATACATCTTCCAACGTAAGAGGATCAAAGTACAATCGATCAGACGTGTCGTAATCTGTTGAGACTGTTTCCGGGTTACAGTTCACCATAATGGTTTCGTAAGCATCTTCTCTCATGGCTAATGCAGCGTGCACACAACAATAATCAAATTCGATTCCCTGCCCGATGCGATTAGGCCCACCACCAAGCACCATGATTTTCTTCTTATCAGAGACTTGCGCTTCACATTCGTGTTCATAACTGGAGTACATATAAGCAGTACTGGTAGCAAACTCTGCTGCACATGTATCGACTCGTTTATAGACGGGGCGCACATCATGTTTACAACGGTACTCTCTGACCTGCGACTCTGTGCTGTGATTGAGAAGTTGAGCAATGCGACGATCTGAAAAGCCTTTTTGTTTAATCACAAATAACTCTTGCGCAGAGATTTGTTCCAGTGATTGCGCACGTATTTTATCTTCCCACTCAATCAAGTCTTTCATTTGCGCAAGGAACCAAGGATCAACTGCCGTCATTTCAAACAGTTTTTCAACACTGTATCCATGGCGCATACCTTCAGCGATAAACCATATGCGGCTGGGACCTGTTTCGCGTATGCGCTCATCCATATCGTGTTGCCAGTCTGCACTGGATTTATCTACTACCGGATTGAGCCCGTCCATGCCTGTTTCTAAGCCACGCAAGGCTTTATGAAACGATTCCTGGAAAGTACGACCAATTGCCATTACTTCACCAACTGATTTCATCTGTGTGCTAAGCACTGCCGGTGCCTGAGGAAATTTCTCAAAAGCAAAACGCGGTATTTTAGTCACTACATAATCTATGCTTGGTTCAAAAGACGCAGGTGTCGCACCGCCGGTAATTTCATTATCCAACTCATCAAGTGTGTAACCGACGGCCAGTTTTGCCGCTACTTTGGCGATAGGAAACCCTGTGGCTTTAGACGCGAGTGCAGATGAACGAGAAACGCGAGGATTCATTTCAATCACTACTAAACGACCGTCTTGCGGATTAACAGAAAACTGCACGTTTGATCCACCCGTATCTACACCAATTTTGCGTAACACTTCTATCGAGGCATTACGCATAATTTGATATTCTTTATCCGTCAATGTTTGCGCTGGCGCAACCGTTATTGAGTCACCTGTATGCACACCCATTGGATCTAAATTTTCGATGGAACAAATAATGATGCAGTTATCGGCATGATCTCTGACAACTTCCATTTCATATTCTTTCCAGCCCAACAATGACTCTTCTAATAACACTTCTGTAGTGGGTGACAAATCCAAACCACGTGCAACAATGGTTTCAAACTCTTCCATGTTGTAAGCGATACCGCCACCACTACCACCCAAGGTAAATGACGGACGAATGATCGTCGGGAACCCCACTTGAGGTTGAATTTGTAGTGCTTCTTCCATGCTGTGTGCGACCGCGGATCGTGCTGATTCAAGACCGATCTCATCCATGGCCACTTTAAATTTCTCACGGTCTTCCGCCATATCGATGGCATCTTTAGACGCACCAATCATTTCTACATGGAATTTTTCCAGCACCCCATGCCGATCTAAATCTAACGCACAGTTAAGTGCAGTTTGCCCACCCATAGTGGGCAGCAACGCATCCGGTTTTTCGCGTTCTATAATTTTCGCCACGGTTTGCCATTTGATCGGTTCAATATAAATCACATCGGCGGTGTCAGGATCCGTCATGATCGTGGCCGGATTTGAATTCACCAGGATGACTTTATACCCCTCCTCACGAAGTGCTTTGCATGCTTGCACACCTGAGTAATCAAACTCACATGCCTGACCAATAATGATTGGTCCTGCACCAATTAGGAGTATGGATTTAATGTCGGTACGTTTTGCCATAGTTATTATGCTTTACGTCTTGATTGCATTGCATTAATGAAGGGTTGAAATAATTCACGCACATCATGCGGTCCTGGACTTGCTTCTGGATGCCCTTGAAAACTGTAGGCGGGAACATCACGATGGCGAATGCCTTGCAAACTGCCATCAAACAAGGAGCGATGCGTCGCAATTAAAGTATCTGGTAAACAATCTTCATCAACAGCAAAGCCATGATTCTGACTGCTAATCATCACTCGACCGGTATGCAAATCTTTTACCGGATGATTGGCTCCATGGTGGCCAAATTTCATTTTCACTGTTTTCGCCCCACACGCTAAACCAAACAATTGATGGCCAAGACAAATCCCAAAGGTAGGCAACTTGGCTGCAATCACTTCTTTGATCATGGAGATGGCATATTCACATGGCTCCGGGTCACCGGGACCATTTGAAAGAAAGACACCTTCTGGATTCAGTGCGGCGACTTCTGCAAATGATGATTGCGCTGGCAACACCTCCAATTCGCAGCCTAAATCAGTAAGTATGCGCAAGATGTTATGTTTTACACCATAATCTAACGCAACCACTTTATAGGGTTTTGACTGCGACACGTTCTCTTGATAACCGTGTTTAATCGACCATGTTCCGTGCCGCCATTGATAGGCTTTATTGGTCGTTACTTCTTTTGCCAGATCCATGCCTTTAAGACCGGCGAACTGATTCGCTTGTTTGACTAATTCGTCCGTGTTTACTTCGCCCGTGGCAATCACGCCATTCAACGCACCTTTCTCACGCAATTTTCGTGTAAGACAGCGAGTATCGATATTGGCAATGGCAATTATATTGTGGGCATTCAAATAATCTTGCAGTGATTGTTGGCAGCGCCAGTTTGAGGTTTTTATGGGTAAATCACGCACCACTAATCCTGCACAATATAGGTGCTGTGACTCCCAGTCTTCTGAGTTTGCACCCACGTTGCCAATATGCGGATAAGTCAGTGTTACGATTTGTTTGCAGTAGGAAGGATCAGTCAGTATTTCTTGGTAACCGGTCATTGATGTATTAAAAACGACTTCACCTTCAGTGACGCCCTCAGCACCGATAGAAATTCCATGGAAGATGGATCCGTCTTCAAGTACCAGATGTGCGGGTGTACTCAAACATTTCCTCCAGAACGTGCATGAAAAAAACGGGACTTCGAAGAGGCCCCGTTAAGAATTTTGTTTGTGGTAGTGAGGCATATGCCTCATGGATGATTGTACTGCAACTCGCCGAATGCGGATAGGGTCTAGTGGTTGCTTTTCGCCAACTATTTTCTAACTAAGACCTAAAACATCTTGCATATCATATATGCCATTGTTTTTGCCAACTAACCAATTGGCCGCTCTGACTGCACCACGTGCAAATGTTAGCCGGCTGGTTGCTCTATGAGCAATTTCAACGCGCTCACCAACACCTGCAAAAGTAACGGTATGTTCACCAACGATATCGCCGGCACGAATTGTTTGGAATCCAATTGTACCGGGTTGGCGTGCGCCAATGTTTCCGTGTCGCACATATTCGGCTTTGTCTTCCAAGTTCACATCAAGAGCATCTGCAATCACTTCACCCATGCGTAACGCGGTGCCTGATGGTGCATCTACTTTATTCTTATGGTGCGCTTCAACAATTTCAATATCGTAATCATCGCCCAATGTTTTTGCTGCGGTTTGCAAGATACTCAAACATAAATTCACCCCGACACTCATATTCGGCGCAAACACAATCGGTATTGATTGCCCTGCCTCTTGAATGGCTTGCTTTTGCTGTTCACTCAAGCCGGTTGTTCCAATCACCATTGGAATATGATTAGTCACGCAATGCTGCAGGGCATCAATCAAACCCTCAGGCAAGGTAAAATCAATCCACACATGCACCTCGCTGGGTAGCTGTTGTTTATTACTCAACATAGGCACCGATAGCGGCGCAATCCCTGCGGCAGTGCCCGCATCAATCCCTTCCAACTCGGAACCGGTGCGCACAAGTGCTGCAACGAGTGTTGAGTGTGGATGCTCGACACATGCCTGAATGAGTGCGCGACCCATTCTTCCATTCGCACCATTGACAGCAATATTTGTAGTCATGACTTTATTCAGTCCGCCCAGAATTTAAGATCTTCAAAAAAACTTTTCACGCCATCAACAAACCCTTCTGATTTTGGACTATGCTTTTTACCGCCCGACTTGAGCGACTCATTAAGTTGTTGCAAGAGCTCTTTTTGTTGTTTAGTTAAGTTTACCGGGGTTTCAGTGAGTACGTGCACAAACATATCTCCTTGGGCACCTCCTCTAACAGGTTTTACGCCTTTGCCTTTTAATCGAAATTGCTTACCTGTTTGTGTCTCGGCGGGAATTTTTAAATTGATTCTTCCGTCTAAGGTCGGTATCTCAACTTCTCCACCTAAAGCGGCATCGACAAAACCGATCGGAATCTCACAATGCAAATGTTCTCCATCACGTTGAAAGATTGGATGTTCTTTGACGTGCACCTGAACATATAAATCACCTGCCGGGCCACCATTCTCCCCAGCTTCACCTTCATTTGATAAACGAATGCGATCGCCTGTATCAACACCTGCAGGCACTTTAACAGATAATGTTCTGGCTTTATCCACGGCGCCGGCACCATGACATGATTTACATGGGCTGGTGATGACTTTTCCTTTACCACGGCATTTAGGACAAGGCTGTTGAATAGAAAAAAAGCCTTGCTGCATTCGCACTTGTCCAACACCACCACATGTGTCGCAGTTTTCCATGGATGTCCCTGGCTCAGCGCCACTGCCAGAACATGTTTCGCAAGTTTGTTTGGATGAGATATCAATCTTTGAATCGGTACCAAACACTGCCTGCTCTAGTGAGAGCTCCAGGTTGTACTGAAGATCGGCGCCACGATAAGCGCGATTTTGTGCGCCGCGTCCACCACCAAAAATGTCGCCAAAAATATCACCGAAAATATCACCAAAATCAGCGCCTCCTTGAGAGCTAAAACCTCCTTGTTGCTCAATACCGGCGTGACCATATTGATCATAGATCTGACGTTTTTGCGCATCAGACAGCACATCATAGGCTTCTTTTACTTCTTTAAAGTTAGCTTCTGCATCGGCGTTATTTTCATTACGGTCTGGGTGATACTTCATCGCCAGGCGGCGATAGGCTTTTTTTAATTCTGCATCACCGCTGTCACGCGACACACCAAGAACTTCGTAATAATCCCTTTTTGCCATGTGTAACTACACTATTCGTTTTTTAATTTCCAGATACAGCAAAGCCTGGAGTAGATTTCGCTATTTGTAGCCATATACTAGCTACTCAAATAAGCAATCCCTATCACTCCAGACTTTTCGCATTAGACATAAAGCGTCATACACGCAGCAGGCTGTAGACAGAAATAAATGAGAAGTTAAATGCTACCTATAACGAATTTATATTTCTTACTTACCTTGTCTTGATAACCTTAGAGGCTACCTGCGGACATCATCGCTTTATGATTTGTTTTCTTTCACTTCTTCAAACTCAGCATCGACAACATCATCACCTGCTGCTTTATTGGTATCCGCTGCTGCTTCACCTTCGGAGCCTGCAGCACCTGCATCCGCATACATTTGCTCAGCAAGTTTTTGAGATACTTCAGCCAACGCCTGAGTTTTAGACTCGATCATGTCCTTATCATCTTTATCTAACACATCACGCAAGTCTGTTATCGCTGCTTCAATTCGAGATTTCTCATCAGCGTCAATCTTATCGCCCATGTCAGACAGTGTTTTCTCAGTCGCGTGAATCATGCCATCAGCCTGGTTACGCGCAGTTACCAACTCTTGGAATTTACGGTCTTCTTCAGCATGTGCTTCTGCATCCTGCACCATTCTATTGACTTCATCATCAGATAAACCGCTTGATGCTTTAATCACAATAGACTGTTCCTTGCCTGTGGCTTTGTCTTTAGCCGACACATTCAAGATACCGTTTGCATCAATATCAAAGCTTACTTCAATTTGTGGTACGCCACGTTGCGCAGGTGGAATATCTGATAAATCAAAACGGCCTAATGATTTATTTCCTGCTGCTTGTTCACGCTCACCCTGCAACACATGTACAGTCACTGCCGTTTGATTGTCTTCCGCCGTTGAGAACACTTGCGAGGCCGTGGTTGGAATTGTAGTGTTTTTGTCAATGAGCTTGGTCATTACACCACCCATTGTTTCGATACCCAGTGATAATGGCGTTACATCAAGCAACAATACATCTTTAACGTCACCACCTAATACACCAGCTTGAATTGCCGCACCCATGGCAACAGCTTCATCCGGGTTAACATCTTTGCGTGGTTCTTTACCAAAGAAATCTTGCACCGCCTCTTGAACTTTAGGCATACGAATCTGGCCACCGACCAAAATAATGTCGTCGATATCTGACACACTTAATCCAGCGTCTTTTAAAGCAACTTTACATGGCTCGATCGTGCGCTGAATAAGGTCTTCAACTAATGACTCAAGTTTCGCACGAGTAACCTTTATATTAAGGTGCTTAGGACCATTCTGATCTGCCGTGATATAAGGCAGATTGACCTCTGTTTGTTGAGAGGACGACAACTCAATCTTAGCTTTTTCAGCAGCTTCTTTTAGTCGCTGAAGTGCTAATGGATCATTATGCAAATCAAAGCCTTGTTCTTTCTTAAACTCATCCGCAAGGTAATCAATTAAACGCATATCAAAATCTTCACCACCAAGGAATGTATCGCCGTTGGTAGATAACACTTCGAATTGATGCTCACCATCAATCTCAGCGATTTCAATCACTGACACATCAAAGGTACCACCACCTAAGTCATACACAACGATCTTGCGATCACCGCGCTGCTTGTCCATGCCATAAGCTAATGCGGCCGCAGTCGGCTCATTGATAATACGTTTAACATCAAGACCCGCGATTTTTCCTGCATCTTTAGTCGCTTGACGCTGAGAGTCATTAAAGTAAGCAGGGACAGTAATTACCGCTTCACTAATCTCTTCGCCTAAATACTCTTCAGCCGTCTTTTTCATTTTCATTAGCACACGCGCAGAAATCTCAGGCGGTGCCATTTTCTTACCATGTGCTTCTAACCACGCATCGCCATTGTCTGCCTTGATAATTTTATAAGGCACAAGTTTGATATCTTTTTGCACGGCTTCTTCTTCGTAGCGACGACCAATCAATCGCTTGACTGCGAAGAATGTATTTTCAGGATTAGTCACGGCTTGACGTTTTGCCGATTGACCAACTAACACTTCATCTTCTTCATTGAACGCAATAATTGATGGTGTAGTTCGATCACCCTCAGAATTTTCAATCACTTTGGCTGTGCCACCATCCATGACTGCCACACATGAGTTTGTGGTTCCAAGATCAATTCCGATAATTTTTCCCATTTTTGTTACTCCAAATAAATAAATTCAGGCAATAAGTTAATCTATGCCTACAAGATGAGGTCATACCTATAAATTTCAAGGATTTAATTTAATTTTTTTGTGTTCCACTGATTAAGTGGAGCAGATGTCTGTAAGTGGTTGTTCATTAAGACATTATGATGGTGCTTTAGAGACCATCACCATAGCCGGCCGCAGTAAACGATCATTTAAGGTATAGCCTTTTTGCATCACCGCAATCACTTTATTCGGCTCATGGTCGGCCGACTCCTGCATACTCATAGCTTGGTGCAAGTTCGGATCAAATGTTTCCCCAAGAGGATCAACCGCATAAATACTGAATTTTTCTAGCGCTTGCGTCATCATTTTCAAGGTGAGTTCCGTGCCTTCTTTTAGCTTACCAGCATCTGCGTCTTCCGCACTCAATCCCAGCTCTAGGCTATCCTTCACAGCCAAAAGCTCAAGACTGAATTTTTCAAGTGCAAATTTATGCGCATTTTCAACATTCTTGTCAGCGCGACGCTTGGTATTCTCAAGCTCCGCTTGGGAGCGCATATACAACTCGTAATTTTCCTCAGCTTTTTTGAGCGCGGCTTCAAGTTGTTGCTGAAATTGTTCGGCATTCACTTCATTTTGCATCTCCAGAGTGTCTGTAGCTTCGAGTTCTTCCTGGTCTAGTTGAGATTCTTGCTGAGAGTCTTGTGGCTCTGACATTTCGCACTCCTATAGGAAAAAAAGAATAAAATAAACAATATTAATTAACTAATAGCCGTTCAAGTGGGGGCGATCTATTCTGAGTTCAAGGCTTCACTGAGCAACTTAGCAGTCACGTCCACGATTGGAATGACGCGATCATATGCCATCCGTGTTGGGCCAACGACCGCCAACACCCCTTTAATATCTTCATTAATTGAATATGGCGCTGAAACAACACTGCAATCGTCAAATACCGAATAGCCTGACTCACTGCCAATAAAGATTTGCATGCCATCAGCACAAATACAACGATCCAATAAATGCAGAATTTCTTTCTTCTGGTTAAAGGCATCAAATAGCCCGCGCAATTTTTCTACACTGGACAACTCTTCAAACTCCATCAAATTGGTTTGCCCGTCAACGATGTAGTTGCTGTCATTACCATCATCATCCGAAGCAAATATTTTCTCGCCCAGATCGATTGCAGTGCGCATTAAGTCATTCATATTTTGGCGCACTGAATCTAGCTCTTTGAGCAATACTTTGCGCACTTCATGCAAGCTACGCCCGGCTAACATCTCATTCAGGTAATTCGATGCTTCTCTTAATTCACTTGAAGAATACTCTTTATCTAGATGAATAATGCGGTTATGCACCTCTTTTTGATCAACCACTAGTATCGCCAGGATGCGGCGATCAGATAAATTCAAAAATTCAATTTGTCGGAACGCGGCGTTATCATGCCGCGGCATCGTTACCACACCGGCCATATGCGTCAATGATGAAAGTAAATTCGAGGCTGTTTCAACGACGCCTTTTTGCGTGACATTTGTATCTGTCAGACGTGACTTTAAACCTGAAACAACGGATGAATTTAGCGGCTTTACTTCAACTAAAGTATCAACAAAAAAACGGTACCCTTGTGCAGTAGGCACACGACCAGCAGATGTATGTGGCGCATGCAAGTAACCCAGCGCTTCTAAATCTGACATGATGTTGCGCACGGTGGCTGCGCTCACATCTAAATCTGACGCACGTGCCAATGTCCGAGAACCTATCGGCTGACCGTCGTTAATATAGTTTTCCACCAGCACACGGAATAAGTGCTGTGTTCTTGCATCGAGTTGATTGTCCATCTATTCAACCATGTTCATAGTGTGCTTAGATATCATCATAGCGGTATGCGTTTGGCACTCTTAACTACAGAGTGCCAATATACACCAAGAGTATTTACGAGGCTAAATTCACCTTAACAAAATTGGACTCCAGGTAATTTAACGGTAAGCTGCGTGAGCTACGCAATATATCCCATATAAAACTGAGTGCTTTTTGAGCTGTGACTGAAAAATTCAAATCGATAGGCATCATCGCCAAATACAACGATAAATTAGTAGTTGAGACGGTACGCAGTCTGCATGATTTTCTATTGTCTAATGACATTAAAATATGTGTAGATAAAGATGCCAATGAATGCTTAGACAATATCGAAACGCATTGTGTTGATATAAAACAGATGCATCAACATATTGATCTCGCCATTGTCGTAGGTGGTGACGGCACCCTGCTAGCCGCTGCACAATCCATGGTTAACCATGATATTCCAATTATTGGCATTAACCGTGGCAGGCTTGGATTCTTAACAAATATTCTCCCGGAAAATATGCATCAAGATCTCAAACAGATCTTGTCTGGCAACTATCACAAAGAAATCAGAAATGTGATGCGCGCTAAACATATGCGTGGAGAAGAACTTGTTTCAACCTGTCTGGCCGTCAATGATGTTGTTGTGCATGCAAGATACGTGGTGCGAATGATTGAATTGGAAACGCGCATTGATGATCAATATTTAAATACATTACGTGCTGACGGTTTAATAGTTGCAACACCAACAGGCTCTACTGCTTATGCATTATCTGGTGGCGGACCGATTGTCCACCCGAATGTCGCAACCACCTTGCTTGTGCCCATTTGTCCACATACATTAAGTAACCGACCTATAGCAGTGAACGATAACAGCCTCATTGAAATTGTATATTCAACACAAAATTCATTAAATGGTATCGCCTCTGTCGATGGTCAACATGAATCTGAAGTACTGCCAGGTGACCGTATCGTGATTCATCGTTCAGACAAACAACTCAAATTAATACAGCCAAGTAACTACACGTTCTTTAAAGTATTGCGGCAGAAATTAAATTGGAGTCAACAGCCCTGAGCTATGCTTAAGTCACTGCATATTAAAAACTTCGCCATCATAGAAGAACTCGAGCTGGAGTTTTACTCCGGCTTAAGCACCCTGACGGGTGAAACCGGTGCAGGTAAATCAATTATTATTGATGCGATAGGCTTAGTGCTTGGCGACCGTGCAGATAACAATCTTATCCGCGCCGGGAAAGAGTCTGCAGAAATTATTCTCGTAACTGAATTGGCACCCCAATCAATGGGGGTGAAGTGGTTGAGCGAGCACGACTTTGCAACAGAAGAAGCCTGTATCTTACGTCGTGTCGTGCGCAAAGACGGCAAATCAAAAGCCTATATCAACAATACACCCGTACCATTAAAAACATTAAAAGAGCTGGGTGAATGTATTATTAATATTTACGGTCAACATGCTCATCAGTCATTAATGAATATTTCCACACAGCGAGATTTAGTTGATCAGTTTGCTGCACATGGGTCTGCACTACACTCACTTGAAGGATTGTTTCATGACTGGCAAGCGCAAACCAAACGTTTTGAGGAACTAAGCAAAAACACTAACGACATTCATTCAACCATTGAATTATTACGCTACCAAGTTGAAGAGCTGGATCAACTCAATTTAGCAGAAAATGAAATCACTGAATTAGAACAAAAGCATAATCGATTAGCGCATGCAGAGCAGCTAAAGCAATCGACCATGCAGGCATGCCAACAATTAAAAGATGATCATGCAAGTGAAGATGTGTATACGCAGTTAAACAATGTGTGCTCTCAAATTAACGCACTGCTTGAGACTGACCCAGCATTGAATGATATTAATGAATCCTTACAAGAGGCCTTTACTATCATTGACGAGACAGCAGATGATTTACGCAGTTACGCAGACAAAGTCGAAGTTGATGCACAAGAGCTGTTTAACACCGAAGAAAGATTAGCGCATATTGATCAAATATCGCGTAAACATAAAGTCAAACCCAACGAATTACCAAGATTACATGAAAAACTAGCAAACGAGCTAAATGCCTTAAGTCAGCCAGAATATGACATTGATGCTTTAGCTGCACAACTGGCGCAAACCAAACAAGACTACGTCACTCTGGCTAAAAAGATAAGTAAAAAACGAACAAACACTGCGAAAAAACTAAGTAGTGAAATTACACACGCACTGGCAAATCTTGGCATGGATAAGGCCTGTGTTGAAATACTTGTGCAGTTTGATGAGTCTTCTGCACCGACAAGTTATGGTTTAGACAGACTGGTATTTAATGTTCAAACCAATCCTGGACAGAAGATGCTGCCATTATCACAGGTCGCCTCAGGAGGCGAGCTCTCGAGGATCAGTTTAGCCATACAAATGATTGCGGTTGATAGACTCGACGTTCCTGTTTTAATATTTGACGAAGTTGATTCTGGCGTGGGTGGCGCTGTAGCCGAAGTTGTTGGCCGAGAATTGCGCACAATTGGCGAACATAGACAAGTTATGTGTATTACACACCTGGCACAAGTTGCAGCCAATGCCCATCATCATTATCGTGTGAATAAACAATCAGCGGCATCAGACACGGCGTCCGCAATTGAATATTTATCACAGGCTGATCGCGTCACAGAAATTGCACGCATGATTGGTGGTCTAACGCTCACCGAGAAGACATTTATACATGCACAAGAAATGCTGGAAGCCAGCACTCAACAACATTAATCACTAATTTTTTCAACTATATGAACACATCTGTTAAACATCTTAGCCACTTCATTCTTGTTGTGTTGTTTTTAATCATAACCGGATGCAGCGGACGTTTATTCACTGTGCATAAAATTGACGTTCAACAAGGTAACGCAATTGACCCTGAGAAAGTTGAACAATTACGTATCGGCATGAATAAAGGGCAGGTCAGATTCTTAATGGGCTCACCTCTTATTAAGGATTCATTTCACCCTGACCGTTGGGATTATGTTTATCATTTAATTCCAGACTACGGTGATTCAGAACGGCGTCATGTGGCGGTATTTTTTGACGGCGACATTGTCTCGCACTTTGAGAAGAGCGACATCCCTCCCATAGAAACAGCATCCAACGATACCGAAGAATAGCAATCAAACCAGTATTATAATAAGTCGCACCTTGCTACCACTGGGAACATAATACACATTACAAAACTGTGATCCTGATTCAATATGTAATAAGTGTAGTTACCACTCGGTCATATCTATAAGCAGCTCATCATTAAAAATGCGAATTGCATAACAAATTCATGTTTTTGAATGAGACATCCAACAAGGACGTCATTCATCTCAACAAATAAAGTAGCCGCTTAGAAAAATACTAATTCAGAGAAGCAGGCGCTACACTTGAGAAACTATGCAGCTCGATCTAACGTCGGAGACAATCTATCCCATTCATTTAACAGAATGAAAGCGGGTGTTGTTTGCATTCTATTTTGTATGCAAGCAGCTTACGCAAATCATTTAACATTAATGGGCGCAGGCCTCACCCCACAGCCCAGCCAAATTAATATTCTCAACACATTAGAAAATACGTCATTACCATTAAAAAAGTCACTCAATGCATTCTATCAATTAAGAGATTTCAAACTGATATGGAGTAACGGTGAAACTTATAATGACAATGCAAAGCAACTGCTAGATATTATTCAACAAGCCGGTAGCTATGGTTTAGATCCTGCTGAATATGATGCCGAGTTATTACATTCATTCCTTGAAGCCACGGTTATTGACAGTGCATTAATAAGCAAATCTGACGTTGTATTTACACACGCCTACATTAAATTAGCCAGCCACATGAAAAAAGGCAGGCTCAACGATTCTCACGCTTTATTCAAAAACAGACATTACTTACTTGCTACCTTAAGTGATGCTGCAGATAACAATCAAATTATACAAGTAATCGATCAACTCAAACCGAAACACGATACGTATAAGAATTTAATACAGGCGCTTAACCACTACCGATCACTCAATCCAGATGTTGGCGTCATAAAACTTACCGAGCGATCTTATGAACTGGGTGACCGTTCTGTGGAAATCCCTAAAATTCGTCAGCGACTGCAAGCATTAGGTGACCTAGACAACAATGACATTTACAGCGACTTATTCGATGAAAAATTAATGATGGCTGTGAGCAATTTTCAATCACGGCATGGGCTTGAACCTGATGGAATATTGGGTAAACGGACCGTACGTGAGTTGAATACACCCATCTGGCAACGCATTCAGCAATTAGAACTTAACCTGGCACGTGCACAGTCATTACCTGATATCAGTTCGGGTAAGCACATACTTGTTAACATTCCCGCATTTGAGCTCTATTTATACGACGACCAACAACTTACATATACATCTAACGTCGTGGTTGGCAAGAAAAAACATAAAACTCCTGAAGTATCATCTGAGTTGACCAAAATTATTTTAAGCCCTTATTGGAATGTGCCCCGTTCAATTACAAAAAATGAAATCATCCCTAAAGTGCAAGAGGATCCACACTATCTGACTAAAAATAATATGCGCTTGATTAGCACTACTTCACGCTATACGGATTACATCGATCCATCCAGTATTGATTGGAGCAATATTGATCCCAGCAAAATTAACTTCAGAGTTCGCCAGGAACCGGGGCATAAAAACTCACTGGGTAAAATTAAATTCATTTTTCCAAACGTTCATAGTGTCTATTTACACGACACTCCGTCACGTGGATTATTTGCCATGCAAAATCGCGCATTCAGTCATGGCTGTATTCGCCTAGAAGATCCTTTTGGCTTGGCCGAAACCTTACTTTCTAACACCACCGGCTGGTCAAAATATGATTTGTTAGATATCAGCAAACAGAGTAAATCTAAAACGCTCCCACTGGACACACCTGTACCTATTCACCTCACTTACATGACGGCCTGGGCGGATGAACGAGGAATCGTGAATTTCCGACCGGACATCTACAATCGGGATACCAAAACACTCGCAAGCTTGTATAATGCTGCCCTATAAATTTAATAATAAACAGTTACATCATCTTTTAGGGGTAGGTTGTGACATCAAGTGTCGAGACGTCCTTACAAAAAGGTCGGCGTCAGTTCCTTCTATATTCTGCAGCTACGCTGGTTGCCAGCACATTCACACCTCTGGCACATGCGTCAAGCAATAAAATTCCTCTCACAGAAAGTAAAAAACTACTATCTTTTAGACATTTACATACTAATGAAACCCTTCAGGTTTGCTATTGGAAAGACCAGCGCTTCGATCTTGATGCTCTTGCCAAAATAAATCACATTCTGCGTGATCACCGCACTCATGAGATCGCTGCAATTGACCAGCAGTTACTACACTTATTGCATCGATTACACGAAAAAACAAACTCTAGCGCGCCTTTTGAAATTATTTCAGGGTTCCGCTCAGAAAAAACCAACGAAGCTCTGCGTAAAAGTACCACAGGCGTAGCAAAGCGAAGTTATCATATGCAAGGCAAAGCCATAGATGTGCGACTTGCCGACGTTGACCTCAAACTATTAAGAAATACAGCCATCGAACTCCAGGCCGGCGGTGTGGGTTATTACAGTAACAGCGGATTCCTGCATTTAGATACTGGAAGACCACGCAACTGGTAATCGATCACACTCTTTATTCAAACAATCTTACCAATTAAGCCAATGTGTGAACCGCTACACACATTGGAATTAATCATTTCTATTTTGCTGCCAATATAAATTGCATCACCAAAACTTTTTAGTGCTTATTGTAAATTGAGCATAGGAGTTAAGCATGCAGATATTCACAGTTAAAAACCTATTGGCGTTAAGCATATTATTCACCACGCCTTATTTTATCTATGGCGAATATTATTTTTACTCGTGTTTGTGTTTTGTTGGCGGGAGTTACTTCTTAACTAACAATCTTATCAACTCAATTGCCGAAATGAGAATCAGGCAAAATAGATCTTGATGTCATCGCTATAGACATGGCTTTAACAAGATACTCTCAAAGTATCTTATGTCGTTCGAATAATCAGAAATAATTGGAATATAATAGCCACATGATCAGAACGATCATGTGGCTATTGAAAACTATGGCTGCTTAGGTGTTTGGTAAGGTACTTCTTTCTGGAAAGAATCCCAGGTCGTTTGATAGCCGACGTAACCCTTCTCATTTGCTTCCATCTGACGAGTTTTCACAAAACGCGCCTCTCCCTCCGGCACCTTAGGTCTGGTATTTTTTTGCTCACTCATAAATCATCACCCTTTGTATATAAATTCAAAATGTACAGCCGCAGCATTGTAGCAAATTAGCGCTCCTGGATAACAATGTTCTACTTATGCCTGCTAAAAAGTTATCTATAAGAGTAGAAACTCACTGCACCAGTAAAGATAAACGGTACCCAACCTACCGCTTAGTATAATTATTAACCCATAAAACGTGATTTTACCACTGTAGCCATAGGTCACTGGAAAATAAGATAATTCTGCATATGAAATTTGTCTGCTATAGCCACTGGCATCAACTTCCAGACAGCGCCAACCAGTTGTTTAAAGAATCAGAGCAGGATTCACTGTTTTTATCTCGTATGTGGTTTGAGAACATCACGGCGCATGCAATTGATGATCACAATTCTCTGTGCCTGGCCTGTGTGATTGAAAATGACACATGCCTGGCAATTCTGCCCTTAATGAATCACTCTGATGGCAGCTTGAGCTCATTGAGCAGCCGTTTTACTAGTTTATTTTCACTCATCATTATTTCAAGGCATCGCGAACAAGATGGCATAGTAAATTGCCTGGCCCATGGTTTAGCACAATTACCTGCTAAACCAATTCACTTTGAGCCTATTAAGGCTGACGATATAAACATGCAAAATTTAATCGACTGCATGCAAACGCATGGATTAGAAAAATATCCCTACTTTCGCTTTCATAATTGGGTACATGAATTAACAGGAGAATCGTTTAGTCAGTATATGTCTTCGAGACCAAGCCAGTTAAGAAACACAGTACAGCGCAAGCAACGCAAACTACAGCGAGAACATGACTATACATTTAAACTATATGTTGATAGCAACATTGAACAGGCGCTTGATGATTACAAAGTTGTTTATACCGCCAGCTGGAAAGCGAATGAATTTCACACTGAGTTCACACCTAACCTTGTCAAACAGGCAGCTCAATTAAACTGGCTTCGATTAGGCATCTTATATATCGACCAACACCCGATTGCTGCACAAATATGGTTTGTCGTATATAACAAAGCCAATATCTATCGACTTGTGTATGATGAAAAATGGAAGCAGTACTCTGCTGGTTCTATTCTCACATATCACTTAATGCAGCATGTCATCGATATGGATATTGTAACTGTAATAGATTTTTTAACCGGCAACGAACACTACAAACGAGACTGGATGAGTACGCGTAAAGAGTTTATAGGTGTTCGACTTATCAAACGCAATAAACGTACTTCTTGGATTAGAAAGAAATATTATAAACTGATAAAAAGAGTATTTGCTGTGCATCAATAAATGCTGACAGATTATCATTTCATACATAACTTCTTTTACGCAAGTTACTGATTGCAATTCTAATTACTCAGTTTAGACAGGCAAACCATTGATGAATTTTCACTGAACACTTAATCAATTGTTCGTTTATTGTTAATAAAAAAGTTTAAGTAAAATTAATAAATCACTAAATTAAAATGATTAAATCCAGAGAAATAGCGATATAGAATGATGTGACTAAGTGATTGGAGCGGACAGCCGGGATCGAACCGACATCATCAGCTTGGAGGGCTGAGGTTCTGCCATTGAACTACATCCGCTTAGAGATCATATTTACAGGTCACTAATAGGTTTTAGCGAACCACACCGATAGATTTAACCATCGAACTTAATAAGAGTATACAGTGTTAGTAGATAAAATTATGTGACTGATATTCATTTATTATGAATTCATGATCTGAATACCTGCTTTCGACCCTTAGCGGACACTTGAAATTATGAGATAGAAAATAAAAACAGTGCTTGCGTTTATTTTAGCGTATCAATTTGATTATGATTATTTTCATTAGAGTTTGAAGTATATTGAACAAAAGGCAAGATCATCATTCCAGGCAGCATGGCACAATGCCGTGTATCACGATGTTCTTTAATTCCAATTGTCATTAGCTCGTGACTTTCACGAGGCTGATCACGATAAGTCCCAAACAACCGATCCCACCAAGGCAAACTAAACCCAAAATTGCTATTCGTCTCGTCCAACTCTACGGAATGATGAACCCGATGCATATCAGGCGTGACAATGAACCATCGTAACAATTTATCAATCTGCTTTGGTATTTGAATATTCCCATGATTAAATATGCTTGTTGCGTTGAGTAATATTTCGAATATGATAACGGCGAATACTGGAGGGCCAAGTATCACTATTGCGACAAATTTGATAAACATTGATAAAATGATTTCAATTGGATGAAAACGTATACCCGTAGTCACATCAAAATCTAAATCTGCATGATGAACACGATGTATTCGCCACAACATCGGTATGGCATGAAAAATCTTATGCTGAAAATATATAATCGCATCCAACAATATCACAGATATAATGATGGGAACTAAGTGATGGGACTTTAAGTTATTAAATAGTCCCCAGCCTTGTGTCTCAGCGTATGCAGCAAATCCAACAGCTGCTGCTGGAAATATAAATCGTAATAACACAGTGTTAATCGCTACAATACCAAGATTATTAATCCACCTTAAAGATTTTAAGACAGTTAATACTCTGCGTGGCGATAATATCTCCCACCCAGCAACTATCCCGAACAAAATAGTGAAAGCAATAATACGAATAATCAACTCATATTCATAAATAAATTCAGTCATGGTCTGAATAAAAGAACTTACAGTTTAAATACTTCAAAACGGTATTAATGAATGTCATATATAAGAGCAAGGATGAAGAATAGATAAACCAATACCCCACCAGTCAGTACAGTGACAACAATTTCTTTCATCGTTTTTTTAAATTCTGCTTCTGTCATATCAACCTCCAACATTTATTAATATGTATATTGAATTAATCTATTGTTGAATTTGAGATCTACGCGTAGAAATTTCGCCACGCTCAGACAGTATATTACATTATTCAATTGAATTATTGAATATATATGGCACCATTCCATAACTTATTCATTTACATGAGGTTATTCCATATGAATCATATGATTTTGTATAAATTTTCATGCATATTGATTGCAATGTATGTGTTATTTTCTAGTGTTACTTTTGCGGATAAACCAAGAGATCAGGACGCGTTACTCGAGGTTAAAGAGGGTAAAGTTGTGTGGGATGTGACCGTAGGAAGTCCAAGCAAGTTATTGCTTATGCTTAATGTTATTGAAGAAACATATGACGAACTAACTAGGCAGAATGTGCAGCCAGAGATGGTGTTTGCATCTCATGGACCAGTAGTGAAACTTATTACTACTGAATCATTGGACCTACCTCTAGATGAAGAAGTGGTGCATAAACAAGCTTTGGAGCAATTAATGATAATAAGTAAAAAAACCGGGCGTGAGAATGGAGTCCTGTTCCATCGCAACAAAACTAATGGGTGTTGATAACGTAACATTCATTCCATATGTAAAACCAGTTGGTAATACATTTGTTTCACTAATTGGCTATCAAAAGAAAGGCTATGCTTTGATACCAATATATTAGAAATAAATTTAACATTATAAACCGTGGATCATTCACAAATATATATCATGCTTGTGATTTAGCTAATGTCCACTATTGCCTCAAAACGGTAATAATAATTTTCAATTTCCAAAAGGATCATCAGATAGCATGATACTAATATATGGCGCATAAGTGAGTACTGCGCCTTGAGTAGAATCAAGCGTATTAAATGCATTAGCCACGGCAATCAACTTGTCATGATCTTGAGGCGTATTCTTAAGTGCTTCTAGCGCCTCGACTAATGGGTATACCTCATCATTATCGACATAAGTCTTGAGCATGGTGATAGCATTTTCTAACCCTTCACGGTTAACTTTTTTAGTTTTAATAATATCTTGGTGCGTATGATCACTAAATTCTGGCGGCTCTTCGTATAAGTTGCCATTCAAGTCATTAGTTTCAGCAGAAATATTAATCCCAGATATTGCAT
The DNA here is from genome assembly GCA_965262455.1 of Gammaproteobacteria bacterium. GTDB lineage: Bacteria > Pseudomonadota > Gammaproteobacteria > UBA4575 > UBA4575 > UBA1858. Next base: position 1,183,104 of record CBDHFH010000008.1, read on the forward strand.
TGTATTCTTGCTGTGCTCTTTGTTTTAGCGAATTAACAAAAGCATTAAAGTCTTCTACATTAGGTCGAGATAACGCTAATGAAATAAGTGGCTCACCATTGACACGACTAACAAATTGCAATTCCGATTTGGTAATAACTGGCTCTGGATTAAGCACTGCCAGAGTGACACTTAAGGTGTCTGTCACTTGTTTGGAAAAACGGGGCATGACGCGCACATTGACATGGTCGTCAACAATCTCATATTCATAAGATTCTTTTAGCAGATGCTTCTGAGTTAATTTTGTCGTCATTAAATATGATTTAGCGCTTTAACCCAGCAAATGTGGCATATTCAGCTTGTGCTTTGGTCTTGATCGTTTCAACAAACGCATTAAATTCATCTTGGTTGGGCTTATTTAAGTACAGTGAAATTAATGGACCACATTTGACACGACTATGAAAGTGAACATGTGTTTTTGTTATTTCAGGCTCAGGATTTAGCATTGCCAATTCTACATCTAGCTCTTTATTACCATGCAATAAACTGACAATTTTAACTCTGACAAAGTCATCTCTTAACTCAAGCTCTTGCTTGCCATATAAAATATGCTTTTGTGTTAGTTTTTGTGTCATGAAATATCTTTAATGAGTTTGTTTCGGCATTTCTATCATTTCAGAAATTTCAAGTGTGCCTTTAATCTCCAAAAACGGACATGCTCTTGCTGCATCGACCGCTGACTGCATGGAATCAAATTGCAAAATACTTAAACCAGAGATTAATGTGGTGGTTCCTGGTTCTGCTGTCCCATCAGGATGCACGGTATGCGTGTCTTTAAATGGAATTGCAGGACTCACCACTGCGTCACCGAGATCAGCTAACCACTGTTGATATTGCTCAAAATGTTTCTTACCTTGTTCAGGATCAGACGGCTGATTCCCGCCAAGATAAACAAATATGTACTGCGGCATAACTAAAATCCTCTTCGGTGACTTTTTGATAGTCTAACGTTTATCGCAGCAAAGTTTAACGCAAAATTAAGCATGGCCTGAGGTCTATATATAATGAATACCATCTCTGCGCTTATGTATAGCGGGCTGCCCTTCAGTGACACTGCGCAACTTGGCTTCTACTCTAATCGCGTCAATTAATGATTGATCCACTATTTCAGGATAGAGTCGATGAAAACGCTCGACCTCTAGCGCATGTTCGCGAGCATTGATTTCCATCTTTCGGCGCACATCAAGCTGTATATCATGCAGCATTAACAGTCGAGGTGATTGCCGTTTCAAATAGCGTTGACATAAATCAGCAGTATGCGGATCTTCCCAATCTTCTCTTAACATCAAATGAGGAAAAATATCATCCTGCACAGTATTACGATCAAACCATTGCGCCTTGGCATTAAAGCCTGCTCGATCGGATATTAGTCTTTCCAGCTGATAATTAATCGGCGCATATTCTTGCGCTTTTTCTTGTTCTGAGCGCTCTATCGGCATGACTGCGTCAGGTAATGCTGCCCACTCTGCTTGCTCCGGGAATGAACTCATCTGCTCTTCATAGATACAGGTATAAATAAGCGCTAGCGGTTTTTTTTCTTTCGCATCGAGCAGCCAAAACTCAAATTTGTCCGCCGCCGGAAATGGCAGACTTGCTTCGTATAAAAACTCTAATAACTCTGTTATTCGCTCATCCGGCTTTGACTCTTGTCGCGTTTCATCCTCGTCAGAAGGGAAAAACTTTTTCTGTTTTATATCACTATTACTAATTGTGGCAACACGCATGTAACTGCGTTTAAGCCCATGACTATGATTATCCGTCGAATGTAAAAATTGAATTTCCCATGACTGACAATCCAATGTTAGTGCACGTGCTTTTTCCGTCTCAACAATCTGCATCTGACCTGAGTAAGGTGGCATTAAACGTTGAGAATACGCTTTAATCATATGTCAGCTATCTATACTTGCAGCAATTTGACTAATTCACTTGAATCATCTCTGCATTGTTCAGCTTTTTGCTGATAATGTTTTAATTCTGTGCCGTTAAACAGTTGAGCGACTTTGTCAAATTCTGATGCCGCCATCATTGCCATATCCACATGATCTGACTCTGCAGCTAAGGCATGCATCGCAGAAGCACGATTGGCTGTCACCATCGCCCAGATCATGGGTACATCTTCAATGGTCAAGGCTTTTAACGTCGCATCATAGATGGGAATTGATTCTTCCAGAGATTGTATATCTTCTTCATGCTTACCCAATGCTTGTAACGTTGCTGCAAGATTATTTTGCGTAATGGCCCAGCCATAAGCAGACTTATCTGGCGGTCGCTCAGCCATGGCGTTACGCATGACTACCACCGCTTGTTCTAGTGTGCGCGCACCTTTGCGATGCGTACCCAACAAACATAATACATTACCCACACTACATAATGCGCTTGCCCACGCCTCTGGGTACTCATCACGCTTCAAGCCGGTGGATGCTTGTTTATATATATCGGCCGCTTGTTTTAAGAAACTGGTATCGTCTTCAAGCTGGCCTAACGTTTGCAACACCACTCCTAAATTATATTGGGTGCAGGCCCACTCAAACGGAGTTTCTTCTAGAGTACGCGCCTCTAATGCTTGCTCATAGGACATGGCGGCTTGTTCTAGAAAGTGCGAGCTACCGCTGCGTTGTCCTATAAAACCCATAACATCACCTATATTATGATGAATTGCAGACCAGTGAGCGGCATCTGTTTCTTTATCTGCTTCCATTTGCATGCCTTGAAACAACTCAATTGCCTGCTGAAACACATGCGCACCTCCCAGACGTAACTCACGTACGTCTGCTGCGTCTTCTAATGTGTGTTGCGAATTAGCCCATTCAATTAATGTTTCTTTGTTGGGTGCTATCTCTAAAAATGTATCTCCATATCGATCGATAGCTTGCGACAATGCACCACATACTGGTGAGTCTTTATCTAACAGGTCTATTAAATAACTTGCATCATTTTCATAACGCCATGCAATAGGCACTTGCAGTCCAGGCGTTAACAAAGTTTCAGCATAAAGATGATGAGGCAAGTGAGTACTCCATTACTTCAATTAGCTAGATTTAATTAATAGGTTGAACCGGCTGATTTTTACCAACAATTTCACTTACATCTGGGTCAGCATTCACGGGGCCACCCGCTTCATACTCTTCTTCAGTAGCATCACGTACATTTAAAATTTCTAGTTTAAATATCACTTCGCGACCACATAGAGGATTATTTCCATCAATAGTGACAGAGTGTTTGTCCACTCTGGTTACAAGGAATGTTTTAGTTTGACCTTGCTCGTTTTCCATTAATATTGAAGTGCCGACCTCACGATACTCTTCAGGCACATTTTCAATCGCATCCGTAATCACAAGAGTTTCATCTCTTTCGCCGTATAGCTTATTACAATCAATAGGCACCTCTATCACATCACCCGCAGCTTTGCCCTCAAGCTCAGCGGTCACCTGCGGGGCTAACGCTTCCGTGACACCATGCACATAACCAATAGCATACTCAACAGTTGTTAAGACAGACTTCGTCTTAGCATCTATAACTTTATAATTAAGCTCGACGAGCTTACCATCTGATACAACTTCTTTAATTATTTCGCCCATGTCTAGATATGCAATTATTAATTAGTAAGATTTTCAGATGAGTTTGAGGCAAGGCAAAAATGAACGAACATACAGAATCTATAGTGAATACGCGAACATTCTGAATTCATTTATAACAAGGCATCCCAGCTGAAAAATTTAAAAGATGGAAGAAGCGAAAATCTTAATTTCACCTTCCTCATATCCCAATACCATTCGGCCTAACCACTCACCTTCTTTCTTAGTGCTTCTCACACGATACAGTACTGTTACGTGTTGACCCCGACGAATCAGGCCCAAGTAATCCCATTTGGGGTCCAGGTTTCTGGTCAAGTCACTCTTTGCAAACTGTTTACCTACTTCAACTTCATTGAGACCCAGTAAGCATTCGTAAGAAAATTTTCGGATAAACTTTCCATATTCGCCCTCATTAGAGAACTTAATCAGGTCATCCCACATTGGATGAGCAACTTCTAGAATTTCGTCGTCGGTATGTTCGATTATATTCATATCGTTAGTTTATTCTTCTCAACTACACCATAGAATCACATGGCGAATATCGATGTAAAGGTGTATTTCGTTCAGCAATAGCGTTTGTATAGTGCTAGTAAATCTGGCACTGATAAAACAGCAGTGCTAGAAATGAAAAAAGATCAACATAAGTTGATCTTTTTTCGGTTTTCAGAGGTAAGGCTGAAAAATCAAGCCTTATTGACTACTACTAAGCAACCTTTTCCTCTTCTTCACTAATCAAGTGATAGCAAGGTGCTTTTTCCATGGTGTATTCGCCTGTTTCAGGATCACGACGAGAAACAGTCAATACATGCCAGTTTTGATCATCAACTTTCATGCAATCACCTCGATAGTAGTAACCCGGCCAGCGTGTTTCTCTACGGAATAAGGTATGTTGCATGACTGCCTCAGAAGACAAGTGACGATGCTTCAATTCCCATGCGCGAAGTAATTCGTGGATATTTTCAGCACCAATCTTCTCAAGATCTTCTTCAAGAATTTTCATTTTCTTCAAGCCGATGTTAAGGAGCTTTTCATTTGTCATGTAACTTACTGTTACACCACCACAGTATTCATCCATTAACTTCTGTAAACGATCAAGGCCTTGTCGGGGGTTGATGTAGTTAGGGTTAACAGACCCTGCAGTGATTTCATTACGGTAAATCTTGTAATGCTCAAGAGGCTTGTAAATTTGCTCACGACGTTTTTCAACTTGCTGCTCAGAGACTCTAATCCCTTCCGCTTTACCGTCGTCGATATATTTACATGCTGCTTTAGCTGCTAAACGACCTTCAGTGAACGAACCTGATGAAAATGCGTGCGGTGTTCCGCCAGCCGCATCACCTGCACCAAACAAACCGGCTACAGAAGTCATACGATTGTAGCCCCAGTAATATTCTGGTGGTGATACATCTTCAGGACCAGAAACCCAGGCACCACAACCAGTGGCATGTGAACCCATAACGTATGGCTCAGATGTAGTTAGTTCAGGGTTTTCATACTTAGGATCTAAATCCGTCGCTGCCCAAAGTACCGCCTGGCCAACAGTCATACCCAAGAAGTTGTGCCAACCGATTTCTTCAAGGTGTGGGTCCTGGAATGCTTCCATGGTGACCATGTGAATTGGACCACGACCAGCATTTACTTCTGAAATTAATGCATGGTTACGCAAGCAGGTAGGAATTGGACGATGAGTTGCGTGTGATACTTCTGGATCCAGGTACTCTTTGCCGACCATTTCCTGTAATGATGGCCACCACTTTGATTCATACTCTTCACCAAGACAGTTTGTTGTATATGTCTTGAGATGTAAGAAGTAAGCACCAACTGGGCCATAACCATCTTTGAAACGCGCAAGTACGATACGGTTTTCCATTTGCGTCATTTTAGCGCCAGCGCCAATTAATAACCCATACGCAGAACCTGATGACCAAGGCGCATACCAGACACGACCTGCGCCTTCACCGACTGAACGCGGCTTGTAGATGTTGGATGCACCACCCGCTGCACAGATAACTGCCTTTGACTTAAATACATGATAATCACCGGTACGCACATTGAAGCCAACTGCACCTGCAACACGATTTTCTTGTGCGTCATCCATTAATAAGTGAGTCAAACAAATACGGTTAAAGACTTTGTCTGCAGATTTCTTAGCAGATTCTGCCACGATGGGCTTATATGATTCACCGTGAATCATAATCTGCCAACGACCTTCACGTTGATACGTGCCTGTCTTGGGGTTGCGCATTAATGGAAGACCCCATTCTTCAAACTGATGAACTGCTGAGTCAACATGACGTGCCATGTCGAACAGCAAGTCTTCTCGCACCATTCCCATTAAATCGATACGCGCATAACGTACGTGATCTTCAGGATTGTTTTCACCGAAGCGTGTACCCATGTAGCAGTTAATGGCGTAGAGCCCTTGTGCTACTGCACCTGAACGATCGATATTTGCTTTTTCAGCAATGACAATTTTTTTATCTTTACCCCAATATCTGGCTTCAAATGCTGCGCCAGTTCCGGCCATGCCGGCACCTGCGACGAGTATGTCGATATCTTCTTCTACAACTGTTTTATAACCCATTAGTAGTACACCCCTTCTTTCATCTTCAAACCATTTGACTTAAGTGTGTGAATATCACCTTCATCGAGTCGAATGTATTTTGGCTCGTTGTAAAGTAATTGACTGTCTCGCATTTCACTACTTGGCGCTGATTCATTCGCAAGTTCAGGAATATGCTCACCCCACGGTTTCGTGGTAATCGGTGCAAGTAGATTCATATCTTTCTTGCCATTACGGAACTTGATACGCCAGGCAATAACACCTTTTTCTTCATCACGGATCACACGTACCGAGTGACCAAGAGGTGCGAAATCGGCATAACCACGCACGTCAATAGCATTGTGTGGACATGCCTTAACACACGAGTAGCACTCCCAACACATGTTAGGTTCAATGTTATAAGCACGACGTGTGGTTGTGTCGATGTGCATAATGTCTGATGGGCAGATATCTACACAATGTCCACAGCCATCGCAGCGAGTCATATATACAAAAGTAGGCATAATATTTTTCCTCTTTAATTCGTTACTGTTTGGATTCTAGAAATGACGTGGCTCTTCACGTTTGATTCCCAGACCCATATTCACTGGATTCTGACCCATATATTCTGGGATATCCGGATACTTGGCTTGAATGGCAGGATCCGAAAGATCACCAATTTCTGGAAGGTTTTCATATGAACCATCAGCCTTGATACAACGCTTTTGAAATGCTGCTGCTGGCTTAAAGAACATATGAGCAAATTTAGACCAGAACACCGTGCTAAATAGAATTGTGCTGGAAATAATGAAAAGTGCAAATAACACCATGCTTGATGTATAGGACCAAAGTAAGGCAAAAGTACCCATTGTTATCAGTGAAACAATGAAAATATCGCCGCGGCCATTAAAGTTATACCACTTTACGCCCTCTGATGAGACATCAACACGGATGAAGAACCAGAACCAGTAACCACCAATGCATAGCATTAACGCTCCGATATGCCAGATGGCAGTGAGTAATCCAGGCGCTTGCGCTTGAGAAGCATAACCAAATATTAACCATGCGCTTGTGACGACAAACAGAATGAATCCGTACATAGTTAGTAGATGTGAATAGCGTCTAGCAGGTCTTACTTTGAATTCTGCTGAGGTTAATACTTCGTTAGCCAGAGTTGCCACCGCTAGTGATGCTTTCTCGCCGCCACTGAGTGTGCGTTTTGCACTCTTCTTGGCTTTTTCTGCATTTTCAAAAAAGTATTCCGCGCTTTTTTTATGCATCATGTCGAGAACAGTGCCTACGACAACTAGGATTACCATTAACACGACATACATCTGCATCATGTCTGGAGATATTGTTGCTGAGAGCTCAGCAAAAGGGTTGGTGTTAAACATTATACTAGGCCTCCTCACTATAATGTTACATTTTAAATAATCGGACGAGTTTGATGCTGAATCGATATGAATACAAGATAAATTAAATTATGGCGGATTTAAGATAACTTATAGGTGTGATATTTGACCTGTTTGTTTATCTAAACAAGTACTTACATAAACTATGTCAATAAACTGTTTATAAAAATATCGGCTAGCAAATTATAATAAACTAGGTGCTAAATTTAATTTAACTGTATGTTTTTATTATACTTTATTTCAAGTAGTCTTAATTTGCTCAACTCGCAGCTGGATTTGACGCGTTTATCGCTTAATTGCGCGGCCGCTTGGCGTAAGTACGCTTGGTCGGAATCACACTTCTCACGCCTCCGCGAGGATCTTCGACATCTCCAAAATAACGCGGGATTAAATGGATATGAGTATGCGGAACCGACTGCCCTGCGGCTTTGCTCACATTGATGCCAATATTATAAGAATCAGGCTGGTGCTCTTTTTCTACATACTCTTTCGCCTTGTTAACCATTTGCCATAACTCGGTGACTTCTTCTTGCGTGCAGTCAAAGTAATTGGGGACGTGACGATTTGGCACAATCAACATATGTCCAGGCGAAGCCGGATAGCGATCCTGACTGATAAAACACAAGTCAGCTTGGTGAACTAAGTCATAGCGCTTACAGAATACACACTCTTCAGATGACATAAGACTCTATATATTTCTAATTCATGGGTATACAGAGTGTAGTCGAAGCAAGCATAGCAACCCAATAAACTACACTTACCCTTACATTGGTGTAGTTAATATATCGTATTAAGATGATGTAATAAGCGACCGAAGTGATCGGTCTTGTAGTTAATTCAATTTGTGAAAAGACCATATGCGTGACAAATTAGTCTTGCTGATACTGTTGAGCTTTCTAGAAATGACAGTTCATGCCAACACAGCGCCGATTCCAGATTATCAGTACGCCATCAATTTATATGGTGCCACGGAAGAACGTGTCGCTGCACGACAATGGATTGCAGACAATAATCATCACAGCATGGTGCCCGCACTCATTCGGAGTTTGCGTTATTTTCCGGAGGATGCCCATGAAACACTGCCCTTGCTTAAAAAACTCACCGGGCAAACACTAGGTAAACGTTGGTTTGATTGGACAGTGTGGTTAGAAGCCCATCCGGTTGATAGCTTTGAACACAATGAAATCTTTTTAAGCGCTATCTTCAGTCGCATCGACCCCAGCTTCACTACGTTCTTCTATCCCGACATAGAACGACGCATTCGTTTGTATGAAATAACCTGGGGAGGAGTACGCAAGGATGGCATTCCTGCGCTCACACGACCCAAATTAGTCTGGCCACAAGAAGCCAGCTATTTAAGAGATAAAGACTTAGTGTTTGGTATTTCCATTAATGGTGACACGCGCGCTTACCCTTATCGCATTATGGACTGGCATGAAATGTTTAACGACGTAATTGGCGGTGTGCCAGTGTCGTTAGCATACTGCACATTGTGTGGTGCAGGGATTCTCTATAAAACTCAGATTGATGCAGACAAGCCTGCCCTCATATTTGGCTCGTCAGGTTTTTTATTTCGCTCTAACAAACTTATGTACGACCAAGAGACACATACATTATGGAATCAATTCAGTGGCAAACCGGTGGTAGGCAAATTAGCAAGTAAGGACATTGAATTAGAAACATTACCCGTCGTCACCACCACCTGGGGTGAATGGTTAAAACAACACCCTGACACTAAAGTGCTCAGTAGCAACACGGGTTTCAAACGCGACTATTCTCCAGGTGCGGCCTATGGCCCTTACTTTGGCAGTGACGAACTAATGTTCCCTGCACACGTTAAAGACCATACCTTAGAACAAAAACAACAAGTATTTGGTTTGCGCGTCAGTGGTGTAAAAAAAGCCTGGCCCGTCACGCTCTTTTCTCAACCTACCGCGATCAATGATCGCATAGGGATTATCCCCGTGGTCATTATTGGCAATGCCAATACACATACGTATCGCGCCTATCGTTCAGAAGGCAAAAACTTTATACTGAACGAACAAGGTGAGCTCAAGGTTAACAACGATACCTGGCAGCTAACAGAAGATGCATTAGTAGGCCCCGATGACGAAAGCCTAGCAAGACTGCCAGGGCATATTGCATATTGGTTTGCGTGGAACGGTTATTTTCCAGAAACACTCACGCAATCAAAACCATCTGAATTGAAATAGCAACTCTTCAGTAAGAGAATTAAATCTTGGCGCGTGCGCGCAAACGCCTTGCTTCCATGGGGTCCATTGATAACGGTCGATAAATTTCAATGCGATCGTTTAGCTTAACTTTTGTCTTCAGCGACACGACTTCGCCAAATATACCGACCTGGTTTTGATCAAGATTAATTTCAGGATATTGATCTAATAAAGTCGATTGCTTTATTACACTCTCGATAGTCTCATTTTCGGCAACGTCTAACACTTGTATATATTGTGTTTGCGTCGTGACGTAAACAAGTTCAACTCTCATAACGCATGACTAACAAAAATATTCTTTAGCCATAGACTTCATTAGCGCGTTGCACAAACGAATTAACTAGGCGATCACATACTTGACTGAAAAAAGATTCGAGCGCGATTTTCATCATACGATTGGATAATTCAAATTCCACATCAAGCTGCACGCGTGATCCATTTTCATCAATATCAATAAATTGCCAATCTCCCTGCAACTGCTTAAATGGACCATCAATGAGCTCAAGCTGAATCGCTTTATCAGGCGTTAAACTATTTTTTGTAGTAAAAGATGTTTTTATTGCACCACGCGCAAAATATAATGTGGCTTTTTTTTGTGTATCAGATATTTGTTGTGACACGCTGTTTGAACACCATGGCACAAACTCAGGATAATCTTCGATGTTATTCACTAAGGCATACATTTGCGCGGCCGTGTAAGGCACTATGGCGCTGCGACTAACAACTGACACGAGCTAAATAATTCCTATTACTCTAAGAAAGATGAGCGTGACAGCGACAGGTGTTACATAACGCACGAGCACACGCCACAATGAATACAAGACCGGGTTCTGAATGGCAATTTCGTCTTTCACTGAACTTTCACGCATGCGCCAACCGACAAAAATTGCAATAAACAAACCACCCAGAGGCAACATGATATTTGAAGTGAGAAAGTCGAGACAGTCAAATACGGTTTTGCCAAACAGTGTATATGTTTGCCAGATATTAAACGAAAAGACTGTGCCTAATCCGACTAACCATGTTACAAAGCCGCACACCACACTTGCTTTTGTACGCGTTAATCCTCGACGTTCAACCAACCAAGCCACCGCAGGTTCAATCAATGATATAGAAGAAGTCCACGCTGCAAACACTAATAATAAAAAGAAAATACTGCCAAAGAACACACCGCCCGGCATCTGTCCGAACGCTAAAGGCAAGGTATTAAAGATCAGACCAGGACCCTGACCTGCTTCAAGTTGATTTGAAAACACGATAGGAAAAATGGCCAGACCCGCAAGGATCGCTATTGATGTATCGGCGAGTGCAACTGCAAAACTCGTTTTCGCGATAGATGCATGTTGCGATAAATACGAGCCATAAATCATAATTGCTCCCATGCCCAGACTTAACGAGAAAAAAGCTTGCCCCATCGCATCCAGCAATACTTCTTGATCTATCTTGGAAAAGTCCGGGGTAAATAAAAATTCAACACCCAGCATGAAATTACCTTGTGAGATTGAATAACCAATCAGCACCAAAATTAATATTGCCAATGCAGGCATTAAATATTTTACAGCTGCCTCTAAACCATTACTTACGCCACGCGCAACCACTATCATTGTCATGATCATGAATAAGCTATGCCAAAAGATAAGCGTGAGTGGACTTACAATTAACTCTGAAAATATCTGCCCGGCTTGAGTTTCAGTGATATTTTTAAACGCGCCACTGGTACTATCGATCACATAAGATAATGACCATCCGGCAATGACACTATAGTAAGAAAGTATTAATACGCCCGCGACAACACCACTCCAGCCCAACAGACTCCATGCCTGACTGGTTTTTTCTTGTTTACACAATGTATTCATCGTGTTGATAGGACTTTGTCTGCCGCGTCGACCCAGCATAACCTCTGCCATCATAATCGGTAGACCAAGCAATACGATGCATACTAGATATATTAAAACAAACGCACCGCCGCCATTTTCTCCAGCCATGTATGGGAACTTCCAAATGTTGCCCAAACCAACTGCGGATCCAGCCGCGGCGAGAATGAAGGCCAAACGTGATGACCATTCACCATGAATTGACGTGTTTTTAGTAGGCATGGAATGAGTTTTTTATTTTAATAACGTGCATTCTGATAAATTTTGCGGCGACTCTCAAGCATGACAACAAAAATCCAGCCGCATGATGCGCTGACGTTTATAATAGTCCGATGGCTAAGAAAAAAACACCATCCACTGACAATACAATTATTGTTAATAAAAAAGCACGACATGACTACTTTATAGAGGAGACCTATGAAGCGGGGATTGTATTGGAAGGCTGGGAAGTCAAAAGTTTGCGTGCAAAAAGTATTCAAGTCAAAGAAAGCTATATACTGCTAAAACATGGCGAAGCATGGCTACATGGCACTCACATCACCCCACTCAACACTGCCTCCACCCACGTTAAAACGGATCCCACACGTGCACGAAAATTACTTATGCACCGCAACGAAATTGATCGCTTAGTTGGTGCCGTCGAACGTAAGGGCTATACGCTTGTTCCAGTCAAATTATATTGGAAAAAAGGACGCGCTAAAGTTGAGGTGGGTGTCGCAAAAGGCAAGCAACAGCACGATAAACGCAACACTGAAAAAGATCGTGATTGGGAAAGACAAAAATCTCGTATTCTCAAGAATGCGTGAATACCACCCTAACTATTTTCACTAGTTCGGCTTATTGCTGTTAGACAACGTATCCCAAAGCGTGGTTTGTGAATCGTTATTCTGAGCAATATGTAACAACATTTTTTCATGTTCCGCTAATTCTTCCTGGGTAGCGGTGACTACATTCAACTCATGAATTTTTTGCGTACGTGTTGCGGCTTGTGATACTTGCTTATTAGTGTCCATGTTGGCTGCCAGACCCAGCGATACTTGTCCGCCAGTCATCGCCAAGTAAACATCTGCAAGAATCTGCGCATCCAATAACGCACCATGCAACTCACGATGCGAGTTATCTATCTCATAACGTTTACACAATGCATCTAGACTATTTCGCTGACCAGGATGCAGTTTGCGTGCATCTTTTAATGTGTCAGTCACTGTACATATCTCATGCAAGTCAGACAGCTGGTGTTGTACGCAAGTCAATTCATGGTTTAAGAAGCCGACATCAAACTCTGCATTATGGATTATCAATTCCGCATCACGGATAAAGTCTAAAAACTCTTCACATATATCTGCAAATTTAGGCTTATCTTGAAGCGACTTTAGGCTAATGCCGTGCACTGCTTCTGCACCGGCATCGATATCGCGTTCGGGATTTAAATATTGATGATAAAAACGATCAGTCACTTGGCGGTTAATAATTTCTATTGCACCAATTTCAATAATACGATGCCCTTCTGATGTATCTAAGCCGGTTGTTTCCGTATCGAGTACCACTTGCCTCATAGTTAACCCTTAGCCATCGTATGTTGAATATAATAGGTCTATCTTACTGCATTTAATTAGCAACTAGCTAATTAAATGCCGCAACTGATATTATTTACATTTCATCAATAGCGTCGTTGGCCAATTGATCGACAAGCTCGTTCTCTTTATGCCCACTGTGCCCCTTTACCCACTGCCAATGAATATCGTGTTGCTGAATTAATTCATCCAGACGTCGCCAAAGATCTTCATTTTTAACAGGCTTTTTACTCGCTGTTTTCCAACCACGCATTTTCCAATTGGGCAACCATTGTTGCACTCCATCCATAACATAGCGTGAATCGGTGGTTAATGTAATTTGACAGGAACGGGACAGACTTTCTAACGCAGAAATTGCGGCTTGCAGTTCCATGCGGTTGTTGGTGGTTTCTTTTTCACTGCCTTTGAGCATTTTTTCATTATCTTTAAAACGCAGCAAAGCACCCCAGCCACCGGGACCGGGATTGCCACGACATGCACCATCAGTGAATATTTCAACGCGATTTGACATCTTCATGCATCCCTACGGTAGGTTTAGCAATTTTCCCAGTGAGTATTTGATTGGTACCCGCCCATGCAGGTTTAAGTGGAGTGAGTCTTGCAACACGTTTTTGCGCCACGAATACGTACACACCACCTAATTTTGATAAATGGTACTGCATACTTCGTCCTAACGACTGCATTCTTTTCCATTTCTGAATTCTTTTAAAAGGGGGTAAATGTGCAGTGTAGTGAATTTCAGTTTCTTCAAACCCCAGTAACGAAGACCAGTCGCGTAATCGACCCAGTCGGTAAAACTTGGCATTCCACGGAGCAACTTTTTTCCTCGATAAAAAAAGCCGCCACACGCCATAAAAAGACAGTGGATTAAACCCGATTACGATCATATAACCCTCAGGCACTAGACAACGTTCCACTTCGCGCAAGATTTCATGCGGTTTTTCAGTAAAATCGAGTGTATGCGGTAAAACAAACAAATCGATACAGTCACTAGTGATAGGCAAGCTAGCTGGACTACTAATGACACTTACCTTCGATGAACGGTCGATAACTATCTGTTCAGAAATTGTGCAATTTTTTAATAACTTACGCTGTGGAAATGTATTACCCAGCTGAATTGCATTGTAGCCAAAGATACAGGAAGTGACCTTCCACATATGCTGCTCAACGGCCTGCGAAACCAGTGCACCTGCATCGGTTTGATACCATTTTCGAATTTCATTTAAATCAAACACGCATTTATCACTCTTAGTCTGAGGGCTCGTAAAATCTCTACTTACATTCTAAGTAAATGTTGTCGCAACATAAATTGTGCAGATCATCACAGTTCCATCAATCACTTTAAAAATACACGTATTTTATCGCCTGAGCAGAACGCTTAATTCACTACAATCCCACCGACCACTTATACTCTTGTTAGTATCCGTAAATTACTGAATTTTGATAGTGTATCCGCATTTCTCATGACTCTAACAGGGCACAAAACACGGCTATTATTTTCTCTAGTCACAGCAATTGTACTGGCTGTGGCGGCCATTATTTATAAATTCAGTTCAGCGCTGAACAGCTCAAATCTAATAGTTCTGATCGTTGCGGTCATTCTAAGCGGCATTATGCTGTACAAGCTATCTGTCACTAGTGGAATTTATGCTGATAACAACGATGAAGTAGATGACATTGATCAGAAAAATATGCGGCTCGCGCTCAATTTTCAGGGTCAGGGAAAACTGGATGCTGCTTATGCACTGCTTAAACAATGCAAGCCTTCAGATAAGATTGTGCATTTACTTACCAACCTTGCCCAGGATTACGAAATCATCGATCAACAAGAGAACGCTAAGAATGTCTATTCACACATCCTAGTGCTCGAACCAGACAATGAATTTGCACTCAATAAACTCCCGGCAAAAGTTAAAAAAGCACCACCAAAAGTTGTCAAAAGCGCATCGAGTTCAACAGATGAAAGTTCATTATTCAATGAGCGCTATGAAATTATAAGAAATATTGGTAAAGGTACGGGAAGTTCTATATTTCTAGCTAAAGACCATTTAAATGATAAACAGCCTATCGCATTAAAAATTCTGGAAATCAACTACGATGAGAAAAATGCCTTAGAAACAGAGTTATTAGCACGTTTCATGCGCGAAGCTGAAACCGCTGCCTCGCTTAAACATAAAAACATAGTCAGCATTATAGATTCAGGACACGCCAATAATGTGGCCTACATTGCGATGGAATATATTCGTGGCAAATCACTAAAAGAATATAGCCAACCAAAAGCTCTGTTACCTCGCGCACTGATTGTAGAATTAATCGCGCAGTGTGCTGATGCGTTGGACTACGCACATCAAAGAGGCATCATTCACCGCGATGTCAAACCGGCAAATATCCTTTATAACCATAACGAAGCCTGTGCTAAGCTGGGCGACTTCGGTATCGCACACATTGCGAATTCTACACAGACACTGGCTGGCTCTTTCCTAGGAACACCATTTTATATGTCACCCGAACAATTAAGCGCTTCAGAAGTCGATGCCCATTCCGATATATTTTCATTAGGTGCAACTCTTTACCGCTTGCTGACCGGCGTTCCACCATTTTCGGGAGGATCGATGGCGAGACTAATGCATGCAATTGTGAATGAACCGCATCAAAATATTTTAGAAATTAGACCTAACTTACCCAAAAACCTTGTAGATGTGGTAGAAATAGCCTTGGCAAAAGACCCAACTCAGCGATTTGCGAGTGCAGCCGAGTTTTCCAAGCAATTGCGTCAATGTTCAGAATCCAACTAATCACCCACTTAATCCATAACTGAATGAATCTAAAAGGAATTTTATCTGTTGCTGGACGTACTGATACAGGAAAAGTGCGTTCTCACAATGAAGATTATCTCGGTGAAAGTCTGGATATTGGCTTGGTCGCTTTGGCCGATGGTATGGGTGGTTATAAAAGCGGCGAAGTCGCCAGCGAATTGGCGATAAAAACAATTTTAAATGAACTAGAAGAGCATATTCCCAAACTCAAACCAGGTGAACTAGACCCTAATACTGGCTATTCCAACGAAAGCCTGGCCGTACGCGAAGCCATCGCCCTGGCAAACGAGAAAATTTATCAAAAGGGCCAAGAAGATCCTGACTGCCGCGGCATGGGAACAACGGTGGTCTTGGCTGTGATGTATAACAACCAAGTGACCATCGCACATGTGGGTGATTCTCGCATGTATCGCTATCGCGGCTCTAACCTGGAACAAGTCACAGTGGATCATACTTTTTTGCAGGAGCTGGTGGATCGCGGTTATTACACTCAAGAAGAGGCTGATGCGTCGCTTAATCGTAACCTCGTGACGCGTGCTTTGGGTATTCAACCGACCACTGCTGTTGATATTCGCGAAGACATGGTGATTCCCGGTGATATTTATTTACTCTGTTCCGATGGTCTGACAGATATGGTAGATGATCAGGAAATTTCTAATATAGTGAGTGAGTTCCGTGATAATCTCGACAAATTAGCAGAAAACCTTGTGGAATGTGCGAATGTTAAAGGTGGCCGCGATAATATTTCGGTACTATTAGCCAAACCTACAAAAGCTTTTCCACAGAAAAAACGTTGGAATACTAATTTAAAAAAGATATTTGGACAGTAAATGGTCATGTCACACTTAGTTGTCACCCTCGAAGATAAGCTCGTTGGCGAGTTTCCGATTACAAAAGAAAAAATGACAATTGGGCGTAAGCCTGATAATGATATATGTATCAATAACTTAGCCATCAGTAGCTACCATACACAGATCATAACCGTATTGGATAGCTCTTTCTTAGAAGACTTAAACAGCACGAATGGCACTTACGTCAATGCACGCTTAGTGAAAAAACACGCGCTTGAAGATGGTGACTTAATAGACATTGGTAATTATAGAATTCGCTATGTTGGCAATGAGCCTCAGCAAGCCGAAGGTGAAGAAACCGATGTGCTTGAAAAAACCATCGTTCTGTCACCGAATGACCCTGAAGCAATGGATGATTTCATCAAAAAGGAAAATACCGTTATTCAGGAAAAACCAACCAGCACGATATCGAATCATCCCGCACCTATCATCGATACACGTGAAGAAGACGAGGTAGAAACAGCAGCCCCTGCTAAAGAAGAAACAGCCGCTTCAGCACCACCTCCTCCTGAGCAACCAGTCAAACCTGCTCCAGTTGCAGCAAGTGCGCAAGCACCTGCAGAACCAGCGGCTCAGGGTAAACTGCAAGTTCTTAATGGTAAAAATGCCGGCTTGGTGTTAGATCTTAAAAAATCCCTCACTACATTTGGTTCTCCAAAGATTGCCGTCGCGGGTGTCACCAAACGTGCGAAAGGTTATTTCTTAGTTCATGTTCAAGGTCAAGATGGTCAATCCACTCTTTTGAATGGCGAAGAGCTAAAAGCCAAAGCCACGCAACTAGAGGATAACGACATCATTGAAGTGGCTAACATTAAGTTAGAGTTCTTTACTGAATAACACGTCAATGCAAATGCAACTTGGGCACCGCCTCAAGTAATTTCTTCGTGTACTCGTGCTGAGGATGCTGGAGCACACTCAATGCGTCACCGTGTTCAACAATCTCTCCTTGGTACATCACAGCAACTTCATCCGCCAGGTAGCTCACAACTGACATGTCGTGCGTGATAAATAAATAACTCATGCCTAGTTGTTGTTGCAAATCTTTCAACAAATTCAAAACTTGCGCTTGTACGGAAACATCAAGTGCACTGGTAGGCTCATCGCAGATAATGACTTTTGGTTTAACTGCTAACGCGCGGGCTATACAAATACGCTGCCTCTGTCCGCCGGAAAATTCATGCGGGTAGCGTGTGACTGCATCTTCAGGCAATCCGACTTGATGCAATAACTCCTTCACCGCCAGTTGACGTTTAGTCGCATCTTGCTCAACACCCAAAGACGTCATGCCTTCTTCAATAATATCTCCCACCAGCATGCGCGGATTAAGCGATGAATAGGGGTCTTGAAAGACAATTTGCAAATCACTACGACAAGCTCTTAACTCTTCACCTTTTAAATTTACAAGATCTTGATCTTTGAATTTCATTTCGCCTTGGGTAATGTCAAGTAACCGCACAATACTTTTTCCTACTGTAGTTTTACCACAGCCAGATTCGCCTACCAGTGCAAGTGTCTTACCTCGATACAATTGCAATGAAACATCATTGACTGCTTTGACATGATCAACAACGCGTTTAAACACCCCTTTGCGAATTGGAAAGTGAACTTTCAAACGATTAATAGCTAATAATGGTGTTGTTGCAGAATCATCAGTCGAAGCATGATTGACCTCAGCAACCTGCTCACCATGTATTGAGAGTCGTTGACCGCGCTTATGAATGCTAGGTATCGCATTTAACAACTGTTGACTGTACGCATGTTGTGGTGCAGCAAAAAAGTTTTCACTGCTTGCCGTTTCAACAATTTCACCATATCGCATCACTGCAACACGATCTGCGATTTGCTGAACAACACCAAGATCATGCGTTATAAAAATAAGGCCCATATTAAATTCATTCTGCAATTGCTTGAGTAACTCTAATACTTGAGCTTGAATGGTCACATCGAGAGCAGTTGTTGGTTCATCAGCGATAAGAACATCAGGGTTAGCGGCCAAGGCAATAGCAATCATAATACGTTGTCGCATACCACCAGATAGCTGATGCGGGTACTCGTTCATATTACGTTTTGCATTGGGCAACCCGACAGCGTCCAGCAATTCTAAACAATGTGAATTAGCCGCTTGCTTTGATATATTTTCATGATGAATCATTGATTCAATGATTTGATCACCAATTTTTACTACCGGATTTAACGACGTCATTGGCTCTTGAAAGATCATTGAAATTTTACTGCCGCGCACACTGCGCATTTGTTTTTCACTGTAGCCAAGCAAATTCTCACCATTCAATAACACCTGACCTTGAGAGATCTTAGCGGCGTCAGGTAATAATCTGGCAATGGATAATGCAGTAATAGATTTACCTGAACCAGACTCACCTACAAGAGCGAATGTTTCTCCGTGATCAACAGTAAAGGAAACGTCCTTGACAGCATGTATCTGCCTATCCACAAGTTGGATGTCAGTTGATAAATGATTCACTTCAAGTAATGCCATAGATCACCTTAAGATTATTGCGATCCTGACACGCGTGGATCTAATGCATCGCGCACTACGTCGGCAAATAAGTTAGCAAATAACACCAAAGTAAACATAAATACAAATGCCGCCGTTAATGACCACCAAACTATTGGTTCGCGCGCCATCTCAAGTCGCGCCTGGTTAATCATATTACCCCAGCTATTGGTGGCAGGGTCGACACCGATATTGATATATGACAAGACGGCTTCAGCTAACACCAGGCCACTAAAATCTAAGGCGACAGTAATTAACACAATATGCATAAAATTAGGCATGACATGTCGCGTAAGAATTCTAAATTTTGTCACACCAAATGCAGTTGCCGCTTGAATATACTCCATTTCACGCAACTTAAATGTTTCTGCGCGTAACAAACGACATAAACCCGTCCAACTGGTAATACCTAAGATCAAACACAGAAATAATAAACGCACATCAGCACGCTCAATTAAACTATTAAAGTTTTCCTCATTGTTACTCATGTATATTTGCACCAATAGAATAGATGCAGCAATAAGTAACACGCCAGGAATTGAATTCAGCGTGGTATACAAATACTGAATAACATCATCAACCCAACCTCTGAAATAACCTGCCATGGCCCCCAATGAAATCGCCACCGGCAACATTACAATGGTGGTCAAAGTCCCAATTAATATGCCTGTGCGGATACTTTTAATGGCCTGGTAAAAAACATCTTGACCGACTTTATCAGTCCCAAACAAGTGGTAATGTGACCCCACCAGCATTGATACACTAATAAACAGCATAACAATCCCAATTGTGATCGCAATTGCACGTACCGGGTATTCATTATGCGCAGAGAACAACGAAGATAGTGCAGCAGAAAATTGCATTGTTTTACTTTTTGCATAAATGGCAGCGATGAACAGCCACAATAATGACGATGCAACCACCGCATACAACGTTCCCTCAAGACTTAATCTTAAAATATCACCCATTTTGTCCGCATCTGGGTCGTCTAAATGTGCGCCCCCATATTTTAACGCCGGGTAGACTTGTTGCATTGAGCCGTCGTCAAACTGAACCATTTCTTTAGACAGTAAATGTGTAGCCAACGGCGCAGAAAATGTTTTTTCTACCTGGGTGCGCATGGGCGTCATTAACACATCTAACACACTCAATATTTCATTTGAGTATTGATGCTGATCCGTCGCGGCATTATCCAAACGCGGATGAAAATGCATTGAATCCAATAGAGCGATACTGTAGTAGGTCAATAACACAACTAAAGAGACCGCACCTGTCGCGCGCTTAAATACTTTTTTCCACGGGCGGCTAATATGTTCACGTTTCCTTGCAAACAAAATAAAAATCACTAACAACGCAGTTAAGATAAAGAATAATGCGTCGGTGAGTAATATGACAGGCTGGAAAGGCATGATTAATTTAAACGAATTCGCGGATCAACCAGGGTGTATGAGATATCTGTCAGCAGCAAACCAATAATGTATAGAACCGACCCGAGATAAACCATAGACCTCACTATGGCAAAATCCTGACGATTAATCGCATCGATGGTATAACTACCCAAACCAGGGATACCAAAAAAACTCTCCACTAATAAACTACCCATGAACAACATGGGCAACACTACTACCACACCCGTTAAAATGGGGATTAATGCATTTCTTAACACATGTTTGAATAAAACCAGTTGTTCTGAAAGCCCCTTGGCCCGCGCAGTGCGTACATAATCTTTGTTTATTTCTTCCAAGAAGATGGTGCGGTACCAACGTATGCCTGAGCCGATACCGCTAATCACACCAATAATAACTGGTAAAATTAAGAATTTGATTGCGTCTGCACCCGTATCGTATCCTGAAATTGGCACAACACGCAGTAATTTACCCACTACAAATTGCCCGCCGATAATATAAAACAATGCAGAGATAGACATTAACGCAACACATATAACCACTGCCCAGTAGTCAATATACGTGGCACGGAAAAATGCAATTAGTAATGCGAACGTTATTGTGACAAACAATCCAAGAATTAAATTAGGCACAGCAATAGCCAAGCTTGGCCACATGCGATTACTTATGTCATAGCCGATATCACGCCCACTATCTGAGCTACCAAAATCAAACACAAATAATTTAATCGACTTTTGAAAAAAGATCGTTTGCGTGACTTGCTCAATTCCTGAGGTGGATTTGTTAACAAATAACGGTAAATGATAACCACGCTCACGCTTCCAATCTTCTATTTGTGTCTCTGTAGTATGCTTTTGTCCGAGCTGACTGATCGCCATATCATCAGGTGAATTGACTACAAAAAATAATATAAAAGTAATCACATTAACCCCAATTAAAATTGGAATGGCATAAAGCACGCGACGAATAATATAACTAATCATATTGCCTTCGCTTTTTCACGTCGGTAATAGCCACGTATCGCAGGAATGATTGTAATCACCAATACAATAATCAATAAATAAATTGGCCATAACAAAGGATTGTTCCACTGTTCACGAAGTTCAGCACGTTTCTCTGGGTCTATGCGGCGATATTTAATTTTATTATTTGCCATCGCATTGGGTTTAACGTTTTTAAACCAACTATGGAATAACGAATAGCCTTTAGGGTTGAATGCCCATATCCAGGGAGCATCAGCTCGCACAATCTCATTCATTTGCCGAATAAGCGCCATACGCTGTGGACCATTTTCCATATTTTTCATAACATCAAATAATCTATCAAACTCTGGATTACTGTAGTTACTATAGTTCTGTCCTTTTGTATCAAGCACTGAATTAGGGCCGTATAGTAAAAAGAAAAAGTTTTCAGGATCTGGGTAATCAGCATTCCAGCCCAAGGTATATATTTGTACGCCACCATCACGCACTTTGTCGTAGTAACGATTTACATCCGTACCACGAATAACTAACTCAATATTGATTTTCTTAAATTGCTTGACCATCCAATTAAGCAAGGCTTTTGTATCTGCGCCACGGCTGACAGTATCAAAATAAAGAATTAATGATCGACCCGTGGCTTGATCAATGCCATCCGCATAACCCGCCGCTGCCATAAGCTGTCTTGCTTCAGCGACACTCTTGCGCACCGCTCGATTATTTTTCCACTCATACACGTAGGGGTTAATACCTGCTTGCCCTTTTTCATAGCCATAAATACCAGGAGGTATTGGCCCTTGCGCGGGAATACCACGACCATTTTTAAAGATAGAAATGAATTCATCATAGTCAACGGCAATTGAAATTGCGCGACGCAGTAATCTGGCACGCTCTGAATCTCCTCCCACTACCGGATCACGCATATTAAAACCGAGATAAAACAAACTCGGTTGAACTGCAGATGAAAGACTAATACCTTTATCTTGCATTTCTTCCGTGAGTCCAAACTCACCTTGTGAATTAAGCTCAACGGACTGATCAAAACTATCTGATGTTATTCCAGAAGTATCATAATAGCCTTGCAGAAATTTATTCCAATAAGGAATACTTTCTTTTTCTAAACTAAATACAACTTTATCTACAAACGGTAGCGGCTTGCCTGCATCGTCTAATAGACCAGCCTCCTTGTCTCCAACATCGCCTTCAGTCGGATATGTTTCACCATGAAAATTAGGATTTCTCTCTAACACCATACGCAGGTTAGGATTGTTTTCAGTGAGCATATAAGGCCCGGTACCAATTGGATACCAATCAAAGGAAATATTGCGCTCTTTCATTCCAGCCTGAGAATAAAACTTATCTGCTTCCCATGGAATTGGTGAAAAGAATGGCATGCTTAACCAGTAAATAAACTGCGGGTAAATACCTTGCACTCGTATTCGATAACGATAATCGTCTAGCGCCTCTAAGCCCGACATAGGCAGTGAACGTAAATCAATCCACTGTTTATCACTCTCTTCCAGCGCTACCAGCACGTGTTCACGATAATCTTTAAAGCCAACAATGTACTCGCCTAACAAACCTGCTAATGGTGAATGCAAATTGGGGTGAGCTAAACGTTTAATTTGATAGATATAATCATGTGCAGTTAATTCTCTACTGCCTTCATGTGTAAAATCTGATAACACATTGATGCCAGTTAACTCTGTGTCGCTTAATGTATGATAATAATACTGACCCTGTGCATCTCGCGCCAAAGAAGGATGAGGTTGGTATTCAATGCCTGTTTGTATTTCTACAATATAATCAGTAAATGCAATATTTTCAGGTTTAGCATCTAATGGTAATTCTTTACCCTGTGCATCTAGATAAACTTTGCTTGGCATGCGGGCTGCAGCTAAAGGAATTAATTGATAAGGGCGTTTTAAATAATGATATTGCAACGGCGGTTCATAAATCTGTGCAATAAAATCATATTCTGATGCACTATAAGATTTTACCGGATCGAGTTCTTTTGGTCGTTCTTGAAAAGCAGTGTAAATTATCGCTTTATTCGCATCAGCGTCACGATAGGGGTTATTCCATTGACCCTCTCGACAGCCAAATGTAGAAACTATGACCAGCATGATCATAGCTAGATTTTTTAAAGCATCACTGGCTGCCATCAATTTCTTGGACAATGTATAATTAATGATTCAAGTTTATCAGTATAGCGATTAGCGCGTACTCAGGCGAACTACTTTTACGGGAGAGATCATGGGTTTTCTGGCAAACAAAAAAGCATTAATTATTGGCGTTGCAAGCAATCGCTCAATTGCCTGGGGTGTCGCTCAAGCAATGCATGCGCAAGGAGCAGAGTTGGCATTTACCTACCAGAATGACCGTTTACAGTCACGTGTTGAAAAATTAGCCAATGAATGTGGGAGTGACATTGTCCTGCCCTGTGATGTCTCTACCGATGAAAACATTAGTGATCTATTTAAACAACTAAGTTCACACTGGGAGACATTTGATATCCTGGTACATTCTGTGGCTTTTGCTCCAAAAGAAGAGCTTGAAGGTGATTTTGTAGAAAATACAACGCGCGAGGGCTCTCAACTTGCTCATGATATAAGCAGTTATAGCTTAACCGCGCTTGCTAAAGCTGCACGCCCGATGTTGAGTGGCCACCCGAGTGCAATTTTATCCCTTTCCTATCTTGGCGCGATAAAAGCAATGCCAAACTACAACATCATGGGTTTAGCCAAAGCCAGCTTAGAGGCGAATACACGCTACATGGCCTATGCGTTAGGCCCTGATAATATTCGTGTCAATTGTATTTCTGCTGGTCCTATCCGTACCCTGGCAGCCGCAGGTATTGGTGATTTCCGTAAAATGTTAGAGCACGTCGAACAAAATGCACCGCTAAGAAAAAACGTCAGCATTGAAGAGGTCGGTAATGCTGCCGCTTTTTTATGTTCTGATCTAGCCAGCGGGATTACAGGTGAAATTACTTATGTGGATGCGGGCTACAACATTGTCGGCATGACTGGATATTAACATTGAAATAAAGCTTTACTCGATAAAGAAAATGTCAAATTAATAGCAACGACTTTATTAGCTTAGCTTCACCTTAAGTTAAATTAGTTTGCTCACCCTCGGAACGTGCAATAATCACCGCACCGCATGAATCACTAAATACATTCACAGCCGTACGACACATATCTAATACCCTATCAACAGCAAGTATCAAGCCTATTCCTTCTAGTGGCAGCCCCATTGCCGCTAGTATTATAGTGATGGCCACTAAACTTGCTGCAGGTATACCAGCGACACCAATTGATGTCATTAATGCCAGTATGACCACTGTAAATTGCTCAGTAAAGCCCAGCGCCAAGCCATAAGCTTGGGCAATAAATAAAGCCGCAACACATTCATATAATGCTGTGCCATCCATGTTGATAGTTGCGCCCAATGGCAATACGAAACTTGATGTGCGATTTGATACGCCGGCACGATCTTGCACACAATCAAGTGTGACTGGCAGCGTGGCGGATGATGAACTGGTAGAAAAGGCAGTTAGTAATGCTGGCGACATTGCCGTGAAATGTTTTGTCGGCCGCACACGCCCAATCACTTTCAAGAGCAGTGGCATGACAATAAACATATGTAGAGCCAAAGCAGCGATGACTACAAAAAAGAATTTTGCTAAAGGAATAAATACTTCAACACCTGAGTTAGCCACAATATTCGCAACCAAGGCAAACACACCAATTGGAGCAAAACGCATAATTAGATCTGTCATTTTCATCATAATTTCAAACATACCTTCGAAGAAATTACGCATGCTGCGTTTATGCTCGTCACGCAGCTGGACGATAAAGTAACCAAACAATAGACTAAAAAAGATCAAGCCAAGCATTTGTCCTTGCGCTGCGGCATGAACAATATTTGGTGGAATCATTCGTAAAAATATTCCGGCAATATCTCCCGCACTTGCATCACCGACTTTTTCTGTCACTTTTTCAGTGTCTGCATGTAATCCGAGCACCTCTTTCGCAGGCACATCGTCAATCAGCCCCGGTTGAAAAGACATGACAAGCACTAAACCAATAGTGATTGCGATCGTACTTGTAAACACATAATACAGCAGTGTTTTGCTACCCATGCGCGCAAATGAACCATCCTGTTCAATGCCAGAAATGCCAACAATTATGGAAGAGAAAATAAGAGGAACGATAATCATCTTTAGTGCATTTAAAAACATGGCACCAAAGAACTCATAAAATGGAGTCAAATCAATACTACTGACTTGATTGATAGAATCAGTTAATGAACCAAAGATTACCGCAAAGGCTAATGCAATTAAGATTTGCCAATGCAGTTTCATATACTAGATATATTTATTACAAATTTTCGGGGAATATGACAACATCACCTGTCTCACGTAATGCCTTTAGCATAGCATTCATTTCGCGTTGTCCGTAACGCCCTTCAACAGATATCCATTCGGCTTGTTCTATTTTGGCGGCAGCCTCATCGACATCAATCACTTCATTTAGCTTTATCACCGCATATTTACCATCACTGAGCTCCATGCCATCGAACACAGGCAAATTATTATCTTCATATACCAAAGAAAACACGCGCTCAACTATTTCTGCTGGCGCAGAACTGTCATCACGTAATAACGCTCCTGCATTCTGCACTGACATACCAAGCTGACTGGCAATACTATCTAAACTAGCGGGATTACTTTTAAGATCAGTAATTAGCTCTTCGCCCTGTGCGATTAACAGGTCGCGAGATTTAGACTTTATTAATGTTTGCTTAACTTGATCGACAACTGAATCTAGGGCTTGAATTTCAGCCGGCTCATGCTCTGCTACTCGCACCACCATGACATGGCCTTCAGCAACTTCCAATAACGCACTATTTAATCCTTTATTTAACACATCGTCGGAGAACGCTGCTGACATTACCGCAGGATATGAAGCGATGCCTTCAAGTTCAGCACCAACAATCCAATCACTTGTTTGCAGCGGTATATCAAGTTCTTCTGCGGCCGCGACTAAATTATCTTCATTGACGTAACTTAAGTTGGATAATTGTTCTGCAAGCTCAACAAATTCTTTATCAGCCGCATCCGTACGCAACTCATTCTCAATAAGTGTACGTACCTCTTCAAAGGGTTTTGTTTTTGCAGGCGTGATGTCTTCAAGTTGCACCAGTTGCACACCCAGAGAAGTTTTAAGAGGTGCGCTAATATCACCTTTTGCCATTGAAAAAAGTTGATTCATAAACACTGGGTTGTTTATGTCATTACGTGCTAGAAACCCTAAGTTACCGCCTTTTTCAGCGGAAAAGGAGTCTTCTGATACATCTTTTGCCACTTGAGAGAAACTCTCACCATTTTTAATACGTTTACTAGCCTCTTTAGCCTTATCAAAAGCAGCATTTAATTCTTCTTCGCTGGCATCTTCATTGAGTTTAAACAATATGTGATTAGCTTTTCTAAGTTCTGCTGACTGAAAACGCGTTGGGTCATCACTGTAAGACTCAAGTATTTCATCTTCAGTAAATGTCATCGAGTCACCAATGGATTGTTGGGTAATCTCCAAATACTCGAGTTTGACTCGCTCTAATGACTTAAATGACTCTTGGTTAGCTTCATAATACGTATTGATTTCACTTTCACTTACGCTGACATCATCTAAGTTTGACTGCATAAGCAGATAGTCAAAATTTCTTTTTTGCTGCTTTAGCGCGGCGTAACGCTGCCTAAATTGCTCCGGTAGAAAACTTGAATACACCACACTGCCTTGAAATTGATTAATGCTTTCATCTTGACGTAACTGCTGTTCAAACTCTGCCGTACTTCTGCCTTGAGATAAGAGAATCTGCTCATATCGGCTAGTGCTGAATTTTCCAGCTTCTTGAAATTGAGGTACTGATTGAATGCGCTCTGCCAACTGTGTATTACTGATTCGATAGCCAGCATTATCCGCTTCGTCACTGAGTAATACATTCTGAATGATAGAGTCTAATACGTTTTCTTTTAATTTGGTGTCGTCATCGTATAGCGTAGAAAAGTTACTGCCTAAGATTGATTGCAGATAGCGACGCTGGTTTTGTAATTGCGCATCAAAAAACCGCTTAGAAATTTCTTCTCCATTCACTTCAGCCACTTTTTGATCACCCGGTCCCCCGAGATATTCACCAATCCCCCAAAACGCAAACGGAATCGCAATCAATATGACAATAATATAGGCAAAGATACCGCTGGCCTTATCGCGGATTTGCAATAGCATAATTCGTACTCAAATATATGGTGAAATTGAAAAGGGGGGCATTATACAAATAGGAGAAGATGAAATCTTCCCCTATTTGCAGAAAGATGGCGGAGTGGACGGGATTCGAACCCGCGACCCCCGGCGTGACAGGCCGATATTCTAACCAGCTGAACTACCACTCCTTGTCCGGTTTGCGATGGTGGGTGCTGAGGGGATCGAACCCCCGACCCTCGCCTTGTAAGGGCGATGCTCTACCAGCTGAGCTAAGCACCCATGCAAAAGGCGCGCTAGTTTACGGCATCCTTTAGCGCTTTTCCAGCTTTAAAGGCAGGCACTTTGGACGCTTGTATTTCCATTGGTTCGCCGGTGCGTGGGTTTCTTCCGGTTCTGGCACTGCGTTCACGAACGAGGAATGTTCCAAAACCTGCAATCGCGACTTGATCACCGCTTTTAAGTGCATCTGTGATGGCTTCAATTACGGCATCAACTGTTCTTCCTGCTGATGCTTTGGAGAGATCTGCGGCTGTTGCAACCGCTTCTGTTAAGTCTGTCTTATTCATAGAATAACTTACCCCTGAATATTGTTATTAGAAGTTACTTAGCACGGCATAAGTTGAGCGCAAAGATTTACCGATACTTGTGTTTGATGTAGTTAGAAAGTGAGGCGTTTGTATAAAAAATAAATTATTTATTTACTTTAAATAGAAGACACACATTTACATTCTTTTATGCGAATGCAACTTATACCAGCTTGAGATTCTCACTGTCAATAAAGACTAGTGATGTCTCACTTCTCCTTTTTCATTGCTCACGGCGAGTATTTTCTTTTTTATTTGACTAAGATTCTCTCCACCTTCCAAAGGAGTAGGTTTCTCAGTTAATGCGATTTCTAGCACATCATCAATCCATCTTACTGGTCGAATTTCCAGCTGTGCTTTAATGTTGTCAGGTATCTCGACGAGATCTTTTTCATTTTCTTCTGGAATTACAACCGTCTTTATTCCACCACGATGTGCGGCTAGTAGTTTTTCTTTAAGCCCACCAATTGGCAACACTTCACCACGCAAGGTGATTTCACCGGTCATGGCAACATCGGCTTTCACTGGAATATCTGTTAAAGCTGATACTAATGCAGTCGTCATACCGATACCTGCACTAGGTCCATCTTTTTTAACGGCACCTTCAGGCACGTGAATATGAATATCAACCTTGTCATAAAATTCAGGACTCACTCCCAAATTCACCGCACGACTTCTAACAACTGTTTGCGCAACCTGAATCGACTCTTTCATGACATCTTCAAGGTTTCCTGTCGGCGCCATCATTTTACCTTTACCTAAAACAATTTCGGCTTCAATGCTTAACAATTCGCCACCGACTTCAGTCCATGCAAGACCTGTAACTTGTCCTATTTGATCTTTTTCATCGGCTAAGCCATAACGGAATTTACGCACGCCCAAGTAATCACTGATGTTATCCGGGGTAACTGTGATTTTCTCGTCTTCTTTACCCAGCACAATGGATTTAACCACTTTACGACATATTTTAGATATTTCTCTTTCAAGGCTACGCACACCCGCTTCTCTTGTGTAGTAGCGAATAATATCCAATACAGATGCTTCTGTGATTTCAAGTTCTGTTTCTTTTAGGCCATTATTTTTAATTTGCTTGGGCACTAAATAGCGCATTGCAATATTTAGCTTCTCATCTTCTGTATATCCAGGTATGCGAATTACTTCCATTCGATCAAGTAATGGACCTGGAATATTCATACTATTTGAAGTCGCTACAAACATAACATCAGATAAATCAAAATTGACTTCAAGATAATGATCACTGAAGGTATTATTTTGCTCGGGATCGAGCACTTCTAGCATGGCTGACGCAGGGTCACCTCTAAAATCAGCCGCCATCTTGTCAATTTCGTCTAACAAGAACATAGGATTCTTGACGCCAATCTTAGATAAATTTTGAATAATCTTTCCTGGTAATGAACCAATGTAGGTACGGCGATGACCACGGATTTCTGCTTCATCTCGCACACCACCCAACGACATGCGTGTGTATTTTCTTCCAGTCGCACGTGCAATCGATTTACCTAGAGAGGTTTTACCGACACCTGGCGGTCCAACCAAGCATAAGATAGGCCCCTTGAGTTTCTTAACACGCTGCTGCACAGCAAGATATTCAAGAATGCGTTCTTTGACTTTATCTAGACCGTAATGATCTTCTTCAAGAATATTTTCGGCATTAGCAAGATTGCGATTGATCTTGCTCTTCTTCTTCCACGGCGTGCTGACCATCCAGTCAAGATAGTTTCTCACCACAGTCGCTTCAGCAGACATTGGTGACATTTGCTTTAACTTGTTTAATTCAGAGGTGGCTTTATCTTTGGCCTCAACCGGCATACCGGCATCTTCAATTTTTTGCGCAAGCTCTTCAACTTCATTAGGCGCATCTTCCATTTCACCTAATTCTTTTTGTATCGCTTTCATTTGTTCGTTGAGGTAGTACTCACGCTGGCTTTTTTCCATTTGTTGCTTGACGCGACCACGAATGCGTTTTTCAATCTGCAACACATCTAGTTCTGCTTCAATCAGATTCATCAAATGTTCAAGTCGCTCATGTGTTGAGACAATCTCTAACACGTGTTGCTTTTCATCTAGCTTAAGAGACATGTGCGCAGCAATGGTATCGGATAATCGACTCGGATCATCAATCCCTGCTAAAGAGGTAAGCACTTCAGGTGGCACTTTTTTATTCAGTTTTACATACTGTTCAAACAGGCTGACGATAGATCGTGACAACACCTCAAGTTTCTTTTCATCATCTTCAACATCACTATTTAGTACTGTGATATCTGCGGTGAAATATTCAGACTCTTCTGCAAAGCGCATCACTTGCGCACGTTCAGCCCCTTCAACAAGTACTTTGATAGTGCCGTCAGGGAGTTTCAGCAATTGCAGAATGGTTGATAAGGTGCCAATGGTATGAAAATCATCAAATGATGGCTCGTCAAGCTCAGCACTCTTTTGAGCAACCAATAGTATTTGCTTGTTATTGGCCATTGCTGCATCGAGCGCTTGAATTGATTTATCACGCCCGACAAACAATGGAATGACCATATTCGGATATACCACTACATCACGCAAGGGTAAGACCGGAACGTTGTTAGTATCAGTTAGATCGATAGGGCTATTTTCTTGCTGATCAGCCATAGAGACTCCTTTGAGTCTGTAGAATTTGAATGTGTAATATATTCACACAATGTATGGACAGCCGAGCCCCTTTTCAAGGGTGCTCTAAGTTGGCTGTGGTGCAGCGTCTGTACAAGCGGAATAATTATTCCTCAGATGCTGCTTTTTCGTAGTCGTTACTCTCGTAGATGAGATAAGGCTTGGCATCTCCTTTAATGACAGCCTCGTCTACAACCACTTTGGTCACACCTTCGATGGAAGGCAAATCATACATAGTGTCTAGTAGGACGTTTTCTAGAATAGTGCGTAATCCACGTGCACCTGTTTTACGCTCCATTGCTTTTTTAGCAACGGCAGTTAATGCATTTGGACGGAACTCAATTTCCGCATCTTCCATTTCAAATAGACGAGTATACTGTTTTGTTAGCGCGTTCTTAGGCTCAGTTAGAATTCTGACTAACGCTTCATCATCCAGTTCTTCCAACGTCGCCACCACAGGCAAACGACCGACGAACTCAGGAATCAAGCCATAACGAACTAGATCTTCCGGCTCAACGCCATGCAGAATCTCACCCACTGTTGTATCTTCTTCTCGACCGCGCACTTCTGCTGAGAAACCAATGCCAGTTTTTTCAGTGCGATCTAGAATTACTTTATCTAACCCAGCAAATGCACCACCACAGACAAACAGAATATTGCTAGTGTCTACTTGTAAAAATTCTTGCTGTGGATGTTTGCGTCCACCTTGGGGAGGAACAGATGCAACCGTGCCTTCAATCAGTTTTAATAATGCTTGCTGAACACCTTCGCCAGAAACATCACGTGTTATTGATGGGTTATCTGACTTGCGTGAAATCTTATCGATTTCATCAATATATACGATACCTGTTTGTGCTTTCTCAACATCGTAATCGCATTTCTGTAGTAATTTTTGAATGATGTTTTCAACATCTTCACCAACATAACCCGCTTCTGTGAGAGTAGTAGCATCAGCAATGGTGAAAGGCACATTAAGTAAACGTGCAAGTGTTTCGGCTAATAATGTTTTACCTGATCCGGTAGGGCCAACGAGCAGAATATTACTCTTTGCTAACTCGACACTATCTTTTGAGGCATTGCTTGCTTCGAGTCGTTTATAATGATTGTAAACCGCCACTGAGAGAACTTTTTTTGCTCGCTCTTGACCGATGACATATTCATCGAGGATGGCGTTGATTTCTTTCGGCTTTGGTAGTTTCTTGCCGCTTGCAGGTGACTGATCCTGCATTTCTTCACGAATAATGTCGTTACATAACTCGACACATTCGTCACATATAAAGACTGAAGGACCAGCGATTAATTTTCTTACTTCATGCTGACTTTTACCGCAGAACGAGCAATATAGTAACTTTCCATTATCGGTTTCTTTCTTCGAGTCATCACCACTCATATTGTAATCCTATGTGCTCTGCGGGTAGTTTCAGTCTAGGTTATTCTATGATGAATTACAGATGGGAAAAAGCGAATCTATACCCAGAATCGTACTTTACATCGGCATCTGCAATACATCAAATTAAGTCTTTAATTTTCAGTACTTTATAGCACTGTTTTAAAACTCACTCAATGCTAATCAGCACCACGAGTGGTCAAAACTTTATCAATTAACCCATATTCGCGGGCTTCTTCACTGTCCATGAAGTTATCACGCTCGGTATCTTTTTGGATTGTCTCCATTGATTGACCCGTGTGACGTGAGAGCACTTTATTGAGTTGCTCACGAATTTTAAGAATTTCTTTGGCATGAATGTCAAAATCTGATGCTTGCCCTTGGAATCCACCTAAGGGTTGGTGAATCATGACTCGTGAATGAGGTAAGGCATATCGTTTACCCTCCGTGCCACCCGCCAGCAACACCGCGCCCATGCTAGCCGCTTGGCCAACACATAAGGTACTTATGTCTGGCTTAGTGAATTGCATAGTGTCATATATCGCCATACCTGCAGTGACAGATCCGCCCGGTGAGTTGATATATATTGAAATATCTTTATCAGGATTTTCTGATTCTAAGAAAAGTATTTGTGCCACAATTAGATTCGCCATGTGATCCTCTACCGGACCAACAATGAATATTACACGTTCCTTTAACAGTCGGGAGTAGATGTCGTAGGCCCGTTCACCTCTGGCTGACTGTTCTACCACCATAGGCACAAGATTCATCATTGGTTCTTGAGAATTTCCACTATTCATAACCGTTATCACCTTAATAAATTATTGACGCTGTTTAACAATGTCACCGAATGGTTGTTTAGTCTCTTTTTTATTTACCTGACTCAACACCGTTTCCACTACTTGATCTTCCATCACTAATGACTCAACGCTGGCACGCGCTTGGTTATTAGTACGATAGTATTGAATTATTTGATCACTGTCCGCATATTGGCTTGCCAGTTGCAGGATCCGCTGCTCAACACGCTGATTATCTACTTGGATTTTTTCCTTGCCGACGATTTCGCCAATAATCAAACCCAATTTTACTCGTCTCTTTGCTTCTTCAGTAAACAGATCGTCAGGCAATTCTGAATCCGTTTCCATTTTAAAATTCTCTAGTGCTTGCTGACGTAATGCCGCAATTTCCTGTGTAACCATGGAGTCGGGCAATGTCATCTCGTTATTTTCTAATAATACTTGCATGATCGCTTCTTTTGACTTCACATTGATTTGCTGTTGCAACTCAGCCTCAAGTGATTTTCTTATCTCTGCTTTGAGTCCGTCCAAACCACCCTGTACACCAAAAGCAGTAATAAATTCATCATTTACTTCTGGCATGGTGCCGGTCTCTACTTTTTTAACAGTAACGTCAAAGGTTGCTTCTTTACCTGCTAATTCACTATTACTGTAGTCTTCAGGAAATGTAACGGCAAAAGATTTATTTTCACCAGCCTTTAGACCCAGTATATTTTCCTCAAAGCCTTCAATCATTCCGCCTTCGCCGAGCACAAGTGGAAAGTCCTCCGCTTTACCACCTTCAAATTCAACACCATCAAGCTTGCCAAGAAAATCTATTGTCACACGTTGATGATTCTCGCAAGGTCCTTCTGCCTCAGACCATTCCATACGTTGTTTACGAATACGCTCAAGCGTTTCATCAACATTGGCATCTTCAACTTCTGATGCATAGACTTCTACATCTAATGTGGAAAAGTCACAAAGCTCAAATTCAGGGTAAATATCAAATGAGGCAACAAACGTCAGGTCTTTGCCCTTTTCAACCGTTTGCGGCTGAATATTTGGCGCAGATGCAGGACGTAACTTTTCTTGTAGTACCGCATCACGATAGCTGGCTTGCATTTCATCAGCCATGACTTCTTGATTAAGCTGCGCACCATAACGTTGACGAACAACATTCATCGGCACTTTGCCCGGTCGAAAACCGTCGATTTTGACTTGGCCTTTTAATTTTTTTAAACGCTGATTAACTTCTTTATCGACTTTATCT
Source organism: Gammaproteobacteria bacterium (assembly GCA_965262455.1). Taxonomy (GTDB): domain Bacteria; phylum Pseudomonadota; class Gammaproteobacteria; order UBA4575; family UBA4575; genus UBA1858. The sequence goes on from CBDHFH010000008.1 coordinate 1,217,863, forward strand.
GCTGGTACAGTAATGGTTAATTTCCTGCCAAGCTCACTGGTCTCTTCAACTGATACTTGCATTAAATCCTAATCCTCAAAAAAGAAGTCAAATAATTGGGTATTGAAAGTTTGTCTTATTAACAGACGAGATTGATATTGATTTGTCTACCATCAACAGATGGTGCGAAAGGAGAGACTCGAACTCTCACGGGTTGCCCCACTGGAACCTAAATCCAGCGCGTCTACCAATTCCGCCACTCTCGCTTAATCATCTAATATAACAACATGCTAGTATAACTTGAAATTAGCACGATGGTTAGGTGCTATCCCACAAGAAATATACTTAAAAACCAGCAACTCTGGCCAATTGCTAGCCACCACTAGGTTGAAGACATTCATGCTCCCACATCCATGAAAGCACTAATAATTATAATCGGCTATTTTGTTGCCATTTGCGTATTAGGTTGTTTAATTGCCTATCCAATTTACCTGGTCACTGGATCTGATATGGAGAGTATTGTCTCGCGTAGCATATTGATTCTCGCCGTGTTGTTATTCTATCCAATTTGTAAATGTTTAAATGTAAATAACATAACTTCTCTCGGCTGGGTTAACACCCGCGCTACGCAGACACTTATTAAATCATTGCTGGTTGGTTTTATCATGCTGCTACCGATATCTGTTGTGTATCTTGCATGCGGGTTTAGAGTACCCGAACCGATGACTGTGACAGTAATGATGATCGCTGGCGCATTACTCAGCGCTTTAGCGTCTGGCTTACTTATCGGCGTCATCGAAGAATCAGTATTTAGAGGGTTACTGCAATCTCAATTGAGCCAAAGCTTAAATATCGTCGTGGTTATAATCATCGTGAGTGTGATTTATAGCAGTGTGCATTTTTTACAAGCAACTGAAGAACTCAGTCAACATAACATTAGATGGAACAGTGGCTTTATATTGTTAGCCTCTGCATTTTCAAATATGGCAAACATTAGTGCTTATGCTGACGCTTGGTTAGCTCTTTTTCTGGCAGGCGTTTTTCTATCTTTAGTCCGCTTGCAAACCAATAACTTAATTTGGTGTATTGGCATACATGCTGGTTGGGTGACACACATTAAATTATTCAAGGAATTTACCGACCGGGACAACACAGCTTCATGTGCCTCATTGGCGAGTGACTATGACAACTATGTGGGGGAATTAAGTACACTGTTGATTCTTACCATACTTGTGGTCTGGGCTGCCTTGCGCTTACAACAAAAAATTACTCAATAACCACACGCTTCCAACCTATTAAATAAGGATCTAGCAACCACATGCCATCTGCATGAAAAATATATGGAATGTCACGCGCTGACTGTCCCGCCCAGCGGTTATTATCAAAATTTTGTTCAGCCAGATAGACACGTTGATTGTCAGTATCTACCTCCACCACCACTGCCACATGCCCTGTGCCTAAAAACGCACGCGAATAAATTAATAAATCGCCTCGTTGCACATAACTTTCAGAATCTCCATTAAGAATACCTATAAATGGTTTTTGAATTTGCTTATCGGGCGAAGTGACAGTGTCAAGTTGCCATATATCTGCAGCAACATCGACGTCACTATAAACCAGTCCATGATTGATCAATAACCAGCGACGCGCATATTCCACGCATTGCCATTTAATTCCAGTGAAGGTTTTGTCAACAAAAAAAGGGCTAGGATTAATGCAGCGGCTACTGCAATTAGAATATGCTTCAATACCTTTTTCAGATCGACCTAACACTTCTCCATACGTTACCTCACAATCCTGATTGCATAACTCCGGAAGTTGTTCGGCAATCACATCGCTATTGATATTAAGCATCATTAATAACAATATTGGTAAGATAAATTTAATCATTACTTAAGTGATTTGATAGTCAGAACAATTTGTTGTTTAACTTCATCTATAGCGCTATCCACTTGTTTATAACTATGATTGTCTTGCGCTGGTATATTTGATGCATGTTGTTGCCAAACATTTAATAACTCGTGTGCATGTTGCTGAACAGTAGCAGGCATAGCATAACTAATATCTTTGACGGCTAACACATGTGACCAACCAGATTTAATATCGCCACGCGCATCGTTTTGATCATAGCGTGCAAACAGCACGATCTCCTGGAGATCGGACAATTCTTGCATCATAAAAAAACCAGCGTCTCGTGTGGTTTCGTTCGCCTCTGAAGACTCATTTCGCCAAGTATTATAAGCAAGACTAGATAAGGCGACAGCTAAACTGATAATAGCAACTGCATTTTGTTTAACTTGCTGGAGTATCATGGAAAGCCAACCCTGGAGTAGCGATGGCTGGAATTATACTCGAGTTATACGACGCCCATACTCTTTAATAGTATTTGCTTGGCATTTTCAGCATTTGCTTGCAGTGACTCCGCATCACCAACATCGATGTCAAATAATGCGGCCATTTCTTGATATTCTTCCGTCAACTTACCAATTAATGTCAAAAAATCGGTTATGTCTAAACCAAACTGCTTTTCGGCCATCTCTGCGACATCCATATAGTTTTTGTATTCTTCATCACAGTAAATACAATCGGCGATTGGGCCAGAAAACACCATACATTGAATCAATTTCGGATCTAACTCTGTTTCAACGGCTTGATCTGAAGAATGACTTAAGCCGACCGCTTGGGTTATTTTTTGTGGAATACGCCAAGAGTCTAATAACCACTCACCAATGGCGGCATGATCAGTACCAATTTTGCTTTCTTCCAGCGAACATAAATAACGATGATCTTGCTGCCGATCTTCGACGCCCGCGTAAACTGTTGGAATCGCTTTATCAAGTGCCAACATGCCAATATCTTGCAGCATGCCAGGTAAGAATAACTCTTCTCGCATGGCATACTTGGTTAAATCTCCTAACTTTCGACAGGCTACTGCGGTAGCAAGTGAACGTCGCCAAAATAAATCATAATCTAAACCCGCGGAATCATCGCTTTGAGACCCTCCCACTAATGAGAAACTCAAAGCAATATTCAAAGTGCCTGTCCAACCAAACATGGAGACTGCCTGTTGCACACTTTCAGTTTCAATCGCCCGCATGTATAGCGATGAATTTGCCATGCGTATAATTTTAGCGGATAGCACAGGATCCATGCTCACCACCTCCGCTAAGGTATCGATATCACTGCCGACATTCTGACTAAGTTCGATAATCTGCGCGGCCACCCCAGGAGGCGAAGGTAAATCTTTGCATTTTTTTAATTTATCGATGACGTCTTGTTGAATCTCGCTCATTTAGCTATTTCCACTTGATTGGATTCTCTGGGCTCGGGGTTACTCCTTCAATATCGGCCTGAAAAAGCAGGACTTAAATGAAAAATGACAAATTCTTTTGCAGACGACAATTAAGGCGGGATAGCACTCAAACAGAGCACAATTTAAATCGACCAGAGGAAAAATTAAGAGATGGGGTGAGTGATGGGACTCGAACCCACGACGACTGGAATCACAATCCAGGGCTCTACCAACTGAGCTACACTCACCATAACAATGTATGTATTCTATGCGCGAGCGACAATCACTCGCAAGTGTGGCGCGCCCGGCAGGACTCGAACCTGCAACCCCCGGCTTAGAAGGCCGATGCTCTATCCAGTTGAGCTACGGGCGCAGAATCGGCTATTGACCAGAGCCGTGCATAGTAACGCTTAATATAGGTAAGTCAAATTCGAACAGAAAATTTACTGGTTAGTGGCACTTAGTTTCGGGACTATTTCGCAACTATGCCTGAGTTAGAAAATTTTAATTCACCTGAAACTAAATCATAATTAAACGTAAAAAGACTGGCAAAGTTATTAATCTGCACAGGTTGGCCATTCAAGGTGCCCTGCGCTGATGTTTGGAAAAGAAGCATTTTTCCCTTAGCAGATCCATTATTAGATGTGGCACTTGCACCAATCAACTCTATTGCATTATCGATTGCTCCAAATGCCTTGCCAAAGTTATCACCGAACTCATCAGTATTACCGGCATTAGGGTAATCCATATAATCTAGAGATATGACATATCCAGTATCAGGTATAACCGCTAAAAAGCGATCAGACTTATTTAGTGCGTTGTTTAGTTCCACATTAATGGCTGAATCAACATCATTCTCACATGAAGAAAACATCTGAGCATGTCCAGCGACTTGCGTGCCTGCAACGATATTCATCCGTGGGCTTTTAGTAGCAGATATGACATTTTCGTCTAAAAAACCACTCACATCAAAAATATTTTCCACGTAAACGGTAATTGTCTCGCCTGTATTGAGATTGATTAGATCAGAGAAGTGAAGGCCGGTATCAATAATTGCCGATATCATAAACCCTCCACCTTCAATAGAACCTTCCTGCCAGATTGAAAGCATTACTGAACCATTACCTGAGACAGATTGATCCGCGGCATTGGCTGAGAAACTAGCTACTAAAATTGTAATTATTCTTGCTAACTTAGATAAAACAGGCATTGCTTAGCTCCGACAAGATATTCTATTAAACAAAGTTACGATATCAATATGACTTTTTTATTGCCTAAATAGATATCAAATATCCTGAATCACTATAATTTTGCACATTGAATTAGCTTTCGCGAGGCTTATTAAATCAACAACGAATTTTGTACGGATGGGGTCATCGAAATAGGTGAGCTGTAACAGTTATATAAGAAGTGCCGCTTTGCGACAATGAATTTGCTACTAGTGACCTTCGCATGGGTGGTCGGGGCAGAGGGATTTGAACCCCCGACCCTCTGCTCCCAAAGCAGATGCGCTACCAGACTGCGCTATGCCCCGATTATGCTGGTGGAATGTCCATGCTGTAGGACGCGGAAGGATACGCGTATTAGACCCAAACCGTCAACCAAATATGCTGAAACCACTGGGCTTATTCAGACTCTACTCTTGCATGGTAAATTTCTTTTACACACTCTCTGTATTCATTATCATAAACACCCCTCATAATTAACCACCGAATAGGCACCCAATGAAAACTATTTCGATATAAATTGAGTATAAAACGCGATTTTGAAACTTAGAATTTTGTAACTTGTTGATTTTGTTGGTCGGGGCAGAGGGATTTGAACCCCCGACCCTCTGCTCCCAAAGCAGATGCGCTACCAGACTGCGCTATGCCCCGATTATGCTGGTGGAATGTCCATGCTGTAGGACGCGGAAGGATACGCGTATTAGACCCAAACCGTCAACCAAATATGCTGAAACCACTGGGCTTATTCAGACTCTACTCTTGCATGGTAAATTTCTTTTACACACTCTCTGTATTCATTATCATAACACCCCTCATAATTAACCACCGAATAGGCACCCAATGAAAACTATTTCGATATTTAGTCTTGTAATGTGCTTGTTTTTAGCCATTTTAGGAAATACTGCTATGAGCGAAACTAACCCCAAAGTTCAATTTGAAACCACCAAGGGCACTATTCTCATCGAGCTGGACGCTGAAAAAGCTCCAAAAACAGTAGAGAACTTTTTGACCTATGTGAATTCTGGCCACTATGACGGCACTATTTTTCACCGTGTGATTCCGTCCTTTATGATTCAGGGAGGCGGCTTTGATAGCGACATGAATCAAAAATCGACTAACGACCCAATTGAAAATGAAGCCAATAATGGCCTCAAGAATATTAAAGGGTCTATTTCAATGGCCAGAACCAGTGCGCCTCACTCTGCAACGGCGCAATTTTTTATTAACGTGGTTGATAATGCGATGCTTGATTTCACAAGTGAGTCACCTCAGGGTTGGGGTTACGCGGTTTTTGGTCAAGTGACTGAAGGGCTCGATGCAGTGCTCGCAATTGAAGAAGTTGCTACCGGTAACCACGGCATGCATCAGAATGTGCCTCTTGAGCCGGTTGTGATTGAAAAAGCCAGCGTTGTCTCTGACTAATACCCTGATTATTTGATGCCAGAGACACTGTTTGTCTCAGATGTTCATCTAGATGCTAAAAGATCGGCTATTGTCGATCTTTTCAATCAATTTCTACTACAGCGCGCCATTCACGCGGATGCGCTTTATATACTAGGTGACTTGTTTGAATACTGGGTAGGCGATGATGCTCCTTATCAGGAATATCAACAAACACTTCGCGCAATTAAATCAATCACTGCTAACAAGACACCTGTTTATTTCCTGCATGGCAACCGTGACTTCTTAGTTGCACAACGCTTCGCACAACAAACTGGCGTAACATTGTTGACAGAAGAACACATTGCATCAATTTACAATCAAGCTATCTTACTCATGCATGGTGACACACTTTGTACGGATGATATTGCCTATCAAAACTTTCGCAAGAAAACACATAACAAATTTCTGCAATGGTTAGCATTGCGTTTACCTGTCAATACGCGTTTAAAGCTGGCAGAAAAATTAAGGAACACATCAGCTCAAGCGGTCGCAGAGAAATCAGCCGACATTATGGATGTCAATCAAAGCGCGGTGGAAGATGCATTACTCAGGAATCAAACAACATGTTTAATTCACGGCCATACGCATCGCCCGGGGATACATGAGTTTTCGCTCAATCAACAAGCTTGCACAAGGGCTGTGTTAGGTGATTGGTATCAACATGGAAGTGTTTTAACAATAACTCCAGAAGGAATGGAACTGCAAAGCTTTACAACAATTGATTAGCTCAGTGCCTTTAACTCTGACGCACTAAAGCCTGCTTGCTGACGCGCATCCATATGCAAAGGCCCATTACCCACACTGACTTGATATTGTTTGAGTAATGCAATGAATGTCGCTTCCGAATCAAGTTGTTGTTTTTCACAGGCATATCTAAACCAACGCGTACCGATCTCAACATGACCTATTTCTTCTTGCAGTATAATTTTTAAAATTTTTACCGTGTCATAATCCCCAACTGATTGTAATCGTTCAATCATGCCTGGTGTGACATCCAGACCACGCGCTTCTAATACCCTTGGCACAAGCGCCATGCGCTCAACAATATTATGTTGTGTTTTAACCGCCATTTCCCATAGGCCATTATGTGCAGTGAGTTCGCCGTAGTGAGCGCCGAGCTGTGTTAGACGTTGCTGTAAAAGCGTAAAGTGTTTTGATTCTTCCCGGGCGATGCGCATCCAATCTATATAGTATTGTTTGGGCATTGTTTGAAATCGATAGCACGCATCTAATGCTAGATTGATGGCATTAAATTCAATATGACATATTGCATGCACTAACGCGATACGGCCTGGTTGGGAGTTGAGTTTGCGCCGCGCTACTTGACTGGGATGCACTAGTTCAGGCTTGTCTGGCCTGCCAGGCACTTCAATTGTGTCAATCGTTGAGTGTTGGATTAATTCTAACTTATCTGACAGCAAGCCAGCATAGATAGCATCTACTTGTGATACTTTACTCAGTGTGCATGTTTCAATTAGTGCATGTTTGACTGAATCAAAAAACACAATGTTATTGCTTTAATGCCACAACCAAGTCCATCACATTTGTGCCTGTTGGCCCTGTTGTCACCAAATCGTTAGTGTTAACCAGGTAGTTTCCCACATCTGCGCGTGCTAAATGATCATTGATATTTAACTGCTTGGCTTCGCCTCTTTCCACAGTGTATCCATCGACCAGCCCACCCGCATCTGGCGTTGGTCCATCGGTGCCATCAGTGCCTGCAGCCAACAAAACAATATTGCTACTGCCTGCAAGCTCTCGCGCGGCTACACCGGCAAGGTGTTGGTTACGTCCTCCGCGACCAGGATTCTTAGGTAGAATTAACGATGTTTCACCACCCCAGATATGAATTCCACTCGCAGCTGATTTTAAATACTCACATAGCTGTTGAGCTTTTTTTTCTGCATTACCCTCCATGAACTCTGCATGAGTAGTGACTTCGTGCCCTAGAGACTTTGCGCAGTCTGCGGCTGCATTTTTTGCATCGTCAAGTGTGGCAATCACATGCGTGGTGACATTATCAAACATCTCTTTTTTTGCAGCCGGGGTAAAACTAACACCTTGTAGAATGTTAGCGATAGATTCAGGAAATTCTAATTGGGTGATATCTTCGTCGACTGGGGTTAACGGCCCTGAACCGATCACCGCAGGGTCATCGCCTGGCACATCTGAAATCAGCAGTGTAAGGGTTTTACGGCCATTTATAAAATTAGCTAGGCGACCGCCCTTGATATGCGAGATGGCACGGCGGATTTGATTCATCTGAGTGATGTCATAGCCAATAGATAACAACACTCTATTCAGTTCGGCTAATTTTTCTAATGTCATTCCTTCAACAAGTACTTCCATTAAACTTGATGCACCGCCTGAAAACAGAACTAAAAATTTCGCCTCACTCGGCGCCGAACTAACAAACTCAACTAGCGCCTTGCCTGCTGCCAAGCTAGGTTCACCTGGAACCGGGTGATCAGACTCCATAGTTTGAATTTTATGATAACTACGCAACGCTTGCTCAGTATGATCATGCTTAGTGATCACAATACCATCCACAATTTGATCACCAAGTACAGACAATGCACCTAACGCCATTGAAGAGGCCGCTTTACCTACCGCTATCAAATGATAGCCGCCTGTTAGCTTATTATTTTTTAAAAAACCAACCACGGCGTTATCACCTTTGACACGTGCCACTCCCGCTTCAAAAATTGTCAGTACTTGCTCACGTGCATGTTGAAGTTGTTCGGCATCCATAATAATTACTTAATATTGATATTTGAATTTAAGGCGCGAGAATACAGTATATAAGAGGCTCAAGCGAATGTTTAATGTAGTGAAGACTGGCTAAAATTCCTGCGCAAAGTGTCTAGGCGATATAAACAAATGTTCCTTCATTGACTTGATCATATAATTCAATGACATCTTTATTCAGCATACGCACACACCCATGGGATGCAGGCTTACCAATCAAGCCCTCTTCTTGTGTGCCATGAATATAAATATAACGTTGAAATGAGTCGATACCTTCGCCAAGGTTTTTACCTGTCTCTAAGCCTTTCAACCAAAGTACTCTCGTTAGGATTAAATCTTCCTGAGAGGATAATGCTTCAGATATGATTTGCGCACATTCGCCTGTGGCTTGGCGCGCGCGTAATATTTCATGCATTTCACACTGTGCACCCAGCTTTTGTTCAATGGTGTGTGCACCGCGCGGTGTTTTATAACTATCCTGCGTCTCACCCAAACCATATTTTGACGTCGATACAGCGTAACTGCTTTCAACGCTATCAACATTAATCACATACATACATTGATTGTCAGTAATCACTAACAGCCACACATCAGTCATCTGTGTAGAAAATTGCTTGGCTATATCAGCAATGAAATTGTTTACAGAAGCGATCTGCACCAGTTTAGCGTTATAAGCTATTAATCATATCAATGTTTGAAACAAGGTCGTCTGTCTGACGCGCCTTGCTTTCATCACAGCGTACCACTTCAAGTGAGCGTAAATATTCCGCGTCAATATCGGTCACATATTCTCCCGTGAATACTGATGTCTCGAAATGTTTGAGTTTTTTATTGCCTTTGCGCACGGCCCAAATTAAGTCGTCAATATCTTGATAAAACAATTTGTCAGCACCAATTTCTTCACGTACTTCATCAATGCCTTTGCCGTGTGCAATCAGTTCGTTAGCCGCAGGCATATCGATGCCATAAACATTTTGAAAACGCACAGGCGGTGATGCAGAAGCAAAATAAACATTTCTCGCACCGGCATCTCTGGCCATTTGTACTATTTCTTTAGATGTTGTCCCGCGCACAATTGAATCATCCACCAGCAATACATTTTTATTTTTATATTCAAGCCTAATTGGGTTTAACTTTTGTCGAACAGATTTCTTGCGTTGAGTTTGCCCAGGCATAATAAATGTACGCCCAATATAGCGGTTTTTAATGAACCCTTCTCGATATTTACATTTCAGCACATGCGCTATTTCAAGTGCTGCCGTGCGACTTGTATCAGGAATAGGTATGACAACATCGATGTCATGTTCTGGCCACTGTTTCTGGATTTTTTCCGCAAGCCGCAAACCCATACGCATACGAGCTTTTTGCACATACACATTTTCTATAATTGAATCTGGTCGCGAGAAATAGACATACTCAAATATACATGGCGTATGCTGCGCTTCTTCTGCACAGATTTGAGAATGAAACTGTCCATTTTCTTCTATTAACACAGCCTCACCCGGTTTCACATCGCGTACTAACTCGTAACCCAGCACATCTAAAGCCACACTTTCAGATGCCACCATGTATTGTTTACCCTGCTCAGTCTCTTTAATGCCATACACTAGCGGGCGAATACCATGCTTATCGCGAAAAGCCAGAATACCAAAGCCACAAATCATAACCACCGCCGCAAAGGCGCCTTCGCAGCGACGATTCACGCCTCTTACAGCATCAAAGATTGTGCGCGGTGTTAATTGTTTTTGACCACTATGAATTAACTCATGCGCCAATACATTGAGTAATATTTCTGAATCAGAATTAGTATTGATATGTCTGCGATCATCATTATAAAGTTCACGCTTTAACTCATCTGCATTAGTTAAATTACCGTTATGCCCCAAAGATAATCCATACGGAGAGTTAACATAAAATGGTTGCGCTTCAGCAGACGATGAACTTCCCGCAGTTGGATAACGCACATGAGCAATACCCATGGTGCCGCACATTTGCTGCATGTGGCGATCCTGGAAGACATCTCTTACCAGACCATTACCTTTACGTTGAAATACGCGACTGCCTTCTGATGTTGTAATACCGGCAGCATCTTGACCTCGATGCTGAAGTACAGTCAGACCATCGTATAACTCTTGGTTTAATTGATCACTTCCAACAATTCCTACTATTCCGCACATATTGACTCTCTAAAGTTGGATTTCAGCATTAGGGACCTTGCCTGGCATTCTAAACTGTTGCGAGTAACGCTCTGGCAATTGTTCCACTACCCATACTGCAGCTATTTCAAACGGTTTGAGTAATTTTGATGCCTGCCAGGTAGATGTTTGTGGCAATGTAGTAAATGCAGACGCAGTCATAATTAAAATAATTGTAATGACAGAGGCGCGCAACAATCCAAACACCATGCCTAACATACGATCTACACCTTTTAGAATTTGTGCTTTCATAATCTGACTAAGCACAAAATTGACCAGTCCACCGAATACCAATACACCCACCATTATTAAAACAAATGCGATACCCACACGTATGTTAGTACCATATTCCTTGTCGCCAAAGGACAAGCTGGCACTGTCTATCGCCTCGGGTAACAGATACGATACTTGTTCTGATTGCGTCAAGGCAAGCCAAATTGCTGCTACCCATGTGGCAATAGAGACAGCCTCACGTACAAACCCCCGGAGTAACGCGATTGTCGTAGATATTAAAAATATAACGACAATAATAATATCTATCCAGGTGATTGTATCCATGTCTTTATTTAGTATCTAATTACTCACCAGCACGTGGATAACGCGTCACGAATGCACTATCTAGTTTTAGTTTTACTTTAAGATTGTCTTTGAGTTTAATAGCTTCTTCTTGAGAGATGACTGGGCCAACTTTAACCCGATAATAATCCTTACCTTTGCTTTCTCCAATTTCAATTAATGCATCATAGTCAGCTGCAAGTAAGTTCTGTTGCATGGCAAGCGCTTTTTCTTTTTCACCGAATGCACCCACCTGCACTACCCAACTCAATAATTCGGGCTTGGTAGTTTCACTAACAACAACTTCAGGCATGATATTTTGATTAATATCGATATCAGGCGGTTCGGCATCAGGCTCATTGGTACTATCACTGGATGTGTGCTCTGGGGCAGGCGTTTGCACTTGATCTTCAATTTCATCTGAAAACACTAGCGTTGGTTCAGGGGGCATTTCCATATCAATCGTTGCAATTGTGTCTTTACCCGAACCATCTAATATCATCGGGATAAAAATCACTGCCAACGACAACAATACTGCCGCACCAACTATTCGGTATTTGAGGGTCGGGTCCACTAGATAAATAGACTCATGAGTTGCCAGAATATGAAGTCATTTTACATAATCCCACTATGACTTGCGAAACATCTAGCAACTCCCTTCGGTAAATAAACGATAAAGACATTGTGGTAGTTAGGATTCGCTTGCCAATACTTCAGAGACGGTGAATATAGAGCCAAACACTAATATACGATCCCCTTCAGACGCATTCATCTGCGCCTGAGAATAAGCACTTTCGACAGAATCAAATTTAACCACATGGGTATTCGAGTTTTGCTTCATAAGTGACTGTTCTACCTCATCAACTTGCATGCGACGTGGTGAGTTGACATGCGCAATATACCATTCATCAATATGGCCATGCAGTAAGGAGACAATGCCGTCGACATCTTTATCATTCAGCACGGCGAATACTGCAATGGTTTTTTCAGGCTTCGGTAACGCACTTAAGTTCTCAGATAATATTTTCGCGCTGTCGTAATTATGCGCAACATCCAGAATGATTTCACAATCTTTTACTATCCGTTGGAAGCGCCCTTCAAGAGTGACTTCTCTTAATCCGGTCTCAATCGCATCACGATGAAACGGTAATTTGTCTTTAATACAGTGTAACCCCATCATTACACTTGCCGCATTTCTTATTTGTACTGCGCCCGACAAGTTAGGCAAGGGCAATCCATGCAGCTCATAGTCCTGAGTCACAAACGACCAAGAGGATTTAGCCACTTGATAATGAAAATCCTGGTTTATCTGGTATAACTTTGCACCTGCTTTGTCAGCACTTTCTTGTATGGAACTTGGTGGTTCTATATCACCACAGATGGCTGGCTTGTTGTCACGAAAAATACCTGCTTTTTCGTATCCTATTAATTCACGCGTATCACCTAGCCACTCGGTGTGATCCAATCCGATACTTGTGACAAAGGCCAAGTCATTATCAATGATATTTGTCGCATCTAAACGCCCGCCAAGACCAACTTCTAATACGGCTACGTCAACATTATTATTATGAAAAATATCTAGGGCCGTTAGTGTCGCAAACTCAAAAAAACTTAAGCTGATATCTTCCCTTGCTTGATTGATTTTTTCAAATGAAACACACAATTGCTCGTCGTTGACACATCTTAAGCCAATGCGGATGCGTTCGTTATAGTGAATAATATGAGGGGATGTATAAGTACCAACTTTGTAGCCTGCATGATGCAAGATGGTACTTAGCATGGCGACTGCAGAACCTTTGCCATTCGTCCCTGCGACAGTAATTACCTGGAACGGGCAATTTAATAACTCTAAACGTGATGCTACCCGAGAAATTCTATCCAACCCCAATTCTATTTCACGCGCATGCAGGGTGGTTTGCCATGCGAGCCAATCATCAAGCGTTTTATATTTCATTTGTGAGCTGATAAGCAACGAATACAGGAGTTATGCAGTTACTTGCTAATAAAATCTAAACCACGCGATCAGTTAAAATACGCAATACATTATGAATACGGTCGCGCAGCTCTTTTCTCTCGACAATCATGTCGATTGCGCCATGCTCTAGCAAGAACTCACTTCTTTGAAATCCTTCTGGCAGGGTCTCACGTACAGTTTGCTGGATGACGCGTGGGCCAGCGAAGCCAATCAAGGCATTCGGTTCAGCAATGTGTACATCACCAAGCATGGCGAAACTGGCCGATACACCCCCCATGGTTGGGTCGGTTAACACAGATATGAAAGGTAACTTCTGTTCTGATAATTTTGTCAATGCAGCACTTGTTTTTGCCATTTGCATTAATGACATTAACGCCTCCTGCATGCGTGCACCGCCACTTGTTGAAAAACAAACAAAAGGAATACTCTCGGCAATACTCTTTTTTACACCCAAGAGAAAACGTTCACCAACAACAGATCCCATAGAGCCGCCCATAAAATTAAACTCAAATGCTGCCACTACTACTGGCATACCTTTGAGCTTACCTTGCGCAACAATTAACGCGTCTTTTTCACCTGTTGTCTTGCTAGCAACTGATAAACGATCTTTATATTTTTTTGAATCCTTGAATTTCAAGAAATCCTTGGGTTCTAGATCTTCACCAATTTCAATCTGCTCACCATCATCAAGAAAGTACTTTACGCGACTACGCGCACTAATTCTTAAATGATGATTACACTTAGGACATACTTGTAAATTTCGTTCTAATTCTGCGCCATACAATACTGCGCTGCATTGCGGACATTTATCCCATAGCCCTTCAGGAACTTTTCGCTTGGTCGTACTTTCGGTACGAATATGCGAAGGCATCAGTTTCTCTAACCAGCTCATATTGTATTTTTATTGGGAGATTATTAGGCAATATTTTGTATTGAAGCGCTATTATCCAATGCATTCTTAATATCACGCAATAGCATTTTTACTTTAGACAAGCCATTAGTCATATCTTCGCCATACTCAGCGATGATGGATACGATAGCACTACCTACGACAACGGCATCTGCATACCCGGCGACTAATCTTGCTGTTTCAGCATCTTTGATTCCAAACCCAACCGCAACAGGTAACTCAGTATGTTGATTTATTTCAGCGACTTTATGCGCAACACTATTCACGTCTAAGCGACTAGCGCCAGTAATGCCTTTAAACGATACATAGTATAAAAATCCGGAAGCAAGCCCAGTAATCATTTTTATACGTTGTTCACGAGTTGTTGGTGCAAGCAAATAAATAGTATCAATATCTTGCGATTGATAAATCTGTGCAACTTGCTGACTTTCTTCAGGCGGCAGGTCTACTGTGATAACTCCATCTACTAGACTGCTCACAGTTGTCGCAAATTTCTCTACACCATAAATTTCTATTGGATTCTGATAACCCATCAGCACCACAGGAGTATCAGCATTTTGTGTTCTAAATGTTTTTACAATTTCGATTACATCATTTAATGATGTGTCATGCTTCAAGGCACGCTCACATGCCAGCTGAATCACGGGGCCATCTGCCATTGGGTCTGAGAATGGCACACCCAGTTCGATGATGTCCGTGCCCGCCTCTACCAAGGCATGCATAATAGCCACGGTTTCTGTGGGATGAGGATCACCAGCGGTTACATAGCTAATTAATGCTTTTTGATTATTCGCTTTTAGGTCTGCAAAGCATTGTTTAATTCGACTCACAACTCAATCCCTTCAATACGTGCGACAGTATTAATGTCTTTATCACCACGCCCAGATAAATTTACAATAATAGTTTGATTCTGGCTCATCGATTTTGCTAGCTTTTTGCAATATGCCATGGCATGGCTGCTTTCAAGTGCAGGGATGATGCCTTCCACCCGTGTTAACTCATGGAATGCTGCAAGCGCTTCTTCATCTGTCACGGTGACATAGTCCACACTGCCAACATCTTTTAACCATGCATGCTCAGGACCAACACCTGGGTAATCAAGCCCGGCAGAAATCGAATGTGTCTCTATAATTTGACCATTATTATCTTCCATTAAATAAGTTCGATTTCCATGTAGTACGCCAGGACTACCTGCATTCAATGGAGCGGAGTGCCGGCCTGTCTGAAGGCCATCCCCTCCCGCTTCAACGCCATATTTTTTCACCTCAGTATCAGGTAAAAACGGATGAAACAATCCAATCGCATTTGAACCACCACCAACACAAGCAACTAATGCATCAGGCAGCTTACCTGTTTGTTCAAGACTTTGCTGACGCGCCTCACGCCCGATAACGGTCTGAAAATCTCTCACTAATAATGGATAAGGGTGCGGACCTGCGACTGTGCCTATAATATAAAATGTATTGTCTACATTAGTCACCCAGTCGCGCAATGCTTCATTCAAAGCATCTTTAAGTGTACGTGAACCAGACGTGACTGGCACAACCGTGGCGCCGAGTAAACGCATACGATACACATTTGGTGCCTGTCTCTGTATGTCATCTGCGCCCATATAGACTACGCATTCCAAGCCTAAGCGTGCTGCAATCGTGGCACTGGCAACGCCATGTTGTCCGGCACCGGTTTCTGCAATGATGCGTGTTTTACCCATGCGCTTAGCCAGTAATGCTTGGCCAATGGTATTATTAATTTTGTGCGCTCCGGTATGATTAAGATCCTCGCGCTTCAGATAAACTTGCGCGCCACCCCACTGTTGCGTTAAGCGCTGCGCAAAATACAGAGGACTTGGACGCCCTACGTAGTGCGCCAGATCTTCATCAAATTCTTTTTGAAATGCCACATCGTCTCGGCAAGCCATATACGCCGATTCGAGTTCTTCTAATGGGGTCATAAGGGTTTCAGCAACAAAGCGACCGCCATACATGCCAAAGTGACCCTGCTCATCAGGCATTGTTATCTGTGGTTGCTGTTTCAAATTAGCATTCATTCGCTATTCTCACTGACTTAACAAAGTCTTTCATTTTATTAATATCTTTTTTGCCTTTAGAAATTTCTATACCACTGCTGACATCTACTGCATACGGATTTATTTGTTTTATCGCCGCACCGACATTGCTTGCATTTAAGCCCCCTGCAAGAATCATTGGCTGCTCAAACTCAGGCACTCTACTCCAGTCAAATGTCTTTCCTGACCCACCAGGCTCACCAAGTTCGTTACTGTCTAACAATATGGCCGCCGCTGAAGGATAGGCAAGTTTTGCTCTAACTGCACCTGTTCCCTCATCAGACAGGCTGCCCATGGCAATACTTTTCAAGTAAGGCATGCCAAATGATAGACAAAATTGTTCTGATTCTGTGCCATGAAATTGAAGCATGTCCAGTGATACATTACTGATTATGTCATTGATTGTACTCGCATCTTGATCCATGAATAACCCTATTCGCGTCACAAGTGGGCCGCACTGGTTAATTAGCGTACACGCTTGTTGTACATTCACTGCACGTGGACTTTGTGCCGCGAACACTAAGCCAACCGCATCCACACCCAAATTGACCGCTTGAAACATATCTTCTTCACGTGTGATACCACAAAATTTGATACGGGTTCTATGTATATTCACTTAAATATATTCGCTTAATTTTAGCTTCATTTAGATTTGAAATCTGGCATCGTATTCCACGGATATAAAGTATAACCCTTGCGCTGCTGCCGTGACGCCAGCACATGCGCGGTCTTTTTTCATTAGCACCTGTTGTGACCATTGTGTGGCGTGCTCCCCTTTACCAATGCTGATAAGCACACCGGAAAGATTGCGTACCATATGATGCAGGAATCCATTCGCAGTGACATCAATTATTACTAAACAACCTTCACGCGTAATTTCAAGCCGGGTAATGGTTCTGACCGGATTCTTTGCCTGACAGGCCAGTGCTCGATAACTAGTGAAATCATGCTCACCAGTCAGATAATTAGCGGCTTGTTGCATACGCGTTTCATCTAACGCTAATCTCTCCCAACACGCGCGTTTATGCAGTAATGCCGGCCTCACCGCTGCGTTATAGATGACATATCGATAAGATCGTGCACGCGCAGAAAAGCGCGCATGAAAATCATCGGGCATGAGCAGAATATTTTTGAATACAATACTGGGTGGGAGATTTGCATTAATACCCAATAGCCAGGAACGCAAGCTGCGCTCAGCATTGGTTTCGAAATGGATAACTTGTGCCAGCGCATGGACTCCAGTGTCGGTCCTGCCAGCGCAGATTGTTCCGACTTCGTGATCGGCCACTTGACTGATTGCAGATTCCACAGCTTGTTGCACAGTTGGTGCATGAGACTGTCGCTGCCAACCGCAAAAGTCACTACCGTCGTATTCAACAATACCTGCAAATTTCATTGTACTAAAAAAAATTACTCGCCCAAACTAACAAAGCCCCAGTGTAATCACTGAGGCTTTGTTATAAAAATAAAAGGCTGTATATAGACTAACTGAGTTTATCTAGCAAGTCTTTTGCTTCTTGAATTTGCGTCTGATCGCCCTGTTCCATAACTTCAGTGAGAGTTTCTTTGGCCGCATCTTCATCACCCATATCAACGAATGCTTTGGCCAAATCAAGCTTGGTGCCTACCTCTTCAATGACTGACGGTGTTTCAAGTTCATAGTCATCACCAAACTCGCCTAGATCAGTCATAGTGGAATCAATGTCTCCCACATCACCCGCATCAAATTGCTCAGTAACATCATCTGACAACATGTCTTTTTCGAAGGTGCCTGTCTCACTCGCAGCCAAATTGTCATCGAGATCATCAACATCTAAATCTCTTCGACCGATCTCTGACGTTTCGAGGGTTGGCAATGAGTCTTCATCCATACTTTCTGGATCTATGTCATCACTATCAAAGCTAAGTGTCTCTAATTCTGCTGTGAGATTTTCCTGTACCTGCTCCAGGCTGACAGTATCTTCACCCGCATTATCATCATCAGTTACGCCATGAGTTGCGAATGCTTTTGCCTCTGGACTATCAGGGTCAAATAAAGAACTATCAAACATAGCAGTCTCTGATCCATCTGCATCCAGCATCTCATCTAAGTCGTTATCGATCTTGATTCCTTCCGTTGGCGCCTCAGAAGAATCATTTTCATCTAGGTCGATTGCGTCTTCTAAATCAATACTTGACGACAAAGACTCATCAAGCATCTCTGTCTTACTGTCATGGCTGACATCTGCATTGAGTTCACTTTCTAATTCATCTTGATCAAAATCCAAGAATACTTCTGTTGCATCGCTATCGGATGCTTCCTCTGAATCATTTAATTCAGGCTCTTCTGAGTCGAGATCGAATGCTTGTGTCGCATCATCCAGTGTATCGAGATCTAGGCTTGACTCCAAGATTGCTGTTGATGACTCTTCTAGTACGTCTTCATCTAGCAGATCTTCATCGAGTAAATCATCACTGTCATGTTCCATGCCATCAGCTGAGAGGTCATCTTTAACGATATTCTCATTAGCTGGATTTTCTAGCGCTTCTGTATCAATAGAATCACTATCACCAGCATTACTCTGATCTAGATTGCTCAGTGCACTATCATCATCGAAAGCAAAGTCTAGCGAGTTATCATCAGAGATATCTTCGCTATCAAAATCTTCTAGTTCCTCTGATTCTGCAGCCACTTCAAAATCATCCATCGACTCCATTGATTCACTATTACCATCTTGTACAGCCACCGCGTCCGAATCACTAAACAAAGCATGCGCTGGTGCTAACGCAGCACCCATCGCCACTATTTTCGACCAGTCAGGAGATTGTTTATCAAAGTTTGGTGCAATTGATTCAACATGATGAATAAATTCATTTGACTTTTTATCGCCGTGATAAATTTCAGCAAGTTTGAGTTGATAGCTTACATTACTAGGATCTTTGAGCAGACCTTCTTTGAGCAATTCTTCTGCTTGCTGGTATAAACCATATGAAATATATACATCTGCTTCAGCTAGGATATCGTCGCCCTCCGCATCACTAGTATCAGAGCGTGGTTCATCTATGCTTTCATTAATATCTTGGTCGACTACTTCTAACTCATCTAACGCCTCGTCAACGCTGTCAGGTGATGCAACCACTGTATCATCCAGATTTTCATCAACGGATGGCTCATCAGCAAATGCAGGTAATCCACTTGCTGCAACTTCACTTGCTTCATCGTTTGCCTTGCGACGTTTAATACCTAGCCAGGCAAGTAGCAATGCTAGAATGCCACCACCCGCATAGAGTAAATTTTTACTTTGCTCCTGGAGCATGCCCATGACTTTATCAATCATTGACACCTGCACAGTTTCTGTTACCGGAGCTTCAACTAAAGCAGGTTTAGATACTTCCTCAACGACTTGTGCTTGTTCTCCCAAGCTTTCCGTCGCACTCTGAACTGTGCCTTGTTCCGCTGTTAAAAACTCTTCAGGAATAGGGCCTGAGAAATCAGGCAATGGTTCAACAGTGGCAGGTTTGATTGCTTGTTCAGTTTGTGCTGTGATTTGTTCACCAACTTCAGCGACAGCATCTTCAACCTCTGTGAGAGTTTCACTCACTTCTTCCATTGCTTCTTCAACCGCATTTGTTTGGTCACCTGCGGCAACCTCGCTAGCTCCGTCCGTAGTCAGACTATTTTGCAACTGAGCTAATTGTTCATTCTGCAAACTGATAATGTCTTCTTGCTTTTTAATCATTGATTCAAGAGACTCGATACGATCTTTTAGCTCGGCATTCTCTTGACCTTTCGATTCTGAACTTTCTTTAAGCAAGTTCACTTGTTTGCGTAATTCATTAAGAGTGGCTTTTGCATCATCACCGCTTTTTCCATCAACTGCTTCACCTTCTCCAAGAATAGAAAGCTTAGAACTGGAATCTTGCTCTGGTGCTTCGACATCTGCTGCGGGTACGTCTTGAGTCCCACCCACATCGCCCGCGTCAACATTAACTGAACTTGAAGGTGAAGGTTGTGTCCCTTGTTTCCATACTTGCCATTGACGTTTTACTTCGGCAAGCGCGTCTTTTGCAGAGACATTAGCAAGGTTATCGGCAGGAATTCTTAGGATTACGCCTGATTTAAGGTTATTTATGTTGTCTGCAGAAAAACTGCCCGGATTCGCTGACTGAATAGCCAACATCATTTGATTTACAGTGACGCCATTCTCACGCGCATAGGGAGCTGCAATACTCCATAGCGTATCTCCACGTTTAACTGTACGCGTGCCAGGTGGCTGTTGGGGTTTTGTTTTTTTTAAAGTAACTGGTTTTGAGACAGTACTGGGTACTGTTGCTTGTTTCGGTCGTACAGTTGGTGCAGGTGTTTTAGGTGCAGGTGCACTAACGACGTTACTTGAATCAGGTGCAGACTTTTTTGGCGCTTGAGTGGCCACGGTAGGTGCTTGTATTGATGCTTTAGCTTTATCACCAAATACAGGCGGATCTAATAATACTGTAAATTCTCTTAACAACTTTCCTTTCGCCCAACGCACATCTATTAAGAAAGTCAGAAACGGCTCACGTATGGCATCAGTTGATGTCACTCGGATAACAGGTTTGCCTCGAGATAACATAGGTGTGAATTTTAATCGTGTAAGTATGTAAGGACGCGGTACACCAACGCGCTCAAACATTTGTTGACTTGCCAGTTCTACGAATACTTCATCTATTTGATCCGCTTTAAATCCGACAAGCTCAATCTCAGCATCCATTGGTTGATTAAGAGCTGAGTTAATTTGAATATCACCTAACCCAAAGGCGAATAAATGTCCGGGGCTACTGATAAGCATGGCGGCGATAAATATCATTGCCACGATCTTCTTATGCATTCTTGTTTCCCCCATGATTAATTTTTGTATATTCACTGGTTAATTATCAAGCTATATAGAGATTCTACTTTAAGTTAAATGGATAACTCACTTCGATAATATAAATTATATATGATTTTCGATCAAAAATTCTGCGATCTGAATGCTATTTAAAGCCGCACCTTTTCTTACATTATCGCTGACTACCCACATGTTAAGTCCTTTAGGATGGGAGATATCTTCTCGGATGCGGCCTACAAACACTGGGTCTGTTCCATCCGCCTCGGTTGCAGCTGTGGGATAACCTCCATCTTTTCTGTCATCCATTACTACTACCCCGGGTGCACTCGCTAACAACTCACGAGCTTGCTGTGCGCTCAGCGCCTGTTTCAACTCCAGATGCACTGCCTCAGAGTGACCGTAAACGACAGGAATTCTCACTGCTGTAGGGTTCACGCGGATACTGTCGTCACCCATGATTTTATGGGTCTCCCATACCATTTTCATTTCTTCCTTGGTGTATCCGTTATCCTGGAATATATCTATATGTGGCAGTGCGTTAAAAGCAATTTGTTTCGGATAAACGCTACAATTCAGCGGCTCACCCGCTATAAAAGCGCGTGTTTGTTGATCTAGTTCATTAATCGCATCTTTTCCTGTGCCAGACACTGCCTGATAGGTAGCAACGTTAATTCTGTCAATTCCGACGGCATCATGAATGGGTTTCAGAGCAACCAACATTTGAATAGTCGAACAATTAGGATTAGCAATTATGCCATGGTTTTTATACTCGGCAATGGCATGCGGATTCACCTCAGGAACCACGAGTGGCACATCCTCTTCATAGCGAAAACGCGAGGTATTATCAATCACCACACAGCCTTGCTCAGCAGCTTTTGGCGCATAAATATCCGACACTGACGCGCCCGGTGAAAATAAGCCGATATCGGTTTTAGAAAAATCAAATGTTGCCAGATCCTGAGCCTCTAAACAGCGGTCGCCAAAAGGCACCGGCTTGCCCACAGAGCGCTCACTGGCAAGTGCGTATACATTTCCCACTGGGAATTTACGTTGCGCCAAAATCGATAACATGACTTCGCCAACAGCGCCTGTTGCGCCCACTACTGCGACATCATATTTTTTACTCATTCGTTATTCCTTTAGCTATTTTTAGACTTATCCAGTCATCACTTGTTGTAAATTTTTCACTACCGCATCTCCCATTTCACTGGTTGATACTGCTTGACCATCTTCCTCACAAATATCTTTAGTACGCGCACCTTGCTGTAACGTCATGACAACTGCCGCTTCAATTTTCTCTGCCGCTGCTGGCTGATTTAATGAGTAGCGCAACATCATGGCAACAGACAATATTGTTGCCAATGGATTCGCTACATTTTTCCCAGCAATGTCAGGTGCAGAACCATGTATAGGCTCATACATGCCTTTGTTGTGCTGATTCAAGGAGGCAGATGGCAACATGCCAATAGAGCCAGTTAGCATGGCAGCAGCATCAGATAAGATATCTCCAAATAAGTTAGACGTGAGGATAACGTCAAACTGCTTGGGGGCACGCACCAGCTGCATGGCTGCGTTATCAACATACATATGGCTAAGTTCAACATCACCGTATTGCTTATGCACCTCTTCAACGACTTCACGCCACAGTAAAGACACTTCCAGCACATTGGCTTTATCCACCGAACAAAGTCGTTTATCCCGTTTCTGAGCAGCGGCAAAGGCTACATGCGCAATGCGACGGATTTCATTTTCATCGTAGACCATTGTGTTATAAGCACGACGAATATTATTCTGCACTTCTCGAGCGCGCGGCTGACCAAAATAAATACCGCCTGTTAGTTCACGTACGATTAGTAAATCTAGATCGGCAACCAATTCC
The DNA here is from genome assembly GCA_965262455.1 of Gammaproteobacteria bacterium. Classification (GTDB taxonomy): domain Bacteria; phylum Pseudomonadota; class Gammaproteobacteria; order UBA4575; family UBA4575; genus UBA1858. The sequence continues at coordinate 1,240,977 of CBDHFH010000008.1, forward strand.
GGCTTTAGCGATGAAGCAGCAGCTAACTCTGCATACAACAGTGCAGGACGCAAATTAGCGAATAAATTTAACTGTGCACGTATATCTAATAAGCCCTGCTCAGGACGCAGGTGACGTTCAACTCCATCGTATTGCGGACCCCCAACCGCACCCAGCAGAACAGCGTCGCTGCGCTCAGCTTGCGCTATGGTGTCAGCCGGTAATGGCGACTTTGTTTCATTATAGGCGGCACCACCAATCAAACCATGTTGCAGCTCCAGCGCAAGACCATCAGCGCGCAAACAATCAAGCACTTTAATCGCCTCAGCAACTATTTCAGGCCCAATGCCGTCACCGGGAAGAACAAGTATGCTAGGTGTTTTAGTCATGAGCGAATAACCAGGGTGATGTATTTTTCAATTGCTTTTCATACGCGCGAATTTTGTCTTCATACTGCAATGTAATTCCAATCTCATCTAATCCATTCAGCATGCAGTGTTTCTTGAATTCATCTATTTCAAAATGACAGCCATCAATTCCTGCCGCCGTCAGAGTTTGTGCATGCAAGTCAATCGTCACTTGGAAATCTGGCGTTTGCAAACTCGCGGCAAATAAAAAGTCGATGGTGGTTTGATCCAATATTATTGGGAGCAAACCATTTTTATAGCAATTACTGAAAAAGATATCTGCAAAACTGGTTGAAACCACTGCACGAAAGCCATAATCCAGCATGGCCCACACTGCGTGTTCACGTGAAGATCCACAACCAAAATTATCTCTTGCTAATAAAATTTGCGCCTTGCTATATGCAGAATTATTTAAAATAAACTCACTGTTAATGCGTCGCTGACTATTATCTTGATCAAGCTCGCCTGGATCCAAGTAACGCCAATCATCAAACAAGTTGACGCCAAAGCCGCTCTTTTTTACTGACTTTAGATATTGTTTGGGAATAATGGCATCTGTATCGACATTGGGTCGATCCAGCGGCAACATACTGGATGTTAAGCTTGTAAATGCTTGCATATCTTTACCTGTTTAACTGAAATATTTTCTCGCATCATCAAAATGGCCTGCAATCGCTGCGGCAGCAGCCATAGCAGGACTGACTAAATGCGTGCGACCACCTTGGCCTTGACGCCCTTCGAAATTACGATTGGATGTCGACGCACAGCGTTCTCCCGCGTCCAATTGATCTGCGTTCATGCCCAGGCACATTGAACATCCCGGATCACGCCACTCAAAGCCTGCGGCTTTAAATACTTTATCCAAGCCTTCTTGTTCGGCTTGACGTTTCACCAATCCAGAGCCAGGCACAATCATGCCTAGCTTAATGTTGGCTGCGAGCTTATTTCCGCTAACCACCTTCGCCGCTTCACGCAGATCTTCGATACGCGAGTTGGTGCATGAACCGATAAATACTTTATCCACTTTAATTTCATTGACTGCCTGACCGGGTTGCAAATCCATATAGGCGAGCGCTTTGCGCATGCCTTGTGCTTTGGTGGGATCTTTTTCCATGTCAGGATCCGGTACCACAGCATCGATCGGCACAACCATTTCAGGTGAGGTTCCCCAGCTCACTTGCGGTATTAACTCACTGGCATCAAGATCCACCACGCTATCGAAATGAGCAGCCTCATCTGACACCAGTTGACGCCATGATGTTACTGCCGCATCCCATAGCGCATCTTTCGGTGCGTATGGTCGCCCAGCGATATAGTTAATGGTCGTGTCATCAACACCAATCACGCCTGCGCGCGCGCCCGCTTCAATGGACATATTGCAAATAGTCATTCGCGCTTCTATCGATAATTGTTGTATTGCCTCACCACAAAACTCAATCGTGTGACCATTACCTCCCGCAGTACCAATTTTTGCAATCAGTGCCAGCACAATATCCTTGGAATACACACCCTTTGCCAGGCTGCCTGTAATTTTCACACGCATAGACTTTGTCTTTCTCAGCAGCAAACATTGTGTTGCCAATACATGTTCAACTTCTGATGTGCCAATACCAAATGCAAGTGCTGCCAGTGCTCCGTGAGTCGATGTATGCGAATCACCACACACAATAGTCATACCCGGCAAACTGGCACCCTGTTCCGGACCTATAACATGCACGATCCCCTGTCGTGGATCATTCATGGCAAATTTGTTTAGCGCAAAGAATTTACAATTTTCATCTAAGGCATGTAATTGCTTACGCGATACTGGATCTGCAATCGGCTGATCACGCCCTGTGGTTGGCACATTATGATCGGGCACAGCAAGAATAGAGGCCTTGCGCCAAGGGCAGCGACCTGCCAGGCGCAAACTTTCAAACGCTTGAGGTGACGTGACTTCATGGACTAAATGTCTATCAATATAAATAAGACTCGTACCATCACTTTGGGTATGTACGACATGCGCGTTCCATAATTTGTCGTATAGAGATTGTGCTGTCATTAAACTATTTCTTGTTGAATAAAAACAATAGCAATCGAATTGTTAGATCCGACTTAATCGTGTTTGGGTTAATGTTTATTTACTTGCAGGAATATCTGGCAGATCCGTTTTCACGTTAGCATTTTGGGCACGATGGCGTAATGCATGATCGGCAAGTACCAATGCAAGCATAGCTTCTGCAATCGGTACCGCACGAATTCCCACACAGGGATCATGACGCCCTGTGGTGACAACTTCTGTTGCTTGACCAGACTCATCGACGGTTTCACCTGGCACACGGATACTTGAAGTCGGCTTCAAGGCAATGGAAGCGATAATATCCTGACCCGAACTAATGCCACCAAGCGTGCCACCTGAGCGATTCGAAGCAAAGCCTTCCGGCAGAATGTTATCCCGGTGTTCGCTGCCACGTTGACTGACGCACTCAAACCCAGCCCCGATTTCAACGCCTTTGACGGCATTGATTGACATCATCGCTTTCGCAATATCTGCGTCTAGTCGATCAAATATCGGTTCACCCCAGCCGACTTTCATATTGCTTGCTTTAACCATTAGGCGCGCACCAATGGAATCACCATCACGGCGCAATTGATCAAGCAACGCTTCTAGATCCGGCACCAAGTTATTATCCGGAAAGAAGAAGGGGTTCGTTTCAACTTCTTGCCAATTCATTTTTTGTGCACGTATTGCACCAATCTGCGTGACACAGGCATTAATACGAGTGCCAAAGTCATGCTGCAAAAATTGTTTCGCAATCGCTCCAGCCGCCACGCGCATGGCGGTTTCGCGCGCGGATGATCGCCCACCCCCACGATAATCGCGGATGCCATATTTTTTATAGTAAGTGTAATCGGCATGGCCAGGTCGAAAGCGCTGCGCGATATCAGAATAATCTTTTGATCGCTGGTCCTGGTTTCGAATTATCAAGCCTATGGGTGTGCCGGTGGTTTTACCCTCAAACACTCCCGAGAGTATTTCAACCTGATCCGGTTCACGTCGCTGTGTTGTGAATTTTGACTGCCCAGGTCGACGTCGATCGAGATCAGGTTGAAGATCATCTTCAGTCAAAGGTATGCCTGGAGGGCAGCCATCCACAATAGCGCCTATCGCTGGGCCATGGCTCTCGCCAAACGAGCTGACGCAAAATAATGTACCAAATGTATTACCAGACATTGACTCACTCAATCATTATATTCAGTAAAATTTTGTGTTAGATGTTCACACTCATTTCGAGTTAACACGCAAACACCCTCCCCCCCATATTCAAATTCATGCCAAAGAAACTGGTGCCTGGGGAAACAGGCCTGCAAACTTTCGGCTGACTGTCCGACTTCCAATACCAACAACCCATGAGGTGAAAGCATTGGACAGGCACCGAAGATAATTCGCTTGGCTATTTCAAGACCATCTTCGCCTGCAAATAATGCATGTTCAGGCTCATGACAAAACTCGCTGGGTAATTCAGGTTGTTCGCTTTGAGGGACATACGGCGGATTGGCAATAATAATATCATATTGATGGCGAGGAAGTTGCTCGTAGACATCTGAAATTACTACGTTTACTCGATTTTCCAGGCCATGAAACTCGATATTCTTTTGGGCAATGCGCAAAGCCGCTTGATCGATATCACTGATATCTACGCTGACGTCAGGGTAATGCAGGGCAGACAGAATTCCCAGGCAGCCGCTGCCAGTGCAAATATCTAATATACGAGTGATCGGTTTATCTTCAAGCAACCAGGGAGAAAAGGCCTGAGTAATCATTTCAGCAATCGGCGAGCGAGGAATCAAAGTGTGTTGATTCACGTAAAACTTATACCCTGCCTGCCATGTCTCACCTAGCAAGTATGCCAGTGGCATACGTAAAAAAATACGTTTATTAAGGATGGAATGCATCTGTTCACGTACGGGATCTGTCAATATTTGCTGAGCTTGTTGATCGTTAAAATCGGGTGGCAATCCAGCGACAAAACTGACAAGATACGCGGCCTCATCAAGCGCAGTTTCCATCCCTTGCCCATAGCTCAATGGATGTTGTTGTAAGACTGCAGCAATTTCAGAGACGGCATCTGCTACTGATTTACATGAGAGTGAAATAGTATTTTCCATACACAACACTAGAAATTTATTTAGCCAGCATATTAATCTTACAAGATAACAACCAGACACATGATTAACAAAATATTAATAGTGCTTGCCATTGCTGTTGCGATTGGAATTTGGGGCATATAGCTACCAACACTCCGCAAAAAATAAAGCGGATATTCATCAACAATTGCAACATGCCACCTACCTTTATGACCAGAAAAAGGCGATCGCTAACTATGAGTTAATTGACCACAATGGCATGCAATTCACTCCAGATAGCATTCGTGATGCATGGACTTTTTGGTTTTTTGGTTTCACTCATTGTCCTGATATTTGCCCGATCACATTGGGCACACTTTCTGCCAGTGTCGATAAACTCAAGAACGAACATAAACTGAAAGACAACATTAAAATTATCTTCGTTTCAGTTGACCCACAGCGTGACAAGGTGGATAACCTAAAAACATATGTTAATGCTTTTAGCGAGCATGCCATTGGTGTGACGGCAAGTGACGAAAAACTCGCACCTTTCCTGAAAAATATGGGCATTATTGCCGTCAAACAGGACAATGATGGACAACTTTCCGATTACCTCGTTGACCACAGTAGTTCCGTTTTTTTAATTGCACCTGATACTGGGATCAGCGCATATTTTGGCACACCTCATGAAGTTGAAAATATTGTTAGTGATTTTTTAACAATCAGAAACTTTTTCTAATTAAGTTACACAGTAATGAGTCAGTTACCCGCAACACGTTGGGAAAAATGCAAAGGATTATTATTCCATTGTTTTCCACATCACATTGTTTCGCGCATGACTTACTGGCTTACACGTCAACAGCTGCCTTTTCTTGAGCAGCTTATCAAATTATTTATGCGCTACTTCAGAGTAGACTTACAAGATGCTGCAATTCAAGACATTGCGCAATACTCTACGTTTAATGAGTTTTTTACTCGCGAACTTAAACAAGGTGTGCGTCCTATTGATCACAGCATGCCATGCATCGTGTCACCTTGTGATGGCAAGGTCAGTTTATTTGGTGACATCAATAACAACACTTTAATTCAAGCCAAGAATAAATACTTCACACTGAATGAATTCCTTACACCAGATTGCAAGTATCTAGAAAAATTTATTAATGGCAGTTTCTATACCATTTACCTCTCACCACGAGACTACCATCGCGTACATACTGCCTATGGCGGTCAATTATTGGAAATGATTTACGTCCCGGGCAGATTATTCAGTGTTGCCCCCTACGCGCCCAAAGCCATCGATAAATTATATGCACGTAATGAGAGAGTCATTTCTGTATTTGAAGTTGATAATGGCTATATGGCTATCGCCATGGTGGGTGCAGTCAATGTATCTGCCATTGATATGATCTGGTCAGGCATGATCACACCTCCACATATGAATACAACGGTTCACTACGATTATCATGATCAACATATTGTGCTGGAGAAAGGCCAGCAGATGGGTACCTTCAATATGGGTTCAACAGTCGTAATGATTTTCTCACCCAATTATGCGCAAGCAATTAAACAATTGAGCATCGAGCAACAAGTGAAAATGGGACAAACAATCGCGACCAGATTAAACTAGCGTGTCACGCATTACGCCAACTAAAGCTCATCACTTGATCAATACTGTTCACATCAAGCAGTAACATTAGTAGTCGATCAAGACCAACAGCAACACCTGCGCAATCGGGTAAGCCAAATTTCTGAGCATCTATCAGACGCTGATCAATATCTATTTGCATTTGATTATTTGCCTTTCTGCACACCTGATCATTGTTGAAGCGAGTTAGCTGTATATCTGGATCGGTTAATTCGACATAACCGTTTGCCAACTCTAACGGCCCACAAAACACCTCAAAGCGTTGCGCGACAATATTATCATTTACATTAAGTTTAGCCAGGGCCGCCTGCTCAGCCGGATAATCGAACACACAAGTGAGTTTATTGCTATCGAATTGCGGCGCAATAATATGTGAAAAACTAAAATCTATTTTTTGTTGCAATGATATTGCAGATACAGAACACATCCCATACTGACTACACAAACGATCAAAATCAGTTTCGGAAAGCTCAAAGAATGACTTACCAAGTATTTTCTCAAACAAATTAGCGTAGGTGATATATTCGACCTTTTCAGATAAAACATTGGAATTACTTAGCACAGCGCAAATTAAATCCACTGTTTCATTCATGATTTGTTGCAGTGAAAACCCAAGACGATACCATTCGATTATTGTGAACTCGGGATTATGTTTATCGCCTTGTTCACTTTGACGAAAACATTTACATATTTGATAAATATCTGGCATACCCGCAGCTAACAAGCGTTTCATCGAGTATTCCGGTGAGGTTTGCAGGTAGTGTTTAGATAATTGCTGCTCAAGTACAAATGACTCAATATTTGGATCAGTCACTGTATGTGAGCCCAAAAGAGGTGTTTCTACTTCTAGTATGTGTTTGCGGCTAAAAAATTCTCGAATATGACTTAAAGCGCGGGCGCGAATTGTGAGGCTATGCAGCGTCGCGGTTGGTTGCCAATCAGACATCCCGCAGATGAACTAGGCCTCTTTGACTCTAGAGACATACTCACCGGTACGAGTATCAATTTTTATCACTTCACCCTCTTCAACAAATAATGGCACTTTAACTGTTGCACCTGTTTCTAGCGTAGCAGGTTTAGTGGCACCTTGCGCAGTATCACCTTTTACACCCGGGTCAGATTGAGTAATTTTTAACTCGACAAAATTGGGCGCACTGATTGACAGGGGCGCACCGTTATACAAAGTGACCTGGCAAATATCCTGATCCTTGAGCCAATCAGCTGCATCACCAACGGCCGTTGCATCGGCAGCATGTTGCTCAAAAGTACTTTGGTCCATAAAATGCCATTGCTCTCCATCAGAATACAAATATTGCATATCGACTTCCATGACGTCAGCACCTTCGACACTGTCACCAGACTTGAAGGTACGATCTACAACACGACCAGTTTTTAAGTTACGAATTTTGACACGATTAAATGCTTGACCTTTTCCGGGTTTTACAAATTCATTCTCGACAATTGTATAGGGATCGCCATCAAGCATAATTTTAAGACCCGCTTTAAACTCATTAGTGTTATAACTTGCCATAAACATAACTTCACTATTTAAAAGATGCGCCATGATACAGTGCAAGTCAGGTTCAGAACATCCCCTAGAATGGAAAAAATCCTTCTCTAAGGCGTACGTGGGAAAGAAGTCCCTTAGCCAGCAATTCCCAGAGCTCAATCTCAGCCTCCAGCAATTGGATGAAATTGATGCGCTATTTCCTATCCAGCTAACCCAACAGTTACTGGAAACTCACTCTGAAAACAGTGCAGTTCTCAAACAATATCTACCTAACGCCGAGGAACTCATTCATTCGACTGAAACAAGCAATAATCCTGTCGGTGATATTGAGGCAACTCAATTACCAGGAGTGATACAAAAGTACCGTCACCGTGTTTTATTGATTACCAGCAGCACATGCCCAGTGCATTGCCGTTATTGCTTTAGAAAAAACTTCCCCTATCCACAGAGCAGTCCGAATTTTCATTTATTTGAGAACGCACTCAGTTACTGCAAGCAAGATACTTCGATTAATGAAATCATTCTTAGTGGTGGCGACCCACTTAGCCTTGATGATGAACTATTAAGTTATTTATTTGAATCGATTGCTAACATTCCGCACATACAAACAATTCGTTTACACACCAAGTTCCCCTCAATTTATCCGCAACGTATCACATCAGAGCTTTTAGCCATGCTGGAAGGTTCGCCATTAAATAAAGTATGCGTATTTCATATCAATCACCCCGATGAAGTCAGCACTAAGTTTTGTGATGCAGTTCATGCTATGAAAAAAACAGGAACCACATTACTCAATCAATCCGTGCTACTCAAAGAAGTCAACAATAACGCCTCCGTGCTCATTGAGCTATCGCGCAAATTATTTAACACGGGCGTCTTACCTTACTACTTGCACCTGCTTGATAATGCTCAAGGCACTCATCATTTCAAAGTGTCACGCGCTGAAGCAGAAATTCTCATGCATCAAATGAAGTGTGAGCTTCCAGGGTACCTTGTGCCCAAACTAGCTGAAGAAATCGCCGGTAAAGAGAGCAAAATATACTAGATCAGATAACTTATTAGTTGTGCGTTAATTTATTTAAATTTATTTGTTGCCAAAGCAATCACAAACCCAGATTTGAATAAGAACTAGACTTATCCCACTCAATTAGGATGGACGGAGCTCAACCGCCGACCAGCAGGGGCCGCCTGAAGCACATTTTATTAACACACGATTTAAAATCTTAAGTTGAAAATTCTAAATCTGACAGGGAAATATTCAATGTTACTCGACATGCAAATCTATATGCCTACACAAGACCCGTTGGCACAGCCAGATATTGCATTCACGCCGCGTCAGATTAAAAAATGGGTCAAGTCGCTATCATTGATTGACCTAGATGCTGCCAGCAAACAACTACATCAATTAATTTCTTCAAGCAATCGTCATGCATACTCAGCCAAGCAACGCTTTGCTTCTATGGAGTTATTGCAGAATCTTGCTAAAACGTTTTTAGATCACCATCGCCGCTATTTGGCTTGTCAATCTTTCCCGTTATCGCCCAATGCAAATGAAATTTTTCTGCTACAACAAGGTCTCAACTCAGAAATTTCCATCGCCTATAAAATAATAATCAGTGAAGTTGTGCACGGCGATGCAAAGCTTGATCAAAAAAAATTACTGCTTTGTATTTATCGTGCAGTTAACCACTTGCAGCAGCAGTACATTTCAAGCCTGCTGATGTATCAAGAAATATCACCCAGCATATGGCACGATATCTGCCAACTTTATCGCGTTGCAGAACACTATGGCCTGCACAATGCAAATATTGTTAACGAAGAAAGCAAACAAAAAACATCTATTCACAATATTTTTAAACATCTATGTGCCTCAACACTGATTTCCTTCAATCAACTTCGCCAAGGTGAAGCAGACAAAGTTAACAAGTTTCTTGAGCAGCACTATGAATTAATTGATATTAGCAATAAGGCCGAGAATTTAACCGGTGAATATATTTATATTGCCAATCTCGCTACTGGAAAAAAACCGGCCTATTATATTCCACGCGAAATGCCTATCTCGACAGAAAATAGATTCATCGGCTATACAGCACTTGTTAGCAAGCTGGCAGAATCTACAAAAAAATATGCTCAAAGCACCTCATATTATTTGCAGTCTAATGAAGAGCTGGATCCAGAGCTGGCTGGCCGCTTAATCACCATGATCGGTAACCCAAGCCAACGCCACAAGAAACGCATTAAGAGTAATCAGTCAGTACGTGCAATCATTGGTTTGAATCGAATCGTTGACACCATGACCCCAACACCTAATACAAACGAAAACATTGAAGATCAAAGCTCATTTGTTGTAAACAGCCTTTCTTTGTTGCCTATTGAAGAGACAATTAACACAAGGTCAATGACACAATTAAGTAAATCATCCAAAGAAACGTTAAGTGATGTTTGGAATCCGTTTTCTGTTAAAAATAATATGCTTCCTGAGGATGCCTCTTCACCTGAAGCCGTAGAAAAAATTAATACTTTTGTTTCTTCGCTTGATACATGGCATGTTGATAACTTTAATGCTGGCGGTTTCTGCTTGCACTATAAATCTGACGGTATATGTACGACGCGTGTGGGTGAAATTATTGCAGTGCGCGATGAAAATAAAAATAGTGGCACCATACAATGGCGTGTAGGCATTATCCGCTGGATGCAGGGCCTGCCTAATAAAGAACATAAAGTTGGCGTTGAGTTATTTGGTGCGGAATGCGCTTGTATTTCAGCTTGCAACAAAAATAGCTCACAGCATGAATATCAAGGCTTGCTACTAAAACGCATCCTCAAAAACAGCAAGAGCTATAGCTTACTGCTACCTTCTAATACAAATCTGGACTCACGCGAAATCGTAATCAAAGGCTCTAATAGCGAGCGCACAGTCATGCTTGGACGGGTACTGGAAAAAACAAGCTGTTTCACGCACATTGAAGTAATCAAAATTTTTAGCAAAGAAAACTAACATTGAATGAGCCCAGAACCAGAGAAACTTAAATAATCAACATGGATCAAGTATTAAAAATATTAGTCATCGACGAAGATGCCAACCATGCAGACAATATCGTCAGAACGATAAAATCTTCTGGCATTGCTGTACGTGACAGCATTGTGTCTTCAATGAAACAGCTCGACGAAATGAAAGATCTTGAGATCACCCCTCATATCATTATCCAGTCGACTAATATCGATGACATAAGCATTCAAGATTCACGCGAATTATTTAATGTTGAACAGCATGAGACACCCATCGTCGCTTTGTGCGATGACATTGCCAACCGACAGGCAGAGTTATTTAATCAAGGGGCGAATATTGTTCTACCCCAAAAAGATTATGATCAACTCAAACTGGTCACATCGCGTCTGGCACAAACAGAGTTTTATATTCAAGACTTAAAAATCCAGGCAGATAACTACAAAGAACTAGATCAACGTTACAATAAGATACTCGATACTTCACATGATGCTATCTGTTATATTCATGAAGGTTTGCATACCTATGCAAATGCCTCCTACTTAGAGTTATTTGGTATCGAAAGCGCTGACGATGCAAGTGTGCTGTCTATACTTGAATTGGTATCACCTGACGATCAAGCCAGTCTTAAATCCATCCTCAAAGATGTAAGCAAAAATCGCAGCTCTGGAAACGCACAACTTCACTTTAAAGTGAATGATGAATTAACTGAAACAGATATTGAATACAACCCTATTCTTGTCGAAGGTGAAACCTGTGTTCAGATTGTGCTACACACGCAAACCAATGAATCACGCGAGCTGCAAGAACAATTAAGCTATATCAGCGAAAGAGATCATGGAACCGGCTTCTTCCACCGCAAATCAATTACTGACAAAATTCAAGAAGCCATTGAAAGTGCACAGTCGGGTCACGACCCCAGCACTTACATACAAATTGATATTGCAAATATCGATACTATTAAAGATCAATTTGGAGTTAGCGCGATAGATAAATTAAGCACTCACATTGCAGAAGCAATGAAACAGGCCAGCTCGGATGAAGATACTTTAGGCAAAGTAACAGATGAATCATTTGGCATATTAACCAGTCTGAACAAAGAGGGAGACTTGTTAGCACTTGGTGTCCAACTAAGAGCCGCGATAGATAGCTACCCTGTTACCATTAATAATCAAAAAGTATCTCCAGAGTTGTACCTTGGCGCTGCTATCTTGGATACCAACATTGAAGAAGTGGCTGACGCACTTTCAGCAGCAAAATCTGCATGTGATTATGCGTGGGAAAATGAAATCGAAGAATTACATATTTTCGAAACCGAATCACGCAGCTTAACAGGCACATTGCTTGATCAGAAATGGACTCAGGAATTGCAAGATGCAATTCGTGAAAACCGTTTGCAATTGTTATATCAACCAGTCGTTAGCCTGGCAGGAAATTCAGAAGACCGCTATCAAGTGTATACACAATTGGTTAGCAAGGAAGGCGCTAAGATATCTGTCGCGGAGCTGTTACCAAGCATTGAGCGATCGGGAGTCTCTGCCATGCTAGATCGCTGGGTTGTCACTACAGCATTACAAAAACTCGCTGACCATAGTCAACAATGCCCAAATTCTTTGTTTTTTATCAAGCTGACTACTGGCGCGATAAATGACCAGCAGTTCACTTCTTGGCTAGAAAAGAAATGCGAAGAAAGCAATGTCGACCCTTTCAGACTAGTGTTTGACTTGCGCGAAGAAAGCATTGTCAGCCATCTTAAAGATGCCAAAGACTTTGCCACCCGCTTACAACAGATTGGTTGTCAAATTGCTATTGATGCATTTGGCATTAGCCAAGAACCAGGCAAAATTTTAACTATGATTCCAGCGAGCTATTTAAAACTAAGCTTCCAGTTAATGGCCAGTTTAAAGAATGGCGACAAAGAGAGAATAGAATCAATTAAACAAATTTGCGATCAAGCCAAGGCAAAGAATACGATGACGATTGCCCCATTTGTTGAGTCCGCAGAAACCTTGTCACAAATTTGGACAATCAATATCGATTTTGTCAGCGGTGACTTTTTCCGTGAACCGAATGAGAACTTAGGCTACGACTTCTCAAGTGCAGCATAACATCCAATAGTTTTTGGAGCCGATAAGTAAAAATTTGCTTTAACTAGCAAAGCATCTAATTTACAGACAAATGCCTTAGCTATTTTCAAGCGCTGAAATACGTTGCTCTAGAGGCGGATGTGACATTAATAATTTTTGCAGACCACCTTTAACATCACCTAAAATACCAAATGCAGCTAGTTCACCTGGTAAACTCTGTGGCTCATGAGCAGATTGCAAACGTCGCAATGCTGCAATCATGTTTTGCTTTCCTGCTAATTGCGCGCCTCCGACATCAGCACGAAATTCTCTACGACGTGAAAACCATTTAGCGATAATGGCCGCCAGTATTCCCAACACCACTTCGGCCACAATACTACCGATAAAATAGCCTGGACCGATGCCGCGTTCAATCTTGAATACCGCACGATCGATTAACATTCCAATAATTCGTGAGAATAAAATAACAAAGGTGTTTAATACGCCTTGTAATAAACCCATTGTGACCATGTCACCATTGGCGACATGAGCGACTTCATGTCCTAGTACTGCTTCGACCTCATTGGCAGACATCGACTGAAGTAAACCAGTGCTAACAGCAACCAGGGCATCATTTTTTTTCATCCCGGTAGCGAAGGCATTCGGCTGCGGCGAATCGAACACTCCCACTTCTGGCATACCGATCCCTGCTTGCTCAGCCTGTTGGCGAACCGTGTCGACCAACCACCGCTCTGTATCATTACTGGGTGATTCAATCACTCTAACACCCATGCTTTTTTTAGCCATCCATTTGGAAATGGCAAGCGAGACAAACGAGCCACCAAAACCAAATAATAAAGCCATAACAAGCAACCCATTTATCTGGCCAGCCATGCCCTGTTCAGCAAGCCATGCATCAATACCTAATAATCTTGATGAGATACTGAGGACGGCTAATACACCAAAATTTGCTGCTAAAAATAAACTTATTCTTGAAAACATTGTGACCTCTTAATGACGACGATACGAAACTGGCAAACAAATGATCTTATAATATTGTGTCACTATTAAGACAAATCAATACCAAATAGTTCTTTAGATAGTGCTTAATAAGCATAACAATAATGCCAAGCTTCCCAAGGTTACTCGTTATTGAAATCGACAATAATGCGATCCACTGCACGATAGCCGCGCGGTAATTTTAAACCACGGCGGCCACGCTCACCCACATACTCATCGACCTCATGCCCTTTCATGGTTTTATGTTTCTTACCGCAATATAAGGTAATTGCCTCTCCATCTTGCACGAGATGCACATGGCTAACCCTCTCTTCCCCCGCTTTAAGTTTAGCGGATGGAATGTTTATAAATTTAATCCCTTTACCTTTAGACATAACAGGAAACTCAGATAATTCTGTCACCAGCATGTAACCCTCCGAGCCAACAGCGACTATCCAGTCGTCTTCATGAGAACGCACTCTAACTGGCGGCAATACGTTTGCCTCCTGAGCAACATTCAGCACACGCTTGCCCGCTTTATTCCGTGAGTATAGATCTTCTAGTTTACAAACAAAGCCGTAGCCAAAGCTTGTGGCAAGAAAATATAAACTGTCGGGTTCACCCATCATCACACCCACAAAACTTGCGCCATCCGAAGGATTAAAGCGTGCTGTTAATGACTCGCCCTGACCGCGCGCAGAAGGCAGGCTATGCGCAGGCAAGCTATAAGCTTTACCTTGCGAATCTAGAAACACTGCCATTTGATTACTCTTACCAAATTCATGTGACTGGTATTGATCACCCGACTTGTAATTCATGCTTAGCGGATCGACATCGTGCCCTTTAGCAGCACGCGCCCAACCACGTTGAGATAAGATCACTGTAGTAAGCTCTGCTGGCATCAACTGCGTCTCATCTAATTGTTGCGCTACCGGTCTGTTGACAATGCTTGCTCGGCGCTCATCACCATAAATCTCGGCGTCTTCAAGCAACTCGGTGCGAATCAGTTTTTTCAGTCGTGCTTTCGATTTAAGTGTTTTCTCTAGAGTATCTCGTTCCTCTGTTAGCTCTTTACTTTCAGCCTTAATTTTTATTTCTTCTAGCTTAGCTAAGCGACGTAATTTAATTTCGAGTATAGCCTCAGCCTGGATATCACTGAGTTTAAAGCGCTTCATCATGACTGACTTAGGCTCATCTTCCTCACGAATGATGGCAATGATCTCATCAATGTTTAAATACGCGATGAGTAACCCAGCTAAAATATGCAAACGCTCATTGACGCGATCCAAGCGCCACTGCAAACGACGCGTAACAGTGATTTTTCTAAACTCTAGCCATTCATTTAACAGTGTCTTTAAATCTTTAACCTGCGGCCGGCCATTGATTCCGATCACATTCAGATTAATGCGATAGGTTTTTTCCAGATCAGTAGTGGCAAACAAGTGCAACATAAGTGCTTCAATGTCGACTCGATTACTTCTCGGTACAATAACCAGGCGCACAGGATTTTCGTGATCGGACTCATCACGCAAATCTTCTACCATGGGTAGCTTTTTAGCATTCATTTGCTGTGCAATTTGCTCAAGTATTTTGGAGCCGGACACTTGATATGGCAGCGCACTGACAACAATGCCATCCGTTTCTTTTTCATATACGGCGCGCATACGCACTTGACCCGTGCCCGTTTGGTAGATTGCTAGAATATCTTCGGGATCAGAAATAATTTCTGCATCAGTAGGATAGTCGGGGCCTAATACATGCTCACACAATTCACTTAAGCTTGTGTTTGGTGCATCCAGCAAGCGCACACAGGCAGAGACTACTTCTTTAATATTATGCGGCGGAATATCTGTCGACATGCCAACAGCGATACCCATGCCGCCATTGAGAAGAATGTTCGGCAATCGCGCTGGCAGTACTGATGGCTCTCGTAACGTTCCATCAAAATTTGCCACCCAATCGACTGTGCCCTGACCAAGCTCTTGCAGTAACGCTTTAGCGAAAGGCGTTAATTTTGACTCGGTATAACGCATGGCAGCAAACGATTTAGGATCATCTGTTGACCCCCAGTTACCCTGGCCATGCACTAACGGATAGCGATAGGAAAAGGGTTGCGCCATTAACACCATCGCTTCATAACATGCAGAATCTCCATGGGGATGAAATTTACCAATAACATCACCAACTGTGCGCGCAGATTTTTTTGGCTTAGACGTCGCGGATAAACCCAACTCAGACATCGCATACACTATGCGGCGCTGCACAGGCTTGAGGCCGTCACCAATTTGCGGCAATGCACGATCTAGAATGACATACATTGAATAATCAAGGTAAGCCTTCTCTGAAAAACGATGCAGAGGCACACGCTCTACATCACCATAATCAAATTCCAAATTATCACTCATGACTTAACCATTATTTAGACGTCTGCTAAGTTACCTTTTTCTTCTAACCATGCTTTTCGATCTTGAATAGATTTCTTACCCAACAACATATCCATAATTTTAAATGTATCATCTCCCGACTCGATAGTAAGTTGTACCAATCTTCTGCTATCCGGCGAGATGGTTGATTCCCTTAATTGCGCCGGGTTCATTTCACCCAGCCCCTTAAAACGTGTCACGTTCACTTTACCCGTTTTCTTTTCTGCCGCAATACGGTCTTCGATCCCCTGACGCTCGGCATCATCTAAGGCATAAAAGACTTCTTTACCTACATCGATGCGGTACAGAGGCGGCATCGCAATATATACATGACCGGCTTTGATCAAGGCAGGGAAATGGCGCAAAAAAAGCGCGCATAACAAGGTTGCAATGTGTAAACCATCCGAATCAGCATCGGCTAACACACATATTTTTCCGTAACGTAATTTCGATAAATCTGAATCTCCCGGGTCAACGCCAATGGCGATGGCAATATCATGTACCTCTTGCGAGGCAAGCACTTGATCCGAGGCTACATCCCAACTGTTTAGAATTTTACCGCGCAATGGCATGATGGCCTGATATTCACGATCACGCGCTTGCTTGGCAGAACCACCCGCCGAGTCACCTTCAACAAGAAATAATTCTGTCCGGGTCACATCCTGAGAAGAGCAGTCAGCTAATTTGCCGGGCAATGCCGGCCCAGATGCAACTCTTTTGCGTACTACCTTCTTGATCGCACGCAAACGTTTTTCTGCATTACGAATCACTAACTGAGCGAGCGCTTCGGCCGTTTCTACATTTTGATGTAACCACACGCCAACTGAATCTTTGACCACACCAGAGACAAATGCTGCACTCTCGCGCGAGCCCAAACGTTCTTTTGTTTGACCTGCAAATTGCGGGTCTAGCATTTTCACCGATAATACATAGGCCAAATGTTGCCATACATCATCGGGTGCGATTTTCACTCCTCGTGGTGTTAGCTTGCGTGTCTCACAAAACTCACGAACAGCATCTGTCAGCCCAGAGCGCAACCCATTGACATGGGTACCTCCCTGTACTGTCGGAATTAAATTAACATAGCTTTCTGCGATCCAGTCATCACCCTCTTCTACCCAGGTTAAAGCCCATTCTGCCGCTTCATTGTCTGAAGCGAAATCACCATAGATGGGCTTTTCAGGAATGACCGTCATGTTAACGAGTTCTTGAGTTAAGTAGTCACAAATACCGTCTTCATAACACCACTCTGTGGCGTCTTTTTTCGCCTCATCTTTGAATGTTATTTTCAATCCCGGGCAAAGTACCGCTTTTGCACGTAATAAATGAATTAGGCGCGGAATAGAATAATTCGTACTATCAAAATATTTTTTGTCAGGCCAAAAACGTATAGTAGTACCTGTATTGCGCTTGCCTACTGTAGCAACTTGTTTTAACGGTTTGGCTACATCACCATTGGCAAATGTCATGGCAAATTCTTTGCCCTCACGGCGCACATTAACTTCAACTTTTTTTGATAAGGCGTTGACAACAGAAATACCGACACCATGCAATCCTCCTGAAAATTGATAATTTTTACTGGAGAACTTACCGCCCGCATGCAAGGTTGTCATGATCACCTCCACACCCGGTTTTTTTAGTTCCGGATGTTTATCCACCGGCATGCCACGGCCATCATCAATCACCTCAATTGAACCATCTTTGAAAAGATTAACGTGAATACTGCTGGCATATCCGGCCATAGCTTCATCCACGCTATTATCAATCACTTCTTGTGCTAAATGATTGGGACGTGCAGTATCTGTATACATGCCTGGGCGCTTGCGCACAGGGTCTAAACCGCTTAGAACTTCAATTGCGGCGGCGTCATACTGTTTTGACATAAATTGTAATCAACAGAGGATAAATGTTAGTGCTGTAAGAACGTAGCAAGCATGCATTCTATATTAAACATTCACAGAGCAAAAATCTCTTGATAAAACATGTCTAACATCAAGCAATCTACACACCCTCTTAAGAGCGCAAATGTTTTTGCATCCGCTGGCTCCGGGAAAACATGGTTACTAATTACCCGTATTTGTCGCTTACTATTAAACGGCGCAGACCCCCAGCAAATACTTGCAATCACTTTTACACGAAAAAGCGCGGCTGAAATGCGCGCAAGATTGAATGCAACACTTTCATCATGGGCTGTGATTGATGACGCCGCACTTATCAATGAACTGCAAGTTATCGGTGAACAACCTAGCGCAGAAAAACTCAGCCTTGCACGTGGTCTATACGAGAAACTGATATTTGCAACACAGTCGATTCGTATAAGCACATTTCATGCATTTTGCGAGGAAGTGATTCGCGCCTTCCCACTCGAGAGCGAACTGCCCAGCTCTTTTGAGCTCACCGACCACGAGCATATGTATGTTGGACATGCCTGGCAAAAGTTATTGGCTAAATGTGATCGGTCACGTCATAGCAAGTTAGCTGATGCGTTACAAACACTATTTGAATTCTGCTATGGTTTAAATGGCACAAAAACAGCGTTGATGAGTTTCTTATATGCACGTACTGAATGGCGCGCGTTTACATTCAATTCACAACAAGCGGCAGTGCATGCCTACGATAAACTCATTGATACATTCGGCGCACAAAGCAAAATAGATATTAATGAATGGCTCAATTCAGCTAGCAATAAAGAAAAACTCAACCAATATTGTCAAATCCTCAGCACCAGCCCAACAAAAACCTATCAAACGTGGGCAGAGAAAATCACGTCTACGTTATCAGCGGATTACTTGCCTGGGGAGACACGAATTCAGCAACTGGCTAATGTATTACTCACCAGTGAGAACAATCCCCGATACCTCACTATCAGTAAAGCCTGGCATAAGATAATAAGTGCAGAACAAGCAGAAATCCTACCACAACACCATGCGTATCTTTGTCAGGAAATATTGCGCATTTTAGATGCGCAAGTGCATATTAAATTAGTTAACGCCAATCAGGCATGGTTTTATGTTGGCCATGAATTTGTAAAGTTATACCAACAGTGCAAATTTGAACGCGGCGTTATTGACTTCAGCGACCTTGAATGGGAAACCTATCGACTGTTAGGGCATGAAGATCATGCACTATGGGTACAGTATAAATTAGGCCAACGCATAAAACATTTCTTAGTTGATGAATTCCAGGACACCAGCCCCATTCAATGGCATCTGCTCAAACCGCTTATTGAAACCTCTAATGATCTTAGCAGTACTGAGCAGAATAGTTTATTTTTAGTCGGTGATATCAAACAATCAATATATCGCTTCCGTGGTGCAAACCCTGAAATACAAACCTTAGCGGCGCAATGGTCAGAACAAGCAATGAACAGTTTACAACTAACCAATGATCATTCCTGGCGCTCATCACCGGCAATTATTGAAACTGTAAACAACATCTTTAGCCATTCCAATACACTTAACTCTGCCACTGAATTTAATCGTCATAGTTACGAACATACGCATAGATGGGGATATGTTGAAATACACCCACTGATAGCACCAGCAGCTAACATCGACCATGAGGATTTTCGTAATCCGTTAACAACGCCTCGGGAAAATAACCAGTACAGCACCCATTTTCATGAAGGTGAATTGATTGCAAAACGCATACATCAGCTAATCTCAGATAAAACGGCTATTTATGATGGTGATTTAATTCGCCGCGCACAATTCAACGATATCCTTATTCTCACCCGTACACGTGCACATCTAGTTGAATTAAAAAAAGGATTAAACACTTGTGGCGTCGCATTTAATAGTAAAGACAGTATAAAACTATTAGATTTCCTCGAAACACAAGATATTATCGCTTTACTCACTTGCTTAACTGATCCATACAATGACTTAGCCCTAACTCATGTGTTGCGCAGCCCAATTTTTAATATTGATAATGAAACCTTAATTCAACTGCAAACCATTGAGGCAGATTCATGGAGAGAAAAATTAGATATTGCTATCCAACTTAACAACATGCAGCAAGCACTTAATATCGCAAATGACAAACTTCTGAAATGGAAGAACTTGGCGGATACAATACCAGTGCATGATATTCTCAACTTCATCTATTCAGACGGGAATATTCTGGATCGCTATCGAGCCGCACTACCATCAACTGAAGCCGACCATGCATGTGAGCGTTTAAGACAACTTTTACATCAAAGTTTAGCCGTCGATAGCGGACGTTATTCAAGTATCTCGCGCTTTATTCGAAAATTAAAAGAACTCAACCCAGACATATTAAATTCAGGGACAGACACTGATGTTAATGCTGTAAACATAATGACTGTGCACGGCGCCAAAGGATTAGAAGCACCCATTGTGTTCATTGCAGACAGCGGCCCTGCAAGTGAACCAGCCGAACAATTTAAAGCATTAACCCATTGGCCAGCCCACTCTCATACTCCCGATACATTTATGCTCACCTGCAAAACTAGCTTGATGAGTAGTGCGGCCAGCAAATATAAAGAAGAAATTAATGCCAGCAACAATGAGGCTTTAAACCTACTTTATGTAGCTCTTACACGGGCAAAACAAATACTCATTATGACGGGTGTGCAGGCGCGAAAATCGACTCATCAAGGCTGGCATTCTCAATGTTGTGAGGCATTAGAAGTCGATTTCAAACAAGCAGATGTATGGCGTTATGAACACTCAAATGCCCCTGATCTATCGCCAGTTATTGAAGAACCCAGCGTCGTCGATATCTCTACAATCAGCCACACATTGTTTGAGCCCCTGCAATACACTATGCATCAAATTGAAAACGACCAATCATCTGCGCAGGCATTAGAAGGTATTGCAATTCATAAGTTACTGGAGATTCTGTCACAGCAACCAGATATTGAAGATGCAGCACTTCTCAATCGAGTCAACAATGAAACACGTCTCAATCTAACGTCGGAAACATTCAGCATTTTCAAACAAGAAGCCAGCAATTGTCTCAACTCACCTGCTTTGAAAAAAATATTTTTCCCTGCAAATACCACGAGGATATTTCACGAAGTGAGCGTAACTAACACAAGCAAGTCAAATGAGGTGAATGTTATTGACCATATGTTGATAGACGACACGGGTATTTGGATTATCGATTACAAAACCCATAAAGAGGTGACGATAGACACTGCAAATCAACAAGCATTAACACATAAAATGCAATTACAGAGATATAAAGATGCGATCCAACCAATATTTAAAACACTACCGATACGCTGTTCGGTAGTGTTTACAAAAATAGCCTGTGTGGTTGATGTGCCGTGTTAGATTATAGAATTAGACAATGACGCATGATTTTTCATGATGATATCAGGCGTTATTATTTAGCGAGCTCGTCCAATCGTTGTGCCAGTTGCGGAGCAGGCAAGTATCCAGGCATTAAGTCACCGTCTGAGGTTAAGATTGCCGGCGTTCCAGACACCCCTACTTGTTGACCAATCTCAAAATGTTCAGCGACCGGGTTATCACAGCTTTGCGCAGCTAACTGCTCGCCATTCTTTGCCCGCGTTAACGCATCTGCACGATCATCACTGCACCAAACAGCAACTGATTTGTTATAGCTGGCGGTTTGCAAGCCATTTCTTGGAAACAATAGATAATTAACCTTGATGCCATAACTTGCATACTGATCCATTTCATTATGTAGCTTGCGACAATAGCCGCAGTCTATATCAGTAAATATGGTGACGGTATGTTTGGGTTTTTCGGCACCAAAACTAATTGATTGTTGTTCATTTACTTTAACCATGAAATTTTTTCGCGCACGACTTGCTGCTGCTTCAGTAATGTCTTTTTTGCCATCATCTAAATCCATCACAGCGCCTTGAATCAGATATCTAGCATCTTCAGTTACATAGATAACTTTAGTGCCATAAACAGCTTCATAGATTCCATCAATTGGCGATTTCGTTACACTGTCAGGGGTATGCGTTGGAAAAGATTCAACTAACTTAGCTTTAATTATGTCTGCTTTTTTATCCGAGGCCGCATGCGCAGCAAGCGCGACAAGACTGGCTGTCACAAGCACAGTAATCCATTTGAACATGGTTTTTCCTTATAAAATTTAGGTAAAATAACAAGTATCAGGTGGTTAGACCGGGTTTCTTGGAAAAGTTTTTCAAATATAACTTAATTATCATCCCCGAGGATGATGTTCCCGATGTAACTCCTGTAAACGTGCTTGGGCGATATGCGTGTAGACTTGGGTAGTAGATAAATCACTATGTCCGAGTAACATTTGCACCACTCTCAAGTCTGCACCATGATTGAGTAAATGCGTTGCAAATGCATGTCTTAAAGTATGCGGACTCAGGTTTTTTTCAATGCCAACTGTCTTCGCATGGCGCTTAATGACATGCCAAAAAGCTTGTCGGGTCATGCCCAAACCACGATTGGATACGAATATTACACTGCAATCATGACATTCTTTTAACAAACACGGCCTGGCCTCTGAAAAATACTTATCCAGCCATTCTCCAGCCTGCTCGCCGAAAGGGACAAGTCTCTCTTTGTTTCCCTTGCCTATTATTCTTATCACGCCAGTACGCAGATTTATTTGATGGAGTTGCAGGTGTATCAACTCAGACACACGCAACCCACACGCATACAACACCTCTAACATGGTTCGATCACGAATACCTTGGGGCTTGCTAATATCGGGTGCCGCCAACAGCAACTCAACATCATCTTCAGTCAATACTTCCGGCAAATGACGACCAAGTTTAGGAAATTCAATTCTTTCTGACGGATCTGAGTCGACATGGCCCAAACGTAATTGATAACGGTAAAAGCGGCGAATACTGGACAATAATCTTGCCCCAGAGCGAGGCTGCATACCCTCTTCCACTCTGTAAGCTAAATATTCCAACAAGTGTTCGTGCTTAACTTCAGACATAGAAACATGCAACTTAGATAACCAGCGCAACAAATTAAATAAATCATTTCTGTATGCACTGAGCGTATTGTCACTCAAGCCATGTTCCATCCAAATATTATCAAGAAACATCTCGATAATATGACTGTCAGTATCGATCAATTGATCAACCGGGTTAGTCGCCATGAGTAAATGATTGATGTTTAATGAGCCGAGTAAACTCAAGTTTACTTAGTGAAAGCAAGCCTATTACTTGCGCTGAGTTGAAAAAGTTTATAGCACCAAAATTAGTCATATACACTTTTTTTCAATAACATATTATACAGTTTAAATGTTTTTAATGCTTTTATCATCTTTTTATGAATTTTAATCTTGCAGCATCATTTATCAAACTTTCTTACCAATTAACTCAAACTTAACTATCAATATGACTCACACGAAACCAGTTGGTTTAATGCGCAGGTTTTTAATCATGTTTTATGATGCAATTTTATTAATCGCGTTATTATTTTTTGCCTCTATTGCTGTCGCAGTACCCTTCGAAATAACACGCGAACACGCTTGGTATCCTGTTTACATTCTCTATATTCACATTGTTGCTTATATCTTTTTTGGCTGGTGCTGGACACGTGGAGGACAAACTCTTGGCGCGAAAACCTGGAAAATAAAATTAGTCGCAGATACAGGCAATAACATCACCTGGGGACAAGCACTATTGCGCTATATTGGTTCACTGCTTTGTTGGCTCACGCTAGGATTAGGATTTTTATGGTGTTATACAAATAAAGAACGCCGCGCCTGGAATGATATGTTATCTAAAACACACCTGATAAGAATCAACGAACCATCCTAAATGCAATTAGCGAGCATGCAAGGATAATCATGACTGGCAGGAATGCCACCAGTAACGGTGAAAACTGGTAAACAATAGCGCCATTTGTTATCGCTTCTACAATGATATACACAACTAAAGCGATTACTATCCCTATTAACAACCTTTGCCCCGCGCCACCCAGTTGTCTGGGCCTGAACACTAACGGCAATGCTAATAACAACATAGATAAGCCAACAAACGGTACCGCTATACGCTTGAATAGCGCAACTTTATACTCTCGGGCATCTAAATGATTATCTTCTAAATAGAAAATATATTCATACAGCCGTTGAACGGACATTTTGAACGGATCCGACGTAACGGACTGGAGTAAATTCTGAAAAAATAACGCGTCCACAACGAATTTGTCAGCATTGTTAACCGTCACCTTGGCATCTGCAAAAGAAGAACTGCGATAATCTTGTAGATGCCATGCGTTATCTTGCCGGATGGCATTTTGAACCTGACTGATTTTTTGAATATCTCCGGCATCATTAAACTGATAAATTTCAATATCTTTTAATAAATCTTTTGAAACGGCTTGCCCAACTCGTATGAAACTCTGTTGATCACGCACCCAATAACTCTCATCAGAGGCCAACAATACATTATCTTGACTGTTTTGATTGAGCGAAACAGATAATTTTTCTCCATACGGCATATACGACTCAACCAAAATACTGAGTGTCAAAGTAATTAACAACCCTGCAACACAAGAGATAACTCCCACCCTTAAGCGACTATACCCACAGGCTCCCGCCGCGACCAATTCTGAGCTGGCAGCAAACTGTCCTAAGCTAAACAAGGTACCAATCAACATGCTACTGGGAATGAATTCAAAAAACTTATGCGGTATATCGAGTATTGTCAGCAAAATAACATCAGCAAACTTATCCCCAGAGTTCATGCGTCCGACTTGATAAAACAGATCTCCTAGCCAATCCACAGCACAGATTGCGAGTAAAGCAACGACAATGCCGAGCAATACAGATCGTATTAAATAAACATCTAAAGTCTTCATGGCGATTGCGGCACTCTCTTTCGCAACCAGGCCAGGCGCGTTTTTTGATAGGCAATGAAAGTACCCAACATGAACAACAGATGAATTAGGGCAAGGGCAAACAGTCCATAATCTTCTTGTTTCTTTATCCAGCTGCAGGCGACGATAACTAAATTCAAATATAGAATATAAATCACTACAGCAAATGCTAATCGTGAGAAGCGACCTGAATTTGGTGCCACTTTGCTGATAGGGATGGCTAGTAGCATCAACAGAAAAGTCGACAAGATAATTGAACCGCGCTGTAATAACTCAGCCAGGTAACTAGCGTCGTGCAAGGCGAATAAGCTATGAATGTTTTGGTATTTAGCCTTATCGGCTTCACTAGAGAAATCTGTTCTTGGCGGATTAATATGATGCTCTTGGTATGTCGATATTGCATACTCAGCATTACCAGGCAGGCCTTCTATGGTCTTTCCATCATACAGCACAAATGTTTGCGCCAAATCGGAACTTTGTTGCATGCTTGCGCGCTGTGCAATTTCTACGACTAGCTTACCATCGACATTTCTCTGCAAAAATACATTATGCAGAGTACCGTCCTGCACATTTTCTTTTTCTGCATAGACAACCCAGCCAGTGCTTTCTAATTCAAAAAACTTACCAGGCGATAATTGTCCCAGCACCATACTTTGCTCAGTGACACTCTCTATCACTTCAGCCAGGCGATGCGCCCACGGCGACACATAAGATACTAATAAATACAACACGATAATTACAGGCAAGCCAATCATCATGACTGCGTGTATGAAATCTCTATTACTGGCACCGCCTGCCATGGCCGCATTGATCTCACTATCTTTGTGCATGCGACTTAACACCATAATGATTGCAATAAACAATGAAAACGGCAGCAAAATAACCAAGTAGCGAATTATGCCTAATAACAACACTGTACCGAGCATGTTTGCCGTCAAGTCGCCTTCTAACACTTCGCCAAGCAACTGAATGAAGAGTTTACCCAAGATAATTAACAACAAGACAATCGCCACCGAGACGATGGCTGCAACAATGTCACGTGCAATGTACTTAGAAAGAATTCGCATTATGTATTCTGATGTCTAGCGACAAATTTATGGTAAAGTTGATGCAATTTTATATATCACCTTGAATCACAGAAAAAATACTTAGGAGAATAATCAATGGAGTATCTCGTAAAACGCAGTGAGATTACTAGCGAGAAAACTGCCTGTGCAATTGTGCCTTTATTTTCAAACAAGCGCTTAAGTGAAGAAGCTCAACAATTAGACAAACTTTACCGTGGCATGTTGTCTGACGCGACAAAAAATGGTGACATCACTGGCGATCTTGGGCAAACACTCGTGTTACACACTCCTAAGAACTCTGTTCACAAACGTATATTATTAGTGGGCTGCGGAAAAGCAAAAGAATTGGACATTATTAAATACAAAAAAATCCTATCTTCCTGCATCAGTACGCTAAAAAGCACATCGTCCACAGATGCCATTAGCACTTTAAGCACACTGGATATTAACGATCAGTCAGCGCGATCATTAACACGTATGCATATAATCCAAGCCGAGGATACTTATTACAAATACGATCAAACGCTGTCTAAGAAAAATGCTCCTGTCAAACTAAAACGCATTAAATTTATTTGTCAGCAGCAAAATCTGCTTAAGCTGATCAAACAAGGCATCCAACAAGGCAAAGCAATTGCCAATGGCATGATGACGACCAAAGAACTTGGCAATTTACCGGGAAATATCTGCACACCTAGCTATTTAGCCAAAACGGCACAAAATATAAAAAAAGGCCAAGGCAAATTAACATA
This sequence comes from Gammaproteobacteria bacterium, assembly GCA_965262455.1. Lineage (GTDB taxonomy): Bacteria > Pseudomonadota > Gammaproteobacteria > UBA4575 > UBA4575 > UBA1858. The sequence continues at coordinate 1,267,755 of CBDHFH010000008.1, forward strand.
TAGCGTGCTCGATGAACGTGAAATGAAAAAATTAGGTATGGGCTCTTTGCTGTCGGTTTCTGCTGGTAGTGCACAGCCCGCCAAATTAATCTCTTTGCAGTATCGAGGCGGTAAGCGTGGTAGCAAACCGATTGTACTTGTTGGCAAAGGCATTACATTCGACACTGGCGGCATCTCACTTAAACCTGGCGCCGCAATGGATGAAATGAAATTCGACATGTGTGGAGCCGCGACTGTGCTAGGCACAATGCAAGCAATCAACCATATGCAGCTACCACTTAACGTAGTCGGGTTAATTGCCTGCGCGGAAAATATGCCAGGAGGCAAGGCAACCAAACCAGGAGATGTTGTCACCTCCATGTCTGGTCAAACCATTGAGATTTTAAATACTGATGCAGAAGGCCGATTAGTATTATGTGACGCGTTAACTTATGCCAAGCGTTACGATCCTGATGTCGTTATCGACATGGCAACTCTCACAGGCGCTGTGCTTGTCGCTTTAGGCCAAGAAACGACAGGACTGATGAGCAATTCAGACAAATTAAGTGAAGATTTATTTGCTGCCGGTATTGCGACGGGAGATCGTGCCTGGCGATTACCTATCTGGGAAGAATACCAATCACAACTGGACAGTAATTTTGCTGACATGGCGAACATTGGAGGCCGCTGGGCAGGCAGCATCACTGCGGCTTGCTTCTTAGCCAGGTTCACCAAAGAATATAAGTGGGCACACTTGGATATTGCCGGTGTCGCTTGGTATCAAGGCAAAAATAAAGGCGCAACAGGTCGGCCCGTACCTATGCTAACCGAGTATTTAATGCGTCGAGCGCGGATTGCATAATGTTAATTTGGTAGATCTGATTCATTTTTTGATTATTCTTTCAATTCAATATGCCTCAAATTGACTTTTATATAGTCGAGAATAAATCAAAAGATGGCTGGCTACGCTATGCTTGTCGGCTGATTGAAAAAGCCTACACCCTCGGCATGCATGTCCATGTGCACACACCCAATGATGCTTTAACCATGCAAATGGATGAGTTGCTATGGGTGTTCCGTGACCGTAGTTTTATTCCTCATCAGCAAACGTGCGCAGACGATGAATTATGCGCCGTGACATTAAATCATCAACAGTTGCCAAAACATCGCGAGTTACTGGTAAATTTATGCACGACAGCTGTGGATTTTTATCTTGATTTCGATCGCGTTATTGAAGTCGTTGGTGACGAACAAATAATGAAACAGCAGGCACGCGAGCGGTTTCGCTTTTATCGTGAGAAAGGTCAATCCCCAACTCATCATCACATAATTTAACAGGTTGGTAGTTATTTAATACAATTCAAACAACTTACCATGGTGACTAGCAGATTTTAGCCATAGAATATCGCATCATTAAACCAGCAGCATACCCGCAAGCAATTACTTCTAATCATAAATTTCAGGGAATCAGTTCATCGTGGAAAAAGTGTATCAACCACACGAAATAGAAAAGCATTGGTATCAAGAATGGAAATCAAAAGGATACTTCCAACCTGCAAGCGAAAATGAACAAAGCTTTTGCATTATGATCCCACCGCCCAATGTGACGGGCACACTTCACATGGGGCATGCATTTAACAACACCATCATGGACAGCCTCACACGTTACCATCGCATGTGCGGCGATAACACGCTATGGCAACCTGGTACCGACCACGCAGGCATTGCCACACAAATGGTAGTTGAGAGGCAACTCAATGCCGCCGGCACGTCACGCACTGAGATTGGCCGAGACAAATTTTTAGAAAAAGTATGGCAGTGGAAACAGCAGTCAGGCAATACTATCTCACAACAATTAGAACGCTTAGGGTCATCCGTTGATTGGTCGCGCGAACGTTTCACCATGGATGAAGGATTATCTACCGCAGTAAGAGAAGTATTCGTACGCTTATATGAAGAAGGGTTAATATACCGTGGCAAAAGACTTGTTAACTGGGATCCTGTATTACATACCGCTGTATCTGATTTAGAGGTTATCTCCAAAGAAGAGAATGGCCATTTATGGCATATGCGCTACCCTCTCACTGACGCGAGTGGTCATCTAATAGTTGCCACAACACGACCCGAAACCATGTTGGGAGATGCAGCTGTCGCAGTGCACCCTGACGATGAGCGTTATCAACATTTAATTGGCAAACATGTGCATTTGCCATTATGTAACAGAAACATTCCCATAATTGCAGATGACTATGTTGACCCGGAATTTGGATCAGGTTGCGTAAAAATTACTCCTGCTCATGATTTTAATGACTATGATGTGGGTAAGCGCCATGACCTACCCTTGATTAATATATTCACTGTTGATGCAAAAATAAATCAGCAGGCGCCGCTTAATTACCAAGACCTGGATCGCTATGACGCACGCAAGAAAATTATTGATGATCTTAGCGCGCAAGGGCTGTTAGAGAAAATTGTTGACCATAAACTGATGGTGCCGCGTGGAGATCGATCAGGAGCAGTAGTAGAACCTTTTTTAACTGATCAATGGTATGTAAAAATCGAGCCGCTCGCACAACCGGCAATTAAAGCAGTCGAGGATGGTCGCATACGGTTTATCCCTGAAAACTGGAGCAATACATATTTTGAATGGATGCGGAATATACAAGACTGGTGCATCAGCCGCCAACTCTGGTGGGGACACCGTATACCAGCATGGTATGACGAACAGGGCAATATATATGTTGGTCGTGATGAAAACGAAGTACGAGAGAAACATAAACTGGATCAATCCATCTCTCTTAAACAAGAAGAAGATGTGTTAGATACTTGGTTTTCATCTGCTCTGTGGCCTTTCTCAACATTAGGCTGGCCTCAAAAGACATCAGAATTAAAATCGTTTTATCCCACTTCCGTATTAGTGACGGGCTTCGATATTATTTTCTTCTGGGTCGCACGCATGATCATGATGGGCATGAAGTTCATGGACGATATTCCATTTAAAGATATTTATATTCATGGATTAGTGCGTGATTCAGACGGGCAAAAAATGTCGAAATCAAAAGGTAATGTACTCGACCCTATTGATTTGATAGACGGCATTAGTTTAGAGGCACTTGTCGAAAAACGGACTAAAGGATTAATGCAGCCTCAAATGGCAGCAAATATAGAAAAGTCCACACGCAAACATTTCCCGGATGGCATCCCTGCATTTGGCACAGATGCGTTACGCTTTACGTTTGCTGCGCTCGCTTCGACTGGGCGAGATGTGAAGTTCGACTTGCACCGTATTGAAGGTTATCGCAACTTTTGCAATAAGCTCTGGAACGCTTCGCGCTTTGTACTAATGAACTGCGAGAATGAAAAAGTCGCAGATCAAATCGAATTTTCCTCATTATCAACAGTAGATCGCTGGATACTAAGTCGACAGCAAGAACTTATCGACCTTGTTCATCATGATATTCAACACTATCGTTTTGATCTAGCAGCAAAAGCATTGTATGAATTTACCTGGAACGAATTTTGTGACTGGTATTTAGAATTAATCAAGCCCGTCATGTTCTCTGATAATGAACAGGCCAAACAACAAACTCGCCGTGTGTTGCTTGAGGTATTAGAGACTTTATTAAGACTACTACACCCAATAATTCCATTTATTACCGAAGAAATTTGGCAAGCAGTTTCTCCCAAGCTAGGAATGAATACTACAACTATTATGCTGCAAAATTTTCCACGCAGTACTAATGATCTAGTTGATGTGAGCAGTGCTGAAGAAATTGACTGGTTGAAAGAATTCATCATTGGCGTCAGAAAGATACGCTCAGAAATGGACATCCCCCCCGGTAAACAAGTACCCGTACTGCTACAGCAATGCTCGCAGCTTGACAGTCAGCGCGTAGAGTCAAATCGAACTGCACTAGACAAGCTGGCTAAACTTGAAAGCATTAATATTATCGCCGATGAGGATGCACCTGAAGCTGCGTTAGCCTTGGTGGGAGAAATGAAAGTATTGATTCCTCTGGCTGGCCTAATTAATAAAGACGAAGAGCTAAAACGACTCGGCAAAGATATTAGCAAGCTGGAGAGCAATATCGAAAAAACACGCAATAAGTTAAACAATCCAAATTTCAAAGATAAAGCACCTGCAGAGGTCGTTGAAAAACAGCAGGTATTGCTAAACGAACAACAGCAAGCTCTGGCAGAATTGCGTCAACAAAAAGAAAAAATGGAAAGACTCTAGGACGCTATATTATTAACGTCCATGTAATGCACATTTCAGCAACTATTCGTTTTGGGAATCTAACTCATTACTCCAATTGCCAAAGCTACAATAATGATAGCTATCACCATAGCTGCAAACATTTGGCTATCACTCATAATCTTATCCCTTAGCATCTTTGTAATAATAATTTAACATTTATATGCTAGGCATGCATTCTCATCTCTCTATCCCGCAGATAAGTAAAATTAATCTAAGAGCATAAGGCCTTGTTTTACATAGAAACTGACCAACTTGCCGCCTTCATAGCAGCCTCTATCGTATTGATCATCTTCCCTGGGCCCGATCTCATATTCTTGATTACACAATCATTACATAAAGGCATAAAGGCCGGTCTTGCCACTGCACTTGGCTTAGCCAGCGGTAACCTTATTCACACCCTAGCGGTCACATTTGGCCTTGCAATCATCCTGCAAACCAACAGACATGCCTTAATTATTATTCAATCGCTAGGTGCATGTTATTTACTTTATTTAGCGTACCTTGCAGTAGCCAATAGCAACCAGTCGAACCATGAGAAAAGCATAACCCACGAACAACATGTAAGTTTTTATATTCGCGGTGTCTTGATGAATATATTAAATCCGAAAGTGGCGTTATTTTTTTTATCCTTCCTGCCACAATTTATTTCACAGCACTCAACTCATGCACATACTTCGATGATATTTTTAGGCGTTGTTTTTACTGTATTAGTGATCATTATCTTTTCCAGTGTTGCATTAATTACTCATCAACTTAAACAATACTCACTATTAAACATTCTTAGCCATAAATTTTTTTCTTGGTTATGTGCGACCGTGTTTATTTTTATTTCCTTACATCTTTTACTTAGCATCTTTTAGTTAAGTAATTTTTTGTGACTTACGTCACGCAAAATTAACATACAAGCTATAGGATAATTTCATAATTATAAAACTAATAACAATAATAAAATCTAGTTTAAGTAAAAGCCTTAACTCACTAATCAAAGTTAGTTTTTTATTAAGCTTCAGAAGGAAAACAAGATGAAATTACTCATAGCAACAGCACTAAGCCTGTGTATAGCAATATTATTTGGTACTGCTATCGCTGAAACCTCGCAACCATCCAAGACAGAAGATTTGCTTAAAGAAGCAGATCAGACCATGTCAAATCCAAACACTTCACCGATTAGACGCATAGAACGCAAACACTATAAGTATAAAAGAGGTGAAAAAAGAATTTTTTATCGCAACATTGATGGCAGTGAGAATAACCTAAGCACTCACGAGATGAATCAAACCGATACACCGCTAATGCGCATCACAAAACAAGGTTACAGCGACGACTCTAGTTCTATGGCAGGTGTTAACAGGCCAGGACCTAGAAGTATCAGTAATCATGTTATGACGCAAAGCGAATCAATTCTAAATTCAAAAAAAGCCAGTGACTTTCTGTGGCAATGGGGACAATTTCTAGATCATGATATCGACTTAACTGATGGCGCACATCCCGAAGAGCTAGCTAATATCGCAATACCTAAAGGAGACCCTCAGTTTGACCCCGACAATACGGGCACTGCTTACATGAAATTTAACCGCTCCATCTATGAGCCTAATTACTTGCCACGCGAGCAGTTAAATGAAATTACCGGATGGATTGATGCTTCAAATGTCTATGGTTCAGACGAGGAACGCGCCTTAGCATTAAGACGCATGGATGGTTCTGGCAAACTAAAAACCAGCAAACGAGGATTAATGCCATTTAACACCGCGGGCTTAAGTAACGCGGGTGGTAACAGTGCTGAATTGTTTTTAGCAGGTGATGTGCGTGCTAATGAGCAAATAGGATTGACGGCAGTGCATACGCTGTTTGTCAGGGAACACAATCGACTTGCTAAACAAATCAAGCACAAGCACCCTAAACTTAGTGGTGATGAAATTTACCTTAAAGCACGCCGCATTGTGGCAGCGCAGATGCAAGTGATTACATATAAGGAGTTCTTGCCAGTATTGCTTGGTAAAAAAGCATTATCAAAATACAAGGGATATAACCCGGACATAGACGCTCGCGTGTCAAACGAGTTTTCTACGGCTGCCTATCGACTTGGTCATAGTTTATTGTCTCCAGCGATTTTACGTATAAACAAAAAAGGCAAAGAAACACGTTACAAGCACATATCACTTCGCGAAGCTTTTTTTGCGCCACATATATTGACTGAAGAGAATAACATTGGCCCGATTTTACGTGGCTTAGCATCACAGCGATGCCAAGAGCTTGATATATTCGTGATCGATGATGTTAGAAATTTCTTATTTGGTCAGCCAGGCAGTGGTGGCTTTGATCTAGCTTCACTTAATATTCAACGTGGACGTGATCACGGTTTACTTAGTTACAATGAAACACGCATTTCTCTTGGTCTAGCGCCAGCGACGGATTTCTCAGACATTTCTTCAAACCCTCAAATACAGAACAAGTTAAAACTTGCATACAATAATAATATTGATGATGTTGACTTATGGGTAGGTGGCTTAGCTGAAGATCACGTTAAAGGGGCTCTGGTTGGAGAAATTTTCTTTACCATACTAAAAGATCAATTTGAGCGCTTACGAGATGGTGATCGCTTCTGGTATGAAAACAATTTCTGGGGCAAAGAGCTTAAGAAAATAAAGAAAACAACATTAGCTAAAGTAATTCGACGCAATACAAATATTGGCAGCGAGTTACAAAAGAATGTATTCATCGTCAAGAAGAAGCATCAATATATGCATTAATCTCTGCAAGCTTATGTCATTAACGATTTGCAAATGTATTAGCAAGAGACTAATTATCGGTCTCTTGCTTGATGACTTGATTTTGTTTGCGGCTTAATAAGATGTAAGTGCTTGATTCATGACCATGATTACACTTTGCATGTATAGTCACACGCTTAGCATCCGGCGGGATCAGCACATCGCGTGAATAGCGCGTAAATGGTTGTTCGTTAACATGCGGATGATGCAATTTTCTTTTTGCTAACTGTTTCTCGCCATCTGCCATGATCACCCATTCATTTGCATAATGTTCCCACCCCGTATCTTCATGCCTGATCGTCACCGCAATATCAAATAATTGGTTTGGCTTTGCCCTGGCTTCTGCTTTTACCACTACAGGTGGATGCGAATAAGCGTTCGATGCAAGAAGTAGCAATAGTATGAATAATATATATCTCATAGTTTTTTTTGAAAAATGTATGACTGGTCTTTAAAACACTTAAATTCTAAAAAGTTGTTGCTTGGATCTTGAATAAAAAAAGTCCGTTGTTCACCTACCTGGCCTTGGAATCGTGTATAAGGATCAACATAAAAAGCGACATCTAACGACTTAATATTTTCTACCAGCTCATCCCATGTTTGCCATGAAAGTATCACACCAAAATGCCTGGCAGGGATGCTTTGATTGTCAACTTCGTTATAGGCAACATCAGTCTGGCAAGATTCATCTAAATGTGCTGTTATTTGGTGCCCGTAAAAATTAAAGTCGATCCACCTGTCACTCTCACGTCCTACCTGGCACTTTAATACATGAGTATAAAAGTCCTTGATTGACTCAAGATTAGCGACCGGAAAAGCCAGATGAAATGGTGTCATATTATAGTCATCAGAACTAAGACGTTTTTTGAACAACTTGATTGCGCAAATATACAGGCAATGCATCCATGGCCTCGACCATAGCATCAGTATGGTATTTTCGCCCACCGAGTTGCGCGGTCACTGATGCTCTTGGTAGCGCTTGACCATTAATAGCGTGTGCAGCGAGATTGAATTTCATACTTAGCACATCGTGATACGTTGACCACCCTGACCCCAAGCCACAGACAATATCACTCATGTTTTCGACTTCATGAGGTAACTGAACATTTTCATCACTAACAAGCACCATGTCACCTTGGTCATCTTTCTCATAGACAGCCCAATAGATTTCTTCCATACGCGCATCGATTGCGGGCACAATGCGCTGTCCAATGTCGCTATCTGCCTGATACGCCAAATTGGCTAAGGTAGAAATACATGCCACTGGCAAGTCATGCGCCAAAGCAATTGCTTGAGTAACACTTGCGGCAATTCGTAAACCAGTAAACGCACCTGGTCCACAACCAAATGCAAGTGCATCTAATTGACCGAGCTGAATACCCGCTTCAGATAGCAGTTGTTCACACATGGGTACAATCAGCTCATTATGTTCGCGCGGCGCTAATTGATAGCGTTCTTGTATTTCACCATCTATACTCAAGGCAGCTGAACATGCCTCTGTTGCCGTTTCAATTGCTAGTAGTTTCACTGTTATGAATCACTTCTAAAAATTGTGTCACATGATCTAGATCGTAACTGATTGTCATCGGTGGCAAACTTTTTATAAAAGCTTGACCATAATTTTTTGTAGTCAGCCTTGGGTCCATAATCACAACAACACCACAATCCTGTTCACCTCGTATTAATCGACCAACGCCTTGCTTAAGGTTAAGTATTGCCTGGGGAATTTGGTAATACACAAATGGATTCTCTCCCGCTTCTTCCAACGCCCTTGAACGCGCGCGCACCAGCGGGTCTGCTGGCGACATGAAGGGTAGCTTATCAATAATCACTAAACGTAAATTTTCCCCTTTCACATCCACACCTTCCCAAAAACTTTGCGTCCCCAATAATACACACTGATCAGTTTGTTGAAATTGTTTTAACAACTCTCTTTTTGCCGCCGCGCCTTGTACTAATATATTAAATTGACTATCCGCTAAAAGCTCTGCGGCCAGATTTAATGCCTTATGACTGGTAAATAGCATGAACGCATTGCCTCGACTTGCTTTTAATAATGGAATGGCTGTTTCTATCACTTCCTTCGTGTAAACCGCTTCATTCGGTTGTGAATTTAATGCAGGCAGATACAGACGTGCTTGTCCCGCATAATCATAGGGGCTATCACACATCACACATTCAGCATCATTTAAGCCAAGCTGGTCAGTAAAATGTTTAAAGCTTTGCTTGGCAGTGAGTGTTGCCGAGGTATAAATCCATGCACACTGATATTCTTGGATAGCACGCTGGTATGGACCTGACACATTTAAAGGCACACTACCAATTACAAAGCGCCGACGTCCTAACTCAACCCATTGAATCGCGTTATGATCAACGCTTTTAAAATCATCTAATAATCCATTAATTTCACCTAAGCGCTTATAAATATGCACTAGAGCTGGAGACTCATTAGCTATATCGAGTAATTGATCTTCTAATGATAGCAATGCCTGCGCAAGTGCATCAAATGAATCACGCACTGCTTTGACATTGATAACATCACGCCATAATTCACGCGTGTCTTTTATTTGTTTGGCAATGCTACTATAGAACTTTTCAATGGCATCCAGCACCGCATAATAATTTTTTGTGATTGATGTATTATCCCTGCTAACCAATGTCGTTTCTTTGTTAATGTCAGCAACAATATCTTGCAATTGGCGACTACTTAAATGACTGCCGAAAAAATTTGGTAGCACTTCTGTAAGTTGGTGTGCTTCATCCAATACAAACACATCTGCTGTCGGCAATAACTCACCAAATCCTTCCCCTTTAAGCACTAAATCTGCGGCAAGCAGATGATGATTAATCACAACCAAATCGGACTCTTGTGCACGTTTGCGTGCTTTTAATACGTGACATTTACTGTATTCGGGGCATTCATTACCTAGGCAATTATCCCGCGTTGAGGTCACATGCGACCAAATTTCGGATTGTTCAGAAATTTGGTTAACTTCGGCCACATCGCCTGTTTTAGTCACACTCGACCAGTCTTTTATTTCGTAATAGACCTGAGTGAGTTTGCGATGATCTGTTAGCTCTTGTTCGAAACGTTGAAAACGATATTTACATAGATAATTTGCACGCCCTTTGAGAATTGATGCATTTACTCTAACTGAAGAGGCTTGCTGCAATAAAGGAAGATCAGTGTAAAAAAGCTGATCTTGAAGATGTCGCGTGCCGGTCGACACCACGACTTTTTTACCAGACAGTAAGGCAGGAATTAAATAGGCAAACGTCTTGCCTACGCCAGTGCCTGCTTCAACAACTAAAACACTTGCTTGATTAATTGTATTTTCAACAGCACTTGCCATAGCCACTTGCTGAGGCCGATATTTAAACCCTTCAATGTTTTGTGCAAGCAGGCCTTGCGAAGAAAAGTAATCTTCAACTAGCAATGACTTAATTGTATATGTTAGTTACTGTAAAAGCACAACGGCCATTGCCGCAATGCCTTCTTGGCGCCCGACAAAGCCCATATACTCTGTCGTTGTTGCTTTTACGTTTACGTTTATAGCATCAATAGCGAGATCTTGCGCAATGATTGTTTTCATTTCATCTATATAAGGGCTTACTTTAGGCGTCTGCAAAATGATAGTTGCATCCACATTCACAACTGCAAGATTTCGTTCTGTTAGCATGTTAGCGATATCGACAACAAATTCTCGTGAATTTCTATTTTTATTTGCAATATCTTGATCAGAGTAATGACGACCAATATCTCCCAAGCCTGCAGCACCCAATAAGGCATCACACAAAGCATGCAACAAGACATCACCATCTGAATGCGCATCTATTCCATGTTCATGCGCAAGACGTACTCCTCCCAATATAATATGGTCACCCTCAGTAAATCGATGCGCATCAAACCCCTGTCCAATTCTCATCATCACTCACATATGGTTAAGTAAAGTTAAGTATGCTTCTGCGGTAGCAATATCTTCTGCATGCGTTACTTTTATGTTTCGCAAATTGCCTTGCACAATACAGGGTTGATAGCCTGCTTTTTCCATTGCACTCGCTTCATCAGTAATTATTGCATTACTTTGCAACGCCTGCGTGATTGCCTGGTAGAGTAGTTTAAATTTGAACATTTGCGGAGTGAACGCACACCATAAATGCTCCCGATCAAGTGTCCCCAATATTGTATGTTGCTGAACATGCTTGACGGTATCAGTGACCGGCGCCCCTAGGATACCACCCACTTCATGCGTAGCACATGCTGCTATTAAATTTGCTAAATCTTCTTCAGATAAACATGGGCGCGCTGCATCATGTACAAGCACATAGGCATCTGGGCGTATATCATTTTGAATCGCATCAAGCGCATTTAATACAGAGTGCGCACGCGTTTCACCACCAGTAACCGTATGGATTTTTTCATGAAAATTATCGAATGATAAGCGCGCAAAATGGTCGTCATCTGCATGAAGCGCAAATATGACTTTTTTAATATAGTTATTTTTCAGCAAAGGCTGCGCTGCATATTCAAGAATAGTCTTGCCTTGAATTTCTAGGTATTGCTTTGGGGTAGATAACTTCATGCGTTGACCTATCCCAGCTGCAGGGATTACAGCCCAACACTCAGACGATTTATTCATTCACTAGCAGGCTCTGATAAATTAACAAAGAAATTCACACACGGTATGCAACACGAAAAATAATTACAAAAACTCAGTGTAGGAATAAACACACGAGCATATTAAGTAAATACTAACAATCAATTAGAATTGATTAGTGCTGCTCTTGCTATTTTATTGCTTGGTATGGGAAGTATCTTTTTCAATTACCTGAAAAAATGTTTCCCCTTCGCGAATCATACCCAGCTCCATTCGCGCCCGCTCTTCAATGGCATCGAATCCTGATTTAAGATCTTCAACTTCTGCAGCAAGTACTTCATTACGTTCATACAGCTGTTGATTAATTGCCGTTTGATTGTCAATACGGCCACTCAGATGAATTAATTTACGCACCCCATCACGGTCAACCCATAACTGGTATTGCAAAAAAACAAACGCCGTAATTAAAAATGCAACAAATAGTTTCATTGACTGCCGATTAAATTAACTCATGATTGACGGAAAACTTTTCTGCCAGGATACACTGCTTGTGCACCAAGCTCCTCTTCAATGCGCAATAATTGATTGTACTTAGCAACCCGATCAGAGCGTGATAGCGACCCGGTCTTAATCTGACCAGCACCCGTAGCCACTGCAAGATCCGCGATTGTCACATCTTCAGTCTCTCCAGAGCGATGCGAAATAACGGCCGTGTAGTCTGCATCATGTGCCATTTTAATTGCTGCGAGCGTTTCAGTCAGAGAACCAATCTGGTTGAGTTTGATGAGTATCGAATTGGCGACACCTTTGTCTATTCCTTTAGCAAATATCTCGGTATTCGTGACAAATAGATCATCACCCACCAATTGCACTTTACTCCCAAGCTCTGCCGTTAGCTGGCTCCACCCTTCCCAGTCGTCTTCGGCAAGGCCATCTTCAATGGTAATGATAGGATATTTACTTACTAATGAAGACAAGTAACTAACAAATTCATTACTTGTATACACTTTGCCTTCGGATTCGAGATGGTATTTATTATCTTTATAAAATTCTGAGCTAGCGCAATCTAGGCCGATGCTGACTTGATCACCGCATTTATAACCGGCCGACTCGATCGCTTGCAAAATAATTTCAATGGCTTGTTCATTTGCGTCGAGTGTCGGTGCAAACCCACCTTCATCACCCACTGCCGTGTTTAGGCCTTTGCTTTTTAGTATTGACTTTAGATTATGAAAAATTTCACAACCACATTGAATGGCTTCGCTAAATGTCGCCACGCCATGAGGAACAACCATGAATTCTTGGATATCAGCACCTTTATGTGCATGTGCACCACCATTGATAATATTCATCATGGGCACGGGCAGCACCATTTGTGCGTCTATATTCAAGTAACGATATAACGGCTGCTGCTGCTCTGCCGCTGCCGCTTTTGCTACCGCCAATGACACGGCCAGCACGGCATTCGCCCCGAGGTTGGCTTTATTTGGCGTACCATCCAACTCCAGCATGATGTGATCTACTTGGGCTTGATCTAGAGCATCTGTACCAACCAGCTTAGCCTGAATTTGGCCATTCACATTATCGACCGCCTTCTGTACTCCTTTACCTAAGTAGCGCTGCTTGTCTCCATCTCGCATTTCTAATGCTTCAAGTGCGCCTGTTGATGCACCTGACGGCACTGCGGCACGCCCAAACGCACCAGACTTCAATTTAACATCCGCTTCCACTGTGGGATTACCACGTGAGTCAATGATCTCTCTTGCTTTAATTAATTGTATTTCTGACATGTGTCTCAATCCTTGCTGTCGATCCTTATATTTGTAAAAGCCTGTTCTATTCCCTCATCAAAGAGATAAGGACGTGTGCTCCATCAATGGCGATGACTTTACGACTTTATCTAAAGCGCAAAGTGTTGATAAAAGTTCGGGCACAAATTTAAGCGGCAAAGAGTTTGGCCCATCACTCTTGGCTTGTTCAGGGTCGGGGTGGGTTTCTATAAATAAACCAGCAATTCCGACACTAACGGCTGCCCGAGCGAGCACCGGCACAAATTCTCTCTGTCCCCCTGAGTGGCTACCCCCACCGCCGGGCAATTGTACCGAATGTGTTGCATCAAAAACTACTGGACATCCCGTCTCGCGCATGATCGCAATTGAGCGCATATCCGACACTAGATTGCCATAACCGAACGATACCCCCCGCTCACAGACCATTATTTGATCATTACCAGTCGCTTGAGCTTTTGCCACCACATGTTTCATATCCCAGGGTGATAAAAATTGTCCTTTTTTGATGTTGACAGGCCGGCCGGCGGCGGCAACTCTTTGAATATAATTAGTTTGTCGGCATAAAAAAGCGGGTGTTTGTAACACATCTGCGACCTCGGCGACTTCTGCAAGTGGGCTATCTTCATGAACATCAGTAAGAATTGGCAGGCCAAACTCATCTTTCACTGATTGCAAAATAGCCAATCCTTTATCCACACCTACGCCTCTAAAACTGCTCTGTGAAGTGCGATTGGCTTTATCAAAAGACGATTTATAAATGAAAGGAATATTAAATTTTTCTGCGGATTCTTTTAATTGCCCCGCAGTCTCCTGTGCTAATGCCAGATTCTCCACCACACAAGGGCCTGCTATGAGGAAGAAGGGATGTTCCAGCCCCACTTCAAATCCACAAATGTTCATGCAGACTCTGTTATCGCTGGCTGCTCATTAATAGATTTAGAAACTGAATGCTGCTCACTGCCTTGATGACGCCCACGACGTGCCGCTTGAATAAATCCAGTGAATAAAGGATGTCCATCGCGAGGTGTAGAGGTAAATTCAGGATGAAACTGACAACCAATAAACCAAGGGTGGTCATTAATTTCAATCACTTCAACTAATTTATCGTCAATGGATTTCCCCGTGAATGACAATCCGGCATTACTCAGTGTTGCCATAAACGTGTTATTGAACTCATAACGGTGACGATGTCTCTCCAAAATAACATCTTTACCGTACATATCTCGCACCAGTGAATTTTCAGATAATCGACACTGCTGCCCACCTAAACGCATGGTGCCGCCTAAATCAGAGTTTTCATCTCGTTCTTCCACACTGCCATCACGTTGCTTCCATTCAGTAATTAATGCGATTACTGGATTAGGGGTATCCTCATAAAACTCGGTGCTATGTGCATGATCGAGACCTGCCACGTTGCGTGCAAAATCAATCACTGCCACTTGCATGCCCAAACATATGCCAAGGTATGGGATGTTATTTTCACGCGCATACTGCGAGGCCAGTATTTTACCTTCAATACCACGTTGCCCGAATCCCCCTGGCACTAAAATGGCATCGGCATCTTCCAATAACCCCACGCCATTCGCTTCAATACTCTCAGAATCCAAATACTTAATATTGACTTGTGTGTGGGTTTGCGCGCCCCGCATGAATTAATGCTTCATTGAGTGACTTGTAAGACTCAGTGAGATCAACATATTTACCCACCATGTATATATTCACTTCGACCTCTGGAAACTCAATAGCATGCACCACTTCTTTCCAGTCAGTTAAATCTGCGGGAGGTAAATCCAACTCAAACTTCTCACATACGATGTCGTCTAAGCCTTGTGAATGCAACCATAATGGAATTTTGTAAATACTGGATACATCGACAGAAGAAATCACCGCTTTCTCTTCCACATTAGTAAACAACGCTATCTTTTTGCGTTCTGTATCAGGAATAGAACGCTCACCGCGACATAATAAAATATCCGGCTGGATACCGATTGAGCGTAATTCTTTGGACTGAGTGCTGGGTCGGTTTGGTTTTCAGCTCACCGGACGCCTTTATGTAGGGCACTAAGGTAAGATGGATATAAATGACATTACTGCGCCCCAAGCTCAACACCTATCTGTCGGATCGCTTCCATGAAAGGTAAAGATTCAATGTCACCCACTGTTCCACCGATTTCAACCAGTGCGACATCCGCACCCTCGGAGCCTCTCTTAAACAGAGGCTTTTATTTCATCCGTAATATGAGGAATCACTTGAACAGTGCCGCCTAAATAGTCGCCGCGGCGTTCCTTGCGAATCACACTTTCATAGATTTGACCGGTTGTGTAGTTGTTACTGCGCTTTGAGCGAAATCTGACAAAGCGTTCATAGTGACCTAGATCCAAATCTGTTTCCGCGCCATCTTCGGTGACATATACCTCACCATGCTGAAATGGGCTCATGGTGCCTGGATCAACATTGATATAGGGATCCAGTTTTATCATGGTAACAGATAGACCGCGCGCCTCTAATATCGCGCCTAATGAAGCACTGGCGATACCCTTTCCTAAAGAAGAGACCACCCCGCCTGTGATAAAGATGTACCGAGTCATCACGAAAATTCCAAATGCAAGATGGGATATCAGAGTACCAAAGGCTGAGCATTGCCTCAATCAATATCCTTCTTGAATCCAATATCCCCACACAAAAATCAACTGATCTTCATGGTACAGCAAAGGAATACGCTCACGCAGCCACGGCTCTACCCCGGCTTCCTGAAATAATGATTTTAAATCCTTCTGACAGCCGCGCCCGCCGGGGCGCATCACTTCGCCTCCTTGACGAAAGCGAACCTGCAAGTGATCAATCTTAGTCAGTTTAACCCCATAGGCTAACAACGCTTGGCGAGTGAGTATGATATTCAAACTGGGTATTTCCAGAGATTGAGTAAGATCCCAATCGAAATGCTTGGTCGCATCATGCATGCTGACATTTGCCAGTAAGTACAATCGGTCACGAAATTTACGTATCTCATTTGTTTGCCAACGCACACAGGCTTGTGCATCTTCGCGACTATGCATCACTTCATAAACAATGCGCGCGAGTATGTCTGAATTTGGCACATGACAATCTTGTCTACGAATCCAACGCCTTAAAAGATTTTTTTTACGCAAATAATCTAATGCTTCCATTTGATTTATTTGCAAGCGCCCTTGCGAATCTACTACTCGTTCAAGATCACTATCTGCAATTTGATCCAATAAACAAGCAGCTTCACTTTGCCATTGTGCTACTCGACTAGTGATATCAGTCAAATTATGCCATCGCGCATGCAACAACGGCATGATCTTATGCCGCAAGTAGTTTCTATCGTGTACCAGCGATTGATTTGAAGGGTCCTCTAACCAATTTAACTTTTGTTGGTGTGCATATTTTTCTATTTGTGCGCGCGACACTGTCAACAAAGGTCTGAGTAACAAAGCATTGCCCAATGGACGTTCACGCGCACATGCCGCAAGACCATGCACCCCCGCGCCACGAAATAATTGCAACATCACTGTTTCCATTTGATCGTCACTGTGGTGCGCAGTTAACAAGACATCGTCATGCGAAAGATAGTCTTCAAATGCCTGATAACGCGCTTCACGGGCTGCCCCTTCCACGCCTAGCTGACTATATTGCTGCACATCAACACAGATATTGTTTACCGCAATATTCCATTGGTCACATTGCGCCGCACAATGTTGTGACCACAATAACGCATCATTATGTATTTGATGATTGACATGGATAGCTTTTAAGGTGTGGTCAGTTTCATTGCAGATATTTTTCGCCGCATGCAGCAAAACCGTCGAATCAATGCCACCGCTATATGCAACATAGATTGTTTTACTTAATAATAATTGTGACAGACAGTCACGCAGTTGATTGGGTATGACTGACATAAACAGTCAATCAAATTAATCCTTGTAAACCCCATAGGAAGTCAGGCGCTCATAGCGTGCTTCGACAAGGTCATTGACATTCATGCTGGTAAGTCGATTTAAGTTCTCTTCCAAGGAAGCACGCATATTTTCACTGGTAGTATCCAGATCACGATGCGCCCCACTCATAGGTTCCTTAATCACTTCATCCACCAAATTTAATTCATACAAACGATCTGAGGTAATGCCTAATGTTTCTGCTGCATCCTCAGCTTTGTCGGCATTCTTCCATAAGATGGAAGCACATCCTTCAGGGGAAATCACGGAATATGTGCTATAACTCAACATCGATAAGTGATCACCTACGCCAATGGCTAACGCCCCCCCTGAACCGCCTTCACCAATGACGTTGCATATAATAGGTGTTTTGAGTTCAGCCATGCGATATAAATTATGCGCAATCGCTTGCGCTTGTCCACGCTCTTCAGCACCCACTCCTGGATAGGCACCAGGTGTGTCGATAAAAGTAATAATGGGCATTTGAAATTTTTCTGCCATTTCCATGATGCGTAATGCTTTACGATAGCCTTCCGGACGCGGCATACCAAAATTTCTTTTTAAATTTTCTTTTGTATTACGCCCTTTTTGATGGCCGACCATTGCCACTGAGCGTCCATCAAATTTAGCGATGCCACAAATGATTGCTGCATCATCTGAATATGCCCGATCACCATGCAATTCTTCAAAATCAGTAAATAACTTTTCAACGTAATCAAGTGTGTAAGGTCGTCGAGGGTGACGTGCAATTTGCGCAACCTGCCAGGCCGATAAGTCTTTGTATATAGATTCAGTAAGTGTGCGACTTTTCGCCTCTAACTTGGCAATTTCATCTCCAAGTTGCATTTCATTGTCTGACTCAACACGACGCAACTCGTTAATCTTTGCTTCTAATTCAGCAATGGGTTGTTCAAATTCTAAATAATCAGTAACCATAGGCCTATATGATCATGAAACCATTAAGTTTTCCGCATTATAGTCGCACTGGAAAATGATTGCAGAAAAGTTATTCTACGTGTCTCAGTAAACCACACGCGTACTATCGACACCCTTAAGACTGGCAAGTTGAGTAAGCAATGCACGTTCAGGGACAACACTCCAAGGCGCGCCTAATTGAAATTTCGCTTGGCCCTGAGCCGTTTGATATTGAATCAATACCTTACAATTCCCATCACAGTATGGCTTAAGCGTATCCTCTAGTTCTGTCACTAATGTCGGGCGTCTGTCTGCCGCATTAATATGAATAATTATCCCTTTACCATAGTCCACACGCGCATCATCCAGGCGTGTAATTTGTTTAGCTCTGACTCGCGGTTTGCCATTGTAATCGTCAATACTTATGGCGCCTTCAACGATCAAAATTTGATCTTTTACCAAATGATGTTTGAATTGACTATAAGCATCAGCAAACACTGCAACATGTATGCGTGCGGTATTATCATCTAATGTCAGGAATGCGATTCGCCCTGAAGGACTATTACGTAAGCGCATATCCATTAACAATCCGCCCACCTTAACCAAGTTGGCCTCTTTGTTACGATAATTTGATTCAACCGGAGCAATGGGTTGGCTTAAGCGTTCACGTAATGTTTTACCAACAATACTGACTAATTCACCTCTATACTGGTCCACAGGATGCCCGGAAAAATATAACCCTAAGGTTTCCCTTTCTGCCGCAAGCAAGGTATCGCTATCCCACTCGGGCTGTTCATCGATCACACCCTCTTTCGCTATCACTTGCCCGCCACCAAACATATCGTCTTGTCCAATATTATCATTGCGGTGATGTTGTTCGGCCGTTTGCATTGCACGTGGGAGATGGTGCATTAAAGTAGCACGTGTGTGATTAAACTCATCCATCGCACCAGAGCGAATCATCGCCTCCATACTCCGACGATTAAATTTTTGAGTTTCTAATCGCATGCAAAAGTCATTTAATGATTGATACTCGCCATGTTGATTACGTTCATTGACTAATGCATCTATTGCAGTTTCACCAACACCTTTGATTGCACCCAGCCCATAAACAATTTGCTGTTGGTCTGTCACGGTAAAACTGTAACAAGATTTATTTACATTAGGAGATAACACCTTCAAGTCCATGCTGTTACATTCTTCCCGTAAATGAACAACTTTATCCGTGTTGTCCATATCTGCCGACAGCACTGACGCCATGAATTCAGCTGGATAATGCGCTTTTAGCCAAGCAGTCTGATAGGACAACATGGCATAAGCGACCGAGTGTGATTTATTAAAGCCATAACCTGCAAACTTTTCCATCAAATCAAAAATATAATTCGCATTTGACTCATCGACGTCTCTTTCTGTCGCACCTTTAACAAAAATGGCCCGTTGTTTTGCCATTTCTTCAGGTTTCTTTTTGCCCATTGCTCGACGCAATAAGTCCGCACCCCCTAAAGAATATCCAGCAAGTATTTGTGCAATCTGCATCACTTGCTCTTGGTATAAAATGACGCCATATGTTTCATTAAGAATGGCTTCTAATTTAGGGTGCGGGTATTCGACACGGGCGCCATGCTTGCGATCAATAAAATCGTCCACCATGCCTGACTGCAAAGGACCTGGACGATACAAAGCAACTAGCGCCACAATATCCTCAAACTTATCCGGCTTAAGGCGGCCTAAAATATCTTTCAGTCCATCCGATTCAAGCTGAAAAACTGCTGTCGTTTGCTGGTTTTGTAATAAGGTATACGTCGCTTCATCATCAAGCGGCAAAGCATTGAGAATCACTGGCGGCTGGTTATCTTTACTTAAGCGTACATTCACTTTCTCAAGTGTGCGATCAATAATGGTTAACGTACGCAAACCAAGAAAATCAAATTTCACCAGGCCAATGGCTTCAACATCATCTTTATCTAATTGCGTTACGACATTGGCACCACCAGCTTCACAATAAAGCGGCGTGAAATCGGTAAGCTGTGAGGGCGCAATAACGACACCTCCTGCGTGTTTACCCGCATTACGCGCCAAGCCTTCCAGTTGCAGCGCCATATCAATGAGTGTTTTAACTTCCTCTTCTTCATCGACCATTTGCTTAAAGTCTTTTTCGCGCTCGAGTGCTTTAGCTAGCGTCATGCCCACTTCAAACGGCACCATCTTGGCAATACGATCAACAAATCCATATGGATGCCCGAGTACACGCCCCACATCACGCACCACCGCTTTGGCTGCCATGGTGCCATACGTGATAATTTGACTGACCTTTTCCCGGCCATAGCGTTTAGCCACATAGTCAATCACGCGATCACGGCCAGCCATACAAAAGTCAATATCAAAATCCGGCATAGAGACGCGTTCTGGATTCAGAAAACGCTCGAATAACAATTCATATTGAAGCGGGTCTATGTCTGTAATTCCCAATACATAAGCCACCAGCGAGCCGGCCCCGGATCCACGTCCCGGGCCTACAGGTACTCCATTGTTGCGCGCCCATTTAGTAAAGTCGGAGACAATTAAGAAATACCCCGAGTAGCCCATTCGCTCAATCACATCGAGTTCAATACTCAATCGTTCTTGATAGGCAATCGTATCTACTTCATCACGTATTGATTTTATTGCATCTAATCTGGTCTCTAAGCCCTGCTGTGATTGTTCGCGTAAAAATTCATCTGTCGTTAACTCTCCGGTAGGAAATTCCGGCAACACATTTTTGCCAAACTCCAGGCGCACATTACAGCGCTTAGCTATTTCGAGACTATTGGTAATAGCTGCAGGCACATCGGCAAATAATGTGACCATTTCTTCAACTGGACGAAGATATTGTTGTTCGCTATAAGCACGTGGTCGTCGAGGATCAGACAACACGCGACCTTGGTTAATGCACACTCTCACTTCATGAGCTTCATACTCTTGCTCAGTAAGAAAACGTATGTCATTGGTCGCCACCACAGGTAATTCATGTTGGCCGGCCAACTCGAGTGCCGCTTGATTGTAAGCTTCTTCGTTATCGCGGCCAGTCCTTTGTAGTTCAATATAGTAGCGGCCACTAAAATGCTGCTGCCATTGCTGAATACATTGCTCAATGCGATTTGCATCCTGCTTGGCTATCAATTTACCTAAGTCACCTTCTCTGCCACCTGACAGCACTAACAAGCCATCATTCAATTCATCAACCCACTCACGATTTACAGTCGGTTGCCCACCTTGCTGACCATCAAGGTATGCACGCGTTAATAACTCCGTTAAATGTTTATAGCCGACGTTATTCATACATAACAAGACAATGCGATAACGTTCTTGTAGTGTCTTATCCATGACCAGAACATCCGCACCAATGATTGGTTTAAGACCATGCGCAATTGCGGAACGATAAAATTTAACCAAGGCGAATAAATTAGAAAAATCAGTCAACGCAACCGCAGGCATATGTAATACAGAAGCACGCTTCATTAATGCAGGAATACGTACTAAACCATCGATGATGGAATATTCACTATGAAGTCTTAAATGAACGAATTGCGCAGTCATTTAATCAACTTGGCAACTGGCTTGAAGCTCTTGCGGTGATGCTGACAGGGACCACATCGTCTCAATGCATCTACATGGTCACTTGTCGGGTAGCCTTTATGTTTAGCAAAGCCATAATCAGGATAATCTTCATGCATCTCACACATTTCATTATCTCGGGAGACTTTAGCTATGATCGAAGCCGCACTGATAGCAGGAACATACATATCGCCTTTGATAATTGCATAAGAACGCACTGCTAACACTGGACTAAATTTTCCATCCACAAGTGCAACTTCAGGCATGAAATCTAATGCATCATAGGCACGCCGCATGGCTAGTAGACTGGCATAAAATATATTGTATTGATCGATTTCTGCAACCTCACAACGACCTAACGACCAAGCCAGCGCATACTGCTTGATTTGCGCGCATAACAGTTCACGTTTGTGTTTACTAAGTTGCTTGGAATCATTCAACTCAGACCAGTCATGGCGATCGCCAAGTACCACCGCTGCTGCAATGACTGGACCAGCGAGTGGACCACGGCCCACTTCATCGATACCCACACACGTATTTGGATCCACAGAAAGATCCGAAATTTCAACCACATTAGAATGCTTTTTAATCAAGTTCTTGTATTAATCAACAATGCCTAAATTTAGTCCACATAAAAGGACGGGAGGACGTATACTGCGAACTTTTCATAATACAGAATTTTAGTTGAATGGGAATTGTGAATATTGCAGTGATTGGCGTGGGCTATTTAGGTAAATTTCACGCACAAAAATATCAAGCTTTAGACAATTGTAATCTGGTCGCACTGATTGACAGTCATGAGGAAACACTCGCTAGCATCGCTGCTGACTATCCGCATACGCACACAGGCAGTGACTATCATGTTGTCACTGAACAGGTAGATGCGGTCAGTATTGTCACCTCCACGCCTTCACATTATGAAATAGCAAAACATTTTATATCGCATGGAAAACATGTATTACTTGAAAAGCCCATAACCACCACAGTCGAACAAGCACAGGAACTCATTCATTTAGCTAACTCACATAAAGTGATTCTTCAAGTTGGACATATCGAACGATTTAACCCCACCGTGTTAGCCATGGATGAGCATATGCAACAACCCAAATTTATCGAATCTGAACGACTGGCACCGTTTAAAGCACGCGGTACCGATGTCAGTGTTGTACTCGACCTGATGATTCACGATATTGATATTATTCTTAGCATAGTGCATTCAGATATAGAATCAATTCAAGCCTCGGGTATGTGTGTACTGTCTGACGATATTGATATTGCTAACGCACGTATCACGTTCTGCAATAAATGCGTAGCTAATGTCACTGCAAGCCGTGTAAGCAATAAAAGCGAACGCAAACTACGTTTATTTCAAAATAATGCTTATTTTTCTGCTGATTTAGCCAATCATGAATTAAAAATTTATACTCGTGAAGATAATCAAATAAAGTCACGCAGTGATAAATTTGAAAAATCCGATGCATTACTTGCCGAAGTAACACATTTCATTAACTGCATAGAAAAAAACTCACAGCCACTCGTGACAGGTGAAGATGGTTTACGCGCTTTAAATACCGCAGACCAGATTACTAATACAATTCAAATACATAACGCAAACTAATATGAATACAAAACCCATCCCTATGGTTGATTTGCACACGCAATATCAAACATTAAAAGATGATATTCAAAAAGCCCTCAATGCAGCTCTTGAAAGCACTGCATTTATTATGGGGCCGAACGTACATGCACTAGAAGATGAAATTTCTGAATACTTAAATATCAAACATTCAATTAGTTGTGCTTCTGGAACCGATGCATTACATCTGGCATTACTGGCTCTCGGCATAGGGCCAGGAGACGAAGTAATTGCACCCTCATTCACATTTGCAGCGACTGCTGAAGCAATTCGCTATGTAGGCGCCACGCCAGTGTTTATCGACATTAATTCGCAGTCATTAAATTTAGATCCAGGCTTAATTAAACGAGCAATCAATAATAATACTCGCGCGATTATCGCCGTGCATTTATTCGGCCTGAGTGCTGAAATAGATGAAATAAAATCAATCATTGATGATCAGGAGATTTTTGTTATAGAGGACTGCGCACAATCGTTTGGTGCCACCTACAAAAATCGCAAAACAGGCACCCTGGGAGATATCAGTTGCTATAGCTTCTTCCCAAGCAAAAACTTAGGATGTTATGGCGATGGTGGCATGGTATGCACAAATCATGATGAACTTGCAGAAAAATTAAAACTATTGCGCAATCATGGCAGCCCAAAAAGATACGAGCATACGATTATTGGCTACAACAGCCGACTTGATGAAATCCAAGCCGCTATTCTACGTATTAAATTAAAACATATTGACGTTTACAACCAAAGACGTCATGAAAATGCCAATCACTATACTGACGCATTAAAGTCAATTGGCTTTGAAACGCCAAACGAATCACCGCACAGCATACATGTGTATCATCAATATACTTTGCAACACTCAAAACGCGACAAAATCATCCAGGCCCTCAGTGATGCCAATATTGCTTCAGCCATTTATTATCCCAAAGGCTTGCACCAACAAGTTGCATTCACCGAAGGCAAACAAGCCATTACATTGCCTATCACAGAGCAGGTGTCAGACACATGCTTCTCATTACCGATGTATCCTGAATTATCTTCTGAGCAAATAAAGAAAATAATTAATACATGCAAAGCGGCCATTTAGCAAAGCAACACCTAGCATGAATATTGTAATGGTTGCAGGCGAGGTCTCAGGTGACTTACTAGGAGCCAAGCTAGCCAGGGCATTATATAACACCAATGAAGTCAAAAAGATTAGCGGCATAGGTGGCGCAAGTATGCGCGCGGAAAATGTAAATACTTTACATGATGTTAGCGAAACATCTGTTGTAGGTATTGTTGAAGTCTTAAAGCATTACCCATCACTTAGAACAATTCTTGCGCATATAAAGAAACATATAAGAACCAACAAACCTGAGCTCATCGTTCTCATTGACTACCCGGAATTCAATCTAAAGTTAGCACAATATGCCAAATCCCTCGGGATTAAAGTTTTGTTTTATGTCAGCCCTCAGGTGTGGGCTTGGCGCACAGGCAGAGTTAAAAAAATAAAGTCATGCGTAGACATGATGGCCGTGCTATTTCCTTTTGAAGTTGAATTTTATACACAAGCCAACATTCCTGTGATCCTTGTCAGACATCCATTACTTGAGGAAATCGATCAGTATTACTCTACTGAGAAAAAACACGCCAACAACACAATGACTATAGGTTTAGCACCTGGTAGCCGTTTGAATGAAATAAAAAAATTATTCCCCGTCATGATTAATGCTGCAAAGCTACTCTCAGAAGATCATGAAAGTATTCGCTTCATATGTCCTGTTGCCCCGGGTGTCGATATCTCGGTGCTGGAGTCATTCAATGATCCACAAATCCAGATAGATTATATTAAGGATAATTTTTATCAGGCGATTGATGCATGCGATGTTATTGCAATATCATCGGGGACCGCCACATTGCAAACAGCACTGATGGGCAAAGCCATGGTGGTTATATACAAGATCTCACCAATCACATACAAACTATTTGGTCATTTGGTGAAAGTTCAGCATATATCGCTGGCTAATATTATTTTACAACGTCGCGCATACACCGAACTAGTGCAAGGTAAAGCGACACCGCAAAACTTATACTCAGCATTAACTGAACTCATTAGTGATGCAGAAACACGCTCAAAAAGTCTATCTTATCGCGATGAGATATATAATGAACTGGATTCTGGTATCAACTCGGAACAGCTCGCCGCTAAAGCAATTCTTCTGGCAAAACAGACTTAACGCACAGTGCCTCTTTGGCTTGATTCTATAAAATTTGCAAACAGTTTAACTTCTTCAAATTGTTCGATTAAATCCTGCACCTTTGCAAAGCGTTCAGCATGAGTCCCTTTTGAGACTATCAATGCTTTATACGCCTGATGAAGGGCCTGAATTACCTCTTCACTAAACTCTCTACGTCGCAAGCCTTCTTTATTCAATCCAAATGCTTTGGCCAAATTACCAGAGGCCATTGTATACGGCGGCAAGTCTTTATTCAGTGCCGTTCCCATGCCGCAAAATGCATGAGCACCTATGTGACAGAATTGATGAACAAGAGTGAAACCACCTAACACGACATGATCGTCTACGTGCACATGTCCTGCCAAGGTAGCACCATTAGAAAATATTGTATGATTACCAATGACACAATCATGAGCGATATGCACATAAGCCATGACCCAATTATCATCACCTATAATAGTTGCATTATTATCAGCACTTGTTCCACGATTGATTGTGCAAAATTCTCGAATTGTGTTGTTATTACCTATAATGAGCTGACTCTGCTCACCAGCAAATTTTTTATCTTGGGGAACTTCTCCGATAGAGCAAAATTGAAAAATTTGATTATCAGCACCTATTTTGGTTGGACCTTGCAGGACAACATGAGGACCTAAAGATGTTCGGTCGCCGATTTCTACATGCGCCCCTATGACCGAATATGCGCCAACGGAAACGTCAGCTCCAATCTTTGCGCTTGGGTCTATAATTGCAGTCGAGTGAATACCCACATTACTTCCATTGTGCAGCATATCTAGACTTCTCATATTTATAAGTCTTTAAACATACACTTTAGTTCCGCACTTGCTGCCAAGTCATCGCCCACATAAGCACTTGTTTCAAACAAACCAAAGTTTCGTTTCATTCTAGTTAGCTTTGAAACCAACCTCATTTGATCCCCAGGCACCACGGGTCGTTTGAATCGCGCATGCTCAATACCTACAAATAAAAATAAACTCTCATTTTCAGGTTTCAACTTAGGATCGCTAAGCACCAGCAAGCCTGACGTTTGAGCGAGAGCTTCTAGAATTAATACACCAGGAAAAACAGGAGTAACCGGGAAATGTCCTTGGAAAAAACTTTCATTAATAGTGACATTTTTAATAGCGGTTATCGAATCCCCATGCGTGCATTGTAATACTCTGTCTACTAATAAGAAGGGATAGCGGTGAGGCAGATACTTCATCACTTCATCAATCGACATGACTGGATCCATACTATTTTCCTTTATCCAACGCTTATTTTTTTATAGTTTCTTCTATTGTTTCTAGTTTTTTTGCCATTTTATTTACGCGTTTAAACAAACTATCTATGTCTTTATAACGTGTTGCACTTCTAAGCCAACCTTTAATATCTTGTAGCGCTGTGCCAGATGAGTACAAACCCGGCTTTTCAATTGACTGACGCACTGCACTCATACCAGAAATTTGAACTCCATCGGCAATTGTAATATGGCCCTTAATGCCCGATGCTGCACCTATGGCACAATGCTTACCAATAATGGCACTGCCGGCAATGCCTGCACAACCTGCAACTGCTGTGTGGTCTCCAATGATAACATTGTGTCCAATTTGAATTTGGTTATCTAATTTTACACCATTACCAATCATTGTATCTTTTAATGCGCCGCGGTCGATTGCAGTATTAGCGCCTACTTCAACATCATCACCAAGCACTACACGACCGAGCTGGGGTATTTTTTCCCAGACACCGTTATTATCAGCCAGACCAAAGCCATCACTTCCTAGTACAACTCCAGGATGAAGTATCACTCTTTGCCCGATAATGCTAGGGCCAACAATGGTCACTCTTGCAATCAATCTTGATGACGCACCCAATGTAATGGGTGCAGTAATAATCGAACCTGCTCCTATATAACAATTCGCGCCGATTGAGCATGGCTCACTTATGACAACATTTGGCCCTATAAAAACATTTTCACCAATATCACACTGTTCATGCACTATCGCTGACGCATGTATACCTGCTAAAAATTCTTGTTCGGGATGGAGAAGTTTTGCTGCGCGAGCAAAACTAAGGTAAGGATTATTTGACACAATTGCAGGCATCTCACATTCTGCAACCAACCCCTCAGGGACGATGACCGCACTTGCGTGAGTCTCTTTTAGTTTATTTAGGTACTGATTTGAGGCAACAAATGACAAGCTTCCTATGCCTGCATCGTCGAGGTCTGACACATGTGTGAGTTTAACTTGAGCATCACCAATAACTTTGGCGTGTAACTCTCGAGCAATCTCATCAACTGTATAAGGCATAGCATTAATGCACGTTCACACTTCTTACTGTCCTGAATTTAATCTCTGTAGAATTTCATCCGTGATATCTACCGTTGGACTTGCATATAGTACTGCTTGCGTCAGCACTAAATCATATTTTTGCTGTTCAGAGAAAGTTTTTATCACTTCATATACTTTCTTTTGCAACGCGCCTATTTCTTCATTACGACGAATATTAATATCTTCACGATATTCATCTCGCATGCGATTATGCTCACGTTTTTTACTTAAAATATCTCTTTCCAGTTGAACACGGTTGGCCTCACTCATTATGCTGCCATCGTTTTTGAGTTTTTCTTCCATTTTCAGAATAGCATCTCTTGAGGCGCTGAGTTGTTTATCCCTACTAGAAAATTCACTTTCAAGCGCTTGTCGAACTGCCTGCCCTTGTCGTGACTGTTCCATCAACTTGCCAAAATTAACATAGCCAATTTTAGATTCAGCATGCACATTAAAAGCCGAACCTATACTCATGCATATTAATAAAACAATAATTCTTTTTATATTCAAGATCGCTCTCCTGATTTAAAAACTGGTGCCAAATTCAAACTGAAAAGCTTCAGTTTCATCTTCTTCATCATCATTGAAGGGGCTTGCTAGACTAAACGTAATACCACCAAGCCCTGTAATCAAATTAACCTCTAAGCCGGCACTCCCTCTTAGTTCACTTGTTTCAAATTCATCGTAATCTTCAAATACATTGCCCACATCAGCAAAAATTCCAAACCTTAGTCGGGTAGCAGGTGCTAACGCTGGAATAGGAAAGTACAATTCTACACCCGCAGTGGTGAGAAAATTACCACCGAAAGCATCATCTCCTGAGTCCTGAGGACCCAGTGTATTATCTCTAAAGCCCCTAACAGAGCCGGTACCACCCGCACGAAACTTTTCAAAGAACGGCAAATCAGTCGTACTGCCGAATCGATCTCCATAACCTAATTCAGAGCGGGTCGCAAAGGTAAAAGTTTCATTCAGTGGAAGCAACCAAACATGTTGATGATCGACTTTATAGTATTCTAAATCACTGCCTGGCACAGTCACTTCTAGTCTAGCGCGCTGAAAAAACCCTTTGGTGCCAAACGTTCTTCTATTGCGGCTGTCGTGCGTATAAATACCCGTTACGTTAAAGTTGAGAAAATCGTTACCGTTCTCATCAAGAAACTCATTCACCTCATCCGAGGTGTTGCTGTTAGTTGTAATATCAGTTGTTCTTATATCACCAACTAAACTTACTCTATCCACCTCTGTCAGCGGTATTCCATAATTAGCACGCAAGCTGAACCGATCAGAATCAAAGTCAGAAATATCGGCTTCTTCAGCATCTGTTGAAACATAACTGAATCCAAAGCCCCTGCTAACACCATCAATTGTGTAGTAAGGATCTGTGTAAGCAACATCGTAAACCGTATTCACACTACTGGTATTAATTGAGAAAGCCACTGACTTACCCGTGCCAAGAAAATTGTCCTGACTGACACTGGTTGTAATAACAGCGCCTTGACTGTCTGATAGACCTGCCCCGATAGAAAAGCTACCTGCCAAACGTTCAGACACTTCAACAGTCAAATCGACAAAATCATCTTCACCAGGTATTTTAACTGTTTCTATTTCTGCTGCTTCGACAAATGCTAATCGCTGTATTCTTGCCCGCGAAGCATCAATGCCGTTCTGATAGTACCAGCCACCCTCCATTTGGCGAAGTTCACGACGAAATACTTCATCACGGCTATACTGATTGCCGACGATATCAATACGTCTGACATAAACTCGTTTACCAGGGTCAATAAAAAAAGTCAGGCTGACGGTTTTATCTTCATCATTTACGTCCGGCACTGGGTTAACTCTAGCAAATGCATAACCATCATTTGCAAACCTAGCAGAAATTCGATTTGATGAACTTACCACTTGCCTGCGCGAAAAAATTTCACCCACCTCTACTGCGAGCAACTCATTCAGTTCAGCATCAGAGACATCATAGTTGCCCGCTAATTTGACTTCGCTAAGCGTATACTGATCCCCTTCATTTACATTGATTGTAATGAATATATCTTTCTTATCAGATGTAATTGAAACTTGAGTAGAATCGACTGAAAAATTCAAATACCCAGTATCTAAGTATTCTGAACGTAATGTTTCTAAATCGCCAGACAACCTTTGTTTTGAATATTTATCATTATCTGCAAACCACAACTTCCAAAATGGTTTATTGCCCGATTCAAATTTCTTTTTGAGTTTTTTGTCAGTGTAAACTGTATTGCCAACAATATTAACGCTACGTATTTTTGCTGCTTTACCCTCAGCAATTTGAATTTCTACATCTACTCGATTACGTTCCAGTTCTGTGGTGATTGTTTTCAGCTGGACATTATATTTTCCACGGGCAAAGTATTGTTGTAGCAACTCATTTTCTAATCGTTCAAGTACGGAACGATTTAACACCCTCCCTGGCGCAATACCAATATCGGTTAAGCTTTCGATTAGCTGTTCATCAGGGATATCTTTGTTGCCAATAATATCGAGTGAAGCTATGCCAGGCCGTTCCCTTAAAACTACAACCAAAACTGATTTATCGCGTCGCAGTTGCACATCGCTGAATAATTCAGTTTTATATAATTCACGTATGATATTTGCCGAGTCAGTATCGTTATAAACATCACCCACTTTTATCGGGATGTATGTAAATACTGTACCTGGATCAATTCTCTCTAAACCTTCAATGACAATATCCTGCACTTTAAATGGCGCAGCGATTGCAGAGTTTAAAATTACTATCAAAAATAGAGCGAGTAATAGGTTTATTATTCTTATTATCACAATTATTATTTTTATGAATTAACTGAATACACGTTGCAGGTCATTATAAAATGCCAGTGACATCAACCCGACTAACATGAAGATACCAATTTTTTGTCCCGCGAGCTGCGTCGCCTCGGATACAGGGCTTCCTTTAATTACCTCAACAAAATAGTACAATAAATGACCGCCGTCGAGAATCGGGACAGGCAATAAGTTAAGTATACCAATACTGATACTAATTATTGCGAGTGTGCTAAGAAAAGTTGCTAATCCCAATACCGCGGATAGGCCAGCATATTCTGCTATTGAAATTGGCCCACTTATATTTTTTACTGACGCCTGACCAGTGATTAGTTTTGCGAGTAATTTGACTGTCAGTACACTCATATCGAGCGTTTTAGTCACCCCCTTAACGAGAGCGCCAAGCGGGCCTTCTTTAATTATCACGACCCTTTTTTGCCGCTCCGTTTCGTTAATCCATGGGTAGGCACCGATACGGCCTACTTCTTGCCCATCCACGATGTCAGTCGCCGGTATGATTGGCATATTTAATGTTTGTCCATCACGTAAAATTTCTAGTTCTATTCTCTGCCCGGGATGGTTTTGAACAATCTTCACCCACTCCGCCCAATCAGTAACAAGCTCACCATTTGCCGCCAAAATCGCATCGCCCTCAATAAATCCTTGCGCTTTTGCCGCACTTTGCTTAGTAAATTTACCTAATTTGGCGTCGAGTGATAGACGCCAAGGTTCAACCCCGATCTTTTCTAATGGACTGCCCTCATCGAGCAACATTTTAGTATCTGATAGATCGAGTAATACCCGTGACATTTGATTTGAAGCATCTTTCTTTTGCACAGAGACGACACCGGTTTTCAGCCCCTGATTAATCATTTCGATACTCGCGTCTTCCCATGTAAACACGGCTTCATTATTCACTTGAGTTATCACGTCGCCGGCTGTTAATCCTGCTTGATAAGCAAGGCCGCCTTTCTCTACTTTGCCTACTTCCGGCACTATTCCCTGAACACCGACAAGATACATGCAGGCATACGCGAAAATAGCAAAAATGAAATTAAATATTGGTCCCGCAGCAACCACCGCAATGCGCGTCCCTACGGGCTTACGGTTAAATGCCATAGATTGCTCAGAAGGCAGCACTTTGCCTTCTCTTTCATCCAGCATCTTCACATATCCACCCAATGGAATCGAAGCAAGCACATATTCCACCTGGCTCTTGGGTGAAATATATTTTGCAATCGGTTTGCCAAACCCGACAGAAAATCGCAGCACTTTCACCCCTAATAGTCGCGCTACAATAAAATGACCATACTCATGAACTGTGACGATAATACTGATAGCAATAATAAATGAGGCAATGCTGATTAAAAAAGTAGTCATAATAAAAACAAAAATAGATTAAGCTATTTGTAAAATTCTTTGATGAGTAACTTGGCGGGCTTGTTGGTCAACATCTATTATAGCTTCGACGCTATTAGCATTGACAGGTTCAACCCTCTCAACAACATCGGCAACAACCTCATAAATTTGGGTGAAAGTAATATGCTCATCTAAAAATGATTGTACAGCGATTTCATTCGCTGCATTCATGACGGTAGGCGCGGTTCCTCCAACATTTTGCACGTCTATAGCAAGTTCCAGGCAGGGAAAACGCTTTAAATCAGGCTGAAAAAATTCAAGTCCACTATGTTGCGTCATATCTAACCCGGACACTCCTGAATTGATTCTTTGTGGCCATGCCATCGCGTGGGCAATCGGGACGCGCATATCCGGATATCCCATATGTGCCAAAATGGATCCATCGCGATAGGTCACCATGGCATGAACAATGGATTGCGGATGAATCACTACAGTGACTCTTGCAGCCTCTAGTCCGAATAACAAACATGCTTCAATGACTTCAAGCCCTTTATTCATCATGGTTGCAGAATCCACCGATATTTTCCTTCCCATTGCCCATTTTGGATGAGCACACGCCTGATCCGGAGTAACAGTGGGGAGCTCAGATAACGCTGTAGTTAAAAAAGGACCGCCCGACGCGGTCAGTGTGACTTGAGTGATGTGCTTTATCACCTCATCATTTGCATGGTTATGCATGCACTGAAATACTGCGTTGTGTTCGCTATCAATTGGCAGCAGTGTTGCCTCGTGCTGACGTGCCGTTGCAATTAAAAGCTCACCCGACATCACCAAGGCTTCTTTGTTTGCTAGCAATACCGTTTTACCTGCTTGTGCGGCCGCTAGTGTTGACAACAGACCTGCTGCTCCCACGATTGCCGCCATGACACAATCGACTTCGGGTAATGTGACTATCTCATTCAGACCCTGTGAGCCAATAATAACTGTGGGTATTTTTTCTAACTGCGTGAGTTGTTTGATTTGTGATTTAAATTTATCACCTGCATGCGCGTCGGTGACAACAACATAACTTGGAGCAAACTGTTTTACTTGGATCAATAATTCCTCAATAGAGTGTCGAGCACCCAATGCCACCACATGAAATCGCTCAGGATTTCTTGCCACAATGTCCAGGGTACTCTTGCCAACACTCCCAGTGGAACCAAGTATGGCGATACCTGTTGAATGATAGTCGTCTTGCATCGCTTAATATAACCAATAGAGCCCAAGCATAAAGCCGGGTGACGCTGCAAGTAAACTGTCAATACGATCTAACACGCCACCATGCCCGGGGATAATCGAACCACTATCTTTCATGCCAGCATTACGCTTTAATAAACTTTCAAATAAGTCGCCCACCACTGAGATTAAAACACTAAATACACATAAAAGTACAAAGTAAACAGCCAATCCCCAAACTAATTTTTCTTGCCACAAATAAATACCTACCAATGAAAATAACAAAGTGCCTATTACCGCACCGAGCACGCCTTCACGTGTTTTACCAGGACTTAATTCTTCCGAGAGTTTATTTCGGCCAAATTTTTTACCAGTAAAATAGGCGCTAATATCAGCCACCCATATTAATAAAAATAAAAACAACAGTAACAACGGCTGCTGATTATGCAAACTCAACATAGCCAACCATCCAACCACTAATACAAAGTAACCACTATAATGAAGAAAACTATCTAATAAATAATTCCCTAACCATGATGATTGATAAAAAGACAACAACAAAAGAATAAATACCCAATATAAACTACCCACAAACATCACCAAACGAATGTGGTTGTCCTGCAGAGCAAACCAACAAGTTGCAATTAGTCCCGCACAAACAACAACATACATGACACGCGCAAAAGTGGTTTTGACAACCATAGTCGCCCACTCCCAAGCACCCAATAATGCGATCGATCCTAGCAATAGCGCAAACCAAGGAGACCGCATATACAACACTGACAAGATTACAGCTGGGGCAAGAATGACTGCACTAATTATGCGTAACTTAAGCATTCGGCATCTCTTCTAACTGTTCTTGCGTTAGACCAAATTTACGTTTGCGGCGCCCATACTCTTCAAGCGCCAAGTGCAATTGTTGCTGATCAAACTCAGGCCAAAAGACATCGGTATAATAGAACTCAGTATAAGCCGCCTGCCAAATGAGAAAGTTACTTATTCGTTGTTCCCCGGCAGTTCGAATTAGTAAATCAGGATCTGGAATGGATGCTGTTGATAAATGATCAGAAAAAAGTTTTTCATTTATATCTTCTACTGTTAAATTGCCGGCTGCAACTTGCTTACACAATTGTTGACATGCGTGCACAATATCCCAACGCCCCCCATAATTTGCAGCAATATTTAACTGAAAGTCATCATTGCTCGAAGTGATTTGCTCAGAATGTTCTATCTTATCCTGTAGTTTTTGACTAAATTGTTTGCGGTCACCCAGGAACTGCAATTTAATCCCATTATCGACCAAACTTTTCACTTCTTTTTCTAGTGACGTAATAAATAGATCCATTAGAGAAGTGACTTCAGATTTAGGGCGCTTCCAATTTTCACTACTGAAGGCAAATAAAGTTAATATTTTAACGCCAGCATTCGCACTTGCCTCTATTGTCATTTTAACTGCTTTGACACCCTCGCGGTGCCCAGCAGTGCGAGGTAAAAATCTTTTTTTTGCCCAACGCCCATTGCCATCCATGACGATTGCTACGTGATGTGGGATGGATTTATTATCAGACATGTTTATTGCTGTCGCGTAGATTTACGTGACCAGATAAAGAACTAAATTTCCATCAATTCTTTTTCTTTCGCCGCGAGTAATTCTTCGATTTGCTGAATATGCTTATCAGTGAGTTTTTGCACGACTTCTAATGCACCTCGCTCATCGTCTTCAGAAATTTCCTTTTCTTTTACTAGCTCTTTTAAATCAGCATTCGCATCACGACGAATATTGCGCACTGCTACTCGCCCTTGCTCAGCCTCTTGACGCACTAATTTAACAAAGTCCTTTCTTCTCTCTTCTGTAAGTGCTGGCAGAGGTACACGTATCACGTCACCTGCAGTGACAGGATTAAGGCCCATATCAGAACTCATTATTGCTTTTTCAATGACTGGCACTAATGCTTTCTCCCATGGGGATACTGCTAACGTTCTCGCATCCTCAACTGACACGGTTGCAGCCTGAGCAATGGGAACTTCAGAACCATAATAATCCACCATCACATGATCTAGTAAACTTGCATGCGCTCGGCCCGTTCTTATCTTTGTCAGTTCAGTCTTCAATGACTCAACACTTTTCCCCATGCGCGATTCGGCATCTTTTTTTATATCTTCAATCATGTTTACTCACTTTTTTATTCACTGACAACACATGTACCAACATCTTCACCTAATGCAATACGCTTTAAGTCACCCTGATTAAACATATTAAATACTCTAAGCGGAATATTATTATCTCGACACATGACGATCGCAGTCGCATCCATCACACGTAGCTTATCTTTCAATACTTGGTCATAGGTTAACTGCTTGTACATTTTGGCTTGTGGATTTACTTTCGGATCAGAATCAAACACACCATCTACCTTGGTGGCTTTTAACATTAGATCAGCATTTATTTCTATTGCTCTTAAACTTGCTGCTGAATCTGTCGTGAAATAGGGATTCCCTGTGCCCGCTGCAAATACTACGACACGACCTTTTTCTAAATGGCGCACTGCACGACGACGAATATAGTCTTCACAAACTTGGTTAATTTTCAGTGCCGACATAACACGACAGTACTGATCTTCTCTTTCTATCGCATCCTGTAAAGCCAAACAATTTATTACAGTCGCCAACATCCCCATGTGATCAGCTGTCACACGATCCATCCCCCCTTGCGCCAAGCCAGCACCCCGAAAAATATTACCGGCACCGATGACAACCGCAATTTGCACATCCAAGCGAATCAACTCAACAATTTCTTTTGCAACACGAGTGATGACTTTTGGGTCAATACCATAATCAAATTCACCCATTAAAGCTTCACCACTTAGTTTAAGTAATATGCGTTTAAACTTCGGCTTATCTGACATTTTCTTATCCACTACTCGATTATTTACAATACTACAAATAAAAACGGGGACTTGAAGTCCCCGCAGATCATTTTTTATTATGCAGTCATTTCACAGACGGTGAAGATGATATATTTACACTTGAACGCAAACAGATTAGATACCAAAATCTTTGCATCAAACATTTTGAGATTGATTATTTTATCTTGGCCTTCACATTCATTAGTCATATCACACACTAACCGTTTTTTACCTGCGCCATTACTTCTTCTGCAAAATTCTCTGACTTCTTTTCAATGCCTTCACCCACTTCATAGCGGAAGAATGAAGTAACAGTCGCTGAATTTTCTTTTAACAGCTGTGCAACAGACTTGTCTGGGTCTTTTACAAACGATTGACCCAATAAAGTCACCTCACCCAAGAACTTCTTAATCTGTCCTTGCACCATCTTTTCTATTATTTCTGCCGGCTTGCCGCTGCTTTCGGCCTTAGCCATAAAAATTTCTTTCTCTTTTTGCAATACCTCAGGCGACACACCATCCTCATCAATACAAAGCGGCTTGCTGGCAGCGATATGCATGGCAACATCTTTACATAAGTCGTCGTTACCACTTTCCATTTCTACCATGACGCCAATGCGACTGCCGTGCATGTATTTGCCTAATTTACCCGCTGCTGAGTCTACACGTGAGAAACGTCTCACCTGGATGTTTTCGCCAATCTTACTCACTAATGCTAATCGTGCAGCCTCAACTGTTTCACCGCTAGCTAGATTTGCTTGCATGAGCGATTCAACGTCTTCAATATTCTGCTCCAATAGGGTGTCTGCCACTTGATGACTGAAATTCAGAAAGCTTTCATCTTTGCCCACAAAATCGGTTTCACAGTTCACTTCTAGCACTACACCACGTTTAGCATCATCGCTAAGCGAAATCACGACTGTGCCTTCAGCAGCAACCCGCGATGCTTTTTTATCTGCTTTTGCCTGACCTGATTTGCGCATCAGTTCAATAGCGGACTCCATGTCACCACCACTTTCATTTAATGCTTTTTTGCATTCCATCATGCCTGCGCCTGTACGTTCACGCAGCTCCTTAACCATTGCAGCTGTAATTTGCATATCTAATTCCTATCAAAAATTTCTAAATCTTTACTCAGCACTCTCACTCTCAGGCGCATCAGGTGTTTCTTGCTTTGGCTCTTCAGCCTTGGCTTCTTCAGCAGGCTCTGCTGCTTTAGCTTTGGTTTTAGGCGCAGCTTTTTTCTTCACTGCAACTTTCTTTTTCGCCGCTCGCTTGGGTTTAGCAGTTTCTTTAACTTCATCCACTTCGACAAATTCGTCTTCGTCACCTGTTAATGTCTGCACACTGGCTTTGGCAGTGGCGATTGCATCTGCAGCCGCTGCCGCATAGAGTCGAATGGCACGAATTGCGTCATCATTTCCAGGAATGACATAGTCGACACCATCCAACGGGTTATTTGTATCTACCACAGCGACTACCGGTATACCAAGTTTGATGGCTTCTTTGACTGCGATCTCTTCATAGCCGACATCTATAACAAACAACACATCAGGCAGCACATTCATGTTTTTGATACCACCCAGGCTACGCTGTAATTTCTCTACATCACGTCGAATAGTGAGTATTTCTTTTTTCCCGAGTCGTTCAGAACCATTGCCTTCGAGCATTTCCTCTTGATCTTTAAGGCGTTTGATTGACTGTTTGACAGTATGGAAATTCGTTAACATGCCGCCAAGCCAACGATGATTCACATATGGCATGCCACAGCGCTCTGCTTCCGTCTGCACGGCATCTCGCGCTGAACGTTTTGTGCCAACAAATAGCACTTTTCCGCCATTAGCAGCCATTTTCCCTAAATAATTTAAGGCATCGCTAAACATGGGTAGCGATTTTTCAAGATTAATAATATGGATTTTATTGCGCTCCCCAAAGATATAGGGGGCCATTTTAGGGTTCCAATAACGGGTTTGATGCCCGAAATGCACACCAGCCTCTAGCATCTGGCGCATGGTGACGTCAGTCATGATATGTTACTCCTTAGTAAGGGTTTTATACGTCCGCGGCCCCCATTCAGCAACCAAGTAAGCTTTTCGCTGTTCTTGGCACCCTACTGAATGTGTCGAGCACACGTGTGAATTTAGGATTTGCGCTATACGCGCGCGCTTTATACCATAATCTACTTGAATCAACAATTTATACTTCGATATTTTAGGATTCTTTATCTAGTCAAAAGGGACTTAACTGACGCTCTAAACTCATGTCTATTCATATTAAATCAGCTGAAGAAATCGAAAAAATGCGTGTGGCAGGCAGGCTTGCCTCGGATGTGCTGCAAATGATTGGTGAACACGTCAAAGCCGGGGTGACCACCCAGCAAATTAACGACATCTGCCATGACTTCATCGTCAACACTCAACAGGCCATACCCGCACCATTGAACTATAAAGGATTCCCAAGATCCGTCTGTACCTCAATAAATCATCAGGTATGTCATGGCATTCCAGGTGAAAGAGTCTTAAAAGAAGGCGACATGATGAATATAGATGTCACAGTTATCAAAGACGAATTTCACGGGGATACAAGCAAAATGTTCATCGTTGGCAAGCCATCGGTAAAAGCCCAGCGCTTGGTCGATTTGACTTATGAAGCCATGAGTATCGGCATTCAAGCCGTCAAACCTGGTGTCACCCTGGGTGATATTGGTTATACGATTCAGTCATTTGTTGAAAAGAACAACTGCTCAGTAGTGCGTGAGTATTGCGGGCACGGCATCGGTCGTAACTTTCACGAAGATCCTCAAGTGCTGCACTATGGCAAACCGGGTAGTGGTGAAAAATTAGTACCAGGCATGACGTTCACCATTGAGCCCATGGTGAATGCCGGTAAACGACATGTTCGTCTACTTCCAGACCAGTGGACGGTTGTCACTAAAGATCACAGTTTATCCGCACAGTGGGAACACACCATTCTTGTTACTGAGAATGGTTTTGAAGTTCTGACGCGCCGGCCGGAAGAATCGTGGAACTAATGTCTAGTCTCTCGTCCAAGGAACTCAATGCCTAATCTAACGCCCCCACCGACATTCATCTCTAAACAATCATGGTGGCCAACGGAAGAGGATGAGTGGGTAAATTTTAAATCACGTCCTCAGCAGCATCGTCGGCTTGTGCAAACCATTCAAGAAGCGGTGATTGATGAGTATAAGTCTGGCGCAGCCACCTCTGAAATTATTATCGGATATGCCATCACCATTGATTATTTACTCTGGTATGCCTGGTTTACTCATGAGTTACATAAAACCAATGCCACGCTGTTGGCTGTCGGTGGATATGGCCGAGCTGAACTACATATCCATTCAGATATCGACCTGATGATTTTAGTCGATAAAAATTTATCCACGGCAGACAAGGAAAAACTCTCATCATTTTTAACTTTTCTATGGGATAGCAGTTTAGATATCGCACATTCTGTAAGAACAGTAAAAGAAGCCGTGGAGGAAGCAAAAAAAGATATTACTGTTATCAGCAGCATTCTTGAAGCACGCGCATTATGTGGCAATATCAGC
The DNA here is from genome assembly GCA_965262455.1 of Gammaproteobacteria bacterium. Classification (GTDB taxonomy): domain Bacteria; phylum Pseudomonadota; class Gammaproteobacteria; order UBA4575; family UBA4575; genus UBA1858. The sequence goes on from CBDHFH010000008.1 coordinate 1,307,672, forward strand.
TTGTTTAATGCTCTTAAAAAAGCCACTGCCAGTAATAAAATTTGGGATAGCAAGAAGTTTTATCTGGCAAAAAAACAGGAATTACAAGCACGACATAAAAAATATGGCGACACACTTTATCAACTTGAACCTAATATAAAAGAGGGCCCTGGGGGGTTAAGGGATATTCAATTCATTGATTGGGTGACCAAACGACATTTTGGTAATCGCGCCCTTCACGAATTGGTTGCCGAGGGGTTCTTACTCGAAGAAGAGTACAATTCACTGCGTTTTGCGCAAGAATACCTTTGGAAAATGCGCTTCTCTCTTTATCTCATCACGCGTCGCAAAGAAGATCGACTGCTGTTTGATTATCAAGTCGAACTTGCGCGCGCCGCCGGACATAGTGATTCAAATTCAAATCTTGCTGTTGAAAAATATATGCAGAACTTCTATCGCCACATTAGTGAATGCGATAAATTAATTGAACTACTGCAACAACATTTCGAAGAGACGTGTATACCCAAATTCTCACTTAAGACCAAAAAGAAATTAGGCGATCATTTTTATTCTGTTGGCGACATCCTGCATGCTAACAGCGAAACACTATTCGCAAATCACCCCAGTGCATTATTAGAAATTTTTCAAGTGCTACAAAACAATGATCATGTAACCAAGGTAAGCAGCAACAGCATACGGCAAATTCGCAATAACTTGCACTTGATTAATGACAAATTTCGCAATAATGAAGCACACAAAAAAATATTTATCGACATCTTGCGTCAGCCAGCACACATTGCTAGAGAACTCTCACGCATGCATCGTCTCGGGGTACTGTCCGCCTATTGGCCTGCTTTCGCCAGAATTGAAGGACGCATGCAGTATGACTTGTATCATGTATACACTGTTGATCATCATATCCTGACCGTTCTAAAAGAAGCGCGCAACTTAGGTAATAACAAACCGGCAGATGATGAGATTAGCGCCATCTACTACAAGCTGCCAAAAATTGAAATATTATATTTAGGCGCACTGTTTCATGACATTGCCAAGGGCCGCGATGGTGATCACTCAACCGAAGGCGCTGAAGATGCCACTGAATTTTGCTTGGCTCACGGCTTAAGCCAGTTTGACGCGGCACTTGTGAGCTGGTTAGTTGAAAATCATCTTGTCATGTCAATGACAGCACAGCACAAAGACTTAAGCGATCCTAAAATTATCCAGGAATTCGCCGACAGGGTATCAAGTGCAATCCGCTTAGACTATTTATACATACTTACCATTGCAGATATTAAAGGCACCAACCCAACGTTATGGAATAGTTGGCGATCGACTCTACTGGCCGATCTATATAAATATACGTCTTTTCAGTTACGTGTCGACTTGCCACGTGACACCAGCGAAATTATAAATGATATAAAGAGCTCTGCGCTTAAATTGCTCAATGAGCTCGGCCACAGCAATAAAGCCTGTGAAGACTTTTGGCAGGATTTTAATGATGATTATTTCCTACGCCATATCGATAATGAAATTGCATGGCATACTGATATTGCGTTAAATGCCAATGCCAATGCCAACAGCAAAACAGAAATTCACCTACGTCAACTCGTCAGACGCGAACTGACAGAACTTTTCATCTATACGCCTGATAAAGATAATCTGTTTGCTAATATCACTAATAGTTTATACAAACTTGGTTTGAGTATTTTAGATGCACGCATTATTACCTCTAAAAGCGGCCAGACCTATAACACCTTTACTGTCGTTGACCATAATGAAAAATCAATTACAGACAAAAAAGAATTAGCCAAGATTAAACAGGTGATTAAAAAAGCGTTAGCCCAAAAGGGGCTCAGTACCAGCAGCACAACTCAATTTGTTTCCAGTCGGCTACGCCACTTTCAAAGTGAACCAGACATTACTATCAAAAATGCACGACATCTTACGCATACGAGCATGCATATTCAGGCCACAGATCATCCTGGCTTACTTGCCAATGTTGCACAAGCGTTTGCCGAGCAAGGCATTAAAGTAATAAGTGCACGCGTGAGTACACTCGGGGAAAAAGTACATGATATTTTTTACATTACCAACAGAGACAATAAAAAAATATTAGACGAACACGATCAGCAAACACTTATTGATCTAGTATTAGAAAAAATTTCACTAGAAACAGAAGACATTACCAACAGCATCAGCATTTAATATTCGCTTTACCCCATGGATGCCAATCTAAACAAACTGCAACCCTACCCATTTGAGAAATTACGCGTGCTGTTTAACCAAGCGAATGTTAATCAAGCTTTGAGCAATATTAATTTATCCATTGGCGAGCCCAAGAGTCCAACGCCGGCATTTATTCAACAAGCAATGGTTGATCATTTAGCCACTCTAGCGAACTATCCTAAGACCAAAGGTGAACCGTTTCTTAGAGAGTCCATCGCGAAGTGGCTATGTAAACGATTCTCTTTAGATCCATCAAGCATTCACCCTGAAGATAACATCTTGCCGGTAAACGGTACGCGCGAGGCTTTATTTGCTATTGCCCAAACAGTCATTGATGATAACGGAAGCGCGAGAGTGATCACACCAAACCCGTTCTATCAAATATATGAAGGGGCCGCTTATCTAGCAGGCGCAGAACCGGTCTACATAGACTTCAGTGTGATAGACGGTGACATTCCTGGAATAGACCAAGTCAGCCATAACACTTGGCAACAAACCCAACTCATTTACATATGTACACCATCCAATCCTACCGGTGATATTCTTCCACAAGCGAGTTTAAAGAAGCTTATCGCACTGGCACATAAATTCGATTTCATCATTGCCTCTGATGAATGCTATTCAGAAATTTATATTGATGAAAATCATCCACCACAAGGATTACTACAAGCCGCACAAGCCATGGGTGATGAACACTATCAACGCTGCTTAGCTTTCTATAGTTTATCCAAGCGCAGTAACTCGCCTGGTTTACGTTCAGGCTTTGTGGCGGGCGATGCAGGTATTATTGCAGAGTTTTTGAAATACCGGACTTACCATGGCTGTGCCATGCCTATTTCAACTCAGTATGCCAGTGCTGCTGCATGGGATGATGAATTACATGTGCAGGCAAACCGACAGCGCTACCAACAAAGCTTTGACCTGGTGATTAATACACTTGCCTCACACACAGACATTGTACGACCGCAAGCAGGCTTTTATTTATGGCTACCCACCCCGATAGATGATGAACAATTCGCTCTTGAGTTATACTCGCAACAAAATGTTACAGTGCTTCCCGGCAAATATCTTGCGCGTACCGTGAATAATCATAACCCAGGCGCCAATCGAGTCAGAATAGCATTAGTTGCCACTCCCGAAGAGTGTCAATCAGCGGCAAATAGAATTACCACTTACATAAAAAGCATACGTTAAGGAACTACATAATGAGCAACATTCAAGACATTATTGAAGGCGCATTCGAAGAGCGCGCAAACATCTCGCCAAGCAACGCAAGCAGTGAAATAAAAACCGCCGTAATAGAAGCCATAGGCATGCTTGATTCTGGCCAGGCACGTGTTGCAGAAAAAGTGAATGGTGACTGGATAGTCAATGATTGGTTAAAAAAAGCAGTATTACTCTCTTTCCGTATTGAGGAAAACAGTGTCATGCCGGGTGGCGCAAGTCAGTACTACGATAAAGTCCCACCCAAGTTCGCCAATCAATCGGCTGAAGAACTTGAAAAAATGGGTGTGCGAATTGTGCCTAACGCAATGGCGAGACGTGGTTCGTATATTGCACCTGACGTTGTGCTCATGCCTAGCTTTGTCAATATTGGTGGCTATGTTGATTCAGGCACTATGGTCGACACTTGGGTTACGGTCGGGTCTTGTGCACAAATCGGGAAGAATGTTCATTTGTCAGGTGGTGTAGGCATTGGTGGTGTGCTGGAGCCTTTGCAAGCTGCACCGACGATTATTGAAGACAACTGTTTTATAGGTGCACGTTCAGAGGTTGTGGAGGGTGTTATCGTCGAAGAGGGTTCAGTTATTTCTATGGGTGTTTACATAGGCAAGAGCACCAAAATTTATAATCGCGAAACTGGTGAGGTCACGTTCGGCCGCATACCTCCTGGTTCTGTGGTTGTATCAGGCAACTTACCTTCTAAAGATGGCAAGTACAGTTTGTATTGTGCGGTGATAGTCAAGCAAGTGGATGAAAAGACACGCAGCAAGGTTGGCATCAACGAATTGCTACGCACGATAGATTAATACCATGACAATCGTTTATGGCATAAAAAATTGCGACACTGTCAAGAAAGCCTGTCGATGGCTAGATAACAATAATGTCGACTATGAGTTTCATGACTTGCGCAAGGATGGCCTGACGCAAAGCAAAATCAAACACTGGTCCAGCCAAATCGATTGGGAAACACTACTCAATCGACGTGGGGCTACCTGGCGTAAACTTTCTGATAGCGAAAAAGAAAGCATCAACAAAACCAATGCAATCAAGCTCATGGCGCAACAACCTACACTGATTAAACGCCCTGTGATTGAACATAATAAAAAAATCGTGGTCGGATTTTCTGCAGATAATTACCAACAAACTTTCTAGATAATATTGTGGACAAAACTGTCGCCCTTAGTCAGCAACTCATTCAAAGACCTTCGGTTACACCCAACGACGAAGGGTGTTTAGAGTTAATTGCAGAACGATTGGCCAAATGCGGTTTTACTGCACACTATTTACCTTTTGATGATGTTTCCAACGCCTGGATTCGTCGAGGCACACAAGCACCGTTGTTTGTCTTTGCGGGTCACACCGATGTGGTTCCCACCGGCCCAGAAGATCAATGGACTTATCCTCCCTTCGCTGCCACTGTTAAAGAGGGCAAATTGCACGGGCGCGGTTCTGCAGACATGAAAACAGGCATTGCCGCTATGGTGGTCGCTGTGGAAGAGTTCATCACTGAGCACCCAGAACATAATGGTTCTATCGCATTTTTACTGACCAGCGACGAGGAAGGCCCATCAATTAATGGCACTGTCAAAGTAATTGAGTACCTGCAGAATAATCAGGTCAATATTGACTATTGCTTAGTTGGGGAACCTTCAAGTACACATAGTGTGGGCGATATTATAAAAATTGGTCGACGTGGTTCATTAGGCGCACATTTAAAAGTCATCGGCAAACAAGGCCATGTGGCTTACCCTCATTTAGCTGTCAATCCGATTCATATATTGTCTGAACTATTATCTGAATTGACATCAATCGAATGGGACCAAGGTAATGAACACTTCCCGGCGACCACATTTCAAATCTCTAATGTACAAGCCGGCACTGGTGCAGATAACGTTATACCTGCCAGCGCAGAGGCTTGGTTTAACTTACGCTTTTCAACTGAAATTACCGCGGAACAAATTCGACAACGCATTCAACACATCATCGACAACAAAAACATACAATATGAATTGACCTGGCGCTTGTCAGGCAATCCTTTCCTCACCCCAGAGGGCAAACTGGTGGATGCTTGCCAACAGGTCATCAAGTCCGTGACCGGCAAAGATACACAATTATCAACGGGTGGTGGCACATCAGATGGCAGATTCATTGCGCCCACGGGCGCTGAAGTGGTTGAGTTAGGTGTGATAAATGCAACAATCCACCAAATTGACGAACACACGGACATCAACCAACTCAATCAGCTCAAAGAGATATACAAACAAGTGATTAACATTCTGTTAAATCAGAGGTAAGACCTAATGAAATACATTTTCGGCGCACTCATCATTAGTTTTGCATTCATCCTTATTGTTGTTTTTCTACTGGCCACGCTAAAAATTGATTTAACTGAGACTATTTTAAAATATATTGGTTTAGGTTGGATTGTGTTGGCATTTATCACATATCCTATAGCAAGGAAAATAATTCGTTAATGAATCCTATCAGAGGAATTATACTCAATCTTCAACTGCGCCAAATTACAAGATAAATATCTGATGTTATGACGCAGCTGATATATCAGACTAGTTTTTTGCACGAACCTTTCTAAATGCGGCAATACTAATTGTTGCAAACATGAATAGCAGTACTGCATAAAGCCAAGATGGTAAAGGTACATTTTCTATATTTGATTGTACGATGGGAATAGCCCTTACATCAGTCGAGTATGTGGTGTATACACTTAAAGTTTCAAGTTGAGGAAACGGTACGACATCAGGTGAATTCTCTGCAATAACGTTGCCATTAATATCTATTGGATTTCCAGAAGCATCACGTAAAATTACTCCAGCATCTGGCACCACATGAACACTAAATATCGAAAGATTTAATACTGTCCAGTTAGATGGCGCCAGTGTGATCATATATTTGAAATGATCAACAACGCCATCTCTTGTGACATACGGTGGCAGGCCATTAAACACCGAGCCGCCAAGAGGAAAAACAACTTCTGGGTCTTGTTGATTTGTAATATAAAATCCAGCAATGGGTAAAGATGTACTCGACCCAAAATAACCGTTCGGATCTGAATTAACCTCTATAGTTGTATAACTACCAGTAATGTCAAAAGTATTATCTGCGAAATAGACAATAGCATTATTTTCAGTCACATTAGGATCAAATACTGATTCTGCTGGGGGGAAAACTCCATCAATATCAAAGGCAGGTTGTAAATTATCCTCAAAACCATTAGCTTCAAAACTGCGCGTAATAGCAGTTACGGGCGCACTGATATCAAAAAGCACATTTGAATCGATACCAGTATTTGATCCCACAGCCCAGGAAAAGCTAAACGGCGCACCATTGATAACACCATCAAATGTGCCATCAAACCTGAAATTATTTGACCAGCTCGCAGCCCCTATAGTGTTGGCACCAGGAAACGATCCTGGCGTGAACGCGGTATCAGTCACACCATCGAATGTCCCCTGGAAATAGATATCATTTGGGTCGGTACCAAATGGGCTTTTATTTATCAAGTCTGGGTGAGTTAAAAAAGTAGCCTCCACAGGAGCAGACATTGTTGGACCCGACATAAAAATTGTTAAAAAACACACCGCACACAATGGCGCTTTGCAATACGCGTAGTGCATAGATCCCCCTTCATTTGCACATTATTAGTTTTTTCTTAAGGAAACTATCAGTCAATTGAAATTTATTCAATTGAGCTGAGAATAAGTCTTATAGCAATTTGCAGCGTCTAAATAATATTAGACGTAAAAGTTAATACTATTAATTATTTAGTTAAGTCAGATATTTTGAGTCATTTATGAACTATTGATAACATTTTGAATTTTTTATGACATCAGTGAAAATTGCATCTATTTTAGTTTTTCCACCTCACAAAATGCTGCACAATATAAAAATATACCTATTTGGTCATCATGATCTTGATAAGTATTGGATAGCACTTAAAAACAGTGAAAAGGCTCAAATCTTGAGTGAGAAATTTGATATACACTTTTTTTATTTCAAGATTTCACACAAAATCAATGAGCAACTCTACTATTACCGCCCCACAAGTCCTTGATTTTTCTGCTGTCAGTGCATTTGAACGTGAAGCAAGTTCACAGAATTTAGACGTTAAATCTACTTGGGTTGGCGGTTATGTCGCGTATGAATGGGAGCATCTCCGGCATATCCTTGAAGCCTATTATGGCAACATTAAAAACCTGAATATTTTGGAATTTGGCTGCAATTTTGGCGCATCCAGTATCGTACTTGCACAAATGGGCGCACATGTCACTGCAGTCGATGTCGATAAAGATTACATTAAGCTGGCAAAAAAGAATGCGGCTCAATATCAACTACAGGACAAAATTAACTTCATCTATGTGGAAGATACCCAGTTTCTTCCATTTGACACTGGACAATTTGATTTAGTGATTGCCAATAGCGTGTTGGAATATGTTCCTCACCAGATATTGAAAAATGTATTAATCGAATTAGATCGCGTATTAAAAGTTGGCGGTGATATCCAAGTGCTGGGCACGTCCAGTCGTCTAGCACCAAAAGAAGTGCATGAACAGACATGGCTAATTAATTATATGCCACGCATATTTGATCGCTTATTGTTTAAAGATGATGTCCCCGCCAGAGGTATTTGGCCGTGGGAACTTACCTCAACGTTGAATAATTATGAAAATAAAGACTTCATAAACAATAGCCAACAATATCTGCTTGCACGCAAAAGAATTGGCAATTCAGAGACATATTTATCAATACTTAAAATAATAGATAGGGTAGTTAGACCGTTTAAACAATCTGTCGGTTTATTTGGATTAAATATTTCAGTCGCTTTAACCAAAACCTATTTAAAATAAAATTCATTACGCCTGATTTTCCCAGACATTTAGAAATTCTTCTAAGTGGCTTTCGCCTGATTCTCTAAGCAAATCTTTAACACGTTGTATTTTTTGCATTAGCAGACCGCGACTACAGCGGCCACGTATCATTTCAAATTGCAAGTAAACCAAGTAAGTATTCAGCACGTCCGTTTCACAATAGTTGCGTATTTCATCAATATCACCATGCTGATACTTTTCCCATACTAGACTACCATCCATACCAAACTTACCTGGAAAGCCAAGCATAGTGGCAACTTCGTCTAGTTTCGCACCTGCGCGCGGCTGATAATTTGCTAGCACATCCATCAGATCGGTATGACGCCAGTGAAAACGACTTATATAGTTATTGTATCTGAAAGAACTATCATCATCGCCTGTCTCCCAATAGCGTGGCGCTTGCACACCATGCATTAAAGCGCGGTAATTTAATACGGGTAAATCAAACCCTCCACCATTCCAGCTAACCAAGGTCGGCGTATTCTGCTCTACGCCTTCAAAGAAGCGTTGAATAATTTCTTTTTCATCTGAATCTTTGTTTCCCAGTGACCATACTTTGAGTTGATCATGCTTTTCAAATACAACTGAAATAGCGACTATTTTTTGCAGATGCAAAGACATGAATTCAGATCCGGTTTTTTGAAATTGCAAATGTTGCATGGCTTTGACAACATCTTTATCAGACAAGTCATCACTCAATTTATGAATTTTACGCCCTGACTCATAATCAGGGACTGATTCAATATCGAATACGAGTATACTCATAGCTATTTTTAAAATTAGTAATTATAAATTTATTATGTGCTTGGATAACAACTTATTAAATCTCGACAGATATGCTAACAGTTGAAACCGCCCAACTAAATTTCAACCATCAGGGTGCGCCTTGTTCAACTATATTTAATGACCCTTATTTCTCTCTTGAGAATGGCATTGATGAAAGCCGCTATGTTTTCATACAAGGCAATCACTTACCAGAACGTTGGACCCAACTGGACCACTTGAGCCAACACTTTACGATAGCAGAGCTTGGATTTGGTTTCGGACTAAATTTTATCACTAGCTGCGAGCAATGGCTCAAGCATAATACACATACTCACCTGCATTATATCAGCATCGAGAAATATCCTGTGAGTAGAGATGATCTAACGCATTTTCATCAAAACGTTAATTTACACTCCGAACTTTTCCAACAACTTGCTGACAGCTATCCTATCGCGGTTGAAGGTTCTCATCGTATTCATTTCGATCAATATAACATTACCTTAACACTCATTTTTGGTGACGCACAAAGTTATTTAGAAAAATCCAGTTTTCAGGCGCATGCCTGGTACCTGGATGGTTTCTCGCCGAGCAAAAATCCACAATTATGGAACCAAGCAATTGCCAAGCAAATATATCGATTGACCCATCAACAAGGAACATTTGCGACCTATAGTGCTGCAAGTAGTGTTAGAAAAAACTTTTCAGCCGCAGGATTTACAGTCACTAAAATTGATGGCTTTGCCAATAAACGTGAAATGTTAACCGGTACCAAAACCAAATCAGTTCAACCCACCGCATTAACTTATAAACACAAGAATTGGTTGAACACACAAGCCCATCAATACAAAAACAAAACTGCAATTGTAATTGGTGCAGGCATGGCTGGCTGTTTTATTAGCGCAGCATTAGCAAGGCGCGGATGGAATATCACTTTGCTTGATAAACATAGCTCGCTTGCTAGCGAAGGTTCTGGTAATCCCAACGCAATCTTAATGCCACGACTTACTGTTGATCATGATTTGCAATCACAACTGACTCTGCAAGGATTTTTATATTCAACTCGCTTCTTCAATCAAATCAGTCAAACGACATCATTTAATTGGCATCAAGTAGGGGCTATTCAATTACCGCGCGATGATGCCCAGTGGGAAAGAATGCAGTCAATGACAAAACATTATTCTTTGCCATGCGAATTACTCGACCCCGTCAATCAATCACAAGCGAGCATTTTAAGTCAATGCAGCCTTGCCAAAGACGGCTGGCATATTCCATTAGCAGGTTATCTTTCACCTACTTCACTATGTCAAACACTGTTAGAAAAATTTCAGTCTCATATTAGTTTCATCGGCGATACTGATATTAAATCTATTAAGACTGAACATTCTCACTGCATAGCAACAGATAAAACGAACAAGCAATTCTCTGCTGATGTTATAATTCTAGCCAATGCACTGTCGATTAATCAGTTTTCACAAACGCAATGGTGTAGATTAAACCCCAAGCGTGGGCAGATAACTTATATTCCACTAGATAACTGTAATATTCAGCCAAAAAAGATTGTTTGCGCCGATGCATATATTACACCTCCATTAGACTCACAGCTGATAACAGGTGCGACGTTTATTACTAACGACAAGCAGACAGATACTCGTCAGCATGAACATGAAGAGAACTTGGACAAACTTGCCACCATGATCCCAACATTCAATTTAAACAAAGATAAACAGCTTGATGGTCGCGCGGCAGTGCGTGCAGTGAGCGATGATCGCTTACCTGTCGTGGGGCCAGCCTGTATTGAAAGTGAATTTTTTAAAGATTATAAATCAGCTGCTTTAGGTGCTACCAATCAATGCTATCCCACAGCTAAAACCCATCAAGGATTATATATGGCGACGGGGTTCGGCTCACGTGGGTTAGCTTGGATACCGCTTTGCGCAGAAACGTTAGCCAGCATGATAAATAATGAACCCAGCCCCCTTGATAATCATTTGTTACAAGCCATCCATCCGAATCGATTTTTAATGAAACAATTACTTCAATCACTTTCGAGTTAATGAACAATTTTTCTATTCACACCTTCTTCATCTATATTGACGAAGGTTATTTTTGTTTCAAAAAGCACTATATTTGAACTGTCACCCTGAGTCGCTGAATATACTTTTACTTCATATGTTAATGAAGAATTGCCTAAGCGTAATTGTTTTACTGAAAACTTAAGTACTGCTCCAACCTCAATACGATGTCTAAACTCAACATTTTCTAACGCAACTGTCACGAAGCGATTGCCTGGGTACTCGATCGCCGCTGTGATATAACCGACTTCATCGATCCACTTAAGCAAGTTACCGCCATAAAGGGTACCATAATGATTAAGGTGCTCTGAGATAACAAACTTATAGTGGTTCATGGTGGTATAGAAAGTTGATTTGTACTAATCGCTAATGTTTTTATACTATTTAAGTCTAAAAGATTTAATTAGACATACACAATGCAAAACTATGACTCATGTATTTCTTATAATTTTTTCAATATTGGCTAGATCAATCGTTTTATACACTTGTTATCTTTTGCAGATTATTACTCAGGATCGGGATCAAATAATCCCGTTGAAATGTACCGATCACCTCGGTCACAAATAATAGCGACAATGACTGCATTATTCACTTGTTCAGACAATCGCAATGCAGCATGCATGACACCCCCTGAGGATACTCCGCAGAAAACGCCCTCTTTATGCCCTAACTGAACGGCCATCTTGTCAGCCTGTTCACGTGATACATACAAAATTTGATCCACACTCGATTGATCAAAGATTGCTGGCTCATATTCTTTAGCCCATTTGCGGATACCAGGAATTTGCGATCCTTCTTCAGGATATACGCCCACGATTTGGATAGCAGGGTTCTTTTCCTTAAGGTATTTTGAGGTACCCATAATCGTTCCAGTGGTACCCATTGAACTAACAAAGTGAGTAATTTCACCTCCTGTATCACGCCAAATTTCAGGACCTGTTGATTGATAGTGAGCAGCAGGGTTATCAGGATTAGAAAATTGATCGAGTACTTTGCCTTTCCCTTGCGCTTGCATATTTAAGGCTAAATCACGTGCCCCTTCCATACCTTCTTCCTCAGACACTAGCACCAATTGCGCACCGAAGGCGGCCATTGCCGCGCGCCTTTCCATCGTCATTGAGGATGGCATCACCAATATCATCTTATATCCTTGTACGGCAGCAGCCATAGCAAGTGCTATTCCGGTATTGCCACTTGTTGCTTCAATTAAAGTATCGCCCGGCTTAATTTCTCTCCGCGCCTGTGCCGCCTGTATCATATTTAGCGCAGGACGATCTTTGACTGATCCCGCAGGATTATTTCCCTCAAGTTTTAATAAGATGGTATTGCTTGTATTAGGGTTAAGAAATTGCAGCCTGACTAAAGGTGTATTTCCTACAAAATCAGCTAAAGTTTTATATTTCATTTAAATCTTTTTATATCAATCTTGCGAAAATAGTAATACATGCGCAACTGCGTATGACTGTTCATCTGCTATGGTTAAGATAGATTCTGTTTTTGTTAAGTTCAAGCGCTCACGACATTCCTGAGTAAATACTAACAACGGTTTACCCAAATCATCATGTTCCACATACATATCAGTAAATCCTAGTTGTTTGCCTATACCTAAACCCAAGGCTTTCGAAGCGGCTTCTTTCACTGCAAAGCGTTTAGCTGCGAACGCGATAATGTTATTTATGTCTGATAACTCTTGCAGTTCCTGCGGATGCAATATCTTGTTTAGAAATTTTTTCTCGCGCTTATCAATAATTTTTTTTATTCGGCTGAGTTCAACGATATCAATGCCGGCACCTAGTAACTTCACTATTGCTCACCATGAATAGCATGTTTCATATTATGGATAGCAGCTGCTAAGCCTACAAAAACAGCATCGGAGACAATAGCATGACCAATATTCAATTCATTCATACCAGGTATGTCAGCAATGGGTTTGACATTCCCCACATGCAGCCCATGACCGGCATTAACAATTAAACCAAGTTGCATAGCATGTTGCGATGCATGCTTTATTCGATCAAATTCATGTAGCTGTTGTTGGCCATGCTTATCAGCATAGCGGCCAGTATGTAATTCGATAATAGACGCGCCAATGTCTACCGCCATATCAATAATTAACGGATTTGGCTCAACAAATAATGATACTTGTATATTCTCGGAAGTTAGCGCAGCAATCAAATCAGACAGTCGGTCCCGGTGTGCAACTACATCCAACCCACCTTCGGTGGTTAGTTCTTCTCTACGCTCAGGGACAATGCAGCAATATTGTGGTCTAATTTGCAAAGCAATATTCTGCATTTCACTAGTTGCAGCCATTTCCAGATTTAAATGTGTGGTAATAATTTCTTTTGCTGAATGAATATCATCGTCTTGAATGTGACGGCGATCTTCTCGCAAATGCAGGGTAATGCCATCTGCACCACTGGCTTCTGCAACTCTAATGGATTCCATCAAGTCTGGATATGGGGTATACCTGGCTTGCCTAAGAGTTGCGATATGGTCAAGATTGACGCCTAATTTAACTTGCTTTTGACTCACTCAATTAACCTTCAGCAATCTTCTCGTCATTAGCGGTTTGCCCTGTAAATAATGCTGCATAATGCCACGTAAAAACATTTTAGCTTGACTTAAGTTATCACTCGACAAGATATTTGCCTCTAGCTGATTTAATAATTGCCCGCTGATTAAATTCCAATGCGAACTAATATCTACAACTTGCGTAGGACCTAAATCTGGATCGTAGCGATATATTCTATCATCTTTAATCGACTCATCATTGATGTAATCAAATCTCATTTGTAACGGATGCCCCATGATTGCTAATAGTTGCATTTCAAAGTGACGCAATATTTTTTCATCGTTAGGGCTCTCTATCATGGCTGTTAAAGAAGATTCATACAAATAAAATAATTCCGGGGCCGGACTCATACTCGGAATGAGTTTCATGATCAGTTCATGCAAATAAAAACATTGCACTTGCGCGCGAAAATTACGCGTATAATGCGAACTTTCATGCTCAACTTTATTTAACGAAACCAACTCTCCTTTCCCTGACCATGAAAGATACATTTTGGTAAACGGCTGCAACGAGTTATGTCCATTTTTACGCGCTCCCTTAGACACCATATGTACAATACCATGCTGCTCAGTTAGCACATACACCAATAGGCTTGTTTCGCGATAGGGTCGCGTATGCAGTATATAAGAAGGTTCGAGCTCAATCCGCATAGTGTGCTTTACAGTTCATATTTGCCAACAATCTGGGGGTTATCTTGCCAATCTTTATGTAACTTCACCCATAAGTCTAGGTGGACTTTCTCATTGAGCTGCTTTTGCAATGAGCCTCTAGCAAGCGAACCGATTTTTTTTAGCATTTCTCCCTTCTTACCAATCAATATAGATTTTTGACCTTGCTTCTCAACCCAAATAATAGCTGATATATAAGTTTTTTCGCTATCGGTTTCATACTTTTCTATCTCAACATGTGTGGCATATGGCAGCTCTTTGTCCAGATACACAAATGCCGCTTCTCTAACTGTTTCAGCGGCAATAAATTCTTTATTACGATCGGTGAGATAATCGGTCGAATAATAAAATTCTGAATCTGGCAAATATTTTTTTGCAGTGCTAACCAAATCTTTAATATTATCCTCTTTGAGGGCTGAAATTGGGATAATTTCTTCAAACATATATTTTTCAGCAAGTGTAGGCAAAATTTTCAGCAACTCTTCTTTATTATCAAGCTTGTCAATTTTATTCACTACAAGAATGACGGGGCAATTGATATCACTTAACGACTTTACAATAAATTCTTCTTCAGATGTCCAATGACCACGATCAACCAGCCAAAGGATCAAATCGACTTCATGCAACGCATTTGTCGCATTTTTATTTAATACACGATTAAGTAACCGCTTACCGCCCAGATGAATGCCAGGTGTGTCCACGAAGATAAATTGCGAATCTGAATCACTACGCACACCAACAATGCGATGTCGGGTTGTTTGTGGCTTAAAGCTGATCGAAGATATTTTCTTGCCAAGCAGACAATTAAATAATGTTGATTTGCCCGAATTTGGACGGCCGATGATTGCGACATACCCACAACGGGTTCCTTGTGACATATTACTATTACTTTGCCAACAATATGTTTAGCACTTCTCTGGCTGCCATTTGTTCTGCTTTTTTCTTGCTTTTCTCTTCTCCTTTTGAGCGCACCCCAAGCTCTGCGACAACACACTCAACTTTAAATGATTTATTATTTCCCTCACCCGATTCTCGCAGCACTTTATAACTTGGCACATCTAGCTGTCTAGACTGAAGGTATTCTTGTAAACGTGTTTTAGGGTCTTTTAATTCATCAACATGAGGCAGATTATTTAATGATTTTTTATATAACGACTTGATGAATTGTGCCGTAAAGTCGAAGCCTTTCAGTAAATAAACTGCACCAAAAATTGCTTCTAAGCTATCTGCCAAAATAGAAGCACGATAATGCCCACCGCTTTTTTTCTCACCAGCTCCAAGTCTAAGACTTGAACTTAGATCAACTTCTTTTGCCAATTGAGCCAGCGCTTTTTTACATACCAAATGTGCTCGTAAGCGACTTAGGTCACCTTCATCACAATCAGGGAATTTTTCGAACAGCACATTTGCAATCACTAGCCCAAGTACCGCATCACCGAGAAACTCGAGACGTTCATTGTTTTCTTTGCCGGCGCTACGATGGGTAAGTGCTGCTGAGAAAAGTTTAGAACTTGTAATCTCTTCCGGTAACTGCTTTAGGCTCGACACGTTAAGATGTTATCGCTTTATTTAGCGGGAGTTTTAACAATACGCATATGGTCGAAGGTTAGTAAAAAATCAATATTTGCAAACAATGAAACACGTTCCTCATAACTAACTCCTACTTCCGTGCCTTTTTTTGAGTTCTTATAATGAAACACATCTCGATTAGATTTCTCACAGCCATCACGACTAGGCTTCAACCCATTGACATTGATATAATTAATTTCCAAACGACGTCTTAGTAAATCCATATATTGATTCTTGCTGATCTGCCGCGTTTTCATTTCATCAGCCAGACCGTCAACCGCTGATCTAATAGAATAATAATCCATATATACTGGCACAACTTTCAATCCCATATATATTATATAGCCAAAAAATCCCACTACCAGGATCAGCATGATAGTGGACAAACCTGCTTGTTGTTTAGCTAATTTCACAATAACCACCTCACTTGATTTGTTTACCGATACGTCTAAAGTCAAATTGTCCTTCTGAAATATCCCAGTTCATCCAAACCATGAACGCTTTACCCACTAAGTTGTTTTCTGGCACCATGCCCCAAACACGACTGTCATTACTATTATCTCGATTATCTCCCATCACAAAATAGTGCCCATCAGGAACAGTCCATGCATTATCAATAGCGTAACGATTTTCATTTATTAGAACATCATGCGATACAAACATTAATTTTTCTTGTTTTCTACTGGCTCCTGACATCACGCTATCTCTACCCTGACCAATATATTTACCCAGAGAAACCTGCTTGATTTTCTCTCCATTTAAGTAAATTGATTTATTGCGGTACTCAATTCTATCACCCGGAACACCAATGACACGTTTAATGTAATCTAATGACGGATTTTTAGGATAACGAAATACAATGACATCACCTCTTTCAGGCAGGCCATTTGCCCAAAATTTATTATGTATCACTGGCCAGCGTAAACCATAAGTGAATTTATTCACCAGGATAAAATCACCATGTAACAAAGTAGGCATCATAGAACCTGAGGGAATACGAAAGGGTTCAGCAATAAATGAACGAAGAATTAAAACGATGAGAAGTACTGGAAAAAAAGAACGCGAATAATCGATGTACCAGGGCTCTTTATACTCACCACGCGTTTTAGCGTTAGTCCGCTCACCAAATTTAGCATCATATGTTTCATTCATTACTCGCTTGCGGCGTCTCTCAGCCAACACTAGTTTATCTAATAGAACGATCACCCCTGTTAACAGGGTGCCGATAACTAGGATCAGCTCTAAGTTAATATTCATAAAATTTTTAAAGGTTTAATCTGAATTAAGTTAATTGTACAAGCATACCGTGGCATTTGGCATTCTGAAACCTATATACGGTCAAATTTACCGAACATGATATGAGCAATGTTATGCTAGGCCAATACGTCGTCATGTTAGTAATGCTAATAGCTGCGAAATACAGTGAATCAAGACATTGAACTACCTAGCAACATACCAATTTAGAGATCTCGTTGGATTGTAAAATCAAGTCAGTCACCGTCATTGATATAATTCAACCAACTGAAAACCAGTTTTCACAATCTCATGTCATGACACTAAATTTATTTCAGTTGATGTGTATGCAACATCAACGTTCATGCAAATATTTTAGAAAATTTAAAATAGTTGCACGATGCCTAAACACATGAGCTTGATGAAAAACTGTTTTTATAATTAGATTGAGGGTCTGAACTGGTCGGGGTGAAAGGATTTGAACCTTCGACCCCCGCAACCCCATTGCGGTGCGCTACCAGGCTGCGCTACACCCCGAATTACTTTGATTCTATATTTTATAGAAATGAGGAAAGAAGTCTAAACTTAACGACTGAGAAATTGGAGTAAATCTTCTAATTCAGCGCGAGTTTGCTGAATGACATCATTAGCCACATTCGGTGTTGACTCCTCTGAGTCAACTGGATCTGCTAACTTTTGTCGTGCACCACCAATGGTATAGCCTTGTTCGTAAAGCAAGCTACGTATTTGTCGAATTAGTACTACATCATGGCGTTGATAGTAGCGACGATTACCACGGCGCTTGACGGGTTTGAGGGTGGGAAATTCCTGTTCCCAATATCGCAGCACATGTGGTTTGACGTCACATAATTCACTCACTTCGCCAATCGTAAAATAACGCTTGGATGGAATGACAGGTAATTCGCTATTGTTGCTGGCTTCCAGCATATTCCTCTACCCTTGATTTTAGTTTTTGCCCAGGACGAAACGTCACAACTCGTCTAGCGGTTATGGGTATTTCCTCTCCAGTCTTTGGGTTGCGTCCAGGACGCTGACTTTTGTCTCGCAAGATGAAGTTACCAAACCCCGATAACTTAACCTCTTCACCTTCTTCGAGAGCGAGTCGGACTTCCTCAAAGAACACCTCTACCAACTCCTTGGCTTCTCTTTTGTTTAGGCCGAGCTCCTCAAATAAATTCTCAGCCATATTTGCTTTTGTTAATGCCATAAGTGTCTAGGTGCTTCTCAACTCAGCTGAAAATTGGTCAGAGAGAAGAGTTATGATTTTTGTCATGGTTTGTTCTATTTGTTGTTCTGTAAGAGTGCTAGAAAAATCCTGTAAAATCAAGCCTAAAGACACGCTTTTTGCATTTTCAGGGACACCTTTACCCTGATATACCGAAAATATGACTATATCCTGCAACTCACTTATTTGTAAGGCGTATATAGCCTCTAAAATGGAATTAGCAGTAATTTCATTACTTATCACCAAAGTCAGGTCACGCCGCACCTGAGGGAATTTAGACCATAATTTAAATTCCGATGGCGACTTATCAAGTAATTTTCCCTCAAGATTTAGCTCAAAAGCGATAACTTCCTGTTTAGACAAGCCTAGCGGTTTAAGCACACTTGGGTGCAATACTCCCACCACACCTAATTCAATATTATTGATCGATATTAGTGCAGTTTTCCCAGGATGAAGCCCGAGCTGGCTATGTGGCGCAAATTTAACGCCCTCACTAATCCCCATTGATGACAACAAATATTCAATGTCGCCTTTGACATCGTAAAAGTCTACCGAGCGTGATTGCGTACCCCATTGCCTAGGCATCACCTCGCCAACGGCAACACCTGCCAGTACTTCAGATTGCACCAACTCACCAGACTGGAGCAAATATTTTCTACCGATTTCAAATAATCTCACACTCGTGTGCTGACGTTTGAGATTATAGCTCGCCGCTTCACATAACCCTGGCCATAAGCTAGTGCGCATGTTCGACAATGCTGTCGAAATTGGATTGGCCAACTGTTTAACTTCGCCCTGATAAAAAAGTCGACAATTATCAGCCTGAGTGAAACTAAAAGTCACTGCCTCATTGTAACCAAGCGATGCGAAACACTCCTGTATCGCAAAGATCACATCAGACTTTTGCTTAACATTTAAATTGCCAGCACCTATTGGCAAATTTTGCGTGGGAAACTCATGGTAGCCTTTGAGTCTTGCCACCTCTTCGATGAGATCAACATCAATTTGTAAATCAAAGCGATGACTCGGCGGCGTTACAAGGAGTTGATCATCATCTCGATACTCAACAACACAACGTAAATCTTCAAGAATACTCGCCACTTCACTTAGTGTTGTATCCACACCCAATACATTGATTGTTTTATTAACTGATATAGCGATCTGTTGTTGGCTTGGCAAGTGGTGATTATTTGCAACCTCAATAACAGGCCCAACCTGACCACCGGCATACTCCTTTATCAACTGCGTAGCGCGCTGCATGGCTCGAGTAGCTAATTGTGGGTCTACACCTCGCTCAAATCGATGAGAAGACTCAGTATGCAGTCCAAACTCTCTCGCTTTACCGGCGATTGTCACTGGGTTGAAAAATGCACTCTCTAGAAATATATGCTTTGTATCATTCGTCACTGCCGATGCTTGACCACCCATGACGCCCGCCAGTGCCAGTGCATTATGTTCATCTGCGATCACAAGACTGTCACTACTGAGTATTATTTCTTTTCCATCAAGCAATTGTAATTTTTCATCAGGGAGCGACATTCTGACAACAATTTTCTGCGCGAGCTTGTCCAAATCAAATGCATGCATGGGTTGACCCAGCTCCAGCATCACATAGTTACAAACATCTACAATGAAATTAATACTGCGTATGCCGCCGCGTCGAAGTCGTTCCAGCATCCAGATTGGCGTTCGTGCTTTACTATCCACGTTGCGTAAAATACGTCCACAATAACGTGGGCAATCTTCTTGCCGATCGATGTTAATGGTCAGTTTGTCTTCTATGTCATTTGCAACTTCTGGCATATCAATGACATTCATTGCCAGACTATTCAACGCTGACACTTCACGTGCGACACCTTCAATACTCAAGCAATCAGATCGATTAGGCGTGAGATCAATATCCAATACCGCATCATTTAAATCCAGTGCGTCTGTTAATGCCTGACCCACTGACAGACTATCATCTAACTCAATAATACCCGCGCTATCTTCATCTAATCCCAACTCGCTGCTGGCACACAACATGCCAAATGATTCTACGCCACGTAATTTAGCAGCTTTGATTTTCACACCACCAGGTAACACAGCACCTTCTGTTGCTAATGCCGTTACTAATCCTGGACGCGCATTTTTCGCCCCGCATACAATTTGCCGTGTTTCTATTTGCCCAACACCCACTTGGCATACTTGCAATTTATCTGCATCTGGATGCGCTGCGACTGATTCTATACGCGCAACAATCACTCCAGCTAAATCCGGTGCAGCTGGTTCTATGGCATCTAGCTCTAAGCCCGCCATCGTTAGCTGTTCGCCAAGCTGCTCGGTAGAGATGCTTGGATTCACCCACTGTCTTAACCATTTTTCACTAAACTTCATATTGCATTCTCAACCGGCGTATCCATTAAATAGAAAATTGGCGTAAGAAACGCATGTCATTTTCATAAAACATCCTTAAATCACGCACACCGTAATACAACATCGCTAGGCGCTCGACCCCTAGACCAAATGCAAAACCATTATATTTCTCTGCATCAATCCCGACTTGTCTAAATACATTAGGGTGCACCATGCCGCAACCCATCACTTCTAACCAGTTAGAGTTTCCTTGTTCATCATGCCATTCAATATCAACTTCAGCAGATGGCTCAGTGAATGGAAAATAAGAAGGTCTAAAACGTATACCTAATTGATCATTCTCAAAAAACGCATGCAAGAACTCAATGATTAAGCCTTTCAACTGCGCAAAATTAATATCATTATCAACAAGTAGCCCTTCGACTTGATGAAACATAGGACTATGCGTGATATCAGAGTCACATCGGTATACACGACCCGGGGCAATTATTCTTATCGGAGGCGATGTATTTTCCATGGTACGTATCTGCACAGATGAAGTATGCGTACGTAACAGCAAGCCATCAGCAAAATAAAAAGTATCATGCATAGCCCGCGCAGGGTGATGAGGCGGTATATTTAATGCTTCAAAATTATGGAAGTCATCTTCAATTTCAGGACCATCTGCGACTTCGAATCCATGCCGCTGAAATAATTTCTCTATGCGTCTAAGTGTAATGGTGACTGGATGTAGTGAGCCGATCGAACCTGATCTGCCCGGCAAGGTAACATCTATTGATTCAGATTTGAGTTTTTCACTTATAGCGATTGTTTCTAGTTCGCTGTCTCTTGTTTCCAGCGCAGACTGAATCGCTTGTTTAATTTTATTGATTCTCTCACCTGCGGCAGGACGGTCCTCTGCAGATAGTTTTCCTAACGATTTGAGCTGTTCAGTAATCAAACCCTTTTTGCCTAAATATCTAACACGTAACTCCTCAAGCAACTTCAAATCAGTTGTTGCTTGAATTTCACGTTTAGCAATATTTAATAGATCGTCTAGCTCACTCATAAGATGAAGATCTTAGTGTATATATTTGAAATCGACATACAGGACAGTTTGATTAATCTAATACCAAGTTAACTACTGGCTAGCAACTTACACATTGCAGAAAATAAAAAGGGAAAGGTTGAGCCTTTCCCTTTTTCAAGCAATACCAGCATTAATAAAAAACGGATTTTACAATTGTGCTTTGGCTCGCTCTGCAAGTTGTCCAAACGCAGCAATATCATGCACAGCTAAATCAGCAAGCACTTTTCTATCTACTTCAATTGAGGCTTTTTGTAATCCGTTTATTAAGCGACTGTAAGATATATCGAATTGACGAGCGGCCGCATTGATACGAGTGATCCATAAAGAACGGAATTGTCTCTTTCTCTGTCGTCGGTCACGATAAGCATATTGGCCTGCTTTAGTAACAGCTTGAGTTGCAACTCGATAAACATTTTTGCGCGCACCATAATAGCCTTTTGCTTTTGACAGAACCTTTTTATGACGTGCACGTGCGGTAACACCGCGTTTAACCCTAGACATATGTTGTTTCCTTTAAAAATTTTATACGTAAGGCAACATTCTGCGAATCATTGGTGTATCTACTTCAGCTACAACTTCAATGGATCGTAGATGGCGCTTACGTTTGGTGCTTTTCTTGGTCAAGATATGACGTAAATGCGACTGAGAACATTTATATTTTCCTGTCGCTGTTTTTTTAAATCGCTTAGCCGCACCGCGGTTAGTCTTTAACTTAGGCATTACCTGTAATCCTATTAATATCTACTTTTGTTTCCTAGAAGGTGTAAGCACCATAATCAGCTGTCTTCCTTCCATTTTAGGGCGCTGTTCTACATCGCCATATTCTTTTAAATCTTCTTCTATGCGATCAAGAAGTTGCGCACCTAATTCTTTGTGCTGCATTTCGCGACCACGATAACGGATAGTGATTTTTGTTTTATCTCCATCCTGCAAAAATTCAATCAATTTGCGCAGCTTGACTTGATAATCGCCTTCTTCTGTTCCAGGTCTGAATTTAATTTCTTTGACCTGAATCTGCTTCTGTTTTTTCTTCGCCTGATGCGCTTTTTTGTTTTGCTCGAACTTGTATTTGCCGTAGTCCATGACACGACATACAGGGGGTTGAGCATTGGGCGATATCTCAACTAAGTCGAGATCCGCCTCGCTTGCAATTCGTAACGCTTCTTCCCTATCTACAACGCCTACATTTTCACCTTCCGCATCGATCAATCTGACTTGCGGGTCGAATATTTCTTCGTTCAGGCGAACGTCTTTACTTGCGCTGATATGCTACTCCTAAAACTAAAAATGGCCGATTTCCGCGTTTTCTTTGGCAAATAGCTCAATGAGCTCATCAATACTCATTGAACCAAGATCTTCACCTTGACGCGAACGTACGGCCACGGATTGCGTTTCCATCTCTCGGTCACCGACAACGAGCAGATAAGGGACGCGTTGAATTGTGTGCTCGCGAATCTTATAGCCAATCTTTTCATTTCTCAAGTCGATATTGGCCCGAAATCCTTCATTCAGCAGCCTTTTTTGGACATTTTGCATATATTCTGCCTGCGCATCCGTGATATTCAGCACCACGGCCTGCACAGGCGCTAGCCAGAACGGCATATTGCCCGCGTGATGTTCGATTAGGATGCCAATAAAACGCTCTAAAGAGCCCAGGATGGCACGATGAATCATCACAGGGACTTTCTTTGACCCATCCTCACTGACATAACTCGCATCCAGGCGAGTAGGCATGGAGAAATCAAGCTGAATGGTGCCACATTGCCAACGTCGAGCCAGACTATCGCGTAATGTAAATTCGATCTTGGGGCCATAAAAGGCGCCTTCACCAGGCTGCAAACGGTAGTCCAATCTTTTACTTTCCAAAGAGTGTTTCAAACTTTGTTCCGCTTGATCCCACAGAGATTCCTCTCCCACACGCTGCTCTGGGCGTGTAGACAGTGCCAACTCAATCTCTTCGAATCCAAAATCCTTGTAAACATTAAAGGTTAAATCTATAAGCTTAGCGACTTCTTCTTGTAATTGTGCCTCAGTACAAAAGATATGCGCATCATCCTGCACAAATCGACGCGCGCGCATTAAACCATGCAATGTTCCCGATGGCTCATTACGATGCACCAATCCAAACTCGGCGATTTTAAATGGCAAATCACGATAGCTCTTTAAACCTTGGTTAAAGATTTGCACATGACACGGACAGTTCATCGGCTTAACTGCAAATTCACGGCTTTCTGATTGAGTAGAAAAAATCATGTCGCCGAATTTTTCCCAGTGCCCAGATTTCTCCCAAAGACTACGATCCAATACTTGCGGAGTGTTTACTTCGTTATAGTGATGATGTGCAATTTTTTTGCGAATATACTGTTCAACAGTTCGATATAATTCCCAGCCACGTGCATGCCAAAACACCATGCCAGGAGCTTCTTCCTGAAAATGAAACAAGTCCATTTGTTTACCTAAGCGTCGGTGATCTCTTTTTTCTGCCTCTTCTATACGCTTGAGATATTGCTTGAGTTGTTTTTTGTCAGGCCAGGCAGTGCCGTAGATGCGCTGTAGCATTGGATTGTTTGAATCACCGCGCCAATAAGCACCTGCTAATTTAGTTAATTTGAATGCACGTAAATGCCGTGTGTTTGGCACATGGGGACCTCGACACATGTCGGTGTATTCTTGATGATGATACAGCGCAATAATTTCCCCATCAGGTATCTCTGAGGCAATTTCAACTTTGTATGGTTCGTCACGTTGAGTAAATGTTTCTATCGCTTCTTCACGTGAGACCACTTTACGAATCACCTCATAATCTTCGTTTACCAGCTCAGTAATGCGCTTTTCAATGGCTTCAAGATCTTCTGGTGTAAAGCTTCTTTCATAGTCAATATCATAATAAAACCCATCCTCTATCACGGGACCTATCGCCATTTTTGCTTTGGGGAAAAGTTGTTTCACTGCATGACCGACTAAGTGCGCAAAAGAATGGCGTACAATTTCCATACCCTCTTGATCTTTATTCGTGATAATCGATACATCCGCGTCTTCCTCAATTTGCACACACGTATCGACAAGCTGACCATTCACACGACCTGCTACGGCCGCTTTAGCAAGACCTGGGCCAATAGACTCTGCTACGGCAGCGACCGTGACGGGATGATCGAACGATTTAGTATTTCCATCAGGAAGCGTTATTTGCGGCATTGTTTTCTCCAGTGGTGGCCGATACGAAGGGCCACTTGTTTAAATTGAAATTTGGGAACTATATTTTGCGTTACTGAAGCTACGAGAGTATTAATTTGTTAAGGGCTACTTAAAACTAGGCGCAATAATATATTAAGTAAGAAAAAAATCGTATCGCTAAGCGATGCCAATACTTGCGAGGCCGAGCCCTCGCAGGGCTGGTAGGCGCGATTGGATTCGAACCAACGACCCCCACCATGTCAAGGTGATGCTCTAACCAACTGAGCTACGCGCCTATATTAGGGAACCACTGTTTTTAATAATTCTTTGTTATCCGTTGCTGAACATGCTCGCTAGCTACAAAAGTTAGTGGCAGTTGTCAGTTCTTACCTAGTGTAAAACATGTGTTAAAAATCAGTGCTTCCTCTAGTTACTCTTCTACCTATTCAGGTGAAGACGCGAAAAGGTATCACACACACAGTCAATTTAACAGTGATTAACTCGCTTGAACGCTCGGTTTACCCAAGGCAAAATCTTTCAACCGTTGAATCTCATCTCGCGTACGCGCCGCGTCTTCGAATTCCAAGTTCCTGGCAAATTCATACATTCTCTGTTCCAGTTGATGAATTTGTTTTAATGCCAAATCAGGGGTGAGCGTCTCGTAGTTATCTGCTTGTTCAGCAATTTCGTGTAATTGTTTGTAACGTTGTTGATCATAGCGTGATTGAGCGCCTTCCATAATATTACCCACCGATTTTTCCACACTGTACGGTTTGATATTATGTTTTTTATTGTACGCTTTTTGCTTATCACGACGACGCTCAGTTTCTTCAATTGCACGCTGCATGGAACCCGTCACCTTGTCTGCATATAAAATTGCTTTGCCATTCAGGTTTCTCGCCGCGCGCCCAATGGTTTGAATTAATGAACGATCCGATCTTAAAAAACCCTCTTTGTCAGCATCGAATATTGCAACTAACGATACTTCAGGAATATCCAAACCTTCGCGTAATAAATTAATTCCCACCAGCACATCAAACACACCTTTACGCAGATCTTGAATAATCTCAACACGCTCAACTGTATCGATATCAGAGTGCAGATATCTTACTCGTGCACCGTTTTCTTCAAGGTATTCAGTTAGATCTTCTGACATACGTTTGGTTAAAGTGGTAATTAATACTCGCTGACCTAAAGTTACGCGCTCATTAATTTCTGATAACACATCATCCACTTGTGTTGCCACAGGACGTACTTCAATTATTGGATCCACTAAGCCTGTAGGTCGCACCACTTGCTCAGCGACCGATGCCGATTTATCCATCTCATAATCACCAGGTGTTGCTGAGATGTAGATGACTTGTGGCGATATTGACTCAAACTCTTCAAATTTAAGCGGGCGATTATCGAGTGCTGAAGGCAAACGAAACCCATACTCAACCAAGGTAGATTTACGTGAGTGGTCACCTTTATACATTCCACCAAACTGTGGCACGGACACATGACTTTCATCCATGATCATCAATGCATTGTCAGGCAAATAATCCAATAAACAAGGAGGTGGCTCGCCTGGTCCGCGACCACTTAAGTAACGCGAGTAATTTTCAATACCATTGCAGTAGCCCAGCTCTTGAAGCATTTCAAGATCATATTGTGTGCGTTGCTCCAGGCGTTGCGCCTCAACCAATTTTTCTATACTTCTTAAATTCTTCAGACGCTCCCTGAGCTCATCTTTAATGGAATCAATTGCTGCCAAAATAACGCTGCGTGGTGTCACGTAGTGAGACTTAGGGTAAATAGTCAGCCGAGGAACTCGTCTTAATACTTCACCCGTGAGAGGATCGAAATAGCTTAATTGTTCAATTTCGTCATCGAATAATTCTACCCGAATAGCTTCACGTTCCGATTCTGCAGGATGTACATCTATCACTTCACCACGCACACGAAACGTACCTCGCTTCATTTCAACATCATTACGTTTATATTGAAGCTCAGCCAAGCGCCTTAATATGGTGCGCTGATCTGTAATGTCACCACGATCTAGATGAAGCACCATATTCAAGTATGAGCGCGGATCTCCCAGACCATAAATAGCCGAGACTGTACCGACTATAATAGTGTCATTACGTTCAAATAGCGCTTTCGTTGCAGACAGACGCATTTGCTCAATATGGTCATTTACTGATGCATCCTTCTCTATAAAGGTATCGCTAGAGGGTACATAGGCCTCTGGTTGATAGTAGTCGTAGTAGGAAACAAAATATTCCACAGCATTGCGTGGAAAAAAGGATTTCATTTCGCCATACAATTGTGCTGCTAGTGTTTTGTTAGGCGCGAGCACTATGGTTGGCCGTTGTACAGCTTCTATTACTTTAGCAATAGTAAACGTCTTACCTGACCCAGTGACACCCAATAGAGTTTGGTGAGCAAGACCATCATTTAATCCCTCCGTTAACTGTGCAATGGCAGTGGGCTGATCGCCTGAAGGCTCAAATGTTGATTCAATATGAAATTCTTTACTCATTATCTTTATAGAGACCCTTAAAATACAGTATCATCACGCCCGGCCATAATTATTGTTACCCCCTTTTAGGAACATACTCAATTGAACATCAAACTAGCCTCCCGCGTTCGTCGAATCAAACCATCACCTACCCTAGCCGTCACCGCAAAAGCAAACCAGTTAAAACTGGAGGGAGTTGATGTAATTAATTTAGCTGCAGGGGAACCCGACTTTGACACTCCGGATCACATAAAACAAGCTGCTGTTGACGCAATTGAGGCTGGAAAAACCAAGTACACGCCTGTCGCAGGAACAAATTCTCTCAAGGCAGCCATTATCAAAAAGTTCGAACGCGATAATGGCTTGTCCTATGTGCCTAATGAAATCCTGGTGTCTAATGGCGGCAAACAAAGTTTTTATAATTTATGTCAGGCAGTATTAGATCAAGGCGATGAAGTTATTATCCCCGCACCCTATTGGGTTTCTTATCCTGACATGGTGATGTTAGCTGACGGATTACCTGTATTTATTACTGCCGATCAATCCCAGTCATTCAAGATTAATGCGAAACAACTAACAACAAAGATTTCTACTAAAACTAAACTGCTTGTAATTAACAGCCCTTCGAATCCAACTGGTGCAAGCTACAATGAAGATGAGCTAAGCAGCTTGGCGGAAGTATTAATTAAGCACCCACAGATATTGATTGCCACAGATGATATGTATGAACACATCTTATTTGGCAATCAGTCATTCAGTAATATTTTATCTGTTTGCCCCGAATTGAAATCGAGGACGCTGGTATTAAATGGCGTATCAAAAGCATACTCCATGACCGGGTGGCGCATCGGCTATGCTGCAGGCCCGGCGGAAATTATCGAGGCGATGAAAAATATACAATCACAAAGCACCTCAAACCCTTGTTCTATTTCCCAAGCCGCCGCCGAGGTCGCCTTATCTGCAAGCCAAGAGTGTGTCACAGAGATGAGTGAAGAATTTGAAAAACGCTGCGAGTTTGTTGTTGATGAACTCAATGCTATCAATGGTATTAGCTGCAATATGTCTCAAGGCACTTTCTACTGCTTTGCAAATATTTCAGGTGCTATCGAACAAACAGAAGGGGTCGAGAATGATGTTGAATTTGCAACATACTTACTCACTCATTGCGGGGTAGCCGTGGTGCCCGGC
Source organism: Gammaproteobacteria bacterium (assembly GCA_965262455.1). GTDB lineage: Bacteria > Pseudomonadota > Gammaproteobacteria > UBA4575 > UBA4575 > UBA1858. The sequence continues at coordinate 1,336,401 of CBDHFH010000008.1, forward strand.
AGTGCATTTGGCTTGCCAGGGTATATGCGTATTTCATTTGCTAACTCTAAAGAAAATTTAGCCGAAGCCTTGAAGCGATTAAAAGATAATCTCGGCTAACAAATGGGTATGACTGGGCAATAAAAAAGGCCTGCAATTGTCAGTTGTAGGACTTTGATTTTTTATTTAAAAAATTATTCTGCTGCAGACGCTTCAGCAATGCCTCCGGCAGAATTAATTTTTGGGTATTCTTGCTCTACAAACTGTTTAAAGCGCTGTGCTTCGATAGTGTCAGACAAGCTCAGCATCATAATCAAGCCTTCTTTGGATACAATCATCATATCGATCCAAGGGTTCTTTGGATTCTCAGGTGTATCAACACGGAATTTCTCTTTTTGCTGATCCGATAATTCTCGCGTAGCAACTGTCACATTTGGTTTACCTGTGCGACTATTAATAGCAAGCCCCACACAGCGACATACGTCGGCTGCGACAAACCACATATCTCCAGTATTGCACTCGACCAATCGAATTTGATGGCCTTCATATTCCATTACAACAACACTACTCACCCAAATTTCTCCTTAATCCCTAAGTCTCCAAGACGTTCCTTCGGCTACTTTATTTAGTTCCACAGCACATATTAATGACCTCAGCTAATTGGTATTAACCAACGGATAATCTGCGTCATTGAGATGTGCAGCACTCCATGCCTGGGTAGGAATAGTAATAGGTTGATTTAAAACGAAAAGTGATACGCCTAACGTATTAAACTCCCTACACTAGTAGTAGTTCACATTTCGCAATAATTCACTAGGATACGAGATGAACGTTAATGAAAATACGACGGCCTATAGAGCATTGATTATGAATAAAGAGAGTTGACCGAGACTGTTCGGGCCAGTAAGATCTCGACCTTTCTGTTCCTCGGTAGCTCAGTCGGTAGAGCGGGTGACTGTTAATCACTAGGTCGGCGGTTCGAGCCCGTCCCGAGGAGCCAAGTAGCATCCCTCCTCCTGGTAATACATGTCTATCTACAATGCGACTCAATTACTCGCAATTTAAATAGTATTTGACACTTTACTTGGGTCTCACTTGATGTCACTAACCTAAATATTTCAGTAGGTGTGATCTGAGACTAAATCACACATCAATTATCTATAAGCGATTTCGATGTAAAAGCAATTCTCATCGACATACATGGAAATCTTAATTTAGATAGCGCAATCTAAAATGACATGACAAGCGTAATGTTTCATTGAAACACATATTTTATGCAATGCATTTAAATGCGCAAATTACTCAGAAGAATCCTTTTTATTACTGCATATGCCTTGCAAATATTCTGAAAATTCGCTACCAATTTCAGTGTGCTTCAACCCATATTCTACGGTCGCCTGCAAATAACCCAACTTGCTACCGCAATCATAACGACGGCCTTCAAATTGATACGCATACACAGAACGTTGTCTAATTTGATTTGCGATCGCATCAGTCAATTGCAGCTCTCCGCCGGCACCCGTGTCAGTTTCTTCTAAGATATTAAAAATTGATCCATCCAGGATATAACGCCCCACCACAGCAATGTTTGAAGGTGCCTCATCAGGCTTTGGTTTCTCAACAATACCAGAAATCCTCCACAAGTGATCATCCACTTGATCACCAGAGATTACACCATAACTACCAACATTCTCTTGAGGTACTTTTTGTACTCCAATGACGCCACTGTTTTCACGCTCATAGATTTCAACCATTTGCTTCAAGCAACCTTTAGACGAACTATCAATAAGATCGTCCGCCAATATCACGGCGAATGGCTCAGTCCCTACCACTGGTTTACCACATAACACGGCATGACCTAAACCTAATGCCTCCGCTTGGCGTAAATATATGCAAGAGATACCAGGTGGTAAAATATTCTTTACCATCTCGAGCATTTTTGTTTTGCCTTTGGCTTCTAATTCAGCTTCAAGCTCATACGCTTTATCAAAATGGTCTGGTATTGAACGTTTACTTCTACCAGTAATAAAAATTAGTTCTTCAATACCTGCATCGACGGCTTCTTCTGCAGCATATTGAATCAGGGGCTTATCCACTATCGGCAGCATTTCCTTCGGATTCGCCTTAGTAGCTGGTAAAAAGCGTGTGCCCATCCCAGCGACAGGGAAAATTGCTTTGCGAATCTTTTTCATTATTAGCTAATAATTTTATTATTGACGTAAGGATCATAAATTGATTGCTCCATATAAACAACAAGGGCCCACATAAAATGTGAGCCCTTTTTATTAATAATGACTATTGTATTTATTCTACTATTATATTGTCTTGGTTCTTCTTCAGAGTCGCTTCACCAATCCCTTTGACGTTTAATAGTTGTTCTTGTGACTCAAAGCTGCCAATTTTATCTCGATATTGCACAATTGCTTGCGCCTTTTTGATTCCCACGCCTTGCAGATTATCGGCGAGTTCTTGCGCAGTCGCATGATTTATATTGACGGGCGCTGCAAACAGACTGTGGGCAGTCAGACTGATGAATAAAACCAAACTTAGAAATATTGTTTTCATAGCATTCTCCATTAATGTGTATTTAACTCGATAAGAGCAACATCAAGTCTAGACAAGACATTTAATAGAGGTAAACGAACTAAGTGCATTACGCACTTGTGAACGCTTTTTGAAAGGATTCTAAAGCACTATTTGGATCTTGTGCTTGTGTTATCGGCCGACCAACGACAATGTGTGTAACACCTAATTGGAATGCGTCAGACGGACTGACTACGCGATGTTGGTCATCGTGATTCCCCTCGGGCATGCGTATCCCCGGTGTGACAATCATAAATTGCGCATCACTTTGCGCACGTATTTGCGCAGCTTCACGTGCAGAACTGACTACACCATTTAATTTTGCCTGCTGTGCCATCGCCGCCCAGTGACAAACAACTCGATCAAGTTTATCTGCAACACCAAGTGTCTCAAGTATCTCTTGATTCATAGAGGTTAACACCGTGACGGCAATTAATAACGGCTGTTGCTCGGAATCAAACTTGTCAATCGCCTCACGTGCTGCCAGCATCATAGGGACACCACCAGATGCGTGAACATTAACCATCCACACCCCTAGCCGTGCGGCGGCAGCACATGCTTGCGCAACTGTATTTGGAATATCATGAAGTTTTAGATCCAAGAAGACTTTGAAACCACGACTTACCAGCGAATCTACAAAGCTAGGACCGGCGCTAATGAATAGCTCAAACCCCACCTTTAATGCACAAGATTTGTTATCAAGTTTATTTACAAAGTTTAGTGCTAGTTCCGCACTGGGATAGTCTAACGCTACGATTACCATGCGTGACATAATAGTGGTCAACGAGTTTTAAACGATGTTTGAGGTAACGAGTTGGCCTCGAATTGAAGAATGACTAGTTATTGTCTTCGTCGCCAGCGATATCTTTATTGACTCTTTCTCTCAACTCTTTACCAGGCTTGAAATGGGGCACATATTTACCCGGCAGAGAGACCGTTTCGCCTGTTTTAGGGTTACGACCCACACGTGGTGGGCGGAAATGTAATGAGAAACTACCAAAGCCACGAATTTCAATGCGCTCACCAGATGAGAGCGCATCACTCATTTGCTCAATGACACTTTTAACCGATAGCTCAATATCTTTATGCTGAAGATGACTTTGCTTTTGCGATATTTTTTCTATCAACTCAGATTTAGTTATTACATTCCCCACCGAACAGATCCTTTACATAGTTGTTTTAGTTAGTCGCCCATCTGCTCCTTCAGAATATCTCCCAAAGAAGTAGATCCACCACCGCTATTGTTGCTGCTGTAATCGGATAACACATCTGCTTCTTCCTGCTCTTCCTTAGCTTTAACCGAGAGTGTTAATGCACGGGTTTTACGGTCAACACCGATAAATTTCGCTTCGATCTCATCACCTTCTTTTAATACAGCTGTAAGATCTTCTATTTTATCACGTGCGTATTCAGTTGCTTTTAGCACACCATCAATACCTTCCGCTAATTCAATGGTTGCCGCTTTAGCGTCTAACTCTTTAACAACGCCTTTGACTATAGTGCCTTTGGCATGATCCGCCAGGTATGCAGATAAAGGATCTTTATCAAGCTGCTTGATGCCCAATGAGATACGCTCTCTCTCAGCATCAACAGCTAGCACTATTGCCTCTATTTCTTCGCCTTTCTTGAAATTTCGTATGGACTCCTCACCAGTATCACTCCAAGAGATATCTGATAAGTGAACCAGGCCATCAATACCGCCATCAAGTCCAATGAAAATACCGAAATCAGTAATTGATTTAATTTGGCCACTAACTTTACTGCCCTTGTCGTAGGAAGATGCAAACTCATCCCATGGGTTAGACTGGCATTGTTTGATGCCTAACGAAATGCGTCGACGTTCTTCGTCAATGTCCAGCACCATGACTTCTTTTTCGTCACCTAGGGCAACTATTTTGGCAGGATTAACATTTTTACTTGTCCAATCCATTTCTGACACATGCACAAGACCTTCAACCCCATCTTCAATCTCAATAAAGCAACCATAGTCTGCAATATTAGTCACTTTACCAAACGTGCGCGTGCCCTCAGGGAAGCGTCTCATTAAGTCAGCCCAAGGGTCTGAACCTAGCTGTTTAAGGCCTAATGATACTCGTGTTTTTTCTTTATCGAATTTCAATACCTTGACTTCGATTTCATCGCCAATAGAGACAACTTCTGAAGGATGCTTAACACGTTTCCAAGCCATATCAGTGATATGCAATAGCCCATCTACGCCACCAAGATCCAAGAACGCACCGTAATCAGTTAAGTTCTTAACAATGCCTTTCACAACACTGCCATCTTGCAAGCTTTCAAGTAGGGTTTCACGTTCTGCACTGTATTCTGTTTCGACCACCGCACGTCGCGAGACCACCACGTTGTTTCTGCGCTGATCCAGCTTAATAACTTTAAATTCGAGTTCTTTTCCTTCTAGATAAGACGTATCACGCACTGGTCTGACATCGACTAATGAGCCAGGCAGGAAAGCTCTGATATCTGGCAACTCGACTGTGAAGCCGCCTTTCACTTTGCCAGTAATAATGCCAACAATGGTTTCGCCAGATTCACTTATTCGTTCAAGCTCGCTCCAGGCTTTTGCCCGACGTGCTTTCTCACGTGATAAGCGCGTTTCACCATAACCATCTTCAACTGCATCAAGCGCGACTTCAACCACATCACCGACAGCAACGTTGGTTTCTCCACGCTCATTTTTAAATTGATCAATTGGTATAACGCCTTCAGATTTAAGGCCTGCGTTAACGACAACAACGTCGTTACGGATATCAATAACAGTTCCATCGACGATGGAACCCGGTTTCATATTTAAATTAGAAAAACTTTCTTCTAATAATTCGGCAAAACTTTCGCTCATAAATTTAGACTTCAATAATGTTAGTTAAAAAAAGATAGACTCCACTTAAACTATAGACAGACATTTATTAATGTATGCAGCCGCGTTTTCGACGACGGCTTCAATAGTCATTGTTGTAGAATCGATCACCAAAGCATCTTCGGCCGCAACCAAAGGTGCTGTACTACGCGTACGATCGCGTTCATCTCGCGCACGAATGCTGTCGAAAAGGTGGTCAAAATTAGCACTAATTCCTTGATCAATCAACTGTTTATATCGTCTACGGGCTCTTTCCTCGCAACTCGCATCAAGAAATATCTTCACTTCGGCATTAGGAAACACGACTGTTCCGAGATCTCTGCCGTCCCCGACCAGGCCTGGAGATTGTTGAAAACCTCTTTGAAGCGCTAACAAAGCTTGTCTTATTTCAGCATTCGACGCGATCTTAGATGCATATTGCGAGCATTGTTCTGTTCTTAGGCTAGCATCAATGTTCTCACCATCAATATGCGCAAAATAATTCTGCGCACTTGGAAAAGATAAACGCAAATCGGTTGCCAAATTAACTAAGCGGTCAGTATCCGCCAGATCAATACCCTGTTTTAGTGCCTGTACAGATAATGCGCGATATACCGCACCGCTGTCCAAATAGTGAAAAGAGAGCATCGTGGCAAGCTGTTTGGCTAACGTGCCCTTCCCCACTCCAGCTGGACCATCGATTGCGATCACTGGCGCATGGGACGAGGCCTGTTGCTCATTTGACATCTAGACTAAGCCCGATGCTATTCACCAACTCAACGAAACCAGGAAAAGAAGTGGCTACATTTTCACACTGTAAGATATGTATCGCTTGCTTTGCGCGTAACGAGGCGATAGCAAATGACATTGAGATACGATGATCATGACCACTTTCAATTGTGCCACCATTGAGCTCACCCCCGCTAATAGATAAACCATCGGCAAACTCTTCGACCTCAATACCCAATGTGGTTAAACCCTTTGCCACTTGGCTAATTCGATCGCTTTCTTTTACTCTCAGTTCTTCTGCATTGGTTACTCGCGTGATTCCCTCGGCACAGGCCGCAGCAATACAAATAATAGGAAACTCATCAATTGCGGAAGGTACCAAGTGTGCAGGAACCACTATCCCTCTAAGTCGGCTAGATCTCGCAGTGATTGATGCGGTCGGTTCGCCACCAACTATTTTTTCATTATGTATGACTATATCGGCATTCATTGCCAGCAGAATTTCAAGCAGGCCAGTACGGGTTGGATTCATACCAACATTATGGATGGTAATATCTCCCTGTTCGGCAATACATGCTGCGACAATAAAAAATGCTGCCGAGGAGATATCTGCAGGCACTTGAATGTCTGTGGCATGCAGTGGCAAACCGCCCTCTAGAGAGATACTCCCTGCTTCCGTTGTGATTGGATAGCCAAACGCAGACAACATGCGTTCAGTATGATCGCGCGTCGCCTTAGGTTCTTTAATAGTCGTGATCCCCTGTGCATATAGCCCCGCTAGTAGCAGTGCAGATTTCACCTGCGCACTGGCGATGGGCAACTCATAAGTAATCGCGTTTAGTGAATCTGTTGGCATGATCGTCACGGGCGGTGTGCCGTCAGCACTGGTTTCTACGTGCGCGCCCATCTTGGACAGTGGATCACAAACCCGACGCATAGGCCTTTTCATTAACGATTCATCCCCAACTAATGTTGAGGCTATGGATTGCCCGGCAAGCAGGCCGGTTAGCAGTCTCATTGAAGTACCCGAATTGCCAAGGTCTAATTCATTACTCGGTGGTTCAAGGCCATGCTTGCCCACACCTTCAACAAGCAACTCACCGTCCGCAACGCGCTCGATAGTCACGCCCATTTGCTGAAAAGCATGCATGGTTGCTAGACAATCCTCACCTGATAAAAAACCAGTGATATGCGTACGGCCGTCAGCAATAGATGCCAGCATGATGGCTCGATGCGATATGGATTTATCGCCGGGTACAGTGATTTCTCCGCATGCCGAGTGCGCAGGCTGTAATAAGTAGTTCAAAGTAATTGATCTTTTTTGTGATTAATTTTAAGAATTTGTGTATTTATCACGCGCTTGTTTCGCCTCGGTGAAAATTTCTTCAAGTGTGTCTCCGTCTCCAGTACGCAAACTTTCACGTAAACGCAACAGGCTTGTATCAAAGTGTTCTAGCGCGGAAAGTAATTGTTCACGATTTGCTAAACATATTTCGCGCCAAACAACCGGATCGCTGGACGCAATGCGCGTGAAATCAGCAAAGCCTCCGGCCGCATAGCGGAAAATTTCTTCAGTATGAGACTGAGTAGATAAACAGTGAACTAAAGAGAATGCCAGCGCATGTGGCAGGTGACTGGTCGCGGCCAGGATTTTATCATGCTCTTGAGCATTTAATTGCTCAACATGCGCGCCTGCTGTTGTCCACATGTCAGTCACCACCTTAATACTCTCATGTGATGAGTTATCCATGGGTGTCAGAATGACCTTACGCTGTTGATACAGATCATGTTGCGCTGCACCGACTCCACTCTTTTCTCGTCCGGCAATTGGGTGCCCTGGCACATAGCAAGAAGTATCACGCTGGCCGAACACGAGCTCATAACTATCAATAATGTTTTGTTTGGTACTGCATACATCCGTCACTGCCAGACACTGATCAAACCAAGGCTTCAACTGTTCAAATACCTTAGTCACTCTTAACACCGGCACCGCAATAACAATCATGTCAGGCACGATAGAACATGCGTCAATTGACGTGTAGCCGGTATCTATCACATTGAGTTTTAATGCTTGGTCAATTGTATGCTGATCAGTATCAATCCCTATCACAGATTGACACCATTTATGTTCGCGCAAACTCATTGCGAGTGAGCCGCCAATCACACCCACACCAATGACACATAAGGTGTTTATCATAATGAATTACAACACAGCTTTAGGATAAGAACCGAGAATATTCACCATATCAGCCACTTCTGCCAACTCTTTTAATGCAAGTTGCAGAGGCTCATCTTCGATATGTCCATCAAGATCAAGAAAGAATACATACTCCCAATTAACACCGCGCGAAGGACGTGATTCAATACGTGTCATGCTGACATTATTTTTTGCAAAGGGCTGCAGCAAAGTATACAGCGCACCAGGTTTGTTTGGTGCACTCACTATGAGGCTGGTTTTATCAACGCCCGATGGTGCAATCGCATTAGAACCTATGATTAAAAAGCGCGTGGTATTATCTGGCATGTCTTCAATATTTCTAGCCAAAATATTCAGTCCATATTTATTTGCAGCGGAACGACTTGCGATAGCCGCAACTCCAGAATTCTGTTGCGCATTCATTGCTGCTTGCGCATTACTAGCCACTGGCTCACGTAATATGGCCGACATATTTGAATCTAACCATTTACGACACTGTGCAAGTGCTTGTTGATGAGAATTGATAAGCGTTACATTTTTCAGGTCAGTCTCTTGAGAGAGCAAGTAATGATGAATGCGCAATTCAACTTCACCAACAATTTTTAATGCCGAGCGCGTGAAATTATCCAGCGTATGCGTGATCACGCCTTCAGTAGAATTCTCAATCGGAACCACACCATAATTGGCAGCTCCGGATTCCACTTCTCTAAACACTTCACTAATTGAATTCAATGCAATTGTCTGCACGGAGTGCCCAAAATGCTTAAGTGCTGCCTCTTCGGTAAACGTGCCCTCCGGACCTAGAAATGCAATATCTAGCTTGCGCTCAACCGCAAGACAGGCGGACATCACTTCTCGGATCAAGCGCGCCATCTCCTCATTGGATAGAGGACCAGGATTTAATTCAGCGACTCTTCTTAATACGTTAGCCTCTCTTTCTGGACGATAAAACTGGCAATCATCTTGGCCATTTTCTCGCTTATAAGCACCAACCTGTGAGGCACACTTAGCACGCTGAGAAATAATTTCCAGCAACTGAGCATCTAACTGGTCAATTTGAGAACGAAGCTTGGCTAATTTATTATCCATCAATTAATAATGAGAATTTTGGCACCAATAACACTATTTGTTGGTGTTTGGCAGTAGTATCTATCAACACATCGATATTAACACGCCAAGATTCTAATAAACCAGCCAATAGCCTGACATCAGTAGTTATGCTTTCACCTCTAAAATCTCTCGTTAATGAACTGGGTATTTCAACCACCATTAGCTATCTTATCTCACGACTATTGAACGCTTTATTTGGCATCGAAATGACCCATTACACATTTTATGCCCAACCGATTAGCAGCAAAAAGAGAGTCTCTGAAAAGAAACGTGCCCAATATGAATTTGAAGTACTCGAGCAATCCTCAGCAATACTCTCGCAGCTTGACCGCCCTGATGAAGTTATTGACATGCGCTTCAAGCAAGGCTCGATTTGTTTACTCGCAAAAAAAGACGATGTATTTCTTGGCTGTATTTGGCTAGTGAAACAACGCTACATTGAAGATCAAATTCGTGCCACATATTTTTTCCCCTCTCATGCCATTTGGGATTACGATGTGTTTGTCATACCAAAAAAACGCCTGACACCGTTATTTGCAGCATTATGGGATAGCGCCGACAATTGGATGATTGAACAAAATATAGATAAATCAATCAGCCGTATCCTTGCTTATAATTCCAGTTCGATTAAGTCGCACACGTCAGCTGGTGCAAAAAAAATTGGCTGGTTAATTGCTTTATCCAAATACCGATTACAATTAACATTTTATTCTTTACCTCCATTTATCCATATCAACACATCAGGTAAAGAGGGACCAAGTCTGAGGTTTAAGAAGTTTTAACTTGTACACAGAATGGTGAATCAAGAATAGATAAAATACGTAGCGTTAAACATAACAGTTCGATTTAGGCGCGTAGCTCAGTGGCAGAGCACTGCTCATACTTGGCAGAAGCCGGAGGTTCAATTCCTACCCGCGCCTACCAACCAATCTGCAAAAAAATTATATTTTTCTTTTTAGACTCTCTACTACTCGTGAGGCGGTTTCACCATCCCATAAATCTGGACATTGGCCTTGCTTCTTTTCGTCCATTAATACGCTATTGACTTCTTTCTCCAAATCGTTGGGCTGGATAAGTTGATTAGTCCCATGTGTAATTGTAATTGGTCTTTCTGTATTCTCACGTAAGGTAAGACAAGGAATTCCCAAATAGGTCGTTTCTTCTTGGATGCCTCCCGAATCTGTAATAACCAATTTTGACTGAGTGACTAAGTTCATGAATTGAATGTACCCCTGTGGCTCAATCACCATCACACCCTCTGCTGATTCTAATTTATCCAGCAGATCAAACTGAATCAACTTTTGTCGTGTGCGAGGATGTATAGGGAAAACACATTGGCACTTTTTTGAAACATTTAGCAATTGATTGATAATTTCATTTAACACTGTTTTGTCATCGACATTCGACGGACGATGCATGGTAACGACCGCATAATCATCAGCGTTTAGACCGAGTGATTTAGCTGTCCCATCAGCTTCGATTTGATTGCGCATCATTTCAAATGAATCAATCATAATGTTACCGACTAAATCAATCTTACTTTCATCAACGCCCTCAGAGATAAGATTTTCATTACCATCGATAGAAGGAGTCCATAGCAAGTTTGCCAACCGGTCGGTGACGACCCGATTTACCTCTTCCGGCATGCGCATATCTCCACTGCGTAATCCCGCCTCTAGATGTGCCACCGGTATCCACAATTTTGCGCCAACTATTGCACAGGCAATAGTGGAATTGACATCACCAACAACCACAATCCAGTCCGGTCTATGTTCATTGACAATGCGCTCATACGCGATCATCACGCCACCCGTTTGTTCTGCATGCGAGCCGCTGCCAACATTCAGATGAAAATCAGGTTTTGGCATGTGTAAATCCTGAAAAAAAGCATCAGACATATTCGCATCATAATGCTGACCTGTATGAATAAGTACGGGCTGACACCAACTTGCTGCGCTCATGGCATGATAAAGAGGAGCAATTTTCATAAAGTTTGGACGCGCAGCCGCGATAAGATGAACGTTAGTCATAATAATTGGATTTGCCTTGAACAGGATTGTTAGTTAAATATCATTTTGCAGTGCACTAAGATGGGTACACTAATTTTATAAAATTTACATTCAAACAAGTACTAAATACTTCACATCTTAGCCTCGAAAAGTACATTATACTTGCCATAAATATATTGCTTTACAGCAAACTACCGTCTGTCGTGGTTTTCCGATCAAGTAGAGACAAACTCACCAAAATGACTAATTAATTACACTGGCCGGGACACTATTTACTAATAATCTGATTAGAATAAACACCATTAATTTTCAGCAGCTAAATCTTCCCAATGCAATATTTACTACATGAGCTACTCTCAAGTCAGGCATATCAACGGCCCGACAAAGTCGCTATAGAACACAAACAGGAAAAAGTAAGTTATCAGCGGCTTGAGAGCTATGCGAGTGCGTTCGCGCACGGCTATCAGCAGACACAGCTTACTAAAGGCAGCCGAGTAGGAATATTTTTAGCCAAACAAGTTGAAACCGTGTCAGCTTATTTTGGCACACTCAAAGCAGGCGGATGCATTGTACCGATAAATCCAATTTTAAAAGCTGCACAGATCCAACATATTTTATGTGACTGTGACGTCAGTATATTAGTTACGTCAAAAGCCAGATTAAAACAAATTATCAATCATTTAGATGTATGCACAGCACTCAAAAAGATTGTGTTGGTCGATCATGATGCTAACGATGCATTTGAAAATTCTAGTGCCGAAATCATTTCATGGGACACATTTTGTGACACTAGCGACTTTGAACAGTCAATCACAATTATAGAATCTGATCTTGCTGCAATATTTTATACTTCAGGCAGCACAGGCAAACCCAAAGGCGTTGTGCTTACACATCATAATATGTATGTCGGTGCAGAGAGTGTTGCAAAGTATTTAAATAATGATGAACACGATCGCATACTCGCAGTGCTGCCGTTCAGTTTTGATTATGGATTTAGCCAATTAACCACCGCCATGCTAAAAGGGGCCACAATCATTCTGCTGGATTATCTGCTGCCAAAAGACGTTATCAATACGCTTGAGCAAACTCAGGCAACTGGACTCGCGGGTGTCCCACCTCTCTGGATGCAAATTACCAAGCTCTCTTGGCCCGAAACAATTAAAACTCATCTACGCTACATTACTAACTCAGGCGGAGCGATGCCGCAAAGCACGCTTAAGATATTACAAGAGAAATTACCTGATACTGATATATATTTAATGTATGGTTTGACAGAGGCGTTTCGTTCAACTTTTTTACCTCCAGATCAAGTCAGTATTCGTCCCACCTCAATGGGCAAAGCCATTCCCAATGCTGAAATTTTTGTCATCAACTCAAATAATGAAGAGTGCAAGCCTGGCGAACAGGGCGAATTAGTGCATCGCGGACCGCTGGTCGCACAGGGCTATTGGAACGACCCTGAGAAGACAGCTCAACGCTACAAACCTTTACCTTCGAGCTTAACTGATGGACGAACCGTGACAGAATTAGCCGTCTGGTCAGGTGATGCGGTTACGCTTGATGAAGATGGATATTTATATTTTGTTAGTCGCACAGATGAAATGATTAAAACCTCCGGCTATCGTGTCAGCCCTACAGAAATTGAAGAATCATTACTACAATTAAATGATATCAGTGAAGCGGTTGCCATGGGCATTCCTCATCCCGAGCTGGGACAAGCGATTGTGGTGGTTGCCACTAGCGCTAACGGCAACGATGAGCTAGCTAAAACGGTTATGTCCGATCTCAAAAAACAACTGCCTCCTTACATGGTGCCTCATAAAGTAATTATTCGTGATGACTTACCACGTAATGCCAATGGCAAATTTGATCGTAAACAATTATTCCTGGAATTTGAAAAAAGTTTCAACCAATAAATCTATATGAATAAGCCTTCATTACAACATCATTCACCTCTTCACTACTTTGGTGTACAAGATAATTGTCTATTAATTGGGGGCAAGAACTTCATAGACATATTAAACCAGCATGATGATGTCCCCGCATATGTATACGACCGATCGGTAATAAAAAGCAAAATCGACTCACTAAGAAAAATTCTTCCTGAGAAAATGCATATTCATTTTGCAATGAAAGCCAACCCGATGCCCGAAGTCGTCAACTTCACACAAGCGTTAGTTGACGGTATAGATGTAGCATCAGGTAAAGAATTAGGCGTCGCACTTGCGAGCGGCATGGACCCTAATGAAATAAGTTTTGCAGGGCCGGGCAAAAGCATACAAGAACTCACTTATGCAATCGAAAGTGGAATCACTATCAACCTAGAATCTGAAACCGAATTACAACGCATTGTCACGATAGGCGAACAAACAGGCATAACTCCACACGTGGCGTTACGCGTCAATCCTGATTTTGAACTTAAGGCATCTGGAATGAAAATGTCCGGCGGACCTAAACAGTTTGGCATTGATGCGGAAATTTCAGCTCAAGTTATTAACAACATTGTTGCTCATGGTTTGAATTTCAAAGGATTGCATATTTTTAGCGGCTCGCAAAACCTAAAACCTGACTCCATTATTGAGGCTCAGACGAAAACATTTGAACTAGCAACAAGACTGGCTAATGAGACAAATACCGAGCTGCATAAACTCAATATTGGCGGCGGCCTAGGTATACCCTACTTTCCTGGCGAAATACCTTTACCCTTGGAACCAATTGGTGAGAATTTACAGCACTTATTCGAAGAGTATTCTCAACAATTTTCAAATACTATTATTATTACTGAATTAGGCCGTTTTATTGTTGGCGAGTGTGGTGTTTACATATCTAAGGTCATCGATAAAAAAGTATCTCGTGGAAGTACATTTTTAATCATCAATGGCGGGCTACATCATCATCTCGCAGCAAGCGGCAATTTTGGACAAGTCATTCGCAAGAATTATCCCGTGACAATTGCTAACAAAATTGGTTTAGACACTGAAAAAGCAAGTGCGGTTGGACCACTTTGCACACCTTTAGACGTGCTTGCTCAAGACATGGATTTACCTAAAGCACAAATTGGCGATTATGTTGCAGTATTTAATTCAGGCGCTTACGGCTACACGTCCAGCCCGTTAAACTTCCTGAGCCATCCTCATCCAATTGAAATATTTGTCTAGAAGAGAAATTTAATTAACAATTGTCCTGCAAAAAAGACCATGTCAATTGCTCTGCTTGGTTTCTCCAAGCAGCACTAGAAAAAGTGTGATCAGCCTCTGGCACATGATGAATGATAATTTTTTGTGAGTTTTCAGCATTTGCCATCCATTGCTTATTTTCAAATTCACGTTTAAATTCATCTGCGACTAGATCGTTGCCGCATAATAATAGACAAATTTTGCCCTGGTATCGTGACAAGCCTGACAGCACTGCGATTGCAATATTGTTAATGCGGTCATCTATTGATATTTCTTCAATTTTCTTATTCTTTCCACCGGACACTAATGAAATAAGATTATTTATTATCACCTGTATAAAGACACCTATGAAAGATAACGCAGATGAAATTTTTTTATGTGGTGCCGCTATTAAATCTTTCCAAAACTCAAGATTTAAAAACCTTCCTTTATAATAATCTTTGAGTAGCGCTTCTGAGTGTGATGCATCACTTCGTATCCAGGGATTTAAAATTATCATTCCATCGATTCTTTCATCGGTGTAGGCTGTAAATGCAATAGCGGAGGCGGCATCGCATAGACCCCAAAGATACAGTTTTTTGATTTGCGGATAATTTGCCAACACGAAGTCTGTCGCTGATTTTATATCTTCATCAACTTCATAAAATTGTTTTGGCACACCGTCACTGTAGCCCATCCCGGTATAATCGAAGCGCAGCACAAGCACGCCCTGCTGCGCTAAGTACCTTGCTAACAATACAAACTGTCGATGACTTCCTACACGAAACTGCGGTCCTCCCACCACGATAACCACCGCAGAATCAAAATTTGCATCCGGCTCTGAGAGGATGCCATGAAGCTGTGTTTGCCCACAACTAAATGTGACTGCTCGGTCTAAAAATTGTGTATCACTCACTAGTCATCACTCGCTGTGTATGCTGAAGCATCCTGGGCGCAATGGTTACCTCTTGCTGCATCCAAAACTTTACATCGCCCAGCGCATGCATATGAAGATTAGACATTTGCTGGGATGTTAGTGCTTCTTGTTTAAAACTATTGGCTAACCACACATTACCTTTTGCACTAGGTTTCGCGGATGACATCCAATGCATATTCACATTGTCACACAGCGCCGGTATCATCGACGCTAACTTTTTATCATTTATGTCGCGAAACATTGATTGGCTGATATGATAGCCCGCAGATTCCATATAGCCGTCATTTTCCATCATCTGCATTACACTCTGTGAAGTGATTTTTTTTGCATTATCCGTCATTGCTGCTGCAATTTTCATGCGTACCAGCTGCCGAGTTAATACATCTCCACTTTCCAGCGGATCCCATAATAAGCATTTTTTCACAGAGAGCTGTTTGGCTGCTATCGCATCCGCAACTATCAAAGCGCCAAATCGCAGCGCAATAAAACTGACGTCAGATGCCAAGCTTTTACTGAAATGATAGACGTCTTGCAAATCACTCACCCAGTTGTCATAACTGAACTCACCCCATTTGCCCGAACTATCGCCTGTGCCTGAATAATCAAAACATAATGCATCTAATCCAGAATTTGCCAGCAAACGCGCACACAACACATACATCCGTTTTGAACGGTTCATTTCTTCAGCAAAAGGAGGCACCAGCACTACTACATGTTTGCCCACTTTATCAGCGGACTGATCAAGTGGAGAGTAATGTGCTAGGAATAGGTGTGAGTTTTGATTGGATTTAAGATACTGAAATTCAGTAGTATGCAAATTTAGTTTTCCATTTTAGCAACTATCTGATCGCGCAGTGTCCCCACAGTTTCAAATACTTCCGCGTCAAGTTCATCGTCATCAAAGACAATACCAAAACGTTCTTCAATTGAGGTAATAATGCCAACAATTGCCATTGAATCAAGTTCAGGGATGGCACCCAATAAAGGGGCCTCTTCTGTCATTTGATGTATTTGTGCTGCGCCATCCAGAGACTCAGCAAGCACGTCAAGCACTGTTTCTAATTCAACCATGGTAAGTATTATTTTAGATAATGTATTTTGCGGTTAATGCTAGTTCTGAGAGACTGTTTTGTTCCACAACCCTTTCTGTTTCAACTTATCTTTTAACCCTTCAAGTGGAAAACCCAGTTCATACGCCCTATGGCCATGTGACAATGCTAGATTTAGTTTGTTTGTGTCAAGATAATACAAACCTAAATTATAATGCACATCAGCTGATTCAGGCATTAATTCAAGTGCATGATTATATTGAATCAGGGCCTTTTGTAAAAGCTTATTATCTCGTTCGTAATTGCCTTTCTTATGCAGATATGTGCCATAAATTAGGCGTACTACACCGTCTGTTGGTTTAAATTCAATAGCGTGCTGAAAATAGCAATCAATTGGTAAATTTTCCTCGATCTGCTCCTCTGCATCATCGACTGCAAATTCAAATCTAGAAAGTGTATTCAGCGCACGATGATGATTTGGGAATGTACGAATTGTGTAGTCGATATCACCCAGTAATGACCCAGTGATACCCTTTTCCAAGGACTCTACCTGAAAAGTGAAGTGATGTAATTCAACGATGGGTAATTTTTCCGTGAAGTGCTCGTAATTCGTATAGTCGTATGGACCATATGGATGCCTCATATCACCGCATATGCCAAACGCTAACACAGACTGGCGAGCCACCTGATCTGAAGGGTCCACATCGGCTATCGATGTATTCAAGGTCATAAATAGGCATAGCAATAATATATTTATTTTTTTGTAGCTCATACTTTCTCTCCAGTACGACAATCAGCCATTCTGCATTAACACGCGGGTATATCTTTACCCATCCAATTATCCAAATATTACATTGCTTCAGCACTTAATTACGTGACATCTTCTAAATATTTTGCAAAAGTATGGTCAAGTAAAAGTGCTAATCACGCATTCACCAGATAGCATATAAGTGTATATGTGGTTAAATTTAGAATGTGTGTCACACTTCACGATAAACTATATATCTGTAGGTATTCTTCAATTCAATTCTAAGAAATCCCCTTGCTAATCAATTAGTATTGACAATTTATCTGACCATTCATCTCAATTCATGAATAAATTCCTCGCAAGCGGTTGGACAGTTAGTGACGCAGATCTCAATTCCTCTTTACTCAGCCATACAGCGAGTAACAATGCGTCAAGCTTAAGCGCTAAAAAAGATACATGGCGGCATTCAATGGTGTGGACAGACACCAGTGATCTCATCACCCATTATCAGGACAGCGATATATCACTCGTTATTTGTGGCAGAGCGAGTGTCTACAATCAAAGCGCCGGACAATATGAACCGCTGAACAAAGAAATTCATATTAAACATCTACTGGCAAGTTATAGCCTACATGGTTATCACTTCCTGAAAGAGTTAAATGGAAGTTTCTCTATTGCATTGTTTGATTCCAGAAGTCATTTAACGTTACTAGCGATTGATCGTATGGGTATTGAGCAAATGCATTACGCACACATCAATAGCCAATTATTTTTTAGCAATTCATTAAATGCTCTGAGCGATTTCCCAACTATATCTAAAAGTATTAGACCGCAGTCCGTTTATAATTATTTTTATTTCCACTGCATCCCAAGTCCAGATACTATTTTCCAGGACATTTATAAATTAAAACCTGCAGAAGTATTAATCTTCAAAAACGGGTCAATTTCCAAGGATGTATTCTGGCAGCCTGAATTTTCTGAAAAATTATCTACCTCGACCGAGCAATTACAATCTGACATACGCACCTCTATGGATAGCACCATGGCAGAGCTATCTAATGATGCTCAAACAGGTGCATTTCTAAGCGGCGGCACCGATAGCTCGACACTGGCAGGTTTGCTAAAAAAACATCATCCTAGCGAAGCGCCTGTGTTCTCAATCGGCTTTGAGGAACAAGGTTACGATGAGATGGAGTATGCTGATATAGCTGTTAAAAAATTTAAAAATAAACATCACAAGTACTATGTCAATTTTGATGATGTATTACATCTGTTTAACGAAATACCTAAAATATATGAAGAGCCTTTTGGTAATTCTTCAGTTGTACCTACATTTGCCGCAGCACGATTTGCCAAAGAGAACGGCATTACCCATCTGCTAGGCGGTGACGGAGGTGACGAACTGTTTGGCGGCAATGAACGTTATGCCACACAAAAACTGTTCAACATCTATAGCATGTTACCTAAATGGGCACGCGAAATAATTCTCGAACCATGTTTTGTCAATTCATTAGCTGGCTCAATCCCTATTGCAAAAAAAGCAAAGAGCTATATTGAGCAAGCGAAAATATCTATGCCCAAGCGCATGCAAACATACAATATACTGCATGTCCAAGAACCCACATCAATATTTAATGCACACTATCTGGATGAAATCGATTCTGATTACCCCATTGACTTATTAAGCGCTACTTATAATGAGATTAATGATGCCTCGTTATTAAACAAAATGCTTTACCTGGATTGGAAATTTACTCTCGCCGACAACGATATTCGCAAAGTAAATACAATGTGTCGCGCGGCCGATGTTGAGGTGTCCTATCCATTCTTAGATAATCGTGTAGTGGAGTGTTCGACACGCGTACCCTCCAATATGAAAATCAAGAAAACCAGATTACGTGCTTTTTATAAAGACACCTATAGTTCTTTTTTACCGCCTGAGATTATTTCCAAACCTAAACATGGTTTCGGTTTACCCTTTGGCGTTTGGTTAAAGAAGGATAAGCGTATTCAGGATGAAGTGTATGGCGCGCTTAGCAATTTAAAATCCAGAGCTATGTTTCAAGACACATTCATTGACAACCTTATCAAGAAACATAGATCAGATCATGCGGCCTACTACGGCACATTTGTTTGGGTATTGGCCGTTCTGGAACGTTGGCTAGATTCACATAGCTAGCAAATCAAACTCAAGATCAACTACTGTATCTATAAAATTTACTGCTGTATTCACTCTGCATTAATGACACTAGCCATTAATGATTAAGCATTACTGGTCGTTAACTTACGCCTGGATTTATTGATTGCGCGCGAGGCGGCCAGAGGCTTTTTATCCGCCTCGACAGCAGCATTGTCAGCATCCATTCGATTTTTGAGCATGGTCAGCATAATCACCGTGAATACAATCAATATTAAAAACAAATCGAATTTAGCCAACTCTAAAAATGCACCTGCCACGGCAAAACCTATCATACTCACCTGTATCATCGCAGCAAAATCACTCATCCAGTGCAAGTCTTCATATTCCTTGGCATACTTCATTATGTATCCAAGACTTGTATACAAAGCCAAACCCATTAACACATAGATAATCAAGCCCACCCAGCCATGTTCGCCTAGTGTTTCGAAATAAATACTATGCGGGCCTGTCCACTGTATTTTTTCATATTTCTTAGAATAGATGGTGTATAAATCTTCGGTATAAGTATCATAACCACCGCCGGTAATAGGATAGTCATTCGCTAGATTCAAAGTGAAATCCCATGCCTTGAGCCGCATCAATGCGGATTCATCTTTCTCGAAGTCCTGAATCGAATTCATGCGGTCATGCCAGCTTTGCGGCATAAAGGTGAATAATAATGGTGCCAGTAACAGCACAGCAAAACCTGCTTTAAACTTCGCACGACTCTTGAAAACCATGAATGCGATCATTGATAGCAGTGCTAAAAACGCACCTCTAGACTGAGTGCCTAAAATTGCAAATGCGGTCAAGATCATCAGCACAAACATAAAACGTTTTAACCACTTTGAGTTAAAACTGTTTTGCAAATATCGCATTAATGGCACAAGCATCACTAACGCCAAACCTAGAGAGTTATTATCTTCAATGGATGATAATGGCGGACCCCATACACGATAGTTTCCAGCTGTCACAATAGTGAATACTCCACCTTTAAGGCCATAGTAGCCGACAGAAAACACTACCACTGCCAGCAACATATGCAGCCTTTCTTTATTATTAGTCATTAGCATGGTAATGATCATCATGAGTGCAACTTTCATGAATCCATTCCACGTCATAATCGCTTCTTCAGGGTTAAGCGCAAACATGGTCGTTACACACGACCACGTGACATAAGCAAGAAAGAACCATAATACGAGTGACGATCTCGGCAAGGCTTTATCTTTATAAAAAATAAAGGCCAGAATTGTCACTGCGCCAATTAATTTCGAGAATGGAAACTCGTAAGCGAAACCATAAGTTAACCCATGAGGACTCATGAAACCTAACCATGTCCATACCAACACCCCAACATAGGGGCGAATAAATATAAATGGAATAAATCCAAAAACAATTAGTGTTAGCAGTATAT
Source organism: Gammaproteobacteria bacterium (assembly GCA_965262455.1). GTDB lineage: Bacteria > Pseudomonadota > Gammaproteobacteria > UBA4575 > UBA4575 > UBA1858. The sequence goes on from CBDHFH010000008.1 coordinate 1,357,341, forward strand.
CTCTCATATTGACTGGCTCTTCTTCTGTAATCTAATTCTGATATTGCATGTAACCCCGCGTAAGCGAAGCAAAAAACTTCAGTTTACTGGCGTGATCGATACTTACTCTTGGTAACTCAAACGTTTCTGAAACATTGGTAACGACACCGTCATTAGTTGAAACTGCAGCTAAAAAGCCTGCATTTTTTACTATATTCACATGGTCTTTATCGTAATCTTTACCAAACCTTCCACTCGGGTAAGCAAAGAACTTGAGTGGCTTGTGAATAATTTCCTCAAGTTGCTGCTTTCCTTGTTCTATGTCCTTGCGTGCATCTTGCAATGTCGTACTCGTTAATACTGGGTGGTTGAGCGTATGACCACCAATTTCCATGCCAGCCTTTGATAACTCAATTACTTCATCCTCAGTCATCATGATGCGCTCATTAAATTCTGCTTTTGCAATTTGTTTAAGTCTCATTGCTAATTTATTACGCTCTGCAAGCGGTTTATTTCTCCACATACTAATGAGCTGACCAACTAATTCGCATTTATCCTGCATCGAAGATAATGACTTAATGCCTAGCGAAAATTCAGTTAAATCCAACTGTGAAAATAGCGTCTTTCTAACTGACTCAATCACCACATCATTCCACATCATGCCGTTACCCAAATAACCTGTTGCAATAAAAAATGTTGCCGGCAAATTCAATGCTTTTAGTATTGGTAATGCGACATCATGGTTATCCCGATATCCATCATCGAATGTGATGCATACCGCCCCTGGCGATATTTCACCTGACTGAACCTGGCTCAAACCTTCTTCTAAACTCAAAACGTTAAAGAATTCTGATAACGTTTCCATTTGTTGTGTGAATTGAACGGCATCGATATCATCGATAATAGGATCATATTCCTCAAGCACGCGATGATAGGTCAGCACGAGCAGCTTTCCTTTCTCTCGATGACCTGAAAGCAGCCCGACTGTCTGCTGAAATATTGGTCTCAACACATTATTCACTGCAACAATATACCTATTTAATTGAGTGACTATTTCTAAACTCGTCGCAGATTAAACATTTCCAGTCATGTTATCTGCATCACACTTTTGAAAAAGCAACATGCCGCTGCATCGCTTTATCATATAAATCTACATAGCCTGAAACACTCTTTGACCAATTACGTTCATCTTTCACATACTTGCGCGCCCAGCCTGAAAATAGCGCTTTTAGAGGTTTGTTAGCGATATTCTTTTCTAACGCTTCTACCAATGACTCTACTGAACTGGCTTTGAATAACACTGAATGCAATCTCTCTGGCACTAACTCAACATGACCGCCCACATCAGAGGCAATAAATACTTTACCCATCGCCATTGCTTCCAATGGCTTTAATGGAGTGACAATGTCTGTGAGGCGTGCGGATACACGTGGATACACCAACACATCAATTAAGTTGTAGTAGGCATTAACATGCGCATGAGGCACTCTGCCTGTAAAAATAATTTTATCTTCTAAACCCAGTTCCTTAACCAGCGCACGGAGCTTTTCATCCTCAGGCCCTCCACCTACTAACAGACCTTTGACATTGAGTTCACTATCACGCATGGCATGCAAGGCACGTACGAAATAATCCAGGCCCTCATACGCATAAAAAGAGCCAATGAATCCGGCAATGTAGCTATTTTCTAGATTATATTTAGCACGCAAATCTTCATCGAGTAACGATTCTTGACCAAGCTCATCGGCATTGACCGCATTCGGTATAATCTGGATGGGCTTATCACCAATACTGCGGCTGGTAATATCTTTTTTCAGCCCGTTACATATGGTAGTTATGCCATCAACATGCTTAAACACAAATGTCTCTAGTGCACGAGTCAACTTGTAACGGAAACTGCCTTCCTTGGTGGTGCCATGCTCTACTGCCGCATCTTCCCAAGACGCACGCATTTCATAGACCACAGGAATTGAAAATTTCTTCGCCGCATTAATTGCAGCAATCCCATTTAGACAAGGGGAATGCGCATGAATAATATCTGGCTTCTCACGCTTAATCACTTCGGTGAGACGCTTCTGTAGGCTACTAATCACATACAATTGATTAATAATAGGCAATTTAGATAGCCATTTATTTTCCTCAGAAGTGCGGTAAAACTTAAGATTCTCATGCACCTCTTCTTCTGCTTGAGGATTAATATGTTTAATGCTGGTGACATGAGACGTTTCCCAGCCTAACTTTGCTTGTTCATTCAAAATGGAACAAGTGCGAAATGTATATCCACTATGCAGCGGAATTGAATGATCGAGTACATGTAATATTTTCATAGCAATTATTATTAAATGTGATGTTCTTGCATATCTATGGCTGAATCATTCACTTCATTGGAGTTACTATTCATGATGTGGCTATCCATTTTCTCCATAGCAATACTCCAACCATGATGGGAGAGCATTCGTGCTCGCCCTGCGCTGGATAATCTTTGCCTCTCTTCAGCACTATCTATTATTCGTGAAATCTGATTTACATAATCATTATTAGTATCAGCTACCAACACATGTTCTTCAGGCAATGCATCAATCCCTCGCGCAGCAACTGTGCTGCATACCACCGGGACACCCATAGCCATAGACTCAAGAATTTTATTTTGTGTGCCACGTGCAATCGTTAACGGGACAACGGATAACGCCGCTTGCTGAACATAAGGCCTAACATCTGCAACTCTTCCAGTGACTTCAATACCGTCTTGTTCGGCAAGCGCCAGGATTTTATCAGTTGGATTTGAACCAATAATACTTAGCTTTAATTGAGGGTATTTTTGTTTTAATAATGGGAAAACATGTTCACTAAATTCAAGCATACATTTTTCATTTGGGTAGTAATTCATTTTGCCGATAAAGCAAATCGTATCTGTCTGATAGGGCCTGCGTGAAGGAGAAAAGAATTCTGTATCAACACCATTTGGAAAACAAAATGAACGCTGACCGGAATGAAAACTTTCTAGCGTTTCTAACTCAAAGGCCGTGGCAACTGATGAGCCATTGAATTTTTTAGCCAGTTTTTTTTCTGCGCGTTGCAACTTTATACCCTCTAACCAATACGCGACTGACAATGGAAATGCTTTATGCTCTGCATAAGTGAGCCATTTTTGTGAATCCATATCGCAAAAATCTAATATCTTTGGCGTATCTTTTGCGGACTGGACAAAGTGTGCTACCGATGAGCAGTGTACAATAATCAAGTCATAACTATTATCTCTTAGTAATCTTTTAATTTTTCGACCAAGACTCCATGAATAAAAGTAACCCATTGAGGAAGGAATCGTTGTAATCAAACACATAACGGCTTGCAGCCATGCGAGCGGTCGACTCATCATTTGTGCAATGTACTTATCACAGTAAGGCTTGATACCCTCCAAACCCTCTAGCTCAGCGCTAGATTCAACCAGAGAAGCCACTGTTACATGATGGTTTTTATGTAAATGCGCAATCATATTGAATGCGCGGATTTTGCCACCTTCATTTGGTGGGAAAGGAAAACGGTGACAAACAAATAAAATATTCATAGATTGGCCAAAGATTACTCAGCAATATCGTTTCATCCGCTCAAGTGAATTCCCTCAAGCATCGCAGCATGACTATAAGCAATAACCATCTGTGTTTATTAGATTTACTTCACCTTATGAGAATTTTCTGTCAGCTCTATGTGAGATTGCTAGATATTCATTCAACAGCGACTTCTATTGAGCGGCTTAGTAGTCAGCGATAAATGCTTAATGCTGTTGGCGGGGAGAATTTAGCCTAAGTTTCTGGCGATAATAGGGCCAACCATATGCGTGATAGGTAAAGGAAGTTTCTGCCAGGCTTTAATAGCTAATTGATATTTAGGATTAACCGGGCTCAAATCTGGAACATGTTTGGCGTTCACCAAGTGAAAGCGATACGTTAATGGCTCAGGCTGGAAACCCCAGTGTTTCTTAAATCTAAAAGAGCCCGCACCATTCTTACTGCGCCCAAAATCAAATACTTTAATCCCCTGTTGAAGACTTAATCTCATCAACTCCCAGTACATGAAATCATTCGCTCGACAAGCACGCGCTTGCGCGGGGCCGCCTCCATAAAAAGGCAAAACTTGATCCTTAAAATAAAAATTTAACACACTTGAAACTGGCCGCCCTTTATCGAGTATGGTTAAGACACTGCACTGCTCTCCAAACACATCCATGAGTGCCTGATAATATTTTTTTGCTAATACTGGCGTTCCCAAATTGCGTACACTCTCAGAGTACATTGCATAAAAACGCTCTGCATTATTATCCCATTCAGACGTCAAACCATAATCAATCGCTTTTCTAACAACTGCCCGCTGTTTTCTTGGGATAGCCTTAAAATTATCTTCCTCAGATTCAAGCAGCTGTTTCTTAAATGACACATACAGGTCTTTTAGCTGCCAACTGTCATCTAAGTTATCCAAGTTATGTTGATCACGCACTTCAACATAGTCAACTTTAAGCTCGCCTGCTAACTGCAGAGCCTGGTCTGATAGCGCTGCAAAGATCTCATCATCATTAGCCAATATGCCGCCTATAATTCCGAATGGCACGGATATCAGCGCATTGCCGAATAACTTACTTTTAACGTGAACCAACGGAAATACTCCAACAATGTCTGAGCCTTGCTTTGCTAATAGATAATATGAGTGATGACCGAGGACATTTTCGAATATAGTCTGCCACTCTACTAAATGGAAAAATGTCCCATCCGCAGCACATTTGACATAGTGATTCCATGCATCTCTATCATTATCAGCTAACTGACTAACAACAACATTTTTCATAATCTAGCGAGGTAAAAAGTACTAATATGATTTAAATTGAAAACACTTCATCCATACGCCCCCAACTGAAATCATGCACAAGCTGTTCAAGTCGGCGATATGTATGCTTTAGATTAACATAATGTCTAAACTGGGTTTTTAGCGGCAGATTGTCTTGCTTGGGCTGATCGGGATCAATCTCCCAGGGATGTAAGTAAAAAATTGCACTTCGTTTTTCTTGGCAATTAACTGCTTGAATAAGTCGCTTGGAAACGGCATACGGAAAAAAACGAAAGTAGCCTCCGCCGCCAGACGGCCACAGACGATTCATCCACTGGACTGTTGATATAGGCACTTCAATTAAACCTGCCGTATTGGCAATAAAACTGAATCTGGGTGCATCTGGCATACCATAGTGGTCATGTTGGACGGGATAGATACTCGAACTGTATTGGTAACCTGCCTCTGATAAGCAGTCATACGCCCACAGGTTGCGCTTATCGATAGAGAAACTTGCCGCACGGTAGCCTTTAATCTCAACACCACCAATGTCTTCTAGCAACGCTTTAGTATGACTGATATCGTCGCTGAATTGTTCAGGGCTCTGATCAAACACACGCGTATGATTGCGCCCATGACTTGCTAACTCATGCCCTTGTGCGACGATGTTTTTTACCAGCGTAGGGTATTTCTCGGCAATCCAGCCTAAGGTAAAAAAAGTGGCTTTGACATTATTATCAGCGAATAGCTGTAGAATTCGATCCATGTTTTTTTCAACACGGCAATCATAATCTGGCCATTGATCTAGAGAGATATTATTGCTAAATGCTGAGACCTGGAAGAAATCTTCCACGTCTATTGTCATCGCATTAATATTTGGGTTTATATCCGCTTGCTCAGCCGGCCGAGGGATGAATTTCATAGTAGAGTGAGAATGAAAAATGGTAAGTCATAGATTTCATTCAATATATCAAGGCGATTTCTTGTTTACTTAGAACAAGTCCTCACTTTTCAAACCCACCAACAACTCTAGAATCTATGCTCAATACCTGCAATCACTGTATTTGAAGTGAAATCATCATCAAAGAAATCAGAGTCACCCTCTGAATAAATATATGTCATGATGAAATCAGTTTTTGGTGATATACGTCTTAGATAAGCGACGTCTATATCCAGGAATTCTGATTCTGTTTCAATGCCTGAATCTACACTTTCGTCTTCTTGGTATTGCACGATGGTTGCAAATTCACTGACGGCTGATAGACGCCATATCCACCCCAGCGAATAGGTTTCCAGTAACTCTGTATCTCTGGAATCGAGAAACTCTTCGTCTTGATTTGAATAGGCTAATAAGAATGTGCTCTTGCTGATATTGTAACTTATGTTTACATCCCAGTTTTTAGACACAGAGACTGAGTTATTGTCATCTTGAGAAAATTGAACATCATTGTCGATTGCTTCAAATGGATCAATTTCATCGTCAAATCCAAACTCGATATCATCACTATCTGAAATATCTGCAACTTCTTCATAGGTAGCATTCAATGATAATTTAGGACCACCGATAGACAGCTCACCCAACCAGTACTTACCAAAAAATCTTTCTGCTCTTCTCACCTCTAGTACTGAGAATTCGCCTAGCCCTAGTGACACTCCTGCGGTCCAATACGTGCCATCGTCATCATCAAAAACAACATTATCGCCTAAATCATTGTCTTCATAACCATAGCTACCGACTAATTCTATTTTAGATGTTAGCTGATAGCCCGCATCGATTTGTTGATTGATAAATTCAAACTCATCACCGATGTTAAAATCCACTTCTTCCCACTCATAACTGGCTTCCCAATCGAAGCGGCTAGACGCTTGATCCTGGTTAGCAAGACTGCCTAAAAAGTACTGCCGGTCATTATCGTCAATATCACCGGCGCCACTGCCGTCTGCGGTTTCATCATCAAATCGTTGTTCAGAATATAAATAAGAAAGATCGACAATCACATAATCGCCCAACTCCTGAACCAACTGAGGCCCAATGCCATATGAATACTCATCTGTGGTATTGCCCGTGTTATTGAAATTATCTACTGAAATTTGTTGGTCGTTATCAACCAATATTTGCGTCGCACTTGCGAATGCATTGACGAATAATGTCTTAGGAATAATTGCGTATCTTGCAATTGCATCAAGATCGTGATCAGTGTCTAGCTGACTATCTTCAAAATAATAAAAATTTTGCATGAGATATTCGAGATCAATTTGGAATCTGCCAGTGGTTTTTGCGATCGAAATTCCAGGATTGACTGCGCCCACAAAACCGCTTTCTTCATCACCGTCATCAAACTCAATATTATCCGAGTAACCAATATTTGCCTGAATGATTGGTTCTATTTCCCATTCTGAATTTGCAGTGGAAGCTACCAAAGAGGCAACCATACAAGTAAGGAGAAAAAACGAATAATGTCCAACTCTTTCAATATTCATGATTATGTCTAACTAAATAAAGTCACAAGAGTTGTGTATAGTAACCGTTAAAATAAAAATAGTCATATTTTTTAGTGAGTTGCTGTGAATACTGCAACTAGGAAATGCACTTTATCTACTGAATTACTCCACTTATCGTAGCACTAGACTAGTGGAGTAATTCACTTGACGAACTTAATTAATTGTCATTCGATAACTTGGTTTAGCCAAAATCGATTTATAAGCGAATAGCGACTTGTTAGTTGATAACTAAATTATGCCTGATTGCGATAATAGCCATAATAAGATGCGTAGTCCTCTTCACCATGCGCACGCTTACTCTTATTAAGTACCATACCGACAGGCTTATCACCTTCGATTTGTTCTAATACTGAATGCACCATTGCCTTTGATGTCTTCGCAGCTTCAGTTACAACAACAACTTGGCCAGCCAGTCGAGTTAATACACTGGCTTCGACTGTGGCTAACATCGGCGGCGCATCAAATAACACAATGCGATTCTCAGCTTGCATAACGTGCGCGAGGATATCTGTCATTCTCTGACTTGATAAAAGCTCACAAGAATTGTCATCAAATGTCCCGGCCGGGAGCACCTTAAGTTTATTTAAATCAGTTTGCAGAATATGTGCGTCAATATTCGCCTCCTGATCAACCAATAAATCATTTAAGCCTGCTTTATCGCCCAAACCAAGTAATAAGCTAGCATCTCTCTTGATTGTGTCTCCGTCAACGAATAACACATCGTAGTCACGCTCATAACTTAATGCGATGGCCAAATTTAATGAGGAGTGTGTTTTTCCTTCCCCCGGCACCGCACTAGTAACGACAATAAAATTGGGACCAAAAGATTCATCGCTGCCACCGGTGTCCGACAAGAGTAAATTATTTAACAATGGTCGTTTAATTTTCTTGAACTCATGTAACGCATCAGAGTTACTGTCTGCATCTACACCATGCGTTTTCAAGCCAATTTTATCTACTTCAATTGTTTCATAACTTGGCATTGAAGCTTTTTTCCGCGATCCTTTGCGACCTGTTGCTCTTCTTCCGACGCCAACATGCGCACCCGCTCCAGATGCTAGATTTCCGACTGCCTTCTCTATTACGCTCACTTTTTCTATCCTATTTATTATTTAGTTAGATAAGAAGATAACATTGACGCACCTTCTTCATGCTTGATTACCGTTACAGAGTAAAAACCTAATAGTAAAACGATTAGCAGAACGAATGCTGCCAAGGTTGTTCGTTCAGTTCTAACCTGGAAGTCAGAAACTTTCATGCTGACTGCACCATACACTGGCAAGCTAGTTTCTCGACTTAGATTATGAGTTGTTAAGAACACGGGTTTAGCCTGGTCTAAGAAAAGTGCAAATCCTGCTCCGATAACAATCGACATGACTAATACCGCAGTGATCAATAAAGGACGATTAGGACCTTTTGATGCCTTAGGGACAATCGGCGGATCAATAATCTGGAACTTGACGCTATCATCACCTTTTTCAGCTTCTTGTGATAAACGCGCAAGTTCTAGTCGTTTTGATAACTCTACGTATTGTGTTTTAGTAATTTCATAATCACGTGTCAAGCGAGAAAGCTCTGCCTCAACTTCTGTAACGCCATCTAGTGAGTTGCGGTAAGTTGCCACCTTGCGTCTATACTCATCGACAATAGCCTGATTAGATGCGACTTCGCTTTCAGCTTTCCTTAACGATATCTGTGCTGACTGGTAGATCGGATTAGCATTTGCGATAGAGGTATTATCTGTAAAGTCTACTTTAGGCGCCGCTGGAATTGCTTTCCTCTCAGCCGCTAACTGAGCTTCTAACGCCTCTAAAGTTGCCTTGCTAGCAAGTATCTTTGGATGATTCTCAGTGTAGACTAGAAGATCTTTGCTTAACTGGCTCTTTACGCTATTAATTTGACTTTCAGTTGGACTAGATAAGCTTGCGGTAGGCTTTGAGAAACCGAGCATACCAACCACTGGCGTTTCACCACGCAGTTGTCGTTGTATTGCTTGTCTTTTGCCAATCGCTTTGCGTAATTCAACTTGCGCATCAGACAAATCGGCCTGCGCCAATTGAAGCTGTGAAACATAGTCTTGATTTAAAGCAGGTAGCGTTTCGATATTCGCTTTCTTGAATTCAGCTAATTCGCTTTCTGCAACATTAAGACGAGCTTCATATTCCTTGATTTGCTTCTCTAGAAATATTTCCGCGATACGCGCGTCTGTTACTTTGCCTGATAGAACCTTGTTCAAGAATTGGTTCAGTAACATATCGACAACTTCGAATGCCACCTGCGGATCAGAATCGACAAACTCTAAATCATAGAGTGATTCACGTTGAGTCGTGATGACAATTCGCTTTTGCAAATCAGCAACTAACTCGCTTAGATCCTCCACTTCCTCTAGTCTCTCGCTAAGGCCAGATTCTAGGATTAACTTTTCCATAATCGATCTGGATTTAATTGCTTCTGCAAGGACATAAGCATGCGAGGCAACATCAGACTGCACGGTCACGCCTTCTAGGATTGGCTCGAGCACTGACTGATCTTTAACATAGAAACTTGCTTTTGCTTCAAACTGGTTTGGCATCATAAACACAAGGCCTGTACCAGCAATGAAAAGCACCCATGAAAGACCTACTGCCCACCAATTAAATCGCCACATACCGCGCAGGAAGGTTTCTATTTGAGAAATTACGTTCAACATAATCTTTGACTCTATCTTGTAATGGTTATTATTAGTTCTGTAGTTTCAACAACGGATTTACTTTAAAAAACTGACTCAGGAATGATGAGCACGTCACCCGGACGCATTGCTACATTCCTATCTATCATTCCCTTCTTCATCAAATCTGAGAGTCTTACAGGCATTTCAGTTTGAGAGTTACCTTCACGGCGAACAATCTTGGAACGATTACCAGCGGCAAATTCAGTCAACCCGCCCACCTCAATCATCACATCTAACAGTGTTAGCCCTTCTCGATAAGATAATGCCTTTGGCTCTTCAGCCTGACCAACGACACGAATCTGTTTGCTAAATTGACCAACAAACTGCTGCACTATGACGCTGACAACAGGTGCACGAACATATTCTGATAATGTCTTTTCAATATCGTCAGCAAGTTCAGTTGGTGTCTTACCTTCTGCCACCATATCTTCAACAAGAGGTGTAGAAATTTGACCATCAGGTCTTACAGGCACAAGTACTGACAGATCTTCATGTTCCCAAACAAAGACTTGCAGCTGATCGCCTGGACCGATTCGATATTCAGATATAGGCTCTTTAGGAGCTTCTGCAACTTCCGTGGTCGTAGGAGCTGATGTGCAACCAATCAACATAAAACTTGCAACTAAAGATAGAACTATTGCGCTTTTACTCCAAAGAATTTTCATGTGTGTCTCCAAGTTAACTATAACTTTCCAAAGTTTAATAAGATTTAGGGTCTGCCGATTGTGATCTTTATTCAATTCGATGAAATTAAATAAAAATCGATCATTTATCTGTGACCTACATACCTACGAATCTTGTATATCCACTGCTATTTAACCTAACCTTGTGTGTATTTACTGGGACAATGCGCACAAAAACCCCGATGAACTCGATAAAAATTAACTAACTTTGTCGCAAAGCTTTAACGCTCAGCAATACTCACTAGATTAACGTGCACCCTTGCCCCATAACACAATCTCAGCGGTTTGAACCAAGATGGCTAAGTTAAATATCAAGCTGCTATTTTTTACATAATACAAATCGTATTTAAGCTTCTCGATAGCATCATTTTCAGTGCTACCGTACGGATAGCGCATTTGTGCCCAGCCTGCTAATCCAGGCTTTACTCTATGACGCTCACTATAGAAGGGTATTTTTTCTGATAACTGTCCAACGAACTCTGGTCGTTCAGGTCTTGGCCCAACCAAACTCATTTCGCCTTTTAAAATATTTATTAATTGAGGCAGCTCATCTATACGATACTTTCGCAACACACGTCCTGTGCGAGTGATTCGGGAATCATTCTGCACCGCCCATTGAGCACCAATGCCTGCTTCAGCGTTTTCACACATACTGCGAAATTTGAGCAATTCAAAGGTCTTATTATTTTGCCCAACGCGTGTTTGCTTATAGAAAATTGTGCCTTTGCCCTTACTTTCTATGAGAATAGCTATCACACTCGCAAGCAATAACGGCAGCGTTAAAATCAACATGGTCAGACTGGCAAAAATATCAAACGCGCGCGTTGTGATTGATTTCAAACCATTTTGCTTGAATCCATTCGAGAAAATAATCCAACTTGGATCCAATAATTCAATATAGACACGGGACATTTGTCTTTCGAGAAAAGTAGGCAGCTCAATCACATCAACGCCACTTAAGCGACAATTGATTAATTCTTTAGTAGGGAATTTCTGTCTGCGCTCACTCATTGCCACTACAATTTCATCAATTCCATTCTCGAGCACATACTCATCCAGTGGCACATCAGTGGCTATTACACGGTTACCATCAACACATACATGTTCCGATTCATTGCCATAAAACCCCGCGATGGAAACACCACGCTGATCTGAGCGTCGACGCAAATTATTGATCCATCCGGCTTTTTCACCGACTCCTAATACCAGGACTTTTTTATTCAACGTGTGCTTGTCTATCCAAACCTCAAACATTAAACGCACAATAACGATGCCAATAAATGAAATAACCAGCGTCAATACAAACAAACCGCGCCCAAAGTACATCATTGGAAACATGAAAAATATAATTGACAAGACTAACGACGTGACAATGAAAGCGGTAGTAATTCGATTTAGTACGTTCCAAATCACTTCTCGGCGTTGCGCCTGATATAGCCCCATGGCCAACATAATAAGAACGATCAATAGCGCCACGAGTATACTGCTCAGCTGTAATGAGAATACCTCACCTCGCGCATACTCTAATCCACCCAAATCATAAAAACGAATACTTGAGGCGGCAAATAAGCTGGCATAGCAAATTGCTGCCTCAACTATAATTAGTAGTACAATGGGAAAGCTTATGTGGTGGTTAAATACTTTAATGGAAGACAATGATCGCCCCGTAATAATTATTTCTTAACATCAACGCATTTCAAAAGTGCGCTAAGTCTACTAATTAATATCCGTCTTTCCGCGAAAAACATCACTTAACTAAGATTGGGCATATTGTCGTTTATTATCCTTGGTACTATTTGTGAAACAGATCTAACTTTAGTGATAACAGAAGTTTACGCAGCATCTATGTTATATTTATTAGTAAGTTGCTAGCGAGTTCATAGAAGCGAATGCCACTTATGCACTAAAGTGCTGAAAAATTTTAACCTTTCACTTAAAGAATCATTTTATGTACACAATTGACAATATTCATATTGGCGTAATTGGGCTTGGTTACGTCGGTCTTCCGCTCGCCGTCGAGTTTGGCAAAGAATTAAAAACACTAGGTTTCGATATTAATCAACAACGCATTGAAGAATTACGCGTAGGCAAAGATCGTACACTCGAAGTTGAAAGCGAAGAGCTCACTAGCGCGCAACAGTTAAGTTACTCGGCAAACCCAGATGACCTTAAAGCATGTAATTTTTATATTGTCACGGTACCGACACCTATTGATGAACATAAACAACCTGACCTCACTCCTTTGGTAAAAGCATCTACTGCACTAGGTAAAGTGATTGGCAAAGATGCCATCGTGGTATTTGAGTCAACCGTTTATCCAGGGGCAACGGAAGAAGTATGCGTGCCCATAATCGAAAAAGAATCTGGCTTAACTTTCAACAAAGACTTTTATGTGGGTTATAGTCCGGAACGAATCAACCCTGGTGATAAAGAACACCGCCTACCTACTATTAAAAAAGTCACTTCTGGCTCGACCCCCGAAGTCGCGAGCTTTATTAATGAGGTGTATGCATCAATTATTACTGCGGGTACGTTTTTAGCCAGTAGCATTAAAGTCGCAGAGGCGGCAAAAGTCATCGAAAATACACAAAGAGACGTCAACATAGCGTTGATAAATGAACTTGCTTTAATCTTCAATCGCATGGACATCGATACTATCGAAGTATTAGAGGCCGCGGGCACTAAATGGAATTTCCTGCCATTTCGTCCTGGTCTGGTGGGCGGGCATTGTATTGGTGTCGACCCTTACTACCTGACCCATAAAGCTCAAGCGATAGGATATAACCCGGAGATGATTTTATCTGGCCGACGAATCAATGACGGCATGGGACCTTATGTCGCAGAGAATGTCGTCAAGCTGATGACGCGCAATAAAATACATACTGTTGACTCGAGAATTCTCATCCTTGGTTTTACATTTAAAGAAAACTGCCCCGACGTTCGCAATACGCGCGTGATTGATATTATCGAAGAGTTTTCAAATTATCATGCAAATGTTGATGTGTATGACCCATGGGTGGATCCACAAGAAGCTGAAGAAGAATATGGCGTGACGCCTATTACAGATTTACAAGAGGGTCTTTATGACGCCATTATTGTCGCAGTTGCGCATAAGGAATTTGTTTCCATGGGTGTTGATAAAATTCGCACTCTAGGCAAGCCCCAGCATATACTCTTTGACGTCAAACATATTTTCCCCAAACAAGATGTTGATGCACGTCTATAACTAAATTTATTAATAAGATAATTACATGAAAGTATTAGTCACAGGTTCCGCCGGTTTCATTGGCAATAACTTATCCGAAAAATTACTCGCGCGTGGCGACGAAGTCATCGGCATTGATAATCTTAATGATTATTACGATGTGTCTTTAAAAGAGGCACGCCTGGCCAAGATACTTAACCACGAAAACTTCACTGAAGCTCGCTTTAGCCTTGAAGATAGAGATGCTGTTGTTGACTTATTTGAAAAACACAAACCTGATCGTGTTGTCAACTTAGCCGCTCAGGCTGGTGTGCGTTACTCACTGGAGAACCCATACGCCTATATTGACACAAACATCGTTGGCTTTATTAACATACTTGAAGCATGCCGACATAATGATGTTGAACATCTTGTTTACGCATCAAGCAGTTCGGTCTATGGTGCGAATACTAATATGCCGTTCTCAGTGCATAATAATGTTGATCACCCCGTTAGCTTATATGCAGCAACCAAGAAGTCTAACGAATTAATGGCGCATACCTACTCTCACTTATATCAGATGCCGACAACTGGCTTGCGCTTCTTTACGGTCTATGGTCCATGGGGTAGACCTGACATGGCGTTATTCTTATTTACCAAAAAGATACTTGCCGACGAACCTATCGATGTATTCAATTACGGTAATCATCGACGCGACTTCACATACATTGATGACATTGTTGAAGGTGTCATTCGCACACTTGATAAAGTGCCTGAAACAAATGAAGCCTGGTCGGGCGACCAGCCTGACCCAGCAACCAGCAAAGCACCTTACAGGCTGTATAATATTGGAAATAATCAGCCGGTCGAGTTACGTCACTATATTGCCGTACTGGAAGACTGCCTTGGCAAGAAAGCCTCGCAGAATTTATTGCCACTTCAGCCTGGCGACGTGCCCGATACCTATGCAGATGTCGACGCACTGGTACAAGATGTCGATTACAAACCACAAACATCTGTGGAAGACGGCATCGCCAATTTTGTTAAATGGTATAAAGATTATTATTCGGTGTAATTGTACTACTAGGCTGACCGAATCAACTCAGCCAACCGCTCTACTGCTTCAATCGGTGTGCCGTTATACATACTCGCACGTACTCCACCTGCATAGCGATGACCATGCAATCCAATCAACCCCTCTTGATCTGCAGCGTTAATTAATCGCTCGATCACATCAGCGTCAGCAGAATTAAACACAACATTTATTGAAGAACGATTCTTTGTACAAACATTGTTGTCTAACTGTGGATGACTATCGATAGCATCATATAACAGAGAAGCTCTAAGCTTGGCTTGATCTAACATAGCACTCACTCCACCTTGCTCGGTTACCCACTGCAACATCAACATTGCAACATAACATGCAAACACAGGTACAGTATTCACAATCGAATTATGCTCAACATGCAAATCATAACGCAGTAATTCGGGCGTAGTGGGAGAACACATGTCAAGCAAGTCATCTCGCACTATCACCACTGACAAGCCAGCAATACCTAATGACTTCTGAGTGGCGGCGTAAATCAGGTCAAATTCATTAACATTGATATCCTGCATCAGTAAACAGGAGGTCAAATCAGCAACGACGGGGATATCCATTTGACCAACACCAACAAATTCAACACCACTGATCGTTTCATTGGGCGTCACATGCAGATAGGCTGAATCAACATCTAACTGCCACTGTGATGAATTTAAACAACATATCTCATCACTGTCGTTTACCAGCCCCTGAACATAGTTTACATCTAAATATTTTTCAGCAAGCGCGCCTGCTTTACGTGACCAAAAACCTGTATCCAAATAACAGGCATGTGTATGCTTGCCTTTGATATTCAAAGGAACAGCATCAAATTGAAAAGTAGCGCCTCCTGCCATGAATATTATTTGATAATTACTGGGTATAGAATAAAGCGCACGTAATAACGCCCGCGCTTGATCTAGAATATTTGCAAAGTGGTCTGAACGATGGCTTAGCTCTAATATTGAGACTCGGGCATCTTTGTACTGAATAATATCGTTTTGAATTTGTCGCTTAACTTGTTCTGGTAATGCAGCGGGGCCCGCCCCAAAATAATGTTTAATAGCATTCACAAATAAATTTAGTTAGCGGTAGTTCTTGTGAGTTTTTATATTAATGCAGCGTCTGATCGCCTTCGCCATCCGACTGAAGAGCAGCATCTGTGTCAGACAGTGATTCTATAGCTTCGACTTCAGTCAGCTGTTCGCCATCACTTAGACGAATTAACGTAACCCCTTGAGTATTTCGCCCCATTGACGAAATATCTTTAACTTGTGTTCGCACTAATGTTCCACGATCAGTGATTAACATGGTTTCATCAGACTCTGACACTAATACCGCGCCGACCACTTGACCATTGCGCCCCTTGGTTTGAATTGCAATAACACCTTGACCACCACGCTTCTGAATTGGGAAGTCATCAACAGGGGTGCGTTTTCCATAGCCATGTTGGGTGCCAATCAATATATGCCGATCAACACTGCCAGGGTCAATCGAAATAAGCGAAATCACACTATCCTGTGCATCTATTTTAATTCCACGCACGCCAGTTGCTGTTCTACCCATTGGCCGCACATCGTTTTCATGGAAGCGCACAGACTTGCCAGTGCTCGCGACCAAGATAATATCGTGTTCACTACTTGTGATCTCTACACCAATAAGATGATCATTTTCACGCAATTCAAGTGCAATAATGCCACTCGCACGAGGACGTGAAAAATCTTTTAATGAAGTTTTCTTCACCGTGCCCTGGCTTGTTGCCATAAACACATAGGCCTCTTGAGTGAAATCTTTAACGGGTAATATTGCATTAATACGCTCACCTTCCTGTAGCGGCAGCAAGTTCACGATTGGCTTACCGCGAGAAGTGCGGCCCGATTGCGGCAGCTCATACACTTTCAACCAGTAAACTTTACCAAGACTTGAAAAACATAGGATAGTGTCATGTGTATTTGCGACAAATAAGTTATCGACAAAATCTTCTTCTTTCACCGATGTTGCTGCTTTACCGCGGCCACCACGTCGTTGTGCCTGATAGACATCTAATGGTTGAGCTTTGGCATAACCAGCGTGCGAAAGCGTGACCACAACTTCTTCCTCTTGGATCAAGTCTTCAATAGTTAAATCAACCTGGGTGGTTGTTATCTCGGTTTTTCTATCATCGCCGTACTTTTCTTTGACTTCATTAAGTTCTTCACGAATGACTTGCATAAGTCGATCAGGGCTCTCAAGAATAGCAAGCAAATCTGCAATCAATTCCAGTAGCTCACTATAATCTTTAACGATCTTTTCTTGCTCCAAGCCGGTTAGACGATGCAAACGCAAGTCCAGTATGGCTTGGGCTTGCACTTCAGATAAATAATATTTGCCATCACGCAAACCAAACTGATCGCCCAATTCATCTGGACGTGAAGATTGCGCACCTGCTTTGTCGAGCATGCCCGTCACCGCGCCTGGTGCCCAACCTCTACTTATAAGGGATGCTTTAGCATCTGCAGGAGTGTTTGATGCTTTGATGAGTTCAATAACTTCATCAATATTTGCTAAAGCGACGGCTTGACCTTCTAGAATATGCGCCTTGTCACGCGCTTTCTTTAATTCAAACATGGTGCGTCGTGTGACGACATCACGACGATGACGCAAGAAGGCTTGGATAATCTGCTTAAGATTGAGCAGTCTTGGTTGGCCATCTACCAGTGCAACCATGTTAATACCAAATACCGTCTGCATTTGTGTATGTTGGTATAAATTATTTAATATCACTTCACTGACTTCACCGCGTCGTAATTCAATAACAATACGCATGCCATCTTTATCAGATTCGTCACGCAGTCCACCTGGCGCGATGCCCTCCAGGCGTTTTTCTTTAACTAAGTCAGCAATCTTTTCAATAAGTCGTGCTTTGTTTACTTGATAAGGCAGCTCAGTAACAACGATTGTTTCGCGGTTATTCTTTTCATCTGTTTCTATATGACTACGTGCGCGCATATAGATTTTTCCACGCCCTGTTTGGTAGGCATCCACGATGCCTTTCTTGCCATTAATAATGCCTGCTGTTGGGAAGTCAGGCCCAGGCACTAACTCCATCATGTCTAGAATTGATATTTCCGGATTCTCGATCATGGCGATACAGGCATTGACAATTTCAGATAAATTATGCGGGGGAATATTCGTCGCCATGCCCACCGCGATACCGGAAGAACCATTAATTAATAGATTAGGTATACGCGATGGCAGGACCGAAGGTTCTTGCTCGGTCTCATCATAGTTGGGAATGAAATCAACTGTATCTTTATCAAGATCAGATAATACTTCGTGTGCAATCTTGGACATGCGCACTTCGGTGTAACGCATGGCAGCTGGCGAATCACCATCAACGGAACCAAAGTTACCTTGCCCATCGACTAATAAATATCGCATTGAGAAGTCCTGCGCCATTCTTACGATGGTGTCATAGACTGCGGTATCACCATGCGGGTGATATTTACCTATGACATCACCCACCACGCGCGCCGATTTTTTATAAGGCTTATTCCAATCGTTATTTAATTCGTACATGGCATATAAGGCACGCCGATGCACTGGTTTGAGGCCATCCCTGACATCAGGTAATGCTCGCCCCACAATAACGCTCATAGCGTAGTCCAAGTAGGACTTACGCATTTCGTCTTCTAAATTTACAGAGGATATTTCTTTAGCGATTGAAGCCATTAAATCTAATCAGAGGGATTAAGTACGTGTTAGAACGGAATATTGTACCATACCTTTTCCCCTCAAAAGTAAATCTATAAAAACCTAAATTGGCGAAATAAGGCTGTGATAAAGGCATTAGCCTGTTTGAAGACATCAAACTCGACTATTTTGTGCGCGGCTTGGCGAACAATTGAGCAATCTTTTCTTGACTGGGCTTTTCTATCACACCTTGCTCTGTCACGAGCACATCAACCAGTGCTGCCGGCGTGACATCAAACACAGGATTCCATACATTGACGCCTGCGCTGGCAATAGATTTATCTGCCACATGAGTCACCTCATGGCTTGCGCGTTGTTCAATGGTGATGTCATCACCAGACGCAGAATCAAGATCAATAGTGCTAGTGGGGGCCACCACCATAAATTTCTTGCCGGCATGTTTTGCTAATGCGGCTAATCCATATGTTCCAATTTTATTGGCCACATCGCCATTTGCTGCCACTCGATCAGCACCTACAATAATCCACTCAACGTCATGGACGTACAATGCACTGGCCGCCGCGGCATCACAAATCAGACTTACCGGAATCTTCTCCTGCAGTAATTCCCAGGCAGTTAAACGCGCGCCTTGAAACCAAGGACGTGTTTCATTAGCAAACACAGTGTTAATTTTACCTTGAGAAAATGCGGTACGTATGACACCTAACGCAGTGCCATAGCCGCCTGTGGCTAACGCACCTGCATTGCAATGCGTCATCACATTTACATTTTGACCTATGTATTGCGCACCAAGCTCACCCATCGCATTGTTGGCAGCGATATCTTCTTGATGAATTTTTATTGCTTCTGCCTCGAGTGCTTGCAGCAGATTTTGCGTACAATTATTCATACATGTTTGCATTCGTTCGATGGCCCAGATTAGATTTACCGCTGTTGGCCTCGCCGCAGCTAACATTTGCATATCCGCTTCGATACCAGCAGATAGTTGCTGTAATGTTTGTTGTTGATTCTGGATTGTATGATTCATCGCAGATAACACGATCGCATAGGCCGCAGTGATTCCTATGGCGGGCGCACCTCGCACAACCATCTGTTTAATTGCATCACTTGCTTCACTGGCATCATGAATCTGAAGAAACTCAATGCTATTGGGCAAACAGCGTTGATCAAGTAATGTAAGTTGACCCTGTTGCCACTCAATGGCTCTATTCGGTAATGTTTTTTCCATGTCGATGTCACTTCTATGTAGTACTTGTCCTGAGCCAGCTAGACAGTGTAAGTTAAACTCATGCGCACTATCCAAAGCCTTTTATCCGCAAAGCATATTGTCACCGTTGATAGTAAAAACACTGTGCTTAACGATCACTCAATCGCGATTGATAATGGTCGCATTGTGGATATTATTCCCACTCAACAAGCGCTCTCAATGTATACAAGTAATTCACACATTGAGTATCCGCAACACATTCTAATGCCCGGTTTAATTAATGCCCATACCCATGCGGCAATGTCTTTGCTGCGCGGTATCGCAAGCGATATTCCTTTAATGGAATGGTTGCAAAAGCATATTTGGCCAATTGAACAAAAATGGGCAGACGAACATTTTGTTCAGGATGGCAGTGAACTTGCCATAGCCGAAATGCTACGTGGTGGCACAACATGCTTTAGTGATATGTATTTCTTCCCTGAAGTCACCGCTCGGGTTGCGTCAACCATTGGTATACGCGCTGTGATTGGAATGATTGCGCTTGAATTTCCTACACGCTATGCGGCTAGCCCGGACGAGTATATTTCTAAAGGCTTGGCCTTGTTTGATGAGTACAAAACAGACCCCTTGATTCGCAATATATTTGCACCTCATGCACCCTATACCGTATCTGACTCCACACTCAGCAAAATCAATAGTTATGCAAATGAGCTTGACTTGCCTATCCATATGCATATTCACGAAACGCAATCTGAAATCGATAACAGCTTAAAAGAGTTTGGTGCAAGGCCCCTTGAGCGACTTGATCAACTTGGAATAGTGAATCCAAATTTATTAGCCGTGCATATGACTCAATTGACTGAGCAAGAAATTGATCATATAGCCAATGCCGGCGTGAATGTTATCCACTGTCCAGAATCCAATTTAAAACTGGCCAGCGGATTTTGCCCGACCCAGTCATTAATCGAACATAATGCCAGAGTACTTATTGGCACGGATAGTTGTGCCAGTAATGATGATCTCGATATGTTTTCAGAAATGCGCACTGCAGCTTTATTGGCCAAGGGTGTCAGTCAACAAGCCACCGCATTCTCTGCACAACAGGCTATTCAGGCATGTACGATTGAAGCTGCACGTGCATTGAGATTGGATGAAGATATCGGTTCATTAGAAATAGGTAAATCCGCTGATATAATAACCATCGCTTGCAATAATATTGAAGCGCAACCGTTATATGATATTTACAGTCACCTTGTATATTGTACAGAGAGAAGTCGCGTGAGCGATGTGTTTATCGCAGGCCGGCAACTACTACGCGATCGCTCTTTAACAACAATCAGTGAAGATGACATTCTTGCTAAAGCAAAAGTATGGGCGCAAAAAATCTCCAACGCGTAATTAATACAGGATGCAAATGAGCACCAATACCAACGTCGATCCAGAAGAGATTGCAAAATTTGAAGACCTCGCTTATCGCTGGTGGGATAAAGACAGCGAATTTAAACCATTGCATGACATCAATCCACTGCGCTTAAATTTTATTAATGAACGCGCAGAATTACATGGTAAAAAAGTATTGGATGTCGGCTGTGGCGGCGGCATTCTAACTGAAAGCATGGCGGCAAAGGGGGCTAGTGTGAAAGGCATTGACCTGGGCAAAGCACCACTATCGGTTGCACAATTGCATGCCAAAGAAAATGCTTACGATATAAATTATGAAATGATCTCTGCTGAAGAGATCGCACAACGTGAAGCCGAGCACTATGATGTAGTGACATGTTTGGAAATGCTAGAGCACGTGCCTGACCCAGAGAGCATTGTCAGATCATGTACTCAACTAGTTAAACCCGGCGGGCACGTATTTTTCTCGACGATAAATAAAAATCCAAAAGCTTATATGTTTGCAATAATTGGCGCCGAATATGTGCTCAACTTACTCCCCAAGGGCACACATGAATACAGTAAATTTATTCGCCCATCTCAACTAGATCGTTGGTGTCGTCAGAATCGTCTGACATCCAAAGAAATCACTGGCATGAGTTATAACCCAGTCACTCAGCATTATTGGTTAAACAGCGATGTCAGCGTGAATTATCTACTACACTGCCAAAAACCTGCACGGTCATCATGAACAAACCCGCGATCCATGCGGTGCTATTTGACTTGGATGGTACATTACTAGATACCGCACCTGACTTAGTGCTCGCACTAAACAATTTACTGAAAAGTTATAACAAGAAAAGCGTACCAGTCAGTGCTGCTCGCAATATTGTGTCACAAGGCAGTGTTGCTCTGACACGCTTTGGTTTTCCTGAAGTCACTGATGATGAAGAATTTGAGTTATTGCGCAAACAGTTTCTTCAACATTACCTGAATGCAGTATGTGTCGATACTAAATTCTTTCCAGGCATGGAAGAGTTACTCAGCATCATTGAAGCACGCGACATACCATGGGGCATTGTAACCAATAAACCTTCCGCCATGACCGACCCGCTCATCGAAGAATTATCTTTAACACAACGTGCTAAGTGCGTCATTAGTGGTGATACATTAAAGGTACGCAAACCGCACCCGGAACCATTATTGCTCGCCAGTGAAATTATTGGCTTGTCTCCTACTCACACAATTTACCTGGGCGATGATCCACGCGATGTTTATGCGGGCAATGAAGCAGGCATGTATACTTGCATCGCAGGCTACGGGTATATCGAAAACGATATCGACACGAATCAGTGGGGCGCTGACTTTACTATACACCACCCATCTGAATTACTGGATCACATTGTATTAAATGCAGCAAACAATTAACTGGGAACTTGAACTCACTTGGCAACTCGGCGTTGCTCTGGGCGTTGCAATATTAATAGGCGCACTAGTCGCTTATTTAATTACTCGCGCACGCATGGATAAACATATCCAGCGATTACAAGATAAAAACAATTCGCTACATACTGAATTGCAAATTGAACACGCACAAAGCTTAGAAAAAATTCAAGCCTTGAAAGAATCTCGTGAACAATTAAAAGATAGTTTCAGCGCATTATCCAAGCATGCCTTGGATGCAAATAACGAATCCTTTTTACAGCTAGCCCAGCAAAAACTTGGCTTATTCGAAACACGCGCTCAGGCCAACCTCAAGGAGAAAGAAAAAGCCATCGAGACCTTATTAAAACCAATGACAGATGCGCTCAATAAAACTGAAAAACAAATTAACGAAATAGAAAAAGAAAGAAAACAAGCTTATGGCTCTATCACAGAACAGTTGAAATTAGTCACAGAAGCACAACACGGCTTGCAATCGGAGACCGAGCAACTAGTGCGCGCATTACGCAGGCCCGAAGTGCGCGGCCAATGGGGCGAGTTAACCCTAAAACGTCTGGCAGAATTAGCCGGTATGGTGAATCACTGTGACTTTGAAGAACAAATACATACAGATGTCGATGACGGCAAAAATATGCGCCCCGATATGATAGTTCGCATGCCTGAAAAACGAGAATTAATTGTTGACGCAAAAACGCCACTCGATGCGTACCTCAGTGCAATTCAATCATCCTCTCAACAAGAACAAGAAGCCTATCTCAAACATCATGCACGCAAAGTGCGTGAGCGCATGAAAGAATTGGCCAGCAAAGCTTACTGGTCCCAATTCAAGCAATCGCCTGACTTTGTTATTTTATTCATCCCTGGCGAACAATTTTTAACGAGTGCCCTTGATCATGACGACAAGTTATTAGAGGACGCATTTGCAAATCGGGTAATTTTAGCCACACCGACCACGCTAGTTGCTCTGCTAAGGTCGGTTGCTTATGGATGGCAACAAGCATCAATATCAGAAAATGCAGAGAAAGTACGCGATTTGGCACAAGATCTTTACAAACGGCTTTATACATTCTGCTCGCATTTGCAACGCGTTGGTAAACACCTTGATGATAGTGTTGAGCATTACAATAAAGCGATTGGCTCATTAGATCGACAAGTATTACCGGGCGCACGCAAATTTACTGAGCTTGGTGTGCAAGCAAAAGAAGAATTACCACTAATAGATGAAATTGAAAAAAGAACACGCGAAATTCCACCAATTAAACAAGACAAACATGGATAGTCAGTTAAACGAGTTCCAACCGTCTGAAGATTATTTAAAAGACCGCATCATTCTAATCACTGGCGCCAGTCGCGGAATCGGCAAAGCCGTCGCACTCGAATGCGCCAGACTCGGCGCCACGGTCTTACTCATCGCCAAAGACTTAAAACGCTTAGAACAAACCTATGATGACATACTTGCACTAGGCGCCCCTCAACCTGCCATTTTGAACATGGACCTTGAATCTGCCGGTGCCGAAGACTACCAAACAGTTGCCAACTCTATCGCCCAAGAGTACGGCAGACTGGATGGCTTGTTAAATAATGCTGGACGTGTAGGTGGCTTAACCCCATTACAAAATGTAGATCTGCAGAACTGGTCCAAACTCATCACATTACATTTGCATGCGCCGTTATTACTGATTCGTGCTTGCATTCCTTTATTAAGAAACAGTGATGACCCGGCAATTTTATTTACCATAGATCAAGCTAATCGTGCTTATTGGGGTGCGTACGGCGTCAGTAAATATGGGCAAATAGGCTTGCTAAATATTCTTGCCGATGAACTAGATGGCGACAAAAAAATACGTGTTAATGGTATCCATCCTGGCATCGTTCGAACAGACTTACGTACACATAATTACCCTGGGATAAACCCAAGTGAATTTCCTCCACCTGAATCTGTCACAGCACCTTTTATTTATTTTCTAGGCAGTGATAGTAAAAACATTACCAACCAAATATATAAAATTTAACTTGCTAGCCATAAAAAAAGACGTCATGAAAGACGTCTTTTTTTATCAACATCATTTTTTTCTTAATAGACTATTTGGCTTTTTTAGCGACTTTACGTGCGGCTTTTTTTGCTTTTCCATTTGAGCCTTTTCTTGCGGGCTTGAGTGCTGCTTTGGTCGCTTTCTTGATTGCTTTTGATTTGTTTTTTTTAACCCCGGCTTTTTTCACTGCCTTGCGTGCAATTTGTTTAGCGGTTTTTTTTGCTTTTGATTTTGAGACTTTTTTAGACATTCTGTTTCCTTGGTTTCATATGTGACTTGGCGAATATAATGTATATACAATATATAGTCAAAATATATATTATTTATAGGCATTATATATACTGGACATGCATTTATATCGCTCTCACGCACGGCTCATGTTTGTCTCTAGAACACTATATAAATTGCTTAATTGCACGAGTATCTCGAACAAAACCCTGACTGACTGCCAGACGCATCCATTTCACGGCTAATCGTGATGTATTTGTGATCGAAGTCTTCTTAAAATAACACTTATGATTGGTTCTGGGATTTCATCATGTCTGTGCTATCAATAATACTTGTTTTACTGTTAAGCATTTGTGTGTTTACCGGCGCCGTATTATTGTTAATGAAATTAGACGTATTAGCACTGAAAAACGCCAAACAGATAGATGTATTCAAATATACATTGAGTATCGCGATGATACTTTTGGTTATAGTGTTGATAATTACTCTTCTGACGTCGGACGCTGGCAAACGATGGCTAGATTCTTTTTCAGAAAATGGTGATTGCGATCAAATCGATCGCCCGTATTGGTGTGACCTGTAAACGCCACTTGATTTTAGCTAATACTACTAACTTGACTGATTAACTATTGCTTTAAGCGCTTTCACTTCTTTATTGGTTAATAAACGATGTTGCCCTTTCTTCAAACGATCATCTAATGCTATTGGACCAAAGCGGATTCTGATTAACCTTGTCACTTGCAGACCCTGCGATTCAAACATACGCTTGACTTCGTGATTCCTGCCTTCTTGCAATACCACTTGCAACCAATGATTCGTCCCCTTGCTGGGACGCTGCTGTATATCAGTAAATTTTGCCAACCCATCTTCTAATTTCACCCCCTCACGTAAGCGAAAAATCATTTCTTCACTTACCTGACCATGCACTCTGACCATATATTCCCTATCCACGCCGGCACTAGGATGCATTAATGAATTTGCCAACTCACCATTAGTTGTAAATAACAAAATACCACTAGTGGTTAAGTCCAGTCTCCCAACCGCTATCCAGCGACCTTGCGACAAACTTGGTAAATGGTCATACACAGTGCGACGATTTTCAGGATCTTTACGCGAACTTATTTCATCATCGGGCTTATAGTATTGAAGAAATTGAGTAGGTATATCTTGCTCAAGCTTAATCTCGATACCGTTAACAGTCACAGTGTGCACACCGTCAGAGGTCTGACCTAATTGCGCAACCTTGCCATCAATCTCTACTAGGCCTTGCTTAATGAGGCGCTCAATTTCTCGACGCGAACCAACACCCATACGTGCAAGCACCTTATGTAAACGTTCTGCCATGAATTAAGCCAAATAGTTAGACGATGTAATAGACTTTACATCCATAAGAACTCTATAAGAATAAATCTGAGCTTATAGTAATTATTTAATGGCGCGTCTCCGCACCACCCTCAATCACTTCAAGCTGCACGGGTGCATTGGGTTGTTCAACTTCGTCAAACTCCAACTCAGGATGAATTTTATCTAGATCTTTAATCTCCGCCAATGAAGGCAATTCGTTTAACGTTTTAAGATTAAAATAATCTAAAAATTTCTTGGTCGTGCCATACATTGCCGGGCGACCTGGCACTTCTTTATGTCCAACAATTTTAATCCACTCACGCTCGAGTAACACTTTAAAGATACTGCTACTGATTGACACACCGCGTACATCTTCTATTTCCGCACGTGTGATCGGTTGACGATAGACAATTAGGGCCAACGTTTCCATGAACGCTCGAGAATAGCGCGGTGGCTTTTCGGCGCGCAACTTAGACACCCATGGTTGAATATCGACTCTGGTTTGATAGCGATAGCCACTGGCAATTTTTTTTAGTTCATAGCCTTTATCTGCACACTCTTCTTGTAATTCTGTTATGGCTTTGCGAATAGCATCTTTTTCAGGCTGCTTGGCGTCTTCTTCAAACAAACGTAATATTTGTTCAACCGTTAATGGATGATCCGCCGCTAAAAATGCGGCTTCGACAATATTTTTTAGCTGTTTAAACTCCAACGTCACTCTCCTCTAGATCAGTGCAGTATTTAGACCGGTGCGTTTTCAGTTGATTCACTGGCAGGCTTTACATAAATTGGCGCAAATGCTTCCGACTGGACGATTTCTATCACACGTTCTTTTAGTAACTCTAGAATTGCAATAAACGTGACTATTGCTCCTTCACGCCCTTCAGCTTTAGTAAATAAGCTACCAAATTCAACAAAATCATCAACCGACAGAGCAGATAACACTTGTGTCATGCGCTCTCTTAAAGATAGAGGTTCTTGTTGAATTTCATGTGAGGCATACATTTCAGCTCGTTTAAGGACATCATTTAATGCATGCATCAAGTCTTTCAGATCCACTTGTGGTAATTTTTCTTCACTAACAACTTCGGTTTGTATCACCCGTATTTCTTGAATGTCTCTCTCCACACGAGGTAATTCATCAAGGTCCTCAGCTGCTTGTTTAAACTGTTCATATTCTTGTAACCGACGAATTAATTCCGCACGCGGGTCTTCTTCTTCAGTATCTTCCACCGGCCGTGGCAATAACATGCGTGATTTAATTTCTGCCAACATGGCAGCCATGACTAAGTATTCGGCGGCCAACTCAAGACGCATCTCTTTCATCAACTCAATATATTCCATGTATTGATGCGTGATATTGGCGATTGGCAACGACAAAATATCCAAATTTTGACGCTTAATTAGATATAACAATAGATCAAGCGGCCCCTCAAATGCATCCAGGAATACTTCCAGCGCATCAGGAGGTATATATAAATCTTGTGGCGGTACAGTGACCGGCTCACCATGCACCATGGCAAACGGCATCTCGTTTTGCTGAGCTTGTTGATGCTCAGTTACATCATCATTGGCAACGTGTTTGCTGTGCTCTTCTGTCATTTTAAAGTGCCATTCACATTAACGATAAATCAATCCCATGGCTCGCCGAACGTCCTCTAGTGTATCACGTGCGATGTCTCTTGCCTGCTCACAGCCATCATTAATAATGCTCTGCACAGTGGCCAAGTCTTGTTCATACTCGCGGGCGCGCTCCTGAATGGGTTTTAGTTCTTTCTGCACGACATCTATGACAGGTTGCTTGCATTCCACGCACCCGATACTGGCGGTCGTACAGCCTTGTTTGACCCAGTTTTGCACTTCGTTATCAGAATACACTTCATGCAATTGCCACACTGGGCAATTGGCTGGGTCACCTGGATCCGTTCGTCGCACACGTGCTGGATCGGTTGGCATTGTGCGTAGCTTGGATTCAACTTGATTAGGGTCTTCTCGCAATGAAATGGTATTGCCGTAAGACTTTGACATTTTTTGCCCATCAAGGCCGGGCATTTTAGAAGCTTGGGTTAACAATGCCTGAGGTTCGGGCAAGATAATTTTACCTGTGCCTTCCAGGTAACCATACAATCGTTCACGGTCGCCAATAGAAATATTCTGTTGCGATTCGAGTAACGCTTGCGCCACACCCAGCGACTCCATATCCCCTTTTTCCAGATACTCTTTACGCAACTTTTTATATAGCTTGGCATTTTTCTTTCCCATTTTTGCAGTGGCTTTGACGGCCTTCTCTTCGAAGTCCGGCTCTTTACCATACAAATGATTAAAACGCCTTGCCACTTCGCGTGTCAGCTCTACATGCGCCACTTGATCTTCGCCAACCGGCACATTGCCAGCCTTGTAGACTAAAATATCTGCTGCTTGCAGCAGTGGATAACCAAGGAACCCATAAGTGGCTAGGTCTTTTTCTTTCAGCTTCTCTTGCTGATCTTTATAGCTAGGCACTCGCTCCAACCAACCCAGCGGGGTTGTCATGGATAATAATAAATGCAGTTCAGCGTGCTCAGGGATTCGCGACTGTATAAACAGAGTGGCTGTCCCGGGAGTTACACCCGCTGCCAACCAGTCGATCACCATATCCGTGACATGTTGGCTTATGTGTTGGCTATTTTCATATTCAGTAGTGAGCGCGTGCCAATCAGCAACAAAAAAGTAGCATTCATGAGTATGTTGTAACTCAATCCAGTTTTTTAACACACCATGATAATGGCCGAGATGCAGTTTTCCTGTGGGACGCATCCCAGACAATACACGTTGATTTTGAGCGGTGGATGACATAAATAAAATTAAAGTCCAACAAATTTTGTAATGATAGATTGAAAGAATGCCAATGGCCCTTCGAGGAATAAGCGCAACACGCCTAATGCCAACAGACCAAAAATAATAAACAAACCGTAAGGTTCAATTCTTGCCAGCGTTGCACTTAAGTGATCTGGTAACACACCTGCCAATACTCGCCCCCCATCCAACGGAGGTATAGGGATTAAGTTAAGCACCATCAATATCAAGTTAATAAACAAACCGACTTTACCCATCTCAACAAGCACTAGGCGTATAAATTCTGATTCATTTATAAGACCAATTTTCATGACAAACGCCCACAGCACCGCCATGACAAAGTTAGACATGGGACCTGCCGCGGCGACCAATGCCATGTCACGTTTAGGATCGTTAAGACGTTGCATGTTCACAGGGACCGGTTTTGCCCAGCCAAATAAAAATCCGCCAAGCACAAGTAATATCGCTGGCACTGCGATAGTGCCCACAGGATCGATATGTTTAATGGGATTCAAAGACAATCGACCGAGACTGGCAGCAGTGGGATCTCCTAAGTAACGCGCGGCCCATCCATGCGCCACTTCATGTAGGGTAATCGCTAACAGTATCGGCGGCGCGTAAAGCGCAATCTTGATGATCAGGTCCATTGTTGGTGTAATTATACGGCCTAGGTAATAGCTAGGCTATGACTAATCAGGGCAGATTGAACTCACCTTCGCCCTGGCGCAGAATTTCATAACTGGAATCCACCATACTCACCACGGTCGTCGCTTCGTATCCACAGTTGCCTCCATCGATAATTAAGTCCACTTGATGTGCTAAACGATCGCGCATCTCTTCCGCGTCGGTCATCAGCGTTTCATCACCAGGCAAAATTAATGTGCTACTCATAAGCGGTTCACCTAGGGCTTCAAGTAAACTCAATGTGACTGGGTGATCTGGCACTCTTAAACCAATTGTTTTGCGTTTCGGTACTTGCATGCGCCTGGGTACTTCTTTGGTTGCGCGCAAAATAAAGGTATATGGCCCAGGCGTATAATTTCGCAGTAAGCGGAACATTGTATTGTCTACATAAGCATAATTACTTAACTCAGAAAGATCGCGACATACCAAGGTAAAATTATGTTTTTCATCAACCTGACGAATGCGACGAATGCGTTCCAGCGCATCTTTTTCTCCCATACGACAACCAAATGCATAACATGAATCTGTCGGATACACGATCAAGGCACCCTGTTTAATCATGTCGACCGCCTGGGCAATTAGGCGTGCCTGAGGGTTGACTGGATGGATGGATAAATACTGAGACATATAGTGACAAGATTGGCTGGTATTCAGCTATCAGAAAATATTAAATCCGTTACAATACGCCGCTTTATGAGTATCGCGGTGAAAATCTTCACCCTGATTGTTACCCAGGTCTTGCTGATGCATTTGTTTATTGAGTTTTTACCTGTCATATTATTTTTTGCTGCATATCAGTTGTATATACTGATCCCTGTCACAGTGATTGAGCCTATCAACAACGTTATGCCTTTCACGCTTCATGCCGGCCAGGAATCTGATGCTATCTATTTCGCAACATTAATTGCCATACTATTTTCTGGCATCACTGTACTCGTCTATTACCTAAAACACCGCACCTACAATAAAAATCAAGTCATTACATTTGTATTGTTTATTCTGTTTGGTGGCGCCACCCTTATGTTACGCGACCCGACATTTATCAAATGGAAGCCTACAGTGATTAATTTAATATTTGCATTCATCTTTTTAGGTAGCAGATTTATTGGTGATAAACTACTTGCGCAGCGCTTCCTGGGTAGTGCCATTGACGCACCAACACATATCTGGAACAAACTGAATAATGCTTGGATTATTTTCTTTATTGCGATTGCAGCAATTAATCTCTATATCGCATACAATTTCAGCGAAGAAATATGGGTGAATTTCAAGTTATTCGGCATGATTGGTCTGACATTCGCCTTTGTCATTATACAGGTCATGCTATTAAGCCGTTATATCTCAACAAAATCAGAAGAGTGAACTAAATCATGTGGTACGCAATCATAAGTGAGGATGTGGAAAACAGCCTTGATAAGCGCATGGCAGCACGTCCTAAACATGTGGAACGATTAACTGCTTTAGCCGATGCGGGCAGATTATTAACTGCAGGCCCACACCCTGCCATTGATAGCGAAGACCCAGGTAGTGCTGGCTTCACTGGCAGTTTAATCATTGCAGAATTTGAGTCCCTTGAGAGCGCACAATCATGGGCAGATGCTGATCCTTACATTGCAGCCGGTGTTTACCAAAAAGTCATTGTAAAGCCATTTAAAAAAGTACTGCCCTAACATTTTCTACAAACTACCCAAATAGGAATTTTTATGCCTCGTTTATTAATATTAGCTCTGGCTATTAGTGTATTCACTCTATCTGCCTGTAACGAAGACGGTACAGACAATAATAATGCTAGTTCATCTTCCAACATTCCAGCCGACCAAATTGCTGCCACGGTCAACGATGTAGTCATCAGTAAAAATGACCTTCAGTTCTTTAAAGAAATGAAAGGCAATCCGCAAATAGATGATAACCAAGTATTGGACGAAATCATTGTCACAGAATTACTCAGAGAAGAGGCGAACAAATTAGGTATTAGCAATAGAGACAGTGTGCGCTATCAAGTACGTTTCCAAGAATCAGAATTACTTGCTCGTCTGGTGATGCGCGAAAAATTCAGCACCATGACACATACTGAAGAAGAGTTGAAAGCAGCCTATGACTCGCAAATGGATAGTGCGGCAAATAGAGAATTTAAAGCTAGACACATCCTATTGAAAACTGAAGATGAAGCAAAAGCTGTGATTGATGCATTACGTAATGGTGCTGATTTTGTTGAACTCGCCAAAGAACGTTCGACAGGCCCATCTGGGCCTAATGGCGGCGATCTAGGTTGGTTTCAAGCATCACGTATGGTTCCCCCGTTTGCAGAAGCAGTAAAAACAATGAATAAAGGCGACATCTCAGTTGCCCCCGTGCAAACCAACTTCGGCTATCACGTCATTAAGTTAGATGATGTAAGAGAGTTAGAACAACCAAGTTTTGACAGTGTGCGCGAGGAAATTAGACAATCTTTGATCAGAGACGCAATTAATAAGTATATTGCCGACTTACAGTCAAGCGCCTCCATCAGCAAAAACTAATACTGAAAAGCAGTTGCACTCGGTTAAATATTGTTCAACAATATATCTCACAAGTGTGACTCTACACCTGTAAAAATAACACTCGAAATGATTCGAGGAATTAGGAGCATTATTATGAGTATGACAGAAGCACCTCAAGACTCGGTACTGAGACGACATTGGGAAGCCTCTAGACAGGGCCACTCCAGCCCTGCTAGCACAGCAAGTCCAGCATCTGCTGCAACACCCAGTAACTCATCATCCGGTGGTTTATTTTCCTGGCTAAAATCACTATTTAGTTAACACTTACAACACAAGGACGCGTCACATTAGCCGCGCAGGTTAGTTTAACTGTGCCTGGCCATGCTTAATAAAGGCGAATAATAAACGTGCATCTTCACATAGGTACGTTAACGGTTT
This sequence comes from Gammaproteobacteria bacterium, assembly GCA_965262455.1. Classification (GTDB taxonomy): domain Bacteria; phylum Pseudomonadota; class Gammaproteobacteria; order UBA4575; family UBA4575; genus UBA1858. Next base: position 1,390,060 of record CBDHFH010000008.1, read on the forward strand.
TGCTGTACTGGCGTTAGACTGTAAACGCACACCGTTATTTATTGGGGTCACAGAATAAATCTGGAGATAGTCTAGCTGTTCAGTATAAGTATCACTTTCAAAGTACAGTCTTTGATTGGTCACTAGCAAACTACCATCACCAAGTGTTTTTTTCTCCAGCTTAGGTTTTTGTTTGTTGCCAAATAAAGAACCTAATACCTGCATCAACACAGACCACTGCTGTTTTTCTTCTATAGCGGAATCCTGCTCAACTTCACCATTATCAAAGCACCACCACAATACTTCTCGCTCACGCATCTTGATGGAATAATTGGCCGGATGTCGATTACTATCTGGTAATGAAGCATGGCGTAACTCATGCAAAGCATGCAAATTATATTGTTGAGCCAAGAAGTTAGGGTTTACAAACAGAGTGTCATCGGGAGACAGCGCATCAAGCAAATCTAACCACGCCTTGATTTCTGAGTGTGTTAAGCGCGCATTGTCTATGTACTCACTAGCAAAATATTCCAACGTACGGTTAAGGGTTCTTTTTTCTGCTTCTTCTACGTAGTTAAATTTTGTGATGCGTTGTTTAACAAGTGTGGCTACTTGAACGGTATCAACAACGTTCAACTGTGCAGATAATACTTGTGCGATTTCTTGCTTCGACGCTTCATATTTACTGTAACAATTTTTATGTAGCGAATAAAAAGGGCCTGCCGACTTTCCACAAAGTATGCAGGCCCCCATATCTTATCCCTTGAATGCTAGTGAGGTTTATTCCTCATCTAACTCATCATATAGATCAGTGTCATCCGGCGCGGCGCCATCGTTGACCAAGAACTCTCTTCTATCAAGATACGCTTCGCGGATAAATGTGTAATGATCCGTTGAAATTTCATCCACTGTTTCTTCAAGCGACAACAGCTCTGCACGTACGCTGACCGCATCCACTGCAATGATGCCAACACGTTCTAGCGTTTTAATTTCAACATACGTAAATGGATTTAATAATATTCGATCAACAACAAGTGAAGGAGAATCTCTCAAACTGGAAGGGCCAAATATAGGCCACACAATATAAGGGCCTGAGTCCATGCCCCATGCACCTAATGTTTGTCCAAAGTCCTCATCATGCTTCGTCAAGCCCATTGAACTTGCCACATCAAACAAGCCAAGCACACCAATTGTGCTATTGATAACAACACGACCGATATCGGACACAGAATTAGATACTTTCCCTTGAAGTAAGTTATTCACAGCCACACTTACGTCGTCAAGATTTTCAAAAAAGTTTCTCACCCCAGTTTCAACGAAATCTGGCGCGATCGCTTTATAACCTTGTGCAGCTGGCTTAAGAATTGACCGGTCTAAACCATCATTGAAACCATACATAGCGCGGTTGAATCCTTGCCAAGGATCACGCTCACTTTCGACATATTGTGTACTCGCACATCCGCTTAATAACAACAACGCTGTTACCAGTAATATTGTGCCAAGTTTAGAAGCTCCCCCGATTGTCACTGACATCTCCTATTTATCAATTTAAATGTGTTTTATTTTTCGTATAGTTTTACTATTTTTTTACAACTGTTTTTCTCAACATATGCAGTAATTCAGTATTTATTTTTGTGTCTGTGCCTGAATTCGCAAACGCAGTGCATTTAATTTAATAAAGCCCTCAGCATCTTTCTGATCATAAGCGCCTTGATCATCTTCAAATGTGGCGATCTCTTCACTGAATAAACTATTGGATGCTGACTGGCGTCCAGTGACAGTAATATTACCTTTGTAAAGCTTCAAACGCACCTCTCCAGTCACAGTTTTTTGAGTTTCATCAATAAGCGCTTGAATTGCTTGCCTTTCTGGGCTCCACCAATAGCCGTTGTAGATCAATTTGGCATACCTGGGCATTAAATCGTCCTTAAGATGTGCCAGCTCACGATCGAGTGTAATAGACTCAAGTGCGCGATGCGCTTTTAGCAACACACTCCCGCCCGGCGTTTCGTAACAGCCTCGTGACTTCATGCCGACGTAACGATTTTCAACAATATCCAAGCGGCCAATACCGTGCTTCCCAGCTACGTCATTGAGAGCTTTCAACATGGTCGCAGGAGATAAACGTTCTCCATTAAGTGTTACCGCATCGCCGCACTCAAAGCCGAGTTCTATATTTTCAGCTTGGTCTGGTGCTTGCTCGGGCGACATAGTCCAGCGCCACATGTCCTCCTCAGGCTCGGTCCATGGATCTTCTAGCGGCCCACCTTCATAAGATATGTGCAATAAATTAGCATCCATAGAATAAGGCGACTTGCCCTTGCGCTTTTGTTCCACGGGAATGCCATGCTTTTCTGCATAGGCCATTAAGGTTTCTCGTGAACTGAGTTGCCATTCTCGCCACGGTGCAATTATTTTAATATCCGGGTTTAGTGCATACGCCCCTAATTCGAATCTAACCTGGTCATTGCCCTTACCTGTCGCACCATGGGAAATGGCATCTGCATCAGTTTGTCTGGCGATTTCGATCAAGCGCTTTGCAATTAGAGGTCGCGCTATCGAGGTACCGAGTAAATATTCCCCTTCGTAAATAGTATTACAGCGAAACATGGGGTAGACAAAATCACGCACAAACTCTTCGCGCAAATCTTCAATAAAGATTTCCTTGACACCAAATTGTTGTGCTTTTGCGCGCGCTGGTTCTACCTCTTCACCCTGACCAAGATCCGCCGTGAATGTCACGACTTGACACTGGTACTGTTCTTCAAGCCAACGCAAAATGATGGATGTATCTAAGCCGCCTGAATAAGCGAGGACGACTTTTTGAATGTCTGTCATAATGATTTAGAGTTATAGATGCGTATAGACAACTTATTATATCGAATCATGATTCCCATCACCTAGCAAGAATCACATAAATATAACAATAATGGCTACACAACATACGATTATTAATAACGAAATAGAATTTGTTCCAATGGGCAATCGATTTCGTGGTTTCTGCCCAGTCGTTATTGATGTAGAAACCGGTGGATTTAACGCGCAAACAGATGCGTTACTGGAAGTGGCTGCCATCATTCTTGGCATTGACGCAAAAGGCGTATTGCATTGCAAAGAATCTCACAGCATTCATGTACAACCCTTTGAAGGCGCCAACATTGAACAGGCATCATTAGAGGTTAACGGTATCGATCCCTATCATCCATTACGCATTGCTTCCCCAGAACATGAAGCGCTCAAAGATGTATTCAAGCATATAAGAAAAGCGACCAAAGAAAATATTTGCAAACGTGCCATATTAGTCGGTCACAATGCTTTTTTTGATTTAAATTTTTTAAATGCAACGGTAAACCGAGCGAATGTAAAGAATAACCCTTTTCACCCTTTTAGTTGTTTTGATACAGTGAGTTTAGGCGCTATGGCGTATGGTCAAACTGTATTGTCGAGAATCGCTGAAGTGTCAGGGCTTGAATGGGATTCCAACGAAGCTCACTCGGCTTTATACGATGCACGTATGACTGCAGAAATTTTCTGCAAAATACTCAATACCTGGAATGATAAAGTCAAAACGATGCTTCCAAAGAGCAATCCAGCACTCGCTATGGATAATCAAGACTCAGACATCAATGCTTGACAGCTTCGTGTGCCAGGTAAAATTATAACAACTGTCTTAATACTAGAAGACTAATCAAGAAGACATATTCAAAAGACAGAGTCTATATAGTTGCGCCTGAAATCAGCCTTCTACCGCCTGTTTGATCATGCTCTGCAATTCACCTTTTTCTGCCATCTCAAGCGTGATGTCACAGCCGCCAATCAGTTCACCTTTAATATAAACTTGCGGAAAGGTTGGCCAATCTGCATAGCGAGGAAGATTTTGAAAGATTTCCGGATCCATTAACACATTGACGTAAGCGAATTCATATCCACATTTTTTTAATGCTTCAGCTGTACGCATGGAAAAACCACATTGAGGCATTTGTGGTGTCCCTTTCATATAAACAATAACCGGGTTGGATTCTACTTGCTCTTTAATTCTATCTAACACATCCATAGTGACTTCCTCTCTCTACATGGCTTTACGCTATACATGATTCAATATGTATCTCTATGAGCGCAGATTTTACTCAGACAATGCCTATATTGACTACCTATCGTGAGGGATACGTTACGCGCTTAAGCCACTTTATCCACATGGGTTTGCAGCCATAGTTCAAGCAATGCCAGGTGCCAAATCTTACTCCCTTGCAAACGTGTGTGATAACGATCCGGTGCGGCAAGTAATTTTTCCACGTAATCGCGAGCAAATATGCCTCTATTGAGGCAAGCTTGTGAATTCAGTGCATCACGCACCATCTGTAAAAATTCACCACGTACATATTTCAACGCAGGCATCGGGAAGTAACCTTTTGGTCGATCAATCACAGCGTCAGGTATCAATCCACGCGCAATTTTTTTAAGCACATATTTTCCATCGCCTTTAAGTTTCATTTCCGGCGGCATCTGCATTGCTAGCTCAACCAGTTCATGATCCAAAAATGGCACACGTGCCTCAAGTCCCCAGGCCATGGTCATACTGTCCACTCGCTTGACCGGGTCATCAACTATCAGCGTGCTAACATCAAAATTTAATACTGCATCAATAAATGTTTCAGAGTCACTGTCACTTAACGCTCGGCTGACATACTCGCTGGTGTAATCTTGCTGAACATAATTCGAATTAACCGTTTGCGCATATTCAGCAAAGTCACGATCAAAATAATAATCAGCGAAGCGTCGAATATCACTGCCCTTAGCCGCGTGCATTTTGGGATACCAAAAATATCCAGCGAATACTTCATCTGCGCCCTGTCCTGATTGAACAACTTTTATATCTTTGCTTACCTGTTCCGCCAACAAGTAAAAGGCCACTGCATCTTGTGCCACCATTGGCTCAGGCATGCAGGCAATGGCTTCAGGTAAACGTGTAAGCACCTGATCATTTTCAATGTGAAAACGTTGATGATTCGTATCAAAACGCTGTACCACAGCATCGGAATATTCAAACTCATGACCACGTTCTTCTGGCTGATCTTCAAAACCAACAGAATATGTATTTACCTTGCCATGGCGTTGCGCTAACAAGCCGACCAATAAGCTCGAATCCAAGCCGCCGGATAACAAAACACCTACCGGCACGTCAGCAATCTCCAGTCGACGGTCAACAGCTAATTGTAGTGCCTGTTGTATTTGTTCGATCCACTCTTGCTCGTCTCTTTGCTGTGTGCGACGTGCAGATAGCTGCCAATATGGTATCGCGTCTCCCGGGCCATGTTGATCAATCCACATATAATGGCCGGGCGGCAATTTGCGCACACCATTTAAGATGGTTCGTGGTGCCGGGATTACCGCATGCAAGGTAAACTGATGCTGCAACGCTTGTAAATCAATAGAAGTATCAACAACACCCGCTGCGAGCAATGCTTGCGTATTAGACGCAAAGTAAAACGCTTCACTAGTGGAGCAATAATAAAACGGTTTAATGCCAAGTCGATCTCGCGCAATCAATAATTTTTGTTTGCGCGCATCCCAAATCGCAAACGCAAACATACCAATTAGCTTTTCGATACACTGCTCGCCCCAGACTTGATAAGCCCGCAGGATAACTTCAGTATCGCCGGATGAATGAAAGTTGACTCCTTGTGATTGAAGTTGTTTGCGTAGCTGTGGATAGTTATAAATTGTGCCATTGAACACAATTGAAAGAGATTTATCTTCATTGTGCATCGGCTGATGACTTGCAGCAGACAAATCAATAATTGCCAAACGGCGATGACCCAACCCAACATTCTGATTGATATACATGCCTTCATCATCAGGACCTCGTCGCTCAAGCTGAGACAACATTGTTGTTACTCGGTGTTCACTGGCCACCTGCCCGTTTAATTGCAACTCACCGCAAATTCCACACATAGTTATTATTTATTATTATTTACAGATAATCCGTAGGCACCACCACCCGGAGTTTCAATGCGCACACAATCGCCAGGCCCAACTGTGAAAGACAACTTGGCATCGATAACTTGATTGTTTAAGTAATTCCTTCCAGTGCAACCATCACCTGCTCCTAACAATCCTTGCGGTGCACGTTTACGTCGTTCACTCAAAATCGTCACTCTTGCTGATTTTAAAAATTCAAATTCACGTATCAATCCATCACCACCAATATGTTTGCCTACGCCTCCTGAGTTTGCTCTGATGGCATAGTGTTTAATTCTCACCGGATAATTCATTTCTAATACTTCTATCGGTGTGTTTTGGGTATTGGTCATATGCGTCTGAATCGCGCTCATACCATTTGCTTGCGCACTTGCGCCAGCACCTCCTGCGATTGTTTCATAATAACTCCATGCCTGCTCACCTTGCGAATTTGCATGAGCACCCATAGCAATATTATTCATCGTGCCCTGGCTGCATGCAGGAATGACTTCCGGGCATGCCTGAGCGAGTGCTGCAAATAAAACATCAACAATACGAGTGCTTGTTTCGACATTACCAGCAGCAACGGCGGCGGGATATTGCGCGTCAACTAAAGTACCAGGCTGGGTCACAATGTGAATGGCTGCAAACGCACCCTGACATGCAGGCACATCATCATTCATTAAGCATCTAAAGACATAATAAACAGCGGCGGCCGTGACTGCTTTGGGACAGTTGATATTGCCATTCACTTGTTTCGCAGTATGGCTAAAATCTACTGTGACAGTTGCATCACTGACGTCTATTTCTACATGGATGGGAATGTCATTATTTCCCAATCCGTCATCATCCATATAATCAACTGCCGCATACATGCCATTAGGTATCTTACGCAGCTGGTTTGTGGCGAGGCTATGGGCATAATCAAACATCGCTTGCGTATATTGTTTAAATTCAGACAATCCCCTTTGCGCAATTAATTCTTGCAAACGTTTTAAGCCATGAATATTCGCCCCTAGCTGTGCATTTAAATCAGCAAACGTGTTTTGCTGATTTTGCACACGCGAAAAAAGAGCGTGATAGATTTTTTCATCAATCGCATTATTACGACCTAAATATTGTGGCGACAGAACAATACCTTCTTCATACAAAGTTGATGAAAGCGGCATTGAACCTGGCTCCTCTGAACCAATATCAGCATGATGGGCACGATTAGCTACAAAGCCTGCACATTCATTTTCATAAAAAACCGGAAGCACCAATGTAAACGTCGGGTAAATGAGTGCCGCCCAGATAAGGATCATTAAAAATAACGACATCACCCCTCTTGCCAATCGAAACGATCAATAATGTCACGCATGGCATATGCCATACTTCCCAAGTGAACAGGAATAATGTGCGGCTTGGGCACACATTAATCCTTGGCTATCGAACATTGCACAGGAATAATCTAGGCGATCTCTAATATTAGGAGAAAACGCCGCATGCCGAAGTTGCGCACCCATTTCCCCACACAATGCATTGATTTGATGTACAAACAGGCTTAACTGAATAGAGTGAATAGTCATTTAGAATGATTGTTTTTAAACCTAAAACCTTCTATGGTTGAGCTTAATCGGCAGTTAGTGACTTGCTTAGATTATTAAATTCTTACTTAGACAAATAATAATTACACAAACGAGGTGACATCGTGAACCCACTTAACTCTGTGCTTGGAACCATTATCGCGGGTTTTATTCTCGCAGCAATTATTGCTTTAATTGTTTAGACCTACGCGTAAGTCTAATACGTATAACTATAACCAATAAATAAACTTCAGGAGGTATAGCTATGAATATATGGTCATTAGCTGTTTGGCTACATGTCTTCGCCGGTATTATTTGGATCGGATTACTCTACTATTTTAATTTTGTACAAGTACCTGCGGTGGCAGCAGCAACTGCCGATAGTAACGGCCCAGGGCCGGCTGCAATCAGTAAATATGTTGCCCCGCGCGCACTGGCTTGGTTTCGCTGGGGTGCATTAGCTACCTGGTTGACAGGCGCTTGGGCATTGTCTTATGTGGGCGGATTTGTACCGAATATGTTTTTTACTGAAGGTGTCACTGTGATAGGCATAGGGGCTTGGCTTGGCACAATCATGCTATTAAATGTCTGGGGACTGATTTGGCCAAATCAAAAAAAGTTGCTTGGGATAAAACCTGCAACAGACGAAGAAAAAGCCAAGGCTAAAACAGTTGCCTTCATGGCTTCTCGTACTAACACATTGCTATCTATTCCCATGTTGATGTGCATGGTCGGGCACGGACATGGCTTGCCGTTTTAGATTAGCCCCGTGAGGCAAATTTAGCGACCAAACATGCTGGAAAATTAGCATATTTGGTAGCATAATTTGACAACGGCAGCGGATTTCCGCTGCCGTTTTTGTTTTCTAGCAATAAATAAAATTACACACTTAATTCATCTTGAACAGTTTGATGACAACTTATGCAAGCAAAGACGTCTCTTTTGTCAAAGGGGATGGCGTTTGGCTGTGGGATGATGAAAATATAAAATATTTAGATGCCCTATCAGGCATAGCCGTTTGCGGCTTAGGTCATGCACATCCAAGAGTAGCTGAAGTTATTTGCCAACAGGCAACCACTCTACTGCATACATCAAACATTTATCGCATACAGGCACAAGAAAAGTTAGGTGAGAAATTATGTACATTCAGCCAAATGGAGCGTGCATTTTTTTGTAACTCAGGCGCTGAAGCGAATGAAGCTGCAATAAAATTAGCACGTCTGCATGGACATCAACGCGCAATAGACAATCCATGCATCATCGTGTTTGAAAACAGTTTTCATGGAAGAACCATGGCTACCCTCAGCGCGACTGGAAGCCGCAAAGCGCACGCTGGCTTCGAGCCCTTAGTGAGTGGATTCATACGTGCACCTTTTAATGACGTAGACACTGTTGCACAGATTTGCCAAAGCAATAAAAGTGTATGCGCCATTTTGGTTGAACCCATCCAGGGAGAGGGAGGCATCCATGTGCCTGATGAAAATTTTCTCAGCGCACTGCGCGCGCTATGTGATGAACACGATTTATTACTTATGCTAGATGAAATACAGACCGGTAATGGACGTACCGGAAAATGGTTTGCATTCCAGCATGAAGACATGTTGCCAGATGTATTAACCACCGCGAAAGGTCTGGGCAATGGCGTGCCTATTGGCGTATGTTTAGCCCGCGACAAAGCTGCACAGCTATTCACGCCTGGTATGCATGGCAGCACTTTCGGCGGTAACCCACTGGCGTGCGCAACCGGCATCGAAGTGCTTAATATTATTCAGCAGGAGGATTTACTTGCTAATGCCACTGCTATGGGAGAGCTGCTGTTAAATCAATTAACAACACAGTTATCCAATGACTCAATGGTTAGTTCTATTCGAGGCCGTGGCTTAATGATTGGCATTGAACTTAATAATGATTGCCCGGAAATTGTCGATATCGCCATGCAAAAAAATGTATTAATCAACGTCACGGCCGGCAATGTAATACGTATTTTACCACCATTGATTTGCAGCAAAGACCATATCACACAGATTGCACATACTGTGTGTGAATGTATTGCTGAATTTAAAAATTTATCTAAGCCCATTCCATGACACGTCATTTTTTATCATTATTAGACCTAAGCAGTGATGAGTTACGCGCCATCATCGCGCGTGCGATCGAACTTAAAACCATGCTGCATGGTGGCGAATCTTACACGCCGTTTAACAATAAAACCCTGGCCATGGTGTTTGACAAGTCATCCACACGAACACGTGTATCATTCGAAGCGGGTATGGCGCAATTTGGCGGTCATGCTCTATTTTTATCTTCCAAAGACACACAACTTGGGCGTGGCGAACCGGTTGAAGACACCGCGCGCGTGCTCTCGCGCATGGTGGACATCATTATGATTCGCACCTTTGCCCACGACATCATTGAACGCTTCGCATGTGTAGCAACTGTACCCGTCATTAATGGGCTGACGGATTTAGTGCACCCATGCCAATTATTAGCGGACTTGCAAACTTGGTTTGAAAAACGTGGCGATATAAAAGGAGCGACTGTCACCTGGATTGGGGATGGAAATAACATGTGTCATTCCTACATTAATGCAGCCAGACTACTCGACTTTAATCTGCGTATTGGCTACCCGCAAGGATATGAACCCAATCAAGATATCGTGAATGCTGCGGGTGACAAAGTGTATCTCACTAACGATGCATTTGATGCCGCTCAACATTCTGATCTTGTTGTGACAGACGTTTGGGCCAGCATGGGCCAAGAGCAAGAACAAAAACAACGTGAGCAAGCCTTTGCGGCATTTCAAGTCAACACTGAGTTGATGCAACAAGCGAATAAAGATGCTTTATTTATGCATTGCCTTCCTGCACATCGTGAAGAGGAAGTCACTACGGAAGTGCTTGAAGGAACGCAAAGCGTCGTCTGGGATGAAGCTGAGAATAGATTGCATGCACAAAAAGCTCTAATTGAATTCTTATTATTAAGCGCAGCCTGATTCATTCGACAACGATGACTTATCATCAGCGATTGGCTTGGTTGAAAATTTTTGACTGTGGATAAAAATCTAACCACACAAATGAAAAATATACACCTCGATCAAGTTGCTGTAACTTGCTGCCAGACAGCTGGCCTCGAGTGGACTCACCAAACATATTCCACACCGAGTTGGTTTGCTTATCAACGATTTCATCATCAATAAGCGTAAAGTCTAATTGCCTGCCGTTCAGCATACGAGAAAATGCCACCGCCGCTCGTACATCTTTGGACTGCTTAATGATTTTTTTATCTACTGCTGATGCCATGCCGGCTTTACTAATTATTAGTATCGGTTCATCTGCAAAATGCGTTTCTAGTAAGGCAGACTGAATTAGCTCAGTGAGAGGAAATGCCATTGCTTGCTGCGCTAGCACCACACCTAACACTCTGTGCATCGCTGGCAAACGATTATCGTAAGGTTTGCCATAAAACCACGTCACAGGCAGCTTACGAGAATCATAATGCGCATAGGGATTGACGCCATATTTTTTATTAAACCCCGTTTTTCTAGAGAGCACTTTCCCATCTGCATAGGCATGTTGAAACTGTGCAAAAGACACTAGCTGCGAAGGCAGCAACTTAAGTGTGGCTCCTGCATGCTTACCGACAATGCCTTCACCTGTGAATTGCAACCACCATGATTGCGACTGCCGATCATACATAACAAGATTGCTATTATAGATTTTACCGGACACACCAAATTCAAGTTGTTCGTTGTTAATCTCACGCGCAAATACCATCGCCGCATTACACAGCGGACAATATGTTACCGTGATCGCTTGATCCAATACTTTGTCGTTGACAATCTCGTGGTACATTAATATTTACAAAGGGTAAGCACGCGACTCATGCGCATGAGTAAATACTATCACTGGCTCACGCGCATCTAGCCACTGACGCGCTTGTTCGATATTTACAAAAGCGGGATGGTCAAGTGACTGAATACCATCTTTACCCGGTCCTCCCTCCACGATGGCTTCAAACGATATCGTTTTTTGGGAGAAATCTGTCTCTTGCCAGTCTTGTATGTCAGAGAATGGAGGGCGTGTCATCACACTCCACATCCATGCCAAATACAAGGCGATCACTAATATCAAACTGATAACAACAGGATTATTAAAATACTTAACAGAATAAAATTTCATAATGTTTGCTTAGATCCGCTTAAACAAAGGTTGATTTACACTAGTGATGTCCTGCATGCTAGCAACACAATAATAATTAGGAAGTCCCGAATTATCCTGAAATTGAATAATTCAGCATTTCCACATCATTTTCTGGAGGATAGTTATGGAGCACCTCACCGATCTATTGAATACCCTCAGCTCATTTATCTGGGGCAAATTTACCTTGGTGTTAATCCTTGGAGTGGGTATTTATCTTACGCTAGGGCTTAAATTTATCCCATGGCGAAAAACCATCCCTTATGCATTTTCTTTATTGTTTAAAGGAAAAAAAGGCACAGGTGAAGGGGAAATATCACCGTTTCAGGCGTTAATGACCGCCATGTCTGCCACTATCGGCACCGGTAATATTGCCGGAGTCGCCACGGCAATCTTCATTGGAGGCCCTGGGGCAATCTTCTGGATGTGGATCACCGCGCTGGTCGGTATGGCAACTAAGTATGGTGAAGCAGTGCTTGCAGTTAAGTATCGTGAAACAGATGCATTAGGCAAACATGTGGGCGGACCCATGTACTATATTAAAAATGGCTTAGGCTCAAATTGGGGTTGGCTTGCCTTCTTATTTGCACTATTTGGCACCATCGCCGCGTTTGGCATTGGCAATATGGTTCAATCGAACTCAGTCGCTGATGCTTTACATTCCAATTTCAGTGTCGATCATAAAATAACGGGCATCGTTATTGCCGTACTTGCAGGGTTAGTAATTCTGGGTGGCATAAAGCGCATCGGTGCAGTTGCCGGCAAGCTCGTGCCGTTTATGGCAATTGCTTATGTAATTGGTTCATTAATTATAATCCTAGCTAACATCAGCTCAGTGCCGGCAGCATTCTCTTTAATTGTCGACAGTGCTTTTAACGGCTCTGCTGCAGCGGGTGGATTTGCTGGCGCTGGAATTATGATAGCCATTCAAATGGGTGTTGCCAGAGGAATATTTTCTAACGAAGCAGGGTTAGGTAGCGCACCCATTGCACACGCTGCCGCACAAACAGATAGCCCGGTACGCCAGGGAATGATTGGTATGCTGGGCACGTTTATTGACACTATTATTGTCTGCACGATGACTGCTCTGGTAATCATCATCAGTGGCGCATGGACCAGTGGTGAAACGGGTGCAAGTTTATCTACACTTGCTTATGGTGACTCAATTCCATTCGGTGAATATATCATTACGTTTGGTTTGGTCGTGTTTGCATTCACTACTATTCTTGGCTGGAGCTATTATGGTGAACGCTGCGCTGAATATATTTTTGGCGAAAAAATTATCCTGCCATATCGAATACTATGGATTGTGGCTGTCTTTGTTGGTGCTTTCCAAAAAGTAAATTTAATCTGGCTACTGGCCGATGTCATGAATGGCTTCATGGCCATTCCAAACTTAATCGCTTTAGCTTTATTAAGTCCGGTAATCTTCAAAATCACTAAGGAATATTTTTCCAAGGAATAGGCTTTTTGCTCACGCATAATTCTGATCAGCTAACAATCATCCGTGACTCTGTACGTATCGCTTTGGCCGAAGACATTGGCCAAGGCGATGTTACCGCAGCACTTTGTGATAGTCATGACATACAAGCGAAAGTCATCTGTAGAGAGACCGCCACACTTTGCGGGCAAGCATGGTTTGAACAATCGTTTCAGCAACTGAATTCGAATATATCCATAGAATGGCAACGCTCTGATGGTGACGTCATGCATCCAGGCAATGAAGTTTGCCTAATTAGCGGCCCAGCGACAGATATCCTAACGGGTGAGCGCACCGCTTTAAATTTTCTACAGACTCTATCAGCCACTGCTAGCGCAACAAAAAAACTGTTACACCGTTTAAAAGGCACAACGACGCAATTGCTTGATACGCGCAAAACAATTCCCGGCTTACGCTATGCACAAAAGTATGCCGTGCGCTGCGCGGGCGGAAATAATCATCGCATGGGTTTATATGACGCCTACTTAATTAAAGAAAATCATATCAGCGCCTGCGGATCAATTGAGCAAGCCATTGTGCGCGCAAGAACGAATAGTCCCGAACTAAATATTGAAGTGGAAGTAGAAAACATTGATGAACTCAACCAAGTGATTGAACATCAAGCCGACATTGCCTTACTCGATAATTTTTCATTGCAGCAAGTTAAACAGGCTGTTGAACTGGCAAAAAATAAAATCAAACTTGAAGTATCTGGCAACATCAATATGAATAATATTAATCAGTTTGCCATATTAGGCGTGGATTATATTTCAGTCGGCGCACTAACCAAACACATACAGGCCGTCGACTTTTCTATGTTATTCAAATAACGTTTCAGCTGTTTGAGAAATATATTTTTTCAAACCGGTCGACACTAAACCCAGACATTTTACGCTTGCCAATCAAAATCAGCGGCACCCCCGTACCATTTAGTTTTTCCCACTGCTTTCTTGCCGAAGCATCTTTATTAATATCACGTTCCGAATAATCAATCCCTCGTTCACTGAAGTAAGCCTTAGCCTTTTTACAGTAACCACAAGTTTCTGTGCTATACATGACAACTCTCTTATTTTTTACATTGCCTTTGACCTCACTAGACAGCACAGCGATATCGTCAGGATTAAGCTGACGAATTTCTACTGACGAAAATGATTCAACTGATACCTCAAGAGTTTGCACATTGCTTGATTGTGGCGGGCGATCACCATAGTGAATCTTGCCATGCTCATCTACCCATTTATGTATTTCAGCCATGGCGGGAGCCATACTAATTAAAATCGCACCCAGCAAATACGCCTTGATTTTCTGCACTGCTATTTCACCTTACTGATTAGAATTTAACAATTTACGCTTGGCCTGCACCCAGTATTCCTCTAATTGGCTTGCAGATAAAGCAGCCATACTTTCACCCCTTTGCTGAATCAGACTTTCCATCAACCTAAAGCGTTGCTCAAATTTGGCATTTCCTTTTTGTAATGCAATATCGGCGTCCAATTGTGCATGTCTACATACATTAACAACAGAAAACAGCACATCACCAATTTCATCTTCAATATGACTAGTATCGTGCTGCTGATTAATCGCCTGCTCTAACTCATGCACTTCTTCTTTTAATTTACTGACTACAGACGCGATATCACTCCAGTCAAAATTTACTTTTGCCGCTTTCTTTTGTAATTTACGCGCGCGCAACAATGGTGGCAGGCCATGAGACACATTTGCAAGTGCAGAATTATCCTCGACTATACCTTTAGCTTGCCTCTCTTGTTGTTTAAACACTTCCCAGTCTTGTTTGCCTTGCTTAATTTGTTCCGCACTACCAAATACATGGGGATGTCGACGAATCATTTTTTCGCACACAGCTTTGATGACATCATTGAACTCAAACTGATCTTGTTCCTTCGCCATTTGCGCGTGATACACGACTTGCAATAATAAGTCTCCCAACTCATCACAAAGATCCAGCATATCGTGTCTTGAAATTGCTTCTGCCACTTCATATGCCTCCTCAATTGTGTAAGGAGCAATAGTGTTGAAAGTTTGCACTTGATCCCAACTACAACCCGTATCAGGATCGCGCAGGGACTGCATAATGTCTAACAGATCGTGAATTGAATATTGTTTCACTGCGACGCCTTATTATTGATAAAAATAAAGCGACAGTGTTATATAAATTTCAGTTAAGAAAAAGAGCGTTAGAAAATTTTAAGCATCTATTTTAATAAAGGTGCCTTGTGTATGGTGGAATCGTAATGTCACATATTGCAATCCTACACGCCAGCGTTTACGCAATATCGTATGATCACTTCTGACATTGACAACAATTGCTACCGCATCAAGCATATGGCTGGTGATCTTTAATAGCTGGCCTTCTTTTACTGGTGTATTGCTTAACATTTGGATGCCGTTTAGTGACACGTCTTGAGTTTTGGCAATATAGCCGCGGGTAATTGGCCATTGCGTATAGAATGATAATGGCCACTGCTTTTCAATGCGCTGAATGATTCTTTTCCCGTTTTGTTCGAGCACTTGTTTCTCGGCAGGAAATAAAGCGCTTCCACAACGCGTACATACACTGTCACATTTGATTGACGCTGCCAGCTGATGAGGCAAGTCACAAAATGCGCAATGATTAGGATTTAAGGTTCGCTGCGGAATAGTTGCAGACTGTTCAGCATGAGATGCATGTGATTGTTGTTGATGGGTAGCAGCCGGTTGCGTTAAAGACGCATCGTATTGTGCACGCGCTACCGGATCCATTAATACGGCATAGGCTTCATTAATTAACGCAGCACTGTTTTGATCACCACCTAAATCAGGATGCATTTTCATTTTTTGCATCATGGTTCGATAGGTTGCCTGAATCACTTCGCAGGGAGCATCTTGCTGAACATGCAAGATTTCATAGTAGTTCTTATCTCGATCCATAGCGTGTTTGCTGTGTGAAATCAGGTGTTTAGGTAATCAACACACACATAATCGGCGCAAATTGCGAATTCTTTAAAGCTGGCATTAATTGAAAGGACGGGCGCGACTGAAAATAAATCATGTCTTTTCCGCCTCCAGAATTAAGGTTATGATGAAGATCTCATTTTAAATCACTACGTTAGACAAATTTCTTAATCAAACACTTGTAAGTTCTCTATTTAATTGTCATACTTCTGTCATTACTTAATACTGACCAGAGTATAGATTTGGCAGACAAACACCCTACAGACCCTGCGCTATTACAAGTTAGGATTCCACGGTCATTGCGTGATGAGTTTATGCGCTCTGTCAAACTGGAAGACGACAATGCCTCTCGCCTAGTACGGCAGTGGATTCGAGAATATCTGAAGAAAAGAGCCCAAACGGATATGTTTGAGGGTGAAACCGGATGAAATTTCCATTCATGCGCTTCAAGTTTACACGAGCTAATTAATTTCACGTCCTATGGCTGCAAAAGTTTCATTAATTAATATCGGCAAAGATCTTTGGTCCTACTTGTGTCGACAAATACCACCTCCCGTGGCCTTGTCTAACTACACCAGTGAAGCTCAATTGTCGGAAGTTTTGAAATCAGGAAACCTTGATGCGGACATTATTGTGCTAGGCCACCACTTGTCGGACCCATTAAAAATTGCCAACTGGGTAAAAGCCGTTAACCCATACACGAAAATTTTTGTCTTGCGCAGACCGAATGATTTTGAAGTCATGCGTAAAGATTTTGAAGACAACCCATCACTCGGTGACGGATTAATGCTCTGCTCCACTGCCGACATAAAAAGTTTGCCCGCAGTGTTGATTAGCTCCACACCCAAATCTGCCAACGACACCAATATTAATGCCGCACTAGATAGTAACGACAACATCCCGGTGTTGAACAAGAAAGCCTTACTCACTCAGCCAGATGAGATTGAAGTCGTAGATGATCTGCTTAATAGCGCGAATGTTGGCTTTATCCTGTTAGACAAGAATCACACCATCACTCATGCAAATACTGTCGCTTGCGATTTACTCAATTTAGACGCAAAAGAATCACTCGGCACGCCTATTGATCTTATCCTCGGCGGGCAAGATCAAACAGGTGTGCTGCGCTTAATTAATGAATCCCAGGATAGCGAATCGAAAGCGACCGGGCTGATCACCGTAGACAGTGAATTTGGCACTATGCACTTACGCTGCACAGTCGCGCTGAATGACAATACAAACACTTCTTCAGGCTACGCACTGGTGATTCAAAATCAAAGCAACCTGATGCGTATTGAAGCCGAGTTACTGGAAGAACAAACACGCAACAAACTCACTCTCGAGTTGCTCAAAGAAGGCGTCATCATTACCGATCAAAGCCTGGATGTGATTCACATGAATCCGGTAGCAGAAAGTCTAACCGGTTGGCCAGCCTTTGAAGCGGAAGGACATAATATTGAAGAAATAATCCGCTTAATCGATTCTGATCGACGCGAACGTTATGCTATTCCTGGTTTCACAGCGCTACAAGAAAACCGCACTATTCATGTTGATCAAAATTTATTACTGGTCAACAACCACAATGATGAGCGCGCAATAGAATTAACCATTGCCCCGCATTATCCCGCTGAAAACAGTGTCTGTGGCGCCGTTATCATTATAAAAGATTTATCAGAAACCAAACGACTTACCAGCGAAATACAGCATCGCGCGTCGCACGATGCATTGACGGGTTTACTCAACAGACAAGAATTTGAATACCAACTAGAAAAATCGATTGCCAGTGCCGCCATGCATGATGTCCAGCATGTCTTATGCTATATCGATGTAAATCAATTCAAGATTATTAATGCCCAAGCGGGTCACACCGCAGGTGACTTTATTCTAAAAGAAGTTGCCCATTTACTACGCTCCAAAATTCGCAGCATCGATTATATTGGCCGACTGGGTGGCGATGAATTTGCAATTTTACTGGTTAATCATTCGCTAGATAATGCCAAACGCACGGCACAAACATTGATTGACGAATTCCAAGGTCATAATTTCACATGGGAATCACAATCCTTTGAATTAGGACTAAGCGTCGGCGTTGTACCTGTTACCAAAGAATCGCCCGAACCCGCACAAATGCTGACACGCGCAGAATTAACTTGCTATTCAGCAAAAGAGCGCGGCCGCAATCAAGTCCATGTGTATCAATCGGATGATGATGAACTCACGCGCAAACATGCTGAAATTCTTCGCGCGGCAGGCATCACTGGCGCGCTGCAAGAAGACCGCTTCATGCTTTACTGCCAACCAATTGTGTCATTGTCCCTGGGTAATCGCTCAATTCAACATTACGAGCTTTTACTGCGTTTGAATGATGCTAACGGAAATATCATTATGCCGGGCAGTTTTATACCTGCGGCTGAACGTTATGGCTTAATGCCCAATGTTGATCGCTGGGTCATCCACACTGCACTACACAATTATCATGATACGTTTGGCGAGAAATCAGGTGTGCATATTGCCATTAACTTATCGGGCAATTCACTCAATGACGAAAAACTACTCGACTTCATTAAAGATGAACTCGAAAGCTCGCAAGTCAACCCTCAACAAGTTTGTTTTGAAATAACCGAAACGGCCGCAATTAATAACCTTGCCCAGGCCAGCCATTTAATTAAAGAACTTAAAACAGTCGGCTGTTGCTTTGCACTGGATGACTTTGGCAGCGGTCTCTCATCATTTACTTATTTAAAGAATCTGCCAGTGGATTATTTAAAAATAGATGGCAGCTTCGTCACCGATATGTCAAATGACACTATTGATTACGCAATGGTAGAAGCGATAAATCAACTTGGACACGTGATGGGTATCGGCACGATTGCCGAATGTGCTGAGAGTGAGGAAGTAGTTGAGCAATTACGCAAGCTTGGCGTCGATTTTGCTCAGGGATATGCAATGGGCTCACCGATGCCTATGGATGGCTTAAAGCTATTGCACTGAGTAAGCAATCATGACTGCACAGCCCAAACAAAAGAAACTGGAATTAAATGAAATCGATACGCTTAAGCAGCGCTTAGAAACACTTTATGACGACGCACGTAATAACGAAAAAATACTTAAAAAATTTCAGTATCTAGAATTAAAATTACTAAGCTGCAGCTCTCTATCGGAATTAATCCAAATCATCACTCATCACAGCCGTTCCACTTTTGGCTGGGACACATTAACAATCATCTTGCACGATGATGACCGCAAAATATATAAATTACTCAAAGATTCTGGCGAAAACCCGGACAAACAAGAAACGCTGCAACTGCTGCCGGACATCTCGCATGTTAAACAAATTTATGGCATGAATCGCAAACCGAGTTTAGGCCGGTTTGATCTTGCCAAGCATCGCAGTTTATTCCTGGATACCCAGAAATATCCTAGGAGCGTGGCATTGCTACCCCTGCAAAGAAATTCGCGCTTACTTGGCAGTTTAAATCTCGGCAGTTACAAGCCTGAACGTTTCCAAAAAGGCAACGCCACAGACTTTTTACAACACTTAGCCGCAGTGCTAGCCACCTGTCTACATACTGCCATTGCACACGAGCGGCTAAAACAGGCCGGCTTGACTGACGCATTAACTGGTATCAACAATCGTCGTTTCTTCGATCAACGATTAGATGAAGAAATCTCTCGTAATAAACGCCTAGAAACCAGTTTGAGTTGCTTGTTTATTGATATTGACCATTTCAAAGTGATTAATGATACCTACGGGCATGATGTAGGAGATGATGTACTGAAGAAAGTCGCCGAATTGGTGCGTGCACAGATTAGATCAATAGATGTAGTGGCACGTTATGGCGGTGAAGAATTTGCCATCCTGCTCGGTCAAAGTGGCGAGGCTAAAGCGATAGAAATTGCTGAACGAATTCGCTCAATTGTTGCTGATACAGAATTTAATGGCGCCGATATCCGTACCAACATTACTGTATCAGTCGGTGTATCAACGATTAATTTTCGCGACACAAGCATAAAAGATTCAAAGCTGATTGGCAGACAATTGCTTCAACGCGCTGACAAAGCGCTCTATCAAGCCAAGCAAAGCGGCAGAGATCGAGTTATATTTTTACAAAAATAACGCAACACAATACACTTTAAGCATTTAGTGTATTTGCATTCCCACTCTTGCCAATACGTTATTCCTTTTGACGTTATTAGACATTAATCATTGCCTATGCTCAAATGCGAACCTATTTCAGCCAAGAGGCGTGATAATGCGCACACTTCCTTTTGTCATTGCTTGTCTACTCATTATTCCTTTATACGCATGCTTACCCAGCGACAATAACCAAGTTCAGTCTGTTAGTTATGAACAGATGTCAGCAACACTTAAGCAGGCATTAGCTGATCCAAAATTGTTTCAGGCCGAGTTAAAAGAAACCTGCCCTAAATTTAAGCCGCTGTTATTAGAGGTTGCAGAAACAATTAATATGGGTTCACGAATCTGGAATGCCGGCGGGCTTCCGATTACGATTAGACTTTATGAAGGGGTGGCTTATCGCGTGTTATACGAAATAGATGATGAATGCCCACGTTTAGCACATGCGTTTCAAGCAGGCCTTACACAAGCACAACAACAAACAAGCATGAATGAAAAAGGTCGCGTCCTTCGCGATACATTGGATTTAATTCTCGGCGGACCACCTGCAAAGCCGCCCGGCGCCTAAATACCTTGAATAATTAATGCATGAGCAAAGACGAAATATATAAGCACCCGATTCAAAATATTGAAGATTTTACATTCGATCAAACCGTCAGTGACGCATTTGATGACATGGTGGATCGGTCTGTGCCTGGCTATCGCACACTGATTGCAAATATCGGCCCTATTGCTTGTCAATTTTATCGCCCAGACACGAACTGTTATGACTTGGGTTGTTCGCATGGTGCCGCCGCTTTATCTATTTTCAATCACTGTAAAGACATGCGCGTGCAAATACATGCAGTCGATAACTCGTCAGCAATGATCGACAGTTGCAACACCCTGATCCAACAAGCCAGTGCAAACGACAACATTCATACGCATATCAATGATATCTGTGACATCACAATTGAAAACGCCTCGGTCATAATTCTAAATCTTACTTTACAATTCTTGCCCGTTAACAAGCGAACTGAATTATTGCAAACTATATATAACGGAATGGTCACCGGTGGTGCATGCATCCTAACGGAAAAAGTTATCATGCCGGACGAGCAACACGATGCACTTTATCACCAATTGCATTCTAGGTTTAAATCTGCCAACCAATACAGCGAACTGGAGATTAGTCAAAAGAGAAAAGCATTAGAAAATGTGCTTATAAGAGAGCCGCTCGCAACTCATCAACAACGCTTAATGAATTGTGGATTTACTCATGTTTCAACTTGGTTTCAATGCATTAATTTTATTTCATTACTTGCGATTAAATGAATATAGAGTTTTACCAGCATTTATTAAACGCTACCAACATAGCCAACACATCAAGCTGGGATCATCAATTAAACAAACAACTGAAAGATATTTTCTCCCAACCACCACATGGTCACTTTAGCCAGTGGCAAGTCATTGTTAATCAGTTATCTTGTTTGCAAACGAAGCACTATGAGTTTGATCGTGCCAGCATTGTTATTGGCCAAGCGAGTGACGTTGCAAACATCCACTCACAACAGATTGAAATGTTACTGAAAGCGTTACTTCCATGGCGCAAAGGACCTTTTAATTTTTTTGGCATCGACATCGATAGTGAATGGCGCTGCGACCAGAAATGGCAACGGGTACAAAGATGCTTACCATGTTTGCAGGATAAATCCATTCTGGATGTTGGCTGCGGTAATGGCTATTACATGTTACGCATGCTCGGTGATGGCGCAAAATCTGTGATAGGTGTAGACCCTACATTGATTTTCTTAGCGCAGTTTTATGCACTCACACAGAATTTAAACACCAAATTAGACGCACACTTATTGCCACTGACTTTCGAACAGCTGCCTAACACGATGAATCATTTCGATGTGATATTTTCCATGGGTGTTCTTTACCATAGGCGCAATCCACAAGAACATTTGCAACGACTTTTTTCACATTTGAATAATGGTGGTAAATTGATTTTGGAAACATTAATTATTAATAACCACACCAGTGAACAACTCATCCCTGAGCAACGTTACGCTGGGATGCGTAATGTCTGGAGCGTACCGACACCTAGCTTGATAGAAGCCTGGTTGCAACAGAGTGGTTTTAAAAACATTGAATTACATGATCAACGAGTCACATCAGTTACAGAACAACGCGCCACTGAATGGACCAAGAATTTCTCCCTGCAAAATTTCCTCGACCCAAATGATACGAGTAAAACCATCGAAGGCTATCCAGCGCCTGTGCGCGCTATCTTTTCAGCACAAAAGACTTGACTCTCTTAACGCGCTTTATTAGTGCGTAAATTTCATCAACACGCCATTAGTTGGTGCTATGCGCATCATTAGATGGCATACTGCACACTTCTAGCGCGCATTCAAGCATATGAACTAAGGAGAAAAAAACAATGAAGCTAGTCACCGCTATCATTAAACCCTTCAAATTAGATGATGTACGTGAAACGCTCACCGAACAAGGCATACAAGGCTTGACGGTGACTGAGGTAAAAGGATTTGGTCGGCAAAAGGGACACACGGAACTCTATCGTGGCGCAGAGTACGTCATTGATTTTTTACCTAAATTAAAAATTGAAATCGCCGTTCCAGCCGATAGAGTCGATGACGTCATCGAAGCAATCACACGTGCTGCCAACACGGGAAAAATCGGTGATGGCAAAATTTTCATTACCGATATAGATCAAGCTGTTCGAATAAGAACCGGAGAAACCGGCCAAGATGCACTGTAGCAGAGAGGGAGATTATGAGTCACAACAACTACAACAAAATATTAATTAGCAGTTTACTTCTTTTTACTCCAGCGCTTGTCAACGCAGATCAATTGAATGGCGCTGATACTGCTTGGATACTCACATCCACGGCTTTGGTGTTATTCATGACCATCCCAGGATTGTCATTATTCTATGCGGGTCTTGTGAGAAGTAAAAACGTGTTATCTGTGCTTATGCAATGTTTCACCATCACTTGTGTTGCTTCCATTGTATGGCTAGCGTTTGGTTACAGCATGAGCTTTAGTTCACACGCTTCATTGAATCAATGGATGGGAGGCTTCGATAATTTATTTTTATCTGAAGTCACTCGAGAAAGTATCTCAGGCGGTATCCCGGAAACCGTTTTCGTCATGTTTCAGATGACATTCGCAATTATTACGCCTGCGTTAGTGATTGGTGGGTTCGCAGAACGCATGAAATTTTCGGCCATGATCTGGTTTACCATTTTGTGGATGACATTAGTATATTTTCCAATCTGTCATTGGGTATGGGGCGGTGGCTGGTTAGCCGACAAAGGCACGCTTGATTTTGCTGGTGGCTTAGTCGTTCATATCACAGCAGGGGTCGGGGCGTTAGTCGCAGCGATCATGCTAGGAAAACGTAATGGATTTCCTAACACTCCTCTTCCGCCACATAATTTGACCATGTCCGTTACTGGCGCCGGCATGTTATGGGTCGGCTGGTTTGGTTTTAATGGCGGCAGCGCATTAGCTGCTAATGGCGATGCTGGCATGGCCATTCTTGTCACACACATTAGTGCAGCGATGGCTTCATTAACCTGGATGTTTATTGAGTGGATAAAATATGGCAAGCCGAGTGTATTAGGCATCGTCACTGGAATGGTCGCCGGGTTAGGTAGCATCACACCCGCGTCAGGCTTTGTTGGCCCCATAGGTGCTATTGTCATAGGATTCACAGCCGGCCTTGTTTGCTTTACTGCAACAAACTTTATGAAACGCACCTTACATATTGATGATTCATTAGATGTATTTCCGGTGCATGGCGTAGGCGGCATTATTGGTACATTGCTCGCCGGTGTATTTGTCGCTTCTCAGTTTGGTGGCGCCGGCCTTGCTCAGGGTGTCAGTATTGCCGACCAATTAGGTGTGCAGTTTACTGCCGTCATTGCGGTACTAGTATGGACCGCCATCGCGACCTTTATTGTTTTAAAAGTAACCAGTCTGATATGTGGTCTGCGTGCTACTGACGAACAAGAACGCAGCGGCCTGGACATTACTCAACATGAAGAAAAAGGCTACAACATGTAAGCATAATGGCGACACTGTTAAAAAGGCGGCTAAATAGCCGCCTTTTTTTACATACCTAATTCAGATGCCTCTATAATTGCCTGGTGCAAAATACTAATAAACCATCGAGTCACCTCAGACGTATTCCCTTCAATGAACACCAAATTGATGAGAGCAAGATTTGTCATCAAGCACGTTTTGTTGTTGAGACATTAATACAGGCAAACTATCAAGCCTATCTTGTAGGCGGTTGTGTACGCGATCTTGTGTTAGGCATTGAACCAAAAGACTTTGATGTCGCCACCGACGCTCACCCCGAGCAAATACGCGCCTTGTTTGACAATAGTCGCCTAATAGGGCGTCGATTTCGTATCGTGCATGTCGTGTTTAAACGCAACATTATTGAAGTATCCACATTCCGCGCGAATGCCAGCCAAAGCAGTCAACACTCCCATAAAGAACACTCTGGCCGAATTGTCAGAGATAACACGTTTGGCACTATCGAAGAGGATGCAATGCGTCGCGATTTCACAATTAACGCATTGTATTACGACATCAATAAATCAGAAGTACTGGATTATTGTTCTGGTTATCAAGATTTACTGGACAAAAAAATTCGTATGATTGGTGACGTGACGACACGTTATCGCGAGGATCCAGTGCGTATATTAAGAGCGCTTCGCTTTCGCGCAAAGTTAGATCTGATTATTGAACAACATACTGAACAACCTATTAAGCAACTTGCCCCGCTACTCGCTGATATCCCCGCAGCGAGATTATTCGATGAAGTCATCAAGCTCTTTCACAGCGGTTACGCCGTACGTTGTTTTGAAGAACTTAAAAAATATCATTTATTAAGTGTTTTATTTCCAATCACTGAGCAAGCCATCAAACATAAACACTCTTTCAGCTCAATAATTCATAGCGCATTGGAAAATACAGACAGTCGCATTGCCCAAGGTAAATCTGTCAATCCTGCATTTATTTTTTCAATTTTATTATGGCAACCTTATTTACAACTGCTTCAACAAACTATCGACCAAGGCACGCCCTATGCTGAGGCCGCTTGGTCAGCTGGTAGAGCTGTCGTACTAGATCAATCCAATATAACTTCAATCCCTAAACGCTTTTCAATTATGATTTGCGAAATATGGAAATTGCAAAATCGTTTTAAGCATAAGAAAGGCAAAAGAACATTACTTTTACTGCAACACCCCCGCTTTCGCGCCGCCTACGACTTCATGTGTATTCGTGCGCAAGCAGGCGACACAGATAATGAGGATTGCACCTGGTGGACACACATACAAACACTACCGGAACAAGAACAGCGTAATATAATCTACTCAAAACTAAGAACACCACGCAAGAAAAAACTTCATGACAACAAGCCGTAATCTTTTTTTAACTGATGCGTACATCGGTTTAGGTAGCAACTTAGATAATCCGATCGATCATGTATCCTTAGCGTTGTTACAACTAACGCAAATAACAAATACATCACTGCATTCATTTTCAAATTTGTATGCCAGCCGCCCCATGGGGCCATCCGACCAGCCACCCTACATAAATGCCGTTGCCTGGTTGAAAACAAGATTAACCGCAGACACCTTACTCACTCATCTTCAAAGGCTAGAAAATGAACACGGGAGAACTCGCCTGGGTGAGCATTGGGGGCCACGTACACTCGATCTGGACATTTTGGTATATGGTAATTATCGTATTGAAAATCAATCGCTTAGCGTCCCCCACCCAGGTGTTAAACTACGTGAATTTGTTCTCTACCCATTGCACGAAGTGAATAAAAACCTCATGATTCCAGGTCAAGGCACTGTGCATCGGTTGCAACCGCGGTGCTACTCTAATGGACTAATCAGACTACCTATATAAGATGTCATCTTTACCCGCTTACATTGTCATTGAAGGCCCTATTGGTGTGGGCAAGTCCAGTCTTGCGCAACGTTTGGCGAACGATTTCAGTTCACAGTTAATGCTTGAAGAAGTGGATGAAAATCCATTCCTGGAACAATTTTATCAACGCCCAAGAGAGGCGGCGTTATCAACTCAATTATTCTTTTTAATGCATCGCACGCGCCAGATTAAAGAACTGCGACAAGCCGATATCTTCTCTCAATCAAAAATAGCTGATTACTTAATTGAAAAAGACCAATTATTTGCACAAGTCACGCTGTCACCCACGGAATATGATCTTTATTTGCAAGTCTATGAACACATGATTATTGATGCACCTAAACCTGACTTGGTGGTCTATCTACAAGCACCAGTAGGCACACTGCTGGAACGCATTCGTAAACGTGGACGTAACTTTGAACGCCTTATCGAATCCAGTTATCTAGAACAACTGAACGAAGCTTATGCGGATTTCTTTTATCATTATAATGACACCCCGCTGTTAATCGTCAATGCCAGTGAGATTGACTTCATTAACAATGATCGTGATTACGAACAATTAAAATCTCAGATAATCAATACCACCAGTGGGCGTCATTACTTCAATCCACTGCCGTTTGTGAGCTAAAAATTATATGAGCTCGCAAACACAATTGGGGATGACGATTAATCAGTTAAAACGCATGCGTGATAACGCTGAAAAAATTGCTTGTTTAACCGCATACGATGCTGCTTTTGCCAAACTCATTGATCAAGCAGGTATGGATATTATTCTGGTCGGCGATTCGCTTGGCATGGTCATTCAAGGCAATACTTCAACCGTATCTGTCACCATGGAAGATATTATTTACCACACTCAATGTGTCGTGAATGCTACTTCATATTCGTTAGTTATCTCAGATATGCCATTTATGAGTTACAGCAATATTGAGATAGCGCTACATAATGCCACCAGATTAATGCAAGAAGGTGGTGCGCAAATGGTTAAACTTGAAGCCACACAACGTCAAACTGAAATTGTTGCAGAACTTAGCGCATGTGGTATTCCAGTTTGTGCGCATTTAGGTTTGCGTCCACAGTACATTCATAAGTTAGGCGGCTATCACACGCAAGGCACAGATAACGCATCTGCCACGGAATTATTATCTACCAGCAAGGCACTAGAGAAAGCTGGTGCAGATATATTATTGGTTGAATGTATTCCCGCACAATTAAGCACAAAAATAACCCAAGCGGTTAGCATTCCTGTAATTGGTATTGGCGCCGGGAAAGACTGTGATGGGCAAATTCTGGTGTTACAGGATATTCTTGGCATCACACCAGATAAAATCCCACCGTTTGTTAAAAACTATATGCAAAATTGCAGTATTCAAACTGCCGTTCAGAACTATATTCAAGAAGTAAAATCTGGCGTATTCCCAGCATAATCATTTTATTTCTGCTCAATTTATTTTTGCTCTATGAAACTATTTTCTACATGCAAACAAATTCGTGCACAGATTCGGCAGTACCAATCTCAACAGGAACAGATTGCACTCGTGCCCACCATGGGCCACTTACATGCGGGTCATATGGCATTAATCGAGCTTGCTAAAGCGCGTGCTAACAGAGTGATCGTATCGATATTTATTAATCCAATTCAATTCAATCAACTTAATGATTTTGAACACTACCCTCGCACACTAGACGATGATATTGAAAAACTTAACACATGTGATGTCGACGAAGTATTTGCGCCCGATATAGACGAGCTCTATCCTCATGGCACTTCTCAAGCGACAAAAATCTTAATTCCTAATCTAGCAGACATTTTGGAAGGTGAATGTCGCCCAGGTCATTTCGAAGGCGTTTGCACCGTGGTGTGCAAATTATTCAATATTATTACCCCCAATATCGCGGTGTTTGGTAATAAAGATTTTCAGCAGTTACTTATTATTCGCCACATGGTGGAGGCATTAAATTTTGATATAGACATTATCGCGGCAGATACTGTGCGTGAAAATGATGGCCTCGCCATGAGCTCACGCAATACATTATTGAATCGTGAACAACGCGAAGCAGCGAATAAAATATATTGCACCCTTCAAGACACAATGGAGCAATTTTCAACCAATACGATCGCTTCACTAGAAGAACAAGCTAAAAACACCTTAGAAAATAATAACTTCCGAGTCGAGTATTTTTCTATTCGCGATGCTGAAAATTTGCAGCCTGTGTCTAAAGATACTGTAAAAGTAGTCATTTTAGCGGCTGCCTGGCTAGGAGATATTCGTTTGATAGACAATCAGCTTTTCACTAAGCCCTAATTGTGTATACTTATGTGCAGTTGAGCATATTTTCGACATTGATTATAAGGAGAATGCATAATGGCATGGTTAGCAATTGGTTGCGTGGTACTCGCATTTGTGATCAGTATCGCGGCACAAATTAATCTTTTCACTCACATGAAAAATGGCACTATATACCGATAATTCGGGCGCATTTCACAAAAAAACGCGGGCTTTAATTGCCCGCTTTTTTTTGCCTTAAATATTTCATTAAACCAACCATCAGACATTTTTAGTTGGCTATATAACTGCGTATCATGGCTGCTAGTCCGACAAACGGCATACCATAACTAAAACATTGTGCTCAATTACAGATAAATCCTAGTATTATTCTCGAATGATTGCTTCCCATTGGAAAAAACTTGTTAATCATGCAGCTCTCATGCGTGATGTCGAGATGCGTCAGCTATTCGATGAAGACCCCAATCGATTCAATAAATTTTCCATTCAGTCAAATCCAATCCTGTTTGATTTTTCCAAAAACCGAGTCATTGAACAAACACTCAAGCTACTGCTAAATCTTGCAGAAGCTGCTGAAGTAGAAAGTTGGCGCGATAGAATGTTTTCAGGTGAAGTAATCAACAACACTGAACAACGCGCAGTGTTGCATACTGCTTTACGCCATCCGGGCGGCACACATGTGAGTAAAGAAGTCGACCTGGAACTTGAGAAAATGGAACGCCTGTGCAACAAACTGCATCATGGTCATTGGTTAAGTTACAAAGATACCCCGCTCAAAGAAGTCGTAGTAATTGGCATTGGGGGATCGTACTTAGGGCCCAAGCTTGCATGCGAAGCATTAACAGAATTCACTCAACGGGATATCAATGTTCATTTTGTTGCCAACGTTGATGCACATTTGCTTGATGAAGTGCTTAATAAGGTTGCACCTGAAGATACTTTGTTTGTTGTCATTTCGAAAAGCTTTTCAACCCAAGAAACCACTGCAAATGCTGAAACCGCGGCAGAATGGTTACGTGAAAAAAGTGGCATACGGCGATCGGTACGCAAACAATTTGTTGCAATCACCTCGAATATAGAAGCGGCAAAATCTTTTGGTGTTGATTCAGACCATATACTAGGTATGTGGGACTGGGTAGGCGGGCGTTACTCATTATGGAGTACTGTAGGGTTTCCGCTCGCACTGCAAATTGGTATGCAAAATTTTCGAGGCTTGCTGACGGGTGCCTATGCCATGGATAAACATTTTCAAACGGCTGGCTTGGATCAGAACCTGCCCGTGATTATGGGTTTGCTTGGCATTTGGTACATTAATTTTCTGCACATGCGCCATCACGCAGTACTGCCATATGACCACCGATTGCGTAGTTTGCCTGGATACTTGCAGCAGTTAGACATGGAAAGTAATGGCAAGAGCGTGACGCGTCAGGGCGATCGCACAAGTTACTGTACCGGACCGATAATTTTCGGAGAAGCAGGTACTAATGGTCAACACGCATTTCATCAATTATTGCATCAAGGCGTACCGGTAGTTCCCTGTGATTTTATTGGCTTCTCCCAACCGGCTCATGATCACAAAGAACATCATGATATTTTGCTTGCAAACATGCTTGCTCAATCACAAGCCATGATGATGGGCAGAACTAAAAAAGAAACTATTGAACTCCTTGCCAGCCAGAACATCACCGGCGCGATGGTAAAAGAACTCGCACCTCATATGACTTTTCCAGGTAATCGCCCAAGCAATACAATCATGTGTGAATCACTGACACCGATGACACTTGGCGCTCTGCTGGCTCTTTATGAACATAAAGTATTTGTGCAAGGGATTATTTGGAATATCAACTCCTTTGATCAAATGGGTGTGGAGTTAGGCAAGACACTCACTAATAAGATTCTACCTGTTCTACAAAGTGATAAAGAGTTATCTGGCGCGGATTGTTCGACCCAATCACTTATCGATTATATTCGTAAAACTAGCTAACGCGCTGCCGAGTTACTCAGCAGCCCTTCATATCTCTCTCATTCAAGCACATGCTTAATAAACCTTTTGCCGAAGCCGCACATCAAAATCGCGATGACATTCTAAATGTGTTGCGAGAGGCATTTGCAGATGTATCGCGTGTGTTAGAGATTGGCAGTGGCACCGGTCAACATGCGGTATATTTTGCTGAGCATTTAGATTACTTGCTGTGGCAAACGAGCGATAAAACGCACATGCTTGAAGGCATTCAACTATGGATAAACCACGCTACATTAGCCAACACACCCGACCCCATTACACTTGATGTCAATTCAGCATGGCCAACAGAAAAATATGATGCGGTGTTTGCTGCCAATATTATTCACATCATGCATTGGCCCGAAATAGAATCGTTATTTAAAGGAGTTAGTGCCACGCTCTGCAAAGGCGGCATAGTATGTTTATATGGACCATTCAACATCGATAACTGTTACACCAGCGAAAGCAATGAACGTTTTGATCAATGGCTAAAACAAAGAGACCCGCAATCTGGATTAAGGGATAAAGAGGCACTGGATACACTAGCAATCAACAACGATCTACACCCACATAAAAATTGGCAGATGCCCGCTAATAATAAAATGCTGAGTTGGAAAAAATAAACTATTTCTTTTTCCAGCCAGTAGCAGACTGGATATAATTTCCTGCGGCTGTTTTCTCGATCGCTTTCTTACCCGCCAACAACTCGACCGTTTCTAAACTAGTACTATTTTGTGCCGCGATGGATTCATACTTAGCTTTACGCTTGGTATTTACATCTTTAACCAATGCTCTTACTTCCGCAGAGGCATCTGCTGAGACAACACCCAAATATCCATTTAACTGTTCGCCAATCAATCCCTGCGCCTTAACTTCCTGCAAGTCTATAGCAAATGCGCAGGCGGCATTGAATACCATTAAACCTACCAAAATCGCTTTTGTTAATTTAGACATTTCGATACCTCATAACATTAAAATAAGCCGCTATCTTCGGCAAATACATCATCAAGCTCTTTATCCACCTTGATGCGAACTTCATGTTCAATTTTTATATTCATATTGATAGTGATAGGCTCTGCAGGCGCCTCAACTTTTACAGTTGGACTACATGCGAGCAATAACAGCGCTGTAAGCGATAGTGTGATTATTGGGTAAATATTCATAGTTCTTTACCAATGTCATTAACTGTTTGGCTGAATAATGCAAACAAAGTTCAGCGCAAGTTTAAAATTAACGTTTCGGCGAACTTACTTGCTCGGTAATATCCTCACCAATGCGAGTAAGCAATCTAGCACTCTCAAGGAATTTCCACAAATTCAAATCAATATTAAAATTCAAATTCACAGGCGCATCAAATTCAGCATCAGGACTGCGACCATAAAGTTTTGTTTCCAGTCTAAGCGCTCCATCAGGCGTTAAATTTACTAACGCTGACATTTCATTGTACTGGAAGTCTTCTAGTAACTCAGCCACCAAAGCTAAATCTTGATTTCCTTTTAAGACTTCTTTAACCCGACCGTATTGAATAACTCCTCCCTGTTCATCTGCTTCCATCCAGCCTTGGTTAATTTCTAATACTCCTTCATTAAGCACCATGGGTAATTCCCCATTAACATTTCCTGTAGCAATTAAATCTTGTGTTTGATTCAACTCAATTAATTTTTCTAGCGACAAAGAGGACAAAAATAATGAAAACTTATTTACTGATTTATTTAGATCGATATCAATTGCATCAGAAAATATACTGCCATCAAGCGCACCCGCATAAAAATCAACGATTTTTACAGCAGGCTGAGCGCTAACGCCATATTCATATGTCTCGATTTGCATTTGTATATCTTGCAGCGGAATTCCCATATTGACACTAGCAATGGTTAACTCCGTCGGCTCTGCTAATACCCATCCTTCTTCACCTTTTAAACGCATTTTGACGTTGAGATCTTCAAACTGATTTTGCGCATAATCACCATCAACCTGTAATGCAGAAAGATTGACAATCGTGTTGCCATGTTGATAGTTGTCTTGCCAATGTACATTGCCATCCAAAGTAAAACTGCCATCATTTACCTGTAATGGAAAGCCTGTGACACCAATGATTTGCGCGATCACTTCATTATTAATTAACGATATAGGCTGCGACTCAAAACTGATATGTCCACTACCTGATGACGTACTATTTGTTAGCGAAAATTTCAATGGCGCTTGTTTGGACCCAAGTAGAAATCCACCTTGAGCAATCAATTGATCCTTATGCAAATCAATCTGTGTTGCTAGATCCGCTGCGTGAATTGAGAAGCTTTGTTTCTTGACTTGAGCCTGTTGAATCGTGAGATTGCTATCCATGTCTACGCCAGCCGCAGAAAAACTGTATTGGTTGATGTCAAATATCGCCTTATCTATCATCACGTCATTCTCTAGATAACGCATACCGCGCGGCGTCAGAGACAGCTTGAGCTGGCTCATACGCACTGAATTATCATCATGATTAACCCAGCCAGTAGCATCAGTAAGCGGCAACGTTTCTAATCTGCCTAGTAGAAAATCATCATATTCCACATCAAATAAAGCCAAACTAGAATCTTGATCAAGGTACAGTGTTGTTGTTTGCTGATCTGCCTCGACGCGCCCGTTTATTTTGAGCAATGCTCTCTGCATATCAGCAACATAGTTAAGCTGCCTTGCATCAAGTGTTAATGCCACGCCCGCTGATCCTGACCTGTTTGCAGCGCCCCAGCTAAATTCAGCGTCATGCAAACTCAGACCAACTTTTAAATCCGGCGAATCCACTTTAAGCAGGATATTGGCATCACCTTCAACATAATATTCATCCAGCTGGGAATTGTATTTCAGCCGAATTAAATCACCTGGATTCAAATACACATAATATTTTTTAAACTCTCTTCCTAAATAGTCATTGATAACTGCTGGTGTTTGTGAAAATTCAACTATCATTTGTTGCGGCTGATTAAACTCACAATTATCTATGCGTAAATCACGCATTAAACATTCAGCGTACATATCAACTTTCATCTCATCGACGGCGTAATAATCACTAGAAGCACCAATTGATACATCTGCATCGGTTTTTATAACCGACTGCTGTAAGGCTTTAGCTAGTGGTTGCACTAAATCTAATTCAGCTTTTGATACAAACTCTCCCGCAATATACTGTATTTGATAATCCGCTTTATCTTCAAACATGACAGGTATCATGCTCGTTTGCGAGAATGTTCCGTTTGCATTTAACAACAACCAATCATCATCGATGTTATAATCGCCTTGTAAGATTAGTAATTCATCATGGCTGTCCGCATCTATCAGCGAGATGCTCACATCATTACTATCGATTAATAGATCCACTTTGATTACGCCATGCTTAACTTCTGCTATACCTGATAAATGCATGGCATCCTTATAGTCAAGCACACCAGCAAAGTTTACCTGCTTGGTATCGTTGTCGAGAATAGCAACATCAAGTGTACGAATTTGAACACCATAGGCAGGCAATAGCTTGACATACTCCTTAACAGACACATCTGAAGAAGATTCATTTTCTTTAAATGTATTGAATAAAACATTTGCTGATTGTGCATTAACAGCTACTATCTCAACCCCTGTCTCTATCGAAGCGTTAATATCGACGTGCATATTATTCAGTTCGACCGACAGACTCGAATAATCATCTGTTTGAGAAAATACCAGCTTATCAAGTTGAATTTGTTTTATATCAACCTTAGCCAGCTCAAAGGAATCAACTTTTACGCCATAGTTAGAAGCAATAATGGGCACTGCATAGTGCAGTAAATCAATGCGGAACAGATACATACTCACTAGCACTATAGTAATCAGACCAATGACAATTAGTTTTTTCATTGCTCAGTTCAACCCATGCTGCTGCAACGCCCAGTCGACATGCTCACGTATCAACTCCGAGTCATGGTCTTTCCTGGCATACAATGCTGTGAGTACAGCGTCAGTCGTCTCAGTGTTACCTAATGCTACCGCAACATTCCTTAACCATTGATGATATCCAATACGACGAATTGCCGACCCCTGTGTAAACTGTAGAAACTCATCTTCACTCCACATGAATAACTCAACCAGAGTGACTGAGTCTAAATTATGTCGCTTAGCAAAGTCGGCTAATGGAGAGGTTGTGGAGAACTTATTCCATGGACATACTAACTGACAATCATCACATCCATAAATCCGATTACCCATTGCTTTTCTATAATGCAAAGGGATTGAGGATTTGTGCTCAATGGTTAAATAAGAAATGCATTTACGCGCATCTAACTTATAAGGTGCAATAATCGCTTGTGTTGGACAAATATCAATGCATGCAGAACAACTGCCGCAATGATTAATGGATGGCTGATCCACTGGTAAAGGTAAATCAGTAAATAACTCGCCCAAGAAAAACCACGAGCCGGCTTGTTCGGAAATTAAATTGGTATGCTTACCAATCCAACCAAGCCCTGCTTTATTCGCTAATGCCTTTTCTAACACCGGGGCACTATCAACAAATGCCCGAAAACCAAACTCACCTACTTGCTGCTGAATTTTTTCCGCCAGTGACTGCAGTCGTTTTCTCATAACCTTATGGTAATCACGTCCTAGCGCATAACGAGAGATATATGCCAACTCAGCATCTTCAAGCACCTCGTCTGCATCTTTTGCATTAGGCGGAAAATAGTTCATTCTTACTGAGATGATCTTCACTGTGCCAGGCAACAGTTCATCAGGGCGTGAGCGCTTGGTTCCATGGCGTTGCATATAACTCATTTCGCCTTGCATACCAGAATCTAACCAGTTGAGCAGATAAGTTTCATGCTCGGCGAGATTTGTATCGCTGATACCGATATCATCAAAGCCAAGATCGTACGCCCAGCCACGTATATCTTCTTTTAGGCTTTGCATAGTTTGCTCACTAACGATAGGCTTTTTCACAATAAGATTAAATTTTTAAGGCATATGAATTTTATCAATAACGGCAAGCAATATCCGGTTTACTCAAAGGACCAAATACTGACGCTGGAAAAAAGCGCTATTGAGCAACACAACATCAAAAGCTATGAGCTAATGCAGCGTGCTGGCAAAGCGGCATTTATGTTCATTCGCGAAGTGTATCCCAAAGCAACACGCATCGTCGTCGTCACAGGGGGAGGAAATAATGCGGGTGATGGCTATGTGCTTGCGCGACTGTTGCATCAGGCAGATTTTGCCTGTGTCACTATGCCGGTCGTGCCGATTACCAGATTAAGAGGCGATGCGATGCGTGCTCAGAATGAATATGCCATTCATGAAGGTGGAGATATTGACCCCAGCGAAACCTTCCCTGAGTGTGACCTGATTGTTGATGCATTATTTGGCACGGGTTTATCCCGCGAGATTGAAGGCGAGTTTGCTGACGTGGTCGCCGCCATTAATCGCACACCGGTTCCAGTGTTAGCATTGGATATCCCCTCAGGTCTTAGTGCAACAACCGGCAACCCGCTTGGTCCGACAGTATATGCGAACAATACGCTGACATTCATAGGACTCAAGAGTGGCCTTATTACTGCAGAAGCGCGCAACTACACCGGTAGCATTGCAGTTGACTCGTTAGATTTACCTGATTCTTTGTTCGAAGCATCTGAAAAACTAGGCTTCTCTATTAGCGATACCTTAGTCAATCGATTGCTTCCACCACGTAAAGCCAGCGGTTACAAAAATAATTACGGCCATGTATTAGTTATTGGCGGTAATATCGGCTATCCAAATGCGGCCCGACTTGCAGGTGAAGCCGCTGCACGCACCGGTGCTGGACTCGTCAGTGTTGCCACTCACCCTGATAACGTCGCTGCGGTAGCCAGTGGCTGCGCGTCATTAATGGTGAAAGGTATTCATCAGCCCAGTGACTTAAGTGATTTATTAAAAAAAGCCGACGTCATCGTGATTGGCCCGGGCCTTGGGCAAGACAAATGGGCACAAACATTATTCGCCCGTGTGATCGAATTGAGTAAACCCTTGGTGGTCGATGCTGATGCATTGCACCTTCTAAGCAAAAACCCCGGTAAGTGCGATCATTGGGTACTAACCCCGCATCCTGGAGAAGCGGCTGCATTACTGGCGTGCAGCTCACAGGACATACAGCTCCATCGTTCAAGTTCCGCGTTAGCAATCCAAGAACAATACGCTGGAGTGACTGTGCTCAAAGGTGCTGGCACGCTAACTTGCTACCAACAGCAAATTTATTTTTGTACTGCGGGCAATGTCAGTCTTGCGACTGGCGGCACCGGAGATATACTAACAGGAATTATTGCAGGCTTAATTGCACAAGGAAGTTCATTATTAGAGGCGGCCAATGCAGGCACTATGATTCATGGCATGGCAGCTGAATTGCTATCAAAAAATGGCACCCGCGGCATACTCGCCGAAGACCTATTCCCGGCAATGTATAAGCTCGTCAATCAGGGATAATCCACGGCATGCGCGAAATTGTCAGCTCCGCCGAGGCCATGGAATCCCTGGGCGCCTCTCTTGCCGAGCAAATTACCCAATTTGAAACGGCGCCTTTGATTATTTACTTACGCGGTGATCTTGGGGCTGGTAAGACGACTTTGATCCGAGGCGCACTGCGTGCCATGGGTCACACAGGACTGGTTAAAAGCCCCACGTTTACGCTCGTAGAGACCTACACTTTACCACCTTATGAAATCTATCATTTTGATTTATATAGGATTTCTGATCCAGAAGAATTGGATTACATAGGCATGCGCGAGTTTTGTCGCCCACAATCGATAAGTTTTATCGAGTGGCCTGAACTTGGCAAGTCGATGCTTCCCGGTCCGACTATGGACATTTTTATCGAATATCACCCGCAAGGACGTTGCGTCAACACGACCATTACTCGTAGCTAATTACCCCATTATACTAATATTCTTACTTAATAATTGCCCGTAGGTTATTATTTTTGTTAAAGTTACTGCTATAAGAACAAGGGTACGGGGGATCTGTCCGCGTGATGGAGCCAAAAATAAAACATTGCCGGCAAACTGTTTGTCAATTTATTCATTCCAGCCTAAAAGCAGCCATTGCAATACTGGCGATATGGTTCGGCTTGTCCCCGACCATACTTGCTGACACTTTTGATGTGAAAAATATTCGCGTTGCTAAAAACGGCCAAGTAACACGCGTGGTGTTAGATACCAATGCCATTCCTTCATACAAAATGTTTACCTTGAATAACCCGGCACGCTTGGTGATAGATTTAAAGGACGCCAAGCTTGCGACCAGAGTAAACCAGGCTGTCTTCGATGCCTCGTTTGTTGAAAAATTAAGATTTGCACACCGGAAAAATAATAAGCTAAGAATCGTTTTAGATTTAAACCAAAAAATCATACCAAAAAGTTTTGTGCTGCCTCCTAACGGAAATTCACAGCACAGATTGGTTATTGATTTAAAGCATGCGGGTAAGAGCGTTACTCAAGTCGCAAGCGTGGCCAATAAAAAAGATAATAAACCAAAAGCTTCGCAAAGCGTAAAAAAAGCCACTGATAAAAAACCTAGCACGGCTGTAGCCAGCACACCTAAGAAAACCAAAACAGTCGAAACCAAGCCGGCTAAACAAGAAGATATTATTGCTAAAATTACTACTCCCAAGAAAACTAAAGTAGCCGAAACTAAGCCCGCCAAACAAGCAGACGCCATTGCTAAAATAATCACCCCCAAACCAGCGGAAACCAAGTCTAAGCCCACCCCTGCACTGACTAAATCGAAAGTTAAACCAGCAAAACAAACCTTAATCATTGCCATCGACCCCGGTCATGGAGGTAAAGACCCTGGCGCCACCGGCTACGCAGGAACGCGCGAGAAAGATGTCGTGTTGCAAATATCACAGCGCTTAAAACGCTTAATTAACGCTGAAAAAGGTATGCGCGCCATTATGACGCGTGACTCGGATAAGTTTCTCACGTTACGCGGCAGGATTAAAAAAGCCCGTGAGCAAAAAGCCGATATATTT
Organism: Gammaproteobacteria bacterium; assembly: GCA_965262455.1. Taxonomy (GTDB): domain Bacteria; phylum Pseudomonadota; class Gammaproteobacteria; order UBA4575; family UBA4575; genus UBA1858. The sequence goes on from CBDHFH010000008.1 coordinate 1,428,581, forward strand.
ATTTCTATTCATGCCGACGCGGTCAATGATCGACGGGTGCGTGGATCGTCGGTATATGTGTTATCGAAGAACGGTGCAAGCAGTGAAGCGGCTCGATTTCTTGCTAAAACACAAAATGAATCTGATGTGATTGGCGGAGTAAAACTACAAGGCAAAGGCAAAGATGTACAAAAAGTCCTGGTTGATCTATCGCAAGCAGCTACCATTGATGCAAGCATGAAACTTGCGACATCAGTTAAAAATGAATTAAGCCGTTTAGGAAAAACGCGCAAAAATGTTGAACACGCCGGTTTTGCCGTATTGAAATCACCTGACATTCCTTCAATCTTAGTTGAGACGGCTTTCATTTCAAACGCCAGCGAAGAAAAGAAATTACGCTCTGCCACACACCAACAAAAACTAGCAGTGTCAATGTTCAAAGGCCTGAAAGGCTATCTAAAACATCATGCGCCTAAAGACACTATCTTAGCGAGCAATACCAAGAAAACACCACACACTATAAAATATGGTGAAACACTCTCAGAAATAGCAGTTCGCTATCGTGTCAGTGTTGACTCGATACGCAAAACCAACTCTTTGAGCACAGATAGAATTCGCGTCGGCCAGAAATTAATTATCCCAGGCGTATAATCTTCGTAACTAATCGACTCTCACACCATATTACTAAAGCATTACTTGGAAAATATTTTATTTTCCCACAAGGCTGTCAGCACCTTCTCATAGGCACTCTCGGCACTACCTTTTAGCTTTTCACTAATCGTTTTAGGTGAAACATGGGTGATTTGATAGACATCTGCTGTTTCACTTTTCTGCATTAAATAATCATCGCTCGTCATTAACTCATCCACCAGCTTTAATTCTAGTGCCCGCTTACCAAGCCAATGTTCGCCAGTGGCAATTTCTTGAATATTAATTTGCTCACGATTGCCTTTGACAAAATCTTTAAACAGAGTATGTGTTTCCTCCATTTGCTCAGTAAATTTTTCTCTATCCTCATCGGTGTTTTTACCGAACATGGTTAATGTACGCTTCAAGTCACCGGCTTTTATCAATTCATAGTCAACACCATGTTTTTCCAGCATACGATTAAAATTTGGGATTTGGGCAATCACCCCGATGGAACCAATAATAGAAAAAGGTGCAGCAATAATTTTATCTGCGACACATGCCATCATATATCCACCACTTGCCGCCACTTTATCAACGGCAACAGTCAATGGAATATTGCGTTGTTTAATACGCTCAAGCTGAGAGGAAGCAAAGCCATGCTCATGCACCATGCCACCAGCATTTTCCAGGCATACAACCACTTCATCTTGTGGCGTTGCCACCGCCAGTAAAGCAGTAATTTCTTTGCGCAAATGTTTTACCGCACTAGCTTTTATATTGCCCACAAAATTTAATACATAAACACGTTGATGTTTATCAGCATGTTTTGATTTGTTATTTTGCTTATTCTGTTTCTTTTTTTCTTTGACTAGCTGCTTGGCTTCTTTTTTTGATAACAAAGACTTTTGCATTAACAACTTTAAGTCATCAAACTTCTTATTAAGGTTTTTAATCTCGATCTGATCATCTTCGTGATGCTTCATTGCTAACGAAGCAAATAATGATACGACTATCCATATGAACACAAGAATGGTGACTGCTTTCGCAAGAAACAGCCCATAATCTGTAGCAAATTCCATCATTTTATTTATTCAATACCCAAGTTAGTTATAAGTGTTAGTGCTTCTAAGTAATCGAGAACTCAATAAACCATTGGCTGACAGTATTCGAGTTCTGTTCATCCATATACAGCGCTTCCAATGTCAGACGACCTGTATCCGACAGTATTTCACCATTGAGCAATGTCTTCACCGCTTGACCACTCAAAAACTGGTGCGTCATGGTCATAAAAAAACTGTGTACATATCCATGCATTAACATGTCTTGTAGCAAGTCCGGACCCGCCATCAGGCACACTGAACGATAATTATGAGATTGCAAATACGACATCAGCATATTGACATCGACATAGCGGCCTTCGCCAAACTGCTGGACATTATGATTCCTGTCCAGCCACTGCTGTTGATGATGCTTAGCAGCACTGCCACCGGTAACGATATGCACGTTTTGTCCAGATTCATCCAGCGAATCATGCCAGGGAAAGTCTAAGCTCCCACTCACAATGATGACATCAGGATTAGGTTTCAAGCCTTGCTGTTGACGCCATTCATGCAGGTAGGCAGCCTGCCTCGTTGTCGGTAATTGCAATACATTACCCAGACGCTGTTCAGCCAGCGCGCGCATGTAGCCACCATGAGTAATTATACAATCTGCATGTGCATATAGTTCCAACAACAACATAAAGTCTTCTTCAGACTTAAGTTGGTCCGGCAACTGAAAATCGCTCTCCTGAGTTGTTTTTAAAGCGATTCTACCGTCCATGCTGGTTAAAAAATTAGCATACACTAGCGGCATATCCGCTTTCTTTTGCACAAGCCTATTGCGCCTGAGATACAATCCTCGTAACGGGACTGGCCCGCCAGGTTGCGGATATAATTGCACAACGTGTTTAGTCATCTCATATAAAACCAGTCAAACAATAACTTTTACTCTCGTACACCAATAGAAATACACCGATAAAACCTCATGGCATTCCCCACTATACAATCAGCAATTCCTAAACGCCGATATAAATTCGGTGAATATGTCGTCACCTTGCTTGCAGATATCGAGTGCCTCGATGGCAACGATTACTTATACATTGCAGCGGTATTACGTGATGGCAGCATTCAACCTGAAGTATACATCACGTGTGAATTAATCATGGTGGACAACAACCACGACTATTTAGTCAAGGTGCTTAGCAAGGATAGTGAGCATATCATCAGCCAAGATAGTCAGTGGAAACATGAACAAAAATTTTCTGATTATGCGCTCCAAGGAATACAACAGATGTTTGAGCTCACTGACGAAACACCGGTATTACTCAGCTAATTAATATGCCGGTCGCGATCAAGAAATTACCTGATAGTCTGATCAATCAAATCGCCGCGGGCGAAGTGATTGAAAGACCCGCCTCTGTCATTAAAGAGTTACTCGAAAATAGTATTGACGCTACGGCTAGCGATGTAAGTATTGATATAGAAAAAGGCGGCATTCAACGCATTGCAATCCGTGATAACGGTACAGGCATCGAGCAAGCTGAGCTGAGCATCGCTCTGACACGCCACGCCACCTCTAAGATACGCAGTCTAGATGATTTACAACACATCCACAGTCTTGGGTTTCGCGGAGAAGCGCTACCCAGCATTGCCTCTATCTCGCGCTTAACCATTACGTCCAATACTCAACAATCCAACCATGGCTGGACGCTGCATACAGAAGGCGGAGATTCTCAATCAAACATCAAACCGGCAGCGCATAACAAGGGCACAAGTATTGAAGTTAACGATTTATTCTATAATACACCGGCGCGACGAAAGTTTTTGCGTACTGAAAAAACAGAATATAGCCATAGTGAACAAGTAATAAAACGACTTGCATTGGCAAACTTTCATATGGCAATCAATTTTCGTCATAATCAGAAGACCATCTTTTCTCTTCCAGTCGCCCATTCATATGAACAAAAACTTAATCGCTTAGAAAAGCTACTGGGCAAAACATTTGTCGAACATATAATAGCTATTGATCGTGAGATTGATGGCTTAAAATTATATGGATGGGTGGCAGCACCTACTTTTTCACGCGCACAAAGCGACCTTCAATATCAGTATGTCAATCAAAGACATATTCGTGATAAAACAATATCTCATGCCATTAAGCTTGCATTTCAGGATGTGCTCTATCACGGCCGCCACCCTGCTTATGTGTTATTTTTAGAATTAGATCCGACAGAGGTTGATGTTAATGCCCACCCAGCCAAGCATGAAGTACGTTTCCACAACAGTCGCGCGATTCATGATTTTGTCCGCCAAACAGTAAAACAAGCAGTAAGCCAAGTACGTACAGCGGCAATCGATTCACGCGAATTAAACAAACTATCAGGCTCCGCGACCGATTCGCCTGTTAATGTACAAACAACGCTTTCGACAACCTACTCAGCACCTAGCCAAAGAGTGAATCACCATCAGCTTGAAGCACTTTATTCAAATAAAGTTAGCGAACAGGCACAGGATTACACAGCGACAACGTCACTAACTGAATCTAACGAAGATGAAGTTCCGTTACTCGGTTACGCGCTAGCGCAACTTCATGGCATTTATATTCTGTCACAAAATAAACAGGGGCTAATATTAGTTGATATGCATGCCGCGCATGAGCGAGTGGTCTACGAACAATTAAAAGATACACATACCAACAGTAACAGCTGTCAGCAATTGCTGGTTCCACTTCAAATCATGCTCAACGAATCTGATGCATCATTAGTAGAACAACAACATAGTAGTTTTGAATCATTTGGATTTGACATCACGCGCATGAGCGAGACGTCAATCGCGGTCAGAGCAATACCTAGCATTCTGAATGGTGTTGATATTGCTCAGTTGATTCGTGATGTAATCGCGGACATGCATAAAAATACCGTCAGCACACGCATCGAAACAACCCGCAACGAGATGCTCTCCAGTATTGCATGCCATGGTTCGGTGCGCGCTAACCGTAGTATGACTATTCACGAAATGAATGCGTTGTTACGTTGTATGGAAATGACGACAAGCAGCAACCAGTGTAATCACGGTAGACCTACCTGGATACAATTAAGCATAAATGATTTAGATAAATTATTTCTTCGTGGCCGTTAAGCTTCCCACCAATCAAGACAAACGTCCCGTCATTTTTCTAATGGGGCCGACTGCATCAGGCAAAACCGAGTTAGCCATATCTTTGGTAGAAAGCTCCAACTGCGAAATTATCAGCGTCGATTCAGCCATGATCTACCGTGACATGAATATCGGCACTGCCAAACCCAACAAGGAAGAGTTAGCCCGTGCACCACATCACTTGATAAATATCCGTAACCCTGATGAAACTTACAGTGCAGCAGAATTCTGCACAGACGCGAATATCCTCATTGATGAGATTCATCGTCGCGGTAAAATTCCGTTATTGGTCGGCGGCACTATTATGTATTTCCATGCCTTACAATTTGGCATTAATGAACTCCCCACGGCAAATAGTCAGCTGAGAGAACAAATGAATCACATTGGCACAACTCAAGGTTGGGCGGTGTTACATGAAAAATTATCCCAAGTTGATCCAGAATCCGCTGATAAAATACACCCCAATGACGCTCAGAGAATTCAGCGGGCACTCGAAGTATTTGAACTCACAGGCGCCAAACTATCGTCGCATCACAGCCAGGAAAATCCTGTCAGATCTGACATATCAATATTAAATATAGGCCTTTTCCCGCAAGACAGAAGCCAATTACATAATGCGATTATGACGCGTTTCGATGCCATGCTAGATCAGGGTGTGATAGATGAACTCATTGGCCTGAGGCAAAAATGGCAACTAACAATGCAGATCCCATCCATGCGCTGTATAGGATATCGTCAACTATGGCAGTATATTGAAAATGACATTAACTACGAGCAAATGCGTGATCAGGCAATTGCTGCCACACGTCAGCTAGCAAAAAGACAGCTTACATGGTTGCGACATTATCCCGAAACGAAGTTGATCGACCCATACATCAATAGTGCACAACAGATTAGACAAGAAATAATTTACCAATTACACCCAACTAACTGTTAAACTTGAGTTTGTGGGACGCAATTAAGTGCTCAAGCAGAACTTCTCAAGAGCAATAAGAATAACGAAGGTTAGGAGCAAACATCATGTCAAAAGGGCAAACATTACAAGAACCCTTTCTTAATGCATTACGCAAAGAAAAGGTTGCGGTATCTATTTATTTAGTCAATGGCATTAAGCTGCAAGGACAAATCGACTCATTTGATCAATTTGTTATCGTGTTAAAAAATACTGTCAATCAAATGGTGTATAAACACGCTATATCAACCATAGTTCCCGCAAAATCAGTAAAAATTCCATTTGGTGACGAAGCAGAATAATACAAACCGCATGTGGTCAGGCACCTCACTCGAGCTTTACCACTAAATGTTCGAAAGACCTAAATCAGGCGAACGCGCACTCCTAATTCATCCCGAGTTCGGCAAAACGATCAATGCCGCGGACATTGATGAGTTTCAATTGCTCGCGCATTCTGCCGGCGCCGATGAAATAGATCTTCTCACATATTCGCGCGCCAAACCCGAACCACGCTATTTAATAGGCCATGGCAAAATTGAAGAGCTCATGGAGCGAGTTAAATTGGAGCAAATAGAATTGCTTCTTTTCAACCACGAACTGTCGCCCAGCCAAGAACGCAATATAGAAAAAGTTTGCCAATGCCGTGTACTCGATCGTACCGGACTGATTCTTGATATTTTCGCCCAGCGCGCACGCTCGTACGAAGGTAAATTACAGGTCGAACTGGCTCAACTGAAATTCATTTCCACAAGGCTGATAAGGGGTTGGACTCACTTAGAACGGCAAAAAGGCGGCATTGGACTCAGAGGGCCAGGTGAAACACAGTTAGAAACTGATAGACGATTACTCGCACAGCGCGTAAAACATCTGGAAAAGCGTTTACAAAAAGTACGCAAGCAACGCGAGCAAGGTCGCCAGGCACGTAAAAAAAATTCAATCCCTACAGTGGCATTAGTGGGGTATACCAATGCAGGCAAATCCACTTTGTTTAATCGTTTAACTGCAGCGAATGTTTATCAGGCTGATCAACTGTTCGCTACTCTGGACCCAACATTAAGAAGGCTTGAACTGAACAAGTCGATACCTGTTATCTTGGCCGATACCGTAGGCTTTATTCAAAACCTGCCACATGATTTGGTCGACGCATTTCATGCAACGTTACAGGAAACGAGTGAGGCAGATGTATTGTTACATGTGGTGGATGCCAGCAGTGAGTTACGTAATGAGCACATAACACAGGTCAATGAGGTTCTAAAACTCATCGGAGCTGATGAACGCCCACAAATACTGGTATTCAACAAAATAGACCAAACCAACCAAATGCCTCATGTTGATATCGGCGACCAGGGTGAAGTTAAGCGCATTTGGGTATCTGCCCTGAGAGAAAAAGGGATAAACTTATTACACTCAGCACTAATACAACATTTTGAAAGCAAACAAACTCAAGTAACAATTCACTTACCCCTGGAGCAATCTGACTTGCGTGCACTTCTCTATCAGGAAAATGCAGTCATTAATGAAACATACCATCCTGATGGCCGCTGGGAAATTGAAGCATCTTTAAGCAATTCTCTTAGACAACGCCTGGCAGATTACGTGTACATGCCGACATCGACTGAATCCATTGAACCTGAGGCTGATTTTTTGGTTCAGAGTGAATAGAATGTAACTTTTATCAATAAATAATCTACACACCGGAGAACTGCATGCCTTGGAATAGCCCAGGTAATAAAAATGACGATCCCTGGAATCGTAATTCTAATAATCAAGGCCCGCCTGATTTAGACGAAATCTTTCAGAATTTAAGCCGCAAATTTGGTGGCATATTTGGCGGTGGCGGTGGCTCTGGTTCGGGAGCGCCAGGCAACGCAGCCGGCTTAGGTATTGTTGCCCTATTAATTGCAGGCGTCGTATGGGCAGGCACAGGAATTTATACCATTACCGACGGTGAGGCGGGTGTCATCCTGCAGTTCGGTAAATACAAGGAAACCACCGGTGCTGGTCTTCACTGGCATATGCCCTACCCGATTGAAGAACTACGCAGGGTGGACATGCAACAAGTCCGAAGCTCTCGCCATCAAACCACCATGCTAACCAAGGACGAGAATATTGTTGAAATTATCCTTGCCGCGCAGTTTAGAGTTAAAAGCGCACCAGATTATCTATTTAATTTGCGCTTCCCCGAAGTCACAATCAAACAAGCAATGGAAAGTGCGATACGTGAAGTCGTGGGCAAAAGCTTAGTTGATTTCGTTTTGTATGAAGGTCTAGAGGTAATTTCTTCCAACACCAAATCACTCATGCAAGAAATCTTGGACCGCTATAATGCGGGCATTGAAGTCACCACACTAAACCTGGAAAAAACCCAACCACCTGCTGCAGTTCAAAGCGCTTTTGATGATGTAATTAAATCTCGTGAGGATTTAGAGCGTTATATCCAGGAGGCAGAAGCGTATGCCAATACCATTGTTCCACAAGCACGTGGTGAAGCGGCACGAATAATTGAAGAAGCAGTTGGTTACAAAGAAGCTATTGTGGCAAAAGCAGAAGGTGAAGCGGAACGTTTTGATGCCTTATATGCGGAGTATATTAAAGCACCGGAAGTGACCAGAGAGCGTTTATACCTTGATGCAACACAATCCGTTTTTTCAAATTCAACCAAAGTCATGCTGGATGTTGATGGAGGCAGTAACTTAATGTACCTCCCTCTGGATAAATTAATCTCAAATGAACGCGCGCCGACAGGCTCAGTCAACTTAGGCAACCCTTCTAGCAGCTCATCTAACACAAATACTACGTCAAGAAGAACCGTTCGCGGTAGAGAGGTGCGTTAAAATGATATCTAAACTAATAATTGGCCTGACCATTATCGCTGTAGCTGTCTTTAGTTTGTGTACCTATCGTGTCGACGAAACTGAACGTGCCATTCTGTTTAAGTTTGGAGAAATTAAAAAAGCAGATATCAAACCAGGATTGCACTGGAAGATTCCACTCATCAACAACGTGATGAAGTTTGATTCGCGTATTCTCACGCTTGATGTGCAGCCCGATCTGTTCCCTACCAGTGAAAAGAAATATGTATTTGTTGATTTCTTTGTTAAGTGGCGCATCGATAATGTACGTGATTATTTTGTTGCAACAGGCGGGCTTGAAGAGCGCGCCAATAGCCGCTTAAGTCAGATTACCAAAGACGAACTGCGTGACGAATTTGCCTCGCGCACCATTACTGAAGCCGTGTCTGGTGAACGTGCTGACATCATGAATGCCCTGGTGCTCAAAGCGAATGCAATTACCAATCAATTAGGTATTGAGATTGTCGACTTGCGTGTTAGCCGTATAGATTACACCGACGATATTAGTGGCGCCGTATATGAGCGTATGCGTGCTGAACGAAATCGCGTAGCAAAAGATTTCAGAGCTCGCGGACAGGAATCAGCAGAAAAAATTCGTGCTGCGGCGGATCGTGAAAGGCAAATTACACTTGCTGACGCGTATAAAGAGTCTGAACAGTTGCGTGGTGAAGGCGATGCAACAGCAACCAACATCTACGCTAAAGCCTATGGTAAAGATAAAGAATTTTATTCATTCTCCAGAAGTCTTACTGCCTACAAGCAGACTTTCAATAGTAAAGACGACGTGCTTGTTTTAGAGCCTGACTCGCAATTCTTTAATTACTTCAAGCAATCAAAAGCAAAATAACGTATAGCTGATTTTTCTTCATGGCTAACGATCTGCTAGCCGCGCTCGCATTGGTGCTTGTGCTGGAGGGAATACTACCATTCGCCAGCCCAAGCACGGTGCGTAAGCTATGGGAAAATATTTCTACTATGTCTGATCAAGCACTGCGCGTATTTGGATTAGTGAGTATGATAGCAGGCATGTTACTCTTGACATTTATACGCCAAAATTAGCTAGTACACATTTAAATGTCTTCACGAACACGTTGGTTACTGCCTGCTGGAATCGAAGAGGTGCTGCCTGAAGAAGCAGCCATCCTCGAAGCCTATCGAAGAAAATCTCTCGACTTGTTTAGCTCATGGGGTTACCAACTTGTGATCCCACCATTCATTGAATTTCTAGACTCCCTTCTGGTCGGCGAATGTGAAGATCTCAACCTGCAGACATTTAAACTGACCGACCAACTTTCTGGCCGTATGATGGGTGTACGTGCGGACATGACTTCGCAAGTCGCTCGCATTGATGCACACATGATTAAAAGCACTGCGCCTACTCGTTTATGCTACTGCGGCACCGTATTACACACGTTACCAGAATCACCTGGCGGAACACGCAGTCCATTGCAAATTGGTGCTGAACTTTATGGTCACTCAGGCCTGGCAAGTGATGTGGAAATCATCACGCTTATGAATACAACTTTGCAAACAAGTGGCATCCAACAGGTGTTGCTAGATATCGGTCATACAGGTGTCTATGATGCCTTAGTCAGCCAAGCCAACTTGTCTGAAGAGGCCGCAACAGAGTTACACAGCATCTTGCAGCGCAAGTCAACTGCAGATATGCAAGAATTACTTGCTACAGTGGACTGTCCTGCCGACATTAAACAAGCCATAATTAAACTTGTATCCATGCATGGACCACGAACAATATTGCAACAAGCACGTGAACAGTTGAGTGTAGGTAGCGATGCATTAATAGAAAGTCTTAATTATCTTGAAGAGTTATCTCTAACGCTCAAGAAAAAATTAAATAGCACCACAATTCATTATGACCTTGCGGAAGCACATGGCTACCACTATCAAAAAGGCATTATCTTCACTGCCTATTGTGCAAATACGAATAACGAATTAGCGCGTGGTGGCCGCTATGATAATATCGGCGAATCATTTGGACGTGCCCGCCCAGCAATAGGATTTAGTGCAGATTTACGCCAGATTATCACTGCATCAAAGCAAGCCGAACTTAAACAAGCACGCGCGATTTATGCGCCGAATGTGGACGACCCTGCATTGGAAAGCAAGATTGATGAGTTGCGTGCCAGCGGTGAAGTTGTGATTAATGGTTTCAGTGAAGACATAAATCAAAGCACATCTCAAGCTGAGTCAGTGGGCTGTAGTCGAATTTTATCTAATAAAAACAATCGATGGGAAGTTCGTGATATTGAACAAGGATAATAATAATGAATAACAATGTCGTAGTGCTAGGAACACAATGGGGAGATGAAGGGAAAGGTAAAATTGTCGACATGCTGACTGCGCAAGCAGATGCTGTAGTGAGATTCCAAGGGGGTCATAATGCCGGTCACACCATTGTCGTTGGTGACGAAACTACAATCCTGCATTTAATCCCTTCCGGCATTTTACGTGCAGATGTTGAATGCTTTATCGGTAATGGCGTTGTCTTATCACCGCAAGCGCTATTGGAAGAACTATCCATGCTTGATGAACGTGGCATAAATGCGCGCAAAAAATTATTTATCTCTGAAGGTTGCCCATTAATACTCCCTTATCACATTCTGTTAGATCAAGCGCGTGAAAAAGCCCGCGGCAAATCAGCAATTGGCACCACTGGGCGTGGCATAGGACCTGCTTATGAAGATAAAGTCGCGCGTCGTGGATTACGTGCCGGTGATTTTGTTAACGTCGAAAATACACTTGCAAAACTGGAAGGCATTCTTGACTACCATAACTTTGTGTTAAAAAACTATTATCAACATGATACCTGCGATCTAGCTAAATTATCTGAACAGATACGCGCATGGGCAGAGCAAATCACGCCAATGATCAGTGATGTCAGCGCACAACTTCATGCTCTGCAAAATCAAAATAAAAAAATACTTTTTGAAGGGGCTCAAGGAACATTACTGGACATTGATCATGGTACTTACCCCTATGTCACATCATCTAATACTACAGCCGGTGGAGTATGCGCTGGCAGCGGTGTCGCGCCTTGCTCAATTGATTATGTGCTCGGCATTGTCAAAGCATATACGACTCGTGTGGGTGGCGGACCTTTTCCTACTGAATTGTTTGACAGTGTGGGAGAGGAGCTCGGAACGCGAGGACATGAATTTGGCGCAACCACCGGAAGACAACGCCGTTGTGGTTGGCTAGATGCGATTGCACTCAAACGCGCCATGCAGCTTAATGGTATTACGGGAATATGTTTTACCAAATTAGACGTATTAGACACGCTAGATGAATTGAAAATTTGCACTTCATATCAACTCAATGGTGAAGCTTTACAGTCGTTGCCGCTAAATGCTGAGAACATTGAGCATTGCCAACCTAGCTATATCACTATGCCCGGCTGGAAAAGCTCAACGGTGGGCATCACTCAATTTGAACAGCTTCCAGAGAACGCTAAACACTACATTAAAAAGGTAGAACAGTTGCTCGAAGTCCCTATCGACATCATTTCAACTGGTCCTGAACGCAACGAAAATATTATTCGCTTAAATATTTTCTAATTTGCTATTCATCCAAAACACAGCTCATTCTTAATAGTCCTTGTTTGTGCTTGAGGAATTCATGCTCCTCTACATAAATACTCTTATCCACCGTGAAATTATTGCGCTGGTAAAATCTTATCGCACCAGTATTTGTTGAGTATACGAATACCTGCAGTGTTGGAAACCCATAACCACTTGCCTGTTTTTTTACTCGCGCAAGCAATTGATGTCCAATTCCGATATTTCGTTGAGGTCCGGCCACATAAAGTGCGTCCAGATGCCAGCTATCAGTCAATCTGTTATCAATGAAATAGTGCAAATAGCGCTGTTTGGATGAGCTGAAATTTGACAACATGTTAGTATCCAGCTGCAAACCATTAGAAGGAAAACTTAACGCCATAGCCACAACACTGCGTTCGCATTCTGCGACAAGAGTATTGGCATAGGAGTAATGTACTTCGCTTGCAAGTTGTTCGGCTAATATATCAATGGCAGTCTTTTCGTGCTTAAGGTTTTGATATAAATAATCTACCGCGCCTTCCGCAGAACTATCAATCATCTGCGCGATTTCAGCACAGTCGCGTAACTCTCCGCATCTAATGTGGTATTTACTTAACAGCGACATCTAAATTTATATGCAGTTGATGATGTTTTTACATATCAAGTATTCATGTGTGTAACATGAATTACAAAGAATCTCATCTATAGCAAGATTATTATCGACATGACTGAGCAAGACTAGATAAAACTTTTCTCTCTTGGACTTGTGTATATGTTGCTTTTTACCCTGGATATATTCATACCTCATTTTCAGAACAGACACCAGCACGCTCAACATTCTGCGCGCAATCTCATGCTTGCACTCGTCAATGCTGCTATTTCGACGCTATTTTTACTATTTATAATAAGCCACGTATTAAGTTGGACAAACGCACATCAATTAGGCTTACTTAACCAAATAAGCATTTCAGCTCAAATATCTTTTATTATTGCTATTATTTCAATTGATTTATGGCAAAACATTTGGCATCGCGCAAATCATGCGCTACCACTTTTATGGAATTTCCACCAGGTTCATCATAGCGATAAGGAAATGGATGCAAGTACCGGACTGCGCTTCCATCCAGTAAAGATAATCTACTCACATACAGCACGTTTAGCCATTACCCAATACTGGGAATTGAGCTAGAGCATATAATTATCTATGAAATTCTATTGTTGCCTGTTATTTTATTTCATCACAGCAATATAGAATTAAATGAAAGACTTGAAAGCTTAATGCGTATCGTAATCGTGACTCCGCACATGCATCGATTACATCATTCTGATATTAAACGTGAAACAGACTCAAACTATTCAAGTATATTTTCACTATGGGATCGAATATTTTTTTCTTTTACGATGCGTCCTATTGATAACAACTTTCAATTAGGACTGGGAGAAAGGTTTGCACAACAACCGTGGAATAAATTAGCAGGAATAATTTCTATTCCATTTAGAACGAGCAGTTAACTAAAACTGTTATTTATGCAGTTGATATGACTCGAACAGCAGATCAAATTCTTCAGAAGTCATTTGCAGTTCATGTGTTTGTAATCCAGGATGACGTCTGTCAGGCGTGACTCTGCGCTCACGCAGCACCACCTCACCTGTTTCAACTTTCATCGGGAAGCGCGGCATAGACTCAATATCTGCTCTTCTATTTTTTTCTGCTCTAACAATAAATTGTGATTTAATCTTCATTGCATCATCACTCTATTCATACGTGTTATTATTTTAACCAAGCAATTCCAAAAGTGTGTGAGACCACTCACGTAATGCTGATGTTTTATAATGCAAGCTAGTCATATAAACTTGATCTACTTCACATAAATAATGCTAGTATGCTTTTGTTCATACTAGTTCTACTTATTCCCATATACAAACCCTATACCAAAGCATGGCTAAGACAAAAAAAAGCAAGCAACGTCATGATCCGCATGCTGCACGTGAAGCTAAAAAATATCAGCATCCTATTGCCAGCCGTGAATACATATTAGAAACCATCGAGAGCAATAAAGGCCCTGCAACATTTACCAAAATAAAAAAAGCACTAAAAATAACGAGCGAAAGAGATCTGCAATCTCTCGAACGCCGACTGCGCGCAATGGAACGAGATGGACAACTGGTCAGAAATAGGCAGGGCTCCTACTTACCTGTTGGTCGCGCTGATTTAGTCCGTGGGCGCATTATAGGCCACCCCGATGGCTTTGGTTTCCTCAATCCTGATGACCATAATGAATCAGATATTTTTTTATCTCCACGTGAAATGCGCGCCGCTTTACATGGTGATCGCGCCGTCGTGCAAGTCACGCATACTAAACGTGATGGCCGCAAAGAAGGTCACCTGGTTGAGGTACTAGAACGACACAACCAACAAGTTGTTGGCCGTTATCATGAAGAACAAGGCTTGGGGTTTGTTATTCCAGATAACAAACGTATTCATCAAGATATATTTATTCCTGTGGCTGGAAAAAACACCGCAGTGAATGGACAAATTGTAGTTGCTAAAATAATTGAGCATCCCACCCGACGCCAACAGCCGATAGGGGAAATCATTGATGTTTTGGGCGAGCACTTAGCGCCCGGTATGGAAATAGATATTGCTGTACGCGTACATGGTATTCCCAATGAATTTCCACAAGCCGCTATTGAAGAAGCTGAAAAATTCAGTGAAGAATCAATCGCTGAGGAGCTTGATAACAGAGAAGATTTACGCGCATTACCTTTCGTCACCATCGATGGCGAAGATGCTAAAGATTTTGATGATGCCGTGTACTGCGAACCTCGTGCAGATGGATGGAAGTTATATGTCGCAATCGCAGATGTCTCTTTTTATGTTCAACCAGGCAACGAATTAGATAAAGAAGCGCAATGGCGTGCTACTTCTGTTTATTTCCCCGGCTTCGTCATACCTATGCTGCCTGAGAATTTATCAAATGGGCTTTGCTCTCTAAATCCTGACATACCACGTTTATCCATGGTGTGCGAAATGCATATTGCATCTGACGGAGAAATGCAAAGCTATAAATTTTATAAAGCTGTCATTCAATCACATGCACGTCTGACTTATACCCAGGTCGCTGCCGCAATTGTGGACAAACAGGCGAAAGTACGCAAATCACTAAAAACATTATGCAAACCACTTGACGAATTATATTCTCTATTTAAAGCGTTACTAGAACAACGCACACACCGCGGGGCCATCGATTTTCATACCACTGAAACTAAAATTGAATTTGGGCCAGATAAAAAAATTGTGCGCATCTATCCTTACGAACGTAATGATGCGCATCGTGTTATCGAAGAATGTATGATTGCAGCCAATGTTGCCGCTGCCATGTTTTTAACTAAACGAAAATTTCCTGGCCTATATAGAATTCATGAAGGTCCCACAGCAAGCAAACTTAAAGAATTAAGACAGCTGTTAAAAACATTTGACTTGCACTTACCGGGTGGGGAGAAGCCATTACCGAAGCATTATGCTGAACTTATAAACCAAGTCAATCAACGCGAAGAGGACCGCTGGATAGAAACGATGTTACTACGTTCGTTATCTCAAGCAGTCTATAGCCCTGACAATTTGGGTCACTTTGGTCTCGCCCATCCTTTATACACACACTTCACTTCACCTATACGTCGTTATCCGGATTTAATCGTACATCGTGCTATTAATCATTTAATCGCTCGTCGTAAAGCCAGCACATTTTTCTACTCACACAATGATTTGGTGTTACAAGGTGAACATTGCTCAATGGCCGAACGACGCGCAGATGATGCAACCCGTGACGCAGAGAACACACTTAAATGTGAGTTCATGCAAGACAAAATAGGCAAAGTATTTACAGGGTCAATTACCGGGATTACTTCATTTGGATTGTTCGTAGAATTAATCGATGTTTATGTAGAAGGCTTAATACATATCAGTGCACTGGCAGATGATTACTACCAATTTGACCCTGTAACCATGACACTCGAAGGCGATGTCACACATAAAACCTATCGCCTCGGTGACACACTAGACATTATCGTTAGTCGCGTCGACATTGATGAGCGTAAAATTGATTTTGTTCTGGCACAAAAAACACCTGCAAAACGCAAACGAAAAAAATCAAAAGACAAATAACACGCAATGAGCAAAAAGGAAATCTTACCTGGCATACATACCGTTAGTGCATTACTTACACGTCAACCAGAACGCACACAATTACTCTGGCTAGAGCAAAATAAACAAAACTCACGCATCGAAAAACTTATCAACCAATCCCGTTCACTCGGAATCTCTATTCAACAAGTGCAACGCCAAAAACTAGATCAACTTTGCGAGGGCGCCCAACACCAGGGTATTGCCGCCTCATGCACGCCGACTGATTATCTGGATGAGCAGGATCTATTTGAAAAATTACCTGCAATGGATGCTTCGCCCTTACTGTTAATCCTGGATGAAGTGTGTGACCCACATAATTTTGGTGCCTGTTTACGCACCGCAGAGGCGGCAGGCGTCACCGCCGTGATCACTCCACAGCGCAACACCGCTCCGTTGACACCGGTCGTGCATAAGACGGCCAGTGGTGCGACAATCCGATTACCACTGGTTAAAACCTCAAATTTATCAAGGTTTATTGATGGGCTCAAAAGAACAGGTGTTTGGGTCTATGGCGCCAGCGGTGACGCCCCTGAATCGATCTATCAATCCAACTTGGTCAATCCGTCCGCCATCATAATGGGCGCCGAAGGACAAGGCTTAAGGCGGCTCACACAAGAGCGTTGCGATCATCTATTCTCATTACCTATGCACGGTGATGTAGAAAGCCTCAATGTGTCTGTGGCTACAGGTATTTTCTTATATGAAGCATTGCGCCAACGTAGCGATTGAATGTTGCCCTAGCCTCACGTACACTGCGCGTCTTTAATTTTTAGCTACCTTTCCTCACCGTCCATGTCAGCGGGAGGACACTGACCTTAAGGAGCCACAATGAGACATTACGAGATCGTATTTTTGGTCCATCCAGACCAAAGCGACCAGGTATCAGCCATGGTCGAACGCTATAAATCCATGATTGAAAATGGCGGTGGCAAAGTTCACCGGCTTGAAGATTGGGGCCGAAGAATTCTTGCATATCCAATCAATAAAATACTTAAAGCCCATTACGTACTACTCAACATTGAAACCAATCAAGATATTCTTGATGAACTAGTGAGTGCGTTTCGCTTCAATGATGCTGTACTAAGACACATGGTACTGAGTTGTAATGATGCCATTACAGAAGCATCTCCGATGATGAAGTCAATTGAAAAAGAACGCGAGCGTGATAGCCGTGAAACAACCCCACCAGCAGCAAAAACAGAGAGCTCTGATAATGATAATGCTAACGATGAAGATCCAGCTGACTCAGAAGCAGATGTAGCTGCAACAGAAACAGTTGAGGAGGTATAACTTATGTCTAAATATTTCCGCCGTCGACGTTATTGCCGATTTACTGAGGAAGGCATTAAGCATATTGATTATAAAGATATCGATTTACTTAAAGACTTTATTACTGAAACAGGCAAGATTGTTCCTAGCCGTATAACAGGCACCAAAGCACGCTATCAGCGTCAACTAACCACTGCAATTAAGCGCGCACGTTATCTTGCTTTACTGCCATATAGCGACCAACACTAGTATTCAGCACGGCTAACTATACTGTTTACTTAGCCGTGCTGACCGCCTAGCGACACTAGGTTGTCAGTCATGCTTAAGAACTTCGCTATATTTACACTATCCGGGAGACTGCCTGCTTTTGCGGTGGTATTTGGATTTTTAATATTCGCGCTAGTATTCCCGCTCAGCGCTATCGTCAGTGGTGCTGCACTCGTTTTACTTACCCTACAAGCAGGACCAAGAAATAGCATACTCATTGTAGTCGCTTGCATATTAGGTTTTACCATCGTTAGTAGTGTTTTTATTGGTAACGCTGCAGTGGGCGCATTAACTGCTACAGCACAATTAGTACCAAGTTTTATACTCGCATACGCACTGTATACAACTCGCTCTCTGTCATTATCGATGCAGATATCTGCACTATTAGGTGCATGCGCATTTGTATTAGTCACGCTAATGTTCCCCAACACTCAAACATTCTGGGAAGAGGCATTAAGCCCCATCCTGACGCCCGTGCTTGAGGCGGGAGGACGCACTGAGGAGCAACTTGCGTTAGTGATAGCACAGACGGCCAAGTATATGAATGGGTTATTAATTGCCTCAATAGTGCTTGTGCATAGCAGCATTTTGTTGCTCGGTTATAAGTTGCACAGCCTGGCCAATGAAAACACACAATTTGATAAAGATTTTCTACAAATTCGTCTCGGCAAAGTTCTGGCCATCATGGCTTTGATCACGGGAATCTGGGCATTTTTAGCCAAATCACCTTTTGCTGCACAACTTTGCGGGATCTTGATCATCTTATTCTTTTTACAAGGCATGGTTGTTATCCATACCACTTGCGGCAGCATGACAAAGGGAAGACTTTGGTTGATAATTGCCTACTTATTAGTGATCTTCGTCCCACAAGCGATCGTCATCGTCATATTGCTCGGATTATTTACGACGTTTTTTAAATTGCGTCCGCGCACCAATTAATTATTAATAAATACATTTGAAATTGTGAAGGAACTGTAATGGAAGTTATATTATTGTCTAAAGTTGAGAATCTAGGCGCCCTCGGCGACAAAGTGAGTGTGCGTTCAGGTTACGCGCGTAACTACTTAATCCCTCAGGGTAAAGCAAAATTTGCCACCGCGGAAAATATCGCCGAATTTGAAGCACGTCGCGCTGAACTTGAAGCAGAAGCCGCCAGCACCTTAGCCGCAGCAGAAGAGCGTAAAGCAAAATTAGACGGCTTGACTGTAACGATCCCCGCCAAAGAAGCTGGCGAAGGAAAGTTATTCGGCTCAATTGGCAATGTTGATATTCTTGCCGCATTAACAGAGTTAGGCCACCAAGTTGAAAAGCGTGAAATTCGTATGCCTGATGGCGCATTCCGTAGTATCGGTGAACATAATGTCGATTTACATTTGCACACCGATGTTAATGCAACCATCACCATTAGTATCATTGCAGAAGAATAACTGCCAACTGAAGCAGTTAATAACGCACACTAACAACTAAATGGCAGAAACCATTTCAAGCGCAGATTTCACAGCTCCCAGCGCTGAGTCTCTGCGCACTCCACCCTATTCACTTGAAGCAGAACAAGCAGTATTGGGCGGCTTAATGTTAGAAAATGGCACTTGGGATCAAGTGGCAGATACATTAACTGAAAATGATTTTCATCTTTTTGATCATCGCATTATCTTCCGTGCGATTGCTGATCTTGCATTTCACAATCAGCCGTTTGATGTTGTGACACTGGCAGACAAAATAAAACATTCAGATGAAACTGCGGGTGTTAATAACAAAAATATAATGGCGTATATCGCGACACTTGCAAAAGAAACACCTACCGCTGCGAATATTTCTGCGTACGCAAGCATCGTGCGTGAAAAATCTATCTTAAGAAAACTTGCTTCAGCGGGAACGGAGATAGCAAGCTCTGCTTATCAGACACAAGGCATGGAGAGTCGTGACTTATTGGATATTGCGGAAAAGAAAATTTTTGAGATTGGTGATCAAGGCGCAAGAAATATCGGCGGCTTTAAGGGCATGAAAGAACTGCTTAAAACCACCGTTGAAAAAATAGATGAATTATTTGAGCGTGGAGACACTATCACCGGAACCGCGACGGGATTTGATCATTTTGATGAGAATACCTCGGGCTTACAAAAAGGTGATCTAATTATTGTTGCTGGACGCCCATCCATGGGCAAGACCAGTCTTGCCATGAACATGGCTGAATACGCCGTTATTCAAAAACAAGCGTGTGTGGCCATATTCAGTATGGAAATGCCTAGCCATCAGTTAACAATGCGCATGCTGTCTTCAATTGGTCGCATCAATCAACAAAACATCCGCACAGGAAAACTTACCGAAGAAGATTGGCCGCGATTAACCAGCGCGGTTTCTATGTTATCTGAGTCTAAACTGTTTATTGATGATAGTGCTGCACTGAGTCCAACTGAAATTCGCGCACGTGCCAGACGCTTAAAACGAGAGCATGGCTTATCTCTGATTGTCGTTGATTACTTACAATTGATGCAGGTCACAGGCAGCAATGAAAATCGTACGACTGATGTCTCCGAGATATCCCGTTCACTTAAAGCGTTAGCAAAAGAATTAGATGTCCCCGTTATTGCCCTTTCACAGCTAAATCGTAGCCTTGAGCAACGCACCGACAAGCGCCCTGTCATGTCTGATTTGCGCGAATCTGGCGCTATCGAACAAGACGCCGATTTAATTGTATTTATCTACCGTGACGAAGTGTATAACGAAGACTCCCCGGACAAAGGCACAGCTGAAATCATTGTTGCCAAGCAACGTAATGGCCCTATTTTTAAAACACGTTTAACATTTTTAGGTCAATACACTCGCTTCGAGAATTTCATCCCTGAAATGTACGGTGGCGAGTCCTATTCATGAACCGTTCGGCATACGCCTTAATCAAACTCGAACACTTTGCTCATAACCTAGAAATACTAAGATCATTTGCGCCACACTCGAAAGTGATCTCTGTTGTTAAAGCCGATGCCTATGGTCATGGGTTGGCAAAAACAGCCCAAGCGCTCACCTCTAGCGATGCCTTTGCAGTTGCATGCGCTAACGAAGCTGCTGAACTGCGTGCGACAGGCATCCTGCACCCTATCATTTGCCTGCAAGGATTCGCAAACGAAAAACAATTACAAATAATTGCCGATGCTAATGTGCAAACTGTTGTACATAGCGATCATCAAATCAAACTACTGCAGAATCATCCACTTGATCAATCTATTCAAGTGTGGCTTAAAATTGATACTGGCATGGGCCGACTTGGCTTTAGACCAGAAGACATGCGTCATGCATTACAACAGC
Organism: Gammaproteobacteria bacterium; assembly: GCA_965262455.1. Lineage (GTDB taxonomy): Bacteria > Pseudomonadota > Gammaproteobacteria > UBA4575 > UBA4575 > UBA1858. The sequence goes on from CBDHFH010000008.1 coordinate 1,449,772, forward strand.
TAGAGGAAATTAATTATATTTCCAAAATTCGTTTAATGACTCATTTTGCCAATGCCGACCTACTTGATGATGAATATACACAACAGCAACTCAAGTCTTTTGATAATTTGACAAAGAAATTCCCAGACAAAGAGAAAAGTGCTGCCAATTCAGCTGCGACATTAGCCTATACAAATTCACACTATGAATGGGTCAGGACCGGACTAGTTTTATATGGCATTTCACCTTTTCAAGCAGACAAAGCACACCCCGATACATCAGAATTAAAGCCAGCGATGTCACTGTATGCACCCATTATTTCTATTAAACAAATGCGACAAGGTGAGTCTATAGGCTATGGCAGTCAATACACCTGTCCGCATGATATGCGGGTTGCTGTAGTGGCAATTGGATATGCTGACGGTTATCCACGTGCATTAACATCACCAATGAATGTTTTTATTAATGGCAATCTAGCACCGATAGTAGGACGCATCTCCATGGATATGATGACTATCGATGTGACACATTTAAATGCTGAAATTGGTGATGACGTCGAGTTATGGGGCGAAGATATCCCTGTCTCTGAGGTAGCCGCATGTGCTAATACCATAAGCTATGAGTTACTTTGCGGCATCTCTGGTCGCGTGAAATGTATTTATCAGTAAATTAAATCAGCAATATTGAACTGTATGTGTGTTGTGAAGACTAATGCATATAATAATTTTATATTCAGACAGGACACATCATGCATACCAAGACACACACCAGCCCTAATACCATAAGCTTATTAACGTTAATTTCTTTGCTTTTAACTATCACTGCTTGCTCAACTTATGGGGATAAAGTCGCGCCTGTTCCATTGCCAAGCGAACAAACTGGTGGGCTCGAAGTTAATGATGTTGGCCTATATGCAGAGGCCTACCTGCAACAGAATGCAGCAGAACAAGCATTCGGCTTTGATATTCGTGGCGCCGGCGTATTACCTGTTAGATTCGTATTAGATAACCAGTCTCCGGGGGATGTTGAAATTCGTGGTGATCAAACTTTTTTGATCGACCAAGAAAATCAAGCGTGGCCGTTGCTATCTTATGACCAAGCCTATCGCCGTGTTAACGAGCATGTGGAACTTGGTGAAACCGCAAAAGGTGCAGCAAAACCCGCAGTGTTACTTGCAGCCACTGGCGCCCTTGTCGGCGCAGCAGTTGGCGTTGTGACTGGCGATAGTGCTGGTGAGGGTGCAGCAAGAGGTGCTGCTGCTGGAGCCGCCGCTGGCGCAGTCATTGGTGGCGCAAAACGTTACCAAGAAGTGGGCCAAGAAATTAGAGAAAATCTTGCTCATGACTCTTTTGATAATAGGAGTATAGAAAGCGGTGATATTGCACATGGCTTCTTGTTTTTCCCAGGCGATCAAGAAATCGCTTCTCTTGATGCACTAAGATTATCCATTAACATTGACGGCAAACCACAAATAATCAAACTAAAACTACACGAAAAAATTTAATGCTTAGCCGAATGTTCACATTTATAGTGATGCATAAACTTAAGCAAATTTAAAACGTTATCTGTAAGCATTAGTTATTTCGCACGAAATCAGTAGTGTTAGTACATATATATACAGTTCCTGTGAACTAGTTCCTATTAACACACGCGATTTTTTTTACTAGCTGTGGGATAGTATAGTTTATAAAAACTATAAGCCCATTCACGTGAGTGCAATAAAAAACAAACATCCTATTGCCTTGGAAAACAAGGCAGCGCTAGATCGACGCGCAAAATTTGAGAGGAGGTCTCCCACGTTTAAGGGGTTTTTAGTTGGCTGTATTAAGTGTCAACGCCGCTCACAGCGTCGCTCAGACTGTAAAGCTCATTTCCCTTCTGATTGGTATGACACCAAGCTATTTTTGATGGCACTGTCGTTATTGTTTTTATCTATCACAGATGCTGCGATGACAATGACCTTGCTGAATAATGGCGCAGTTGAAGTGAATCCATTTATGAACTTCCTGCTCAATCAAAGCACACATACATTTGTTTACACCAAGATAGCGCTAACTTCAGTATGTATTATTGTACTTGTTGCTCACTACCACTCGAAGTTATTTAATACTGTCAGCATTGATTTATTATTAACGTTTTCGCTAATCCTATATTCAACACTAGTGATATACGAGCTATTTTTATATTTTAACTTTATTTTTTAACGCTTAATTTTTTGTAATTTTTAATGTAGCAACATTGGATCTTCTTCACGCAAGCGAATTAGCTGTCTTTGCCACATGGTAATGTTACTTGGATTCGAACCACGTGAAATAGCATCCAGCCATTTATCATGGCATAACATTAATAACTCCAGGCCTTCGTCAGTAAAGTCAGACATTTTTAATTCAAAATCCAACCAATCTCTTTCAGCAATGCTTTCTTCATGCACCAAGCCTGTTTCTTTAAAAAAATGTAGCAATGGCTTGTAGCGATTAGAAAATTCTTCAGCGGCTTTCTGTTTTACATTGTCTTCTGCATCATCATCTATGTACCATTTACACGCATCAATGACCATGTCCTTCATACCGATTACCTCCGTTTAATGTAATCTTCCCTGCAAGTACACACACTATTTGTTACATAAATATGTTAGCGCTAAGTGTAACCTCAGTTATGAGGACTAGGTCAACATAACGGCCATCTATCTATCCGCTAAAGAAGCCCTTTTATCAATGCTAAAATTGATCATAAACAGTAATTTAAAACATCTATACAGTCTGTCAGAAATTTCTAGCAGTCACTGAATAATTTAGTCGATTAATACTCTTGTAATAATAAAAACAAATACTTGGCGCAACTAAAATTTACATAATGAATATCATGAGTAATAAAATTGCCAGCCGAGGAATATGCACGTTATGTCCTAAGTGCAATATGAACACGCGCACTCATTACCTCCACAGCCAACTTTCAATCTCGTTTTGCGAATGCCAAAATTTAGGTGGGTTGTATGTAGGTTTTGCAGAAAAACCGTTTTGGAAATTATTCGCCGATATGGGAAAGCAAGAATTTTTAGACTTTGCCCAAAGCGCAGATGCCTATGTGGACATTATGCGTGAAACCCACCTCTATTCAGAATCAGCTTAACACTTACTATCGTTAAATCATTTTCGAACGATATGCTAGCGAAACATTTTGTTTCGCTAAGCCAGCGCCGTTAGATTAACCACCAAATAACGCCCACTTAACTTCTTTATAAAAAGAAGTTGATAAGTTATTGATAAAAATTTTGCTCTACCCCCAAGCAATAATTATGTATGCCATTCATAGGTCAAAACTAACCAACTATCGGCCCCGCCGAATCTCACGCTCTAAATTTACAAAAATGCACCTCAATATTCAGCCGCTCTAAATAGAAGAGCGATTGAAACACATAATTAAGATATAGCGTGGTAACTACGCATAGCCATGAGGGGTCGAAAATGTTGCATGCAATTCGTATCATTACATCGTTAATGTTTGTACTGTCGTTCTTATATGCTTGTGGCGGTCAGTCATCTGGAGAGAGTACTGGCTCATCTACCACTAGCAGTACAAATACTCCTACTGTAAATCCGCCAAATAATCCTATCGCACTAAGTGGTGAAGCATATTACAATCAAGCCAGTTTGGGTTGCGTCGCATGTCATGGTGCAAATGGCCAAGGCTCGGCATTCCAAGCAATTAATACAGTTTCACCTGGAACGTGTCCATCATGTACTGATGTAGATACATTGGCTGCAAGCCTACAGTTAACTATGCCTAAAGTGACTGGTAGTCCTAGTGACTGTGTCGGAACCACGCCTGGTACTTGCGCTTACGATATTGCAACTTACATGATGGAATCTTGGTTTGCTTCAAGCACACCAAGCACACCTCCTCCAGCGCCAGGTGTTACTGTGACACCGACATCAGGTATTTCAACTAGCGAAGATGGAACCACTGCGACATTTGCTGTACGTCTTGATGCCGAACCCTCAGAAGATGTAAATATCAATATATCAATTGACGATATTACTGAAGGCTCTATTAACCCAGCTAACTTAATCACGTTAACATTCGATGATTCCAATTGGAATGTGGATCAAACAGTGACAGTAACTGGTGTCGATGACGGAGACATTGATGGTTCGGTTACGTATAACGCAATTACAAGCACTGTGGTAACAGCAGATACAGACTATATGGGCATCAATCCTGCAGACGTGAGTATCATCAATACCGATAATGAAGTCTTTATACCTGCAGGCATAACAGTCAACCCAATTAATGGTTTAACTACAAATGAGAATGGTGGCACTGCAACATTTACTGTCTCTTTAGACACAATGCCAAGCAGTGATGTAACCATTAATTTAAGCAGTATGGATGCCACTGAAGGCAGTGTTTCACCTACCAGCCTTGTGTTTACCAATTTAGATTACAATGCTAAGACTGTCACCGTGACAGGTGTCGATGATGGAATTCAGGATGGTGCACAAAACTATATGATCGTGACGTCACCTGCGATCAGTGCTGATATGGATTATGCAAACTTAGATGCTTCTGACGTATCAGTAACCAATATTGATAACGAAGCCGGCATTCCAGGTGTATTAATCACGCCTACTATGGGCCTTATTACAACTGAAGCGGGTGGAACAGCTAACTACAGTGTTGTGCTCCAATCTAGACCAAACGCTGCAGTTAATGTTGCTGTTGTGAGTGGAAATGAGCTCGAAGGTACGGTTGATAAGTCATCTCTAGATTTTGATGACACTAATTGGGATACCGCCCAGATAGTGACAGTGACAGGCGTTGACGATGCGGTATTTGATCTTGATCAAGCTTTTGACATCACTAATACCATCACTAGTCTTGACCCTGCATATACCGGGCTTGCTGCAATCACTGTATCGGTGACCAATCAGGACGATGAACCGAATGTGCTTGCACTTGGTAAAGCTGCATACGAGGCTGCAGGTAATAATTGTGTAGTTTGTCATGGCGCCATGGGTGAAGGCACAGTGATCTTCTACGACTTCAATATTGGGCCTGTGAATAATATGTGCGGCGTAATTGACTGCTTAAATGAAGCAGAGCTGACTACCTATCTAGAAGCTGAGATGCCACCAGGCAATGAAGCCAACTGTGATGCGACTTGTGCCAGCAACATTGCGAAATACATGCTGAACAACTTCTCAGTCGTGCCTTAAAGATTAAGTATAAGCACCTTAGACAAAAGCCCGCTTAAACCAGCGGGCTTTTTTTGCATTACTATAAAAGTGCTTTTAGAACTCTTATAATCGGCGGCTGTTGAAACACGCAAGAGATAGCCGTAATATTCGCTAAATTTCACTAACAATAAAAATTAGGAGACACATACCATGCAAGAAATGTATAGCATCATCGTACCACTCGTACTTCTCGGCGGATTCGCTTTTTTATTATTCTTTATAAAATAGCCCAAAGAAACAATTCTAAAACCAATAAGCTTATAGTTCAGTAAACGAGATGACTATCCTTGTTCAAGGATAGCATCGCATTCAAATGCTTACAGATTGAGAGCCAATATTCGCTGCAAGTATATTCATTCAGCAATCTGCATATTTAAATTAAGAACATATTCAATGATCTAACAACCATACTTGAACGCATAAAACGTCACGAAAGATACATCAAAGTTTCAAACAAACTTAAGCAAATTGTCATACAAAATCATAATACTCCTACTCAACAATTAAGGAGGTCGTCATGACAGACTTGAATCCTACACCTATTGACAACTTACTGAGATTTTACTCGGTCGAGACAATCACTGAACTCAAACAAGTAATTATTGATGAAGAAATCGAAGACATTGACGATCTGGATCAAATTGCTCTCGACGTACTAAGAGCATCTGGATTTTAGACAAACACTACCCACAATCAATATTCTGCGGATAAACCTATCCAAGAGGTTATTATAAATTCTCACTAGCGATCCAGTTACAATGAGATAGTTGTATTTGCATATATTTCACTTTAATTTTCAGCCGTAACCCATCGCTCATATGTCAATTTTGTAATTAAAATTAAATCCTCACTTAACATTTTTGCTAGATAATACTAATTCTAGAATTCAACTTTACAGTACTCGTTTGGGGATAAGCCACATAATGTTCAATAGATTAATCATCTCAGTATTATTAGTCATCGCAGGCATCTCTAGTGCCAACGCCACCACAATTGATTTTGAAACGGATGGTGTTAACGCATTAACTTCTGGAACTGACATCACAGGTATGACGCTTTTTGGTGCAACCTTTTATGTTTTTAACCAGGGCAACGCTGGAAACAGTAAAAATGGTGCAAATCCAGGCGCTGGAATCCCTGTCGTACCCGCTGGCCTGCCGTCTAATCTACTGAGCACACTGACATCGGGTGATCGCAAGCTTATGTTGTTCAATGCTAACTGTAGCGACACTATCGCAGCATTACCAAACTGTACTGGCCAAGACCCGGATTTATCTATTCCTGATGAAAATAATCCATCACTAGGAAATAATATCCTCATTATTAGTGAAGATAACAATAGCTCAGATCCTGATGACTCCAGATTCGGTGGCAATATCATTATTGATTTTGATCCTGCTGTGTCAAACCTAGACTCACTCGTATTAGACATTGAAGAGAGCGGTAGTTATATCAATGCCTACAATGATGGCGTGTTTTTAGACCAGATTTTATTAAGCACTGCAAACGGAGGCATGCAGACGGTCGATTTCACTAATCTCACATCTGAAGTTGATCGGCTCATCGTCAACATTGAAGGTAGCGGAGCGATTGTGGAACTCAACTTCACGCCTGTACCCCTTCCCGCAACCGCGTGGTTGCTTGGCAGTGCTCTTTTAGGCCTGTTTGCAACTACTAAACGAAAAGCTGCTTAGAAATAAAAATATGACAACTATTCAATTAATTGCCTTGCAATTAATTGATAAATTGTTCAGATCAGTAACAGTTATTTAATCATGCTTAAACTTTTCATAAGTAACATAGAAGCATAATTTGAACTAAGGTAGAAACAACTATGAAAACTTTAGCAAGCTTTCAAATCAAGACATTTCTCTGGCTGACTATTGCTGCATTATATCTAAGTAGCACTGCGCAATCCGGTACAATCGTTCAATGTGGCGGCCAGGACGTCTGCTCTAGCGAATTTTCCATCATGGTAGACAACGCTGAAGTTGGGGTTGGGCGCTTCAATTATGATGCTAAAACAGGTGATATTACATTAGATAAGACACCTGGTTCATTTGATGGAATGCTTACCAGCAATAATCAGTTGATGTGGAACCTTGGAGATGGCAGTTTCGTAAGAGTAGATGATGTCAATGGTAATGCCGACCCAGTATTAGGATTCAGTCTTGCCGCAGGAACAGGATCAACAGGCAAGACGTTTGCATTTGCCTTTGATCTTCCCATTGCTATAGACGGCTTGATAGAAGCCAAATCCAGCGTTTCCTACTCACTGACTGGTACTACTTCCGCAGGCGCTGAAATATCACCTACTGTTGGTTCTAATATCGTCACTGCCTTGGAAGTTGACACAAGTATTGGAGGTTTAGGGTCTTTAAACAAAGGGGTTGATGTTGGAGAGACATTTTTCTTTGTCGGTGGCCCACAAACTCAAAGTTCAATACCTGACTCCGCAACAAACTACTTCACTGGCGATTTAGCTTATGACCTGATGTCAGTGAATGTTGCATTTGCGCTCAGCGCTGACAGTAATGTTGGTATTTCAGGATTTGTTTCTCAAACACCCGTACCATTACCTGCGGCGGTTTGGATGTTAGGCTCAGGAGTACTTGCATTGGTTGGCTTTAGAAAAAGAAGAGCTACTTCACTCAACTAAAGCAACATCAAAGAAATTTACAATTAAATAAAAGCCGCGTCTGATGCGGCTTTTATTTTGCAAAAAATTACGCGCTTGCCTCCTTAATTAAAGCAGTAATATCGTTATTATTAACTTGAGTTAGAAATTATAACTCTTGCCAATCAACATTCAAATCCCTATCTGGTGCTTTAGCAAGTGAATCACTTGACATAGATCCTGATAGATCTGATTGATTCTTTCAGTTCCTTACATTGTTCTGAGATAGATACCGCTGCCGCTGCACTTAGTTCAAATAACGCGGTATTTTTAGGGTTGTACTAACCAATTCAATCACTGCTTTAAAGCTAATGCGAAATAAAAATCAGCTTGAAAGATTGTTATTAAAGCTCTGCTGATATTCACCTGAATAGAGGTAGTCAATTTCAAACTCACCGTATTTGTAACCTCTTTGGTCTACAAAATGACTATTAAGTAATATTGATAGATAGACCTAGGAATTCTCATTCAACCTCACCAAATACTTTACTATTTTTGGAATAAATATCTCGCTACACACATCCTATTTGTATCAGAGTGATATCAGAATAACCAACAATACAGTCTCTCAATTATCAAAGTTTGTTTAATATAGGAGGTATTTCATGCGCCACTGTAATTTTGTTAATCATAAAAAATTACTTTTATTCATCGTTTTACTAAGCTCTATTTCTTGTTGTTTTGCTGATTATGATGAATCCATTGACGGCGATTTATCTAATATAAGTACCTCACCTACAGCCATTACTATCGTAGATGGTACTAACACTATAAGGGGTTCAGCTATAGCGGCTGGAAATGGTGAACGTGATTTTTCACAATTTCAGTAGCAAAGAACCAAAGGGTTAACTCTATCGCTCTAGCCTCCTACACAAGCACAGGTGGAGGCAACGGTTCATTTTTCGCTGTAGCATTTGACTCAAATATCGATGATCTCTCAGGTAATTATCTAGAGGGAGGAACACTCATTGGAGTCGGTTTGGGTGCGAGTGCTGGGGACGATGTATTAGATGATTTAGCAAATGCAAGCCAAGTAGGACCAGGATTCACACCGCCTCTTTCAGGACCCGGGGATTTTACATTCTGGATACAAGAAACCGGTGGAGACATCACTTATTCATTATCATTTGATGTAACAACAGAAAACACTGATACAGAAACCGTTGCAGTTCCTGCATTGCCCTGGTTTATGATGATATTTTTAGCTGCCATATTGGCAGTCTTTGCAGTAAATAAGATTAGAAATAATTGAACGCTATACTCATAATACTATTACGAGACTCAACCCTTGAATAACTGCTTCGCAGCCATAAAATTTTTATTGATCCACTAATAATATATCAGTCGATATAGTTATTATTTATATGTCCACTTTCTTTACAAATGTGTTTATTCAATAATCCACTAACTTTTATATCTGAAATTAGCTACAAAAAATATGAACCCTGAAAGACAAATCAATGACCAAATTGGTAGAGGAACTGATACTTCCGGAGTTGGATTTACTTGTGTAGGAATAAAGAAAGTCTCTAGCTCATCATTCAGTATTTCACCATCTATTGTTGTGTCGTCTCGTATCAAACCAATATTTTCTGCATACCAATAGGTTGAATTTTGAATAGAATTAATAATTCCACTTAAACTTATGGACACCTGAACTCTTACTGCATCAAATGTTCCTGCTGGAACAGTAATCGTTTCTTCACCAACGACCGTCGATGACGAACTATATGAAAAATTAAATACAGAACCACCAATAGTAAAAATAGCGGTGCCAGATGAATTAATTGTTTGACCTATTTCCGTGTTTGCTTCGAGTATTTTTATTGGTGGACTAAGTAGTGAAGTATCACCATCATTAATATTTTCTGTACCATAAGAAAATAAACCATTACTGTCATTTGTAAAATATTCAACGTCACCCTCGTTATCTTCAACGCCTGTAACAACGACATTATTAAAAGTCGATTGCTCTTGAATTGATTCGGTTCTTGTTATAATAGTTCCGTTAGTATATGAATATGATGATGTTGGAATCAGCGGAAATAAACTTTCAGAGGAATAATTTGCAACGCATACAGAATGGGCAATATATAAATAGAAAATCGAACCCTTGAGTAGTAATTTAAGCATTTTGAATATTAGTTATTTTTATTTATGCAAAGACTGTAATGTTTAAATATTACAATTCTATTATTCAATTAGTTTGATTTAAGCTTAGGATCGTTAACTGACATTCAGATCAATTCTAGATTAGTATATTTGATATTTATAATATTTAATTTTTATTAATGACCGCTTTCGACCCTAAGCAGACATTTCATCATTACTTTTTCTTAGAACTTACATTGTTCAATAATTAATATCTAGACGTGCTACTGTTATGAGTCAAGAGCATTAGCTCGTTACATCTGGTTTATCAAGTGGATAATGGATATGAACTAAAAGAATGTCATAACAAAGGACAAGGTATTTTTGCTACAAAGCGATTTATGTCTGGCAATGTGGTCATGGTCGGTTTTATAAAGGAAGATAATATTGATAAAAATCACTCACATGCATCACAAATGGGCGAATTCAGATATGCCTTACATGGTGGAGACATTACCAAAGTAAACCACTCTTGTAACCCAAATTGTGGAATCAATCTAAACAAGTCAGGAGCTCACGATTTTATAGCGATACGCACAATAGAGATTGGTGATGAGGTAACATTTGATTATGCAATGAGAAATTATGATATTGAATACTTTCCTAATAAATGCTGTTGTGGTGCAAGTAATTGCAGAGGAAGCATAACTGGTTGGAAGGATCTCCCTGATAGCTTGAAGTTAAATTATAAGGGATATGTGGCTCCCTACCTGATAGCAATGGATCTTGCATTGAAAGATTCAGAAAATAAGTGAATAAAGGCTATTGAGCCGAGAGCAGATATACATGATCAAGCTAAGATACATAAAGTCATGCATTATAAAAAGGGAGCTGTAGACTTCGTTTCTAATGCTTTCTCAACTTAGATAAGACCCTCTCTTTGCTCTCGATGCTAAAGAGAGGATCAATATGTATTTAAAATATTGCCAGACCTGCAGAAAATAGGATACTAAGCACAGTCGCGATAGCCAAAAATTCAGCTAAGTATCGACATTTCAGGTCGCCTTTACATGGATTAGATAGTTTCATAAGTGTTAGTCCTCTATATAGTAAATTTTTGATGCCCTATAGATGAACCTTGAAAGAATAAGTTCCGTCTTACCATAATTAGTTCACAAAAAATTAACATTTATTCTTTATTAGATAATCTCTATTTAGCCGACAAGCGATATGCTAATGCTTTAAAAGGTAGGCTAAACTCTAAATCATGAAGAAACTAAAAAATGAAAAGGAATTAGTTAAGAAGGCGATTACTGCGGGTATGGAGTATGGCGAAAAAAGAGGTGTTGTTGAATTCGAGCCCACGGACTCAGCCACCGAAAAAATTGAATATATCTATCGTTTGCTAGTACATGATAAAGTAATCCAACCTATTCCACAGGACCAGATATCTCAGTTGTCTATGAAACATAAACTCGCATTGTGGGCATCAAAACTAAAATAGATCAACTCAAGATATATCAATATGCAAATGACAGCTTTTGACTGGTTTCGACTCTAATCGTCATTCAAAGAATTGATTTGCTTTTTAAGCAAATTGAGAGGAAGCTAAACCTAGAATGTGAGAATTCTATTACATATAGCATAAAGATAAGGCGTTTTTTAGCCATGTTCTGTTACCTTAAAACTAATGCACTTGCTAATTACAGCATATTATTTAGCTGGAAATAATCAAAATGATAATCTGCATAGAAAATTTACCTTGGTTTACAACATCTGAAGATGTAAGAAAATTTTGTTTACCTTTTGGCGAAGTACTTTCCTCAGCAGTTAAATTTGATTCAGATTTGCAACAATCACAAGGTTATGGGCTGGTGGAAATGTCAGAAGTTAACTGCCACAAAGCAATCAAAATACTTGATGGGCTACCATATCATTCTTGTCATTTAAAAGTGAGAATTGCATGTAATTAACATCCGCTATATTGGATTAACATATGTATATATATCCAAATATCGCGCATAGTTAACCGCTGAAATCTAATTTTTACACTATTTTAATTAGCATTAAAAAAAGAAGTTAATATGTCTGAAAATGATATTGAGCTAATGAAGTTCTATGGGATTACTACCGAATTAAAAACGGTGTATTTATATGATAATTATAAATACGATAATCTTTCTGATGCAGTTAAATATGCAAAAGTTATCGATAATAATAGCCATTCAAAAAATATCATTAAATATGAGAAAAGCAGTTGATTGGCTAATTTCAGAATATGTTGCTGAAAAATTTAGAATTGTTAAGAGACTTTGCAACTTTTCTAACTGAGCTACTTCTAAAATTAAGTTATTTTTCCGATTTACTATAATAATTTACTCTGAGTTCTTACAATCACGACTAGAATTTATCAATTTATTTCTTAAGACATAGTTGTTGTTGTGAATGACTGCTTTTGCGCCGAAAGCTGACATGATTAGAAATATTATCAATAGTTACGACTAAATCTAAATCAAGTACTTATCTTTATTTTATATAAATTCATTGAAAATGATTAATAAAAAATTCATCTGATATATGATCGCTTGATGATAGATTCTAAATAATCACTAAACATATGGATTATTTAGATGAAAAAAATAATTTCAACCACTCTTATGCTTTTACTAGGTTGTTTTAGTGCTGCTTCCCACTCTGTACCCGTACAAACTTTTACTGGCCTTATCACAATCGACGATAGCATAAATGGCCCTTCTAATTTAGTCGGTACAAATTTTTCTATTGATGGCGATGGTGTATTTGACCTCAACTTGGCTTACGGTGGTGTAAACATCAATAGTATATTTGGATGGAATGCTACAGCCAGAGAATCATCTGCAGGTTCTGCAGAAATCATTGTGATTTCAGGTTTAAATGCCCGTCTATTCAACTCTGGAGAAATGATAGGCCCTGGGGCAACAACAGTTTCAAGTGCAAACCTTGGAAATGCAGATACCTTTGGAGGATTTGATGGGGAATTTGTACCCGATGATGATCCTTTGTTTGGAACAAAAAGAGGTTTCATAGGTTTTTCTTTTACGATTGGTGGTAACACTCACTACGGCTGGGCGGATGTCGAAGTTGATATCACAGGTGACTTTGGAGCTGGTAATCTAAATCTATATGGTTATGGATATGAAACAGATCCCGATACTGCAATTGCTGCTGGTGCTGGAGGCGGTTCAACTGGAACACCAACGACTGTAAATGTGCCATTACCACTCTGGTCGATTTTGGCTTTTGCTTTACTCTTATTGGTAATCGGTAATTCAATAATAAGAAAGAGAAGTGTTTAATTCTTACTGATATAGCTAAGTGAAAAAATTAGCGAGTGTCCGCTTTTGCGCCGAAAGCGGACATAGGGTCATGTTCTGTTAGCCGTTGACATACAAAGATTTAGCTTTTAAGTAACACCCTGTTTTTGCTTAGCACATCCCCACCCCTTATATACGCTCAAGTCTTTATTTATAGACTCTCATTTTCACATAAGTTGAAATTTGGGTTTAGCAAAAACAAGCAAAAAATAATGGGAATGGTGACCCTCTTGCTTTTTCTTTTTCCTATTCTTGTGCTTTAGCTTTTACCTATACTCATCCTTTACTTGTACCTAGGCTTTTACTTTTACCTTTACCTATGCCTAACCTATTCCTTTGCCTAAACCTTATCCCTTACCTACACCTACCCTAGTTGAGTTACTAGTAATACAATTTATCAATAGCAACTAAAAGATAGGTATTGATATGAGTGAAGTACTATACGCATTAGCAGTAACGGGATTTTTATTATGGATTTTAAAAATCATTAATGACATCTATAAATACACCAAAGAAACAAATCAGCTTGTTACCCAAATTCGTAACCGACAGGCAGATATTATGGAATCAATCCTTAATATTGAAGAAAATATCAAGCATGATTGACATTTAAATAATTAAAATTTGCAGGAATTGTGCAGGAATGAAATTACTTAAACTAAAGTTAAAGAAAAGAAATTAATTAAGTATTTGTTTTACTGGTGGCTATGGGTGGACTTGAACCACCGACCCCAGCATTATGAACTTGAACGAGTAAATTACACTTTTAATTAATTCAGTTACTTACTGTACTTGTCCCCACTCAAAACCCGTTTCAATTAGGGCACAACCTGGTTCACTTGGTGTTGACTCTGGCACAAAACACACCTATCTATGTCTGCTTTCGGCGCAAAAGCGGACATTTATAAATTATTAAAATCTCTTTTGAAGCCCAATAGCAATAGTAAGATTGCTAAGAATAACAGCGACCAATAAGGATTAGGTACATTCACTGATGTAGGTAATGGTGTTGACATGGAATCATTTGGATCCGAGCCTTCGTTTACTTCATCTCCATCACTGAAACCATCTCCATCAGAGTCTGAAAGTATTGGGTCAGTGCTATAAATATTTACCTCATCTCCATCAGATAAACCGTCGCCATCGGTGTCAGTGGTATTTGGATTTGAGCCATATAAATTCACCTCATCGCCATCAGACAAGCCATCACTATCGCTATCATTGTTGTCTGGATTAGTATTGAATATCAAAACCTCATCTTCATTTGATAAGCCATCTCTGTCGCGGTCCTCTGTAAATGGACCTTGCCCGAAAGTTGTGCTAATCGAAGATGGATTAAGGAAGTTTGCAAAAACGAAATCAGCAACATTATCGTTATTGATATCTATTCGATCAAACCCATAGTTTGTAACACCAGCAACGTAATTTCTTTGTAAGCTGAAGTCACCTTGCCCATCACCAAAATTAATTGTAATTAAGCCTGCTGAATTACTAGTTGTAACTGCATCTAGATTTCCATCTTGGTCTATATCTGAGAGTTGCAATTCGCGAGGTAATGTTCCTATCGTATAATTTGTTTGTGTACCAAAATTACCATTACCATCTCCTGGCACGATGGCTAATCGATGATTAGAGTTATATATAATTAAAAGATCTTTGTGTTGATCACCCGTTACTTCGGCAGCTTCTATCCCCCATGGTGCATTGCCAGAGACAGTGAAATTAGTTGGTGTTCCAAAATTTCCTGTCCCGTCCCCTAGCAGAACTGAGATACTGTTATTCAGATTGCCGGTTACTACATCTACGTTTGTATCACCATTAAAATCTGATGCCACCAGTGCACGTGGCAACGAGCCCACAGCGAAGTTTGTCGCTGTGCTAAATCCTCCCAAGCCATCACCAAGTAGAACGCTAATATTGCTTGTAGTCAAATTAACTGTGACGATATCTAAGTTACTATCTTTATTTACATCAACAATACGTGCTTGTGTAGGGTCAATCCCAACAGGATAGCTGACGGGTGTATTGAAGCTGCCTAATCCATCGTCGAGCAAAACAGAAATAGAATCTCCGAATTGGTTGGTTACAACAATATCTAATCCTGCGTTAGCATCTAGATTTGCCAGTTGTACTTGGACTGGACGTAACCCGACTGTGTAACTTTGGGTCTCTGTAAAGTTGCCCATCCCATCACCATCCATAATGGATACTCGATTGGAACTATTAATCGCTACGATCGCATCTAGCTCATCACTGCCAGTAACATCAGCAAGTTTGATAGAATGTGGTCCTATTCCTGTAATTCCACTTATGAAATCAATGGATGAAAAATCTCCTAGGCCAAGATTAAGTAGTGTCGTCACATAAGAAGGCACACCATTCGTGTTGGTGGTTACTGCAATATCTATTCGGTTATCGGCATCGATTAACCCTGTCGCAAGAGTAGAAGGCATGCTACCTGCAAAGTAGAAGTTGCTAGTTGCAAAATTTCCCATACTGTCACCAAATAAAATTCCAATCTCACCGGATGCGGGCATGGCAACTACTAAATCATCATGTGTATCTGCATCGATATCGGTAACTATCAGTGAATTTGGACCCGCCATTGCGCTTGAGCCTGCGATTGGTCGGTCAACCGTCAAAGTCGAGCTTGTCGGGAATCCTCCATTTCCGTCACCAAATAAAATTGAAATGTTGTCTGAATTTGGATTGGGAGTAAGAATATCTAGATTAAAATCACCATTGATATCAACCAAGCTTACTTCTGTGGGGAATGTTCCAACGCTATAACTATTAGCAATTGAAAAACTATTTAAGCCATTGTTAAGTAAGACGTCAACTGAGTTGCTAAAACTGTTTGCAACGACAATATCAAGTCCATTAACGCCATCTACATCATCGACGGCCAATCCATAGGGGCGTGTACCTACTGAAACATCAGCACGATCCCAATCCCCAAGTCCATTACTAATGAGTATAGAAATTGAATCTGCAAATTCATTTGCAGTAACAAAATCAGCAATATTATCTCCATTGAGCTCAGTCGCAACAATTGCTCTAGGTTGAGTATCTACACTCTCTGAATCAACCAGAAACGGATTATTGGTACTGGCTGAAAATAAATTAAAATTGCCACTACTATCACCTCGAAGAAATTGTACAGACCCGCTTTCCTTCAGAACAGCCAGGTCAAGATGCGTATCATCATCAATATCGATAATAGCTACATCTACAGAATTACCTGTGATATTCAATACATTGGATTTTGTTAACCATTCACCCGCTGCATTCGCAAGTTTGACTACAACAGGCTCAGAGGTATCTCGACTAACCGTCACCATATCTAGTTTTCCATCTTGATTGATATCTGCAAGACGGACGTGCTCTAAAAATCGAGTTGTATCATATGTTGCTAAAGGTAACATTGGTTCTGAAAATAAAGGATTTGTTGACCCATTTGCTTCTTCTAAATTTGTTCGCTTATCGAAATCAATGTCGAGCAAGGCATCGCTGGGATCAAAGTTATTCAACGCATATTGATCTTCGAATGTATTAAGCATGCCATCGCCATCTATATCAGCATCACAATCATCACCGAAGCTATCATTATCAAAGTTGAGCTGTTGTGGATTGCTGGCGCCAGGACAATTATCGTTTGCGCTGATAAGACCATCTCCATCTTGATCGATTGGGAGTAAGCCAGTTGCATCTGCAAAATTAGTTGATTGAGATTGTTGCGTCGAGCCTGGGATTGTGTCTGGCAATCCGCTGATTGATTTCATGTTAAAATTAGTTGATGAAGTTGGACCTGCATATGTATCAAAAGCATCAAGAGCTATCTCGAAAGACTGACTTGTTGAGCCTAGAGATTTATTTAAGATTAATACACAAAATACCAAGAGAATAATAAGTATCTTCTGATACTTTTTTTTCATTTTTTTATAATGAATATAACTCATTAAGGGTTTTTATTATTCTGGAAATTATAACTAGCTAAATTGCATCATTTTCACGATTGACTGTTGTTGGCCAACCTGCACCACCATAGTCCGTAGTACAATTCGCTGCTGTATTACCAATAAATAGATTTGAAGTATCATCTATTTCAAAACAAAATCCATCTGCTGAACCGCCACCATTTATATTACCGGATGAACTCGCATGATTATTTCGAATAGTATTATTTGAGCCATCAACACGAATCCCAGTATGTTGATTATCTGAAGCGGAATTACTCTCTACTAACGAGTTGCCTCCTACAAGTATTCCTCCTTGACCGTTAGTTTCAGATAAGTTGTTACCGCTAGCCGTATTTCCGATGATGGTATTCCCACCCTCACCATAGATTCCCCAATGTTGATTAGATGCTGCGGTATTATTGATAATTGTAGAAAAAGGGCCAGCGGAAATTCCATAACCACTTTGATTTTGACGCACAGTATTATTTATTAATGTAGAGCCAGCTAGGCCATGGATGCCGTAGGTGGCGTTATTTCCTGATCCACTAAGGGTATTATTAATAAGACTAGAACCAACACCAGCAAGAATACCCCAAACAAAACTATCCTCAACAGTATTGTTTAAGATGATAGAGTTATCACCTGAATAGATACCCCCACCTCCACTATTTATTACAATACAATTTTCAATACGATTATTACGTCCAGGTAAGTAAATCCCCCCATTTAAAGTAGCGGCACCGCTGGTTGTGCCGTTGTTAATAACATTAACGTAAGAGATAACATTTGAATTTGTATCAACAAGAGAATTAGTATTTTCATAAATTCCAGTCATGCCAAAATTTTGTATAGTTCCATTCTTGATCGTTACTGCACTTTGATTGCTAAGGTCTACACCAAAGTCATTAAATCCACCACCATCGATTGTAAACCCCATTAGATCTATTGTGACATTATCGACATTGACATCAATGCCACCACCTGCAGAGCCATCTAAGTTTTGAGTAAGATAGTATGAACCACTTTGACTAATACTAAATGGTAACGAGCTTATTGGTGAGCGTACAGCATTCACTGCCGCATCAACAATTTGACTAGCCGACATTCCTTCTAACATAGACGCGTTTTCAGACTCTAATGCAGAGGGCATAGACGTAATCATTCGACGCGGTGTCATTTCACTATCAGACTCAACAGTCACTCCAGCATATGTTTGCTGTTGAAATAAACCTGCCGGAAAAGGATTGCCACCTGAACCATCAAGCACGATTGCATATCGTCCATCGACGACATTAACTGAACCACTTTGTGACCATAAAGAAGATCCACCTGTATCTGTGTTATAGAGATTGACAGTAATATTAGTTGAACCGTTAATAGGTGTACCGCTCGCATTTGTAAGATAGCCTTGATACGTCAATGTATTTGCTACAGACGCTATGACATTAAGTGGGAAAGTAAATACCGCAGAAATGATAAGTATTGAGATGCTGCGTATAAAGAAAAGCATACTGTGTCTCCTAAATATTCTAAGCTTTAACAAATCTATATTTTCATATCTTTATAAGCACTATTAAAAATGATTAGCTATTACAAATTGATGAAAGAAATCTATCAGTTTTATAATAATCTCCTGATTATCCTAAAATTAAGCATAAAATCAGTATTTACGTGAAACGAAAAAATTATTAGTTCTTGAAATTCATTATTTTTTCTAAGTTGATGTTATTACAAATTTGTAAATGAATTATTTATGAAATTTGAGGGAGTAAATTGATTCAATATAATCAATAGACAAAGTTGGAACTCTGAACATAAAATTAACTAATCATTTACATTAGTAATGTCCGCTTTGGGTCGTTATTCAGTCACATTTCATAATCCAATTTCCTTAAAGCTTAACTCTTTAGAGTACACTCAAGATAATCGTAAATTTACTTCGATAGTTGAAGATCTAATTGGCAATAATATAGATAGTGTTTCTTTTGATGAGAGAAAAAATATCGAATTAAATTTAGACGCAACGACTAAACTTGTTGTTTCTTTACAGTCTTCTCAATTCACTCGAAGTTATGCCTTTGAAATATCGGATTTAAACAATTCATATCCGACTACAAAACATTTTTCTCGTCCTCCTCAGCCATCAAAGCTTGAACGGCATGTATCAAATCCACGAATATCTGAACTGTCAGCGATTAAGATGCTGAGGGATGAAATCAATGAATTGCCAGAGATTAAAAAACAAAAGCCTGATCAATTTAAAGCAATGGGCCATTTTGTTTCAAGGATTAAATATGCTATTGGTCTAGCATTTAAAGAAAAAGAAATATTTTTGTTTGTTCTTTTGCAGTGGCTAGTTGTCATGCTTGGATATTATCTCTGGGTTCAAATGCTAGATTGGATACCTCAAGAAACTTGGCAAAGAGCAGCTAACGATGAGGACACAACCGGAGCTAATATCGCTCTAACAGTTTGGTCATTCTTAGTGGTAGGCCTAGTTGCTTATCCATTAGGGATTCTTAGTGCATGTATGGCAAGTGTACACTTTCTTAGGAAGCAACATTATGAATCAACAATTGGAACGTGCATGAAGACAGTACTTCCTCATAGCTTTGCTTTATGGATTTTGCATTGGATAGATGGATGGTACACAGTAAACCGAATATTAGATAGATTACCTAAGAAAAATGATACTGAAAGCTACAAAGAAAAAGCACTAAAGGAAGCACTTTATTATGCTTGGAAAATTGCCATCTCCGGAATGTTACCAAGCATTACTCTAGGTTCTGGCCTGATACAAGGGGCTAAAAATTCTTTAATATTCGTTAAAGTAAATTTCAAAGAAATTGCATTGTTACGCATTGGGTATTCATTATTCTGCTGGGTCGTAGGAATACTGACATATATACTGACAATACTATTTTTTGTATTTACTAACGTTATGTCTGATACAAAAGACATAACTGAGGGAATTTATGGGTTTTATATGTGGGTAGGCATTCCCGCTGCGGTAGGTATAGGTGTTGTTATTGTAATTTTAAGGCCCATTTATCTTATTTCTCTTTGTGATGTATATTCCGATCATATAGATAATTCAGAAGCAGAGAAAATTACTCTTGATCGTGCTTCTAGAGGCGAAAATACGTTTTATGCATTTGTATTAATAGCGATTGTTATATTATTGATATATATATTTCGGGAGCAGCTAGGAATACTAGATCTACTAACATTTTATAATTAATCGAATGACCGCTATTGCGCCGTTAGCGGACTATATGCATCATACTAGTAATAAATATTTATTTGATCATTTAAATTAAATTTCGATAATTCTATTTTTTGTTATATTAGTAATTAGTTTGTTACTAAGATGATGTATTTTGTTAATAATGTTTTAACATCACTTCAATACTCTCAATATTCACTGAATATCTGCCACACTGCTGCAAAATAATTCCAAAATTATAATTAGCTTTAATCACTTCTTTATCTTAAGTGGCGGATAAATATAGCACTTGGGAGTAGCTATGAGACACTCAATATATACATTAGCTTTATTATTACTATTATTGGTATTTTCTAATTCAGTAGGAGCTGTATATTTAAATATAGACAATATTTCAGTACAGCAAGGCCCAGGTACATCACCAGGTTCCTTCAATAATACATTTAGTGGAGGCACGTTGGATAAAGTCATTGATGCACCCTCTGCAAATGCTCCAGAGTTTCACAATCAAACAACACATATTTGGTTTACCGCTAGTCAAGTTGGTGGCGGCTTAGAGCTAAGATTTGATTTTCATCAAGAGTATGATATCTCGACACTTCATTTCTGGAACTACACATCAGAGTCTTATGACGTTGATAATGTTGATTTCACATTTTTCAACAGCAGCAACCAACAAGTAGGCCAATTATCTATATCACCTGCTCTTGGTAGCGCTCCAGGTATAATGGCGGAAGATATAGTACTTGCGGCACCATTAAATGTTCAATATGTTACCGCATTTTTATCTGGCACAAATCGGCAAGTTGATTTTCAAAATATTGGGTTTACAGCCGAGGTGTCTGAACCCAGGGTTGTTCAAGTGCCGTTTCCAATTTGGACTGTT
Organism: Gammaproteobacteria bacterium; assembly: GCA_965262455.1. GTDB lineage: Bacteria > Pseudomonadota > Gammaproteobacteria > UBA4575 > UBA4575 > UBA1858. The sequence continues at coordinate 1,471,180 of CBDHFH010000008.1, forward strand.
GTAATTTTAGCACTAGTATTAATTTCGTTAGCTATATTAAAGACAAGAAAACAGCAAATTTAGCCGAAGGTGAATACATAGGTATGTCCGCTTTTGCGCCGTAAGCGGACATATTTCCTGCGTTACGATCTGTTGATATTAGGATCACCAATACTCTTTTCTATTACAGCAAGTCATAAATTAATCTTTTTACTTTTCACCTAGATAAGCTAATATAGTTTCTATAAAAATGAATATTGAAAGTGATAATGAAAGAATGAAATTTGCAGGGTTCATACTTTTTTTTATTTCTACAAATACTGCATTTGCCGTAAAGCGGATATAAAAGTAGACATACCGCATAAAGAGATTACTTCCTTAGTTTTTTTAAGTAATCATGCTCTTAGTCAGTGTTTGTATTTGTCGGGTACTATTTGAACTGCCATAATATTTGTAAATTTAGTTATAAAATTCGACAAAAATAATTCCTCTTGCCTCAAATCACTAATTTGTTTTAGTGAGATGGCTTTAACAGGAGAAGCTGATAATCAATACAGGTTTTGTAACAGAGATTTAATATTTAATTCTAATTTTAAGGTCGAAGTTTCTATCAAATTTTTAACAAAAAGCGATAATTTGTTACTAGATTGCCATCAATAATTCACTGGATTTTAATTCTATTCTACTTTCATTTTGATAATATTTGACTATAAATGTTTAACGATCGAGTCGTTGTGGTCGTTTGATTAATTCGGATGGGATTTTTTTATTCAATGAGACTTTTGTCATGATCTTCAAACACTATTTCGCCATATTAGTTGCAGCATTATTCTTCAGTACCCTCACTTCTGCACAGGCAGCGACAATTGAATTCGGGACACCTGGCTCTACGGATGAAGAGACATCATTTTCTTTTACGGAAGGCCCATTTAGTGTCACAGCGACCACTCCAACATCGGGTAGTATCATTCATCAAGCAGGTTTCGGACTTGGTGTCAAAGAAGATGGTGCGTTGAACAATGGTCAGCAAAACGCTATTAATACAGGAGAAGAGATTGAATTCGACTTCGGCACTTCGGTCATATTCCAATCAATGGAGCTGTTTTTTGGCAACACAACGCTAACTGGTGATGAACAGTTCAATCTATTCTTGGACGACGTCCAACTGACCTTCGACGAGGCACCCGGTCAGGACTTTTTTATTGAGTCGAGCGCGCCAGACGTCCCGAATGGTCGACTGCTTCAAATATATGGTTTTGCTGACGGAATTAGTGGCACCGTGCTGCGCTTCGAGGGTAACGGTTCTATTAATCCGGAGTTCAGGGTATCAAACATCACAGTTGTCCCAGTTCCGGCCGCCGTTTGGTTGCTAGGCTCCGGTCTGCTTGGCTTGATTGGGTTAGCCAGACGTAAGTAAGCAAAGTTCTAACAATTTCCCAATTGCGGCTCCTTCGGGAGCCGTTTTAATTTGTGCTAAATGACCGCTTTTGGCCGTAAGCGGACACTCACTCACCTACTACCTCAATAGTATTTCAGGTTAAATGAAGAATAGCGACTCGTATAAGTTAGATCGATCTAGATTAGAAAAGCTTCTTAATCTATATAACAGAGTCCAAAGAGACCGAAATACACTTGATCTAGAATTTCAGAAAGCACCTATAGATAAAATTCAAGAACACATTCCACCCCCATCCAGATGGTCTATATTTTACGAATTAGAATATCCCCAACACTTGATGTTTGTAATGAAATGGCTTGGGATTTTTGAAGAATACGCTAAAGCTGCTAAATCTGATACACCCGTAAAAAATCTATTAGATTATTTCGACAAATTTGATGAAAATTCTATAGCCCCACCCGAAGCTCCTAGAGACGGTATAACAGAGTATCATGCCATTCTATCTATAATATCATTAGTTAAAACGCTTAAAAGTTGGATGGTATTTGGAAAGACATTATCTAAGCTACACGATGAGGCTGGAGAAGGTTCTTTTTCTGCATTATACAAAGGACTACAAATCGATCCAGCTTTCATTACTACCACAAATGGTTCTTATTTATTTTCCATAGCCCTGCTTAAGAGAAAAAAGAGCATAGTTGTAAATACAATTCACAATAAAATGAGATCGAATCTTAAAAAACATAATCCTTCTCTCGAACCAGTCCGATTTATTCTAACGGCTTTAGCTGAAGTAGGGGATTACAACAAATATACCGAATCAGATAGACATAGGTTATTTGTAAAGGACCTTGGTATTTATAAATCTATGAGTAAGGATTCTGCTAAAAAAGATGATTTTGATTCATTGAATGAATTCGTTAGAAAATGGCGTCGAACAGCTGAATTCTATCCCGTCTAAGTAGCGAAGATGAAATAAATCGGTTCATCTTCGGGAAATATTGAACAATCTGCATAGTATCAATAACCGTTATTAACTTTTAACGGAAAATACTATGAAATACCACAACCCATCTCATCTTAAGGCTCTAGAGCCTTTGGCTCAGAGCCTTGATGACGGTGCGCCACCTAGTAACACAGCACCTCCTAGTTGCAATCCAGATTCAAACTTCATTGTTCATTACGGAATAGACTCACTTTACCTGTCTTTTCCTGGAACACTCTTTGAGTCCATTCAACGTGAACTTGATACACTCAAGTCTGCCGCCCAAACGAGCGAATTTGAAAATAGAGCCAGCGCTATCTATAGCCTAGGGGATCACCAATTCGTAGTGTCAGATAAGGGTACTCGACGGTTTCGGTTTGTACTAACAAACTACGCTTACCGAATTGAGCTGTCAGGCGCTAACTCAAAACAACTCCCGCTGGCCCATATTCAAATACGCAGCGAATACCTCTCTCTTTACGGCCCTGAGTATTGCGTGAAAGAACTTCATGATTACTTATCTACTTTAGGACAACTCGAGTCAACGGAAGTGGTTAGTCGTGCAGACTTATTTGTCGATGTCGTTACTGATATCATTTTGAACGACATTAATGAAGATGCTTTTGTTACTCGTGCTCGATATAAGCAAACTCATCGACTTTCAAATCTCGTAACAGGTTTTTCTATATCACCCAAGGCAACCCTATCTGCTCGACTTTACAATAAAACTGAAGAACTCAAAGTATCAGGTAAAGAGTACTTAACTCATATCTGGAGAGAACATGGTTGGAAAGAAAATCAAACTGTCTTACGTCTTGAATTTCAATTACGAAGAACATCACTTGGTGAACATCACATTCAATCATTAAATGATTTGCTTACATCAAGAGGTGCTTTATGGCGTTACTGCACAGAACACTGGTTACGCCTTACTATTCCATCTAGGCAAGATAAAACACAATCTCGATGGCCCTTACATTGGCTTTGGGTGTTATTTACAAACATTAAATGGGGCTTTGATACACAACCCATTTCTTTCCCATTACGCAAATACTTAGCACCTTCTGATGAACGTTTATTTATTAATGGACTCAGTACGATTACATCATTCATGGCACGTGAAGGAATTACTGACATAAACCAAGCTATCGATGAATATTTTACTTGTGCTAAACATTTTCATGATTCTCGCGCGGATAAATTCGGTGCTGATTTTGAGTTATATGTGCAAACTCGCGCAAAAAATAAAGCACGATTGTATGGCACTCAATGGCCCAAAGAACTCGAAAAATCTAAACGACTCATTGACTCGGAATCTGCCAAGGCCTATGAACATGAACAGTATAAGCGTGATCCGATGTGGTGGGATTTGGATGAATGAAAAGACATACGATCTTAAATCAGCTGCCCAGTTTTTACACCTATCTCCTGAAACGCTACGTGAAAAAGCAAAATCTGGTCAGATTAAAGGCGCTAAGCCAGGTAAATGCTGGGTATTTATACAATCTGATCTTGTTGATTACCTCCGTTCACTTTATTCTGTCTCTCAAGGACAGGTGCCGTTAAGTGGCTGTGACGATAAGGAGAAACGCCTATGTCACTCTACCAACGCGGTGAACTCTGGTGGGTTCGTTTCAAAGGCCCTAACGGGCAACGAATACGAAAGTCTACTGGAACTACCAACAAGGAAGACGCCCTAGAATTCCACGACCGGTTAAAAGCCGAATTGTGGCGGGTGAAACAGCTTGGAGAACGTCCGAAGTACACTTGGAACGATGCCGTCGTCAAATGGCTTAAAGAAAAAAGTCATAAGGCGACGCTAGAGAAAGATAAAGAAATTTTTCGTTGGGTGCATCCGTATCTTAATAACAAGACGTTAACTGACATTAACCGACCGTTATTAGAAACAATCCAAGAGGCGAAGATGCAAGAGAGTACGCAAGCCACTGCGAATCGTTATCTTGCACAACTTCGCGCCGTGCTTCGTCGCTGTGCTGAAGAATGGGAATGGATTGATAAAGCCCCAAAAGTCCCGATGTATTCATTGAGCACAAAACGTGTTCGATGGATTACGAAAGACGAAGCGGAGCGTTTACTGTCACACCTTCCTGATCATCAAGCTGCTCTTGCGCGATTTGCACTAGCAACCGGATTACGCAAACGCAACATCACGCATTTGGAATGGAACCAGATTGACATGCAACGACGTGTTGCCTGGATTCATCCCGACCAAGCCAAAGCACGGAAAGCGATTGGTGTGCCTTTGAATAGTGATGCACTATCTATAATTCGAAAACAGTTTGGACAACACGATCAATTTGTTTTTGTGTATAAGGGTCGCGTCATCAATCAAGTGAACACCAAAGCATGGAGAAATGCTTTGAAGAAAGCGAACATTGAAAACTTTCGCTGGCATGATTTACGACACACATGGGCATCATGGCATGTGCAATCAGGAACACCACTTAATGTGTTACAAGAGTTAGGGGGTTGGTCGTGCAGTGAGATGGTACAACGTTATGCGCATTTATCTTCTGAGCATTTGTTACCTCATGCAGAAAGCATTGTGTCCAAAACAGCGGGCACAAAAGTGGCACAATCGAACGTGATTGTGTTGCGCTGAAATTTAAGTAATTGTTTTTGCTGGTGGCTATGGGTGGACTTGAACCACCGACCCCAGCATTATGAATGCTGTGCTCTAACCAGCTGAGCTACATAGCCATTTTTGACATAGAGCCGCGCAAGATACTGTACGCTAGTTTCCCTGTCAAATGAGCTAAAAGGGTATCAAACATTAAAGCGAAAATGCACGACATCTCCTTCATGCATGATGTATTCTTTCCCTTCTAGACGCCATTTTCCCGCATCTTTGGCGCCTTGTTCGCCGTTACCAGCGATATAGTCATCAAACCCCACCACTTCAGCTCTAATGAAGCCTTTTTCGAAGTCAGTATGAATGCAACCTGCGGCTTGCGGCGCACTGGCTCCTTTTAATACCGTCCAGGCACGTGTTTCTTTGGGCCCGGATGTAAAAAAAGTTTGCAAATTCAATAAATCATAACCAGCACGAATCACTAAATTTAGCCCTGGCTCTTTCAACCCCATATCCAGCAAAAACTCATCACGTTCTGAATCTTCTAGCTGGGCAATTTCAGCTTCAATCTGTGCACATACGGTCACAAAGGTTGCGTTCTCTAGTTTAGCAAAGTCTTCTAGTTTTGAAGCCAGCTCACTTCCCGCCAATGATTCTTCATCGACATTAGCGATATACATCATGGGCTTGCGCGTTATCAAATGCAGTTGATAG
>CBDHFH010000009.1:0-56104 GCA_965262455.1 Gammaproteobacteria bacterium
TGACATTAACCGATCGTCGAATATCTAAAGACCAATGAAATACATACCTTCCCAACCCCCGGAGGGTATCAATGTTACTGATGAACACCCCCTTAAATCATTTTTGATTTTAACTACGGGCGCTATTGGCTCGATTTTCTTACTACTGGTAATAGTAAGCGTGTTCGCCGATTTAATCGTCGGCTTCATTCCCATCAAATATGAGCAATCATTTTTTGCAGATAAAAACATTGGCAATCTCATTGTCGAAACGGATGAGCCTACTTCACAAGAAGTTACTAATTACTTACAAAACTTAGTCAATACATTGCACGCAAATAGCGACAGCGGATTTAGAGATCATCATTTTATAGTCAGCCTGGCAAACATGAATCAAGCCAATGCTTTTGCTGCACCGGGCGGTCATATTGTTGTGACAACTGAGTTACTAAAAAGCATTCAATCTGAAAACGGATTAGCCATGGTGCTTGCTCATGAAATGGGACATCATTACGAACGTCATCCACTGACAGGCTTAGGTAGAATGGTAGTATTAACGCTGTTTTTATCTACAATATCTGGTATTGACCTGGGCGGATTGGCCAATCAGTTTTTGGAGAAAACGGCCGTTGTTGGTCAGCTTGCCTATAGTCGTAAACAAGAAACGGATTCCGATAAAATAGCGATTGAATTAATAACAAAGCACTATGGGCATGCGAGTGGTGCAAGTGAATTTTTCAACTACATCAAATCACATAGTCATGACCGTGACGAGCCTCCCGAGTTCTTGAGCACACACCCATCAACTGATCAACGCATAGAATATCTACGCTCCTTCGAAAACTTCACTGATGATATCAAAACGCCTATACCAGAAAATATTGCGCGTATTATTCATAACGATTTCTAGTCCAACAACTAACGCCTAGCTAATGTTTTTAAAAACCCTTCAAGCTCTTTGTTCTCGAATGTTAATGGTTCCCAAACGTTATTGGTAAGATATTGTTGGTTTTTCTTTTTCGACCACATACGCATGAGCTTGCGTAGCCCCATCACTCGTGAGTATTTCGAGTGATTTTTCTGACGTAAATAACATCCTCAAACTCGTCGAGTTTGCGCCAATCATCAGCATATAAATCCGTTACCAACGCTCCGGCAACACTATGACCATCCTGTGACATGATGCCAGGATAGCATTTATCTCTAACATATAAACGTCGCCAGCCGATAAGCTTAGCTGGTTGTTTATCAGCATGGCGGCCGACAATTTTAGTCCACACTCTGTCAAACAATAATGTTCCGTAAACAAACAGATTATTATTCGAGAGCATTACTCGACGCCTGTATACCAGGAAATAGACCACGCAATTAAATACAAAAATGCGTGTATCACCACTGCTAAAATAATACCGACGATGAAAAATTTACCTGCAATATTACTTTCTGCATCACGCTGTAAATTTTTTTTACTTTGAATACCAACAAATGATGCCAATACACTTTTGATGACTTGCCAATAACTTGCTTTACCTTCCATGATATTCTCTTAATTCTAGTTTGCTAGATTGTAACTGCTAGCTTGTAAATGCCTAGTACAAATTCAATTACAACCACAGCATGATAGCAAAAACACGGTCTGCATTGCATGCAAATGACTGATTTTAAAACCATGACGAGTGAAACCCAGCTCAAGATGCCCGGCGAACTATCTACTGCCCTGCTGATAATTACCTATTTACCTGCATCTGAGTTGGGATAAAATACATATAATTTTAAATTTTATAAAAAGTCTGCCTATGTTTTCACTTCGCTTATTATCTGTATTGCTCATATTTATTTGTCTGCCAACGGCCTCAGCAGATAACCAATCTCATTTACCCATAGTCGAAACAGAATGGTTGGCAAAAAACTTATCTAGTGTAGTTGTATTAGATGTTCGCACCAGTAAAAAAAGTTATGTGACACCTGCAATGTTTAGCACAGGTGAATAAACCCACTTTACTAAGAGTTGGCGGTCATATTCCAAATGCCCAATTAATTATTTACAAAAACGATTCGTGGCGATCGAACCATTGATGGTAAAACGATAAAACATATGGCTGTTTCAGCTGATCAATTTGAAAAAATAATGCAAACGGCAGGCGTTAATAGCGACAGCCATGTTGTTGTTACGACCAATGCAGAATCTGGTTTTGACCTTACTATGGCAACGCGCATGATTTGGCAATTAAAAATATTTTGGCCACCAAAACATCTCATTATTAAATGGCGGCACAGCGCAATGGATTATTAATGGACGCGAGGTAGTCACCTCACTCGACTCAGTCAGCCCAGGCGACTGGAAAGCACAACAGGCATCTTATTCTATCTATGCGGATAGTAAAGACACCCTGGCAGCGACAGAGGATAAATCAATTCAATTAGTTGACGTGCGCCCACTGGGACAATATTTAGGTTCTTATAAGAGCGGTAAAGCAAAAGCATATGGACACATACCTACGGCTAAAGTATTCCCAGTGGACTTACTCTCCAGTCGCAGTACGCCCGTTAAATTTCTTTCTCAAGACAAACTTAAGGAACTCTCCACCGCACTGAGTATTGATGAACAAACAGCTGTGATTACCTACTGCAATAGTGGCCATATGGCATCGGGTGCATGGTTTGTGTTCCATGAGTTGTTTGGTAATAGCAATACTCGACTATATGATGGCTCCATGCATCAATGGACTCACGAGATGAGGCCGGTAGTCAGCATGATTATCGAATAAGTCAAGTTAACTACATTTTGATTTATCTTTACAGCGCGCTTTTTTTTCGTTGAACATAGCGAGATTCATGGATGAACTCCAATCGAATCGTCGCAATCATCAGTCTAATTATTGCTGGCGAAATAATATTTGCACTTCCATTTCATTTAGCACGTTTTTTTCGTCCAACGCTACTTGAAGTATTCCAACTTTCAGCTACACAATTAGGTACAGCTCAAGGAATCTACGGCATAGTTGCTATGTTGTCTTACTTCCCCGGCGGCATGTTGGCAGATCGATTTGCGGCACATAAATTACTAGCCATTTCATTATGGATGACTGCTTTGGGCGGTATGTATATGGCTAGCTTCCCCAGTTATGATGAATCAATCCTGCTATTTGCATTTTTTGGCATCACGACCATTATGCTCTTTTGGGGGGCTCTTATTCGTGCGACACGTGAATGGGGCGAGTCAAATAAACAAGGCACAGCATTCGGTTTACTTGAAGGTGGCCGCGGATTATTAGCAGTCACTTTAGCATCGGTTGGTGTATTGTTATTTGAGTGGTCTTTCCCTGTAGGTTACGACAATGCGACGTTACTAGAAAAACAAAATACTTTTAGACTTGTTATCTATGGCTACACTGGCATAACTATCCTGACAGGAATATTTATTTGGTTCAGCTTGAATAGCTCTGCAAATACTCCCAGAAAAGACTTATCTGATCGCACTCACCCAATACACTTAACGCATCTACTCCATGTCGTTCGCATACCTGCAGTATGGTTACAGGCAATTATCGTGTTATGCGCGTACATAGGGTATAAAGGCGTTGATCACTTATCATTGTATGCGGTTGATGGTTATGATTACGACGCCATAGAGGCCGCCAAGCTAATCACTATCGCCGCGTGGATACGTCCGTTTGTTGCTGTACTCGCCGGTATCTTCGCAGATCGGACGCATCCTATAAAGATTCTAATAATCTGCTTTAGCACACTCCTGTGTGTAAATACCTTTTTAAGCATCGCTACACCACAATCAAGCATGGCATGGGTGCTTATTTTAAATGTACTAATCACGTGTACAGCAGTGTTTGCATTGCGCGCTGTTTATTTCGCGCTGTTCGAACACTATCAACTGCCAGCGAACAAAACTGGCTCGGCCGTGGGCCTAATATCACTGATAGGATTTCTACCTGATATATTTGTTTTATATATCGCCGGCAGACTTGTTGATACTTACCCAGGCACACTTGGTCATCAACTGTTCTTTATGTTCTTGGCAACTTTTGCTTTGGCAGGCTTAATTTCGAGTATTAAACTGAAGTCAATAAGATATTAGTGTTTAAATAATATCGCTAATTTGGACGCACAAAACTAAGGCCCACCATATAACTTGAACCTTTTGTATCGGAACCAACCACTATTGACCTATCTTCCAGTTCCCAGGATAAATTTACTCTGAAGTTATATTCTGTTGCGCCAGATACATTCACTTCTAACGGACTACCATGGATATCAGTAATTAAATTTGCTGATATTTGCAGGAATTTTTCGGCGGTATCAAAATCGTAAAACTTATAATACACAAAGCCACCTTTGAATAGATTATCACTACCGCAGTCATAAGCAATAATAGCTTTTCCATGCAACTGCAAACCATGATAAATAAATGCGCCTTTATAGATTCTCTCATCAATATCTGACTTAACTGAGCCTAAACTTAACTCCAATTCATCCAGGTCATCACAAGAATCGCCAAAATTTAGTTGTCTAAAATCGTTTGCAATAGCCACTTGCAGAAACATTATGCCAGCCAACAAGAATGGAATTATTCTTTTCATTAGCAGATATTAGCACTCAGGAGTATATGCAGCTATCAAATTTAGCTGGACTGTATAATGGAATTTTAACGTGAATTTCTTAGTTTCGCTTTTTCCAACCAGACAAAAACACGAAGTAGCACCGCCGATGTGATAATCAAACCCGCTCCTTGGCCCACTTGATGATTAAACAAATGGATAATGCCAATCAGCCATAATATTACGATGCCTGTAAGTACAATGAAGCTAGTATAGCGATTTATAGTTGTAGTAGAGGTTTCTGAAGCCATAAACACATAGTATTGGCTTCTATACATTGAGTACGTGTATTACTCCGCAAAACCCATGCAAATAAAACTAACTAGTTCTCAAAAATGAGCCATATTCAACTATCTTTAGTCGCGCGTCATTTTTTTAAGGGTACGATCTTTAAGTATAAAGTGATGATATAACGCCGCAGCAATATGGCCAAATATTAAAAATAGCAATACGTATTCACCCATAATCTCCTTATGAAAATTATCAATCGGTTTCTCAAATTCCTCAAAGGTCATACCCAACCCTTCTGTGACTAGCATATTGAACAATGCCGTAGACTCAAATTTTGCAATATCAAATAGCATATAAAATTCTGTATTCACTCCTGTGCCTATATAACCAGTTAAAGGCATTATTATCATGGCCGCATATAAAAAGTAATGACCGTAATGCGCGGCCTTATGCGCCCAAGCCGGACCGGGTTCTTGATCAGGTAAGCGATTTGTTATTCTCCAGAGTATTCTTAACACCACTAACACCGCTACAGTAATTCCCACTGAGAGATGTAATTGTAATGCGATCCAGTTTTCTGGCGTGTCTTTTTCTGTAAACCATTGACGAAAATACACACTGCAATAAGACAATAAAAATAACAATGCAATTGACCAATGTAAAAATTTTGCAACTGAGCCATAGCTATATTCAGTATTTCTTAGCATTGTTTCCGCTCCATGAAGTTATAACGACTTTAAATTCTACTTACGACAAATGATTTGCCCAGCTATTTTCATATACAAATTCGGACACCTTATTTCGGCTTCTTACAGTATTATCACGTTGCGTATACTTGTTATCGCCTTGGGCGTTCATGTCCGCATAGCCAATTGCAAATGCAGTTAACACTTCGTACTCTCCAGGCACATTGAATACAGTTCTGGCTTGGTCATGATCAATTCCTATAATTTGATGCACCGAAATACCCCGTGCCGCCGCTTCCAATGACAAGTACGATACTGCTGCGCCTAAATCATGAATAGCCGCTTTATTTTGTTTACCATTACGCGCGAATACCAAATGTGTAGCGGCCAATACCAGCGCCCATGCATCTTTTGCCCAGCTTTGATTTGCTTGCAATAAAATGGACTGCATCTTTGCAAACTCATCTGGTTTATCTTTAGTCGCTAAAATAAATCGCCAGGGTTGCTCATTGTATGAAGATGGCGCCCAGCGCGCTGCTTCAAATAGCGACATTAATTCTAATTTAGTCACTTCTCGATTCATAAAGCGATAAGGGCTCCAGCGATGCTGAATCAAACTGTGAATCGGATACTCTGTACTTGCTTGTTTATTCATGTTCGCTCCTTTCAATCCACATAGGGGCCATGTTGATAAATGGGCTGGCGATGCGGTACACCACTAATAATCATGATGCGCGCACCATTGTCTCCTGTTATAGCAATTTCTTTACTTGACTGCTCAAAAAAATAAGCCGCATGAGGATTAACTGCATCTGCATTAACAGCAACGTTGCCACTTACGACGTAGACAAATCCCCGATGTGCAAATGGCACTTGATATGAATAAAGCGCATCCCCTTCAAATTGAACATCAAGATACTTTACTGAAGTGTTAAGCTGGACGCCCTGATTTGCATCAACAATCTTGCGCACACGTACATCATTAATACGTTCTTCATTAATCTGCTGCGCATTAAGTTGCTGATATTGCGGTTCGATCTTTTTCAGATGTCGAGGCAAATTTATCCACACTTGAATCCCTTCCGTAACATGTTCGGAATGGGGCATTTCTGAATGAATAATTCCCCTGCCCGCAGTGAAACTTTGTGCACCACCAGCATAGACTACAGATTGATTATTAAGGTTATCTTTATGCTCAATGCTGCCTTGAAATAAATATGTTATGGCTTCAAACCCTCTATGCGGGTGGGCAGGAAAGCCGTGACCCGCAGCTATCTGAAAATGATCAAATAACACAAATGGGTCGAAGTTCATTAATTCCCGGCGCAACGGGAACAAGCGATTTACATCCGCTCCGTCCCCTTCCGTGGTTGCTAACGCAGACTTTATAGCTACTTCACTCATTAAACTATCTCCTACAATTGAATTATGTAGCTAATTTATAATTTGCGTTATTACAAGTAAATTAGCAATATATGCATAATTCATTTGCATATTTGCAAACTAGCAATACCCATATGAAAATTCAGTCAAACAATAGAATATTAGTTATCTAACACAATGCGGTATTTCGCCCTTCCTGAACGCAAGTGCTCCATGGCATCATTGACTTGGCTCATTGGGAAATGTTCAGTAACTGGCAGTATGTTATGAAGCGCAGAAAAGGCTAACATTTTTCGAATTGTTGCCGGGCTTCCCACCGGTGATGCACCGACACTAAGATCATTAAACATCATTGGAATTATATCTATACCTAATGGTTCAGTGACTGCACCTAGCATATGTAATCGACCGCGCGGCTTTAAGGTAGCAATATAGGCATTCCAGTCTAGGTTAACGTTGACGGTAGAAAGCAACAAATCAATTTGCCTAGCGACACCTTTAATTGCATCAGGGTCTCTTGAATTCACGACCTCATGCGCACCTAGTGACAAAGCTTCTTGTCGTTTCGCATCACTTGAAGTAAAGGCTATCACTCGGCATCCCCACGCACGTGCAAACTTTAACGCAAGATGACCCAAACCACCGATGCCAATCACACCCACGGTTGAGGTCGCGGCTAAATTTAATTGCTCCATCGGACCAAACACCGCCATGCCACCACAAAAAAGCGGGCCTGCCTTTGATGCATCGAGTGTTTGTGGCAACTTAGTTACACTTGCCGCTTTAGCACGAATCATGCTAGCAAACCCTCCATGTTTGTTGACTATGGCGGGCTCCGCTTGTGCACACAAGTTATGATGACCCCCAATACATTCATCACACACCATGCAATAACCGGTATGCCAACCCACTCCTACAACATCGCCAATAGACAAATGGTTGACTAATTCTCCGACCGATGAAATTTTACCAATCACTTCATGTCCTGGCACAAATGGAAAACTCGTCATTCCCCAAGCATTCTCTAACATACTCAAATCACTATGACATATTCCACAAGAGAGCACTTCAATATCAACATCATTTGGCCCCAGCGCTCCGAGTTCATATTCAAAAGGCTGGAACTCACCATCCACTTCAGTGGCTGCATAGGCTTGTACTGTGGTCATGGTTACTCTCCTTATACTTAAACTATAAAGTTATTATGACTGCGAACATTATTTATCTTGTATACATTGTGTCAGTGTTTTTTTACAGCACAAATAAAAAAGACCAACAAATAGAGTTGGCCTTTTGCAATGTTTCTGATAGCGCATTCACCTAGCGTAAAAATTTACTCAGCAAGTCATCTGCAATACTTCCATCGCCGTCCTGATCTAAAAAAGAAGACAACATACTTTCTATTCCAGAAGACTGACGCGATTGATTGCCACCGAGTAGCGACCCCAATAAGCCACCTGCTCCAGATTGCTTACTCATTCCTCCCATCACCATGGTTGCAACGATGGGCAACATTTTTTTTAAGATGCCTGAATCAATCCCGGTATTTTGTGAAGCACGGCTGGCCACTTCTCGACTTACCTGTTTACTCCCCAGCAAGTGACCTAAAATGGCATTGCCATCTGTCACCGTGGATTGTTGTCCCAATTGCGAGACATCGTCTAAATAGCGGCTATGGTTGCCAGCATTAAGCGCCGAAACTAATGAATCTAAACCATTCTGCTGACGCACATTATTTTTCATGCCACTGGCTAACGCTGGAATTAACTGCGCCAGTGCAGAATTTGTTTGTCCTTGGTCTAAGCCAAATTGATTTGCAAGTTGTGATACGGCACCACCATTTTGTGCTTGCAAAATTGTTTCTAGTAAATTCATAAATCATCCCCATAAACAATAGTCTGTTTAAAAGTTAATTACTCTATGACAATGGAATTCTGATCTTTTGTCCAGGAAAAATTTTATCTGGATCTTCGATAACTTCACGATTAGCTTCAAAGATTTTTGGATAATCCATTGCATTACCATAATATTCTTTAGCAATTTTACTTAACGTATCCCCAGAAACAATTGTGTAGTACTCAACTTTAACACCACTGTCAGGAATTGCCTGATTATCGCCCATAGAATTCATAGGCGTATTCGATGATATTGTCATTGCGTTGGTATAAACATCAATAACCCCTTTGGTATTTCCAGCCATGAGGACACATTTCTCAAAGGCTTCTGCAGAACTGCACTCGCCACTTAAACTCACAATGCCTTGATCAAATACAACGCCCAAGTTTGATACCCCTGGATTATTGCTTTCTATATACTCTTTAATCTTTTCTGCTGCTTCTTCATCTTTATTGAAAATTTTTCTGCCAATATCTTTAACAAAGCCAAATAAACTCATAGCAAAAACTCCTAGTTTTTATTGTTATTAATAGTTTGCGAGATGTGAAATTAATTAACCTTTACATCTAAATGGTTACAAGATCACATGCTCAATCTGAGGATACCATAGGGTGTTGATAGGAAATATATCCAAACCATTGCAAATTCTTTATATTCCTTGCGAAATCAAATATTTTGCTGAATTACGTAGTTAATATTACCAACTGTAAAAAATTAAACTTTCTTCGCAAGCATTTAGATAAACACGATTTCAGTATGACGCCCAAGGAAGCCAAGTTCTTTTGTTTCCAAGCGTCGATATTTGCGCCATGCCTGAATAATATCTTTTTCATATTCACGATGGGTATCATCTAACAATACAACACAATTGTCAGACAAATATTCACTCAATACAGGCATCAAACCATACCTGCCACCCGGTGTGCTCCCCGGTGGACCATCACAAATAACAAGCTCAATACATTGTTGCGGTAGCTGAACAGCTGTGGTGTTGTACCATGTGTATTCGCCATAATCATGTAAGGGCACATGAAATAATTCTACGTGATCGTAATCAAGCGTATGAAATATTTTTTTAAGGTAGTTATACCATTCAATATTATGCTCGAGGACGATTAATGGTGTTTTATGATTGCAAGTAATTGCCGCCATCAAAATAGTCGTTACCCCCGAACCGCATTCAAGAATAAAACCATCCGCAATCTGCGCACGTTTAGCGATATTGCGCAAATAAATAAAGTTGCCAGCATAACCCAGATTACCCCATGCAAGCGCTAGTAAAAATATATTGATGTTTTGCGAATCATTTTTATGCGCTGACTGTTTAATGCGATTGACTACCCACACAATCATTTTAAGTCGCAAGGGAAAAATAAGTCTTCTGAGTGTTTGCATGTTTAATTGACCCGTCGTGATTTGGTGAGAAGATACCCAAAATGTGGGGTTATTATCTGACTATTAGATGACGGAAATATAACAAATTGCATTATTGCGCCATCAAAGTGCAAATATTTATAGATTATTAGCACTCGATTTATCTCTTTTGACTGAAATTAACTTGATACGTTGCATGATGGATGCTTCATATGCACAAAAATATTCCAGTAAATATTATGCTGATTATTGATTCATTACATGAGAGTAAGAATGTGTCGGAAAAATTACTATGTTTGTTTTCTATGAATTTATCAGCAACAATTGGCAAAGTATCTCAAACTGATTCTATTTGCTAGTTGCCTACAATAGGATCGCTAGTGATTACCAACATAACTTTGTCAAAGACCTATCAAAATCGATTGGGTCAGAGCTTGTTTATGATTAGTTTCTAACAATTAACTAAGAAGGAAATCGACCTTGATAAACATACTTTACATAAAAGCACGCAGCCTGTTTTTCTCATTACTCACGTTACTACTTATCTCAACTCAACTACACGCACATCCAGGTCATGAGCATAATACCGATTGGGTATATATGATTAGCCACAGCTTAACCCATTCAGGCCTTTTTATTGCGTCAGTAGTAATTCTCGTTGCAGCAATTATTTTTACCGTGCGCAAAATTTTAGTTAAGAAATAATTCCAGCTAAACCATCTTATGGAGAAAACATGATTCACACTTTGTTGAACAAAATCGACTCGCTTAAGCCAGTCACGGAAGTTGAAGCACATTGCGATATCCCTTGTAAAATCTATGACCCATCAAGTGCACAAATAGCTGCCTTAACGATGTTACGTATGGTGGATTTAATCACTGAGACTGAAGCTAAAGACAAAGATCTTGCTTATCACAATTCAATGGCAAGATTTATTGCCACAAAAGAAGAACATGGCGTAAAGCTTAAAGAAGAAATTGCAATTATCTGGGGCGACTATTTCAAAGCACCACAAATGGAAAAATTCCCAGAAATACATGAGTTAACTCACACCATTATGATGTCAGCTTCTAAATGTAAACAAGAAATTGACCGCGACAAAACCTTGGAGCTGATCGAACAAGTGAATCGCTTTGCGGAAATATTTTGGGCCACTAAGGACGTGAAAATTAAACGCGCCACATGCCCATACCCTCCCTCAGTAGAAGTCGTTTATCCAGACGTATAATGTTTAAATTGGTGAAGGTAAAAGGCGATAGCATGCTGCCATGCTATCGCCATAATGACTATTTGATACTTAGCAAGTATCTGTTTAATAACTTAACTGTTGGCGATGATATCGTATGTAATCATCCACATTACAATATTATTTTTAAACGTATTGCTAAAATCACAAACAGCAACATCTACTTAACCGGCCTTAATGCTGCAAGTACTAGCAGCCAAGACCTCGGCACAATTTCACACAACGAAATCATTGGCAAAGTGGTATGGCATATCAAGCAAACAGTCACAGCTCCCTCTAAAATATCTGACTAAAAATTAATTTCCGTCATGTAGTCATATAAAAATTTCACAAATTCTTTAATGCGTGTGACATGTCTTAAGTCGGGGTGGGTCAAAATCCATATATTATCTTGAAATCTTGGCTCTACCTCAAAAAGCTTAACTAGGTTTGGCGCAAAATAATTTGTTGGTAATACTGCCAAACCTAAACCTTCTATACAAAGCTTTATAATGGTCTGCACATCACTCGCCGAACAACTAAATTGCTTATTGGAAAAATTTTTCATCAACCATTGATAGGCATCAATTCTAAACAAAGATTCATCAGCGCCAACTAGGCTAAATTCCTCCATCTGTTGTATATCCTTTGGTTTGCCAAACTTTTTAATAAAAGCTTTACTCGCATACACCGACCAAATCACCTCGGCGACCTTCCTGCCAATCAAATAATCTGGCGGGTTATTGGTCGAGCGTATGGCAACATCAGCATCACGACGTGACAAGTCATACAAAGCGCTACTAACAACAATATTGACAGAAATCCTTGGATGCAGACGTCTAAATTTAGCTATACATGGCACTAGAATATGTTCTGAAAAAGTGATCGGCGCAGTCACTCTAATTTCGCCCGACAATTCAAAATCTTTACCTGCCACAGCTCTTTCCAGGGTATGTACGGAGTCTTCCGCATGCTCGGCATGTTGCAAGACAATCTGCCCTATCTCTGTGAGCACGTAGCCTTCTGGTAAACGTTCAAATAAGCGTGTACCCAACTTCTCTTCTAACGCATTTATTCTTCGAAATACTGTCGAGTGATTAACACTTAATGCTTTTGAAGCGCCGAGTAACGACCCTGTTTTAGCCACAGAAAGAAAATAAGGTAAGTCATTCCAATCAATCATATGTTTGCATTATTGCAAATTATAATTGCATATATTGGCAATATATTTGCTATTTAGCAAGTGATAGTATGGCCACAATTTCAACATATTATCATTATTAGGAGTCATGCTTATGTCACAGCAGATAGATATCACCAATAAAGTTGCACTAGTTACAGGTGCCAATCGCGGCATTGGAAAAACAATTACTGAATCGTTTTTAGATCAGGGGGCAAAAAAAGTGTACGCCGCAGTTAGAGACATTAATTCTGTTAATGAAATGGTCTCACGCTATGGTGAACGAGTTGTCCCACTCGCATTAGACCTGTCTAAACCTGAGACAATAACGAACGCTGCAAAACAAGCCACCGATACAGAAGTTGTTGTTAACAACGCTGGAGTGCTCACCTCGACCACACCTATGGATAGTAATGCGCTGGCAAGTTTAAACTTTGAGATGGATATCAATGTCGGCGGCCTGATTAGAGTCGCGCAAGCGTTTGCACCAGTACTTAAAAACAATGGTGGCGGCGCACTAGTACAGCTTAATTCAGTGGCCTCGATGAAGAATTTTGTTCCTTTCACAACTTATTCGGCATCGAAAGCCGCGGCTTATTCAATCACTCAATCGCTTAAAGATTTATTAAGCACCCAAGACACTTTAGTCATGAGCGTTCACCCTGGTCCAATCAGCACTGACATGGGGGATGCAGCCGGTCTAAGTGACATTGCCGAATCGCCTACCCTAGTGGCAGATGCAATCATTGCAGGCCTTAAACAAGGTGACTTTCATGTATTCCCTGACACTATGGCAAAACAGATAGAAAATGCTTATCACAGTTATGCTGAAAATATTGTCGAGGCAAATTTAATGGAAGGCTAACAGTGCAGGCGTTTTTTTGACGAGAATGAATAATGATTTCATAAGGATCTAGGGCCTACCCTAATAACTTGAATGATTAATTATAAATTCTCATTGTTGATGCATTTCCATTTGTCGCATTGGCATCGTATCGATCAAAGCAAATATGACATTTAAATCAAGTGTTTTATAGCTTGCTTTAACATATCCATCTTTGCCTATTAATTTAATTTCTGCTTCTTGGTGAGGAAAATATTTTTCACGCGTGATTTGATAAAATGATGCATCAACATTCCCAATGTAATTCGTATAAAGCTGTTTATTATCAAGAACGAACCAGTAGATATCTCTATCATCGATATCGGTAACACGACTGCTTAACAGCGCAACAATCTCTTCGGGTGTCGATTGTGAATATACGACAACAATTCTATTTTCCCAACGCAACTGGTTAATATTTTCCAATTCACTGTTACTCGTCTCAGCAAAGCTTATTTGCATCAATAACATAAACAAACTTGCTTTTACTATTCTCATTAAATTTCCAAAAATTTGCTTTGCCTCTTTGAATAAATTAAAAAACCTAGGTTCAACCAATAATTATATTTATATTCTCTATTAAATAAATTTATTATTGCATTACAGTTTGTCATCAAGTTGAAGTAATAATGTTTTTACATAGTTAGCATGAGCCTGATAAAAATAATAACGCTCCTATTACTACTATGTACTGCCAACTCTGCAGTTGCATTACCTCTTTCTGATTACCGCCAAAAATCCAGAGATATCATTGAAATATATGTTTCAGGTGCTTCTGCGCAGGATAATGCATTAGAAAGTTTATTTCGCTTAAGGTGCGCTAAGAACACGCTTGATATCTATCGCGCCGGCGGTAACCAGCGCTTGTTTTTTTGCACGATTAAATCCGACGCCACAAAAATACTACCTGAAATAGAAAAATTTCCTCAGCAAGCGAAAGTGGCATTATTTAAGACGTCTCGTGGGGGCTCGGGTAATGGCGTTGGGCCACTCATTCAAAGCACACACTTGCCATTTATAAATATATTAGATCTAAAAAAGAATTTTCAAAAACGTTGTCCTGATGAAAAGAAAATTAAACATAAGGCTCAAGCTCCTTTTGATGGGTATACCGAGCACTTTTGCACGAATCCAAAAAGAGCGTCCAAAATACCAGATGTCGGTATTTCAGATGTCGAACCAAAGATGTTTACTAAACAATTTGGATTCTCTAAAGCACAAATTAATCGACTTACCGTCACCAGCGCTAATGCACTTATTTTTGGTATCCCGGTATCTTTAAACTTACGCAATGCATTACAGGCTGCGCAATTCGCTAACGATAGCTCATGTCATCCTGATAATAGCGAATATGAAAAATTAATCAGTGATTCGAAAATTCCCTATAGCGAATCACAAGATTGCATGCCAGGATTAACTCGACCTCAACTCGCTGGTATGTTTGCAGGGACGATCACCGATTGGCGCCAGATATTAAATCACTATGGCTACCCAATGGCGGCTATTGATCCAGACTCAGGTGAAATCTCCGTACCGCCCAGTGTAAAAAAACCCATCGATACACGTGTACATGTGTGCCGTCGAGTCGACACTTCCGGCACGCAGGCTTCATTTGAAATCTATTTTTTAAATCAGCGTTGTGCTGACAATGTAGAGTCTTTTGTACCTGCCAGTCGAACCGTTGCTATGAGTTCAGGTACCAGTGATGTGAAGTATTGTTTGAATACTAATAATTCCAAAGGGCTATGGAGTGTCGGCATTTTTAGCACAGAAAATGTTGCTGATCTAGAAAATGATGGCTGGCGTTTTATTAAAGTCGATAACGCCGCACCAACCTTGTTAAATACATATTTATCAAAATGGACTTTTTTTATCGAGCAAACCATTCAATGGAGAAACGAAGAATCCGACAATCCTCTCAGTGGATTTAAACTTCAATTTAGCAAGTACATTGCCCAGCAAGCAGGTAGCCCTGAAGTCATTCGTACTATCAATAGTCGTTTTAAACATACTTGGGGGAGCGCTGGCGTGATGGGTTTGAATACCAATAACCATCGCCCATACTTAATTAAACCGGGCACAAAAATCAGCGCGGATGTTATTGATGAAAACCCAGTGTTACCTCTCAGCAGAGCGACTCAAGGATTTCCAAATAACTGCAGCCCACCCTTGGCTGTATTCCCCACACCTGCACCGTAACTGATTAATCACTCAGCTTATATAAAAAAATATTCTTATCTGCACCGGTCATTGCGATAAATACATTAAAGTCGGGAATATATCGCCACAAACCATACACAGAATTAAGTGATTCAATACTTGGAGCACCCTTCGCTTTATGTTCTGTCCATGCTTTTGTATCAACATTTAATGAATACACCGACTCTCCTGCCCATGCGACTATATGATCAGTGACCGGATCATAAGCAAGACCGGGGGACCAGTGCTCTATCAGCGCGTCACCACCAGTAGTGTTCCATTTGCGCTGTTTATAATCTCTTTTATGCACATGGTAAGCGACCACTTCACCTCGACCAACCACTACTAATACGCCTCGGTGTGGATCAACAACGGCCATACGCCTAATAAGAAAATCATCATTGTGCTGTTTCCATGTATTTGAATCGAAGTCATATGACCATAATCCAGGCGCATCAAACCACCAAACTTTTTTAGCTTTGGCATCATAAGTTGAAAAATTTTCGCAATTTGTTTCAGGTGTCTTGCGTGGTTTCATGTCAATCCACTGCTTATTATCGAAATTAAACACCCATGTTATATCTGCACCACAACCGCCACCATCACAGGACACAGTTCCTCCAGTAGAGAACAATCGATCGGCATGCTCAAGGTAATCAACTGCCCCATAAGTGTGGCGCGAGTTCGGCGTTCCATCACTATTTAACTGTTGACATAAATTAGGCTTGCTCGGCTCATTGAGTCGCTCCCACTTAAGACGCTCAACATCAAATACATATACTTCATTACCCTGATAGTCAGCATGTCCACCACCCCAAACAACCAAGCGATTCCGTTTGCTGTCATATGCCCCTCCACTATAGGCAGTGATGCCTTGAATACCCATGATGGATTGTACATAGGGATATTTATCAGGATCTGCACCTACATCCTTGAGACGTGTATTGGGTATTTCCAGCCAACTGTTCTCTGGCATGCTGGCAACCAATTCAGATATTGAGGTTGTATCCGTGGCATGTGCTGGCACTAGCATTATAGTGATAGCCACAAAAGAAATGATTAGCAAGCTAAGCTGAGTAAATTTCTTGATCACATACATTACCGTTTTACCTGACAGATACTGACTCATCATAGTATAAGGATAAGCAAACTTTACCTCGACACAGGTCTAGAAAATCGGCAAAACAATTAGCAAAGCATTACTGAAGAGATATTTTTATTTACAGGCAAAAAAAAAGCCCCAACATTTAATTGGGGCTTTTAAATTTGAAAACTGACTAGTTACTATTTTTCAGTTTCTGCTTGAGCCATCATTGGCATCTTATAGAAAGACTCAAATGCTTTAGTGTACTCAGTCATGTTCATAGCGTTGAACATTGGCTGGTAGTAAGCAGGGTCCATCATTGCAGTCATCCACTGTGTGTAGAACACAGGGTTCATGTAAGTAAAAAATGGCTGGTATGTTTGTGGGTTCATAGAAGCCATCATCCAGTTCATGTACATTTGTGGGTTCATGAATGGAGTCATTGCTTGCATGTACTTGTTAGGATCCATCATTGCTTGCATCATGCTGTTCCATTGCTCTGGGTGCGCCATGCACTCTGCAAGTGATTTAGCTGTTGCTGGCTTGTTGATTTCAGCGATTAAGTTGATGAACTTTGCAGGGTCAGACATAGTTTCAGCCATTGCAGCTGGATCGTAGAAAGCTTTAGGTGCATTACATTCAGTCATGTAAGCTTCCATCTCGTCTTCAGCTTCACCGAAAACAGGAGTTAAGTAAGCAAGCCCCAATAACAAAATTGCTGTAAGTGAATAAATTGAAAATTTCATACGGGTTTCCTTCAAATTTTTAGTTAGTTGCTAGATATAATTTACATACGCCAGGCAGTTGGTTACTCTGAGCGAGTTTGTAATTCACTGTCACTTCTGTATTGAATGGCTCAGGTAAAGAATATCTATCTTCCTGATGATCAGTTTCATTATCTGTGAGCTCATACCCCAAGCTTGCCATTGCACAATATTCACTAAGCGGACGATTGATTGTTTGATCGTCATGAGACAGACCTGCAAATCCTGAAGCAAATACCGCTGTAGTCACGCTAATTACAAATAGATTCATATCCACCTCACACTTAAAAAATAAACATCAAATCTTTGATTCCTATGCAGACTTTTTGTACAGCACGCACAGAAGTTGGGCAATATTAGAACTTTATAATTTACTAAACAACTAAATTTAATTTATACCTGGATAAGGTTCACACAAATAGTTAACTTTTTGTTCTAAGTTAACCTACAGCGATGCTGTTCAATGACTATGTAAATAAAGAATAAATCATATTATTCAGTAAGTTATGTGAATTAATCTGATTCCATACATTGCCACGTCAGCAGTTGGATATTTTTTAGCCACATACTGTCGTCATGGTTAGGAAAGAGTCCAAATACATATGTGAGAGTCATTGAGGCATGGCCCTGAAGATTTCGGCGGGGCTATTTCGAACGCTGATTATGAGTCTTATCTTGTATGAGAATGGTGGGTGATTAGCAAGTTGTTAGCGAGGTTGTTACCCCGCAGCCACTTTAATCATGGCCATGTGTTTTATCAATATGTATTACTAGCGGCTTATTGTGATTACTCCAGAGGCGTTAAATTTTGCAGCATGGTGGGCACTAATTCGGCGACGGTAGGATGAATATGCACAGCATCTCGAATGACTTGATAACTTTGTTTGGCATACATGCAATCTAGCAACAAATGAATGATTTCATCGCCCCCCACCCCAAGAATATTGGCACCTAGAATTTCTTGGCTATCCGCATCAACAAGCACTTTCATGAAACCTTGCGTTTCACCTTTTTCTTTCGCCCTTCCTATGTTGGCCATCATCATTTTACCCACCAACGCGCGTCTGCCGCTTTCTCGCACTTGCTGTTCAGTCATTCCCACACGAGCTAAGGGTGGATCGATATATAATCCATAACACATAATGCGATCACTAACTTTACGAGTCTGCCCGCCCAACAGCTGATCTGCTACGATTTCATAATCATTATATGCAGTATGAGTAAATGCACCTTTCCCATTGCATTCACCCAACGCCCATATTCCTGGCACATTGGTACGCAAACAATCATCGACTTGAATGAGTCCGCGTGCATCAACCTCGACACCCGCTTTATCCAAGCCTAAGTCATGGGTATTTGGTACGCGTCCAACTGCCAGCAACACATGACTACCTACAGCTTTTTTGTTTTCATCTAAACATGATAAACGCGCCATTAGTTTATCGCCTTGTTCATCAAAACTGATGCATTCTGCATTAGTTTCTATCGTGATGCCCTCTGCCTCCATAATCTCTTGTACTGTAGACGATACATCGTGATCTTCTCTATTAATGACACGATCAGACATTTCAACTACGGTAACCTCGCTGCCAAAGCGTCGATAAATTTGTGCGAACTCTAAACCAATGTAGCTGCCGCCTATGATTATTAAATGTGGCGGCACGAAGTCCACATCCATAATCGTCGTATTCGTGAAGTAATTTATATTACTTAAGCCTGGCATATCTGGCACACGTGCACGCGCACCGACATTAATAAAAATATTTTCAGCCTGCAGTGTTTCACCATTAACACTGACAGTCGTGTCACTGTCAAAACATGCATGACCTTCATACACATCTAGATTTTCCATGCCTTTTAACCAACTAGTCACGCCTTGATTAGACTGTGCAACAACAGCATCTTTACGCGCCTTCACCTGATGCATGTCTATTGCCACCTCATTTAATAGCACGCCATATTCACTGGCACGGCGCGCCATATTCGCCACCTTTGCGCTAGCCACTAGTGTTTTGGTAGGAATACATCCAGTATTGACACAGGTACCACCGAACAAATGCCGTTCAGCAAGTGCTACTCTATTTCCTGCACTGGTAAGACGTGCTGCCAACGAGGGGCCTGCCTGACCCGCACCGATAATAATCGCATCATAGCTTTTCTTCATAATTGCTCTTTATAGCCGCACCACATTTACCAAGTATCAGTGAAGATACTCAATAACACAAATTCAATAAAAAGGCGCCGCTAAATGCTAGTTTTTCTGAATACGCCTATGCCTAACAACACCATGAATATACCTAACACCCAAGTCATTAATGCCGGTAGCGGAACTTGTGTCGGAGTAACTGCTGACGGTGTGAACTCATAAGTAACGGTCACTGTTGCATTGGTTACATCGATTTGCCCACTGACAGTTAAATCAGCAAAGTTGTCAGACTGAACAAATGAAGCATTTAAAAAGCTAATATCTATGAGTAAATTCGTAACATCGCCGGTACCGACAATATCGGATGAATTAAAGGCGCCAAATGATGATGGGAAATCAAAGGCATCATTATCATAATCCAATGAATTTGAATTAGAATCGAAGCATGAGGCTTCTCCTTGTGTCCCCTCACAAAATAGTGAAACACTGTCACCCAAAGTTGTTTGCACTAATCCAGAAATGCCATCGAAGTAAACTAAATCTGCTTGAAAATCTCCCGCAAATTCACCGGTAAAATCTGCATTAAATTCTGGAGCACCATCTATATCTGCAGACCACGCCAAAGAGCCTGGAGAGATGTCAAAAATAACACCTGTTAGAGTGCCTAGCGAGGGATCAAATTTTGGCAATCCTGTCACAGTCGTGGGTGCGCCGAAAGAGAAGTCGCCGCTTAGACCAATATCAATCGTTTCTGAATTACTGAAAATACCAGAGGAAAAACTGACCGTGTCTGCATGGGTAGCACTAGAAAAAATACAAGCGCAAAAAACTAATCCAATTAAATTTTGTTTTGTCATTAATTCCCTCAACTGATCAATCATTCTTATAATTAAAATAAACCTTATAAGAAAAATTAAGCAATAAATAATGAAACTTATATGACAAGTTTTAACGCAAAACGTAAATTGAATTGCTAAGGTAATGAAAATTACATATTAAGCATCTACATCATGAACCAATGTTGCATCATTATAACTGCACAATATCGAGATGTTTCTGATCGCGCAAATAGCGCAATAAAATTTTATAGGTGTCTAAATCAAACATTTTTTGTTCGCCATCAAACAAGCTCAGCTGGTGAAGCTTTGCTTCATTATTTGCTGTGCCCAAATAGCACCAGTTTTCAAAAATATGGATATCAGTCCATTTTGCATGAAATGATTTTTCGCGAATACCAATACAGCCATTAAATGGCCAGGTTTTATTTTTAAGTGGTTGCAAGGCTAGCATTGCACGTATTTGATGCTGCAGAGACGATTCTTTTCCTACACATGCACCTCGACACTGCTTAAGCTGATAGGCAAAACATGGGCCGCTAGTTTTTTCCAGGCCTAGAGATTTGCTACACAGCTGATGCTCTTTAGCTAGGCGTCGCAAGGTATCTTTAGCTGCTTTTTTAGACTTAAATAAACCGAAATGATGTTGTATATCTTCAGCCTCAAGCTGATCATCACTTACTATCTTGGGATAGGCTTTTTCATCACAGGGCTTCCACTCAATAGTATACAAACTATCATATCGACGTAAGCGACGATTGTAGATAGGCAAATAATTTTTGATCATGCGTGCTTCTTGCAATAAGGCGCCGAGTTCTCCTGCCGTCTGAATATGACTAATCGAACTCATGTTCTGCGTGATATTCATCTCCTTACCCGAACGATAATCACTGGCAAAATGTGACAACACACGCTCTCGAATATTTTTGCTCTTGCCTATGTATAAAGGAGTCCCTTTGGCATCATTAAAGATGTAAACACCTGGAGTATCGGGCAGCGCATCAATATCATCTTCATCAATGCCTCAGGGCAAACTAGGACGTTTCAGTAATTGCTCAATGACCTCATTGATATGATCATGAGTTAACGATGCATATAACGCTTGCATAAAATCATACAATACGCGCGCATCACCCATGGCACGATGGCGCGCGCTACAGCGCAAATTATGCCGTTGCATGATGCTATCTAAATTGTGACGTTTATGATGTGGAAATAATTTACGCGACAATTTAACCGTACATAACACGGGTGCTCGAAATGTCTTTTCGCAGCGACGGAATTCGTTTTTTAGAAAGCCATAATCAAAACGTGCATTATGGGCAACAAATACATTGCCCTCTAAACGTTGATATATCTCCTTTTGTATTGCCTCAAATGTCGGCTGATCCATTACCATTTCATTACTGATACCAGTAAGTGCTTGAATAGTCTCCGGAATACAAGTCTGAGGATTAATCAATGTACTCCACTTAGACACTAATTCACCTTGATGCATTGTGAGTATTGCCACTTCTGTAATGCGATCACGTGTCGCATTCCCACCGGTGGTTTCAATATCGACGAATACAGTATTCTTTTGCAGCAAGATAGGAAGTAATTGAATGATTAGTCAGCCATAGCTTAGCAAACCACGCTGCATGCAGGTAAACACTGTCCAGATATCGTATAGATATGCCAATTTGAAACGCTTAACTCTATGTCATGTACCCAGTTAACAGTTACTCACAATACTACTTGTAAGTCACAGAGATAAAGATTAGATTATTACTGAGCTAATAATTGAAGAGGAGGTGATCATGTCTAATTGTGCTCTGACTATCCTTCCTTTCACCATCGGCTGAATCTTCACTCGACATTGAAAGGAATAGCAAAGCAAGAAGGTACAATCAACGGACTTGGCTCAACCACTCTCGTTGTAGGATAGCGCAAGCTCAATCCGCGTACCTTCACTTTTAAGCCCTAATTACCCAACTCTTACCTGTGTTCTCTAGGCTACTTCCATATAGATAGTTTTCATTACACGCCATCAAATGTCAGCATTGATGATCATTTCTCAATGAAATGTCGATCATCATCACGTCAAACAAATCACATAATAAATAAAGCTAACAAAATAGAATTCATCTGATTGAGAATCAACTAACGAGATGAATGAATATCTAAGCTGGAATTATTCGATTGAATAATTTCAATCTGACAGCCTTAAGCAGAATAATGTCTCAGTTGAACCCACACTTACTAACCATACGCAACCTCCGTATCACTTGCACTGCCTTTTTACTTACTATTATTGTTGTCAGTGAACATAGTGTTCATTGCTATAAAATCATTAAAACACTAAGTTACAAATAAATGATTTAAAGCAACCTACAAAATTTTATATCTAATACTATCCGTCACTTGTAGAAAAAATTTTTACGCTATGAATGATAAACCAATAACAATTGATTACTTCTCAGATATCTTGTGTGTATGGGCATGGATATCACAACGCCGCGTGGACGAATTAAATAAACATTTTGAAAACAGAATTGATATACGTTATCAATTTATCGATATTTTTGGCGACGCTAAGACGCGCATTGAAAAACAATGGGCCGACAAAGGTACATATAGCGGCTTTGGAGATCATGTCATTCAATCTGCGACACCTTACGAGTCCGCAGTCGTCAATGAAAGAGTATGGCATCACACACGCCCAAGCACTTCAGCTAATGCACACATGGTAATTAAGGCTGTAGAACTTGCGCATGACCGAGAAATTGCCGCGGACTTTTGTAGTGCATTGCGCTGTGCATTTTTTATTGAGGCGAAAGACATTGGCCATCTGGACACTCTGTATGCCATTGCCGAGGACCATGCATTAAATACCAATCAAATCCGCTATGCCATTATGTGTGGTGAGGCGCTAGCAGCACTCATGTGTGATTATCAAAATGCGAAAGACTATGGCATTAAAGGCAGCCCCTGTTTTGTCATGAATGAAGGCAGGCAAATCTTGTTTGGCAACGTCGGCTACCGAGTGTTACAAACCAATATTGATGAGCTAATTCATCGCACTGCTGATGAGGCCAGTTGGTGTTAGCCAGGCAAATAGCATCGTCGATATGAGTGTTATCTGAGGCTAGATGGTTCCCACCTAGATAGACAGATATTGTTTAATGTTATTGATTTTACTAGAACTTTTTCCTTTAAAAGCAGTCATATTAGTAAGTGAGTTTTTTTAGTTCAAGGAGATTTTCACCAAAGGAGGTTCTATGAAAGACAGCACATTGTTCGGATATGCGGTAATTGCATTAACGCTAGTCGCCATTGCTGTTGGCATGCTTGGGTAACCGCAGTCACGTCATGGTCAAATAGATATAGAGGGCTACAGGCCTTTTATGCAGCGCCTTAAATTCCTTTATTTGGTTTTAAATCACTGTCAATCATGAGCGTGATTGCATGCTGAATGCCTATGCACATCCAAAATTAGCTTACAGATAAACCTCTTGAAGATTTGTATATGTAATTTACCGGCTTATAACGGCAAATAGCATGTATTAAGTATGTGCATTATTTTAATATTTTATAAATACCCTGTATATTTGTGATTGAGAACTCGTAATATATATACAAAAGGAGTACAAAAATGATCAGCATCACTACATTGTCATTAGTAGCAATGGTTGCTCTACCAGTACTGTTACTCGCGGCATTACCTTTGATTGCAAATGAAAACTTACGCCCAGTCAGAATTGAGCAAAACAATCCTAATAACCAACACAGGAGGAAGTCGTTATGAAACGAGTTTGTAACAGCAGCTTCACCTGCAATGCATGGGGTGAAGCCGGTATGTTAAGCATATTTTTATGCTTGTTCTTCTCGATAATTGTCAATGTGTTTTAGCGCAAACCAGTTTCAACAGGATTTGGCATGCATGATTGATCACGCATGTGGACAAGGAAGTTCTTTTATTTCTTGATTTACTCTAGCTTAGACATCAGTAACGACATCATGCGTTGGCTACTAACACGGCTCCGGCAACGATCAACGCTGAGCCTGCCAACAACTTGAGTGTTTGCAGATCTTTCCATTCGCTGAAAATTACCAATGCCAATAACACCGCCACCAGCGTGTTCATATTGTATAATGGCACGAGTTGTGAAATTGGAATGTCAAAATTAAGCAACGTATAGGCAACCAGCCCAGTAGCTATTCCCCAGGTCACTCCAAATGCAGCCGCGTAAAAACCGGATTTGAGCGAAAATGAAAATGAGTGATCAAATATTAAAAAACAGATCCCTACCAGGGCAATGCCCATGCCGGTCGCCACTAGAAACGCAGAAAGACTAATACCGAGACTAGTACTTAGTTTCTGAAATATCGCTGAGCCACCATAAATAACGGCTGGCAGAAACCCGCCTAATATCAAAGCAATTGATTTAGATGACATGTAACCTCCTGATAATCGTCATTTTCGGGCATTCGGTGTCTGGTTGATTGAAAGAAATCTCAACGAGCATCGGGCAGTTAAGTGAAATCTACCAGCACACGCTTAGTATGTTCTTTCATATGTGAGAGATATTTTTTTTGCGACCAACCACATTCCAGTCGAAACTGCTCCCAGTTTCTAATAGACAACAATGTCCATAGAATATCTGTTGCCTGGACTTTGTTAAAACTGGCGTTTAAATGACCATCCGCATACAAGTCCTTGATCACTGCCTCACAGCCATCTCGCACAGCTTGCATGCGGTCATCCCATGCCTGTGCGGCAGCCTCATCAGTCTCTCTCACTGCAAGCAACGCTTTTGCAATACTGTAGACCTCTGGAATGTAATTACCCCATGCATCAATAAATTTCTCCAACCGATCGATCCCGTCTTTTGCATTACAGCTGGCTCGAAATCGCTCATCAACGTCTTTCACATGGTCAATATATTGAGTAGTAGCAATTAATAACTCGGCTCGAGAAACATAATGTAAATACAAGGCCTGACGAGTAATACCAGCGGCCTTGGCGATATCTACCATTCTTACATCAGTCGCTTTCTTGCCATCCAGCTGCTGCCATGTGGCCTGGAGAATTTTTTCTTGTGTGGATAAATTATTACTTGACATGGTGTCAATTATACTTAAACTTGACATTATGTCAATTGACACCGTGTCAAGTAATTAAACTCAACCGTAAAATTTAGGAGAACATAATATGAAAATCATCATTTTTGGCGCTACAGGCAGTTTAGGTCAGCACGTCGTAGAACAGGCATTGCAACAAGGGCATCAGGTAAGCGCATTTGCCCGGCACCCAAAAACTCTTATTGAGACGCATCCAAATCTAACGGCTATTGCTGGGGATGTATTAGATCTTGACAGCGTAGAACATGCGATACGCGATCACGATGCGGTGATCATCACTTTGGGCGCGGGAATGAAAGGTGGAGTGCGTGCCTCAGGTACACAAAACGTGATTACTGCCATGCAACAACAGGGCATAAAAAGATTAATCTGCCTGTCTACACTTGGAGCAGGTGACAGTCATAAATATCTTAATTTCTTATGGAAATATATTATGTTTGGTATGTTGTTGAAAAATGCGTTAAGTGATCACGAACAACAAGAAGCGATGGTAAGATCAAGCGGACTAGATTGGACACTGGTACGACCTGCAGCTTTCACTGATGGTCCAGCAACTTCGACGTACCAACATGGAAACACTTTTGATAGCCCATTAAAACTAAAAATTTCACGACGCGATGTGGCTCATTTCATGTTGCAGGCTTTAACTAGCAAAGCATACCTATATATCAACAGCCTGCGATATCTTATTAATAGGCAAGAAATAAAACAGGCTCAGTAATCAATACTCGCGAGCATTGATTAAACGGAGCCTTAATCTTTATATATAAACTGTCTAAAATTCCTGCAATAAAAACAGTGAGGGTTTTAAGCTAATTCTATGGGTCCGTGATCATCGCAATGGTCACCATGCACATGATGTAATCGTCCATCCACGATGTAGTCTGTATGATCGCCATGTGGAATGGACTCATGGCCACAGTTCGGGCCATGCACATGATCTCCACAAGCACTGACAGGGTTGCATTGATCAGGATTCACATCACTGACTTCAATCGTATGTTCATCACAATGATCTTGATGCGGATGATGCAAATGACCATCATGAACATAATCGACATGACCATTATGTCGAACAGCAGTGTGTCCACACTCGGGGCCATGAGTGTGTTCTGGATGAGAATGAGTGTTATCACAGGTCATTGCGCTATCCTTTTAATTAGTTGTTTGCCGATATTATAGCGCCAAACAAACTCGGCGGTGTGAATATATTTAACATTCCAGTACAAACAAAAAGGACATATCTGTACATAAATTGCTGTAAATTAACTGACGGTTATTTAGCTAAAAGATTTACCTCTGATATTTCTGAATAGCCTTTTAATCCACACTTTCCATTGACATATACTTTGACACGCAGATTATTAATTAATGCTTCAAGTAATGTCAGGTACATCTGCTGGGATCCAGAAGACAAGTAATACCGATAAAACCACTGCGATACTTTGCATTGACTGGGGTTGTCATCGACATCAATGTTCAGCCTAAATCGAATATCAGAATCAGCAATGATTTCATTTACCTTGCCTGCACTGGTCCACCCTGCATCTTAAGAAATTTGCTCTTGGCCTAATCTGTTTGATTAATTTAAAATTAAGCTTTAACTTTAATAAACAATTAAACCATGTCGCAGACATCGCTAGGACTTAATCAAAACATCACCGCCCTGCTCTGTTATCTAGTGGGATGGATCAGCGGCCTTATAATTATATTGCTAGAAAAAGACAATCAATTTGTTCGTTTCCATGCAATGCAATCAATTCTTGTATTTGGTGGACTGACACTACTTAGCATTTTAATTGGCGGAATGTTGCTATTTTTTATTTTTCTCATCCCGCTATTAAATCTGGTTGGTATTGTGTTGTGGATTTTACTGATGATAAAAGCATATCAGGGTGAATTATTTAAACTGCCTTTAATTGGTGAGCAGGCAGAGAAATTAGCACAGAATTTTAAACTATAAACTAGAGGAATCACTAACTTGCTAGAGCTAATTGTTTCACTGCATGTGTAGTTATTATATGCAGATGGGGATTAAATATATTATTTCTTATTTGCTCTAGTAAAATTCGGCACTACGTTTATCTATAATAAAAACAATAATGCTATACCTGCATAATTAGCAACATCTTCAAATATACTAAACTTAATAAAGCGACAATTAAATGTCACAAAATTACCTCGTCGCTTAATGAAAAAAAGTCGCTTTTAAGCTTAGTCTAAAATCTCAACTGGAACTTTGGCGCTGCTTCGCGATCATCGATAAGATCAGTGGGTTCGTTTTCTTCTGCGAGGATGGGATCGAGCTGGTTATTTTGCTCATATATGGAGATCGCACCCCAAGTGTAGTTTTCTTGATGGGTCACGTTTTGTTGTTGACGCCAACTATTTTTTTCTTCATCTGGCTCGCGCCAGTCGCGGCGATTAAGGATGTTTTCAACATTGCCGGAATCGAGTGATAAACCTAAATCAAGCGGGATATTCTGCTCAGCAATTACAATCGATGAAATGAACACACACGTGATTACGAATAACCGATGCATGTTATTTGTATCTAACTTTGCAAACTGTTGTGTGGCTGTGTTCACTGTTTCCAATCTAATGAATCAAACCAGTATTTATGCTTTGCTGGTAACCAGCCCTCTGTATCGCGTGCAGTGATCCATGCATTGAGATAATTTAAAAAATCTTGTTCACCTTTATTTACAGCCATGGCAGCTTTATAACTAAGCAATGGTGTAGTTAACGGTGCATCGATTTTATCTGGATACTGTAAAGCTAAAAATTTAGGCACAGGCGAAGCTTCGATTAACGCATGAATATCACCTTGCATCAGTGCTTCTACAGCATCTTCGCTTTGGGTGAATGATTTTATGTTGGCTTGATCAAATACGCTGTTGGCTACAGGCTCGGAGACCGACTTAGATACCACGCCTAATGTGATGCTGGACATATTCAACTCTTGTAAAGAATTAATGTTTTTGGTCTTTTCTATGTTGGCAGCCAGGCTAACCCCTGAATGTCCATAGGGGAGACTATAATTCACATGTAATGCGCGTTGTGGCGTAATGGCCATGCCCGAAATTATGATGTCGATTTCCTTATCTTTTAATGTCGGTATTAATTCTTCCCACTCAACAATTTTATACTTAACTTTCACACCCAAATCCTTGGCAAGCTGATCAGCGACTTGAATCTCATAGCCGATCAGATTGTTGTCTTTATCTTTCATGACCCAGGGCTCATAAATAGAAACGCCAACACGCAACACGCCTTCATCTAATACTTCCTCTAGCGCATCATCAGCATATACCGTTATGCTTAGCAGTAGCGATAGTGCGATTAAATTAAATAGTCTCATCATAATTACTTTATATTGTTTGATCATTAAGCTGCTAAGCATATTACACTATTATGTTTATGCTTTGCGTTAATACTTCCATTTCACTCTGTATAGCAATGAATACAGCACCGGCACAAATAACAACGTGATGACGGTAGCGAAGGCTAAGCCAAAGATCACTGCAATGGCGAGCGTTTCGAACATGGGGTCATGACTAATCCACAGTGGCATCATCCCGCCCACTGTAGTTACTGTGGTAACAAGAATTGGGCGCATGCGTTGTTTTGCGGCATCGAGAATGGCAATGGCTAATTCTTTGCCTTCATCTAATTCAATATTAATGCGGTCAATCAACACAATGGCGTTATTTATCACAATTCCGGCAAGTGAAATCACACCCAATATGGTCATAAAGCCAAAAATTGAATTTGCCACGATTAATCCCACCGTCACACCGATCATGCCCAACGGGATGGTAGCCAACACAATGCCTGTTTTCCTTAGGCTATTAAATTGCCCAACCAGCAATAATAAAATCAACATGCCGGCTAACGGCAGCTTGGCAGCAATTGAAGCATTGGCATCATTGGATTCTTCTGCCTCACCACCCTCTTGGAATTTATAGCCACGCGGCCAAGTATCAGCGTATTCGACTAACCAAGGACGAAAGTTGGCATTGATTTCTGTGGGAGTAATATTAGGAACCAGTTGTACGCCGATTTTAATCGCGCGTTGGCGGTCACGGCGATAAATAATTGGCGGTTGCCATTCAATGGTGACATCGGCTACTTGTTTTAGTGGCACAGAGTTACCAGTGGTCTTGGAATAGATGGTCATACCATCCAGCTTGGCAAGATCTTTCCTGTCAGCGGATACGGAACGCAATGTTATAGGAATAAGTTCATCTTGCTCGCGAAACTCAGTCAGCTCAATACCTGATAACCCGGCTTGCAGTGACACCGCCACATCATCACTGGTAACACCTGCGCGACGTGCACGGCTTTGATCTACCGTGACTAGAAGTTTTTTGGTTTGCAAACCCCAATCATCCACGACATCGGCCACGCCTGGAGTTTCAAGTAATTTGTTTTTTATTACATCAGTAATTTCATATAGATTTTCGACCTGATTACCTATGACGCGAATTTCAATAGGGTAATCAATGGGTGATCCATTTTCGAGTTTTTTCATTTTGACTTCGAGGTCGGGATACTTGCTACGCAAATGATTTTGGGTTTGCTCGATAATGTCAGGGATGTCTAGATAACTGTTGGTGTTAATGATCATTTGCGCTAGGCGTGCATCACGCGGATCAGGATTGACGGTGAGAACATAACGCGGCGCGCCTAAGCCAATAAACGACACCCAACTATGAATCCCCGCTTCGCCTGACTCAGGATCGACTAAATGATTTTTACGAAAGTAGCTTTCAATGTCCGCAACGATATCGGTTGTTTCGTCGATGTCTGTCCCGCGCGGCATATTAAACTGCGCGTTAATAATAGAATCCGTCTTGGGTGGCATGAACACATTGGGTACTAGGGCCAGACCTTTAATTGCAACCACAAACACCACAACTACAATGCCTAAAAACAAAATGCGATTGTTTAGTGCCAACCTTAACAAATAATCATAGCGGCGCTCGAGCATGCTTTCTTTAGTTTCGCCACCGGTATTGGTTTTTTTAACTTTCAAAAACAACGTTGTCATGAGTGGCAAGAACGTCATCGCCAAGACCCATGAAATTAATAACGCGATGGTAACCACCTTAAAGATGTCTGCTGTATATTCGCCTACCGAAGATTCAGCTAGGAATATTGGCAAGAAGGCCGCCGCAGTAGTCAGTGATGATATTAACAATGGCAGCATGAGTTCTTTACATACAGCCACTGCAGCACTGACGACATGCTCGCCTTTGTCAAGACGCACTAACACCCCTTCTGCAACCACGATGGCATTATCCACCAGCAGGCCTAATGCGATGATTAACGCTGCTAGTGATACTTGATTAATAGTAATACCAAACACATCCATGCCCACAAATGTCAGCACCACAACAACGGGCACCATCGTAGCTACCAATATCCCGGTACGAAATCCTAAGAACACTAGTAACACGGCAATTATGATCGCCACCGCTTGACCGAGGTTACCCATAAACTTGGCGACATCACGATTGACATAATCCGGCTGGAAAAACAACTTCTCTAGTGACACACCATGCGGATACTGTGCTTCTATATAAGGAATTTCCTTATCCAGACGTGCTCCCAGGTCAACGATGTTTCCACCTTCCGTCATTGAAATTGAAATAATAATTGCTGGCTTGCCATTCACGCGTGCGCGTTGGGTAGCGGGATCTTCATAAGCACGATAGACATCGGCAATATCTTCTAAATAAACAATACTGCCACTATTGGGCAATTGAATTACAGTTTTCTTTAAGTCTTCAACACTTTCGAAATTACCTGATGGTTCTAATGTAATGCGTTCAGGACCAACACGAATGCTGCCACCAGAAGAAATAATATTGAGCGAAGCAAGGTCATTGGTTAATTGTTGCGGTGACAAACCTAATTCAGTTAGGCGGGCATTGTTGTATTCAACAAACACCACTTCATCTTGAATACCTTGTAACTGTACTTTAGCAACATCGTCGACTTTTAATAATTCATCTTTAATTTCATCGGCAATGTCTTTAAGTTCACGGTAACTAAATCCATCACCCATCAAGCCATAAATAATGCCGTATACGTCACCGAAGTCATCATTCACATGCGGGCCGTCAATGCCTTGCGGCAGGGTATTTTCGATATCTTCTACTTTGCGCCGCAAGTCATCAAAGATCGGGCGCATGTTTTTATAGCTTTCTTTATAGTTAGGTGTAATCACAGATATACCAGTGCGTGATTGGCTGGTAATAAAATCAATCTCTGGCATTTCCTGAATGGCTTTTTCAATTTTGTCGGTAATTAAATTTTCTACTCGTTCAGGACTGGCGCCTGGGAAGTAGGTAGTGATTTGTGCCGCACGAATAATAAAACCAGGGTCTTGCGCTTTAGGTAACGCAAAATATGTAGAGATGCCTGATAGCACCAGAATCGCCACTAAAATTATGGTGACTCGATTATTATCGATTGCAAATTGAGTTATATTCATCGCTTTCGGCTGAATACTGTTATTCGACCTTGACGGTCATGCCGTCACGTATCACTGTGACACCTGCGGTAACAACTTTGTCACCATCGCTTAATCCACTTGTGACACGCACGCCTTGCTGAACAATTTCTTTAACTTCTAAGTAAGCTTTTTTAACAATCGCTTGTTCGTCGTTATCACCTGGCGTTAACACAAACGCGAAGTCACCTTTCTCATCATGCGCCACAGCAGTAATCGGCAAAATATAATAACTTTCTTGTGCTCCATTGCTTTGAGTAAATTCAACTTCCGCGGCTAAGCCAGCGCGTAAGCTTTCATGGTCACCATCAAGCGTAATAGTGACAGGAAACGCAGCAGCCTGATCACTACTGCCACTACTGATTTCAGTTACACGCCCTGTGAATCGACTGTTATCCATAGCAGTTAATGCCACATTCACTTGTTGATCTTGTTCGACCTTATCAATATATGATTCAGGCACATCAACAATCACTTCAACTTTCTTACCGCAATTGACACTTACTACTACTTGCCCGGAAGACACATTTTCATTTTCTTTGACTGGCTTAGATGACACCACGCAATCTTGCGGTGAATATAAATTGGCATAACTTAGTTGCAAGCGTGCTGCTTCCACTTGTTGGTTGTTGGCTTTCACTTGTGCTTTGGCGGATTCAGCAGAAGCACGAGTCGTATCTAATTGGCTTTTTGATGCATTACGTTTTTCATATAAGCCTATGGTGCGATTATATTCTGACTCGGCACTTCTTAATGAGGCTTTGGCTGCAGCAAGTTCTGCACGCGCCTGCTCAAGCAGTACTGCATAATCTTTACTGTCGAGACGAGCCACTAACTGCCCTTGAGTTAGGTTGTCACCGATATCAACTGGAATTGCTTCTACCCTGCCGGAAACTCGAAAACTTAAGTTTGCTTCTAGTTCTGCTTTAGTAATACCACTAAACGTTTTTACCAGCTTATCAGAGCTGTATGACACGCTTTGATGCTTCACGGAACGTAAGGGAATTTCTATGACTTCTTCTGGCTTGTCACACGCACTTGTTACTAATGCAACAAAAATTATTATCAGGATTAGTTTCATTGCATGGTTGCTCTTACACGTTGTTGCCATATTTTCACACCGTCTTGTTGTAGCAATAAATTAAAATCACTTTCCGCTCTTAACACATCAACGAGATCTATTAAAAATTGATAACGCGCTGCCGCCGCTTGTAACTTGGCCGCTAAAGCCGCGTCTTGTGCATCAATTAAATCAGTAATTGAAACAGCGCCTTCTGAATAGGAGTCGGTGACTAATTCTAGGTTTTCATTGGCGGCACTGGCAGCATCCATAGCCAAACGAATTGAGGCATGCGATGCAGCCGCATTAAATAATGCTGAGCGCATGCGTGTCTCAACACGTTCTTTTGCTGCTTGTTGTTGCAATATCAGCTGGCGTTGTTGATGACGTGACTTGGATAATTGAGATTTTAATTGCCCACTGGTAAACAGTGGCAATGTAGCTTGAACACCAATACTCCACTGATCATCATGAATACCGGTGCCATTTAAGTTAGACCCGGCACCACTGCGGTCGAGATTTTCAGTTAAAGAACTTGTCAGCGCTACATCAGGTACATAGTAGGCGCGTCGATCTGCTGTAATTTGTCTATCTTGCGCCTTGAGCAAGTAATCAAAACGTTGCACTTCAGGTGCATTTTTCTTGGCAATATCCGATTGAAACTCAATGAACTTTTCCCAAGCAATAGGGTTATCGTACAAGTCACGATTCTCGGGGCGATTAAGTTCGTTTAATATGGCCTGGATAGATTCATCCGAGGTGGCGATTGGGTCGGCCGGTGTTAAATTTAATACACGATAAAGCTCCGCCTCTGCCACCAGGCGATCAGCTTCAGCGCT
Organism: Gammaproteobacteria bacterium; assembly: GCA_965262455.1. Taxonomy (GTDB): domain Bacteria; phylum Pseudomonadota; class Gammaproteobacteria; order UBA4575; family UBA4575; genus UBA1858. The sequence continues at coordinate 34,024 of CBDHFH010000009.1, forward strand.
GAGTAGACTTTGTCGATCTCGTGCAATTTGGCTTTTCCAACGCAGCTCATCTGCACGTGATGATTGTCCTATTTGCACCCGCGACTTAGCCAACTCTAAGTTGTCGCGCGTAAGTTCTACGTTGGACTTCTGTACCTGTTCTTGGGCGAGTGCTCTTAATACATTTAAATATGACGTCGCGGCAGATTGCAGTACATCTAGCATCGTTATTTTTGTATCCAGGCTGGTACTGTTTTGCAAGTACTTAGCTATGGTAAAGCTGGCCCATTGATCATCTGAATAAATCGTTTGTGAGGCACTGATACTTGCGTCAGTAGAATTTTCAAATAGCCCTTGCGGGTTTGCGCGATCTTGATCAATCGTTTGATAACTCGTGTTCGCATTCAGCTGTGGCAATAATGAAGAACGCGCTATACCAGTATCGTTATCGGCGATGTCGTTATCGACTTTGCTAGCTTGCAAATCGGTATTGGCTTGCAGTGCACGTGCCATGGCTTCGGACAGTGTCATCACTTTGGCATTAGTTACGATATTGTCGTAAAGCAATTCAGCATCTTCCAAGTCTACCCAGCGCGGTGACACACCAATTGCGCGAGCTGTTTTCATATTAATAGACAGGCGATCACTTTCATAAAAATCGACATTCAATTGTGATGCAGGTGTGCCTAATAATATGCGGTAAATGTTAGTGGCAATGCGTCGTGCAAAAATTACCTGGTCACTGACACGCCCAGAGATGGTCGCCATTAAACCCAGGTCCAGCTCTTGTTGGCCCAGGAAAGAAAAACTAGGTAGTTTGTTTTCGATTAATACATCAGCCAGCGTGCGGATATCATTATCATCCACACGCAATAAAGGCGCGACTAATACTGCGTCAGCCTCTGCAGGAATGTTATTGGTAATGGCATGAATATCGGCTTTGCCAGTGACCAAGGTGATATCAAATCCAAAATTGCGTGAGGCACTTTGCACAGTGCCAGTTAAACTTGGGATCACTTGCATGGGTAACTCATCGACGAGAATCGCCAGATGATTGAAATTCACCAGGCCATGAAAGCGTTCTAAATCATCGCCGATTGAACTCACATAACGTGTGTAAACAAAATTCTCTTTGCCACTGGTGTTGTTTTGATAGGGAATATCTTGCAGTACTACATCTACAATAAATGGTGCTATCACCGGTTTGCTTAACTCAGGTACTTGTGCCGCGAGATGCGAGCTCACAACCCCCATGGTAAGAATCATATCCACACGCGCATTGTTTTGCAGTGCGACTAGTTGCTGACGAATGCCGCTTTCGGTCCAGTCGCCATTGACCTGAAGTTCTTGCGGAAATGAAATAGTAAATTCATTGCCGACGATCGCTTTGACTTCTTGTTCAATTAGTGAAAAATCAATGAAGTCACGCGCCAAGGGCCCATCCCACAGCGCTGCGATAGTCACTTCCCGCGCGTGCACCATAGACGCGCTTAGCCCAATCATCAAAATAGATATCACAAGAAGTGTTTGGCGCATATGGGGGAATCGTTTTTAGTGTTATTGAGACAGTTATTTTGATGTTACCATCTTTTGTCCATTTACTAACACATATACAACAAGAATAGGAGCATGGAATGATCCGTCGACTCATTATTATCACACTCGTCAGTGCAATTTTTACAATCTGTCATGCTGAATCACTCGATGAATTATATGCGTCGCTACTGAGCCAAAAGCGTGAGCAAATTTCAACAGCACTTGACCTGAAAGATAACACTGCTTTTTGGGAGGTGTATGACAAATACGAAGCGAAGCAAGCCAAGCATGACACGGACGCATTTAAATTAATTGAAAAATTCAACGCCAAGTTGGACAGTGGGAACATTGAACTGCAAAGCATGATAAACATGCAGGCAGAATTTTTTCGCATTGAAGGTAGAAAATTACAAACCAAGCAAAATCAGGCCGAGTTTTTCGGCCACACACTGACAAAAGAAGACCTATTTATATTCTATCAAATTGATGCCAAGCTAGATGCACTCATCCGCAGCAAGATTGCTATGCAGTCCCCGCTGATTGCAGCCAATGTAGAATTAAAATAACACTGCACCAAAAAAAGGCGAGACAGATATGTATACTGCCTCGCCTTTTTATTGTTCGCTTTAATTTAAATGTAAATGGGTAGGTTTATTCTTTTTCAGGTTCACCCTGCCAAAGCATTTCATAACCCACTTCATACGTCTCATGCGCGTAATCAGATAGCGCATCAAATTTTTCTTTGAAGGCTGCATCTGCGTGTGACTTTTCATGTTGTTCGAAAGACTTCCAGTAAGTCACGATTGCAATATGATCCTCTGTTTGCTGCTTGGAAGCAAACGAACCCTCATCAGATATAAAGCCACCAAATTTATACACCTGTCCGCCGATGAATCCCCCTTCATCATCTCCATAAGTATTTTTCACAACATTGCACATTTCGCCTAGTGCAAGCTCGACATCTTCAACGGTCACACCCTCTTTTAACTTAACAACGTTGTATAACATGACACACCCAAAAGGCACCGAAAGTGGCTCAAACATAGTATCTCCTTAAGCTTTGATTTTTTACTTTAATTAATTATATAAGAAATAAACTTACAATCTTATTTCATTGATATAAAAAAGCCCCACCTATTAGTTGGGGCTTGTAATGTGAATAACATATCACTTATTAGGTACATTTCTCGTGCTTTGGGTGTTTTTCGCAGAAATGATCACGCGCCTTTTGCTTAGCTGCCAGGCATTGCTCGGAGTCTGGATTGTCTTTACATATCTTATGTATCCGTGCCCGCACACATTTTTTTGACTCAGGATGTTTCTCACAATGTTGTTTCATACGCGCTTTGTATTGTTGGCACTGCTCCGACTCTGGATTATCTCGGCAGGCTTTCATTGCTTGCATTTTGCGGCAACGCATTGTGTCTGGATGTGCTTGACAAAATTCACGCGCCTGCGAACGCATTTGTTTGCACGCATCTGACTCGTGATTGTCTTTGCAGGCAGCACGCATATCTTTCCACTTAAACGCCTGGTCGGCATTTTCGCCTGCTTGCGTGTAACTAGACGCTATTAGCATGCAACAAAAAATACTCATTGTTAATTTGATCATTCAATTACCTCCTATTGTGTTAATGGCTGACTTTAATAACGTGTATATGAAAATTTGGTTGACATGCATTATGCAAGTATTAAATGAGCCCCACTAACTATGCGATCCCTGACCTAGATCAATCAGAAATTACTGAGGAGCGCTACAGTTCAGTCTACAAAAATACTAACAATCGCTATCAGGGCTAATTTAAGGAGCAATACATGGAACAGACGTTATTTGATCAAATTGGTGGGAAGAATGCTGTCGAACTCGCATCAATCAAGCTGTACTACCACATACTTGAGGATGATCGGATTAATCACTTTTTTAAGGATATCGATATAAAAAAGCAGTCTATAAAAATGAATGCTTTTTTAACTTATATTTTTGGCGGGCCTTCTTTGTATACGGGTCGCAACATGCGTAAATCACATAAATCAGTCGTCGAACGTGGTTTAAATGATTCCCATGTCGATGCCATGCTAGAAAATGTTCACACTACATTGAATGAAATGGACATTTCACAAGATATACAAAAACAAGTACTGGCAAAATTAGAAAAACATCGCGACGATGTTTTATGCCGCTAAGTTACCTCGCCACCATGTTTTAGTAATGTGGTGGCTTTTCATCTTGATCTGATATTCCGGCAAACATTCCCGCAGCGTCACGAAGACGTTCAGTTAAATCCCGGCATACTAACTCCAGTTGATCGATTTGTTTCTGCATTGACATAACCGTCACACCTAATTCCTGAATGGCATCTTCCTGATAGGCTACTTTTGTTTGCAGTTGCGTAATTACATCTTCAGTCATAATCGCTCACTTTTATATATCGTCATTTCTAGACCAACGGCTACGAATTAACCTCAATTTTCATTCTAATAGCTCGAATGATTTAGTACTATGTCCCCTGATTTTCATTCTGCGGAGAACCGAATATGGACTGGTCTATAATTATTTTCTTGGTGATTGTTGTGGCCCTCGTGCTGTTTATTATAGGCATCTACAACAAACTGGTCAGCTTGAAGAATCGTTTTCAAAATGCATTCGCCCAAATTGAAGTCCAGCTAAAGCGTCGTTATGACTTGATTCCTAATTTAGTGGAAACGGCCAAAGGTTATATCCAGCATGAACGTGAAACACTTGAAGCAGTCACCGCAGCACGTAATGCTGCTAACGCCATGCTGGAAGCTGCCAAAGCAAATCCCGGCAGCGCATCAGCGATGGCTGATTTAGCAGGCGCGGAATCAGCGTTAGCTTCGTCGCTAGGTAAATTTAATTTAGTAGTCGAAGCTTATCCGGATTTGAAAGCCAATCAAAATATGATGCAATTGTCTGAAGAACTTACCACGACAGAAAATAAAGTCGCCTTTTCACGCCAGGCTTATAATGACTCCGTCATGGCATATAACGAATATCGACAAAGCTTCCCACCAATAGCGTTTGCCAGTGCATTCGGTCATCCAGATGATGCTGAATTACTGGTGATGGAAGACAGTGCAGAAATACAAGCCGCGCCAAAAGTATCTTTCTAACTCATTTCAGAGGCGACAGATATTTGCACTAAGCGTGTAATCTAGTTCAACAAACAACTTGTTCAAGCAATGAATTTTTTTGAACAGCAAGACCGTGCGCGAAAATATACCTGGCTGCTGATTGGATTATTTTCAGCAGCCGTACTGTGTATTATTGCCCTGACAGTCGCACTGATAGCTGCTACTTTTTGGGGCTTTGGACAATCTACTGCTATGGGTGCAGGTAATTATCTGCAACACATCGAAATCAACACTTTATTAAAAACTGCCGCAGCCGTGATCGCGGTCATCGGCTGTGTAATTATTTTCAAACGTCTACAGATGTCGCGTGGAGGACACAGCGTCGCTGAAATGCTCGGCGGCCGCCCCATCGATAGAGACACTAACGATGCCAACGAGCAACAGTTACTCAATGTCGTTGAAGAAATGGCACTTGCGGCTGGCTTACCCGTTCCTCCTGTGTATGTATTGAATGAAACGACAATTAATGCCTTTGCTGCAGGCTATGACGAAAGCGATGCCGTCATCGGTGTCACCCGCGGGAGCTTAGAGCGTTTATCACGCGAACAAATCCAAGGAATTGTTGGTCATGAATTTAGCCATGTACTGCATGGCGATATGCGTTTAAATTTAAACTTGATTACCATTCTCGCCGGCATCATTTTTATAAGTAAAGCAGGCCGATTAGCCCTGCATAGCACGTCACGCTCACGCTCAAACAATCGCGGCGGACTTCCAGTACTCGGCATTGGTGTTGGCTTGCTCGTGATAGGTTCAATTGGCACTTTGTTTGGCTCATTGATTAAATCAGCTGTGAGTCGGCAACGCGAGTATTTAGCCGATGCTTCTGCCGTGCAATACACTCGTAATCCAGAGGGTATCGCCGGCGCATTAAAAGTGATTGGCTCTGGAGTTGGATCAAGTATGAGTTCGCCTAATGCCAATGAATGCAGTCATATGTTTTTTGGAGATGCTATCTTTATGCGTGCCTTTTCTTTATTTGCTACGCATCCGCCTTTAGACGACCGCATACTCCGCATCGATCCACGCTGGGATGGCAGCTATCTCACCGGCAAATCTATTCAAGAAACACCACCCTCCTCTACTGCAACAGCAAAAAGTAAAATTGAGGGCTTAGGTGATTTATTAAAAACCACAGGTTTTCTTGATCCAGTAATGGTAGCGATTGCAGCAATACTGGTCGAGTCACTGCCTAAATCAATTAATAATGCAACACATAACCCAGGCAGTGCGTATGCCTTGATGCTTGCTTTACGTTTAGACAAAAGTGAAGACATTAAGCAAACACAACTCTCTTTTATTCAAGATCAACCCTTACTCGTCGCAGATGTACTACGCTATGCGCAAGATGCAGATAAGTTATCGCAAAAAGACATTTTGCCTTTAATAGAAATGTCAATTCCCGCATTAAAACGTTTGTCAGAATCTCAATATAAAAACTTCAAACAACATTTAACGCAGTTCATATTTGCTGATAAACAGTCGCACTTACAGGAGTGGTTACAGTTTCGCTTGTTAAGCCATTACCTAGACTCGCATTTTAATGTTGGTAATAGTAAACGTCTATCACGCAATTATCATTCATTCTCACAAATTAAATTAGAAATAACCTGCGTGATGTCACTGTTAGCAAGTGAGTCGCATGAAGAAGAGACTTTAAAAGATAGCGCCTTTCAACACGGCATTAAGCAGTTGAACATTAGCGATGCCCAACGCGTGCTTGATAACGAATTAGAATTTCATGATGTAAATAAAGCCATTGAAAAAATTGACTACCTGGTGCCATTGCTTAAAGATCAATTCTTGAATGCCTGTGCAGCATGCATTGAACATGATAATAATGTGACGCCTACAGAGTGGGGCTTACTTCGCGTAGTAGCAGCATGCATTGGTTGCCCGATGCCGATTGTTAATTTACCAGACTAACTAAGCCTTATTGATACTTTCTTATTGAGCGATAAAATTGCTCTTCTGAAATCTCGCCTCTGTCATAATACAGACGAAACAATTGCTTGGCTCTTAAATCATTATCTACGATTCTTTTAAGAAATTTACGCATCAGTAGTGATCTGTTTACTTCAATGTCAACATTCTCTAGCGCCATCCCTCAATTCCATTTGAGCTGTTCGAGATTTTACATTAGCGCATGCGTTTTACCAGGTTAATACATCAATCACGCCAAAGGAATCGAAATACCGACCAAAATGCTTGTATACTCATGTCACTGAATGAATTGAGCGCAACATGAAGAAATTACTTCTTTCCTTACTTATGTTTGCAGTGATTCTATTTGCCACAGATAGAGTCATTGCACATTTGTACCTACCTAAAGAAGGCTCCCAAGATGTTGTTATATATTCCACTTCCTGGTGTCCTTACTGTAAGACGCTGCGCATCACATTAAATAATTATCAAATCCCCTTCACCGAACATGACACAGAAAAATCAATTCAAGGTATATTAGGTTTCTGGGCACTACGTGGAAGAGCAGTACCAATTTCAGTCATCGGCGAACAAGTTATCTATGGTTATGATGGTCAAATTATTACTGAAGCGTTAGTTAGCGCGGGATATGAAATTCCCGTCGAATGGCCCAACGAGTAAGCATAATTTATTTTCTACAGGAAACTCTATTTAACGTTTGCAATCTCCGCTATAAACAAAATATTATTTCTATCGTTCTTACGATTAACGTGTAACTTAAGGAGCAAGGCTTGGCAAAAGCAGAAAATTATCTTTGTGTTGGCATGGGCGAAACACCACAACACATCCGTCTTAACCGTGCAAATCGTCATGGGCTAATCGCTGGCGCAACAGGGACAGGTAAAACTGTAACTTTACAAATCCTGGCTGAGGGCTTTTCCAATGCAGGTGTGCCGGTATTCGCCGCCGATGTAAAAGGTGACCTTAGCGGCATCAGTCAAATTGGTAAAGAGAACCCTAAAATGATTCAACGCGCCGCAGAAACCGGTCCAAAAGATTATGCGTTTCGCGGTTATCCCACAGTGTTCTGGGATTTATTTGGCAAGAAAGGTCATCCTATCCGCACTACCGTATCAGAGATGGGCCCTTTACTTTTGTCTCAATTACTGGAACTGAATGACACCCAAGAAGGCGTGCTAAATATTGCATTTATAGTCGCCGATGATGAAGGAATGTTATTGCTGGATCTAAAAGATTTACGCGCGATATTAAATTTTATTGGCGAGAATTCTTCTACTATAAGCACTCAATACGGCAATGTTAGCAAAGCATCTGTAGGTGCAATCCAGCGACGCCTGTTGGTCCTGCAACAAGAAGGAGCAAAAAAATTCTTCGGTGAGCCAGCTTTAGAGCTTAATGACTTCATGCGCTGCAATGACGCAGGGCAAGGCTATATCAATATATTATCTGCACAAACGTTAATGCAGAACCCAAAGCTTTACTCAACATTTTTGCTATGGCTTTTATCTGAGTTATTCGAGGAGCTGCCTGAAGTGGGTGATCCTGACAAACCTAAGTTAGTATTCTTTTTTGATGAAGCACATCTATTGTTCCAAGACGCGCCAAAACCTCTAATTAAGAAAGTAGAGCAAGTCGTTCGCTTAATTCGCTCTAAAGGCGTGGGCGTGTATTTTGTCACGCAAAACCCCATAGATGTCCCAGAATCAATTTTGGGTCAACTAGGCAATCGCGTCCAACATGCCCTGCGCGCATTTACGCCAAAAGACCAAAAAGCGGTTAAAGCGGCGGCCCAAACTTTCCGCAGCAATCCAAATTTGGATGTTAAACAAGTCATCACCGAACTTGGGGTAGGCAAAGCGCTTGTCTCGGTGCTAGACGAAAAAGGCGCACCGACAATAGTAGAGAAAACCAAGATTCGCCCTCCCGAGTCACGTATGGGACCGGCGAAAGTAGCTGAACGCAATGAGGTGATTAGTTTAAGCCCTGTATCAGGCAAATATGATGAAGCGGTTGATCGTAAAAGTGCTTTTGAATTACTGACTATACGTGCAGAAAAAACGGCAGCGGCAGAACAAGCCGCGGATAAAGAACGTCGTTATAAAAAGCCTGCCACCAAAAAACGTAAAACGCGTCGCACTAGCAGTCGCTCTACGACTAATACTGTCATTAGAAGTGTGACTAAAATCGTTACATCTCGAGCAGGCCAACAATTAGTACGTGGTATTTTAGGCTCACTATTCAAAGGGAGATAATTGATGGACAAAGAAATGGAAGACACATTGAAAAAGATCATTGCCTCCAACCCCGGTGCACTTGACCTTAGTTCTTTGCGTTACCCAAGACCGACCAATAATAGTGCACAGCAGATCATGGAAAGTGCCCAAGAAAATTCATATCAATCAGCACGTGCGTTGTTGCAACGCTTATCTGAGACGGTTATGGACTGGCGAAAACAATTAGGTGACGATGTTCAACCCGCCATCCTCGCAGTCATGAATGGCGGCATACAAATTGATGTTGAACGTATGGCGCAAGAAAGTTTTCATGGCATACGAATTGAAGGGTTACTCAATGGCAATCCTTGCATGCTGCTCTCCCATCAATCCAGCGTACAATTGTTATGCTTTGTACAAAAAATAGAAAAAGAGAAACCCCGTAGAAAAATCGGATTTATTATCGACGGCGTGGAAACTGAAGCATGACATAAACCCAAATGTATTATTTCATAACCATACTATAATTATGATATGCATCTTTTAACATATATCAACAATAATACTTCACATTATTGACTATAATCACATGATCTCCTAAACAATCATTGTTAATTAACTACTATATTTACAACAAAATTTATACAAATACAGTGATTTACGCTTTATGTTAAATAATTGTGAATTATTTATAGTTTGACATTTCAATTATCTTGCATACAATACTACCTTCACTACTTAATATCATTTTATGCATAAAGAAATGGCTGACTTCTTTCTCTCATGGGTATTACCCATCGTTCTATTTATCGCCTTCTCAATCTGGGCAAACGAGAAACTATTTAAATAACATCTTTTCTGTTATCTCTCTTGGAAAGCATTTTGAAATCCTCGATACACAGGCTTCAATAAATAATCTAACACTGTTTTTTCGCCAGTACGAATATCAGCCGTCACTGTCATTCCAGGGATTAGCTTATATTTTTCTGGTTTCGCACCGAGGTATTTTTTCGCCAGTGTAATCTGAGCCTTGTAGTAAGGCTGATTCTCTTCGTCCAGATACGTTGAAGGGCTAATACGATTAACGGTACCTTCAATAACACCAAATCTCTGCGGATCATAGCTACCCACTCTTATCACAGCCTCTTGACCAATATGCACATGCCCGATGTCTTGTGTTGAGACCTTAGACTCTACTATTAATTCTTTATCCACTGGCACCACTTCCAACAATACCTGGCTTGGCTCAATGACCGCACGAATAGTATTCACGCTGAGGTTGCTGACATAACCCGACACGGGCGCACGAATATTTAGGCGATCGACACGATCGCCAAATTTAATTAGCTGTTCTTTTAACTCAGCAATTTCCGCTGTCACTGAACCAGTTTCTAATTTAATTTGTTCAATGAATTTATTCTCAATTTCAACAATGTTACTTTCAGCTTCAGATATGGCGCTTTTTGTCACTGCAATATTGGCATTACTTTGAATAAAGTCGGTACGTATCTCAGCTAACTCTGCCTGGCGATCTAATAAATCAGTTTTTGAAACCACACCTTTCTTAACCAACCCAGCTCTTATCTTTACTTGTTCTTGAACTACTTTAAGCTCTTGCTTAAGTGCTTCAACTTTAGCCAAATCCCGTTGTAATTCTTGCTTACGTTGCTTAACTTTGGTCTGCATCGTTTTTAATTGCGCTTGATGACTCTTCAATTGGGCTTGATAAGTTTCATACTCAATCAGAGCAAGATCAGGGTATTCATCAGCGTAACCATCAAACACGGGTGTTTCTTGTTTTAACAATGCATGTAAGCGTACCTGCTTGAGCACTAACGCCGAACTACGACTCTTTAATTGATCGTAATCTGATTCCACAGCAATCGGCGATACCTCCAGTAGCACATCGCCCTTAGTGACTAGCTGGCCCTCGCGTACGAGAATGTCTTCAACAATGCCACCCTCAAAATGCTGCACTATATGATTATTACCATGCGGCACCACCTTTCCTTCTGAAATCGCGACTTCATTAACTGGCGTAATGTAAGTCCAGATAATAAAAGCCAGCACCAATACCACAGTAGCAACAATACCAATACTCACCACACCAGGTGCGTCTGATTCTTCCAGCTGAATTGTCTGAGCAATATATCTTGCACGTGCACGCGGCAATTCTGCCTTGTTCATATTTTTGTTTACTGAACTTTCATTTTCCATGTTAGTTTGCTCCATTAAGTGCACGTAAAATTTCATCCGGGGTACCAACCCCTTTAATCATTCCCTCTGCTATCACCACTACCCGATCTGCCAAGTTCATGTGACTGGGTCTATGACTCACCATAATGATGGTTTGTTTACCTTTGCGCTCTTGCAACTGTTTAATTAGCTTCCTATCACTAGCCAGATCTAATGATTCAGCCGGCTCATCCAAAAGTAGTATTGGCGCATGACGAATGTACGCTCTTGCCAAACAAATTCCATGCACCAGACTCGCAGATAACTTAGCTGAATTACTCTCACCTACTACGGTATCGAATCCATTTGGCAATTCTTTTATCGCATCGATAATAGATGCTTCTGTTGCAGCAGCTATAATTTCAGCATTAGTTGCCAAAGGATTTGTTAAGCGTAGATTCTGGGCAATTGTGCCTTTAAACAAAGATGGCTTTTGTGGCACATAAGCAATTAACCGGCGCAAATCTATTGCGTTAAACTGTCGCACATCGGTGCCATCAATTGATAACACACCGCTTTGGACGCGATACATCCCGGCAATTAGTTTCAGAATTGTTGACTTACCGGAACCATTGTCTCCGACAATACATACAAACTCATTTGCTGTGATATCCAGGCTCGCGCCCATCAATGCCGCATCGGATTTTGGTCCATAGCGAAAACTGACACGATCAAATTTAATTTGCCCTTTAATATCCGGCATAAGCAGTTCAGTCTTACTACTCTCGCTTTCACTATTAAGCTTCATTAACTGATTCAGTTGTTTGATGCTTTGTGAGACTTGATCAATCTGTAGCATGGAAAGACATATGCCTTGCAAGGGAGACAGTACGCGCCACAATAAAGCCATGACGGCAATTAAAATCCCAATTGTAATTTCCCCATTCATTACTTTGAGCGTGCCAATAGTTAATACAGCAATACCTGCAATCGTCATTAACGACTGACTAATGCTATTAATAATGGAGTGCTTAAGTGAGGTATGATATGTCGCAGTCATCGCTTGACCTGACACCTCACGAAAATTTTCTTTCCATGCCCCTTCTGCGCCTAGTGCTTTTAACTCACGCACACCCAAGAATGTATCCATCAACATGCGTTGCCGCGCAGTGCGCGCAGAAGCAGCATGTTTAAGCTCACGACTTAATCCGGGATACCAAAGCACGGACAATAACGCGTAAAGGATAACCATTGTTACCGGAACAAGAGCAATCTCACCTGCAAGTAATGCAAGCACGACGATAAAGAATAGAACAAAGGGCAACTCAAGAAACAAACTTGCCGCAGAACCAGAAAACAAATCACGCACAGATTCAAACTGCTTCAGACGCGTTAACTGAGAAGACACTGTTGCACGTTCAGTCAACTGTGGCGGCAGATAAAGCAACTTTTTCAGCGTTTCGACACCAATAATGTAATCCAAACGACCTGCCACCATACCAATGGTTTTAGATCTGACCATTCTTAATACCAGTTCAACAGTAAGCGCTACACATAATCCACCAATTAAATAAGGCAAGCTATGTGTCGCACGTGCACCGATGACGTTGTCATAAACCACCATAATGAATAGAGGCACCGCGAGCGCAATGATATTTAATATAAATGTCATTGCTAATAAATGCTTAATTAATTTTTTAAAATGTCCGACAGTGTCGCTAAACCATTCTTCAGTACTGGTATTATCTAACGGTAACGCATGGGTTGGATGCATGTCGGTGAACAAGCATACTCGACCTTTATAAGACTGAATATTTTTCTCTATTGTTTCTCTGTTGTTTGCGTCATATATAAGAAAGTTGTCTTCGGTCCTTTCAATGACCACCCAAACTTCATTTTCTTCAGACACAAATAAGGCAGGAAATAAATCAACACTAATTTCATCTAATACACATTGTTTCTCATCACTCTCATAGCCTAATGTGACTAACAGATTTCTAAGATCTACAAGGTCAAGATGATCGACATAATGTGGCATTGCTTCAATCAGCTCACGCCGATAGCTACTCCAACCTAGTGCATTCAGCAGTGGGATAACACAAGCTGCATAAGGAGATATTTTTTCAATATCTTCTACTCTGCCTTCTCGAATGGCATTACATAATTGCTCCGAAATTGGCAGATCTTTTTCTGGGAATAATGTGTTTGCTTTATCCATTACCACATCCTTATGCTGATTGTGATTGCTGCTGATTTAATTGAGAATCTCTTCCCGCCCACGGCAATCTAATTATGTCACCTTCATCTAATAGATAATTACGATCACATAATCTCAGAATAGAGGGCCTATGTGAGATTATTATCATGGTATATTTATCTCTCATTTCACGTAACAAGTTCACCAGCATTTGATCATGCTTCATATCTAACGAAGAATCGGCATCATCAAATAAAATTATTTTTGGCTCACCAAATCTCATGCAGCCAACCAATGATCGAACTAAGATAATTTGTTGCCGCACACCGACAGGTAATGAATCATAATTTGCACCACTTACTTTTGTATCTAAACCATCGGGCAGACGCATTAATACCTCGGTTAAGCCAATCTTACTGGCAATTTCGATAGCGCGATCCACCGCCGCACCTTCTCTAAACATGGTTAAGTTATCTAGAATCGTGCCATCAAAAATTACGCCATGCTGCGGCATATAACCAATCTGAGCACGCATCGATGATCTATCGTGATGACTTATATCGACACCATCAATTTTGATCATGCCTTCGGTGGGTGACATAAAGCCCATTAGCAGTTCTATTAAAGTGCTTTTACCTGAACCATTCGCGCCAGTAATGCCAACAGCTTCACCTTGTGCAACATGCAGTGACACTCCTTTAAGTAACTCTTGCTCACTGTTGTCGTGTTTAAAATGAACTTTCTGAAACTCAATTTCGCCTTTGATCTGTACTTTGTCAGTCTGATCATTTATCGCTTCAAGAGGTATATCAACTAACTCTTGAATTTTCTCCTTAGCCAGACTCATTCCTTGTAGTTGTGTCCACAAGCCCATTGCTTTCAAAGCTGGCTGCATTACCCTTCCAGACAACATTGTGCCCGCAGCCAGCGCGCCTACTGTTAATTCGCCACTGACAACATAAATGCTGCCAATACCAACAAAAGACATCATCACAACTTGCGAGAAAGTAGCACCTACACTTTGAATAATACTGTTGATATTACTTAGGTCATAAATCGCATTGGCGGAGTTACCTTGTAAGCGCTCTAGCCTTCTCATCATGCTAGCTTCCAGAGCCATTGACTTTACAATATGTATACCTTGCAATACTTCTATCAAGAAGTTTTGTTTTCTTTCTGATGCCTCTGATTTTTCAGTTAGCGTTGCTTTAAGTTTTCTGCCCATGACATACGACACCAATGCAAATACTGCCATCACGGTTAAAGGCACAAACACTAATTCTTGTGAAAATACCCATATCAAACTGAGAAACACAAGCACGAACGGCAAGTCGACCAACATAAGTATGGTTTGTCCCGAGTAGAATTCACGAATTTGTTTGACCGCGTCGATTTTATCTAGATGACGCCCAACAGATTTTTCCTCAAGCTTGACCAAATCTGCATGCAACACATGATTTAGTAATTCCATCGTCGCAGCATGTTCATATTGCGCACCTTTCCATGCCAATATCGTTGAGCGAGCAATACGCAAAAATACCTCGACAATGGCGGCGAACACCAATGCGCTAATCATTAAGGCAAATGTATCTAAGGCATTATTTGGCAGAATTCGGTCATATACTTGTAAAATAACTAAGGGTAAAGCTAACGAAGTGATATTCAGCACTAGCGAGGCAAGCAGCACATCAGCACGTCGCCAGTGATTGGGAGTGTTAATTTTATTATTGTTGTTTATAAGCATTTAACGTCGTTACCAAACTATTGTGATTTGTAATTATTTATTAAAAATTTCATTTGCGCGCAACACACTAAGCAGCAATGCACATTGCACCCCTGACTCGAGTGAGTTAACGGCAAAATATAAAAGATATTTAGTAACTTAGAGACTATGCCGACAATATTCCGACATGCGTGATTTAAAGCTTTATTAGATGTGATTTAACTTAATTTAGTGACAATAGATGATGACTAGTTGCCGGCCATCTGATTTTTTAGACCGTTGGTTTTTATTACCAATCGAAGCTATCAATATCGCCAGGAAGAATCACTTCTGAAATATCGTCCATATATTCCTCCAGCGCATCTTTATTATCTTCAATTATCCAGGAACCTGAATTATTCGCGAGCTGATCTTTAATATATTGGTCATCAATGGCATGCGTCCAATTTTGTACTGGCTCTAAATTAATTTCTGTAATGGCTTCTTCCTCAGATAGAAAATGATTTTCATCATCAAGACGTGAAGTAATTTCTTGCTGGATAAAATTTTCTTTAGCTGGCATGGTTATTTTATTCGTTATCTATTACCACTCAACATTTTCTATATTATCGAAAGTTAATTGACTGCCATCGTCAAATTGAATCACTCCCGAAACATCTTCACCCAGCTCAAGTAAACCTTCATTGATATCATAATCAACCACAGAGCCATCGACTTCTATTTGCCACGGGCTACTTGGATCTACTGCATCATCAAGGTAACCGCTTAGATCAATTGAATCTACCCAGCCTGCGCCGGCGCCACCGTCAACAGAATCGTTGCCGTGACCATTATCGAAAATGAAGATATCATTGCCGTCTTCACCGTTTAGAGTATCGTTACCTAAACCACCTGTTAGTGAGTCGTCTCCTGATCCGCCGTTTAATATGTCGTCACCCATATTCCCATATAACGAATCGTTACCCTCACCACCATTAAGAGTTGTTTCAGAGGGAACCTCATAATCCATATCCAACCTGCTGCTATATAGATTCCCATCTATGAGGAATGAATCGAGTGTTATTGATTCAATTGGCGCACTAGTAAGAAGTGCTGCATCAGCATTCGCTGAGAACTCTGGCATCATATAGACATCACCATTTTCAAATTGCGACACAACAGCTGTGAATGTTCCTGATGTACCATCTGTGAAATTAACAGTCGCGTTGTACGCATGGGACGAGTCGATAGCAACTGGCGTGCCGTCAATAGTCATTGTCTCAGCGGTACCGCCATTATCATTATCATTCAATATGCCATCTGAGTTTATATCGTTTGCTGTGGCACTTACAATTTCTGCGTGCAATGGAGAATTTGCATCTCCGTATGTGCCAAGTAGACTCGCTGAATTTTCTGAGGCACCATTGCTTTCATCTGTATCGATATCTGCAAATGATCCTAAACGGATTAATGAATAATCACTACCTACAGTCTCACTAGCACCGATCGGCGTACCACCTTCATCTGCATAAAGTACATCATCACCGCTACCACCAGTGAGAGCATCTGAGCCACCTAAACCGTAAACAATAACGTTGTCACCTGAACCTGAAACCGATTCACTACTTGCGGTTCCAAAATTAATCGAAACATCTTCGGAGTAAGTATTACCACCTGAGTCTGTCACCTGAATAGTAATTGAATCACTATATCCACTATCTGGCGTATGGTCACTAACTAAGCTGACCTCGCCCGAGTTCTCATCTATAACAAACTTACCACTAGCATCATCAAGTAATGAGTAGGTAAATGCTTCACCTGCATCTTGATCAGTAACAGAAGCAACCATTGCGACCACAGTGCCAGCAGCCACATTGCCACTAGAATTTATTTGCAGACCATCATTACCATCTAACTGCATATCAGTGGGTGCTTCGTTAACATCAGTCAAATTAATTGTGAAGGTTTCGCTGGTAGTAGAACCATCACTAGAAGTAGCAACAACCGTGACATCATGACTAGTAGCAGACTCATAATCTAACTTGCTAGGATCTGCTACAGTGACCTCACCTGAATTTACATCAATAGTAAACGCACCATCCGCATCATCACTTAAACTATAAGTCACATCACTATTAGTGCTATCTTCATCATCAGCAAATGCTGTAACACCCACAGATGTACCCACTGAAGCATTTTCCAGCACTTCATTGGTCGCATTATCTGAGTCTGTAACAGCGGTAATAGCGAACTCATTTTCATCTGATATATTAAATACAAAATCAACAGAATCACTCCCGCCGTTTCCATCATCTACAGATACAGTGATCGTCCTGCCAGATATTGACTCTGCATCTATTCCAGTATTGTCTGCAATAGTAATGACGCCGCTGGCACTATCAATTGCGAATGCACCGTCGTCATTTCCTGCGTCTATTGAAAATGTCAGGGTATCACCATCAATATCAAAGGCACTGACATCAGCAACTGCTGAACCATTAGAAGTGGTTTCTGAAATATCTAAGGTAATATTTTCACCATCATTTAGTACGACTTCAGTAGTTTCGTTATACTGAATACCAACTATAGAAAAGTCTGAATCTGAGTAATCATTAGCCTCAATTACTATACTGGCAATAGGTGCATCAGCATTGATTTCATACTGGTAAGAGTAGCTAGCCACGTTAACACCCAAATCAGCATCTAGCTCACCACTGCCTATCACATTGCCAGCAGCATCATAGGCCGTCCATATACCCTGTTCACCGACACCGCCTTCAGAGGGAAACTGTCTACCTGTTGTGAGTTGTAAATTCTCGACTGGATTAACAAACTCGAGCACCAATTGCTCACTAGAACCAGTTGTTGGATCATAGTCAATTTGATCCGAAATATCACCGGATACATTTGTACTCTGAATGCCGATCCCATTGCCAGTGACAATGAGTTGAGAAGAATCACCACCAGGCTGGAATGCACTGACATTAACATTGTCACCAAAAGATCCTGTTTCACCACTTGCATCAATCACTAAATCATTTTGATTGTAACTAATGACGGCATCAGAAACTTCAACCTTCGTAATTACCGGATTTTCATTTACATTAGTCACATTAATAGTGAATGACTCTGACGATGTACTGTCATCGGTGGTGGCCGTGACTTCGATCTGCATGCTTGTCGCATCTTCGAAGTTCAAGCCACTAGGATCCGCCACCGTGACTTCACCGGTATTAGGGTCAATGGCAAACGCATTGTTTGGATTACTTGTTAAACTATAAGTCACCGCATCCCCATCAGCATCACTGGCAAACGCGGTCACGCCAACACTGGCACCCACACTCGCGGATTCGCTCACTTCATTACTCGCTGCATCGGTATCAGTGACAGCACTAACATTAAATTCGTTGGTGTCATCGTTGATGGAGATAGTAAACGTTTCACTACTACTGCTGTCATCGGTGGTGGCCGTGACTTCGATCTGCATGCTTGTCGCATCTTCGAAGTTCAAGCCACTAGGATCCGCCACCGTGACTTCACCGGTATTAGGGTCAATGGCAAACGCATTGTTTGGATTACTTGTTAAACTATAAGTCACCGCATCCCCATCAGCATCACTGGCAAACGCGGTCACGCCTACTGTCGCTCCAACAGAGGCACTTTCACTGACTTCGTTACTTGCAACATCGGTATCAGTCACTGCCGAGACGGCAAACTCATTGGTGTCATTGTTGATCGCAATAGTGAATGTTTGTGATGATGTACTGTCATCGGTGGTCGCCGTGACTTCGATCTGCATGCTTGTCGCATCTTCGAAGTTCAAGCCACTAGGATCCGCCACCGTGACTTCACCGGTATTAGGGTCAATGGCAAACGCATTGTTTGGATTACTTGTTAAACTATAAGTCACCGCATCCCCATCAGCATCACTGGCAAACGCGGTCACGCCAACACTGGCACCCACACTTGCGGATTCACTGACTTCATTACTCGCTGCATCGGTATCAGTCACTGCCGAGACGGCAAACTCATTGGTGTCATTGTTGATCGCAATAGTGAATGTTTGTGATGATGTACTGTCATCGGTGGTCGCCGTGACTTCGATCTGCATGCTTGTCGCATCTTCGAAGTTCAAGCCACTAGGATCCGCCACCGTGACTTCACCGGTATTGGGGTCAATGGCAAACGCATTGTTTGGATTACTTGTTAAACTATAAGTCACCGCATCCCCATCAGCATCACTGGCAAACGCGGTCACGCCAACACTGGCACCCACACTTGCGGATTCACTGACTTCATTACTCGCTGCATCGGTATCGGTCACTGCCGAGACGGCAAACTCATTGGTGTCGTCGTTAATCGCAATAGTGAATGTTTGTGATGATGTACTGTCATCGGTGGTGGCCGTGACTTCGATCTGCATGCTTGTCGCATCTTCGAAGTTAAGACCGGATGGGTCTGCGACGGTCACCTCACCTGTGGTCGGATCAATGGCAAACGCGTTGTTTGGATTGCTTGTTAGACTATAAGTCACCGCATCCCCATCAGCATCACTGGCAAACGCGGTCACGCCAACACTGGCACCCACACTTGCGGATTCACTGACTTCATTACTCGCCGCATCCGTATCGGTCACTGCCGAGACGGCAAACTCATTGGTGTCGTCGTTAATCGCAATAGTGAATGTTTGTGATGATGTACTGTCATCGGTGGTGGCCGTGACTTCGATCTGCATGCTTGTCGCATCTTCGAAGTTCAAGCCACTAGGATCCGCCACCGTGACTTCACCGGTATTAGGGTCAATGGCAAACGCATTGTTTGGATTACTTGTTAAACTATAAGTCACCGCATCCCCATCAGCATCACTGGCAAACGCGGTCACGCCTACTGTCGCTCCAACAGAGGCACTTTCACTGACTTCGTTACTTGCAACATCGGTATCAGTCACTGCCGAGACGGCAAACTCATTGGTGTCATTGTTGATCGCAATACTGAATGTTTGTGATGATGTACTGTCATCGGTGGTGGCCGTGACTTCGATCTGCATGCGATGTCGCATCTTCGAAGTTCAAGCCACTAGGATCCGCCACCGTGACTTCACCGGTATTGGGGTCAATGGCAAACGCATTGTTTGGATTACTTGTTAAACTATAAGTCACCGCATCCCCATCAGCATCACTGGCAAACGCGGTCACGCCAACACTGGCACCCACACTTGCGGATTCACTGACTTCATTACTCGCTGCATCGGTATCGGTCACTGCCGAGACGGCAAACTCATTGGTGTCGTCGTTAATCGCAATAGTGAATGTTTGTGATGATGTACTGTCATCGGTGGTGGCCGTGACTTCGATCTGCATGCTTGTCGCATCTTCGAAGTTCAAGCCACTAGGATCCGCCACCGTGACTTCACCGGTATTAGGGTCAATGGCAAACGCATTGTTTGGATTACTTGTTAAACTATAAGTCACCGCATCCCCATCAGCATCACTGGCAAACGCGGTCACGCCTACTGTCGCTCCAACAGAGGCACTTTCACTGACTTCGTTACTTGCAACATCGGTATCAGTCACTGCCGAGACGGCAAACTCATTGGTGTCATTGTTGATCGCAATAGTGAATGTTTGTGATGATGTACTGTCATCGGTGGTCGCCGTGACTTCGATCTGCATGCTTGTCGCATCTTCGAAGTTCAAGCCACTAGGATCCGCCACCGTGACTTCACCGGTATTGGGGTCAATGGCAAACGCATTGTTTGGATTACTTGTTAAACTATAAGTCACCGCATCCCCATCAGCATCACTGGCAAACGCGGTCACGCCAACACTGGCACCCACACTTGCGGATTCACTGACTTCATTACTCGCTGCATCGGTATCGGTCACTGCCGAGACGGCAAACTCATTGGTGTCGTCGTTAATCGCAATAGTGAATGTTTGTGATGATGTACTGTCATCGGTGGTGGCCGTGACTTCGATCTGCATGCTTGTCGCATCTTCGAAGTTAAGACCGGATGGGTCTGCGACGGTCACCTCACCTGTGGTCGGATCAATGGCAAACGCGTTGTTTGGATTGCTTGTTAAACTATAAGTCACCGCATCCCCATCAGCATCACTGGCAAACGCGGTCACGCCAACACTGGCACCCACACTTGCGGATTCACTGACTTCATTACTCGCTGCATCGGTATCGGTCACTGCCGAGACGGCAAACTCATTGGTGTCGTCGTTAATCGCAATAGTGAATGTTTGTGATGATGTACTGTCATCGGTGGTGGCCGTGACTTCGATCTGCATGCTTGTCGCATCTTCGAAGTTAAGACCGGATGGGTCTGCGACGGTCACCTCACCTGTGGTCGGATCAATGGCAAACGCGTTGTTTGGATTGCTTGTTAAACTATAAGTCACCGCATCCCCATCAGCATCACTGGCAAACGCGGTCACGCCAACACTGGCACCCACACTTGCGGATTCACTGACTTCATTACTCGCTGCATCGGTATCGGTCACTGCCGAGACGGCAAACTCATTGGTGTCGTCGTTAATCGCAATAGTGAATGTTTGTGATGATGTACTGTCATCGGTGGTGGCCGTGACTTCGATCTGCATGCTTGTCGCATCTTCGAAGTTAAGACCGGATGGGTCTGCGACGGTCACCTCACCTGTGGTCGGATCAATGGCAAACGCGTTGTTTGGATTGCTTGTTAGACTATAAGTCACCGCATCCCCATCAGCATCCGAGGCAAACGCCGTGACGCCGACCGTGGCACCGACACTCGCGGACTCACTGACTTCATTACTTGCGACATCGGTATCGGTCACTGCACTGACATTAAATTCGTTGCTGTCATCGTTGATCGCAATAGTGAATGTTTGTGATGATGTACTGTCATCGGTGGTGGCCGTGACTTCGATCTGCATGCTTGTCGCATCTTCGAAGTTCAAGCCACTAGGATCCGCCACCGTGACTTCACCGGTATTAGGGTCAATGGCAAACGCGTTGTTTGGATTACTTGTTAAACTATAAGTCACCGCATCCCCATCAGCATCACTGGCGAAGGCTGTGACGCCTACTGTCGCTCCAACAGAGGCACTTTCACTGACTTCGTTACTTGCAACATCGGTATCAGTGACAGCACTAACATTAAATTCGTTGCTGTCATCGTTGATGGAGATAGTAAAC